>NZ_LMQR01000001.1:0-2985820 GCF_001424645.1 Frigoribacterium sp. Leaf415
GGCGTCGTCGACGAGGCCGACAAGCTGATCGGGCACCACCGTCCACATCAGCCCCGACGCCGCGTCGCTGCTGAACCAGACCTTCAAGACCGACGCCGTCCAGGACGAGATGCTCGTCGGCGTCGCGAAGATCACCGCCGCCACGGAGTAGTACCCGTCCGGTCGGCTACCGCCGGCTCGGCCCGCCCGGCCGGCTACCGCCGCCACGGCCTGATCCGGTACGTACCGGAACACCCCCGAACCCCGTTTCGAACCATGCACCCGCTTTCTTCCGGGTTCATGGTTCGAAACGGGGTTGTTCGGCGTATGGCAGGAGGGAGCGCGCAGGTCAGGAGGCGCGGTCCGGCGAGACCGCGACGACCCGACCCGGCGGCTCGGCCGCTACTCGACCTTCTCGGTCTGCCACTTCTCGGGTGCGCGGTCACCGTTCGGGCGGACCGGCCGGACGTCGCCCACGATGGGGATCGCCCGCTTCCGCAGCGCCCAGAGGTAGCGGACGAAGAAGTGCGTGAGGGTCGAGAGCCGGTTGCCGTTGCCGAGCAGGCTCGTGATGTGGACGAACACCCACAGCAGCCAGGCGACGGGGCCGGTCATCGTGAAGCCGTTGGGCAGCTGCACCACGGCGGCGTTGGTGCCGACCGTGGCCATGGTGCCCTTGTCGTGGTACTTGAACGGCAGGAGCTTCTTGCCGGCGAGCAGGCGGACGATCTGCTCGCCGATGTGTTCGCCGCCCTGGATCGCGGGCTGGGCGAGCTGCGCGAGAGCCTCGTCGGTCGCGGCGATGTCGCCCGCGGCGAAGATGCAGTCGAGTCCCTTGACCGTGAGGTCGTCGTTGACCTGGATGCGTCCGCCGTCGGTCTGCGGCACGCCCCACGACGCGACCTCGGCGTGCGCGGCGACGCCGGTGGCCCAGATGACGAGCTCGGCCGGGATGAACTCGCCGTCGGCGGCGACGACGCCGTCGGGTCGGACCTCTTCGACACCCGTGTCGAGCCGAAGGTCGACGCCGCGCTTGCGCAGCACCTTGGCGGCGTACTTGCGCAGACGGGGGGAGAAGGGCTTGAGCAACTCACCGCTGCGGTGAACGAGGGTGATCGTGATGCTCGACGCGTCGATCTCGGGGTAGGCGTCCTTCAACGCCTGGTCGCGCAGTTCGGCCAGCGCGCCGGCCATCTCGACGCCCGTGGCGCCGCCGCCGACGATGACGACTCGCACCTCGCCGCTGCCCACAGAGGCCGCCGCGTTCTCGAGCTGCGTGAACAGCTCGTCGCGGATGCGCAGCGCCTGCGAGCGGGAGTACATCGAGTAGGCGTACTCGTAGGCGCCCTTGGTGCCGAAGTAGCTGGTGTTGACGCCGTTGGCGAGGACCAGGGCGTCGTAGGCGATCTCCTCGCCGTCGCGCAGGGTGATGATGCGCTCGTCGGCCCGGATCGTGGTGAGCAACCCGTGACGGAACTCGGCGTTCGACTGCTTGGACCGCAGGCTGCGCAGGAAGTAGGTGACGTCGCCGGCGTTGAGGCCACCCGTGGCGACCTGGTACATGAGCGGCTGGAACATGTTGTAGACGTGGCGGTCGATGAGGGTGATGCGGACGTCGGCGTCTCGCAAGGACCTCATCGCCGCGATGCCGGCGAAGCCGCCGCCGACGATGACGACGTGGGGGCGGGGGTCTGCGGTCATGGGGGTTGCTCCTGCGGTGTCGATCGTGTCGTCGGATCGTCGTCGACCCCGGTTGGCCGGACCCGAGCGGCGAGTCCGCGGCGAGTTTACTCGCCTCGAGAGGCCGTCCGTACCTCCGAGATCGATGCTCCTCGCCCCGGCTGGGGGTCTTGTCGGGACGCCCATCAGATGTTACGTTCATCGAACTACTCGCTGATCGAGTTGCTTGTCGTCCAAGTGACACGTGCCCCCGACGGCACGCCGACCCCGATCGCAGTGGCCCCGAACCCCCGGAGACCCCATGACCCCCGCAACCCGGACGTCCACGTCCGCCGAACCCACCCGCGACGCCCCCACCGAGCCGCAGTCCGGTGACGTCGCCGCCGTGCTCATCGCACTTCAGCACCTGCGGTCGCAGATCGCGTTCGTCAACGACCAGATGGCCAAACGCATCGGCGTCGGCGCGACCGACTTCCTCGCCCTGGTGCACCTCTCGGTGCAGGGCGACACCGCGCCGAAGAAGGTCGGCGAGGCGCTGGGGCTCTCGTCGGGGGCGATGACGGCCCTCGCCGACCGCCTCGAGGCGGGCGGTCTCGTGACCAGGCTGCAGCACCCCACCGACCGTCGCAGCTTCGTCCTCGCCCTGACCGACGAGGGGGCGCGGGGCGTCAACGACGCCGGCGCCACCTACGGCCGGGCCGTGCAGGAGGCGCTGCCCGCGTCCCGCAGGCCCGTCGCCGAGGCGGTCTTCCGCGACCTGGGCGACGCGCTGCGGGCACTGGCCTGGTGACGGCGACCGCCACCGCGCCTCCTGGTCACGGGGTCGGGTGGGGGCGGAGGGTCCGACGGTCTCGGCCCTGCCGTGCGACGACCCGCTAGGGTCGGCTCGTGAGACTCTCGGTGACCTGGACGGCAGGCGACGCGCAGCACGGCATGCAGGTGCATGACGACCGCCTCGTCTACGTCCTTCGCGACACCGCCGGGCGGCCCACGACCCGCGAGATCCCGGCCGACTCGCTCTCCACCGTCGACTACTCGACCGTCGGCGACCGGCCCGTCATCACGCTGAACGAGCACGACGGCACGAGCACGTCGTTCCCGTGCCCCCGCAAGATCGCCCGGGTGCTCTACCCGGCGATCAAGTGGCTCACCGTCTGACGGTCGCCTCTACGAGGTGCGCTCGAGGTCGGTGACGTGGGAGCGTCGGCGGATCGCGACCTCGCGCCTCCGGGCTCTGACCGCCCCGCGGAAGCCGACCTCGGCGACGATCGCGCCCGCGATCATCAGCGAGAAGCCGGCGAGACCGGTGGGCAGGCCGAACATCGTCGGGGCGTTCCAGTCGAAGGTGAACGCCAGCACGGCCAGGCCGATCGCCACGAGGGCGAAACCGGCGACCGACAGGCAGACGCGGCGGGCTCTCGGTGCACTCATCCGGCCAGCGTAGGCAACACCTGCCGTCCGGCAACGGCGTTCTCAGGGGACGCGGATCGTTCTGCCGCGTAGCCCTCAGCCTGTCCCGCGGCTCGGCGGGTTCACAGGAAGCAGAATTGCACTCTGGCGCTCAAAGTGCAATCATCGTCTTCGGCCACGAGGCCTCCGGCGACGTCGCCGATCACACGGAGCGACGAGACGAGGAGGCGCGCGATGGTCACGGCCACCGGCAAGACGGCCCAGCGTCGGACGCGCACCCGGTCCGAGCTGACCGCCGCCGCCCGGCGTCTGACGGCCGAGCACGGACTCGCGGGGTTCACGATCGAAGAGCTGTGCGCCTCGGTCGGCATCTCGCGCCGCACCTTCTTCAACCACTTCGCCTCGAAGGACGACGTCGTGGTCGGCGTCGCGCTCGACGAGGACGACGAGACGCTCGACGGGTACGCGTTCTCGCGACGCGACCCGCGCCTCCCGCCCTTGTCGACCGTCTTCGACGATCTCGGTGCGCTCGTCGTCGAGCGGGTCGAGAACGTCGGCCTCACCCGCGGTCGGGCGGCCGACTTCAAGGCCGCCCTCGACCGCGAGCCCCGCCTGTTCGGCGCCATGATGCGCCAGGGCGACGAGCAGCGCCGGCGCCTCGTCTCGGCCGTCGCCGCGCACGAGGGGCTCGACGAGGGCGATCCGCGCATCGACGTCGCGGTGACGCTGCTCACCGGGCTCGTGCAACGGGCCTTCGAACGCTTCTTCTTCACCGAGGGACGGGACGACGAACGGTTCGAGGCGGTCCTCGACGAGCACCTCGTCATCGCCCGCGACCTGTTCGCCACGTCGGCCGCCACGCCTCGTGGCCCCCTCGCCCCCTCTGCTTCCTCGACCCTCCCTGCCGACCACGACCGAAAGGCGCTGTGACCCAGCCATGACGACCACCACCACAGCGAAGGCCGACGCGCCCTTCCTCCTGACCAAGAGGCGCATCTGGATCATCTTCGGCGCCCTCATCTCGGGCATGCTGCTGTCGAGCCTCGACCAGACGATCGTGTCGACGGCCATGCCGACCATCGTCGGCGAGCTCGGCGGCGTCGAGCACCAGGCCTGGATCACCACGGCGTACCTGCTCGCCACGACCATCGTCATGCCGATCTACGGCAAGTTCGGTGACGTCCTCGGTCGACGCAACCTGTTCCTCACGGCGATCGCCATCTTCACCCTCGCCAGCATCGGCTGCGCCTTCGCCACCGACTTCTGGATGTTCGTCGTCTTCCGCGCGATCCAGGGCCTGGGCGGCGGTGGTCTGATGATCCTGTCGCAGGCGATCATCGCCGACATCGTCCCCGCCTCGGAGCGAGGCAAGTACCTCGGCCCGCTCGGCGCGGTCTTCGGCCTCTCGGCCATCGGCGGGCCCCTGCTCGGCGGATTCTTCGTGGACCACCTCACCTGGCAGTGGGCGTTCTACATCAACATCCCCGTCGGCATCGCCGCGTTCGTCATCACGTGGGCGGCGCTGACCCTGCCGAGCAAGAAGGCCACCAAGCGCATCGACGTGCTGGGCGTGGTGCTGCTGTCGGCGGCGACCACGTGCCTGATCTTCTTCACCGAGTTCGGCGGGCAGGACGACCACGGCTGGGGTGCTCCCGAGACCTGGCTGTGGGGCGCCGGCGTCGTGATCGCGGCGTCGCTGTTCGTACTCGTCGAGTCGCGCGCGGACGACCCGATCATCCCGCTGTCGTTCTTCCGCAACAAGGTGTTCGTGCTCGCCACCGCCGTCGGCTTCGTGCTCGGCATCGGCATGTTCTCGGCCATCGCGTTCGTGCCCACCTTCTTGCAGATGTCGTCGGGCGCCTCGGCCGCGGTCTCGGGCCTGCTGCTGCTGCCGATGATGGTCGGCCTGATCGGCACCTCGATCCTGTCGGGCAACCTGATCACCAAGACCGGCAAGTACAAGGTCTTCCCGGTCGTCGGTACGATCCTCACCGGCATCGCCATGGCCCTGTTCACGACCCTGACCGCCGACACCCCGCTCTGGCTGATCTGCGTGTTCCTCTTCCTCTTCGGTGCGGGCCTCGGCCTGATCATGCAGGTCGTCGTCCTCGTGGTGCAGAACTCGGTCGACGCGCAGAACGTCGGCACGGCGACCAGTACCAACAACTACTTCCGTGAGGTCGGTGCCGCCCTGGGCGTCGCCATCTTCGGCGCGCTGTTCACGAGCCGGCTCACCTCGAACCTGACGGACGTGTTCACGGGCGCCGGGGCCTCGGCCGGTGACGCCTCGCAGGCGACGGCCACCCTCGACCCGGCGACGCTGAACCAGCTGCCCGAGCAGATCCGTCGCCTGGTCGTCGAGGCCTACGCCGACTCGCTCGCGCCGGTCTTCGCCTACCTGATCCCGTTCATCGCGGTGGCGTTCGTCCTGTCGCTCTTCCTGCCGCAGATCAAGCTCTCCGACGTGGCGGGCATGGTGTCACGCGGTGAGGCGCTGTCGGGCGACGAGGCCGAGCAGCTCGAGGCGGCCGAGCGGGCCGCGCAGGGGCGTGGCGCGGGGCGTGCCGCGAGGCGCGGTGCCGGGACGGCGTCGGAGGCCGCGACCGCCGGTGCGGTCGCCACCGGGGCTCCGGTCGCGCCGCTCGACGGGGTCGACGAGCGGGACGAGCGAGCCGACGCCGACCGGCGGTAGCCGGTCCCGAGGACACCGTCGAGTGGACGGGACACCGCGTTCTGCGACGGTGCCCTGTCCACTCGACGGTGTTCTGCGTTCGGGCAGGGGCAGGAGCGGGCGCCGACGCGGGCGCGGGGCGCCGGGTCAGACGGCGGCGGGACCCTGGGCGGGCAGGGTCGCGGCCGCGGTCGAGGTGCGGGCGGGGGCGGACGCGAGTCGCGCCTCCTGGGCGGTGTCCCAGACGACGCCGTCGACGTCGTCCTCGCGCAGGCGCGTGGGGGTGTTGTGGGTGCTCATGGATGTCTCCTCGGGCGGGCCGTCGGGTCGGACGCGTCAGACGATGGTGCGGCACGGTGGGGTCGTGCCGCGGCCCCCAGTTCGTGGGCTGTCGATCGATCACCGTAGCCGATCGGCACGAGGTGTCGCGACCGGCGATCGAGGACCGGCACCGCGCCTCCTCGTGGCCGTTCCCTAGGATCGTGCGCATGAGTGCGCGAGGCGGAGTCCGGTGATCCACGACGTGCGGCTGGCCGGTGACGGCGTGCGGCTCGACCCGCTCGGGGTCGCCGACGCGGCCGCTCTCTGGCCGCTGACCGACGACGCGCTGTGGGCGGGCATGGTGACGCCGCGTCCGGCGAGCGTCGAGGCGTACGCCGAGCACGTGGAGGCGCAGGTCGCGAACCCGACGACCCTCGCGTTCACGGTGCGTGGCGCGGACGACGGCGAGGTGCGGGGCACGACGACGCTGTACGACCTCGTCCCGGCGCAGGGGCGGGTCGAGATCGGCAGCACCTGGTACGCCCGTGCGTTCTGGGGCGGACGGACGAACCCGGCGACGAAGCTGCTGCTGCTCGGGCACGCGTTCGACACCCTCGGGCTGAACCGGGTCGCGCTGCGCTGCGACGCCCGCAACCTGCGGAGCGCTGCGGCGATCCGCCGGTTGGGCGCCGTGCCCGAGGGGGTGCTCCGGTCGCACCGGGTCGCCGCCGACGGCACCGTGGGCGACACGGCCTACTTCTCGATCGTGCGTGGCGAATGGCCCGACGTGCGGGCCGGTCTGGAGGCGCGGCTCGCCTGAGCGGGTGGGTCGCGTGCCCGTGCTCGTGCCTGTGTTCGTGCCCGCGTCGTGCCTGTGCTCGCGCTCGCCCGCGGGGCTTCCTCTCTTCTTCTGATCCGGTACGTACCGGATCAAGGCAGGGTGATCCGATACGTACCGGATGAGGGACCGATGATCCGGTACGTACCGGATCAGGCCGGGGTGATCCGGTACGTACCGGATCAAGCGCAGGGTGAACGACTGTCCGCGACGGTGACTGTGACGGCCACGGCCACGGCCACGGCGATGGCGATGGCGATGGCGACGGTTACCGGGAGTGCGGCCGCTTCGTACGCGGCGCGTGTCCGTCGGGGACGTCAGTCGCGGATGGCCGGGGAGGCGACTCGGAGCGCCTCGAAGAGCTCGTCGGCGACGAGGTGCGCCTCGTTCGACATCAGCGTGATCGGGGCGCCGCCGTCGACGTCGACCATCACCCAGCGGCCGCCGCGGCGGCGCCGGCGTTCGTCGACCGGGGTGACACGGACGTCGTGCAGGGCGGTGGCGGGCCACTCCTCGCCCGTCACCCCACGGAGGCGCGAGATCGGGTCGGGCAGGTAGCGCAACCGCGTCGTCGACAGGGCGAAGCGACCGGGGTAGGCCGCGCCTCCTGTCGGCAGGACCCGGTCGGCGAAGGTGCCCCAGAGGAGGCGCTCGTCCGGCCCGACCGGGAGTCGTCGCCAGGACGTGATCGCGAAGACGCGCCGGACCTGGCGGACCAGGGCGACGACGTACACGATGATGAGGGCCACCATGACGTACCAGAGGCCGTCGGGGCCATCGGTCGTAAATTGCCAGGACGACTGGGCGACGAAGAGCACGGTCAGCAGCGCGCCCCAGCCGAGCGTCCACCACTGACCGCCCCGCAGCTTCTGCTCCGAGCGGCTCCGGGGTGGGTCGGGAACGGCCTTGTCCATGAGGGATTGTCTACACCAGGGGGTGTGGTGGGCCCACCTCGGGGCCTCCGGAGCCGCCGGCCGGTACCGTGACCGCATGCCCGACGAGACCTGGGTCGTGTTCGACGACGAGCCGAAGCAGCGCGTGCTGGTGCGGGCGATGCGGGTGTTCCTGCCGGCGATCGTGATCCTCGGGACGGCCGGTGCCTTCTTCTCTCGAGGCGGCGAGTCGCTGGTCGATCTGTTCGGCCCGATCGCCGTGCCGATCTCGTTCGTGTTCTGGGCGACCGCCGCCGCGGTCGGGTGGAACGTCGTGCTGTGGCTCAACGCCCCCTTCGCGATCGACCTCGAGGGTCGTCGACTGCGCATCCGCCATCGCGTGGTGCCGTTCGACCAGGTCGAGCGGGCCGAGCTCGTGGGACTCAGCGACGGCGACCGGGCCGGCCTCCTGCTCAAGATCGGCCGTCGTCGGGGGCCCACGGCGTCCGTGCTGCTGCGGGAGCGCTCGACGCCCGTGCTCGACGACGCCCGACGCGACCTGCTGATCGAGGTGATCCGCGCCTCCTCGATCGCCCGCCCGGTCAGCCCCCACGACCCGACGGGGACCTTCGGGCGGTTCAACTTCCCGGGGATGCTGGACAAGGACGGGGCCGAGCTGGTCGTCCGCGACCCGCCGGCGCCGGGCGAGTCCGCGCCGTGACGGGCCGCCGTCCTGACGTACCGCCGCCCTGACGCACGTCCTCACGAGCCACCCCGCGACGACCTACCCGCCACGAAGTGAACAGCCCGCCACGAGATGTCGTGGCGGGCTGTTCACTTCGTGGCGGCGTGACCGGTCGGTCGGGCTCGGCTCAGCGGCGACGCAGGCGCAGACGTCCGGCGACGAGGGCCCCGGCACCGGCGAGGACCGCACCGAGGGCCCAGGTCAGCGCACCCGACGGCTCCGACCCGGTGTAGGCGAGCGACGTCGCGCGGGTCGGCGTCACGGCGGCGACGCGACGCACCGGCAGTGCGGCCGGGGCGACGGTGCTCGGCGTCGTGGTGACGGGGACGGTCGCGGCGGAGGCGACCGAGAACACCACGGCGGCCGAGAAATCGCTCTCCGTCGTCAGGTCGGCGTCGAAGGTGTAGGCGTCCGTCGCGAAGTCGCCGACGGGCAGGACGAAGCGGGCCGCGAAGCGTCCGTCGGCGTCCACGGGCACCACGGCCGTCGCGGAGCCCGAGACCTCGTACGGGACGGGGTCGACGTCCACCGGGATCTCGAAGGCGATCTCGTCGCCGGTGGGCTCGGCGTCGGACGCCGGGTCGGGCTCAGCCGACGGGTCGGCGTCCGACGGCGCGTCTGTCGACGGATCGGGCAGGTCGGTGACCAGCTCGTCGGCGTCGTAGACCTCGACGAGGGCATAGCCGCCGGGTACGCCGTTCTGGCCGTTCACCGTGACGACACCGGCCGTCGCGCCGACCGGTGCGGTGAGCGCCGGGGCGGGGACGGAGGTCGTCACCGGCACGTCGGACGAGGACGAGAGGCCGCTGCCGTCCGTGACCGTGACCGTGACGAAGCCCCCGACGGCGAAGGTCGCGGGCAGCTCCACGAAGAACACGGTCGAGCCGTCCTCGTCGAAAACGGGGGAGTCGTCGAAGGTGACGTAGTCGGCATCGGCGGGCACGCCTTCGCCCGACACCGTGACGCCGACGACATCACCGGGCGTGAAGCCCTGGGCGAAGACGGGGAAGGCCTGGCCCGGGTGGGCTGCGTTGACGGGGATGAACACGAAGAGGTCGTCGACCACCATGTCGGTCGCCACTTCTGTCGGGGCGACCTCGCGGGTCGGAGCAGAGGTCTCGACCGGGGCGTCGACCTCGGGAGCGGCTGCGTCGGACGCGTCCTCCGACGATCCTGTCGCGTCGGGGACGTCGGTCGGGAGTGTTGCCGGGGCGACGGCCTGGGCGCCGGGTCCGGCTGGCTCGGCCGCTGCCGGTGAGGCATCGCCCGGGACGGCGACGGCGGAGACGCTCGTCGAGTCGCCCGTCGTCGTGGTGCCGGTCGTGGCGTCGGTCGTGGCCTCGGCGGCCACGGGGTCGCCGTCGGCGGCGAAGGCCGTGGCGGGCGTGAGGACGAGGGCCGCGGCGAGGACGACGGCGGGCAGGGCGGTGGCGGCGCCGAGGCGGCGTGATCTGGACATGGTTCCCCCGGGACGAGTGGTGCCGCGCGTCGGGTGAGCGCGGTCGGTCGACTGTAGACAGCCCTGTCGGGCAGGTCGAGGGGGCGGATCGTCCCCAGGGTCCGCCGTGATGAGACCGTGACCGATTTGTCCCCCGGACGACTCGCGAGCGGGTACGGCGTCACTCCCCGAGATGTCACGACGTGCCGCTCAGCTCCGGACGTGAGCGGCAGGTCGTGACATCTCGGTCGGTTGGTCCGGGCCTCAGGCGCCGATGAGCTCGAGGGTGATGCGGCCGGCCCGCAGGTCGCGGTCGCGCATCACGGTGAGCTCGGTGCGGATCTGGGCCGTGAACGCCGTCGTCATGGGGTTCGGTCGCCCCGAGAGCCAGAGCATCGAGAGGGCCGTGCGGGCCCAGTCCTCGGCGATCGTGACGAACCGGACGCCGGGGATCGGGATGTAGGACGACAGGTAGGGCATGAGCGAGACGCCGAGGCCGCAGGCGACCGTGCTCAGCATCGAGAGGTCGTTCACCGCGTGGATGGGGATGCGCGGGTTGAAACCGGCCCGGACGCACGACATCACGATGCGGTCGTAGGCCTGGGGTGCGTCCTCGCGGTTGAACATGATGAAGTCGTCGTCGGCCAGCTCGCCCAGGGGTACCGAGGTCTCACCGGCCAGCCGGTGCGTGTCGGGCAGGGCCACGACCAAGGGCTCGAGCGCCAGCTGCTCGACCTCGAACCGGTCGTCGATCGAGCGCACGCGCGTGAAGCCCAGGTCGACCGAGCCCCGCACGAGGTCGGACAGGATCGCCTGCTCCTCGCTCTCCTCGACCAGCACCCGGGCACCCGGGTGCGACGCCGAGAACGCCCGCACCACGGTCGGCAGCAGCCCGGCGAGAACCGAGCTGATGCTGCCCACCCGCAGCGGCTGCACGTCGGCCACGACCGAGTCGAGCAGCGACTCGGTCTGCTCGATCTGGTGCAGGATGCGCTTGCCCTCACGCTTGAGCAGCTCGCCCGCGGGGGTCAACCGCGGGGCCGTGCGCGCCTGCCGCTCGAACAACCGCGTGCCGAGCTTCGCCTCGAGCCGCGAGATCGCCTGGCTGAGCGGCGGCTGGCTCATCTGCAGCCGCGCCGCGGCCTTCGTGAACGAGAGGTCGTCGGCGACCGCCATGAAGTAGGTGAGCTCTCGGATCTCCATCGTCGGCCTCTCGTCGGTCACGCCTCATACGCAGCGGGTATCAGATCATCCCTTTTTGGTATTTGAGAGCGCAAGCGTCGGCTCGATAGACAGGCTCCATGAACGACGCCACCAGCGCCTCCTCGGCACCCGGACCCCTCGACCCGCCCCTCGACGCCGACGTCATCGTCGTCGGTCTCGGCGCCTGGGGAGCCCAGGCGCTCTGGCGGCTGGCCGAGCGCGGGCAGCGCGTGATCGGCGTCGAGCGCTTCGGCATCGGCCACCCGATGGGCTCGACCCACGGCGCGACCCGGCTGTTCCGCATCGCCTGCATGGAGCACCCGGGGCTCGCCCCGATCGCGACCCGCGCCCGCGACCTCTGGTACGACCTGGGTGAGCGCACCGGACAGACCCTGTTGCGTCAGACGGGCGGCGTCATGGTCGGCCCCCGCGACGGTCACGTCGTCGCCGGCACCCTGCGAGCCGTCCACGAGGCCGGGCTCGAGTCGACCGTGTTCGAGCACGACGAACTCGTCGCCCGCTTCCCGCAGTACGCCGGTTTCGGCCCGGACGACATCGGCGTGTGGGACCCGGCCGCCGGCATCAGCTACCCCGAGAAGGGCGTGCGGGCCGCGGTCGAGGTGGCCCGGTCGCTCGGGGCGACGGTGCTGACCGACACCCGGGTGACATCGATCGACCCGGTCGAAGGGGGAGTCGAGGTCACGGCCGGCGGACGGGTGCTGCGGGCCGCCCGCGTCGTGGTGACGCTCGGCGCCTGGACCCCGCAGTTCGTCGACCATCCGCTCGTCGCCCGCCGCACCCCGCTGTTCTGGTTCGAGGGCACGACTCCCGAGGCGACGGCACCGGGCGGCGACTTCGACCTCGCGGCGTTCCCGGTGTTCATCCGCCAGCTGCCCGACGGCACCACCCTCTGGGGTCACGGCGCGGACCACGGCGACGGCGACGGCTACGCCGTCAAGATCGGGCTCGAGGACTCGGGCGGCGCCTTCGAGGACGCCGAGGCCGACACGGTCGACCGGTACATCCACCCCGCGGCGGATTACGGCATGCTCTCGGCGGCCGTGGCCCGAGCCTTCCCGGGGCTCGACCCGACCCCCGCCAAGGCGATCGCCTGCATGGTGACGAACTCGCCCGACCGCCAGTTCGTCATCGGCCACCCGGGCGGCGACCCCCGCGTCGTCGTCGCCGGCGGCGACAGCGGCCACGGTTTCAAGCACGCCCCCGCGATCGGTGAGCTGCTCGCCCAGCTCGCCGTCGACGAGGAACCGTTCACCGACATCGACTTCATGAGCCCGGACCGCGGCTACGACGGCACGTCCTGGCTCGACGAGGACGACCACGAGGCCACCCGCGCCGCGACAGCAGACCCGGCCGCGGCGGCCGACGCGACCGAGCGCCTGACGGTGCCGTCCTGACCCGGCCGACCCGCGCCTCCCGAACCCACCCCGCACTCCCCTCGCACCGCACCGCCTCGCATCGCCCCGCCTCGCATCGCCCCGACAGGAGAGAACCATGACCAGACGAACGACCACCCGCCTCACGGCCGCCCTCGCCGCGGTCGCAGCCCTCGGCCTCGCCCTGACCGCCTGCTCGTCGGGCGGGGCCGAGGCCGGCGCCTCGAACGAATTGGGCACCATCTCGGCCGGCACGCTGCGCATCGGCACGACCGGCGACACCAAGCCGTACGCCTACACCGAGGACGGCGAGCTGCAGGGCTTCGACGTCGAGATGGCGAAGGAGGTCGCCAAGCGCCTCGGGCTGAAGACCGAGTTCGTCACGCAGGAGTTCTCGGCCCTGCTGCCCGCCGTCGCCAACGGGCAGCTCGACATGGCCGCCGCGTCCATCAGCGACACCGAGGAGCGCGAGAAGACCGTCGACTTCAGCGACCACTACTTCATCGGGTACATCTCGGTGCTGGCCGCAGACGGCTCGGGCATCACCGACGACGAGTCCTCGCTCGACGGCAAGCGGCTCGGCATCGTCCAGGGCACGATCCAGGACAGCTACGCCCAGGAGAACTTCACCGGCGCCGAGCTCGTCCGCTTCCCCGACAACAACAGTGCCGTCGCGGCGCTGAGCTCGGGCACGATCGACGCGCACTTCCTCGACTTCCCCGTGGCCGAGGAGTACGCGGCGGCGTCGAACGGCTCGCAGAGCATCGCGATCAACGTCGCCGTGCCCGAGTTCCCGGTCGGCTTCCCGATCGCGAAGGGCAACGACGCGCTGAAGACCGCCGTGGACGGGGCCGTGGCCGACATCGTCGCCGACGGCACCTGGCTCGAGATCGACCAGAAGTTCTTCCCGGACCAGCCCGTCCCCGACGAGTTCCAGCCGAGCGAGTGAGCGGGGTGCGACCGTGAACTTCTCCGACGCGCTGGCCAACATCGGACGCAGTTTCTTCGACGGCGAGGCGATGCTGCGCACGCTGCCCGACATGCTCGCCTACGGGGTGTGGAACACGCTGCTGCTGGCGATCTGCGCCACGGCGATCGGCGTCGTGGTCGGCCTGCTGCTCGCCGTGATGGGCACGAGTCGTCACCTCCTGCCCCGCGTGCTCAGCCGCATCTACACCGACGTGTTCCGTGGGCTCCCCGCCATCCTGACGATCCTGCTCATCGGGACGGGCTTGTCGCCGCTGTTCAACCTGTTCACGCGGGGCAACCCGTACCCGCTGGGCATCCTGGCGCTCAGCCTGATCGCCAGCGCCTACATCGGCGAGATCTTCCGGGCCGGCATCCTCGCGGTCGACCGCGGCCAGCTCGAGGCGTCCCGGGCGCTCGGCATGAGCCACGGCGACTCGATGCGGCTCGTCGTGATCCCGCAGGGCATCCGTCAGGTGCTGCCGTCGCTGGTGAACCAGTTCATCGCCATCGTGAAGGACTCGTCGCTCGTGTACTTCCTCGGGCTGATCACGTCGCAGCGCGAGCTGTTCCGCATCGGCCAGGACGCGGCCATCACGAACGGCAACCTCTCTCCGCTGGTGCTGGCGGGCGTGTTCTACCTGATCATCACGGTGCCGTTGACGCACCTGGTCAACGTCATCGACCGCCGGCTGCGCGAGGGCCGCTCGTTCGGACGGCGTCCGTCGGGCGCGGTTCCGCCGGGCACCCCGCCGTCGCCCTCGGCCTTGGCATCGGCCTCGGCCTCGGCATCGTCGGCACCGGCCGCGGACGCCGCGGGCGCCCCCTCGGCCGCGGGCGCCCCCACCACCGAACCCCTCGCCCCCGCCACGTCAGGAGCCCCTCGATGACCACCCTCACCGCGCCACCGGCCGTGCCCTCGGTGCAGACCGCCGGCGCCCTCGAGATCCGGGGGCTGACCAAGGACTTCGGGGCCACCCGGGTGCTGCACGGCATCGACCTCGTGGTGCCCGCCGGCACGACGACCTGCATCATCGGCCCGTCGGGGTCGGGCAAGTCGACGGTGTTGCGCTGCGTCAACCGCCTCGAGGAGCCCTCGGGCGGCGAGGTGCTGCTCGACGGGACGGACGTGCTGCACGGCTCCGAGGACGCGTTGCGTCGTCGGGTCGGCATGGTGTTCCAGCACTTCAACCTGTTCCCGCACCGGACGGTGCTCGACAACATCGTGCTGCCGCTGCGTCGGGTCCGTCGGGTGTCGAAGGCCGAGGCCCGACGGGTCGCGCTCGAACGCCTCACCGAGGTCGGGCTCGCCGAGAAGGCCGACGTCCGGCCCGCGTCGCTCTCGGGAGGCCAGAAGCAGCGCGTCGCCATCGCCCGGGCCCTGGCGCTCGGACCCGAGGTGATGCTCTTCGACGAGGCCACGTCGGCGCTCGACCCCGAGCTGGTGAAGGGCGTGCTCGCCCTGATGAAGGGGCTGGCCGGTGCGGGCATGACCATGGTCGTGGTCACCCACGAGATGGGCTTCGCCCGCGAGGCCGCCGACCAGGTCGTCTTCATGGACCGCGGCGTCGTCGTCGAGGCCGGGCCGCCGGCCCAACTCTTCGACCACCCGCGCACCGACCGGCTGAAGACGTTCCTCGACCAGGTGCTCTGAACCGAGGGACCCGAGGAGGCGCGGTGTCGGCGGGGCCGGAACCGCGCCTCCTGCAGTCTCCGCACTTTTCTCGTGCCCCCCGTTCGCGTACTGGACAGGGAGGTCTTGTTTCGTCGTCGAGGCGGGCGTAGCGTCCGGATCGGGTGGCAACGACGCCACCGGAGACGAGAAGATCATGCACAGACGGATGAGGACTCTGATCGCGGCGGGGGTCGCCGCGAGCGTAGTGGGGGCGGTGGTGCCCGCGCTCGCCGCGCAGTCGGCACCGGCCGTGACCACCAGCGACCGGCCGGACTTCGGGCCGAACGTGACCGTGTACGACCCGAGCGTGCCGGCCTCGACGATCCAGGCCGACATCGACGCGGCCTTCGACGCGCAGCTGCGCAACCCCACGGCGCAGTTCGGCGACCAGCGCCACGCCTTCCTGTTCGAGCCCGGCACCTACGGCCGGGTCTTCGCCAACCTCGGCTTCTACACGGCCCTTCAGGGCCTCGGCAAGAACCCCGACGACGTCACGATCCAGGGTGCGGTCAACGTCGACTCGGGCTGGAACTACGGCGACGAGAAGAACGCGACACAGAACTTCTGGCGGTCGGTCGAGAACCTGGCCGTCGAGCCCGAGTCGGGCGTCGACCGGTGGGCCGTGTCGCAGGCTGCCCCCATGCGCCGCGTCCACATCAAGGGCGACCTGACCATGGGGCCGTCGAACCAGGACGGCGGACAGGGCTACTCGTCCGGCGGGTACATCGCCGACAGCAAGGTCGACGGCACCGTCACCTCGGGTTCGCAGCAGCAGTGGTACACCCGGGACTCGACCCTCGGGTCGTGGCAGGGCGGCAACTGGAACATGACCTTCTCGGGTGTGCAGGGCGCCCCCGCGAACGACTTCTCGAAGAGCTACACGACCCTCGCCACGACGCCGGTCACGCGCGAGAAGCCGTACCTCTACGTCGACGACGCGGGTGATTACCACGTGTTCGTCCCCGCGCTGCGACGGGACTCGGCCGGGGTCACCTGGCCCGACACGGCCGGCACCGACCTGCCGATGCACGACTTCTACGTCGCCCACCCCGGTGACTCGGCCGCGACCCTGAACGGTGCGCTGGCGCAGGGCCTGAACCTGTTCCTCACGCCGGGCACCTACCGGCTCGACCAGGCGATCGAGGTCACGCGGGCCGACACCGTCGTCACCGGCATCGGCTTCCCGACGCTCGTCCCGACCAGCGGAAACGCGGTCCTGACCACGGCCGACGTGGCCGGGGTGACCGTCTCGGGCCTCGTCGTCGACGCCGGCACGCAGAACAGCGACCAGCTGATGCGGCTCGGCACCACGGGCTCGCACGTCGACCACGCGGCGAACCCGCAGAGCGTGCAGGACGTGTACTTCCGCGTCGGCTCGAGCATCCAGGGCAACGCGACCACCACGCTGCAGGTGAACAGCGACGACACGATCGTCGACCACATCTGGGCCTGGCGCGCCGACCACGGCGGTGCCCCCACGGGCTGGACCGTCAACCGCGGCGCGACGGGCGTCGAGGTGAACGGCGACGACGTGCTGGCCACCGGCCTGTTCGTCGAGCACTACCAGCAGTACCAGGTGGTGTGGAACGGGGAGCGTGGTCGCACGGTCTTCTTCCAGAACGAGCTGCCGTACGACGTGCCCGACAACGCCTCGTGGCAGAGCCCGACCGGCGAGGGGTGGGCGGCCTACAAGGTCGCGGACGGCGTGACCAGCCACGAGATCTGGGGTGGCGGCGTCTACTCGTTCTTCAACGCGAACCCGCAGGTGCGCCTGGCCCAGGCGTTCGAGGTGCCCCGCACGTCGGGCGTGAAGGCCCACGGCGTCTTCACGGTCTCGCTCGGTGACGTCGGCACGATCTCGAGCGTCATCAACGGCGTCGGCGACTCGGTGCCGACGCCCGCGGGCAACACCGTCCCCAGCCGGGTGGTGACGTACCCGTGAGCGCACGCCCGATCGACACGGACCCACGGAGCGACACCAAGCCACGTACGGACACTGATCGACGCACGACGACGAGCGGAGACATCATGAGAACCCACCAGCACCTGACGCGCCGCGCCCTGACCGGCGTCGGCCTGGCGGCCGCTGCCGCGCTCGCCGCGACCACGGTAGCCGCCGCACCCGCCCCGGCCTCGGCCGAGACCTCGGCCCAGCAGGCGATCGTCTGGTCGCAGGAGTTCGACGGCGGCGCCGGCAGCGCGCCCGACCCCTCGGTCTGGAACCTCGAGACCGGTGGGGGCGGCTGGGGCAACGGCGAGTTGCAGAACTACACGTCGTCGCGCTCGAACTCGGCGCTCGACGGCAACGGCAACCTCGTGATCACGGCCAAGCGTGAGAGTGACGGGTCGTACACCTCGGCCCGACTCACGACGCAGAACAAGTACACGGCGCAGTACGGCCGGGTGGAGGCGCGCATCCAGATCCCGCGTGGTCAGGGCATCTGGCCGGCCTTCTGGATGCTCGGCGCCGACCTGCCGACGAACGCCTGGCCGAGCGCGGGCGAGATCGACATCATGGAGAACGTCGGCTTCGAACCGCACCGCGTGCACGGGACCGTGCACGGCCCCGGCTACTCGGGCGGTGAGGGCCTGACCAGCACGTGGCAGCACCCGCAGGGCTGGTCGATCGCCGACGACTTCCACACCTTCGCGGTCGACTGGGCACCCGGCTCGATCACGTGGTCGGTCGACGGGCAGGTCTACCACCAGGTCACCCCGGCCAGCACCGGCGGTGACCCGTGGGTCTTCGACAAGCCGTTCTTCCTCATCCTCAACGTGGCGGTCGGGGGTGCGTGGCCCGGCTACCCCGACGGCAGCACCCAGCTGCCGCAGCAGATGAAGGTCGACTACGTGCGCGTGTACCGGTGACCGGGCCGGCCGGCCGGGCCCGGACCGGCCGCCCGAGATGTCACGACTTGCCGCTCACCTTCAGAGGTGAGCGGCAAGTCGTGCCGTCTCGGTGACGAAGGAGGCGCGGTGCGAGGAGGTCTCGCACCGCGCCTCCTTCCGTGGCCTCGAGACCCCAGGAAGTCGCCGAGACACCCGCGCGCGCGAGAGGGTCTCGGCGACTTCCTGGGGTCTCGGTGGCTCAGCGCGAGCCGGGGGTGCCGCCGCCGGGTGCGGCACCGGCGGTGGGCGCGGTGCCCGTGTCGACGCGGACGGTCAGGGCCAGCGCGTAGCCCGAGGTCGCGTCTCCGGTCACCGTCGGCAGCTGCAGCGCCCCGCTGTCGTCGCTGAACACGTTGTCGCTCGCGAGGCTCACCTGCGCGAGGTTGGCCGTCGACCCGTCGTAGTCCGAGAGTGCGTAGACGGTCCGACACGCGTCCTCGGGCAGGGCGAGCTGTGACGTGGCGATCGCGTTCGTCGAATCGATGATCGACCCCACGTCGGGGTAGACCTCGAAGTGGATGTGCGGCCACCGCCCCGAGTAGCAGGCCGGGAAGACCGACGAGAAGGTCACGGTGCCGGAGGCGTCGGCGACCTGCACGCCGCGCAGGTACGTCTCGTCCGTGATGCCGTCCGAGTACATCGAGTACCCGCCGGCCGCGTCGCAGTGCCAGACGTAGACGGCGACGTCGGCGAACGGCACGTCGCCGTTCGCCATGTCGAGCACCGTCATGCTCAGCGTGATGGGCACCCCCGCCGCGGTGGTGCCGCCGTCGAGGCTCGACCGGATGTCGCTGCGCACGATGCCCGACCGCTCGAGCACGTCGGCGCCGTTCGACCCGTCGCCCGGATAGGGTCCGGCGGTCTCGTCGGGGATCTCACCCGCCGGCAGGGTGGTCGCCGTGCCCGCGGACGCGCTCGGGCTCGGCGTCGCCGTGGCGGTCGAGGAGGCGCCGGTTCCGCCGGTCCCCGTGGCCGACGTGCAGGCGGCGAGCACGACGCTGCCCGCGCCGAGCCCGATCAGGCTCAGCACGCCGCGGCGCGAGACCAGCGTCCGCAGGTCGAAGGCGACGCCCTGGTCGACGACCTCGTCGTCGACGCGGTCGAGCAGTCGGCCCTCGTAGGCCGGGCCCTCGGGGGTGCGGTCGGGTTCGGGGATGCGGGTGGGGCGGGGGTCGCTCATGGTCACGCTCTCGGCTCGGGGCTGGTCGCCTCGGATGGGATCGCCGTCAGCCTGACGCCGGTCCCGATGACCCGGCCCTGCGCCTCCGATGAACCGGCCATGAAGGAGGCGCGGTGCGAGCGGGTCTCGCACCGCGCCTCCTTCCGTGGCCGCCGAGACCCCAGGAAGTCGCCGAGACACCCGCGCGCGCGAGAGGGTCTCGGCGACTTCCTGGGGTCTCGGGCTTCCGCTCGCGGGTCTGCGTCAGCCGGCGAGCGCGCGCAGCTGCGCGAGCGTGTCGCGCGAGATCTCGGCGAACGGGCGGGTCTCGCCGTCGGCGATCCAGCTCGTGAACGAGACGCCGAACACCGTGAGGCACGACTGGGCCGCCAGCGTGGCCGCGGGCTCGGCGACCCCGTGGGCGCGCAGGGCGGCGGCCACCTCGATCGCGAGCCCCGACAGCTTGAGCAGCTCGCGTTCTTGCAGGGCGGGGTGCGCGTCGATGATCGCCTGACGGCTGCGTGACCACTCGCGCCGTTCGTCGGGGAAGAACGCTGCCGCCCCCTCGAGGGCCGAGGCCACGACCGTGAGCGGCGCGTCGTCGGGCCGGGCGGCCTGGACGCCGTCGAGGAACGCTCTGGAGAAGAACTGCTGCCCGTCGAAGAGCACCTCGCGCTTGTCGGCGAAGTGTCGGAAGAAGGTGCGCTCGGTGACGCCGGCGGCGTCGGCGATGTCGGCGGCGGTCGTCTCGTCGTAGCCGCGGTCGACGAACAACTCGAGCGCCGCCGCCTGCAGGCGGGCTCGGGTGTCGGGTTGCCAGCGGACCATGGCGCGAGTCTACGGGTTCCGGGCCGAGTGTTGTCAGTCGCTGACATCGGGTGTAACGTCACGGTCGCGGCTGATGACAGTCGCTGACATCATGCTCACCTCCGGGCGCCGTTCCGAGGGTGGGCAGGGACAAGGGAGCACTCATGAACGTCTTCGTCACCGGAGCATCCGGCTGGATCGGGTCGGCCGTCGTCGACGAACTCCTCGCCGCGGGCCACCGCGTCACGGGCCTCGCGCGATCCGACGCCTCGGCGGCCTCGCTCGAGGCGAAGGGCGCCTCGGTCCGACGGGGCGACCTCGACGACCTGGGCGCCGTCCGCGCGGGCGCGACTGACGCCGACGCCGTGCTGCACCTGGCGAACAAGCACGACTGGTCGGACATGGCGGCGTCGAACCGCGCAGAACGCGGAGCCGTGGAGGCGCTGGTCGCGGTCGTCGAGGGCAGCGGCCGCCCGCTGCTGCTCGCCTCGGGCACCGCCGGTCTCGCCCAGGGTCGACTCGCCACCGAGGCGGACCGCACGCCGTTCCGCGGTCCCGACGCCCCGCGCGGCGGGAGCGAGAACCTCGCCCTGGACGCGGCCGAGCGGGGAGTCCACACGGTGAGCGTCCGCTTCGGACCGACCGTGCACGGAGCAGGCGACCACGGGTTCGTCGCGTCGCTCGTCGCCGTCGCACGGGAGAAGGGCGTCTCGGCCTACCCGGGCGACGGATCGAACCGGTGGCCGGCCGTGCACCGGTCGGACGCCGCGCGCGCGGTCGCGCTCGGGCTCGAGAAGGCCGCGGCCGGCGACGTGTTGCACGTCGTGGCCGAGGAGGGCGTGTCGACGCGTGCCATCGCCGGGGCCATCGGTCGCGCTTACGGCCTGCCCGTCGAGTCGGTGCCGACCGAGCGCGTGACCGAGCACTTCGGGTGGATCGGGGGCTTCTTCGGCCTCGACCTAGCTGCGTCGTCCGAGGCCACGCGTCGCCTGCTCGGGTGGACTCCGACCGGACCGACCCTGCTCGAGGACCTCGACGCCGGGGCCTACGGCTCGGGGCGCTGAGGGGCGAGCCTCGAGATGTCACGACATGCCGCGTCCTGCGAGAGGTGAGCGGCATGTCGTGACATCTCGGCGGGAGACGAGAGAGGGGCACGGCCGCGGAAGAGTCCGCAGCCGTGCCCCGGATGCCGATGTTGTCGCATGAGCTTCACGGGCAGGGATGCGAGCAACACCGGCCAATGAAGACGCAAGAAACGCCTTCGACCCGTGGGACGGTACGCGGTCGTCGCCGAACGTGTTCTCAGGTCGTCGCGGATCAGGCCGAGTTCTTGCCGCCGGCCGAGCGGGACATGCCGGCCGCTTCGCCGCGAGGGCCCTCGTGCCGGCGCTCGGACTCGGCCTGCGCGCGGACACCGGCCCCGGGGTCGGTGGCGTCGAGGCGGGCGGCGATCGCCCGGTCACGTCGCCCGCGCCGCACGACGCCGACGGCGGCCACGATGCCGACGGCGACGATCAGGGAGACGACGACGACGGTGCTGACGTCCACGATGCTCACGGTGTCGGCACCCCCGACGACACGACGACGATCATGGCGACGGCGAATCCGAGAACGGTCAATCCGAGGTAGAGCCAGAGAGGCGCGGCACTGCCGCCGGCGCGGCGGCGGACGACGACGCTGCGTCCGATCAGGTAGACCAGCGGGCCGATGATCGACCACCCCCACGGGAAGGGCCGGTCGACCCCGCGGTCGCGCAGGGTGCGGTGGTCGAGCCAGGCGAGCACCACGGTCCCGATCCAGAGCACGAGCGAGGCGATCTGCACGACGCCCAGGTCGCCGGCGTCGACGCCCGTCCGGCCCGGGATCGCCAGTTCGAGAGCGCGTCGCATGGTCACCACGACCAAGCCCATCGTGATGATCGGCGACAGCGCGATCGCGGTGACGAACGGGGTCGCCGTGAGGGCGATCCGCGGTTCGGCCGCGGCTGCCCCTGACGCGATGTCGCCCTGGCCGAGGCCTCGGTGGTCGGTCACGATGTCCCCCTCGTTCCCGGGTGGGAGTCCACCCGCCCGTCGTCCGCCCGGACGTCTGCGTCCCGGGACCTGCTGCCCACCCTAGGGCGTCGACCTCGCCGGCGGACCGTCGGGGGATAACCCCCGGGCGAGTCCGTGGGTGCACGTGATGTTCCGGTACCGGGCCCCGCGGCGAGGATCGTGGACATGAACGACACGACCTCCGCGACCATCGCGACCCGCGCCTCCTCGTCCCCCACCACGACCACCACCCGCCGCCGTGGCGCCCTCGCCGCCGGTCTCGGCCTCGCGGCGCTCGCCGCCGTCACGCTCACCGGCTGCTCGGGCGCGGTCGACGCCGCGAAGAGCGCCCTCGGTGCCGAGCAGGTGCAGGAGCGCCACTTCGACACCGCGGCCGACGCGCCGAGCTCGGCCGACTCGACCGACGTCGCCTGGTTCCTGCCCGAGTGGGTGCCCACCGACGCGCGCGACGTCGACGTGCGCCTCGACACGCAGGAGCCCGGCTACGAGCTCTCGTTCACGTCGGAGACCGGCCCCGACCTCGCGGCGTGCACCCCCGTCGACGGCGACCTCGGCGGCCCGGCCCTCGAGCCGACCACGCTGCCCGAGCCCCTGCCGACCTCGGGGCTCGTCAGCTGTGGCGACGGCCGCGTCGTCGCCCAGGTCGACGGCCGCTGGGCCAGCTGGACGACCGTCGACGCGGTGCCCGGCGACGACGTCAACTCGACGCTGCGCCACTGATCGCCCGACGCCTTCACCCGCTCCCGCCTCACGCACCCGCCTCACGAACAGGAAGACCACCATGTCCCGTCCCGACCAGCCCCAGGGCGTCCCGTCCGCCCGTCCCGCCGACCCGACCCGAGGAGGCGCGGGCCCCGTCGCCCGCGTCCGGAACGTCACGAAGTCCTTCGGCCAGGGCGACGGCCGCGTCGACGCGCTGCGCGACGTCTCGCTCGACCTGCAGGCCGGACAGTTCACCGCCGTCATGGGCCCGAGCGGTTCGGGCAAGTCGACGCTGATGCACATCACCGCAGGCCTCGACTCGGCCACCTCGGGCCGGGTGCTGCTCGGCGACACCGACATCACCGGCCTCGACGACACGCAGCTGACCCTGCTGCGCCGCCGTCGCATCGGCTTCGTCTTCCAGGCGTTCAACCTCGTGCCGACCCTCGACGTGTCGGCCAACATCGAGCTGCCGTTCCGTCTCGACGGACGCCGCGCCACCGCCGACGAGCGGGCCTGGATCGACTGGCTCGTCGCCACGCTCGGCCTCGGCGCCCGGCTGACCCACCGCCCCCACCAGCTCTCGGGCGGGCAGCAGCAGCGCGTCGCGATCGCCCGCGCCCTGGCCACGAGGCCCGACCTGATCTTCGCGGACGAGCCCACCGGCAACCTCGACTCGAAGGCCGGCCGCGACGTGCTCGACGTGCTGCGCACCGCGTCGACCGACCACGGCCAGAGCATCGCCATGGTGACCCACGACCCGGTCGCGGCGAGTTACGCCGACCGCGTGGTCTTCCTCGCCGACGGCCGCATCGTGCACGAGATCGACCGCAGCAGCGCCACCGAGATCTCGGGCGTCATGCTCGATCTGGAGCGTGTCGCGTGAGCGCCCGCGACCAGCTGGTCGAGCACCGTCCGAGCATCCTCGTCGCCGGGCTCGGCACGACGTTCGGCGTCGGGCTGCTCGGCGTCACCCACGTGCTCGAGCAGGTCATCGCCTCCGACGCCGCGGTCGCCACGAGCGGCACGGTCTCGACGATGCTCGGCTTCGTCGCCGCGGTCTTCGTCGGCCTCGCGCTCTACGTCGGCGCGATCGTGACGGCCAACACCTTCGCCACCGTGGTCGCCGGCCGCACGCCGACGATCGCCCTGATGCGCCTGCTCGGCTCGTCCGCTCGCGACCAGCGTCGGGCCGTCGCCCGGGAGGGTCTCGTGGTCGGCGTCGCCGGGGCCGTGCTCGGAACGATCGTGGGGCTCGCCCTCGTCGTCGTCGCCGTGCGGGTACTCGTCGGTCGGGGTCAACTGCCCGACCTCGCGTACTCGTACGCCTCGGTGGGCGGTCTCGTCCCGGCCGTCGCGGTCGTGCTGACCACGGTCGCCGCGGCCTGGGTCGGTTCGCGCCGCGTCCTCCAGGTGACGCCGCTGCAGGCGACCGACGCCGCACAGGACGCGCCCGTCGCGGCTCGGTCACGACGCGTCGTCCGGACGGTCTTCGCCGCCCTGCTCGTCGGAGGCGGTGGTCTGCTGCTCGTCGCCGGGGTCGTCGTCGGGCTCGCCGACGCGATGGGCGTGCTGATCGCGTTCTTCGGTGGCGTGCTGTCGTTCACCGGGGTCGTCGTCGGCGCCCACGCGCTGATGCCCACCGTGCTGAGCGCCGTCGGCCGCGCCTTCGGCACGAGCCAGGTGGCACGCCTCGCCGCCGAGAACGCGGTGCGTCAGCCCGAGCGCAGCACCCGGGCGACGATCGGCATCGTCATCGGCGTGACCCTCGTCACCACCCTGTCGGTCGCCCTCGAGACGCTGCGCTCCTTCATCTACTCGATCGAGCAGGACCCGTCGTACGCCGCCGAGCTCGACCAGATGTTCACCACGACGCTGCTGATCGTCGCCGCCCTGGTCGGTTTCTCGGCCGTGATCGCCGCCGTCGGCATGGTCAACGACATGTCGCTGAGCGTCATGCAACGGAGGCGCGAGCTGGGTCTGCTGCGCGCGATCGGCTCGACCGCGGGTCAGGTGCGCCGCATGATCCTGCTCGAGGCGACCCAGATGGCGCTGACGGCGATCGTCGTCGGGGTCGTGCTCGGCGTCGTCTACGGCTGGGCCGGAGCCCAGGCGCTGCTCGGTTCGGCCAACCAGGGCCTGCTGATCGCGCCGACGCTGCCCGTGCCGCTGCTGCTCGGGCTGGCCGTGACGGCTGCCGTGCTGGCCGGGGCCGCCGCCCTCGTCCCGGCCCGCCGTGCCACGTCGGTCACCCCGGTCGAGGCGCTCGCCGCCCGCTGACCCGGGCGCGGCCCGACCGCCTACGGATTCATCCGCGGGTCCTCGGTCGGGTCGCGGAACATCGGCGGGCAGCCCTGGTCGGCGGCCTCGGGGCGCAGCTCGTAGTGCCACGACTCGTTCTCGTAGATCTGGCAGAGGCCGTAGGCGGCCCCGTTCCCCGACAGCCACGACGTCGCGTCCCACGAGCCGACGTCGACCGCGTCGCCGTGCACGTGGGCCGACGTCTCGGGGGTCGCGACCCAGCGGGCCGCCTCGGTGCGCGAGCCGTACTGGACCACCGCGTCGTCCAACAACTGCTCCTGGTAGGCCGCCGACCGCCAGCCGCCGTTCACGACGACCACGACGCCGGCGGCGGTCGCGTCCGTCGTGGCCCGCTGCAGGGCGTCGAGGAGGCGCGGGTCGAGTCCCGAGACGGCCGGCACGTCCTCGTCGAACGGCGAGGTCCCGGGCGGGACGACGCCGCCCGCCTCGCCCGTCGCCTCGTCGCGACCGAGGGCGGCACCGACCGCGGCGGTCCCGAGGAGCCGGCCCGCGCCTCCTGGTCCGTCCACCGTCGCGGCGCGGGAGACCGCGACGGCCACGGCCAGCAGGACGACGAGCGAGAACGCGATCGCGCCGGCGACGACGGCCAGGACGACGGCGGGGCGTCGTCGGTGCCGGGCGGGGACGGGGCGTGTGGAGGGCGACGTGTCGAGGTTTCGCATGCCCTCAGTCGACGGGATCCGCCGTTGCCGGCCCGTATGCGTTTCTCGATACGCGGACGATACGGCCCGGCTCGTAGCATCGGGACGTGCGTGTGCTGATCGTCGAGGACGAGCCCCTGTTGGCCGAGGCCATCCGCGACGGACTCCGTCTCGCGGCCATCGCGTCCGACGTCGCGGGCGACGGCGACACCGCGCTCGAGTTGCTGAGCGTGAACGAGTACGACGTCGCCGTCCTCGACCGCGACGTGCCCGGGCCCTCGGGCGACGAGATCGCCGAGCACCTCGTCGCGACCGGCAGCGGTACGCCGATCCTGATGCTGACGGCCGCCGACCGCCTCGACGACAAGGCCTCGGGCTTCGAGGCGGGGGCGGACGACTACCTCACCAAGCCGTTCGAGCTGCGCGAACTGGTGCTGCGGCTGCGCGCGCTCGACCGGCGTCGGGCGCACCATCGGCCACCGGTCACCGAACTGGCGGGCCTGCGCGTCGACCCGTTCCGCCGCGAGGTGCACCGTGACGGTCGCTACGTGGCGCTCACCCGCAAGCAGTTCGCCGTGCTCGAGGTGCTCGTGGCGGCGGGTGGCGGGGTGGTCAGCGCCGAGCAGCTGCTCGAGCGGGCCTGGGACGAGAACGCCGACCCGTTCACGAACGCCGTCCGCATCACGGTCTCGGCGCTGCGCAAGCGGCTCGGCGAGCCCTGGGTGATCGCGACGGTGCCCGGCGTCGGCTACCGCATCGAGGCCGACCCTGTCGGCATCGCTCCCGTCGGCGTCGACCCCGTGGGCGTCGACCACGCCGGTGTCGACCCCGTCGGCGTCGACCCCGTCGAGGAGGCGCGGGGTCGTGGGTAGGACGCGCGGCCCCAGCGTCCGCCTGCGTCTGGCCCTCAGCTACGCCGCGGTCGTCGTGGTGACGGGGGTGCTGCTGCTCGGCGTGGTGTGGTTGTTCCTGTTGCGCTACGTCCCGCAGGAGTCGCTCTCGGGTGTCTCGGCAGGGTTCGTGCCGAACCGGGGCGACCTGACCCGGGCGTTCCTGCCGCGGGCCGTGGGCGCGCTGGTCGTGCTGCTCGCGGTGGGGCTGCTGGGTGGTTGGCTGCTCGCGGGGCGCCTGCTCGCACCGCTCGACCGGATGACCGGGGCGGCGCGGCGGGCGGCCGAGGGGTCGCTGTCGCACCGCATCGCGTTGCCCGGTCGGGCCGACGAGTTCCGCGAGCTGGCCGACGCGTTCGACACGATGCTCGAGCGGCTCGAGGCCCACGTCTCGGCGCAACGCCGGTTCGCGGCGAACGCCTCGCACGAGTTGCGCACGCCCCTCGCCATCTCGCGGACCCTGCTCGAGGTCGCGCACGACGACCCGGCGGCGGACGCCCGGGTGCTCGCGGGTCGACTGCGCGAGGTCAACGACCGGGCGATCGACCTGACCGAGGCGCTGCTGGTGTTGAGCCGGGCCGACCAGCGATCGTTCGACCGGTCACCCGTCGACCTGTCGCTGCTCGCGGACGAGGCCGTGGAGCTGCTCGCGCCTCTCGCCGACGCACGGGGCGTCGCCCTCGAGGTCGAGGGCGAGGTGACGCCGACGACCGGGTCGTCCGCCCTGCTGCGTCAGGTGGTCACGAACCTCGTGCACAACGGCATCGTCCACAACGTCTTGGCGGGGACCGCGGAGCGGGCGGGCTCCGGGGTCACGGACTCGGCGGGATCGGCGCCCGAAGTGGGGTCGGTGGTCGGTCGATCGGCGCCCGAAGTGGGGTCGGTGGTCGGTCGATCGGCGGCGTGGGTGTCGGTCGCCGCGGCCCCGCAGGGTGGTGGGGCCGTCCTCGTCGTGGAGAACTCGGGGCCGGTCGTGTCGCCGAGTCTCGTGGCGACGCTGGTCGAGCCGTTCCAGCGCGGCGACGCCCGCGTGCGGGGCGACCACCAGGGCTCCGGGCTCGGTCTGGCGATCGTCGACGCGATCGTGCGCGCCCACGACGGGACGCTCGAGGTGCGGCCGCGGGTCGGCGGCGGCCTGCGAGTCACCGTCGAGCTGCACGCCTTCTCGGGGTGACGGACCGGATGGCCGGCGGGTCGACGAGCAGACGAGCCGGAGAGAGACCGGTCCGCCCCGGCTTCAGCCGAAGGTGTCCGGGTCCAGTGCCGGGCACGCCGCCTCGACACGTGCCAGCTCGGCATTCGACAGTCCTCGGTTGGATTTCGAGCCCGCGCTCGGGTACCAGCCCTGGTGGGGCCACGTCGTCGCGAACTCCTCGCGGGTCATGCCCGGCTCGGTCGAGGGGGCGCCGAGCGCCTCGAAGCACGGCAGCTGGAACGTCGTCAGGTAGTCGAACAACCACGCCGCTTGATCGACCGTGAGTGATTCGCCGACGGGGCTCGGGTACATGACGTCGCACCGGTACCTGGCGAGCTCGCCCCACTCGGGCAGCGGCCCGCCGTCGGGCATCTCGATGGAGTAGCCCTGGGCGATCGAGCCGTCCTCGCCGACCCCGTCGTCGTCGACCACCGGCAGGCCGGCCTCGCGCAGGCACGAGACGAGCGGCTCGAGGTCGCCGCCGTCGATCTCGTGGACCAGGGCGACCTCGGGTCGGACCGCGTCGGGGAACTGCTGTGTCACCTGGTCCCAGCGCTGGTCGGTGGCTTCCTGCCGCAGTTCGGCGAGGCGGGTCCGGTCGGGTGGCCCCGAGGCAGGAGGCGCGCCGAGCGCGTCGAGGACGGCCTGCCGGTCCGGCACCCCGGCCGCGGTCGTCGCCGTGCCGCTCGAGCTGGGCGGGCCGCCTGCCTCGCCGCCCGTCCCGGCACACCCCGTCAGCAGCAGTGCAAGCGCCGCGACGGCGACCCTCGTCGTCAGTCTCCCCATGGGCCACATCATATGAGGACTCCTCGATCTGGCGTGTGTAGTCGAGGCGGAGTCCGCAGCTCGCATCGGCTGTCATCCCGCACTTCGAGTCAGCCGAGCCGCTTATCTGGCGAGGGGGCGGACGCACGCCGACGAAGTCCTACTGGGCGCCGGTGGTCGCAGCCGGACGGTCATGCGAGCCCCTTCAGAAATATGAGTGAAATGTTTGTCTGTGCGCGCTCAGTCTGATTTGATCGGAAACATAAATAATGTAAGACACTGGTTCTCTTCTCACGGTCGGTCGGGAGTGGCTCGAGTCGTCACCGGTGGGGTGGCGGCTCTTGCCGTCGTCGCCACCTCGGCGGTCGTTCTCGTGGCGGGTGCGCCTGCGGCTGTGGCGGCAACGCCCCCGTCCGCAGTTCTCACCGTGAGCTGCACAGGCTCCGTGACGGCCGACGTCAAGGTCAAGGTGACCGCAGACGGCGACCCATGGGCCTCGAACGTCACGTGGACATCTCAAGGGACCGACTATCGCTTCGGAAAGCAGCCATCGATGGCTCGTGGCGTCATCAGTGTCGCGGCGATGGCGGGTGGCTCACTCATCGACTACGGACAGGACAGATCGTCAGCTAATTACCTTTCCATGGACGGGGCCTGGCACTCGGTCGAGGCGAACACCATCAGTCACAAGATCGACTTGTCACGAGCCTCGACCCTCGGGCTCTGGTTCGACGCCGGCATGATGGGGTCGTCGTCCAAATGCCACAGTGACCAGAACTGGGATGCGTCCAAGCAGGTATCTGGCGCCCACAAGGACGGAACCCTCTCCGTCGACTACGACCAGCCACTAGCGTTCTGCTCCATCGGGAACGGCGGAGGTGTCTGCAGCATCGCCTCGACGAAAAGCTCCGAGAGTTCCGTCGACGTCGGCATCGCGGCAGAGTTCTACGGCTGGCTGACCGGATCGCTCTCCAAGACCTGGACCCACTCCGCCTCAGTCGAAGTCCAATGCACCTCACCAGAGCTGCCGGCCAACTCGAAGTACTTCGCCTACGCGGCCGGGTACACATACAACTACGACGTAAGCGTCAACTTCTTCGGCAACGACCTCGGAACCAAACGCGGCACCGCCTTCGAAGTCGTTCACAACGGGCTCCACTGCGAGCTCGCGGCCTAGTTTCCCTTCCTGAGCAACAGCGATGCCCACGCGCGATCTCCGCCCGTGGGCATCACTCGTTCACGACCCCTGCCCTCGGTCGTAAAAATCGGTGTCCGTGGTAAGACAGCGTTCAGTGGTGCCGATCCTGTCGCGAGCGTTCGGCGGCAGACGCCGTCACCGTGACCAGGTCCGCGCTCCTGCTGATGAGCTGCTGGACGCAGTCGGTCTCGCCAAGCACGGTCGGAAACGTCCCGCACAGCTCTCCGGCGGTCAACGTCAACGAGTCTCCATCGTTCGAGCACTGGTGAACAACCCCTCCGTCCTGCTCGTCGACGAACCCACCAGCGCCCTCGACCAGGACCGTGGTGCGGAGATCATGGACCTCATCGCACGACTCGCCCACGAGCAAAGCTCCGCGACGATGCTCGTCACCCACGAACTCATCCACCGTGACGCACTCGACGCTCTCGTCACCGTCGTGGACGGCAAGATCACGGACACCGACTTGCCCGCGACGACTCGACTCGAGACCGCTGGCGTGCAGTGAGTCGCGCCGCTGGGCGATGCGGACGTCAATCGATCACCCCCAGCTCGCCAGTCGGGACGGAGCGCAACCGATCGTCATCGGGACGCATGCACGCCACCTACGGGCCACACGCCCCGATGGCCCGGGCTCAGTTCCGCGTGGTGTCCGGGGTGGTCGCGTCGTCCGCGGGTGTCTCGTCGACGTCGGGGATGACGAGCAGCTCGGAGATGCGGCGTCGGTCCATCTGGGTCACCTGCAGGCGGGCGCCGTCGATCTCGACGACGTCGCCCACGGCCGCCAGGCGCCCGAGGGTCTCGATGACGTAGCCGGCGACGGTGTCGGAGGCGCTCTCGGGCAGGTGGATGCCGGTCGCCTCCTCGAAGTCCTGGAAGTTCAGGCGGCCGTCCACGATCCCGCCGCCCGCCTCGAGGTCGGCAGCGGCGAACTCGGTGTCGTACTCGTCGAAGATCTCGCCGACGACTTCCTCGACGAGATCCTCGAGGGTGACGATGCCGTCGGTTCCGCCGTACTCGTCGACGATGACCGCGATGTGGTGGCCGTCCGCCCGCATCGAGGTGAGCGTCGGGAGGACGCGCGCCGTGGCCGGCAGGTACGAGATCGTCCGCACGATGTCGCGGACCGGCGTCGCCGAGTCCTTGGTGATCGCCTCGAACAGGTCGCGGACGTGCACGAAGCCGATGATGTCGTCGATGGACCGGTCGATGACCGGGTAGCGCGAATAGGGCTGGTCGTGGACCTCGCGGGCGGCGTCGCTGACGCTCCCGGTGCCGTCGACGGCCGTGACCTCGGGGCGAGGGCGCATGACCTGGCTGAGCTGACGGTGCCGGAGGGAGAGCACGTCGTCGAGGATGCGGCGTTCGTCCTCGGGGAGCCCCTCGTGGCTCGAGACGATGTCGCGCAGCTCCTCCTCGGTCATCTCCTCGCCCGTCTTGTGCGGGTCGCCTCCGAGCAGGCGGACCACGAGGTTGGTCGAGATCGACAGCAACCAGATGACGGGCCGCATCAGCACGGCGAACACCGCGAGGACGGGGGCGACGGCGTAGGCGAAGGAGGCGTTCCGCTGGATCGCGAGCCGCTTCGGTGCCAGTTCTCCGAGCACCAGGGACAGGTAGGCGATCACGAGGGTGAGGACGATGGTCGCGACCGTGGAGGCGGCCTGTTCGCCGAGCCCGAACCCGATGAGTACCGGCGTGACCGAGGGGGCGATGGAGGAAGCGCCGTACGCCGCGGACGCGAACCCGGCGACCGTGACGCCGATCTGGACGGCGGCGAGGAACATGTTCGGGTCGCGGGCGAGGCCCGCGACCTTCTCGCCGCGCTTGCCGCGCGCGGCGATCGCGTTGACCTGGCTCTCGCGGAGGGTGACGAGCGCCATCTCGGTGGCGGCGAAGACACCGCCGACCAGGACGAAGACGACGACCAGGACGATGTTGAGGAGCAGGTCGCCGTTCATCGGGCGGGGAGGTCGATCGGCCGGGGGGTGCCCGGGGTCTTCCGGGCGCCCGGACTATGGCAGTCGGACGAAGGATCTGAGATGCGCGTCATGAATCGAGATTACGCACCCAGCTCCTGTGCTCGACCCAAGAGCATGCCCGTGGCGCCGCGGACGGGCTCGTCACCGAACCTCACGGTCCGGGTCGTGGACCGGTGGGGGGTTGCGCAGGGAGGAGTGACGTCCGGACGAGGAGACGAGCTCTCGTGCCTCGAGGCACGCCGCCATGAGGCTCCGGCTCCACAGGGAATAGGTGCGGGTGTACCGCTCCTGCTGGGACTGGGGGACCCAGAGTCGATCGGTGAGCTCCGGCGGGAACGGGACCGCCGTCGCGCGCGGGTGGGACCGGAGGAGTTTCCTCGTCCGGTGGTTGAGCAGCGTCGAGCGGTATCCGGCTGCGAGGCGGGCTGATCGGCTCAGACTGCCGGCGTTCTCGAGCGGGGGGATCTCGGCGACCGCGACGTGTGCGTCGAGGGGAAGGTGCTCGAAGAGAGCCGTCAGCATCTCGTCGAGGCCCCGGTGCCACCGCGCTGCCGAGGTCAAGGTCAGGCAGTCGGAGATCCCGGCCAGGACGACGACGAGATCGGTCTTCGCGATGTCACCGGCGTGCCTGCCCACGAGGACTCGCCCGTCGTCGATGCTGTCGCCGGGAAGCGTGGCGACGGACCAGGCGCAGCCGCGTCCCGTTCGCTGGTGGTGCTCTCGAGCGGTGTATCCGGCGATCGACAGTTCGTGGGTCACGACCCCGAGGCTGATCTCGCCTCGTTCACCCATCACCATGATCCGGTCAGGGTCCACTCCCGGGACCTGCCCGTGAGGCTCGTCGTCCGGGTAGATGTCGCCGGAGCGGTCGGCTCGGCGGAAGAAGAACTCGACCCAGTGCACGGCAGTCGCCGCCAGACGGAGTGGCTTCGCTGCAGGAGAACCGTTCGTCATGTGGGCCTCGTCATCCGATCGCTCGTCGAACGCCGCGCCGGCGCGCTGCGGGGGAGGCACGGTTCGCCGTCGAGAAGAGTGGGCATCCGGCGGTTCAGGTGCCGGATGCCCGCTCTCGTCTGCTCGACCGCCAGGCGGTGCGACTGTGGATGCGACCACGAGAGAAGGCGGAACCGGTCCCCGGGGAGCGCAACACAGTGCGACGTGCCATCAGCGGGGTCTCGGCCGACGACCTGACCCTAGCGGCAACGAACCCCCGCGTCGATGGGGACTTCGCAGGGCTCGGCCGCGAGGAGCAGACCACCCCCGCTGTGACCGGAGTCGATGAGGGCACGACCTGTCGTCCCGTCGGGAGGACCGCTTGCATCCTCGAGACCAACGGGTGAGATCACGAGGGTGCAAGTCAGGGGCGACCGGAGCCTGGTGCCGGGGCGCCGGACGGCGAGGTGTCGTTCAGGCCTGTTCGGGGCGGGGCCGGTCGTGGCCTGGCTCGAGAACGGAGGAAGGTGACTTCAGACCGTGGTTCGGGCAGGGCTCGCGCTCGTGGGGTGCCGGCTGCCTGTGGTCTGGGGTGGCCGTGCTTCACGGTAGGGCCGATGGCCACACGACCGCAACCTTCTCTCGTCATCACCGGACCGGGAAGGGGGCGGGCAGGACGTCGAGGAGCGATCAAAGGGGTGTGCACAACGGGCAATCACGGGCTTCCCGTCGGTGGTGTCGGTGTGCCATGCTCGGGGGCTATCGGCTCTCGCCAAGACCTCGCGACCCCGTCACCGTCATCGCGAGATCGGTCCTGATGCACACCTTCAACGAACCCCCGTCGGCTCATGGTTGACCTGTCCCGCACCGATGTCGGACTGGTCGCCCTCGCCCGGGCGGCCGGCGACGAACCCACCGACAGGGCCTCGGACCTGACCTCGCCTTTCGTCGCGGCCTTCGGGGTGACCGGTGCTGCCGTCTCGTCCCTCGGCGATCCCCTGGGGGTCGAGACCCTCTCGGCCTCCGATGCTCGCTCCGCCCGGTGGGAGGAGATCCAGCTGGACCTCGGGGAAGGGCCGGCATGGCAGGCCGCCGCCTCCCACCGGGCGGTCCTGGAACCCGATCTCCGCTCGGCCGCCGGCGAGGCCTGGCCGTTCGCGTTGTCTGCGCTCGTCGCCGAGGGGCTCTCCGCGGTGTACTCGTTCCCGCTCTCGGTCGGCACCATCCCCATCGGGGTGCTCGACCTCTACGACGACACCACCCACACCTTCGACCTCACCCGGACGCCCGACGTCCAGCGGATGGCCGCGATGGTGGGCAGGACGCTCCTGGTCCGCGGGATCGAGCAGGCAACAGCACAGGGCGACGACGCCGCAGCTCCGGCGACCTTCAGTCGCCGCGAGATCCACCAGGCCACCGGCATGGTGATCGCCCAGGCGTCGGTGTCGGCAGCGGATGCATTGTTGATGCTCCGCAGCCATGCCTACAGCGCCGGCGAGACGGTCGACGAGACCGCCCAGCGGGTCCTCGACCGCACCCTGACCTTCATCCAGCCCACGACACCCCGAGGGGGCATCGTTCCATGAGCGCCACACAGATCCATCGAGAACGGCAACTCGTCGATGCGTTCGTGACCGTCGCCGACAGCCTCGTCCGCGATTACGACCTCATCGGCCTGCTGCAGTCCCTCGTCGACCGGTCCATCGGCCTGTTCCACGCCTCGGCGGCGGGCATCGTCCTCGGCAACGCCTCCGACGGGTACGACGTCGTCGCGTCCACCAGCGAGCGCAGCCAGTTCGTCGGGCTGATGCAGCTGCGCGCGGACGAAGGTCCGTGTGTGGAGGCCATCACTTCGGCGCGGGTCGTCTCCGTCGGCTCTGCCCGTGAGATCCAGGAGCGGTGGCCGACGTTCGCGACGATGTCCGAAGGGCTCGGCTTCGTCGCCGTCCACGCCATCCCGTTGCGGCTACGGGACGAGACGATCGGTTCGTTGAACCTCTTCCGCGACCGAGAGGGCGAGCTCAACGACGCCGACGCCGTCGCCGCGCAGGCCTTGGCGGACGTGGCGACGATCAGCATCCTGCAGGAGCGGGTCGTCTCCGATCTGTCGGTGACCAAGCAGCAGCTGCAACGGGCCCTCGACAGTCGCGTCCTGATCGAGCAGGCGAAGGGTTTCGTCGCGCACACCCACGATCTGGACATGGAGGCTTCGTACCGGCTCATCAGGCACGAGGCCCGGAAGACCCAGACCAAGATCGGCGAGGTCGCCCGAGCCATCGTCGAAGGCGGCCTCGTCCTCGAGCTCACCGAACCGCCGGAAGCTGACAATGCACCGACCGGACGTGAACGGAGGCGCCCGGAGGCCTAGCGTCGGAGGTCAGCGCCCCGAGACCCAGGCCGCGACCTGACGGCCCCTTCCGCACCCGGCGGACGCCGTCGCAGCCCCGTCCGAGCGAGCGCTCCCTCCGCTCCCGCGTGCTCGACGACGGCTGCCCACGCGACTCGAAGGCGGGCACCATGACGACCACCACGACCACCACGCCCGTCTCGGCGACCGGACCTGACCCCGTCGACGGGCACGCGCCTCCCGGGTTCCGACCCACCGTCGCCGGCACGCCGTCGACTCCGGTGAGCACGTATTCGACCCTTCTGTCCCAGGTGCGCGACGCCGGCCTGATGCGCCGACGGACGGGCTTCTACGTGACGGCGTTCGTGCTCGTCACCGTCTGTTTGGCAGCCGCCGTGACCGGGTCGGCCCTGCTCGGCGACAGCTGGTTCCAGCTGCTGATCGCGGCGGCCCTCGGCGTCATCTTCACCCAGTACGCGTTCCTCGCCCACGAGACGGCGCACAAGCAGGTGTTCGAGTCGGGCCGTGCCAGTGAGCGGGTCGGTCGCGTGCTCGCCGCGGGCGTGGTCGGCATGTCGTACGCGTGGTGGATGAGCAAGCACACCCGTCACCACGGCAACCCGAACACGGTGGGCAAGGACCCCGACATCGCCCCCGACGTGATCGTCTTCCGGGAAGAGGACGCGGTCGGCAAGACCGGCGTCGCCCGGTGGTTCGCGCACCGCCAGGGGTACGCGTTCTTCCCGATAATCTTGCTGGAGGGCGTCAACCTGCACGTGACGTCGTACAAGACCCTCGTCGGTCGGGGACGCGTCGACAAACGCTGGCACGAGATCGGCTTGATCACCGCACGCTTCGCCGTCTACCTCGGGCTGGTGTTCTGGCTGCTGGACCCTGGCATGGCCGTGGCGTTCGTCGGCGTGCAACTCGGGGTCTTCGGCCTCTACATGGGCGCGTCGTTCGCTCCGAACCACAAGGGGATGGCGATGATCCCCGAGGGCACGCGGGTGGACTTCCTGTCCAAGCAGGTGCTCACCTCGCGGAACGTCGGGGGCAGCCCCCTCATGAACGCCGCGCTGGGCGGGCTGAACTTCCAGGTCGAGCACCACCTCTTCCCGAGCATGGCCAGGCCGCACCTCCGTCAGGCCAGCGTGCTCGTCAAGCGGCATTGCGCCGAGCACGGCATCCCGTACACCGAGACGACGCTGTGGCAGTCCTACGGCATCGTGATCCGGTACCTGAACCGGGTCGGACTCGCGACCGGGGGCGACGTGTTCGACTGCCCGGCCGCCACCCAGCTACGACCTCGATGAGCCCCCGTCACCGAGACCGTCGCGGCTAGTTCGTCGGGACCACGTCCCAGTGCTCGCGGATGAGGCCGTCGTCGACGCGGAACAGGTCGGCAGCGAGCAGCGGGTCGCCGGGTTTCGCGCCGACCGCCTGGGAGAAGGTCCAGACGATGTCGCCGTCGGAGAGCGAGATGACGGACTGCTGCGCCGGGAACTGCGAACCGCTGCCGAACAGCTGCTTCAGCGCCGCCGTCCCGTTCGGAGCGACCGGGTTGTGCTGCAGGTACGCGGGGTCGAAGGCGCGGTCGAGGATTGACGCGTCGTGGTCACGGAACAGCGTGTCGTACGCCGACACCGCGAGGACGCGATTGCGTTCTTCCTGACGTTCCGACGGCGCGGCGGTCGGACGTGCCGGCCGGTACAGGTCGCTGAACATGGTGTTCGTGTTCCCGCTGGCCGGCGTGCCGGTCGGAACGGGCTGCTCGAGCGACCAGTGCTCGACGATCCGGCCGTGCTCGAGGCGGAACAGGTCGACGGCGGCGTCACCGCGTCGTTCGTCGCGCGGGTCGGGGGTGATCTGCCAGTGCACCGCGACGAGGTCGCCGTCGGCTGCGACGCGCTTGATCACGGCGTGAGCACCGGGGACGCGGGTCCGGTCCGCCGCGAACTGGGCGAGGAGTCCCTGCGGCCCGGCGGTGGTCCCTGCTCCGTGCGCGACCGCGCCCGGGGAGACGAACCGCCCCGCGAGCTGCTGGGAGGACGTGCTGTCGGGATCGGCGAAGGTCGTGGTGATGAGCGTCCGCACGGCGCAGGCGTTGCGGCGTTCGGTGGTGGTGTCCCGCCGGTCCGCGGCAGTCGTCACGGTCGGCTTCGGTGTGGATCCGGGAGCAGCGGCTGCCGGCGTGGAGACGCCGAGTCCGGCGAGGAGGGCGGCTCCGGCGAGGACGGCCGTGCCGCGGGCGAGGCGGCTGGATGCGACGGACATGAAGGCTCCTTCAGCGATGGTCGGCGGGTGATCGCAGCATCTCAGGAAGCCCCGTCGAACGGAGGTACGCACTTTCTCGTAAGCCACTCACGTGGATGTCGGAATCGTGGAACCGCCTGCACCGCCCGCGCAGGATCGGGACGCTCGCGAACGCTTCCGTGCGGCGTGTCCTACGCGAGTAGTGCTCACACGCGTCCGAACCGGTCCGGGACCGCAGAGACTTCTGCGTCCGCACGACCCTCCGGAGCACGGCCGGCCACGGCACCGACCGACCCCGACGGCGCGCTAGGGTCCGGGCATGACGCGTCGTGCCTTCCAGACCTCCCGCCTCGTCCTGGCTGCCGGCTCGGCCCTGTCGGTCGTGGGCGTCGTCGTCTTCGCCGTGGCCTCGGCGCGACCCGTGTCCTTCGGGTGGTTCGCGTACGCGCCCTCGTCGGACACGACGTTCACCCCTGACGGTGTGCACCTGTTCTCGACCACGAGCCTCGTGGGCGCGGGCGTCCTCGTCCTCGGCTTGCTCGTGCTCGCCGCATGGTTCGGCTACCGACGGGGTGTGCGCCGCCGGCCCTGACGCAGCGACCGGCGAGGTCGGTGATTCCGGTTGTCGATATCGATTACGTCAACGCATTGCCATACGTGCATGCATCTGGTGTCATGGACCCATCCACCCGCTGAGAGAGGCACCACCATGGCTGACACCGAAGTCCACGCAGAGCACACCGTCACGGAGCACGAGCACGGCAGCGCCTGTGGTCACGAGACGGTGATGCACGACGACCACGTGGACTACGTCCACGGCGACCACAAGCACGCCCAGCACGGCGACCACTACGACGAGCACTGATCGTCGGGCGCCGATCGGCGCCGCGTGACCGAGGGCCCCACCGGCTGGTGGGGCCCTCGGTCACATTCGTCGGCGCTAATGTGTCCGTCATGAGCACCGATGCCCTCGAGTCCGCCGCGGAGCTCTTCAAAGCTCTCTCATCGGCCTCGAGGCTCCGCCTCCTCCGTCGCCTCGGGCAGGGCGAGGCCGGGGTGACCGCCCTCGTCGAGTCCTCGGGCCTGGCGCAACCGCTCGTGTCCCAGCACCTGCGCGTCCTCCGATCGGCAGGCCTCGTCGAGGTCACCCGTGTGGGTCGCGAGGCGATCTACTCCGTGAGTGACCGGCACGTCTCGCACATCGTCGACGACGCCGTCGAACACGTCGGCGAGAACTCCTAGAGCTGCGACGCGGCCCGAGGGGCCCCTGATCTGAACGCCTGCAGGCCCGTCAGGGTGCCGCCGTCTCCGTCTCCGTCTCGTCCATCGCGAGTCGCAGTGCCAGTTCCATGCAGCGCAGGCGGGCCGGGGAGAAGTCGTAGGGCATGCTCCGGATGATGTCTCCCGCGCTCCTGGCGCGAGAGTCCCCTGCCTTCCCGGGGGCCGGTGCCCCGGCGGCGTCCTCGGGTGGGTGCCGCTCGTCCCAGGCGTCGAAGATCGCGTCGTCCTCGTCCGGCTGGCCGGACTCCTCGATCATGCCCAGCAGTCTGGTGTCGAAGGCGTGACGTTCGGCCGCCACCTGTGCGACCCGGGGATCGTCGACGGCGACCGAGTCGTCGAGCGCCTCCTCTGCGGCGTCGACGCGGTCGGACTCGGCGCGGAGGTCGGGATGGAGGGCCAGCACGAGGAACCGGCTCGCCTGGAGGACGGCACCGAGCGGACCGAAGATCCGCTCGGTGACCAGCAGCGTGTCGAGGTCGTCCTCGCGCAGGGAGCCCTCGGGCGCGGCCTCGAGGCGGGTGGAGACGATGTCGTCGAGCAGCCCCAGACGGCTGCCGAGCGTTCGCATGCGCCGAACCGAGTCCCGCTTCCGTCGCAGCTCGTCCTCCTGCGCCTCGAGGGCGTCTTCCAGTCGGGCGAGAACGCCGGCGACCTCGTCCGTGCCGTCGGACACGCCGGTGTCAGCACCGTCGGCCCCGCCCGACGCGGCCCCGGCGAACGCGTCACGGATGTCCTCGAGGGCGATCCCGGCGTCGGCCATCCGTCGGATCCACAGCAGCCGGATGATCTCGGCGTAGCCGTAACGGCGCCTGCCGTCGGCACCCCGCTCGCGCTCGGGCAGCAGGCCGATCTGGTGGTAATGGCGGATCGCCCGGGGAGTGATGCCCACGAACGCCGCGGCGTCACCGATCAGGACCTGACGGGGCGGAACGGGGATGGCGTGCATGGCGGGCCTTTCGACGCGGGACGAGACGGGACGTGCTTCGAGCAGACCACATGACGCTGCGGCACCTGCAACCCGAGCGGTCCCGGAACGCCGACCCCGACTCGACGTCGTGAGGGTCGCTCGCCGAACGGAACGCTGCTAGCTTCCCTGCATGACCTGGCCCGTCGTCCACATCTCGCGCGCGTTCGACCACGACGTCGCCGCCGTCTCGAGCATCGCCGGCGACCCGGAGAACCTCCCCGCGTGGGCGGCCGGTCTGAGTGCCGGCATCCGTCAGGACGAGGGGCGGTGGATCACGGACTCACCCATGGGGGTCGTCGAGGTCGCGTTCACCGGGCCGGTCGAGCTCGGCATCCTCGACCACGACGTGACCCTGCCGGACGGATCGGTCGTGAGCAACCCCTTCCGTGTCGTGGCCAACGACGAGGGCAGCGAGGCCGTCTTCACCCTCTTCCGCCGTGACGGCATGTCGGAGGCGGACCTCGCGTCAGACGCTCACCTCGTGCGCGGTGACCTCGATCGGCTGGCGATGCTGCTCGATGAACGGTTCTCCCGCGGCCGATAGGGGATCGGATCGCGGCCGCACGCGCAGGCGAGCCAGGCCGAGTCTGTCCGGCGGCGGCCCCTCCAGGACCGACGCGTCACGCGGGGAGTTCGTCGGCGAGCATCGCGAAGACGAGGGTGTCGGTCCACTCGCCCTTGCTCCAGAAGTCCTGCCGGTGGTGTGCCTCCTGCCGCATGCCGACCCGGGCCGCGAGGCGCGCGGACGACGTGTTGCGAGCGTCCATCTGCGCGGTCACACGGTGGACGTCGTCGCGCGCGAACGCGAGCTGCAGAGCGGCCGCGACCGCCTCGCTCGCGTACCCCCGGCCCCCGTGCTCGGGATCGAGCGTCCACCCGATCTCGAGCGTGCGCCGTTCCTGCTCCGTGCGCCACAGCGACACCGTGCCGATCGCCGACCCCTCCCGCTCGACGACGAGAGCGAGTGCCCCGACGGGCTCGGCCAGGTCCGTCCGACCCAGGCGTCGTTCGAGTTGCACCCGCGCGGACTCGACCGTCCAGGGCTCCTCCAGGAGGTACCGCGCGACGTCCGGTCGTGAGTAGATCGAAACGAGTCGACCCAGATCGCTCTCCCGGTGCAGGCGGAGGATCAACCGGGCAGTCGTCGCCAGCGTGTCCGTGTCCATGACCTCGATCCTCCCGCATCACCGGTCACGACCGCCCGACGGATGCTGCTGCTGCGAGCCCGGGGCGGCCTGCCGTCTACATTGGGCCAGGCCCCCACGGAAGGAACCCCCATGAGCATGGAAGGCGCGGCCTGGAGCTCGCTCTACAAGATCTCGTCGGCACGAGACGGCGGGCACGGCATCTCCCGCGAGTCCGTCCGGCGGATCATGACGTTCGCCGTGCCCTACCGGTCCAAGCTGGTGATCTTCATCGCCCTCTCCGTCGTGGGCGCCTTCCTCGCGGTCGCGACACCGGTGCTGGCCGGCCGCGTGGTCGACGTCATCGTCGCGCGGGGCGAACTCGCGGCCATCGTGCGGCTCGCCGTCCTCATCGCCGTCGTGGCGTTGGCCGACGCCGGCGTCTCGCTCGTGACGCGCTGGTTCTCGGCCCGGATCGGCGAGGGCGTGATCCTCGACCTCCGCACGGCCGTCTTCGACCACGTGCAGAAGATGCCGATCGCGTTCTTCACCCGCACCCGGACGGGCGCCCTCGTGAGCCGTCTCAACAACGACGTCATCGGCGCCCAGCAGGCCTTCAGCGGCACCCTCTCGGGCGTCGTCACGAACGTGGTTGCCCTCGTCCTCACCCTGATCGTCATGCTCAGCACCTCCTGGCTCGTGACGGTCCTCGCCGTGGTCATGCTCCCGATCTTCCTGGTGCCCGCGCGGCGCATGGGCAGCCGTCTCGCGGCCCTCCGCCGCGAGGCCGCCGACCACAACTCCGCGATGAGCACGCAGATGACCGAGCGCTTCTCCGCGCCCGGCGCCACGCTCGTGAAGCTGTTCGGCCGCCCCGACGAAGAGGCCGAGGAGTTCCGCGTCCGCGCCGCCCGCGTCCGCGACATCGGGGTCCGGACCGCGCTGCTGCAGTTCGTCTTCGTCACCGCGCTGACGCTCGTCTCCGCTCTCGCCCTCGCACTCGTCTACGGGCTCGGCGGTGCCCTCGCGCTCGCCGGCCAGCTCGACACCGGAGAAGTCGTCACCCTGGCCCTCCTCCTCACCCGCCTCTACGTTCCGCTGACCGGACTCGCGAACGCGCGGGTCGAGATCATGAGCGCGGTGGTCAGCTTCGAGCGCGTCTTCGAGGTCTTGGACCTCGAACCGCTGATCCAGGAGAAGCCCGCCGCCGCCTCCGTCCCCGAGGGCCCGGTCAGCGTCGAGTTCGACGACGTCCGCTTCGCGTACCCGTCCGCCGACAAGGTGTCCCTCGCCTCCCTCGAAGAGGTCTCCACCCTGGACACCCGCGGCGGTGAGGAGGTGCTGCACGGCGTGTCCTTCCGGATCGAGCCGGGGCAGACCGTCGCGCTCGTGGGTACGTCCGGTGCCGGGAAATCCACGATCGCGCAGCTGATGTCGCGTCTGTACGACGTCGACGGCGGCGCCGTGCGTCTCGCGGGCACGGACGTCCGCGACGTGACCTTCGCCTCGATGCGTCACACCCTGGGCATGGTGACGCAGGACGGCCACCTGTTCCACGAGACCATCCTCAGCAACCTGCGCCTCGCGAGACCCGAGGCGACCGACGAGGAGGTGTGGGACGCCGTCCGCCGTGCGCGGCTCGAGCCGCTCATCCGGTCCCTGCCGGACCAGCTCGACACGATGGTGGGCGAGCGCGGCTACCGGCTCTCGGGAGGCGAGCGTCAGCGGATGACCATCGCGCGCCTCCTGCTGGCACAGCCCCGCGTCGTCATCCTCGACGAGGCGACCGCGGCTCTCGACTCGACGTCCGAGGCCGCCGTGCAGGCCGCCCTCAGTGAGGCGCTCGAGGGGCGGACCGCCCTGGTCATCGCGCACCGCCTGTCCACCATCCGCAGCGCGGACCAGATCCTCGTGGTCGAGGACGGCTCGATCGTGGAGCGCGGCACGCACGAGGAGTTGCTGGCCGCGGGGGGACGCTACGAAGAACTGCACCGCACGCAGTTCGCCGTGCAGAAGGACGTCGCCGCGGACGAGCAGGCACCGAGCGCGCTGTAGTCCTACTCCGCGGGCGGCCCGTCGACGGGCACGGTCCGACGTCGTCGCAGCACGAGGGTGGTGCCTGCCGCGAGCAGGCCGGCGGCGAGGGCGCCGACCCCGGCGACCTGTCCGCCGGTGAAGGCGAGGGCTCCGTCGGCGGAGGGCCGGGCCGTGGCCGAGGGGCGCGGCGTCGAGCCCGTTCCCGCCCCGGCACCGTCCGTGGGCGCGGGGGAGGGCTCCGTGCCGGGATCGGTCGGCACCGCGGTCGGGTCGTCCGTCGGCGGCGCCGGGTCGACCTCGGCGCCGGGCACCGACCAGGTCCCTGCGGCGAAGGTCACCGGCAGCGTCGCGGCCACAACGACCGTCGACGGGATGCCCGACTCGACGACGAGGCATTCCAGCGAGAGCGTCGCTCCGCCCGCCTCGACGCCGGCGGCGACGACCTCCTCGAGCGAGATCGCCATGGGCACCTCGACCGGCTGCCCCGCGGCCACCGCGACACTCGGCGACGTGACGACGGTCGCGCCTCCTGACGTCACCGAGAGTCGGGCGGCATCGTCCGCGTCGGACGGGCAGCCCGCGGCGAACAGCGCCGAGGCGAACGACGGGTCGGCACGGGCGTCGCCCGACACGACCGCGGTGCCGGCGGCGTCGCGCAGCACGAGCGGTGCGGGGCCGGCGGCTGCCTGGGCGGCGACGGCGGCACCGGGCCCGGCCAGGCCCGCGACCGTGCCGGCGGCGAGGACCGCCCCGACGAGCAGGGCCCGTCCGGAGGCGCGCGAGGCGAGGCGGCGGGCGGCCGGGACGGAGGCGCGCGAGGGGAGGCGGCGGGCGGTGGGGGCGGAGGAGGGCATCGGGACCTTCGGTGGGTGCGGTGGGCCCCCGCGGCGGGGAGCGCGCGGCGACGCCAGGACTGTCGCGCACCCGGGGGAACGGTTCGTGAACGCCGGGTGTCGCCCACGTCCCCGACCGTTGGCCTGCGGTTCAGGCCCGATGCCTACGGTCGGGACGCCCACCCGACGAAAGTGATGCCATGTCCCTCGACCCCCGCCCCGAGCAGTCCGCCCCGACCGGATCGGGCTTCTCCCGCCGGGCCTTCCTGGGGGCCTCCGTCGCCGCGACGGTCGCCGTGGGGGCGACCGCCCAGGGACTGCGGGGAGCGGACCCCGCCGAGGCCGCGCCGCTGCCGTCGGCGTCCGCCGTGGTCGACCCGGCCGCGCTCTCGTGGTTGGTGTTCGACCACCACGTGCACTCGGTCTACTCGCACGACGCGAAGTACCCCATGACGACGATCCTCGACCAGGCGCAGCGCTTCGGGGTCGACGCGATCGCCTTCACCGAGCACAGCAACAAGGGCCACGCCAACGTCGGCGGGGTGTTCAACGCCGCCCGCGAGATCGAGACCGCGCGGGCGGCGCGCCCCGACCTGCTCGTGCTGCAGGGTCTCGAGTGGTACATCCCCGGCGCCGAGCACGCCACCGTGCTCGTCGCTCCCGGGCCCGCGACGACCCGCGTGCTGCGCCGCTTCGAGCTCGACCACGACGGCAAGCTCAACGGCTGGGAGAAACCGCGCCCCGGCACCGACGACGCCGCCGAGTGGCTCGTGCACGCCACCGACGCCATCGCCTGGCTCGGCGCCCAGAAGAGCGCGGGCGTCGTCGACGACGTGATCGTCCTGGCGAACCACCCGAGCCGTCTCGGCATCGACTCGCCCGGTGAGCTGCGTGCCTGGCAGGACGCCGACCCCGAAGTGTTCGTCGGCATGGAAGGTGCTCCCGGCGCCCAGGCCGGCGCGATCGCCGCGAACGCCGGCGAGCGCTCGCGGCGGGGAGAGTACGAGAACGCCCCCAGCGAGTTCTCGTTCGCCGGCTACCCCACCGAGGCCTACCTCACCCACGGTGGCTTCGACTGGACGACGGCCGTCGTCGGCGGCGTGTGGGACTCGTTGCTCAGCGAGGGGCGGCGCTGGTGGGTCACCTCGAACAGCGACCTCCACCTCAAGGAGTCCGACTCGACGCGCGTCGGCGACTTCCCGACCGGGCCCGGCTGGGAGGCCGGGGCGACGCTCGCCAACTTCGACCGTGCCGGCCGTCGGCCCGACCCGGTCGCCACGGCCACGCCCCAGAACGGCGCCGACTTCTGGCCGGGCGAGTTCAGCCGGAACCACGTCGGGGCCGTCGACCGGTCGTCCGCCGCCCTGCTCGACGCCGTCCGTGCCGGTCGGCTCTGGGTCGACCACGGGCACCTGGTCGCCGGGCTCTCCGTCGTGCTCCGGGCCACCGGCGGTCAGGAGGCGCAGGCCACCCTGGGCGGGACCCTCACCGTCCCGCGCGGTACCGCCCTCGAGCTCGTGGTGGACGTCGTGCCCACGACGACGCCCACCTCGCGGGGCACCGTCCCGCGGCTCGCCCACCTGGACGTGATCCGCGGCCGCGTCACCGGACCCGCGGCCGACCGTGACGAGCAGCGCGCGCCCGGCACCCGGGTCGTCGAGCTGCTCGACGTCGCCGACCGCTCCGCCGCTCCGTTCCGCGTCGTGGTGCCGCTCGAGCCCGCCACCGAGGACGGTTACGTGCGCCTCCGCGGCAGCGACGGCCGGGTGCACGGCGTCGGCCCGCTCGGCTCCGAGGTCGACCCCCGCGCGCCCCAGCCGTACCCCGTCGCCCCGGCCGACCCGTGGGCCGACACCTGGCTCTACGCGAACCCGATCTTCGTCAGCGTGCGCTGAGCCGACCGCGGCTCACCCCTGGGGGCCGTCGTCGCGACCGACCCACGTCACGTCGCGGGCTGACATCGCGGGCACCACCAGGCCCGACGCGTGCGCCCGTCCGGCGTCGGCGGGTCGTCGCGCGCCTCGACGCGGGTGCCGCAGCGCAGGCACGGGCGTCCGGCGCGGCCGACCACCCAGTGCGTCTCGCCGCGGTGGGTCCGGCCCGTCGTGACCTGGTACGCGCCGGGCGTCGTGGCCGAGAAGCGCAGGGCGCGCGCGGCGACGTCGACGAGCTTCACCAGGTCGACCTCGCCGATCGGCGTGGCCGGGTGCACCCCGCGCAGGTAGCCCACCTCGTTGACCCAGAGGTTGCCGAGGCCGGCCATCGGACGTTGGTCGAGCAGGGCGGCACGGATCGTGACGTCCGGCAGCGCGGCCAGGCGACGTCGCGCCTCCTCGGGGTCCCAGTCGGGGCGCAGCGGGTCGGGGCCCAGGTGGCCGATGAGGGCGTGCTCGTCCCGGGTCGGCACGAGGTCGACGACCGGCAGGTCGACGCCCCAGAGGGTGTGGCCGTCGTCGAGCCGGGCGCGCACGCGGACCTGCCGCTGCAGCCGCGACGGCAGGACGCGACCGGGTCGGGTCAGCGTCCACGACCCCTGCATGCGCAGGTGCGTGTGGAGGGTGGTGGCGTCGTCGAAGCGGGTCAGCAGGTGCTTGCCGTGGGTGTCGACCTCGACGATGCGCCGACCGGCGAGCGACTCGCCCGCCCGGCCGCCCGACCGCAGCTCGCCGTCGACGACGACGCGGTCGACGAGCGAGGGACGGAGGCGCGCCGCCAGCAGGTGGACGCTGTCACCCTCGGGCATGCCGCGATGCTACGCGGCGTGCCTCGGGGCGACCGCCGCGACGAACTCGATCTCGACCCGGGCGCCCTTGGGCAGGGCGGCGACCTGGTACGCGGCGCGGGCCGGCAGCACCGCACCGTGGAACACCTCGGCGTAGGCCTCGTTCACGACGGCGAAGTCGGCGATGTCGGCCAGCAGCACCGTCGTCTTGACGACGAGGTCCATGCCCGATCCCGCGGCCTCGAGCACGGCGGCACCGTTGCGCAACGACTGGGCCGCCTCGTCGCGGACGTCCGGCCCGGCGAACTCGCCCGTGGCCGGGTCGATCGGCAGCTGGCCCGACACGAAGACCAGGTCGCCGACGCGGACGGCCTGTGAGTAGGGGCCGATCGCGGCCGGGGCCTCGTCGGTGTGCACGGCGTGGAGGGGGTTCGGGTCGAGGGTCATCGGCGTCCTCCCAGGACGGTCAGGGCCGCGTCGATCGCGGCCGGGGTGGTGGTGGCGTGCACGCTGAGGCGCACGCGGTCGTCGCCGTGGACGGTCGCCGTGACGCCGGCGGTCTCGAGTCGTGCCCCGGCGGCGGCGGCCTCACCAGCCGGAACGCCCGCCACGACGAGTCCTGCCCGCCGCGATCGGTCGACGGGGGAGAGCACGGGCACCCCGGTGGACTCGAGTCGGCCGATCAGGTCGCCCGCCGTGTCGGCCACGCGGGACGCCACGACGTCGACCCCCACCGACTCGAGCTGCTCGAGCGCCGTGGCCAACGCCCCCGACGCGAACGGCGATCCGTTGGTCACCGACAGGCGCTGCGCCCCGGGCAGCGGGGCGTGCGGCAGGCCGTCGTAGCGCGAGGCACCCTCGACGCCCGTCCACCCCCCGAGGACCGGACGGAGGCGCGCGAGTGCCCGCGAGGACAGCGCCACGAACCCGGTTCCCCAGCCCGCGCGCAGCCACTTCTGGCCGCCGACGACGAGGGCGTCGGCGAGGGTCCAGTCGGCGTCGAGGACGCCGAACCCCTGGATGCCGTCGACGACGAGCAGACGGTCGCCCACGGCCTCCCTCAGCCCGGCGAGGTCGGCGACGGTGCCGGTGCGGAAGTCGACCGCGCTCACCGCGACGGCCACGGTGTCGGGCCCGACCGCGTCGGCCACGCGCTCGGGCGTGACGGGCGCGAGCGGCTGCCCCGGGACGGCGGGCAACGGCCGGACCGTCGTGAGCCCTGCCTCTTCCGAGCGCCACCACGCGTACAGGTTCGACGGGAACTCGGCGCTGCTGACCACGACCTCGCCCCGGGGCAGGCCGAACGCGATCTGCATCAGCCCCAGCGACGTGCTGCCGGTGAGGGCGACCCCGCCGCGGTCGAACCCGGTGAGGCGCGAGACCGCGGCGAGGGCCCGCTCGTCCTCGGCGTGCAGGCCGGACGAGGGGACGCCGGCGCTCGCCGCGGAGGCGAGGCGGCCGATCGTCTCGACGACGTCCCGTGACGGCGGCCCGTAGCTGCCGAAGTTCAGGTAGCCGACCGGCTCGGCGAACGACGCGAGGTAGGCGTCGAGCGCCGAGCCGGGGGTCGCCGCCGGGCCCGAGCCCGTCCCCGGGCCCGAGCCCGTCGCCGTGCCCGACGTCACGCCAGCACCCGCTGCAGGAACTGCTTCGTGCGGGCCTCGCGCGGGGTGCCGAGCACCTGGTCGACCGGCCCTTGCTCGACGATGCCGCCGTCGGCCATGAAGACGACGCGGTCGGCGACCTCGCGGGCGAACTGGATCTCGTGCGTCACGACGAGCATGGTCATGCCGTCCCGGGCCAGGTCGCCCATCACCTTCAGCACCTCGCCGACCAGCTCGGGGTCGAGGGCCGAGGTCGGCTCGTCGAAAAGAAGGAACAGCGGCTTCATCGCGACGGCCCGGGCGATCGCCACGCGCTGTCGCTGCCCGCCCGAGAGCTGACCGGGGTAGGCGTCGACCTTGTCGCCGAGGCCCACCCGCTCGAGGATCTCGACGGCCTCGCGCCGCGCCTCCTTCGCCGACCGGCGCTGCACGCGGACGGGGCCCTCGAGCACGTTGCCCAGCACGGTCAGGTGCGGGAACAGGTTGAAGTGCTGGAACACCATGGCCGTGCGTGCCCGCTGAGCCGACAGGCGGCGTTCGCTGAGCTCGTGCAGCCTGCCGTCGCGCAGCTCGAAGCCCATCGGTTCGCCTCCGACCCAGACCTCGCCCGCGTCGGGTTCCTCGAGCCGGTTCAGGGTGCGGAGGAACGTCGACTTGCCGGCTCCGGACGGGCCGATGATGCAGACCACCTCGCCGCTGCGCACCGTCATCGAGACGTCGCGCAACACCTCGTGGCTGCCGTACGACTTGCCGATGCCGATGGCCTCGAGGACGGGGGCCGCCTCGGCGGCGGGACCCGCGCCTCCTGCGGTCGTCGTGTCGGTCGTGGTCACGGGGTGCTCCTCACGAGGGGTGCGCGGCCGAGGTCGGCGGCGACTTTGCGGCGGAGGGCGCGGGCGTTGGGCGGCCCGCCGGGGCGGCGGTCCTGCCGGTCGAAGCTGCGCTCGAGGTAGAACTGGCCGACGCTCGCGACGCTGACGATGACCATGTACCAGATGGCCGCGGCGATCAGGGTCTCCATCACCTGCAGGTTGAACGAGGCGATGTTGTTCGCCGCCTTGATCAGCTCGAGGTAGCCGATGACCGACGCCATCGCCGTGCCCTTGAGCATGTTGATGAAGTCGTTGCCGGTCGGCGGGATGATGATGCGCATCGCCTGGGGCAGCACGATGCGGGCCATCCGCTGCATCGGGGTCTGCCCGATCGACTGGGCGGCCTCGATCTGGCCGCGGTCGACGCTCTTCAGGCCGGCACGCACGATCTCGGCCATGTAGGCGCTCTCGTTGAGGGCGAGGCCGAGGAATGCCGCGACGAACGTGGTCATGACGTCGTTCGTGCTGACGTCGAGGAACACCACGTCGGTGAACGGCACCCCGACGGTCAGGCGCGGGAAGATCAGCGCCAGGTTGTACCAGAGCAGGATCTGCAGCAGCACGGGCAGGCCGCGGAACAGCCAGGTGTAGCCGGCCGCGAAGGCCTGCGCGACCGGGTTCTTCGAGATGCGCATCAGGGCGATGACGACGCCGATGACCACCGCGCTCACCTGGGCGACCACGGCGAGCACGATCGTGCCGACGAGGCCCTGCAGGATGATCGGCGACACCAGGTAGTACGGGATGTCGCGGTACGAGATGTCGCCCTGCGACGCCCCGTAGACCAGGGCGACGAGCAGCACCACGATGACGACGGCGCTGACCCAGCGGCCCCAGTGCTTCAGGCGGACCTGGGGCAGCAGCTCGCGGCCGCCTGCGGGCCCGCCGTCGCGTCCACCCGAGGAGGCGCGGGTCGTGTCGCCCGGGTCGGTTCCCGTCGGTCGTGCGGTCGCCACCTACTTGCCGCCGTTGACGGTGGCCTCGGCGACGCTGCCCGAGGTGATGCCCCAGGCGTCGAGCACCTCGCCGTAGGTGCCGTCGTCGATGAGCGAGTCGAGGGCGGCGGCGATGGCGTCGCGCAGCTCGGCGTCGTCCTTGTTGACGCCGATGCCGTAGGGGGCGCCGTCGATGACGTCACCGGGGACGACCTCGAAGGCCTGGCCGTCCTGGGCGGTCTTCGAGATGTAGACCGCGCTGGGCAGGTCGTTGACGATGGCGTCGATGCGGCCGGTGCGCAGCTGCGTCTGGTTCTGGCTGTCGCTGTCGGTCACCGTGATGTCGAGTGCCTCGTCGCCGTCGGACTCGCACTGCGTGCTGGTCGCCTCGGCGAACTCCTGCTGGCTGGTGCCGGTGACGACGGCGATCGACTTGCCGCAGAGCGCGTCGGGGCCGGTGATGTCGTCGGGGTTGCCCTTCTGCACCATCAGCGTGATGCCCGAGGTCAGGTAGTCGACGAAGTCGATCGCCTGCTGGCGCTCGGCCGTGTCGTTCATCGCGGCGATCGTCACGTCGACGCGGCCGGACTGCAGGCTGGTGATGAGTGAGCCGAAGTCCTGGTTCTGGTACTCGACGTCGAGGCCGAGCTTCTTGCCGACCGCGGTGATGAGGTCGTGGTCCGAGCCGATGACGGTCGAGCCGTCGGCCGCGTAGAAGTTGTTCGGCGCGGACTGGACGTTCGAGCCGACGACGAGCGTGCCCTTGTCCTTGATGTCCGTGGGCACCTGGGCGGCGAGGGTGTCGTCGACCTGGACCGCGTCGAGCAGTGCGCTCGTGTCGGGGATGGTCGACGACGACGACGACGAGGCGTCGCCGGACGCGTCGCCGGGCTGAGGTGCGCTCGGGCCGCCGCACGCCGTCAGGCCCAGGGCCAGGACGGCGCCCGTGGCGACGGTGCCCCAGAGGGCGGAGCGGGAGCGGGTTCGGGTCATGGTCGAGCCTTTCGTGAGCATCGTCGGTCATCGCAAGCTAGCCGAGTGATCGGCCGGGTGAGAAGAAATTATCACAGTGCGACGATTTCGTTACATGCCGGTAACCTGGACCCATGTCGAGAGCCAGCAGCGCCACCGTGGTCGACGCCAGCCGCGTCCTGCGGGCCGAGTTCGAGCCCTATCTGCCGCTCATGGACTTCTTCGCCGAGTTGCTCGGGCCTCGGACCGAGGTCGTGCTGCACGACACGAGCGACCTGAGTCGGTCGATCGTCGCCCTGACGAACGGCCACGTGAGCGGTCGCAGCGTCGGCGGGCCGGCGACCGACCTCGTGCTCAAGGTGTTGCAGAACCACGAGCACGACGACCGCGACTACCTGGCGAACTACCTGGCCGAGTCCCGCACCGGCGGCACGTTCCGCTCGTCGACCTTCTTCATCCGCGACGCCGGCGGCGACGTCGTCGGCATGTTGTGCCTCAACATCGACGACGAGCCGTTGACCCGGGCCCGCGACCTGCTCGCGGCCATCACGGCGACGACGGGGTTGGTCAAGGGGGCGACCTTGGGCTCCGGCTCCGAGGCGGGCCCTGCCTCGACGTCGTCGTCGGGGCCGGTCGCCGAGCGGCTGAGCATGAACGTCGACGAGCTCGCCCTCGACGGTGTCGCCCGCATCGTCGCCGCCCAGGGCGTCGAGCCGCACCGCATGACGCCCGACGAGAAGGTCGCGGCGGTGCGCGAGATCGAACGGGCGGGGGTGTTCCTGCTCAAGGGGGCGGTGGCTCAGGTGGCCGAGGCGTTGCACGTGTCCGAGCCGACGGTGTACCGGTACGTGCGACAGGTGCGGCAGGGCGGCTGACGGACGCCGCGCCGGCCTCGGTGCCGGTCACGCGGAAGTCGCACCACCGATTGGACATCGCACCGCGGAAATGGACGGTGCGATGCTCAGTTCACGGTGCGACACGGGCGACGATCGCGCCGTGGGGCCTCGGGCCGGACGGTGGTCCCGTCCGCGTGTGGGTCTCGAGCACGACGAACCCGGAGGCGCGCAGCTCGTCCGCGAGCAGGTCGGGCGCCCAGCGCCACGCGGTCGCGATCGCGTGGTCGAACGGTTCGTTGCCCGACCCGGTGAAGAAACCGACGAGCAGCCCACCGCCCGGTCGGAGGACGCGCGCGAACTCGCGGAGGGGGCGCCGGATGCTGCTCGGGTCGTGATGGATCAGCGAGTACCAGGCGAGGACTCCCGAGAACGCGTCGGGCTCGTAGGGCAGGGCGTCGACGTCGCCCAGGTCGAACGAGACGCCCGGGTGGGTGCGGCGCGCGTGCTCGACGAAGGCCGGGACCTGGTCGAGTCCGCGCACGTGGACGCCCCGCGCGGCGAGGTGTCCCGACCAGTGGCCCGGCCCACAGCCCGCGTCGAGCACGGGGCCCTCGACCGCGGTCGCCCACGACGTGACCAGGTGCTCGTCGGACGGGTGCACCGACGACATCGAGCCGAGGTGGTCGACGTACTCACGGGCCCGCGCGGCGTAGCGTGCCCCGACCTCCCGTGTCATGCCCCGCATCCTAGGAGGCCTGCCGCGCAGTCGGGACTCGCAGTCGAACCATCGATGGGTCGTCGAACCATCGTGTTCCGTGGTTCGACGACACATCGGTGGTGCGACCTCGACCTCGACCTCGACCTCGACCTCGAGGAGGCGCGGCGCGGGTCAGGACGCGGATTCGCGGGCGGCCGCGTCGAGCGCCGCGGCGATGCTGTCGAGCTGGGGGAGGGCCTCGCCGATGGTCTCGTCCGTGCCCGTGGTCGAGAGGACGTACTGGTAGGCCTCGCGCAGGGTGGTCGTGGTGTCCTCGCCCTGCGCGGTCAGGTGCAGGAAGAGGCTGCGGCGGTCGCCCGGGTGCCGGCTGCGCGTGACGTGCCCCGACTTCTCGAGCCGGTCGACCACGGCCGTCGTCGCCCCCGTGCTGAGCAGGAGCTCTTGGGCGAGCGCGCCCGGGGTGAGTCCCGGGGCATCGGCGACGGCGAGCAGCGCGGCCAGTTCGGTGTGGCCCATGCCGACGACCTTCGCGGCGTGGAGTCGGTAGCGGCGGTGTGCCTCGTCCAGGCTCTGCAGGGTCGCGGCGAGACGCCGGACGGACTCCGGGTGGTTCTCCGGAGTGGCGGGAAGGTCGGGGCTCACGACAGCAGGTTATTCGAGCGTCGCCCCCGGTGTCGCCAGGGCGGCGCGAAACGGATGACCCCGTTCGGGGCCGTGACGGTCGCCGCGGGCGGTGCCGCCGGCGGTGCCGCGGGCCCGCGGGGGCCGTCAGGCGTGCGTGTCGAGGAGGCGCGCGAGCTCGGGTGCGAGGGCCGAGGCCCAGGACTTGTGCACCTGCGCCCACGAGTAGAACTCGGGTCCGACCCGGGCGGGGCCGTCGGGGTCGGGGAACGGCACGAACACGCAGTCCCCGCGGCGACCCACGACGGTCCGGGTCGCGGCGTCGAGACGAGCCACCTGGCGTCGGATGCGTCCCCGGCCGAGTCGGGCGGTCTGCGCGAAGCGGTGCATCGGCGGGATGCCCGCCACGATCACCGGGCTGAGCCCCCGGCCCGGACGTCGCGCATGGTCGAGCAGTCGGTCGAGGTCGCGCTGCCACGCCCGTGCCGAGGTCATCAGCAGCACGTCGCTGAAGCCCAGTGCCACGACCACCGCGTCGACGTCGGCCTCCGCCAGGGACGACGACGACTCGGCGGCGTCGTGCACCGTCAGCACTCCCGGAGCCACCTCGATCCAGGCGAACGGCCTGCCGCGCAGGGCTCCCACCTGCGACGCGACCCGGCTCAGGGTCGTCAGGTCGTCGTCGAGCACGCCGAAACGCGCCGCGGCGGCACTGCCGAGGTAGCCCACGTGGTCGGCCGCGCAGGTCATCGCGTCAGGACGCCGGGGCGGGAAGGTCCCCGTCCGGATGACGTGCCGGAAGTAGGCGAGTCGGAGCCGGAGGACCGGCCTCAGCGCGGACCAACCGAACTCCTCGACGCGTCCGGCGACCGCCGTGAGGCGTCGGTTGCTCGCCATCGGGCCTCCTGCGTCGTCGCGTCGCCGGGCCGCCCGACGGGCACGCCCTCGATGTCCGGATGAGGCCGAAGCTACACGCGTGCGGGCCGCCCGGCCCGGCCCGGAACGCAGGAGGCGCGGTGCCGGCCCCGAGGACCGGCACCGCGCCTCCTGCGGTCACCGTTCAGTAGTCGATGCGGCCCCGGCGGTCGTGGAACTCGCCGGTCGGCCCGTCGGGGCCGAGCAGGGCGAGGGCGACGGTGGCGTCCGTGCCCTCGGTGACGGTCTGGTGGCCGCCGTGACCGTTGAAGTCGGTGGCGGTGTAGCCGGGGTCGCTGACGTTCACGCGGAAGGTGGGCAGGTTCTTGGCGTACTGCACGGTCAGGGCGATCACGGCCGCCTTCGAGGACGCGTAGGGCACCGCGGCGACGGGGTGCTCGTCGTGGCCCTCCGTGCTCAGCCAGCGCGGCCAGCCGACGCCCGAGGCGACGTTGACGATCACGGGCCGGTCGGAGCGGCGCAGCAGCGGCAGCGCGGCCTGGGTGACGCGGACGAGCCCGACGACGTTGACGTCGAGCACCTCCTGCATCGTCTCGGGGCTGAGGTCGTCGACGCCGAACGACGAGCCGAGCACGCCCGCGTTGTTGACGAGGACGTCGAGCTCGGGCAGGGAGGCGAGCGCCGCGTCGACGCTCGCCTGGTCGGTGACGTCGAGCTGCACGGCACGGGCGCCGAGGGCCCGGACGGCGTCCCCCGAGTCGAGGTCGCGCATGCCGGCGTAGACGGTGTGGCCCGCCTCGAGGAGGCGGCGGGCGGTCTCGAGGCCGAGGCTCTTGTTGGCCCCGGTGATGAGTGTGGTGGTCATGGGTCCATGCTGCGCCCGACACCGCCCCGGCACCCAGGCCCCGCACGACGGGAGGACTGCCGGTACCACCCTCGGGCGACCGGACCGGGGGAGGATGGGCGCATGAGCGAGTTCGCGGATGTCTTGCGGTCGTGGCGTGACCGGGTGAACCCGGCCGACGTGGGGCTGCCGGCGGGGGCGGGACGCCGGACGACGGGCCTGCGCCGCGAAGAGCTGGCGGCGCTCGCCGGGGTGAGCGTCGACTACGTCGTCCGCCTCGAGCAAGGGCGGGCGACGAACCCGTCACCGCAGATGCTCCGTGCCCTGGCGGTCGCCCTGCGCCTGAGCGACGACGAACGCGACCATCTCTACCGCTCGGCCGGCGCCGCGCCTCCGTCCGCCGGGGTCGTCCCGCGCCACGTGGGGCCCGGCGTGCAGCGCATCGTCGACCGGCTCGGCGACGTGCCCCTGGCCGTCTTCTCGGCGACCCACGACATCCTGCTGTGGAACCCGCTGTGGGCCGCGGTGAACGGCGACCCGTCGCGCCTCGTCGGGCTCGAGCGCAACCTCGTCTGGCGGCACTTCACGTCGGGCCACGCGGGCACCGACTTCGACGCGCAGCACGAAGAGGACTTCGCGAGCGACCTGGCCGCCGACCTGCGGGCCGCCGTGGGGCGCTACCCGTCGGACCGCTCGCTCGACCACCTCGTGTCGCGCCTGCTCGAGACGTCTCCCGAGTTCGCACGCCGCTGGGCCGAGGCCAAGGTGGCCGAGCACCGGGCCAGCCGCAAGACGGTGACGGACACGCCGGCCGGCCCGATCACGATCGACTGCGACGTGCTGACCGCACCCGGCGACCTGCGGATCGTCGTCTACACGGTCGCACCGGGCTCCGATGACGAGGCGCGACTCGACCTGTTGCGCGTGACCGGGCTGCAGTCGTTGGCGGCGACGCCGGTCGTCTGACACCTCGGCCCGGCCGACCGCGGAGGCCGTGGCGTGGTCAGCGCTCGCGGGCCCCTTCCCGGGCCGCTGCCCGGGCCGCGCGAGCCCGCGCCTTGATCGCGGCGATGACCTCGGTCTTGGCATCGGCGTAGTCGTTCATGTCCTCCCAGCGGCGGCCGAGCAGGTCACGCTTGACGCTCGCGTAGAGCTCGCGGTCGGCGACGTCGGTGCGCAGGTGGTCGCGCAGCAGCAGGTACCCGTCGATCGCGTCGGCGCCCTGCTCGTAGACGTGCACGTGCACGCTGCGCTCGGGCGTCCGCACGAGTCGGTGCCCGGGTTCGCGCACCCGCAGCTCGTAGCCCGCGGTGAGCAGCGGGGCGAGGTAGTCCTCCTCGGCGGTGATGTCGGGCACCGCGACCACGACGTCGACGATCGGCTTCGCGGCCAGGCCGGGCACCGACGTCGAGCCGATGTGTTCGACGTCGGCCGCGATCCCCGACGGCGCGAGGGCCTCGACGATGCGGCGTCGGTGCTCCACGAACACCGAGGGCCAGCGCTCGTCGTACTCGTGCAACGAGACGTGGACGGCCTCGGCACCGCCCACGATCTCGGTGGTCGTGACGTCGGGTCGGCGGGGGGTCCGGTCGGCAGGCATCAGGAGATCCTGCCAGACGCCGGAACCGGTCGACCCTGTACTAACATCTGCGCATGCACGTAGATAAGAAGGTTTGCGGACTCGACCCCGATTCCGAGTACGTCGAACTCGCCGTCGAGGTGTTCGCGATGCTCGCCGACGCGACCCGCATCCGCATCATCCTGGCGCTGCGGAACGCCGAAGAGCTGTCGGTGAACCACCTCGCCGACATAGTCGACAAGAGCCCGGCGGCGGTGTCACAGCACCTGGCCAAGCTGCGACTCGCTCGCATGGTGCAGCCGCGCCGCGAGGGGACGACCGCCTTCTACCGTCTGACGGACGAGCACGCGTCCGAGCTCGTCAGCGACGCCGTGAGACAGGCCGAGCACGCCGTCGGCAACGCACCCCACCACGCCGGGGGGCAGTGAGGTGGCCGAACACGAACACGAACACAGCCATGAGCACGAACACAGCCACGAGCACGAGCACGAGCACGAGCATGAGCACGGGCACCCGCACGGTCGGGTGAAGGCCTGGCTCTACGACCTGTTCGTCCCGCACACGCACGACTCCGCCGATTCCGTCGACGACGCCCTCGAGGCATCGACGGCGGGCATCCGAGCGGTCAAGATCAGCTTGTTCGTCCTGCTCGCGACGACGGTGTTGCAGGCCGTCCTCGTCGTGGCCACCGGGTCCGTCGCCCTCCTGGCCGACACGATCCACAACTTCGCCGACGCGCTGACCGCGGTGCCGCTCTGGATCGCCTTCGTCCTCGGTCGACGAGTCGCCACCCGCCGTCACACCTTCGGTTTCGGCCGCGCCGAGGACCTCGCCGGTCTCTTCATCGTCATCGTCGTGGCCCTCTCGGCCGTGGTCGCCGGGTGGGAGGCGGTCGACCGTCTCGTCCACCCGCAGCCCGTCCAGGCGCCTTGGTTGCTCGTCCTGGCCGGCGTCGTCGGCTTCGCCGGCAACGAGGTGGTCGCGATCTACCGCATCCGGGTCGGCCGCCGGATCGGTTCGGCCGCGCTGGTGGCGGACGGCGTGCACGCTCGCCTCGACGGGTTCACGTCGCTGTCGGTGGTGCTGGGGGCCGTCGGTGTGCTGCTCGGCTTCCCCCTCGCGGACCCGATCATCGGCCTGCTGATCGCCGTGTCGATCATGATCCTGTTGTGGGGCACCGTGAAGTCCGTCGGTGCCCGCCTGATGGACGCCGTCGACCCCGACCTGCTCGACCGGGTCGAGCACGCGCTCGAGCACGCCGCCAGGGTCGTCGCCGTGCGCGACCTCCGACTCCGGTGGATCGGGCACCGGCTGACGGGCTCGGCGACCGTCGAGGTCGCCACCGACGACCTTGTCGACGCATCGGGCATCGCCGACCACGCCTGCCTACGCGTCCGAGGGGCGCTCCCGAACCTCGACGCCTTCACGATCACCCCGGTACCGGTCGCCCGGGTCGCCCCTCAGGACTGAACGAGGGGCAGTCCTGCCGCTGCCCAGGCGGTCGTTCCTCCGACGACGTCGACGGCGTCGATGCCGCGAGACCGCAAGACCCGTGCCGCGCGGGCGCTCCGCATCCCGCCCTGGCAGACGAGGTACACGGCGACTCCGTGGGGCATCTCGTCGAGCCGGTCGGCGAGCTGCGAGGGGTGGAGGTTGAGCGCGCCGGGGAGGTGGCCCTCGGCGAACCGGTCGGCGCTCCTCACGTCGACGACGAACGGGGCCGGGAGGGCAGCCAACCGGTCGACGGTGATCTGGGTCATGCTGTCCTCGATCTCTCCTGGTGGGCGGTTCGGGGCGGTCGTGCCACGACGGGGCGAGGTGTCGGTCATCCGATGCCCGCAGTGCCGAGCAGGCTGCCCACGAGGTAGGTCGCCGCGAGGGCGAGGGCACCGCCGACGACGACGCGGAGCGTGGCACGGCCGACGGCCCCACGTCCGAGGCGTGCCCCGAGTGCGCCGGTCGCCGCCAGCGCGAGCAGGACCACCGCGACCGTCACCGGAATCCGCAGCCCCTCGGGCGTCAGCAGCACGGCGAGCAGCGGCAGGATCGCGCCGGCGAGGAAGGCCACGGCCGACGACAGGGCGGCGTGCCACGGGTTGGCGACGTCGTCCTGGTCGATGTGCAACTCGGCCGAGAGGTGCGCCGCGAGGGCGTCGCGCTCGGTCAGTTCGGTCGCCACGAGGGACGCCGTCTGCTCGCTGAGTCCCTGTGCGCGCCAGAGAGCCGTCAACTCGGCGAGTTCGGCCTCGGGGTCGTCGGCCAGCTCGGCGCGTTCCTTCTCGATCAGGGCTCGCTGGCTGTCGCTCTGGCTGCTGACGGACACGTACTCGCCGAGGGCCATCGAGATGGCGCCGCCGACCAGTGCCGCGGCACCGGCCGTCGCGACGGCCGACGTCGACGTGGTCGCACCCGCGACGCCGACGACGACGGCGGCGACCGACACGATCCCGTCGTTGGCGCCGAGCACTCCGGCGCGCAGCCAGTTGAGACGCCCGGCGAGACTGCCGGCGTGCGGTTCGTCCGGGTGCGTGGGCAGAACGGAGGAGACGTCGGTCATCCGTCAGCCCTCGCTCGAATCCGACCAGACCGCCTTCGCGCCCGAGTCCCCGATGCGCACCGTCGTGACGATGCCGCCGATCGCGGCGACGGCGACCGCCACGGTGAGCGCGACCCCGACGATCGTGCGCGTGCCCTTCTTCAGGGTGGGATGCGGTCGCTTCGCGTCCGGGGTCAGCACGTAGTGCTGCCAGGCCCACTGCGCCACGGCGACGACGAACACGGCGATCGCCCAGGGCAACAGTGTGTCGCCGAGCTGCGTGTGCGTCTCGAGCAGGGCGCTGTGGCCGACCCGCTCCTCGAGCGATTCGCCCGACGACGTCGCCAGGGGCACCGCGACGAGCGAGACGAGGGCGACGAGCGGCGTGATGATGCCCAGTCGTCGGCGCAGCCGCGTCGACACGGCGCCGGCCACGATCAGCAGCGAGGCCGTCGGGAAGGCGACCGTGACGAGGTGCACGATCAGCGGGTGGAGGGGGAGTCCGTTCAGTTGCCAGTCCATGGCGTGATCCTGATCGGGGGCGTCCCAGAAACCCCCCAGACAGCGGATCGAGGAGGCGCGGGTCGGCTCGATCCCGCCGCTGGGCGCTTTCTGGGAGGGGCGCGGCGACCCTCGGACCATGACCGCACTCGACGGAAGACCCCCGGTGACGTCCCCGGGTGGACGACCCGCGCCTCCTGCCTCTCGTCCTGCTCGTCGGCCGGTCCGCCGCGGCGTCGGGATCGCGGCGGCGGGTGGGATCGGCATCGTCGCGGTCGTCGCGGCGGGACTCGTGATCACGTCGGGTGCCGGGGGAGTCACGGCAGCCGACCTCGCCGTCGTCGAGGACGTCAGTGGGATGCACTCGCCCCTGCTCGACGGGGCGGCGCTGCTGATCGACCGACTTCTCGGGCCGCAGCTCGGGGCGGCGCTCGTCCTGCTGTTCGCCGTCGCCGTGTGGGTGACGACACGGCGGGCCGCCGAAGCGCTGACCGTCCTCGGCGTCTCGGTGCTGCCGTGGGCAGCGGCCGAGACCGTCAAGCTGATCGTCGGACGCGACCGACCCGACCCGCGCCTCCTCGTCGACCCTCTGCTGGTCGAAGCGCACTCGTTCTCGTTCCCCAGCGGCCACACCGCCCTGGCGACCGGTCTCGCGCTGGCGATCGTGATCGTCGTCCGAGGGCGGAGCGGGCGGCGCCTGGTCGCCGTCGTGGCCGCGCTTGGCGTCGTCGTCGTGGCGGCGTCACGGGTCTGGATCGGCGTGCACTACCCCACCGACACGATCGCGTCGGTCGTGCTCGGCTGCTCGGTCGTCGCGCTCGCTCTTCCCTTCTGGCGTCGAGTCCTCGACCGGTTCGACCGGCGATGTGTCGACGGGGGCCCGTCGTGATCGCCGCCGTGCGACGATCGGCAGGGACACGACGGCGGAAGGAGGCCCTGGGTGACCGATCCTGATCCGCGCCCGCGCCTCCTGCTGGTCGAGGACGACCCCGCGCTGGGGCCGATCGTCGCCGACGTGCTCGCCGAGGCGTGGCGCGTCGACCTCGTGGCCGACGGCCGTCGAGGGCTCGACGTCGCCCGCAGCGGCGTCCACGCCGTGCTGGTCGTCGACCGACGCCTGCCCGGGCTCGACGGCACCGCACTCGTCGCGACCCTGCGTCGCGAGCACGTGACCACCCCGGTGCTGATGCTGACCGCGCTCGGCTCGACGGCCGACCGGGTCGAGGGCCTCGACCTCGGCGCCGACGACTACCTCGTCAAGCCGTTCGAGTTCGACGAGCTGTTCGCGCGGCTGCGCGCCTTGACCCGGTCGTTCGCTTCCCACGAGCCGTGGCTCGACGTCGGTGCCGGGCGGTTCTTCCCCGACAGCCGCATCGTGGTCACTCCGTGGTCGAGCCGGGTGGTGCTGAGCGACCGCGAGGCCGGGCTGCTGGCCGCGCTCGCCGAGCGGCCCGACCACACCTTCGACCGGGCCGAGCTGTTGGCCGCGGTGTTCCCCCGCGGGGAGCAGCTCGGCACCGTCGACACCTACGTCAGCTACCTCCGGCGCAAGCTCGACCGCGACGTCGTGCTGACCGTGCGCGGGCGCGGCTACCGGATCGGAGCGTTGTGACCGGGCGACCCCGGGGGGCGGGGTGGCCGGGCCGACGTCCCTCCGGCCGGCCGCCGATCGTGCGGGGGCCCGACCCCGACGCGGCGGCGCTCCACGCGGCGGCGCGGTCGGTCGGCCGCCAGATCGTGCTCGTCTCGGCCGTGGTGGTCGTGGCCGCCCTCGCGCTGACGATCGCGTGGGTGCTGCACCAGACGGTGCCGAGCGAGCGGCTCGAGCAGGTCGCGGCGGCCCGCCGCGGCGAGGTCTTCATCAGCGCCACCGACGTCGTGGCCGGTCTGGTCGTGCTCGGACTCGCCGGCGTGGTCTTCGCCGGGGTCGTGAGCGTCGTCATCGCCCGACGCGCCGTCCGGCCGCTCGGCGACGCCCTGCGCCGGCAACGCCGGTTCGTCGCCGACGCCAGCCACGAGCTGCGCACCCCGCTGGCCGTCCTCGACGCGCGGCTCCAGGCCCTCGAGCGCAAGATCTCCGGAGGCGCGGTGGCGGCCGACGCGCAGGTCGCGTCGGACGTCGCGCACCTCCGCGAGGATTCTCGGGCGCTGATCGACATCGTCGGCGACCTGCTGGAGGCCGCCGGTGGCGAGGACCACGACGGGGGTGCACCCGGGGTCGTCGACGTGGACGCCGTGGTGGCGGAGGTCCTCGGGTCGATGGCCGTGCTGGCCGACGAGCGGGCGGTCCGTCTCGAGCTCGTCGCCGGCGGTGGGGAGGCGCGGGTCGCCGTGCCGAGGACGAGCCTGCGACGGTCGGTCCTCGCCCTGGTCGACAACGCCCTCGGCCACGCCCCCGAGGGATCGGTGGTCGTGACGACCGTCCGCGCCGACGGCCGGGACGCCGCGGCGACCGTGGTGATCGCGGTCGCCGACCGGGGACCCGGCATCACCGGGATCGACCCCGCGCGGGTCTTCGACCGCTTCGCCCGGGCCGACCAGCCGTCGGGCCCGGCCTCTGCGCGCCCGGGCTTCGGCATCGGTCTCGCCCTCGTCCGCGAGATCGCCCGCCGTCACGGCGGTGACGTCCGGGTCGCGGCGACGTCGGACACCGGCACGACGATCGAGGTCACCCTGCCGCTCGCGCGCCCGACGGCGGAGTGAGCCTCACCCCTGGCGGGTGTTCCACCGCGGGTCCTTCTTGTTGATGACGTAGACCCGACCGCGGCGGCGGACGACCTGCGAGCCGGGGATGGCCTTGAGTGCCTTGAGTGAGTTGCGGACCTTCATGGGTGCCTCCTGGTGTCGGTGTGGTGGTGCCGGTTGTTAGTGAGAACCATTATCACCTAGCGTGGGGGCATGACCGAATCGACCCGCGCCTCCTCGTCCTCACGCCACCGGGGCGTCGTCCTCGTGACGGGGCAGAGCCCCACGGTGGTGGACCGGGTGGCCGACCGGCTGGCCGGGTCGACGACCCGTCAGGTGGACTCGGGGCCGGACGTGCACGACGCCGCGGACGCCGTGCACCGGCTCGCGCTCGACCTCGCGCACGACGGGCAGCCGATCGACGTCGTCGCCACGCTCGCGGCCGGCACGCCGAGCCGCGCCGCCGGGCTGCTGCTCGGTTCCCTGCTCGACTCGTCCCTGGGTCGCCCCGACGGTCGCTCGCTGCTGCAGCACGTCGTCTCGGTCGTCAGCGCGGTCGACCTGGTCGACCTCGTGCTGGGCGGTGTCGACGACCGATTCCTCGCCGCCGAGCACGTCGTCGACCTCGTCGAGTACGCGACCGTGATCGTCCTGGTCGACACGGCCGCCGTACCCCCGCGCGACCTGCGGACGATCCGCCGGTTGCTCGCACGACTGGCACCGGAGAGCCGCGTGACGAGCGTCGACGCCGTGCGACGCGAGACCCTCGAGAGCCCGGGAGGCGCGGCGCAGCTCGGTGGCGCCGCCGGCTGGATGCAGGCCCTCTCGGAGCACACCCCCGACCTCGACCACGACGGGGTCATCACGACGTGCGTCTACCGGGACGAGCGACCGTTCCACCCCGGCCGCCTCGCCGTGGCGGTCGAGCACACCTTCGCCCCGGGCGCCGTCGGCACGGTGCTGCGCTCCCGCGGGTTCACGCAGTTCGCGACGCGCTGCGACCGGGTGGGCTCGTGGTCGAGCGTCGGGCAGATGCTGAGCCTCGACCCGACCTCGAGCCCGTCGTGGCACCCCGATTCGCCACACGGCCAGCAGATCGCCTTCTTCGGTCTCGACCTCGACGTCGCGACGATCCGTCGAGAGCTCGACGCGTGCCTCCTGACCGACGACGAGTTGCTGGGCGACCCGGCCGGCTGGCGCGACTTCGCCGACCCGTTCCCGGTGTGGAGCGGGCCGGGGGCCGGGCCGGGGCACCGGCACTAGGTTCGAGGGACGGCTCGCGGCGAAAAGGGGGTGGCCATGGAGTTCGCGTTCGACGCCGACCTGTGGCGGTGGGAGAGTCGTCGGGCCTTCTACACGTTCGTCAGCCTGCCGCCCGAGGTCGAGGACCACGTCCTGATGGTGGCCGGCGATCTGCTGCGCGGCTGGGGTTCCGTCCGGGTGGAGGCGCGGGTCGGCTCGTCGACGTTCGCCACGTCGGTCTTCCCCCTCGGTGACGACAATGCCTACGCGCTGCCTGTCAAGCGGGCCGTGCGCGATGCCGAGGGCGTCGCGGTCGGCGACACCGTCGCCGTGAGGTTGCGCCTGCTCGACTTCTGAGCGGGCCCTGGGTCTTGACGGTGCGCCGGGGCGGGTCCCCTGTGTGGCTCACCACTCGTGGACCGTTCGAAGGAGAACCCCGTGCCCATGATCTTCGTCAACCTGCCCGTGACCGACCTCGACCGGGCGAAGTCGTTCTACACGGCGCTCGGGTTCACCGTCAACCCGCACTTCACCGACGAGAACGCCGCCTGCATGGTCGTGGAGGAGGACCACAGCGCGTTCATGATCCTCACGCGCGACTTCTTCCAGACCTTCACCGACCTGCCCATCGGCGACCCGACCGCCGCGGCCTCGGTCGCCACGGCCGTCATGCTCGACTCGCGGGACGAGGTCGACTCGACGGTCACGGCCGGCCTCGACGCCGGAGGTGCGGAAGCGCGCCCCGCGACCGACTACGGCTTCATGTACCAACGTCAGCTGACCGACCCGGACGGCAACATCCTCGAGTTCGGCTGGATGGAACCGGCCGCCGCCGAACAGGGCCCCGAGGCCTACGCGCAGCAGCAGGGCGTCGACCCGCAGGGCGTCGACCCGCGCGGCGCCTGACGATCGAGTGGGCAGAAGTCGTCCTTGGTGCGACCGGGAAGGACGATTTCTGCCCACTCGACCACCGCCCCGTCGGGCGCGAAGCCCGAGGATGGCTCATGATGGCCGCGTGGGCACACTGCGCTACGGCGCCGAGGCGATCTCGATGGACGACCGGACGCTCGGCCACGTCCAACGCGCGATGGCGGGGAAGCTGCGCAACGGCGAGGGCTTCCTGCTGACCTGGCGGCTGAGCCCCGACGAGGGCTCGGGCCGCCTGAGCCTCTGGTGCGCCCCGGGCATCCCGCTGGTGTTCCGGTACGACGAGCCCGTCGGGGCGATCGACTCGTCCGTGGTGCGGGCCCTCGTCACGACGAGCTACGAGGGTCGCGGGCACCTCGACGCCACCGCTCTCGCACCCACGCCGCCCCACGCGACGGACTGAGCCGTCGCCCGGGTGCTCAGCGGGCGAGCGTGTCGCGCGGGTACTCGTCGAACCGCTCGGCGTAGGCGCCGGCGAAGCGGCCGAAGTTGCCGAAGCCCCAGCGCCGGGCGACGTCCGACACACGGGTCTCGTTCGGCGACGCCGCCAGCAGGTCGTCCCGGACGCGGTCGAGCCGCACCTGCCGCAGGTACGCCGCGGGCGACGTGCCGAGGTGCTCCTTCATCGACGTCTGCAGGGTGCGGGTGTGCATGCCCGACGCCTCGGCGATGTCGGCGGGGGTGATCGGTTCGGCGGCGTGGGCGTGGATGTACTCGACCGCGTGCCGGACGCGGGCGGCCTCCTGCGTGCGGAGGCCGACCGGCACGTCGACGGCCCGCCACGGGAAGAGGTCGAGCATGGCCCGGGCCAGGGCGAGCTGGGCCTCGAGCCGCACGAGGGGGGACGCCTGCTCGGCCACGACGGCCGCGGCGCTCGAGCCGACGGCGGCGCGCCAGGCCGCGACCGCCTCGGGCCGCGGGGTGACCGCGTAGTCGAACACGATGCGCTGCGACGGTCCGCCGTGGCGTTCGGCGGCGGTCTGCTCGAGGAACGCGCTGCCGACCTGCACCATGCTGTTCGTCCGCGGGGTCGACTCGAACGAGAAGGCCTCCTCCGCCGGCATGAGGAACGGCGTGGAGCCCTCGCTCGTGAAGGTGTGGCCGCGCTGGTGCAGCGTGGTGCGACCACTGCGGTTCCACGCGACGATGTACTGCCCCGGGAAGGGGATCTCGCCCTGCATCGGGGCGGCGAACGACGAGGTCTGCAGCACGAGACGGTGGTCGCCGGCGAGCACGTACGAGTACTCGAAGGGGGTGCCGCCCGGCTGGGCCCGGAAACGTCGGCCCCGGTAGTGCGTCTCGAGGCGGCGGGTCGCCTCGCGCAGGTCGGTGCCGCCGTCCTGCACGCGCCGGTAGGTCGACGCGGTGCCGCCCGTGAGGTCGACGGGGTGCGAGGTGACTCCGCCCGTGGGGTCCGGTTCTCCGTCGGGCTCACTGACGTAGAAGCTCGGCATGGTGGTCCTCTCGATCCGTCGTCCTGCTGCACCGCCGCGGTGAAGGGCGGCACACGATGGAGACGATGCCCGAGGGCGAAACGTCACGAAATCGTCGGACTCTCCCGAGCTTCGGTGCGGCGGGACTCGGCGACGGGACTCGAGGTGCCCCCAATCGGCGGGCCAGCGGGGGCGGGCCGGGGGCATCGCAGCGGGCCGTGCGCAGCCCCGGACGACGAAGGAGGCGCGGTGCCGTCGCACCGCGCCTCCTCGTCCCCGGGGTGGTCGCGTCAGTCGGCCGTGGCCACCGCGATCTCGTTCGGGGTGACGTCGAGTTCGCGCGACGACAGCACCTCGCCGGTGCTCAGGTCGACCGCGTGCACGCTGTTCGTGGCCGGCTCGGTGACGTAGCCGACGTCACCCGCGACGACGATCGCGGGGTGGGCGTCCTGCCACTCGGCCGGGCCCTCCCAGGGGGCGACAACGGGCCACGAGGCCGTGAGCTCGCCCGTCGCGGGGTCGAGCACGTGCACGGCGCCGTCGGTGCCGATCAGGTACGCGAGGTCGCCCGGGCCGCGGGCCACGCCACGGAAGGTGTACTCGACGCCCTCGGGCAGGTCGACCACGTCGAGGGTGTCGGCGGCGGTGTCGATCAGGGTGACGGCGTGCAGCAGGTAGCCCTCGGCGTCGGGGTCGTCCTTGTGGTCGCCGACGACGATCGGGCTGGTCTCGCTCACCCAGGCGTTGCCCATGCGGCCGTAGGGCTGCGAGGGGGAGTCGAGCTCGGTGATCGTGCCGTCGTGGTACACCAGCGCGCCGTCCTCGCAGCCGAACACGACGGTCTCGTCGGCCGCGGTGCCCTCGCCGTGGACGCCCGGGCACTCGTCGCTCTGCGCGACGACCGTGCCGTCGGCGTCGCGGACCTCGATGCCCGTGCGGCCGTCGGAGTCGCCGACCGTCGTCAGGAAGGTGCCGTCCTCGAGCACGACCGAGACGCCGTGGTGCGGCTCGACGCCCTCGATCGTCTCGACCGCGGGCAGCTCGCCGTCCGCGACCGCGGCCGTCAGGTCGGCGGACTCGAACACGGTGGTGTCGCTCGTGCCGTCGGCGTAGAGGATCGTCTTGCCGCCGTGGCGGACGACGTGGCCCGCGGTGTCGGCGTCGAAGACGAGGTCGGTCAGGGCGGGGTCGTCCGAGCTGCCGGCCGCGGTGTCGAGCACCTGGAAGCCCTCGCTCGTCGTCACCATGACGTGTCGGCCGTCGCCGGCGGGGTTCAGGCGGGTGAATTCCTCGGAGTCGAACTCGCCGACGGTCTCGAGGGTCTCGCCGTCGAGCACGGTGACGCGGCCCTCGGACGAGACCGCGAGGCGGGGGCCGGACGAGGAGGCGCCGGTCGCGTCGGTGCCGTCGGTGCCGTCGGACGCGGTTCCGGGTCCGCCGGTCGAGCAGGCGACGAGGGTCGCGGCGACGCCGAGGGCGAGCAGTGTGCCGCCGGTTCGTCGCAGGTGGGTGGTGCGCATGGGTGTTCCTCTTTCTGGTGGTCGGGCGCTCAGGGCGAGAGCCCGGTGGCGATGCGCTCGGTGTCGACGCGCATCATGGTCAGGTAGTCGGGGGCGTCGCCGTCGGCCGCGGTGAGCGACTCGGTGAAGAGCTCGACGACGTCGACGTGGACGTCCGCCTCGCTCGCCAGGGCCTGCACGAGCCGGTCGGGCGACGACGACTCGGCGAACACGGTCGGGACGCCCGTCGTCTCGACGGCGTCGACCAGGTCGGCGAGGTCGGAGGCCGACGGCGCCGCGAGCGTCGTCCCGCCGGGGATCACGGCCCCGACGACGTCGAAGTCGAAGCGGTCGGCGAGGTAGCCGAAGACGTGATGGTTCGTCACGAGCGCGCGACGCTCGGCCGGGATCGCCGCGAACGCCGTGGTCATCTCGGCGTCGAGCCGGTCGAGCTCGGCCCGGTAGTCGGCGGTGCGGGCGGTGAGCGCCGCGGTGTCGACGCCGTCGACCTCGGCGAGCACCGGACCGAGGGCGTCGACGACGTCGAGCATGCGTCCCGGGTCGGTCCAGAAGTGCGGGTCGGGGGTGCCGGCGGCGTCGCCCTCGCGGTAGTCGAGCACGTCGATCGCGTCGGCCGCGACGAACGAGGGCACGCCGGCGTCGACCGCCGCGTCGAGGTGCTGCTGGAGGCCTTCCTCGAGGCCGAGGCCGTTCGAGACGACGAGGTCGGCCGCCCGCATCCGCGCCGCCTGCTGCGCCGAGATCTCGAACGAGTGCGGGTCGGCGTCCGGCTTCATCAGGGTGACGACCTCGGCCTGGTCGCCGACGAGCTCGTCGACGACGTCGCCGAGGATGTTCGTCGACACGAAGACGACCGGGCGGTCGTCGCCGGCGGGCGCACAGCCGGTCAGGGCCAGCGCGGCCGCGACGGTCACGGCGGCGATGCGGGCGGCGATGCGGGTGGCGGCGGGTCGGGCGGTGGCGAGTCCGGTCCTGTGGCGGGCCGTCGACGGTGCCGTCATCGTCCGGTCTCCGCGACGAAGGCCGGTTCGGTCGTCGTGTCGAAGCTGCGGGCGATCCGTGCGCCGTCGGCGGGGTCGATCTCGTACAGCCGCCCTTCGACCGGGGCCGAGAGGTACGCGCGCTGCTGGTCGGCGATCAGCGTCGGCGTGCGGCCCGCGGCGAGCGAGTCCGCGACGAGCGGCGCGGTCTCGGCGACGACCTGGCCGGTGGTGCCGTCGAGGACGAGCACCCGGCCGTCCTGCGCGAGGGCCAGGAGGCGCTGGTCGGCGTCGTCCACGGCGGTCACCGTGACCAGCGGCGTCGGCGCCGCCAGCAGCGTCCAGGCCCGGGCACGGGTGTCGAGCAGCCAGACGCCCTCGGAGCCGGCGAGCCCGGCCACGGTGGGTCGCCCCTCCCTGTTGTCGAACGCGGTGGCCGGGGCCGCCGTGCCTCCCGACGACAGGACCGTGCCGGCGGGGTAGGGGATGTGCTCGACGACGAGCTCGTCGTCGTCGACGGTCGCGAGCAGCGCGCCGTCCGAGCAGCCGACGACGGCCCCGACGCGGGTCGTGATCGTGCCGGAGGCGTCCGGGCAGGCCTCGCGCAGGCCCGTCTCGTCGCCGTCGGCGGTGTGCCCGACGAGCGTCGTCGCCTCGCCGCGTCCCTCGGTCACCAGGGCGTACGACCCCACGGGCACGACCAGGCCGGCGCCGGGTTCGCCGTCGAGGCGGAATCGTTCGCGCAGCTCGCCCCGTGACAGCGCCTCGGTGTCGAGCAGCACCGCGTCGCCCGAGCCGGCGAAGTGCACGCCGGTCGAGCCCGAGGTCGACAGGTTGGTGGTCGCGACGGTGACCGGGCCGTCGCCCTCGACCGTGCCGAGGAGGCGCGGGTCGGCCCGGTAGTAGTGGAAGTGGTCCACGTGGTCCCACGTCCAGACCCCGCTGTCGACGATCTCGAGGCCGCGAGAGGTCTCGGCGAAGAGGTACCGCCCGTCGGTCTCCACGGCGGTCGGGGCCTCGATCGAGCCGAGCTCGACGACGCTCTCGTCGAGCAGGTCCAGGTGGGCGACCGTGCCCTCCGGGTCGATCGTGGTGAGGCCGAGGCGCGGTTCGGCGAGTTCCTCGGCACCGGAGACGGCACCGTGGCCCTCGCCCGTGGTGTCGCTCGAGTCGGTCGACGACTCCCGGTCGGCGCCGTCGCCGCCCGGGGCGGTGCCGGTCGAACAGGCGGTCAGCCCGAGGGCGAGCGCGCCGAGCAGGCAGGTCGAGAGGAGGGGGGATCGCATGCGGTCCTTCCGGGTGGGCGTGGTGGGGGCGTGGGTGGGGGAGTGCGGGCGGGTCAGGAGGCGCGGGTCACGACGGGTGCCGTGCTCGCCGGCCCCGGGGCGGCGGTGTCGGCCCGTCGCTTCCGGCGTCGGCCCACGGCGGCGTGGCCGACGCCCGACAGGCCGGCGAACGCGATGGCCGTCGCCGCGATCGAGGCACCCGCGGCCGTGGCGGCGTGCCACGAGACGAGCAACCCGACGGCGACCGCGAGCACGCCGATCACCGCGGAGAGGACCATCCGCGTCGGCAGGCGCGTCGTCCAGTGGCCCGCGGCGACGGCCGGCGCGAGCAGCAGCCCGACGACGAGCAGCGACCCGACGGCCTGGTACGAGGCGACGACGGCGAGCGTGACCAGGCCCACGAGCACGGCCTGGGCCGAGCGCGGGCCGAGCCCCAGCACGGCGGCCAGCCGCGGGTCGAGGGCGAGGGCGAGCAGGGAGCGGTGGAAGGCGACGGCGAGGCCGACGCCGACGACGGCCGCGCCGGCGAGCAGGCCGAGGTCAGCTGTCGTGATCGCGAGGACGTCGCCGAACAGGATCGAGGTGGCGTCGGTCGCGAAGCTGCCCGAGTGCGAGATGACGACGACGCCGAGCGCGAGCATCGCGACGAAGAGCAGGCCGATGCTCGTGTCGTATGACAGGCGACCGCGCCGTTGCAGTGCCGCGACGCCCAGGCTCATGACGACGGCGCTGAGCGCCCCGCCGACGAGGACGGGCGCCCCGAGCACGGTCGCGAGGGCGACGCCGGGCAGCATGCCGTGCGCGAGCGCCTCGCCGAGGAAGGCCATGCCGCGCACCACGACCCACGTGCCGACGACCCCGCAGAGGACCGCGACGAGGCCGCCGCCGACGAGGGCGCGCTGGACGAAGTCGAGCGAGAACGGCTCGAGGACGGCGGTGGAGAGGAGGGGCATGAGACACGACCGTAGCTGAGAATGAGAACGCTTATCAACTAGAGTGGGCGCATGACGACGAACACCGCCGCCGCTCGCGCGACCCTGGCGCGCCTCCTGGGGGTGGGCGTCTCGTTCGGTGAGCGGACGGCCCTGGCCGATGTCGACCTCGACGTGCCCGCCGGCGCCGTCACGGTGGTGGCCGGTCCGAACGGGGCCGGCAAGTCGACGTTGCTCGAGGTGGTCGCGGGCGTCCGGCGGCCGACGTCGGGCACGCGGTCCGTGACCGCGACGATCGCGTTCGTCCCGCAGCGCACGGCGATCCCGGACGGACTGCCGGTCACCGTGCGCGACGTCGTGACGGTCGGCGCCTGGGGCCGCGTGGGCCGGTGGCGTCCCCTCGACCGTCGGGCCCGCGCCGTCGTCGACGAGGCGCTCGACCGCCTGGACGTCGCCGACCTCGCGCAGCGACCGTTCGCCGCGCTCTCGGGTGGTCAGCGGCAGCGCACGCTCCTCGCCCACGGTCTGGCGCGCGGGGCCGACCTGCTGCTGCTCGACGAGCCCACGACCGGGCTCGACGCGGTGAGCGCCGAACGCATCCGGGTGACGCTGCTCGACGAGGCGGCCCGGGGCACGGCCGTCCTCGGCGTCTCGCACGATCCCCTGTTGCTCGACGCGGCACATCGCATCGTCCGGCTCGAGGCCGGTCGCGTCGTGTGAGGCGGAGGTGGCGTCGAGGACCGCCGTCGCCCGGGCCCCGCACGACGATGAACCCCGTTTCGAACGATGAACCCGGAAGCTTCCGGGTGCAACGTTCGAAACGGGGTTCGTGGGGCGTCGTGCCTCAGTCGCGGGTGAGTCGACGGCGACGGGCGATCAGGGTGCCCGCCCCGGCGAGCACGAGCAGCAGGGCCGCAGCCGCTGCCCACCGGGCGTCCGAACCGGTGAAGGCGAGCTGCCCGTCGACCGCCGCCGGGCCCTGACCCTGACCGATCGGCGTCACGCCCGCGCCGGGGTCGACGGGAGAGCCGGGCGCACCGGGCGTGCCGGGCGTCCCGGGGTCACCGGGCGTGCCGGGCTCGGCCGCCACACCGGGGAAGGTCCCGGCCCGCAGCGAGAACCCGTCCGTGTCGTTGTCGTCCGCGTAGAACGTCTGACGGAACCCGTCGACGCTCGTCGCCGCCGGGGCGATCGCGAAGCCCTCGTTGGCCAACCCCCGGTCGGCGTTCGCCGGCGCCTCGTAGACGACGTCCTCGGCGAACGCTCCCGACTCGTCGACCGAGAAGAGCGCCGTGCGGCCCGAGCAGGCCTCGTCGCAGACGACCCAGAGCGCGTCGAGGTCGGCGTCGAACTGCAGGTCGGCGACCAGGGCGAACGACGTCGCGATCGTCGCGACGCGCTCGAACGAACCGTCGTCCATCAGGGCGTAGGCGTAGACGCTCGCGGTGCCCTCGACGCCGACGAAGAACAGCCCGTCGCCGTGGCCGGCGTAGGTGGCCGGATCGTAGGAGGCGCCGGTCGCCTCGTCGACGAACCCCGCCTCGGTAAGCCACGAGTCGGGCACCCAGGTGATGCCCTCGAGACCCGCGTTCGCCCCCAGGCCGGGGAAGTCCGCGGCGAGGTTCCACTCGTCGGTCGCGACGAGCGCCGTCGCCGAGCCGGCCGCCGTGGTGTCGTACCGCAGCACCGAGGGGCGGCTGACCGACCCGGACGCGTTGTTGCGCTCGGTCGACACGTAGACGCCACCGGCCGACGAGTCGTCGGCGACCGTGACGCCCTCGGCGTCCACGATGTCGGTCGCGACGCCGCTCGGGTACAGCAGCTTCTTGCCGGCGACCCAGCCGTCGGTCGTCTGCGGAGCCCAGCCGCCGGCGCCGTCCGGGACGATGCGGTAGAGCAGGCCGTCTCCGTTCTGCACCGCCCAGAGCGTGCCGGGGGTGGCCGTGCCGGTCGGCTCGTAGTCGAGACCGCTCAGGTCGCCCGTGAAGGTGCCCTCGTCGTCCAGGGGGACCTCGTCGGGTCCGCCGGGCCAGGCCGTCGGCACGGAGACGCCGGCGAAGGTGTTCGCCGTGCCCTTGGTGGCGGCCGACGTGACGGCGAAGTCGCCCGTGCCGTCGGGGCCGCGGCCGTAGGTGGTGGCGGCGTGCGAGGTCCACGAGTACTCGTCGGCGACGGTCGATCCGTCGGCCGCCGTCGTGCCGTCCGGCAGCAGCAGGCGCACCGAGTCGGCACCGCCCAGGCCGAAGTCGAAGCCGACCGAGGTCGGGGTCTGCTCGTCGAACACGACGAACCCGCCGGGGGCGACGGTCGTCCCGGCCGGGATGACGTAGCGGTGCGTCGGGTCGGAGTCGGTCAGCACGTAGCCGCCGAGGTCGACCGACGAGGTGCCCACGGTGGTGAGCTCGACCCAGTCGCCGGGCGCGCCTCCCTGGCTCTCGACCTCGTTGACGCGCACGGGCGACGAGCAGTCGTTCGCCGCGCCCTTCGTGGTCGCGGTCGTCGTCGTCAGCTCGCCGGCTCCGTCGGGGCAGCGGCCGTAGCTGACGGTGCTGTGGACGGTCCAGGCGTACGACGCGACGAGCGTGCCCGCCGGGTCGAACAGCCGTGCCGAGTCGGGCTGGCCGAGGCCGAAGTCGAAGCCGACCGGGTTCGAGCCCGAGGCCTGGTCGATCACGAAGAACGCGCCGGGCTGCACGACCGAACCGGTGGGCAGGGTGAAGGGGGTGCGGACGTCGTCCTCGTCGCGGAAGGTGTAGCCCGAGATGTCGACGGGCGCCGTGCCCACGTTCGTCAGTTCCACCCAGTCGGTGTCGTCGCCGTTCGACTCGACCTCGTTGATCACGACGTCGGTGGTGGCGGGTTCGGCCGGAGCCGGTGCCGGGGTCGTCGGATCGGGGTCCGTCGGGTCGGTCGGTGCCGGTGTCGTCGCACACTCGTTGGCGGTGCCCCGCGTGCCCGCGGCCGTCGTCGCGAACTCGCCGGTGCCGTCGGCGCAGCGGCCGTAGGTCGTCGTCGGGAACTGCGTCCAGGCGTACGAGTCGAGCAGGGTCGTGCCGTCGGCGGCGTAGAGGCGGACGGCGTCGTCGCGTCCGAGCCCGTAGGCGGCGGCGCCCCAGACGGCGTCGTCGTTGACGTCGACGACGAGGCGTGCTCCGGCGGCCAGGACGGTGCCCGCGGGCAACGCCAGGGTGCGCGTGTCGTTGTTGTCGCGCAGGACGAAGCCCGACACGTCGGTCGGGGTGGCGCCCGTGTTGAGCAGCTCGACCCAGTCGTCGGTGGTGTCGATCTCGTTGACGACGACGTCGGCGTCGGCCGCCAGGGCGGGCAGGGCGCTCGTGGCCACGAGCCCGGCGGCGGCGATCGAGCCGGCCAGGGTCAGGGCGCCGAGGCGGAGCAGGGGCGTGCGCATGCGGGGGTCCGTTCGGTCGGGTGTGGACCGAACCATCTCGGACGGAAGCGACGCCCGGGTGAACACCCCGTGAACGGCGCCGCCCCGCCGCGGCCGGTTCGGCCCGACCCGGCCGGTCCGGCCCGACCCGGCCGGTCCGGCCCGACCCGGCAGGTCCGGCCCGCCCCGCGACGGCGCGGCAGGACTAGCGTCACGCACATGGCATCCGAGGCGACGACCCTGCGGGTGGGCGACCGCGACGTCCGCATCAGCAGTCCGTCGCGCGTGCTCTGGCCCGACCTCGGCGTGACGAAGCTCGACCTGGCCCGGTACCTGGCCGAGGTCGGCACGCCCTTCGTCGCGGCCAACGGCGACCGCCCGATCTCGCTGCAGCGCTTCGGCGGCGACGTCGACGGTGACCAGTACTTCTCGAAGAACCCGCCGCGCGGCACCCCCGACTACGTGCGAGCGGTCGACGTCACCTACCCGAGCGGCCGCGTGCATCCCCAGCTCGTCGTCGACGAGCCCGCCGCCGCGGTCTGGGCCGCCCAGATGAACACCCTGGTCTTCCATCCGTGGGCGTCGCGCGCCGAGCAACCCGACCTGCCCGACCAGCTGCGCATCGATCTCGACCCCCAGCCGGGCACGGACTTCGCCGACGCCGTGACCGCCGCACTCGACCTCCGGGCCGTGCTCGACGAGGCGGGCCTCACCGCCTTCGTCAAGACGAGCGGCAACCGCGGCCTGCACGTCTTCGCGCCGATCGAGCCGACGCACGAGTTCCTCGACGTGAGGCACGCCGTGATCGCCGCCGCCCGGGAGCTCGAGCGCCGCACCCCCGACCGCGTCACCACCGCGTGGTGGAAGGAGGAGCGCGGCGACCGCCTCTTCGTCGACTACAACCAGGCCAACCGCGACCGCACCATGGCGGGGGCGTGGTCTCCTCGGGCGCTGCCCCGCGCCTCCGTGTCCCTGCCGGTCACCTGGGACGACCTGCCGGGCGTCGACCCCGCCGAGCACACCGTGCTGACGGTGCCCGAGCGGCTGCAGACGCACGGCGACCCGTGGGCCACGATGCACGAGTCGCCCGGGCGCATCGACACGCTGCTCGCCTGGTGGGAGCGCGACGTCGCCGACGGCCTCGGCGAGCTGCCCTTCCCGCCGGACTTCCCCAAGATGCCCGGCGAGCCGCCCCGTGTGCAACCCAGCCGGGCGCGCCAGCCCGCCGCCGACTGAGGCGCGAGGGCCGAGGAGGCGAGGGCCGAGGAGGCGCGGGTCGCCACCGCGAGCACGTCGCGCTCGCCGACGCCCGCCTAGGTCAGCACCTCGCCCAGGTCGTACGCCGCCGGCACCTCGAGCTGGTCGAACCCGCACGAGCAGGCCTCGCGGTCGTCGCGCCACCGTTCGACCTGCACGGTGTGCCGGAACCGGGAGCCCTCCATCTGGTCGTACCGCACCTCGACCACGCGCTCGGGGCGCAGCGGGACGAACGACACGTCCTTGCCCGACGAGAAGCGGCTGCGCTCGGTCTCGGCGTGCCGCACCTCACCGTCGTCGTCGCGGTCGACGAAAGGCGCCAGCTCGTCGACGAGCTCGAGGCGACGGGCGTCCGAGAAGGCGGACGCGCCTCCGACGTTGCGCAGTTCGCCCTCGTCGTCGTAGAGCCCGAGCAGCAGCGACCCCACGCCCGAGCCGCTCTTGTGGACGCGGTAGCCGAGCACCACGACGTCCGCGGTGCGGTGGTGCTTGACCTTGAGCATCGTCCGCTTGCCCGGAGCGTAGGAGGCGCGGGTCGGCTTCGCGACGACCCCGTCGAGCCCGGCGCCCTCGAACTCGGTCAGCCACCGACGTGCGGTCGCGACGTCGTCGGTGGCCTGGCTGACGTGCAGGGGGTGACCCGCGCCTCCTGCCGTGGCGTCGGCACCGCCGTCGGTGCCGACCGTATCGAGCAGCAGCGCGCGGCGCTCGGCGAACGGGGCGTCGAGCAGGTCGCGGTCGCCCAGGGCGAGCAGGTCGAACGCTACGAACATCGCGGGGGTCTCGACGCTGAGCTTCGCGACGCGCGAGGCCGCGGGGTGGATGCGCTGGCCGAGGGCGTCCCAGTCGAGGCGTTCGTGGCCGGGCTCGCCGGTGCGCACGACGATCTCGCCGTCGAGCACACAGGGCCCCGGCAGCAGGCGGGCGAGGGCCTCGACCAGCTCGGGGAAGTACCGGGTCAGCATCTTCGAGCCGCGGCTGCCGATCTCGATCGTGAGCGGGGTGGCGTCGGGGCCGTCGGGGCCGTCGGTGTCGGCGGGCCCGGCTTCGGCGTCGGGGCCGTCGGCGTCGGCGGCGGCGGCGGCGGCGCGCTCGGCGTAGACGATGCCGCGGAACCCGTCCCACTTGGGTTCGTAGACGAGCCCGCCCTCGACGGAGTCGGGCTCGGGCACGTCGGCCGCGGCCTTGGCGAGCATCGGGACGATCGGTTCGGCGGCGGTCGGGATCATGCGCCGAGTCTGCTCTCGCCGGGCGCACGTGCGGCCAGACCCCGGGAAACCGCCGAGACCCTCGTGCGCGCCGAGGGGTCTCGGCGACTTTCTGGGGTGTGAGCGATCGACGGGAACGCCCGCGACCGGGTTGGATGGGCGGGTGCGTGTCTGTGTGGTCGTCCCCGTCCGAGACGACGGAGCCCTGCTCGACGCGTGCCTCCGGTCGCTCGCGCGGCAGACGCGCGTGCCCGACGAGGTGATCGTCGTCGACAACGGCAGCACGGACGACACCGTCGAGGTGGCCCTACGGCACGGTGCCCGCGTCGTCACCGAGGCCGAGGTCGGCATCGCCGCGGCCGCCAGCACGGGCTACGACGCCGCCGCCGGCGTGGGTTCCGAGGCGGGCACCCGCGCACCCGCCGACCTGATCGGGCGGGTCGACGCCGACAGCGTCCTGCCCCGCACCTGGGTCGCCGACCTGGTCGGCACCCTCGTCGACGAGCCGGACGTGCTCGCCGTCAGCACGAACGCCCGTTTCTACGACGCGCCCGTCGGTGCCGAACGCCTGCTCTCGGCCCTCTACGTCGGCGCGTACCACCTCGTGATCGGGGCCGCCCTGGCGCACTGGCCGCTGTTCGGTTCGACGATGATGATGCGCCGCACCGCCTGGCTCGACGTCCGCGACGAGGTGCACCGGCACGAGACCCTGCTGCACGACGACATGGACCTCGCCCTGCACCTCGGTGACCGCCAGCTCGCCGGCCGGGGCCGCATCGCCTACCGGCGCGACGTCGTCACGGGCATCTCGGCTCGTCCCCTGAACCCGGGCAACGCCCCGTGGTTGCGCACGTACCGGGCGCTGCACTCGTTCACGGTGCACGGCACCGACGGCCTTCCGTGGTCGCGCTGGCTGCGCGCCGATCCGGCCGGCCTCTTCACGCGGCTCGGCTGGGCGCCCTCAGCGGTGGTGGATGCGCGGGCGGCCGTGGCCGACGGCGTCGACCCCCGGTCCGTCGGCCCCGTGCCCGTCGGCACCGTCGACTCCGTCGTCCCCGGCTCCGGACGAGGAGGCGCGCGCGGCCCGGCCGCGGACGTCGCCTCCCACGAGGAACGGCAGCGCCAGCCCGGCCAGCAGCGAGCCGAGGCCTCCGGCGGCGAGGTCGCCGATCGTGTCGTCGTAGCCGACGAAGATCGCCGAGTCGACGAGGGTGTGGCCCGCCCACTCGCCCATCTCCCACAGGGTGCCGGCCGCCAGGCCGAACGCGACCGTCACCAGGACTGAGCCGACGCGCGCGGAGCGACCCGCGCCTCCTCGTCCGTCGCCGTGGCCCGGCGACACGACCCAACCGGCGCGGTGGGCGAGGACGACGAACACCGCGGCCAGAAGGCCGTTGAGCACGAAGTGCACGACCGTGTCGTAACCGACGATGCGGGTGTAGAGCTCGAAGACGCTGCTCCAGGCGGCGCCGAGCGCCGCGATGCCCATCATCAGGTCGAACGTCGTCCGCAGGCCGAGCATGCGGGGCACGAGGGTGCCGAGCAAGGCCAGCATCAGCACGGCGATCTCGACGACGCCCCAGCCGACGCCCACCACGACGACGCTCAGGGCGGCGACCACTCGGACGGCGTCGGCGGCGTACTCGAGGACTCCGTGCGGGCGGCGGAGGAAGGTCTCGGCGACGGTGGACATCTCAGGACTCCTGGGGGCGGTGCTCGGCGGGGCGCTGTTCGGCGGGACGGTGCTCGGCGGGGCGCTGTGCGGCGTGCCCGGACGGCCAGCGCACGACGGCGTGCACCGGGTCGTGGTCGGACGGGGCGACGCCGCCGGGACGGACCCCGCCGACGCCGGCCCGATCGACGTGGGCCCCGGTGTCGACGAGGAGCCAGTCCAGGCGTCGGCCGCCGGTGCGTGGCGGGCCGTAGTTCGAGTACGAGCCCCAGCCGGGGTCGAGGCGTTCGTCGGCGACCTCGCGGCTGTCGACGAGGCGATCGCGGGTCAGTTCGCGGTGCGCGGGGGAGCCGACACCGGCGTTGAAGTCGCCCATCACGACGACGGGCCCGTCGAGGGCGTCGGTGAAGGTGCGCAGCTGCACGGCCGAGTGCCGCCGCGAGCGGGCGGAGAGGTGGTCGAAGTGCGTCACGACGACGTGCAGTCGGGCCCCGGTCGCGAGGTCGTCGAGCTCGGCGTGGACGGCCGTGCGGGGGATCATGTTGCCGTACGAGCGTGACCCGGGCACCGTGGGGGTGGCCGAGAGCCAGAGTGCCTCGTGACGGACGATCCTCAGCCGGGCGGTGTCGACGTGCAGTTCGACGCGCTCGCCGCCGCGGTCGCGGTCGCGACCCGTGCCGACCGAGGCGTAGTCGGCGCCGAGGGCGTCCGCGAGTTGCGCGGACTGGTCGGGCAGCGCCTCCTGGATGCCCAGCACCGAGGGGCGCTCGGCCTCGAGCAGGAGGCGCAGTGTCGGCAGGCGGGTCGACCACCGGTCGGCCAGCGCGTGACGGGTGCCCAGGACCTGCGGCATGCGCCGCCGCACGTTGTAGGTCATGAGGTGCAGGTCGGGGGCGGCGACCGGGCCGACTGTCGGCACGACCCTGTGGTCACCCGGACCGGTGGTGGCGGGGGTGGCGGCGGAGGTGTCGGTCGGGGGCGTCATGGCGTGTGCGACGGTAGGCCGTCGCACACGCCACCGCCCGACTCAGCGCACGCGCTTGATGGGGATGACGGCCAGGGCGCCGAGGATCGCCGCGACGCCGGCGGCCCAGAGCATCAGGGTGTAGTTCCCCGAGCCGGCGTTGCCGATGCCGAGGAAGAACAGCGCGATCGCCGGTGCGAGAGACTGCGGCAGGGCGTTGGCGATGTTGATGACGCCGAGGTCCTTGCCCGGGCGGTCGGCGTTCGGCAGGACGTCGACGACGAGTGCCGTGTCGACGGCGGCGTAGATGCCGTAGGCGAAGCCCATGACGATCTCGGCGACGTAGAAGCCGGTGACCGTCTCGGCATGGGCCAGCAGGATCAGGCCGACCGCGAAGAGGGCGGTCGAACCTCCGACGAAGACCTTGCGCATCTTGAGCTTGTCGCTCAGCCAGCCCGAGAGCGCGGCGCTCGCCATCAACGCGATCGTGTAGAGCAGGACGCCGAAGGCGACCGCGGCCGTGGCGTCGGCGACGTCCGCGATGCCGAGGTGCTCCTGCATGTAGAGCAGCCGGTAGGTCGTGAACATGAACGTCGCGAGGATGATCAGGAACCGCGACCACCAGGCGAAGGCGAAGTCGCGGTGCTTCAGCGGGTTCGTCCAGAACGAGCTGACCAGGTTGACGAAGGTGAAGGGCTTGAGGTCGTACTCGGGCAGGTCGTCGCGAGCGACGACGGCGTAGACGAGGATCAGGACGATCGCGAGGATGCCCGGCGCGATGAAGAGCACCGGCAGGTTCGCGACGAAGAGCACGGCGAGGTAGGTGCCCGCGAGCACGGCGATGTTCTGCGCCAGCGCGATCACGCTCGAGGCCTTGCCTCGCTGGAACTGCGGCACGTTGTCGGCGAAGCTCGCGGTCAGGGCGGCGAGCACGGCGTTGGCCGCGACCTGCGCGATGACCCAGGCGATTCCGAGCTGCAGCACGGTGGGGGCGAATGCGAGCCAGGCGAGGGCGAGCGTGAAGACGACGATGCCGCCCACCAGGTAGGGCCGGCGGCGCCCCCAGCGGGTGCGCGTGCGGTCACTCAGCGCGCCGACGAGGGGGTTGGCGAGCAGTGCACCGAAGGCGCCGAACGGCAGGACGAGCCCGATGATGCTCGCCGGGTCGTCGGGGTTCAGCTGCTGCGCCTTGAGCTGCATGCTCACGTACACCGGTGACAGCAAGGCCGCGAACAGGCCGAACTGAGCCAGCCCCAGCGCGATCATGTAGCCCCGCGACACCCTCACGGTGCTGACGGGTTGGGTGAGCACGCCCTGCGTGCCGATGGGGCCTGGGTTGGCCATGACGCCTCCTCGAGTCAAAACCTAGTCGCGCTAGGTGTTCGCAGAATACACAGCGGGTGTCGCCCGGGCAAGCCGATGCGTCGATTTCGGACGAACTTTTGTCATCGGTCGACATAAGTGACAGAGTTGGGCGCAGACCACCGGAACCCCTCACGACAAAGGAGTCATCCCATGACCTCGTCACCCTCCGTCCAGCTCTACACGGTCCGAGACGCCGTCTCGGCCGACCTGCAGGGCGCCGTCGCCCGCATCGCCGAGATCGGCTTCACCCAGGTCGAGCCCTACTCGTTCGTCGAGCGCGCCGACGAGTTCGAGAAGGCCTTCGCCGCCTCCGGCGTCACCGCCCCCTCCGGTCACGCCCCCGTGATCGACTCCGACGAGCCCGAGCGCGCTTTCGCCGCCGCGGCCCAGCTCGGCATCGGCACCGTGATCGACCCGTTCATCCCGAGCGACCGCTGGCAGACCGCCGACGACGCCGCGAAGATCGCCGACCGCGTCAACGAGCTGCAGGTGCTCGCCGCGGCGTCGGGCCTGAAGTTCGGCTACCACAACCACCAGTGGGAGTTCGCGAACAAGGTCGACGGCCGTCCCGTCTACGACTTCTTCCTCGAGCGCCTGAACGACGACGTCGTCCTCGAGATCGACACCTTCTGGTCGACCGTCGGCGGCATGGACACCCCGGCGCTGCTGCGTTCGCTGGGTGACCGCGTGCAGTTCCTGCACGTCAAGGACGGCAAGATCTCGGGCGACATCGCGACCGCCCTGCCCAGCAGCGAGAGCGCCCTCGAGGTGCCCGACGCGCTCGCCGCCGCCTTCAAGAACCAGACCCCGGCCGGACAGGGCGACGTGGACGTCGCCGCCGTGCTCGCCGCCGCGCCGCACGCGCTGCGCGTCGTCGAGTTCGACGACTACGCGAAGGACGTCTTCGAAGGCGTCGCCGAGTCCTTCGCCTGGCTGCAGGAGAACGACAAGTGAGCGGCGTCGACACGACCGCCGGTCGCACGGGACGCGTCGGCGTCGGCGTCATCGGCGCGGGCGTCATCAGCGGCACCTACTTCGAGAACATGACGCAGTTCGCCGACCTCGAGGTGCTCTTCGTCGCCGACCTCGACCTCGACCGTGCCAAGGCGCAGGCCGAGACGTACGGCGTCCCGGGTCACGGCACGGTCGACGAGCTGCTCGCGATCGACGAGATCGAGATCGTCGTCAACCTGACGATCCCGGCCGTGCACGCCGAGGTCGGACGTCAGATCATCGCCGCCGGCAAGAACGTCTGGAGCGAGAAGCCCCTCGCCCTCGACCACGAGTCCGCGCGTGACCTGCTCGCCGCCGCCGAGGCGGCCGGCGTGCGCGTCGCGTGTGCGCCCGACACGGTGCTCGGCGCCGGCATCCAGACCGCGATGCGCGCCATCGCCCGTGGTGACATCGGCCAGCCCCTGACGGCGACCACGATGTTCCACGTGCCCGGGCCCGAGTCGTGGCACCCCAACCCCGACTTCCTGTTCGCACTCGGGGCCGGCCCGCTCTTCGACATGGGGCCGTACTACGTGACGACCTTGGTGCACGCGTTCGGCTCGGCCAGCCGCGTCAGCGCGGTCTCGTCGAAGTCGTTCGACACCCGCACCATCGGCAGCGGCCCGCGCGCGGGTCAGACGTTCCCGGTCGAGGTGCCGACGCACCACGCGGCGCTCATCGAGTTCGCGGGCGGGCAGTCGGCCCAGTCCACGTTCTCGTTCCAGAACGCGCTGCCCCGCATGGGCTTCGTCGAGATCAGCGGCACCGAGGGCACCCTCGTGCTGCCCGACCCCAACACGTTCGAGGGCGACTCGAGCCTGTGGCGCTTCGGCCAGGACGAACCCGAGACGCTCGCCGCCGCGGGGTCGACCTACGGCCGTGGCTCGGGCGTGCTCGACCTGGCACGGGCGATCCGCGGTGGCGATGCCGAGCGCGCCAGCGGGGCCGTCGCCTCGCACGTGCTCGACGTGCTGCTGGCGATCTCGTCGGCCGCCGAGCAGGGTGCGCCGGTCTCGGTCGAGTCCGCCGTGCAGCAGCCGGTGCCGCTCGACGAGAGCTGGGACCCCTCGGCCGCGACGCTCTAGTCCGGCGGGCGGGCGGGCCGGGCCTGGCCGCCGGGATGTCACGACGTGCCGCTCACCTTCGGAGGTGGGCGGCACGTCGTGTCTCCTGGGTGCAGGAACGGGCCCGCCGCGCGGATTCAGGTCGCGCGGCGGGCCCGGGTCTCATGGGGCAGCCCGGACGGGCCGCCCGGGCGGGACAGTCGGGGTGGGGCGACCCCGACCGGCCGGTGCCGACTACGCGGTGCGGATCGAACCGGTCGCGGTGTGGATCGTGCCCGTGGCCGTGCGAACGGATGCCGTGGCGGCCGAGAGGCGACGCAGCGCGCTGGCGGTGTACCGGCCGATCGACAGGTCGCGGCGAGCCGAGGTGCTGACGTACGAGCCGGGGGCGACGTCGGCGGCGAGCGAGCCGACGTAGGAGCCGACCGTCGGGGCGGCGGTCGTGCTGACGTAGCGGCCGCCGAGCGGGGTGACGGCGGTGCGGGTGGTCGTGGCGGTGGTGTTCACGGTGACTCCTCGGGGCTGGGCGGATCGTGCTGGTCGGGGGCCCGCGATCGGGGGATCGAGCGGGCGGCCGATGGCGGGGAGGGCTGCGCCGAGATGCTCGACGGTGGCCCTGGCCTCCGTCGGCGTTGTCCCCACCATACGCCTTCTTTTGAAGGATTCAAAACAATGCGGGCCGATCCTCGTTTCTCGGCCAGGACGTGCCGCCCGCCCCGCGCGCCCCGAGCCGCGCCTCCTGCTCGAGGCCGCACCACGCTCGCGTCGTCGAACCACCCCCGCGGGTGGTTCGACGACGCGACGGTGGTGCGTCCTCGTCGGAGGGCCGGCACCCCGTCGGGCAGGATGGGCGCATGCCCGCACCCACCGCGTCCCTGCCCACCGCCCTCGTCACCGGCGCGTCCGGCGGCATCGGCGCCGAGTTCGCCCGGCGGCTCGCGCCCGACCACGATGTGGTGATCGTGGCGCGTAGCGGCGACCGCCTCGAGCAGGTGAGGGCCGAGCTCGAGGCGACCCGCGCCTCCGGGTCGTTCACGGCCGTGGTCGCCGACCTGTCGACGCCCGACGGGGTCGAGACCGTCCTGGCCGCGGTCGCCGACCGCGCGATCGACGTGCTGGTGAACAACGCCGGCGTCGGCTCGCACGGGGCGTTCGCCGAGTCCGACCCCGCCGCCGTCCAGGGGCAGGTACACCTCAACTGCTCGCAGGTGGTCGCGCTGACGCGCGCGCTGCTGCCCGGCATGACGGCCCGCCGACGCGGCACGGTGGTCAACGTCGCCTCGACCGCGGCGTTCCAGCCGATCCCGACGATGGCGGTCTACGGGGCGACCAAGGCGTTCGTGCTCTCGTTCAGCGAGGCGCTGCACGCCGAGGTGCGCGGGTCGGGCGTCACCGTCACGGCCCTCTGCCCGGGGGCGACCGAGACCGGGTTCTTCGCCGCGACCGGGAGCGACTTCCTCACGAGCGGTCGCCAGACGCCCGAGCAGGTCGTCACCGCGGCACTGCGGGCCGTGCGCCGCCGTCGTCCCGTCGTGGTCAGCGGGCTCGGCAACGCGATCGGCGCCCAGGCGCACCGCTTCCTGCCCCGCCGGCTCGTGACCGCGGCCTCGGCCCTGATCGTCCGCGAGCGCTAGGCGCCGGGCCCGGGTCGTCGGCCGCGCTTGGCCCGCACGGCGAACGCGTCGAGGGCGACGAGCACGTCGGGCGCCTCGTACAGGCGTCCGCGGCGTGCCTCACCGATCGGCCGCACGATGCCGTCGTCGACGAGTCGCTCGATGCCGGCCCGGGCGTTGTTCGTCGCGACCCCGAGTTCGCGGGCGACCGACGGCACGTCGACGACGGGCTGGCGTTGCAGCACGTCGAGCAGGCGTCGACCGACCGACCCCGCGCGGGCGGTCGTGAGTTCGTCCCACTGCAGGCGGAGCCGGGTCAGGTCGGTCACGAGCGAACGGCCGTTGTCGACCGCCTCGACGGTCGCGCGGGTGAAGGCGCGGACGATCGGCTCGACGTCGCCGTCGCGATAGGCCCCGAGTGCGTCGAAGTACCCCGAGGCGTCCCGCAGGAGGCCGGCCGAGACCGGCACCGTCACCTGACGCATGACGCCCAGCCGTCGCAGCATCGAGTGGACGATCGCGCGACCCGTCCTGCCGTTGCCGTCGGGGAAGGGGTGGATGGTCTCGAACTGCGCGTGGGTCAGCGCGACGTGCACGAGGGCCGGCAGGTCGTCACGACGGGCGAAGGCGAGCACGTCCTCCATGGCTCGCGTCACCCTCTCGGCGCGGGGCGGCACGAAGTCCGCCGTGTGCGGGCTCGTTCCCGTGCCGCCGATCCACACCTGCTGATCGCGCCAGCGGCCCGTGTGATGCGGTTGCTCGTCGCCCAGGAGGGCCGCGTGCATCGCGATCACGGCAGCGTCGTCGAGGTCGTCGGCCAGGGCGACGGCGGCCTCCATCGCGTGGGCGTTGGCGATGACGAGCCGGGCGTTCGTCCCGGCCTTGCGGCCGAGGGCGGCGAGGGCGATGCCACGGGGCATGGCCGTGAGGTTCTCGATCTCGGAGCTCGACGCGCTCTCGCTCCGCAGCAGGATCGCCGCGAAAGGGGCGGTGAACGCTCCCACCTCGGCGTCGAAGCGGGCCAGCTCGGCGACGGCGTCCTCGCAGTCGACCACGAGGTCCGCGGGCAGGTTCGGCGCGGCCGCCCCGGCGATGGCCGGGGTGACGGCGGCCTCGTACGGCCCGCGTGACCGCAGTCGAGCTCGGCGGGAGAGCGGGGCGTCCTCGTCGTCGTCCCAGGGGTGGCTCTCGTACTCGACCCGCGGCCACGAGGGCGGAGGAACCATGGGCATGCCATCCACCTTAGCCATGGTTAGTGGATCAAACGTTCTCTCGACGAACGAGGGCGGCGTCGCGTGCCGCGACGAGCAGGTCGGTCAGCACCGTGCCGGTCGCCCCGCGGTCCTCGGGGTGCCACTGGACGCACCACACCGGCGCCGTGTCGTGTTCGACGGCCTCGACCGTGCCGTCGTCGGCCCAGGCCACCGCGCGCAGCCCCTCGCCCAGGCGTCCCACCGCCTGGTGGTGCGAGCTGCGCACGACGAGCGACGTCGTGCCGAGCATCGTCGCGAGCGTGCTGCCGTCCGCGAGGCGGACCGGGTGGTCGACCATGCTGTCCTCGACGCTGTCGGGGTTCACGTGGCCGGGGTGGTCGAGGTGCTGCACGAGGTCGCCGCCGAGCGCCACGTCGACCACCTGCATGCCGCGACAGATGCCGACCAGCGGCACCCGCGCCTCCACGGACCCGCGCACCACCTCGAACTGCACCCGGTCGGCGTCGGCGAAGGTCTGGCCCCGCCCCGGGTAGTCGGCGGGGCCGCCGTAGTGGCTCGGGTCGACGTCCTCACCGCCGGTGACGAGCACCGCGTCGGCCTCGGCGAGGGCGGCGTGCACGTCGCCGAGCCGGTTCGCGGGCACCCGGCGCACCGCGAAGCCGACCTGCTCGGCGGCGGCGACCACGGAGGTCGACAGCTCGTCGAGCTCGCGCTCGAACGCGGGGTCGTCGCGGGCCTCGTCGGTCACGTCGAGGACCAACAGGTTCAGGAGGCGCGGTGTGGGCGAGTCGCTCATCTCGCCATCCTGGCAGCCCGGCCCCGGCCCCGGCCCCGCGACGCCGTCCCCGCCCCGGCCCCGCGGAGCCGGGCGCGACGGGTCGCTAGTCGGTGCCGTCGATCCCGCCGAGCCGTTCGAGCACGCCCGTGAGGATCGTGCCGGCCGCGTCGGGCAGCACGTGGTGGTTCATGTAGATCGCCTCGAGCCAGGGGAGCACCTCGTCGCGACCCCAGCCGACGGCGTCCCAGTCGATGCCGGGCAGGGCCTTCGTGAGGGGCTGGTCGGTCCGCGGGTCGAGCCAGGCCTCGGCGATCGGCACGGCGTCGGACGCGCCCTGCGGCGTCCAGCTCAGCGCGATCGGGTGGTCGTCGCCCTCGATGTGGTCGTGCTCGACGGCGCCCGAGCCGAGCCACGGCAGGGTGAGCAGCTCGCCTTCGATGTCGACCTCGATCAGGTCGAGCTTGCGGGGCTCCTCGACCTCGCAGACGTAGAGGTCGAAGCCGGCGTCGTGCCAGGCGGCGGCCTCGTCGACCTCGTCGAGCAGGTCGGGCATGCGGCGGTGCAGGTCGACGATCAGCCGGGTCGACCACTCGACGAGCACCCGCGTGTCGGCGACGCCGAAGGGGCTGAGGTCGCTGTCGTCGCCGTTCGCGAGGTGGAAGTGGTGCTCGACGTCGCCGGAGGGCGTGGTCTCGAGGTGCACCTGCCCGGTCTCGTAGCCGACGTACAGCGCGGTGATCAGGTCGTCGTCGTCGTACTCGGCGTAGAGGTTCGGCTTGCCGAGCGCGGTCGGCAGCGGCGTCTGCGCGGCCGGGCGCTGGCCCAGGTCGAGCACGGCACGGAAATGGGTGGTGGGGAGCCTCAGGCTCATGTCGGTCACGGCGTGGGGTCCAATCGGTTGCTCACGCCAGGGTAGAGGACGCGACCGCCCGTCCGCGGCCCGTCCACGGCGAAGGAGGCGCGCTCCGGGACTCCCCGGAGCGCGCCTCCTCGTGTGGTCACCTCAGCGGCGACGCGCCTCCGCGCCTACGCGGCGACGGGGCTGCGCTGGCCGACGACCGAACCGGCCTCGGCGGCCTCGGCCGACGCGTCGGCCCCGGCGGCCGCGCCGCGGCGGACGAACTTCTTCAGCAGGACGAGCACGAACGCGCTCACCACGGTGCCGGCGACGATCGCCAGCGCCCACATGCCCAGGTTGCCGATCGCGAAGAACACGAAGATGCCACCGTGGGGTGCCTGCGACGTGACGCCGGCGGCCATCGAGATGGCTCCGGTCACCGCGCCTCCGACCATGCTCGCGGGGATGACGCGCAGCGGGTCGGCCGCGGCGAACGGGATGGCGCCCTCCGAGATGAACGAGGCGCCGAGCAGCCAGGCGGCCGTGCCGTTGGAGCGCTCGACCTGCGAGAAGCCCTTGCGGTAGAGCACGGTCGAGGCGAGGGCCATGGCCAGGGGCGGCACCATGCCGGCGCCCATCACGGCGGCCATGATCATCAGCGGAGCGGGGTTGTCGCTGATGGAGCCCGCCGACAGGCCGGCGACGGCGAACGAGTACGCGACCTTGTTGACCGGGCCACCGAGGTCGATGCACATCATGAGGCCGAGGATGACGCCGAGGACGATCGCCCCGGTGCCGCTGAGGCCGTTGAGGAAGTCGGTCAGGGCGACCGTCAGGGCGGCGATCGGGCCGCCGAGCACGAGCACGAGCAGACCCGAGGCGAAGATCGACGCGAGCAGCGGGATGATCACGACGGGCATCAGGCCGCGCAGCCAGCGGGGCACGTCGGGCTTGCCGATCCAGTAGGCGGCGAAGCCGGCGAGCAGACCACCGACGAGACCGCCGATGAAGCCGGCGCCCATGAAGACGGCGACGGCGCCGGCGACGAAACCGGGGGCGATGCCGGGTCGATCGGCGATCGCGTAGGCGATGTAACCGGCCAAGGCGGCGACGAGGAAGCCCATCGACAGGTTGCCGATCTGGAACGCGGCGGCACCGAGGAAGTACATCAGGCCCTCGGGCGGCAGGTTGAACAGCGAGTAGTCGGTCAGCACCGTGGCGGCGTTGCCGGCGATCTCGTAGCCCGAGAGCAGGAAGCCCAGGGCGAGCAGCAGGCCGCCACCGGCGACGAACGGGATCATGTACGAGACGCCGGTCAGCAGCCAGCGCTTGAGCGACGAGCCGAAGCCCTGCTTCTCGGTGGCGGAGCCCGCGGCGGCACCGGCGGCGCCGGCCGTGCCGCCCACGCGGGCGGCGTTCGGGTCCTTGGCGGCGGCCAGCGCCTCCTTCACCATGGCGTCGGGAGCGTCGACGCCGCGCTTGACCGGTCCGCGGACGACGGGCTTGCCGGCGAAGCGGCCCTGGTCGCGCACGTCGACGTCGACGGCGAAGATCACGGCGTCGGCCTCGGCGATGACGGCCGGGTCGAGGGGGGTGACCGTGCCCGAGCCCTGCGGTTCGATCTGCAGGTCGGCGCCGAGGCGCTTCGCCGCGGCGACGAGGGCGTCGGCGGCCATGAAGGTGTGAGCGATGCCGGTGGGGCAGGCGGTGACGCCGACCAGCTTCGGGCGACGCGCGCCGTCACCCGTGGGTTCGGCCGCGGACGAGGAGGCGCTGGTCGCGCCGGCCGCGGAGGTGGCGGTGGTGCCGCGCGTCTCGGCGACCTCGCCGCTGACCTCGTCGTCGACGAGCTGCACGATGTCGGCGGGCGTCTTCGCGGCGCGGAGGGCGGCGGTGAAGTCGTCGCGGATGAGGGCGCGGGCGAGGGTCGAGAGGACCGTCAGGTGGTCGCCGTCGGCGCCCTCGGGCACCGCGATCATGAAGACGATGTCGGCATCGCCGTCGGGGGCTCCGAAGCCGACCGTGCGCGCGAGCCGGGAGAAGGCGAGGGTGGGCTCGGTGACCGAGGCCGACCGGGCGTGGGGGATCGCGATGCCGCCGGGGACGCCGGTGCCGACCGAGGCCTCACGCTTGATGGCGTCGTCGGCGAGCGAGTCGGCCGAGCCGGCGCGGCCCGAGGCCGCGACGCGCGCGGCCAGGGCGCGGATGACGTCGGTCGACGTGCCGCCCAGGTCTTCGTCGAGACCGACGAGGTCGGTGCTGATGAGGGATGACATGCTGTTCTGCTCCTTGGGGTTGGGCGACGCTGCTCAGAGGTGCCCGACGGCCGCGGGGGCCATCGGGACGACGTCGATGTCGTCAGGGAAGGTCTGGTCGAGGCGGGGGACGATGCTGCCGGGCAGGGCCGCGGCGGCGGCCCCGGACGCGACGGCCTGGGCGAGGCGGGCCGGGGCGGGGGCCCCGGCCGTCTCGGCGAGCAGGTAGCCGGACAGCGACGAGTCGCCGGCGCCCACCGTGCTCAGGGCGGTGATGACGGGGGCGGCGGCGAACCACGACCCCTCGTCGTCGATCAACAGGGCGCCCGCGCTGCCGAGGGTGAGCAGCACGGTCTCGACGCCGAGTTCGCGCAGGCGTCGGGCTCCGGCGACGGCCGAGGCCGGGTCGGCCTCGTACGCCTCGGGGTCGCCGCCGACGATCTCGGCGAGTTCGTCGGCGTTGGGCTTGACGAGGTCGATCCCGACGCCCGACGCGATCAGGGCCGCGAACGGCTCGCCCGACGAGTCGACCGCGATGCGCGGGGCGGCGTCACCGCAGGAGGCGCGCACGGCCCGGACGACGTCGGCCAGCCAGGTCGTCGGCAGGCCGGGCGGCAGCGAGCCCGCGAGCACCAGCCACGAGGCGAGGGCCGCGTGCTCGACGACGAGCGCGGTGAGCTCGTCCACGTGGGCGCCGAGGTCGGGGCCGAGCTCGTTGATCTTGGTGGTCGTGCCGCCGGGCTCGGTCAGGGTGACGTTGGCCCGGAGGCGCTGGTCGATCGGCAGGTTGACGGTCGGCACGCCCCGCTCGCGCAGGGCGACGAGGACCGGGTCGTCGAGGGCACCGGGCAGCAGGGCCACGGTCTCGGCGCCCGACGCCGCGAGGGCCCGGGACACGTTGACGCCCTTGCCGCCGGGCTCGTCCGTCGTGCTGACCGAGCGCTGCACGGCACCCCGCTGCAGGGTGCCCGGCAGCTCGATCGTGCGGTCGAGCGAGGGGTTCGCGGTGACGGTGAGGATCATGCGGGTGCCTCCTGGCAGCGGTGCGGGGTCGAGCGGGGCCACGACGGGGCGTGGCGCGGGGGTCGAGGCGCTCATGCGACGATCACCTCGACGTCGGCGAGCTCGAGCGCCTCGCCCAGGTCGGGCGCGGGGAGCGCGTCGGTGACCACGGTGTCGATCTCGGCCAGGCGCGCGAACCGCACCAGCGCCTCCTCGCCGTGCTTGGTCTGGTCGACCACGGCGACGACGCGACGTCCGGCGCGGACGTAGGCCGACTTGACGGCGCCCTCGAACTCGTCGGGGGTCGACAGGCCGAAGCCGGCGCTGAGGCCGTTGGCGCCGACGAAGACGATGTCGGGTCGCAGGGCCTGGATCTGCTCGACCGTGCTCGTGCCGACGGCGGCGCTGGTCAGGCCGCGGACGCGTCCGCCGAGCAGGTGCAGGTCGACATGGGGGCTGTGCTGCAGCAGCGCCGCGATCGGGACGGCGTTGGTGATGACGGTGAGGACGGTGCCGGGTGTCGCCGGGGCCCAGCGGGCGAGCTCGGCGGCGACGGCGGCCGTGGTGGTGCCGGCATCGAGGGCGATCGACCCCGTGAACGTCGGGGGCACGAGGTGCGCGGCGGCCTGGGCGACGGACGTCTTCTCGGGGCTGTGTCGGGTCTCGCGCTCGCTCAGGCTCAGCTCGCTGACGCTGGAGCGGCCGGCGGCGACGGCACCGCCGTGCACGCGCTGCAGCAGACCCGCCTGCTCGAGGGCGTCGAGGTCGCGGCGGACCGTCTCGGCCGTGACGTCGAGGCGCAGGGCGAGGTCGCTGACCGACACCCGGCCGGCCGAGCGCAGGGCTTCGGCGATCGACTCGTGCCGTTCGGTGGCGTACATGCGACCTCCTCGTCGTCTCGCGGTGCTGCCGTTGCTCGTGCTGCTGCTGTCCATTCGGCGGTGTTCCGTGCCGTGTGGGCCGACTGTACGACGCTTCCACAGAGAAAACAAGACAAAACCAGAAAAACGAAGAAGAACGCAGATCGCGCATCCGCGACGGTCGGCCATGTCCGCAATGCGCACTCTTGCCGATCTGGCTAGTTCCTCTAGCTATCCACCTGTCACAGTGAGGGACGTACCGGTTCACGGCGGTACGGGCACCGACTTCACGGGCGGTGCCCGCAGTTCCAGCAAGTTCCTCAGGTGACGCAGGGTCGCCAGAAATGAGAAGAACATGAACACCAGCAGCGCCTCGCTCCAGGGCCTCGGCCACGAGCAACTCGTCTCCCTCGTCCGCGGAACGGTCGCTTCGGCCCGCCCCGCGACGACCCGCCCGACCACCGGTCGCGTCGACGCCGGTCTCTACCGCCGCGACCCCCGCGTGCCGGCCGTCCGCATCGAGACCTACCCCCGTCGCCGTCGGGCGCGTGTCGCGGCCGTCGCCCTGGCCGCACCGATCTCGGCAGCCGTCTCGGCCGTCCCCCGGCTCGACGAGCCCACCTACGCCGACTTCCTCGTGGCCGCCCCGGCTCACGCGATGTCGGCCTGAGGCGGGCACGATGACGTTCGCACAGCGCATCCTCGCCGATCAGGTCGGCGACCACGTGTCCTACTTCGACACGGCACTCGACGACACCGACGACCTCGACTGAACGGCCCGACCATGACCTCCTCGCTTCCCTCGCTCGACACCCTCGTCCACCCCGACCTCCACGAGTACGTGGCCGACCGTTACCCCTTCGTGGCCGGCCTGGTGGACGACGACCAGATCTGACCGTCCCGGGCCTCGGCCCGGTGCACGACTTCGGACGGGCTGACGCCCGGCCCGTCGACGGTGCGTACCAGCGGCCCGCAGCGCGGGACGCCGACGAGCACCCCACGAGAGCCCCCTCGCCGCACGGCGAGGGGGCTCTCGCGTGTCAACGGACGAGCAGCGCTTCGGCGAGGACGGGCGGCAGGGCGTGCGCCTGCCCGCCGCCCGCGGAGAGCCGCCGGCACCCGTCGAGTTCGATCGTCAGGGCGACGTCGACCGGCCACGCGCCGGGCTCCGAGAGCGGGAGGGTGGCGATCGAGGTCGGGCGGTCGGAGCAGTCGCCACCGACGGGAGGGCCGTCCATCGCCTCGACGAGTGCCTCGGCCGTGGTCGGGTCGAGCGGGACGACACGATGGAAGGTCGCCGACACCCCGGACTTCGTCGGCACGGAGGATCCGGAGCCGAAGCCTGCGTCGGCGTCACCGACCCCGGGGCTGCCGGCCGGGACGGGCTCGTCGTGCGGCGCGGCGACGCGGTACAGGCACACCCGGTCGAGATCGGCGGGGTCGACGACGGCCGGTTCGGGCAGCGCCGGCGCGGCGGGCAGGGACGTGGCGCCCCCGTCGTCGTGGTCCGTCGCGTCGCCGTCGGGCGGGAGCCCCTCGACGCCGAGATCGTTCGCGTCGACGAACGTCGGTGTCGTCGCGGACGTGCTGCACCCCGCGTCGAGGGCGTCGCGGCTCTCGATCAGATTCACGGGGACGTCCCGTTCGGCCGACACGGGGAGGGCGGCGACGGCCGGTCGCGTGTCGCCCGTCGTCTTGCCGCACCCGTCGACGGGGTGGGCTGCGCGCATCGAGGCACCGGATGCGTCCACGAGCCAGAGGTCGGCCACGAGCTCGAAGTCCGCCGTGCAGACCGGCAGGCTCCGGCCGTTCGGCTCGGACAGGGCCGCGAGCAGTCGGCCGAGGTCTCCGCCGCGGGTCGTCTCGGTGACCGAACTCCAGAGGCCGTCGGGCCGGTCCAGGACGGTCGTCGACGCGAGGCCGCACTCCACGACCGAGGTCGGCACGAACCCCTCCGGCACCGATCCCGAGCGTGGGGGCTCGGGCCGTGAGGGCGCCTCGTCGTCCGAGGTCGGGGGCGGCATCGCGAAACCGGCCCCCGAGGTCGTGCAGTCGGGTGCGGCGCCCACGACCTCGGCGACCGGACGATCGATCGGCTCGCCGGGCATCACCCGGGCACACGCCGCGACGAGAAGGCCGACGCAGGCCGCCGCGACGAGGCCCGGGACGACGAGGGCGTACCCGGCCCAGGGCCCGGAGGTGCGGCGGCTGTGCTCCATGCCGCCGAGCCTAGAAGACGAGGTTTCGTCGCGAAACCGTCGTCACCCGATCGAGACCGGACCGATCGGCCCTGCGGATCTCGCGACCCGCGGAGGAGGCGGGTGGTCCTCGGGACGGACGCCGCGCCTCCTCGGGGTTCGTAGCGTGGACGAGGTCGCACCCGTCGGGGCGACGGTGCGGCCACCCGGCCCGTGCCGACGACGAACCGAGGAGGCGCGGTGTCCGCCGTCGAGATCGTCCCGCGTCACCGCCTGGGTCGCGCCGCCCGCACGCGTGAGTCCCTGCTCGACCTGCTGGCCTTCGGCCGCGACCAGGCCCTCTCGTGCGCGTTCGCCGTCGCGATCTTCGCCGGGCTCGCCGTGACCCGCGTGGTGGACGTGGGCATCCCGCGCTACGACGCCCTGCTGATCTGGTGTCTGCTCGTGCAGGTCGTCCTCGTCGCGACGCGGCTCGAGACCCGGGACGAACTGCTCGTCATCTGCGTCTTCCACGTCCTGGGCCTCGGGCTCGAGGTGTTCAAGGTGGCGATCGGATCGTGGTCGTACCCGGAGCCCGGCGTGCTGCGCCTGGGTGACGTGCCGCTCTACAGCGGCTTCATGTACGCGGCCGTCGCGAGCTACATCTGCCAGGCGTGGCGACGGCTCGACCTGCGCGTCGACCCCGTGCCGATGGTGGCGACCATGGCCGTCGCGGTCGGCTTCTACGTCAACTTCTTCACGAACCACTGGATCACCGACCTGCGCTGGGTGCTGCTCGGCGTCGCCGCGCTGCTGATCGCCCGGCGGTCGGTGACCTTCCGCGTGCGGGGCCTCGATCGCCGCATGCCGTTGCTCGTCTCGTTCGCCCTGATCGGGCTGTTCATCTGGGTCGCCGAGAACGCCGCGACCCTGCTCGGCGCCTGGACCTACGCCTCGCAGGCCGACGGCTGGAGCCTCGTGCACCCCAGCAAGATCGGCTCGTGGATGGTGCTCGTGATCTTCAGCTTCATGCTCGTGTTGTGGCTGAAGCAGCGGAAGGGGCCGCGGCGACCGTGACGGCGTGCCGGGGTGACGGCGTGACGGCGTGACGGCGTGACGGTCGCACCACCGTCGCGTCGTCGAACCGTGCTCCCGGGTGGTTCGACGACGCGGACGTGGTGCGTCCTCGCTCGCGGGTCGCGTCAGGGGGCGGCGTGGCGCCCGACGCGCGTGGGGGCCGGCGCGGTCAGTGCGGCGACAGCGGCGGCCACGGGGATGGCGCCCACGGGGACGGCGCCCGCGGCGTCGGCCACGTCCTGGGCCAGCGCGGCCGCCTGCGGGGCGCGACCCGACACGGCCGCCGCGACCGCCGCCTCCCGGGTCTCGTACATCGTCGGCAGGTCGTGGCCCCCGTCGGCCGTCTCGTAGCTCTGCAGCTCGATCTCGGCGAGGCGGGCGAACTCGGCCAGCTTCTCGGACGACACGCTCTTCGCCTTGCGGGGGCGGGTGTTGTGCAGGCAGAACGTGCCGATCGCCTCGCCCGTCGACGAGTGGATCGGGTGTCCTGCGTAGAAGTACCCGTGGTTCAGGTCGAGGTAGGGGTTGTCCTTGAACCGGTCGTCCTTGCGGGCGTCCTCGACGATCACGGGCGCGTCGGCCGCCACGGTCACGTCGCAGAAGGTCAGCTCGCGCGGGATCGACACCGGCAGCAGCTCGGTGTTGACGGCGTAGTACAGCTTCTTGCCGTCGAGCAGCGAGACGACGGCGACGTCGACGCCGAACTCCTTCTCGGCGCGGCGGGCGAGGTCCTGCAGGGTGTCCGAGCCGCCGGTGCTCGCGAGCTCGACCAGCGTCTCGGCGCCCGACCACTCGAAGGTCGGCTCGGGCAGTGCCCGCCGCGGACGGGCAGGAGGCGCGGTGCCGGTCGACGGGACGGACGCGGTTCCTGCGGTGGTCGCGGGCGTGCTCAGGGATGCGCTCACGGGTGCAGGCGTCGGCATCGGCGCGGGCGTCGTGGCAGGTGTCGGCAGCGGTGCGGGTGCGGGTACGGCTGCCGGGCGCGCCGCGACGGCCTGCTCGGCCTCGAGCCGGGCGACGGCCGCCCGCGCGGCCTCGAGCCGTGCGACGACCGGGTCGACCGGGGCCGGCGCGGCCACCGACGCCGCCAGTCGGGCCACCTCGAGCTGGGCCGCGACGCGCTCGGGCACGAGGGGTGCCACCGAGGTGCGCGGGATGTGCTCGACCGATTCGCCGCGGCGCACCACGTCGAGGGTCGGGGCCACCCGGTCGGCGACCACGGCGCCCCACTGCCGGTACATCGTCTCGCAGCCGTGCGGGCGCCCGGGCTGCAGCTCGCCCGGGGGCAGCCGGAAGTACGAGGTCGACGGGTGCTGCGAGGCGACCCGCTCGGTGATCTCGTTCATGCGCGCGGCGTGCCGGTCGGCGACCGATCCGAACGGGTTGTCGAACCGCGTCACCGAGCGCACGGGCTGCACGCCGACCAGGACGATGCGGGCGGTCGGGTGGACGCGGCGCGTCAGGTCGGTGACGAGCGACGTGACGTCGCGCTGCCAGCTGTCGAGCGGGGTGAGCATGACGGCGTCGTTGAGGCCGAGCATCACGACGACCGTGTCGTACAGGCTGAGGTCGTGGTCGCCGATCCACGAGCGGGCCGACCCGGCGTTCATCATCTCGTCGCCGATGTAGTCCACCGAGCACGCACGTCCGGTGTTCTTCGAGGTCTCCTTGGCGATCTGGCCTGTGAGCGCCTGCTCGTGGCTCGTCACGCCGAAACCGTGGGTCGGGCCCGTGCCGATCAGCAGCACGGTGTCGGGGTCGGGCGAGTCCGCCCGGTAGGTCGGCCGGCCGCGCGGAGAAGGGACGTGGCGCGAGCGCGAGAGCGTCCACAGGTAGAACAGGCGCATGGCAGGCCTCAGCCGCTCGTAGCTGCGCGTCGGGTGCGCGGGTGTGTCGACCGTCCTGGTCACGTGGTGCTCCTCGGGTGTCTCTCGGTGTCTCGTCCCCCCGTCCCAGGGTAGGCAGCGGGCGTGCGCCGGGCTGCCCCCAGTGCGGGTCCGCGGTGGCCCCCCTTGTGGTCGCACCCCTGCGCGGCCCCGTCGTTCCGGGGAGTCCGCCCGAACCTGGACGCAGGAGGCGCGGGGCGAGCAGGCTGGTACGCGTGACTCCCGCAGACAGCACGTCCCCCGACGACGACCACGGTTCCGTCGCCACCGCCCTCGAGCTCGTCGCGGACGAGGTCGACGCCGCCGTCTCGGCGGTGCTCGACGCCGACGCCGGGGGCGACGACTCGTCCGACACCTCCGGTCAGCTCGACGCCTTCGCCGACCTGCTCGACGACGCCGAGCGCGTCTTCGTCCACGGCGCGGGTCGCTCGGGGCTCGCCCTGCGCATGACCGCGATGCGGCTGATGCACCTCGGTCTCGAGGTGCACGTCGTCGGCGAGGTGACGACTCCCGCCATCGCCGACGGAGACGTGCTGCTCACCGCGAGCGGCTCGGGCACGACGTCCGGCATCGTCGCCGCGGCCCGCACGGCCGTCGACGCCGGGGCCCGGGTGGCCGCGATCACCACCGCCGCCGACTCGCCGCTGGCCGACCTGGCCGAGGCCGTGCTCGTGGTCCCCGCCGCCGACAAGCAGGACCGCTCGGGAGCCGCCTCGTCGCAGTACGCCGGCGGCCTGTTCGAGCAGACGGTCGTGCTGCTCGGCGACGCCGTCTTCCACGCGCTGTGGAAGCGTTCGGGTGCCGACGCCGACGAACTCTGGCCCCGCCACGCCAACCTCGAGTAGCCGCCCTCCACCTCCGCGCGCGGCGCCCTCAGCATCGCGCCGTCGATGCGCTGTCGAACCATCCGAATGGGTGGTTCGACAGCGCATCGACGGTTCGTCTCACGCAGAGGGTCAGGGTCCTGTGGAGAACTACGACAGGGCGGGGTCACGACCGGCAAGGTGTGGGGATGATCGATTCCCTACCGCCCGTCATTCGCTCGTCCCAGCTGGGCCACGGGACGCGCGAGTCCTCCTCGGTCCGTCGCCGGATCGACCGTGGTGAGCTCCTCCGGCTGTGCCCGGGTGTCGCCGTCGAGCGGGAGGCCTGGCAGGCCGCCACGCCGAGGCAACGCCATCTCCTCCGCGTGGTCGCGCTCCTGCCCAAGCTGTCGAGCCGGGTCGCCGCCTCACACGCGTCCGCGGCGGCCGTCTGGGGTGCTCCGATCCTGGGTGACTGGCCGGAACGCGTCCACGTCGTCGACCCCGCTCGTCGTACGACGCAGTCCACGCCGACGGTCGTCCGTCACGCCGGACCTCTATTGCCCCAGGAGGCGCGGGAGGAGTGCGGGGTGCTTGTCACCTCGCCGACACGCACGGCTGCCGATCTCGCGTTGTCGTGGACCTTCCGGGAGGCCGTCGTCGCCCTCGACCAGTTGCTCCGCCGTCGGTCGACCACGCGGGAGGAGGTCGGTCGGTTCCTGGATGCACGCCCGACGGCTCGGGGTCGCACGGGCGCTCGTCGTGCGGTGGCCTTCGCGACGTCGGCGGCCGAGTCCCCCGGGGAATCGCTTACGCGGGTCGTCCTGCACGAGCTGGGTGCGCCTCCTCCGGTTCTCCAGAAGAGCTTTCGCTGGGGTGATCGCGGTCAGTTCGTGGACGTGGTCGACTTCTGGTGGCCCCGGTTCGGTGTCGTCCTCGAGTTCGACGGGCGGATCAAGTACGCGAAGGGCCGGTGGCGGAAGGGGCGTTCTCCGGAGCAGATCGTCGTGGACGAGAAGATCCGCGAGGACCGCATCCGCAACCGGCCCGAGGTCGACGGATTCGCTCGCACGGTGTGGGACGAGGTCATGCACCCGACGCGCCTCGCGATGAACCTGCGCGCAGCCGGACTGCCCCTGGGCTGACGCCCCGTGGCCGGTGGTCCTGCGAGTCAGGCACCGGGACGACACCACCGATGCGCCGACGAACCATCCACCTGCGTGGTTCGACGGCGCATCGATGGTTCCGGGTGGTGCGTCTGCCACACGTTTTACCCGCGCGAAACAATTCGTATACAAAACTGGGGCGTGCGGCAGGATTGTATGCAATCCGCGCCGCAGAGACCGATACCACCCGAGCATCGGAGGCCCGATGGCCCGCCCACCCCGCCCGACCCGTGCCGCGAGCGCGACCCGCGCCGCGAGCCCGTCCCGTGCCGCGACCCCGAGCGTTCCGGCCGGCCGTCGCCGCCTGCGCCGAGCCCTCTCGCTCCCGGCCCTCGCCGCCGCCGCGACGCTCGCGCTGACGGCCTGCGTCCCGCAGCAGCCCGCCGGCACGAACCCGCCCGACAAGACCGACGTCACCACCGCCCCCATCGGCGACAAGACGATCGTCGAGGGCGGCGACCTGGTCATGGCGCTGTCGGCCGAGCCGGACGCCCTCGATCCCACCACGTCGTCGTCGCTCTACACGCGGTACGTCATGGAGACGGTCTGCCAGAAGCTGTACGACATCGACGCCGAGGGCGACCTGGTGCCGTTGCTGGCGACCGAGCTGCCGACGCTGTCGGACGGCGGGCTGACGGTCGACATCCCCGTGCGCACCGACGCCGTGTTCGCCGACGGGACCCCGCTCGACGCCGAGGCCGTGGTCACCACGCTGCGCCGCCACCTCGACAAGCCCGACTCGTCGCGGGCCAGCGAGCTGGGCCCCGTCACCGGGGTCGAGGCCCTCGACGACGACACGGTGCGCCTGACGTACGAGCGCCCCTTCGCCCCGCTCACCGCGGCCCTCGCGGACCGGGCGGGCATGATCATGTCGCCGACGGCGCTCGAGGCCGAGGGTGACGACTTCGGCGACGCCCCGGTCTGCGTCGGCCCGTTCAAGTTCGTCGACCGCGTGCCGCAGACCTCGATCTCGGTCGAGCGCGACCCGCTCTACTACGACGCCGAGGACGTGCACCTCGACACGATCACCTACCGCATCATCACCGATGCGAGCATCCGGGCCGCGAACGTGCGGGCGGGTGACGTGCAGGTCGCCGACTCGATGTCGACGATGGACGTCGACTCCCTCATGGCCGACGACGGCCTGACGGTGCTGCAGGTCGGTTCCTTCGGCTACCAGGGCCTGACGGTGAACATCGGCAACCAGGACGGCGTCGGAACCGACCCCGTGCAGATCGACACCCCGCTGGCGAGTGACGTGCGCATCCGTCAGGCGTTGGCCATGTCGATCGACCGCGACTCGCTCGTGCAGAGCGTGTTCGGCGGGTGGAACGACACCGCGTGCTCGCCCATCCCGCCCAGCAGTCCCTTCGTGACACCCGCGAGCGAGGCCTGCCCGGCTTACGACCCCGAGGGGGCGAAGCGCCTCCTCGACGAGGCGGGTGTGACCACGCCGTACGAGATCGAGATGCAGGTCAGCAACAACGCCGACACGCTGCGCCTCGCCCAGGCGTTGCAGGCCCAGGTCGCCGACGGCGGGTTCCGCCTGTCGATCACCCCGGTCGAGTACTCGACCCTGCTCGACGTGCAGTCGCGTGGCGACTTCGACGCGCTGCAGCTCGGTTGGTCGGGTCGCGTCGACCCGAACGGCAACATGGTCAACTTCCTCCGCACCGGTGGCGGCAACAACTACTCGGGCTACAGCAACCCCCGGGTCGACGAGCTGCTGGCCGACGCGGCCGCGTCCATCGACGTCGACGAGCGTGCGGCGCTCTACGGCGAGGCCGTGACGCAGGTCCAAGAGGACGAACCGCTCATCTACCTGTACCGCACCCGCAGCCTGACCGCGCTGACGAACGAGGTCGCCGGGGTGTCCACCTACGCCGACGGCGTCGTGCGCCTCAGCGACGCCGCCTTCGTCGAGGGGGAGTGACCCGATGACCCGTTACCTGTTGACCCGGCTCTGGCAGTCGGCCGTCACGCTCGTGATCGCCTCGATCGTCGTGTTCTGGGGCGTGCGCCAGCTGCCCGGCGACCCGGCCCTGGCCCTGGCCGGAGAAGAGGCGACGCCCGAGCGCGTCGCCGCCATCCGTGCCGACCTCGGCCTCGACGACTCGTTGCTCGTGCAGTACGGCCGGTTCGTCGGCAACTTCGTCCGCGGTGACTTCGGCGAGTCCATCCGTACCGGCACACCGGTCACCGAGCTGATCGGCGCCACCCTGCCGGTCACGCTGTGGCTGGCCCTCTACGCGATCGTCGTCGCCGTCGTCGTGGGCGTCGCCCTGGGCGTCGTCGCCGAGCGGTATCGGGGCCGCTGGCCCGAGTGGATGGCCAACGCCGCCGCCCTGGTGGGGCTCTCGGTGCCGAACTTCTGGCTCGGCATCCTCGCGATCCTCTGGCTCGCGGCCGGCCTCGGCCTGTTCCCGGCGTCGGGCTACGTGCCGGTGGCCGAGAACCCGGCGAGCGCGTTCTACCACCTGACCCTGCCCGCGCTGATCCTCGGCACGAGCCTCGCCGCGGTCATCATGCGGCAGACCCGCGCCTCGATGATCGAGACGATGAAGACCGACTACGTGCGCACCGCGCGGGCCAAGGGTCTCGGTCGCGGCCGGGTGCTGATGCGCTACGGCCTCCGCAACTCGATGATCGTGGTCGTCACGATCGTCGGCCTGCAGCTCGGCGGCCTGATCTCGGGCGCCGTCGTCACCGAGCGCATCTTCGCGCTGCCGGGCTTCGGCAAGCTCACGCTCGACTCGGTCTTCACCCGCGACTACCCGGTGATCCAGGCCGTCGTGCTGATCATCACGGTCGGCTACATCGTGATCAACCTGGCGGTGGACGTCCTGTACTCCGTCATCAACCCGCGCATCAGGGTAGGAGGCGCATCGTGACCGTCATCGAGACACCCACCGCGGCAGGGGCGGGGCTCGGCTCGGCGCGGGGACGCGTCTGGCGCGGCCTCGTCCGCAACAAGCTGGGCGTCACGGGCGGCGTCATGCTGCTCGTCGTCCTCGTCGCCGGCCTCGCCGCCCCGCTGATCGCCCCGTACGACCCGACCCGGGTGAACTTCGAGCTGCCGTTCCAGGTGCCCGGCACGGTCGGCTACGTGCTCGGCGCCGACGACCTCGGCCGCGACATCCTGTCGCGCACCGTGTACGGCATCCGCGTCTCGCTGCAGGTCGGCGTGCTCTCGGTGCTGCTGGCCGTCGTGGTCGGCACGCCCCTCGGGTTGCTGGCGGGCTACTGGCGCTGGCTCGACGGCGTCATCTCGCGCCTCACCGACGTCATGCTGGCGTTCCCGTTCCTGATCATCGCCGTGGCGCTCGCCGCGATCAGCGGTCCGAGCCTGACGAACGCCGTGGTCGCCCTCGGCATCGCCCAGGTGCCGACGATGATCCGCGTGGTGCGCGGCGAGACGCTGCGCATCAAGTCGACCGACTTCGTCCTCGCCGCCACGACCATGGACGCCACGGGTCTGCGGGTGATCTTCCAGCACGTCCTGCCCAACTGCGTCTCGGCCATCATCGTGCAGGCGACGGTCATCATGCCGGTCGCCGTCATCGGCGAGGCCCTGTTGTCGTTCCTCGGGCTGGGCATCCAGCCGCCGACGGCCAGTCTGGGCATCATGCTCAGCGACGCGCAGCAGTACCTGGCCAAGGCGCCGTTCGCGGCCGTCGTGCCGGGTCTCGCGATCGCCGTGATCTGCCTGGGCTTCAACCTGTTCGGGGACGCCCTGCGCGACGCCCTCGACCCCACCGCCAGCGACCGGAAGTGACCCCCTCGTGACCTACACCACCCCCGACGAGTTCGTCACCCGCCCCGACCTGCGCGGAACGTTCGGCATGACGTCGTCGACGCACTGGCTGGCGACGGCCTCGGCCCAGTCGGTCCTCGAGCGCGGCGGCAACGCCTTCGACGCGGCCGTCGCGGGCGCCTTCGTGCTGCACGTCGTCGAGCCGCACCTCAACGGCCCCGGCGGCGACCTCACGGCGATCTACGCGACGGCCGAAGCCCCCGACGCGCCGACGGTGCTCGTCGGCCAGGGCCCGGCCCCGGCGGCCGCGACCCGTGAGCACTACCTGGCCGAGGGCCTCGAGCTCGTCCCCGGGTCGGGAGCCCTGGCCGCCGCCGTCCCCGGTGCCGTCGACGCCTGGCTGAAGCTGCTGGCCGAGCACGGCACCTGGTCCCTCGCCGACGTCCTCGCCTACGCGATCGGCTACGCCCGCGACGGCCACCCGATCGTGGCCCGCGTGGCGTCCACCATCGAGACCGTCGCCGACCTCTTCACCGAGCACTGGCCCACCTCGGCCGCCCAGTGGATGCCCGGTGGCGAGGTGCCCCGCGAGGGCGACCTGCTGACGAACCCGGCCTACGCGGCCGTCCTCGACGAGCTGGTCGCGGCCGGCGAGGCCCTCGGCCCCGACGCGTCGCGCGAGGCGAAGATCGAGGAGGCGCGGGTCGAGTGGGGCAGCGGACACGTCGCGCAGGCGATCGACGAGTTCGTCCGCACTCCGCACCGTCACTCGTCGGGCACCGACCACGCGGGGGTCGTCACGGCCGCGGACCTCGCCGCGTTCCGCGCCACGACCGAACCGGCGACCACGATCGAGTTCCGGGGCCACACGATCGCCAAGACCGGCGCCTGGGGCCAGGGTCCCGCCCTGCTGCAGGTGCTGGCGCTGCTCGAGCCGCTCGACGACGAGCTGCTCGACCCCTCGACCGCGGACGGCGCCCACACCATCGTCGAGGCGCAGAAGCTCGCCATGGCCGATCGCGAGGCCTGGTACGGCCCCGGGGACGTGCCCCTCGAGACCCTCTTGTCCGCGGACTACGCCGACGAGCGCCGCGCGCTGATCGGCGACCGGGCGTCGCACGAGCTGCGACCCGGCGACGTCCCCGGGCGCGAGCCGTTCGCCCTGCCCACGATGCGCACCGAGTACCTCCCTCCTGCGCTCAGCGAGGCACCCGCCGGCGTCGGCGAGCCCACGGTCGCCGCCCCCGGGCGGGCACAGGCACCCGCCGACGCACCCGCCGCACCCGCCGCACCCGCCGCACCCGCCGCACCCGTCGCACCCGTCGCACCGGCCGAGGACGCCCCGCCGACCGGCACCGCACCTCCTGCCGACCGACTGGCCGAGCCGTTCACCGAGCCGACCGGCGAGACGCGCGGCGACACCTGCCACCTCGACGTCGTCGACCGCTGGGGAAACGTCGTCTCGGCGACCCCGTCGGGCGGCTGGTTGCAGTCGTCGCCGACGATCCCCGAGCTCGGCTTCTGCCTGGGCAGCCGGCTGCAGATGTCGTGGCTGGACGAGGGCACGGCGTCGACCCTCGAGCCCGGCACCCGCCCGCGCACGACGCTGACGCCCACGCTCGTGCTCAAGGACGGCGAGCCCGTCGTCGCGCTCGGTTCGCCCGGCGGCGACCAGCAGGACCAGTGGCAGCTGCTCTACCTGTTGCGCACGATCGTCGGCGGGTACACCCCGCAGCAGGCGATCGACGCCCCCGCGCTGCACACCACGTCGTTCCCCGGCAGCTTCTGGCCCCGCACCTGGGAGCCCGGGGGCGTCGTCGTCGAGGACCGCCTGGGCGACGACGTCATCGACGCGCTGGTCGCCCGCGGCCACGTCGTCACCCGCGCCGGCGGCTGGTCCCTGGGCCGGCTGTCGAGCGTCTCGCGAGACCCCGAGACCGGCGTGCTCTCCGCCGCCGCCAACCCCCGAGGAGCCCAGGCCTATGCCGCAGGACGCTGAGAACCCGACCTCCCCGCTGCTGAGCGTGCGCGACCTGCGCGTCTCGTTCGGCGACACCCCCGCCGTGCACGGCGTCGACCTCGACGTCCTGCCGGGCGAGCGGGTCGCGATCGTCGGCCAGTCCGGCTCGGGCAAGTCGACGGTGGTCGCGGCCATCCTGCGCCTGCTGCCCGGGGCCGGTCACATCACGGGCGGCACGATCGAGCTCGCGGGCCCCGACGGCAGCACCCTCGACCTCGCGCAGGCCACCGAGGCGCCCATGCGCCAGGTGCGCGGCGCGCGCATCGGCCTCGTGCCGCAGGACCCGTCGACCAACCTGAACCCGTCGATGAAGGTCGGCGCCCAGATCGCGGACGCGCTGCGCACCCACGGGCTCCGCGGCCACGACGAGGTGCAGGGCCGGGTCGTCGCGCTGATGACCGAGGCGGGCATCCCCGAGGCCGAGCGCCGGGCGGGGCAATTCCCCCACGAGTTCTCGGGAGGCATGCGCCAGCGCGTGCTCATCGCGATCGCCCTGGCCCGCGAGCCGCAGCTGTTGATCGCCGACGAACCGACCAGCGCGCTCGACGTGACGGTGCAGCGGCAGATCCTCAACCACCTGCAGACGCTGGTCGAGAGCCGTGGCACGTCGCTGCTCTTCATCACGCACGACCTGGGGCTCGCCGCCGACCGCACCGACCGCATCGTCGTGATGCTCGAGGGTCGCGTCGTCGAGCAGGGCACGCCCGAGCAGATCCTGCGTCGCCCGCAACACGAGTACACGAAGCGCCTCGTCGCGGCCGCGCCGACGCTGGCCTCGGCCACCGCCCTCCGTCGCGGCGAGGCCGTCCTCGACGACACGACGGACGCGAAGGAGGCGCGGGTCGACTCGATCCTGACCGTCACCGACCTGGTCAAGGAGTTCCGCCTCCGTGGTCGCCGTGGTGAGCAGGTGCGAGCCGTCGACCACGTCTCGTTCGAGGTGCCGCGCGGCACCACGACGGCGATCGTGGGGGAGTCCGGCTCGGGCAAGACGACCGTGGCCCGCATCGTGCTCGGCCTCGAGTCGGCGACGAGCGGGTCGGCGCTGATCGACGGCGAGAGCATCACGGCGAGCCGGGGTGCGTCCCGTCGCGCGCTGCGTCGCCGGGTGCAGCCCGTCTTCCAGGACCCCTACGGTTCGCTCGACCCGTCCTACAGCGTCGAGCGGCTGATCGACGAGCCGTTGCGCATCTTCGGCGTCGGCGACCGGGCCTCCCGCAGGCAGCGGGTCGCCGAGCTGCTCGACCAGGTCGCCCTGCCCCGGTCGGTCGCCCAGAGCCGGCCGAACGAGCTGTCGGGCGGTCAGCGCCAGCGGGTGGCCATCGCGCGGGCGCTCGCGCTCGAGCCCGAGCTGCTGATCTGCGACGAGGCCGTCTCGGCGCTCGACGTGCTCGTCCAGGAGCAGATCCTCGAGCTGCTCGGCGACCTGCAGAGTCGGCTCGGCCTCAGCTACCTGTTCATCACGCACGACCTGGCGGTCGTGCGCCAGATCGCCCACGACGTGGTGGTGATGCGCAAGGGCGCCGTGGTCGAGCGCGGTAGCGTCGACGACATCTTCTTGTCGCCCCGTGCCGAGTACACGACCGAACTGTTGGGAGCCATCCCCGGTGCCAGCCTCGCCCTCTGAGGGCCCACCGCCCGTCGTCCTCGTCGACGCCCTGCGTCGCGAGGTCGTCGAGGGCATCCTCGTGCCGGGGACGCGCATCACCGAGGCCTCGGTCGCCCGCCGCCACGGCGTCTCGCGGGTCCCGGTGCGCGAGGCGCTGCGGGCGCTCGAGGCCGAGGGGTTCGTCGAGTCGACGCCGCACGTGGGCAGTCGGGTCGCGGCGATCCCGGTCGACGAGGCGGACGACCTCTTCGCCGTCCGCGAGGCCCTCGAGATCTCGACGGCGCGACGTGCCGCCCTGCGGGCACGCGAGCTGTTCGGCGAGCCCCGCCCGCCCGAGGAGTGGTGGCGGACGCGGCGCATGCTCGGGCAACTGCTCGACGACGGGGACGCCGCCGTCGAGGCCGGCGACCTCGACCGACTCGTCGAGCTCAACGACCGGTTCCACGTCGGCGTGGCGCACCTGAGCGGGAGCGCCACCCTGGCGACCCTGCTGCGCCAGCTGTCGAACAAGATCGAGTGGCTGTACGCGCTCGACACCTTCTCGCGCGGCAAGCGGCTCTGGCCGGACCACCGCCGCATCCTCGCGGCGATCGACGCGGGCGACGAGGCCGGCGCCGCCGAGCTGATGGGCTGGCACGTCCGCGAGTCGCGCATCGGGTTCCTCGCCCGCACCGAGCCCGCCGACCGGGTGGCCGATCTGCGGGCCACGCCGCCCGCCCTGCCGCCGACGATCTCGACGCCGACGATCCCGACGGCCTGACCCGCGCCTCCTCGGCTAGCCCCACAGGGGCGTGCAGCGGGTGCACGTTCTCAGGCATCGGTCGGCGGATCTCCTTACTGTTCTCGGTCATGGACGAACCTCCCTCTCACATGCCCTGGCCTCTCCCACGCCTGACCGCCCGTGCGGTCGTCACAGACGGGGAGGGGCGACATGGATGACTGGGTCATGGTCGGCATCGGCCTCGTGCTCACCGTCGGCACCGGCTTCTTCGTCGCGTCCGAGTTCTCGCTGGTCAACCTCGACCGCAACGAGCTGGAGGCGCGGCGCGACCGGGGCGAGAAACGTCTCGGTCCCACGATCAAGGCGTTGCGCATCACCTCGACGCACCTCTCCGGCGCGCAGCTCGGCATCACGCTGACGACGCTGTTGACCGGGTACACCTTCGAACCCGCGATCAGCTCGATGCTGAGCGGCCCGCTCGACTCGCTCGGCATGCCGGCGACGGTGGTGCCGATCGTCGGCAGCATCACGGGCATCGTGCTCGCCACCCTCTTCTCGATGGTGGTCGGCGAGCTCGTGCCGAAGAACTTCGCCCTCGCGCTGCCGCTCGCCACCGCGAAGTTCGTCGTGCCGTTCCAGGCGGCGTTCACCACGGTCTTCAAGCCGCTCATCCTGCTGTTCAACAACACCGCCAACGCCGCCATCCGCGCCATGGGCATCGAGCCCAAGGAGGAACTGTCGGGTGCCCGCTCGGCCGAAGAACTGAGCTCGCTCGTGCGCCGGTCGGCCCTCGAAGGGCAGCTCGACGAGGACCACGCGACCCTGCTGGGGCGCACCCTGCGCTTCTCGCAGCACGACGCCTCCCAGGTGATGACGCCGCGCGTCCGCATGACCACGATCGCCTCCACCGGCTCGGCCGCCGACATCGTCGAGGCCGCCCTGGCCTCGGGGTTCTCGCGGTTCCCCGTGATCGGCGACGACAGCGACGACATCGTCGGCGTCGTGCACGTGAAGCACGCGTTCGCCGTCCCGCTCGCCGAGCGCGCCTCCGTCGGCTCGACCGTGCTCATGCAGGAGGCGCGCTTCGTGCCCGAGAGCATGGGAACCGACTCGCTGCTCGGCCTGCTGCGCCACGGCGGCCTGCAGATGGCCGTGGTGCGTGACGAGTTCGGCGGCACCGCCGGCCTCGTCACCCTCGAGGACGTCGTCGAAGAACTGGTCGGCGAGCTCGAGGACGAGCACGACCGCGCCCGCGTGGGCATCGTGCGCCAGGCCGGCACCGTGCTCTTCGACGGTGCCCTCCGGCCCGACGAACTGGCCGACCGGGCCGGCATCCGCGTGCCCGACGACGGCGATTACGAGACGGTGGCCGGGTTCGTCATCGACCGCCTCGACCGTCTGCCCGAGGTGGGCGACGAGATCGCCCTCGAGAGCGGCAGCGGCAGCCTGCGGGTCGAACGCGTCGCGAACGGACGCCTCGAGCGGCTGCGCTTCGTTCCGGCCCCACCTGACGACGGCCTCGGCGCCGTCGCGCCCACGACCGAGCACGACCGCGTCGTCGCCTCGCTGAGAGAAGGGGTGACCCGATGAACGAGTACCTGCCCGGCATCGTCTGGCTCGTCGTGCTGCTGATCGTCAACGGATTCTTCGTCGGCGCCGAGTTCGCCGTCATCTCGGCCCGCCGCTCGCAGATCGAGCCCCGTGCCGAGGCCGGCAGCAAGGCCGCAAAGAAGACCCTCTGGGCGATGGAGCACGCCACGCTCATGCTGGCCACCAGCCAGCTGGGCATCACCGTCTGCTCGCTCGTCATCTTGAACGTGTCCGAGCCGGCGATCCACCACCTGCTCGAGATCCCGCTCGGCCTCACCAGCCTCTCGGCCGAGGCGATCGGCGTCGTCGCGTTCGTCGTGGCGCTCGTGCTCGTGACCTTCTTGCACGTGGTCGTCGGCGAGATGATCCCGAAGAACCTGTCGTTCTCGGTGCCCGACCGGGCGGCGCTCATCCTGGCGCCTCCGCTGGTCTTCGTGGCCACGGTCTTCAAGCCGGTCATCTGGTCGCTCAACGCGGTCGCCAACGGCGTGCTGAGGCTCTTCCGGGTCGAGCCGAAGGACGAGGCGACGAGCTCGTACACCCTCGACGAGGTCGCCACGATCGTCCAGCAGTCGACCCGCGAGGGCACGCTGACGGACTCGTCGGGCACCCTGTCGGCAGCGTTCGAGTTCACCACCCGCAAGGTGCGCGACGTCGAGGTGCCCCTCGACGAGATGGTGCACCTGGCGCCGGGGGCGACGCCGGCGGACGTGCAGCGTGCCGTGGCCGCCCGGGGGTACTCGCGGTACGTGCTCACCGACGGTGACGGTCAGCCCACGGGCTACCTGCACCTCAAGGACGTCATGGACCTCACCGACGACGGGGCCTTCGAGGCACCCGTGCCCGAGAAGCGCATCCGCCGCCTGGGCGCCGTGGGTCGCGACACCGACCTCGAGGACGCCCTGGCCTCGATGCGTCGGGTCGGCGCGCACGTGGCGCGATCCGTCTCGCCCGAGGGCGTCACCACCGGGGTGCTGTTCCTGGAGGACATAATCGAAGAGCTCGTCGGCGAGGTGGACGACGTCACGGCGGTCTGACGGGTCGGCGGTCTGAGGGGTCGGCGGTCTGACAGGCCGCCGGCCGGTCGGGCGTCCGTGCCCGGCCGACCGGGCGCGCAGGCTCAGTCGACGGGGCGGTGCCCGGGCAGGGCGTGCAGGTCTTCGGCGGCGAGTTCGGCCGCGATGGGGTCACCGGCCTCGGTCGCCTCGCGCAGGGCGACGAACGAGTCCGCCATCGAGTCCCAGTTCAGCACCTGCACGATGTTCGGCACGCGCAGTTTGTAGGCGAGGCCGTCGGTGACGTCGGTGCAGACCTTGACCAGTGCCGGATTGCCACAGTGGTCGACGTAGGTCGAGAAGAGCGCGATGGCGTGGGCGTTGAGGGCCGGGCCGTCTTCGCGGTCGAGGTCGGCGAGGCAGACGTCGATCGCCCGGACGATCTCTCGCTTGACGGCGGACGGCAGGTTGGGGACGGCCAGGCGGACCGCTCCGCCGAAGAGTACGCCGAGGGTCTGGACCGCCTCGACGGCCTCTTCGGCCTTCGGCGTCGCGACCTTCGTGTAGCGGTTCGGGGCCATCTCGACGAGACCGGCACGCACGAGGTCGCCGAGGGCCTCGCGGATCGGTGTGCGCGACACCTGCAGCCAGGCGATCAGCTCGTCGTCGTGCAGGCGCTCGCCGGGCTCGAGCGTTCCGTCGATGATCGCGTCACGGATGCGGCTGCGGACCGTGTCGCGCAGCAGCTGTCGCTCGGCGGCAGGGGGAGTGACGGGAATCGGCATGCGGCCTCCTAGATCCTCACGGGCGGGTGCCCGGCCAGCATCCTAATACGAAAACGTCGCATTTTACCCGTTGGGCAGCGAAGTTCACATGTCAATTCCAGTGGGAGAACCAGGAGCCAGGAACGACGAAGCCCCGCCTCCTCGACGGGGGCGGGGCTTCGTGACTCGGGTCGGTGCGGTTACTTCGCGGCGGCGGGGGTCGCTGCGGGCACGTGCTGCGAGGCGACCTCGACGCCGTGCGAGTCGCGCAGGATCGTGAGGGTCTGCTCGATCTCGTCGTCGCGCTGCTCGGTCGTCCAGCCGAGCGAGCCGGCCATGACGTCGGCGATCTCGGTCAGCAGCTCGATGGTGACGCCACCGACGAACGCGAGGTTCGTGCGGCGCAACACGACGTCGGCCAGGTGGACGGCGTCCTCGTGCTCGGCGAAGTACGCGATCTCGGCCGTGGTCAGCGTCGAGTCGGCCTCGAGGGCCTGCGACGGCTGGTCGAGCAGCACCTCGATGACGTCGGAGGCGCGGGTGCCGTACCGGGTCAGCAGACGGTCGACCTGGTCGCGGTCGAGCTCGTCGGCGTGGGCCGCCACCCAGGTGGTGCGGGCGCCGTCGGTCGTCGGGAAGCCCTTGCCCCCGCCGATCGCCATGCCCGTCGTGTCGACCGACCGCTTCACGCCGAGCTTCGTCGTCGCCTCGGTCGAGAGGTGCGCCGACAGGGCGCGGAACGTGGTCCACTTGCCGCCGACGAGGCTGAGGACGGTCGTGCCGGGCAGCTCGGCGACCTCGGTCTCGACGATGCGGTAGTCGCGTGACACGAAGCCCGCGGCGAGGTCGTCGTGCTTCGGCAGCGGGCGGACGCCCGAGTAGCGGTAGACGATGTGGTCGCGGTCGAGCTCGATGTCGGGGTAGACGTGCTTCACCAGGTCGAAGAAGTAGTCCACCTCTTCCTCGGTGCAGACGGCCGGCTCGGCCATGTCGGCCTCGAGGTCGGTCGTGCCGATGAGCACGCGCCCCTTGAGCGGGTAGATCAGGACGATGCGGCCGTCGTTGTTCTCGAAGAAGATCTCGCGACCGTTGGTGGCCTCGAGCAGCTCGGGGCTGTCGACGACGATGTGCGACCCCTTGGTGCCGCCCATGTACTGGGACTCGGCGCCGAAGGCCTTGTTGGTGAGGTCGGTCCAGGGGCCCGAGGCGTTGATGACGACGTCGGCCTTCACCGTGAACTCGGTGCCGGTGACGACGTCGCGCAGGGTCACGCCTCCGTCGGCGGTGCCGACGGCCTCGAGGTAGTTGGCGCTGCGGGCGTTGTCGCCGGCGGCCAGGCCGTCCTTCAACACGTCGAGCGCGAGGCGCTCGGGCTCGTGCACCGATGCGTCGTAGTAGGTGCCCGTGTACTTGAGCGCCTTGTTGAGGTGCGGCATCTCGGCGAGGGCCTTCTTGCGCCCGAGGAACTTGTGACGCGGCACCGAGCCGCCGTCGCGCGAGAACGAGTCGTACATCGTCATGCCGACCTTGATCAGCAGTGCGCCGCGCTCTTTCGTGGAGCGCTGCTTGTGCGTCAGCATGCGCAGCGGGGCGTTCATGATGCCGCTGAACGTCGAGAAGATCGGCATCGTGGTCTGCAGCGGCTTGACGTAGTGAGGGGCGATCTTCAGCAGACCGTTGCGCTCTTCCACGCTCTCGCGGACGAGGCGGAACTCGCCGTTCTCGAGGTAGCGGATGCCGCCGTGGATCATGTGCGACGAGGCGGCGGACGCGCCCGACGCGTAGTCGGCGCGTTCGACCAGCACGACGTCGACGCCCTGGAGGGCGAGGTCGCGGAAGGTCGCGATGCCGTTGATGCCACCGCCGACGACGAGCACCTGTGCGGTCGGGCGGTCGACGATGCGCTGCACGTTGGGACGGATCGAGTCTGTCTTCTTCGACATGGTCACTGCTTCTTTCGAGATGCGATGTCAGGTGGTGGTGACCGACTCGTCCTGCGGGCCGGTAGATTCATCGTCGTCCCGATGCACACAGGGTGCAACGGATCTGCACGAACGTGCAAGGAGGTCCCGTTGGTCGCTGGCGACACGTCCGAACGCACGCAGGAGGCCCTGCGTGCCGCGCATCTGTACTACATGCAGGACCTCACGATGGAGGCGATCGCGCACGAACTGCAGACGTCCCGCTCGTCGGTCTCGCGCCTCCTGAAGTCGGCTCGCGAGACGGGCCTCGTCGACATCCAGATCAAGTCGCCGCTCGACCAGCCGACGGCCGTGGGCGAGGGGCTGCACCGGCGCTTCGGCGTGGTCGCGCACGTGGTCCCGGTGCCCGACCAGACGAGCGACGTCGACCGGCTCGACCGGGTCGCGCTGTCGGCTGCACGAACGCTCACGCAGTACGTCGACTCGAACATGGTCGTCGGCGTCGCCTGGGGGTCCACCGTCAGCGCGGTCAGCCGGTACCTGGTGCCCAAGGCCACGCACAACACCGTCTTCGTCCAGCTGAACGGTGCGGCGAACACCCGCACCACGGGCATCGAGTACGCCAGCGAGATCCTGCGGCGGTTCGGTCACGCGTACGGCGCCCTGATCCAGCAGTTCCCCGTGCCGGCGTTCTTCGACGACCCGGCCACCAAGCGCGCCCTCTGGCGGGAGCGCAGCACCCGACGCGTCCTCTCGTTGCAGGGCGCCATGGACCTCGTCGTCTTCGGCGTCGGCTCGCGCGAGGCGCACGTGCCGAGCCACGTCTACTCGGGCGGGTACCTCGAGCAGAGCGACCACGACAGCCTCGGCCACGACCACGTGGTGGGCGACGTCGCGACCGTGTTCTTCCGCGAGGACGGCTCGTCGGCCGACATCGAGCTCAACCAGCGCGCCACGGGGCCCGACCTGGCGACCATCCGGCGCACGCCGCGTCGCGTCTGCGTCGTCGCCGGCGAGGCCAAGGTCGTCAGCGTCCGCGGTGCGCTCGCCGCGGGCCTGGTCACCGACCTGATCCTCGACGAGGGCACCGCCAGGGCGCTGCTGGCCAGCTGAGCCGGCGTCGTCCCGGACGAGGAGGCGCGAGTGGGGTACGTCGCACCAGCCGCGACCCAGCCCGCCCGCGTAGACGGGAGCGGTCGCGTACCGGGCCCTCGAGGGGCCCCGAGAGGAGCATCACCATGGCAAGCACCGAACTCACCGGACGCCGCGTTCTCGCGATCGTCACCAACTACGGCGTCGAGCAGGACGAGCTCGTCGTCCCCGTCGCGAAGCTGCGCGAGCAGGGCGCCACCGTCGTCGTCGCCGGCGTCTCCACCGAGCCGATCGAGACGCTGGTCGGCGACAAGGACCCGGGGCAGACCGTCCGCCCCGACACGACCATCGCCGAGGTCGACGCCGCCGACCACGACCTCCTGCTCGTGCCCGGCGGCACCATCAACGCCGACACCCTGCGCACCGAGAGCGACGCCGTCGACCTGGTCAAGGCCTTCGCCGCGGCCGGCAAGCCGATCGCGGCCATCTGCCACGGCCCGTGGGCGCTCATCGAGGCGGGCCTCGTGACGGGCAAGGAACTGACCTCGTTCGCCTCGCTGCAGACCGACGTCCGCAACGCCGGCGGCACGTGGGTGGACCGCTCGGTCGTGACCGACGTCGAGCAGGGCTTCACCCTCGTCACGTCGCGTGACCCCGACGACCTCGAGGACTTCGTCCGCGAGACGTCGACGGCCCTGGCCGCCACGGCCTGATCCGTCGTCCTCCGTCGCGGCGGGGTCCGTCGTCCCGCTCCGGGGCGACGGACCCCGCCGCGGGTCTTTAATGGGACGTCGGGCCGTCGTCGGTCCGTCCCCGGCGCTCCGGCGCCCATCCGGTCGAGAAGGAGGCGCGGTGAAGCTCGGCAAGACGCGCAAGAGCCCCGCGGAACCCGCGACGCCCGATCCCGCTGCTCTCGAGCGGGCCGTCGCCGAGGGTGTCCTCATCTCGCGTGCGGCCGCCGTGGTCTCGGTGGCCAACTCGATCGTCATCCGTGCCCTCCGCGACGACGAGCACTTCGACCACGAGCGCACCCGCGAGGCCGTGCGGACCGTCCTCGGTCGCCTCGCGGCGGAACAACGCGAGCAGAACGAACGCATCGGCGGCGAACGGGCGAAGGCACTCAAGGCCAAGGGACGGTCGCGACACCAGCACGACTACCGCCGCGGTGACGACGACACCCTGTGGTTCCGAGAGAAGACCTACACGGCCGTGGCCGAGCGGCTGGACGAACTGCAGTCCGACGACGACTTCGTGGGCGGGATCGTCGCGGCGGCGGTGGACCGGGCCTGGGGTGACGTCGGGGCCGCGATCGTCACGAAGGTGTCGGCGGTCGAGGCGGTCGACCCGGCGTATCCCGACGAACGCGACCAGCGCCTCCGTGATCTCGTCGAGGTGGACCTCGCGGGGCTGCTCGCCCAGCCGCAGCAGCCGCCGCCGCCGGGGTCGGACGCTCCGCGCTCGACCTGACGGGTGCGTTCGTCCGTCGGCCCCCGACCTGGGGCTGTCCCGGGCGTGCGTCGGAACGAGAACATTGAGGGACACCGCTCGGCCCTCACCACGTGGAGCCCTCGTCGATCAGGCCACCGCTGTGGGAGGAACCCGGCATGAACCGTTTCGTGAGTCCGCTCGTCCGCGGCATGATCCGACAGCGCAACCGCTGGTTCGACCGGCGCCTCGGGCTGCCCCGGCCCGAGGGCGTCGCCCGTGCGCACGCTCCCGGCGTCAGCCCCGATCGCGTGCTGTTGTTCGGCAGCGGGCCCGCCGTCGGGTGGGGTGTCCGCAGCCACGACCTGGGGCTCGCGGGCCATCTCGCGCGAGCGGTCTCGCAGGCCACCGGCCGTGGGGTCGACGTCGACGTCGTGGCCGACCCCGCCATGCGGACGGCGGACGCCCGGCGGGTGCTCGGAGACCGTGACCTCACGCGCTACGACGCCGTGGTCGTGGTGACCGGCATCAACGACGCCCTCGAGATGACCGACGTCACGAAGTGGCGGCGGGCGTTCGTCGACCTGCTCGTGCACATCGAGACCGAGACCGGAGGCGCGAGCAGCCCCGTCCTCGTCACGGGCGTCCAGGCGCCCAGCGAGGTGACGGTGTTCCGCATCGCCGGCGGTGGCCTCGTCGACCGCCATGCGGCCGCGGTGAACACGATCATCCGCGACGTCTGCTCGACGCATCCCCGCGTGCACGTGCTCATGCCCCCGTCGCCGCTCTCGGGCCACGACGACCGCGACCAGCTGATCGCCAAGTACGCCCGCTGGGGCGAGGCGCAGGCCGAGGTGCTCGCGCCCATGCTCGACGCGCAGATGTCGGCCGGCGGCGGCGTGGCGCGGGCGCGCCGACACGCCCCGCAGGCCGAGGTCGATCGCATCGAGGCGATCAGGGCCCTCGGCCTCCTCGACACCGACCCCGAGGAACGCTTCGACGACATCGTCGAACGGGCTCGGACCCTGCTCGGCGCGAGCGGGGCCGCGTTCTCGCTCGTGACCGCCGACCGACACTGGAACAAGGCCCTCGCCGGGGGCGGCGACCGCGAGATGCCCATGGCCCTGTCGTTCTGCGCCCACACGGTCGCCGGCGGCCAGCCGTTCGTCGTCGAGGACGCCTGGGCCGACGAACGGTTCGGCGTCGAGGCGCCCGCCCGGTTCTACGCCGGCTACCCGGTCGAGAGTCCCGACGGCGTCCGCATCGGCGCGCTCTGCGTCGCCGACCCCGAACCCCGCACGGTCGAGAGCGTCGACCTCGTCATGCTGCGCGAGCTCGCCCTCAGCGTGCAGCGCGAGCTCGCGAAACAGGCCGTCACACGGGCGTGACGGCCGATGTACAGAAAGATGTACACGATCTGACGCTCCGCGCTAGTCTCGTCGGCATGGAGACATCCGTCGGAAGTTCTGAAGTCCTCGCCGTGGCCGACGCCCGCAGTGGCTTCAGTCGCCTCATGCGGGACTTCCGGCTCGACCCCGACCGCCCTGCCGTCGCCGTGGGTCCGCATCGACGCCCAGAGGTCGTCATCGTGCCGTGGAGCCGGTTCGTCGAGATGTCCGAGCGCCCGACGTCGGGTCGCGCGGTCGCCTCACTGCTGGACGAGATCACCTCGCGTGCCGGTCTCGTGCGGCGCCTGGCGGGCCTGAGTCACATCGACGCCGTCAGCGTCTTCGGGTCGGTCGCTCGCGGTACCGAGACCGACGACAGCGACATCGACCTCCTGGTCGACCCGGGTGCCGAGGCGACCTACTTCGACTTCGCCCAGTTCGAACTCGACATGGAAGCCGTGTTCCAGCGTCAGGTCGACGTCGTGTCCCGGCGGGCGCTCGACCCCGAGACTGACCGCGAGATCCTGGCACAAGCGGTGCCCGTGTGATCCCCTCCCCGGACCGCGCCGAGCGCTGGCTGGCCGACCTCGACGCGACCCTGAGGGCTTCGGCCGAGCTCGTGTCCCGTGGTCGCGAGGCGTTCGACGGCGACCCGGCGCTTCCGTTGGCATTCGAGGCGCTGGCCAACCGGGTCGGTGACCTGAGCAAGCGCCTGGTCGCATGCGACGGCGGGCGGTTCCACGAGGTCGAGTTCTCCCTCGCCGCCAAGAACCGTGACTTCGTCGTGCATCATGACGACCGCCTCGACCGCGAGACCCTCTGGCAGACCGTGACCCGCAGCTTCCCCCTCCTGCACTCCCTCGTGCAGCGTCATCGAGTCGAACCGTGAGCGCCGAACCCCTGGTCACGCCCGACGGCCGATACCTCGTGGTTCGCGGCCGGCTGTGGCGCCGGACCGACCCTCGCCTCGACGAGGCGACCCGCGCCTCCCTGGTCCACGAGCTGATGGAGGCGTGGCGCGCGAAGAAGACGGCGTTGGCCGCGGACGACGCTGCCGCCGTCGAGGACGCCCGGGCCCGGGTCGACGCCGCCAAGACGTCGCTGGGCGAACGCGGCCCGGTGTGGTGGGACGACGACGCCCCCGACGAGACCCGCCGCATGGCACGGAACACGCGCTACGCCGAGTGGTTCGCGGGTGTCGAGGCCGACGCCGCCACGAGCTGAACGCTGCGCCGCGAGATGCCCCCGCACCACGAGATGGACACCGCACCCAGAAGTGGACACCGCGCCCGGATAAGACGCGGTGCGGTGTCCACTTCGTGGTGTGGTGCCGTGTGATGCGGTGGCGGGCGGGCGGGCGGGCGGGCAGCCCGCCGCGGGCGCGGCTAGCGGCCCTGGCGCTTCTTGAACGGCTTGGGCTGACCCTTGACGGCGGGAGTGCGACCCTTGCCCTTGGACGCCTTGGCCTTGCCGCCGGCCGGCGGGGGTGGCGGCGGCGTCGGGGTGGACGGACTCGCCAGTTCGTCCTCGGCGACGACCACCGCGGCCTTGCCGGCCTTGGTCAGCCGGTAGGGCGTGGCGTCGCGGTCGAACAGCTTCGCACCGAACTCGAGCTCGAGCGCCTCGATCGACGACTCGAGCTTCTGCCGCGAGATGCCGAGCTTGTCGGCCGCGACCGGGAAGTGCAGCACCTCGGCCGCGACGAGGAAGTGTCTCAGGTGGCTCGTCTTCACGCCGTGGCGACCGAACCGGCGGAGGAGCCGCCGACCGAGTCCGCGCGGATGCCCAGGCCGTCGAGGGCCTTCTGGAAGATCGTCAGACCGCTCATGCCCGGCAGGTTCGAGATGTTCTGGTCGAGCTTGACGGCGGCCTTCCGGCCCTCTTCGCCGCTCATCAGCTGGCCGAAGACGAACTTGACGTCGTCGACCTCCATGATCGACGAGCCGACGGGGGCCCAGACCTTCGACAGCAGGAAGCGCGTCAGCTTCTGCGCCTTCTTGCTCGCGAGCAGACGCTCACGGGCCTGCGAGACGTAGAACGCGACGTGGCGGGCCTCTTGCTTGGCGATGCGCTTCAGCAACTCGGCGAGGACCGGGTCCTGCTCGAGCTCGGCCATGCGCTTGTAGGCCGACACGGCCGAGTACTCGTTGGCCGCGCCCCACGACATGTGGACGGCGACGAAGTCCGAGCCGACGATCTTGCCGAGCAGGCCCTGCTTGACCGGGTCGAGGCGCTCGCGCCAGCCGAGCTTGAGGCGATTGGCCCGCAGCTGGTCGTAGTCGACCGTGATGCCGTGCACCTCGAGGATGGCGGCGAGGGCCTCGCCGTGCCAGAACTCTTCTCGGTTCCACATCGTCATGAACGTGGTCATCTCGTTCTCTTTGTGAGAAGGAGTCGTGAGCAGGTCACGGGTGTAGCAGACCGTGTGGTACTCGACGTCGGCCATGTAGCGCAGCGTCCGCAGCGAGTCCGCCGACAGCGGGTTCTTGCGGAAGTGGTCGAGGTCGAGGTCGTCCCAGCTCAGTCGTTCGGAGGTCGCGGCGAACTTGTCGATGTCGAAGGCCATGTGATGTCAGGAGGCGCGGGTTCAGACCCTGCCTCCGTCTCCTTTCGCTGTGGTGCTGCTGGTGCCGCTCGTGGTGCTGGTGCCGCTTCTGCCGTGGGGGCCGCTGCGAGTCCAATCGCGGATGCTCCACCTTCTTCGGAGCGCCTCGCGTGCCAGATTGCTGTCGGGGTTGACCGCGTTCGGGTGCCCGACCATCTCGAGCCAGGCGAGGTCGGCGAACGAGTCACCATAACCGTACGACCCCGAGAGGTCGATGTCGTTCGCCTGGGCGTATTGGCGCAGCCAGGCGGCGCGGGCCTCGTCGACCAGCGGGGGTTGTGCGAGATAGCCGGTGTAGACGCCGCTGCGCTGGTGCATCGTGCTGGCGACGACGTCGTCGAAGAGGTGCGCCAGGGGAGTCGTCAAGGTGTCGATCGAGCCCGTGACCAGCACGGTGCGGTGCCCGGCGGCGCGGTGCTCGGCGAGGCGGGCGAGTGCGTCGGGGAGGGTGTGGCGCAGGACCGTGTCGGCGTAGCCGCGCGACCGGACGACGCCCGAGAGTCGGGCGACGGGCATGCCCTCGTACCGCCGCGAGAAGGTGCGGATGAACTCGCCGCGGTCGCGACCCTCGGCCCGCAGGTAGCGCGGCAGCGAGGTGAGCAGGCTGGCGACCTCGCCGGGCCATGCGGCCTTGCGGAACCCGGCCGAGCGCACCCAGAGGTACTGCTCGACGATGTTGCTGTCGAGGACCGTGCCCTCGAGGTCGAACACGGCCACGACGTCGTCGCGCCGCGGCAGGGCCCGCGTGTCGGCGACGGCGGCCGACGCGGCGGGTCGCACCGAGAACGCCCGGGTCATGGCGGTGATGGACGGGAAGTGCACCTCTTGGAAGTAGTCCTCCCAGTCGACGTCGGTGACGTCGAAGCCGATGTCGGCGGGGGAGCCCGCCGGGAGTCCGGCGTGCAGGGCCCGCGTGCGGCGGTCGTCGAAGATGATCTCGGACTGCACGTAGTGGCGGTAGAGGTCGGTGAGGCTCTGCAGCGATTCGAGGTCGGCCCGACGGGTCTGCACCCCGGCCAGCGCCGTGCGGGTGCGGAGCGTGCTCGGCAGCCGGGTGAGCACGGCCTCGCGGACGTCGTTGACGCGGTTCGCGGTGCGGATGGCGCCCTCGACCTTGCGCACGCCCGGGAAGTTCCAGTGCGGCGCCTCGATCGACGAGTGCTCGTCGCGGGGCAGCGGGTTCGCCGTGAAGAACGCCTTCAGGTTCTCGAACATGCGCAGGATCGAGAACGGGTTGCTCCCGCCCGAGCTGGCGTGGAAGTACTGGGGGCTGCCGGCCTCGACCGGGTTCGCGGTGACGGCGAGGATGACGTTGACGACGTAGTCGACCGGGATCACGTCGAGCACGCTGTCGGGCACCCCGGGGAACTCGGGCAGCAGTCCGCGGGCGTACGACATGATCAGCGGGTCGGCGACCTTGAAGCCGTCGATCCAGCCGGGGTAGGGGTGTCGGTGGGCGCTCTCGACGATCGCCGGTCGGACCACCGACAGGCGATGCCCGGCCTCGGCCCAGAGTTCTTCCGCGGCGCGCTCGGCGAAGGCCTTGGTCAGCGTGTAGACGTCGGTCCAGCCGAGCGTCTCGGCCCGGGTGCGCCCGTAGTCGACGAGACGGGCCTTGACCCAGGCGACTCGTGCCTCCTCGGCGGCTGCGGCGACCGCCTGCGGGCCGGTCTTGCCGTGCGCCGCGCGACCCTGGGCGAGGAAGGTGCGCAGCGTCTCGGGCTGGCGCGAGGCGGCCTCGACACGGGCGCGGGCATCGCCGGCGGCGGCGCGTTCGACACGCCAGTCGACGGTGTGGCCGAGCGACGCCTCGGGGAACACGCCCTTGCGGATGCCGCCGACGTAGGCGGTCGACACGTGCACGACGTGCGGGTCGGTGCCCGTCCTCCGCAGGGCTTCGTACAGCCCGACCGCTCCACCGACGTTGGTCTCGAAGGCCTGGTCGATCGGCGGGTCGAAGGACACCGTGGACGCACTGTGGATGACGACGTCGAGGTCGCCGGGAAGGTCGGGCAGGTCGCCGAGACCGCTCTCGATCACCCGGAGCCGCTCGGCGAGGGCCTTCTCGACGCCCTCGGGCCCGACCGCCTCACGCCACGACGAGAAGACCGGTTTCTTCAGCAGGTGCCGCAGGCGCCCCTCGGCCGAGGTGCCGGCCTTGGGACGGATGAGGAGCGTGACCGTCGTGCCGGGGTGCGACGAGAGCAGACGCTCGAGGATCGCCTGACCGACGAAACCGGTGCCGCCGGTCAGCAGGACGTGCGCGCCGCCGAGGTCGACGCGGGTGGCGCCCGGGGTCTGGTCGGGCAGCGCGAGGCCGGGGGAGGAGCTCATGCGGTCAGCTTTCTGGTCACGGCCGCGCCGACGGTGGCGTCCAGGCCCGGCAGGTCGGCGACGAGCGCCCCCACGCGGTCGGCACGCAGGTGGCCCTCGGCCCCGCCGAACACGGTGGCGTCGAAGAAGGTGCGCTCGGAGTCGGCGCGCTCGACGGCGCCGATCGGCCAGACGGCCGTCACGAAGGAGGCGCGGGTCATCTTCACCGAGCGGCGCGAGTCGCGCAGACGCCAGTCGGCCTCGCTCGCGAAGAACTGCTCGTGGCGGGCCTTCACGACCCGGGCACGGTCGACGACGGTGGTCAGGGTGGGGTGTGCCGCCAGCTCGTCGAGGCGGTCGTATGCCTCTCGGAGCACCCACTCGTCGACGGCACCCGTCGTCGTGTGCACGGCGACGATGGGGGACCCGACGGTGATGGCCTGGAGGGCCCTGGTGATCGGGCCACGGCGCTCGACGGCCTCGGACGCGGCGTGCCGCTTCGGACCCTCGGGCACGTCGCGGTTGCGGGGCTCGCCGTGGGCCTCGAGGACGGCGTCGAGGGCGTCGGCCAGCCAGAACTTCTCGAACGCCCACGTCACGAGGAACGCGGTGACCCTCGTGTCCTTGTGGGTGGCCGTGACCAGGAGGTTCCGCAGGTTCTCCATCGTGGCGCTCTCGAGTCGGCCGAGGTGGCGGACGAGGCGCAGGGCGTCGGGGCCGAGGGGCGCGTCGGCGAAGCCGGACAGGTCGAGGTCGGGACGCCAGTTGCCCTGGGCCGTCTTGGTGAACTCGCGGATGTCGAAGTCGGGGGCGGCGCGCGGGGCATCTCTGGTCGTCATGACAGGGGGTCCTCCGGGGCAGAAGTGGACGAGGCGAGAAGGGCCTCGAACGTGTCTCGATGCGCGCAGTCTGCTCTCAGCACCGTATCGTAAGCGGCATGGCTGTAGCGCTCGTCACCGGGGGTACGTCCGGCATCGGAGCCGAATTCGCCCGCCAACTCTCCATGCGCGGCTGGGACATCGTCCTGGTCGCGCGTGACCTCACCCGACTCGACGAGACGGCGACCGCGCTGCGCGCGCTGGGCCGTGACGTCGAGGTGCTCGCGGCCGACCTCGGCGACCGTGGTGACGTCGACCGGGTGGCCGAGCGGCTGGCCGATCCGACCCGCCCCGTCGACCTGCTGGTGAACAATGCCGGTTTCGGCATGCACACCCCGCTGACCTCCACCGACGTCGCCGCACACGACCTCGCGTTCGAGGTCATGTGCCGGGCCGTGCTCGTCCTCTCGGGTGCGGCGGCGAGGTCCATGCGCGAGCGCGGCCGGGGTCGCATCGTCAACGTGTCGAGCACCGCGGGGCTGATGGCCATGGGCAGCTACTCGGCGATCAAGGCGTGGGTGACCTCGTACAGCGAAGGTCTCTCGGTCGAGCTCAAGGGCACCGGCGTGGGCGTCACGGCCCTGCTGCCGGGCTGGGTGCGGACCGAGTTCCATCAGCGGGCCGGCATAAAGTCGTCGTCCATACCCAACGCCCTGTGGCTCAGCACCGAACAACTCGTCGTCGCGTGCTTGCGCGACGTCGACAAAGGCAAGGTGATCTCCATGCCCACGCTTCGGTACAAGGTGCTGATGGGATTGGTCCGGCACGCTCCGAAGGGCGCCGTCCGGGCCGCGTCCGGTGCGATCTCGTCGAGCCGCCGCAAGCCGGTGGAGCAGTGAGCGCGAAGAACGACGGGGAGCGGCGCCGCGAGCACGCCCGCCTCGACGCCGTGGCCCAGCGGGTCGACGACGTCCGCGCCGACGTCGCCCACCGCGCCGGCGACGTCGCCCAGCGCGCCGGCGGCGTGGCCAGCGACGTGCGCGACCGCTTCAGCTCGCGGCGACACGCGATGGCCCGCTACGTCGCGCAGCGCATGCTGCTCAAGCCGACGATCTGGTCGATCACCGACGTGACGGTCATCGACCGCGACCGGGTCGAGGGGCTCACCGGCGGCTTCATCGTCGTCGCCAACCACTCGAGCCACCTGGACGCCCCGCTCATCCTCGGCGCCCTGCCCCGCAAGCTGGCGCGTTACCTCGCCACCGGCGCCGCGGCCGACTACTTCTTCGACGTGCCCTGGCGCCGACAGCTGACCGAACTGTTCTTCAACGCGTTCCCGGTGCAGCGGGGCTCGGGGACGCCGGCCTCCGCGGTCGACGCGACCCGCGCCTCCTCGTCCGGTGCGTCGGCCGGGTCGACGCCGCAGAGCTCCGCTCGACGGCGTGCCGCGGCGAAGGCGGCCGCCCGCGGGCGCCAGGGGCAGCCCACCGTCAGCGCTCGGTCGCTGCTGCAGCGGGGCTACCCCGTGCTGGTGTTCCCCGAGGGCACCCGCTCGAAGGACGGCACGGTCGCCGCGTTCAAGCCCGGTGCCGCCGCGCTCGCGTCCGCCTGCGGCGTGCCGGTCGTCCCCCTCGCGCTGATCGGTGCGAACATCGCCCAGCCCCGGGGGCGCAGCTGGCCCCGGCCCGGCCGACTTCCCGTCGGCGTCGCGTTCGGCGACCCGATGCGGCCCCACGACGGCGAGTCCGTCGCCGACTTCTCGACGCGCGTGCGCACCGAGATCCTGCGTCTGAAGGACGCCAACACCGCCCGCATCCTGGGCCCGTCAGACCCGCTCGAAGGAGAACGCCCGTGACCGACGTCCAGCAGAAGAAGAGTGCCGCCGTCGACGGCGTCAAGCACATGAAGTGGTGGGGCTGGGGTGTCGAGGGCGTCGCCTTCCACCACGACGACAAGCCCGCCTTCGCCCCCTTCGTCAAGAAGATCGTGGGCGTCGAGCTGTCGCAGGGTCACGACACCGGCCTCTCGTTCGACGACCTCGACGTTCCCGCCTCCCGGGCCGGCGCCGAGGTGCTCGACTCGCTCGTCCAGATCGTGGGCGACGGCCAGGTCGTCACCGACGACCACGACCGGGTCGTCCACACCTACGGCAAGAGCATCCGCGACCTGATCCGCATCCGTGCGGGGCGTCTCGACCGCGTGCCCGACGTCGTCGTCTACCCGGCCGACGAGGACGAGATCCAGCAGATCGTCGACCTGGCCGTCGCCAGCGACGTCGTGCTCATCCCGTTCGGCGGCGGCAGCAACATCGTCGGCAGCCTCGAGCCCCTGCCCGCGGAGGAGCGCACGGTCGTCTCGCTCGACATGGGCCGCCTCGACAAGGTGCTCGACATCGACGAGGACGGTGGGCTGGCGCGCATCCAGGCCGGTGGCCAGGGACCCGACCTCGAAGAGCAGCTGAACGCCCGTGGCTGGACCCTCGGGCACTTCCCGGACAGCTTCACCCACTCGACCATGGGCGGCTGGGTCGCCACCCGCTCGTCCGGCATGCAGAGCGACAAGTACGGCGACATCGCCGACATCACGAAGGGCCTGCGGGTCGTGCGCCCCGGGGGCGTGCTCTCGATCCGCGCCGTGCCGAGCGCGTCGACCGGTCCGTCGTTGCGCGAGATGATCATCGGCAGCGAGGGACGCCTCGGCGTCATCACCGAGGTCACCGCCCAGGTGCACCGCCTGCCCGAGAAGCGCGAGATCCTCGCCTACCTGTTCCCGTCGTGGCACGACGGCCTCGCCGCCATGCAGGCCATCGCCGAGAGCGACGCGCACCCGTCGGTCACCCGCGTCAGCGACGCCCACGAGACGGCGTTCTCGTTCGCCACCTCGAAGCCGGGCAAGGGCATCTCGCAGAAGGTCACCGACCTGCTGCCGACGATCCTGAAGGCGAAGGGCTGGGACGTCGACGCCATGTGCCTGTCGTTCATCGGCTACGAGGGCAGCCCCGAGCACGTCGCCCACACCCAGAAGGCCGTCGCCAAGATCGTCAAGGCGAACAAGGGCATGAGCGTCGGCAAGGGGCCGGGCAAGCTCTACGACCAGAAGAAGTTCGACACGCCCTACCTGCGCGACTTCTTCATGGACCACGGAGGCGCGGCGGACGTCTCCGAGACCGCCGCCCCCTGGTCGAAGCTGCGCCTCGTCTCGTCGCGCGTCTACGCCGCGGCCAACCAGGCGTTCGACAGCATCGGCAAGCAGGGCTGGATCATGGGCCACCTGTCGCACTCGTACCACTCGGGGGCGTGCCTGTACTTCACGTTCGCGTTCGAGCACGGTGACGACGCCGAGGCCGAGTACGACGTGGTCAAGCACGCCATCCAGCAGGCGTTCATCGACACCGGGGCGACCGTCTCGCACCACCACGGCGTCGGGCTCGAGCACCAGCCGTGGCTCGCACAGGACGTCTCGCCCGAAGGCGTGGCCGTCATGCAGGGGCTGTTCGACTCGGTCGACCCGGGACGCGTGTTCAACCCCGGGAAGGTGACGGGCGCGTAGTCCCGCGCCGCGCCTCCCGCGCTGCCGCGCCGCTGCCGCGCCGCTGCCGCGCCGCCGCCGCTGCCGCCGCACCGCCGCACCGCGCCACGAGATGGTCACAGCACCGCGATTAGTCCTGGTGCGGTGACCATCTCACGGTGTTTTCCGACTGAACGTGTCTCGTGCACAGGGGTGACGACGTGAACGCTGTCCACAGGGAGGCGCTGGTCGGGCCTCGAGGGCGGTGGGCGTGGACAGGGTGGGAGCGTGACCACTGCGCTTCCACCCCTCGTCTTCGCCGCGACCTACGGTTCCCAGAGCAGGCACGGCACTGCTCTGAGACGTGACGCGAGACGCGGCCTGCTGCATCGGGTGCACCCTGGGGTCTACGTCGAAGCCGCCGACTAGGCGCGTCTCGACAGACGTGGACGACACGTCTTGACGACGCGGGCGGTAATGGCCGGTCTGTCGCCGCGGGTCGTCGTGTCGCACGGCTCGGCCGTCGCCCTCCACCGTCTGCCGAGCGTCGACTGGCCGCGAGGGCCGGTGCATGTCATCGATCCCGGCCGCGACCGGACACAGGCGACCGCACGAGTCGTCCGCCACCCGGGGCCGATCGATGCACACGACACGGTCGAGATCGACGGGCTCGTCGTGACGAGCGAGGGGCGGACGGCCGTCGACAGGTCGAGGACGGCGTCCTTCGCCGACGGGGTGCTCTGTGTCGACGCCGTCCTTCGTCGCGCCGCGGCTCGGGCGGGGTGTTTCGAGGCGTCAGACCGACGCGACCCGCGTCGGTCCGCTGGTCACCGGTCGCTCGTGGACGCCGCGGCCGACGGCATGCGCCGGCTGCTGTTCGAGCGGCTTGACCGTGAATCCGGCACGCGGGGGCTGTCGACGGCCCGCGGGGTCGTGGCGTTCGCCACGCCGTGGGCAGAGAACGGCGGCGAATCCCTGTGTCGCCTGGCACTGCTCGAGCTCGGCGCTCCGGAGCCCTCCATGCAGGTCGAGTTCTTCGACGACGAGGGGCTGGCCGGACGATGCGACTTCGTGATCGGTGACGCGGCGCTCGAGTTCGACGGCAAGGCCAAGTACGACGATGCGGCCTTCCGGGCAGGGAAGGTGCCGTCTGCCGTGGTCAAGGCCGAGAAGGCGCGCGAGCGCCGCCTGGTGAGGTCGGGTGGAGTCTCGGTGATCGGACGATGCGACGCCGAGGACGTCGCATTGCGCCTTCCGCTCGCCAGAATTCTCCGAGACCTCGACGTCGAGCTCAGACCACGGCAGAACGCCAGGATGTGGCCACACCGCCAGGTTTAGGCGTGGTGCTGTGACCACATCCTGGCGGCGTGCTCACATCGTGGCGGGGTGGCGCGCGGGTGGGCGGGGTGGCGGGGTGGCGGGGGACGCACAGGGGGACGGCGCAGGGCGGCTGCCTAAGATGAGCATCGATCCGTCCGCACAGACCCCGTTCACGGAAGAGACCCGCGCATGCCCGGAATCCACGCCGACATCACCTCGGCCTTCGGCAACACCCCGCTCGTCAAGCTCAACTCGCTGCCCGCCGAGGGCGGGGCCGAGGTGCTGGCCAAGCTCGAGTTCTACAACCCGGGTGCCAGCGTGAAGGACCGCCTCGGCGTCGCCATCGTCGACGCGGCCGAGGCGTCCGGCGACCTGAAGCCCGGCGGCACGATCGTCGAGGGCTCGAGCGGCAACACCGGCATCTCGCTGGCCCTCGTCGGTGCCGCCCGCGGCTACCAGGTGATCGTCACCATGCCCGAGACGATGAGCGTCGAACGACGCACCGTGATGAAGGCCTACGGCGCGAAGATCGTCCTGACCCCCGGCCCCGAGGGCATGAAGGGCGCCGTCGAGCGTGCCAAGCAGATCGCCGCCGAGACCGAGAACGCGATCTGGGCGCAGCAGTTCGAGGCCCGGGCCAACGCCGAGATCCACCGCCGCACGACCGCGCCCGAGATCCTGCGCGACACCGACGGGAAGATCGACTTCTTCGTCGCGGGCGTCGGCACCGGCGGCACGATCACGGGCGTCGGCCAGGTGCTGCACGAGAAGGTCCCCGGCGTGAAGGTCGTCGCCGTCGAGCCCGCCGACTCGCCCTTGTTGAGCGAGGGCAAGGCCGGGCCGCACAAGATCCAGGGCATCGGGGCGAACTTCGTGCCCGAGGTGCTCGACCGCTCGCAGATCGACGAGGTCTTCCCCGTGCAGCTCGACGACGCCCTGCGCGTCGCGCGCGACCTGGCCACGCGAGAGGGCATCCTCTCGGGCATCTCGTCGGGCGCCATCATCCACGCCGCACTCGAGATCGCGAAGCGACCCGAGAACGCCGGCAAGCGCATCGTCGCGATCGTCTGCGACACCGGAGAGCGCTACCTGTCGACCGTGCTCTTCCAGGACCTCGCGGACGCCTAGGGTGCAGCTGGTCGCCCGCCTCCGCGAAGACCTCGACACCGTCCGGAGGCGCGACCCGGCGGCCCGAGGACGCGTCGAGACCGCTCTGGTCTACTCGGGCTTGCACGCGGTGTGGGCGCACCGCGTGACCTCGCGACTGTGGCGTGCGGGGCCGGCACCGCGCCTCCTCGGGTCGCGGTTCGCCGCGCGGGTTCTCTCGCAGGTGGCCCGGACGCTGACCGGCGTCGAGATCCACCCCGGGGCCCGCCTCGGGGCCCGCCTCTTCATCGACCACGGCATGGGCGTCGTGATCGGCGAGACCGCGGTGGTCGGCGACGACTGCACGATCTTCCACGGCGTGACCCTCGGGGGCAAGGGACGAGGAGGCGCGCTCGGCCGCCGGCACCCCACCGTCGGTGACGGCGTGATGATCGGTGCCGGGGCCGCCGTGCTCGGCGGCGTCACCGTGGGCAGCGGCAGCGTCGTCGGGGCCAACGCCGTCGTGACGAAGGACGTCCCGCCCGGGTCCGTCGCGGTGGGCGTGCCCGCGATCGCCCGGCCGCGCGCCGAGGCCTGAGCCTGCCCCGACCGGGCCGTGCCGGGCCCTGCCCCGACCGGGCCGGGCCGGGCCCTGCCCCGACCGGGCCCGGCACGTCGAGGAGTCACGACGTGCCGGTCACCGTGGACCCGAGCGGCATGTCGTGACTCCTCGGCGAGCCCGCCTCAGTGGCGAGGCTCCCAGCGGAACAGTCGCATCCCCGCGACCACGGCCAGCGCGGCCCAGACCAGCGTGGGGGCGAGCAGCACCGGGACGACCGACAGGTCGCCGCCGTTCCAGGCGAGCACGGCGAGTTCCATGAGTCCGCCTCCGGGCAGCACCCGCTTCAGCCAGAGCAGGTCGTCGGCACCGGTGAGCGTCCACCAGATGGCGACGCCGAGCGTGACCATGAAGATCGGCATGGTCGTGTACTGCGCGTGCTCGGGTGAGGTGCTGAAGCCGGCCGTCGCGAACGCGAATCCGGCGAACATGACCTCGGCGATGATGACGGCGGCGATCACCAACGCCGGGTTCGCCGGTGGTTCGCGCACGGCGAGGACGCCGAGCACGATCACGATCTGCGCGAGGCTGACGGCCATGGCGGGGAGCACGAGTCCTCCGATGATGCCCGCGTCGCTGACCGAACCGCTGCGCAGTCGCTTCAGGTAGAGCGACTGTCGACGGGCCGCCAGCGTCGTCGTCGCGGTGATGTAGACCCCGAGGCCCACCATGCCCACGATCTGCACGCCCGCGAGCATGCCGCCCGTGCCGTAGACACCGAACAGGAAGGTGCCGGCTCCGAACGCCAGGGGCAACAGCAGGGCCGAGAGCGCGACGGTGCGGTTGCGCACGAGCATGCGCAACTCGGCGACGCCGATGGCGACGGGTCCCGACCGGTTCGAGCCGGAGGGAGAGGTGCCGCCGGGCCCGGTCGGACCCGTCGAGGCGGGGGAGGAGGTGACGACGGAAGTCATGAGGGGTCCTTTCGAGGACGGTGGATCGAGGGGGTCAGGAGGCGCGGCTGAGGTCGCGGAACACGTCGTCGAGTCCCGACTCGTGCACGGTGAAGCGGGCCAGGGTGTGGTCGGCGTCGGCCGCCCAGCGCAGCAGCGTCGCGACGTCGCGCTGGGCGTCGTCGGTCTCGACGACGACGACGTCGTTCTCGGTGCGGGTGATCGGCAACGGGAGGTCGTCGATCGCGGCGGGGGCGACGAACCGGATGCTCGTCGTGCTCCCGGCCGTCAGGTCGGCGACCGTGCCCTCGCGGCGGATCGCGCCCGCGTGCATCAGGCCGATGCGGTCGGCGTTCTCGGCCGCCTCTTCGAGGTAGTGGGTCGTCAGGACGAAGGTGACCCCCGCCTCCCGCAGTTCGGCGACGACGGCCCAGAGGGCGTCGCGGGCGGCCGGGTCGAGGCCGGTCGTCGGCTCGTCGAGGAAGACCAGCTCGGGGGTGCCCCAGACCGCGGCGGCGAAGTCGACGCGGCGGCGCTCGCCGCCCGACAGCTGGGCGACCCGGGCGCGGGCCTTGTGGTCGATGCCGACCAGGCCGAGCACCCGGTCGACGTCGTCGTCGCGGCCCGAGACGGCCCCAGAGAGCAGGACGCTCTCGCGCACGGTCAGCTCCGGGGCGAGGCCGGAGTCCTGCAGCATCATGCCGATGCGGGGGCGCGTGCGGCGACGGTCGGCCGGGTCGCTGCCCAGCACCTGGACCGTGCCGCTGGAGGCCTCGCGATGACCTTCGAGCACCTCGAGCGTGGTGGTCTTGCCGGCTCCGTTGGTGCCGAGCAGGGCGTACAACTCGCCCCGACGCACCGTGAGGTCGACGCCGTCGACCGCGGTGAACGACCCGTACGAGCAGGTGAGGCCCCGCGTCGAGATCACGGTGTCGGCCTCCTCCGCCTGATCACGGGTGACGGCCGGGCGGGGCGTGGTGTCGGTGGAGTTCGTCATGTCATCGACGATCTCGCGTTCGGCGCGGCCGTCGTAGTGCCACCGCGCCACCAGTTCCGTGTGACATCGGTCACGTGCAGGCGTGACATCGGGCAGGCCCGTCCGCGTGGGCACTCCGTTAGCGTGGTTCCATGCCCCGCCGCACGCTGCCCGCCCGCTCCGCGAGCCTCGTCACGGGATCCCGACTGCCACCCCTGGCGCGCATGCGGCGCTACGTGACCTGGTCGTTCGTCGGGTTGGCCGCGTTCTACACGGTGGTCTTCGGCACGATCCTGGTCGTCGAGGGGGCCTCGCCCGCGCTCGTGGCCGCCGTCGGTGTCGTGGGTGCGCTGGTCACCGCTCAGTCGTTCTTCTGGGAGCGCCGAGGCCCGTGGTGGCTGACCGCCTCCACCCTGGTCACGTCGTACGGTCTCTGGCTGATCGTGCCCCTCGGCGGGCAGAACTTCGTGGTGCTGTTCTTCTTCGGCATCTCGCTCGGCTACGTCACCACGACCGCGCCGCTCGCCGCTCCGCGCTGGCTGATCGTCGGCCTCGTGCTCGCCCTGCTGCCGGTGGTGCTCACCTCGGCTGACGATCTGCCCGTGCTGACGGCGCAGGTCGTGGCCGTCGTGCTCGCCCTGCTCGCGATGTACGGCGTCTGTCGACTGAACCGGTACGGGTTCGACCTCTACCTCGAGATCGACGCGGCCCGCGAGACGCAGTCCGAGCTCGCCGTGATGCAGGAGCGCTACCGCTTCTCGGTCGATCTCCACGACATCCAGGGGCAGGCCCTGCACGTCAGTCGCCTGCAGCTGCAACTGGCCGACAAGACGCTCGACCGTGACCCCGTCGCCGCGCGCCAGCACCTCCGCGAGGCCGAGCAGTTGATCGTGCAGACCATCGCCGAGACCCGCCGTCTGGCCTACGGCGAACGCACCCTCACGCTCGCCGGCGAACTGGCCAACTCGACCGAGCTCATCCGCGCTGCGGGCATCGAGCTCGAGGTCACGGGCGTCCCTCCCGTCGGGCACCCGGCCGACGACCTGTTCGGTCACGTCGTGCGCGAGGCCACCACGAACCTGCTGCGGCACGCCCAGGCCGAGCGGGTCACCATCGTGCTCGGCCCCGAGTCGGTCCAGGTGGTCAACGACGGCGCGGCCGAACCGATGCGAGGGCTCAGCGGCCTGGCCCGCCTCGGCGAACGGTTCGGCGCGGTCGGCGGCACCGTGACCACCCGTCAGATCGACGCCGAGTTCCGGGTCGAGGCCCACGCGGCCGGGACACCCGCCGCGGCGCTGCGTGGGGGTGCTTCGTGATCCGGGTGCTGCTCGCCGACGACGAGACCCTGCTCCGGCGGTCGATCGCCGCCCTGCTCGACCTGAGCGAGACCGTCGAGGTCGTCGCCCAGGCCGTCGACGGCACCGAGGCGGTGGCGCTCGCGGCCCTCCACCAGCCCGACGTGGTGCTGCTCGACCTCGAGATGCCCGGCATGGACGGCATCGACGCGGCGATCGCCATCCTGGGTGGACGACCCGACCAGGCGGTCGTGCTGCTGACTCGTCACGGTCGTCCGGGCGTGCTCCGGCGGGCCCTCCGCGCCGGCGTTCGGGGCTTCCTGCCGAAGTCGGTCGACCCCGACGAACTCGAGAGGGTGATCGTGCAGGTGCACGGCGGCCGTCGCTACATCGACGCCGACATCTCGGCGTCGGCGATGATGGACGACTGCCCGCTGACCGAGCGCGAGCTCGACACGCTGCGCCTGACGACCGACGGGTTCTCGGTGCGCGAGATCAGCGCCCGCCTGCACCTCGCGTCGGGCACGGTGCGCAACTACCTGTCGTCGGCCATGCAGAAGACGGGCAGCTCGTCCCGTCACACCGCCGCCCGGGTCGCTCGCGAACGCGGCTGGCTCTGACCCCGTCACCGCCGAGATGTCACGACTTGCGGCTCATGTCCGAAGGTGAGTGGCAAGTCGTGACATCTCGGCGCGCGGTGAGGCCCGCGGGTCAGGCGTTCGTGAGCTCGCGGTCCCGCGAGACGGCCGAGGAGGCGCGGCGCGGCTCTCGAGGCTCGAAGCGCCCCTTGAGCTTCAGGGCGGGCTTCTCCACGACGTGGTGCGAGAGCACCGACGTGCCGACGGCCGCGGCGAGCACGAGGACGATGCCGAGGGCGCCCTGCACGTACGGCTCGAGGAGCGCGATGAATACGACGTGCCAGAGGTACAGCGGGTACGAGATGGCACGTCCGAACCAGGCGACCGGGGCCAGGGACAGCACCCAGGCGACGGGCGACGACGCCGTGACGAGCCCGCCGATCAACAGCATCGAGGCGAGGCCCACGGCGGGCAGGGCGACCGCGAAGGTCAGGACGTTCTGCTGCCAGCCCGATCCGATGACGAACAACGAGCCCACGACCCCGGCGAGTCCGAGCCAGGTGGCCAGCGCCCCCCAGCGGCCGGCCAGGGCGGCCCGCACGCGATCGGACCGCAGGACGACCGCCAGGACGCAGCCCATGAGCAGGGGGGCCACGTTGAGGACGGGGCTGAAGTAGATGTCGGGGGTCGCGCTGCCGGACGGGCGGTCGTAGAGGAACCAGGTCGCGACGGCCGAGGCGACGACGACGACCGACAGACCGGCGACGAGGGCCCTGCGCTTGACCGCGACGGCGAGCAGCAGCACGAGCACCGGCGGCCAGACGAGGTAGAACTGCTCTTCCATCGACAGGCTCCACATCGGGGCGAAGACGCCCTGCGAGGTGTCGAAGAAGGCCCGGGCGATGTTGCCCGAGTAGGTCAGGGCGATCACGGCGGCACCGACCGGGCCGAGCGTCGAGCCCTGGTAGTCGCCGACGAGCCACCACAGTGAGATGCCGACCACGACGACGGCGAGCAACGTCGGGTAGAGCCGCAGCAGGCGACGGACCCAGAACCGGCCGAGCCGGATGCGTCCCGTCGACGCGTGCTCGCGCAGCAGCAGGGTGGTGATCAGGTAGCCCGACAGCACGAAGAACACGTTGACGCCCACGAATCCGCTGCCGAAGCCCGGCACGTGCAGGTGGTACAGCACGACGAGGGCGATGGCCAGGGTTCGCAGGCCGTCGAGCGGCAGGACCCGGTCTCGACGGGTGGTCGAGACGGGGCGGACGGTCGGCTCTGTGGTCGGCAGGGCTGAGGGCATCGTTGCAGTGTGCCTCACGTTTCTTGGTGCCGCCCGAACGAGGAGGCCGGGTTCGCATCCCGGCCCCACCCGCTCGTGGGCAGCATCAGGAGGGCGCTACCCGCGCTGCCGCGGGACGCGACGCGGCAGGGCGAACACCAGCACGAACGAGGCGAAGGCGAAGATCGCGCTGACGAGCATGGCGTGGGCGGCCGCGTCGGTGAACCCGGTGGCGACGTCGGCGGGCGTGCGGCCCGAGATGGTCAGCGTCCCGAAGAGCACGCTGCCGATGATGGCGATGCCGACGGCCGAGCCGATGCGCTGGATGGCCGAGATGACGGCGCTGGCCGAGCCGGCGTCCTGCCGGTCGACCGTCGCGACGATGAACTGCACGTTCGGCGCGATGAAGAAGCCGTTGCCGAGGCCGGCGAGCAGCAGCGGCACCAGCAGCATCCAGTTCGTCAGGTCGGAGGCGTCGACCGTGACGAGCACGAGCCACATCCAGGTGAGGCCGATCGTCACGAGGGCCGTGCCGAGGATCAACACGCCGCGCCCGAGTCGGGCGGCGATGCGGTTGCTCTGCGACGAGCTGATGATGCTGCCGACCGCGAACGGGATCGCCACGGCGCCCGAGGCCAGCGCGCTGTGGCCGAGTCCGGACTGCCAGAGCAGCGAGATCGTGAAGAAGATGCTGGTGAAGGCCGCGAAGTAGACGAGCGCCAGCACGACGCCGCCGGTGAACGACGGGTGGGCGAAGAGCTTGGGTGGGACGAGGGGGGTCTTGCCGCGCTTCGTGTACGCGACCTCCCACAGGCCGAACAGGGCGAGCAGCACGACGCCGGCGGCGATCGTCAGGTAGGTCCAGAGCGGCCAGCCCTCGTCCTGTCCCTGGATCAGCGGGACGAGCAGGGCGACGAAGGCGCCCGAGACCAGCACGAGGCCGATCCAGTCGAGCCCGCGGTCGGGGCGGGGCACCGATTCGTCGCGCTTGGGCAGCAGCACCGCGGCGGCGATCAGGGTGATGATGCCGAACGGCAGGTTGACGTAGAAGACGAGACGCCAGCCGTTCTCGTCGCCGAACGCCTGGATGATCAGGCCGCCGATGATCGGGCCGAGCGCCGACGAGACGCCGATGACGGCACCCATGATGGCGAAGGCCTTGCCGCGCGAGCGACCGGGGAACAGCAACTGGATGAACGCCGTCACGGCGGGCACGAAGATTCCGCCGGCCAGTCCCTGCACGACGCGGAACACGACGAGCTGGGTGTCGTCCTGGGCGAGGCCACAGGCGAGAGACGCGAGCGTGAAGAGCAGCACGCCCGTGAAGTAGACCCACTTGTGGCCGATGCGGTCGCCGATGCGTCCGGCGGGGATCAGTGCGAGACCGAAGGCGAGCGCGTACCCCGAGATGATCCACGACAGGGTCGACTCCGAGGCGTCGAGCGTCGTGCGGATCGTCGGCAGGGCGACGTTGACGATGGTCGTGTCGAGCAGGGCGATGAACATGCCGAGCAGCAGGGCGACGAGGGCGTACCAGGCGTGACGTGGCACGCCGGCGGGCTGGCCGGGGCCGGCCCCGGGCGAGGACGCCGAGGAGGCGCGGGTCGAGGGAGCGGCGGAGGCGTCGGTCATGGGGGAGCCTTTCGGGCAGCGGCACGGGCCGTGAGGCGAGGCGAGGGCGTGGGGCGAGGCGGGGGCGTGGGGCGGCACGAGGCCGGAGCGCGTGACGGCGGCGTCGGGGCGTGCGCGGGACGCAGGAGGCGCTGGTCACCGACCAGCGCCTCCTGATTTTTGCACGTTCTGCACTCGAGCGCGCACCGCCGTCACCGGCTGCCTCCCCGTCCACCTGTGCACATCGCGACACCTCGACGGCGACACGCCGCACGGCGGGCGAGACCGGCGGCGTGTCGCCCTCTCGATGTCGGGAATTGCACGCGCGGAGGCGCGGTGCCGGTCGGGAACGGCGCCCCCGGTCGGCGCCGGCGTCGCTCAGCCCCGGGTGCGCGCGACCACGACGATGGCGTCGAGCAGGACGAACGCGACCAGGCTCGCCCCGAGAAGCGGGAGGAACACCCCGACCGCGACCCCGGCGGCGACGACCAGCGTCAGGCCCCACCACGGCGCCCGGGTCAGCGAACCTGCGGGGGCCGGTCGACCGACCAGCGCCCGTGAGCCACCTCGGGTCGGCCGCCGCTGCCACCACATCACGTAGCCGAAGACGACCATGGCCGCGATGCCGAGCGCCGTGGCGACGAGCAGCAGCTGGTTCGGCAGGCCGAACATCGACCCCATGTGGGTGTCGACGCCCCACCGGGCGAGCTTCGCCATGAACGGGTGGTCGGCGAAGTCGGTGCGCCCCACGACCTCGAGGGTCGCGCCGTCGACGGCCACGGCGTCCACCTCGGTCGGGAAGCTCCGCTGGATCTCGGTCACGGTCCACGCGCTCGCGGCGTCCGCCGGCGGCTCGATCTCGACCAGACCGGTGTTCACGTTGACCGTGCGGGCCACGGCCAGCACGGCGTCGAAGGACGCAGGGTCGACGGCTCCCGTGCCACGTGTCGCGGCATCGTGGTGTCCTGCGTGCGGGTCGCTCGCACCCCCGGCTGCTGCGTCCGCATCCGAACCGCCCACCGCCGTCGGCAGCGTCGGTGCCGTCCAGCTGAGCGCCGACCGCACGGAGGTCACGTTCGCGCCGCCGAACTGCGACCAGGTGATGCCGGTCGCCGACAGGAAGAGGGCTCCGACCGTCAGCCAGACGCCCGTCGAGGCGTGCCAGGAGGAGATCCGACGGAGACCCGAGCTGCGTGGTGCCGGCCGGAGCAGGTCGCGGGTCGTCCGGCCCCGTCTCCGGGCCGACCGCCAGCGACCGATCCACAGTCCGAGCCCGGCGAGCACGACGACCCCGAGCCAGCTGGCCGCGAGCTCGCTGTACAGCCGTCCGGCATCGCCCAGCCCGAGGCTGCGGTGCAGGTCGCTGATCGTCGTGCGCAACGGCAGTGCGCCGCTCGTGCCGTAGACCGGCAGGTCGCCACGGACCTCGGCGGTGGCCGGGTCGACGAAGATCGCCCGCGTCTGCCCCTCGATCAGGTCGTCGCCGGTGTACATCACCCTCGTGGTGTCGCCGGGCGTGGGGGCCGGCCTCACCGCGACGAGCGTTCCGCCGTCGCCGACGGCCTCGTCGGCCGCGGCGATCTGATCGGCCAGCGGGAGGGCGGCTCCCGACACCGGGGCGTGCAGTTCGCGGTCGTACACGACCTGCTCGAGGGTCGGCGTCAAGGCGTAGGCGGCGCCGGTCAGCGCCGCCACCAGGACGAACGGCCCGACCAGGACCCCGGCGAAGAAGTGCAACCTGAGCAGCATCGGCGCGAACCAGCCACGTCGCGCGGGCGTTCTCGTCGGGACCGGAGGAGGCGCGGGCCGGTTCGCGGACGACGGCTCGCGCGTCGGGTCCGTCGTCGTCGCCGCCGCGGGCCGTTCGTGGCCGGTGGCGGTCATCGAGCGTCACCGCCCCGACGACGCAGTGCGACGGTGAGCAGCAGGACGGCGACCACGCCGACGACGAGGGACGCGAGGCCGAGACCGCGCGCCAGGGAGTCGACGGGGGCGTCGGCGGCCGCCGCGACGACGTCGGTCGTGTCGGACACGTCCGCGGCCGAGGTGTCCGTCGCCGGCTCGGCGGCCGTCAGCGTCAGCGCCGGGGCCGGCGACGAGGGCTCGACGCCGTCCGTGGGCAGCTCGTCCCAGGCGGTCGACCCGACCTCGCAGGTCTGCAGGGTCGGGAAGGCGACGACGTCGCCGGGTTCCCCGTCGACGGGAAGCAGTGCGGAGACCTGGACCGTGTCGCGGTAGCCGTCGGGCAGGGGGACGTCGGCGGTGTAGGTGACCGTCGAGCCGGTGTCGTCGTTCGTCTCGGTGATGGTCCACCCCGGCGCGATCGTGGGCGTGATCGCCTGTACCCCGGCGGGGAAGTCGATGGCGAGCGAGGTCGTGGCCGAGCCGGCACAGCCGTGGCCGACGGCGAAGGTGAGGACGCTGAGGGTGGCGGGGGTGGTGGCCGAGGCGTCGAGTTCGACGTGGGCCGAGGCGGACAAGGGGGCGGTCAGGGCGAGGGTCAAGCCGGCGGCGCCGGCGATGCAGGTGGTGGCGAGGGCGCGGGAGCGCATGGGGAAGTCCTTCGAGCAGGCGTGGTGAGACCACGCGGGCGGCGGGAGGTGACGGACCGCACCCTCGCAGGGCGCAGTCGGACGTCGAGACCGCGCACGCCCGTCGGAGGGTGCGCGGGTGCTAGGTCGTCGCGGCGGCCGGGGGCCCACGCAGCACGCGGGAGGTCGCGAGCCGCAGGGAGACCGGGCGTCGCGGGGCGTCGTCGACGCGGGGCACGCCCGAGGGGCGGTGAGGAACCTCGAGGGTGACGACGGAGGCCACGAGCGTCACGAGTCGCACGAGGAGGGCCCGCCCGAGTTGCCGGACCGCCGCCGTGCCGAGGCGGAGCGACGCGATGGTCACGAGACCGGCCACGACGTGCGAGCCGACCATCGAGCCGTCGTGGTCGCCGAGGTCGCCGGGCATGACCATGGCCGCATCGTGCAGGTGCCCGTGACCGCCCGTCGTCGCCGAGGTGGTGGGCGCTGTCATGGCGCCAGCCATCGAGAAGAGGGCGTGCAGCAGGCCTTGCACGGCGCCGACGGCGAGCACGAGGCGGGGCAGGGTGACCCGGCGCCCGCCCAGGCCGAAGCACGCGAGGACGCCGAGCACGAAGACGAGCAGGAACAGGAGGGGCGGCGGGAACGTCCCGCCCCCGGCGGCGTGGGCGGCGGCCGTCACGGACGTGCCGACGCCGGCGGACAGCACGGCGCGCGCCATGCGCTCCTGACGTCCCTGCACCTGCGTCCTCCCGACGATCCCTCCCACGGTAGTGGACGCGTCGGGCACGACCGGACCGGGCCGGGGACGCCGAAGGGCCCCGCCGACTCGGCGGGGCCCTTCGGGCGGAGACGGTGCCGCGGTCAGCGACGGCCGAGGCGGCGTTCGCCGGCCGCGCCGGTCTGGTACACGAGGCCGTAGTGCTCGAACACGGCGGGCTCGCGGGCGGCCTCGAGCTCGCCGTCGGTCTCGATCGACGGGGCGTCCTTGACGAGCTTCTTGGCGAACTGCACCTTGAGGTGCTTCGGGGCGACGACCGCGCCCTGCAACGGCACGAAGACCAGGCGCGAGCGCCCGAGCATGCCGGCCGTCACCGTGGCGAAGGCGGGCTGGTCGGCGGCGGTGTCGAAGTAGATGCTCTCGAGCGAGCCGACCTTGTCACCGTCGGGGTCGACGACTGGCATGCCGATCCAGTCGCGGATGTTCTCGGCTTCGAACATGGGGTGCCTCCTCTTGGCGCGGGCCCCGTCCGGGCCCTCGTCGTCGAGGTTAGTGGAGCGCGTCCCCCTGCGCTCAGGCGGGGACGCGCCCTCGCAGGGCCTTCTCGGCGAAGCCCCGGACCTCGTCGGTGAGCCGCAGGCGGTCGGGTCCGTCGACGGCCGCGAGCAGGGCCTCGGCCCGGTCCGGCTCGAGCCCCGTGAAGGCCTCTCCGATCGTCACCCCGTGCGACGGCCGCGACAGCACGGCGACCCCGTCGCCCGCCTGGACGGGACCAGCCTTAACCACCCGCAGGTAGGTGCCGGGACGGCCCTCGGCGTAGAACCGCTTGACCCACTGGCTCTCGCCCAGGCGCCGGGCGAAGGTGCCGCACGGGACGCGCGGCTTGGTGACCTCGAGCACGAGGGTCTCGCCCACGGCCCAGCGTTCGCCGATCACGGCGCCGGTGACGTCCATCCCGGCCGTCCGCAGGTTCTCGCCGAACAGCCCGGGCGTCACCTCGCGGCCGAGCAACCCGGCGAAGTGGGAGGCGTCCTCGTCGGCGAAGACGTACACCGCCTGGTCGAGACCGCCGTGGTGCTTGCGGTCGGCCTGCACGTCGGCGCGGAGGCCGAGCGGGCGCACGTGCACGGGACCGTCGACGGGGCGCTTGTCGATCGCGGTCACGCCGATCGTGCCCGAGTCGGGCAGCAGGGCGGACACCCAGCAGACGGCCGTGACGGAGGCGGTCGGAGCCGGGGCGGAGGCGGTCGCTGCGATGACGGGGGCGGAGGCGGCGGTCATGCCCTCCATCGTGGCGGACGACGCGACCGACGGGAAGCGCCGACCCGCGCCTCCTGACCCCGCGTCCCCCCACCGCCCCACGACGGGTGTCACCCGATTGCGGGCTGGCTGCCCATCGGGCAACCTGCCAGGCTCACCCCGACGAAAGGGATGACATGGTTCACGGCGGCTACGCGGTCATCGACGTCGAGACGACCGGACTCTGGCCCGGGCGTCACCATCGGGTCATCGAGATCGGCATCGTGCACCTCGACGCCCACGGTGAGGTCGAGGCGTCGTTCGAGACCGTCGTCGACCCCTCGCGCGACCTCGGACCCATCCACGTGCACGGTCTCCGCAGCGCCGACGTGCGCGGGGCGCCCCGGTTCGAGCACGTCGTCGACGACCTCTGCGACCGCCTGCGCGGACGGGTCGTCGTCGCGCACAACGCCCGCTTCGAGGCGCAGTTCCTGGCGGCCGAGTTCGCGCGCCTCGGGTTGGTCTCGCCGCTCGGACCCGACGGTGCGGGCGCCCTCTGCACGATGAAGCTCGCGCCCACCTACCTGCCCGGTGCCGGCCGGACGCTCGCCGACTGCTGCGCGGCCATCGACGTCGACCTCTCCGTCGCCCACGAGTCGCTCGCCGACGCGACCGCGACGGCCCGCCTGGTGTCCGCCTACCTGCGCATGGGTGACGCCCAGTCGGCCTGGTGGCAGGACTGGGGCCGTTACGCCGCCCTGCAGCAGTGGCCGACGGCCGAGACGCCGCGGTCCACCCCGCACCCCCGGTACGCAGGAGGCGCGGGCGGCGCCGACGACGGAGGCCACGGTCCCGGCCGCGCGGCCTGGCGGTCCCGGCGCCGCGTCGCCCGCGTGCCCGAGCTCGCACCGGTCCCCTCGGCAGGCGCGGTCCTCTCGGCCTCCGGCGCCGTGACGCCGGCCGCTCCCGCGGCGGTGCCCCCGGCGAGTCCCACGGGCAGCACGCACCTCACGGGCCCGGTCGACCTCGACCTCGACCGCGACGTGTACGGCCTGTCCGTCGAGCCGGCGCCCGCCGAGCCGCGGTTCCTCGAGCGGGCGACCGAGCTGCTGCCCCAGCTCGACCTCGACCGTCGGCAGAACCAGTACGCCGCGATGCTCGACAAGGCGTTGTCCGACGGCTACCTCTCGACGGACGAGGCCGGCAACCTCGCGACCCTCGCCGCCGAGCTCGACCTCGACGAGCCGTCGCGGGTCGTGTTGCACGACCGCTACTTCGCCTCGCTCGTCTCGACCGTGTGGGCGCACGACGTGCTCTCCGACGACGAGCGTCGGCAGGTGGACGCGGTGGCCGAGATGCTCGGCATCGCCCCGCACCGCCGCGACGCGGCCCTCGTGCCGTCGGTGCTCGAGCGGGCACCCCGGCCGGCGGACGACGACGAGCTCGACGAGTTCGAGGTCATCGAGGGGCTCGACGAGTCCCTCGGAGCACCGTCCGAGCCCCGCACGCCGACCCTCGCCCGACCCGACGTCGGTCCGCTGGCACCCGGCGCACACGTCGCGCTCACGGGATCGCTCACTCAGGGGCGGGACGCCCTCGCGCGGACGCTCGAGCGGGCCGGACTGGTGGTCTGGCCGGCGGTCACGACCGAGACATCCCTGGTCGTCGCGGCGGACGTCGCCTGGCCGTCGGGCAAGGTGCGGAAGGCCCTGCGCTACGGCGTGCCCGTGGTCGACGAGACGCAGTTGCCGTTCGTGCTGGCCCGTTCGCGGCGTTCGCGCACCGCGGCCTGACGCGCTGGCGGGACGAGACCGTTCCTAGAGGGCGGGATCGTCCTCGAGATGGTCTTGGGTGTCGAGTGACGGCCACCCGGGTAGCTGGTCGGGGGCTGTCTCGTCGAGCGGATTGTGGGGCATCGGTTCAATCGGGTCAGGCTGCATGGGGCTCCGCTCGGGGCGCCTCCGCGATGTGCGAGAGGAAGGCGACCGGGGTCTGGGGCTGCCGGGTCCCACCGTACGCGCCTCGGACGGCTGCGCCTAGCGCACCGGTCAGATGGTCAGGCGTCGTGCCACGACGTCGGCCGCGACCTCGACCAACGGCAGGCGGTTCGCCCGGGCGTGCCGCCGGATGCGCTGGAACGCCTCGTCCATGTCGACGGACTGCGTGTACGACACGACGCCCTTGGCCTGCTCGATCACGACGCGACTGTCGAGGGCGCGCTGCAACTGGTCGCGCGTGGAGTCGATCTCGCGGAGCGCGCGCTCTTGCAGGATGCTGATGGTCGCGACGTCGGCCAAGGCCTGCGCCGCGGTCGCGTCGTCCTCGTTGAGGGCGCCGGTGGTGTCGCGGAACAGGTTGAGCGAACCCAGCGTCTGGTCACGCAGCCGCAGGGGGATGGCGTGGACGGAGCCGTAGCCCGAGTCACGGGCGAGGTCGGCGAAGACCGGCCAGCGATCGTCGATCTCGCCGAGGTCGGGGACCGAGACGACCGAGCCCGTCGTGTAGGACTCGACACAGGGACCCTCGCCGGCACGGAGTTGCAGCAGCCCGACGAGCTTGCTGCGTTCGTTGGTCGAGGCAATCACCTCGAGCTCGCCGGTCGAGCCGGCGAGGATGATGCCGGCGTCCGCGGCGTCGAAGAGGGCCGTGGTGCGCTCGACCAGCATCTGCAGCAGGTCGATGGTGTCGAAGCCGGTCACGAGCGAGTCCGCGAGCGTGACGAACGTCTTCAGGAGCTGGGTCTCTCTGTCGCGGTCGGTCACGGGCGTCAGCCTAGGCCGTGTTGCCGACGACCGTCGTCCTGCCTCACGAGAAGTCCAGCCGTCGCAGCACGATCTCGCTGGCGATCTCGCGCAGCGCTCGACCGCTCGACCAGGCGTGGCCGCGGATGACGAGGAGGGCTTCGTCGACGCTGACGCCGAGCTGGACCATGACCATGCCCGAGGCCTGGTGCACCTCACGGGGGAAGGTGGTCGGGAAGAGGCTGTCGTCCCCGGCCTCGAGCGCGTCGAGCGCCCGGGTGAGGACGCTCTTGCCGGCGATGCAGGCGAGCGTCGTGGCCTGGTCGACCTCGTCGTCGGTCAGGTCGCGGCGCTCGTCGCTGTAGAGGTCGACGGCACCGAGGTCGAGGCGACCGTACGAGAGCGGGAAGGCGGCGACGCTCGCGACGCCGGCCTCGGTCAGGGCGGCGGCGGCGGCGGGCCACGCCTCCGGAGGGGCGGTGACCAGGTCTGGTTCGATCACCGGACGGTTCGTGCCGTGCGCCTGCCAGCAGGGCCCCTCGCCGAGGTCGAACTGGATCTCGTCCCGGCGCGCCGACACGGGGTCGCTCGAGCACACCGTGCCGGTGCCGAGGGGGCCGCCTAGCGTGGAGACCGCAGCGCCGGTCACGCCGAACGTCTCGCGGAACGGGCGGCACAGGTCGGTGCCCGGTGCGGTGGCACGAGCGAGTGAGGCGGCGGCCGTCCGGACGGCGCTCGCCTCAGCCACGACTGATCCTCGGCACGTCGGACGCCGAGGGGCGAGGTGGAGACGGGTACACGGATTCCTCCACTAGGACCCTGAGGTCATCGCGACGACTCTAGTGGGTCGACGCCGGGGGAGGGGGGATGGTTGGGAGCCGTGACCGAGTCCCTGGCGGCCGGGTCCGATGCCCCCGGGGTGATTTGCATGGTGCGCAAGATTCCTTCGCCGTTCATCTTCGTCGTCGCCCGCGAGGCCTAGCGTCGCAGCGGGGCGATCGTGCCGCGGTCACCGGTCGGTGACCGGCGGTCGTCCCGGAGGGCGGTACCGATGGACGTGTTCGTCACCGTGATGCTGGTGATCGTGATCGCGCTGGTCTTCGACTTCACGAACGGTTTCCACGACACGGCCAACGCCATGGCGACCTCGGTCGCCACCGGCGCCCTGAAGCCTAAGGTCGCCGTCCTCATCTCGGCCGTCCTCAACCTGGTGGGCGCCTTCCTCTCGACCGAGGTCGCGAGCACCGTCTCGAACGGCATCATCCGCGAGGGAGACGGCGGGGTCCAGGTGACACCGGTCATGATCTTCGCGGGTCTCGTGGGTGCCGTCATCTGGAACCTCGCCACCTGGTACCTCGGGCTGCCCTCCAGCTCGTCGCACGCCCTCTTCGGCGGCCTCATCGGTGCGGCGGTGATCGGTGCCGGCGTGGGGGCCGTCGACTTCGGCGTGGTCCTGTCGAAGGTCGTGCTGCCGGCCCTGATCTCGCCCGTCGTGGCCGGCGTCGTGGCGCTCGTCGCCACGTACGCGGCCTACCGGGTCACCCGGCAGGCCACCCTGCGGGGGTCGACGGCAGGATTCCGGCACGGACAGACGGTCAGCGCCTCCCTGGTCTCGCTGGCGCACGGCACCAACGACGCCCAGAAGACCATGGGTGTCATCACGCTGACCTTGATCGCCGCGGGCTACCAGGGAGCCGGCACCGCCCCGCCCCTCTGGGTGGTCCTCGCCTGCGGCCTCGCCATCGCACTCGGCACCTATCTCGGGGGCTGGCGCATCATGCGGACCGTGGGCAAGCGGATCACCGACGTCCAGGCTCCCCAGGGGTTCGCGGCCGAGACGAGCTCGGCCGCGACCGTCCTGATCTCGTCCCACCTCGGGTTCGCCCTGTCGACGACCCAGGTGACGTCGGGGTCCATCGTCGGGGCAGGGCTGGGCAAGAAGCTCGCCACGGTGCACTGGGGCGTCGTGGGCAAGATCGCCTCGGCCTGGCTGGTGACCCTGCCGGCCGCCGCTCTGGTCGGAGGGGTCTCGGCCTGGCTCGCCAGTTCGAGCACGGCGGGCCTGGTGGTCGTCGCGGTGCTCGCCCTGGCCGGCGGACTCGCCTTCGCCCTCCTCGCCCGGCGGCATCCCGTGACCCACGAGACCGTCAACGACAGCGACGAGGCCCCGGCCGCCGAACGGGTCGGCGCGAGCCGCGGACGAGGGGAATGACCATGTTCTTGGGAGTCGACTGGGGCGCCTTCGTGGTGGTGTTCGCGACCGCGCTCGCCGCGACCGCGGTCATCGTCACCTCGTTCGCGCTGGGCATCCGACTGTTCGCCGACGGCGCCGTCGAGTCCGGCGCCGGGGCCGGGGCCGGGGCCGGGCCCGGTGCCGTCGCCTCGAACACGCACCCGTCGCGGTCGAGACCGCTGACGGCCACGATCGCCGGAGGGTTGTGCTTCGCCGTGGGGACGGCGGCCGTGCTCTTCGGACTCTGGATGATCGTTCCCCAGTTCCACTGACGGCCCGGACGGCGGGCTCGGCGAGTAGCGTGCGGGCATGACCAACGACAACGGCATCCCCGACGGCTCGACCGACATCACCGAGGACGACAAGAAGTACACGGAAGACCTGGCCGACGGGTCGAAGCAGGGTCTCGTCGACGACTCCGAGGAGAGCGACGACAGCGAGGTCTCGGACGGCAAGGACAGCTAGTCGCCCGGGCTCCGGCCCCGAGATGTCACGACATGCCGCTCACGAACGAACGTGAGCGGCATGTCGTGTCTTCTCGGCGGGCTCGCCCTCGAGCCGCTCCCTCTCCGGCCACGGAAGTCAACCCCCTGAGTCGTTCTCACCATGTGCGGCCTCCGTCCCCCGGGAGGGGGACAGAGTGACAGGTCCGACCCCGATCGCGACCGTCACCCGGCCGATCGCCGACGATCCGAGAGGCACGACATGAGCGACGACAAGCGCTACGACGGAGACCCGTCCACCCCGGTCTTCGACCGCACCACCGAGGGGCAGCCGCAGCCCGGCGTCGCCTCGGGCCACGACCACCTGCGCCGCGACGACGCGGTGACCGACCTGGGCGACCAGGTCGGGGCGTACTCGGACATCACCGACCCCGACGCCACGGCCAGCGACTTCAGCGCGACGGCGGCCCCGGTCGTCGTCGAGCACCCGGCCCACGAGTCCACCGGCTCCGGCTCCGGCTCCGGCGCGGCCGACACCGCGAAGGCCAAGGCCGGCGCCGCGAAGGACGAGGCGGCAGGCGTCGCGGACGACGCGAAGTCCGCGGCGTCCGACGTCGCAGGCAGCGCCAAGGAGCAGGCCTCGAAGGTCGCCTCCGACGCCACCGGCCAGGCCAAGCAGCTCTTCGGCCAGGCGACCGGCGAGCTCAAGGAGCAGGCCGGCGCCCAGCAGGAGAAGGCCGCGGCCGGCCTCCGTCAGGTCGGCGAGCAGCTCGGCACGATGGCCGACAAAGCCGACAGCGGTGTCGCGGGCGAGCTCGTCCGCAACCTGTCCGGTCGCGCCCACGGCGTCGCCGGCTGGCTCGAAGGTCGCGACCCGGGCAGCCTGCTCGACGACGTGAAGTCGTACGCGGCCCGCAAGCCCGGCACCTTCATCGCCATCGCCGCGGTCTCGGGCCTGCTCGCCGGACGCGTCGTCAAGTCGCTGACGGCCGAGGCCAAGGACGAGCACGCCGCCACGGTCGAGAACGCAGGAGGCGCGACGAACCAGCCCGCGCCTCCTGCGTCGTCCACCACGCCGAGCCGTCTCGTCGCTGACGTCGGTCCCGTGGCCGGCGAGTACGACGTCGTCACCGAGGGCGACGTCCCCGGCTTCGGCACGGCGACGCCCGACACCAGCGTGCCCACCACCTGGCCCGGCACCTCGGGGACGCGCGCGTGAGCGACCCGTTCCGCGAGCCCGTGTCGACGCCGCCCGCACCGGAGGAGAAGGCCGCGACGACGTCGCTCGGCGACCTGCTCACCGGAGTGACCGGCGACATCTCGACGCTGTTCCGCCAGGAGGTCGAGCTGGCCAAGGCCGAGCTGACCGAGTCGGCCAAGAAGGCCGGCAAGGGCGCTGGCATGTTCGGCGGGGCCGGGCTCACGGGCCTGTTCGCCCTGCTGTTCGTCTCGCTGGCGGCCATGTGGGGCCTCGGCTCGCTGATCGGCCTCGGCTGGTCGTCGCTGATCATCGCGGTCGTCTACGCGATCGTCGCCCTCGTGCTCTTCCTGCGCGGGCGGAAGGAACTGAAGAGCATCAAGGGGGCACCGAAGACGGTCGACTCCCTCAAGAAGATCCCCGAGACCGTGACGCCTGGAGGCACCGCATGAGCACCACCGACCAGAACGGCAGCAGCCGCACGCCCGACGAGATCCGCGCCGAGATCGAGCGCACCCGCGCCGGCCTCAGCTACGACGTCGACGCGCTCGCCGACAAGGTGAACCCGTCGAGCATCGCCCACCGCCAGACCGAGAAGGTGAAGAGCCGCTTCTCGGGCGTCAAGGAGTCCGTCATGGGCGCGGCGCACGACGCCGCGTCGACCACCTCGGGTGCCGGCCACGACGCCGCGGGCAGCGTCTCGGACGCCTCGTCGGCGGCCGTGCGGAAGGCGAAGGGCAACCCGCTCGCGGTCGGCCTGATCGCCTTCGGTGCCGGCTGGCTCGTGTCGTCGCTGATCCCCGCAACGGACAAGGAGAAGGAGCTCGTCTCCGACGCCAAGGACGCGGCGGGCCCGGCGCTCGACTCGGTCAAGGGTGCGGCACAGGACGTGGCGTCGAACCTGAAGGAACCGGCCCAGGAGGCGTTCGCGTCGGTCAAGGGCACGGCACAGGACGCCGCCTCGACCGTGAAGGACGACGCCTCGAGCGCCGCGGGCGACGTGAAGGACAGTGCCCAGCAGTCGCAGGAGAACGTGCACGGGGCCTGACCTCACCCCGCACGCGTCGACCCGGACGCAGGAAGGCCCGCCCCGACGAGAGTCGGGGCGGGCCTTCCCGTGTGACGGGTCGGGTCAGCTCGCGGTGGGACCGTAGTACGACTCGATCTCCTGCAGCTCGAGGTCGGCCGTGGCCTGGATCAGCTCGAGCAGGTCGGTGTCGAGGCCGGGCGAGAACTCCTCGAGGCGCTCGGGGCTGATCGTCGACGGCACGCCCTGCGGGGCCTGCTCGGTGGCGGTCAGCTCGGTGCCGTCGTTCGAGGGCGACGGGCCGCGGAAGATCTTGCTCGCCTCGCTCTTGCCGTCGAGGTCGAAGCTGTACTGCTTGCTCTGCAGACCGAGGTCGAGCAGCTTCTTCACCTCGGGGAACTTCTCGGCGTTCGTCTTCGGGATCGGCAGCAGCTTGTTCCAGTTCACCCCGAGCGACTCGAGCGCCTTGGCGTAGGCGTTCTCGTGCGCCTGGTCGCGGACGATCAGGTACGCGAGGGTGCTGCGGGCGACCGCGTTGTCGGTCATCTCGTAGATGCGGCACTTCTGCAGACGGCCGGTCGACTCGAGCATGACGTTGTAGAGCAGGTCGAGCGGCAGGTTGCCGGAGTTGTAGACGTAGCTGCCGCTCCAGGGGTTGCCGACCGAGTCGACCGGCAGTGCGCCCTGGGCGCCGACGAGGTAGTGGTGGATGTTGACCGTGTCGAGGGCGATGTTCAGCGGGGTCGCTCCGCCGGCACCGGGGGTGTCGAGCGGGTCGGTCAGCTTGCCGGTGTACTCGGGGCTGCCGTCGAGCAGACGCGAGATGGTCGTGCCGATCAGCTCGACGTGGCTGATCTCCTCCGTGCCGACGCCCTGGATCAGGTCGCGGTAGGGCTTGGCCGACGGGCCCCGGAAGTTCATGGCCTGGAAGAGGTACTGCATCATGGTGCGCATCTCGCCGAACTGGCCGCCGAGCCCCTCTTGCAGTGCGTTGGCGGCAGCGGGGTCGGGCTCGCCGTCGGCGATCTCGTTGATCCAGGTCTGTGCGTGGAAGTACATGGAGCCTCCTCGTGTGTTCCGGCGACGCGATGCCGTCGACCTCAGGCTGCGCCCTCTTCGGGGGGCACGGTCGCGGACCGGCCACCTTGCCAGATGACATGTACCCCTCTGTCTGCACCCGCGCCTCCTCGGCCGTGTCGGCCCTCGGCGCGCCCGACGCGTCAGGATGGTCGGATGCCCTCGTCACCCCGCGCCCGTCTCGTGCGTCGATCGGCCGGTACGGCCACGACGTCCGACACCCCGCCCAGCCCGATGCAGCGCCCCGGCGCCTTCCGGTTCGGCCTGATCGCGACGCTCGGCGGCGGGCTCGGCGTCGGCATCATCGTCGCCCTGATGGCCCTGTCGACGATCCTCGTCTACATCGGCCTGGCGTTCTTCCTCGCACTCGCCTTCGAGCCGGTCGTCCGACGCCTCGCGCGCGCCGGCGCCCCGCGCTGGGTCGGCGTGATCGTCGCCGTCGTGCTGGTCGTCGGGATCGTCGTGGGCATCGTCGCGGCCGTGGTGCCCGCGCTGATCGAGCAGATCGGGCACGTCGTGCAGACCGCGCCCGGCGCCCTGCAGGACCTGTCCCGCCAACCGTGGGTGCAGCAGGCCGTCGAGACCGTCGGGTTCGACGTCGACGTCGACGACGCCGTGGGGGCCGTCACCTCGTACCTGCTCGACCCCGACCAGCTGCTCGCGCTCGGCGGCGGACTGCTCGCCGTCGGTCAGGGCATCACCAACGCCATCACCGCGGTGATCGTCGTCGCGATCCTCACCCTCTACTTCGCGATCACGCTGCCCCAGATGCTGCGCTCGCTCAGCCGCGCCGTGCCGCGCAGCCACCGCGAGAACGTCATGAGCATCTCGGACGAGATCTTCCTGTCGGTCGGCCGCTACGTCGCCGGGCAGGTGGCGCTCGCCGCGGTCAACGCCGTGTTCGTCTTCGTCGTGCTGACGATCGCCGGCGGGCCGGTGCCGGTGCTCTTCGCGACCCTCGCCTTCTTGGGCGCCCTGATCCCCGTGGTGGGCACCGTCGTGGCCTACGCGATCATCATCGCCGCCACGATCACCGTCTCACCGGTCACCGCTATCGTCGTCGGCATCGTGCTGCTCGTCTACGCGCAGGTCGAGGCCTACGTGCTGACCCCGCGGGTGATGTCGAAGGCCGTGGCCGTGCCGGGCGCCCTCGTCATCGTGGCGGCGTTCGGCGGTGGGGCGCTGGGCGGCATCCTCGGCGCCCTCGTGGCGATCCCGATCGCGACGGCCGGGGTGGTCGTCTTCGAACGCGTCGTCGTGCCGCGACAGCAGCGGGTCTAGGCAGCAGCGGGGTCCAGGCAGCCGCGGGTCTAGGCAGCCGCACGGCGCGGCGCTACCGTGGCCGGCATGAGTGCCGAACGAGTCGACGTCGTCCTGTCCGACCGAACCACCCTGGCCGGGACGCGGTGGCCGGGCGACGGGCCGACGGTGGTGCTGCTGCACGCCGGGGTCGCCGACCGACGGAGCTGGACGGGCGTCGGCGACGCACTCGCGGCCGACGGTCTCGACCTCGTCGCCTACGACCGACGAGGGTTCGGTGAGAGCCCGGCCGCGCCCGAGGGCAGCCCGGCCACGCATCTCGGCGACCTCGTCGAGGTGCTCGAGCGGCTGGACGTCGAGCGGGCGTTCCTCGTCGGCAACTCGATGGGCGGTGCGCTCGCCCTCGACCTGGCCGTGACCGCACCCGAGCGCGTGGCGGGCGTCCTGCTGATCGGCGCAGCGGTCAGCGGCATGACGGACGACGACACGCCCTTCGACTGGACGCCCGACCCGGCGTCGGGTCCGCTGATGCAGGCCCTCGACGAGGCGTCCGGCATCGGCGACGTGGATGCGCAGGTGCGCCTGCTGGCCCACCTCTGGCTCGACGGTCCGGTGGCAGAGGCGGGTCGGGTCACGGGTGCCCCGCACGACCTCTTCGAGCGGATGAACGCACGCATCCTCGAGGTCGCCGCACCGGACGGGGCCGGTGACGCCGGGCTCGACACCTGGAGTCGACTCGACAGCGTGACGACGCCGGTCCTGGCGACCTGGGGCGCGCTCGACATCCCCGCCGACGAGCCGTTCTACGCCGAGACAGCCCGACGCCTCGGGCAGGGGCCGGGTCGGGTGTTGCCCGACGTCGCGCACCTGCCGGGGCTCGAGCGACCCGGTCTGGTGGCCGACCTCGTCCGCGAGGTGGTCGGAGCCCCCGGGAACTGAGCCGCGCCTCCTGGTCCTCAGGCGACGGGGCCGCCCGGCACGCCAGGTGCCGATGGATCGACGGGGCCGGCCGGGCCGTCGTCGCCGGCGAGCAACAGGTCGATGCGCAGCTCGCGCTCACGCGTGTAGACAGTCAACGCCCGGATCACCCAGAGCAGGGTGCGGATCAGGAGCACCGCCAGCGTGACGGCCAGGGCGAACACCACCACGAAGAAGACGGGGTAGAGGACACCGACGAGGGAGAAGCCGTTGGAGAACATCCCTCGACGCTAGGTCACGACCGAGACCCGAGGGCTCCACCTCGCGATGGAGCCCGGGGGCTCACTCTTCGGCGTCGGCCGGGCTCTCGTCGGCCTGCGCGGTCTCGTCCATGCGGTCGCGGAGGTGGTCGGCCATCGAGGCCGCGCCCTCGTCGCCGTGGTCGGCCTCGACCTGTTCGATCAGGCCGCTCAGCTTCTCGTGGTCGGTGGCCTCGGTGGCGCCGTCCATGACGGGTTCGGTCTGCTTGTCGTCGCTCATGGACCGGACGCTACGCCCCGGGGGTCCGCGTGGGCTGGACCCGCGCCTCCTGCCGTGATCGACGACTCGACACGGACGTCGGGGGTACCATGCGCGACCCGCGACGGGTGGGGTACGCAGGGGCCGGGCATCGGCTGGCAGGCCCGCGCGTGTCGCCCCGCACGTGCCTGGGATGGACCTCTGCCCCACCGGAACCGAGGACCAGATGAGCACCACGACGCGTACCGCACCCACCCGCACGAGCGAGACCGACCGCACCGACGACATCACCCGTGCCGCCGCCGACCTCTTCGGTTGGACCGACCTGCACCCCGCCCAGCTCGAGGCCCTGGAGGCGGTGGTCGCCGGACGGGACACCCTCGCGGTCATGCCCACCGGCTTCGGCAAGTCGGCGATCTACCAGGTGGCCGGTGCCGTGCTCGACGGACCGACGGCCGTCGTCTCGCCGCTCATCGCGTTGCAGGCGGACCAGGTCGCCGGCCTCGTGGGACGCCCCGACGCCCCGCCGGCCGTCGCCATCAACTCGGGCCACACCGACGCGGAGAACGAGGAGGGCTGGAGCCGGCTCGCCGCCGGTGAGGTCACCTACGTCTTCCTCGCCCCCGAGCAGCTCGCGCGGGACGAGACCGTCGACCGCCTGCGCGACGCCGGGGTCGCCCTCGTCGTCGTCGACGAGGCGCATTGCGTGTCGTCGTGGGGCCACGACTTCCGGCCCGACTACCTGCACCTCGGCGAGGTCGTCGAGCGCCTGGGCGGCCCGACCGTGCTGGCGTTGACGGCGACCGGGTCGGGCCCGGTGCGCGACGAGATCGTCGAACGCCTGCGCCTCGACGACCCGCTCGTGCTGAGCCACGGCTTCGACCGGCCCAACCTCGCCCTCGAGGTCGTGCGGCACGAGGACGACGACGAGAAGGCCCGCGCCGTGGTCGAGCAGGTGGCGGCCTCGACGACGCCGGGCATCGTCTACGTCGCCACCCGCAAGGCGACCGAGCACCACGCCGCGGCCATCGCCGAGCGCTGCCCCGACCGCGCCGTCGTCGGCTACCACGGCGGCCAGCGGTCGGCCGAGCGCGGTGAGCTGCACGAGCGCTTCCACGCGGGCGAGGTCGACGTGGTCGTGGCGACGAGCGCGTTCGGCATGGGCATCGACAAGCCCGACGTCCGGTTCGTCGTGCACGCCGACGTGCCCGACTCGCTCGACTCGTACTACCAGGAGATCGGTCGGGCCGGGCGGGACGGCGACCCCGCCACCGCGACCCTGCACTACCGGCCCGAGGACCTGTCCCTGCGATCGTTCTTCGCCTCGGGCCTGCCCGGGCGCGCGGACCTCCGGGGCGTCTTCGCCGCGCTCTCGGCGGCGGGTCGACCCGTCCGGCGGTCGGAGGTGTCGGACCAGCTCTCGCTCGGTGCCCGGACGGTCTCGCGCCTCATCGACCTGCTTCTCGAGGGCGGCGCCCTGTCCGAGTCGTCGACGGGGTTCGAGCCGGTCGACGGGTTCGACGCCCGGAGCGCGGCCGAGGCGGCGCGCGGGGTCGCCGAGACGCGCGACCGGGTCGAGCGCTCGCGCATCGAGATGATGCGCACCTTCGCCGAGGCTCCCGGCTGCCGACGGCACTTCCTGCTCGGCTACTTCGGCGAGGAGTCGCCCGAGCGCTGTGGCAACTGCGACGGCTGCCGGGCCGCCGAGAAGGCGGGAGACCCCGAGGAGGCGCACCAGGGCGGGCAGGACGACGTCACCGACACCGCGCCTCCTGCTTTCGCGACCGACGCCCGCGTCGTGCACGCGACCTGGGGCGAGGGCACCGTCATGAGCACGGACGCCGACCGCATGACGGTGTTCTTCGAGAGCGAGGGCTACAAGGTGCTGGCCGTCGCCGACGTGATCGCGCACGAGTTGCTCACCCCGGCCTGACCTGCTCGACGGGCTCGGCCGTCAGGCGGGGTCGGCGGTCGGGCGGGACCGGCGGTCAGGCGGGCTCGGCGGCGGCGGCGAGCACGGTCGCGATCGTGCGGGGGTGGGCGAGCACGCGGAAGTGCCCGCCCGCGTGGAGGCGGACGTTGACGGCGCCGGGCAGCTCGCTGCCCTCGGGGATGTGCGGGTCGAACTCGCCGAAGACCGAGGTGATGCGACCGTTGACCGACTCGTCCCGGGCGAGCAGCATCGTCGTCGCGTCACGCGGCGAGAAGGCCCGCAGGGCGGGCAGCACCAGCCAGGTGGCGTAGCGCGACCCCGAGAACGGCGAACAGACGGCGACCATCGAGCGCACCCGGCGGGTCTCGTCGAGCAGCGCCATGACGTACTTGCCGATCAGGCCGCCCTTGCTGTGGGCGACGATCACGACGTCGGTGAGTCCGTGGGTGAGCAGGTACGCGGCGACGTCGCGCGCGGTGGCCTCGACCGGGCGGCTGTTCCAGCGCAGGTCGTCCAACACGTGCACGGGATGGCCCTCGGCGTGCAGGCGTTCGATCATCGGTCGCAGGAACGACCAGGTCTCCCACACGCCGGGGATCACGAGCACGGGCCGACCGGTGCCGCCGAGGTAGCGGTCGGGGTCGCGCGGACTCGTGACGGCGCGCACCTGCCAGACGGCGGCGTAGGCGTAGTCCTGCACCCACCACGCGGCGTGACGGACGAGGACGCGGAGGTGGGGCACCACCCGACCCTAGGCCCGGAGCAGGCCGCGTGCCGAGATGTCATGACGTGCCGCTCACCTCTGGAGGTGAGCGGCACGTCGTGACATCTCGACCGGTCGGGTCAGACGCTGTCAGGGTCGAGGACGAGCGTCGTGCCCTCGAACAGGTGCTGCGCGTCGTCGATGACCTGGAGGCCCTGGTTCATGAAGAGGAGCGCCGAGACCGAGATGCCGAAGCGCTGGGCCACGACGTCGATCAGGTCGTCGGGTGCGACGGTGTACCGCTTGGGGGCCCCGGACGCCGTGGTCGCCTCGAGCGTCCCCGAGGCGAAGGCCACCGCACCCGAGTCGACCGGGACGATGTTCGTCTGCCGCGGCGGCACCGACCAGGCGACCGAGGCCACGGCGAGCACCTTCCCGGTCGAGATCTCGACGGGGACGTCCGAGGAGGTGCTGGTCGAGTACACGACGAGCGTCGAGAGGTACGACGGCTGGCTGATCGAGCCGAAGCTGCCCGAGGCACCCGTCGGGGTCGTGACCGACGCCCCGAGCTCGACGCCCCCGTCGCCGCCGTACGTGACGCCGTCGCCGACGGACGGGGCGACCTGGTAGAACGCGACCCCCACCGGGACGGGCAGGCTCGAGGTGGCGTCCGTGACCTCGGCCGCGTAGGTGTCGTCGCCCCCGGCGACGACGCGGTAGTGCAGGTGGATGCTGCCCTTGGGGGAGGCGACGTCGCCCTCGGCGACGACCGTGCCGGCCGCGACCGGGGTGATGAAGGGCGCCGGCACGGCGGCGTCCTGAGGCGGAGGGGTGGCCGCCCGGGGCGATGGCGTGGCGGGGGCCGTCGGCGTCGGCGACGGGGTCGCGCTCGGGGTGGGCGTCGAGGTGCGGGCGACCGTGGTCGGGCGCGGGGACTCGGTCGGGGCACCGGCCGCGAGCGGGGCCGAGCCGCTCGTGAACAGGACCGCGCTCACCACGACGGAGACGAGGGCCGCGGCGGCGACGACGCCACCGACGATCGCGAGGCGGCGGCGGCCGGACCGGGGTGCGGGTTCGTCGTCCGGGTCGTCGTCGGTCGCGCTCGCCGGGTCGGCCGACGCCGCGGTCGCGGCACCGGCCGTGCCTGTGGTGCCGCGGTGCGACCACGCGACGAGCCGGGGTTCGGCACCGTCGGGCGCGTCGTCCGCGGCGGGGTCGTCGCCGGTGTCGGACGCGCGGGGCGCGAAGAGCTCGTGACCGGGCGTGACCTCGTCGTCGCCGTCCGCCCCCGGTGTGTGTCGTGCCATGGTGCCCCCTCGGCGATGATCCTAGGGGACGGGGTGGGCCGGGTCGAGACCGATCGGTCCGGCGCCGGGGCGGGTACGAGCCTGGAACAGCCTGTGAACCCCGGCGGTGGTCGGACACCCGGCCTACCGTCACGGTGGTACCGGGTCAGTCCGGTCGACCCACAACCAGGAGGTACGTCATGTCCGTTGGCGACAAGGCAAAAGATTTCGTCCAGAAGGCCGCCGGCAAGGCCGAAGAGGCCGTCGGCAAGCGCACGGACGACGAAGAGCTCACGAAGCAGGGCCACAAGGACCAGCACATGAGCGAAGAGCGTCTCGAGACCGAGAAGGCCAAGGACGACCTCGGCAAGAGCTGATCGTCCCGCCGACCTCGGTCGGCACACCCAAGGGCTCGACATCCGCGGATGTCGGGCCCTTCGTCGTCCCCCCGCGTCCTGGACGCGGGCCTAGCCGGCATCCGGCTCGTGCCGGAAGAGGTGCCGCTGTATCGCGAGGGCGAGCGCCCTCAGGGCCGTGGCGTCCTCGGTCGAGAAGCGCCGCGCCTCCGTGTCCATGACGCAGAGCGCGCCGACGCGCTGACCGTCCGGGGCCTCGAGGGGGTAGCCGGCGTAGAACCGGATGCCGGGTTCGCCTGCGACGACCGAGTAGTCGGCGTAGCGCGAGTCCAGGCTGGCGTCCTCGATCACCAGATGGCCGGTGCGGCGGATGGTCGTGTCGCAGAACGACTCGGAACGGGGCAAGGCCAGGGCGTCCGTCCCCGACACCGATCTCATCTCCTGGGTGTCGCGGCCGATCAGGGTGACCGCCGCGAGGGTCGTGCCGAAGAGCTGTCGGGCCCGGTCGGTGAGCTGGTCGAGTTCGGGGTCGTCGTCGGTTCCGCGGAGTCGCTCGAGACGGTCGAGTGAGCGGAGGCGTGCCTTCTCGTCCGCCTGCACGGTGTCCTCGGCCGCCGGGCGCGCCGGGTCGAGCCCGTCGCTGATGTGCAGGGCGATCGGGGCGGCCCACCGCGCGTAGACGGGAGCGCTCTCGGCCTCGAAGGCGTGGCCCTCGGCCTCGGGCACGAAGACCATCGAGGGATGGCTGGCCACGACCCGCCGCATCACGTCGTTGAGGCGGGCCGAGTTCCGGTCGACGAGCCGACCGAGTCGCGGCGGGAAGTGCGGGTTCACGGTGAAGGACGGGATGCCGAGCACGTAGGTGGTGGTCGCCGTGGGAGCACGGCTCGCGATGTCCGTCAGCAGTGCCGACAGGTCGTCGGCCCAGGTCGCGACGTCGATCAGCGACAGGGCTTCGTTCGCGCCGAACGACAACACGATGGCGTCGAAGCGCGCGAGGTCGATCTCGGCGACGGCCGCCGGACCCTGCCGGACGGTCATCCGACCGTCGACGACGATGTCGACGTCCGTCGCCCGCCCGGTCAGTGCCGTCAGGCTGCGGGCCAGATGACCGGGCAGGCCGAGCTCGTGGGTCCGGACCCCACGACCTGTGGCGACTCCGTCACCCACCAGCAGCACGCGATCGGGGTCGGTGCCCGGCGCGTGCAGGTGGGGCGAATCGGTCGCGACGACGTGGCGCTCCCACGAGTGGGGGCTCGCGGTGAGCCAGGTCCGGATCAGAGGGCGGGCGAGAGCGTGGGTGACGGCGGACAGCATGGAGGCCTCGCATCGGCGGGAGAGATGCCGTCACGGGGACGGCTCGAAGAAACCCCCGTCACGCGTTCGACGATGCTGGCCTGGTCCGACCGAGCGTAGGCACCGGTCGCCGACCGCGGCCCCTGAACGCCGGGGGCTTGACAAGGCCGACCGCGAGAGAATCGTGCAGAGTGTGCAAAACGCACGCCGATCGTGCTTCGGTGGAGGCATGAACCGCTCGATCCGTTCCCTCGTCCCCGCCGCGGTCGTCATGGCGTCCGTCGTCGTCGTCTCGGGCTGCTCGTCGTCGAGCGGCCCCGAGACGACGGCGACCCCCACCGTGACCGTCACGGCCTCACCGACGCCCGGCACGTCGACTCCCACCGCCGCCACCACGGCGACGCCGGGCCCCGACGGGGCCTCGGGAGGCGGCGGCGACCTGGGCGACGACGCCACGGGCGACGCGTCCTCGCGGTGCACCGTGGGCGAACTCACCGCCGAGATCGCCGACGGAGGTGGGGGCGCGGCCGGCAGCTACGGCGTCGCCATCATCCTGACGAACAGCGGCCAGCGGTCCTGCACCCTGCAGGGTTGGCCGGGCGTCTCGTTCGTCGGCGACGGGAACGGGACCCAGATCGGCGCGTCGGCCGCGCTCGACCGCTCGTCCTCGCACGAGACCCACACCCTCGCCCCCGGTGGTGAGGTGCAGACGATCGTGCGGATCGCCCAGACGGGGAACTACGACGCGGCCGAGTGCCGGCCGCAGGCGACGGACGGGTTCCGTGTCTACCCGCCCGGCTCGCTCGAGTCGATCTTCGTCCCCGCGTCGGGGTCGAGCTACGAGGCGTGCGCGAACGCGCAGGTGCAGCAGATGACGGTCAGCGCGCTGGCCACCTTCTGACGCCGCGGGAGTCAGGCCGGCATCCATCCGAGAAGACGCGAATCGTCCTCCCGTGGGCGACGGTTCGACGTCTCGGGGCCCCCTCGACGGGTGAGGTCATCCTCGAGGCGCACGGTCTGCGACCCGCGGAGGACGCGTGGCGACGCCGGGCGTTCGTACGCTGGCACCTCCTCGAAGGAGAGCTGCCATGACCGAGACCCGACTCGACCGCCCCACCGTGCCGACCGCCCGACGGCAGGGGGCCCGGGCCGGGACGGCGGCCCGCGCCGCCGGTCGGGTCGCGGTGGTGGCGGCCGGAGCCCTGGTGCTCGGCGGCCTGACCAGCCCCGCGCAGGGCTTCCTGCCCGAATGGCTCGGAGGATTCGCGAACTCGTCCGGTGGCTGGTCGATCCTCGTGTTCGCGCTGGTCGTGACCGCGCGGGCCCGTCCGGCCCTGTCGGCAGTGCTGGGTGCCGTGGCGTTCGTGCTGATGGTCGAGGGATACCGCCTCGTGTCGGGGTGGCGCGGTTTCCCCTACGACGAGCCGTTCCAGAACGTCTTCACGATCCTCGGACTCCTCGTGGGCCCGGTCATCGGCGTCGCCGCCGCCCTCCTCCGATCGTCGTCGCCCACCTGGCGGACCCTGGCGGTCGCACCGCTCTCGACGGTGCTCGTGGGGGAGGGACTCTACGGGCTCGTCGTCCTCGACCAGGGACCGGGGGCGATCTACTGGGTGATCCAGCTGGTCCTCGGCGCGGCCTTCCTCGCCTGGGGTGCGATCCGCACCCGGTCGTCCGCCCGGACGTGGGTGCCCGTCGTCACGGCGGGGTCGGTGGTGGCCCTGTCGATCCTGTTCGTCGTCGCGTACACGGCCCTCCCTCGCCTGCTGATGTGACCGGCCGGGTCGTTTCTCCGATGGGACTCGACCCTCCCCTCCTGGGTGGCCGACGACGCCCAGGCCCGGGTCCGACGCCGGTGTCGGTGTCGGTGTCGGCTATTCCTGGCCGGTGCCGCGGCGGGGTGCCGCGATCGGCGTCGGACGGGGGCGGCCGTGACAGGAGTCAGGATTTGCCGACGGGGTCGGTGCCGGGGCGGGGTGGGCTCACGACCGGCCCGCGCCTCGGGGTCCGACCGGCACGGCCCACGGCCTAGAGGCGGGCCTCGGTGCGTCGCGGCTTCAGCCGGTCGGGCGAGTCGGACGCGGCGACCCACTCGCAGGTGAAGGTGCCGCGGTAGCCGAAGAGGAACCCGAAGCGGTGGTTGTGCACCTCGAGGTCGACGTGGAACGACTCGTCGTCGTCGGACCACCACTCGTGGAGCTCGGCCCGACCGCTGAACAGCATCGGGAAGCGGAACGAGACGGGCCCCTCGTGGAAGCGCTGCGCCTCGGAGCGCAGCACGAGGCCGCCGCGGTCGTCGACCGTCAGGTCGAGGTCGACCGCGAGGTGCTGGTGCGTGCCGAGGTAGTCGAGCACCCGCCCGCGGTCGAGCACCATCGTCGCGTCGAAGCGGACCGGGCGTCGGCCCGCGCGGCGGCGGGGCACGGTGTACGAACGGACGAAGGTGACGGTCTCGCGTCCGAGCCCGTCTCGGTACGGGTAGTTCTCGATGACGAAGGGAACGTCTCGGCCGACGTCGGGAACCAGGATGTTGCGCAACCGTCCGATCTGCAGGAACGGCACCGTCCACCACGGGCCCCGCCGGATCGACGACATGACGCCCCGGCCCACGCAGGCCTCGCCCGAGTCCAGGCCGACCCCGAAGCGGCGCTGCATCATCGGGTGCAGGCGGGTGAACTCCTCGCCGAGGGCCTGCTCGAAGATCGACGTCATCGGGGTGACCGCCTCGCGGGGTCGGGCAGAGTGGCCAGGGTGACCGGCGCCTCCTGCAGGTGGTCGCCCGCGCGCGTGCCGCCCGCGGGCGCACGGAGGGTGCGGGAGGCGCGGGGCCGGTCCGCCCGCCAGAACGCGAGGGCGCTGGCGAGCGGCCACCGCTCGGGTTCGCGGCCGGTCTCGAGCCAGAGGCGCAGGCGGTCGAAGCTGAACGCCGTCGCCCAACCGAGCAGCGGACGCACGACCAGGTCGAGCGGACCCCAGCCCGAGTCGTAGTCGTACCCGGTCAGGAAGCGCGTCCGCCCGTCGTCGGTCGGCAGGTAGCGCCAGTACCCGCGCCCGGCCCGGATCGGCGAGAGCACGTCGTCGGTCGCGAACCGCAGCGCGGACGTGCGCGAACCGTCGGCGCCGTGGCGCTCGCCGATGCTGACGCCCGTGCCCTCGACGGTGTGGACGGGCGTGCGACGGACGTAACGGAACGGGATCGACCCGTCGGCGTCCGGCGGCCCGGGGGTGATGCTCGAGAAGCGGACGTCCCAGCGGACGTGCTGCGCGGGGTCCTGCGTGGCGGCCCAGACCCGGTCGAGGTCGGCGTCGATCACGGTCTCGACGTAGATCTGACGTTTCCCCACGAGAGGGAGGCTAGGGCATGGTGACGGCCGCCGGAACGCCCCGGAACACGGGTCGTGGCCGGATCTAGGCTCACCCCATGGACGAGAGCTTCGAGACGGTCCGCGACGCGTTCGGGGCGGCGGCGCGATGGTTCGCCGAGACGGTGCACGAGCTCGACCGGCCGCCGGCCCCGTGGGAGGCCCCGGCCCTCGGCGCGTGGAGCCGCCGCGACCTCGTCGGCCACACGTCGAGGGCCCTGCTCACGGTCGAGCAGTACCTGCGGCCCGGGTCGTCGGATTCCGACCGCCGCCCCGTCGACTACTACCGGGCGGTCCGGGGCGGCCGCGCCGATCCGGACGAGGTCGCCGAGAGAGGGAGGCAGGCGGGACGCGACCTCGGCACCGCCCTGCCCGAGAGCGTCGACGCCGTCGTGCGACGGGTGACCGGCGTGGTGGCCGGACGGACCGCGGACGCGCGGGTGGAGACGCCGGTGGGCGAGTGGCGGCTCGAGGCGTACCTGCCGACGCGCGTCGTCGAGCTCGTCGTCCACACGGGCGACCTCCGGACGGCCGGCGGGCTCGACGGACAGGCCCCCGAGGTCGCGGGTCGTCAGGCGCTGGTCGTGCTCGGCGCCCTCGTGGCCGATGCTCCGTCGGCTGACGCGCCGCGCCTCCTGACGGCCCTGACGGGTCGCTCGGCGCTCGCCGCCGGGTACACGGTGCTCTGACGGGGCTGCCGGTCTGCCGTCGAACGACGGAGCGGGCCCTCGAGGGTTCGGGTTCTACGTCGGTGCCGGTGCCGGTGTCGGTGTCGGTGTCGGCAATTCCGGGCTGGCGTCGCGGCCGGGTGCCGGGATCGGCGTGGAACGGGAGCGGCCGCGACGGGAGCCAGGATTTGCCGACCGGGGGGTGGGACGCTTGCCGCTTGCGGGGTGCCGCGTGCCGCGTGCCGCGTGCCGCGTGCCGCGTGCCGCGTGCGGCGGGCTGGGCCGTCGGACGTCCAGGCCGGAGCGGGTGTCACATTCGCCGCCGCCGCCGCCGGTGCCGGTGCCGGTGCCGGTGTCGGTGTCGGCAATTACGGGCTGGCGTTGCGGCCGGGTGCCTGGATCGGCGTGGAACGGGCGCGGCCGCGACAGGAGCCAGGATTTGCCGACCCGGGGGTGGGACGCGGGCCGCGTTCGGCGGGCTGGGCCGTCGGACGTATAGGCCAGAGCGGGTGTCAGGTTCGGCGTCGGTGTCGGCAATTCCGGATCGGTGCGGCGGCGGGGTGCCGTGATCGCCGTGGGAGGGGAGCAACCGCGACGAGGGTCAGGATTTGCCGACGGGTTGACGCCGCAGCAGCGCGAGGCGAGCCAGGCTCGGGGTGCGGGCGTGGTGTGCGATCACCGCGATGCTGGCGGCGGCGTCAACTGCGTCTGCCCTGTCTGCCCTGTCGGCTGCGTCGGCTCTTCGGCCCTGGGGACCTCGCTCGTCGCCTGATCCGGTCCGTAACGGATCAGGCCGGCGAACGGATGTCGGGTCGCATCATCGACGGGACCGCTGGGCTTGTCCTGCATGCATCAACGGCTCGACGAGTCGTCGACCCGCTGGAACAGCACGTGGTCCTGCCAGCGTCCCTCGATCTCGAGGTAGGACGGTGCGATGCCGTACTGCTCGAAGCCGGCCTTCCGCAGGACCCGTTGTGAGGCGACGTTGTGGCGGAGCGTCCCCGCCTGGACGCGGTGGAGGCCGGCTTCTCGGAAGGCCCAGTCGACGGCCTCGCCGACGGCCGACGTCGTGATGCCCCGCCCGTTGCGGTCCTCCGACAGCCAGTAGCCGAGGTCACAGGACCGGAACGGGCCGCGGGCGATCCCGCTGAGGGTCAGCCTGCCCACCACGGCGCCCTCGTCGACGATGACGAACGGCTGCGCCTCGCCGCGGGACCGTTGCGCCAGCAGCGACGAGATCACCGACAGCTGCCCCTCGGGCGTGAAGTAGGCGTCACCGCGCACGGGGTCCCAGGGAGCCAGGAACTCACGGTTGCGCGTCAACGCTCGTGCCAGCTCGGGGGCGTCTCGCGGGTCGATCAGGCGGAGGTGGGAGGACACCGGTTCACGCTACCGCCGGCGACGGACGGCGACGGGCCTCGACGCCGCCGAAGTCGACGCGCTACGAGCGCTCGTCAGGCCACGGTCCCACCGCGTTCACGCGGGCGACGAACGCCTCGAACCGGGACGGGTCCGTGCGCCCGCTCAACGTCTCGCCGAACCACGCCGACCAGATCGCGTCGATCTGGTCGCCCGTGATGCTCCCGGCCGTGATCAGCTCGCGCACCATCGGGACGGCCTCGAGTTCGTACTCGTCCCAGGGCGCGCCGTCCTCGGCGCCAGGCTCGAGCCCGTAAGGGTCGAGGTCGTTCAGTGCGACGAGCACCCGGTCGACTAGGTCCCGCCAGGCCTGACTGCGGCGCGGTTCGCCGACGTTCGCGTCCCGTCGACCCGGGAATCCGCGGAAGGCCCTCACCACGGTCGATGCACCCGGCCCTCAGGCCCGGGGTCGGTCGAACCGGGCGCCGCCGGGCTTCGGGCCGAGCAGCGACAGGATGAAGATGACGAATCCCCCGAGGTACGGGAAGAGGTTGATGAGCAGCAACCACCCGCTGAGGTCGACGTCGTGGAGTCGACGGGCTCCGAGGGACAGGAACGGCACGATCGTCCCGAAGAGCAAGACCGTGAGGACGAAGCCGAAGGGAATGAAACCCGGTCCGGGCTCGAGGGTGCCGTCGTAGTCCGTCGTGCTTCCCGGGAGGCCCGCGAGGAACCCGACGATCCCGAGCACGAACCAGATCACCGTGTTCGCGAGGACGACCCACCAGTACTCACTGCGACTCGCGCGCCCCGTGAAGTCGGCGTATTTCTGGAAGAACCGCTTCACCGCGACGACCGGACCCGCACCGTACAGCGGCGCCCAGAGGGGAACGGCCCCGCCCTGGCCGGAGGCGGGCCCCTGCGGCGTCTGGCCGTACGAGGGCTGTGCGTACCCGGGCTGCTGGTACCCGGTCGGCTGCTGGGGGTAGTTCATCGGCGGCGGCATGGGTTGTCCGTACGGTGCCTGCTGCCCGTAGGGCGGTTGCTGCCCCTGAGGCGGCTGCTGCGGCTGTCCGCCCTGCGGAGGCCGTCCGTACGGCGGAACCGGCCCGCCCTGCTCGTACGCTCCGTCGTTCCGATCGGTCATGAGATCCCCCTCGTCCGTGCCGCCCACCGCGACCCCGCCACCCTACCGAGGCGCCACCTCGCCCCGTCGCACCCCGGAACGACGGTCGAGTGGTCCCGAATCGTCCCTGCTCGGCTGACGAAGGACGATTCGTGACCACTCGACCTGGTTCGCGCACGAGCGTGCGGGATCAGCCCCAGCCGCCGAGGTAGGCCGCCACGCTGGGCTCACCCGTCACGGGCGTCAGCCAGTCCACGGAGGCGCGGTGCGAGACGAAGGCGACGCCCGCCCCCCAGCGTCGGGCGCGCAGGGCGGCGCGACGCGACTCCACCGTCACGAGTACGCGGCCCGACCGGTCCACCAACTCGACCGTGCCGAGGGACCCCACGCCGACCGCGTCCGTCGCCGTCCGCAGGTCGCGGGCGACGTCGTCCCCGAGCCCGACCGCCGCGGCCAGCGCCTGCACCCGGGCGTCGTCCGAGCCACCGGCCTCCACCGCAGGCAGCACCCGGACGGGCCCGTCGAACGTCACGACCACCCGGGCGCTCCCCAGCCCCGCCGCGGCAGCGCCCGTCGACCGGCCGAGCACCCGCTGATCCGCCTCGAACACCGACGCCACGTCGTCCGGCACCACGACCGTCACGTCCGGCATCGCCGCCAGCACGCTGTCCACCGCCACGAACGCCGCCCCGGCCGAGATCGGCGTCCCGGCGGCGGCGACCAGTTCGACGCACACGTCCACGGCGCGACTCCGCACCCCGAACCCGCGGGAGCCGCGCACCGCGATCAGGTCGGCGAGGCGCAGGGTCTCGCCGTTCTTCTCGGCCTGGCGCCGCGCCTCCTCGTCCTCGCGATCGGCCGCCGAGGCCACCGATGCCGCCGAGGCCACCGAGGCCGCCGCCCCGGAACCGGAACCGGCACCCGCCGCGCGCCCCGCCCAGTCCGGCCCGTCGTGCCACGCCACGGCGCCCGGCACGTGCGCGAAGACGCCGCCGGCGAGCCAGGCACGGTGCGCCCACTCCCAGTCCTCGCCGCCGTAGCTCGTGAACGACTCGTCGAAGCCGCCGACCTGGTCGAAGAACCAGCGGGTGCAGCAGGTGACCGCCCCGATCAGGTGGCGGTACGACCGGTCGTCGGCGTGCAGCAGGTCGGCCGACCAGCCGTAGGCCTGCTGGAGCCAGCGCGGTTGCTCGAGCTCGTGGGCGGGCCCGGCCACCTCGACCGGTTCGGACACCGGCACGGCGCCGTCGCCACCAGCTTGAACCCCAGCGCCAGCCCCGGCGCCAGCCCCACCGCCACCGCCCAGCACGCCCGCGAAGTCCGCGTGCTTCCGCTGTCCGACCGTGACGGCCTCGGGGGCGAGCGCCGGCAGCCGGGTCAGCCGCAGCACGTAGTCCGGTTCGGGCGACGTGTCGGCGTCGACGAAGCAGAGCACCGACCCCGACGACGCGGCGACCCCGACGTTGCGGGCGGCCGAGAGACGGAACCCGAGGTCCTCCTGCACGATCAGCCGCACCCCGTCGGGCACCGTGGGCGCGGTCGGCGATCCGTCGTCGACGACGATCACCTCGAGCCGTTCGGCCGGGTAGCTCTGGCGGGCGAGCGCCGCCAGCGTCCGGTCGAGCTCGGCCTGCTGCCGGTAGTGCACGACGACCACCGACACGAGCGGAGGCAGCTCGGGCCACACCCCGTCGAGGGCGTCCCACGCGTTGCCGACGACGAACCGCCCGCCCGCGGGAGGCGCGGTGCCGGTCGCGTCGGACACCGGCGACCCGGCGTCGCGGCTCACCAGCGCACCCCCTCGGCCCACCACGCCGCGTAGGCGTCGGCGACCTCGTCGAGGCCGGGCAGGGTGCGGGCGTCGTCGTCGAGCCAGGTCGACGCCGGGTCGGCCAGGGCCTCGGCGATCGCGGCCGCCAGCCCGCCGTCGGGGTAGAGCGTGAGCGTGCCCGGCCGCAGCGTCGCCATCTCGCGCGAGTACCTCGTGTCGGGCACCAGCGGGCGTCGCCCGGCCGCGATCCAAGTCGCGATCGACCCGGAGGCCGACACGTGCTGGTGCGCCGCCACGGGCACCGCCGCGCGCCGGGCCCGGTCGAGCAGCGTCGCGTCGTCGAGGTAGCCCGTCGCACCGAACGGCACACCGAGCGCGGCGGCTTCGTCGACCAGCTGCTGCAGCTCGGCCTCGTGACCCGAGGAGGCGCGGCCCAGCGCCACGACGCCCGTCGCCCGCGCGTCCGGTCGCGTCGCCCCGCTGCCGTCCCGGTCCCCGTCGGCGTCGTGCCGCGCGGCCGCGAGTCCGGCCACGGCCGCCACGACCTCGGCGTGCCCCTTGCCCGGGTAGAAGAACCCGATGACCGCCACGGCGCCGTCCGGCGCGGGTCGCCCGGCCGGCTCGGTCTGCCCGGCCGGCTCGGTCTGCCCGACCGGCTCGCGCTGCCCGGTCGGCAGCGGATGCCGGTCGACGGGCAGGGGGATGACCTCGACCGGGCCGTCGAAGCCGACCCACTCGCGCAGGAGGGCGCGCTCGTGCTCGCTGTTGACGACGACGCCCCGCGCGGCGGCGACCACGCGACCGTAGGCCTCGCCGCGCCTCCTCAGGTTGCGCTCGCCGTCCGACGGCTGGGGCAGGTCGTGCAGGGTGACGGTGAGGGCCGTCGTGTCGGCCAGGTGCTCGACGACGTCGGCCGCGGCCGACGGGGAAGGGCCCCAGAGTCGGTCGGTGAACTGCAGGTGGGCCCGGGGCACGGTGACGTCGACCACGTCGGCGTCGTCCGGGCCTGCGTCCACATCCGGCACCTCGAGCAGGTCGGCGACGTCGAGGGCGAGGTGCCGCCCGGTGCGGGCCTCGACCGTCGCGGCGATCTGGGCCGCGTAGGTCGCGACGCCGTGCTGCGGGTCGTGGTGCGTGACCACCACGGGCAGCTCGGCCAGGTCGATCGTCGCCGCCGCACCGTCCCGCGCGGTCGAGCGGGCCGAGTCGCGCGCGGTCGCGGCGCGGGCCGAGGGGTCGACCGCCGCCCCGCTCACGCCGCACCCCACAGCGCGAACGTGTCGGCGTGGCGGGCCAGCGCGGCCTCGACCGCGTCCGGGTGCTCGGCGTACCAGGAGAGGTGCGCCCGACGGACCTCGTCGGCGTCGACGCGCTCGCCGCCGACGACCCAGTGGTCGGTCGGCTCGTCGTCGAGTCCCCAGGCGTCGATCACGGCCTGCTCGCGCGGGGCGTGCACGCTCGCCAGCACCGGTCGGCCCGGGTCGACGACGTGCTCGGGCAGGCCGAGGCGCTCGCGGACGCGCGAGGCGAGGGTCGTCCAGACCGGGTTGCCGGGGTGGTTCAGGGTGCGCATCTGGTCGAAGCGCGGCGTGCCGGTCCCGTCGGTGCCCGCACCGACCTCGAACAGGTCCGAGGCGACGACGGTGTCGTGGGCGACCTCGCGCTTACGCAGTTCGGCCAGCGACAGCTCGGCGACCGACCGCACGACGGCGGGCGTCAGGGCGTCGGTCGGGAGCGGCCGCCCGGCGGCCTCGGCGATGAACCGGACGTCGTGGTACTCGACCACGGGCGGCACGAGCGAGACGTCGCTCGGCGGGCGGACGATGACGTGCGCGGGGTAGAGGCCCGCGAACCGGACGACGGGCACCCGCACGACCCGCGCCTCCCGGGGCAGCATCGCGGCCAGCTGGGCCGTGCCGAGCGGGAGGTCGTGGTAGTCGTCGCGCACCGGCTGCGAGACGAGCAGGCCGGCCCGGCCGAGCCACCGCTCGAGCTGCGGCAGGTCGGCGGCCGTGAGTTCGTGCACGGGTGGCATGCGGACGGTCGTGAGCCCCGCGCCGTCGAGGAAGATGCGCAGCGACTCGGCCTGGCAGTTGCCCACGACGAGGGCGATCGCCCCGTCGCCCTCGGGCTCGCTCAGACCGTAGAAGTCGCCGTAGTGACGGGTGCGGCCGTCGGGTTCGGTTCGCTGTTCGGACATGCTTCCCTCCGGCCCGCACTCGGAACGGACAAAGGGGGTCGCGCGGGCCTATGTTGAGTCAACAGCGACTTCCCCGGTCGCGTCATCCTTTCCCGCCGCCAGCCCCGGCACACCTCACCCGCATCGTCGCGGGTGCTCGTCGTCCCGCGAGACAGGCCCTGTGCCGGTCCGGCACGGCGAGCGACCTGATCACGCCGAGGAGGCCCCGATGACCCATGACGCCCCGACGTCGCCGTCGACCACGGCCCCGACGCCCGCCACGCCCGTCGTCGTCGCCCCCCTCCGCGTCGCGTCGGTCCCGGCCGGCCACCCGTACGTCCGTTCGCTGCTCGACCCCCTCGACGCCTCCCGTCGCGTCGTGCACCTCGCCGACCCGCTGCCCGACCCCGCCGAGCCGTCCCGCTGGTGGCCCCCGGTCGTGCTCGACGCCGCCTGGCTGCGGGCGCACGCCCCCGAGGTCGACCTGCTGCACGTGCACTTCGGCACGGAGTCGTACCCGACCGATCACCTCGTCGCCGTCGTCGAGGCCCTGCGCGACCTGCGCCTGCCGCTCGTGTACACGGTGCACGACCTGACGAACCCGCAGCTCGTCGACCAGGCGCCCCACCTCGAGCACCTCGACGTGTTGATCCCGGCCGCCGACGAGCTGATCACCCTGACCGACGCGGCCGCCGACGAGATCGAGGCCCGGTGGGGGCGCCGCCCGACCGTCATCGCGCACCCGGCCATCGCCGACCCCGACGCCGAGCTGCCCGTCGGCGCACCGGGTGCCGCGATCGTCGTCGGCGTCCACCTGCGCGACCTGCGGCCCAACGTCGCCGGCGTCGAGACCGTCCGCACCCTGCTCGCCGCGGTCGAGGCCCTGCGCGCCACCGGTGCCGCCGTGGAGGCGCGGGTCGACCTGAACGAGCGCGTGCGCGACCCCGAGCAGGCCGACCGCATCCGCGAGCTCGTCCGTGCCGCCGGCCCGTGGGCGGCCCTCGCCGAGCACCCGCGCCTGACCGACGCCGAGCTCGAGCGGTCGCTCGCCGACCTCGACGTCTCGGTGCTGCCCTACCGCCACGGCACGCACTCCGGCTGGGTCGAGCTGTGCTGGGACCTCGCCGTGCCAGTCGCCGCGCCTCGCGTCGGCCACACCGCCGCGCAGCACCCCGAGCCCGGCACGACCGCGTCGTTCGACCTCGACGACCCCGCCTCGCTCGCCGCGGCCGTGATCGCCCTGGTCAGCCCGCACGCCGTCGACGAGACCGCCGACGCGCACGACGACCCGGCCCGCGTGCCGGCCTCCCGCCGCGGCACCCCGCACCGCGCCGCGCTGCAGCAGCAGCGCCGGTCCGTGCGACGGCGACAGCGCCACGACGTGGCCGCCGCCCACCTCGCGGTGTACGAGCGCGCCCTCGCGACGGTCGCGGCGGTGACGGCGTGACCCGCGCCTCCCGGCCCCTGAGCATCGTCGTGGTGGCGCCGCTGCGCTACCCGATCCGCGAGCCGTTCGCCGGCGGACTCGAGTCGTCGGTGCACCACCAGGTCCGCACCCTGCGCGAGCGCGGTCACCGCGTCTCGCTGATCGCGACCGAGGGGTCGGACCACCTCGACCAGAGCCCGGTCGAGTTCGTGCTGCCCGCCGTGGTCTTCGACGATCCGGCCGAGGCGACGGACACGACCTACCCCGACGGCTACCTCGAGCGTGCGCTGCCGGCCCTCGAGCGCGCCCTGCAGTACGTCGCCGACCACGCCGACGACTACGACCTCGTCGACAACCACAGCCTGCACGGCGTGCCGCTCGCCCGGGCCGACCGCATCGGCGTGCCGATGGTCAGCACCCTGCACACGCCGACCCTGCCGGACATGCTCGCCGCGCACCGCTCGTCCGACGGCCCGCGCAGCCGCTTCGTCGCCGTCAGCGGTCACACCGCCGCCGCGTGGGCGACCGAGGGTGTCGAGGCGACCGTGCTGCCGAACGGCGTCGACACCGAACGCTGGAGCTTCGGCCCGGGCGGCGACGACCTCGTCTGGTCCGGCCGCATCGTCCCCGAGAAGGGGCTGCACCTCGCCCTCGAGGTCGCCCGTCGCGCCGGGCGCCGCCTCGTCATCGCCGGTCGCATCGGCGACGTCGACTACTTCGAGACCGAGGTCGCCCCGCACCTCGGCGCCACGGCCCACTACGTCGGCGAGCTGCGCCAGCCCGAGCTCGCGGCCCTCGTCGGCCACAGCGGCTGCGCCCTCGTCACGCCCGTGTGGGAGGAGCCCTTCGGTCTCGTCATCGCGGAGGCGCTGGTCACCGGCACGCCGGTCGTCTCATTCGCCGTCGGGGGAGTCCCCGAGGTGGTGGCGGGTTCGGTCGGGGCCGCCCTGGTCCCCGCCGGCGACCTCGACGGCATGGCGCGCGCGGCCGACGACCTGCTGCGCCGGGTCGGGACGGACGCCGACGCCCGCCGCACGGTGCGGCAGGACGCCGTCGACCGGTTCTCGCTGCGAGCCCGGGCCGCCGTGCTCGAGCAGGTGTACGCCGACGTCGTCGCCTCGGACGTCCGTGCGCCCGCTCCGACCGCCGTCGCCGCGGCGGAGGCGACCGTCGGGGGTGGCCGGCACCGCGCCTCCTCGTCCCTCGCCGGTGGCCTGTCGGCCGTGCGCCCGGCCGGCACGGGCCGACGGGTCGTGACGGCGTGACCTCGACGGCCGCTCGCCCGCTCGTCGGCTGGTACGTGCACCACCACGGTGCCGGGCACCGCACCCGCTTCTCGGCCGTCCGGCCGCAGCTCGACGCCGACGTGGTCGTCTTCAGCTCGCTCGCGGCTCCCGCCGACCTGCCGGCCGACACCACCTGGGTCGAGCTCGAGCGGGACGACGCCCCGACCACGGGCCCGGACGGCGTGGTCCGTCACCCGGCCGACGCGTCGCCGACCGTGGGCGGCCTGCTGCACTGGGCCCCGGTCGCGCACCCCGGGCACACCGCCCGCCTGGGCCGGATCGCCGCCGCGATCGCCGGGGCGGCGGCCGCCGGACGGCCCCTCGACGCGATGGTCGTCGACGTCTCGGTCGAGGTGACGCTGTTCGTCCGGCTGCTCGGCGTCGAGGTCGTCGTCGTGTCCCAACCCGGCGACCGCACCGACGAACCCCACCGGCTCGCGTACGACGCGGCGTCGCGCGTGATCGCCCCGTGGCCCGCCGGGACGCACGACTCGTCGGCGCTCGACCGGATCGCCGGGAAGGTGCGCTGGGTCGGCGGGATCTCGCGGCAGGACGGGCGTCGGGCCTCGGTGCCCACGCCGGCCGTCGTGCCCGGCAGCGTCCTCTTCGTCGGCGGTGCCGGCGGCAGCGACCACGACGACCTCGCGGCCGCGGTCGCCCGTGCGGCCCGGGCCACGCCCGGCACGACCTGGTCGGCCCTCGGCCTCGACACCTGGGTCGACGACCCGTGGGCGGCCATGGCCTCCGCCGAGGTGGTCGTGACCTGGGCGGGTCAGAACACCGTCGCCGACCTGGCCGCCCTCGGCGCCCATGCCGTGGTCGTGCCGCAGACCCGACCGTTCGACGAGCAGCTCACGACCGCCCGGGCGCTCGACCGGGCGGGCCTCGCCGTCGTGGCGTCGTCCTGGCCGGCCGACGACGAGTGGCCGTGGGTGATCGAGCGGGCCCGGAGCCTGCAGCCCGACTGGTCCGCGTGGCAGGTCGAGGGTGCTGCTGCCCGCGCCGCCGCGGTGGTCGCCGAGGTCGCCGGTCGTGGCGCGCGCGGCGTCGACCACGCACGCGACGACCTCGCCGTCGGCACCGGCCTCGCCGTCGGCACCGACCTCGCGGGGGTCGCGCAGTGAGCGTCGTCGTCGTGACCCTCGCGTCCGCCACCCGCATGAAGCACGTCGCGAACCAGCTGCGGTTCGTCCGGCAGGTCGCACCCGACGCCGGCCACGTGGTCGTCTGGCTCGACGAGACCCCCGCCCCCGACGTGCCCGCCCTGGTCGGGGTCACGACCGTGCACGTGCCGCCGGGTCCCGACGGCCTGCGCCTCGCCGCGGGGCGCAACCGCGGAGCCGACGCGGCCGTCGGCCTCGGTGCCACGCTGATCGTCTTCCTCGACGCCGACTGCGTCCCGGGCCCCGACCTCTTCCGCCACTACGAGCAGGCGGCGGTGGACCACCCGGGGGTGCTGCTGAGCGGTCCCGTCACGTACCTGCCCGAAGGGTTCGTGCTCGGGGCGGGCGAGGGACTCGAGGCGGCGACCGCTCCGCACGCGGCGCGACCCGCGCCTCCTGCCGGCTCGACGGTCGTCGCCGACGCCGCGGACTACCCGCTGTTCTGGTCGCTCTCGTTCGCGGTGACGCCGGACACCTGGGCGCGGCTCGGCGGCTTCGACGAACGGTACGAGGGTTACGGCGGCGAGGACACCGACTTCGCGTTCACGGCTCGCTCGCTCGACGTGCCGCTCGTCTGGGTCGGCGGCGCCCACGCGTACCACCAGTACCACCCGACCTCGTCGCCGCCGTGGCGGCACCTGGCCGACGTCGTGCGCAACGGCGGCCTGTTCGCCGAACGGTGGGGCGAGTGGCCCATGGGTGGCTGGCTCGACGCGTTCGAGCGGGCCGGGGCGGTGCGTCGCACGACCGACGGCGGCTGGGCGCTCGTCGAGGGCGCATCCGTCCCGAGCTGACCTGCCCGAGGAGGCGCGGCGCGGCCGGGTCAGTCGAGCGTGCCCTGGTCGGACGACTTCTTGTGGGCGATGGCGTCGCGTTCGGCGGCGAGCGACGCGACGGTGGCCGGGTCGAGGGCGTCGTAGTCGACGAAGGGGTCGGGCTGGCCCGTCTTGTCGGCGACGACCGACGAGTACGCCGAGACGGCGAGACGCAGCTTGGCGGTGGCCCGCCCTGCGCGCTTGCTCGACAGCGGTTTCTCCTGCATGACCTTGAGGTGGTGGTCGAGCGCCTCGACGAGGTCGCGGTGGGCAGTCTTGAGCTTTTTCGCCATGTGACGATCATGCCCACCCCGGGCCGATCTGCCAACACGGTCACGGCGGCGGGGGACCGGCCGGGGGACCCGTCGGGGGGCGAGCCGCGAGCCGGGAGGAGGCGCGGCCCGGTGCTTTCACAGCGGGCGGCCACACTGCCGTAACCTCCCGGGCGGACCATCAGGCATGATCTCGCTGACCGGAGTGATCCACCCCACCGACGAAGTGGCCGTGCTGCACGTCGTCGAGCAGAAGCTCCGGCGGCACTTCCCGGCGTTGAGCGCCGCCTCCGAGGTGCTCGTGCTGCAGGCCTGGGGGCTGCCGGTCCGCGTCACCGAACAGCTGGCACGGCTGCGGCTCGACGTCGTCGTGGGCGACCAGGACGAGGCGGCCACCTTCCGCGACACGGTCGGTGCCGAGCTGCGCGGCTGGTCCGGCTCCGGCTCGTTGCGGGTCGACTGGACCGAGGACGTCCTTCCGGCCGTCGCGCCGGCCACGCTCGGCGAGACCGCCTGACCGGCGCCGACCGGGGGTCGCCGCCGAGGCGACCTCCGAGGTTTCCCGGCCCGCGCCTCCTATGCTTCGTCTCGACGGGGGTCGCCCGAGCCCCCGCTCGCCGAGGGGGCGCGCATGACCGACGGACGCACGGAGCGAGCACTCGACGACGCCGACGGCTCGACGAGCCGAGGAGGCGCGGTGCACGAAGGCGGGATCGCCCGCCACGGTCGCCTCCGCCGCGGGCACCCCGCGGCGTTCGTCGCGAAGGTCACGGCGGCCGCGCTGGCCGTCGTGCTCGTCAGCACGACGTCGGTCGTGGCGATCGCCACGTGGCAGGTGCTGCAGGACGCGCCGCCCACGGTGCAGCTTTCCGGACCCGACGGGTCGACGGCCTCGCCGGTACCGCAACTGACGGCGCAGACCGGCGAGGTGAACCTGCTGCTGATCGGCACGGACACGCGGGAGGGGCTCGGTGCCGGGTTCGACGACGCCGCCAACCAGCAGGCCAGCTCGGGGGCGGGCAAGAACGACTCGACTGTGCTCGTCCACATCTCCGAGGACCACACGAACATGGCGGTCGTCAGCTTTCCGCGCGACCTGATCGTGCCGATGCCCGCGTGCCCGAACGACGACGGCACGGTCAGCCCGGCGACCTCGGGCGCGATGCTCAACACCGCGCTGGGTCGTGGCGGACCGAAGAACGGGCTCTCGTGCGTGGCGCAGACGATCGGTCAGCTGACCGGGCTGCAGATCGACTACGCCGGGTCGATCACCTTCGAGGGGGTCGTGTCGATGGCCGACGCCATCGGCGGCGTCGAGGTGTGCCTGGCGACGCCGATCCGCGACACCGAGGTCCAGCCCGCCCTCGACCTGCCCGCCGGCACGCGGACGTTGTCGGGAGCCCAGGCCGGGGCGTTCCTCCGGTCGCGCTACGGGGTCGGCGACTCGAGCGACCTCGGGCGCATCAGCAACCAGCAGACGTTCCTCTCGGCGCTCGCCCGGCAGACGGTGTCGGCGGGGACGCTGACCGACCCGACCAAGGTGCTGGCGATCGCGCGGGTGGCGTTCGCCAACATGACGCTGAGCGACACCCTCGCCGACGCGTCGACGCTCGCGAAGCTCGCCCTGGCCGTGAACACGGTCGGGCTGTCGAACATGGTGTTCGTGCAGTACCCGGCGGTGGACGACCCCGCGGACCGCAATCGGGTGCTGGTCGACGAGGCGTCGGCGTCGGTCCTGGACGAGGCGCTGCAGCGCGACCTGCCGCTGACCCTGTCGACGGACAGCCTCGGGCGGTCGGCGGTGCTCGACCCGGACGCACCGGCGCCGAGCCTGCCGACCGACCCGTCCGCCGGTGCGACGGGCGAGTCGTCCGCGCCCGCGCCGGACGTCACTCCGACCGACGGATCGACGACCGGTGCGGCGCCGACGCCCGCGCCGACGGCGACGTCGGCCGAGCTCCCGGGCAGCGTGACGGGCCAGTCCGCCGACCAGGTCACCTGCGCCAAGCGCGACTGACGTTCGGGTCGGACCGTCGACCTCTCACGGGTTCCGCCCGGGGTCGACCGCGCCCTAGGATGACAGCCGACATGTGATCTCGACATGTCACCTTCCGGGTGGCCTGTCGCGATCCGAGAGAGGCGCACACGATGAAGACGACCACAGGCATCCGAGGGGTCGGCGCGACGGTGGCCCTGGCGATGGTGGCCGCGGCCTTCGCGGCGACACCTGCCGCGGCGACGCCGGCCGCCACCGCCTCGGCCTCCACCTCGCCCGCCGCACCGGCCTCGGCCGCCACTTCGCCCGCCGCACCGGCCTCGGCCGCGACCGTCGACCTCGAGATCGAGCGCCGTGCCGACGGCAGTGGCCCGTTCACACCTGCCGAGGGGCCCGGTGCCGACGCCAGTGCCTCCAACGGCATCGTCCGCACCTTCGACGCCATCACCTACCGCGTCACCGTCAGTGCCAACGGCGGCTCGGTGACGAACGAGCGGTTCACCGTCACCGCACCCGCCGGCACCACCTGGGCCGGTCTGCCGAACACCTGCCAGGCCGACGGCTCCGCGATCGTCGGCCCCGAGCTCACCTGCAACGTCGGCATGGTCGGCGAAGGGCAGGTCCTCGCCACCCCGGTCGTCCTGACCGTCGACTCGCAGGCCGGGGGTGGCACGGTCGCGATCACGGGCACCGTGACCGGTGACGACGTCGCCGACCCGGCCGGCCCCGTCACCTCGGTGCCGACGACCGTGTCCGCCGCGCCTCGCTTCGATCTCAGCAAATCCGTCGCGAACTCCAACTTCCACCCCGGCGTCGTCGGTCCCGACGGCACCGAGGGCACGGTCATCCAGTACCCCGTGGCGGTCGCCTGGGAGCCCGTCGTCCCCGGGCAGGGGCTCCTCGGCTACGAACGTTCGGCGGGCACCTTCACCTTCCAGGACGACGTCTCCCGCATGTTCGGCGATCTCCCGTCCCCGGCGGTCCTCTTCGGCCACGACGGAGGGGCGGCCTGCGGGCTGAACGACGGACGCACGTTCCCGGTGCTCCCCGGCGGCAGCGGCGGCAGGTCCACGGCGGTCCTGCACTCCGGCCGGTTCGAGTGCACGCAGTCCGCCCCGGGGCAGCCCGTCGACGTCACGATCACGGGCACCGACACCGACATCACGCCGTCGCGGGGCATCCCTTCGCAGAGCGCCACCGGCCAGCCGATCCAAGGGGGCGTCAAGCCCTACGTGATCAGCGGGTACGTCAGCATCTGGGTTCCCGGACTCGACGCCGGCCAGTCCCTCATCGCGACCAACACCTACACCCCGCTCCAGACCACCGGCATCAGCGGTGCATCCAACTTCCCGGGTTCGGCCGAGCCGCTGACGAACAACTCCGTCGACCGCAACCTGTCGTACTTCGTCCCGGGAGGGGGCTTCAAGCACCTCGGCCAGACCCGGGCCGACGGTTCCACCGCCGTCGGCTCGGCCAAGTCCGGTGACCCCTACGTCACACCCGGGACGCGCATCCGGTCCCAGGTGAACCTCGCGAACAAGGGTGTCTCGGACTACGTCGGGGCGATCGCCTGCGACGTCTACGACAACCGATTCCAGAAACTGACGACCCTGTTCGGCAACCACGCCGCCACCAACGGGTGGAACGACGGCGTCCGCGTCGAGTACGCGGCGTTCTCCTTCACCGACCCCTCCGTCGGTCGTGACGCCACGTGCGACGACTCCGACGGGCCTTGGTACGACAGCCCCGAAGACGTCCCCGGCGGTGTCGACGCGATCGGCAAGATCCGCGCCGTCGGGACGGTCGCCGGCGGGAGGGCGGGCAACCTCTTCAGCTACTTCGAGGTGCAGGCCGCGCCGAACGACACCCGCATCTACGACTTCGGCTCGATCTTCGACGGCACGAGCGCCTGGGTCCACGACACGGCGCCTGCGGTCAACGGCGCGGGGCCCCTGGCCGACAGCGTCATCGTCACCCAGGTCAGGGCCAGGATCGTGAAGAAGATCGTCGACCCCGGGACCAGCGCCGCGACCACCCCCGACAAGACCGCGTTCGTCGTCGCCGGGACGAGCGTCGACTACGCCCTCTACCCGACCCTCACGAACGCCACCGAGGGGGGCCGCCCCCAGGTCCTCACGGTGACCGACGTCCTGCCCCCGCACACCACGTACCAGCGTGGCTCGAGCTCCCTCGAACCGACGAGCGTCGAGACCACGACGATCGACGGTGAGGTCCACGAGAAGATCGTCTGGACCCTCGAGGACGTCGTCCCCAACCGCCCGATCGCTGCCCTCACCTATCGGCTCGACGTGTCCGGCACCGCCCCGGCGGGGTCGGTGAGCAACACCGCCCGCGTCTTCTCCGAGGACGACCTGTCACCCGAAGAACGGCGTACGGCGCTCCGCGGTGTCCGAGTCGAGTCCTCGAGCGGCATCGGGGTCCAGAAGACCGCCAAGGAGCCCGTCGTCGTCGTCGGCGACGCGCTCGTCTGGGCCCTCGAGTACCGGAACACCGACGCCGTCCCCATCGCGGCCGTCGACCTGATCGACGTCCTGCCCTCCGTCGGCCCGGGCGGTGAGCAGGTCGACCTCGCGGCACCGGTCTCGGTCGGCCCCGCCGCCGGTGAACGGGTCAGCTACACCACCGCCGCCCCGGGCAGCATCTCCCTGGACGGCAACGACGCGAGCAACGCTACAGGTGGCGCCACCGCCTGGTTCGACGGGTCCCGCATCGGAACGGGCGGCGACGAGGTGGCGCTCGAGGACGTCACCGCCGTCCGCATCCAGCGGACCACGGCCGTCGACGTCGGCGAGGTCGTCACGCACGACCTGACCGCGACGACGACGGAGGCACGTGACGGGGACGTCGTCACGAACCGGTTCGGCCTGCGCGCGACGAACCTCGCCCTCCCCGCCTTCTCGAACAGGGCCGCCATCACCGTCGTCGCCGGCGCCGTCGGTGACCACGTGTGGGACGACACGGACGCCGACGGGCTCCAAGGGCCTGCCGAGAGCGGCATCCCGTCGGTGCCGGTGACCCTCACCGGCACCGACGACCGGGGCCATCAGGTCGAACGACACACCACGACCGACATCGCGGGCACGTACGCCTTCGACAGGCTCCGCCCGGGGGCGTACACCGTCGCCTTCTCGTCGCTGCCCGACAGGGCCTGGACCGCACGCCACCAGGGCGACGACGACACCGTCGACTCCGACGCAGGCGTCGACGGAACCGCGACGGTGGCGCTGTCGACCGTCCTCGAGGGTGACGAGCTCGTCGGGGTCGACAGAGACCTCAGCATCGATGCGGGCCTCCTGTCGGCCGTCGTTCCCGAAGAGCCGGTCGATCCCGGAACACCCGTCGATCCGGACATGCCCCTCGATCCGGAGGCGCCAGTCGGCGCCGTCGGTGCGGAGGGCACGACCTCGATTCCGTCGACTGGTCCCCGAGCCCTGGGCGGTGACCGTCTGCTCGCCTTCACGGGCGCCGAACCGGCACTGCTCGGCCTCGGGGGGCTCGGCCTCCTCGTCCTCGGGGCACTCGTCGCCCTCGCCGCGCTCCGCCGACGGGACTCCTGACCGTGGCACGCCGCCACGCCACGCCGCCGATGACCGGGCCCTCGATGTCCGCCCCGCCCGACGCCCGACGCTCGGCGTCGGCTCGGTTCGCCACCCGGTCAGTGCGCGAGGGTGTCCTTCGGGAGTTCGCCGAAGCGGGCCAGGTAGGCGGCTGAGAACCGGCCCAGGTTCCCGAACCCCCAGCGGCCGGCGACGTCCGAGACGAGGGTCGTCCCCGGATCACCCGCGAGGAGGTCCTGACGCACCCGGTCGAGACGGACGTGCCTGAGGTACTTCGACGGGCTGGAGCCCAGGTGTTCGTTCATCAGCTGCTGCAGGGTCCGGGTGTGCATGCCGGCGGCCGTGGCGATGTCCGCCGACGAGATCGCCTGATCGGCGTAGGCGTGGACGTACTCGGCCGCGAGTCGTAGGCGTTTCGTGCGTTCGGTGCGCAGGGTGTCGGGGACGTCGACCGCCCGCCAGGGGAACAGGTCCAGCAGCGTCCTGACGATCGCCGTCTGGGCGGAGTGCCGGGCGAGGGGCGGGGTCCGCGGGTCCACGATCGTCGGGGTGGCCGTGGTGAGCGTCCGGTGCCAGGCGGTGAGGGCGACGCGGTTCGGGACGGCGGCGTAGTCGAAGACGATCCGTTGAGCCGGCCCGGCGTGACGTTCGGTGGCGACTTCTTCCAGGAAGGCGCCGTCGATGTGGACGATGGCGTGCCGGTGGGGTGTCATGGCGAACGAGAAGGACGTCTCGGTCGGGGTCAGGAAAGGCCGGGCGTCGACGCTGGTGAGCTGGCCGGTGGGGTGGTCGATGGTCACGGAGCCGTGCTGGAACCAGGACACGACGTAGTCACGGGACCACGGGATCGTGCCCTGCAGGTGGCCGGTGAAGGTACCGGTCTGCAGGGCGAGTCGGGCATCCCCGGCGGAGGCGAAACGGAACGCGAACGGTTCCGGGCCGAGGCGTGCGCGGAAGTCTCGGCCGGCGAGGACCGTCTGCAGACAGTCACGCGCCTCCTCGGCGTCGTCGCTCGACCACGTGTCCCGACGGAACTCGTCGGGTGCGCGCTCGTCCGAGGACGGTCCGGTCGCGGGCATGTAGGCGCTGGGCATGGAGATCTCCTGGTCCTCCTCTCGTTCACGGACGCACGCTGGTGAGACGTGGCCTCAGCAATGGGGACGAGGGACGAGCAGGGTTCGTCACGGATCGCTGACGGGAGGTCTGACGGACACGATGCCGCATCGGTGCGCATCTGTCCCTACCCCAGAAGACGTGTCCTCACCCCGACGGACGTGTCGCGCCGCCGGTCAGGAGATCGCCTGCGGGTCGACGGGCCTGCGGGCCTGCGGGCTTGAGGGGTCGGAGCCGGGTGTCGTGGCTCAGAGGTCCTGGCCGAAGCAGACCGACTCGGCCGACCCGACGTACGGTCCGAAGAGGGGGATGTTCTCGTAGCCCTCCCGTTCGTAGAAGCGGATCGCGTCCGGTTGGAGGATGCCCGTCTCGAGCACGATCCGCCGGGTGCCGAGGTCGCGAGCGGCGTCCTCGAGGGCACGCAGGACGGCAGCTGCCACCCCTGACCCCCGCGCGTCGGGCGAGACGTACATCCGTTTGACCTCGACCGTGGCGGGCCCGACCACCGTGTCCGCGAGGGGGCGCAGGCCCCCGCAGGCGATCGGGCGGCCGTCGTCCGCCCGGGCGACGAGGAACACCGGGACGTCGGCGGCCGACGGCGGCGTGCCGGGCTCGTGGTCGTCGCTGCCGTACCTGGCGTCCAACTCGACGCGCTGGGCGCGGCGGAGGAGGTCGGCGTCGGGGTGGTCGAAGGGGGTCGGGGTGATCGTCCAGCTCATGGGGTCCTTTCGTGACGACCGTTACGGTAACAGACGTTACGATGTCGGGATGAGCAGGACGCGAGATGTGGCCGACACCCGGAGGCGGCTCTCGGACGCCGTGTTCACGACCCTCGCCGAGCGGGGACCGACGGGGCTCACCCTCCGCGCGGTCGCCGAACGGGCGGGATGCACGACCGGCCTCGTCCTGCACACCTTCCGGGACAAGCAGGCTCTGCTGCTCCACGCGCGGGACGTGCTCCACGAGCGCACCCGGGAGCGCTCGGACGCGCTCGAAGGCGATGCCGACGGTCCGGGCGCGGCCGTGCGTGCCGTCGTCCTGGGGACCCTGCCGACCGATGACGAACGGCTCGCCGAGGCGCGCGTGTGGGTCGGCTTCCTGGCGGCAGCGCTCGACGATCCCGTCCTCGCCGAGCGGCACGCGCGCAACAGTCGCGCGTTCGCCGATCGTCTGACCCGGTTGCTCGAGGCCGGTGATCCCGGACGTCACGACGATGCGGTCACTCGCGCGGCGGCCCTCGTCGCGGCCGTGGAAGGGGTCTCGAGCCTGGCGGCGGGCGACCCCGGCCGGTGGACCACGGCGCGTCAGGTGCAGGCGCTCGAGTTCGTCCTCGCCGCCGCCGCGCCGTCGGGCCCGCCGCGATGACCGGTCAGCGTCGCCGGTAGCGGCTGCCGTCGCAGGTGTGGACGGCCGAGTCGTCCGAGAGCATGCGCAGGTTGTACGTGGCGCAGTCGACGAACGTCCCGATGCTGATGATCGAGGGCGAGCGGTGCAGTTCGCCCTTGGAGGGGCCGTCGGAGCCGATGCCCGCCCGGTGGACCATCCACTCGATGTCGCGGGCGTCCTGGTCGAGGTAGCGCATGACGGCCTCGTTGTCCTCGTGCTGCCCGATGTACCCGCGGGCGATCGTGCTGCGGACGATCCGCAGCGCCGGCGCGAGCGGCTTGCCCGGTGCCGCGCTCAGGCCGCCTGCCTGGTACAGGAGTCGCCGCGTGCCGCTGCGGCGCATGGCGGGGACGAGCGATCGGACGAAGGTCGTGTTCACCCGCCGCTCGCGCTGGGCGGCCGCGTCCCCGAGCATCATCACGACGGCGTCGACGCCGTCGAGCAGGGCGTCGAGGTCGAGGTCGTCGTCGAGGGAGCCTTGCACGACCTCGAGGTCGTCGTGCTCGATCGCGAGCTTGCCGGGCGTCCGTGCCAGGACGCGGAGCCGGTGGCCGGCCTCGAGGGCCAGTCGTGTGAAGTGCTGCCCGGTCTGCCCCGTGGCGCCGAGGACCAGGAGGGATTGTCGATTCGTCATGGCCTCAATCTAGGCGGTGTCTAGAAAGTAGTCAATGACTAGTCGCGGACTAGGATGAGGGCATGACCCCACGGCCTTTCCACCACGGGAACCTCCGGGCCGTGCTGCTCGACGAAGCGGTGGGCGTCCTGCGCGAGTCCGGCGTCGACGGGCTGTCGCTCCGCGACCTCGCGCGCCGGGCCGGCGTCAGCCACGGTGCCCCGAGGAGTCACTTCGTCGATCGGCAGGCGCTGCTCGACGCACTCGCCGAAGCCGGTTTCGAGCGGCTCACCACCGCGGTCCGGCGTGCGCTCGACGGCGAGGGGAGTCGCACGGAACGCCTCCATCGCGTAGCCCGCGCCTACGTCGACTTCGCCGTCGACGACGCCGCCCTCATGGAGCTCATGTTCCAGGCCAAGGCGACCACGAAGCCCGAGGCCGTCCATGAGGCGGCAGGCACGCTCTTCGCCACGCTCGACGGCGCCCTGGGGTCGACGGCACCCGAGTCGGCGGCCGACGAGTCGCGGGATCACTTCAAGATGCTCTTCGCGGCGACGATGCAGGGGATCGCGGCGCTCGTCGCCTCCGGTCGCATCGAACGACCCCTCGGGGACCGCCTCGTGGGCACGGCCATGGACACGATGCTCGACTCCGACCTGGGGCGCCGCGTGGTCACGGCCCGCTGATCGGCGGCGGAGTCCTCCTCCTCGGGCGGTGCCCGGCGGGAGGCACCGTCTACGCTCGGCGGCATGCTGTCGTTGACCCGCGTGGGGGAGTCGTTCTGGTTCCTGCCCGCCGTGTTCGGGCTCGTCGCCGTCGTCCTCGCCGAGGTGCTGGTGACGATCGACCGGTCCCTGCCGACGACGGTGACCGAGGGGCTGCCGCTGCTGGGTGCTCTCAGCGCCTCCGGGGGACGGTCGTTGCTGTCGGGCATCGGGACGTCCATGCTGACCGTGGCCGGGACGTCGTTCTCGATCACGATCTCGGTGCTCGCCACGACGTCGTCGACCTACGGCCCGCGACTCGTCCGCAACTTCATGGCCGACCGTGCCAACCAGTTCGTGCTGGCGACCTTCACCTCGACCTTCCTCTACTGCATCGTCGTGATGCGCACCGTCCACACCGAGGTCGACGACACCAGCGCCTTCGTCCCGGTGATCGCGGTCCACGTCGCGGTCCTGCTCAGCGTGTTCGACGTCGGGGTGCTGGTCTTCTTCATCCACCACATCGCCGGCTCGGTGCAGATCACCTCGTTGCAGGCGCGCGTGCTCGACGACCTCCGGGCCGTGACCGACGTCGTCTACCCCACGAGCCCGGCCGACGACGTCAGTCAGGAGGCGCGGGTGGGGTCCTCGGCGGACGGTCCGCTCCCGGCCGACGCGGCCGTCGTCCGGGCTGACGCCGACGGCTACGTGCAGACCGTCGCGTGGGAGGCGCTCCGCCGCGTCGCCGTGCGCGAAGGACTCGTCGTCGAGGTCGTCGTGATGCCCGGCCGGTACGTGATCGTGGGGGACCCGCTCGTGGTGACCAGCGCCTCCCCGGGGTCCGACACGGTCCGTGAGCTGCGACGGGCGGCCACCCTGGGACCCGCCCGGACCCCTCACCAGGACGTCGGGTTCGCCCTGCAACAACTCGTCGAGATCGCCGTGCGCGGTCTCGCCTCGGGGAGCAACGACCCGTACACCGCGGTGAGTGCGCTCGACATGTCGGCCGGGGTGCTCGTCCCCCTCTGGCGTCGGGGCGAGCCCGTCACGGCCCTGCTGGACGACCGGGGTGAGCCGGTCGTCCTCGTCACGTGGCCGACGGTCGACGCGCTCGTCGACTCGCTCTTCCACACCGTCCGCACCTACGCCCTCGACCAACCGGCCGTGCTGGCTGCGGCGCTGCGTCTGGTCGAGCGGCTCGACGAGGTGGCGTCGTCGGCTCGCGCCGGTCGACTGGTCGATCACGAGACCGCCCTGCGGGACGCCCTCGCCGGCTGAGGCGTCCGCTGCCGCCGACCGCACGCGTCGGCAGGCAGCCGGGTGGATCGAGGGGCGGTGCCCGGCATCGCGAGGTGCACGTCGCGCTGGGAACGTGCCGCGCGAGACATCGCTCCCGGCCCCGGGCTCGACCCCGGTCTCGACCTCGATCTTTGCCTCGACGTCGCCCCCGGCTCCGAGTTCGTGGGTGCCGTGCGTTCGTGTCGGCAACTCCGGGCTGGTGCCGCAGCGCCGGATGCCGGGCCCGGAAATCCGGGGCCCGTGCCGGTCGGTGCACCGGGAGGCAGGAATTGCCCGCATCGGGAGGCCGCGCGCATGGCGGGGTGGCGGGGTGGCGTGCCGGGGGTGCGCGTCGAATCGAATCGGATCGGATCGGATCGGATCGGATCTGGTCGGGACGGCGCATCGCCACGGTGCCCGTCGGCAACTCCGGACCGGTGCCGCATCGCGAATCCCCGGGCCCGGAAGCTCAGGGACGCCGCGGAACGACTCCGCACGAAGCAGGAGTTGCCGACCATGCGGCGGGGCGGCCTTCCCGGAGAGGGGCGCAGTGTCGGTGGGGTGTCGTAGCGTCCTCGGTGGGAGGCGTGATGACAGACCACCGGCAGCCGACCGCGCGAACCGGCGCGCGCCTCCTCGGCGACCCTCGGGCAGGGCGCGAGGGCGCACGGTGACCGCCGTCATCGGTCCCGTCGGCGGCGACGAACGCCCCGACCACCTGCTGCCGCAGCAGGCCGCCGAGGCCGTCCACGCCGGCTTTCCCTCGCCGGCGCAGGGTTACTACAACGGGCCGGTCGACCTCAACCGGCACCTGATGCGCGACCCGACCGCGACGTTCCTGGTCCGGGTGAGCGGCGACAGCATGACCGGCGCCGGCATCTTCGACGGTGACGAGCTCGTCGTCGACCGAGGGCTCGACGCGCACGACGGGCACGTGGTCGTCGCCGTCGTCAACGCCGAGCTGACGGTCAAACGCCTCTCGTACCGGCAGGGGCAGATGGTGCTCAGCCCCGAGAACCCGGCCTACCCCGAGATCGTGCTGTCCGAACTCGACGAGGCGACGATCTGGGGCGTCGTGACGAGGTGCCTGCACCGTGTCTGAGTCCGCCACGACATCCAGGCGCACCACGTCCGAGCGCAGCGTCGCCATCGTCGACGCCAACAACTTCTACGTCTCGTGCGAGCGCGTGTTCAACCCGGCGCTCGAGGGCAGGCCGGTGGTCGTGTTGTCGAACAACGACGGCTGCGTCATCGCGCGCTCGCAAGAGGCGAAGGCGCTCAACGTCGACATGGCCGCGCCGTGGCACAGCATCGCGCCGATCGCGGCGATGCAGGGCGTGGTCGCCGTGTCGAGCAACTACGAGCTCTACGGCGACATGTCGGCGCGGTCGGCCGAGATCCTCAGCCGGTACACCAGCGACCAAGAGGTGTACTCGATCGACGAATCGTTCATCGAGCTGACCGGTTCGCTCGACGACACGATCGCCCAGGCCCGCGAGATCCGCCGGGCCCTGCGCAAGCTCATCGGCCTGCCCGTCAGCATCGGCATCGCGCCGACCAAGACCCTGGCCAAGTTGGCCAACCGCGGCTCCAAGCAGAACGCCGCCCTCGCCGGTGTCTGCCATCTGGGCAGCTACGCCCCCGAGCAGCAGACCGCGATCCTCGCGAGCGTCGACGTGGGTGACGTCTGGGGCATCGGCCGCCGCACGGCGAAGAAGCTCGCGCCGCTCGGCATCCACACCGCGGCCGACCTCCGCGACGCCGACGTCGCCCGCATCCGGACGCGCTTCGGCGTCGTGCAGGCCCGGGTCGTGCACGAGCTCCGCGGCGTCGACTGCCTGCCGATCGAGCAGGTGCAGCCCGACCGCGAGCAGATCTACCACTCGAGGTCGTTCGCGGTGCCCATCACGACCGTCACCGAACTCGAAGAGGTGCTGTCGGTCTACACGCAGCGAGCGGCGGCCCGGTTGCGGAAGCAGGGCTCGTTGACGCGCATGATGCGGTGCTTCACGGCGACCTCGCCGTTCTCCGACAGCGCCGCCCACACGAACCACTCGGTGTCGGTGGCGTTCCCCGAGCCGACCGACGACGCCGCCCTGCTGTATCGCTCGGCCATCGCCGCCCTCGGGCCGCAGCTTGAACCCGGCAAGCGCTACGTCCGAGCCGGCGTCACCCTGATGGAACTCACCCCGCGCGACGAACACGCGAGCCTCGACGTCTTCGACGAGGCCGACACGGCACCGCCCGCCTACGGTGCCGTCATCGACCGCATCGCCGGCAAGTTCGGCGAAGACACGCTGGGTCTCGGCATCGCGGGTCTCCGCCACCGTCGCGGCTGGTCGATGAAGCGCGACATGGTGTCGCCCCGCGCGACCACCCACTGGGACGAGCTGGCGACCGTCACGGCGCGGTAGCCCGGTCGGTCGTGGCCCCGGTCGTCACCTCGGTCGTCAGTCGGCGGACACCCGGCGTCGCCACGGCCGCGAGGGTCGCCGTGACGATGATCGCGGCACAGACGAGCAGCGTCGGTCGCGTACCGAAATGGTGTGCCGCCGGCCCGGCGAACACCTCGCCGAGCGGCACGGCCACGAACGAGCCGACCATGTCGTACGAGTAGACCCGGGCCAGGGAGGCGCGGGGAACGTTGCTCTGCAACGACTGGTCCCACGAGATGGCGAAGATCTCGAGGGCGACCCCGCCCAGCAGGAACGCCACCACCAGCGCGGGCACCACCGGTGCCAGCCCGAGCGTCGCCACCGGCACCGCCGTCACGGCCATCAGCCCCACGCCCACGGCGAGGCCGTGCCGGGGCCGCCAGCGCATCGCGACGACGGCACCCACGCCGAGACCGACGGTCTGGGCCGCCACGACCAGCCCCCAGGCCGCCCGCCCGAACGACCCGTCGGCCACGACGGGCCCGAGCACCGTCGTCGCCCCGACGAACGCGGCGTTCAGCACGGCGAACTGCGCCACCACGGTCCACACCCACGAGCGCCGGGTGAACTCCTGCCACCCCTCGCGCAGGTCGGCGATCACCGACGAGCCCGAGCCCGGCCCCTCATCGTCGTCGGGCGACGGGGTGCCCGGCCGGACGGGCAGCCGCAGCCGCGAGTACAGGACCCCCGCGAGCGCGAACCCCGCGGCGTCGATCACCAGGCCCCACCCCGGCCCGACGACCGCGACGATGCCTGCCCCGGCCGATGCCCCGACGACGCTGCCGCCGTTGAGGCCGAGGCGCAGCAGGGCGTTGGCGGGTCGCAGCAGGGCTGCCGGCACCGTCTCGGGCACGAGGGCCGCCGCCGCGGGCAGGCTCACCGCGGCGACCGCACCGTTCAGCACGCTCAGCACGACGAGCAGCGGGATCGTCGCCGACCCCGTGATGACGAGCGTCGCGACCACGGCCTGCGTCCCGGCCGCGGCCAGCGACGTCCCGACGAGCACGACGTCGCGTCGCAGCCGGTCGGCGATCACGCCTCCGAAGAGCAGCACCGCGACGTTGGCGATCGATCGGGCGGCCACCACCAGTCCGAGGTCCGCCGCCGACCCGGTGAGGTCGAGCACGGCGAACGCGAGCGCGATCGGGGCGACGGCGTTGCCGAGCACGCCCGTCGTCCGAGCCGCGAGCAGCCAGCGGAACGTCCCGTATGCGAGGGGGCCGCGGCGGTCGCTCGTGGCCTGCGGGACCGAGGAGGCGCCTCCTGCGTCCCCGGTCACGGTCGCTTCAGGGGGAACAGCGCGGCCGTCATCGACACCGGGCTCGTGCCCGGCGTGCGGGGGCGCTGAGCGGCGGCGTGCAGGAGGGCGGAGGCGTGGCCCACGTGGCGGACCACCCGCTGCCAGGTCTCGGCATCCACCCAGAGCTCGGCGTCCGTCGAGACCTGGGGACCCGCCACCCGCCGGGGTGAGCGACGGCGCAGTTCGTCGACGAGGGCCTCGACGTAGCGGGCGCGCTCGGCGTCGGCGTCACCGTCGTCGCCGTCGACGGGCGCGGGGACGACCGGGAACGGCTGGGCCGACGACAGGTGCCGGTACCGCTTGGCCTCGCCGCCGCGGATCGTGACGACCTCGACGACCTCCACGAGGCCCACCCGCTCGAGCACCCGCAGGTGATAGCTCGCGGTGGCCTGCGACAGCCCGAGTTCGCGACCGGCCTCGGCGGCGCTCATCGCGACGCCCGTCACGAGGGACAGGAGGCGCAGCCGGATCGGGTGGGCCGTGGCGCGGAGTTCGTCGAGTGCGGACACGAGGTCATCGTGCAGGCCTCGGCACCCGACCGTCAAACGGGTCTTTGGGGGTCGGCTACTTCGAGGTGGCGAGACCCACGAGCGCGGCCGAGATCAGGCCGGCGCCGACGACCGAGATGGCGATGATGAGGACGTGGAAGAACAGGACCATGGGGGCGTCGGTCTCTCTGTGAGCAGGTGCGGCGGGTCGGGGCGGAACAGGCGTCCATCGTACCGAGCGCCCCTGGGCGCGGCACGTCCGGCGGGGTGCCCGGGCCGCGGCCTACGCTCGGACGATGACGACCCGCCACCTCGACCCCAGCACCGACACCGCCCACGAGGTCTTCTCGCGCGATCACGCCCCCGTGCTGACGATCGACCCCGGTGACACCGTCGTCGTGCGCTCGCTCGACGCCTCGGGCCACCTCGAGCCGCAGACCGTGCCCGGCGAGGTCACGCCGTACCTCTTCCCGACCCGGCGCGGCCACGCCCTGACCGGTCCGATCGCCGTCCGCGGGGCCCGTCCGGGTGACATGCTGCAGCTCGACCTGCTCTCGCTCACCCCCGACGACTGGGGCTTCACGGTCGCCGCGGCCGCCGACACCCCGATCACCCGTCACCTCGGCCTGGTCGACGCCGAGGCCGCCTGGCTGCTCTGGACCATCGACCGCGACGCCGGCACGGCCACCGAGAGCCGGGGCCTGCGTCGCCCGATCGCCCCCTTCCTCGGCGTGATGGGACTCGCCCCCGCCGAGGCCGGAGAACACTCGACCATCCCGCCCCGCGCCTCCGTGGGCGGCAACATCGACTGCCGTGACCTCGTCGCGGGTACGACCCTCTGGTTGCCGGTGGCGGTCGACGACGCCCTGCTCTACCTCGGCGACGGGCACGCGGCCCAGGGCGACGGCGAGGTCGGCGGCACCGCGATCGAGACCGGCATGACGACGGAGGCGCGGGTCGGCCTGGCGACGGACCGCCCGCTCACGACGATCCACGCCGAGACCCCCGAGGCCCGCATCACCTTCGGCTTCGACGCCGACCTCAACGTCGCCAGCGGGGACGCGCTCGCCGCGATGGTGACCTGGATGCAGCAGCTCTACGCGGTCGACGCCGCCACGGCCCTCGCCTTCGCGAGCACGGTCGTCGACCTGCGCGTCACCCAGGTCGCCAACCGCACCTGGGGCGTGCACGCGGTGCTGCCCCGGGACGTGCTCGTCCCCGCCTGAATGGCACTGCGCCTCCTGACCGTCGACCGCGGGTCGGTGTCCGGTGGTCGCCGTTCGGCTCGCAGCGCCCCGCGCGACGGTTCGCCGACACCCCGAATTCGGCGTGCCGAATACCTCTGATCAGCACTTTTCCGGTCGAGGAGGCGCGCTCGGCATGCCAGGATCGTCAGGTTCCGAGACACCGGCGTCTCCACCCGACCGTCTCGAAAGGCGCTGCCCCCATGTCGTTCTGGGCCCTCTTCCTCATCGCGCTCGGCGTCTCCGCGGACGCCTTCGCCGTCGCCCTCGGCAAGGGCCTGCACATGACGCGCTTCAACGCGCGCCACGCGGTCGTCATCGCCCTCACCTTCGGTGCCTTCCAGGCGCTGATGCCGCTGCTGGGCTGGCTGCTCGGCTCGACCTTCGCGCAGTACATCGCGCCGTTCGACCACTGGGTCGCCTTCGGCCTGCTCGCCCTGATCGGCGGCAAGATGCTCTACGAGGCGTTCTCGTCGGGCGAGGACGACGAGAAGGACACCGACCGGCTGAACCTCCGCGAACTCGCCGTGCTCGCGATCGCCACGAGCATCGACGCCCTCGCGGTCGGCGTGACCCTGGCGTTCCTGCCGGTGTCGATCGGCTGGGCGATCCTGCTGATCGGCGTGACGACCGCTGTGCTGACCTTCGTCGGCGTGCTCGTCGGGCGCCGGGTGGGTGCGAGGTTCGGCAAGCCGGCCGAGATCGCGGGTGGCGTGATCCTGATCCTGATCGGCGTGAACATCGTGCTCGAGCACACGGGCGTCCTCGGCTGATCCCCGCGCTGCGCTCGGCGTGCCCCGCTGCGTCAGCCGCGCGGCATGCGCAGCTTCATCAGCGCGGGCGCGTGCAGCGGCTGGGTCTCCCAGAGGGCCGTGAAGGTCGCGTCGGCCTCGTCGAGCGTGAGGTGCAGGCGGTGCGGCGTCTCGACGAAGACGAGGTCGACGTGCAGCAGGTCGGCCGACCGGGTGGCGCTCGCGGCGACCGGAGCCCCGACGGAACCGGAGCCGGGGTCGGCGCCGGCACCGTCGCCGGAGCCGTCGGTGACGACCCAGTCCTCGGCCTCGACGCGGGCCACGAGGCGGGAGTCGCCCTCGACGAGGGTGAGCGTGGTCGCGGCGTCGGCCGAGGCGCGCAGTTCGACCAGGGTGAGGCCTGGCTGGTCGTTGCCGTCGGCCGCGGTGAACGAGACGAGCCGCTCGGTGGCGGGGGAGTGCTGGTCGCCGACCCGCGCCTCCTCGTCCGCCGGTCGGACGGGTGCGGCGTCGTGTTCGGTCGGACCGGCCACACCGGGCAGTGTCAGGTCGGCGAGGCGGGTCGCCAGGGCGGTGTCGGCCGAGGCGTCGCCGATCTGTGCCGCGTTCGTGCCGAAGGCGGGCAGCAGGTGCGCCCACGCCGCGTCGAGCACGGCCTGCATGTCGAGCGACTGGCCGGTCAAGGCGAGCACGACGTCGTGCTCGGGCAGCACCACGGCGAACTGGCCGTAGGCGCCGTCGCCGCGGTAGCCGTGGCGGGCCATCCAGAACTGGAAGCCGTAGCCCTGGGCCCAGTCGGGGTTCGACTCGCCCGCGTTCGAGACGTGCGAGCGCGTGGCCTCGGCGACCCACTCGCGCGGCAGCAGCTGCGTGCCGTCCCACTCGCCCTGCTGCAGGTACAGCTGGCCGAGGGCGGCGATCGCGTGGGTCGTGGCGTGCAGTCCGCTGAAGCCGAGTTCGCGGCCGGACTCGTCACGCTGCCACCCGACCTCGCCGATGCCGAGCGGGCCGAGCAGACGGGGGCGCAGGTAGTCGCTCAGCGACTGGCCCGTGACGCGCTGCACGATCGCGCCGGCGGTGAAGGTGCAGGGCTGGTTGTAGGCGAACACGGTGCCGGGCTCGTCGTCGGGCGGGGTGAGCAGGAAGCCGCGGACGACGTCGACCGGGTCGATGGCGAGCGCTCGGTCGAGGGTCTCGGCGCGGTGTCCGCTGGCCATCGCGAGCACGTGGCGGACGCGCATCGACCGGCTGCGCGGGTCGGTCACCTCGGCGTCGAGCTCGGGGAAGTGGCCGAGCACGGTGTCGTCGAGCCCCATCAGCCCCTCGGCGACGGCGAACCCGACCGCCGACGAGGTGAAGCTCTTGCTCAGCGAGTAGAGCAGGTGCGCGCGGTCCGCCGAGTACGGAGCCCACCAGCCCTCGGCGACGACCTGCCCGTGGCGCAGCAGCATGATGCTGTGCGGCTCGACGCCGGCGGTGGTCTCGAGGGCGTCGACGAACGCGGAGATGCCCGCCGCGTCGACGTTCTGGGCGGAGGGCGTGCTGCGCGGCAGCGTCGTCGGAGTCACCCCCCGACCCTATGCCCGCCCCCGGTTCGCTCGGCCTCGCCCAGCCCCCGTGTGCAAATCGCGACACCTGCCAGCGCGAGCCTCGTCAGGGACGGTGGTGAGCGGCGTGTCGCACGGGTTCTGTCGGGTTCGGTACGCCTTTCGGGCTCTGGCAGGTCGGGTTCGGCCCGCCGGGCGCCCCGGGTGGGTCGGGTCCGGCTCGCGACACTGCCTCGACGCCGGAAGGCCCGTGGCGGCAAGCCGGGCCCTGACCCGAGGGGGCTCAAGAGGCGCGGGTCGGGTCGGCGACGGAGCCTCGGCTCGAAGCGGTGGCGGAGTTCAGGAGGCGCGGGTCGGGTCCGCCATGGCTCCTCGGCTCCCTGAGGCGGCTGCGGACGCCGCGGGCAGCGTGTCGGCGGCGGGCGCCGCGGCCACCGCGTCGGCGAGGGGCGTCTCGGCCACGGCGTCCGCCACGACCACGGCCTCGCGGGTGCGCTCGGCCCGGACGAAGCCGATGCCGACGACGATCAGCAGGCCGCCGCCGAGTTGCAGCGGGGTGAGGGCCTCGCCGAGCAACAGCCAGGCGTAGAGCGCGGCGGCCGCCACCTCGAGCAGGCCGACGAACGACGCCAGGCGCGAGCCGAGCATGCTGCTGGCCGTGATGCTCGTGGCGTAGGCGACGGCCGTGGCGACGACGCCGACCACGAGCATCGGCACCCACCACGGCACGATCGCGTCGAACAGGGGCACGTCGGCCGCGGAGGTCGTGAACGGCACGAGACCGGTCAGGCCGAGCAGGCCGAGAAGGGCGGCGCCGACGAGCAGGCCCGACGCCGCCAGCGCGACCGGGGGCAGGTCGCCGCTGGGCCGGGCGGCGATCACGAAGTACGCGGCGCAGCAGACCATGGCAGCCCCGGCCAGGGCGAGCCCGACGGGGTCGAGCGCCACGCCGCCGCCGGGGGCGACGACCAGCAGGAGGCCCGCGAAGGCGATCGCGGAGCCCACGAGCACGACGACCTGCGGCACGCGCCGCGTGGTCGCCCAGGCCACTCCGACGAGCAGCAGCGGGGCGAGGTACTCGACGAGGATTGCGGTCCCGACCGGGATGCGCACCACCGCCGCGAAGTAGAAGACCTGGGTGCCGGCGACGCCGATGACGGCCATGCCGAGCACGCGCCGGCGGGCCCGCCAGATCGGGCCGAGCCGACCGCGGAGGGCGACGAGGGCGACGGGTGCGAGCACCACCCCGCCGATCAGGGCTCGGACGGTGACGGCCGCCACGGGGCTCCAGCCCGACTCGAGCAGCGGTTTGACGAAGGGCCCCGAGAAGCCGAACGACGCAGCGGCGAGCAGCGCGACGAGCAGGCCTGCGGTGGTCGAGGCGGGGCGCCCTGCGGTGAGGGGCGTCGTCGTGGACGTGGTCGTGGTCGCACCGGTGCTCACGAGGACTCCTTCTGTCAGGGCCGTCGTGCACAATGGGTGGTGACGCGCCGCTTCTGTCGCGAGCGTACGACCGCCTCTGACAAGGAGTCAACTTGCATTTCGCCCCTGACACCGAAGACGTCCTCGAGTTCAACGTCGCCCTGGTCAACACCGGTGCCGGGGCGAGTCGAACCGGTGACGACGAGCTCTCGACGCGGGCGGAGCTCAAGGCCCTGCTCGACTCGTTCGCCTTCTCAGGTCGCTTCGACCGGGACGACGCCGAGCTGGCCTCGGTTCAGGGCGTCCGGGCCGAGCTGCGGCGCATCTGGACCCTCGAGCGCGACCTGCTCGCCGCCGAGGTCAACCGCATGCTGGCCGACAGCGTCTCGTCGCCCCGGCTCGTGCGGCACGACGCCCTCGACTGGCACCTGCACGCGACGAGCGACGACGCGCCCCTCGCCGATCGCATCCGCGTCGAGTCCGCCCTCGCCCTGGTCGACGTGATCCGCACCGACGAGACCGGCCGGCTGCGGGCGTGTGCGGCGGACGACTGCGACGGGGTCTTCGTCGACCTGTCGCGCAACGGCTCGAAGCGATTCTGCAGCGTCCGCTGCGGCAACCGCGTCAACATGATCGCCTTCCGAGAGCGCCAGGCCGACGCCGACTGACGCCGGATCGTCGCCGTCTGCCCGGGGCGGCGAACAGCGAATTGGTTGTGCACAACTCAATCGTGCACAACGTGCTACAGTCGCAGACATGACCGCAGCAGCCGACACGACGACCCCGGGCCCGACGCCCGTGCTCGACGAGCAGATCTGCTTCGCGCTCTACAACGCCTCCCGCGCCGTCACGGCCCGCTACCGCGACCTGCTCGCCCCGCTCGGCCTCACCTACCCGCAGTACCTCGTGCTGCTCGTCCTCTGGCAGGGCGGCCCGACGACCGTCTCCGAGCTCGGCCACCAGTTGCAGCTCGAGTCGGGCACGCTGTCACCCCTGCTCAAGCGGCTCGAGGCCCACGGGCTGCTGACGCGCACCCGATCGGTCGCCGACGAGCGCACGGTCGACGTCGCCCTGACCGGCGCGGGGGTCGCGCTCCGTGAGCGGGCCGCGGGCTTCGCCGACCAGATCTGCGGAGCCACCGGTCTCGAGCTGACCGACCTGCAGACCCTGCGTGCCGACATCGCCGCACTCGCCGCCGCCGTCCGGGCGAACACCGCCGCCGTCGCCGCGTCGGCCGCCGCCACGTCGATCGCCGCCCCGTCCGGCGCGCCGGCATCGACGCCGGCCCTCTCAGACCAGCACCACTGACCCGCACCACCGACCGACCAGAACACTCCCGAACACCCGACCGGCGCCGACCCCGACGTCGGCCCCCTCCACGAAAGAGAGCACCACATGCCCACTCGCACCTCACGCACCGCCTGGAACGGCAGCCTCGAGACCGGCGAAGGCCAGGTCGAACTGTCGAGCTCCAAGCTCGGCACCTACGACGTCTCGTTCCCGAAGCGTGCCGCCGACGACGCCAACGGCGCCACCAGCCCCGAAGAGCTGCTCGCCGCGGCCCACTCGGCCTGCTACGCCATGCAGTTCTCGGCCGTCCTCGGCCAGGCCGGCGGCACCGTCGAGGCCCTCGACGTCAAGGCCGACGTCTCGCTCGGCCCGGACTCGGCCGGCGGCTTCAAGCTCACCGGCATCGCCCTCACCGTCCGCGGCGAGGTCTCCGGCATCGACGAGGCCGCCTTCCTCGAGGCCGCCCAGAACGCCAAAGAGACCTGCCCGGTCTCGAAGGCCCTGACCGGCGTCGAGATCACCCTCGACGCCGCGCTCGAGGCCTAGGCCCGAGCCGCAGCACCGCACCCCTCGAGAACGCGGGAGGCGCGGGTCATCCGACCCGCGCCTCCTGCGTTCTCCGCGTCACCGGCCCGACGGCGCGACCGGCCCGACGGCGCGACCGGCCCGACGGCTCGACCGGCCCGACAGCGTCAGCACTCCGACCGCGTCAGAGCCACTTCTTCCACTTGAAGACGCCCCAGATGCTCGCGCCGACGGCGACCATCGCGGCGACCGCCATCGGGTAGCCGAACTGCCAGTGGAGCTCGGGCATGTTGTCGAAGTTCATGCCGTAGACGCCGCCGACCAGGGTCGGGGCGAACAGGATGGCCGCCCAGCCCGAGATCTTCTTGACCTCGTCGTTCTGCTGCAGGCCGACCTCCGACAGGCGTCGGGTCTCCTCGTTCTGGGCGAGCCCGGCCTCGGACAGGCGCCGCATCTCGTCGTTCTGCGCCTGGGTGACGAGCGTCGAGTGCACCGTCAGGGCGTTCTCGAGCAGCGCGCGGAAGGTGTCGGCGCGCTCGCCGATGCGCAGCACGTGGTCGAGCACGTCGCGCAGCGAGCGCTGCAGCTCGACGTCGACGCCGTACTTGTCCGACCCGCGCAGCAGGTTCTCGAGCATGCCGCGCAGCGGGCTCGTCGCGCGCTGGAAGCTGATCACCTCGCGCAGCAGCTCGTAGATGCGGCGTGACACCTCGGGGTCGCCGCCGAAGAGTTCGTCCTCGATCTCGTCGATGTCCTTCTCGATGCCGGCCACGACCGGGCCGTAACCGTCGACCACCTGGTCGAGCACGGCGTAGAGCACGGCCTCGGGGCCGAGCGCGAGCAGCTCGGGGTTCGACTCGAGACGGCGGCGCACCCGCCCGAGGTCGGGGTTCTCGGCGTGCCGGATCGTGATGACGAAGCCCGGGCCGACGAACACGTGCACCTCGCCGAACTCGACCGTCTCCTCGGCGTCGAGGTAGCGGGCCGAGCGCAGCACGACGAAGAGGGTCTCGCCGAAACGTTCGAGCTTCGCGCGCTGGTGACCCTTGAGCGCGTCCTCGACGGCGAGCGGGTGCAGCTCGAACTCCTGCGCGATCGAGCGCACCTCGTCGGGGTCGGCGCGGTAGAGGCCGATCCAGGCCATGCCCTGGTGTTCGTGCAGCAGCTCGAACGTCTCGTCGAGGTTCGCCGGGCTGTCGGTGCGGTGCCCCGCGACGTAGATGCCGTTGTCGATGAGTGCCATGGTCTGCGCTCCTGCCGTTCGTGGTGCGACGACCGTCCGTCGAGGGACGGGGTCGTGCCGGGTGGTGGTCACGACAGCCGTGCGGACGGCGGGTGTGCGGTGGGGCCGGGCCGACGCACACGGGCGACGACGCGACACCGGGGGTGCTGAGTCGTCGACGACGTGCGTCGACGGGAGACGTCGGTGCCCGTGGGCATCGCTCGTGGTCGGTCGGGCCCGCAGCTCAGACGAGCGGAGCGGACGGCGCGACCACGGAGGGATGCCGCGGGGCGCCAGTACTGTCACCAGCCATCGCCGCTCACCTGCCTTCCGTCGTGCTGCCGCCGGGCCCGGTGGGGCCGTGGGCCCGCCTGGGCCGTGGGACAGCGTACCCCTGCGGGCACCCGGGGTCGACCGGTGGCCGCCGGGCGTCCGGGGGGAGTCGAAGGGAAGGAGGCGCGTGTCGCCGTTGACCCGTGCCTCCCGCGTCCACGATCGGGTTTCGCGACCTGCAGACGGCGTCACTCTGCCACCGGGACGGCCAGGACACGAGCCTGAGTCGCTTTCGTGACCTGATCGATACGGTGGATCGATGAGCACCGTCGCCGTCACCGTCCTGCCCGCCGCCTCCGCCACCGCCGACTCCGAGGGGTCGTCGGGCGACGCCTGGGGCGTCGAACCAGCGAAGCGGGCGGTGGACGCGACCGGCGCCCGCCTGGTCGAGCTCGGCGACGAGACCGAGATGATCGTCCTCGGCGGCCGCGTCGACCAGGCCGAGCTGCGATCCGCGATCGAGCAGCATGCCGGCGTCCGCATCGTGCAGCTGCCGAGCGCCGGCGTCGACGCCTACGTCGAGACCATGCAGGCCACCGCCCGCGACGGCCTCACCTTCACCAGCGCCAAGGGCGCCTACAGCGCACCCGTGGCCGAGCACGCCCTCGCGCTGACGCTGGCGACCCTGCGCTCCCTGCAGATCAGGGCCCGCGCCTCCTCGTGGGAACGCGAGCAGCGCGGCATCTCGCTGAACGGGGCGACCGTCACCATCGTCGGGGCCGGCGGCATCGGCACCGAGCTGCTGCGCCTGCTGCGGCCGTTCGACGTCGAGGTGACGATGGTGCGCCGCACCGACGAGGACGTCCCGGGCGCCGCCCGGACGATCACGGTCGACCGCCTGGCCGAGGTGCTGCCGACCAGCGACGTCGTCGTGGTCGCCGCGGCACTCACCGGCGGCACCCGCAGCCTGCTCGGCGCCGACGAGTTCGCCGCCATGAAGGACACGGCCGTGCTCGTCAACATCGCCCGCGGGCCGCTCGTCGACACCGACGCGCTCGTCACGGCGCTCGCCGAGGGGCGGATCGGGGCGGCGGGCCTCGACGTCGTCGACCCCGAGCCGCTGCCCGACGGCCACCCGCTGTGGACCGAGCCCCGCGCCCTGATCACCCCGCACCAGGCCAACACGAACGCGATGACCGAGCCGCTGTTCCAGGCCCGGGTCGAGGCGAACATCCGGGCGCTCGCCGAGGGCGGCGACCCCGAGGGCGTCGTCGACGTCGAGCAGGGCTACTGATCGTCCACCTGGGAACGAACCCACCCCCGACGCGTTAGACCTGGGTAGTCGCCGCGCCGACCCGACGCGACGTTCGCGAAAGGAACCCCCGCATGCCCCTCATCGGTACATCCGACCTCGACGTCTTCCCCCTCGCCCTCGGCGGCAACACCTTCGGCTGGACCAGCGACGAGGCCGAGTCGCACTCGGTGCTCGACGCCTTCGTCGCCGGCGGCGGCAACTTCGTCGACACGGCCGACGTGTACTCGGCCTGGGCCGACGGCAACTCGGGCGGCGAGTCCGAGACGGTCATCGGCACCTGGCTCGCCCAGGGCGGTGCCTCGCGTCGTGACCAGGTCGTCCTCGGCACGAAGGTCAGCCAGCACCCCGAGTTCCCCGGGCTCGGTGCCGCCAACGTCGCGGCCGCCGCCGACGCCTCGCTCACCCGCCTGCAGACCGACCACATCGACCTGTACTGGGCGCACTTCGACACCGGCGACGACCTCGCCGAGACCCTCGGCGCCTTCGACGCGCTGCAGAAGGCCGGCAAGGTGCGGCACGTCGGCATCTCGAACTTCTCGCCCGAGCGCATCGCCGAGTGGGTGGAGATCGCCCGTCGCGAGGGCTTCGCGGCCCCGGTCGCCCTGCAGCCGCACTACAACCTCGTGACCCGGAAGGCCTACGAGCGCGACCTGGCTCCGCTCGCCGCCCTGAACCAGCTCGGCGTCACGCCGTACTTCTCGCTCGCCGCGGGGTTCCTGACCGGCAAGTACCAGACCCGCGACGACATCGCCGGGGCGCGCAGCGGCAACATCGAGGGCTACTTCAGCGACGAGGGGCTCGAGGTCGTGGCCGCCCTGCGCGACATCGCGAGCGCCCACCAGGTCGAGATCGCCACGATCGCCCTCGCCTGGCTGCAGGCCCAGCCCCGCGTCGTCGCCCCCATCGCCAGCGCCCGCACCCTCGAGCAGCTGCCCGCGCTGCTGGCCAGCGCGAGCGTGGCCCTCAGCGCCGACGAGCTCGCCGCCCTCGAGACCGTCTCGGCCCGGGTGGCCGAGTAACGACGATGAGCAGCGCGACCCCCGACCAGCGGTTCCACGGACGCATCGCCGGCTTCGGCACCGAGTCCGGCACGCGCGTCGTCGTCGGGCTGTGGAACCGTTCGCCGCTCGGCCGCTTCGTCGACGTGATGGTCGAGGACGCCGACGGTCACCGCACCTTGCTGGCACCGTCGCAGGCCGTCGCCGACTACGTCTCGTCGACCTACACGTTCGACGAGGTGCGGGTGCAGCCGGTCTCGTGGCGCGGCGTCGACCGGACGCTGCGGGTCTCGGCAGGCCCGGACGACGCGGGCGGCGACGTGCTCGACCTGTCGCTCGAGATCGGGCCCGTGTCACCGCTCGGGTGGCTGCTGCGGCTCGTGCCCCGGGCGTTCGCGACCCGGCCCGGGTGGCTCACGCTGATCGACCCGGTCGCCCGTCTGATCGTGCGGGGTGCCCGCACGGCGGGCACGGCCGGTGGCGGCCGTCGCGAGTACTACGGCGTGACGCTGGCCCGCCGCATCGTCGCGGTCGACGCCCGTCTCGACGGCCGCGCACTCGGAGCACTGGCTCCGCTCGACCCGCCGGTGCGGTTCGGCTTCGGCTCGGCGCCCGCCGACCCCAGCCTCGTCGACGTGACGACCACGATCCGCGAGCGCTGACCCGCCGCACCGCACCGCACCGCACCGCACTGCACCGCGTTCCGTGCACCGCACCTCGTCTCGTCGCGGTGTCGTGCACGAAACGCGGTGCTGTGCGGTGCCGCCCGGACCTTCCCGCAGTGCAACACGGCGTCACCGCCCGGTGGACGAGGAGGCGCGGTGCGGCACAGTAGGACGCGTGAGCACCGCAGACACCCCCGCGCCCGTCCCGTCCGCCACCGTCCCGTCCGCCACCGTCGACGCCGGGACCCCCGCCCCGAAGAAGAAACTGATCCTCAACCTCTTCGAGATGAACTGCGTCGGGCACATCACGCACGGTCTCTGGCGGCTGCCGCACAACCACCGCAGCGAGTACAAGGACCTGGCGTACTGGCTCGAGCTGGCCCGCCTGGCCGAGCGCGGTGGCTTCGACGCGATCTTCATCGCCGACGTGCTGGGTGCCTACGACGTGTTCGGCGACAGCCCGGCGCCGGCCCTGCTCGAGGGCATCCAGGCGCCGAACAACGACCCGATGATGGTCGTGCCGGCGATGGCCGCGGTGACCGAGCACCTCGGTTTCGGCATCACGTTCTCGACCAGCTACGAGCCGCCGTTCGCGTTCGCGCGCCGCATGTCGACCCTCGACCACCTCACGAAGGGGCGCGTCGGCTGGAACGTCGTCACGTCGTACCTGCCGAACGCCGCGCGCAACTTCGGCCTCGACGCCGAGATCCCCAAGGCCGAGCGCTACGCCCGCGCCGCCGAGTACCTCGACGTGCTCTACAAGCTGTGGGAGGGCTCGTGGGAGGACGACGCCGTCGTCGCCGACCCCACCGCCGACGGACTCGAGCCCGGTTCGGGCGTCTACACCGACCCCGCGAAGGTGCACGCGATCGACCACGTCGGCGAGCACTTCCGGGTCGCCGGTCCGCACCTGAGCGAGCCGTCTCCGCAGCGCACGCCCGTGCTCTTCCTGGCCACCGCGTCGCCGAAGGGCGTCGAGCAGGCGGCCCGCAACGCCGAGGTCGTCTTCACCGGCGGTCCCGCCGTCAAGGCGGTCGGCGCCGCCACACGCGAGGCGGCCGTCGCGGCCGGGCGCTCCGCCGACGACGTGTCGTTCATCGTGCAGGCCGGCGTCATCACGGGCGAGACCGACGAGGTCGTCGCCGAGAAACTCGCGCTCTACCGCTCGTTCGCCAGCGAGCAGGGCAAGCTGATCCACCGCAGCATCCCGTTCGACGCCCCGTCCCACCCCCGCGACCGCACCGTGCGCGAGGCGCTCGAGGCCGAGGGACGGCTCGACCACCCGGGAGCCGCCGCACTGCCGCTCGACATCACGGTGGGCCAGCTGATCGACTCGGTCGACGAGGCCTGGGGCGGCACGTTCTTCGTCGCCGGCACCCCGACGGTCGTGGCGGACGCCGTCGAGCGCTGGCTCGACGACGAGGGAATCGACGGCATCAACCTGCGCCAGTACCACTCGTTCGACACGCTGACCGACTTCGTCGAGCTGATCGTGCCCGAGCTGCGTCGCCGCGGTCGACTGCGCGAGGCGTACGTGCCCGGCGAGACGCTGCGCGAGCGGCTGACCGGCGGTGGGCCCCGGCTGCCCGAGACACACCCGGCGGCGGCCTACCGCCGCTGAGCCCGGGAGGCGCGGCGCGGCCCGAAGCGCCGCTCGCGTCCTTCCGGTGGGCGACCTGGCTCAGGTCGTCACACCGACGAGGTCAGTGAGCGGCGGGGCTGCGGTACCGCGCCGGCACCGGTGGGACGCGGAGCCACGTGGTCCGGCTGACGCCCCGGCCGTCCGACCACTCGACGAAGACGGTGCCGAGGGCGACCACCGCGTCGAGCTCGACGGGGGTCGCGATGCCGAGCGGGGCTCCGGGGCGCAGCTTGTCGCGACCACGGACGGGCCCGCCGGGCAGGTCGACGAGCACGTCGCGCGCGGGGCGTCCGACCGTGCGGAGGACGAGGCAGGTGCCGAGGGGCAGCGTGGGGTCGCTGCCGTCGTTCGGCAGGTCGAGCCAGGACAGCACGAAGGTGGCGGGTCGACGCAGGCGCGTGGTGCGTTCGCGGCGGAGGCGCGCCGGGCGGGTCGACGTCGCCGGGGCGGCCCCGACGGTCGTGGTGGGGTCGAGAGTGGTCGCGGCGTCCGACGGGTCGGTCGGGCCCGGGCGTCCGGTGTCGGGCTCTGCGGTGTCCATCGTGTTCTGTTCCCCTGAAGTCGTGGTGTCGTGCGTGGTCGTGTCGTCGTCGACGTGACTCTCGAACGGCTCCGTCCAGCGAACCGCACCCCGGCCCGGGGGACAACAGGGCACGGCCACCCAGTACGGGGGTGGGGCGGTCCCCAGTCCGGGGGACGCGGATCGGGGGACACGCGCGGGGGGACGCGGACCGGGGGACACCGGCCCGGGGCCCCGCGTCGTCTGGCTAGGCTCGGACGGTGACCACCGCCTCCTCGTCGTCCGCCCCGTCCGCCGCCGCGAGGCCGTTGCGCCGACTCGGCTTCCTCACCATCGGCGCCTTCGAGGGCGACGATCCGACCGTGGGCCTCGAGCAGGGGCTCGAGCTGTTCGAGCGGGCCGAGGCGCTGGGGCTCGACGGCGGCTGGACCCGCACGCGGCACCTCCAGTTCGGCATCTCGTCGCCCGTCGCGTTCCTCTCGGCCGCGGCGCAGCGCACCTCGCGCCTGACCCTCGGCACGGCCGTGATGCCGCTCGGCTGGGAGAACCCGTTCCGGCTCGCCGAGGACTGGGGCACGGTCGACGTGCTCTCGCGCGGCCGACTGCAGCTCGGCGTCAGCGTCGGCGAACCCCGCGGCTACGACGAGATCGCCCCGCACCTCTACGGCGACGCCGCCGACCACCAGGACTTCTCGTACGGCCGGGTCGAGAAGTTCCTCTCGCTCGTGCGGGGCGAGCAGGTCAGCGCGTTCGAGGGCACCGAGGGCATAGAGGTCTACACCGGGCGGGTGCAGCCGCAGAGCCCCGGTCTCGCCGACCGCGTCTGGTACGGCGCGGGCAGCCCGCGGTCGGCCGAGTGGGCCGGCCGGGAGGGCCTCGGCATGCTGATCAGCAACGTCAGCTTCGCCGGTGGGCCCGGGCCGATCGAGCCCACGCGCTTCGCCGCGTCGCAGCTCGAGCAGATCCGCGCCTTCCGCGCGGTCCACCCCTCGGGTCAGGAGGCGCGGGTCGCCAAGGGCGCGGTCGTCCTGCCCACCGACACGGCCACCGCCGAGCAGCGTGCGGCGTACGAGGCCTACGCGTCCTCCCGTCGCGACCGCACCACCGTGGCCCACGGTCCCCGAGGCATGATGTTCGACCGCGACCTGGTCGGCCCGTCCGAGTGGATCGCCGAGCAGCTCCACGAGAACGCCGCGATGCGCGAGGTCGACGACCTCATCGTCGAGCTGCCGTTCGACTTCGGCCTCGCCGAGTACACGCAGGTGCTGACCGACGCCGCCGAGCGCCTCGGCCCCCTGCTCGGCTGGCAGGCCAGCGTCTGAGCCGAGACAGCACGACCCGCCGCTCACCTCCTTCGCCGAGCGGCATGTCGTGACATCTCGCGCGGGCGAGCCGAGTGAGCGCTCACTCACCGTCAGGCCGCTCGCCTAGACTCGACGCAGCACCCCGAGCCGAAGGAGTCTCCATGCAGAACTGGGCCGCCAACGTCGAGTACTCGACGACCGACCTGCGTCGCCCCACGAGCCTCGACGAGCTGCGTGACGTCGTCACCGGCAGCCGTCGCGTCAAGGCCCTGGGCTCGCGCCACTCGTTCAACCGCGTCGCCGACACCGACGGCACCCTCGTCTCGCTCGACGCACTCGACACCCCCGTCGAGATCGACTCGGCCGCCGGCACGGTCCGCGTCGGCGCGGGCACGACGCACGCCGCCCTCGCGGCCGAGCTGCAGCGTCACGGCCTCGCCCTGCACAACCTCGCCTCGCTGCCGCACATCTCGGTCGCCGGTGCGGTCCAGACCGGCACGCACGGCTCCGGCGTGGGCAACCCCGCCCTGTCGGCGGGCGTCCGTGCCGTCGAGCTCGTGCGCGCCGACGGCAGCCTCGAGACCGTCCGCCGCGGTGACGACGCGTTCGGCGCCTCCGTCGTCTCGCTCGGCGCCGTGGGCGTCGTCACGACCCTCGAGCTCGACACCGTGCCGACCTTCGACGTCGAGCAGACCATCCACGAGCACCTGCCCTGGGCGGCCGCGCTCGAGCACCTCGACGCCGTGCTCGCCGGTGCCTACAGCCTGAGCTTCTTCACGCGGTACGACGGCGACGGGGTGGACCAGGTCTGGTCGAAGCACCGGGTCGGCGACGAGGTCGGTCTCGACCTCCGCGACCTCGGTGCGGTGCGGGCCGACGCCACCACGCACATGATCCCCGGGGCCGAGACCGCGGCCGTGACGCAGCAGGGCGGTGTGGCGGGCCCCTGGCTCGAGCGCCTGCCGCACTTCCGGTTCGACTTCACGCCGAGCGCCGGCGAAGAGATCCAGAGCGAGTTCCTGATCCCCGCCGAGCACGCCGCGGCCGCGATCGAGGGGCTGCGGGGCATCGCGCACACCTTCGCCGACGTGCTGATGGTCAGCGAGATCCGCACGATCGCCCCCGACGACGCCTGGATCAGCCCGAGCGGTGGACGTCAGAGCGTGGCCTTCCACTTCACCTGGCACCGCCGTCCCGACGAGGTGCTCGCCGTCCTGCCCGAGATCGAGCGGGTGCTCGGCGCGTTCGACGCCCGCCCACACTGGGGCAAGGTGTCGACCGCCACGCACGCCGAGCTGCGCCGGGTGTTCCCGCGTCTCGGCGATTTCGCCGCCCACGTCGAGTCGGTCGACCCCGAGGGTCGCTTCCGCAACCCGTTCCTGTCCGCATCCGTCCTCGGAGAGCCCGCGCATGTCTGAGCCCACCCCCGTCGCCTCCGTGCCGCCGCCCGGCACCACGCCCCCCGTCGTCGAGCCCGCGCCGGGTGCGCCGCCGACCGCGAGGCTCGTCACGTCGCCGGTGCCGGTCTCGGGTGCGCAGGTCGTCCTCGAGCGTGATGGCTACCGGGCCGAGATCGCCGGTGTCGGCGCCACGCTGCGCACCCTCACGTTCGAGGGCCGCGACCTGGTCGTGCCGTTCGCCGCCGACGAGGTGCGGCCCGGCTTCCGCGGGGCCCTGCTCGCCCCGTGGCCCAACCGCGTGACCGACGGGCGCTACGAGCGCGACGGGGTCGAGCACCAGCTGCCGCTCAACGAGGTCGAACGCGGGCACGCCCTGCACGGCCTGGCGCACTGGGCCGACTGGACGATCGACCAGGCCCAGGCCGCACGGGCCTCGGCCTCGTTCGTGCTCGTGCCGAGCGACGGCTACCCGTGGCGACTGGCGCTCTCGGTCGTCTACGAGCTGGGCGAGGACGGGCTCACCACGACCGTCACGGCCCGCAACGCGGGCACGGGCGTCGCCCCCTACGGCACCGCACCCCACCCCTACCTCGTCGCCGGCGAGGGCCGCGTCGACGACTGGTCGTTCACGCTGCCCGCCGCGAGCTACCTCGAAGTGACCGACGACCGACTCGTGCCCGTCGGCACGCGGCCGGTCGGCGACCGCGACGGCTTCGACTTCCGCGACGGGCACGCGATCGGCGACCTCTTCGTCGACCACGCCTTCACCGACCTCGCGTTCGCCGCGGTCGACGGCGTCGACGGCGCGGGCGGCCCCGGTCAGGAGGCGCGGGTCACCGCCACGGTCACCGCGCGCGACGGCCACGGCGTCACCATGTCGTGGGGTCGCGAGCTGCCCTGGGTGCAGGTGCACACCGCCGACCGCCCCGAGCCCGAGAACGACCGGGTCGGCCTGGCCGTCGAGCCGATGACCTGCCCGCCGGACGCGTTCAACTCGGGCGACGACCTCGTGCTGCTCGCCCCGGGCGAGGCCCACACGGCGAGCTGGACGATCACGGCCTTCTAGGACGCGGTGCGGACGGCTCAGGCCACGCCGGCCTCGGCCCCGAGGGGCTCGGTCTGCCAGGTCATGGCCGAGACCGTGCCGGGCAGGCAGCGCTCGAGGGCGGCCTCGAGAGCACGACGCGTGCGGCGTGCGGTCAGCTCGTCCCGCACGACGACGTCGAACCGCAACGCCTCGGGCAGTTCGGTCAGCAGCACCGTCCCGGCATCGGCGAGCTGCACGAGGTACTGGCCCACCTCGACCCGCGCCGCCCGGTGCTCGGCCAGGAGGCGACGCGACAACCAGAACAGGCCGGCGGCGTCGTGAGCCGTGTGGACGGTCGCGGTCGCGGTGATCATGGCCACACTGTGACGTGACGACCGCTCACGCGCGTGAACGGCGTGTGGCGAACGTGTAAATCCTGCCGCGACACGCCGGACGCGACCCGACTTGACAAGCACCTGGACCTCGTTCAGTATTGCCCAGCACCACCCGATGTGAGCGCTCACATTCTCAGGTCAGCGCTCGACCGTCCTCGCGACGGACCATCCCGCTCCACTCCGCGACACCCCAGCCACACGTTTCCTGACGAAGAGGTCAACCGTGAACAGCTCCTCCCTCCGCCGCCCGGCCGCTCGACCGGCCGTCCGTACGTCGCCCGCCCCGCGCCTCCTCGCGGTCGCCCCAGCCTGACGTCCCCCTCAGCCCCGACGGGCAGGCCTCGCGCACCCGTCGGCCCGGCGCATCCCCGGCCACCCGAGCCGTCGAGCGCCCGCACCACAGAGATCCCCTCACAGCACCATCACCCGTCATCGACGACGCCGTCGAGATGACACCTGACACGAATGGAACAACCGTGAAGAAAAAGCTCCTCGTCGGCATCGTCGCCGTCGGCATGGCATTCTCCCTGGCCGCCTGCTCCGGCGGCGGCGGCGGACGCGGCGGTGACGCCGGCGGCAGCAGCAGCGGCGACAACGCCGGTGCGCTGGTCGGCGTCGCGATGCCCACCAAGGTGTCCGAGCGCTGGATCAAGGACGGCGACGCCGTCAAGAGTGCCCTGGAAGACAAGGGCTACAAGGTCGACCTCGAGTACGCCGACAACAAGATCCCCCAGCAGGTCCAGCAGATCAGCAACATGATCACCAAGGGCGCCAAGGTGCTCATCGTCGCCTCGATCGACGGTGGCTCGCTCAGCGACCAGCTCGACTCGGCCGCCAAGGCCGGCATCAAGGTCATCTCGTACGACCGCCTGCTGACCGGCAACGAGAACGTCGACTACTACGTCTCGTTCGACAACTACAAGGTCGGCGTCGACCAGGGCACCAGCCTGCTGACCGGTCTCGGCCTCGCCGACGCCGACGGCAAGAAGGTCGACGGCGCCTCGCCCAAGACCATCGAGGTCTTCGCCGGCAGCCCCGACGACAACAACGCGACCTTCTTCTTCAACGGCGCGATGGACACCCTCAAGCCCTACATCGAAGACGGCTCGCTGACGATCGGCTCCGGTCAGGACCAGTTCACGCAGGCCGCGACGCAGCAGTGGGACCCCGCCACCGCCAAGGCCCGCATGCAGAACCTGATCGCCTCGACCTACTCGGGCGGCACCAAGCTCGACGGCGTGCTCTCGCCCTATGACGGCATCTCGATCGGCATCATCTCGGCCCTCGAGGGCGCTGGCTACGCCAGTGACGCCCTGCCGGTCATCACCGGCCAGGACGCCGAGGCCGCCTCGGTCAAGTCGATCATCGAGGGTCAGCAGTACTCGACGATCTACAAGGACACCCGCCAGCTCGCCGACCAGTCCGTGCTGATGGCTGACGACCTGCTGACCGGCAAGACGCCCGAGACGAACGACGACAAGACGTACGACAACGGCGAGAAGGTCGTCCCGACCTTCCTCTTCCAGCCGACCATCGTCACCAAGGACAACTACAAGAAGGTCCTGATCGACAGCGGCTACTACACCGAGGCCGACCTCAAGTAGGTCCCTCCCCTGCGAGAACCGAGGAGGCGCCGGTCGCCGACCAGCGCCTCCTCGTCTCTCTGCTCCCCAGCGGCACCCACCCGACACACGGAAGAAGGAACACGTGGCGAACACGATCCTCGAGATGCGGGAGATCACCAAGACGTTCCCCGGCGTCAAGGCCCTGCAGGACGTCACGCTCGAGGTCGAGCGTGGCCAGGTCCACGCGATCTGCGGCGAGAACGGCGCCGGCAAGTCGACGCTGATGAAGGTGCTCTCGGGTGTCTACCCGCACGGCTCGTTCGACGGACAGATCCTGCTCGACGGTCAGCCCGTCGACTTCAAGAACATCAACGACTCCGAGGCCGCGGGCGTCGTCATCATCCACCAAGAGCTCGCTCTCAGCCCCTTCCTGTCGATCGCCGAGAACATCTTCCTCGGCAACGAGCAGTCCAAGGGCGGCTTCATCGACTGGAACAAGACCAACCTCGACGCCGCCGGTCTGCTGGCCCGCGTCGGCCTGCGCGACAACCCGATCACCAAGGTGGTCGACATCGGAGTCGGCAAGCAGCAGCTGGTCGAGATCGCCAAGGCGCTCTCGAAGCGCGTGAAGATCTTGATCCTCGACGAGCCGACCGCCGCCCTCAACGACGACGACTCGGCCCACCTGCTCGACCTGATCAAGAGCCTGCAGGCCCAGGGCATCACGTCGATCATCATCAGCCACAAGCTGAACGAGATCAAGGCGATCGCCGACAAGGTGACGATCATCCGCGACGGCAAGACCATCGAGACCCTCGACATGCACGCCGGCGAAGTGTCCGAAGATCGCATCATCAAAGGCATGGTCGGTCGCGACCTCGAGAGCCGCTACCCGGCCCACGAGTCGAAGGTCGGCGCCGAGCTGCTGCGCATCGAGGACTGGACCGTCCACCACCCCCTCGACGCGACGCGCGAGATCATCCACCAGGCCAACCTCAGCGTGAAGGCCGGCGAGATCGTCGGCATCGCCGGGCTGATGGGCGCCGGACGAACCGAGCTCGCGATGAGCGTCTTCGGCAAGAGCTACGGCACCGGCATCTCGGGCACCGTCTACAAGCGCGGCGAAAAGGTCGACACCTCGACCGTCAGCAAGGCGATTGCGGCCGGCATCGCCTATGCCACCGAGGACCGCAAGAAGTACGGCCTCAACCTGATCGACGACATCACCCGCAACGTCTCGGGTTCGGCGCTCTCCAAGCTCGCGAACTGGGGTTTCGTCAACCGGTCCGAAGAGAGCACCGTCGCCGAGCGCTTCCGCAAGAGCATGAACATCAAGGCGCCCACCGTGGCCGCCGTGACCGGAAAGCTCTCGGGCGGCAACCAGCAGAAGGTCGTGCTGTCCAAGTGGATGTACGCCGACCCGGACGTGCTGATCCTCGACGAGCCCACCCGCGGCATCGACGTCGGTGCCAAGTACGAGATCTACACGATCATCAACCAGCTCGCGGACGCGGGCAAGGGCGTCATCGTCATCTCGTCCGAGCTCCCCGAACTGCTGGGCATCTGCGACCGCATCTACACCCTCTCGGAGGGGCGCATCACGGCCGACGTGCCGATCGCCGAGGCGACCCCCGAATTCCTCCTGAAGTACATGACCCTCGAACGAGAGAGCCCCGTCAATGAGCGCGCCTAGCCCCACCCAGGCCACCGACCCGAAGCCCACGGGCGGGTCGCCCACCTCCCGTCAGCCGCAGTCCGGTTCGGGTGGCAACCCGATCACGGGTGCCGTCTCGTACCTCGGCGGACAACTGCGCCAGATCGGCCTGTTCATCGCGCTGATCGTGATCGTGCTGTTCTTCCAGATCACCACGAACGGCATCACCCTGGCGCCGATCAACGTGTCGAACCTGGTGGTCCAGAACAGCTACATCCTGATCCTGGCCATCGGCATGGTGATGGTCATCATCGCCGGCCACATCGACCTCTCGGTCGGGTCCATCGTCGCCTTCACCGGTGCGATGGCCGGCGTGATGATCACGCAGTGGGGCCTGCCCTGGCCGCTCGCCGTGGTGCTCTGCCTTGTGCTCGGTGCCCTGGTCGGGGCCTGGCAAGGCTTCTGGATCGCCTACTTCGGCATCCCGGCGTTCATCGTCACCCTGGCCGGCATGCTCGCCTTCCGTGGTGCCGCCCAGATCGCGCTGCAGAGCACGCAGATCTCGTCGTTCCCCCAGGGGTTCCGTGACATCGGTTCGGGCTTCCTGCCGGCGTTCGGCACGACCGGGTACGAGCCGCTGACGCTCATCCTCGGCGCTGTGGCCTCGGTCGCCCTGATCGGCACCGGCCTCCGTGGTCGGGCGACGCGTCGTAAATACCAGCTCGAGGACGAGCCCTTCGTCTGGTTCGTCACCAAGCTGGTCTTCACCGTCGCGCTCGTCATGTACGTCGGATTCCTGCTCGCGAGCTACTCGGGCACCCCGATCGTGCTGGTCATCCTCGCCGTGCTCGTCGTCGTCTACTCGACTGTGATGAAGAACTCGGTCTTCGGTCGTCACGTCTACGCGATCGGCGGCAACGTGCACGCCGCCGAGCTGTCGGGTGTCAAGACCAAGCGCGTCACCTTCCTGCTCTTCGTCAACATGGGCGTCATCGCCGCCCTCGCCGGAGTCGTCTTCACGGCCCAGCTGAACCTCGCGGCGTCCAGCGCTGGAACTGGATTCGAGCTCGACGCCATCGCGGCCGTCTTCATCGGCGGCGCCGCCGTCACGGGTGGCATCGGAACGGTCACCGGCGCGATCATCGGTGGTCTGATCATCGGCATCCTGAACAACGGCCTCTCGATCCTCGGTGTCGGCACCGAGTACCAGTCCCTGATCAAGGGCCTCGTGCTGCTCGCCGCGGTCGCGTTCGACGTCTTCAACAAGCGTCGCGCCGCCTCGTCCGGCAAGTAACGAGTCGCAACCATCCGCGAGAGGCGCGGTTCCCGGTCACGGGAGCCGCGCCTCCTCGTCTCCCCGCCCCCGGCGGGCACCGACCAGACCGCAGGAGGCGCGGGCCGGCCGCCCACGACGCCGCCGTCCCGAAAACCGAACCGAACTAGGATCACCTCGTGGCAACCCTCTTCGACGTCGCGGCCGCGGCCGGCGTCTCGCACCAGACCGTGTCGCGGGTCGTCAACGGCGACCCGACCGTCCGGCCGGCCACCAAGGCCAAGGTCGACGTCGCCATTGACGAGCTCAACTACCGGCCCAGCCTGACCGCCCGCGCACTGGCCAGCCGCAAGACGAAGTCGCTCGGCGTGATCAGCACGGGGTTCCCGTTCTACGGGCCGTCGAGCACCATGCACGGCTTCAACGGCGCCGCCCGTCGCGCCGGGTACCAGGTGTCGATGGCCACCCTCGACGTCGACGACCGGCAGGGCATGCGGCAGGCGCTCGACTCGCTGGTGGGCCAGAACGTGGCGGCCATCGTGCTCATCGCGCCCGACGCCGAGGCGCTCGAGGTGCTGCGGCGCTCCGGGGTGTCGGTGCCGCTCGTCACCGCCGACAGCGAGGCCGAGGACGGCCACCACACGGTGTCGTTCGACCAGGCCGCCGGGGCCGAGGCCGCCGTCGAGCACCTCGTGTCCCTAGGCCACCGTCGCATCGCGCACGTCGCCGGACCCGACGGGTGGATGGACGGCCGCGACCGCGAGCGGGGCTGGCGCGAGGCCTGCGCCCGGCTCGGCGTCGACTCGACGGTGCTGCTCCGCGGCGACTGGACGCCGGGCTCGGGTCATCGCATCGGCCGGGAGCTCGCCGCGCGCGACGACGTGACGGCCGTGTTCTGCGGCAACGACCAGATGGCGCTCGGCGTCGTGCACGCCTACGTCGACGCCGGTCGGGAAGTGCCGCGCGACGTCAGCATCGTCGGCTTCGACGACATCCCCGAGGCCGAACACTTCGTCCCGCCGCTGACCACCGTGCGGCAGGACTTCGAGGCGCTGGGACGCCGTCTCATGACGACCGTCGAGGCCGTGCTCGCCGGTGACGAGGCGCCCGTGGCGGCGCTCGACCCCGAACTGGTCGTCCGCCGGTCGACGGCGGCCCCCGCCCGCTGACGGGCTCCGATCCGGCCGTGCGAGATTGCACGGTCGCACTCGCTCATGTGAGAATGTGAGCGCTCACTTTCGCATCAGGACAAGGACGTTCCATGGCTGAGACCGCCATCCCCTCCGACTCGTCGCCCGCGGCTCCCGACCCCGCCGGCACCTCGGCCGACGCGTACGTCGTCGGCGTCGACTACGGCACGCTCAGCGGCCGGGCCGTCGTCGTGCGCGTCCGTGACGGTGCCGAACTGGCCAGTGCCACGTTCGAGTACCCGCACGCCGTCGTCGACCGCACGCTCCCCGGCACGGGCGAGCGCCTCCCCGCCGACTGGGCCCTGCAAGTGCCGTCCGACTACGTCGACGTGCTGAAGAACGCGGTGCCCGAGGCCCTCCGCGCGTCGGGCGTCGACCCCTCCGCGGTCGTCGGCATCGGCACCGACTTCACCGCCTGCACCATGGTGCCGACCACCGCTGACGGCACCCCGCTCAACGAGCTCGAGCGCTTCGCCGACCGCCCACACGCCTTCGTGAAGCTGTGGCGTCACCACGCCGCCCAGGGCCAGGCCGACCGCATCAACGAGCTGGCCGCCGAGCGCGGCGAGTCGTGGCTGCCCCGTTACGGCGGGCTCATCTCGAGCGAGTGGGAGTTCGCCAAGGGCCTCCAGCTGCTCGAAGAGGACCCCGAGGTCTACGCCGCCACCGAGCACTGGGTCGAGGCCGCCGACTGGATCGTCTGGCAGCTCAGCGGTCGGTACGTGCGCAACGCCTGCACCGCCGGGTACAAGGGCATCTACCAGGACGGCGAGTACCCCAGCCGCGAGTTCCTCGCCGCTCTCAACCCCGACTTCGCCGACTTCGCCGAGACCAAGGTCGTGCACGAGATCGGCGCCCTGGGCGACGTCGCGGGCACGCTGACGGCCGAGGCCGCCGGCTGGACGGGCCTGCCCGAGGGCATCGCCGTGGCCGTCGGCAACGTCGACGCGCACGTCACCGCCCCGGCCGCCAAGGCCACCCAGCCCGGCCAGATGGTCGCCATCATGGGCACGAGCACCTGCCACGTCATGAACGGTGACAAACTGGCCGAGGTGCCCGGCATGTGCGGCGTCGTCGACGGCGGCATCGTCGACGGGCTCTACGGCTACGAGGCGGGCCAGTCCGGCGTCGGCGACATCTTCGCCTGGTACGTGAAGAACCAGGTGCCGCAGTCGTCGGTCGACGCCGCCGCGGCGGCCGGCAAGAGCGTGCACCAGCACCTCACCGACCTCGCCTACGAGCAGCCCGTCGGGGCCCACGGCCTCGTCGCCCTCGACTGGCACAGCGGCAACCGCTCGGTGCTCGTCGACCACGAGCTGAGCGGCGTCATCGTCGGCCAGACGCTCAGCACGACGCCCGAGGAGGGCTACCGCGCGCTGCTCGAGGCCACGGCCTTCGGCACCCGTCGCATCGTCCAGGCCTTCGAAGAGTCCGGGGTGCCGGTCACCGAGTTCATCGCCGCGGGCGGTCTGCTCAAGAACGCTCACCTCATGCAGACCTACAGCGACGTGCTGCGCCTGCCGATCTCGACCATCACGAGCGAGCAGGGCCCCGCCCTCGGGTCGGCCATCCACGCCGCCGTCGCCGCGGGCGCCTACCCCGACATCCGGTCGGCGGCCGAGGCCATGGGCAGTGTCGACCGGGCGACCTACGTGCCCGACGAGGCGGCCGCCGACGCGTACGACGCGCTCTACGCCGAGTACCTCCTGCTGCACGACTGGTTCGGTCGGGGAGGCAACGACGTGATGCACCGCCTGCGCGTGATGCGTCGTGAGGCGACCCGCGCCTCCTCGGGTCCCTCGGCGACCGCCGAGAGCGCCCGGGGCACGGACGCCCTCGAGCAGGACGCCACCGCCTCCGCCATGAGCGACGCGCAGGTGACCGCATGACCGGCTGGATCGACCGCTCGACGCAGGCCGCCATCGACGCCACGCGAGAAGACGTTGCGACCCTGCACGCCGAGCTCGTGCGCTACGGGCTGGTCGTCTGGACGGGCGGCAACGTCTCGGGTCGCGTACCCGGCACCGACCTCTTCGTCATCAAGCCGAGCGGCGTGCTCTACGACGACCTGACGGCCGAGAACCAGATCCTCTGCCGCCTCGACGGCACCGTGGTCGAGGGTACGCCGGGCAGCGACCGCAGCCCGTCGAGCGACACCGCCGCGCACGCCTACGTGTACCGCACCATGCCGCACGTCGGGGGAGTGGTGCACACCCACTCGACCTACGCCACGGCCTGGGCCGCGCGCGGCGAGGCGATCCCCTGCGTGATCACGGCGATGGCCGACGAGTTCGGCGGCGAGATCCCCGTCGGGCCGTTCGCGATCATCGGCGACGACTCCATCGGCCGCGGCATCGTCGCGACCCTCGAGGGGCACCGCAGCCGGGCCGTGCTGATGCAGAACCACGGCGTCTTCACGATCGGCAAGGACGCCCGCGACGCGGTCAAGGCCGCCGTCATGACCGAGGACGTCGCGCGGACCGTCCACATCACCCGCCAGCTCGGCGAACCCATCCCCATCCCGGCAGAGAGCATCGACGCCCTCTTCGACCGGTACCAGAACGTCTATGGACAAGCACCCGCAGGAGAACTGAAGTGACGAACGACACCCTCGACCCCACCGCCTTCCTCGCCTCGAGAGAGGTGTGGTTCCTCACCGGCAGCCAGGGCCTCTACGGCGAAGAGACGCTGAAGCAGGTCGCCGACCAGTCGCGTGCCATCGCCGACGAGCTGGCCGCCGCCTCCGACGTGCCCGTGCGCCTCGTCTGGAAGCCCGTGCTGACCGACGCCGACGCGATCCGCCGCACGATGCTCGAGGCGAACCTCGACGACTCGGTCATCGGCGTCACGGCCTGGATGCACACGTTCAGCCCGGCCAAGATGTGGATCGGCGGCCTCGACGCCCTGCGCAAGCCGCTGCTGCACCTGCACACGCAGGCGAACGTGGCGTTGCCCTGGGCCGACATCGACTTCGACTTCATGAACCTCAACCAGGCCGCACACGGCGACCGCGAGTTCGGCTACATGCAGACCCGTCTCGGCGTGCCACGCAAGACGGTCGTCGGCCACGTCAGCGACCCGCGCGTGCAGCAGCAGGTGGGCACCTGGATGCGCGCCGCCGCGGGGGCCTCGGCCGTGCGCTCGCTCAAGCTGGCCCGCTTCGGCGACAACATGCGCTTCGTGGGCGTGACCGAGGGTGACAAGACCGAGGCCGAGCTGGCCTTCGGCGTCCAGGTCAACACCTGGGGCGTCAACGAGCTGGCCGAGGCCGTCGCCGCGGCGTCCGAGACGGCGATCGACGAGCTCGTCGCGGTGTACGAGGCCGACTACGACGTCGTGCCCGCGCTGCGCGCCGGTGGCGAGCGTCACCAGTCGCTGCGGGACGGTGCCGCGATCGAGATCGGGCTGCGGTCCTTCCTCGAGGCCGGCGGGTTCAGCGCGTTCACCACGAACTTCGAGGACCTGGGCGCACTGAAGCAGCTGCCCGGCCTCGCGGTCCAGCGCCTGATGGCCGAGGGCTACGGCTTCGGTGCCGAGGGTGACTGGAAGACCTCGGTGCTGGTGCGTGCGGCCAACGTGATGGGCGCCGGGTTGCCGGGTGGCGCCTCCTTGATGGAGGACTACACGTACCACCTCGTGCCCGGCGAGGAGAAGATCCTCGGGGCCCACATGCTCGAGGTCAGCCCGGCGCTGACGTCGGGTCGCGCCTCGCTCGAGGTGCACGCACTCGGCATCGGCGGCAAGGACGACCCGGTGCGCCTGGTCTTCTCGGCCGACCCCGGCCCGGCCGTCGTCGTCGCGATGAGCGACGTGCGCGACCGGTTCCGCCTGACGGTCAACGTGGTCGACGTGGTCGAGCCCGACGAGGACCTGCCGAACCTGCCGGTGGGGCGCGCGGTGTGGAAGCCCCGCCCGTCGTTCGCCGTGTCGGCCGAGGCGTGGCTGACGGCCGGCGCCGCGCACCACACGGTGATGTCGACCGCGGTCGGGCTCGAGGCGTTCGAAGACCTCGCGCGCATCGTCGAGACCGAGCTGCTCGTCATCGACGAGGACACCCGCATTCGCGACTTCCGTCACGAGGTCGCCTGGAACGCCGCGTACCACCGCCTCGCCCGCGGCCTGTAGGCCTCGCGGCCGGCTCGCGCGTCTCGCGCGGTTCGCGCGGTTCGCGCATCGAGTGGTCCCGGATCGTCCTTCGCCCCACGGCGGACGACGGTTCGGGACTACTCGTCGTTGGTCTCGGGGACAGGCCGCGCCCGAGGCGCTCGCCCCGAGGAGGCGCGGGTCTAGATCCAGCCGAGATCGCGCGCGTCCGAGGCGGCCCGTCCGCGGTCGGGCGCCCCGACTTTGCGGACGGCGGACGAGATCAGGTTGCGTACCGTGCCCTCGGCGAGGTGCAACTCGGCGGCGCACTGTCGGGTCGAGAGCGACCGGTCGACGAGGCGGAGGACGTCGCGTTCGCGAGGCGTGAGCGGGCATGCCTCGGCGCGGAGGACCGTGGCGGCCAACCTCGGGTCGACGTGGTCTTCTCCGGAAGCCACTCGCCGGACCACGGCGAGGAGTTCGTCGATGCTCGCCCGCTTCGAGACGACCGCGTCGATGCCCGACCGGACGATGTGACGGACGAGGACGGCGGGCAAGCGGCGACCCAGGACGACGACGGCGTCGTGCCCCTCGCGCAGTCGTCGGGCGGCGTCCACGACGTCGGGGTGGTCGTCGGCGTCGATGACCAGCACGCTCCGATGTCGCGGCCCCGTTTCTGAGCGAGGGGCCGGGGCGGGCGACAGTCCCGGCGCGGCCCGGATGCACGTCTCGATCGCCGATCGGGTGAGTACCTCGTCGGCGACCACGCGAACATCGATCGTCCGGTCGTCCGCCAAGGCATCCCCCACTCGTCATCGAATTCGTGACCAGTATGTCTCATGGCGGAGGCATTACGCACGCGTGGTGACTTCGTGACGGCCGTGACTTTCGCGTCGAGCTGCCGATGCCGAGACTCGGAGGTGTCCAGTCGACTCGACGTGGGAGGAGGGAACGCATGAAAAAGATCGAGAGCACGACGCTCAAGCCGGGTAGCGCAGCACGCTGCAACGGCGGGTGCCTCTGCACCTGACAGCCGAGGCGGGCCGCCCATCGGGCGGTCCGCCTTCCCCGTCAGTCCGGTGACCGCATCTCCTGAAAGTCGACATGCCCCTTCCCGTCTTCACTCTCTTCGAGGTCGTCCGATATGAACGTCTCTGGTCGGCGCTCCGCGCCGCCGGGCCCGCTGCCGCGTGGCGACTCATGAACCACATCGCCCGGTTCGACCTGCCCGCCTACGACTCGATCGCCGACCCGTCCGACACGAGCGCCGGCATGGCGGCCAAGGCCCGTGCCGCCATGGGGGGCTTGCCGGGTCTCGCCTCCGTCGACATCGACGCTGCAGCGGGTCGATACGGTGACTACGGGCCTCGGATGCAATTCGAGTCGACGTTCGTCACGCTGTGGCTCGACGACCGAGCTCGGCTGGACGAGGTCGTCGAGGTTCGTGGCGGCGAGCACCTCGACGAGGCAATTGAGCACGGCCGTGGCGTCCTGGCCCTGCCCCTGCACTTCGGGGCGTCCTACGTCGTCCCGCCGATCATCGCGCACCGACAGCCCACGCGCTTCGTCTTCAACAGGATGAACTTCGACGAGCTCCGGGATCGGGCGTTTCCCTCTCTCGATGTCGACGCCTTCGCCATCGACGACGACGCGACCTTCCGAAAGGGGCTCCGAGCGCTTAAGGACGGGCTCGTCTTCGCGATGTTCCCCGAATTCGATCCCAGGGGCCGAGGCCGTCACCACACCGTCGTCCCGTTCCTGGGAGCTTCCGTCGTCGCGCCTCAGGGGCCGGCCCTCATGAGTCGTGCCGCGGGCGCACCCATGCTGCCGATGCACCTCGACCGGACGGGGGAAGCTCACTTCGCCCTGACGATCCACCCGGCGATTCCCGCCCCGACAGATGACGTCGAGGTCCAAGGGTCGACGGTCGCGTTGTGGGGACTCATCGAGAGGCTCATCCTCGACGGCCGCGCCGGCGACTGGGAGATGTGGACCGACTTCGATCTGATGCGGACGGAGTCGGCGGCATGACCACGGTTCCGCTCGTCAAGATCCTTGAAGTGTCACGGCTCTTCGAGAGTCGAGGCGGGAGACCGCCCGCCGTCGACCGTGTCTCGTTGGACCTTCACGAGGGCGAGATCGTCGCGATCGTCGGTCGCTCCGGCTCGGGCAAGTCGACTCTGGTGCAGATGGTCGGTGCTCTCGACACCCCCGATCACGGTCAGATCGTCTTCGACGGAATGACCCTTTCCTCCCTCTCCGAGGCGGAGCGCACCGTCCTGCGTAGAAATCGCATCGGATTCGTCTTCCAGGACTCCCACCTCGTCCCGACCCTGTCGGTGCTCGAGAACGTCGGCCTCACGTCACTCGTCGCGGGAAGACCCCGCTCGGAATGGGCGGATCGAGCGCACGCGCTACTCGACGAACTCGGCCTCGACGGTCTCGAGCAGGCCCGTCCGGTCACGTTGTCGGGCGGAGAGGCCCAACGTGTGGCCCTGGCTCGAGCCCTCTTCTCCCGTCCGTCTCTCGTCCTCGCCGACGAGCCGACCGGCGCGCTCGACAGTGCGACCTCACGGGATGTCCTGAGGCTGCTCCGGGGCGTGGTCGTCGACGACCAGGCGTCAGCGGTCGTGGTGGTCACCCATGACCTCGAGACCGCCTGCATCGCCGACAGGATCGTCGTCCTGCGAGACGGCCGAGTCATCGCCGACGAACGCTTCACACCGGCGGCCACGATCGACAGCGTCGAGGGGAGGGCCCATGAAGAACGCGTTCGCGATTGGTTGGCGGAACATCGCTGACGGACGGCGGCGGGCAGGACTCACCGCTCTCACGGCAGCCTTGGGGGTCGCCCTTCTCACGGCCTCACTCGTCACCGGGCTGACGGCGCGCCAGACGGTCGTCGACGGAATCGATTCGTTGCTCACGTTCGGGGACGTGGGCATCGTCCCCGAGGTGGATCGTGAGTTCGTCGACGAGGGCCTCGTGGACGCACTCGCCGCCGATCCCGGAGTCGTGTCGTCGCTCCCCACCCTGAGTCGAGAGACGGTCGCGGTCGGCGCGACGGGTGAGGCGGAGACCCTCCTCCTGACCGGGGCCCCGGCCGGGCCGGACTCGCTCGCCTCCCAGGTGGTCACCGACGGTCGAGCTCCTCGACCGGGCTCGGATGAGGTCCTGGTGCCGACCGATGTCGCAGACCGCATGGACGCCTCCCTGGGGAGTCGAATGTCGATGACGACTCCCGCGGGCGTCCGCTCGTTCGACGTGGTGGGGCTCGTCGACCCCCGCTCGTTGGGTGTCTTCGCCCGGGACAACCTCTTCACCGACCTCGAGGTCGTCCAGAGGGCGTTCGGGCTCGAGGGTGACCTCACCCGTCTCGACCTCGAACTCGATCCTGCAGTCGCGTCCACCTGGGCAGCAGAACACCGAGCGGCGCTCCCGTCCGGAGCCGTCTTCCAGGACACGTCGGCCGTGGCCGACGGCCTCGGGCCCATCGAAACGGCCGTGACGGCGGTCATGGCAGGGCTCGCTCTGGTCGCGCTCGCCGTGTCGGCACTGCTCGGTTCACTGGCGAGCACGGCTGCCGTCCGAGCACGGCGCCGCACCTACGGTGTGCTGCGCGCCACGGGCGCGTCCACGCGGTGGTTGGTCTCGTCGGTCGGCGCCGAGATCGCCATCGTCGCAGCGGCCGGAACGGTCGTGGGCGTCGCGGTCGGCGTCGCAGGCGCTGCGGTGGTGATGAGTCGGACGGATGGGGCGACTCCGTCTCTCTCGACTCTCACCCTCTCGGTCGGTCTCGGTGTCCTGGCGGGAGCGACCTCCGCCGCGCTCGGAGCCCGACGAGCCGTCGCCGACGTCCGTCGAATTCCGCCGGCGTTCGTCGTGAGGGGCGTCGAACCCGCAGACGGTTCGCCCGGATCGTGCTCACAGCGACGAACCGTCGCGGTCGCCGTGGTCGCATCGGTCTCGGCGCTGGTGATCTGGGCCCTCGACGCAGGCGCCGTCCTCGACGCTCTGGGCCTGGTCGCTCTGGCGGCCTGTGCGGTGGCCCTCTCCCGCCTCGCGATCGCGCCCCTGGCGGCGTTCGCGGCCAGGCTCCAGTGGGCAGCCGACCTGGCGCGTCGCCGACCGACACGCGGCAGGTCGACGGTGACCGGGGCCCTCACCCTGGTGGTCTTCGGTGCGGTGTCGCTCGCCACCTGCGTCGGTGCCGTCGCCTCCGCGACAGGGGAACAGATCGATCGGCAGTTCGGGGCCGACGTGCAAGTCACGTCGGTCGTGCCCTTGTCGGACGACGCCGAGCCGACGATCGTCGTGGACGGCGTTCGGGACGTCGCGCGGTCGACGTCCGGTGAAGCCACCGTCCTGTCGGCGTCCGCCGAACTCGACGTGCCGTTCCAGGCGATCGACCCCGAGACCTGGTTCGACGTGTCGGGGCTCGCGTGGTCCGACGGTAGCGGATCGAGAGGTGTCGAGTTGCTGAGGGCCGGTGGGGGCATCGCTCTGCCGAGGGGGGTCGCCGAGTCCCTGACGGTGGCCCCGGGCGATGAGGTCGTCGTGTCGGCCGGGGGAACCCAGGTGCCCCTCGAAGTCGTTGGGCTCTTCACCTCGGTGGCCACGGGGCAACAGGTCGTCATCGACCGCAGGACGGCGGGGGAACTCGGTGTCACTGGGGTCTCTCGGTGGGACGTGTCGGCAGACGGAGGGGTCGATGTCGCCGACTTGTCAGACCGCATCGCCGCGCAGGTGGTCGGTGTCCCCGGTGTCGACGTCATCACCGCCGAGGCGACGAGGGATCGGGCAGCCTCCGAGACGGCAGCCCTCACGGCAGGACTCTTCGCTGCGGTGACGGTGACTTTGGCCCTCGGGGCTCTGGGGGCCAGCAGCACGCTGAGCCTCGACGTCGAATCGCGGCGTGATGAACTCGCCGTGCTCCGCACCGTGGGGTGCCGACGTCGCGGCGTCGGTGCCCTCGTCGCCTGGGACGCCATCGTGATCGCCGTGGCGTCGCTGAGTGCAGGACTGCTCCTCGGCTCGTTCGGGGGAGCACTCGGGACGCAGATCGTCTCGAGGCTCCTCGGCGTGGGGGTCGACCCGGTGGTCGATCCCGTGACGATCGCGGGAATCGTCGGCGTGACGGCGATCGCTCTCGCCTTCGCCGCCGTGGGGCCGGTCCTGCGGGCCTCCCGCACGGAGCCCCTGACGATTCTGAGGGGCACGTCATGAGCACTGACGCGAGAACGGGCTCAGCCGCCCGCCCCCGTCTGCGAGACAGCATCATCGTCATCCAGCTCGCAGACGGTCGCCTGCAATTCAGGGCAACGTACGAGCGGGTCGTGTCGACCTTCTCCGTCGAGCCCTGGGTGGCGGACCTCGTCCCGCTGCTCGACGGGACTCGCACGCCAGCGCAGCTCGCCCAGACGCTTTCCTTGCGTGATCGCGGAGCGCTCGAGGACGTGCTGGAGGTCCTCGAATCCGAACGCTTCCTGGCGTCGGAGGCATCTTCTACTGACCGTGCCACGAGGCATTCGCGTCAGCTGCAGCTGTTCGACGAGATGATCTCGGCCGATGAACTGTCCGCAGTCGCTCGGGGACACGACGCCTCGACGGTCCAGAGCCGGCTCACCGGTGCATGCGTGGTCGTGGTCGGCGTCGGTGGTGCTGGTTCGTGGGTCGTCCAATCGCTGGCCTCGGCGGGGGTGGGGAAGCTCGTGCTCATCGATCCCGACGTCGTCGAACTCTCCAACCTGAACCGGCAGGTGCTCTTCGATTCCGGTGACGTCGGACGAGTCAAGGTCGACGCAGCCGCAGAGCGAGTCGCCGAGATCGACGCTGACATCACCGTCGACGTCTGGTGCACTCGGGTGGACACCTCGGAACAGCTCGCGACCCTGCTCTCGGGCGCCGATCTCGTCGTGAGTTGCGCAGACCAGCCCTCGGTGCCCGTCGTGGCCGACGTCGTGGCGACTGCGAGCACCGCGGTCGGTGTCCCGCACATCGTCGGAGGCGCGTACGGCGCCCTGCTCGGGGTGCCGGGTGTCACCGTCCTGCCCGGCCGAACGACGTGCTGGTCGTGCATCCGTGCCGCGACAGCCGACGATCACGGACGTGCCGCGCGAACACTGAAGGGTTCGTCGCCCGGCGGTTCAGCCGCCCCGTTGGCCGGTGTGGTGGGGAACATGACGGCATGGGAGGCGCTCCGGATACTGCTCGGAGCACCACCGGCACTGGCCGGAGGTGTCCGCGAGGTCGATCTCGCCAGTTTCGACAGTGTCTGGCGTCGGATTCCACCACGTCTCGAATGCGGATGCGTTCCATCGTCCGAGACGACCGGTTCGACCTGACGATCGCCGAGACCGGGCATACGGCGACGCCCGTCGTTGTTCACCCCCGCATGAGCATTCCCCTCTCGATCCTCGACCTCGCCCCCGTCGCACCCGGTCAGACCGTGCGCGAGAGCTTCGCGGCCTCCGTGGCCCTGGCGCAGCAGGCCGAGGCGAGCGGGTACCGGCGGGTCTGGTACGCCGAGCACCACAACATGGCGTCCATCGCCTCGAGCGCGACGTCGGTGCTGATCGCCCACATCGCGAGCCAGACCTCGACCATCCGTCTCGGCTCCGGCGGCGTCATGCTGCCGAACCACTCGCCGCTCGCGATCGCCGAGCAGTTCGGCACCCTCGAGACCCTGCACCCGGGCCGCATCGACCTCGGCCTCGGCCGCGCCCCCGGCAGCGACCAGGCCACCTTCCGCGCCATGCGCCGCGACCCCTCGTCGTCCGAGCGCTTCCCGCAGGACGTCGTCGAGCTGCAGGCCTTCCTCGCGGGGGAGTCCCGCGTCGCCGGCGTCCAGGCCGTCCCCGGCGCCGGAACGAACGTGCCGCTGTACATCCTCGGCTCGTCGCTCTTCGGCGCGAAGCTCGCCGCCGCCCTCGGCCTGCCCTACGCTTTCGCCTCGCACTTCGCGCCCGGCGACCTGATCGACGCCGTCTCGGCCTACCGCCGCGAGTTCCAGCCGTCGACCCAGCTCAGCGAGCCGTACGTGCTCGCCGCCGTCAACGCGGTCGTCGCCGACGACGCGGACGAGGCCGACGCCCAGTTCGCCACCATGAAGCGCCAACGTCTGATGATGCTGCTGCGACAGAGCGGCCAGATCGACCCCACGCGCGAGTTCGGTGACGACGAACTCGACCACCTGCTGCGCACCCCCGTCGGCCAGCACGTCCAGACCATGACGACCTACACGGCCGTCGGCACGCCCGGCGACGCCCGCCAGTACATGGAGCAGTTCGCCCGCACCGCCCAGGCCGACGAGCTGATCGTCGCGCACGCGGCCTCGTCGACGGAGGCGCGCCTCCGGTCGGTCGCGCTCCTCGCCGACGCGATGCAGCTGGCCCCCGCCGCCGCGTAGCCCGCCGGCGCCTCCGGGCGAGACGCGGAGCGCCCCGCCCGCCGGACACCGCCGAGTGGACTGGACACCGAGAAATGCGACGGTGTCCTGTCCGCTCGGCGGTGTCGTCGTCGTGACAGCCGGTGGTGACGCCGCGCCGGCCACGCCGCGTCGGCGACGCCGCGGTGGCTACGGTGCGGTGAAGAGGAAGACGAGTACGACGGCGACCGGCTGCAGGGCCGCCCCGCCGAGCAGCATCGTGCGGCGCAGCCACGGTCGCGCCGAGATCGCGGGCGTGCCGAGCACGGGGCTGAGCGGCATGAGCAGCCGGAACAGGCTCTGCTGCGGCAGGAACACCGCGACGAGGTAGGCGAAGAACCCCGCGACGAAGGCGACGACCTCGTGGCCGAGGCGCAGGGTCGAGCGGCGGGTCATCCAGAACGTGAACGACGCGATGATGGCCAGCACGAGCACGATGCCCCCGATGCCCAACCAGCGGCCCGCCAGCAGGAACCACGGCGTCAACGGCACGAACGCCGGGCGGCCGACGTAGTCGACCCACCAGGCCATCTCGGTCTCGAGGTAGGCGTCCGACTGACCCGTGACCACGTGGGCGACGACCGGCCACGCGAGTCCCGCCGCGGCCATCGCGAGCCCCGCCACGACGATCGTCGTCAGCTCGCGCGTCGGCATCCGGCCGCCGACGACGAACTCGTGCAGCCCGGCCCAGGCACGGCGGGCCGACGCGCGGGCGGCGAGGACGAGCGCAGGAGGCGCGGTGCCGATCCCGGCGATCCGTCGCGTCCCGGCGTCCCCGGTCGACCGCGTCGTCGACCCGGTCGGCGCGGCGACGGCGGCGGCAGCAGCGGCCGTGGCACGGCCCGCGCCCGCGCCCCCGGCCGCGCCCGCAGGCAGGCCCTCGGGCCGTTCCCGCTCGGTGTGCCAGCGCACGATCAGGTGGATGCCGAGCGCCAACGCCAGGGCGAGCGCCCCGGGTCGGACGAACGACGCGACGATGCCCGCCGCCGCCACGAGCGGGTAGTTCCGCCGCTGCATGGCGAGCAGGCCGCCGAACATCAGCAGCAGGAAGAGGCTCTCGGCGTAGCCGACCGACATGACGAACGCCATCGGCCCGAAGCAGAACAGCAGCACGGCCCAGAGGGCACCGGTGTGTCCGACCCTCGTCACGAGCAGGCGGTAGAGGACGATCGCCGCACCCGCGCCGAACACGGTGGCGAGCAGGGGGGCGGCGACGGTGAAGTCCATGCCCGTGGCCACCATCAGCAGGTGGCAGAGGTACGGGAAGACCGGCAGGAACGCCCACTCGTTCGGCAGCACCTCGCCCGTGGCGTCGGTGGGCAGGGTCGACGGATAGCCGTGCAGCGCGATGGTGCGGTACCGGTCGGCGTCCCACGACGACGTGAAGTCGAGGAAGCTGCGGTCGCTGCCCGGCGTGATGAAGGTCGCCCCGGCCAGTTTCGCGACCTCGTAGACGGAGAAGAGGACGCTCGTCGAGAACAGCCGCGACGCGAGGTAGACGACGAGCACGCTGCGCCAGCTGCCCGACAACCGACCGGCGAGACCGACCGAGAAAGCGGGTCGACGCAGCCTCGCCGCCGACGGCGACGCGATCGTCTCGCGGCTCACCGCCCCGCCCCGTGTCCGGTCATCTGGACGACGCTACCAAGAGTCGGCTGGGACGGGGCAAGATCGACCCGTGCCCCTTCCGTCCTTCGCCGCCCTCGGGATCGACGACGTGGCGGTCGCGGTCTACCGTCACGTCGTCGCCGGGGCCGGGGTGGCGGACGCCCCGGGTGCGGCGGCCGGGCCGACGCCCGAGGCCGTGGCACGGGCCGTGCACCTCGACGAGGCGACGGCCCTGGCCGCCCTGGAGCGCCTCCGTTCGCTCGGGCTCGTCCAGCGGTCGGCGGGTGGCGACGGCTACGGTGCGGTCGACCCCCGCGTGGCCGTCCCGGCCGTCGTCGCGGCGCGGGCCGACGCACTCGTCGAGGTGCGCGCGGCGGTGCCCGAACTCGGGGCGCTCTTCGACGAGGGTCGCCGCCCGCATCACGCGGACGAGCTGACTCGGGTCGTCGTCGGCCACGCGGCCGTGGGTGACTGGTACTCGCGGCTCGAGCACCGCGCGACCACCGACTTCGTCGCCTTCGACCGTCCGCCCTACGTGGTCGCGTCGAACGAGTCCACCCAGCGGGTGGCCCTCGGCCGCGGGGTGCGGTGGCGGGCGGTCTACACGGTCGCCAGCATCTCGGCCGACGGCAGCTGGCAGGGCGTGCACCGCCTCGGCGCCGACGGCGAGGAGGCCCGCATCACGCACGACCTGCCGGTCAAGCTCGCCGTCGCCGACCGCCGGGTCGCCCTCGTCTCGATCGGCCACGACCCCGACCGGCCCGAGGCCCTCGTGACCGAGTCCGAACCGCTCGTCGCCGCGCTCCACGACCTGTTCGAGGCCCGCTGGCGCAGCGCGTTGCCCGTGCCGGGCACCCCGGGGGCCGGCCGCTCCGCGGTCGACTGGGCCTCGGTGGCCGCACGACTGGCGGCGGCGTCGTCGACCGTGACGTCGCCGTCCGGCGTCGCCACCCCGTCCCGGGACCAGGAGGCGCGGCTCGCGATGCGACCTCCCACCCCCGCCGAGCGCGACCTGCTCGCCCTCGTGGCGGCGGGGGCGACCGACGAGGTGATCGCGGGTCAGCTCGGCATCTCGTCCCGCACGCTCCGGCGGCGCCTCCACGCCCTCTTCGACGAGCTCGGCGCGAGCAACCGGTTCCACGCCGGAGTCGAGGCCGCCCGCCGCGGCTGGGTCTGAGTCAGCCGACGTCCAGCCTGCTCACGGCCCACCCATCGAGTCGCCTCGGTAGCGTCCCGGACGTGACCGATCTGCGCCGACCCGAGCCGTCGTGTTGAGGCTCTCCCTGGTGTCGGCCGGCACCCTGGCCGCCGTCTACGCCGTGGCGGGCGCGCTCGTGGCCCTGACGCTGCGTCGCCCACGCCGGGCACGCACCTGGTGGCGGTGGATCGCCGGAGCCGCCGCCCTGGGGGCCGGGCTCGGCGCGATGGTCACCTGGTGGCTCGGAGACGTCGAGGACGTCCTCGACGTCTCGCCCACCTGGGTCGACCGACTCTGGGTCGGGGCCCTGCTGGTGGTCGTCGGCACGGCCGTGGTCGCCGTGATCCGCGGAGGCGCCGGCCGCCGGGTCCTCGCCGCGTCGACGGTCGTCGTCATGGCCCTCGCCACCGGACTCGCGATCAACCGGGACGGCGGGCTCTTCCCGACCGTGGGGGCGTTGCTCGGCATCTCGGACGTCCCGGCGCTCGTCGTCCCGGCCGCGCAGACGGCGGCGGTGCGGGCCGGCCGGACGTCGACCCCGGCCGCCCCCGACCTGGGACGCACCTGGCGGGCACCCGCCGACCTGCCGTCACGGGGCCGGCTCGGCAGCGTGGCCATCCCGGGCACCGTGTCCCGCTTCGACGCGCGGGACGCCCTCGTCTACCTGCCGCCCGCCGCCCTCGTGGCCGATCCGCCGCCCCTGCCCGTCGACGTCGTCCTGTCCGGACAAGGCCCGGGCGCAGCCCCCGAGAACCTCGTCGACGCCGGGCGGATGGTCGAGACGCTCGACGCCCTCGCCCGCGCGCACGACGGCCTCGCGCCGATCGTCGTCATGCCCGACCAGCTCGAACGACCGACGAACAACCCGATGTGCGTCGACGGCCCGCTCGGTCACAGCGAGACCTACCTGACGGCCGACGTGCCCCGGTGGATCACGAGCCACCTCGCGGTCCAGGCACCCGGCCGGGCGTGGGCGGTCTCGGGCTTCTCGCAGGGCGGCACCTGCTCGCTCCAGCTGGCGGCGGGGCACCCCGAGCTGTTCGCCTCGTTCGTCGACGTCTCGGGCCAGATCGGCCCGCGGCTCGACGGGGGAGCGCGGGCGACGGTGGAGCGCGGCTTCGGCGGCGACCGGGCGGCCTACGCCGCGGCCCAGCCGCTCGCCGTGCTGGCCGCACGAGCCCCCTACGCCGACAGCGCCGGGTTCTTCGCGGTCGGCGGGACCGACTCGCGCTACGGGCCCGTGATGCCCGTCGTCTCGGCGGCCGCCCGGGCCGCGGGCATGGACGTGACCCGCGAGGTGCTACCCCGGAGCGGCCACGACTGGGCCACGGCGTCGCGCGGGCTCGGCACGGGGACCGCGTGGGCGGCGGCGCGGCTCGGGCTGACGAGACCGTAGCGGGGCGCGGCGAGGCGACCGTCCGCCGAAGGGGGGACGGCGTCGGTGCCCCACCCGTGCCTCCTCGTGTGAACTCTCTGGCCGAAGCCGGTCACTGGCCGGTTTCGGCCATGTCCCCCACTAGAGGGTCACGCACATTCACAGGTAGTTCTTATGGATCGACCGCGGCCCGGGGCTGCGGCGCACCCCCGACAGCACGCTCCGCACGGCGTGCATCGAAAGGCGATCCGTGATCACACCATCCGGCCGACGCAGGCCGACCGCTCCGCCCCGCACCCGCCTCCGTGGCGGCTTCGCTACCCTGTTGGCCACCGGCGTCGTCGCCGCGGGCCTCGTCGCGGTGCCGGCCACCGCCTCCTACGCCGCGGACGGCCCGGCCGTCGTGGGCGACAGCCAGTTCGCCGACGGCAAGTACATCGTCACGCTGCGTGAGCCGGCGGCCGCGACCTACGAGGGCGGCCAGCCGGGCCTCGCCCGCACCGCCGTGCCCGAGGGCAGCGACCTGGACGCGCAGAGTGCCCCCGTGCAGGACTACGCCGAGCACCTGAAGGGCGTCCAGCAGGACGTCGCGGCGGCGGCCGGCGCGACCGTCGAGGCGAGCTACGCCATCACCACCAACGCGTTCGCGGCCGACCTCACGGCCGCCCAGGCCGCGAAGCTCGCGAGCGACCCCTCGGTCGCCGCCGTCTCGAAGAACGAGCTGCTCAAGCTGCAGGCCACGCCCTCGACCGAGTTCCTCGGCCTCGGCGACGCCGAGGGGAACGGCGGCGTCTGGGACGCCGTCGGCGGGCGCGAGAAGGCCGGCGAGGGGGTCGTCGTCGGCATCATCGACTCGGGCATCGCGGCGGGCAACGCCTCGTTCGCCGGTGACCCCCTGGGGTCGGCCAGCGACACCGAGCCCCACCTCGACGGCGACCGGACCGTCTTCGCCAAGGGCGACGGCGGCACCTTCACCGGCGTGTGCCAGACCGGCGTGCAGTTCGACGCGGGCGACTGCAACACGAAGCTGATCGGTGCGCGCTACTTCGTCGACGGCTTCGGCGTCGGCAACATCGGCACCGAGGAGCAGGGCGAGTACCTCTCACCCCGTGACGGCAACGGGCACGGTTCGCACACGGCGTCGACCGCCGCGGGCAACGCCGACGTCGAGGCCACCATCGGCGACCGCTCGTTCGGCACCGTCTCGGGCGTCGCCCCGGCCGCCAAGATCGCCGCCTACAAGGTCTGCTGGGACGGCCCCGACCGCGTCGCCACCGACGACGACGGCTGCGCCACGCTCGACCTGATCGCCGCCATCGAGGCCGCGGTCACCGACGGCGTCGACGTCATCAACTACTCGATCGGCGGAGGCGGGGCCACGAGCACCTTCTCGGCCACCGACCAGGCCTTCCTCGGCGCGGCTTCGGCCGGCGTCTTCGTGGCGGCCTCGGCCGGCAACGACGGCCCGACCGCGACGACCGCCGACAACGCGGCACCGTGGATCACCACGGTCGCGGCGTCGACGATCCCCAGCTACAGCGCGACGGTGCAGACCGCCGACGGCACCGACTACCTGGGTGGCTCGATCACCGTGCCGACCGGCACCGACGGCCTGACGGGCGACTTCGTCTCGTCGACCGCCGTCGCGGCCGCCGGCGCCGACGCCACCGCGGTGACCCTCTGCGCCCCGGACACCCTCGACCCCGCGAAGGCGGCCGGCACCATCGTGCTCTGCGACCGCGGCGTCTACGACCGCACGGCCAAGTCGGCCGAGGTCGAGCGCGCCGGCGGCATCGGCATGGTGCTCGTCAACCCGACGAGCAGCTCGGTCGACCTCGACGAGCACGCCGTGCCCACCGTCCACCTCAACGCGGACGACTACGACGCGATCCACGCGTACGCCGACGCCGAGGGCGCCACCGTCACCCTGCTCGACGGCAACCCGGGCGCCCTGCCCGAGCCCGCCACCCCGCAGATCGCCGGCTTCTCGTCGCGCGGCCCGGTGACGGCCGACGGCGGCAACCTGCTGAAGCCCGACATCTCGGCCCCCGGCGTGGCGATCCTCGCCGACGGCGCCAACGCGCAGGGTGAGCCCGGCACGTACGAGTTCCTCTCGGGGACGTCGATGTCGTCCCCGCACATCGCCGGTCTGGCCGCGCTCTACCTCTCGAAGGGCGTGCACCCCGACTGGACCCCAGACGAGGTCAAGTCGGCCATGATGACGACCGCCTACGACCTCGTCGGCGAGGACGGCGCTCCGAGCCAGGACGTCTTCGCCCAGGGCGCCGGGCACGTCGACCCGACCGCGTTCCTGGAACCCGGGCTGCTCTACGAGAACGGACCGGCCGACTGGCAGGCCTACGTCGACTCGATCGACACCGTCGAGGGCACCGACTCGTCGCTCAACCTCGCGTCGATCAGCGTCGGCTCGTTGGCCGGCACCGCACAGGTCACGCGCACCGTCACCTCGACCGAGGCGGGCACCTACACGGCCGCCCCGATCGAGATGGACGGCGTCACGGCCACGGTCGAACCCACGACGTTGACGTTCGGCGCCGCGGGCGAGAAGCAGGACTACACGGTCACCTTCACCCGCACGACGGCCGCGCTCGACCAGTTCGCCACCGGCTACCTCACCTGGTCCGACGGGACCCACGACGTGCGCAGCCCGCTCGCCGTCCGACCCGTCCAGCTGCAGGCCCCGGCCGAGGTGGCCGGCGAGGGCGCCACGGGCGAGACGGCGTTCGACGTCACGGCCGGCGACGCTCTCGAGCTGCCGCTCACGACCGAGGGCCTCGCCGCCGGGCAGGTCACGACCGGTTCGGGCACGGCGGGCGCCGCGGCGGCCGAGACGCCGGTCACGATCGCCGAGGGCACCACCCACGCGCGCTTCGTGCTCGACAGCGCCGACGACACCGCGGACCTCGACCTGCTGCTCTACACGGCCGGTGCCGACGGTGCGCCCGACCAGCTCGCGGCCTCCTCGGCGACGGGTTCGGCGGACGAGCAGATCGACCTCGACGCCCCCGCGGCGGGCGAGTACGTCCTGCTGGTCGACTTCTACAGCGGGGCCGGGCAGCTCGACTACACGTTGACCTCGTACCTGCTCGATCCGGCGGCGGCCGTCGGAGGCCTCACGGTCGACCCGGCCACCCTCTCGGCCGGACTGGGCGAGACGGCGACGCTGACCGCGTCCTGGACCGGCCTGCCCTACGAGCAGACCTTCCTCGGTCGCGTCGCGTACGGCGACACCGGGCAGGTCACCTACCTCACGGTCGCCTCGGGCGAGGAGCCCGAGACGCCCACGCCCACCGAGCCGGGCCCCGGGCCTGGTCAGCCGGGCCACCCCGGCGGCTGGAGCCTCGGCGACATCCTGCAGTGGATCTGGAACGCCCTCGGCGACCTCTTCCACGGCTGGTTCCCGTGGCGCGGCTAGCACCCGCGGCCTGACGGCCTGACCCACCCGGAGGCGGTGGTCACCTTCCCCGCGAAGGCGACCACCGCCTCCTCCCGTCCCCGCCTCGTCCCGTCCCCGTCCCCGTCCCCGTCCCCGCACCCGCCCCGTCCCGCGACGCCCGGCCGCTCGTGTCGGCAACTCCTGCCCCGTGCTGCGGCGTCCGTGTCGGCAACTCCTGCCCCGTGCTGCGGCGTCCGTGTCGGCAACTCCTGCCTGGCAGTGCGGCGTCGGGCGTGGAGGCGCGTGTCGGGGTCGGTGCCGGGGCGGGAGGCAGGAGTTGCCGGCGCTGCGGCGTCCGTGTCGGCAACTCCTGCCCGGTGCTGCGGCGTGGCTCGTCCGCCCGGGTGTCCCGGCCCGCGGTGCGGCACGAGGCAGGAGTTGCCAGCACGCCGAACACCGTGGGCCGTGGGCCGTGCCCCCGGGGATGGTCGTCCCCCGTCGCGGGCCGGTCGTCCCCCGCATCGGGTGGCTCGGGGGACCCCCGGCGTCGCCCGTTCCTCGTCCGGGTGATCTGTCCCCCGAATGGTGGACACTGTCAGCACCCCGGCCCTACTTTGGGTGTCACCCGAGTCGTGACGATCCCTGTTCACCCGACCCCGGCGCCGTACCCGAACACGGCGCCGGGGGAGCAGGTCGAGGCGCGCGTCTACCCCACCCGAAAAAGGCACCACCATGCACTCGCTCACCCTCGCGGGGTCTCCCCGTCGCGGGCGGAGGGCCCTGCGCCTGTCCGCTGCGCTGCTCGCCACCCTCGCCCTGGCCGGCACGGCCGCCCTCACGGGTCCTGCGATCTCCGCCCAGGCGAAGGAGATCTCGGGTGCCATCACGTCCGTGACCGTCTCGCCGACGACCCCCCGCCAGGGAGAGCAACTCACGACCGAGATCGCCTGGAAGGTCCCCAACGGGACCAAGAAGGGCGACACGTTCCGGCTGACCCTCAGCGACCACCTCAAGAACCTGCCGGTGGGATTCGCGCTGCGTGACCCCGCGACCGACGCGGTCGTGGCCGACGCCACCGTCACCCGGACCAAGCCCTTCGTCGTCACCTTCACCATGACGGCCTACGCCGAGGCCCACCTCAACACGAGCGGGTCGGCGTTCGTCCGCTCCGACTTCGACTCGTCCACGACGCCGTCCGGCTCACCCACGCCCTTCACCTCGACCGCGGGGGGCGGGAACTCCTTCACCACCGTCGTCACCCCCACCGGCACGTTGCGCGGCTCGGACGTCGTGACGAAGTTCGGCACCTACACCGGCGTCGACCAGGGACGTCTCACGGCCGAGGACTTCCTCGTCTGGAGCGTCAACACGCCCATGGGCCCCTTCGACTCGGCCTCCGTCAGCGACTCGGTCCCGGCCGGGCAGGCGTGGTCGTACGACTGCGACACCGCGACCTTCACCGAGATCCGTACGAAGACCGACGGCACCCTCGCCGCTCCGGTCGCCGTCACGCCGACCTCCTTCGCCTGCACGCCCGCCGGCTACACCGTCTCGTGGGGCTCGCAGGCCGGCTCCGCGCAGTACCGTGCCGCCGTCGCCGTGAGCCTGCCCGCTCCCACGGGCACCGCCACCGCACCGCAGACCTTCACCAACGTCGCCACCGCGTCGACCGTGCGGGCGGGTGTGGCCGCGAACAGCCGGGTCAGCGCCTCGAAGACCCAGGCCTCGGCCGGCGGCATCGGCAGCGGTGACGTCCCGGTCCCCGCCGTCACGATCACCAAAGGTGACGCCGCGGGCAACGCGGCGGACACCGCCGACGCCGCAGTCGTCCTGGGTGCCGAGGGCACGTCCGTGCTCGCCTACCGTGTCACGAACACGGGTGCCGATCCCCTCGCCGCCGTCGCCGTGAGCGACCTCGTCGTCGCCAACGGGACCGTCACGGATCTCAGCTGCGACTTCTCGCCCCTCGGCGGCCCGTCGACCGGCGTCACGTGGGCCGGCCCGTTCGCGGTCGGAGCCTCCTTCGACTGCACCGCCGCTCTGGCGGGCGTCACGGCCGGTGACGTCGACCACCACGACGTCGGCACCGTGACGGCCCGTGGCATCGAGTCCGGCCAGGCCGTGTCCGCCTCGAACGCCTGGTTCGCCCGGGTCGCCGCGGCCGGAACGTCCACCACGCCGTCGACCTCGCCCACGACGAACCCCGCCGCCCTCGCCGCTCCCGTGGCGGGTCCCGCCACCCCGGCCGCATCCGCTCCGGCCGTGTCGACGCCTCGACCCGCCACCGCAGCAGCGACGACCGGTCTCGCTTTCACCGGAGCCGAGCTGGCCGGCCCCGTCGCGCTGGCCGCCCTGCTCACCCTGCTCGGTGCCGCGCTCGTCGTCTCCACCCGTCGCCGCGCGGCCCGCGCAGCGATCACCGGTGACGCCGACCGCACCCTCCGCGGCGAGTAGCCGTTCGACGGGGGTGCCGGGTGCGGCGGGCGTCACGTCCGCCGCACCCGGCACCCCCCGTTCGTCCAACCTGCACATGCCCGAAACAGACGTGGACTAGGTTCGCTAGTCGTGACAGAACACAACGGACACACGATGCGCGTCGTCAGCTACAACCTGCGCGAGCACACGGCCAAGGGCGAGATCCGGTCGCTCGCCGAGGACAACGACGCCGACGTGCTCTGCCTGCAAGAGGCCGACACCAAGGACATCCCCGACGAGTTCGGCGAGTTCGCCCTCGCGGCGTCGACGCACAACAACCGTCTCGGGCTGGCCGCCTACTACCGCCGCTCCCGGTTCGAGTTGCTGGGGACGAACGTCTACGCGTTGAAGAAGTCGATGCACGACCGCGTCATGTCGCCGGCGCACGAGCGACTGCTGGCCATGCACCTGGCCGACCGGCAGAGCGGACGTGACGTGCTGATCGGTTCGTTCCACGCCGCCCCGCTCACGGCCACGAACGCCCTGCGCAAGAAGCAGGTCGAGTCGGCGCACCGCCTGATGCGTGCGCTGGCGCCGGGCGTGCCGATGCTGATGGTGGGCGACTTCAACTACCCGTGGTTCCACGGCGGTCTGCGCAAGCACATCGAGCGCGACGGCTTCGTGCTGACCCGCAGCTCGACCCCGACCTACCTCGGCTACAAGTACGTCAAGGGTCACTTCGACTTCGCGACGAGCTACGACCTCAAGATCGAGGACGTCGTCACCCTCCCGGCCGGCGTGAGCGACCACCGGCCGATCCTGGTCCGCGCCCAGGGTCTCTGACCCCGCCGCCCCGAACAGCGAACGACGGGCCCGGTCACCTCTCGGTGGCCGGGCCCGTCGTCGTGGTGCCGGGGACCGCAGGAGGCGCGGTGCGGCTCACAGCCTCACCGCGCCTCCTCGGGTCGTCGCGCCCGTAGGCGCTGCGAACTAGGCCGCGAGGGCGAGCTCGCGAGCCTCGACCGAGGAGGCCTGCACGATCGTGCGGCTCGGCTCGTGACGCCAGCTGCGGCCGGGGATGACCCAGCCGGCGGCGCCGTCGACGACGACGGACGCACCGACGCGCACGGCGGCGGTGACGTCGTCGCGCCAGGCGCGGACGGCGAACTCGGTGCCGCGGTCGTCGACGACGACGAACTCGACGAGGCGGGCGGTGGTCAGGGTGGGCGCGGTCGTGACCGTGCCGGTGATGCTGATGATGTCGTTCATGATGCTCGATTTCGATGGGTGCTCTGTGTTGCGACAGAATCCGTGGCACGAGGCGCCGGCTGGGCGCTCGTGGTCCGCCTGACGGCGGTGGTCGGGCCTGCGGTGACGGCGGCCGGAGTAGTAGGGCAACGATGATCGGTGGTCATCGTGCGCATCCGGCGAGGTCGTCTCGCGAGGCTTTTCGGGCGGTGCACCGGTGTGGACTCGGTCGGCACCGCACGGGGACTCTGTGAGAAGAGAGACCCAAGCGACTCACTACAGTAACACGCCCGGGGTACGCGCACCAGTGCTTCCTCGGAAGAAGTGACGGGGGTGAGTGGTTGGCTCTACACATGACCACGATCCCCACCATCACCCTGAACAACGGAATCCAGATCCCCCAGCTCGGGTTCGGCGTCTACCAGGTCGACCCGGCCGAGACGAAGGACGCCACCCTCACCGCGTTCGAGGTCGGCTACCGCCACATCGACACCGCCGAGATGTACGGCAACGAGGCGGGCGTCGGCGAGGCGATCGCCGAGAGCGGCATCGACCGCAGCGAGATCTTCGTCACCTCGAAGCTCAACAACGGCTTCCACAAGCGTGACGACGCGCTGAAGGCGTTCGACGGCACGCTCGACGCCCTCAAGCAGGACTACGTCGACCTGTTCCTCATCCACTGGCCGCTGCCCGGCATCGACGTCGACTACGTCGAGACCTGGAAGGCCCTGGAAGAGATCCACGCCAGCGGTCGCGCGAAGTCGATCGGCGTCTCGAACTTCCAGCAGCCCCACCTCGAGCGCATCCTCGACGAGGGTTCGGTCGTGCCGGTCGTCAACCAGATCGAGGTGCACCCGTACCTGACCCAAGACGCGCTGCGTGAGTTCGGCGTCTCGAAGGGCATCCACACCGAGGCGTGGTCGCCCATCGCCCAGGGCGGCGTGCTGAAGGACGAGACGATCACCGAGATCGCGGAGCGCGTCGGCAAGTCGACCGCCCAGGTCACGCTGCGCTGGCACATCCAGCGAGGCGACATCGTCTTCCCCAAGTCGGTCACCCGGTCGCGCGTGGAAGAGAACTTCGACCTGTTCGACTTCGAGCTGACCGACGCCGACGTGGCCGCCATCACCTCCCTCAACAAGGACGAGCGCACCGGCCCGAACCCGGACGAGTTCAACTACATCCCCAGCTGATCCCCTGATCGGCACGGTGTCGCACTGCGGTGCGACGCCGAGGCACCGAGGCCGGGCCCGTGCGTCGTGACGACGTGCGGGCCCGGCCTCGTCACGTCGGGCGTCCGGTGGGCGCCTAGTACGATCGACGTTTCCCCAGACCACAGCCGACCAGATCCGGAGGGCGTGACACGGTGCGACGGATCGTCGGCGTCCTACGCCTGCTCGCGGCCGCCGTCGGCGTCGTCGCCCTCGTCGCCGACTTCGTCTACGTGCTCGGGTTCAGCACCTTCAGCTCGATCAACTACTTCAGCTACTTCACCCAGCAGAGCAACATGGCGAACGTCGTCGTGCTCGCGATCGCGGGGGTCCTGCTGCTGCGCGGGCGCCAGGAACCCGGCTGGTTCGCGGGGGTGCACGCCCTGGTCAGCACCTACGTCATCGTGTCGGGCATCGTGTTCGGCATCATCGTCGCCGAGTCGGCCAGCCACAACTACCGCATCGAGGTGCCCTGGTCGAGCCAGCTGCTGCACTTCGTGATCCCGACGTTCGTGCTCGTGGACTGGGTGCTCGGGCCCGACCGGCCGCGGGTGCGCTGGCGGGTGCTGTCGGTCGTGCTCGTCTTCCCGCTCGTGTGGGGCGTGTTCACGATCGTCCGCGGGGCCGACGTCGGCTGGTACCCGTACTTCTTCCTCGACCCGGCCCAGGTGACCTGGCCGGGCGAGTTCCTGCTCTACAACGGCATCGCGCTGGGCACGATCGTCGGCGTGCTCGTCGCACTCGTCGCGCTCAGCCACGTGCGGCCGCACGCACGGGCGCGGCAGGGTGGCGGGGCGGCGTCGACGACGCGGACCGCGCCTCCTGCCGTCGAGGGACCAGGAGGCGCGGGTCAGGACGTCGGGTCGGCCGTCGGCTCGTCGGTGGGCGCGGGGGACCCGGCGGCCACAAGGTCGAGGTAGGGCGCCAGGCTCTGCATGGCCGCCGCCACCGCCGCGTCGTCGTCGAGGGCGTCGACCTCGGTCGCCGCGTCGCCGCCCGTCAGCGCGACCAGCACGGGGGCTCCCGTGGCCGGCATCAGGTTGACGAAGAGCCGGTAGGGCGCGTCGTCGTCGAGCACGGCCCAGACCGTGGCCTGGGTGGACCAGAAGGCCTCGTCGAAGCGCAGCCACAGCACCTCGCGCGTGCCGACGCCGAGGGCCTCGATCGCGTCCGCGTGGGTGGACGGCAGTTCGGGTGAGAACTCGGGGACGCCGGTCTTCAGCACACCCAGGGGGATCGTCGACACGGCGCGGTCGACCGAGAGCGACTCGCCCGTGGCGAGCCTCAGCCCCACGCCCTGGTCGCCGTACTGCACACGGACGACGTTGCTGTCGCGGAGGACGTCCAGGCCGTCGAGCAGGCCCGCGACGAAGCCCGACAGGCCACCCGTCACCACGGAGGCGCCGGTGGGCAGCAGGTCGCGCGCGGGGTCGTCGCCGAGGGTGGAGGCGGCGAGGTCGTCGGCCTCGGCGCCCCAGCGAGCCGGGAGGAGGTCGTCGAGCACGAGGGCGAGGCGGTCGGCGTCCGAGACGCCGTCGGGTCCGGGCAGGGCCGAGGCCTGGTCGGCCCCGGACCCGGCGAGGGCGTCGGCGACACTCGTGCCGGAGTCGGCGTCGGTCGTGGTGGAACGAGCGTCGGCCCAGGACGCGGCGTGGCCGAGACGGTCGGCGACGTCGCCGAGCGAGTCGACCGCGCCGTCGGACGTCCGCACCTCGACGCTGTCGTCGAGCGGTCGGGTCCGGACGCGGGCGAGGGCGAGTGCGGCCTGGAGGGCCACCGACTCGGGGCCCTCGAGCAGACCGACGCCGAGCTCGACCGGGTAGGGCCAGTCGTCGTCGTGCACGCTGTGCACCCGGCCGCCGACCCGTCCGCGGGCCTCGACGACGACGACGTCGTAGCCGCGCTCGACCAGGGAACGCGCCGCGGTCGCCCCCGCGATGCCGGCGCCGATCACGGCGATGCGCTCGTCGGCCCCGGCGACCTCGGCGACCTGTGCCGCGACGTCGAAGCCCGACTGGCGGGCACCGTAGACCGTGCCGCCCATCGTCGAGGCGACGGCCTCACCGGCGAAGAAGAGGCGGTCGTCGAGCGGGGTGCCGAGCAACCGGCGGTCGGCGTCGGACGTGCCGGGGGTGAGGTGGCTCGTTGCCCCGAGCGAGTAAGGGTCGTCGGTCCACGAGCTGCGGCGGAAGGCGGCGGGGACGACCGTGCCGGACTCGGTCGGCGTCGGCGTCGGGGTGGGGGTCGGCGTGTTGGCGGACGGGGTGGGGCTGGCCGTCGGCGCGGGGGACCCGGTCGTGCAGGCGGACAGCACGAGGATCGCGGCCCCCGAGACCGATCCCGTCAAGAACGCTCGCCGACTGATGCCCATGGTGCGTACATTCTCGCAGCCGCCGCGCACGGGCGCGCGCCGGGGGTCGTCCCGGGGCGCCCTGCGTTCTGGCGCCGCGCCTCCCGGGGTGTCATGTGTTCTGGTGCCGCGCCTCCTGGTCGACGACCCGGGCGGGGCGGGGTCAGGCGTCGACGGTCTCGAGGAAGGTGCGCAGCAGGTCGGTCACCTGGTCGACGGGCAGGAGCGACGAGGCGTGGTCCTGGCCGACGAGCGAGTAGAAGACGGCGGCGGGCATGCGGCGGGCGGCCTCTTGCGACTCGCGGTGGCGGTCGACGTCGCGCGTGCCGGCCAGCAGCAGCGTGGGGACCTCGACCGAGTCGAGCTGGGGGATCGTGAGGCCGCCACCCGTCTCGGCCGCGGTGAAGAAGGCGGCCAGGGCGATCGGATCGTCCTGCATGAAGGCCAGACGGGTCTCGGGGTCGATCGGACGGCCGATCGTCTCGCCCCAGCGATCGACGAAGCGGGCCATGCCGCCCGTCGTCAGGGCGTCGTGCCAGTCGGGCGTGAAGGTCGCGCCGATGTTGCCGTTCATCGGGGCCCAGCTGCCACCGATCGTGGTCAGTGTGCGGAGGCGCTCGGGCTCGTGCGCCGCGATCGACAGCCCGATGCGGGCGCCGAACGAGTAACCGACGTAGTGCGCGGGCTCGAGGCCGGTCGCGTCCAGCACGGCACCGACGTCACCGCGGTGCAGGTCCATCGCGTACGACTCGGAGTCGTGGGGCTTGCCGCTCTTGCCGTGGCCGCGCATGTCGAGGGCGACCACCGTGAAGTCGCGCTGCAGGTCGCGCAGGTAGCCGAGGCCCCGCCAGGTGCCGCGCGAGAGGCCCGAGCCGTGCACGAGCAGCAGGGGCGGGCCCTCGCCGTCCACCTCGTAGGCGATCTCGGTGCCGTCGACGGGGTTCGGGGTGGTCGCACGCATCCCGACAGTCTGGCAGCGCCGTGCACCTCGTGCAGGTTGTGGTCGTAGTGCTCGCTGCGCTCGTTCTGCTCGTTCTGCGCGCTGCGTGCGCTGCGTGCGCTGCGTACGTTCTGCGCGCTGCGTTGGGTGTCGGCAACTCCTCCTCGACGCCGCCTGTGCCTGCCGAGAGCGACACCGCCGACCCTGGCGGCATCGCGGCACAGGAGTTGCCGACCCGGTCGGTGCCGTGCGGGCAGGTCCGGCGTCGTGCCCGATGGAGCCGTCCGGGTGGCCGGGGCTCTCGGCTCGGCGGAGGGGCCGCGGCTGCGCAGGCCCGGTCCTCCGGCGGGGGAGGGGAGGAGGCTGGGCGCATGGTCGAGGCATGGACGGCGGCGCAGATCCGTGAGGCGGAGCGCCCGCACCTGGAGTCGGGGGAACCTCTGATGCGGCGAGCTGCCGACGGACTCGCGGACGTCGTGCGCGACATGGTGCGCGCCTCCTCACGTTCTCGGGACGGTCGTGCGGGTCGGGTCCTGCTGCTCGTCGGCAGCGGCAACAACGGGGGTGACACGCTCTACGCCGGGGAGTCGCTCGCCCGCGAACTCGTGCCGCAGGGCGGCGCGGTGACCGTGGTGCCGGTGGGGTCGCGGATGCACGAGGCCGCCCTGGCCGCGGCGCTCGCGGCAGGGGTCGTCCTCGACGACGTCGAAGCGTGGTGCGATCCCGCGGTCGTGGCGGCAGCTCTGCCCGGGTACGACGTGGTGCTCGACGGGCTGGTGGGGACGGGGTCGAACGGTGTGGGGCTGAGGGGGGACGCGCTGCGCGTGGTCCGGGCGGTGCTGCCGGTGGTCGCGGGTGCGACGCGGGGTGCGGCTCCGGTGCCGGGGACGGTCGCAGGCACGGATGCGGGGTCGCACCCGGGCGGAGGTGCAGCCTCGGCGGGCGCTCCTTCGGCGCCTACGCCTCGCGTGGTCGCCGTCGACGTCCCGAGCGGCATCGGAGTGGACGACGGGGCGCTCCCCGATCCGGCCTTCGTGCTGCCGGCGGACGTCACCGTCACGTTCGGTGGCCACAAGGTCGGGCTGCTCGTGAGCCCGGGCGCGGAGCGGGCCGGGCGCATCGTGCTCGTCGACATCGGCATCGGCGCCGACCTCGCGCGCATGCCTCCCGCGGTCTCGATCTCCTGATCTCCGTCCCGTCCCGTCCCGTCCCGTCCCGTCCCCGTCCCCCTCCCGTCCCCATCCCTGTCCCGTCCCTGTCCCGTCCCGTCCCGTCCCGTCCCGTCCCGTCCCGTCCTGTCTCTTACCCGTCCCGTCCCGTCTCGTCCCGCCCCGCCCTCTCTCTTCCCGTCCCGTCTCTTCCCGTCCCGTCCCATCTCGTCCCGCCCCGCGCCTCCCGCCCCGCCCTGTCCGCCCCGCCCTGCCCCGCCTCCGGCTCGTCGTCCCGTGCATCCTGCACACCGCCGCCGCCACCCTCCGGCCCCGGGTGGCAACTCCTGTCTGTCGCTGCCGGGACGAAGTCACGTCGCTGCCTGGCTACGAAGCACGAGCCCGATGCAGGAGTTCCCGACACAGCACCAGCTGCGTGGGCAACTCCTGTCCCAGGGCAGTGCCGACCTGCCGGAACCTGGGCACCGCGCTCGGGCTCGGCAGGCGGCAGGAGTTCGCGACGACCGGGCGGCCTCGGCTGGAGAAAGTCGCGATCGGTCGAAGACGGCTCGTCCCCAACGGGCTGGACCCGCCGTCAGTCCCCGGCACGAGGCACCCGAACGAGACGGTGACCGAGACTCGGACACGCTCGTGGACATGACCACCATCGCCGAACTGGTCTCGTCCGCCGGAGGGCTACTCCACAAACGCGACCTGGTCGCCCACGGGGCGACGGACCGACATCTCACCGCCGCCGTTCGATCCCGCAGCGTGAGCAGACCTCGGCGGGGGTGGTACTCCACGTGGCCGACCCACGACCCCCGCTACATCGCTGTGGCCGTCGGTGGCCGGCTCACGGGTGCATCCGCCCTCCACCTGCTCGGCGCGTGGTCGTGGTCGGCGCGCCGACCACCAGTCACGGTGTCGGTGCCCGAGACGGCCTCGCGCCTCCGGAGGCGTCGAGGGGTCCGAGTCGTGTGGGACCCTGTCGAGCTGAGCGGCCGGGGTTCGACATGGGCGGTCGATCCTCGCGACGCCCTGGCTCGGGCAGTCGTCGAGGCGCGAACTTTCGAAGACGCGGTGATCCTCGTCGACTGGGCGAGGGATGAGGGCATCGTCCACGACGATGACGACGCCGCCGAGGTGCTGTCCCGGAAGAGGGCGGACGCTGCCGGCCTCGTCGCATGGAGCGAAGGAGGCGCGGAGAGCATCCTCGAGAGCGCCGCCGGAACGAGACTTCGGCGCGCAGGACGCCATGTCGTGCGTCAGGTTCCCATCGAGGGGACGAGCAAGATCATCGACATGGTGGTCGACGGGATCATCGGCTTCGAGACCGACGGACGAGCACACCACGAGCGGCGCTTCCACGAGGATCGGGTCAAGGACGCCGACATCGCCCGTGACGGTCGGGTCCCGTTCCGGGCGAGCGCCGATATGGTGCGGGACAGGTGGCGGTCGACGGCCGAGGCGATCGACGCACTGGTCCACACTGCCGGCGGTCCGCGACCGGTCGAGGATGCCGGCAACTCCTCATTGCCGCGGGTGCTCGGGCCCCGGGGCCGCAGACTCTGGCGGCTGGCGGTTCCTCGAAGGCTCACCGGTCAGGAATTGCCGACGGGGTGATCTGGAGGGCAGCCGGCCCCGCCCCGCCCGCCATGCCCGGCCCGGCCCGGCCCGGCCCGGCCCGGCCCAGCCCGGCTCGGCCCAGCCCGGCCCGGCCCGGCCCGGCCCGGCCCGGCCCAGCCCGGCCCAGCCCGGCCCGGCCCGGCCCGGCCCAGCCCGGCCCAGCCCAGCCCGGCCCAGCCCGGCCCGGCCCAGCCCGGCCACGTCAGCGCCGCGGCGACTCCTTCGACGAAGGGACGACCGAGAGGGGCGTGGTGATCGTCTCGAGCGACTTGCGAGCCGCGTCGACGCCGAAGATCAGCGCGATGACACCGCCGACCAACATGACGCCGGCGCCCAGGAAGTACCCACCGGTCAAGGGCCCTCGGTCGCTGCCGTCGCCGATGAGGGCGCCGTAAAGGCTGGGAGCCACGGCACCGACGATCTGGCCGAGCGCGAAGAAGTACCCGATCACCTGGCTCCTGAGTTCGAGCGGGAAGATCTCGCTCACCGTCAGGTACGCCGACGACGCCCCCGCCGAGGCGAAGAAGAACGAGACGCTCCAGAACGCGGTCTGCGTCGCGGCGTTCAGCACGTCCGCCTGGAAGAGGATCGCCGACACGGCCAGCACGGCGGCCGACACGGCGTACGTCAGGAAGATCATCTGACGCCGACCCCAGCTGTCGAACAGCGGGCCCAGCACGAGCGGTCCGAGCAGGTTGCCCACGGCGAAGATCAGGAAGAAGTACTGCGTGCTGCTGGGGCTCGTGCCGTAGAAGTTCTGCAGCACGAGCGCGTAGGTGAAGAAGATCGCGTTGTACAGGAACGACTGCGTGATCATCATCGCGGCGCCGACGAAGGTGCGCTTCGGGTAGTCGTGTACCAGGGTCCGGATGATGGTCCCGAACCCGATCCGCCCTGCGGCGACCACCTCGATGGCCTGGTCGTCCGACACGGGCTCGAGGTGGTCCGTGCCCTTGTCGCGTTCGACCCGGGCCTCGATGTCGTCGACGGTCGCCTCGGCCTCTTTCTCGCGTCCGTGCGTCATCAGCCACCGCGGGCTCTCGGGGATGTGGCGGCGCAGGTAGATGATCGCGAGCCCGAGCACCGGGCCGATGAAGAACCCGATGCGCCAGCCGACGTTCTCGGCGAACAGGTCGGGGTTCAGCAGGAAGATGTTGGCCGTCGCCCCGAGGGCCGCGCCGCCCCAGTACGTCCCGTTGATGGCGATGTCGACTCGGCCCCGGTACTTCGACGGGATGAGCTCGTCGATCGCCGAGTTGATGGCGGCGTACTCCCCGCCGATGCCCGCCCCGGCGAAGAACCGGAACACGGCCAGGAAGACGAAGTTCGGCGACAGGCCGGCGATGGCGCTCGCCACGAGGTAGATCGCCAGGGTCAGGATGAACAGCTTCTTTCGCCCGAGGCTGTCGGCCATGCGTCCGAAGATCAAGGCCCCGAAGACCTGGCCGACGAGGTAGATCGTGCCCAGCAGACCGACCTCGGCCGCGGTGAGCCCCAGGTCGGCCTGGAACCCCGCCGACGCGACGATCTGGATCTCGAGCCCGTCGAGCACCCACGAGAACCCCAGGCCCACGACGATCGACCAGTGGAACCTCGTCCACGGCAGACGGTCCATCCGGGCCGGGACGAGGCTGCGGGTGCCTCCACCCGAGGCGCCGCTCGACGAGGTGGTGGGTGAGCTGGTCATGGGTCGGCCTCCCGGTGGTACGTGACGACGAGTGCGCAGTCTGCAACTCTGCATGATCTGCACGTGCACGGACGCTACTCGCGCTCGAAGCCCGTGTCCGGGTCGGCGCGCACGTCGAGGAATCAGGCAACCCGAGGAGGCGCGTGTCGGGAACTCAGGACTCCTGGGGAGGCGCGGGCCGAGAGGGCAGGGACGTGGACGCGGGGCGCACCCCCGGGCAGGAGTTACCCGCAGCCGCGGGGGTCGAGGAGGCGCGGGTGGCGGAGACCACACTGCCGGTGCCGTCGCGCCGTCGCTTGCGCGGAACCGCCCGTGGACGCCCGTCGGCGACGCCACGGTCGGCGACCTCACGGCCGACTGACACGACGATCAACTGCCGATGGTCGGTGCCACCCCGGAGTGGGAGGTACCGACCATCGGCAGTTCGACATCCACGACACGCGGCGCGGGACTCGCAACTCGCGACGCCGGGCGCTGACGCGGGGCGCTGACGCGGGACGCTGACGCGGGACGCGGGACGCGGGACGCGCGACCGCCACGCGCCACGCGCGCCACGCGACCGCCATGCGCGGCGCGCGACCGCCACGCGCGGCGCGCGACCGCCTCGCGCGGCCGCGACCCGGCGGGCTCGTGCGCGCGACCGCCTCGCGCGGCCGCGACCCGGCGGGCTMGTGCGCGACGACCGGCGCGCGGCCGCGACCCGGCGGGCTCGTGTGCGACGACCGGCGCGCGGCCGCGACCCGGCAGGCTAGTGCGCGACGACCGGCTCGGCGCCCTCGACGACCGGCGGGCGCCGCACGAAGAACGACCCCACGACGGCGAACACCGAGATGATCGCCCCGACCAGGAACGCGGCGCGCACGCCGGCTCCGGTCGCGGCGGCTCCGGCGCCCGACTGGCTGGCGGCCGCGGTGGCGGCGAGGGTCATCACCGTGACGAACACGGCCGTGCCGGCGGCGCCGGCCAGCTGCTGCACCGTGCCGACGATGGCGCTGCCGTGCGAGTACAGGTGGGACGGCAGCGACCCGAGGCCCGACGTGAACAGCGGCGTGAACATGAAGGCCAGGCCGATGCTGAGGGCGACGTGGGCGCCGAGCACCATCGGGATCGGCGTGGACTCGGACACCGTCGACATGAACCACAGCACGGCGCTGACGAGGGTGGTGCCGGGCACGAGCAGCACGGTCGGGCCGTACTTGTCGAACAGGCGTCCCACGACGGGCGACAGCAGTCCCTGGACGAGACCGCCGGGCAGCAACAGGAGTCCGGTGGCGAGCGGGTCGAGGCCGTGCACGTTCTGCAGGTAGATCGGCAGCACGATCAGGGTGCCGAAGAGGGCGATCATGCCGACGCCGAGCACCGACGCCGAGATCGTGAAGGTGCGCGACGAGAACGTGCGCAGGTCGAGCAGGGCGCGGTCGCGACGCTGCAGCGAGCGCTGACGCAGCACGAACGCGACGAGGGCGACGACGCCGACGGCGAGCGGCACCCAGGCGGGCACGGCGGCCTCGGCTCCCTCGCCGATCGAGCTGAGCCCGAAGACGATGCCACCGAAGGCGAAGGCCGACAGGATCACCGAGGTGACGTCGAGCGGCACCTTCTTCGGTGTGGTGACGTTCTTGACCCGGGCGGCGCCCAGCGCGAGCGCGGCGAGGGCGATCGGCAGGACGAGGATGAACATGAAGCGCCACTCGAGCACGCTCAGGATGACGCCCGAGATCGTCGGACCGATGGCCGGGGCGACCGAGATGACGATCGAGATGTTGCCCATCGTGCGGCCGCGCGTGGCCGGTGGCACGAGGGTGAGCACGGTGGTCATCAGCAGCGGCATCATGATCGCGGTGCCCGAGGCCTGCACGACGCGTCCGAGCAGCAGCACGCCGAAGCCGGGAGCGATCGCCGAGATCGCCGTTCCCAGGCTGAACAGGCTCATCGCGGCGATGAACACCGGGCGGGTGTTGAAGCGCTGCAGCAGGAAGCCCGTGATCGGGATGACCACGGCCATGGTGAGCATGAAGCCCGTGGTCAGCCACTGGCCGGCCGTGACGGTGATGTCGAGGTCGCGCGTGAGGCTCGGCAGGGCGACGCCCATGATCGTCTCGTTGAGGATCACCACGAAGGCGGAGACGAGCAGCAGCCCGATGACGAGCTTGTTGCGGGCCTCGGTGCCGGCCTGGTCGCCGTCGGCGCCCGCTGTCGCGGTGTCGCCGGATCGGCCGTCGCCGGCTCGGCTGTCGCCGACGGTCGTCGGGGGAGAGGGGTCGATGCTCAAATGGGGCTCCTCGGAGGTGACGGCGGGTGTGCCTGTGCGACCGAACGTACGAGACGGTCCGGTTCTTCCCGATCCGTCACGAACGTCCCGCCGTCACCCCGAGGAGGCGCGGTGCGGGTCGGTCAGACGTCGCGTCGCTTCACGAGCGCGAGCGCGAGGCCGAAGAGCACCACGACCCACGCGATGAGCACCAGCAGGGCGCTCCACGGTTCGAGGACGAGGGCTCCGTCGGGGCTCGGCAGCGTCATCGCCGACTGGCCCGAGACGACGTAGTCGTAGAGCCGGGCGGCGGCGTTCGGCGGGATGATCTCGGCCAGCGTGTAGACCCAGGCGGCGTCGACGAACGCCGTGAAGATCTGCACGATGATCGGCAGCACGAAGACCAGCCCGACCGCTGCCGCGATGGCACCGGCACCGTTGCGGATGATCGCGCCGAGCGAGAAGGCGATCATGCCGGTGAAGGCGATCGACGCCGCGGCGCCGAGCACGCTGCGCCAGAGGGCGCCGTCGCCGAAGTCGACGGTGATGTCGTTCGACGGCAGGATCGCGCTGTTGATCAGCAGCGTCAGGACGAGCGCGACCAGCGACACCACGAAGAGCGTCACCGCGATGACCACGAGCTTGGCGATCACCGCGGGCAGGCGCTTGGGCACCGTCGAGAAGGTCGACCGGATCATGCCCGTGCCGAACTCGCCGGTGATCACCAGGACACCCAGGATCGATGCCACGAGCTGGCCGAAGACCACCCCGACCGAGACCGACTGGGCGACGATCTGCTGCTGTTGCTCGGTGCTGGCCTGACCGGCCTGGAACAGGCCCGCGCTCAGGGCGAAGAGGGCGCCGAAGCCCACGATGATGACGACCATGATCGACAGGCACCACCAGGTCGAGCGCAGCGTGCGCAGCTTGATGACCTCGCTGTGCAGCACGCCGCCGAAGGTGAGCTTCGAGGTCGGGCGGGCCGACCGGTCGCGGTGACGGGTGGGGGTCGTGGCGGTCATCGGGTCGCTCCCTGGGGGGTCTGCGTGTCGGGGGCGACGTGGCTGCCTCGCGCCGCGCCTCCTGCGTGGTATTCGACGGAGTCCTGCGTGAGGGTCATGTACGCGTCCTCGAGGGAGCGGACCAGCGGGGTGAGCTCGTGGAGCACGACGCCGGACGTGGCGGCGAGGTCGCCGACCCGCTCGGCGGTGATGCCCCGCAGCTCGACGACGCCTGGCTCGACGGCCGTGACGGCGACGTCGGGCCCCTGCAGCAGCGAGACGAGGTGGTCGGCGTGCGGGCTGCGGACGCGGACGGCGTCGCCCGAGGCCTGCGAGATGACGTCCGAGATGGGGGAGTCGGCGAGCACCTTGCCACGCCCGAGCACGATGAGGTGGTCGGCGGTCTGCGCCATCTCGCTCATCAGGTGAGACGAGAGGAACACGGTGCGGCCCTCGCTCGCGAGGAAGCGGGCCAGGGTACGCACCCAGACGACGCCCTCGGGGTCGAGGCCGTTGACGGGCTCGTCGAGGATGACGGTGGCCGGGTCGCCGAGCAGCGCGGCGGCGATGCCGAGGCGCTGGCCCATGCCGAGCGAGAACCCGCCGACGCGCTTCTTCGCGACCGATTCGAGGCCGGTCAGGGCGATCACCTCGTCGACGCGCTTCTTGCCGATGCCGTGGGTGGCGCCCATGGCCAGCAGGTGGTCGTGCGCGCTGCGACCGGTGTGCACGGCCTTGGCGTCGAGCAGGACGCCGACCTCGTGCAGCGGGGCGGCGTGGTCGGCGAACCGCTTGCCGTTGACCGTGACGCTGCCGCTGGTGGGGCGGTCGAGCCCCACGATCATGCGCATGGTGGTGGACTTGCCGGCGCCGTTCGGGCCGAGGAACCCGGTCACGAGACCGGGGCGGACCGTGAAGGTGGCGTCGTCGAGCGCGCGCTTGTCTCCGTAGATCTTGGTGAGGTTCCGGGCTTCGATCATCGCGTGCGTCCTGTCGTCGGCATGCTGAGGGGTGTCCGCATCGCCCCAGGCTAGGGGCGCGGTGTGTCCGGGGGCATCCCCCGCCCGGCCGAGACCTGCGGATGACGGCATGGTCCGCTCGGTGGACGCCTCGTCCCGGGGTCGACCCGTTACAGTCGTCCCTCGTGATCGCCGACACCCTGCTCGCCGCCCTGCCCGCCTCGACCGGCGGGGGGTTCGTCCTCTTCAACCCGGACGAGCTGCTGCCCGCCCTGGGTCCCTGGGCCCTCGCCGGCATCTCGCTGATGGTCTTCATCGAGTCGGGCGTGCTGTTCCCCTTCCTGCCCGGCGACTCGCTGCTCTTCACCGCCGGCGTGCTGCACGAGGCACTGGGGCTGCAGGTCTGGGTGATCGCGCTCTGCGCGTTCGTCGCCGCGGTGCTGGGCGACCAGGTGGGCTACTTCCTCGGCAACCGCTTCGGCCGCCGCCTCTTCAAGGACGACGCGCGCATCCTGAAGACGGCCTACCTCGAGCGCGCCGAGGCCTTCTTCGCCAAGTACGGCGGCACGAGCCTGATCCTCGGTCGGTTCGTGCCGATCGTCCGCACCTACGTCCCGCTGGCGGCCGGGACCGCGGGCTACCGGTACCCCAAGTTCCTGCTCTTCAACGTGACCGGCGCCTTCCTCTGGGCCGTGGGCATGACGGTGCTCGGCTCGCTGCTCGGCGGCATCCCGTTCATCCGCGACCACATCGACGTGCTCGCCGTCGTGCTCGTCGCGCTGTCGGTCGTGCCGATCGCCCTGCACGCCCTGCTCGCCTGGCGCCGGTCGCGCCGCGAGGCCGCCCTGACCGAGCTGCGCACCGCCGACGTCGGCGACGACGCGGGCACCCGTCCCGGCTCGGCCGGCCGCCCCGAGTGACCGGCACGCCGCTCGGCTCGGTCGACGAGCTCGTCGCCCGGGCCCTGGCGGTCCACGCCCGGACGCAGGAGGCGCGGTTCGGCTCCGCCGCGGACCTCGCCTCGGCCACCGGGTCGGTCCCGACGCCCGTCCGCACCCTGATCGGCGTCGCGGGTGAGCCCGGTGGCGGGAAGAGCACGGCGGCCGCGGCCGTCGTCGAGGGCCTCACGCGGGTCGGGGTGCGCCCCGTCGTCGTCCCCATGGACGGTTTCCACCTCGCCGGTGCCACGCTCGCCCGACTCGATCGCCTCGACCGCAAGGGAGCCATCGACACCTTCGACGCCGACGGTTACCTCGCCCTGCTCCACCGGTTGCGGTCCCGGGCGACGACGGTGTGGGCACCCGAGTACGTCCGAGGCGTCGAGGAGTCGATCGGCGGCGCGGTGGAGGTCGACCCGTCCGTCGAGGTCGTGGTCAGCGAGGGGAACTACCTGCTGGCCGAGCTCGCGCCGTGGCCCGAGGTGCGGTCGGCGTTCGACGAGGTGTGGTTCGTCGACACCCCGGCCGAACTCCGACGCCGCTGGCTCGTCGCCCGTCACGTCCGCTTCGGCATGACGCTCGAGGCGGCCGAGGCCTGGGCCGCCGGCCCCGACGAGGCGAACGCCCGGCTCGTCCGGGCCACCCGCGCCCGGGCCGACGTCGTCGTGGACGCCGGCCGCCTCTGGCCCGACGCCTGACCGCCCGGCCGCACCGCGCCTCCTCGACCCCCGCCTCCCCGCCTCTTCGCGCCCGCCCCCCGCGCGCTGTGCATTTCGCGACAGTGGCGCCGCGACATGCCGGTGCGGCACGGAGGTGAGCGGCGTGTCTGGGGAGAGGTGTCGGGTTCGGCACGTCGACGGGGCCGACGGTGGTCGGGTTCGGCTCGGGGGGTGCAGGAGGCGCGGGTCGGCAACTGCACACCGTGCCCGGGAGGCGCCGGTCGGGAGCTGTGCACATCGCGACGGAGGCGCCGCGACATGCCGGTACGGCACGAAGGTGAGCGGCGTGTCTCGGCGGAGTGGTCGGGTTCGGCACGTCGACGGGGCCGACGGTGGTCGGGTTCGGCACGGAGGATGCAGGAGGCGCGGGTCGCGTTCGTCGCCCGCCCGCCCGCCCGACTACCCGACCGACCGACCGCCCGTGTCGGGGGTCCGTCCTAGGCTGGACGATCATGCGCCTGTTGTTGATCCGCCACGGTCAGACCCCCGACAACGTCGAGGGCGAGCTCGGCACCGTCGCCCCCGGCGTCGGGCTCACCGACCTCGGTCGGCGGCAGGCCGAGGCGCTGCCCGCGGCCCTCGCCGACGAGACGATCGGTGCGCTCGCGGTCAGCACGCTCGTGCGCACGCAGCTCACCGCGGCTCCTCTGGCCGAGGCCAGGGGGCTGACACCGACGGTGCTCGACGGGCTGCGCGAGGTGAAGGCGGGCGACCTCGAAGGCCGCAGCGACGCCGAGGCGGTCACGGCCTACATCGGCTGCGTCTTCTCCTGGGCGGCGGGCGACCTCGGCGCGCGGGTGCCCGGTTCGGAGGACGGGCACGAGTTCTTCGCCCGCTACGACGAGGCGCTGGCCGACCTCATCGCCGCGGGCGAACGCGACGGTCACGAGACGGTCGCCGCCGTCAGCCACGGCGCGGCCATCCGCGCCTGGGCCGGGTCGCGGGCGGTCAACGCCGACGACGAGTTCATCCGGCACCACCTGCTCGAGAACACGGGCGTCGTCACGCTCGAGGGCACCCTCGACCGCGGCTGGCGCCTCCAGACCTGGCAGGGCCTGCCCGTCGGCGGTGCCGAGCTGCTCGACCTCGACGCGGCCGACCCCACCGGCGAGTCCTACTGACGCTCGGCCAGACCCTCGGTCGGGCGGCCGTCCGCTACGGCTGAGCTAGCAGGCGCTCGAGTGCCGGGCCGGCGAACTTGCCGTCGGGGTCGACCTCGTGGACGAGCGCGGCGAAGTCGGCCAGCCGGGGGTACGCCTCGACGATCGCCGCGTGGGGCAGGGCCGACAGCTTGCCCCAGTGGGGGCGCGGCGTGAACGGGGCCAGCGCCTCCTCGACGCGGGGGACGAGGGCGGCGACCTCGGCGGGGTGCTTCTTCCAGGTGAAGGCGATGCCCAGGCTGTCCTGCGGCGTCGGGCTCAACCAGAGCGGGTCGCCCGCCACGGTGCGGGTCTCGCAGGTGTGGAGGTGCGGGCGCAGCTCGTCGCCGAGGCGTTGCACGGCGCGGAGGGCGGCCGGGCCGTCCTCGAGGGCCACGAAGTGCTCGCTCTGCAACTCGGAACCCACCGACGGGGTGGCGTCGATGCGGAAGTGCGGCAGCCGGTCGGCCCACGACCCCACGCTGCCGTCCATCGGAGTCGACTTCGTGCCGGTGACCTCGGCGTGTTCGTCGACCGGGGCGGGGCGGGCGCCCCACAGGTCACGGGGCATCGACACGTCGGCGAGGCCCTCGGGCACGCGCGACTTGACGAGCACCTCGCGGATGCGGTGGTCGAACTCGTGGAAGAAGCTGACGCTGTAGCCGGCTCCCATGACGTCGAGCAGGTGGTCGTCGACGCTCGACCAGGGCAGATCGACGTAGGTGTCCTGCCGCATGCGGAACCCGGGCTGCACGTCCAGGGTCACCCGGACCACGACGCCGAGGGCGCCCAGGGCCACGATGCTGCCGTCGAACCCCGGCTGACCGCGACGCACGGTCCGGACGGACCCGTCGGGCCCGACGATCTCGAGGGCCGAGACCGCACTCGACAGGCTGCCGAGGGCGAGCCCCGAGCCGTGGGTGCCGGTGGCGATCGCGCCGCCCACCGAGATGTGCGGCAGCGAGCCCATGTTCAGCAGGGCGAGTCCGTGCCGGTCGAGGTGCTGCGCGACGACGGCGTAGTTCGTGCCGGCGCCGACGGTGACGCTGTGCCCGTCGTCCGCGATCACCGGGTCGGCGGGCAGCGCCGTGGTCGACACCAACAGGCCCGGGCCGTCGGCCACGTCGCTGAACGAGTGGCGCGTGCCCAGGGCCCGGATGCGTGGAGCCCCGGCGACGAGTTCGCTCAGCTCGTCGACCGTGCTCGGCTGCACGACCCGGGTCGCCCCGTAGCTGAAGCTGTCGGCCCAGTTGCGCTCGTCGCGTCGGGGCGGTCGGAGGGTCTCGTGCGTCGTCGTCACCGGTCGAGTCTCGCACGCGCCCGCGACGCCCGCCGGGTCAGGCGGCGATGCCCTCCTCGTCCTCGCGGACGGCCACGCGCTCGTTCGCGAGCCGGGTGCGGCGCACGCTCCAGAGGTGGGTGAGTGCGGCGAGGGCGAGCCCGGCGGCGAGCCAGAGCGAGAGCGTCAGGCCGGCCCGGCCCCAGCCCTGGCCGGGGAAGTACACGATCGACTGCGTGGCGTGCAGCCAGGCCGAGCCGTTCCAGAAGGCACCCAACGCCCCGAAGAAGGGCGGCACGAGCTGCGACGAGAAGACGCCGCCCGAGCTGGTGAAGTTCAGCATGACGAAGAGCATGGTCAGGGCGGGCGTCGTCCAGTGGCGCAGCAGGGGATGCAGACCGATGCCGATCACGACGACGGCGGTCACGTAGAGCCAGCTGACGAGTGCCACGCCCCACAGGCCGGTCGTGACGATGCCGTAGACGGGACCGACGACGACGGTGCCGATCGCCGCGATCACGGCGGCCGTGACGACACCGGCGAGGAGGCGCGAGCCGAGTCCCAGCCGGGCGCTCGCCGCCGAGATGGCCGCGGCACTCGCGTACGCGCCGACGCTCAGGGCGACGAGCAGGAAGAACAGCCCCTGTCCCGTCGGGTCACCCTCGCCGCTCGGCACGACGTCGTCGACCTTCAGGGGCAGCCCGAGCCGGTAGGCGACCGGGCCGAACACCTTCTGCAGGACGCTCGCGGTCGTGTCGGACGCCGCGGACGAGACGTACAGGGTCGCGTCGGTGGCGCCCACCTCGAACGCACCCGAGATCTCGCGGTCGGTGATGAGCCTTCGCGCCGCGTCGGCGTCGGCGACGGTGCGCAGGTCGAGGGCGTCCGGGTCGGCGTCGTTGAGCTGCTGGGCGAAGACCTCGCTCTGGGCCGAGCTGCCCACGACGGCGACGGGCACGTGGTGGGGTGTCGGGTGGCCGAAGGCGCCGAGGTAGGCGAGGGCCATGCCGGTGGCCAGGAAGAGGGGGATGAGCACATGCAGGCCGAGGGATCGCCACGCCGCGGCGTCGGGGCGCGGGCGGCGCGCGGTCGTGGGCCCGGCGTGCTGGTGGCCGCGATGGAGGCGCGGGTCGGGTCGGTCGCCCCGCCCCCGGAGCGGGTCGTCGCGGAACGAGTCGTGGTCGGGGCGCGCGCCGTCGTCCGGGCGGTGCAGGGTCAGATCGGTGGTCGTCACAGGGCTCCTCGTGGTCGGGGGGCGCCGTTGCCCGTCAGGTCTACAGTTGCATTATGCAACACAAACGACCGCCTCGGTGTTCCCGACCGCCCGCCGTTAGGCTGATCCCGTGACGGACCAGCGGGGGCAGCGAGGCATCGACACGGTCTACTCGGAGCTCGAGACCGTGTCGCGACGGGCCGTCGCCCGCGCGCGGCACAAGAGCGCCCCGTTGTCGTTCGTCGAGCACTCGCTCGTCACGTTCATCGCGGCCCACCCCGGCTGCCGCGCCACCGACATCGCGGCCGACTTCGGTCTCAACCGCTCGACCGTCTCGCGCCAGCTCGGCGGACTCGTCGAGCTGGGCCTGGTCGAGCCCGGCGAGGGGGCCGCGGTCGAGGGGCGGCGCGGGCAGGCCCTCGCGCTGACCGCCCGTGGCCGTGAGCTGCTCGCCCGATCGGTCGACGCCAACCGGTCCGCCCTGGCCGACCGGCTCGAGGGCTGGACGGCCGCCGAGGTCGACGCGCTCGCCGCGGCGTTGCACCGTCTCAACTCCGCCTTCGTCGACTGACCCGGACGGCGCGTCCGGACCCGTCCGCCTCCACGTCCCGGCCCGTCCGCCTCTGTGACCGCGCCCGCCCGCGTCGGGGTCCGGGCCCGGTCCCGGACGCCGGGCCCCGGCCCGTCGGCGCGATGCCTGTCGTCGTGGGCGACGGGTGTCGCCGACCCGCGCCTCCTCGTCATTCGGGGTACAGATCGTGTGACGTGTGTGACTGGAGTCATGTCGTGCATTCCCCTGTGAACCCCCGACTGGGGACAAGCCGATGCCGAGAAACCTTGATGCGCGGGTTTACCCTTCCCGGTTCCGCCCGTAGGCTGATCGGGTTCCCCACCCCCGACGACCGTCGATCCGACGCGTCCTGCGGGCTCGGGGCCGACCAGAGATAGGTGCTCCTCCGTGACTTCGCCCGTGACCCTGCCCCGCCGACAGGGCGTCGCCGCCGCCGTGGCGACGGTGCTGCTCAGCCTCACGCTCGTCGTGTCGGGCACGGTGCTCGGGGCCTCACCCGCGCAGGCCGCGTCGTACCCGTCGTGGGACGACGTCCAGGCCGCCCGGTCGAGCGAGTCGGCCAAGGCCGCCGAGGTCAGCCGCATCCAGGGGCTGCTCGACCAGCTCGCGAGTGACGCCACCACCGCCCAGGCCGAGGCCGAGCGTCTCGGTGCCGAGTTCGAGCAGGCCCAGGCCGACGCCGACGCCGGTGCCGCCAAGCTCGCCGAACTGCAGTCGCAGGCCGACGAGAAGGCCGCGGTGGCCGACGCCAGCGAGCAGCGCGCCGGCCAGGTCTCGGCCCAGCTCGCCCGCACGGGTGGCGGCAACGTGTCGTCGCAGCTCGTGGGCGACACCGAGCAGGCCGACGACCTCCTCTACCGACTCGGCGCGATGAGCAAGCTCACCGAGCAGACCGACGGCATCCGTCAGCAGGCCGTGAACGACCGCAACGTGGCGCAGTCGCTGTCCGACCAGGCCAAGGTGGCCTCGGACGCGCTCGTGAAGCTGCAGGGCGCCGCCCAGGTCTCGATGGACGAGGCGCAGGCCGCGTCCGACGCCGCCGCGGCCGCCGTCGCCGCCCAGCAAGAGAACGAGTCGCGGCTCCAGGGTCAGCTCGCCGTGCTGCAGGACCAGAGCCTGCAGACCGAGGCCGACTACGCCACCGGCGTCGAGGTCGCACGTCAGGCCGAAGAGGCCCGCAAGGCCGCGGCGGCCGCCGAGGCCGCCCGCCAGGCCGAGGCCCTCCGTCAGCAGCGCGCCGCGGCTGCCGCCGCCGCCGCCGCCCGGCCGTCGACGCCCTCCGCGCCCGCACCCGCTCCGTCGACCGGCGGCGGTTCGTCCGGTGGTGGCGGTGCCTCGACCGGCTCGGGCTGGGTGCGACCCAGCGCGGGCTACATGTCGAGCGGCTACGGCATGCGCGTCAACCCGGTGACCGGCGTCTACCGCATGCACGACGGCATCGACCTGGCCCCCGGCTGCAACAGCCCCATCTACGCGGCGACCTCGGGCACCGTGACGTTCGCCGGTCAGGCGAGCGGCTACGGCAACTACATCCAGGTCAGCCACGGCGGCGGCGTCTCGACCGCGTACGGCCACATCGTCAACGGCGGCATCAAGGTGTCCCGCGGGCAGAGCGTCGTCGCGGGCCAGTTGATCGCGCTCGTCGGGTCCACCGGCAACTCGACCGGCTGCCACCTGCACTTCGAGACCCGCGTGGGCGGCGCCTCGACGAACCCCGTGCCGTTCATGTCGGCACGCGGGGTCCGTCTGTAGCACGTCCGTAGGGTCCCGCCCGAGGGGGCAGAATCGTCTGGTGACGAACACCGCTCCCTCCGCCCTGCCCCCGCTGCACCTCGAACGCGTCGCCTTCGACGATCCCCGTGCGGTCGCCCTCCGCGACGCCATGGACGCCGAGATGACCGTCCGCTACCACCGCGACGTCGTCGAGCCCGTCGCCGTCGTCGAGGCGCGGAACGCCGCCCTCACGGTCCACCCGTCGAACGTGCTGGCCACCGTGCTGGTGGTCGCCGACGACGGTGCCGACGGCGGCATGCCCGTCGGCCACGCCCTCGTGCAGAGCCGGGACGGCGAATGGGAGGTCAAGCGCGTGATCGTCGCGGACGGTCAGCGCGGCCGCGGCATCGGCCGACTGCTGATGGCCGAGCTCGAGGCGATCGCCCGCGACGGCGGTGCACGCCGACTCATCCTGCAGACCGGGGACCGCCAGCCCGACGCCGTCGCCCTCTACGAGAAGATCGGCTTCACCCGCATCCCGACCTACGAGCCCTACGTCACGACCATCCCGCAGTCGATCTGCTTCGAGAAGCCGATCGTCTGACGTCCGGCGGCCGACGCCCCCGAGGAGGCGCGGGTCGCCACGACGACGGAGGCGCGCCCCGGTCGCGTGACCGGGGCGCGCCTCCTGCGCTCTGGGGGTGGGCGGGTCCGCTCGCGACGGGCGATCGTGGTCGCCCGGAGTCGACGGTCCAGCCCGCTCGCAGTGCTAAAGGCCGGCCGTCGAGCGAATCCAGCTCGCACTCTGCGACAGCACGGCGTAGTTCGACCCGGCGCGGGTGTTCGCACCCGGGTCGGCCTCGTCGCCGGTCGAGCAGACGGCCACGATCTGGCCGTTCACGATCAGCGGTCCGCCCGAGTCGCCGTGGTTCGCCGCGCCGGTGGTGCCGTTCAGGTGCTGCGCGACCCCGCCGTAGGCGTCGGTGCTGCGGCCGGTGAGGCCGACCGTCGCCTGGTACAGGCCGTCGGACTGCACGGAGTTCGCGCGCAGGCCGTAGCCCATGATCGTTCCGCTGCCCGTCGCGGTCGCCTGGAACCCCAGGTTCAGCGTCGGGTAGCTGCCGAGGGCCTTCGACTGGCCGAGGTGCACGAGCGCGATGTCGCCCGCGGGGGCGGCGGCGACGCGGTCGACGGCGATCGCGGTGCCCGGGTTCGTCGTGCTGTTCGAGTGGTACACCTGCATCGAGGTGACGCCGTCGATGCAGTGGCGTGCGGTCAGCACCCAGCTGGCGTTGATCTGCTCGCCGGTGCAGGCGTAGCTCGCGGTGCCTCCGGTCTGGAAGACCAGCTGCACGGCCCACGGCGTCGTGGGTGCCTTCTGGCCGCCGACGATGTCCGTCGACCGGATCGTGTTGTCGGGGCCGGCGGCGACGGCGGAGGTCGAGACCACGAGCGATCCGACGGCGAGGGCCGCGGCGGCCAGGGCGGCGGCGACGAAGGTCTTCATGTGGTTCCCCTTGGTTCGGGTGGTGCGTGTCGGGTGGTGCCGGCCGGGCGGCGCCGACCGGGCGGTCCGGTGATCGCCCGACCCGGCGGATCGGGCACGTGCCGCCTGGGTCGAGCTTCCGCCTGGCCCTCGTCCGGGGGCAAGTCGGCACTCTGGCCGACTTGACGCCGGGTGTTGCTCGTGGCAACAGCGGGGCTGCTCGCGGCGGATGCGGGCGGGCAGGTAGCGTGTGCGGGTGATCACGCGACGAGACGCCGCCCTGCGACTGGACATCCCCCTCGAGATGGCCAAGCGCCACGGCCTGCCGCCGAAGATGACGGTCGACGAGCTCGTCGCGCTGGAACGGACGCCGCCGGCCTGGCTGGTGCAGTCCCGCGCGAACCGCACGGGCAAGCCGGTCTGGGTCGAGCTGGAGTGCGTCGTCTGCGGCTACCACGAGGCGGCTCGCCCCAAGAAGTGGTGGCCCGAGTACACCTACCTCAGCTGTGACGACCACGGGGCGGACGAGCTGCCCGAGCCCGAGCCGGGCGTCGTGCGCGCCGAGGTCGACGGCGTCGGCACCCGCTTCGTCGCCATCGTCGACGTCGCCCCCTGACCCCTGCGGCCCGTCCGCGCCTCCCCGGCTGTCCCGCGTCCCCGTCTGCCTCCCGCCGTCGGCCTGCCCTTCCGACCCCGCGTTTCCTGTGCAAATCGCGACACCCTGGGCCCGACGCGCCGTCGTGAAGAGTACGTGAGCGGCGTGTCGTCGCGCCGTTGTCGGGTTCGGCACGTCTGAGAGGCCAGCCGAGGTCGCGAATTGCACGTCCCCCGGGTGCAGCGCGCTGGCCGCGGCGTCCGTGAGAGCCGGCCGCGCGGGCAGGACCGTCGACGAGGAGGCGCGGCGCGCGTTCGTCGGACCGCCCACTGGGAGGCGCGGCGCGGGTCGGTCGGACCGCCCACCGGGAGGCGCGGCGCGGGTCGGTCAGACCGTGTACTGCACCGAGACGGGCGGCTCGAGCCCGGCGAGCAGGTGCACGTACGCCTGGCGGGCGTCCTCGACGAGCAGTTGGCGCTGGATGTGCTGATCGTGCCAGTCGACCAGGTCGTCGGGCGTGACGTCGTCGACGTCGTCGGCCACGAGGTAGCTGAAGGCGTAGGCGCTGCCGTCGTCGTCGAGGGTCCGGCGGTAGCCGAGCGTCTGGCCGCTCGCGGTGTCGACGAAGACCTCCCAACCGGGATCGCTCGCGTCCGGCAGGGTGACGTCGACCACGGGGTGGGGGGCGCCGTGGGCGGGGGAGGCGAGTCTCGTGCCCAGGGTGGCCGTCCGCATCGTCGTGGCGGCCGGGCCGGCCGTGGCGAGATCGTCGGCTCGGGCGCCCCCGGGCCGCGAATCGTCCGGACCGGAAGAACTCGCCACCGCACCTGCTGCCCGCGCCACGGCCGCGGCGCCGGCCAGCGAGGACTCGGGAGAGCTCGTGTCGATGCCTCGCACCACGTCGTGGTCGACCCGGGCGACGGCTCGCGTGAGTGCACCCTCGAACAGCTGCAGCCGTCGGGCCGTCGCCCGCAACCACGCCTCGAGGGCGTCTCGTTCGTCGGACGTGAAGGGCTCGGGCTCGAAGGAGTTCACGGAGAAGGACGCGGCTTCGACCGACCACTCCCACTCGAGCACGACGCGGAGGAGCGCCGCTCGGCGGGGCATCAGCGCGAGCGTCCCCTGGCGCAGCCCGGGCGAGAAGTGCAGTTCGGGTTCGTCGAGCAGGTGCCGGACACCGGAGGCCGCCTCGGTCGAGGTGGTCGGCGCCAGGAAGGCCACCCGGACCTCTCGCCAGGGCGCGGCCCGGACCGGAGGCGCGTCTTCGTCGCGCAGGATGGTCAGGCTGCGCGGCATCTCGGGCGGCAGGGGTGACGGGGTGTCTGCGGGGTCGACGGGGTCTCGGTCGTTCGGTGCCATGGCCAGAGAATGCTGGCACGGCTCGATGCGAGCCGCCTGGACGAGCCGGGCTCGCGGGGCCGTCAGAACGACAGCTGGTCGACCGACGTCAGCGGCACCCACCCCTCGCGGATGCCGTCCGGCGGCTCGATCGTGGGCACGGCCCGCAGGGTGTCGGCCTCGGCGAGTTGCGCGAGGTCGAAGCCGGTCATCTCGGCGATGTCGCGGACCGGCACCTGGTAGGTGCGGTACGGCCCGAGGGGCGGTGGGTCGCCCTGCTCGTGCGCGCGGGCGAACGCGGCCTCGAGGTCGACGCCCTCGAGCTCGGGGGACTGGTCGAGCAGGTACGCCGCCGTGCGCAACGAGCCGCCGTCCGACGTCGTCCACGCCGCGATCTTGAAGAAGCGGCGCGGCAGGCGGATGCCGCGGTAGGGCGCGTCGTCGTCGAGCAGCACGGGCGCCGTGAAGATCGTCAGCCGCTGTCGATGCGTGGAGGCGTACTGCAGCACCTGGTCTTCGAGGCCGAGCCAGAGTTCTTTCGACTGGTTGAACTCGGCGGCCTGCGGTGCGGCGTTCGTGAAGCTGAAGGTGTCGACGTTCGCGAGGGCCGCGACGGCCGGCTCGCCCCAGACCGGGTCGCGCCTGCGGACCAGGTGCCCCCGGTCGAGGTCGTTCGAGGCGTAGACCTCGGGCCCCGTCTGCTCGTCGTCGGGGACGCGTTCGTCGAGGTGCCAATCGTCGCCTCGGCCCAGGTCGAGCAGCGACGACCCGTCGACGTTGACCGCCGTCAGGGCGGCCAATCGCCGGACGGGGTCGAGCAGCACCGTGAAGTGGACGTACGGCAGCTCTCGCACGGTCTTGTGGAGGGCCGGCAGGGGCACGTCGACCGTGAGGAACGACGGATCGTACCCCGCACGGTCGAGCCCGACGGGGTTCGCGGTGGTGGGGTCGTCTGTGGTGCTCATGGGCGCCTCCGGCAGGTCGTCGTTCTCGTGGGGCCATCCTGCCCACGACCCCTGACATCGGGCCGGTCGGCGACGCCACGACGAGAAGGAGGCGCGGTGCGGGAATTCCCGCACCGCGCCTCCTCGGATGCTCACGTCGGCCGCCGGCCCGGGCCGGCCCGGCGAGGACTCAGTCCGCGAGGGCTCAGTCCGCGAGGATCGTGTAGAGCGCGCGGCGGGCTTCGTCGAGCTTGGCGGTGGCGGCGGCCCGCTGGGCCTCGCTGCCGTCGTGGTGGAACTGCTTCACGACGCCCATCAGCTTCATGAGGCTGGTCTGGAACTCGCGGTCGGTGTCGCTCGCGTCGTCGGCCGCGGCGGCCCAGGCCTTCTCGATCTCGTCGGCGTGCTCGGCCACGTAGGCCCGGCCCGCCTCGGTCAGTGTGAAGACGCTCTTGGTCGCGGCCTCGTCGGACGAGATGAATTCTTCGTCGACGAGCTGCTGCAGCGTGGGGTAGACCGAGCCGGGGCTCGGCTTCCACGCGCCGTCGGTGCGCTCGGCGATCGCCTTGATCAGGCCGTAGCCGTTCGACGGGGCGTCGGACAGCAGCGAGAGGATCGCGAGACGCACGTCGCCGCGTCGGGCCCGGCCGCGTCCTCCGCGGCCCGGCCCGAAGCCGCCGGGGCCGAAGCCCGGGCCGCCGGGGCCGAAACCGGGGCCGAAGCCGCCGAAGCCGGGGCCGGGGCGGAACCCGCGGCCGAACGGACGGCCGAAGCGGCCGTGACCCTCGCCGCGGCCGGGGAGGTCGCGTCGGGCGTCGGGGAAGTCGTGGTGCTGGCGACGGGGGTCGCCGTGGTTCTCGGGGGTGAAGTCGGTACCCATGGGGTACTCCTTTCGGGTCAGGGGGAAGAAGTCGAGATCGCGACGTCCTGTCGCGATGTGTCAAAGATATGTCGCTGACTATCGCGAGTCAAGACTGCAAGAGGAAATCAGGCAAGAAAAAAAGGAGGCGCATCCCCGGTGGGATGCGCCTCCTTCCGTCGAGGGGTCAGTTCGCGGGCTGAACCCCGAACGCCGAGGCGAGCTTCTCGATCTTCTGGGCCCGGCCGAGGCGGGGCAGGTCGCTGCCGTCGCGGATGACCCGGCCGCGGCTCTCGAAGTCGGCGAGGAAGTCCTGGGCCCAGGCGACGTCGGACGGGGTGGGGCTGATGACCTCGTTGATGACGGGCAACTGCTCGACGTCGAGGCAGAGCTTGCCGGTCAGGCCGAGCGCGACCGCGACCCCGGACTGCTCGCGCAGGACGGGGTGGCTGCTGCCCACCGTCGGGCCGTCGATCGGGCCCGGCAGTCCGCCGATGCGGCTGGCCACGACGAGGCGCGAGCGGGGGTAGGCCATGGCCAGGTCGTCGGCGCTCGTGCCGGTGTCGCGGCGGTAGTCGCCGCTGCCGAACGCGAGACGGAACGCTCCGCGGGCCTTGGCGATGGCGGGGCTCTCCTCGATGCCGAGGGCCGACTCGACGAGCGCGAGCACCGGCACCGCGCCTCCGAGTCGGTCGAAGGTCTCGGTGACGTGCTCGGGAGCCTCGGTCTTGGCGAGCATGACGCCGTGCAGTCCGGGCAGGCCCATGAGGGCGTCGACGTCGTCGGACCAGAAGTCGGTCGAGCGGTCGTTGATGCGCACCCACGCCTCGCCACCGCCCTTCAGCCAGGCGACGACGTCGTCGCGCGCGGCGGGCTTGCGGGCCGGGTCGACCGCGTCCTCGATGTCGAGGACGATCTGGTCGGCGCGTGACGCCTGCGCCGAGTCGAAGCGGTCGGGCGCGGTGCCGGGAACCAGCAGCCACGATCGGGCGATGTCGGGCTTGGGTCGCGTGCGGCCGGCTGCCGGGGCCCGGCGGGCCGTCGCCGCGGGGTCGGTCGCGGTCGGGTCGGAGGGGATCTGGCTGGTGTCGGTCATGACGTCGTCGTCCTTCGTCGCTCGGCGGTCCCGTCCACGCTACCGGCTCGCCCGGGCCCGTGAGTCCTCCGCGTGAGGGCGGGGGCTCCCGGCCTGGGGTGCCGTTCGGGCGTAACGTTCAGGAGGATCACAGATCCAGGGAACGACCCCACCGACAGGAGTGAGCCATGACCGACGCGAACGATCCGCGGCGCGACCGCCCCGACCACGAGGGACGCGATCCCCGGCACGGCGACGAGAACGACGCCCCGCGGTCCGACGAGACCGGTGAGACGGCCGAGCAGACCGAGGTGCCCTACGGCTCCGAGGTGCCGACCCAGCAGCCCCCCGCCGTCGACTTCGGCGGCGACGTCCCGACGCAGCAGCAGCCCGCCGTCGACTTCGGTTCCGACGCCCCCACGCAGCAGGCCCCGATCGCCGACGCCGAGGACCGCCCGGTCGTGGCCGAGACCCGTGCGACCGGCGACGCGTCCGGCGCTCCCGCCCCGTCCGACGAGGAGGCGCTGCCCGAGTCGGTGCCCGCCGAGTACGTCCCCGGCGACACGGCGTCCGACCGACCCGCCGACGCGGACTCGTCGACCGACGCCGACGGGCGCGACACCGAGGTCCTCTCGGAGTCCGACCGGGACGCGGCCTCGGCCGGCCGTCCCACCGAGGCGATCCCCATGGTGGCTCCGACCGAGCCCGCCCAGCGGGCGTGGTCCGCCTCCACCGACGGCACGCGCCGTCCGCTGCACGACGACGAGGCCCTGCGCGCGGCCGAGGCCGCCCGCGCCGGAGACCCCGCCACGGGCGACCGGGGTGACGACACGGCCACCGCGGCGTCCGCGACCGCGGCGACCGGCGCCTCCTCGTCCTCGCACGACGGATGGGTCGACGACCGCTCGGACGCCGAGCGCGACGCCACCGACCGCGCCGCGGCCGAGCGTCAGCCCTCGTTCGGTCAGGACGCCCCGACCGCCGTCGCGCCGACCGCGGCAGTAGCAGGAGGCGCGGCTGCGGGTGCCGCCGCCGGTCGCGACACCGGCTCCCACGCCTACCCTCTGATCAAGGACTCCGGCATCGACCACGTGTCGGTGCGCCGTGAGCTGCTCGCCCAGCAGAAAGAGGAGTTCGGCGGCATCCGCTTCGGCGCCGGTCTGCTCGGCTGGTTCGCCGCGACGGGCTTCGGCCTCGTCATGATCACGATCTTCGGCGGCGTCCTGGCGGCCTGGGGCGGGGTGGCCTCGGGGTCGACCGCGATGACCGACCTGCGCAGCTTCACGGCCGACAACGCCGACGTGCTCGCGCTGACCTCGGGCATCGTGGTGCTCGCGATCATCTTCTTCGGGTACCTCGTCGGCGGGTACACGGCGTCGCGCATCGCCCGCTTCAGCGGCTTCAAGCAGGGGCTCGCGACCTGGCTCTGGGGCGTGGTCATCACGATCGTCCTGGCGATCGTCGTGGGCGTCGTCGGCACCCAGTCCGGTGACTCGTCGTCGCCGAACCCGTTCGTGCCCTCGATGGACGACCTGCAGTCGTCGTCCCTCGCCGGTCTGATCGGCCTCGCCCTCGTGGTCGTGTTGAGCTTCGCCGGTGCCGTCCTCGGCGGCCTGCTGGGTCAGCGCTACCACCGCAAGGTCGACCGCTTCTTCTCCGAACAGGACTGAGCGCCGCGAGGGGGCGTCCCGGCCGGGTCGCCCCCTCGCCCGCTCGCCCATCCGACGCGGCCCGGGCGTCGAACACCGATCAACCCCACCGGGCAGCACAGACAAGGACCACTCATGCGCACCCCCCTCCGTTCCCCCCTCGGCCGCGGCGTCCTCGGCGTCGTCGCCACCGGAGCCCTCGTGTTCTCGCTCGCGGCCTGTGCCTCGACCTCGGACTCCGAGAGCAACAACACGGCCCCGACGCACCCCGTGAACCAGACCCGCGAACCGGGCCCGGGCGAGAGCCTGCTGCCCCAGGCGACGATCCCGGACCTGTCGAACGGCGTCGACACCCAGGTCGCCGTCGACGCGTCGTTCGTCGAGGCCCTCACGACGCTCGGCCTCACGCCGGGCGTGGTCGGCACCGCGACGTTCACCGACGGCACGTTCTCGTTCCCGATCACGGGCGGCAACGTCGACTACTTCGGCCCCGACAGTGAGATCCGTCCCTACGTGCAGGGCGAGATCGACCACGACGGCTCGGGCCTCTCGCTGACAGCGGCCGACGGCACCGTCGTCGAACTCACCGACTTCCGCATCGACCCGGGTGAGTCGAAGCTCTACGGCACCGTCACCGCCAACGGCACCGTCGCCGCCGAGGACGCCTACCTGTTCAACCTCTGGGGTGGCACCCTGAAGCCCCTCGAGGTCGTCGACGGCAACGCCGTGCTCGAGGGCACGACGGTCCACGTCAGCCCCGACGCGGCCGAGCTGCTGAACGAGACCTTCGGGACGGACGCCGTCCAGGACGAGATGCTCGTCGGCGTCGCGAAGATCACGGCCGCGACCGAGTAGTACCGAACTGCGGCGTGATCAGGTACCTACCGGATCAGCCTCGAACCCGGTTTCGAACCATGAACCCAGTTCCTTCTGGGTTCATGGTTCGAAACCGGGTTTTTCGGCACCAGCCACGATTGAGACACCTCGACAACGAAGTTTCGGCCTGCCGAAACCTTGCTAGGGTCGTGGCATGAGCTCGACCGACACCCGACGCGCCGACGCCGACCCGCTCCGTGACGGCCGCTCCCCGCAGATCGTCCACGCACGGCCGCGCGGCACCCTGCTGGGCCCGGCGTTCGTCGCCGCGATCGCCTACGTCGACCCGGGCAACGTCGCCGCGAACCTCACCGCGGGGGCGTCGTACCAGTACACGTTGCTCTGGGTGCTCGTGCTGGCCAACGCCATCGCCGTGCTCGTCCAGTACCTCTCGGCCAAGCTCGGCATCGTCACGGGGCGGTCGCTGCCCGAGGTCATGGGGACGCGCCTCCGTCGTCGGCCCCTCCGGCTCGCGTACTGGGGGCAGGCCGAACTGGTGGCCGCCGCGACCGACGTCGCCGAGATCATCGGCGGCGCCCTCGCGCTCCAGCTGCTCTTCGGGGTGCCGCTCGTCGTGGGTGGCCTCATCACCGGCCTCGTCTCGCTCGGCCTGCTGATGCTCACGAGGTACCGCCGCGGCCGGGTCTTCCAGACCGTGGTCATCGCCCTGCTGGCCGTCCTCACGCTCGGCTTCTGTGCGGGGCTGCTCTTCGCCCCGCCCTCGGCGGGCGGCATGCTCGCCGGTCTCGTGCCCCGCTTCGAGGACAGCACGGCGGTGCTGCTGGCCGCCTCGATGCTCGGCGCGACGGTCATGCCGCACGCGGTCTACCTGCACTCCGCCCTCACCCGCGACCACCACGGAGTCGTCGCCGAGGGGGCCGACCGGGCCCGCGTCCTGAAGGCCACGCGCTGGGACGTCGTCCTCGCGCTGCTGGTCGCCGGTGGCGTGAACATCGCCATGCTCGTCCTCGCGGCCTCGACCCTCTCTGGCCAGGACGGCACCGACACCATCCCCGGGGCGCAGCGGGCGATCGCCGCGGCTCTCGGGCCCGTGATCGGCGTCCTCTTCGCCGTCGGCCTGCTCGCGTCGGGTCTCGCGTCCACCTCGATCGGGGCGATGGCGGGTGCCGAGATCATGAAGGGCCTGCTGCACGTGCAGGTGCCGCTCATGGTGCGCCGGGTCGTCACGCTGATCCCGGCCCTCGTGCTGCTCGCGACGGGCATCAGCCCGACCTGGTTGCTCGTGCTCAGCCAGGTGGTGCTGAGCTTCGGCATCGCCTTCGCGCTGGTGCCGCTCGTCGTCGCCACGAGTGATCGCTCGCTGATGGGCACGGGCGTCAACGCCGTGGGGACGCGCGTCGCCGGATGGGCGGCCGTGGTGGTCGTCGTCGCGCTCAACCTCGTGCTGATCGGGCTGACCGTCTCGGGGGCGTGACGGCGAGGACGTGAGGGGGCGGGGGCGACGCCACCCGCGCCTCCTGCGTTCTCGGCCCGACCGGCGCTCTCAGCGGCGGGCGTCGCCGGTGGTGGGCTCGATGTGCGGGCCGTCGTCGGGCTCGTCGCCGGCCGCGACCTTCTCGGCCTGACGACGGTCGAACGCCGCCTGCATCGACTCGGCGTGGTCCGTCTTGGCCGTCGCGAGGGCCTCGTCGTCACCGCGCATGGTCGCCGCGGTCGAGCGCAGGCGCGCCCCGACGGCCTTGACGAAGTCGGCGGGGCTGGGGCTGAAGTCGTCGCTCTCGTCGCCGTCGCCGGCGTCGACGTAGTGGTGCAGCTCGTCGCCCTCGTCGTGTCGGATCGGCTGCTGGGCGTGCTCGACGCAGAGCTTGGCGACCTCCTCGGCGTGGGCGTGCATGACGGAGTGGGCGGCGCCGGGCATCTCCCACAGGCGGGACGAGGGCAGCAGCTCGCCGACGCGGCGGACCCACTCGCGCGGGGCGACGGCGTCGTGCTCACCTCGGATGACGAGGGTGTCGGCGGCGATCTGCGGCAGGTGCTGTTCGATTGGGTACGTCATCATCTTGGGCAGGATGCGCGAGAACCAGCGCACCCCGCAGAGCACGTAGGCGCTGAGAGCCAGGAACTTCACCCGGCCGGGCTCGTGCCAGGCGGCGCGGGCGAAGCGCACCGCCTGTTCGAGCACGCGGCGGTGGGCCGGGTCGATCACGGGCCCGATCAGCACGACGGTCGACAGGTCGGGCCGCCGCGCGGCGAGGTCGACGACGATCTGCGTGCCCATCGAGTGCCCGACGACGACCGGGTCGTCGAGCCCGAGCTCGTCGATCGCGGTGCCGACCAGGTCGGCGTACTCGCGGATGGTGAGGGCGTGGCCCGGGTGCGGCACCCCGGCGAAGCCCGGCAGGTCGAGGGCGTGTACCGGGCCGAACTCGTTGAGGTTCGGTGCGAGGCGTTCGAAGTAGTCGGACGAGACGCCGATGCCCGGCACGAGCACGAACGGACGCTCTCCGGTGTCGCCGATCGTGTTGACCCGCACGTAGAGGTCGTCCCGCTCGACGCGCCGGACGGTCACGTTCGTGTCGACGTCGCCCGAGCGCGAGGCGTCGCGGGCGGCCGCGCGGCGGGCCGAACCGGCGTGGCGACGTCGAGGACTCATCGGATCAGTGTGGCACGGCGGGCTCGGAGCCCGGCGCAGTGGCGTGGCGTCCGCCGTCGGTGCCAGGCTGACCCCACCGGGTCGCATCGCGATCCGCCTCCCTCGACGAGAGAAGAGTCATCGTGCCCGCTGCCGACATCGTCCGGACCGTCACCCTCGCCGCGCCTCCCGCCCTGGTCTTCGACGCCGTGACCACGGGCACCGGTGGGTGGCTCTGGCCCGGCGAGGTCGAACCCCGAGAAGGAGGCGCGGCGGGACCGGGTGCGATCATCACGGCCTGGCAGCCGGGTCGCCATTACGCCAACCGCATGGAGGGTGAGGGCGGGTGGTTCAACGAGCTCGACTTCGCTCTCGAAGCGGGTGACGATGCCCCCGGGGTGACCCGACTGACCTACCGGCACTCGAGCGTGTTCGACGAGGGACAGCTGCCGGGCGTCGAGGAGCACACGGACTTCTACCTGCACACCCTCGCCGAGTACGTCGCGTGGTTCCCGGCCCGCGCGGCCACGTTCACGAACGTCGACGCCCCGGAGTCGTCGCGGGCGGCGGGATCGTTCGACCGGGTGCTGCAGGCCCTCGACCTGGCCGACGGCGTCGAGGTCGGTGACGCCGTCGTGGTCGACCTGCCCGCCGTGGGTCCGGTCACCGCGGGGCTCTCGTACCGCACCGCGTCGTTCGTCGGGCTGCGGACGGCCACCACGCTGGTCCGCGTCTTCGGGCGCGAGACGTGGGGTGCCGGGGTCAGCGTCAGCGTGCACGACTTCGCCGCGGGCCCCGATTCCGCCGCGACCGGAACGGCCTGGCAGGGGTGGCTCGACGACCTGTTCGCGTGAGCCGCGCCTCCTGGTCCCTCGGTCGTGGGGTGGGTGGGTCGGCGCGTCGGCGCCGTGAGGTCGATGGGGCGGTGCCGTCAGGCGGAGGTCACGACGCCGTCCAGCGCACGCAGGTTGCGCCGCAGGATCAGCGAGAGGGCGAGCGCCGACGCGGGCCCGGCGGCACGCATCCACCAGGCGGCGGGGCGCCAGACGACACGGATGTCGAGCGTCACGCGGTCGTCGTCGTGGTGGCGCACGCGGTAGCTCTCCCAGCCGCGCTGGGGGTGGCCGACCAGGGCGGCGTGGCCGAAGCCGATCTCGGTCTCGGTCCGTACGACGGCGAACACGCGGCAGGCGGCCGGTGGGTGCAGGGGGCCGAAGGTGACGCCCCAGACGCTCGTCGCGCCGACGGTCACGCGGTCGGGCACCTCGAGCGGCACGAAACCCGAGCCGCGGTGCACCTGCCAGTGCAGCACGGCGTCGCCCGCGGCGTCGAAGGCGGCCCGGCCGTGGCCGATCACCCGGCTGCGGGTCGTGACGTGGAACCCGGCGGGCGGCGGGCCGTCGAGGGTCGGCTCGCCGTCGAAGGCGTAGCCGTCGCCGAACCGGGCCCGGGGCGAGCGGCGCGGGCGGGGCGTGCGCGGCCGGCGTGACCGGGGCGGTCGCGACGGCGACGGGTGTGACGTCATGGGTCGACCCTGCCACGTCATGACGCTCGGCCGGGGCATGATCGGACCGTGACCGACGCGACCGCCCCGACGCCGACCCCGTTCTCGACTCCGCCCACGGCCTACCTGATCCTGCACGGCTGGCAGAACCACCGCCCCGAGGGCCACTGGCAGCGGTGGCTCGCCGACGAGCTCGAGGCCCGCGGGCACGTCGTGCGCTACCCGCAGCTGCCCGACGCCGACGAACCCACGCCCGCCGCCTGGGACGATGCGGTGCGACGCGAGCTCGACGGCCTCCCCGGGGACCTGCCGCTGACGGTGCTGTGCCACAGCCTCTCGTGCCTGCTCTGGCTGAGGCTTCAGGCCGGCGACGCGCCTCCGCGGGCCGACCGGGTCGCGCTCGTCGCGCCTCCTTCGCCCGAGCTGATCGCCGGGCAGCCGATCCACGCGTTCGTGGCCGGCGACCTGTTCGACGGACGTCGGCTCTCGCCCGGCGGGTCCGCCGAGGCGGTCGTCGTCGCCGGGGACGACGACGAGTGGCTGCCGCTCGGCCCGGTCGACACCTGGGAGGCGCGGGTCGACGCCCCGGTCGTCGTCGTGCCCCGAGGCGGTCACCTCACCCCCGACTCGGGCTACGGAGAGTGGCCGGCCGTGCTGGCCTGGGCGCTCGGGGTGCCCGCGGCGGAGGCGTTCGGCTGATCCGCCGTGCGGTCACGATCGCCGACCGAACGAACTGCCGATCAGCAGTGCGACGAGGGCGAGCCCGGAACAGCACAGCATGACCGGGTTCAGGGTCACGGCCGCCCACGTGGCGAGGTCGGCCTGGGCGGCGGACAAGAGCGGAGAGGCCGAGACCGAGACCACGGTGACGGCGCCCAGGGTCCCTGAGGCCCAGAGGAGGACGGCCTCGGATGAGGCGATCGCCCGGAGGGTCGCCGGGGTGGCTCCCGCGGCCAGCAGTACGCGTCCCGTGTCTCGGCGGATCGGGGACGACAGGCTGAAGAGGAGTGCACCCGCGACCGCTGCGAGGACGGCGGGCGCCGCGGCCAGACCGGTCACGGCCGACCAGTTGACCGTCGCGTCCGACGAGGCGAGCGACCCGAACGTGCGAAGCGCCTCGTCGCCCGCCAGGAAGACGGCGGTGAGCCCGCCCGGGACGGCGACGCCGACCATCGGCACCGAGAGGCCGGCACCGTCTCGGCGGACACCGTCCGCGACGGCCCGGAAGGCGAGTCGGGGGACGTTCCATCGAGTGCCGGTCAGGGCCCGATCGAGCCCGGCGGTGACGAGGCGGCAGGCCGCGGGACCGATCGTCGACGCGGCGACGGAGCCGAGGACGACGAGGAGGAGTGACCAGGGCACCAGCCCGGCCACGTCGTCGTCCCTGGTCGGAGTGGACGGCATCAGGGCCAGGAGCGCCACGACGGCCGCGGCGGGGATCGCGCAACCGAGCACGCGACCGAGCCTCGCCCGTCGCGGACGCGGCGGGAAGCGGCTCGTCGCGCCGACCAGCGCCGGAGTCAGCGACAGGGCGACGACGACCGGTGTGCCGACGGTGACCAGCGGACCCGTGGTGAGGGCGAGGGAACCCCAGGGGGTGGTCAGCGGGTCGAGGGCCGTGGCGGTCACGATCACGATCGCGAGACCCCCGGTGGTGGCCGCGACGGTCACGACGGCCGTCTCGAGTGCGATGAGGGTGCGCCCCTGCCACGGCAGGACGCCCAAGGGCACCCAGGCGAGACGGGTCGGGTCGAACTGTGACTGGGTCAGCCGTGACACGGCGGCGAGGCACGTCGTGCCGGCGACGACGGCCATGAACGCCGCGGGAGTGGTCCACGAGCGGACGATGCCGGCGAGGGGGGCAGGCGCACCGCCGGCCGACTCGACACCGGTCAGGGCGAGGCCGGCGACGACCGTGGTGACCAGGACGACGGCGGCGTAGGCGAACCAGGTGCCCCGGTCGGTCACGAGCGTGCGCAGGGATGCCCGGACGAGACGAGCGAGGCCGATCATCTCTCGCTCTGAAGGTCGTGCACGGCTCGCATCCGTCGGCGGATGTCCGACGCCGTCGTCGGGCCCGGATGCGTGACGACCTGCCCCTCGGTGATCGCCGCGACGGCGTCGACGCCCGCGGCGAGCTCGAGATCGTGGGTGACCAGCACCGTGCCGCACCCCGCGGCCGCGAGAGCGCGGATGCCGTCGACGACGTCGGCGCGGCTCTCGGCGTCGAGGCTCGAGGTCGGTTCGTCCAACGTCGCGAAGGGTGCTCGCTGGGCCAGCACCCGGGCGAAGGCGACTCTCTGCCGCTCGCCGCCGGACAGCTCGTCGGGTCGTCGGTCGGCCAGTCGGGTCAGGCCGAGGTCGGCGAGGGTCGATCGGGCGGTGGATCGCGACCTCGGGATGCGGCGGAGGTCGAGGGCGACCTGCACGTTGTCCAAGGCCGACAACGACGGAACGAGGCCGCCGTCCTGCAGGACGATGCCGAACAGCTCACGCCGTCGGCGAGCGAGCCGGGACGGGGACAGGGAGGTGAGATCGAGGTCGTCGACGAAGACCCGGCCCGAGGAAGGGCGCTGGAGGCCCGTCAGGCACCGGAGCAGAGAGCTCTTGCCGCTGCCGGATGCTCCCACGAGTGCCGTCGTGGACGACCTGGCGATCTCGAGTGCAGGGGCTACCACCACCGGTCGGCGCCCGTACCGGATCTCGACGTCCGCCAGCCGCAGTCGATTCGCCTCGTGCATCGCACCAAACTACCGTGACATGTCAAACCGTCATGCCACGGAGAACCGCCTGGGGCGGGGCAGGGCGGTCGTCGGCGCCGGGCCTACGCGTCCGGCGCGAGGAAGGCCGCGGCGGCGCGTGACAGGTAGGCCGGATCGTCGGCGCCGCACAACTCGCGGGCCGAGTGCATGCCGAGCAGCGGGATGCCGACGTCGATCGTGCGGATGCCGAGCCGCGTCGCCGTGATCGGCCCGATGGTCGAGCCGCAGGGCACCGAGTTGTTCGAGACGAACTCCTGGAACGGCACACCGGCCTGCTCGCACGCCCGCGACCACTCGGCCGCCCCGAGCCCGTCGGTGGCGTAGCGCTGGTTGGCGTTGATCTTGAGCAGCGGCCCGCGGTTGACGACCGGCTGGTTGACCGGGTCGTGCCGCTCGGGGTAGTTCGGGTGCACGGCGTGCCCGGCGTCCGCGCTCAGGCACCACGACCCGGCGAGGGCCCGGCGGTGGTCGGTCGTCGTCGCCCCGAGACCGGCCGAGACCCGGGCGAGCACGTCCTCGAGCAGCGGCCCGGCCGCACCCGAGGGCGTGGCCGACCCGACCTCTTCGTGGTCGAACGCCGCGAACACGGCGACGTGGTCGAGCTCGACACCCGCCGTCGCGGTCTCGATCAACGCGACGAGACCCGCGTGGGTCGACGACAGGTTGTCCATGCGCCCGGCGGCGAACAGCTCGCCGGAGAGCCCCAGGACCGCAGGAGGCGCGGTGTCGGCCACGACCACGTCGTACCCGGTCACGTCGGCTCCGGTCAGCCCCGCCAACCCGGCGAGGTGGCCGAGGACGTCGGCCTCGTCGAGCGGCCCCGCCCCGACCACGGGGTTCAGGTGGCGCTGGGGGTCGAGCTTCAGGCCGTCGGCGTTGACGCCTCGGTCGAGGTGGACGGCGAGCTGCGGGAAGCGCAGCAGCGGCCCGGTGCGCACGAGGTGCGTCTCGCCGCTGCGGGTGACCAGTCGACCGGCGAACTCGAGGTCGCGGTCGAGCCACGAGTTGAACAACGGGCCGCCGTAGACCTCGACACCGGCCTGCAGCCAGCCACGGGTGCCGGTCGTCGGCTTGGGCTTCAGCTTGAAGCCGGGGGAGTCGGTGTGCGCCCCGACGACGCGGAACGGCGTCGTGGCCGTCGCCGTGGCGGGCTCGATCCAGGCGATGACCGCGCCGTCACGCACGACGTAGCGCCGCCCCGGGCCGGTGGGCCACTCGGCGGTCTCGTCGAGGGCGACGAACCCGGCGTCGTCGAGCCGACGGGCGGCCTCGGCCGCGGCGTGGAAGGACGAGGGCGAGGCCTGGATGAAGCGGGCGAAGTCGTCGAGGTGGGGGCGCGTGTCAGTCATCCCCACCAGCATGCACCACCCCGTCGCCGCCGAGACCCGAGGAAGTCGCCGAGACCCCGGCGCGCGCACCGGGGTCTCGGCGACTTCCTGGGGTCTCACACCGGGGTCAGCGTCCGCCGCTGCCACCTCGGTTCGCGCCGATGTCGCCACGGTGGGCGTTCGCCTCGGGGTCGGCGGAGTGCGGGTCCTCGTCGTCGACGGTCAGGGCGGCGTCCTGCTCGCCCGAGACGCCCCCGGGGCTCACGGCGACGTACCCGTCCTCGCCCGAGTGGCTGCCGCCGAGCGGCTGTGTGACGTCGCCGTCCGGCGTCGCGTCGCGCGACCCGGCGGGCTCGCCCTGCGTGTCGGTCGGGCCCGACCCGTGGGTCGCCCGGTGCGTCTCGATCGCGGCGGCCTCGACGGCTGCCTGGTCGAGCGCGTCGCCGTGGCCGAGCTCGTCGTCCGGTCCGTGCGGGTCGGGGTTCGTGCGGGCGTCGCTCATCGGGGAGTCCTCTCGTGGTGGGCCTCCGAGGCTAGGCGCACCGCGCCTCCTCGTCCGGACGGCGTCGGCAGGCGGCGCCGGAGGCGTCACGGCGCGGTCGGCAGCACCGCGGCCCAGAGGTGGAACAGGGCGTAGGCGCGCCAGGGCGACCACGCCGCTCCGGCGGCCTCGGCCTGCTTCGTCGTCAGGCCGCCCATCACGCGCCGCAGCACGAGGTCGCCCGCGGGCCAGGCGTCGCGGTCGCCGAGGGCACGCACCGCGAGGTACTCGACCGTCCACGGGCCGATGCCGGGCACGGCGAGCAGGCGTCGACGCGCGTCGGCGTGATCGACGTCGGGCGCGATCACGAGCCCGTCGGCGACGACCTCGGCCAGGGCGTGGATCGTCCGCGCCCGACCGTTCGTCACCCCGACCGCGGCCCGCAGCTCGTCGACGTCGGAGGCCGCCAGTCGCTCGGCCCGGGGGAACCGCGTGAGGCCCGTCCCCGCGACCGGCTCGCCGTAGGCCGCCACGAGTCGCCCGGTGAAGGTGCGCGCCGCGGCGAGCGAGACCTGCTGCCCGAGCACGGTCATCGCGGCCGTCTCGAACCCGTCGGGGTTGCCCGTCACGCGGATGCCCGGACGCGCCGCGACGAGCGGCCCGAGCACCGGGTCGTCGGCGAAGCCCCGCTCGACGTCGTCGAGGTCGGTGTCGAGGTCGAGCCACGTCCGCACGACGCGTCGGGCCTCGTCGACCGTCGCCTCCGTCGGCAGCACGCCGTCGGGCCCGGTCACCGTCACGTCGACCCCGGTCGACGCGAACGACAGGTCGAGACGGTAGGAGGCGCGCGCGGCCCCCGAGCCCAGCTCGACCAGACGCGCGTGCGACGCCGCGGCGACGTCGGTGGCTTCGGCCCCCGGCACGCTGTGCGCGGCCAGCAACCCCACGGCGTGGGCGTGGTCCCAGGCTCCGACGGGCTCGACGACGAAGCGCGCGGCCGCCACCCCGGGTGCCGCCGCGCCGGGTGCCGTCGAGTCGGGTGCCGTCGCGTCGGACCAGGCCTCCGTCACGACCCGGCCGCCCCGCCGTCGCCGTCCGCCACGGGCCGACCGTCGTCGCCCCACACCCCCGACGACCCGCGCCGGTGGCTGTCGACGAGGTGCGTGTCGACGATGCCCGCGGCCTCCATCAGGGCGTGCATGGTGGTCGGCCCCACGAAGGTGAACCCCTTCGCCTTGAGAGCCTTCGAGAGCGCGAGCGACTCGGGCGACGTCGTCGGCACCTCCGCCATCGTGCGGGGCCGGGGCGTCTCGGCGGGCCGGAACGACCAGACGAAGTCGACGAGCCCGCCGTCGGCGCGCAGGTCGAGCGTCGCCCGCGCGTTGCGGATCGTCGCGTCGACCTTGAGCCGGTTGCGGACGATGCCTGCGTCGGCCATCAGGCGCTCCCGGTCGTCGTCGTCGAAGCGGGCGACCACCTCGGGGTCGAAGTCGGCGAACGCGGTGCGGAATGCGGGCCGCTTGCGTAGGATCGTCGCCCACGACAGCCCCGACTGGAACGCCTCGAGGCTCAGCCGCTCGAACAGGCCGCGCTCGTCCCGGACCGGCAGCCCCCACTCGGTGTCGTAGTAGTCGCGCAGCAGCGGGTCGGTCGACGCCCAGACCGGCCGGGCCAGCCCGTCGTCACCGACCACGACGCCCGCGCCGGCCGGGTCCGACGGCACCGGGCCAGACGGCACCGCGCCCGACGGCACCACACCCGACGGCACCACGCCGGGGCGCACCGCGTCGCTCACGCGCGTGCCTCGAGGTCGATCAGAATCTGCTTGGCCGCCATGCCCCCACGGTAGTTGCCGGCGGTCCCGTCGCTCCGCACCACCCGGTGACAGGGCACGACGACCGGCAGCGGGTTGGTGGCGCAGGCCGTGCCGACGGCCCGCACCGCCCGGGGGCTGCCCGAGGCGAGGGCGACCGAGGCGTAGCTCGCCGTCGCGCCGTAGCCGATGTCGGGCAGGTGCTCGAGCACCGTCCGCTGGAAGCCCTTCGACAGACGCCGGTCGAGCGGCAGGTCGAACGCGCGGCGCTCGCCGCGGAAGTACTCGTCGAGCTCGCGTGCCACGGCGTCGAGCCGCGACGGAGCCTCGACGATGCGGGGGCTGACGGTCGAGGCCAGGCGGTCGAGCACCGCGTCGTGCCCCTCGATCTCGAAGGCCACCCGCAGCACGCCCACGTCGGTCGCGCAGACGAGCAGCCGCCCGACGGGGGAGTCGAGGGTGCGGTAGGCCACGTCGACCGCCCCGGCGTCGAGGGCGGCCTCGGCGAAGCGGGCGTGCAGGGCGGCGAGACGGTCGTCGGCCGGGTCGAGACCGGTCAACAGGGCGCGCGGGTCTGTGGACGCGTCGGCGGGGGAGGCGGTCATCGGGTGCCCTTCGGCTCGGGAGAGGCGGACGGGACGGGGGCGGACGGGACTCGGGCGGACGGAACGGAGGCGGACGGGACGGGGGCGCGGCGGGCGACCCGCCCCGAGGTGCCGGTCGGTCGGGGCGTCCCCGGTTCGGCCAGCAGTCGGCGCAGCGCCGCGATCCCGTCGGCGGACGCGCGCCGGGCCGCGTCCGCGCTGATGCCGGTCACCTCGGCGATCTCGCGATGCGACAGCCCGACGAGGTGGTGGTAGACCACGGCCCGGCGCTGCCCTGGCGGCAGGGTCCGCAACGCCCCGTCCAGTTCGTCCGTGCGAGCCATGGCCTCGTCGTGAGGAGGCGCGTGCGGCGGTTCGGGCACCGTCTCGACCGGGCGGGGGCGGCGGTCCCGCGCCCGCAGCACGTCGATCGCCTTGCGGTGCGCGATGGTCACCAGCCACGCCTCGAGGTTCGTCGACGCGGGCAGCGACGGATAGGCGACGAGAGCCGCCACGAACGTCTCGCTCCACGCGTCGTCGGTGTCGTGCTCGTCGAGCACGGCCCGGCACACGCGCCACACCGTGCGACCGTGCCGGGCGACCACCCGCTCGAAGGGTTCCACGTCAGAAGAGCCGACCGGACTCGGGGCCCGACGGCTGGTCGGCCTCGAGCCCGAGCAGGAACCGTTTGCGGTCGAGCCCGCCGGCGTAGCCGACGAGGGCCCCGCCCGAACCGACCACGCGGTGGCAGGGCACGACGATGCTCAGCGGGTTGAGTCCGTTGGCGGCGCCGACCGCCCGGGCCAGGCCGACGCCGCCGAGCGCGGTCGCGAGCTGCCCGTAGCTGCGCGTCTCGCCGAAGGGGATGTCGCGCAGCAGGTCCCACACCCGCACCTGGAAGTCGTTGCCGCGCGGTGCCAGCGGCAGGTCGAAGGAGCGGCGCTCGCCGCCGAAGTACCCACCGAGCTGACGCTCGACCTCGGCGAAGTCGCTCAGTCCGACACCGTCCCGCGAGACCGGGCCGAAGCCGGTCGGATCGGGCAGGTGGCGGTGCTCGTCGAAGTAGAGGCCGACGAGGCCCGCCTCGGCCCCGACGACGGTCAGCGTGCCGACGGGGGTGTCGACGGTGGTGTGGACGCTCACGGTGCCTCCTGGCTCTCGGCGATGGTACTCACCCCGTAGACGCGGCAGCGTCGCCGGATGTGAGGTCGCCGGTCGAACCGACCGGGGTCGCGGCGCCGCGGAGCCGCGGGGCCGACCGGGCCGACCGGGCCGCGCGGACCGACCGAACCGGTCCGGGTGATCGGGACGGGTCGACGAGCAGGTACCCTTGAACGCCCGGTCCGGGCACTCCACACTGTCGGGTGTGTGTGAGCGTCCGGTCCGGGTCTCTCGTCTCCGGTCGCCGGGACGGCTCGTGACCGACGATCGAGCTGGTGGCGGGTTCTCGAGTTCGTGACCGCCCCGCGAGCTAGTGGCGCGTGCTGAACTCGCTCTCGCCCACGGGGGCGAGCTCGCTCACGTCGACCCGGTCGACCCGGGCCCCACGGGGTCCCTCGTCCAGCCACTCGAGGAGCAGCGCCACCCGGTCGGGCCGTCCCTCGACCTCGACCTCGACCGTCCCGTCGGGCAGGTTGCGGACGAAGCCGCCGACGTCCAGTCGGTCCGCCTCGCCCTCGGTCGAGAAACGGAAACCCACGCCCTGCACCGAGCCGTGCACGAGGGCCCGGCGTCTGATCACGTCGTCCATCGCTCGACCGTACCCGCGCCTCCTCGGCCTCGCCCTCGTTCCTCGCCCGGACGTCTCACCCCGCCACGAAGTGAACATCCCGCCACGAAAGAACGTGGCGGGATGTCCATTTCGTGGCGGGGTGGCGGAGCGACGGCTCACGCAGGGCGACGAACGGGACGACGGCCGAGCCGACGTCGGTCGCCTCGCTACTTGTCGACCGTCGACATGTCGGCGTAGCGGGCGCCCTTCGGCGCGGCCACGTCGTCGAGCTGGTACATCTGCTCGGCGTCGAGCACGACGTCGTCGGCCGCGACGTTCTCGTCGAGGTAGGCGCGGCGCTTCGTGCCGGGGATCGGCACGATGCCCTCACCCTTGGCGAGCAGCCAGGCGAGCGCGACCTGACCGGGTGTGGCCCCGACGGCCCGGGCGACCTCGTCGACCTGCTGCACGATGCGGATGTTGGCCTGCAGGTTGTCGCCCGAGAACCGGGGCGCGAACCGGCGGAAGTCGTCCTCGGCGAGCTCGTCGACCGAGCGGATGGTGCCGGTGAGGAACCCGCGACCGAGCGGCGAGTAGGGCACGAAGCCGATGCCGAGCTCGCGGACCGTCGGCAGGATCTCGGCCTCGGGCTCGCGGCTCCACAGCGACCATTCGGTCTGCAGCGCGGTGATCGGGTGCGTGGCGTGCGCACGGCGGATCGTCTCGGGTGCGGCCTCGGACAGCCCGAGGAACCTCACCTTGCCGGCCGTGACGAGCTCGCCCATGGCGCCGACGGTGTCCTCGATCGGCACCTGCGGGTCGACCCGGTGCTGGTAGTAGAGGTCGATGTGGTCGATGCCGAGGCGCTGCAGCGAGCCGTCGACCGAGCGGCGCACGTACTCGGGACGACCGTCGACCGTGCGTTCGGCGCGGGCCTCGGGGTCGGTGACGTTGCCGAACTTCGTCGCGACGACGGCCTGGTCGCGGCGGCCCTTGAGGGCACGGCCGAGCAGCTGCTCGTTCGTGTGCGGGCCGTACATGTCGGCGGTGTCCAGCAGGGTGACGCCGACGTCGAGCGCCCGGTGGATCACGCGCACCGACTCGTCGTCGTCGGTGCTGTTGCCGGTGTAGAAGGCGGACATGCCCATCAGGCCGAGGCCGAGGCGGCCGACGTCGAGACCGCCGTCGACCTGGCCGAGTGTGGTGTTCTTCATGGCTCCGAGCCAACTCCCTCGCACCCGGCGACGGCACAGGCCCGGCCTGCGGCTCGGCGGACGGCAGGAGGCGCGGTGCCCGTCGGACGGACACCGCGCCTCCTCGGCCCGCCGGGTTCAGGACCCGGCGCCCGCCGCCGTCAGCGGCGCTCCGCCCGGCGCCGGCCGACGGCCGAGCCGGTGACGAGCGCGAGGCCCAGGGCCAGCGCGGCGGCTCCGAGGCCGAGCGGCAGGCCGGGCTCGCTGCCCGTGTAGGCGAGCGGTCGTCCCGAGCCGCCGCTGCCCGAGCCACCGGTGCCGGACCCGCCGGCCGCGGGCACTACCGGTGCCGGCGAGACGGTGGGGTCGGGGCTGGGCACGGGGTCGGGCACGGGCGTCACGACGGGAGGCGCGGCGAGGGTGATCGTCGGGACGGTGCCGTCGGCGAACGGTGCGGCGAAGGTGCCGACGACCTCGCCGACCAGGACCACCTCGTAGTCCGTCCCGGGCTCGAGACCCTCGGCGCGGTAGCGGCCGGCCGCGTCGGTGGTCGGGGTGGCGACGGGCTCGGGCTCGGCGGCCTCGGCCTCGATCACCTGCAGCTGGAGGCCCGCGGCGGGGGTGCCGTCGGCGTTCACGACCGTGCCCTCGACGTCGACCGTGTCGGGAGCGGCGATCTGCACGGGCGGGATCGTCCCGCTCGTCGCGGGTGCGGTGATCGTGACGGCCGAGTCGACGTCCTCGTTCAGGATCACCTCGTACTGCTCACCAGGGGTCAGGCCGTCGGCCGTGAACGAGCCTCCTGCGCCGGTTTCGACGCTGGCGACGGGCGTGGTCTCGCCGACCGGCACGACGTCGACCGTCGACCCGGTCGCGGGTGCCGATCCGTCGGGGTTCACGATGCTCGTGGTGATCTCGACGGTCCGGTCGAGCGTGATCGAGGCGCCCGAGGCCGTGGTGATCGGCCCCCGGGCGATGCCCGTCACCTCGTCGACCACGTCGTACTCGGCCGCAGGGTCGAGCCCCTCGAAGGTGACCGAGCCGTCGGCGCCGGTGGTCCCCGACGCGACCGGGTCGAGCTGGCCGGGCACGACGATGCTCACCGGACGGTCGGCGACGGGCGTGCCGTCGGCCTGCACGACCATGACCGTGAGGGGCGCGGTGTCGGCCGGGGCCACGGCGCCCGTGAAGGCGAAGTCGAGGCCGGGGGAGTCGTCGCCCACGATCGTGAAGGTCACGGCCGGCAGATCCGCGGCGTCGTCCGGTGTCGTGACGTCGACCTCGTAGGGCGTGCCCGAGACGAGACCGGGGACCGACCAGGTGCCGTCGGGGCCGACCGTCGTGGTGGTCCCGACGACCTCACCGGTCGCCGGGTCGACCACCGTGACGACCGCCCCGGGGTAGGCCGTGCCGTCGTTCGTCACCGCACCGCTCGCCGTGAACGTCTTGGTCACGAACCACGTCTGGTACACGGGGAACCCGGAACGCTGCTGGTACGTGAAGGTCAGCGTCGAGAGCGGCACGGTCGGGCTGAACCATGCGGCGGCACCCTCGGTGTCGGCCGCGGTCGCGTTGCCGGTCAGCACGCCCGTGCCGGCGTTCCACGAGGGCACGTCGCGCAGCCCCGCGGCGTCGCACGACGGCGACGGTCCACCGGCGGTGCGGCAGTAGTTGTAGGTGTTCTGGAAGCCGAGGGCGCTCACGGGCACGGCGGCACCGGCGGCGTCGGTGGCCGACACGGTCACCTGGTCGGCGTCGACGTCGCCGAGCACGAATGACCAGTCGCTCGCGGGCGTGGCCCGGTCGAAGGTGTAGGTCGTGACCGAGGCGGCGGCCGCCGTCGGGGAGTCCTGGGCGGGGCGGAGGTTGAGGTAGGGGCGACCGCGGCTCGAGTCGTACTCGGCGCCGACCGGCGTGCCCGTGCCTTGCCAGGTGCTCGACCCGCTGGGGATCGTGGCCTGGCGCGAGGAGGACGTGAACGTCGCCTGCGGGAAGTCGCCGGGCAGCGTCATCGTGCCCGTGTAGGCACGAGCCGTCCCGTCCACGGTGAAGTCGGCCCAGCCGACCGTCCCCGGCCCGGCCGCGGAGGCGGTCGTCGCGCCTCCGAGTGCCAGGGCACCGGCCATGACGACCGTCACCGTCGTCGCCGCCCACGTCCTGATCCGCCTGTCGACCATGCTGTCGTCCCTCCGGGCCCACCCCCGATCGCGGGCCACGAGGTCGAGGTTATGTCAGGTGTGGGTCTCGTGTCACACCGCCGATCGTCCCGGGACGCCACCACGGGTCCCGGAACGACGAAGGGGCGCCGCCTCGCGACCGGGATGCCCGGTGCGGAGGTCGGCGCCCCTTCGGGGACGTCGTGCGTCAGCGCTTCTTGACGTTCGAGACGATGTCCTCCGAGTGGCTACCCGTCGCTCCCTTGGCCTTCTTGTCGGCGCGCTTCTCCTTCAAGGAGCGCACGGCGACCTTCGCGGTGGTTTTCTTCGCTGATTTCTCTGCCATGGTGGTGCCTCCGTCGCGGACCGAGATGATCCGGTCCGCCCGAGGCTACGGTGCCGCGGCCCCGGTGTCTGTAGTGGCGACCATCTTCACGGCTCCTACACTGCCCAGTGGCCCGATCCGCCTCGTCCGAGGTGTACGTGCCCGCCCCACACCCGCCCGACCCCGACGACCCGCCCGACCCAGACGACCCGCAGAGACGACAGGCCCCGATGACCCCCGTCCCCACCTCGACCCCGGCCGCCCCGACGCGCAGCGAGCGTCTCGACGAGCTGCCGTTCACCTCGAAGCACCGCCGTCTGCTCGCCGGCTCGGGCATCGGCTGGGCCCTGGACGCGCTCGACGTCGGTCTGCTCTCGTTCGTCATCGCCCAGCTGATGACCGTGTGGAGCGACCAGGCCGGTCAACTGGCCTGGGTCGCCTCGGCCGGGTTCGCGGGCATGGCGATCGGCGCGGCCGTCGGCGGCTCGCTGGCCGATCGCCTCGGCCGCAAGACCGTCTTCGCCCTGACCCTGCTGCTCTACGGGCTCGCCACCGGCCTCTCGGCCCTGTCGTGGTCGGTCGGCGTGCTGCTCGTCCTGCGCTTCGTCGTCGGCCTCGGCCTGGGCTCCGAGTTGCCGGTCGCGTCGACCCTCGTGAGCGAGTTCTCGCCCCGGCGCATCCGCGGTCGCGTCGTCGTGCTCCTCGAGGCGTTCTGGGCCGTGGGCTCGATCGGGGCCGCCCTCGTGGGCTACCTCGTGATCCCGACGAGCGACGACGGCTGGCGCTGGGCCCTGCTGATCGGCGCGGCCCCCGCGCTCTACGCGGTGTTCGTGCGGCTGAAGATGCCCGAGTCGGTGCGGTTCCTCGAGTCGAGGGGCCGCCACGACGAGGCCGAGCGCACCGTCCGCGGCTTCGAGCAGGCGGCCGGCGTCGCCGCCCCGACCGTCGTCGCCGAGGAGGCGCGGGTCGTCGAGAAGCCGGCCCGCGCCTCCGTCGGCCGGTTGTTCGGTGCCGGCATGGCGCGCCGCACGGTCGCGATCTGGGTGGTCTGGTTCATGACCAACTTCTCGTACTACGGCGCCTTCGTCTGGCTGCCGTCGCTGCTCGTCGCGGCCGGGTTCCCGCTCGTGCGCTCGTTCGAGTACGTGCTGATCATCACGCTGGCCCAGCTGCCGGGCTACGCGGCCTCGGCCTGGCTGATCGAGAAGTGGGGGCGCCGGGGCACGCTCGCGACCTTCCTGCTCGGGTCGGCCGTCGCGGCCGTGTTCTTCGGCTTCGGGGCCGTCAGCGGCAGCGTGGCGCAGATCCTCGTCGCGGGCATGGCGCTGTCGTTCTTCAACCTCGGCGCGTGGGGGGCGCTCTACGCCGTGACGCCCGAGCTCTACCCGACGCCGCTGCGGGGCACGGGGGCGGGGTGGGCCGCCGGCGTCGGACGCATCGCCTCCATCGCGGCCCCGCTGTCGGTGCCGCCGCTGATCGCCCTCGGCGGCCCGCCCACCCTCTTCGTCGTCTTCGGCGCGGTCTTCGTCGTGGGGGCCGCCGCCGCCACGATGCTGCCCGAGCTCCGCGGCACCCGGCTCGCCGAGTGAGCGCGCGCCGTCGCCCGTCGCGGCGCCGCCTCACGCCGCGTCGCCTGCTCGGCCTCGTCGTGGTGCTGGTGGCGGGGGCCGTCCTCGTGGCGTTCCCGCGCCTCCTCGGCGACGGGTCCGGGGGAGGCGACCCGGGAGGCGCGGGTGCGGTTCCCGTGCCCACGAGTGTCCCGGCCGCGGCCGCCGAGGCCGTCGTCGAGCGTGTCGTCGACGGCGACACGGTGATCGTCACCGTCGCCGGGGAGCGCGAGCGCATCCGCCTGATCGGCGTCGACACCCCCGAGACCGTGAAGCCCGACGCTCCGATCGACTGCTTCGGCCCCGAGGCCAGCGCCTTCACGACGGCCACCCTGCCCGAGGGGGCGACGGTCTGGCTCGAGGACGACGCCTCGCAGGGCGACGCCGACCGCTACGACCGGTTGCTGCGCTACGTCTGGTCGCCGGACGGCACGATGCTCAACGAGCGACTGGTCGCCGAGGGCTACGGGCGCGAGGACACCTACGACGACGCGTACCGCTACCGCGACCGGTTCGTCGCCGCCGAGGCGTCGGCCGAGGCCTCGCGGGTCGGACTCTGGGCGGCCTGCGGCTGACGCGACGGACGCCGGCTCGGCCACCAGAAGGCGTCGCCGGTGAGGAAGACGAGAGCGGGCACGAGCACGGTGCGCACCACCAGGGTGTCGAGCAGCACGCCGAGGCAGACGATCACGCCGACCTGGGTCAGGGCGACGACGGGCAGCACGCCCAGCACGGCGAACACGGCGGCCAGCAGGATCCCCGCACTCGTGATGACGGCACCCGTCGAGGCCAGGGCCCGCACCATGCCCTCGCGGGTGCCGTGCACGAGGCCCTCCTCGCGGGCCCGGGTGGTGAGGAAGATGTTGTAGTCCACCCCGAGCGCGACGAGGAACAGGAACGCGTAGAGCGTCACGGCCGTGTCGAGCGCGGGGAACCCCAGCACGTTCTGGAACAGCCAGGTCGAGGCCCCGAGGCTCGCGAAGAACGTGGCCAGCACCGAGGCGATCAGCAGCACGGGGGCCACGAGCGAGCGCAACAGCAGGGCCAGGACGGCGAACACGATCGCCAGGATGATCGGTGCGATCAGGTCGATGTCGGCCTGCGCGGCGACCTTCGTGTCGTAGGCGGTGGCGTCGCTGCCGCCGACGAGCGCGTCGGCGAGGCGGCCGTCGGCGTCGGCGTACCCGGAGCGCAGGCGCTCGACGGTGGCGAACGCGGCGTCGCTCTCGGGCTCGGCGCTGAGTTGCAGGTCGACGCGGGTCAGCCCGCCCTCGGTCTCGCCGGTCGTCGCTGTGTCGACGCCGTCCGTGCCGGACGCGAGCGCGGTGGCCTCGTCGGCGACCGTGGACGGGACGATCACGGTGGTGCGGCTGGTCAGCCCGGCCGAGAACGAGTCGTCGATCACCTTCTGCGCGGTGACGGAGTCGGGGTCGCCGAGCAGCTGGTCGGTCTGCGACAGGCCGACGGCGTAGCCGCTCAGCCCGAGGCAGAGCACGCCGATGCCCGCGACGGACGACACGGCCACGACGGCCGGACGGCGTCGGACGCCGCGCCCGAGACGGTCCCAGAAGCCGCGTCGCGGTGCCGCGTGGTGCGCCGCGCCTCCTGCGGTCCGGTCGTCCGTGCGGGTCGCGTCGGTCCCCTCGGACGAGGAGGCGCGGGGCACGAAGGGCCAGAACAGCCCGCGACCGCAGACCACCAGGGCCGCGGGCAGGACCACGAGGGCGAACACGATCGCCACGACGACGCCGACCGCACAGGCGAGACCGAGGGCCCGGTTGCCGGTGAGCGACGCAAGCAGCAGGGTGAGGAGGCTCAGCGCGACCGTGCCGCCGCTGGCCGCGATGGCGGGGCCGGCGCTCGTCACGGCCGTGCGCATGGCGCGGTGACGGTCGGGCTGACGGAGGAGTTCTTCGCGGTAGCGCGCGACGAGCAGCAGGGCGTAGTTGGTGCCCGCACCGAAGACGAGCACCGACAGGATGCCCGAGATCGAGGCGTCGAGCGGGATGCCCAGCGGTTCGGCGACGGCGGCCGCGACCCGGCCGGCCAGGGCGTCGGCGGCACCGACGACGGCCAGGGGCACGATCCACAGCACCGGGCTGCGGTAGGTGACGATCAGCAGCACGGCGACGACGATCACCGTGACCAGCAGGAGTCGGAAGTCGGCTCCGGCGAAGGCGTTCGCGATGTCGTCCTGGAACCCGAGGGGCCCGGTGAGCAGGGCGTCCAGCCCGTCGGGCAGGTCGGCCGAGGCCGCGTCACGCAGGCTCGTGGCCGTGCCCGCGACGTCGGCGTCGGCGGTCGCGGCGTCGAGCGGCACGGCGACGATCGCCGCGGTGCCGTCGTCGCTGACCTGCGGCCGGACGGCCTGCGGGGCCGTCGAGAGCTCGGCGAGGGAGGCGGCCCGGGCGTCGACCGCGGCGAGGTCGGCGGCGTCGAGACGGTCACCCCCGTGGCTGAAGACCAGGATGCCCACCGTCGTCTCCGCGCTCGGGAACGACCTGAGGATCTCGGTCACCTCGGCCGACTGGCTCGTGTCGGGCACGCCCGACGGTGGGGCGGCGTCGCCCTCGCTTGCCGGCAGGAAGGCGAAGAGCAGGGCGACGGCGACGGCCGTCGCGGCGAGCACGGCCCAGGCGGTGCGGTGGCCGCTGACGATGCGGGCGAGGGTGCGCATGGTGATCCTTCAGTCGCTCAATGTCTTAGTAGCTAAGAGTATTGCAGATCACAGGAGCATCGACCAGACTCGTCACGCAGGAGGTTCCATGCCCACCCCGAGAGACCCGGCCCCCACGGCCCCGTCGACCCGTCCGCCGCGCTCGCCGCAGGCCGACGAGATCGTCACCCACATGCAACGGCTGACCACCGAGTCGCAGAAGGTCGCCCAGGCCTTCGCCTCGCGGCACGGTCTCGGCCACATCGACCTCGAGGCGCTGCTGCACGTCATGCAGGCTGAGCGCGACGGCGACCCCGTGACCGCCGGCGGGCTCGGCGAGCTGCTGGGCGTCACCTCGGGGGCGGCCACGGGCGTCATCGACCGCCTCGAGAAGGTCGGGCACGTGCAGCGCAGCCGTGACGAGGCCGACCGACGCCGGGTGCTCGTCCGCTACTCCGACCGCGCCCGCGAGGTCGCGGGGGCGTTCTTCGGGCCGCTCGGCGTGATGAGCGACCGGGTCATGGCCGGCTTCGACGAGGCCGAGCTCGAGACCGTCCGACGGTTCCTCGAGGGCATGTCGGGCGCGATGGCCGAGCGGGCCCGCGAGGTGGGGCGTCCCGCCTGAGGCGACCCGCGCCTCCTCGGTGCCCCGCCCCCTGACCGTCGGCGGCAGCGGGTAACGTCGTCGTGACCCCGGAAGGCAGGTGGCACGTGACCGATCACGTCTCGGCCCTCGATCTCTTCTCGATCGGCATCGGCCCGTCGAGCTCGCACACCGTCGGCCCCATGCGGGCCGCCCGCGAATTCCTCCTCGGCGTCGAGGCAGACGGCCGGCTGGTCGACGTCGCCCGGGTCGAGGCCGTGCTCTACGGCTCGCTCGCCGCGACCGGCCTCGGCCACGGCACGCCCTCGGCCGTCCTCGCCGGCCTCGCGGGCATGCAGCCCGAGACCTGCGACCCCGCGGTCGTCTCGGGCATGCAGCAGGCGGTCGAGCAGGGCGGCGGCCTGCGGTTGCTCGGGCGACACCAGATCGCCTTCGCCCCCAACGACCTGCGGATGGCGCCGCTGACCCGCATGCCGCGGCACCCCAACGCGATGAGCGTCGAGGCCTTCGACGTCGACGGCGCGAGCCTCGCGCGCGAGGTCTACTTCTCGGTCGGCGGCGGCTTCGTCGTGCGCGACGGCGACGACGAGCAGGCCGTGCCCACCGCCGAGGCGCCGTTCGCCTTCGCCGACGCCGACGACCTGCTGCGCCTCTGCGACGCCGAGGGCGTGTCGATCGCCGAGCTCGCCTGGCGCAACGAGGTCGCGCTGCACGGCGAGGCCGACGCCGCGGCGGGCCTCGACGCCCGCTGGGCCGCGATGCGGGCCTGCGTCGACGCGGGCCTCGAGGCCACGGGTGTCCTGCCGGGGTGGATGAAAGTCCCGCGGCGCGCCCGCCAGTTCGCGACCATGCTGCGCCAGCAAGACGAGCGGGCGACCGCCTACGCGCTCGGCGGCTCCGCGGTCGACCGGGGCCGCGCCTCCTCGCTGCTGGCCTCCGACCTGCCGGCCCAGTGGCTGCAGGCCTACGCGATGGCCGTCAACGAAGAGAACGCGGGCGGCGGGCGCGTGGTCACGGCACCGACCAACGGGGCCGCCGGCATCATCCCGGCCGTGGGTTACTACGCGATGCGCTTCCACGGTGCGACCGAGGACGAGCTGGCCCGCACCTACCTGCTGACGGCCGCGGCGATCGGTTCGCTCTACAAGCGCAATGCGTCGATCTCGGGGGCCGAGGCCGGTTGTCAGGGCGAGGTCGGTTCGGCCGCGTCGATGGCGGCGGGGGCGCTGACCGCGCTGCTCGGCGGAACGCCCCGCCAGGTCGAGAACGCCGCCGAGATCGCGATGGAGCACCACCTCGGCCTCACCTGCGACCCCGTGGGCGGCTTCGTCCAGGTGCCCTGCATCGAGCGCAACGCCATCGCGGCCGGCACGGCGGTCGCCGCGACCCGCATGGCCCTGCTCGGCGACGGCAGCCACGTCGTCAGCCTCGACACCGTCATCGAGACGATGCGTCAGACCGGCCGAGACATGAAGGACAGCTACAAAGAGACCAGCCGCGCCGGGCTCGCCGTCAACGTCATCGAGTGCTGACCGCGGGCGGCGGGCGGCCGACCCGAGGAGGCGCGGGTCGTGTCGGACGTCGCCGCTAGCCTCGTCGCATGACCCCGCCGCGCCGCCCCACGCCGTCCCGCCCCACGACCCCGGGCGGCACCGACGCCCCGCGGCTCGACCCCGTCGATCCGCAGGGCCTCGTCGACCTCGGCACCGACCTGCTGGGTCCGCGCGACAGCCGTGAGCTCGAGCGCTACGTCGACGCCGACCTGACCGACCGCGACCTCGAGGGGGCCGAGTTCACCGAGTGCGTCTTCGAGGCGCCCCGGCTCGGGTCGGCCCGACTGCGCGGTGCGCGCCTGGTCGAGTCGGTGCTGGCCGACTCGTTCGCCCCCGAGCTGGCCGCCGCGCGCAGCACCTGGCGTGACGTCCGCGTCGAGCGGCCCCGGTGGGGGTCGGCCGAGCTGTTCGACGCCGAGCTGCGGTCGGTGCGCCTGGTCGGCGGCAAGATCGACTTCCTCAACCTGCGCGGGGCACGGCTCACCGACGTCGTGATCGAGGGGTGCACGATCGGTGAACTCGACCTCGGGGGTGTGCAGGCCCTGCGGGTCGCGCTGGTCGACTGCCGCATCGGCACGCTCGACGTGACCCGCGCCTCCTTGTCGCACACCGACCTGCGCACCAGCGACTTCTCGCGCATCGACGGCTTCGAAGGGCTTCGTGGCGCGACCATCGACGAGCTGCAGCTGGCGACCTTCGCCCCGACGATGGCGGCTCACCTCGGCCTCGTCGTCGGCTGAGCCCTGGCCGCCCGTGTTGCGCCCGGCTACGCCCTGGCCGAACACGCCGGGGCTGCACGAGGCGGCGGTGCTATCGTCACCGACAGAGCAACGCGCTCCGGGGTCAGTGAAAATCTGAGCCGGCGGTCACAGTCCGCGACCCGCGTCGTCACCGAGAGGTGGCGGCCCGGTTGAACCGGTGGAACTCCGGTACCGACGGTCATAGTCCGGATGAGAGGTAGCGCGGGCCCGGTCGTCCGTCCGCGGACCCCCGGGCCGATGCCGACCCTCGCGTCGCGCACCCCCGGAGAGCCCTCGGCACACAGCCAGGCAGACCGGAGGACGACATGACGACGCAGGCGACCACGCCCCGCGGGCCCGACGCACGGACGCGCCGACCCATCGACGCGACCAGCACGGCGGTGCGCTGATGTTCACCGGTCTCGTCGAAGAACTCGGACGCGTCGAGCGCGTCGACGACCAGGGCGACAGCGTCCGTCTGACGGTCCACGGCCCGGCCGTGCTGACCGACGCCGCGCACGGCGACTCCATCTCGGTCAGCGGCGTCTGCCTGACGGTGGTCGCGCAGCAGGGCGACACGTTCACGGCCGACGTCATGCGGCAGACGCTGGCCATGAGCACGGTCGGGGCGTTCGGCCCCGGCACGCCCGTGAACCTCGAACGCGCCGCCCGCGTCGGCGACCGCCTCGGAGGCCACATCGTGCAGGGCCACGTCGACGGCACGGCCACGGTCGTCGAGATCGAGGAGGGCGACGCCTGGCGTCGGGTCCGCTTCGACCTCGCCGACGACCTCGCGCCCCTGCTCGTCGACAAGGGCTCGGTCACGCTCGACGGCGTCAGCCTCACGGTGAGCGCGATCAGCGAGCCCGGCGAGGCACCGGGCTGGTTCGAGGTCAGCCTCATCCCCGAGACGCTCGCCGTGACGACCCTCGGCGGCAAGGCCGTCGGCGACCGGGTCAACGTCGAGACCGACGTGCTCGCCCGCCACGTGCGCCGCATGCTGCGGCTGGACGCGCTCGACGCCGCCGTGACGGGTCGCCCGTGACCGTGTCGACGCCCGCCGGGGAGGCGCGGGTCGACTCGCGCCTCGCGCCGATCGAGCTCGCCCTCGAACACCTGCGTCGGGGCCGACCCGTCGTGGTGGTCGACGACGAGTCCCGCGAGAACGAGGGCGACGTCGTCCTCTCGGCCGAGCTGGCCTCGCCCGAGTGGATCGCCTGGACGGTGCGGGTGTCGTCGGGTTTCGTCTGCGCGCCGATGTCGAACGAGATCGCCGACCGACTCGACCTGCCGCCGATGGTCGCCCACAACGAGGACGCCCGCGGCACGGCCTACACGGTCAGCGTCGACGCGGCGGCCGGTGTGACGACGGGCATCAGCGCGTCCGACCGGGCGACGACCCTGCGCACGCTCGCGTCGCCCACCAGCGTGCGCGACGACCTGCACCGCCCCGGGCACGTCCTGCCGCTGCGGGCCCGCGACGGCGGAGTGCGTGAGCGCGACGGCCACACCGAGGCCTCCGTCGACCTGATGAAGGCTGCAGGGCTGCGACCCGTCGCCGTGATCAGCGAGATCGTGGGCGACGACGGCGAGATGATGCGCCTGCGCGCCCTGCTCGACTTCGGCGCCCGTGAGGGGGTCCCGGTCGTCACGATCGCCGACCTCGTCCGCTGGTTGGGCGACCGCGACCTCGACGACCCCGCCCTCGTGCCCGGTTCACCGACCATCGACACCACGACCACGACCACCACCCCCGAAGGAGACCCCGCATGAGCGGAGCAGGCGCCCCCACCGAACTCGACGTCGACGGCACGGGAGTCCGCGTGACGATCGTCGCCGGCACCTGGCACGAGACGATCACCGACGGCTTGCTGGCCGGTGCGCTGGCCACCGTGGAGCGCCTCGGCGCCACGGCCACGGTCGTGCGCGTGCCCGGCAGCTTCGAACTGCCCGTCGTCGCGAAGGCCGCGCTCGAGGCCGGGGCCGACGCGGTCGTCGCCCTCGGGGTCATCATCCGTGGCGGCACGCCGCACTTCGAGTACGTGTCCGACGCCGCGACCTCGGGCCTGCTGCGGGTGACCCTCGACACGGGCAAGCCCGTCGGGTTCGGTGTGCTCACCCTCGACGACGAGCAGCAGGGCCTCGACCGCGCCGGTCTGCCCGGCTCGAAGGAGGACAAGGGCGCCGAGGCGGCACACGCCGCCGTCGCGACGGCCGTCCAGCTGCGCGACATCGCCCGAGCGGGCTCGGGCCGCGTCATCGGCTTCTAGGACCGACGGCTTCCAGGACCTGCGCTGCGCCGGTCCCTCGACCTGCGCCTCCCCGTGTCCGCGACCCGCGCCTCCTGCCGGGCGATTCGCGACCTCTCCGGCCGCTCCGCCCGTGCCGAACCCGACAGCCGGACGACGACACGCCGCTCACCTCGAGAGAGGAGCGGCGTGTCGGGCGTCCGGTGTCGCGACGTGCACACCGGGGCAGCTGGCCGACCGGCTAGGCGAAGACCTCGGCCAGGAAGGTCTCGAGCTGCTGCCACGAGCGGCGGTCCGCGCGGGCGTCGTACTGCGCCCCGTGGTCGGGTGCGTCGGTGCCGGGCACGGCGAAGGCGTGCATGACGCCGCTGTAGCTCAGCACCTGCCAGTCCGGGGCCTCGGCGGCGCGCATCTCGTCCTCGAAGCCGACGACCGCCTCGTCGGGCACCACCGGGTCGGCCGCACCCGTCATCACGAGCAGCGGGGCCGTCACGGCGCCCTTCTCGGCGGGCATCCCCGTGCCGAGTCCGCCGTGGAACGACACGACGCCGGCGACGTCGGCACCCGCGCGGGCCAGCTCGAGGGCTCCCGAGCCGCCGAAGCAGTAGCCCATCACGGCGATCCGCGACGGGTCGACGCCCGGCTCGGCGCGCAGTCGCTCGAGGTTCGCCAGCAGGCGCGACCGGAACAGCGCGACGTCGCCGTAGTACTTGCCCGCCTCGCCGGCGGCCTCCTGCGGCGACGGGCGTACGCCCTGCCCGTAGACGTCGCCGGCCAGCGCCACGTAGCCGAGCCGCGCGAGCATCTGCGCGCGCACCTTGACGTGGTCGACGACGCCGAACCAGTCGTGCAGCACGAGCACGCCGGGCACGAGCTCGGACGAGGAGGCGCGGGCAGGCGTCGCGAGGAAGCCCTCGAGATCGACGTCGGTCGCCGCGTACACCGCGTCCGACGTCGTGACGCCGCCCGGGTCGGGCACGCTGTCGAGGACGCGCTGCAGGTCGGGGGAGAGGGCGGGAGTGGGTTCGGTCGTGGTCACACGGGGACGCTACTCCCGGCGAGTCGGACGGCGCCGACCGGTCTCGGCCGGGGCTCGGCGGGGTTTCGTCCGGGGTCTCAGCCCGGGTCGACGATGCGGGCCACCGCCTGTCGCACGACGTCGCACCGCCTCTGTTGGGGGCCGGTGTGCATGTTGGTGGCCTCGGGCGTGACGAACCAGGCCAGCACGACGCCGAAGACCATGGTCAGCAACTCGTCGGCGTCCCAGCCGGACGAGATGTCCCCGGCGTCTTGCGCCGCGCGAACCGAGTCGCGGCGCGCCTCGAGCTGGCCGTGGTCGAGCACGCCGGGGCTCGGCAGCGCGACGCCCTCGATCTGACCCCAGAGCAGCAGTCGGGCGTCGTCGGGGTTCGAGGCCAGGTGGTCGTAGAGGGCGCTCGCCCAACCCGGCAGGTCGTGGGCGTCGAAGGGGACGACCGCGACCCACCGACCGATGCTCTCACCGAGCGCGGCGTCGAAGAGGTCGCGCTTGGTCGAGAAGTGGGCGTAGAGGCGCTCTTTGCTCGCCTCGGCGTCGCGCGCGATCGTGTCGACGCGGGCCCCGGCGAGGCCGCGGGCCGCGAACTCGGTCTTCGCTGCCTCGAGCAGCCGTTCCCGCGGAGGGGTGGGTCGTCGTGCCATGCCCAGAGCATAGGGGCTGGACCCCACCGGACCACCCGGTTCGGACCGAGGTCTTCGCTGACCGGACCGAACGGTTCGCTCGCTGTCCCGTCGGACACCCTCGGACGCCGTCGGAGAGTCGGACGGGTCAGAGGGTGCGGGCGTCCGCCAGGTCGACGCCGGCCGCGGTCGCGACGCCGGCGTTGGTGATGCGTCCGGCGACCGCGTTGACGCCCCGCGCCAGCGACTCGTCGGCGGCGACGGCATCGCGCCACCCCCGGTCGGCGAGGGCCAGCGCGTAGGGCATGGTCGCGTTGGTCAAGGCGCGGGTCGAGGTCTGGGGGACGGCGCCGGGCATGTTGGCGACGCAGTAGTAGACGCTGTCGTGCACGGCGAAGGTCGGGTCGTCGTGCGTGGTCGCGCGCGATCCCTCGAAGCAGCCGCCCTGGTCGATGGCGATGTCGACGAGCACCGACCCGGGACGCATCGACGCCACCATGTCGTCGGTGACGAGCTTGGGGGCCTGGGCGCCGGGGATCAGCACCGAGCCGATCACCAGGTCGGCCGCCGCGACCTGGGCGCCGATCTCGTAGGCCGTCGAGGCGCGGGTCTGCACCCGTCCGCCGAACTGCACCTCGAGGGCACGGAGGCGCGGCAGCGACACGTCGATGACGGTCACGTCGGCACCGAGGCCGAGGGCGTTCGCGGCGGCGTGCTCGCCGGCGACGCCGCCGCCGATCACGACCACCTTCGCCTTCGGGGTGCCGGGGACGCCGCCGAGCAGCACGCCCGTGCCGCCGATCGGCTTCATGAGGTGGTAGGCACCGACCATCGTGGACAGGCGGCCGGCGACCTCGCTCATCGGCGAGAGCAGCGGCAGGCTCCGATCGTCCCGCTGGACCGTCTCGTACGCGATCGCGGTCATGCCGGAGGCGAGGACGGCCTCGGTGCACTCGGGTGACGCCGCGAGGTGCAGGTAGGTGAAGAGGGTCTGGTCGGCCCGCATCAGCGGGTACTCGGCCGCGATCGGCTCCTTGACCTTCATGAGCAGGTCGGACTCGCCCCAAACCGTGGCGGCGTCGTCCACCACCGTCGCGCCCGCGGCGACGAACTCGTCGTCGGAGAACCCCGAACCCCGTCCGGCACCCGCCTGCACGATCACGTCGTGCCCGCGGCGGGAGAACTCGTGGACGCCGGCCGGAGTCGCGGCGACGCGGTTCTCGTTGTTCTTGATCTCGGTGGGGATGCCGACGCGCATGGTTCGTCCTCTCGGGAGTGGCCTCGACGACGGGCGGCCGGTGCACGCCTCTGTTCGCCGAACTGAGGTCAGTGTGCTGTTTCGTGCCGATGCGTGCCAAGCTCTCCGCACGAGATTCTGTGCGGGGCCCTTCTCACCGCACGATCGACGACGAGAGGTGCGACGAGACATGGCTGCGACGAACGACGTTCGGCTCGACGAGATCGACCGGCAGCTCGTCCGCCTGCTGGTCGCGAACAGCCGCACCCCGAACGCCACCCTGGCCGCGCAGGTGGGGATCGCTCCGTCGACGTGTCTCGCGCGCCTCCGGTCGCTCGTCGAGCGCGGCGTCGTCGCCGGCTTCGGGGCCGACGTCGACCTGTCGGCACTCGGACTCGACCTGCAGGCGCTCATCAGCGTGACGATCCTCGCGTCGGCCCGGCAGCGCATCGCCGCCTTCTCGGCCGAGATCCGGGCCCTGCCGCAGGTGGTGCAGCTGTTCTTCCTGGGCGGGTCCGAGGACTTCATCATCCACCTGGCCGTCCGCGACACGAACGACGTGCGCGAGTTCGTGCTCGACCATCTCTCGGCGCACCCGGCCGTCGCCTCGACCCGAACCAGCCTGGTCTTCGAGCACCACCACCCCGGCCCGACCGTCTGACCGGCCGAAGCGTCTGGCCGGCCCGACCGTCTGACCGGCCCGACCGGCCCGACCGTCTGACCGTCCGGCCGACGACGCGCGGGCGGGCGGGGCCGACCTCAGCGCGAGGCGGCGAGCGTCATCGGCAGGTGGGGGATGCCGTCCTCGAGGAACTCGTCACCGTCGACCACGAAGCCGAACCGTGCGTACCAGCCCGAGAGGTGGGCCTGGGCGTCGAGCCGGACCAGTCGACCCTCGCACCCGGCGACGGCCGCTCGCACCAGGTCGGCGGCGAGCCCACGACCGCGAGCCGCCGCCGCCGTCGCCACCCGGCCGATGCGACGGTCGTCGCCGTCGTGCAGCACCCGGAGCGTCGCCAGGACGCGGGTGTCGGCATCTGCGTCGGCATCCGCGAACCAGAGGAGGCGCGCGGTCGGTTCGAGGTCGCGCCCGTCGAGCTCGGGGTACGGGCACTCCTGTTCGACGACGAAGACGTCGACCCGGAGGCGGAGGATCTCGTAGAGGACGACGGGGTCGATCTCGGCGACGGACGACGAGTGCAGGGTGGGGTTCACGGAGCCACGCTATCGGCCTCGCGGGCGTGACCTGATGCCACCGCCGGGCCACTCACCACGCCTCACCCAGCGGCATGGTCGTGAAGGCGCCGCCGACCGGTGCGTCGGGCGGCTGCACCTGACCCGCGAAGCGGTCGGCGAACGCCTCGGCGTCGTCCTCGGGGTGGTAGCCGATGGCCTCGCCCGCCGCGAGCGACACGACGCGGCGGGTGTTCCGGCTGACGCCCCAGACGACGTGGTGCCCGGCCGGGGCCGTCGTGAGGGCGGCCAGGATCAGTCGGGTCGCGTCGGCCGGCGACAACCACGTGCCCAGGCTGCGGACGTCGTGCGGCTCGACCTCGGCCGTCATGATGCGGGCCGACACGACGGTCGAGCCGAAGCGGTCGGCGTACAGGCTGCCGACGGCCTCGAGCAGCACCTTGCTGACGCCGTAGAACGAGTCGGGGCGAGGGGCGGGGACGTCGTGGTCGGCGGCACCCGAGCCGGGTTCGAACCCGACGGCGTGCACCGAACTGGCCGCGAGCAGGCGGGTCACGCCGGCGCGACGGGCGGCCTCGTGCACGACGTACGCGCTCTCGACGTTGAGGTCGCGGATCTCGTGCCACGTGCGCTCGCTGGCGTGGGACGCGAGGTGGACGACCAGGTCGGCCCCGCCGAGCGCCACCGTGAGGGGCTCGAGGTCGGTCACGCCGACGTGTTCGAACGTCTCGTGCGCTCGGAGGTCGTCGGGCGGCGTGACCACGTCGAGCAGCCGCAGGTCGTGGCCGGCCTCGAGCAGCAGGGGGCGGACCCAGGTCGCGATGCGCCCCGAGCCCCCCGTGATCGCGATGGTCGCCATGTGTGCCGCCTCTCGTCGTGGGCCCCTCGGCCCGTCCCGTCGTCTGCACCGATCCTGCCCGAGACCACCGACACCGCCCCCCTCGGGGCACGTCCCGCGTCCGCCGGACGGCCCTCGCGAGGCGTCCCCGCGTCCCCCGGATGCCCCACCCGAGCCTGACAGGGTTCTGGCGAAGGCCTGGCAGGGCGCTCCACGGCCCCGGTCGGTGACGCGTCACCTCATACCGTGACGGAGGGCCCGACGACGTGCCACGACCCCGTCCCCGACCGAAAGGCACCTCATGTCGTCAGCTTCCTCGTCCCTCGGACTCCTCCTGGTCCGCGTCGTCCTCGGAGTCGTCTTCGTCGCCCACGGGTGGCAGAAGCTCGCCGTCGACGGCCTCGCCGCGACGCAGGGGGCCTTCGGCGGCATGGGCATCCCGCTCGCCGAGGTGGCCGCCCCGGTCGCGGCCGTCACCGAGCTCGCCGCCGGTGTCGCACTCGTCGTCGGCTTCGCCACCCGGGTCGCCGCCGCCCTCCTGGCGGTCACGGCGGTCGTCGCCCTGGTCGCCGTCCACCTGCCGAACGGCTTCTACTCGACGGCCGGCGGCTTCGAGTACGTCCTCGTCCTCGCGGTCGCCTCGATCGCGATCGTGCTCACCGGTCCGGGCCGCCTCGCCCTCGACGCCCTGGTCGTCCGCGGACGGCGTGCCCGTCGCGAGGCCCCGGCCTCGCAACCCGTCACCGTCTGACCGACGAACCCCGGCGCGCTCGGTCGGCGGGGCCGGGACGGGTGAACGTGACGTGCCCTCGAGGGTGATTTGCGCCTCCTCGTCCCGTCCCGGCCCTCGATCCGTGGTCGGGTGGATGCCGATGACCATCGCCACCGACCGCCTCCGCCCCGCGGGTGACCGACCCCGAACCGTGTCGCCCGTCCTCGTCTTCGGGGACGTCCTCGACGACATCATCGTCAGCCCTCGGGCGGGCGACGCCACCGGGACCGAGACGGCCGCCACCATCCGGCACCGGGCCGGCGGCTCGGCGGCGAACACGGCCGCGTGGCTCGGGTCCCTGGGGGTCGACGTCTCGTTCGTCGGTCGGGTGGGCACGGCCGACCTGCAGCGACACTCGCAACTGCTCGCCAACGCGGGGGTCGTGGCCCGGCTGGCCTACGACGCGCACGATCCGACGGGCACGGTCGTCATCACCGTCGACGGCTCGTCGCGCACCATGTTCACCGATCGGGGGGCCGGAGCCTCGCTGGGCCCCGACGACGTTCCGGACGACCTCGTCGCCCGGGCCGGTCTCGTGCACTTCACGGGCTACACGGTCGCCCAGTCCCGCAGCCCCGTCGCCCTCCGACGACTGGTGGGCCGGGCTCGGGAGGCCGGAGCGCTCGTCTCGGTCGCCCCGGGCAGCGCCTCGGTCGTCCGCCGGTTCGGGGTGTCGGCGTTCCTCGCGGCCGTCCACGGGGCCGACCTTTTCTTCCCCTCGGACGAGACGGCCCGCGAGCTGACCGGGCTGGACGAGCCGATCGCCGCCGCGACGGCCCTCGCCGAGCACGTCGGCGTGGTCGCTCTCGTCGCCGACGACGGGGGAGCCGTCGTGGTCTCGCGGGGGCAGCCCCCGGTCGTGGTCGACGGGGTCACCTCGCGCTGGGTCGACTCGGTGGGTCTCGTCGACGCGTTCTCGGCCGGGTTCATCGCCGCGTGGTCGACGTCGCGCAGCCTGGGGGTCGCCGGACGCAGCGGGGCCCGCGCCGCCGCCCGGGCCGCCGGGGTGGCCGGAGGGCGGCCGCCCGCCTGACGGCGTCGGACCGGACGAGCGTCGGACGAGCGCCCGGCGAGAGTCGGGTCAGCGCGGACTCTCGGCGCTCACCAGCACGGTCTGGACCCGAGGTGGGCGCTCGGGGGTGAGCCGGATCTCGAACCGGACGACACCGCGGGCACCGCGTCGACGCCAGACCAGGTGCGACGGTGCCGACGACTCGTCGGCCGGGAGCGGATCACCGTCGCCGGAGTCGTCCCAGCCCCCCACCGACTCGACGAGAGCGGCCCAGGAGGCGCGGCGCCGGTCGAGCGGGAGGTCCAGGTCGACGTTCTCGCTGAACAACCCGTCGGGCACGGTCCCGCCGCGGACCACGGCCTCGACCGCGTCCCGCGCCGTCGACGTCTCGGGCCACGCCTGCACGACGACCCGGGCGTCGGGGCGGTCGGCCATCATGCCGTCGAGTGCGAGCCCGATCGGCTCGGAGACCTTCGAGTAGGTCGCGTTCTCGAACCCGATCGCGCCGAGGCCGGTCGCGGTCTGCCAGCGCATGTGGGCCGAGAACCCGGGGTAGCCCCCGCTGTGCGACACGACGGGGCCGTGGTCGGGGTAGTGCTCGACGAACAGGCCGAACCCGTAGCCGCCGGGGTGCCCGACCCGGGCGGGGACGAACCGCTGCACTTGTTGCATCTCGCGTCGGGAGGCGCGCGAGAGGATGCCGTCGAGGTCGCCTCGGCCCTCGGGGTCGAACGCCGAGCCGAGCCAGCGCGCCCAGCGCGTGAGGTCGGTCACGGTGCTGAACAACCCGCCGATCGGCGAGAACGCGCCCGGGCCCGAGAACGGCAGGGGGTCACCCCCGTCGGAGGCGCGGCGGTGGCCGATCGCGACGCCACCGGTGGCCGACACGGTCGCCTCGAACCCGGTGCTCGTCAGACCGAGCGGCTCGAGGACGGTCGACTCGACGACCTCGCGGTAGGGCCTCCCGGCGACGGCCGCGACCGCCCGGCCCACGAGGGCGAAGCCGAGGTTGGAGTAGGCGAAGGTCGTGCCCGGCACGCTGTCGAAGCTCAGCCCGGCCCGCAGCAGGGCGTCGAGCTCGTCGTCGGTGAGGGATTCTTGCCGGTCGCCCCACGGATCGTCGGTGGGGAAGCCCGCCGACATGGTCAGGAGCATGCGCAGGGTCGGCACGGGGGAGTCGGAGGTGGGCAGGGTGACGTCGGCGAACGCCGGCACGAAGTCGGTGATCGGTGCGTCGAGCGACACGAGCCCGGCGTCGCGCTGGGCGAGCAGGGCCGTCGCGGTGAAGCTCTTCGTGCACGAGGCGATGCGGTACGCCGTGTCGACGCCGGGTGCGGTGCCGGGGGCGATCTCGCCGTACGAGCCGTCGTGCGTGACGCCCGAGCGGTCGAAGGTCGCCCAGACGGCGCTCGGCCCGCGACGCTCGGACGGACGCGCCGCGAACACGGCGTCGATCCCTGTGGGTGGGTCGGTGCGGGGCGGGCGTGATGACGTCGTCACGGAGGTGTTCCTCTCGAAGGGCGGGGTCATTCGGTACGGGTGGTGCGGCGCATCGCCTCGTAGGCGTCGAGCGCGGCCCGGCGCGAGGCCTTGAGGTCGACCATGGGCTCGGGGTACGAGTCGTCGTAGACCTCGGGAACCCAGCGGCGGACGTAGTCGCGCTGCTTGTCGAACTTGTCGGCCTGCAGCACGGGGTTGAACACCCGGAAGTAGGGGGCCGCGTCGGCGCCCGAGCCGGCCGTCCACTGCCAGTTGGCGGGGTTGTTCGCCTCGTCGGCGTCGACCAGGGTGTCCCAGAACCACTGCTCGCCGACCCGCCAGTCGGCCAGCAGGTTCTTGACGAGGAAGCTGGCCGTGACCATGCGCACCCGGTTGTGCATGTACCCGGTCGTCCACAGCTCGCGCATGCCGGCGTCCACCAGCGGGATGCCGGTAGTGCCCTGCTGCCACGCCTCGAGCTCGCCCGGCTCGAGCTCGTGCCAGGGGAACTCGTCGAACTCGGGTCGGTAGTTCTTCGTGGCGAGGTGCGGGTTCGCGAAGAGGACCGTGTGGTTGAACTCGCGCCAGACGAGTTCACGCAGGAAGCCCGAGGCCTGCTCGCGGGCGTCGGGCGTGAGGTCGCCGCGCATGCGGTGCCAGACCTGGAACGGGCTGACCTCGCCGAACCGGAGGTGGGGCGAGAGGTGGCTCGTCGCCTCTTGAGCCGGTTCGTCGCGCAGGCCGTAGTCGGCCAGGTGTCCCGTGGCGAAGCGTTCGAGCGTGTCGAGGGCGGAGGCCTCGCCCGGGGTCCAGGAGTCGCGGAGTCCACCGGCCCAGTCGGGGGCCGTCGGCAGGAGGGCCCACGAGTCGAGGTCGTCGCTGTCGGGCGTCGTGCGGGGCCCGTGCAGTTCGTCGGGGGCCGCCTCGGGGTGGCGCGGCTCGGGCCGGTCGAGGCACGCGCGCCAGAACGGCGTGAAGACCTTGAACGGTTGGCCCTGCCCGGTCTGGATCGTCCACGGTTCGAACATAAGGTTCGCCTGGAAGCTGCGCACGTCGAGCCCGCGCTCGCGCAGGGACGACTTGAGCTCGGCGTCCGCGTCGCGGGCGGCGAGGCCGTACCGGCGGTTCCAGAAGACGGCACCGGCGCCGACCTCGTCGACGAGGCGGGGGAGTTCGCGCGCCTGGGGGCCCCGGCGCAGGGTCAGTCGGCCGCCGATGGCCTGGAGCGACTCGGCGAGGGCGGCCAGGCTGTGGTGCAGCCACCAGCGCGAGGCGCCGCCCAGGGGGCGGATGCCGTCGGTCTCGTCGTCGAGCAGGAAGAGGACGACGACCGGCTCACCACGCTCGACGGCGGCCACGAGGGCGGGGTTGTCGGCGAGGCGCAGGTCGTCGCGCAACCAGACGATCGAGGGCGACGTCATGCGTCCGCCCCGACCGGCGTGCCGAGGCGCAGCTTGGTGCAGAGATCGGCCAGGGAGGCCAGTTCGTCGTCGTCGAGCGCACCGCCCACCCGCCGGCGGATCGCCTCGGCGTGGCTGATCGCCGTGCGTCGGTAGAGGTCGTAGCCCTCGTCCGTCATGGTCACGATGATGCCTCGACCGTCGCCGGGGTCGGAGGTCTTCTCGACGATGCCCTTCGAGGCGAGTCGGTCGACGAGGCGGCTGATGCTCGGCTGCGTGAGCAAGAGGTGACGGGTCAGGTCGCGGATGCGAGCCCGCCGATCGGGCTGGTTCGACAGGTTGAACAGCACGTCGTACTCGTTGAACGAGATCTCGCTGGTCGGAAAGCACTCGGTCAGTTCACGCATGACGCTGACCTGGGCCCGGAACAGGGCTTCCCAGGCCCCCACGGCCATCGATGTCTCGCTCATGTCGTACCTCACGTTCGTCGAGGACGAGTCTACGAAAGGCCACCGCCCTCGGGCCGACACGGGTGGGAACGAGAGGCGCGCACCACGTGGTCGGGGGCACACGACAGAGGGCCGGTCGCACGATGGCGACCGGCCCTCTTCCCTTGCACCAGGAGTGTCCTGCAATCACATTCCGCCTCGGTCGCCACAGCAAACGACGTCGGCGAAACACAATCTATAACGGATCGGTAACGGTGGTCCAGGGCTGAACCCGAGGAATTCCTGGGAACTCGGACCCAGCCGACACCGCGGCCGTCGCGTGATGCGAGGCGGGCTCAGAACACGTCCGGCGACGGGGTCGACGCGTGGCGGATCGAGACGTCCGCGTGGCGGTCGAAGCGGTAGCCGACACCGCGGACGGTGCGGACGATGTCCTCGAAGGCGCCGAGTTTCGACCGCAGCCGGCGGACGTGCACGTCGATGGTGCGTTCGTTCGGCACCTCGTCGTCGCCGTCGGCCCAGAGGCTCGAGATCAGCTCGGCTCGTTCGATGGTGCGGCCCTCGCGCAGGACGAGGTACTGGAGCAGCTCGAACTCCTTGTACGTCAGGGGGGCCACGTCGCCGTCCAGCAGCAGGCGCTTGCGCGAGATGTCGACGACGACACCTCCGCGGGCACCGGGCTCGTCGTCCTCGGTGACCTGCCGGCGCTTCGCCAAGGCGGCCGGGTCCTGCAGGGCCAGCCGGACCACGTCGACGTCGCGCCCGCCGGCCCCTTCGGGAGCGAGCGCCACGGCGGCGTGCGTCTCGGCCGACGGGGCGATCCGACCGACGAGTTCTTTGATCTGCGAGACGACGTCACCGAGCGAGGTGCCGTCGGCGGCCGCCTTCAGTTCGTCGAGTCCGACGTAGAGCACGAAGCCGCGGGCCTCGGTGCCTTCGGGCACGGCGCGGGGCCGAGGTGCCGCGGGAGCGGCGGGAACGGAGGCGACGGGCGCGGCGGTCGGGGCGGCCGAGCGCGCGGGCGCGATCTCGCGGAGGGGAGTCGGGGCGGCGGAGCGGGCGGGCGAGACGGTGCGGGTCGCGGTGACGGGGCGGTCGAGGATGAGGGACATGACAGGCGGGGTCCTTGCGTGACGGCGGCGGTCCCTCGGCCGACGGGTCGCCGGGAGGCGGAGGGACTGCTCGATGTGTGTCGGTGCTCGATCCCGCCGGCGATGGTGCCGTACGTCACGAGCAGTCGGTGCGATGCACCGTTCGGGATGCGCGTCGAGGGTGGCGACGCGGAGCATCCTGGAGTCGGTGGCTCAGTGACCGGGTGGGGCCACGAGCTCAGCTGGCGGTGTCAGCAGCTTCGACTCGGCGAGGTGTGTGACCGGATCAGGCACACATTCGACACGTGACAGCGTGCATCGGCATCATCATGCCGGTGCTCCCGAGGGCCTCACGAGAGGTCGGGGCGAGCACGCTGTTAGTCATGGGGTCGATCTTGTTACACCCCGCGTCCCGATGTCAAGCGACGTTCGCGTTCCGAGGGCGTGGGCGGCCCGGAGACGCCGAACCGCGCCTCCTGCGGTCGAGGAGGCGCGGCCCGGGTCGTCGGGGCGGCGTGCGTCAGGCGAGCCCGTACAGGCGGTCACCCGCATCGCCGAGGCCCGGCACGATGTAGCCCTGCTCGTTGAGCCTCTCGTCGACGGCGCCCAGCACGACGTGGACGTCGCGGCCCTCCATCGCCTTCTCGACGGCGGCGAGGCCCTCGGGAGCGGCCAGGATGCAGACCGCCGTGACGTCGACGGCGCCGCGGTCGAGCAGGTAGTCGATGGCCGCGATGAGCGAACCGCCGGTCGCGAGCATCGGGTCGAGCACGAAGCACTGACGGTTCGACAGGTCGTCGGGCAGGCGCTCGGCGTAGGTCGTGGGCTGCAGGGTCTCTTCGTCACGCACCATGCCGAGGAATCCCACCTCGGCCGTGGGGACGAGCTTGGTCATGCCCTCGAGCATGCCGAGGCCGGCGCGCAGGATCGGCACGACGAGCGGTCGCGGCTGGCTGATCTCGAGACCCGTGGTCGGGCCGACCGGGGTCTCGATGTCGACGGGGCTGGTGCGGACGTCGCGCGTGGCCTCGTAGGCCAGCAGCGTGACGAGCTCTTCGGTCAGCGCTCGGAAGGTGGGGGAGGGCGTGCTCTTGTCGCGGAGCACGGTCAGCTTGTGGGTGATCAGGGGGTGGTCCGCTACGTGCACTCGCATAGGCTCAACGGTAGCGGAGTCGACCGGTTCCGTGAGCCGTCCCGACCCCGCAGAGGCCCCGTGATCGCCGTCCCGCCCGAGTTCGACGACTGGATGTCGCTCGCCCTCGCCGAGGCCGACGCCTGTCGCGTCTCGGCCGACGTGCCGGTCGGTGCCGTGGTGGTCGACGCCGACGGCGTGGTGGTCGCGACGGGTCGCAACGAACGCGAACTGCGCCAGGACCCGACGGCCCACGCCGAGGTGATCGCCCTGCGGGCCGCCGCCGAGCACACGGGCGACTGGCACCTCACCGGCGCGACGCTCGTGGTCACCCTCGAACCGTGCCCCATGTGCGCCGGGGCCCTGCTCGCCGCGCGTGTGCCACGGCTCGTCTACGGCGCCTGGGACGACAAGGCAGGAGGCGCGGGCAGCGTCTACGACATCGTCCGGGACCGCAGGCTCCCGCACCGCGCCGAGGTCTACGCCGGCGTGCGCGAGGCGGAGTGCCGGGCGCAGCTCGACGCGTTCTTCGCCGAGCGACGCTGAACCGTGCGACGCCGAACCGAGCGACGCTGAACCGAGCGACGCCGGACCGAGCGGCGCCGGACCGAGCGGCATCGGGTCGAGCGACGTCGGACCGCAGCGGCGCCGGTGGCCGACCCGCGCCTCGTCGGGGTCAGTCGGCGGCGCGGATGACGATCGCGTCGGTCGGCGGGTCGACCTGACCCGGCTTCACCCAGACGTCCGGTTCGACGTAGATGACGCGGGCGATCGGCACGGCCTCGCGGATGCGCGACTCGACGGCGTTGATGGCGCTGGCGACGTCGGCCAGGACGGTGCGGCCGGGCATCGCGACCTTGACGCCGACGAGCAGCTCGTCGGGGCCGAGGTAGAGCGTCTTCATGTGGATGATCGACTCGACCTCGGGACCGCCGGTGACGGCCGCGCGGATCTTCGCGACGTCGTCGGCCGAGGCGCCCTCGCCGACGAGCAGGCTCTTCGTCTCGATGCCGAGGATGATCGCGACGGCGACGAGCAGCACGCCGATGGCGAGGGTGCCGATCGCGTCGAACACGCCGTCACCGGTGATCCAGGTCAACACGACGCCGACCATGGCGAACGACAGGCCCAGCAGGGCGGCGGCGTCCTCGAGCAGCACGACCGGCAGCTCGGGGGCCTTGGCGCGGCGCACGAACGAGACCCAGCTCTGCTGGCCCTTGCTCGGTCGGGACTCGCGGATCGCCGTGCGCAGCGAGAAGCCCTCGAGGGCGAGCGAGATCGCGAGCACGAGCACCGGCAGCCAGGGCACCTCGAGCGGGTGTGGCTCGCGCAGCTTCTCGACGCCCTCGTAGAGAGAGAAGACGCCGCCGACGCTGAACAGGATGATCGACACGACGAAGGCGTAGACGTAGCGCTCCCGGCCGTAGCCGAACGGGTGCTCGGCGTCGGCCGCCTTCTTGGACTTTCGGCCGCCCAGCAGCAGCAACACCTGGTTGCCCGAGTCGGCCAGCGAGTGGACGCCCTCGGCGAGCATCGACGACGACCCCGAGAAGGCCCAGGCGATGAACTTCGTCACCGCGATGCCCAGGTTCGCGCTGAGTGCGGCGATGATCGCCTTGTTGCCGCCGTGACTGCTCATCGGTCTCGATCCCCTCGTGTGGTCCTGGTCGATCCTAGGATGGCCGGATGGTCACCACCCTCCCCACCACAGCGATTCTCGGAGCCGGCTCGATGGGCGGTGCGATCCTGCAGGGTCTGCTGCGCCCCGAGGTGTCCGTCGACGGGGGCGTGCGGGTGACGAACCGCACCGAGGTCAAGGCCCGGGCGCTGCGGCACGGCGCCGTCACCTCGCTCGCGACCGAGACCGACCCGAGCGCCAACTCCTCGGCGGTCGTCGGTGCGCGGCTGGTCCTGATAGGCGTGAAACCGCACATGGTGGTCGACCTCCTGCACGAGATCGGTCCCGTGCTCGACGCGGGCGCCGTCGTGGTGAGCCTCGCCGCCGGCGTCACGACCGCCACGATGGAGGCGGCCCTGCCCGAGACGGTCTCGGTGCTGCGCTCCATGCCGAACACCCCGTCGCACGTCGGTCTCGGGGTGACCGGCCTCAGCGCCGGCTCGCGCTCGACCGACGCCGACCTCGACCTGGCCCGCTCGCTCTTCGCTGTGGTCGGCGACGTCGTGGTCGTCCCCGAGTCGCAGATCGACGCGCTCAGCACCATCTCGGGTTCGGGCCCCGCCTACGTGTTCTACCTGATCGAGCAACTGCAGGAGGCGGCGGTCGCCTTGGGCTTCACACGCGCGCAGGCCGCCACCATGGTGCAGGGCACGTTCCGCGGCGCGAGCGAGCTGCTCGCGACGAGTGACGTCCTGCCGGCCGACACCGCGCCCGCCGAGCTGCGTCGTCGGGTCACCAGCCCCGGCGGCACGACCGAGCGCGCCGTCGCCGAACTCGCCGACGGCGGCCTGCTCGAGCTGTTCGAGCGGGCCACGCAGGCCGCCCTCGCCCGCAACCGCGAGATCGCCGAAGGCCGCTAGCCGCGGTCAGCCCTCGAGGGCGGCGAAGCGTTCGATCGCGCGGCTGTCACCCGACACGATGATCAGGTCGTGGTTGCTGATGACCGTGTCGGGGGTGGCCTCGACGAACGCGCCCCCGGGGCTCTTCACGCCGACGATGGTGATGCCGTACTTCTTACGGATGTTCGACGCGGCCAGCGAGGCCCCACGGACGGGCTTCGGCGGGTACATCTTGACGATGGCGAAGGCGTCGTCGAACTCGATGTAGTCGAGCATGCGGCCCGAGACGAGGTGCGCGACGCGCTCGCCGGCCTCGCGCTCAGGGTAGATCACGTGGTTCGCGCCGATGCGGGCGAGGATCTTGCCGTGCGACTGGCTGATCGCCTTCGCCCAGATCTGCGGCACCTTCAGGTCGACCAGGTTGGCCGTGATGAGCACGCTGGCCTCGATGGACGAGCCGACCGCGACCACGGCGATCGAGAAGTCCTGCGCGCCGATCTGCTTGAGCGCGTCGATGCTGCGGGCATCCGCCTGCACCGCGTGCGTCACGCGGTCGGCCCACTTCTGCACGAGCCCGGCGTCGGTGTCGACGGCGAGCACGTCGCGGTCCTGCCGTTCGAGCTGCCCGGCGGTGGCGGCGCCGAAGCGGCCGAGGCCGATGACGAGCACCGGGGCGTCGTGCTTGATCTTGTCAACCAACGATCGGTCGCTCCTCGGCTCGGGTGAACAGCTGGCGTCGTTGGCTGGCGGCCAGGGCGACGGAGAGTGTCACTGTACCAACGCGGCCCATCCACATCGTGACCGCCAGGATGTACTTCGCCGAGTCCGGGAGCCGGTCGGTCAGGCCCGTGCTGAGGCCCGACGTCGCGAAGGCCGAGATGGTCTCGAACAGCACGTGGTCGAGCGGCTCCTTGGTGATGTGCATGATCAGGATGCTCGACACCGCCACGATCGTCGCGCCCCACAGCACGACGCTGACGGCCAGGCGCAGGACGTCGCTGGGGATGCGACGGCCGAAGGCCTCCATCGACCGCTGACCGCGCGCCTCGGCGAACGCCGCGAGGAACAGGACGGCGAGCGTCGTGACCTTGATGCCGCCGGCCGTCGAGGCCGAGCCGCCGCCGATGAACATGAGCATGTCGGTGACGAGCAGGGACGAGCCGTTCAGGTCGGAGATCTGGATCGTCGAGAAGCCGCCCGATCTCGTCATCATGCTGAGGAAGAGCGACTGGAACACCGTGGGTCCGGCCGCGATGCCGCCGAACGTCTTGGGGTTGTCGAACTCGAGGACGATGTAGAGCACCATGCCGAAGACGATCAGGATCGCGGTCGTGACGAGGGTCAGCTTGACGTGGACCGACCAGCGGCGGGGGTTGCGGGGGTTCCGGGCCAAGGCGTAGATCACCGGGAACCCGATGCTGCCGAGGAACACCCCGACCATGATCAGGCTGAGGAACCAGTAGTCGTTCTCGAACGCGGCGAGGCCCTCGGCGTTCGGCGTGAACCCGGTGTTCGTGAAGGCCATGGCCGAGTAGTAGAAGCTGTCGAGCACGGCATCGCCGACGGGGATGCCGTCGATCAGCATGCGGGGGATCATCAGCACCGCGATGACCAGCTGGATCACGAACGAGCTGAGCGCCACCGTCGTCAGCAGGCCGCCGATCTCGCCGAGACGCACCGCCTGACCCTCGGGCACCGGGCCGGCGTGCACCCGCAGCGGGTTCTGGTCGCCGGCGGCCATCAGTCGGGCGCGGAGGCCGAGCTTGCGCGAGACGACGAGCCCCATGATCGAGGCCAGCGTGAGCACGCCGATCGCACCGATCTGCACGCCGACGAAGATGACGACGTGGCCGAACACGGACCAGTGGGTGGCCATGTCGACGGTCGCGAGGCCGGTCACGCAGATGACCGAGACGGCCGTGAAGACGGAGTCGGCCAACGGGGTGATCGTCCGGTCGGCCGACGAGATCGGCAGCGAGAACAGCAGGGTGAAGACGACGATCAGACCGGTGAAGATCAGGATGGCGAAGCGCGCGGGCGACTTGCGACCGATGTCGTCGATCGCGTCGCTGAGTCTGCGCCAGGGCGAGCGGCCGGGGTCCGAGGGGCGGCGTCGACCGGCGACGGGGGCGCGAGTCACGACGGTCATGCTATCCCGGGTCACTACGCTGGTCGCATGCCGGACATCTTCGCCGTGATCGCCGACGCCACCCGCCGAGACCTCCTGAAGGTGCTGCTCGACGCGTCGCTGTCGACCGACTCCGCCAACGCCGACATCAGCGTGGGCGAGATGGTCACGTCGCTCGGCGTCAGCCAGCCGACGGTCTCGAAGCACCTGCGGGTGCTGCGCGAGGCCGGTCTCGTGCGGGTCCGCGAAGAGGGGCAGCACCGCTACTACTCGCTCGAGCCGGGGCCGCTCGAGGTCGTCGAGGACTGGTTGATCCCCTTCGTCAGTGCCGACTCCTTGACCTCCGAGGCCCTGGCCAGCACGCCGTTCGCGGCCTGGGCCGGGGCCACCGTCCCCGCCCCGCTCCGCAGGGCGGCCGAGAACCTGCCCGACGCCGAAGACGTCGGGAGCACGCTGGGTCGCTACGCGGCCGGAGCCCAGTACCGCGCCTCCTCGGCCCTGCACGACGCGCAGAGCGCGCTCGGTGCCCTCGACGAACGCGTCATCGATCCCGTGCGCAAGCGCCTGGGGCGCACCGGGCAGTAGCGTCCGACCGACCTTTACACCGAGTCACACGCGCCCCTAGAGTTGCCCCCAGGCACACGGGAAACACCCGTCTGCTCCACAGCCCCGCCCCGGGGCACGAGTCGAGGCAGGGTCATGTCGCAGGATCTGTCGGATGTGCGGTTCCTCACGGTCGCCGAGGTGGCCGACATGATGCGCGTGTCGAAGATGACCGTCTACCGCATGGTCCACTCGGGCGAGCTCCCGGCGATCCGCTTCGGGCGGTCCTTCCGTGTGCCGGAATCGGCCGTCGCGGCCGTGTTGCGCATCGGCATCGCCGACGTCGGTTAGGCCACTTCGACTTTCTCGGGCCGTCCTAGTAGACTGACCCGAGGCATTTTTCCGCGGTTCTGTTTCGGACCCGGTCGGTCCAATCCAGAAATCAGTGAGGTCCTCTATGGGTTCTGTCATCAAGAAGCGTCGCAAGCGCATGGCGAAGAAGAAGCACCGCAAGCTGCTTCGCAAGACTCGTCACCAGCGTCGCAACAAGAAGTAGTCGCTCGACACGAAGGCCCCCGCCGACCACCGGTCGCCGGGGGCCTTCGTCATGCCCGGGGGTCGCTCGGCCCTCGCTACCCTTGAGGGCATGGCTGAACCGCGAATCACCCTCCTGACCAAGCCGGGCTGCCACCTGTGCGACGACGCCCGGTCCGCGCTGCACGATGTGCTGGCCGAGGCCGAGTTCGCCGATGCCGCCGTTCCCGTCGACGAGAAGAACATCCTCGACGACGCCGAGCTCACCGCCGAGTACGCGGAAGAGATCCCCGTCGTGCTGATCGACGGTCGCGTCCACACCATCTGGCGAGTCGAGCCCGAGCGCCTGCGGACGGCACTCCGCGCAGCCGTCCTCTAGGCCGGTCCGACACGCGCAGCGACGAGAAGCCCCGACGAGATCACTCTCGTCGGGGCTTCTGTCGTTCGTGCGGCGGGCCTACGGCTGGAGGCGCGTGGGGCCGCGGAAGAGGAAGGTCACCTCGCGCAGGTTGGCCTGGTGCAGCATGAGCATCAGCACGCGGGCGAGGCCCATGCCGAAGCCACCGTGCGAGGGGGCGCCGTAGCGGAAGAAGTCGAGGTAGCCGCCGAGTTCTTCGGGTTTGAGGCCCTTCTCGCGGATCTGCTGCTCGAGCACCTCGATGCGGTGCTCGCGCTGGGCGCCGGTCGAGATCTCGGTGCCGTTGAAGATCAGGTCGTAGCTCTTGGACAGCTGCGGGTCGTCCTCATGACGCATGTGATAGAACGGGCGGATCGAGATGTCGTAGTCGGTCAGGAAGACGAACTCGTGGCCGAACTCCTCTCGCACGTACTCCGAGATGCGGCGCTCGCCCTCGGGGTCCATGTCGGCGTCGGCACGGGGCACCTCGTAGCCGCGCTCGGCGACGATGCGCTTCGCCTCGGCGAGGGGGATGCGGGGGAACGGCGTCACGGGGACGGTGACCTCGACGTCGAAGAGCGCCTTGATCTCGTCGCCGTGCTTCTCCTTCACGGCCGAGAACGCGGCCACGAGCAGTTCTTCGTGCATTCGCATGACGTCTTCGTGGCTGTCCACGTAGCTGATCTCGGAGTCGACGCTGGTGAACTCGGTCGCGTGACGCGAGGTGAACGACGGGTCGGCGCGGAACACCGGCGCGATCTCGAAGATCTTGCCGAAGCCGGCGGTCTGCGCCATCTGCTTGAAGAACTGGGGGCTCTGCGCCAGGTAGGCGGCGCCCTCGAAGTAGTCGACCTTGAACAGCTCGGCGTTGGACTCGCTCGCCGTGGCCATGAGCTTCGGCGTGTGGATCTCGACGAAGTCACGCTCGATCCACCAGGTGCGCAGAGCGTGCTCGAACGTCGTCTGCACACGGAAGATCAGGGCGTTGCGCGGCACGCGCAGGTCGAGGAAGCGGTAGTCGAGTCGCTTGTCGATGCTGCTGTCGGCGGCGATCGGGGTCTCGGGGTCGGCCAGCGAGTCGACGACGAGCGTCTCGACCTTGACCTCGATGCCGCCGAGCTTGACGCGCTCGTCGTGCTTCAGTTCGCCCGTGACGGTGACGAAGCTGCCCTGTGACAGCGACGAGATGGCGTCCGCGACGTCGTCGGTCTCGCCCGCGGCCTCGAGCACGTCGGCGGCCGTGCGGGGGCGGACCAGCTGGAGGGCGCCGGTCTCGTCGCGGAGGACGACGAACTGCACCTTCTTCTGGTCACGCACCGTCTCGACCCAGCCGGTCACGGTCACGGGTCCGTCGGGCAACGCGGACAGGTCTTTGATGAGGGTGCGTTCGATCACGAGGCCCGAGTTTACAGTCACCGCCTCTCGCGGCCCGCCGGACCGTCCGTCCGGGGCTCCGGCGAGCTTGGGGCTTCCCGTGTGGGAGGTGTGCAGGCGGTCCCGACCTAGACTCGTTCGCATGCCCGCGCAGCAGATCCACCTCGTCCGGCACGGTGAGGTGCACAATCCCGAGCACGTGCTCTACGGCCGCCTCGACGGGTTCGGCCTGAGCGATCTCGGCCACCGGATGGCGGCCGCCTCGGCCGAGGCCTTCCACGAGCAGGGTGTTCCGGTCCGTGCCGTCTACGCCTCACCGCTGCAGCGCACCCGCGAGAGCGCCGCCCCGTGGTCGGCGGCCTTCGGGCTCGAGACACAGGTCGACGAGCGGCTGGTCGAGCCGAGCAACAAGTACGAGGGGCGCCGCAGCGACTTCAGCATCGCCAAGCAGCTCAAGGTGCCGGCCGAGTGGCCGTGGATCGTCAACCCCCTGAAGCCCAGCTGGGGCGAGGCCTACGTCAGCATCGCCGCCCGCATGCTCTCGGCGATCGACGAGGCCTGGTCGAGCGTCGACGAGGGCGACGTCGTGCTCGTCAGCCACCAGCTGCCCATCTGGATGGTCCACCGGAGCGTCACCGGCGCCCGCCTGTTCCACGATCCGCGCCGCCGCCGCTGCACGCTCTCGAGCATCACCACGCTCGAACGCCGCGAGGGGGGCTTCGTCGAGGTCGGCTACCAGGAACCCGCTGCACACTTGAACCAGTCCGCCGTCGACCTGGGAGCAGTGTGAGCCAGACCATCCGCCCGACCCGCGCCCGTCTCGTGGCCCGCGGCCTCGCCCTGGCCGGCGTGGTCGCCCTCGTCGCCACGGGGTGCTCGTCCACGGCCGACGACCTCGCGACGCAGTACGGCAACGGCACCACCGAGAACTACATCTCGGGCAACGGCACCGTGACCGAGATCGCGCCCGAGGACCGCACCGACCCGGTCGCGTTCACGGCCGAGACCGACGCCGGCGAGACCGTCTCGCGGTCAGACCACGAGGGCGAGGTCGTCGTCCTGAACTTCTGGTACGCCGCGTGCCCGCCCTGCCGCCTCGAGGCGCCCGAGCTCGAGAAGCTCAACCAGTCGTACGCCGACAAGGGCGTCGAGTTCCTCGGCGTCAACGTGCGCGACCAGGCCGACACCTCCCTGGCCTTCGCCCGCACCTTCGACGTCACCTACCCGTCGGTCGTCGACGCCAACGACGGGGCCGTCCAACTCGCCCTCGCGGGCACGATCGCGCCCAACGCCGTCCCGACCACGATCGTCCTCGACAAGCAGGGCCGCATCGCGGCGCGCATCCTGGGTGGTCTCGACGGGCCGAGCATCCTCGACACCCTGATCTCCGACACCCTCGCCGAGACGTCCTAGGTGTACCAGGGCAATCCCTTCTTCGACGCGGTCGTGGGCGGTCAGCTCGCGGTCGGCCTGCCGGTGGCCCTGCTGGCGGGGCTCATCTCGTTCCTGTCGCCCTGCGTGCTGCCGCTCGTGCCGGGATACCTCGGGTACGTCGGCGGTCTGACGACCGGGGCGACCGAGGCAGGGGCCGAGCGTCGCGACCGCCGCCGGCTCGTGCTCGGCGTCGTCCTGTTCATCCTCGGCTTCTCGATCGTCTTCGTCGGCACCTCGCTCGCCTTCGCCTCGGCGGGGTTCTGGCTGATCCAGTGGCGCGAGGTCGTCACGCGCGTCATGGGCGTCGTGGTGATCCTGCTCGGCCTCGTCTTCATCGGGCAGTTCACGTTCTTGCAGCGCACCCTGAAGCCCGGGTTCCTCCCGAGGACGGGCCTCGCCGGGGCTCCCCTGCTCGGCATCGTCTTCGGCATCGGGTGGACGCCGTGCATCGGCCCGACCCTGGCCGCGGTGCAGGTGCTCGCCCTGGGTTCGGGCTCGGCCTGGCAGGGTGTCCTGCTCGGCGCCTTCTACTGCATCGGCCTCGGGGTGCCGTTCCTGCTCGTCGCGCTCGGCTTCGGCTGGGCCTCCCGGTCCATCTCGTTCGTCAAGCGGCACATCCGCGTCGTCAACATCGTCGGAGGGTCACTGCTCGTGCTCATCGGTCTGCTCATGGTCACGGGCCTCTGGTCCAGCCTCATGTCGCACGTCGGGGCGGTGATCGCGACCTATGGCACGATCGTCTGACCGCGACGGGGGCGACGCGACCCGCGCCTCCTCGGCCGGCGCCGACACCGGGGTGACCGACACCGGGCTGACCGACGCCGACGCGACCGACGTCGGCGGCGACCCGTTGCGCCCGAGCGACCACATCGACTCGGTCCGCCCGGGGCCTTCCGACGGTGCGGGCATCACGCAGCCCAAGCTCGGCCCCCTGGGCTACCTGCGCTTCTTCTGGCGGCAGCTGACCAGCATGAAGACCGCGCTCTTCCTGCTGATGCTGCTCGCCGTCGCGGCGATCCCCGGCTCGCTCGTGCCGCAGCGCACCTCCGACCCGAACGGCGTCGTCCAGTACCGCACCGACCACCCCGACCTGTTCCCCGTGCTCGACAAGCTCGGCGTCTTCGACACCTACTCGTCGCCCTGGTTCTCGGCCGTCTACCTGCTGCTCTTCATCTCGTTGATCGGCTGCATCATCCCGCGCACGCGGCACCACTTCGAGGCGCTGCGGGCCCGCCCGCCCAAGACCCCCGCGCGGCTGTCGCGCCTGGCCGGCTACCGGTCGATCACCCTCGAGACCGCAGGAGGCGCGGGTGAGGCCTCGATCACGGCCGCCCGTGCCGTCGACGCGGCCCGTGCCCAGCTGAAGCGCGCCGGCTACCGCACACAGGTCTTCGGCGACTCGGTCAGCGCCGAGCGCGGATACCTGCGCGAGACCGGCAACCTGGTCTTCCACTCGGCCCTCGTCGGGGTGCTGCTGACCGTCGGGGTCGGTGGCGGCTTCGGCTACTCGGGCCAGCGCGTCGTCGTCGAGGGGCAGACGTTCTCGAACGTCCTCGGCTCGTACGACTCCTTCAACCCTGGACGCTGGTTCGACGAGACACAGCTCTCGCCGTTCTCGATCGCGCTCGACGAGTTCTCGACCGAGTACGCGCCCGACTCCGCGGGCGCCGCCGGCATGGCCACCGACTTCACCGCCGACGTCACCGCCCAGGCGCGAGGCGGCGACGCCGAGAAGACGCAGATCAAGGTCAACTCGCCCCTGTCGATCGGCGGCTCGAACGTCTACCTGCTGGGCAACGGCTACGCGGTCGACGTGACGGTGCGCGACGGCGAGGGCAACGTCGCCTTCCGCGACACGGTGCCGTTCCTGCCGCAGGACACGAACCTGACCTCGCTCGGCGTCATCAAGGTGCCCGACGCCCTGCCCGACCAGCTCGGCATGATCGGGTTCTTCTACCCCACGGCGGCGGACAACGGCACGGGGGCCCTGACGTCCACCGATCCGGACACCACGAACCCCGTGCTCAGCCTGAACGTCTACTCGGGCGACCTCGGGCTCGACGCGGGCGTGCCGACGTCGGTCTACACGCTCGACACCGACGGTCTGACCCCGTTGGCCGGCACCGACGACGACGCGCAGGAGAAGGCCGTCCAGCTGACCCCGGGCGAGACGGCGACGATCCCCGACGGTCTGGGCACGATCACCTTCGACGGCGTCAAACGGTTCGCCTCGTTCGACATCCACCACGACCCGTCGCAGGTCTGGGTGCTGCTCTTCGCCGGGCTCTCGTTCGCCGGTCTGTTGACGGCGCTGTTCGTGCCGCGCCGCCGGGTCTGGGTCAAGGCGACCGAGACCGACGAGGGCGTCCGGCTCGAGTACGCCGGTCTCGCCCGCGGCGAGGACCCCACGCTCGGACGCGCCGTCGGCGACATCGCCAAGGCGCACCTCAGTGGTCTGGGCGTCCCGGCGGACGTGGCCCGCGAGGTGGCCGACGACTCGGCCCGTCACGACGTCGAGAAACCCGGCCCCGCTGCCGGTGGACGCGGACGTAAGATCTGATGGTGACCGCCGACCTCGCCTACTACTCGCTCGTCGCCGTGTACTCGGCGATGGCCATCTACACGATCTCGTTCGTGGCCTTCGCCCTCGACCTGGCGAAGCGGTCCGGTGACGCCCAGCAGGCGGCGGCCCGTGCCGCCAAGGCCGAAGCCCTCGCGACGGCGTCCGTCTCGCGCTCGGCAGCGGGTGGCAGCACGGTCGTCCTCGACCGGCCGTCGCGCGGTGCGGGTGGGGCGGCCTCCGCCTCCACCGGTGCGCCCGCCAAGGCGTCGAGCTTCGAGCGCGTCGCCATCGCGATGATGCTGCTCGGGTTCGTCGTGCACGTCGCCTCGGTCGTGCTGCGCGGCCTCGCCGCCGGTCGCGTGCCGTGGGCCAACATGTTCGAGTTCTCGCTCACCGGCACCGCGATCATCGTCGGCGTCTACCTGGCCGTGCAGCTGGTGGTCAACCTGCGGTTCCTCGGCGCGTACGTCATGGGCCTCAACCTGGTGCTGCTCGCGATCGGCACCGTCAACTACTACGTGGCGGTCTCGCCGCTGCCGCCGGCGCTCCAGTCGGCGTGGCTGGTGATCCACGTCTTCGTGGCCATCCTCGGCACGGCGTTCTTCGCCATCGCCGCCGGCCTCTCGGCCGCCCAGCTCGTGCAGACGAAGCGTGAGCAGTCCAAGCTCGCCGGTCTGCGCTTCCTCGACACCCTCCCCAGTGCCGAGCGCCTCGAAGACCTGGCCTACCGCATCGCCCTCGTCGGCTTCGTCCTCTGGACCTTCACCCTCATCGCCGGCGCCATCTGGGCCGAGCGGGCCTGGGGTCGTTACTGGGGCTGGGACACCAAAGAGGTCTGGACCTTCATCATCTGGGTGCTCTACGCCGGGTACATCCACGCGCGGGCGACCCGCGGGTGGCGTGGGGCCCGCTCGTCGTGGTTGTCGATCATCGGCTTCGCCGCCGTCATGTTCAACTTCTCGGTCGTCAACGTCTTCTTCAAGGGTCTGCACGCCTACTCGGGTCTCTGATCGACCGGCGCCCCGGCGTCGCCTGCCGAGCCGCGTGAACCGACGTCAGTCGGCGAGCACCTCGTAGGAGGCGCGGAGCCGCTCCAGCCACATCTCGCGTCGGTCGTCGTCCACCGCGTGACGACGGAGCAGGTCGACGTCGACGTCGACACGGCGCACGTCGATCGCCCCGTCGACGGGCAGGAGGGGATCGCGCGTCACGTCGGCCCCGAGCAGCGCAGCCGTGCCGAGGCCGCAGTCGTGGCAGAGGTCGGGCACGGCGGCGGCGAGGTGCGCGCCCATGCTGAGCCCGACCGACGTGTCGAGGGCGCTCGAGACGACGACGGGCAACCCGGCCGCGGCGACGATCCGGAGTGCGGCGGTGACGCCGCCGAGCGGTTGGGCCTTGATCACGAGCAGGTCCGCGGCGCCGGCACGGGCGACGGCCAATGGGTCGTCGGCCTTCCGGACGCTCTCGTCGGCCGCGACGAGCACGCCCAGCCCCGAGACGCGGCGTCGCAGCTCGGCGAGCTCGGCCACCGTGGCGCACGGCTGTTCCGCGTATTCCAGGGCGTACGGTGCCAGGCCGACCAGCGCCTCCTCGGCGGACTCGACCGACCAGCCCCCGTTGGCGTCGACGCGGACGCGGCCCTCGGGGCCGACCCACTCGCGGGCCGCGGCCACGCGGGCGATGTCGTCCGCGAGGGTCTGTCCGCGTTCGGCGACCTTGACCTTGACCGTCCGGCAGCCGCGGTAGCGGGCGAGCACGTCGGGCACCCGGTCGGCGGCGACCGCCGGCAGGGTGGCGTTGACCGGCACCCGACGGGCACCCACGTCGGGGAGACGGCCCCAGCCGAAGTCGATCGTGGCCGCGAGCCAGGCGGCCGACTCGGCCGGCCCGTACTCGAGGAAGGGGCTGAACTCGGTCCAGCCCGAGGGGCCCTCGACCACCAGGGCCTCGCGCTCGTCGAGCCCGCGGAAGCGCGTGCGGAGGGGGAGGCGGACGACGTGGGCGTCGTCGACCAGGTCGGCCAGGGGAGGCAGCGGGGGAGTGGTGGACGGCGCGCGGTCGACGGTCGGCATCCGCTCAGTGTCGCACCGGCGACCCCGGTAAGGTCGTGCGTCATGGTCGACCGCGAACCCGTACCCGCCCGAGAACCGGAGTGGTCACCCGACGAGCTCCCCGCCCGGGGGCGTGAGGGCACCGGCCGCGACGCGTCGGAGCCCGACGACCTCCAGGTCTTCGACGGCCCCGGTCACGACGTGGTCGACCGGCCTCCGCGCAGCCGACGGCTGGGCGTCGTCACGTTCGCCCTGGCGATCGTGCTGCTCGCCCTCGACGGACTGGCCCTGGGCCTCCTCGCCGCGGACGCCGTCAGCCCGGCCGCCGTCCTCGCCCTCGTCACCCTGTTGGCCTCGATCGTCGTCGGGGTCGTCGGGCTGATGGCCGTCGTCATGCGTCGTGGTCGCTGGTGGGGGGTGGCCGCCGTGATCCTCAGCTCGCTGTCGAACCCGTTCGTGCTCGTCTGGCTGATCGCGCAGTTCGTCTCGACGGTCTGACCCCGGTCGGGGCGAGGTCGGACCCCGTCGGTAGGCTGGCGACATGGCTTCCGAGGTGTCCGACCTGTTCGATCCGACCGAGTGGCGCAGGGTCGAGGGCTTCGACTCCCTGACCGACGTCACCTACCACCACAGCGTCGACGGCCGCGTGGCCCGCGTGGCCTTCGACCGTCCCGAGGTGCGCAACGCGTTCCGGCCGCACACGGTCGACGAGCTCTACCGGGTGCTCGACGACGCCCGCATGAACAGCCGCATCGGGGTCGTCCTGCTCACGGGCAACGGTCCCAGCGCGAAGGACGGCGGCTGGGCGTTCTGCAGCGGCGGGGACCAGCGCATCCGTGGTCGTGACGGCTACAAGGCCGAGGGCGACCAGGCGAACGTGCCCGACCCGGCGTCGGCGGGACGGCTGCACATCCTCGAGGTGCAGCGGCTGATCCGGTTCATGCCCAAGGTCGTCATCGCCGTGGTGCCCGGATGGGCCGCCGGCGGTGGGCACTCCCTGCACGTGGTCTGCGACCTGACCGTCGCGAGCCGGGAACACGGCAAGTTCAAGCAGACCGATGCCGACGTGGGCTCGTTCGACGCGGGGTACGGCAGCGCCTACTTCGCCAAGCAGATCGGGCAGAAGTTCGCACGCGAGGTGTTCTTCCTCGCGGAAGAGTACAGCGCCGATCGCGCCTACGAGATGGGGGCCGTGAACCGCGTCGTGCCGCACGCCGACCTCGAACGCGAGGCGCTCGCCATGGCCCGCACCATCCTGACGAAGTCCCCGACCGCCATCCGCATGCTCAAGTTCGCCTTCAACGCGACCGACGATGGCATCGTCGGCCAGCAGGTCTTCGCGGGCGAGGCGACCCGTCTCGCCTACGGCACCGACGAGGCCGTCGAGGGGCGCGACTCGTTCCTCGAGAAGCGCGCGCCCGACTGGTCGCCCTTCCCCTGGCAGTACTGATGTCCGCGAGTCCGACGGGGCCGGGCGACCGCTCGGGTCGCCCCCGACGGTCCGTCCGGAGGCGCGGCGCGTGACCCGCCCCCTGCTCGCCGTCGACGCCCGTGACCCCGGTGCCGTGCTCGACGCGCTCCGGGTCGCGCTCGAGGGTGGTCCCGCCGTCGCCCCCCGGACCGACGACCGCGTGCCCGTCGACCTGCCCGGTGTCGTGCCGCAGGCGGTGTCACTGGTCGTCGAGACCAGCGGCTCGAGCGGTCGCCCGAAGCGCGTGGCGCTGTCCTCCGACGCCGTGCTCGCCGGTGCCGCCGCGGCCGACGGCGCCCTGGCCGGGCCGGGGCAGTGGGTGCTCGCCCTGCCGGCGCACTACGTCGCGGGCCTGAACGTGCTGGTCCGCTCGCTCGCCGCCGGTACCGAGCCGGCCCTGCTCGCGCCGGGGCACTTCGACGTCGGCGCCTTCGTCGCCGCCGCCGAGCGTCTGGATCACCCCGTCCGGTACTCGTCCCTCGTCCCGGCCCAACTCACGACGGCGCTCGACGTCGCCGAGGCCGACCCCGCCGTCGCCGACGTGTTGCGCCGCTTCGACGCCCTGTTGGTGGGCGGGCAGGCGACCCCCGCCCCCCTCGTCGAGCGGGCCCGCCGCCTCGGCGTCACCGTCGTGCGCACCTACGGGTCGAGTGAGACCAGCGGCGGGTGCGTGTACGACGGCGTGCCCGTGGGCCGCACCCGCGTCGAGGTCGTCGACGGCCAGGTCGAGCTGAGCGGGCCGTCGCTGGCCGAGGGCTACCTCGACGATCCCGAGCGCACGGCCGCGGCCTTCGTCACGCGTGACGGCCTGCGGTGGTACCGCACGGGCGACGCGGGCACGGTGTCGTCCGACGGGGTGCTGACCGTCAGCGGTCGGCTCGACGACGTGATCGTCTCGGGAGGTGAGAAGGTGTCGCTCGGCGTCGTCGAGCGGGTCGTGCGCGAGCAGCCGGGGCTCGCCGACGCCGTGGTCGTCCGCGCGGCGCACGTCCGGTGGGGCGAGGTGCCCGTCGTGGTCACCGACGCCGCGCCTCCTGCACCGACGTCGGCCGACGACCTGGCCGCCGACGACCTGGCCGCCGACGACCTGGCCGCCGACGACTCGGCGGTCGACGGCCTCGCGGCCCTGCGGTCGGCGGTGGCGGCCGTCGCCGGTCGTGCCGCGGCACCCGACCGCATCGTCCGGGTCGACAGTGTGCCCCTGCTCGCGAGCGGCAAGCCCGACCGGACGGCCCTGACCCGCCTGGTCGCCGGTCTCGCGGCAAGCTGATAGCCGGCTGCGAACTAGACTCGACCCCGTGGCGAAGACGAAGACCCCGACCCCCAAGCGCAGCGGCCGCCCCGGTGGCCGACCCGGCGGGCGGCCCGGCAAGCAGCCGGTCCGTCGCGTGACGGCCGGCGACTGGATCGGCGGTGCGCGCCTGCGCACCCTGCCGCTGGGCATCGCCCCGGTCGCCCTCGGCACCGGCGTCGCCCGGGCGAACGGCGGCTGGGACCTCACCCTGGCGCTGCTCTGCCTCGCCGTCGCGGTGTTCCTCCAGGTCGGCGTCAACTATTCGAACGACTACTCGGACGGCATCCGCGGCACCGACGACTTCCGGGTCGGGCCCTCGCGCCTGACCGGCTCGGGCAGCGTGCGTCCGAAGACCGTGCTGAAGGTGGCGCTGGCGTTCTTCGCCCTCGCGGCCGTCGCCGGTGTCGTGGTCGTCGTCATCACCCAGATCTGGTGGCTGCTCGCGGTCGGTGCCGCGGCGGTCGTCGCCGCCTGGTTCTACACGGGCGGCAAACGGCCCTACGGCTACAACGCCCTGGGCGAGCTCTTCGTCTTCGTGTTCTTCGGGCTCGTCGCCACCGTGGGCACGACGTTCGTCCAGTTGCGCGAGTTCCCGTTCGACGCCTGGGTGGCGGGCGTCGCCGCCGGACTGTTCGCCTGCGCGGTCCTGATGATCAACAACGTGCGCGACATCCCGCAAGACACCGCCGCCGGCAAGCGCACCCTCGCGGTCGTCGTCGGCGACCCGGTGGCGCGAGCGCTCTACGCGCTCTTCCTGCTGCTGCCGTTCTTCATCCTCGTGTACTTCGCGTTCCTGTACCTGCACGCGCCCTACGTCTACTTCACGCTGATCGTCGCGGTGCCCGCCGCGGTCATCGGCGTCACGGGCAAGACCCCTCGCGAGCTCATCCTCGCCCTGCAGCTGTCGTCGCTGACGGCCCTGGTCTGGGCTCTCGCCCTGTCGGCGGCGCTCTTCTTCTAGGGGTCTGCTCTTCTAGGGGCTGGTCGTCCAGGGGTCTGCCCCGGGCGCTCGGCCCGGGAGGGTCAGGCCTGGTCGTCGGTGCGGCGCGCGCGATCGGCGTCGTCGGCGATCGCCTCGTCCTCGGCGACCGAGTCGTCGTCGAGCTTCGCCGGGCGCGACCGGCGGTCGGCGAGGTCGAGGGCGACCTTGCGGCGCAGCGGGGCGAAGAACAGGTACGAGACGCAGAAGCCGACGACCGCCGCGATCAGCGTGGCCCAGAAGGGGTCGAACCTCAGCACCAGCAAGAGGCCCAGCACGACGGCGAACAGGCCGAGGCGGACGATCGAGTACTTGAGCCAGGGTTTCACGACGAGGAGTCTACGGTCCGCGAGGTGTGCGCCCGCCGCGCGGCGGACGGCCCGCCATGACCCGACCCGTGGGGCCGAGGAGGCGCGGTGCAGCACCGCCGGGAGCCGTACGTCACAGCTCCGCAACGGCCGACCGACCATCAGGCGTTGCACCGGATCGAGAACTAGGCTCGGTCCATGGTCAGGCTCTTCATCGTGGGCATCGTCGCCGCGGCGGCATTCGTCATCTTCGCGCTCATCGATTGCCTGTTCGCCGACGCCTCGCGGTTCCGGGCGCTGAACAAGCCGCTCTGGGCCGTCATCATTGTCCTCCTCCCCGTCATCGGTGCCGTGCTGTGGTTCGTGCTCGGGCGGGCCCGCAAGAGCGGTCGCTCCGCCGCCCCGCGTACGGTCGCACCCGACGACGACCCCGAGTTCTCGGGGACGTCCTGGCGTACGACGAGCGACCTCGACCGCGAGACGACCGACGAGCGCATCCGTCGACTCGAGCAAGAGCTGCTCGACCTCGACAACGACGACAAGACCGGCAAGCAGTAAGTGACCAGCCCGTCGACCGAGTACGCCCTGTCGCTGCTCGCGTCCCTCGCCGACGCCGGTGTCCGTGACGTCGTCCTCAGCCCCGGCTCCCGCAGCCAGGCCCTGGCCCTCGCCGCCGCCGAGTTCGAGACCGCCGGCCGGTTGTCGGTCCACGTCCGCATCGACGAGCGCTCGGGTGGGTTCCTCGCGCTGGGCCTCGCCGCCGAGACGGGCGTCCCGAGCGTCGTGATCACCACGTCGGGCACCGCGGTGGCGAACCTCCACCCTGCCGTGCTCGAGGCGCACCACTCGGGTGTGCCGCTGATCGTGCTGAGCGCCGACCGTCCCCTCGAGATGCGCGGGATCGGCTCCAACCAGACCACGGTGCAACCGGGCCTCTTCGCGAGCGCCGTCGGCTGGGTGCGCGACGTCGAGGCACCGCGCTCCGGTCCCGTCGACCACGCGGCCGTCCGCACCCTCGCCCGCGAGGCCGTCGCCGAGGCCCTCGGTGGCGACTCCCACGGTGCCCTCGGGCGCTCGCGCGGTCCGGTCCAGGTGAACGTCGCGTTCCGCGAGCCCCTGTCGTCCGGCGAGCAGTCGCTGCCCGTCGCCCAGCCCGAGCCCGTCAAGATCGCGCCGGCCGCGGCACCGGTCGCCCTCGAGGTGGACGTCGACCCCGCGACCCTGGTCGTCGCCGGGCACGCCGCCGGCCCCGAGGCCGAGGCCGTCGCCCGGGCGCTGGGCGCCCCTCTCGTGGCCGAGGTGTCGAGCGGGGCACGTTTCGGGCCGCACCTGGTCTCGTCGTACCGTGCCCTGCTCGACGACGCCGACTTCGGCGGTCGCGTCCGTCGTGTGGTGGTCTTCGGTCACCCGACCCTCAGTCGTCAGATCCCGTCGCTGCTCACCCGTGACGGGGTCGAGGTCGTCGTCGTCCGTGCGGCGGGGGCCGAGGCCTACGACCCGAGCCGCTCGGCCCGCGTGGTCGAGGCCGTCCAGGTGACCCGCGCCTCCTCGGGGTCCGGTTCGACCGACGACGCCGTCCATCGTGCGTGGGTGGGACGCTGGGTGCACACCGGCCGTCGGCTGCTCGAGGCCGAGGCCGACACTGCCCGGCCGGACGCCGACGACACCGACGACACCACGGTCGAGGGTGCGTCCGATCGCAGCGAAGCGGCCGAGCAGGCCGAGTTCCTGCGCCGCGAGGTCCAGCTGCTGCGGCGGCCCGTGACGCGACGAGCCCTCGCCGAGGCCCTGTGGCGCGTCAGCTGGCCGCACGACCGCCTGGTGTTGGGGGCGTCGCGACTGATCCGTGAACTCGACCAGATCGTGCCGGGCAAGAAGATCCCCGTGCACGCCAACCGGGGGCTGGCCGGCATCGACGGCACGATCGCCACCGCCACGGGCATCGCACTCGCCAGCCAGCGTGACGACCCCACGGCCGGCACCACCCGGGTGCTCGTCGGCGACCTGACGTTGCTGCACGACGTCGGTTCGATGCTCCTCGGCCTCGGCGAGACCAGGCCGCGGTTGCAGGTGGTCGTCGGCAACGACGGTGGCGGCACCATCTTCGACGGGCTCGAGGTCGCGGCCACGGCGTCGCCCGAGGCGATGACCCGCGTGCAGTTCACCCCGCACGAGGTCGACCTCTCGGCCCTCGCCCTGGCCTACGGCTGGCAGTACGTCGAGGCGGCCACGCGGGCAGAACTCGATCAGGCTCTCGTGGCCCGGTACGACGGCCCGGTTCTCATCGAGGTGCCCCTCTCTCGCTGACCGTCCGCCCCACGGCGGCACGGACCGGCGCGCTCGGCCGTAGGGTCGAGGGCATGGCCAAGACGTGGACGACCCCGCCCTCCCAGTCCCTCCGAGCGGGAGAGGGCTTCGTGCTCGCCGACGTCGACACGTCGTCGACGCCCGGGTTCGCCGGTGACAAGGCGTACGCGCAGCAGGCGCTCGAGGCGGGCCGCGAGACCCTGGGCGAGCTACAGGAGAAGCTGTTCGCCCAGAGCCGGAGCGGGGGCAGCACCGGCAACGTGTTGCTCGTCCTGCAGGCGATGGACACCGCAGGCAAGGGCGGCATCGTCCGGCACGTCGTGGGTGCCGTCGACCCCCAGGGTGTCGCGCACCACGCGTTCAAGGCACCGACCCCCGACGAGCTCGCGCACGACTTCCTCTGGCGGGTGCGGCGCGAGCTTCCCGGCCCCGGCATGATCGGGGTCTTCGACCGGTCGCACTACGAGGACGTGCTGATCGGCAAGGTGCGTCGCCTGGCCCCGCCCGAAGACATCGAACAGCGGTACGCCGACATCGTCGCGTTCGAGGACGAGCTCGTCGCGAACGGCACCACCCTGGTCAAGGTGATGCTGCACATCTCGTCCGACGAGCAGAAGGAACGTCTCGCCGACCGGCTCGACCGCCCCGACAAGCACTGGAAGTACAACCCCGGCGACCTGGAGGAGCGCCTCGTGTGGAACGACTACCAGGACGCCTACGAGACGGCGATCCGTCGCACCTCGACCGAGACCGCCCCGTGGTTCGTCGTGCCGGCCGACCGGAAGTGGTACGCCCGGATCGCCGTGCAGAAGCTGCTGATCGACGCCCTCGCGTCGCGCGGGCTCGACTGGCCCGTCGCCCGGTTCGACGTCGAGCTCGAGAAGACCAAGCTCGCCACCTCGTAGAGCTGTGCAACCGCACCGCCGTCACCGGGGACGTGCCTCGGGGGACGATCTCGCCGATCTGCAGGCGACGTGGCTCGATTCCGGGCGGCGTGCAGGGGTTCCGAACCAGTTGGTACGGGGTACGCGTGGTTGTCCCAGCAGTCGACGACCCGTGACAATGCCTCATGCTCTCGACGCGCCGCCCGTTCCTCCTGACCGCCGTGGCGATGATCGCCCTTTCTCTGGTCGCATCGGTCGTGGTCGCTCCCTCCAGCGCGCGGGCTGACGTGCCGGCGACCTCGACCATCTCGGGCCGGGTGCTGGGTCAGACCGCGGACGGTGGCACGATCCCCATGACCGGCGGCACGCTCGTGCTCTCGCTCAGGCCGACGGGGGCCGCGGTGACCGCACCCCTCGACCGCCGCCCGGACGGCACCTACACCTTCTCGGGCCTCGTGCCCGGCACCTACACTGTCCGCCTCCAACTGTCTTTCCCCTCGATCTACGTGCGGTCCGTGCAGACGGTCGTCGTCGTGCCGGTCCCCGGCTCCGCCGCCGTGGCATCGGACCTCGTGCTGGCCCTGTCCGGAACGTTCTCGGGAACGTTCCGCGCACTCGTGAACGGCGTCGAGACCACGGCCCCCGGCTCCCGGATCGAGATCTTCTACCTGGAACCCCTGACGGGAGCGTTCCGCCACTTCGAGTTCGTCTATCCGTCGGAGACCGGGGCGTGGCGCTTCGGGTACCTCCCGGCCGGCACCTATCGGTTGTCGTTCGGGACGTACGAGCCGACGCGGACGAACGAGACGGTCTTCTGGCCGGCCGGTCGACGCTTCAGCGAGGCCCGCGACGTGGTCCTCACACCGGGCGGGACCGTGTCGGACCTCGACGTCGTGCTGCCGGAACGTGCGGTCGCCTCCCTGCGGATCGCGGGCGCCGACCGGTTCGCCACGAGCGCGGCCATGTCGTCGTCGGCCTGGGGCTTCCCCGACGTCGCCGGCACAACCCCCAGGGTGCCGGTCCTGTACGTCGCGAGCGGCCGGGACTTCCCGGATGCCCTCAGCGCCGGGCCCGCAGCCGCGCATCAGGAAGGCGCCCTGCTCCTGGTCGACCGAGACCTGGTCCCGACCGCCGTCCGCGAAGAGATCCTCCGGCTGTCGCCGGATCACGTCGTCGTGGTCGGTGGCGAGGCCGCGATCTCGGCGTCCGTCTTCCGCGACCTCGCCTCGCTCCAGCCGTCCATCGAACGGATCGCGGGTGCCGACCGATACGAGACGTCACGTCTGCTCGCACTCTCGGCGTTCTCGGACGGGGCGGAGCGCATCTTCGTCGCCAGCGGGTCGACCTTCCCCGATGCCCTGTCCGCGGGCCCCGCAGCCGCTCGGGACGGAGGTCCGGTGGTGCTCGTCCGCGGGACGGCCGCCGAGGCCGACGCGCCGACCCGAGACCTCGTCACGACGCTCGGCGCACCTCCCGTGGCGATCGTGGGCGGGTACGCCGCCGTCAGCCAAGGGTTCTCGTACTCACTCCTGTCCCTGTCCTGGAACGAACGCTACGCAGGCCCGGACCGCTTCGCGACCGCGGTCGCCGTCAACGCGGACTTCGGCCCGGGCGAGACGGCGTTCGTGGCCAGCGGACGGGGCTTCGCGGACGCCCTGGTGGCCGGTGCGGCGGCGGCCCGCGCCGGGGCTCCGCTGTACCTCAGCGAGCAGTCCTGCGTCCCCGAGAGCGTCCGCCGCGCCGTGCTCGACGGCGCGGCGTTCGACGTCGTGCTGGCGGGCGGCACCACCTCCCTGGGCGCCGGCGTCGAAGGCCTCACGGCCCGATGTGGGTGACGACCCGACGGTGGACCCCGTCCGTCGTCCGGTGGCACGAGGACTCCGTGATCCGGCCGCGTGTACCGACCGGACGAGCCTAGGAGGCGCGGGTCCGCAACGCGTCGCCGGTCCCCTTGGGCAGCCGGAGACCCTCGATCAGGCTGAGCAGGGCCAGCACGGCCAGGACGATCAACGCGGCCTGGTACCCGAATGCCGCGGGTGCCGGGCCGTCGGTCGAGGCCACGAGGTCGGCCACGCGGACGGCCAGCACCGTCGCGGCGACGCCGAGCCCCACGGCGAGCTGGCTCGTGATGGACGCGATGGCGTTCGCCGGGCCGATCATCTCGGCCGGGACGTCGGCGAACTGCAGGGTGTTGTAGGCCGTGAAGCCGACGGAACGGAAGACGCCGCTGAGCAGCAGCACCCCGGCCACGACCACCGGCGAGGTGTCGGGACCGACGAGCGCGGCCGCGACGAAGGTCGCCGCGAGGGCCACCGTGGCGACGACGATGATCGGGACGACGCGGAACCTCTGCAACAGGGGCGTCGTGAACGGTTTCACGGCCAGGTTGCCGACGAAGACCCACATGAGCATGAGACCCGCTTCGACGGGCGACCAGCCGAAGCCGTCCTGCAGCAGCAGCGGCACGACGAAGGGGATGCCGTTCACGACGGCCCGGTAGAGCGATCCGCTGAGGTTGGTCACGCGGAACGACCCGATCCGGAAGGCCGCGAGGTCGAGCAACGGGTGCGCCGCCCGGCGGAACCACCGCACGGCGACGAGACCGAGCACGACCGCGGCGACGACCAGCAGCACGCCGGGCACGAGCGTCGTGGGTTCGCCGAGCAGCTCGAAGGCCAGGACCAGTGCCACGATCGAGCCGGCCACGAGGGCCAGACCCACCAGGTCGAGCGGTCGGCGGTCACCGACCTCGGGGGAGGGGACGACCCGCCAGGCGACCACGAGCAGGGCGAGGCCGACCGGGACGTTGACCAGGAACACCCATTGCCAGCCGAGGTGCTCGGTGAGCAGTCCGCCGATCAGCGGCGCGACGACCGGCGCGACGAGTGCGGGCCAGGTGAGATAGGCGATGGCCCGGATCAGCTCGGACTTCTCGGTGCTGCGCAGGACGATCAGCCGGCCGATGGGCACCATCATGCTGCCCGCGAGACCCTGCACGACCCGGGACGCCGTGAGGGCGACCAGGTCGGTGCTCGCGGCGCAGGCCACCGAGGCGAGGACGAACAACACGACCGCCGCGAGGAACACCCGACGGGCGCCCCAGCGTTCGGCGAGCCAGGCTCCCAGCGGGATGAACGCCGCCACGGCGACGAGGTAGCCGGTCACGGCGAGCCCGAGTTGGGCGGGCTGGACCGCGAAGTCGCTCGCGATCGTCGCGGTGGCCGTCGACAGGATGGTGGCGTCGAGGTTCTCCATGAAAAACGCGGCCGCCACGACGAGGGCGACCGGACGCGACCACGTCGTCACCGGCTTGGGTGCGGACCCGGGCGCGGGAACGGACCCGGTCATCGGCTGAAGGCGTCGACCACGGGGCGGAACTTCATGGCCGTCTCGGCGACCTCGCGCTCGGGCACGGACTCGGCCACGACGCCGGCCCCCGCAAACGCCCGCACCGATCCGTCCCGATCGACCTGGGCGCAGCGCAGGGCGATGGCCCACTCGCCGTCGCCGTCGGCACCGACCCAGCCGACCGGGCCGGCGTAGCGACCACGGTCGAACGGTTCGAGCTCTCGGATCAGGGCCAGCGCCTCCTGCGTCGGGGTGCCGGCGACGGCCGCCGTCGGGTGCAGCGAGGCGATCAGGTCGAGCGAGCTCGAGCCGTCGGTGAGGCGGCCGCGCACGTCGCTCGCGAGGTGCCAGAGATTCGGGAGGCGCAGGGTGAAGGGCTGCTCGCCGGTCACGACGTCGCGGGCGTGCGGCCCGAGCGAGAGCAGCAGGCTGCGCAGGGCGAAGGCGTGCTCGTCCAGGTCTTTCGGGGACGTCGCCAGGGCCAGGGCGGCCTGCTCGTCGCTCGCCGCGTCGACGCCACGGGCCGCACTGCCGGCGAGCACCCGGGCCGAGACCTCGCCGCGCTCGGACTTGACGAGCGTCTCGGGGCTGGCCCCGATCAGTCCGTCGACGGCGAACGCGTAGCAGTCGGGGTAGGCGGTGAGCAGGGTGGCGGCGACGAGGCGCAGGTCGGCCTCGGGTGGCAACGTGCCCACGAGGTCGCGGGCGAGCACGACCTTGCTGACGCGGCCGTCGCCGATGGCGTCGACGGCCCGGCCCACGGCCTCGGCGTAACCGTCGGCACCGAGTGTGCCGTCGACCAGCGAGAGACGGACGGAGGCGCCGACCGGCTTCCCCGCGGGCAGCTCGGCCCCGTCCACCCGCGTGATCCACGCGACCCCGTCGCGCCGTCCGATGACGATGCTCGGGACGATCAGGACGCTCGTCTCGGCGGACTCGTCGTCGAACGCGAACGAGCCGAACGCGACCAACCCGGTGCCGGGAACGCCGACCTCGTCGTGCACCGTGGCGGCGGCCGCGACGGCACGCCACGCCTCGGCGGCCTCGGTCATGCGACCGGGCCCGGAGAACTCGAGGCGGAGGGCCTCGCCGACGCCCGCCATGCCCGCCCCGCCGCGGACGAAGACCAGCGGACGCGCCCGGTCGACGACGTCGAGCAACGGGCTGACGTGGTCGATGCGCGTGGTGCGGACGGCGAGTGACGGAACGCGGGACGCGGGGGACTTCACTCGTCGACCCTACTCGGGACACCCCCAGTGCTTGACGGTAGGATCCACCATCGTGACCAAGGCCGACATGAACAAGCAACCCGACGAGGTCGCCTCGATGTTCGACGGCGTCGCGCGCCATTACGACCGCACGAACGACGTGCTCTCGGCGGGCAACGCCGTCCTGTGGCGCATCGCCACCGTCAAGGCGATCGGCGCCGGTCCGGCCGACAAGGTCCTCGACATCGCGGCGGGCACGGGCACCAGTTCGGCGGCCATCGCGCAGCGGGGTGCCGAGGTCGTCGCCCTCGACTTCTCCGAGGGCATGGTCGAGGTCGGCCGCGAACGCCACCCCGAGCTCGAGTTCGTCGAGGGCAACGCCGAGTCGCTGCCCTTCGACGACGACACCTTCGACGCCGTCACCATCTCGTTCGGGCTGCGCAACGTCAACCGGCCCAAGGTCGCACTCGCCGAGATGAACCGCGTGCTCAAGCCCGGCGGCCGCCTCGTCGTCTGCGAGTTCTCCACCCCGCCGTTCGGTCTGCTGCGTGCCGCGTACCGTGCCTACCTCCGGTACGGCATGCCCCTCGTCGCCAAGCTCACGAGCAGCAACGGTCCGGCCTACTCGTACCTCGCCGAGTCCATCGAGCAGTGGCCCGAGCAGCAGGTCCTCAGCCAGTGGATCCGCGGTGCCGGGTTCACCCGCGTAGCCCACCGCGACCTCAGCTTCGGCATCGTCGCCCTGCACCGCGGTCGCAAGCCGGCGTCGGGTGCCGCGCGCGCCTCCTCGCGGTCGAAGCGGGCCACGTCGTGAACGCCGGCGCTCCTCCGGCGCAGCGCAACTCGCTGGGTCGATCGCTCGGTCTCGGCGAGAAGCTGTTCGCCACGCCGACCGAGCGTCGCTTCGTGGCCGCGGTCGACGACGGGCTCGAACTCGTCGAAGAGGGGTTGCTGCGCGAGATCGCCTTCGCCGACGACATCGCCGACGCCACGACGCGATACCTGCTCGCCGCCGGCGGCAAGCGCGTCCGACCGACCCTCACACTGCTCATCGCCCAGCTGGGCGACGGCGCGACGCCGGGCATCGTCGCCTCGGCGCAGGCCACCGAGATCACCCACCTCGCCTCGCTCTACCACGACGACGTCATGGACGAGGCGCAGATGCGTCGCGGCGTCCCCAGCGCCCAGACCGTGTGGGGCAACAACGTCGCGATCCTTGCCGGCGACCTGCTGTTCGCTCGAGCCAGCACGATCGTGTCGGGCCTCGGCCAAGAGGCCATCCTGCTGCAGGCCGAGACCTTCGAGCGCCTGTGCCTCGGGCAGCTGCACGAGACGGTCGGCCCTCGCGAGGGCGACGACCCGATCGCCCACTACATCGACGTGCTCGCCGACAAGACGGGGTCGCTCATCTCGACCGCCGCGCGTGCCGGCGTCATGTTCAGCGGGGCACCGCGCGAATACCTCGCACCCGTCGCCGAGTTCGGCGAGAAGATCGGCATCGCCTTCCAACTGATCGACGACGTCATCGACCTGTCCGACCAGCCCGCCGAGACCGGCAAGAAGGCCGGCACCGACCTGCGGGCGGGCGTCGTCACGCTCCCGGTGCTGTACCTGCGTCAGCTGGCGCAGACCGATCTCGAGGCGTCGTCCCTGTTGTCCGAGATCGACCGCATCGTCGACGCCACGCGTGCGGCGGCGCACCGGTCGGGCGTCGAGCCGACCGCCGAGGGCGGCTCGTCGGCACCGCTCGCCGACGCGACGGCCCACCTCGACGACGAGTTCGCCGACCTGGTCCGACGGGTCCGCGAGCACGAGGTCACCGAACGCACCCGGGTCGAGGCCCACCGCTGGGCCCGAGAGGCCCTCGACGCCCTGGCGGCGCTGCCCGACGGGCCCGTCAAGAAGGCGCTCACCCGCTTCGCCGATCGCGTGGTCGAGCGCTCCGCCTGACCGGCACCGCGCCTCCTCGTCCTCGAGCACCATCGTCCAACCGGCCGGCCTCGCCGAGCCACCCCAGATCTAGGGAGAACCCGTGACCACCTTGCGACTGGCCATCGTCGGCGCCGGACCGGCCGGCATCTACGCCGCCGACATCCTCGCGAAGGCCGAGAAGGCCTTCGACGTCTCGATCGACCTCTTCGAGCAGCTGCCGGCCCCCTACGGTCTCGTGCGCTACGGCGTGGCCCCCGACCACCCCCGCATCAAGGGCATCGTCAACGCCCTGCGCGACGTGCTCGACAGCGGTGACATCCGGGTCTTCGGCAACGTCCGCTACGGCGTCGACATCGGGCTCGACGACCTGCGCAAGCACTACAACGCCGTCATCTTCTCGACCGGTGCCATCAAGGACGCCGACCTCGACATCCCCGGCATCGATCTCGAGGGCAGCTACGGCGCCGCCGACTTCGTCAGCTGGTTCGACGGCCACCCCGACTTCCCCCGCACCTGGCCGCTCGACGCGACGTCGGTCGCCGTCGTCGGCGTCGGCAACGTCGCCCTCGACGTGTCGCGCATCCTGGCGAAGCACGCCGACGACCTGCTGCCCACCGAGATCCCCGACAACGTCTACGCGGGCCTCAAGCAGTCGTCGATCACCGACGTGCACGTCTTCGGTCGCCGAGGTCCCGCACAGGTCAAGTTCACGCCGCTCGAGCTGCGCGAGCTCGGCGAGGTGCGCGACGTCGACATGATCGTCTACGACGAGGACTTCGACCACGACGAGGCGTCGAAGACGGCCATCGCGACCAACAAACAGGTCTTCGTCATCGACAAGGTGCTGAACCAGTGGCGGCAGCGCGAGGTCGGCACGGCGTCGCGTCGCCTGCACCTGCACTTCTACGCCAAGCCCGTCGAGGTCGTCGGCGACGCCGACGGACGTGTCGCGGCCTTCCGGTACGAGCGCACCCGGCCCGACGGTCAGGGCGGCGTCGAGGGCACCGGCGAGCTCCGCGACGTGCCGATCCAGGCCATCTACCGCGCGGTCGGCTACTTCGGCTCGCCCCTCGACGGCATCCCGTTCGACGAGCGTCGCGGAGTGATCCCGAACCACGAGGGTCAGGTGATGGGCGACGACAACCAGATCGTCCCCGGCGTCTACGCCACCGGGTGGATCAAGCGCGGCCCCGTCGGTCTCATCGGGCACACGAAGTCCGACGCGATGGAGACCGTCAAGCACCTCATCAACGACCAGGCCAGCTGGTGGCAGCCGGTCGACCCGTCCGACGAGGCCATCCCGGCCCTGCTCGAGCAGCGCGGCGTCGAGTACACCGACCTCGAGGGCTGGCACCGGCTCGACGAGCACGAGATCGCCCTCGGCGGGGCCCACGAGCACGAGCGAGCCCGAGTCAAGGTCGTGGAGCGCGACGAGATGGTGCGCGTCTCGCGCGCCGTCGAAGCGGAGTCGACGCCGGCCTGACCTCCCCGGTCGCCCGCACCGCGCCTCCTCGGCTCCCCTCGACGGGGGACCCGAGGAGGCGCGCGGTCGTCACCGACCTCGGTGGTCGTCGGTAAGGTGGTCCCCATGGCAGACAGTTCCTTCGACGTGGTCAGCAAGGTCGACAAGATGGAGGCCGACAACGCCCTCCACCAGGCCCAGAAAGAGATCGAGCAGCGGTACGACTTCAAGGGCGTCGGCGCCTCGGTCGACTGGAGCGGCGAGAAGCTGCTGCTGAAGGCCGGCACCGAAGAACGCGTCAAGGCCGTGCTCGACGTGCTCGAGTCGAAGTTCATCAAGCGCAGCATCAGCCTCAAGCACCTCGACGTCGGCGAGCCCTTCGCCAGCGGCAAGGAGTACCGCATCGAGGCGTCCCTCAAGCAGGGCATCGAGCAGGACGCCGCGAAGAAGATCGGCAAGATCATCCGCGACGAGGCCCCCAAGAGCGTGAAGAGCCAGATCCAGGGCGACGAGCTGCGCGTGCAGTCCAAGAGTCGAGACGACCTCCAGGCCACCATGGCGCTGTTGAAGAAGGCCGACCTCGACGTCGACCTGCAGTTCGTCAACTTCCGCTAGTCACCCGCGGCACACGGCTCCGAGGTCCCGTCCATGGTCGAACCCGCCTGGGTGGCGCCGACGATCGCCGTGCTGGGCATCGTGCTCGACATCGCGATCAGGGTCTTCGCGATCGTCTACGTGCCGATCAACCGGCGGCCGCAGACGGCCACCGCGTGGTTGCTCGCGATTTTCCTGATCCCGTACGTCGGGTTCGTCCTGTTCCTGTTGATCGGCAGCACGAAGTTGCCCGCGCGGCGTCGTGAGAAGCAGAGCGAGATCAACAAGTACATCATCGAGACGACCGAGGGCATGGAGCGCGTCAAGCGCGACCACCCGTGGCCGGCCTGGCTCGACTCCGTGGTCGAACTCAACCGCACGCTCGGGGCCATGCCCCTGGTCGGCGGCAACACCGGTGAGATGCACACCGACTACGACGAGTCCATGGCGGCCATGGTCGAGGCCGTCGACGGGGCGCACCGCTACGTCCACGCCGAGTTCTACATCACGAGCCTCGACCGCACGACCGAGCCGTTCTTCCTCGCACTCGAGAACGCCCGTCGACGGGGCGTCACGGTCCGCGTGCTGATGGACCACATCGCCAGTCGCGGGTACCCGGGCTACCGCAAGGCGCGAAGACGGCTGGACGCGATGGGCGTGCAGTGGCAGCTCATGCTGCCCGTGCTGCCGTTGCGGGGCAAGTACCAACGGCCCGATCTGCGCAACCACCGCAAGCTGCTCGTGATCGACGGTCGCGTGGCCTTCACGGGCTCGCAGAACATGGTCGACAAGAGCTACCAGAAGCGCAAGAACAAGCGACGCGGCCTCGAGTGGAAAGACTTCATGGTCCGCTTCGAGGGCCCCATCGTCGCCGGCATCAACGCCTTGTTCGTCACCGACTGGTACAGCGAGACCGACGAGTTGCTGCTCCGCGAGACCGACCCCGTGCACACGGCCGACCGGCTCGAGACCATCGACTGCCAGGTGGTGCCGAGCGGGCCGGGTTTCGACGGCGAGAACAACCTGCGGCTCTTCAACTCGCTGCTCTACAGCGCGCAGGAGCGCATCATCATCACCAGCCCCTACTTCGTGCCCGACGAGTCGATGCTCTACGCCGTCACGACGGCGGCCCAGCGGGGGCTCGAGGTGCAGCTCTTCGTCAGCGAGATCGGCGACCAGCCTGTGGTCTACCACGCGCAACGCTCCTACTACGAGGCCCTGCTGCGGTCGGGGGTCCGCATCTTCCTCTATCGCTCGCCGACGGTGTTGCACGCCAAGCACTTCTCGATCGACGACGAGGTCGCCGTCATCGGCTCGAGCAACATGGACATGCGGTCCTTCAGCCTCAACCTCGAGATCTCGGTCATGGTGCGCGGACGCGAGTTCGTCGACCGGCTGCGCGAGGTCGAGCAGACGTACCGCGACTCGAGCCGCGAACTGTTCCTCGACGACTGGCTCGTGCGCCCCTTCCGCTCGAAGGTCCTCGACAACGTCGCCCGCCTCACCTCCGCCGTCCAGTAGCCGCGCGCCCCCGCCCCCGCCCCTCTGCTCCGTGTGCAAATCGCGACAGTTGCGCGTCGACACGCCGGCAGATCTTGGTTCGGCGGGGTGCGAGGCCGAGAAATGTCGGGTTTGGCTCGGTGCGCCAACTGGGTGAGGTCGGGTTCGGCCCGCCCCGGTGGGCGGGCGGGGCCGGGTTCGGACTGCCTCGGCCGAGACGAGAGAGGTCGACCGGGCTAACGCCCCAGGGTCATCCGGACGGCCTGGCGAACCGCATGCCAGTCGAACAGCACCTGCGGGTACGTGACCTCGAGGACGACGAAGCCGAGGCCGGTGATGTGGACGATCCGTTCACGGTCTCGGTTGTAATGAGCAGGCGAGGAATGGTGTTCCTTGCTCACGCATTCGAGCACGAACCAGCCGTCGATCAGCAGATCGACGCGGGTGTGATCGTCGACCCACACCTGAGGCTCGGCGTGGATGCCGTCACGTGCGAGAAGGAGGCGCGCCATGGACTCGGTCCCGGACTCGGCCCTCGGGTCGATCATGGTCACGAGTCCCTGAGCTGAGCGTCGTGTCGCCAAGAGGCGTGAGACCTCGTCGAGGTCGGGCCGCTGCATCGGGGCCAGCCGGAGGGCGGAGTCGACGATGGCTGCCGCGTGCTCAGCTGGTTCGTGGAGGAACGCCTGGGCCGCCGCCCTGCTCGGGGACGCCATCAGTCGTTCCGTGCGGCGATCGAACCGCGACAGGTCACGAAGGACGAGCACGTCGGATCGCTCCGGGTCGAGCCGTTCCCCGGCGTCGTCCGGGTCCCGGAGATCGCGGGCGTTGTGCGGAACGGAGACGACCAGGCGTGGACTCGGGGGAACCCAAGCGCCTCGATGCGCGAGCGACGAGGCTCCCGACAGCGCGCCTCCTACCCGCGCCGCCCGGACGACGTCGGTCGGCAGATCGACGAGTCCGTAGAGTCCGTGCCGGATGCGGACGATCTCACCGGCGGCCCACGACGACTCCACCTGGCGCCGGGACAGGCCGGCGGCAAACAGTTGACGACGGTGGGCGACGGAGCCGAGCCGTCTCACGGTGGCGGGGACGATGGCGGTCATCTGCAGAGCCTTCTGGCCGCCGGGAGGGCAGAAGTCTCGACCACTGCGGCCTGGGGAGGGCGAAGACCTCCGACCCGCTGTGGGCGAGACGAACCGCCGCGCACCTCCTCGTCGACCGATCGGGGGCCGAACCCGACTGCTGGACCCGCCCACAGCGTGCCGAATCCGACCACTGGTCCACGAGACCGCCTGTCGAATCGCGGAACGGCGGCGTGTCGGTGGCCGGTTGTCGCGATGTGCACAGCGGCGAGGGGAGGGCGGGCAGGGGAGGGGCGAGGCCGAGTGGTCGTGAGGGGGCTCGGGAGGCTGTATATTTGTCGGGCGCCTCCGGTCGGTGATCACACGGGCTGGGCGTGCATGGCAAGTTACCCAAGCGGCCAAAGGGATCTGACTGTAAATCAGCCGGCGTAGCCTTCGGGGGTTCGAATCCCTCACTTGCCACGGTTGCCCCTCAAGAACGGACTCGCTCGTCGAGTCCGTTCTTGCGTTACCGGGCGCCTCACCCCCAGGAGGACCCGTGTCCGTCACCCCGACCCCCGCCGAGTTGCTCGAGATCGCCGTCGTCGTCGCGCGTGAGGCCGCCGAGCTGGCGGCCCGCCGCCGATCCGAGGGGGTCGAGGTCGCCGAGACCAAGAGCAGTGCCGTCGACGTCGTGACGCACACCGACCGTGAGGTCGAGGCGTACGTCCGGGGTCGTCTGGCCGAGCTGCGTCCCGGCGACGGCTTCTTCGGTGAAGAGGGCGAGGCCGACGACTCGACCACGGGTCTCACCTGGGTCGTCGACCCCATCGACGGCACCGTCAACTTCCTCTACGGCATCCCGCAGTGGGCCGTGAGCATCGCCGTCGTCGAGGGCGGCCCCGATCCGCTCACCTGGCGTGCCCTCGCGGCGGTCGTCGCCAACCCGACGTCGGGCGAGACCTTCACGGCGTCGGTCGGCGGCGGTGCGTGGCTGGACGGGCGTCGTCTCGGGGTGAACGCTCCGGCCTCCCTCGAGCTGTCCCTGCTGGCGACCGGGTTCTCGTACGACGCCGCCCGCCGTGTCGAGCACGCGGAGGCGCTGGTCCGGGTGGTCGGGCGCGTCCGTGACCTGAGGCGCTTGGGGGCGGCCTCGCTCGACCTCTGCGCCGTCGCGGCGGGGCGGGTCGACGCCTACGTCGAGCGAGGGCTCAAGCCGTGGGACCACGCGGCGGGTGCGCTCGTGGCCGCTGAGGCAGGCGCCGTCGTCCGCGGAGAGGTCGGTGAGGCCCCCAGCGAATCGCTGACCTTCGTGGCGGCCCCCAGCATCGCCCGCGGCCTCGCCACCCTCGTCGTCGAGGCCGGCATCTGACAGGGAACACCCTCGTCGCGCACAAGTCGTCGCACGTTGTCATACTGTGTTTCAACTGTACATATCCACATTGACACCCGAACGCGGGTAGCCATTCGTTCACCGACCGGCTACCCTGGTGAGGTCGTTACTGATCCGTGATCATCGCGTGATGCATTCCTCGGCGGCCTCCTCCGAAGGTCCGCATCGAGACCGTGCCACGATCACCAGTGGCGGCCGTGAAGACGACGGTGCACCCACCGTCCGATCCCGATCACCCCGAGGACCCATCACACGTGACGAAGTACCAGCAGATCGCCGAGCCCGACGGCGACGGAACCCCGTCGCGTCGCGCCACCGACGACCTCACGGGCACCGGTTCGCTGAGCGTCGCTCCGACCGTCCCCGTCGTGGCCGACGCCCCCGTCTACCTCACCCGTCGTGAAGCCCGCGAGGCCGAGCGCCGCGCCGCCCAGGTCGCCGTGACGACGAGCCCCGCAGAGGCGAAGGCCCCTGCCGCGCCGACTCCTCCGGCCGCCGTCGTCGAGCACGCGCTCGTGGCCGAGGCCCCCACTCCGAAGGCTCCGACAGCGGCGACCGAGCCCGTCTCTCCGAGGCGTGCCGCGCGGCTCGCCGCCGAGTCCGGCACGCATGCCTCTGCCGCCGGACGCACCAAGGCGGCCCGCACCCAGCGCCCCGCCGCTCGCCGCGAGGCACCCGTCCGCGCCCCCCGCACCGCCGGGGCCACCTTCCGTCGCAACACCAAGCGTGTCACCGTCGTCGGAGCCATGCTCTTCGCCGGGTCGATGCTCGTGGCCACCTCGGTGCCCGCCAACGCCTTCTTCGTCGACACCCCCACGCAGACGGCCGCCAAGAAGGCCGCCGACTCGCAGAGCTACACGGCGGCCGCGCCCTCGGCAGACGGTACGGCCGGCATCTCGCGTGACGGCTACTCGGTCACCGAGATGAAGGCGGTCACCGAATACGCCTCGACGAGTGCCAGCACGTTCTCCAACGACGTCAACGGCACGGTGCAGTGGCCGTTCCAGACGGGTGTGCCCATCAGCAGCGGCTTCGGTGCCCGTCAGGTCGCCAACTGCGGCTTCTGCTCCACGTTCCACCAGGGTCTCGACTTCGTCCCCGGTGCCGGTTCGCCGATCCAGTCGATCGCCGACGGCGTCGTCAGCAAGGTCGACGGTCCCTCTGGTGCCCTGGGCAACAACGTGTGGATCGACCACGTCGTCAACGGCCAGAAGGTCACCAGCGTCTACGCGCACATGCAGACCGGTTCGGTCGAGGTCCGCGAGGGCGAGACCGTCACGGTCGGCACCATCATCGGAAAGGTCGGCAGCACGGGCAACAGCACCGGGGCCCACCTGCACTTCGAGATCGTGATCGGTGGCGTGCCCGTCGACCCGTATCCCTGGCTCCAGGCCAACACGAACTGACCCCCGCGCTTCCGCGACCGCGGTGAGCACGAGAAGAGCCCCACCTGTTACCAGGTGGGGCTCTTCCGCTGTCGCCGTGCCTACGACGTGGTCGCGAGCCAGACCGTCGCGTTGGCCGGCAGGGCCGGCCCGTCGACGACCATGGTGGCCAGAAGGACCTCGGCCACGGGCAACTCGACGGGGACGTCGCCCATGTTGCTCACGACGGTGACGCCTTGGCTGCGGAACGCGACCACGTCGGGTCCGAAGCCGTCGAGCCAGGTCAGCGTGCCCGCACCGAGCTCGTGGTCGGCACGGAGGCGCAGCGCCCGCGTGTAGAGCTCGAGCGTCGAGCCGGCCACGCCCCGCTGCTCGTCGCGGGCGTACGTCGACCAGTCGGCGGGCTGGGGCAACCAGGAGGCGCCGGTCGCGTTGAACCCGAAGGCCGGCTCGGTCGCGGACCAGGGCAGCGGCACGCGGCAGCCGTCCCGGCCGTAGCGCTCCCCGTCCGTGCGGAACCACGTGGGGTCTTGTCGGGAGTCGTCGGGCAGGTCGATCGCCTCGGGCAGGCCGAGTTCTTCACCCTGGTAGACGTAGGCGCTGCCGGGGAGGGCCAGCATGAGTGCCGACGCGGCTCGGGCCCTGGCCAGCCCGAGCTCGGGGACGGGGAGCCCTTCGCTCTTCGGACCGATGCCGTACCCCTGCGGGTTCTCGGCGGTGAGGGCGAGCCGGCTGGCGTGCCGGACGACGTCGTGGTTGCTCAGCACCCAGGTGCTCGGGGCCCCGACACTCGAGAAGGTCTGGATCGACGCGTCGACGACCTCACGGACGGCCGGGGCCGACCATCCGGTCTCGAGGTAGGCGAAGTTGAAGGCCTGGTGCATCTCGTCGGGGCGCACCCAGTCGGCGAGACGCGAGAGCGGTTCGACCCAGGCCTCGGCGACGAGCACCCGGTCGCCCGGGTACTCGGCGAGGACAGTGTGCCACTCGCGGTAGATCTCGTGCACGCCCTCCTGGCCCCAGTACGGCGGGGGAGCGGAGTCGCCCTGACCGCCGCCCATGCTGCCGGAGTCGGCGGGAGGCGTGTAGTCGGGCAGGCCCTCGGCCTTGACCATGCCGTGTGCGACGTCGACCCGGAACCCGTCGACGCCGCGGTCGAGCCAGAAGCGCAGCACGTCGACGAACTCGTCGCGCACGCGGCGGTTCGTCCAGTCCAGGTCGGGTTGCGACGAGTCGAACAGGTGCAGGTACCACTGACCCGGTCGGCCGTCGGCCTCGGTCACCCGGGACCAGGCCGGGCCGCCGAAGATCGACTGCCAGTTGTTCGGCGGCAGGTCGCCGTCGGGGCCGCGGCCGTCGCGGAACAGGTAGCGGCCGCGGGCGGCCGAACCCGGTGCCGAGGCGAGGGCCTCGCGGAACCACGCGTGGTCGCTCGAGGTGTGGTTCGGCACGACGTCGACGATGACGCGCAGGCCCAGCTCGGTGGCCCGGGCGCGGAGGGCGTCGAAGTCGTCCAGGGTGCCGAACAGCGGGTCGACGTCGCGGTAGTCGGCCACGTCGTAGCCCGCGTCGCGCTGGGGCGAGGTGTAGAACGGCGACAGCCAGACGGCGTCGACGCCGAGCTCGCCGAGGGCGTCGAGGCGCGACGTGATGCCGGGGAGGTCTCCGACGCCGTCGCCGTCGCCGTCGGCGAACGACCGCGGATAGACCTGGTAGATGACGGCGGTTCGCCACCATTCTCCGCCCTGGCCGGTGGTCGTCGCGGTGCCCTCGAGCGGGGCGGTCGGGGTCAGCGTGTCGGTCTCGGCCGGTTCTCGTGTGGACATGCGGCCACGATACGGCAGGCCCCCGACGCGGCATCGGCTACGGTCGTGGTCAGAGCACCCGGCGCGCGAGCTCCGGGGCACGAGCACCCGCGACACGATTGGCACGATCCTGAACCCTGCGACCGACCTCGTGACGGCCGACCTGCCCGCCGGCACCCGGCCGTTCCCGCTCGCGCTGGGGACCAACGTCTTCGGCTGGACGGTCGGCGCCCCCACCGCCCTCGAGGTGCTCGACCTCTTCGCCGACGACGGCGGTCGCGTCGTCGACACGGCCGACGTCTACTCGGCGTGGCTGCCGGGCAACTCCGGGGGCGAGTCCGAGGCGATCATCGGTCGTTGGCTCGCCCGACCGGGCAACCGCGACCGGGTCGTGCTGAGCACCAAGTGCGGGCAGCACCCCGACGCCCCCGGCCTGTCACGCGCCAGCATCCGCACGGCCGTCGAGGCGTCGCTGCGCCGTCTGCGCACCGACCACGTCGACTTCTACTTCACGCACTTCGACGACGACGAGACGCCCCTCGACGAGACCGTGGGCGCGCTCAGCGAGCTCGTCGACGAGGGCAAGATCCTCTGCGCCGGGGCGTCCAACTACACCGGTGCGCGCCTCCGTCAGGCCCTCGCGATCGCCGACCGCGACGGACTGCACCCGTTCCGGTTGGTCCAGGTCGCGTACAACCTGGTGCGTCGCGCCGAGTACGAGAGCGACGTCGCGGCGATCGTCGACCACTACGACCTCGCCGTGCTGCCGCACTCGTCCCTGGCGAGCGGGTTCCTGACGGGCAAGTACCGGCACGAGGCCGGTCGCGGGGACTCCCCCCGGGGCAGCCGGGCCCTCAGCTACATCACCCCGCAGAACCAGGGCACCCTCGAGGTCGTCGTCGAGATCGCCGAGCGGCTCGACGTCCAACCCGGCGCCGTCGCCGTGGCCTGGCTGGCGTCACGCGACAACGTCATCGGCGCCCTCGGCAGCGCCCGCACCCCTCGGCAGCTCGAGGGCCTGCTCGACGCCGCCCGGGTCGAGCTGACCGAGGGCGATCTGGCGTCACTCGAGGCCGTCTCGCGTCCGTTCGCCTGATCTCCGAGGTCGACGTCCGGCACCGTCCCCCTCGTCCGCGGTGACGGGGCCCAGGGCGATGATCGCGCCCGTGCTCGGGTCCCAGCGTCGCAGCTGCGACAGCACGACCGGCCGGGTCGACGGGATGTCGGCGTCGGCGAGGGCGTCGACTGCCCGGGCCACCTGCTCGGGAGTCAGGCGCGACGCGAGCGTGACGTGGGGCGTCCATCGACCGGGGACGGTGTGCGGGACGTCCCCCGCGCCTCCCAGGCTCTCGTGCACCCGGGCGTGGAGATCCAGCAGCTCGCCGGTCACGACCACCGGCCGCACCAGCACGAGCCCGCGCGGAGGCGCGCCGAAGAGCAGCAGCCCGCCGAGTTCGGCCGGCAGCGGCAGCGCCGCCGACAGGGGCAGGAGGCGCGGGTCGGCCGCCGGGTCGAGGCCGGGTCGTGCCACCAGCGTGACGTGCGGCGCGTTCGACGTCCCGGCGTGGTCGCCCTGCGACGGAAGCCCCGCCGCGGACAGCACGCGCCATTCGTCACGGACGGCCTCGTCGGAGGCCGGGTCGAGCAGGAGTTCGAGGCTGTGCACCCGTCGATCCTGCCCCGGACGTGCCTCGCCGGGCCGGGTCGGCACGTGGCGTCAGCACCCCGTTCGCTCTGCTACCCTTGTCTGGTGCCAATCGGCAGCGACCTGGGTCGCTCGCCTGCTGGTCACGCCCCGATAGCTCAGTGGTAGAGCACTTCCATGGTAAGGAAGGGGTCGTCAGTTCAATCCTGACTCGGGGCTCTGGCTGTCTCGGTCCCGTCCCGGTGTGATGCCGGCAGGGCCCGCAGCCTGCGGCGGGGTAGCTCAGTTGGTTAGAGCACACGGCTCATAATCGTGGTGTCGCGGGTTCAAGTCCCGCCCTCGCTACCGCAGGCCCGGATCTCTCACGAGTTCGGGCCTTCGTCGTCGGTGCCCGCCGATCGGCCCCGGCCCGCCGGGGCGAGGCCGGTTCGTCGTGCCCAGGCGCCGGGCCTACGATGAGGCATGGCCGTGAGCATCCGCAGCATCGGCACCGCGGTGCCCCCGACCATCATCCGACAAGACGACGTCCGCGAGATCTTCGCCACCCAGCCCGGCCTCGGCCGCCTCGGGCAGCGCATCGTCGGCGCCGCGTTCGGCGCCTCGGCCATCGAGACCCGGCACACCGTCGTCGACGAGCTCGACCGTCGACCACGCGAGGGCGAGCCGACGTTCTACGACGCCGCGTCGAACGAGATCCTGCGACCCGGCACAGGTGCGCGCAACCAGGTCTACGTGGACCGGTCGCCCGAGCTCTTCCTCGACGCCGCTCGGGCCGCCCTCGCGGGGGCGCCCGACCTCGGTCCCGACGACGTCACGCACGTGATCAGCGTCTCGTGCACCGGCTTCTTCGCGCCCGGCCCCGACTACCTGCTCGTGCGGGGCCTCGGGCTGTCACCGTCGACCCGTCGCCACCACCTCGGCTTCATGGGCTGCTACGGCGCCTTCCCGGCCCTCGCCGCGGCACGGGACTTCTGCCTCGCCGACCCGGAGGCGGTCGTGCTCGTCGTCTGCGCCGAACTCTGCACGCTGCACCTGCGCAGCTCCGACGACCCCGACTCGATCGTCGCCTCGTCCGTGTTCGCCGACGGCGCGGCCGCGGCGGTCGTGACCGCCCTCCCGGCTCCGTCGGGTTCCGTCGTGCTCGACCTCGACGTGCTCGAGACGGTGCTCACCCCGGTCGGCGAGACCGACATGGCGTGGACGATCGGCGACCTGGGCTTCGACATGGTGCTGAGCAGCTACGTGCCGCAGATCATCGAGCTGCACATCGACTCGGCCCTGGCACCGCTCTTCGCGGCCGGCGGCGTCGGCGTCGGCGACGTCGACCTCTGGGCCGTCCATCCGGGCGGGCGCAGCATCCTCGACCGGGTGCAGCAGCAGCTCGGGTTGACGGACGCCCACCTGGCGCCCTCGCGCGACGTGCTGCGCGAGTACGGCAACATGTCGAGCGCGACCGTCCTGTTCATCCTCGCCGAGCTGATGGGCGGGCCCGCCGCCCCGTCGCAGCGCGTGGGTGCCATGGCGTTCGGCCCCGGGCTGACCGTCGAGACCGCGCTGATGACGCGACGCGCGGTCTCGTGAGCGCGACCCGCACCTCCTCGGCTCCGTCGATCGCGGTGCGGCCTCCCTGGTGGCCCGACCTGTCGCGACGGGGCGTCGACCTCGTCGAGCTGATGGACGACCCGGGCTGCGACCTCGGGCTGCTGAACGCCACCTACCGGGCTTTCCCCGTCGTGAACGGTCTCGTCGCGGGGTGGCGTCGGGTGTACCTCCGCCGCCTGCGCCCGGTGCTGTCCGCCGAGAAGGTGACGCGGCTGCTCGACCTCGGGTCCGGCGGCGGCGACCTGGCCCGTGCCCTGGCCGGCTGGGCACGCCGCGACGGCCTCGCTCTCGAGGTCGTGGCCGTCGACCCCGACGACCGGGCCCACGCCTTCGCGGTGTCGCGCCCCGTGCCGGCCGGTGTCGAGTTCCGGCGGGCGTCGAGCACCGAGCTCGTCGCGGCGGGCGAGACCTTCGACGTGGTCGTGTCGAACCACGTGCTGCACCACCTCGACGACGAGGCCCGGGCGGCCGTGCTCGACGACAGCTCCCGGCTGGCCACCCGCCTCGTGCTGCACGCCGACATCGAGCGGGCCCGCGGGGCGTACCTCGCCTACCGGGCCGCCACCTGGCCGTGGCGGAGGCGGTCGTTCGTCCACGTCGACGGACTGTTGTCGATCCGGCGCAGCTTCACCCCGGGCGAGTTGGTCGACGTGGCCCCCAGCGGCTGGCACGTCGTCCGGCAGTGGCCCTTCCGTCTGCTGCTCGTCCGCGAGACCGACGCCGACGTCCCCGGAGGTGCCGGCCGTGCGGACGCATGACGTCCTGATCGTCGGTGGCGGACCCGTCGGGGTGATGCTCGCCGCCGCGTTGGCCGATCGCGGCCTCGACGCCGTCGTCTGGGAGGCGCGGGTCGACGACCCGGCGCACTCTCGCGCCCTCGGCGTGCATCCGCCCTCGATCGACCTGTTCGACCGGCTCGGCCTCGCGGAGGACCTGCTCGCCGACGCCGTCCGCATCCGGCGGGGGATCGCCCGCAGCGGCATCCGGACGGTGGGCGTCGTGCCGTTCGACCGGGCGTCGTCCCGGTGGCCGTTCGTCGCCGCCGTGCCGCAGGACCGCACCGAGGCCGTGCTGCGGACGGGGCTCGCCGCGCGGCGGGACGACGCCCTGCGCCGGGGTGTGCGGTTCGTCGGGCTCGAGCAACGCGACGAGGACGTGGTCGTCCAGGGGGTCGACGACGAGGGCCCGGTGGTCGTCGCCGCCCGGTTCGTCGTCGGGGCCGACGGCACGCGCAGCGCCGTCCGCGCCGCCCTGGGCGTCGACACCAGGGCCCGGGACCTGCCCGACCGCTACGTCATGGGCGATTTCGCCGACACGACCGGCCACGGCCCCGACGCGGTGATCCACCTCGAGCGCACCGGGGTGGTCGAGTCGTTCCCGTTGCCCGCGGGGCGGCGACGATTCGTGGTCCACGCCGGGTCGGCGCACGGGCCGACCGCCCCGGTGACCGCAGACGACGTCGCGCGGGTGGTGTCCGATCGCACCGGGTCGCCCGTCGACCCGACGACCTCGACCATGACCAGTGCGTTCGGCGTCCGACGCCGCCTGGCCACCCGGACGGTCGTCGGCCGGGTCGTGCTGATCGGCGACGCCGCCCACGAGATCAGCCCCATCGGTGGCCAGGGCATGAACCTCGGCTGGCTCGACGGACACGCGCTCGAGACCGCGATCGCCGTGGCGGTGAAGCGGAGGGGAGGGCGGCTGCTCGACCCGACGACGTTCGCCCGCTTCGAGGCCGGCCGCGCCCGCGCCGCCGTCCGGGCCGCCCGCCAGGCCGAGTGGAACACCGCACTCGGTCGACCCGTCGGCGGGGGCACGGCGCGGGCCCGCGACCTGGCGCTCGGGGCCGTGCTGCGGGCCCCGAGTCGGCACGTCCTCGCGTCGGTCTACGCGATGCGCTGGGCCTGACGCGTCCGGCCCCTGCCCGGCCCACCGTGACGCGTGGGCCTCAGGCGACGATCGTGCCGCCGCTGAGGGCCAGCTGCACCACGAGCAGCACGGCCGCGACCATGATCAGCCGGAAGAGGGTCCGCTCGACGCGTCCCGCGAGGACGAGGCGCACGCCGACGACGGCGATGCCGAGGGTCGCGACGGTGCCGATCACCGCAGCCACGAGGCCCGGCGTCGACGAGCCGCCGCCCAGCTGGCCCGAGAGCAGCAGGACGGCCGCGACGGCCAGGGCTGCGAACGCGGTGATTCCCGACACCGTGCGTCCGAGGCGGTGCGGCAGCCCCGCGATGCCGGTGCGCGCGTCGTCGTCGAGGTCGGGCAGCACGTTGGTGAAATGGATGGCGACGCCGAAGACGGCTCCGACGGCCACGGCCCAGGCGGCGGGCGGCGCGGGCGGGGCCGCGGCGAGGGTGGCGACGACGGGCAGCAGGCCGAAGCTGACGACGAACGGCACCACCGAGACCGGTGTGCGCTTGAGCCCGAGGTCGTACGCCCACCCCGAGGCCACGAGCACGAGGTGCGCCGTGCCGGCGGCAGGCCCCAACGCGTACGACGGCACGAGCATCAGGACTCCGCAGACCACCGCGGCGGTGCGGACGGCCGACACGCTCACGCGGCCCTGGGCGACCGGCTTGTCGGTGCGTCCCACGGCGCGGTCGCGTCCGGCGTCGAGCCAGTCGTTGGCGAAGCCGATCGAGGCCTGTCCGAGCAGCACCGCGAGGGCGAGGATCACGAGCCGACCGAGGGGCAGCCCCGAGGAGGCGCCCAGCACGACTGCGAGGAGGGTCACCACGACCGTCGGCCCCGGGTGCGTCGACCCGAGCAGGGCGATGGTCCACGAGGCCGGTCCGTCGCGGCGTCCGGAGCCGACGGCGGAGACCGGGGGCTCGCGGGAGGTCATCCGCTCACCCTAGACGCGCGATGGCCCTCGGCCCTGGACACGGCCGGCCACGTCCGGAAGGACCGGGAACGCGAAGAGGTGCACCCGAGTCGGGGGAGGACTCGGATGCACCCCGTCGCACCCTCGGCGCTCGAGGTGCAGGTGGATCAGTACCGGCACGCGCCGGAGGAGGGTGCCCACGTCGAGTTACCATCCCAGACGTGACTGGAGTGTACGACTGCGCAGGGGGGAACGGAAGAGGCCCGGTACCGTCCTTCGTGGATCGGCCCGGGCCCCGTCGGACGATGAGGCGTCAGGCCCCCCGGCCGGTCTTCTGCTGCAGGCGGTCGATGTGCTCGCTGGCCTCGGCCTTGGTCATGTCGGCGGGCAGCTCTTCGCCGGCCTCGCGGGCGAGGGTGTCGAGGTAGCTCTTCTGCGGGCCGGTGATGGGCTCGTCGCCGGTGACCCAGTCGTCGGGGTCCTTCGACGCCGTGCTGCCGGCGTCGGGGCGGGCGCCGCCGAGTGTCTCGCCGTGTGCGGGGTTCGAGTTCTCTTCGCGGGCCGTGGCGGCCTGGTCGGTCTGCTCGGTGCTCGTCGTGTCGGTGGTCGTCGTCTCGTCGGACTCGGCCGCTGCCGGGTCGACGGGGGTGATGTCGGGGTCGATGTTCGCGTCGCTCATGCCGTGACCGTACGCCGTGCCCCCGACACCGGGCCGGGCGTCGTACCCCGCTGGTTAGACTCGACCGCGTGTCCGTGAACCCTGATCTGCAAGGGCGGGTCTTCCCGCCGGCCCCGCCCTACCTCGTGGGCCGCGAGAAGGTGCGCGAGTTCGCCCGCGCCACCGGCTCGACGAGCCCCCTGTCGCTCGACGTCGAGGCGGCCCGCGCGGCCGGCCACGGCGACCTGGTCGCCCCGCCGACCTTCGCCGTCGTCGTGCAAGAGGCCACCCTCGCCCAGCTGCTCGCCGAACCCGACGCCGGCATCGACTTCTCCCGCGTCGTCCACGGCGAGCAGCGCTTCTCGCTCTCTCGTCCGATCGTCGCGGGGGATGAGCTCACGGCGACCCTGACCGTCACGAGCGTCAAGACACTGGGCGGCAACGCGATGGTCACGGCGTCCTCCGACATGCGCGACGTCGAGGGGCGACACGTGGTCACCGCCGTGTCGACGCTCGTCGTCCGCGCCGACGACGAGGCCGTCGCGTGAGCGCCCTCGAGGTCGGCCAGGTCGTGGCCGAGAAGACCTACCCCCTCACACGCGACTCGCTGGTGCGGTACGCCGGGGCGTCGGGCGACTTCAACCCGATCCACTACCGCGACGACGTGGCGGCCGAGGTCGGTCTGCCCGGCGTCCTGGCCCACGGCATGCTCACGATGGGGACCGCCGTCCAGCCGGTCGTCGAATGGCTCGAGGGCGCGGGCGACGACGCCGGCGTGCTCGGCTGGGTGTCGGACTACCAGGTGCGCTTCACGCGTCCCGTCGTGGTCGACCCGACCGCCGGGGCCGAGATCGTCGTCGTCGCGAAGGTGGGCAAGCTCGACGACGAGGCCGGCACGGCGCGCATCGACCTGACCGTGTCCTCCGGCGGCCAGACGGTGCTGGGCAAGGCCCAGGTCGTGGTGACGCTGGCGTGACGACCTTCGCCGAGCTCACGACGATGCAGGTGGGCGGCGAGCCCGCCCGCCTCGTCGAGGCGACGACGACGGACGAGCTCCTGGCGGCCGTCCGCGAGGCGTCGCTCGGCGACGACCCCTGGTTCGTCCTCGGCGGCGGCTCGAACACGGTCGCCTCCGACGAGCCGTTCGACGGCACGGTCGTCCGCGTGGCCACGCGCGGTGTCGAGCGCGTCGACTCCGACGACGACCGCGTCCACCTTCGCGTCGCCGCCGGCGAGCCCTGGGACGACCTCGTCGCCTACACGGTCGAGCAGGGCTGGTCGGGGCTCGAGGCGCTGAGCGGCATCCCCGGCTCGACGGGCGCCTCGCCGATCCAGAACATCGGTGCCTACGGTCAAGAGGTCGCCTCGACGCTCGTGGCCGTCGACTTCCTCGACGACGACTCCGGTGAGTTCGTCCGCATCCCCGCGGCCAACCTCGACCTCGGCTATCGCACGAGCGTGTTCAAGCAGGGCCGCCGGGGCGTCGTCACGGCGGTCGAGTTCGCCCTGGCGGACCACGGAGGCGCGAGCGAGCAGGTCGCGTACCCGCAGCTCGCGAAGGCCCTCGGCGTCGAACTCGGGGCCCGCGTCTCGGTGGCCGACGTGCGGTCGAGCGTGCTGGCCCTGCGGGCCGCCAAGGGCATGGTGCTCGACCCCGACGACCGTGACACCGCGTCCAGCGGCTCGTTCTTCACGAACCCGATCGTGTCGCGGGCCGATGCGTCGACCCTGCCCACCGACGCACCGCGGTGGCCGACCGGCCCCGAACCCGAGCGTCGGGTCGTGCCGCTCGGTGAGGAGCCGGCCGCCCCGGCACCCCGGGCGCCCGCCGAGGTCAAGCTCAGCGCGGCCTGGCTGATCGAGCACGCCGGAATCGCCAAGGGCTTCCGACTGCCCGGTTCGCGGGCCGCCGTCTCGTCCAAGCACACCCTGGCCCTGACCAACCGTGGCGGTGCCACGGGCGACGAGGTCGCCGAGCTCGCCCGCTACGTGCAGCAGCGCGTCCAGTCCGAGTTCGGCGTGCTGCTGCACCCCGAGCCCGTGCTCCTCGGCCTGTCGCTCTAGGGACGAGGCCGCGCGGGGCACGTCAGCCAGGCGGCACGTCAGCCAGGCGGCACGTCAGCAGCTCGGGACGTCAGCCACGCGGCAGGTGCCCCAGCTCGAGGGCCAGCGTGACGGCGCGCGTCCGGTCGTTGACGCCGAGCTTCTCGAACACGTGCAGCAGGTGCGTCTTGACCGTCGCCTCGCCGACGAAGAGCCGGCGCCCGATCTCGCGGTTCGAGCACCCTTCGGCCACGAGGGCGAGCACCTCGGTCTCGCGGGGACTCAGCGGGCTCACGCGCGACGCGGGCTCACCGCCGGTGCGCGCCCGGCCGACGAGCCGGGCCGCCATCGCGGGAGCGAGAGCCACCTGCCCGGCCGCCACGGCTCGGAGACCCGCCAACAGCTCGTCCTCGGGCGAGGCCTTGAGCAGGTAGCCGCTCGCCCCCACCTCGATCGCCCGCAGGATGCTGTCGTCGGACTCGTAGGTGGTGAGCACGACGACGCGGGTGGACGGGCGTCGCGCCAGGACGGCCTCGGTCGCCTCGACCCCGTCGAGGCCCGGCATGCGGAGGTCCATCACGATCAGGTCGGGCTCGAGCGACTCGGCCAGGGCGACGGCCTCGTGGCCGTCGCTCGCCTGCCCGACCACGACGAAGTCGTCCGTCGTCGCGAGGAGCGCGGCGATGCCCTGCCGCACGATCGGGTGGTCGTCCGCCACGAGGGTGCGGTGGACGGGAGGCTCTGTCGGTGAGGTCTCGTCGACGGCCGGCGTCGCGCCGTCGTCCGCGGGCCCGGCGGCGGTCACGGGGTCGTCACCGCCGCCCGGGGCACCTGCGCGGTGACGATCGTGCCCTCGCCACCGGACGAGACGTCGAGTCGACCTCCCGAGAGGTGGAGCCGCTCGCGCAGACCGTCGAGCCCGAAACCTGTCGAGGCGACCGTCGGGTCGAACCCGTGGCCGTCGTCGGCGACGACCAGCGCCACCGTCCCGGTCGTGGCCGTGAGCGTGACCCGCGCGGCGGTCGAGGCGCTGTGCTTGCGGACGTTGGCCAGCGCCTCCTGGGTGCACCGCACCAGCACGACCTGCAGGTCGCGGGGCAGCTCGACCTCGGCGGCGTCGACCGTCACGTCGATGCCGCTCTCGCGCTCGAACCGCTGGCCGAGGCGGCGCAGGGCCGCCGCGACGTCGGTGCCGGCCGGGCCGGACGACGCGGTCGCCGCGACGAGGGTGCGGGCCTCGGTGAGGGCTTCGCGGGCGGCGGTCTCGATCACGTCGAGCCGTTCGCGGGTGGTCGTCAGGTCGCCGGCCGCGAGGGCGCCCCGGGTCTGTTGGGCGAGCATGACGACCCCGGTCAGGCTCTGGGCGATCGTGTCGTGGATCTCGCGGGCCAGCCGTTCGCGTTCGGCGCTCGTGCCGGCGTCGCGGTGGCGGGCGGCGAGTTCGGCCTGCGCCTCGCGCAGCTCGTCGAGCAGGCGGCCGCGCTCGGCTCCGACGCGGGCGATCGTGGTGATCCACAGCCCGAGCGCGATGCTGAACACGAGCGAGAGGCCCTCGCTGGTGGCGGCCGTCGCGAGGGCCTCGGCCGACCAGCCGAGGCTGACGACGAACCCGACCGAGATGGCGACGCACAGGCAGACGTTGGCGACGATCGCGGACCGGGTGCCGGGCAGCAGGGTCCAGATCAGCGGCATGAGGAACGCCTGCACGACCGCGAGCTCGGGGGTGGCGGCGACGGCGAGGCCACCCACGGCCACGACGGCGGCCACCGCCGCGACGGCCGGGAGCGACAGCAGGTGGTCGTCGCGACGGACCACGGGCCGGGCGAGGACGAACCACACGGCCGTCAGCAGTCCGACGGCGACGAACGACGCCGTCACCCGTCCGCTCGACGAGGTCGTGGCGAGGACGACCATCACGACGACGGTGACCGCCAGGCCGGCGTCCCACCAGCGCATCGAGATCGCGGTGCCCGACCGGGCGGATGCCCCGGCCTCGGCCCGCTCGCCGGTGTCGTCCATGTCGTTCACGCTAGCGGCAGGCGCCGGTCGTCGGGGCCGACGCCGGTCGGCGGGGGACCGGTGCCCGTCCACGGGTCAGGTGTCCTTCCTGATCCAGCGGAAGGTCAGCAGTGAGGCGACGGCACCGGCGACGAGCCAGACCGCCAGCCAGAGGGCGACGCCGGGCAGGTCCCACGAGCCGCCGGCCTCGCCGGCCGAGAACGCGTCGGGCAGGAACACGCTGCGCATGCCCTGCGCCAGCCACTTCAGGGGGAAGACCGAGGCCACCGACTGCAGCCAGTCGGGCAGCTGGGTGAACGGCAGGTAGACCCCCGAGATGAACTGCAGCACCAGCGTGATCGGGACGATCACGGCCGTGGCGCTCTTGCCGCTGCGGGGCACGCGAGAGAGGGCGATGCCGACCAGCGCCGAGGTCGCGATGCCGAGCAGGTAGACCCAGGCGAGCGTCAGCCACGACCCGGCCTCGGTCGGCAACGGCACGCCGAAGACCACGCGCGCGACCAGCACGAGCAGCGCCACCTGCAGCAGGCTCGTGACGAGCACCTGACCGAACTTGCCCGCGAAGTACGACCCGACCGGCAGGGGAGTCCCCGAGAGCCGTTTCAGGGTGCCGTCGCCGCGCTCGAGGGCGATGTCGACGGCGAGGTTCTGCACGCCCGAGAGCAGGATGCCGGCGGCGATCATGCCCGGGAGGTAGAACGCGGCGGCTCCGACCTCGGAGCCGTCCGGCCGGGTGCCGAACGAGCCCGACGCGCTAAAGGCCGTCGAGAAGATCGCGAGCATCACCACCGGGAACAGGAACGTGAAGAAGACGGTGTCGCCGGCCCGGAAGTACCCCCGGACCTCGTACCGGGTGCGGCTCAGGCCGAGCGCGAGGGTCCTCACGAGATCACACCGGACGAGGAGGCGCGGTGCCCGTCCCCGGCCGCGGTCGCGTCCGGGGTCCCGTCCGCGGCCCGCTCGGCGGTCGCGACCAGCCCGAGGTACACGTCCTCCAGGGACGGCCGGATCACCTCGAGCGAGCGGGGTTCGCCTCCGCGGGCGTGCAGGTCGGCGACCAGGGCGCCCGGTTCGGTGGTGCGGACGTCGTGCCGTCCGTGCTCGTCGACCCAGGTGACGTGAGGCGTGCGCGCCTCCTCGTCCCCGAGCTCGTCGGGTCGCCCCTGGGCGACGAGCCGGCCCTGGGCGATCACCGCGACGCGGTCGCTCAACTGGGCCGCCTCGTCGAGGTAGTGCGTGGTGAGGACGATGCTCGTGCCGTCGTCCGACAGCGACCGGATCAGCTGCCAGAACTGTCGCCGGGCCTCGGGGTCGAAGCCCGTGGTCGGCTCGTCGAGGAAGAGCAACTCGGGACCACCCACGACGCCCAGCGCCACGTCGACGCGGCGCCGCTGCCCACCGGACAACGACCGGATGCGGGCGCCCGCCTTCGCCTCGAGGCCGACCGCCGCGATGACCTCGTCGACGTCGCGCGGGTTCGGGTAGAAGCCCGCGAAGTGGGCGATCTGCTCGCGCACCGTGGCCGTCCCCTGCTCGCCGGACGTCTGCAGCACGATGCCGAGGCGTGCCTTCCAGTCGAGACCGCCGTGCTGCGGGTCGGCGCCCAGGACCGACACGTCGCCGCCGGACCGGTCGCGGTAGCCCTCGAGGATCTCGATGGTGGTCGACTTGCCGGCACCGTTGGGGCCGAGCAGGCCGAGGGTCTCGCCCGCGGCCACCTCGAACGAGAGGCCGTGCAGGGCGGTCGCGGTGCCGTAGGTCTTGGTGAGCTCGTGCACTCGCACGACGGGATCGGGTGTCATGGCTCCAGCGTGCGCCGTGGCGGCCCCGGGCACCAGGCCCGACCGGTCGAGGCCGGGTCCACCGATCGGTGGACCCGGCCTCGGGGTGGTGCGGGAGGGGTCAGGCGAACAGGCGCTGAAGGCGACGAACGCCCTCGAGCAGCTCGTCGTCGCCGAGCGCGTACGACAGGCGGAGGTAACCGCTGGGGCCGAAGGCCTCGCCGGGCACGGTGGCGACGTCGGCCTGTTCGAGGATGAGGTCGGCCAGCTCGAGTGACGTGGTGGGCGTCACTCCGCCCCACTCGCGACCGAGCAGGCCCTGCACGTCGGGGTAGACGTAGAAGGCGCCCTCGGGAGTCGGGGTGACGACGCCGTCGATCCGGTTGAGCTCGCGCACGATCGTGCCGCGGCGGGCGTCGAAGGCGACGCGCATGGCCTCGACCTCGTCCTGCGGGCCGGTGAGCGCCGCCAGGGCCGCGCGTTGCGACACGTTCGAGACGTTCGAGGTGAGGTGAGACTGGAGGTTCGCGGCACCCTTGATGACGTCGGTCGGGCCGATCATCCAGCCGACCCGCCACCCGGTCATGGCGTAGGTCTTGGCGACGCCGTTGACGAGGATCGCCTGGTCGGCCAGGTCGGGCACGGCCTCGGTGATCGAGGTGGCCGTCACGCCGTCGTAGGTGAGGTTCTGGTAGATCTCGTCGGTGATCACCCAGACGCCGGCCTCGAGGGCCCATCGACCGATGGCCTCGACCTCGTCGGGCGAGTAGACGGCGCCGGTCGGGTTCGACGGCGAGCAGAACAGCAACACCTTGGTGCGTTCGGTGCGGGCGGCCTCGAGCTGGTCGACGGTGACCTTGTAGCCCTGGTCGGCGCCGGCGAAGACCTCGACGGTCACGCCGCCGGCCAGGGCGATGGCCTCGGGGTAGGTCGTCCAGTAGGGCGCGGGCAGGAGGGCCTCGTCGCCGTCGTCGAGCAGCGCCTGGAAGGCCTGGTAGACGGCCTGCTTGCCACCGTTCGTGACGATCACCTGCGACGTCGACACCGTGGTGCCGCTGTCGCGTCGGGTCTTCTCGACGATCGCCTCGCGCAGGTCGGGCAGGCCGGCCGCCGCCGAGTAGCGGTGGTTGCGCGGGTCGCGGGCGGCGACGACGGCCGCCTCGACGATGTGGTCGGGCGTGGGGAAGTTGGGCTCGCCCGGGCCGTAGCTGATGATCGGTCGGCCCTGGGCCAGCAGGGACTTGGCCTTCGCGTCGACGGCCAGCGTGGCCGATTCGGCGATCGACGAGATACGGGACGAGAGACGGCGCACGGTCGGGGTCACGCGGGTCAGCCTAGCGGGGCGCCGGCGGGCCGGACCGGGCCGGTCCGGGCAGGGGCTCCGGGTGCGGCACGGCCCGGCTTTGCACCCGCCCGCCGCTTCGCCTACACTTGATGAGGCGATCGAATCCGCCTAGCTTCAGCGCGCCTCTGCAGTCCGGTTCACCAACAGCCGGTTGCGAGAGGCAGGACCCCCGGGTCCGGCCGAGAGGTCATCTGAACGGCGTCGATCCCATAGGGCGGTGGCTCAATTGGTAGAGCAGCGGTCTCCAAAACCGCAGGTTGCAGGTTCGAGTCCTGTCCGCCCTGCAGCCCGGCTGTGTTCTTCATGACACGGTGATCACACACAGATACGGACACAGGCCCTCGGGCCGAGCTCGGAAGGTCGGAACAGTGGCGAGAAAAGACGTTGACGTCCCCAGTGAAGACGTCGTCGAGAAGGCGAAGAGCGACGGTGCGACGCGCCGCAGCCCCTTCGCCCGCATCGCGTTGTTCATCCGCCAGGTGATCGCCGAGCTCAAGAAGGTCGTCACGCCGACCCGCAAAGAGCTGCTGAGCTACACCGGCGTCGTGCTGGTGTTCGTGGTCATCATGATGGCCCTCGTCTCCTTGCTCGACCTGGTGTTCGGCACCGGCGTCGGCTACGTCTTCGGCAACGGCCCCACCGGCAGCTGACGCGCCACCCACCGGCCGACTCCCCGAGCACCACGTGAGCGGGTCCCGTGCCACCGAGCACGTGCACCCGACAACCCCGATCGAAAGAAGAACCCTTGCCTGACAACGAGCGCGACGACATCGACCTCGCCACCGCTGCCGAGCAGTCCTCCGAGGTCGAAGAGGCCCAAGAGGGCGGCACGCTGGCCGCCGACGAGGACGCCGTCGAGCCCGCCGAGTCCGAGGCCCTCTCGGTCGTCGACGAGGGCGACGCCGGTTCGACCGACACGAGCGACCTCGACGGTCTGCTCGACACGTTGGCCGAGGCGCGCGACCCCGAGGCCGACGCGATCGTCGACGACGCCCTCGACATCGACGACGCCTTCGAGGCCGAAGCCGCCGTCGAGGCGACCGACGACGAGGCCGACTCCGAGGCCGAGCAGGCCGCCGACGAGGGCGACGCCGCCGGCGCTGACGCCATCATCGCCGAGGCCGAGCAGTCCGTCCAGGACGCCGACGCCGAGATCGCGCACGACGACGTCGACGTCGACGTGTCCGCCACCGAGGTCGAGGACGACGAGCCCGCCGAGGTCGACCCCTACGAGGCCTTCCGCTACGAGCTGCGCGGCAAGCCCGGCAAGTGGTACGTCATCCACTCGTACGCCGGCTTCGAGCGTCGCGTGAAGCAGAACATCGAGAACCGCATGGTCTCGATGACCATGGAGGACTACATCTACCAGGTAGAGGTCCCCATGGAAGACGTCGTCGAGATCAAGAACGGGCAGCGCAAGCTCGTCACCCGTGTCCGCATCCCCGGCTACGTGCTCGTGCGTCTCGACCTCAACGAGGACAGCTGGTCCGTCGTCCGTCACACCCCCGGCGTCACCGGCTTCGTGGGCAACGCCCACAACCCGACGCCGCTGCGTTTCGAAGAGGCCTTCAACATGCTGAAGAGCCTCGTCCAGGTCGACACGACCCCGGCCCCCGCCAAGGGCGGCGCCAAGGGCGGCAAGCAGGCCCAGCGGGTCATCCCCGCCGAGGTCGACTTCGAGATCGGCGAGACGATCACGATCAAAGAGGGGTCGTTCGCCGGACTTCCCGGTACGATCAACGAGATCAAGCCCGAGAGCGGCAAGCTCACCGTGCTGGTCTCGCTGTTCGAGCGCGAGACGCCGGTCGAGCTCAGCTTCGACCAGGTCACCAAGCTCTAGCAGGCACCCCCCCAGTTTTCAGATCACCGGAGTCCGCGCCGCGGGCCACCGGGAGAGCAGGTCGCGACCGCGATCGGCTCGAACCCCACAAGAAGGAAAAGAACAATGGCACCGAAAAAGAAGGTCACGGGTCTGATCAAGCTTCAGATCAACGCCGGCGCCGCGAACCCCGCCCCGCCCATCGGCCCGGCCCTGGGTCAGCACGGCGTGAACATCATGGAGTTCTGCAAGGCGTACAACGCGGCGACCGAGTCGCAGCGCGGCAACGTCGTCCCCGTCGAGATCACGGTCTACGAAGACCGCTCGTTCACGTTCATCCTGAAGACCCCGCCCGCCGCCGAGCTCATCAAGAAGGCTGCCGGCGTCGCCAAGGGTTCGGGTACCCCGCACACCACCAAGGTCGGCAAGCTGACCATGGACCAGGTGCGCGAGATCGCGACGACCAAGCAGGCCGACCTGAACGCCAACGACATCGACGCCGCGGCGAAGATCATCGCCGGCACCGCCCGTTCCATGGGCATCACGGTCGACGCCTAAGCAGCACCCCTCCGTGCAGGCGACCCGCCTGCACGACCCTGACATCAGTGGGAGAGCCGGCCAGGCTCGCAACCACGTCCCCAGTACGAAGAGGTCCAACATGGCTCAGAAGTCCAAGGCGTACCGCGCCGCTGCCGAGAAGATCGAGGCAGGCAAGTTCTACAGCACCAGCGAGGCCGTCGCCGTCGCTCGCGAGACCGGCTCGAAGAAGTTCGACTCGACCGTCGAGGTCGCGTTGAAGCTCGGCGTCGACCCCCGCAAGGCCGACCAGATGGTGCGCGGCACCGTCATCCTGCCGCACGGCACGGGCAAGACCGCCCGCGTCATCGTCTTCGCGACGGGTGCTGCCGCCGAGGCCGCCATCGCGGCCGGCGCCGACGAGGTCGGTGGCGACGAGCTCATCGAGAAGGTCGCCGGCGGCTACACGTCGTTCGACTCGGCCGTCTCGACCCCCGAGCTCATGGGCAAGGTCGGTCGTCTCGGCAAGGTGCTCGGCCCTCGTGGCCTCATGCCCAACCCGAAGACCGGCACCGTGACCCCCAACGTCGCGCAGGCCGTGAACGACATCAAGGGCGGAAAGATCGAGTTCCGTGTCGACAAGCACAGCAACGTGCACTTCGTCATCGGCAAGGCCGGTTTCTCGGAAGAGCAGCTGAACACCAACCTCGACGCCGCCCTCGAAGAGGTCGTCCGTCTGAAGCCGTCCTCGTCCAAGGGCCGCTACATCACCAAGGGCACGCTGTCGACGACCTTCGGTCCCGGCATCCCCCTCGACATCAACGTCTTCTAGGTCCACCCGACCCCGAAGACCTCGCGTCGCCCGAAGGCCGTCCCACTCTCGAGTGGGGCGGCCTTCGTCGTCGTCACCCGGTCGGTGGTCGGGTGAGGAGGCGCGGGTGGGGCACCATGGGCAGATGACCGTCACCGTGCGCCCCGCCCTCCCGACCGACGCCGCCCTGCTCGCCGAGGTCGCCGCGGTGACCTTCCCGCTCGCGTGCCCGCCCGGGTCGGACCTCGCCGACATCGCCCGGGTCGTCACCACGGTGCTGTCGGAGGACGCCTTCGCGAGGTACCTCGCCGACGACACCCGCATCGTCCTGCTGGCCGTGGACCCCACGGCCCAGGGCGCCCTCGGCTACAGCATGATGGTCGCGGGCGATCCGGACGACGCCGACGTCGCGGCGGCCGTCTCGTCCCGTCCGACCGTCGAGCTGAGCAAGTTCTACGTCATGCCCCAGGGCCACGGCACCGGTGCGGCCTCGACCCTGATGGCCGCGACCCTCGAGGCAGCCCGCGCGACCGGCGCCTCCTCGGTGTGGCTCGGCGTCAACCAGCAGAACGAGCGTGCGCTGCGCTTCTACGCCAAGCACGGACTCGTGCGGGTCGGGACGAAGACCTTCGCCCTCGGCGACGACCTGCAGCAGGACTTCGTCCTCGAGCGTCGCATCTAGGCGCACTGACGCCGGTCGACGGCGTCCCCGTCCGGTGGCCGGGTCAGGCGGCTTCGGTGTCGTCGGCGACGCGCAGCACGAGCTTGCCGCGGGTGTGCGACCGTTCGAGGCGCGTGTGGGCGTCGCGGGCGTCGGCCAGGTCGTAGACCTCGTCGACGTAGACCCGGACGTCCCCCGAGTCGAGCAGTCGCGAGATGACCGCGAGCGTCGCCCCGTCGGGGGAGACGGCGAACCCGGTCGACCGGATGCCGGCCTGCGCGGCCTTCTCCGCGAAGGCGGCGCCCGAGGCGAGCGGTGCGTGGACGGCGAGTCCTCCGGGGCGGAGCAACCTCAGCGACCGATCGGCCTCGACGTCGTCGTCGACCAGGTTGATCACGACGTCGACCTGGCGGACGCTCCGGTCGACGTCGGCCGCGCCGTAGTCGACGACCTCGGCAGCGCCGAGCTCGCGCAGCCAGGCCGAGTTGCCCTGCGAACCGGTCGCGACCACGTGCGCGCCGAAGTACGAGGCGAACTGCACGGCGAAGTGCCCCACCCCGCCCGCGCCGGCGTTGATCAGCAGGCGCTGGCCCTCGTGGGCCTTGGCGACGTCCACGACCATCCCCCAGGCCGTGAGCGCCGCGAGCGGCACCGCGGCGGCCTCGAGGTGCGACAGGGCCGCGGGCTTCCGGGCCACCGAGAGCGACGGGACGCTGATGTACTCGGCGTAGCTGCCGCCCGAGCGCGGGCACGGGGCCATGCCGTAGACGGCGTCACCCGGACTGAGCGGATGGGCGGCGTACGGCGTCTCGACGACGACGCCGCTGAAGTCGTGGCCCAGCACGGCCGGGAACGCCGGGATGGCGTCGCTGTCGCCGCGACCGGCCCGCGTCTCGAGGTCGAAACGGTTGACGCCGGCGGCGACGACGCGCACGAGGACCTCGGCGTTGACCCGTCGCGGGTAGGGCACGTCGGCGGCCACGAGCTGCTCGGGACCCCCGGTCCGCTCGATCACCATCGCACGCATCGTCGTGTGCATCGTCCTGTCCATCGGCAGCCCCTGTCGGCTCGTGCGCGCCGTGGCTCGGGCGCGGTGGTGACGCCAGTCAACGGGACGGATGAGTCACCCGTGTTTCGCGGGTGTCACCGACCGGGAAACGATGGGTACGGTGTGGTCATGAGAGCATCGGTCGCCGTCCTGCGCGTCGCGGCTGCGGTCGCGGTCCTCGTCGCCGTCGTCGCGCAGTGGGAGAACAGCCTGCGCGACCCGGGGTACCGGTTCGTCGACTTCTTCGGGTACTTCACGATCCAGAGCAACCTGATCGTGTTGGTCGCCCTGTCGGTCGGCGCGTTCACGGTCCTGCGTCGCGCGACACCGCCCCGCTGGACGGTCGCGCTGCGGGCCGGCGCCACCACCTACATCGCGCTGACCGGGCTGGTCTTCAACCTTCTGCTGGCCGGGTTGCCCTCGGACGACCCCTACACGCTGGGGTGGGCGAGCGACGTCTTCCACCGGGTGATCCCGCTCTACGTGGTGCTCGACTGGGTCGTCTTCGCCGACCGCGACCGTCAGCCGTGGCGGCGGGTGTGGCAGTTCCTGGCGTTCCCGCTGGTCTGGGTGGTCGTCGTGCTGGCTCGTGGCGCCGACTTCGTGCCGTATCCGTTCCTCGACGTGGCGACCCTCGGCGGGGGTGTCGTGGCCCTCTGGTGTGCGGGCATCGCCGTCTCGGTCACGGTGATCGGGGCGCTCGTCGTGGCGGCGTCACGGCTGCGCCTGCTCGACCCGGATCGGCCCGTGCCTCAGCGCAGCGGGTCGTAGGGCGGGGGTTCGTAGGCCTCGTAGGCGTCGGGCGGCGGCGGCGCCGAAGCCCGGCCGCCCGGGGCGAAGGGGTCGACGGGCGCCTGCCGCGCGAGCGTGTCGAGCACCTGGTCCGCGAGGGCCACGAGGCGGTGGATCTCGTCCTCGTCGCGCTCGACCCAGCGGCACTGCGGGTCGCCGTGCACGGGCACGAAGTCGGTGTGCTGCTCCCACACCACGAGGGTGCGCTCGGCGCCCAGCACGTACTGCTGCCACGCGACCTGTCGCAGGTACGAGCGGGGGATCGACGACCAGGCCTTCTTCGTCGTCTTGATCTCGCAGAGCTCGACGGTGCCGTCCGTGCGGACGGTCACGCCGTCGGGGGTGGCCAGGTGCCGCCGCTGACCTGCGGCGTGGAAGAGCTTCTGGCTGGACTCGATGCCGTGCCGCTGCAGCACCCACCGGGCGATCTCGGGCTCACGCGCCCGTCCGTGGTCGGTGTAGGCGTTGCCGCCGAAGCCGTTGCCGTAGAGCTTGTCGAGCACGACGGCCTGCACGGCCCGCGGGCTCGAGAGCCGGGCGACGTCGGTGGCCGTGATGCCCTGGCTGCGGGCCCGGAGCCACGCGATGCGGTCCGACGAGTCGGCCAGCACGCGCGTCAGGTGCGCAGGAGGCGCGGCGGGGGTCTCGGGCTCGTCGTCGTCCCACAGGGCGAGCATGGGTTGGACGACGGTCATGGTGACCATTGTCCCTCGCGACGGGCGTGGGGACGACACCCGCCCCTCCTCGTGTCGTGGACCAGGAGGCGCGCGCCGGGTGTGCGTGCTCAGACGGCGGCGGCGAGCTCGTCGATCGCGGCGGGGGAGAGGGCGTGGTGGATGGCGAGCATGCTCGCCCCCATGAGTCCCGCCCGGTCGCCCGCCCGGGACGGCACGATGCTCAGGTGCTCGGTCGCGAGCGGCATCGAGCGCTGGTAGACGACCTCGCGCACGCCGGCCAGCAGGTGCTCGCCGGCCTGCGCCATCGAGCCGCCGATCGCGATGACCGAGGGATTGATCATGTTGACGCAGGCGGTCAGCACCTCGCCGAGGTCGCGACCCGCCTGCCGCACGGCCTGCACCGCGTCGAGGTTTCCGGCCCGGACGAGCTCGACGACCTGGCGGCCCCCCTCGCAGTCGTGGCCGAGGGCCCGCAGCGAGCGGGCGAGGGCCGGGCCCGAGGCGACGGCCTCGAGGCAGCCGACGTTGCCGCAGTGGCAGACGACGCCGGCCCCGCGGGGGATCTGCACGTGGCCGATGTCGCCCGCGATGCCCTGGGCGCCACGCTGCAGGCGGCCGCCCGAGATGATGCCCGAGCCGATGCCGGTGGCGACCTTGACGAACAGGAAGTGGTCGGTGCCCGGCCACGCGTGGCTGCGCTCGCCCAGGGCCATGATGTTGACGTCGTTGTCGACGAGGACGGGCACGTCGAGGTGACGTCTGACCCACCCCGGCACGTCGAAGCCGTCCCAGCCGGGCATGATCGGCGGGTTGACCGGTCGCCCCGTGCTGAACTGCACGGGGCCGGGCAGGCCGATGCCGATGCCGATCAGGTCGTCGCGGGTGCGACCGAGCCGGTCGAGCAGGGCGTCCGCCCCGGTGACCATGCCGCCGAGGGTCGTCTCGGGCCCGTCGGCGATGTCGATCAGGCGACGGTCGCTGGTCAGCTCGACGCCCATCAGGTCGGTCAGGGCGAGGTTGACGTGGCCGGCTCCGAAGTCGGCGGCCAGGACGACGCGGGCCGACGGGACGAGGGCCACTCGCGAGGGAGGGCGACCGCCGGTCGAGACGGCGTCGGCGTAGGGGCCGACGAGACCGAGCTCGGCCAGGACGTCGAGTCGCAGGCCGATGGTCGATCGGGCGAGGCCGGTCATCGCCGCGAGCTCGGCCCGGGTGCGCGGCGCGCCGTCGCGGAGCAGCTGGAAGATCTCGCTGGCTCCCGTGCTGCCGAGGGCGGACGACCGCGTCGTGTCGGACATGGCAGCAGTAAACCACAGCCCCCGACGACGGCCGAGAGAACCTCGCCGAAAAAACGTCGACTTTTGCTTGCGGGTCGACAGAAGCGGTCCTATGGTGAGTCTCGGTCGACGCCGACCGCCACTCTTCCGGGGGTGACCGGTCGACGGCTCGACCGCTGAGAGTCCCCGACGGTGCCCGTCACCGTCGCACATCCACTCGGAAGAGGAGACACCCCTGGTGACCACCGCAAGCCCGATCTCGGTCCAGCTCTACACGGTCAGAGACGCCATCGCCGCCGACCTGCCCGGCACCCTGAAGCGCATCGCCGACCTCGGCTACACCCAGGTCGAGCCCTACGCGTTCGTCGACCGAGTCGACGAGTACGCCGAGGCCCTGCCCGCCGCCGGGCTCACGGCGCCCAGTGCGCACGTCGGCCTGATCGGCAAGGACCTCGAGCCGATCTTCGCCGCCGCCACCCGCCTCGGCGTCGGCACGATCATCGACCCGCACATCGACGAGACCCGCTGGGTCACCCGCGAGGACGTCGAGGGCATCGCGAAGGAGCTCGGTGAGATCGCCGACGCGGCCGCCGCCCACGACCTCACCATCGGCTACCACAACCACGCCTTCGAGCTCGAGAACCTGATCGACGGCACCCCCGCCCTCGAGGTGTTCGCAGCGGCCCTGCCCGCGAACGTCGTGCTCGAGATCGACACCTACTGGGTCGAGGTCGGCGGCGTCGACGCCGCCGAGCTGCTCGCCCGCCTCGGCGACAAGGTGCAGTTCCTCCACGTGAAGGACGGCCCGAAGAACAAGAACGACGTCGAGCAGGTCGCCGTCGGCCGCGGCTCCATGCCCGTCCGCGACATCCTGCAGGCGGCCCGCCAGGCCACGCCCGTCGTCGAGCTCGACGACCACGCCGGTGACGTCTTCACCGCGCTCGCCGACAGCCTCGAGTTCCTCCAGGGGGTCCGCGCATGAGCGACGTGACCACGGCCTCGCGACCCGCCGTCGCCTCCGACGGCAAGACCGGCCCGGTCGGAGTCGGGGTCATCGGCGCCGGCGTGATCAGCGACCAGTACCTCGGCAACCTCACGCAGTTCCCCGACCTGAAGGTCCTCTTCATCGCCGACATCGACCAGGACCGCGCCGCGGCCCAGGCCGAGAAGTGGGGCGTCCCCGCCAGCGGCACGGTCGACGAGCTGCTCGCCCTCGACGACGTCGAGATCGTCGTCAACCTGACGATCCCGGCGGCCCACGTCGACGTGGCCCTGCGGGCCGTCGCCGCCGGCAAGCACGTCTGGGGCGAGAAGCCCTACGCGCTCGACCGCGAGAGCGGCGCCCGGCTGCTGGCGGCCGCGAAGGAGGCCGGCGTCCGCGTGGCGGTCGCCCCCGACACCTTCCTCGGTGCCGGCCTGCAGACCGGCCTCCGGGTCGTGAAGCGCGGCGACATCGGCACTCCCCTGACCGGTCTCGCACTCTTCCAGGTGCCCGGGCCCGAGTCGTGGCACCCGAGCCCCGAGTTCCTCTTCGCCTACGGTGCCGGTCCGATGTTCGACGTCGGCCCGTACTACCTGACCACGCTCGTCCAGGTCTTCGGACCCGTCGCGAAGGTCACGGCCACGGCGTCGAAGGCGCGCGACAGCCGCGTCATCGGCTCGGGGCCCAAGGCCGGCACGGTGTTCCCCGTCGAGGTGCCCACGCACGTCAGCGCCCTGCTGCAGTTCGAGAGCGGTGCCAGCGCGCAGGCCGTCTTCAGCTTCGACTCGAAGCTGGCGCGCGCCGGCTTCGTCGAGATCGCCGGCACCGAGGGCACGGCCGTGTTCCCCGACCCGAACGAGTTCGAGGGCGACACGACGGTCCACACCGGCACCGACGAGCCGGCGGTCGTCGCGGCCACGGGCTCGACCTTCACCCGCGGCACCGGCGTCGCCGAACTCGCCCAAGCGATCCGCGAGGGCCGCCGTGAGCGCGTGCCCGGCGAGCTCGCCTTCCACGTCCTCGACGTCATGGTCTCGCTCGCCGAGTCCGCCGAACGCGACGAGAGCGTCCGCGTCGACTCGACCCTCGAGCCGACACCCGAACTGCCCGAGAGCTGGGACCCCTCGGCCCCGACCCTCGGCTGACCCGGTGCGGTGCCGGCGCCTCCTCGACGCCGGCACCGCGCCTCCTCACCCGTCCACCCCCGAGCGCACCACCCGCACCACCGGAGTCACCACAGCACCACGAACCCCCTGCACCACCCCTTCCCTCACTCGATGAAGAGAAATCTCGAAGAAGAGACACCAGGAGAAGTCATGCACACCAAGTTCCGTTGGCTCGCCGCACTCGCGGTCGGAGCCCTCTCGGTCGGATCGATGACCGCCTGCAGCGCCTCGGGCGGCAGCGGCGACGCCGACACCATCACCTACTGGGCCAGCAACCAGGCCCCCACGGTCGAGAAGGACGCCGAGATCCTGCAAGAGAGCATCGACCGCTACACCGAGGAGACCGGCGTCAAGGTCGACCTCGAGGTCATCCCGTGGTCGGACCTCTACAACCGCATCCTCACCGCCGTCTCGAGCGGTGAAGGCCCCGACGTCCTCAACATCGGCAACACCTGGGCGGTCTCGCTGCAGTCCAGCGGCGCGTTCGTGCCGTGGGAGGGCGACGCCCTCGAGGCGATCGGCGGTCAGGACCGCTTCGTCCAGTCGAGCTTCGCGACCGGCGGTGCCGAGGGCCAGGCCCCGACGTCGGTGCCGATCTACGGCCTGTCGTACTCGCTGTACTACAACACCGCCATGTTCGAGGCAGCCGGCATCACCACGCCGCCCGCCACCTGGGACGAGTTCGTCGAGGACGCCAAGAAGCTGACGGTCGACACCGACGGCGACGGCACGATCGACCAGTGGGGCGTCACCATGGCCGGGTCGAGCATCTCGAACAACGCCCACCAGGCGTTCGTCCGCGGCCTGCAGAACGGCGGCTCGCTGTACGACGACGAGGGCAACCCCGACTTCGGCAACGACGGCGTCGTCACCGGCGTGAAGCAGTGGGTGGACCTGATGGCCGTCGACAAGGTGGTCTCGCCCTCGGACGCCGAGAGCGTGAACGGCTCCGACATGGCCGCGACCTTCGCCGACGGTGGAGCCGCGATGTTCTTCGACCAGGCCCCTGACGCCAACCTCGCGGCGCGGGACTTCACCGGGTACGCGGTGGCACCGGTGCCCATGGAGACCGCCGACGCCACCGGACTGCTGGGCACCCAGAGCCACGTCGCCGGGATCAACGTCAGCGTGTTCGAGAACTCGGACAACAAGGAGGCGGCGATCGACTTCGTGAAGCACCTCACCAGCGACGACGAGCAGGTCTACCTGAACAAGTCGTTCAGCTCGCTGCCCGTCGTGACCGGTGCCTACGACGACCCGGCGTTCCAGTCGGACACGATCAAGCTGAAGCAGGAGATCCTCGAGGACCACGCCCAGCCCATGCCCCTCTACCCCTCCGAGGGACAGATGGAGACCTTGGTCGGCACCGCGATCAAGAACCTCCTCGCCACCGCAGCCCAGGGCGGTTCCGTCAGCGAGTCCGACGTCAAGTCGGCCCTCGAGGACGCGAACAGCCAGATGAGCTCGGGTCAGTAGCCCGTCCCACCGCCGGTGGCGGGGGCGGTCGGTCCAGTCGACCGACCGCCCCCGCCGCCCAGGCCCCGAGAGGACCCTCATGACCGTCAACGTCCTGCCCCCCGCCACCGCCGAGAAGGACCTGCCACCCGACCCGCACCAGCAGGCGCCGCTCGAGCCCGCCAAGCGCAAGAAGCACCGCTCGCCGCTCGCCTACTTCCTGGTGGCCCCGGCCGCCCTGGCCGAGCTGCTCGTCCACATCGTCCCCATGGTGCTCGGCATCTGGATCGCCTTCATCACGCTCAACCAGCTCAGCATCGCCAACTGGGTCAACGCGCCCTTCGTCGGCCTGCAGAACTTCGTCACCGCCCTCGACCCGTCCTCGCCCATCGCCGGCCAGCTCTACGGAGCGCTGGGGCGCACGCTGATGTTCACCGTCATCGTGGTCGCCATCGCCTGGAGCATGGGCATGCTGGGCGCCGTGCTGCTGACCAGCTCGTTCAAGGGCCGTGGCATCCTGCGCACGCTCTTCCTGGTGCCGTACGCCCTGCCGTCGTACGTCGGCACCATCGCCTGGGCCTTCATGTTCAACCAGCGCGACGGGGCCATCAACCGCTTCCTGGTCGACGACCTGGGCATCCTGCAGGACCGCCCGTTCTGGCTGCTCGGCGGCAACTCGTTCTGGGCCATCGTCATCGTGACGGCGTGGCAGTTCTGGCCGTTCGCCTTCCTGATGCTGCTCGCCGCGCTGCAGAACATCCCGGGGGACGTCTACGAGGCCGCGAGCCTCGACGGCGCGAGCCTCTGGAAGCAGTTCACCCAGATCACCCTGCCCATGGTCAAGCCGGCCAACGCCGTGCTGCTGCTGATCATGAGCCTGTGGATCTTCAACCAGTTCAACGTGCCCTACGTGCTCTTCGGCCCCGCGTCGCCCGAGCAGGCGACGCTCATCTCGCCGTTGATCTACCAGCAGTCGTTCAACAACTGGAACTTCGGCCTCGGCGGTGCCATGAGCGTGATGCTCCTGGTCGTGCTGCTGATCGCGTCGGCGTTCTACATCCGCATGGTTCTGCCGAAGGGACAACACGATGATTGAGACACGTGGGTTCAAGGTCTTCCGCTTCTTCGGGCTGGCCTTCCTGTCGCTCGTGGTGGTCGTGCCGCTCTACGTGGTGCTGACCACCTCGATCAAGCCGCTCGCCGACGTGCAGGGCCTGTTCACCTGGATCCCCAGCCGGGTGACGCTCGAGCCGTACGTGCAGATCTGGCAGACGGTGCCGCTGGCGTCGTACTTCAAGAACAGCCTGATCGTCACCATCTCGGCCACGGTGCTCTCGGTGGCCATGGCCGTGCTCGCCGCGTACTCGCTGGCCCGCCTGCGGTTCAAGGGGCAGCGCAGCTTCAGCCTGGTCGTGCTGTCGACGCAGATGTTCCCGGGCATCCTGTTCCTGCTGCCGCTGTTCCTGATCTTCGTGCAGATCCAGCGCACGGTCGGCGTGCAGCTGACCGGCAGCTACCTCGGCCTGATCATCACGTACATGACGTTCTCGTTGCCGTTCTCGATCTGGATGCTGACGGGGTACTTCGCCTCGATCCCGAAAGAGCTCGAAGAGGCGTCGATGATCGACGGCACGGGTCGCCTCGGTGCCCTGTTCCGCGTGATCATCCCGGTCGCCAAGCCGGGCATCATCGCCGTCGCGGTCTACGCCTTCATCACGGCCTGGGGCGAGGTGCTCTTCGCCTCGGTGCTCACGAGCAAGGACACGCGCACGCTCTCGATCGGCCTGCGCGCCTACGCCTCGCAGCAGGACGTCTACTGGAACCAGCTCATGGCCGCCTCGGTCGTCGTCTCGCTGCCCGTGCTCATAGGCTTCATGCTCGTGCAGAAACACTTGATCACCGGACTCTCGTCGGGGGCCGTGAAGTGACCGAACCGGCCGTGGCCACGGCGGTGGGGCCGGTGGGCGTCACCGCCGGCCCGGCCGGGCGGGTCGAGCCGAGCCGAGGAGGCGCGGTGCCGGTCGAACCCCTCCGCGTCGGCATCGTGGGCGGCGGCTTCATGGCCCGCGTGCACGCCGGCGCCGCGCGGTCGGCCGGCGCCCGGGTGGTCGCCCTGGCCTCGTCGAGCCCCGCCAGTGCGGCTCGGGCGGCCGCGTCGCTCGGTGTCGACACGGCGCACGAGAGCGTCGACGACCTCGTGACCGACCCCGACGTGGACGTCGTGCACGTCTGCTCGCCCAACGCCACGCACGCACCGGTCGCCCTGGCGGCGCTCGCCGCCGGCAAGCACGTCGTCTGCGAGAAGCCCCTCGCGACCTCGAGCGCCGAGGCCGAGGCCCTGGTCGGTGCCGCCCGGGCCGGGCGGCTCGTCGGTGCCGTGCCCTTCGTCTACCGCTACCACCCGATGGTGCGCGAGGCGCGGGCCCGGGTCGCCGCGGGCGAGGTCGGCCGCGTGCTGAGCGTCCGGGGGTCGTACCTGCAGGACTGGTTGCTCGACAGCGACGACGTCGACTGGCGGGTCGACTCGGCCGCAGGCGGCCCCTCGCGGGCCTTCGCCGACATCGGCAGCCACCTGGTCGACCTCCTCGAGTTCGTCCTGGGCGACCGGTTGGCGCGCTTGACCTCGACGACCACCACGGTGCACGCCCACCGCGGCGGCTCGTCGGTCGACACCGAGGACGAGGCGGCCGTCGTGTTCGAGACGGCACGGGGGGCGATCGGCACCCTCTTCGTGTCGCAGGTCGCGCCGGGTCGCAAGAACCGCCTCCTGCTCGACCTGTCGGGCACCGCCGAGAGCCTCGAGTTCTCACAAGAGGAGCCCGAGACGCTCTGGGTCGGCCGGCGGTGGGGCACGCAGCTCGTGGCGCGGGACGCCGCCGTGCTCGCGCCCGACGCCGCCCGCCTGTCGACGGTCCCGGCGGGGCACCCGATGGGCTACGTCGACGCGTTCGCGGGGTTCGTCCGCGACGCGCACGACGCCGTCCGGGGCGGCACCCCCGAGGGACTGCCCACCTTCGTCGACGGCCTGCGCGCCGTGCGGGTGACCGAGGCCGTCCTCGCCTCCGCCGCGTCGCGCAGCTGGGTCGACGTGCCCTGACCCGTCGACCGTCCGCACCGTCCCGTCCGCACCGTCCCGTCCGCACCGTCCCGTCGTCCGTCCGCACCCCCGTCGCCCCGAGAAGGAACCCATGGCCGAGAGCTCCCGCCCCGTCACCCTGTTCACCGGTCAGTGGGCCGACCTGCCCTTCGAGGAGGTCGCGGCGCTCGCGGCGGGCTGGGGCTACGACGGCCTCGAGATCGCGGCGTCGGGCGACCACCTCGACCTCGAGCGCGCCGACCAGGACGACGCGTACCTGCGGTCGCGGCTCGACGTGCTCGAGCGGCACGGCCTGGGGGTCTGGGCGATCTCGAACCACCTGACCGGGCAGGCGGTCTGCGACGACCCGATCGACTTCCGGCACCAGGCGATCGTGCGCCCGTCCACCTGGGGGGACGGCGACCCCGAGGGCGTCCGGCAGCGGGCGGCGGAGGACATGAAACGGGCGGCCCGGGTCGCCCGCAAGATGGGCGTCGACACCGTCGTCGGCTTCACCGGCTCGAAGATCTGGCCCTACGTCGCGATGTTCCCGCCGGTCCCCGCCTCCGTGATCGACGCCGGCTACCAGGACTTCGCCGACCGCTGGAACCCCATCCTCGACGTGTTCGACGCCGAGGGCGTCCGGTTCGCCCACGAGGTGCACCCGAGCGAGATCGCCTACGACCACTGGACGAGCGTCCGGGCGCTCGAGGCCATCGAGCACCGCTCGGCCTTCGGCTTCAACTGGGACCCCTCGCACATGCTCTGGCAGGGCGTCGACACGGTGTCGTTCATCACCGACTTCGCCGACCGGATCTTCCACGTCGACTGCAAGGACACCCGCATCAAGCCCCCCACCGGGCGGTCGGGCGTGCTCGGCTCACACCTGCCCTGGGGCGACCCGCGTCGCGGCTGGGACTTCGTCTCGACCGGGCACGGCGACATGAACTGGGAGGACGCCTTCCGCGCCCTCGACGCCATCGGCTACGACGGCCCGATCTCGATCGAGTGGGAGGACGCCGGCATGGACCGGCTGCACGGCGCCCCCGAGGCGTTGGCCTACATCCGGTCGCTGCTCTGGAAGCGGCCGAGCGCCTCCTTCGACGCCGCCTTCTCGAACCAGTGACGGCAGACTGATCCCATGCCCCGAACCCTGCTGCCCGGCCAACGGAGCCGTCTGCTGGTCGTCGACCCCGCGACCGGCGACGCCGAGGTCGTCCTCGAGAGCGCTCGCGTGCTGGTCGAGGCCCCGAACTGGAGCCCCGACGGCCGCTGGCTCGTCGTGAACGGCGACGGCCTGCTCTGGCGCCTGCCCGCCGACGCGCGTGGCGTCGACGAGACCGCACTCGAGCCGGTGCCGATGGGCGACGTCCCCGAGATCAACAACGACCACGTGATCGCGCCCGACCAGGGCGCCGTGGTCGTGAGCGCCCGCGACGGCCACCTGTACGAGGTGCCGTGGGACGGCGTGACCCCGGGCGGCACCGCCCGCCGCGTGACGCGTGACCATCCCGTGGGGCGCAACCACAAGAACTACCTCCACGGGGTCTCGCCCGACGGCGCGACGCTCAGCGTGATCGTCGGTGCCCTTCCGGCCCCGGTCGACGACCCGGAGGACGAGGAGGCGCGGGCCGGCTGGCGCACGAACGTCGCCCTGGTCTCGCTCGCCGACGGCGCGACCACGCCGGTGACCGACGACGAGCACCCCGACGACGGGGCCGAGTTCTCGCCCGACGGGACCTGGTTGTGGGCGAACTCGGAACGCGCCTCCGCCGGGGTGGCCGGCCACGCGCAGCTCTTCCGGAGCCGCCTGGACGGCAGCGACGTCGTACAGGTGACCGACGACGAGCGGGTCAACTGGTTCCCGCACGTGTCGCCCGACGCCTCGACGCTGCTCTGGGTGTCGTTCGAGCCCGGCACGCTCGGCCACCCCGAGAACCGCGACGTGGTGCTGCGCACCCTGCCGCTCGGCGCCGACGGCCTGCCCGTGCCGGGCCGGGCGCCGCACGACGTGCTCGCCCTCTTCGGCGGGCAGGGCACGATCAACGTGCCCTGCTGGGCCCCGGACTCGACCCGCTTCGCCTGCGCCGACTACCCGCTGGCCTGACCCCGACCCCCGGTCCGGGCGGGCGGGCGGTCAGATCTCGGTGACCCGACCGCCCTTCAGGTGCAGTCGACGGTCGGCCCGCTTCGCCACGGCCGAGTCGTGCGTGACGATGACGAGGGTCAGCCCGCGCTCGCGCCAGACGCCCTCGAGCAGGTCCATGATCTCGTCGCGGGTCGCCTCGTCGAGCGAGCCCGTCGGCTCGTCGGCCAGCAGCACGGTGGGCTCCTTCACGAGGGCCCGCGCGATCGCGACCCGTTGCTGCTGACCGCCCGACAGCTCGGCCGGCAGGTGGTCGGCGCGCTCGGCCAGGCCGACCGACTCGAGTGCGGCCGCCGCACGCCGGCGCCGTTCGTCACGCGGAACCGAGCCGTCGGCGAACGCCGTCTCGACGTTCTCGGCCGCCGTCAGCGTGGGGATCAGGTTGAACCCCTGGAACACGAAGCCGATCTCGCGACCCCGGGCGGCGGCGAGGTCGTGGTCGCCGGCCCTCGAGAGGTCCTTCTCGCCGAGCAGCACGGTGCCGCTCGTCGGCCGGTCGAGGGCGCCGAGCATCTGCAGCAGCGTCGACTTGCCGCCACCGGTCGGCCCCTGGATCGCGACCATCTGGCCGGCGGGGATCTCGAGCGTGACGCCGGCCAGCGCCGTCACGGTCTTCTTCTTCTGCGAGTACGTCTTGACGACGTCGGTGAGGCGGTACATCGGTCGGGGCCCTTCGGGTGCGTGCGGTGCGGTGGGGGAGTGCTGGTCGGAGGGGGACGAGGAGGCGCGTATCCCGTCGACCGGGCCGGTCGCGTCGACCTCGACCCGCGTCACGCGACGCTCCGCAGGGCCTCGGCGGGACGCAGCCGCGAGGCCCGCCAGCCGCCGACGGCCCCGGCGAGCAGGCCGCCGAGGACGGCGAGTCCGACGGCGATCAGGATGATCGAGAGCGTGACGGGGACGTGCAGCGCGATGTCGGTCGTGGCCTGGGCCATCTGCTGACCGTAGCCTCCGCCGGTGCCCGCCGCCGCGCCTCCTTCGACCGCCGAGCCGGCCGCCGCGGTCGCGGCACCGCCGGGCACGCCGCCGGGACCACCGGCCCCGGGGCCCGACGAGGTCGCGGCCGAGGCCGAGAGGGTCGGGGCGATCAGGTTGACGACGACGATGCCGAGCAGGCCGACGGCCACGCCGACGACGCCCCCGATGAGGCCCTGGACGAGCGACTCGCCGGCGACCTGACGGGTGATGCGGGCGTTGCTCCAGCCGATCGCCTTGAGCGTGCCGAACTCGCGGGTGCGGCGGCCGACGCCCGAGACGGTGAACAGGACCGCGATGGCGAAGGCCGCGACCAACACGATGACCGAGAGCCAGGTGCCGAGGTTCGAGACCAGGCCCGAGGCGGTCGACAGCGAGCCCGAGACGCTCGACGCGAGGTCGGACTGCGTGCTCACGGTCGCGTCGGGCAGGGCGGCCTCGAGATCGGTCTTCAGCGAGTCGACGTCGCTCGCGCTCGCCGCCGTGACGTAGACGCTGCTGATCTGGCCGGTCAGGCCGCTGACGGCCTGCGCCGTGTCGAGCGGGACGTACGTGTCGCTCGCGGTGGCCGCGTCGGACGAGGTGGACGCCACGACGCCGATCACGGTGAAGTCGGTGCCGCCGATGGTGAGGGTGTCGCCCGTGGTGAGGCCGGCGCTGGTGGCGTAGGCCTGGTCGAGCACGACGACGTCATCACCAGCGTCGTCGGCGGTGAAGGTGCGGCCATCCGCCAGGGTCACGCTGGTGAGCGGGCCGACCGCGTCCGCGGTCACGTCGATGCCCTCGACCGCGAACTGGTCGACGTCGAACGAGCTGCCGCCCGCGCCGTCGGCCCCGCCCGTGGGCGGCGCCTGCTGGGCCGTGTCCGTGTCCGTGTCGGTTCCGGTGCCTGAACCCGGGGCCGTGCCCGCGCCTCCGGAACTGCCCTGGGAGAAGTCCGGCAGCGTGCCCGAGAAGCTGGAGTTCTGCAGGCTGAGGGTCGCGGTCGCGGCGGAGACGCCGTCGACGCCCTCGACCGTGGCGAGCGTGGAAGCGTCGAAGGTGGCCGTGCCACGCGCCGCCGAGAGCGTGCTCTGCGAGACCTCGGTGCTGCCGTCTTCCGTGCTGCCGTCGCCCGAGCCGAAGGAGAACTGCTGGCCGGGGCCGCCTCCGTCGGTTCCCGGCTCGGCGGTCTGCGTGACGGTCACGTCGGTGCCGACGCCGTACACGGACTCGAGCACGGACGACTGGGCGTTCCGCACGCCGGCGGCGACGCCGTTGACGATGATGACGAGCGCGATCGCGAGGGCCATGCCGATGGCGATGACGACGGTCTGCTTGCGCCTGTTGCCGAGTTCTCGGCGCAGGTAGGTGAAGAACATGGTGTGGGGGTCTCCTTGGCTGGGGCGGTGCCGGGCCGTCGGGCCTGCCGCCGGAGCGAACCTAGGGACGGCCTCGATGAGGCCGCGATCAGTCGGCTATGAGGCGCGTATGAGAGATGCGCAGCCAGCTCATCGGTCGGACACAGTCCGTTCATAGGAATCGCTCGATACTTGGAGAGGTGACCACAACGACCCCCGCCACCGCCTCGGCCCCCCGCCTCACCCGTGCCGACGGAACGCCCCTCCGAGTCCTCGTCGTCGACGACGAGAACAGCCTCACCGACCTGCTCTCGATGGCCCTGCGCTACGAGGGCTGGGACGTCAAGGCGGCCTCCGACGGCCAGGCGGCCCTCGCGACGGCGCGCGAGTTCAAGCCCGACGCGATCGTGCTCGACTGGATGCTGCCCGACATCGACGGCATCCAGGTGCTCGGTCGACTGCGGTCGAGCGGCGACGACACCCCGATCCTGTTCCTCACCGCGAAGGACAGCGTCGAGGACCGGGTGTCGGGTCTCACCGCCGGCGGCGACGACTACGTCACCAAGCCGTTCTCGCTCGAAGAGGTCGTCGCCCGGCTGCGCGGCCTGATCCGCCGGTCGGCCTCGGCCATCAGCGAGGCGGGCGACTCGCGCATCGTCGTCGGCGACCTCGTGCTCGACGAGGAGAGCTACGAGGTGACGCGGGCCGGTCGCGAGATCGAGCTGACCGCGACCGAGTTCGAGCTGCTGCGCTTCCTGATGCGCAACCCGCGCCGCGTGCTGAGCAAGGCGCAGATCCTCGACCGGGTCTGGAGCTACGACTTCGGCGGCAAGTCCAGCGTCGTCGAGATCTACATCTCGTACCTGCGCAAGAAGATCGACGTCGGCGAAGAACCCATGATCCACACCGTGCGCGGCGTGGGTTACGTGATCAAGCCCACGTCGTGAGCGATGCCCTGCCCGCCCGGGTGGGCTCGCGCCTCCGCGGCCTCGTGGGGCGGGCGCCCGGTCTCGCCGGCCCGCTCACGCTGCGCAACCGCCTGATCCTCAGCATCGTCGCGCTCGTCGTGCTGCTGACCATCGTGATCGGCTCGGTCAGCGTCATCGTCCTGCAGGCGTCGCTGATGCGTCAGCTCGACGACGAACTCGAAGGGGCGACCGGTCGCTCGGTGCCCATGGTGAACGCCCAGGGCTCGACGACCCGGCCGTACCTGACCCCCGACGGCGACGACCTCTCGGGCCCGCGGCAGTCGCCCGGCACCTTCACGGCCGTAGTCGTCAACGGGTCGGTCGTCGCGGCGTACCGGGTCGAGCAGTCGGGACGGGTCGTCTCGCCCCGCCTGACCGACGACCTGACGTCGGTGGTGACGACGGCCGCCGGGGCGACCGACCCCGAGACCGTCTCGCTCGGGTCGGACCTGGGCTCGTACCGGGTGGAGTCCCTCGCGGTCGGCTACCAGACGACGACCACGTCGGGTTCGCTCGCCACGACCCCGGCGTACCTCGTCGTGGGTCTGCCCACGAGCAGTGTCGACCGCACCATCACGGTCATGGTGATCACCATCCTCGCCGTGACACTCATCGGCCTCGCGATCGCCATCGCCGTGGCCTACGGCGTCGTGCGCAGCGCCCTCCGACCGCTCGAGCGCATGTCCGACACGGCGCTGCGGGTCGCCGAGCTGCCGCTGGACCGCGGCGAGGTGGCGCTGGCCGAACGCGTCGACGAGGCCGACGCCGACACCCGCACCGAGGTGGGCCGCGTCGGTGCCTCGCTCAACCGCATGCTGGGCCACGTGTCCGGCGCCCTCGAGGCCCGTCAGCAGAGCGAGAACAAGGTGCGGCAGTTCGTCGCCGACGCCTCGCACGAGCTGCGGACCCCGCTCGCGTCGGTCCGCGGCTACGCCGAGCTGACCCGCCGCATGAACACCGGACTGCCCGACGACGTGGTCTACGCCATGGGCCGCATCGAGTCGGAGTCGCTGCGGATGACCTCGCTCGTCGAGGACCTCCTGCTGCTCGCCCGCCTCGACGAGGGGCGCGACCTCGTCACGGGCGACGTGGACCTCACCCGGGTCGTGCTCGACACGGTCAACGACGCGCACGTGGCCGGACCCACGCACGACGTCGACGTGTACGTGCCCGACGAGCCGGTGACCGTGTCGGGCGACGCCATGCGGCTGCACCAGATCGTCGCGAACCTGTTGACCAACGTCCGCACCCACACGCCCGACGGCACGCACGTGCACGTCTCGCTCACGGTCGACGACGCGTCCGGGCAGGCCGTCGTCTCGGTCGCCGACGACGGGCCGGGCATCGACCCGGCCGTGCTGCCGGTGCTGTTCGAGCGGTTCGCGCGCGCCGACAGCTCGCGGTCGCGGAAGGCCGGCTCGACGGGCCTCGGCCTCGCGATCGTGCAGGCCGTCGTCCACTCCCACGGGGGGACCGTCGACGTCGCCAGCTCGGACGACGGGGCGACCTTCACCGTCCGCCTGCCGCTCGCGACGCCCGTCGTCGCACCCGACCGGGACGCCGAGGAGGCGCGACTTGCGTGAGCGCGCCTCCTGCGTCTATCCTGATCGAAGCCCAAGACCGCCGGTTGTAGTCGTCTGCTCGCAGACGGGTGCCGAAGGTTCTCGAGAGAGAGCGACCAGCGCAGGTGTGTGAAGTCGTTCCTCTTCTCGAAGAGATCCAGCTCCGTGCGCTTGCGCCGGAGCTTTTTTCATTGGTGCGGCACCGGTCTCGGTGCGGCCGAGTCGAGTGCCCGGGGGCTGCCGGCACACCCACGTTTTAGGAGAGCCATGGCGAACAAGGAAGCATCGGTCGCCGAGCTCACGGACAACTTCCGTGACTCGACCGCCGTCCTGCTCACCGAGTACCGCGGTCTCACTGTTGCCGAGCTGAAAGAGCTCCGCAAGTCCATCAGTGCAGACGCGACGTACGCCGTGGTGAAGAACACGCTCAGCAAGATCGCGGCCAACAACGCCGGAATCAGCTCGTTCGACGACGAACTCGTCGGACCGTCTGCGATCGCCTTCGTGCACGGTGACCCTGTCGCCGTCGCCAAGAGCCTGCGTGACTTCGCCAAGGCGCACCCCGCTCTGATCGTGAAGAACGGTTACTTCGACGGTAACCCGCTCACGGCAGACGAGGTCAAGCAGCTCGCCGATCTCGAATCCCGAGAGGTGCTGCTGGGCAAACTGGCCGGCGCCTTCAAGGCTTCGCTGTTCGGTGCTGCCTACCTGTTCCAGGCACCGCTGTCCCAGGCCGTTCGCACGGTCGAGGCGCTGCGTGCCAAGCAGGAAGCCGACAGCTAAAAAGCTGTCGTACCAACCCACACTTTAGAAAACCCATAAGGAGAACACCATGGCGAAGCTCACGCAGGACGAACTGATCGAGGCCTTCAAGGAGCTCACGCTCATCGAGCTCAGCGACTTCGTGAAGAAGTTCGAAGAGGTCTTCGAGGTCACCGCTGCTGCCCCCGTGGCCGCTGCCGGTGCCGCCGGCCCCGCCGCTGCCGCTGAAGAGGTCGAAGAGCAGACCGCCTTCGACGTCGTGCTCGAGGCTGCCGGCGACAAGAAGATCCAGGTCATCAAAGAGGTCCGTGCGCTCACGAGCCTCGGCCTCGGCGAGGCCAAGGCCGTCGTCGACGGTGCCCCCAGCACCGTCCTCGAGGGCGCTTCGAAGGAGGCCGCCGACAAGGCCAAGGCTCAGCTCGAGGCCGCCGGCGCGACGATCACCCTCAAGTAGTCGGCGGGCCCTCGCGGCCCTCGGCGCTTGAGCGGCACGTCTGCTCAGCACCATTCGGAAGGCGCCACCCCTCGGGGTGGCGCCTTTCGGCGTTCTCGGTGGTACGGCCGAGGTGCGTCGCCGGTTCGTCGCGACCCGCGCCTCCTCGAGGGGTTCGACGGTTTCCGTCGTCCGCGGAGGGTCGGCGCCGACCCGCCGCGGACGACGCGGACCCGCCGACCACGCGACGAGGGCGGTCAGGAGGCGCGGGCCAGGACCGAGTGCCGGCGGCCGTACCCGAGGTACACCGCGGTGCCCACGGCCATCCAGACGGCGAAGGCCGCCCAGGTGACCCAACCGAGCGTCACCATCAGCAGGACGCAGAAGGCGCAGCCGAGGATCGGGGTCAGCGGGTACAGCGGCACCTTGTAGGTCCGGTCGAGCTCGGGCCGGTTGCGCCGGAGCCAGATGACCGAGACGTTGACCAGGGCGAAGGCGAAGAGCGTGCCGATGCTCGTCGCGTCGGCGAGGGCGCCGAGGGGGATCACGGCGGCGGCCACGGCCACCGCTCCGCCGACGATCAGGGTGCCGGCGACGGGGGTCTGCGTCCGCGCCGAGACGCGGCCGAGGACGCCGGGCACGAGGCCGTCACGGGCCATCGAGACGAAGATGCGCGTCTGACCGTAGAGCACCGTCAGCACGACGCTCGCGATCGCGGCCACGGCGGTGACGGCGAAGAGGAAGGCGACCCACGGTTGCCCCGTGATGTCGGCGACGATCGTGACGAGGGTCGCCTCGCCGTCGGTGAAGGTCGTCCACGGCCGCGCGCCGATCGCGGCGACGGCCACGAGGATGTACAGCACCGTGATGATCACGATCGAGGCGATGATGGCGCGCGGCAGGTCGCGCTTCGCGTCGCGGGCCTCCTCGCCGGCCGTGGACGCCGCGTCGAAGCCGATGTACGAGAAGAACAGCCGGGACGCGGCGGCCGAGACGCCGGCCGCGCCCATCGGCGCCAGCGGCTCGAAGTTGCCGACGCTGAAGGCCGTGAAGGCGACGGCGACGAAGAACACGAGCAGCGCCACCTTGACGACGACGAGCAGCGTGTTCACCCAGGCGCTCTCGCGGGCGCCCGGCACCAGCACGAGGGTGGCGAGCAGGACGAGCACCGCCGCGGGCAGGTTGAGCACGCCACCGGCGCCCGGGGGCTCGGCGATCGCGGCCGGCAGGGCGAGCCCGAACACGTCGAGGGCCTCGTTCACGTACTGGCCCGCACCGACCGCGACGGCCGCGACCGAGACGGCGTACTCGAGCACGAGGCACCACCCGCAGACCCAGGCGATGCCCTCGCCGAGCGTCGCGTACGCGTACGAGTAGCTCGAGCCCGACACGGGCACGCTGCCCGCCATCTCGGCGTACGACAACGCCGACAGCAGGGCCGCGACGCCGGCGAGCACGAACGAGATCCAGACCGCTGGGCCGGCCAGCGGGACGGCCGTGCCGAGCACGACCAGGATGCCCGTGCCGAGGGTCGCACCGATGCTGATCGCCGTGAGGTGCCAGACGCCCAGGGTGCGGCGCAGGCGGGGCCCGCCGTCGGCGGTGGCCTCGCTCTCGGCGACGTACGCCTCGAGGGGTTTGCGGGCCCTCAGCTGGGCGACGAGGGACGGGCGGGACGTGACGCGGGACTCGTGGGGCACCGCGAGAGATTACCGTACGGCCGGCACCGCGCCTCCTCGGGGCACCGCGCCTCCTCGGGGCACCGCGCCCCTTCGGGGCTAGTCGTCGAGGTCGAGGCCGAGCTGCTTGACGCGGGTCATCGCCTCGCGGCGCGACGACGCCTGGAGCTTGCGGTAGATGCTGCGCACGTGGCTCTTGACCGTGTTGACCGAGATGAACAGCTGGCTGCCGATCTGGCCGAGGGTCTGGCCGGTGGCCAGGTGCCGGACGATGACGAGCTCACGGTCGCTCAGCGGCTCGGCGAGCTGCGGCACGACGTCCGCCGAGGTGCCGCGCAGGCGGTCCAGCACCCCGACGATGGCGGGCGGCTGCCGACGGCCGACGGCGCGCTGCACGAGGTGTTCGAGGACGTCCTCGGGCAGGGTGGCGAAGAGCCAGATCGACCCGTTGTGGCCGGCGCTCAGCAACGCCCGGTCGAAGGCGATGTCGCTGTGCGCGGCGTCGCCGAGCGCGAGGTGTGCGGCGGCCTGGAGCGCGTGCACCTGGCCCATGGTGCGCTCGCTGTGCAGGTCGCCGATGGCGAGGCACTGCTCGAGCGCCTCGAGGGCGTCCTCGGGCTCGCCCGCGGAGAGGTGCACGAGGGCGAGCACGCGAGCGGGACAGCGGATGTGGTGGTGCGACGGGGTCACCGACGAGGCCAGTCGGCGGGCCTCGTGGGGCTGCCCGAGCAGGCGCATGGTCTCGGCCCGCATCACGACGGCCGATTCGGTCAGGGCGCTGTGCCCGGTGAAGCCGTCGATGGTGCGGGTGATCCGGGCCAACAGGTCGAGGACCTCGATGTGGCGGCTCTCGGCCAGCAGCACGTGCGCCTCGGCGAACAGGCCGAGCGCCTCCCAGTCGCTGCCGCGCGATGCCTGGCGGACGTCGGCGAGCAGTCCTTCGTGGCCGCCCACGGCCTCGCCGCGTTCGAGGGCGAGATGCACGCGGGTGACCTGGGTCAGGGCGCCGAACGAGCTGCCCAGCAGGTCGGTGCCGTCCGCGAGCTCGCGGGCGAGGTCGACGTGGCGGTCGGCGAGGTCGAAGTCGCCGATCAGCATCGCGACGAAGGCGAGGGCCGAGAGGCACTCCACGCGCTCGGCGGTGCTGAGGTGGTCCTCGCCGAGACCGTTGGCGAGGCTCAGGGCGAAGCGGGCCTGGTCGATCTCGCCGTAGTGCAGGCGGATCAGGCCGAGCTGCAGCGAGAACGAGGCGCTGAGCGAGATGCGCACGCTGATCGACTCGGCCAGGTCGTTCTCGATGAGGGTCCGGGCGACCTCGAGGTGCTCGTGGGCCACGACGAAGTTGCCGAGGGTGCGCAGGGACGCGCCGAGGTGGACGTGGTAACCCGCCCGGATGTCGAGCGGCAGGTCGGGGTCGGCGTCGAGCGCCTTGGCGACGCCGCGGAACCAGGGCAGGGCGGCACTGCGCGAGCGGGAGCCGACCGAGCGGTGGCTCGCGGCCAGGGCGAGCAGGATGCGGGGTCGCCCACGCCACTCCTCTTCGGGCGTCGAGCGGATGGCCTCGCGCAGGCGTGCTCCCTGCAGGGGGGCGATCTGGGTCCAGCCCTGTTCGATGGCGTCGAGAGCAGCCCGGTGGTCGGCGGGCTGCAGTTCGGCACTCGGCGGTTCGACGGCCGTGGGGTTCGACGTGTTCACGATGGTCCTAGCTCCGCCGCTTCGGGAGGCTCGCCCGTCGGGTAGGGGGAGCGCGGCTGCCGGAGCCTGGTCAGGTGCACCGACACCGCCATACTAAACTGAGAGATCATTCCGTCGTATGGTCTGTCGGGCATTGCGCCCACAACTGGGGGACGAACGGTCGTTCTAGGGCGTGTCGCGGCGTGTCTCGTCGGTCCCGTGGCGATTTCTTGCACGCGCTGACCGGCACCCCGGCGACGGGCCACCCGTGACGGTGGTCGGGCCTACGCTGACCGGATGAGCTCGATGCACGCCCCCGCAGGCGGTCCCCGTGGCGGGGGCCGCCCGGGTGGTTCCGGTCGGGTGTCGAGCGGCGACGCCGACGCCCAGCGCGCGGCGAACGCCACGGCGCCGCGCATCCCCGACCTGCTCGGTCGCATCCGGGGCTTGTTCGTCCCGCACAAGCGGGCCCTCGTCGTCACCGTCGTGCTGGTCCTCATCGGCGCCGCCATCAGCGTGGCTCCGCCGTTGCTCACCAAGCAGGCGTTCGACCGGGGGCTGTTCCCGCCGGGCGGCCCCGACGTGCCCGTGCTGCTCGAGCTGGTGGGCGCCATGGTGGGGCTCTGGGTGCTGTCGGCCGGCATCGGTGTCTGGCAGACGTACCTGACGGCCACGGTCGGCAACAAGGTCATGGGTGCGTTGCGCATCCGCCTCTTCGGGCACCTGCAGCGCATGGAGCTCGCGTTCTTCACCCGCACCAAGACCGGCGTCATCCAGTCCCGGCTGCAGAACGACGTCGGTGGCGTCGCGAACGTGCTCAGCAACACCATCTCGAGTGTCCTGGGCAACACCGTCACGGTCATCGCCGCCTTCGTGTCCATGCTCGTCCTCAGCTGGCAGATGACCGTCGTCACGGTGATCCTGCTGCCGCTGCTCGTGGTGGCCCAGCGCCGGGTGGGCCAGGTGCGTGCCCGCATCGCCACCAAGACGCAGGAGTCGCTCAGCGACATGACGGCCATCACGCAAGAGGCGTTGAGCGTCAGTGGCATCCTGCTCGCCAAGAGCTTCAACCAGCAGCACGCCGAGGTCGAGCGCTACGCCGCCGAGAACCGCACGCAGATCGGGCTGCAGGTGCGTCAGCAGATGAGCGGGCAGTGGTTCTTCGCCGTCGTCCAGATCTTCCTCTCGGTCATCCCCGCCCTCATCTACCTGGTCGCGGCCTGGTTGATCCTCCGGGACGTGCCGGTGACCGCGGGCACGATCGTGGCCTTCACGACGGTCCAGGCCCGGTTGACCTTCCCACTCATGGGCCTGCTGCGGGTGGCCCTCGACCTGCAGACCTCCGGGGCGCTCTTCGCGCGCATCTTCGAGTACCTCGACCTCCACCCGGCGATCACGAACGACCCGTCGGCCGAGACCGTCGACGAGACGCAGCTCGGCCGGGTCGAGTTCGACGACGTCTCGTTCTCGTATCCCGACGCCGAGCCCGGGCAGAAGACCCTCGACGGCGTCTCGTTCGACATCGCCCCCGGGCAGTTCGCCGCCTTCGTCGGCCCGAGCGGTGCCGGCAAGACGACCGTGTCGTACCTGATCCCGCGGTTCTACGAGGCGTCCGGTGGCGCGGTGCGCTTCGCGGGCACCGACGTCCGGCGACTCGACCAAGAATCGTTGGTCGGCAACATCGGCATCGTCAGCCAAGAGACGTACCTGTTCCACGCCAGCATCGGCGACAACCTCCGCTACGCCCGACCCGACGCCACCGACGAGCAACTGGTCGACGCGGCCCGGCAGGCCAACATCCACGAGACCATCGCGTCGTTCCCCGACGGCTACGACACGATCGTCGGCGAGCGGGGCTATCGCCTCTCGGGTGGCGAGAAACAACGCATCGCCATCGCCCGCGTCCTGCTGAAAGACCCGGCGGTGATGGTCCTCGACGAGGCGACGAGCGCCCTCGACACGGTGTCCGAGCGCGTGGTCCAAGAGGCGCTCGACACCGCGACCCGCGGTCGGACGACGATCGCCATCGCCCACCGGCTCTCGACCGTCCGCGACGCCGACGTCGTGTTCGTCGTCGTGGCCGGGCGCGTCGTCGAGCGGGGGACGCACGACGAGCTGCTGGCGCTGGGCGGGGTCTACGCCGAGCTCTACGGGCAACAGGTGTCGGCGTAGGTCACAGCGGTCGAGGCGCCCCGTCAGCCGCGCTCGGCGAGCATCGCCTGCATGGCGTCGATCTCGCTCTGCTGCGTCTGCACCATGCCCGAGGCGAAGGCGCGCACCTGCGGCACCTCGCTGCGTGCCAGGATCGCGTCGGCCATCTCGATGCCGCCCTCGTGGTGGGCGATCATCAGCGTCAGGAAGAGCCGCTCGGCCTCGACGCCGCGGGCGGAGTCCAGGGCCGCGAGCTGCTCGTCGGTGGCCAGCCCCGGCATGGGACCACCGGGTTCGTGGGTGGCGACGGGCGTGGCCGAGCCGCTCGCGCCTCCGTCGCCGGTCATGTGGTGGCTGCCGTAGTCGCCGTCGAGCGTCGGGCGGGTCATCCAGGTCATGGTCGGCTCGGAGGGCGCCTGCGGCAGGCGCCACAGCTCGAGCCAGGCGTACATCTGGCCGGCCTGCTGCGACTGCGTGAGAGCCATGTCGTAGGCCATCGAGCGCACCTCGGGGTCGGTGGTCCGGTCGCGGACCATCATCGCCATCTGCACGGCCTGCTCGTGGTGCACCTGCATGTCGCGCGAGAACCCCGCCTCGACGCTGTCCGTGCCGGGCGTGACCGGGTTGGGCGAGCTGAGCCGGCCGAGCGCGACGCCGACCAGCAGCACGATCGCCACGGTCAGGACCCCCGCGATCACCAGCCGCAGCCGACGACCCGAGGAGGCGCGGTGCGGCCCCGCCCCGTCGGTCACGTCGACGTCGTCACGCCCTGACGCGGTCACGCGATCTTGCCGGTGCCGTCCACGCCGCCGGTGCAGGGTGCCCCGGGCTCGGGCGCGTTCGTGGACTTCCAGTACTTGGTGACGAAGTCCGAGACGGTGGCCTCGTCGTCCGTGACGTTCGCGAAGGGCAGCTGGGCGCCCCAGGCCGAGACGTACATGGGGGAGTCGAGGCCCTCGTAGGGCGAGACGACCGCGTAGGTGTCGGGGGCGAAGTCGCGCAGCGCCTCGATCTCGCTCTCGCTGACCTGCTCGGGGTCGTAGGTGAACCAGATCGCCCCGTGCTCGAGGTCGTGGACGGCGTTCTCGTTCGGCACCGGCTCGGTGTAGACGCCGCAGTTCAGCCAGATCTGGTTGTGGTCGCCGCCGGCGGGCGGGGTCATCGCGTAGTCGACGCTGCCGCCGACGTGGTTCGCGGTGAGGTCGGAGTAGGTCTTCACGCCGTCGATCTCGATGGCCTGAGGGTCTTGCCGCGGCTGGCCGCTCGTCACGACGAAGGTGACGACCAGCGCGATCGCCGCCGCGCCCGCAACCGAGGCGGTGACGATGCCGATGGTGCGGTTGCGCTTGGCCCGCGCCTGCTGCCGTTTGAGCTCGGCGACCTTCTCTTGACGTCGGGCGTCGCGCTGCTGCTTGACGGTGGGCTTGTCGTCGGCCACGTGGGGAGTCCTGTCGTCCGGGGGACCGATCGGGGTGATCGGTCGAGATCGGGGATGCGTCATCAGTTGTCTCACGGATTACTGGGAGGTCCGTAATATTCTGCACGATCTGCACGCCGAGAGGCTCGTCCCGCCCCGTAACACAGCAGGGCGCGTCGTTAGACTCGGCCGACGGCGTCGCCACCCGACCCCGCCCCTCCCGTCACCCGATCCGCGCCCCACGAGGCCGCGCAGAAACCGGAGCACCCGTGAAGTACGCCGAGACCGTCCTCGACCTGATCGGTGACACGCCGCTCGTCAAGCTGAACAAGGTGACCGAGGGCATCACGGCGACCGTGCTCGTCAAGGTCGAGTACGTCAACCCGGGCGGCTCCTCGAAGGACCGCATCGCGACGCGCATCATCGACGCCGCCGAACGCGAGGGCCTCCTGAAGCCCGGCGGCACCATCGTCGAGCCGACCAGCGGCAACACCGGCGTGGGCCTGGCCCTGGTCGCCCAGCAGCGCGGTTACCGCTGCGTCTTCGTCCTGCCCGACAAGGTCGGCGACGACAAGCGCAACGTGCTCAAGGCCTACGGCGCCGAGATCGTCGTCACGCCGACCGCCGTCGAGCCGACCAGCCCCGAGTCGTACTACAGCGTCTCCGACCGCCTGGCGCGCGAGATCCCCGGGGCGTTCAAGCCGAACCAGTACGCCAACCCCAACGGCCCGCTCAGCCACTACGAGACGACGGGTCCCGAGATCTGGCGCGACACCGACGGTCGCATCACGCACTTCGTCGCGGGCGTCGGGACCGGCGGCACGATCAGCGGAACGGGCCGCTACCTCAAAGAGGTCTCCCGAGGCGCGGTGCAGGTCATCGGCGCCGATCCCGAGGGCAGCGTCTACAGCGGTGGCACCGGACGCCCCTACCTCCTCGAGGGTGTCGGCGAGGACTTCTGGCCGGCCGCCTACGACCCCTCGGTCGTCGACCGCATCATCGCCGCGGACGACGCCCGCTCGTTCGAGCTGACCCGACGCCTCGCCCGCGAAGAGGGCCTGCTGGTCGGCGGCTCGTCCGGGCTCGCCGTCGCCGCCGCCCTCGACGTGGCTTGCGAGCTCGGCCCCGACGACGTCGTCGTCGCCCTGCTGCCCGACAGCGGGCGCGGCTACCTCGGCAAGATCTTCAACGACGCGTGGATGCGCTCGTACGGCTTCGGCGTCAGCCACGACGAGCGGTCGGTCCGTGACCTGATCGCGTCCAAGACGGGGCAGATGCCGGACCTCGTGCACGCGCACCCGTCCGACACCGTCCACGACGTGATCGGCATCATGAAGACCTACGGCGTCTCGCAGATGCCCGTGCTCTCGGCCGAGCCTCCGGTCGTCATCGGCGAGGTCGTCGGCGCCATCGAGGAGAAGGCGCTGCTCGAGGCGATCTTCCGCGGTGGTGCGACCATGGGCGACGCCGTCTCGGCGTACCTCGGCGACCCGCTGCCGTTGATCGGCGTGAACGAACCCGTCTCGGCGGCCCGGACCGCGCTCGAGTCGGTCGACGCCCTGCTCGTCACCGACGACGGCCGCCCGGTCGGCGTCGTCACCCGCCAGGACGTCCTCTCCTTCCTGTCCTCCTGAGCGGCCGGGGCGGCACCGGGACCCGGTGACCCGACCCGCGCCTCCTCGTCCCCCTCCGTCTGCGCACCACCCGTCCCCCTCGAAAGGACACCCCATGACCCACGGTTTCTCGACCCGGGCGATCCACGCCGGCCAGGAGTTCGACCCCACCACCGGTGCCGTCGTCCCTCCGATCTACCAGTCGTCCACGTTCGTGCAGGACGGCATCGGCGGGTTCCGCGGCGGCTACGAGTACGCCCGGTCGGCGAACCCGACGCGCGACTCGCTGCAGACCCTGCTCGCCGACCTCGAGGGCGGCACCGCCGCGTTCAGCTTCGCCTCGGGGCTGTCGGCCGAGGACGCGCTGCTGCGCTCGGTCCTGGCGCCCGGCACGCGCATCGTCATGGGCAACGACGTCTACGGCGGCACGCACCGCCTCGTCAACCGGGTCTGGGTGCCCTGGGGCGTCACGCTCGACACGGTCGAGATGAGCGACCTCGACGCCGTGCGCGCCGCCGTCCAGGCCGCCCCGACGGCCGTCCTCTGGGTCGAGACGCCCAGCAACCCGCTGATGAAGATCAGCGACATCGCGGCGCTCGCCGAGATCGGGCACGCGGCCGGGGCAGTGGTCGTCGTCGACAACACCTTCGCGTCGCCGTACCTGCAGCAGCCCCTGGCGCTCGGGGCCGACGCGGTCGTCCACTCGACGACGAAGTACATCGGCGGCCACTCGGACGTCGTCGGCGGGGCCGTGGTCGTGCGCGACGACGAGCTCGCCGCGAAGGTCGGTTTCGTCCAGTTCGGCGTCGGTGCCGTGTCGGCGCCGATGGAGGCCTGGCTCACGGTGCGCGGCATCAAGACGCTCGGCGTGCGCGTCGACCGCCACTCGTCGAACGCGCTGGCCATCGCCCACGCACTCGAGGGTCACCCGGCCGTCGAGCGCGTCTACTACCCGGGGCTCGAGTCGCACCCGGGGCACGAGCTCGCCGCCCGGCAGATGCGGGCCTTCGGCGGCATGCTCTCGGTGCAGTTGACCGCGGGTGCCGCGGCGGCCCGGCGGTTCGCCGAGTCGACCGAGCTGTTCCAGCTGGCCGAGTCCCTCGGCGGCGTCGAGTCACTGATCGGCTACCCGAGCGAGATGACCCACGCGTCGGTGCGCGGCACCGAGCTCGAGGTGCCCGACTCGATCGTGCGCCTGTCGGTCGGCATCGAGGACGTCGACGACCTGCTCGGCGACGTCACGCAGGCGCTCTCGCGCCTCGACGCCTAGGCGGCCGGGCGACACGACCCGAGGAGGCGCGGTGCGGGGGAGTCCCGCACCGCGCCTCCTCGGGTCGTCCCGTCCGGGGCTCGCCACGGGCGACTCCACGCTCTAGGATCTCGACGGGGGCGACGAAGGTCGTGCCATCGTCCGTCAGGGGGTCGTGTGTTCCGTTCCAATCGCCGTCTCTGGTCAGCCGTCGGGGTCGCGTCGATCGTCGCCTCGTTCGTGGTGACCGGCACGACCGCAGCCCAGGCCGACGTGCCGCCGTCGCCGAGCCTCGGCCAGCAGGACTCCTCGGCCGACCACGAGTTGGGCGCCTCCGCCGCCGAGCGGAGTGTGGCTCGCGCACTCGCGGTGTCCCCGCCGGCGGGCCTGCCGGGCTTCGACGTGAGCTCGTACCAGCCGAACCCCGACTTCGCGGCCGCCGCGAGGGCGGGTGCCCGGTTCACCTTCGTCAAAGCCAGTGAGGGAGTGCCCGGCACCTACACGAACGGCGCCCCGACCGGGAGCACGAACCGGTACCGATCCGCGCAGTTCGCCGGTGCCCGAGCCGCGGGGCTGACGGCGGGGTTCTACCACTACGCGCTGCCGTTCTACTCGTCCGGTGCCGCGCAGGGGCAGTTCTTCCTGGACAACTCCACCGCGTGGGAGCCCGGCATGTTGCCGCCGGTGCTCGACATGGAGGTCTCCACCGCACCCGACCGCCAGGGCGGACGGTGCTGGGGGCTCTCGAACACCCAGATGGTCATGTGGATCCAGGCCTGGATCGGCACGGTCGTCGCCCGCACGGGCGTGCAACCGATCATCTACACCAACCAGGACTTCTGGGCCACGTGCACCGGCAACAGCACGGCGTTCCCCAAGGACCGGCTCTTCGTGGCCTACTACCCCTCGACGACGACCGACACGCCGGTCACACCTCCGACGTCGTCCTTCGCCCGGTGGACGTTCTGGCAGTGGTCCCAGACCGACGGCTCGCCGTTCCCCGGCAACCAGGACGTCTTCAACGGGTCGGCAGCCGACCTCGCCGCCCTGACCCGGCAGGCCGGGACGAGCGTCGGGCGTCTCGCCGGTGCGGACGCGTACGCCACGGCGGGCACCGTCGCGGCAAGCGCCTTCACCCCGTCGGTCACGGTCGACGGGAGCGCCGGCGTGCGCGGTTCCGTCCCGGTCGCTTTCGTGGCCAGCCGCGAGAACTTCCCGGACGCGCTCTCCGCCGGAGCGGCGGCGGGCTATCGGGGCGGGCCCGTCCTGCTCGTCACGTCGACCCTCGTGCCGGACGCCACGAAGGCCGCGCTGCTCGAGCTGAACCCCCGCGAGATCGTCGTCATCGGGGGGACGTCGGCGATCACCGAGGGCGTCGCCACCCAACTGCGCTCCCTCATCGGCGGACGGTCCGTCACGAGGGTCTCCGGAGCCGACCGGTACGCGACGTCGGCGCTCGTGTCGCGATCGACGTTCCCCACGGGCCGAGGCGGAACCGCCTACGTCGCGGCCGGCACGAACTTCCCCGATGCGCTGTCCGGGGGTGCCCTGGCCGCGGGGACCGACAAGGGGCCCATGCTCCTCACGTCGCCGACGGCACTTCCCCCCGCCACCGAGACCGAGCTGGCCCGTCTGCGTCCGGCGAAGATCGTCGTCCTCGGCGGTGACCTGTCGGTCTCGCCGGCCGTGGCCGACCAGCTGGCCCGGATCGCGCCCGTCCAGCGGCTCGCGGGCGCCGACCGTTTCGAGACCTCGGCCCGGATCGCCGAGGTCGCCTTCCCCCAGGGGGCGTCGACCGTCTATCTCGCGAACGGGCTGGCCTTCCCCGACGCGCTCGCCGGCGCGCCGGTCGCCGGTCGCCTGGGCGCTCCCGTGCTGCTCACGCCGTCGAACGCGCTGCCCGCCACCATCCGCGACCGCCTGACGTCACTGCGGCCGACGGGCGTCGTCGTCCTCGGGGGCACGGTGTCGATCAGCGCCGAGGTCGAGAGGGGACTCTGAACCCGGCCTGGGCTCGTCGCATGACCGACGCCACCGTGAGCACCCGCCCCGAGGGCGTGCTCAGCGGTCGCTACCGGCTGGCCACGCTGGGCATGTGCGCGCTGATCGGCATCGCGGCGTTCGAGTCGCTCGCGGTCACGACGATCATGCCGATCATCAGCCGCGAGCTCGACGGCGAGGCGCTCTACTCGCTCAGCTTCGCCGCGCCCCTCGCCTCGGGCCTGGTCGGCATGGTTCTGGCCGGCAACTGGGCCGACCGCAGCGGGCCCCGGGTCGTCGTGATCGCGTCGATGCTGCTGTTCGCCGTCGGGCTGCTCGTCGTCGGCACCGCGCCCGACATGGTCGTGCTGCTGCTCGGCCGCCTGGTGCAGGGCGTCGGCTCGGGCGCGGTCATCGTCGGGCTCTACGTCATGGTCGCCCGGCTCTACCCGCCGGGCCTGCACCCGTCGATCTTCGCGGGGTTCGCCGCGGCCTGGGTCGTGCCGGGGCTCGTCGGGCCGCTCGTCGCCGGCGTCGTGGCCGAGACGGTGGGCTGGCACTGGGTCTTCCTCGGGGCGCTCGGCCTCGCCGTCCCCGCGTTCTTCGCCGTCCTGCCGAGCCTGCGTCGCGTCCCTCCGCCCGTGGTGGCCGAGGGCGGGCAGCGCGTGCCCTGGAGCATCGGCCGCATCCTCTGGTCGGTCGGCGCGGCCCTCGGCGTGCTGGCCCTCAACCTGGTGTCCGAGTTCCCGACCTGGCTCACCGTCGTCGTCATCGTCGTGGCGGTCGTCGTCCTCGCCGTGGCCCTGAGGCCCCTGCTGCCGCCCGGCACGCTGCGCGCCGCCCCGGGGCTGCCCACCCTGGTGCTGCTGCGCGGCCTCGTCGGGGCGGCGTTCCTCGGCAGCGAGGTCTACATCCCGTACATGCTCTCGGCCGAATACGACTTCAGCGCCTCGGCCTCGGGCGTCACCCTGACCCTGGGGGCGCTCGGCTGGGCGTTCGCCAGTTGGGTGCAGGGGCGGCTCGGCGACCGGGTGGCCCAACGCGACGGCATCCGCATCGGCATCGTCCTGGTGCTGCTCGGCGTCGTCGTCGCCGCGCTGACCCCCCTGTTCCACCTGCCGCCGGCCTTCCTCATCGCGACCTGGGCCGTCGCCGGGTTCGGCATGGGGTTCATGTACCCGCGCTTCTCGGTGCTCGTCCTCGCCCTCTCGACCGACTCCGAGCGAGGGTTCAACAGCTCGGCGCTGACCATCGCCGACTCCACCGGCTCGGCCGTCGCGCTGGCGCTGACCGGGGCCGCCTTCGGTTTGCTCGGCGGGGCGTCCAGCCCGATCGCCTTCGTGGCCTGCTTCGCGGTCGGCACGGGCGTGGCAGTGCTGGCGCTCGCCCTCAGCGGCCGTGCGGTGCCCCGGGGTCGGTGACCGCGCCTCCTGCCCGCCGATCGCGTCGGCGCTCCGCCGACGGTCGCTCGTCAGGACGCGTCGGTGACCCCCGGACGGGACGTCGGTGACCTCCGGGGAATGCATAATGGTCTCCGGACGACGATGTGTACGGTCACATCACCCGGTCACAAAGCGACGGAGCGACGGTGAAGCCTGACATCGACAAGGTGCGTGCTCCCAACATCCGCGACGTGGCCGCCCTCGCAGGGGTCTCGTACCAGACCGTCTCGCGCGTGCTCAACGACAGCCCGAGCATCCGGCCGAGCACCCGGCAGAAGGTGCTCGACGTCATCGACGAGATCGGCTACCGGCCGAACCAGGCCGCTCGGGCCCTGGTCACCAGCCGGTCGAAGGCCATCGGCGTGCTCACCCTGCAGAACGTCCACTTCGGGCCGCAGACGATCGTCAACGCCATCGAGGGAGAGGCCCGGACGGCCGGCTACCGGTTGAGCATCGCCAGCACGACCACGGCGTCCGACGACGTCCGGGCCAGCCTGCAGCTGCTGACCAACCAGGCGGTCGAGGCGATCATCGTCATCGCCCCGCAACGCAAGTTCTTCGACGTGATCGACGAGCTCGACCTCGACGTGCCCATCGTCGCGCTCGACTCGACGCAGCGTGCCCGGGCGCACAGCCTCTCGGTCGACCAGTTCGAGGGGGCGCGTCTCGCCACCCGGCACCTGATCGACCTCGGCCACCGGCACATCGTGCACGTCGCCGGTCCGCAGGACTGGATCGAGGCCGACGAGCGCATGCAGGGCTTCCTCTTCGAGATGGGCGAGGCCGAGCTGTCGATCGAGCCGCCGATCCTCGGCGACCTGACCGCCGACTTCGGCTACACGGCCGGGCAAGAGCTGTTGCGTCGCCGCGACTTCACCGCCGTGTTCTCGGCCAACGACCTGATGGCCGTCGGGCTGCTGCACGCCTTCCGCGAGGCCGACGTCGACGTGCCGCGCGAGGTCAGCGTCGTGGGCTTCGACGACTCACCGACCGCGCCGCATCTCTGGCCGCCGCTCACGACCGTGCGTCAGGACTTCGCCCTGATCGGTCGGCGCGCCGTCGAACTGGTCGTCGCCGAGCTCGAGGGCGGCACGGTCGTCGACCGCACGTTGATCCCCCCGGAACTCGTGGTGCGCGGGTCGACCTCGCGTCCCTGGTTCCTCTGACCGGCCCCGTGCCACACGGCGAGACGGGCCGTCAGGAGGCGCGGCGAGCGTCGGTCGGACCGGGTTCGATAACGGATCGGCATCGGCATTTGACAGCACCCCCTCTCGGGATTAGCTTTGCTCCAGTCGCAGTGTGAACGGTCACATTCGGCGGGTCCGGCACCTTTCGCCAGGCTCGACGAACGGCCCGGCACGGCGGCGACGAATCACAGGAAGCCCGTCGGTGCACATCACCGGCGGACGACGACGAGGTCGAAGGTCGAGGACGACGTGCCCAGTGCCGTGACGCAGAGCGAGCAGCTCGCGAGCAGCCACATCCCCGGGGGTGCCCCGCATGGGCGTTGACTCTCCCGTCATCCTCGAGATGCGCTCCATCACGAAAGAATTCCCGGGCGTCAAGGCGCTCGACGACGTGTCGATGCAGGTCCGCGCCGGTGAGGTGCACGCCATCTGCGGCGAGAACGGCGCCGGCAAGTCGACGCTGATGAAGGTCCTCTCGGGCGTCTACCCCTACGGCACCTACACGGGCGACATCGTCTACCAGGGTGCCGAGATGCGCTTCCGCGACATCCGCTCGAGCGAGTCGCAGGGCATCGTGATCATCCACCAAGAGCTGGCGCTGATCCCCGAGCTCTCGATCACCGAGAACATCTTCCTCGGCAACGAGCCGACCCGCTTCGGGGCCATCGACTGGCGCGCGGCCAAGACGAAGGCGATCGACCTGCTCGCCCGCGTGGGCCTGAAGGACGACCCCGACACCGCCATCAAGAACCTCGGCGTCGGCAAGCAGCAGCTCGTCGAGATCGCCAAGGCACTGAACAAGAACGTCAAGCTGCTGATCCTCGACGAGCCGACCGCCGCCCTGAACGAGGCCGACTCGCAGCACCTGCTCGACCTGATCCGCGGCCTCAAGGGTCGTGGCATCTCGTCGATCATGATCAGCCACAAGCTCAACGAGATCGAGGCCATCGCCGACTCCATCACGATCATCCGCGACGGCAAGACCATCGAGACGCTCGACGTGAAAGAGGACGGCGTCAACGAGGACCGCATCATCCGGGGCATGGTCGGCCGCAACCTGGCCAGTCGGTTCCCCGACCGCACGCCGAAGATCGGCGAGGTCTTCTTCGAGGTCAAGGACTGGTGGGTGCGCCACCCGCAGACCGCCGAACGCTTCGTCTGCAAGGGCTCGTCCATCACCGTCCGCAAGGGCGAGATCGTCGGCCTGGCCGGCCTGATGGGCGCCGGTCGCACCGAGCTCGCGATGAGCATCTTCGGTCGCTCGTACGGTCAGTTCGTCTCGGGCGAGATCGTCAAGGACGGCGAGAAGATCGAGATCAAGAACGTCTCGGACGCGATCGACAACGGTCTGGCCTACGTGTCGGAAGACCGCAAGGTGCTCGGGCTCAACCTGCTCGACGACATCAAGCGCTCGACGGTCGCGGCCAAGCTGACCAAGATCTCGAAGGCGTCGGTGGTCAACACCTACGAAGAGCACTCGATCGCCGAGGACTACCGCAAGAGCCTGCGCGTCAAGACCCCCACGGTCGACGAGGGCGTCGCCAAGCTGTCGGGCGGCAACCAGCAGAAGGTCGTCCTGGCGAAGTGGATGTTCACCGACCCCGACCTGCTCATCCTCGACGAGCCCACGCGAGGCATCGACGTGGGCGCCAAGTTCGAGATCTACAACATCATCAACCAGCTCGCGGCGCAGGGCAAAGGCGTGATCGTCATCTCGTCCGAGCTGCCCGAGCTGCTGGGGCTCTCCGATCGCATCTACACGATCTTCGAGGGCACCGTCACGAACGAGATCGAGGCCTCCGAGGCCGACGCCGAGACGCTCATGCGAACCATGACCTCGAAGAAGAAGGAGCAAGCCGCATGAGTGGCATCAAAGACCTGAAGAAGGTGTTCGGCGGCAACACGTCGAACGCGCGCCAGTTCGGCATGATCGCGACGCTCGTCGTGGCCATCCTGATCTTCCAGGTGCTGACCGACGGGCTCACCCTGCAGCCCACGAACCTCATCGCCCTGGTCAGCCAGTACTCGTACATCCTGATCCTCGCCATCGGCATGGTGATGGTCATCGTGGCCGGCCACATCGACCTCTCGGTCGGTTCGGTCGCCGCCTTCAGCGGCATCGTCGTCGCCAAGGCGATGGACAGCTGGGGCCTGCCCTGGGGCGCCGCGATCCTGCTCGGCCTCGTCGTCGGCGTCGTCATCGGCGCCTGGCAGGGCTTCTGGGTCGCCTACGTCGGCGTCCCCGCCTTCATCGTGACGCTGGCCGGCATGCTGCTCTTCCGCGGTGCCAACCAGTTCGTGGGCAACGCCGACACCATCCCCGTGCCCGAGGGCTTCACGGTCATCGGTGCCGGTTACCTGCCCGAGTTCGGTCCGAACACCGGTTACAACAACGCGACCCTGTTGCTCGGCCTCGTCATCATCGTCGCCGTGGTCTACAACGAGTTCCGTCTGCGCCGCATCCAGCAGAAGATGGGCTCCGAGCGGGCGCCCCTCTGGGTCAGCGCCGTCAAGCTGGTCGTGCTCGTCGCGATCGTCGCCTACGCGGCGACCCTCTTCGCCGGGGGCCGTGTCGGCACGTCCTTCCCGATCTCGGGCATCATCCTCGGCGTGCTCGTCCTGGTCTACGGCTTCGTGACGCAGAACACGATCTTCGGTCGCCACATCTACGCGGTCGGCGGCAACTCGCACGCCGCCGAGCTCTCGGGCGTCAAGGCGAAGCGCATCAACTTCTTCGTCATGATGAACATGTCCGTGCTCGCGGCCTTGGCCGGCATGATCTACGTCGCCCGTGCCGGTGCCTCCGGCCCGCAGGACGGCCTCAACTGGGAGCTCGACGCCATCGCCTCGGTCTTCATCGGTGGCGCGGCCGTCGCGGGCGGCATCGGCACCGTGACCGGCTCGATCGTCGGTGGTTTCGTCATCGCCGTGCTGAACAACGGCCTGCAACTCATGGGTGTCGGTTCCGACAAGGTGCAGATGATCAAGGGCCTCGTGCTGCTGATCGCCGTCGCCGTCGACGTCTACAACAAGAGCCAGGGCCGTCCGTCCATCACCGGCTTCCTCACCCGGGGCCTGCGCCGCGACAAGAACGGCATCGCCGCCTCCGACCTGACGCCGGGCGCCCAGAGCGGTGTCGGCCGTGACGCCGAGACGACCGAGCCCGCCCTCACCCCGAACGGCGACCTCTCGGACGTGCAGCGTCCCAAGGCCACCACGCCCAACTAGACCCACCACCCGCGCGCCCGTCCATCGACGGCCGGGCGCGCCTCCACCGGGAGTCCGCACCGCGGGCGACCACACGGCACCACCCCTCACAACGAGAAAGTAGACACAGCATGCGCAAACTCGCGCTGACGACCTTCGCGGTCGCCGCAGCAACGACGCTGATCCTGAGCGGCTGCTCGAACTCGGCCCGCACCGACGCGGGTTCGGGCGACGCGGCCTCGGGCTTCGAGTCCGGCTCGACCATCGGCGTGGCCCTGCCCGCCAAGACGAGCGAGAACTGGGTCCTCGCCGGTGACCTGTTCACCAAGGACCTCACCGACGCCGGCTTCAAGCCCGACGTGCAGTACGCGGCCGCCAGCGGCACCGTCGCGAACCAGCAGGACGAGATCCAGTCCATGGTCACCAAGGGCGCCAAGGTCATCATCATCGGTGCCGCCGACGGTGGCCAGCTCGGCACCCAGGTCAAGGCCGCCCACGACGCCGGCGCCGTGGTCATCGCCTACGACCGCCTGATCCTCAACACCGAGGACGTCGACTACTACGTCGCGTACGACAACTTCAAGGTCGGCGAGCTCCAGGGTCAGGCCCTGCTCGACGGCATGGCCGCCAAGAAGGCCGAGGGCCCGTACAACATCGAGCTGTTCTCCGGTTCGTCCGACGACGCCAACTCGAAGGTCTTCTTCGACGGCGCGATGAGCGTCCTGCAGCCGAAGATCGACGACGGCACCCTCGTCGTCGCCTCGGGTCAGACCGACATCAAGCAGACGGCGACCGACGGCTGGAAGCCCGAGAACGCCCAGCGCCGCATGGACTCGCTGCTCACCAGCACCTACGGCTCCACCGAGCTCGACGGCGTCCTGAGCCCGAACGACACCCTGGCCCGCGCCATCATCACCTCGGTGAAGCAGGCCGGCAAGGACATCCCGGTCGTCACCGGTCAGGACTCCGAGGTCGAGTCGGTCAAGTCGATCATGGCCGGCGAGCAGTACTCCACCATCAACAAGGACACCCGCAACCTCGTGAAGCAGGCCGTCGCGATGGTCAGCTCGCTCAGCAAGGGCGACAAGGCCGAGACGAACGACGACAAGTCGTACGACAACGGCAGCAAGGTCGTCCCGGCCTACCTGCTGCCCCCGCAGATCGTGACCAAGGAGAACGCCGCCGAGGCGTACGCCAACGACACGACGCTCGAGCCGCTCACCAAGTAACACCCTCGCTGCCGTCCGGCAGCACCGGCACCGGCCGGGCACCCCGCACGGGGTGCCCGGCCGTCGTCGTCGGTGGGCGGTATCGTGCGTCCGTGGACACCGACCGACGAGCGCAGGAGGCGCGGGCGGCGTCCGCGACGCCGGTCACGGTCGAGCTGCTGCTCGCGTCGCCCCGGTCCCGCTACGTCGGCCGCCCCGCCGACGGCCCGGCCCCGGCCCCGACCACGGGGCCTGAGTCGCACGACGCCGTCACCGTGCGTGCCCACCTCGGCATCGTGGGCGATCGTTACTTCAACGCCCCCGCGCACCGCGGCGCGTCGGTCACGCTGTTCGCGGCCGAGCAGCTCGAGCACGTGGCCCGTGTGCTCGACCTGCCCGAGGGCACGGTGCTCGAAGCCGCCCTGACGCGGCGCAACGTGGTCGTGCGCGGCGTCGACGTCGACGCGCTCGTGGGGCACGAGTTCGACCTCGACACGGGTGACGGCCCGGTGTCGTTCCGGGCGAACCGGGCGGCGAACCCGTGCGCGTGGATGGACGTGGTCTTCGGCACGGGGGCGTTCCGTGCCCTGCGAGGGCGTGGCGGAGTCCGCTGCGAACCGCTCACCGACGGGGTGCTGCGCGTGGGGCCGGGACTGCTGCGCGCCTCCTAGGCGTCTCGACGCGCGGACGGTTCGGCAGAGCCGGGACCGCGGCGGGTCAGCCCCACCAGGTGGGCAGCATGAGGTTCATGGTGTCGAGCAGGGCGCGTCGACTCGTGCGCTTGCCGCCGAGCCAGGCCTCGATGGCGCCCACGAGCCCGTGCGCGAGGTGGCCGGCGGCGATGTGCACCGCGAGCCCCTCGGGCAGGCTGCCGGCGGGCAGGGTGCCGAGGTGCTGCACGCTGGACTCCTCGAAGTGGCGGGCCAGCGCCTGGTGGATCGAGGCGTCGAGCGGGTCGGGCAGGGCGAGGCGGTAGATCTCGCGGTAGCGCACGACGTGGTCGACGACCTTCTCCATCGCGCGACGCGTCGCATCGGAGCCGTCGGCCCGGCCCTCGAGCCGCAGCGCGTGGTCCTCGTCGCGGATGGCGTCGAGCTCGGGGGTGAGGACCGCGGTGAGCAAGCTGCCGGGCGAGGTCGCATGACTGTAGAACGTCGCGCGGTTGATGCCCGCGGCCCGCGTGACGTCGGCGACGGAGATGCTCGACACGGCGCGGGTCGAGGCGAGCTCGACGATCGCGGTGTGCAGCGCCTTGGTGGTCTGGACGATGCGCGCGTCGACCATGGACGTTCCTCCTCGAGTGCCCGCACGGGACGATCGCGTCCCGGGCTCGGTCGAGCCTAGACCGGGCCGGGGCGTCGTGACGGCACGGCGCGGGGGCTGTCGCCCCGGTGCGCGACCGGGATAGGCTGGGAAGCGACGGGTGTCGTGCACCGGCGCCGTCCTCCCACCCCCCTCGAACCACGTGGTGGTCGTGCGCGTCGGCGCGGTCGCATCGATTCGATCCGCGAGCCGTCCCGCTCGTCGGGGCCGCGCCTCCTCGCGGTCGCCGAGCCCGACCACCCCACCGTGACCACCCCGCCGTGACCACCCCTCAGACAGGACCTGCCTCGTGACCACCGTCGTCCACCCGGGTGACTCCCTGACCCGCCGCCAGCGGCTCGTCTACGTCGTCGTCCTCGGCGCGCTCACCGCGCTCGGGCCGTTCACGATCGACCTCTACCTGCCGGCCTTCCCCCAGCTCAGCCGCGACTTCTCGGTCGACAGCGGGGTCATCCAGCTGACCCTGACGGCGACGACCATCGGGTTCGGCGTCGGCCAGTTGCTGGTCGGCCCGTGGAGCGACAAGGTCGGGCGCCGCACGCCGTTGATCGTGGCGACCGCCGTGCACATCCTCGCCAGCATCGGAGCCGCCAGCGCGCCGACCATCGAGCTGCTCGCGGTGTTCCGGGTGCTGCAGGGCATGGGGGCCGCCGCCGGTGGCGTCGTCGCCATGGCGACGGTGCGCGACCTGTTCGGTGGGCTGCCGCTCGTGCGCATGCTGTCGCGCCTCGCCCTGGTGAACGGGCTCGCCCCGATCGTCGCGCCCGTCATCGGATCGCAGCTGCTGGCCTTCACGAGCTGGCGGGGCATCTTCGTATTCCTGGTGGCCTACGGCGCGTTCGTGATCATCGCCGCCATCTTCCTGATCGTCGAGACGCTGCCGCCCGCGCGACGGCACGAGGCCGGGCACACGACCCTCGGGCAGCGCTACAAGGTGCTCTTCAGCGACCGGATCTTCGTCGGCGTCGCCCTGATCGGGGCGATGGTCTTCTCGGGTCTGTTCTCGTACCTCTCGGCGTCGTCGTTCCTCTTCCAAGAGGTGTACGGGCTGAACGCCCAGCAGTACGGGTACCTGTTCGCGATCAACTCGCTCGGGATCGTCGCCGGCGTGCAGATCAGCTCGCGGCTGGCCCGTCGGATCGGGCCGCAGTGGATACTCGCCTGCTCGACGGTCGTGCTGCTGCTCGCGGCCGCGGCGATCGTCGTGCTCGACTCGCTCGGTGCCGGGCTCGTGGGCATCCTCGTGCCGTTGTGGTTCTTCATCGCGGCCTGCGGATTCTCGTTCCCGCAGGTCCAGGTGCTCGGCCTCGCCAACCACGGGAAAGAGGCGGGCACGGCGGCGTCGTTGCTCGGCGCGCTGAACTTCGGCCTGGCGGGACTCATCTCGCCCGTGGTCGGGTTCCTCGGCATCGGCTCGGCCGTCCCGATGGGCAGCGTCATGGTCGCCACCTCGTGCGTGGCCATCGCGAGCCTCTGGCTGCTGGTGCGCCCGCGGACGGTGCCGGCGCTCGGTCGCTGACCCGCGCCTCCTGCTCGTCCGTCGCCGACCCGGGCCTCCCGGTCGCCGACCCGCGCGTCGCGGTCGCCGACCCGCGCGTCGTGGTCGTCGGTCGCCGACCCGCGCCTCCCGGTACCGTCTGGGGATGCGCACCGACCCGCTCGCCCCGAAGCCCGCCTCCCCGTCCGAAGAACGGGTGGCCCGCCGTGTGCAGCGACGGTGGTGGGTGTTCAGTGCGCTCGGCGCCATCGGCGTCGTGCTGCTGCTCGGCATCGTGATCACGGCCCGGGCGGGCGTGATCGGCGTCGACGAGCGGTTCATGGGCGAACTGGTCGAGCACCGGAGCCCGTTCTGGGACGTCCCCTCGTTGATCTTCAACTCGATCGGCGCCGGGGTGGTCGGCGTCTTCGTCGTCCCGCTGGGCGTCACCGCGGTGTTCCTCTTGCGCCGTCGCCCGTGGGCCGCGCTCTACTGGATCGCCGCCTGCGCGGTCAGTGCCGGGGTCGTCCAGGTCGTCAAGCACACGTTCGGTCGTGCCCGGCCCGAGGACATCCTCGTGGTCAGCGACTACGGTTCGTTCCCCTCGGGGCACACGTCCAACGCCGCGACGCTGGCCGTCGTGCTCGGGGTGATCCTGCGACGCGTCTGGGTGTGGGTCGCGGGTGTGGTCTACACGGTGCTGATGCTGCTCAGCCGCACGTACCTCGGCGCGCACTGGCTGACCGACACGATCGGCGGGCTCCTGATCGGCGCCGGGGTCGCGGTGGTGCTCTGGGCCCCGGTCGCGCACCGGTTGCTCGACGAGCAGGAGCGTGTGCGCGGTCGCGGCTGGATCTGGCAGGGGCGTCCGGCCTGACGGCGTCGCACGCACGGTCGACCGCGGGCGAGTCCGTGCGAGGCGGGCGTGCGGCGTGGCCCGGTGTCGCCGAACTCGCCCGGACCGCGGCGCTCAGGATGCCTAGGCTGGCCGCATGACGGACGCGCTCGAGCAGGCCAGGGCGGAGGCCGCGGCTGCGGTCGCCGCCGCCGAGAAGGCGAAGCAGGACGCGGAGGCGGCACTCGCGCGGGCAGAGCGGCTCGCGACCGAGGCGGCTGCGTCCGGGGCCGAGCAGGCGGAGGCCGGGAAGGCCGGGGCCGAGCAGGCCGGGGCCGAGCAGGCCGGGGCCGAGCAGGCCGGGGCCGAGCAGGCCGGGGCCGAGCAGGCCGGGGCCGAGCAGGCCGCCGCAGAGGCGGACGTCGCCGACGCCGCGGCCGATGCCGGGCTCACCGAACCCGAGCCGGTCGCGGGCACCCCGGTCGAGGGCCTCCCCACCCCGCCCGGTGGGCCGCTCGACGAGGCCGCGGTCGACGTGGTGCGCGCGGGCTACGGCTTCGACGGTCCCGCCCTCGAGCTCGGCGCCCTCGTGAACGGCGAGGCGCGGGTCGACGTGCCCGTGCGCATCCCGCTGGCGATGCTGAACCGGCACGGCCTCGTGGCCGGGGCGACCGGTACGGGCAAGACCAAGACCCTGCAGGTGCTCGCCGAGCAGCTCTCGGCGGCCGGGGTGCCGGTGTTCGCGGCCGACGTCAAGGGCGACCTCTCGGGCATCGCGACGCCGGGCGAGGCGAACGAGAAGCTGCTCGCCCGCACGCGGGGCATCGGCCAGGACTGGTCGCCGCAGGCCGCGCCGACCGAGTACTTCGCCCTGGGTGGCAAGGGCACCGGCGTGCCGGTCCGCGCCACGGTCAGCGGTTTCGGGTCGCTGCTGCTCAGCAAGGTGCTCGGCCTCAACGACACGCAGGAGAGCAGCCTCGGCCTGGTGTTCCACTACGCCGAGCAGGCCGGTCTGCCGCTGCTCGACCTGGCCGACCTGCGGGCCGTGCTGACCTGGCTGACGAGCGACGAGGGCAAGGGCGAGCTCGAGGGACTCGGCGGGTTGAGCAAGCAGACCGTCGGGGTCATCCTGCGCGAGCTGATCACCTTCGCCGACCGCGGGGCCGACGCGTTCTTCGGCGAGCCCGAGATCGACACCGCCGAGTTCCTCCGCACGGCCGACGACGGTCGCGGCGTCGTGAGCCTGCTCGAGGTGCCCGGGGTGCACGACCAGCCGGCGCTGTTCTCGACCTTCCTGATGTGGCTGCTCGCCGACCTCTACAACGACCTGCCCGAGGTGGGCGACCTCGACAAGCCGAAGCTCGTCTTCTTCTTCGACGAGGCGCACCTTCTGTTCGAGGACGCGTCGAAGGAGTTCCTGGCCCAGATCACGCAGACCGTGCGGCTGATCCGGTCCAAGGGCGTCGGCATCGTCTTCGTGACGCAGACCCCCAAGGACGTCCCCGGCGAGGTGCTCGCCCAGCTCGGCTCACGCGTCCAGCACCAGCTGCGCGCCTTCACGCCCGACGACGCGAAGGCCCTGCGGGCGACGGTGTCGACGTACCCGACGAGCGACTACGACCTCGCCGAGGTGCTCACCACCCTGGCCACCGGGGAGGCGGTGGTGACGGTCATGAACGAGAAGGGGGCTCCCAGCCCGGTCGCGTGGACGCGCCTCCGCGCCCCGCGCGGCTCGATGTCGCCGACCCCCGCCGACGTCATGACGGCCGCCGTCGCCGCCTCTCCGCTGACCGCCGCCTACGGGGCGTCGATCGACCGTGACTCGGCCCGCGAGATCCTGGCCCGCAAGCTCGAGGCGGCCGCGCTCGACCAGCGCGAGCGGACCGACGCCGCGGCTCGTCAGGCCACGATCGACGCCCAGCTGAAGGAGGCCGCGGCCCGCGAGAGGGCGGACGCGAAGGCCGTCACCGCCGCCGAACGCGAGCGGAAGGCCGCCCAGGCCGAGTACGAACGTCAGCAGAAGGAGTTCGAGCGGGCCGAGCGGGCGGCCGCGAAGGCCCGTGCCGGGCGTGGGGCGACGACCCGCGCCTCCTCGGGGTCCCGCTCGTCGCGGGCCGGGTCGACCGGGGGGTTGCTCGGCGAGGTCCTCGGGTCGAGCGCCGGCAAGGCGGTCGTTCGCGAGGTCGTCAAGGGTATCTTCGGCACACTGCGCCGGCGCTGATCCCCGAGCCGGCCGCGCCCGCGTCCGGCGTATGGGGTCAGGCGCCGCTGCCGAACGCCTGGAAGAGCAGCACGAGGGTGCCGGTCGCCAGGGCGAACAGGCTGCCCGCGACGGTGGCGCCGATCCACGGGCGGCTCTCGTACCAGTAGGGGCTGTCGGGGTAGGCCGCGAAGAACTCGCGGCGGGTCAGCGGGCGGGGCAGGACGGTCGTCGGGATTCCGAGCGCGTCGACGACGGCGTCCACCGATGCCTCGGACCAGTAGGTGCCCCGCATGCGGAACAGGCGGCGTCCCTCGTCGTCGAGGGCGAGCAGCTGCGCGGCGGTCTCGGTCGAGTGGTCGCGGTAGGTGCGGACGAGCACGAGCGAGTCGATCTCGTCGCGGCGCAGTCGCACGAAGCCGGGCAGCCAGCCGCGCTTGACGAACTCGGTGCGGGTGACGGCCGCGTACGACAGGCGGTAGCGCCAGTACATGAGCAGTCCCATGACGACGACGCCGCCGGTGACGGCCAGCACGCCGGACTGGTGGCCGGTCGGCAGGGTGAGCCAGAGCACCGCGACCAGCACGGGGGAGAGGCTCAAGACGCCGGTGAGCGTGGCGCCCCGGGCGAGTTCTCGCCGCGGCCGCACGGTGACGGTGCCGCGCTCGGTCGGCATCGCCGCGTCGGTCGTGCTCATGTCGTCCCCCAGGGTTCGGCGTGACCCCGAGTCCCCCGACCCGAGGCTGCTGCTGTCGGGGCAGCGCCGTGCCCTCAGCGTAGACGATGCGTTCGCACAGATACCGGACCGGTCCACCCCAGTGCGGGGAGCCCGCGATCGGGGGAGTCGAGCGGGTGTCAGCTCTCGGCGCGGTCCCGGAGGCGCTCGATCTCGCGGCGATCGCGCTTGGTCGGGCGCCCGGCGCCGCGGTCGCGGACCGGTACGGCGGCGACCTCTTCGCGCGGGGGTGGCGGGGGAGTGAGGTCGGTCAGGGCCTCGGCCGCGGCCGGTGCGCCGACGCGTTTCACGAGGCAGGTCTTGACGAGGACGATGCGCTCGAAGCCCGCGATGCGTGCTCGGACCTCGTCGCCGGGGCGGACGGCCTGGGCGGCCTTGACGCGCTCGCCGTTGACCCGCACGTGACCGGCGCGGCAGGCGGCGTTGGCGGCCGAGCGGGTCTTGTAGAGCCGGACGGCCCAGAGCCAGGCGTCGACGCGGGCGGACGTGAGGGGCGGCATGCGTCGATGCTACGGGTGGCCGCCGACGTCGACGACCGCGGGTGCCGGTCTCAGAGGTCGTCGGCGGCGACGCGCACCGGGGTGCCACCGGTCACGCGCACGAGCTCGTCGAACGTGGTGGCGAAGACCGTGTTGGCGGTGCCGGCGCTCGCCCAGAGCACGTCGTGTGACTGCAGTGCGGTGTCGACGAGGGTCCGCACCGGGCTGGGGTGGCCGACCGGGGCGACGCCGCCGATCACCTGGCCGGTGGCGCGCTTCACCTGGTCGGCGTTCGCCCGCATGATCGGGCCGCGGCCGAGCGCCGATGCCACGAGCTCGGTGTCGACGCGGTGCGCGCCGCTGGTGAGCACGAGCAGGGCCTCGTCCCCGGTGCGGAACACCAGGCTGCTGGCGATGGCGCCCACGTCGCAGCCGAGGGCGGCGGCGGCCTGGGCGGCGGTGTGGGTGGACTCGTCGAACTCGCGGACCTCGCCTTCGGCGCCGGCGGCGCGGAGGGCGGCGACGACGGTGCGGGCGCGCGGCGGCAGGGCGGCGGCGTCGAGGTGCTCCGAGGAGGGGCGGTGCGCGTCGGTCATGCCCTGACGGTAGCCATGAGGGAGCCTCAAGCTCAGCAGCGACACGGGGGCGTCCGCCGGGCCCCGTGGAGTCCGGTACGCTGGTCTCGGTCGTGCGCCGGTTCGCCGTGTGCCCGCCCTGGAGGATTCGCCTAGTGGCCTATGGCGCACGCTTGGAAAGCGTGTTGGGTGCAAGCCCTCAGGGGTTCGAATCCCCTATCCTCCGCATCGAAATGGCTCTTCCCTTCGGGAAGGGCCATTTCTCGCTCTGTGTTCTTCTGGCGCCTTCCGGGTGCGTGCGGCGTCGCCGCGGGCGGCAGGAGTGACTTCGGGCGCGGTGGATCGTCGACGTCGATACGGCCGCAGCCTCGGCAGAGGCCCGACATGACGTCGCTCGCCGATGAGGGCGTCGCTCGCCGATGAGGGCGGCGCTCGCCGGCGCAGAGTGCCGCTGGTGAGCTGTCCGGCGTCGAACACGACCGACGCGCGGCCACCCCGACCGCGACCGCGACCGATCAGACGGCGAGGCGCTCGACGTTGTTCGAGCCAGCCCATGGCGCCTTCCCGTGCTGACGGAGGCACCACCAGGAGACATATCCACGAGCCCCTTCGTCAGGGGAATGCCTCTCCCGTTCTCGAGACCAGAAGGTGGCGCGACAGCCGGTCGTTCATCGGGACACCTGCTCAAGCTGCCCTTGGCTGGTTAAAGTCAACTGGCGCCTGGCCTGCGGATTCGCGTATGCCTGTCCCGCAAAAATGCCCGGTAAAGGGGGCCTGAACGCTACAGTCATCAGATGCTCATCGGATACGCCCGCGTCTCGACCTCTGGACAAGATCTCGCAGCACAACGTGACGGTCTCGCAGCACTCGGTGTTGACGATCAACACGTGCATGTTGACCACGGCCTATCGGGCACGACTCGAGCCCGGCCCGGCCTTCGCGAGGCCCTAGCGGCGTGCCGCACGGGCGACGTACTCGTCGTCACGAAGCTCGACCGCCTTGCTCGATCGCTGCGGGACGCGACCGACATCGCGGACGAGCTGACCAAGAAGGGTGTCGCGCTCAATCTTGGGGGAGCGGTCTACGACCCCACCGACCCGGTCGGCCGGCTGCTGTTCAACGTCCTCGGCATGGTCGCCGAGTTCGAGGCCGACCTCATCCGTGCCCGCACCCGGGAGGGCATGACGATCGCCAAGGCCGCCGGCAAGCTCCGAGGTAGAAAGCCCAAGCTCACCCCCTCGCAGGAGAAGCACCTCGTGCAACTGCACCGCACCGGTGCCCACACCACGAGCGAGATCGCCGAGCTGTTCGGCGTCGCCCGGTCGACGGTCTACCGTGCGATCCAACGAGGGGAGCAATCATGAATGAGTATCGAGGCCGGGCTGATTCCGACTTAGTGCATGTCGAGCTGACGGACTACGAGCGGCAAGTGCTGAAGCAAGGGCTCTTCCAATGGGGTGGTCCTGCGAGTCTGAAAGACGCGATGGCCATCGCGATGGGTTTCGCGAGCAAGGCCGACTTCTTCGCTGTAGCCAAGGAGCTAGAGGCTCGTCTGGAGCAGCAGGCTCCATTGCGCCGGATTGACTGGAAACGGGTTCTCCTCGCCACAGAGATCGTGTTCATGTCTGATGTCGTGGGCGCCGGCTACGAGTGGGAGACGGTCACCGGCTTGGACGATGGCGAAACCCTCCGCACCCTCCGCGGCCTTCAAGTCCGCCTCATCAACGCCTATGCCGTACCTAGCTGGACGGCCTAACCCCAGTAGGGGATCGGCTACCGGGAGGCCGCCGGGCTGCCGCGGCGCAAGTCGCAGCGGCCTACGTGAAAAGCGCGAGGGGCAGCGACACCACGAAACAGAAGGGCGGCACGATCGCGATGCCGCCACAGACGGCGGCCCACCGGCCGGCGTGGCCGCCTAGCGCTCCGGCGATGAGTGCGAGCACTACGGAGGCGATCAGGAGGAATGGCACGGCAAACCACAAGATAGAGGTCCATTCTGCGGCGGAGAACCAGAGCCACGAACCCTCGGCGCAGGCGGTGACGAAGCAGACGAAGAGGGTCATCGGGGCGAGCAATCGAGCCCGACCGGTCGGCTCGGTATCGGCGGCGGGGCCTTGACTCGACCAGGCAGACGGGTTCGCGAGGGAGTCACGGTGGGGCAGCGCTGCCACCTCCGCCTCAGCCCGGCGGAGCAGTTCGCGGTCGACCTCGTTCATGCCCTGACCCTAGCGCCGGCGTGGCCGCCGGCCGCGCTAGCACCCTCGAATTTGCCTTGCATCATCAACGACTCGAGTCATGAGCGTGTCCCGGTAGACGATCGTCATCAGGCCACGCGGTCGAGGCGCTCGTTCCTTTTCTTCAGGCGCTGCGCTTGCCGTGCGCGATACCGGATCACGCTGGGGAGCCGGACTGTCAGCGTGATCATTGAACCGACGATCACCATCGCGATCAGACCGAGGGTGAGGAAGGTCGTCTTGACCCACAGTTCTGTCCAAGTCATGGGCCAGAAGCTCATGCGGAGTAGGGGTGATTCGGTTGCGATCCCGAGTGCATGAGTCGCAGCCAAGGCGCTGCCTAGGAGCGTGCCGATAAGTATCGCGCCGATGATACCCACGAGGGTGTTGCCGAACCAGGTGGCGAGGTTCGTGGTCGATGCTCGCCCGTGTCGTCGTATCTCGCGTTGGAGCTGTGCCTCAAACTGCAGGATCGCGTCGGCGGGGTCGATCAGGGAGGCTGAAAAGGTCTTTGGAACGAACAGGAGCCTGAGCAACCGGTCATGCTCTGGTTCGCCCGGCTTTTGGGTCCGGGCCATCCAGACGGCGAAGGCTTGTTTCTCTGCTGAGGTGGCAAGGCCGGGCACGAGAAGCCCCCACCGTCCTGCCTGGTCCAGCTGTCCCATAGCCCTGTGTAGGCTCGCGAGTTCCGCGCGGGCAGGGAGGTTGCCGGGGTCACGGTGCAGCCGCTGCCGTAGCTGGCCTCGAACACGCTTCACTGCGGCGCGTTCAGCTGGGTCGAGTGCATCCACGTCGTGATCTTGGCAGACGACCGATGTTCTCGAGAGCGCCCGATAGGGGATCGTCTGCCGGGGCAAGGTCCCTTAACTAGCCTGAGCGCATGAGAAGTGTCGGCAGGTTGAAATGGCTCGGGGTCGTTGTGTCGGTTCTAAGCCTGGTTTTGGCAATGTTGTGCTTTGCGTTAGCGGACGGCGACGGGGCCGTTATTTTCACCGGCGTGCTCGCCGCCGCGTCAGGTCTACTCGGGCTCGCGACGTTCATCCTGAGTAGAAAACGCAGATCGCCCTCTGGCGGCATGGATGAAACCGCCCGATAGACGATGCTTCACCGAGATGCGTTTCGGACTGACCCATCAAGACGGTCAGGTCAGCGCAGCTCGAGAAAACGGTCGACGTGCGGCAGCGTCCGATGGTTGATCGGCTACTGCAGTTCAGGTTCTTGCCGGACAGCTTTCTTGTAGCTAACGACGCCCAACACCGTATTGACCAGACCTGTAGCAACAAGAAGCCAACCGTAGGCCTGGCCAGTGGCCACGACCCCCAAGCCTGCGAAGAGGGTGACTAGGGCGCTCACCACCACGATGAAGGACCAGCGTCTACTCATGCACTGATTATGAGCCCTGCCCCGTGTCTCGCTAGGCGATGGGTGTCCGGTCGACCTGCAAAGCTCGGAGCACGTCGTGGCCCAGAGCTGATGCCCTCCGAACGGATCGTCTCTCTCTGGAGCCGCTCGCCGTGGAGCATGCGGGCGAGATGGTGGTCGCGCTGGCACCTCAGAACCTGTACCAGTTCACGGGCGGGGAGCCTCCGACGCTCGAGGAGCTCGACAAGCGCTACCGCCGCCAGTTGCGAGGTCAGTCCGAGGATGGACGTGCGGCGTGGTTGAACTGGATCATCCGATCTGCTGGGGGCGGGCCGGCCGTCGGTTTCGTCCAGGCGACGCTCACATGCGAGGGCGCTGACCTCGTCGCTGACATGGCGTGGCTGGTCACGCCGTCGGAACAGGGCCGAGGTCTCGCAGGGGAGGCAGCCTCCGCCGTCGTGTCGTGGCTGACTTCGATGGGGGTCGGGCGTCTGCAGGCCTACGTCCACCCCGACCACACGGCGTCCGCGCGAACAGCCGATCGGCTCGGGCTCGTGCCCACGTCGACGCTCATCGACGGCGAGATCCTCTGGGAAGCCGTCACCACTTCCGTGGCGCATCAACAGGAGGGTGCCCGGTAGGGGATGGCTTTCCAGGGCTCAGCGAGGCCTGTTTCCAAGCAGCGCAGCGAAGAACTCAGCATCTTCTGGAGCTGGCCTAGTTCCTGCGAGCTCCATCTGTTCAGCGCTTTCGAGCGGCTGTCATCGGTGAGGTACGGGAACTGTCGTTCGACCAGTTTGTCGTAGACGGCTTGCGCGGCCCTGGATCGCGACCGGGGGAGGTGCAGTGAGTAGCGGACATCGTCGGCCAAGTTGATGCAGGTGAGGGCCGCCGCCTCGTTGAGCTTGTTCACCTTGCGATCGAGGTAGTCCTTGACCCCACGCACGTCGACGATGCTGAGGGCCTCCGGCGGGCCGCTCGGCCAGGACTGCTGCTCCGCATGGCGACGTGCCGCGTCTTCAGTGGGGAAGGTCTCGACGAGGGCGGCTTGGGTTGCGATGGCATCTCGTGTCTCGTCGTCGACGTCCTGTCCCCACCAGATGAAGCGGGGGCGAGGGCCAAGATCGACCCGGACAGGCCGCCCGTCATCTATACGCATCTCCTTGGTCTACAGGTGTTGAGGCAACGCTGCCTAATGCTGCAGGGAGGCGTTTGCACATCTTCGTAGATGGAGGAGGAGCGCCTCGGCTTCCGCAGAGTGTCGTTGTCTCGATAGGCGATCGGGTTCCGGACAGGGCCGGTGAGGTCAGGCGAAGCGGCTTTGAAGGTCCCTCTCGAGCTGAGTGAAACGCTGTTCGTAGGCCTGATAGTGCCACCTGGTGGCAAATCCGTAAGTGCCTTCGTCGCTCTTCATCTCGAGGTGGATACCACTGCCACTCCCGTTCTCCGTGATCGACCAGCTGACGATCATGGGAAGTCGCTTCTTGCCGGCATTCATTACGCCGCCAAATATTCGGTAGGCGAGTCGAGAGCCCGCCTTCACGATGCCCGTGCGAGCGGTCGTCGTGGGCCGGTGAGTCAGCTCGTGAAGGAAGTCAGCGACACGGCCGGCCACTTCGTGAGGCGGGAGGCTAGTCGTGAGGTCCAGGTTGCGCTGGACAGGCTGAAGACGCATGGCTCTTCTTACCCGACGTGGACACATCAGGGAACGCGAAAATGTGCCCTAGCCGATCGATCATCGCTCATCTGCCAGGACATTCTTCTGCCAGGATCTGCTCATGGTCTCGCGCATAGCCATCGTCCCGGTGGTGCTCTTCGTCGGCATCGCTGGCGTCGGGCTGGGATGGAACGGATGGGTCGTGGGAGCCCTCGGAGCACTTTTCGGTGTTGCTGCTGTCGCGGCCGACTCGCTCGTAGCGCGTTCACGCCAGCGGCAAGTGAATGAGGCGTTTGATGCGCCTCGCGATTCCACCCGATAGTCGATCGCGCAGCGGTCGGTCCACTTACCGGATAGTTAGTCAACCGTGGGCAGGAACGAGATTGTGGCAATCCGCATCACGTCGGCATCGACGAAAGCTGGTGTCGTCGTGTCCGGAATGGTTCTCAGCGTCTTTTTCGGCTTCGGGGCTGTCTTCATAGCCGGCGAGGTCGGGGCTGTGACTGCTGCGCTCGTCGTCACGGTTGCGCTCGTTGTCTTCTGCGGCCGGACGTTCAGAGGTGAGGGCGAGCCGGTGCAGCAACGGCGGCCGGCGTGGAAGTTGTCTGGTGGCATCGTGTCCAGCCTCGTGATGGGTGTCATCGCGGTGTTCTATGCGTTGGCACTGATGTTCTCGGAGCCCTCGGGGCCGCTGGGTCTGTCCGCAGCAGTCGTAGGCCCGTTCTACGTCTTGGTTGCTGTCGCCTATTTTTTCTCCGCATTCAACCTGCGTCGAGAACTCAAGGCGCGCCGGCCCGCTTAGGTACAACTCCGGAGGCGCCGCAGGGTCTACCCGTCCGATAGGGGATCGTTCATTCAGATCAGTTTCGGATTGACCTATCGAGACAGCCGGTGTGCCGTACCTGCGGGTGAGCGGCTAGCCTCCGCCGGTGGTCGGTGACCGATCGGTAGTCGAGACATCGAGAACCAGACGAAATCCGACAGCCGACGCGGACTACGGGAGCTGTGGGGGCGCGATCAGTTCGAGGAATCCACCGAGGGCGCCCTCGAGGTAGATGATGCGTGTGCCGGCTCGAACGCCACCGGTCATCCGGTGAGGTGTCCCGACTGGTCTCCAGCCGTGTCTGGCGCAGAGCTCGAGCACACGATCGAGGTCTGAGACCGTGAGCGCGATGTGCATCATGCCGACCTGTGCGGGCGAGCCGGCAGACTCGAGCAGTCGGGGCGGGTCGTACTGCAGCAGCTCTACCCGGTGGGGGCCGAGTGTCACCGTCGCTGCGCGGATGACGGCTCCACGGACGCCGGTGGTCGCCGCCGTGACTTCCACGTCCAGCGTGAAGGTGCGCTCGAGCACGAACCCGAGACCGGAGCACCACAGCACCAACGCGTCGTCGAGGTCGGCCACGGTGAGACCGGAGTGAGCGATGTCAGAGATGAGCGGTGATGCCATGAAATCAGTATCGAGCTCCGACACGCCTGCCTGCGTGCTGTCGTGCCTGGCGGACGGTGCTGAGCTCACGTCGGCGGAGATCGCTCGGGCCGTCTTCGTTCGCCCGCAGAGCATGTCGGACGTGCTCGACGGGATGGAGCGTCGCGGTCTAGTCCGCCGGGTGGGCGTTCGCGCCCGCGGCCGGAGGAACCCAGCCGCGATCACGCCAGCCGGCCAGGCCGTGCTCGACGCGGTGCAGAAGGTGGCCCTGGCGACGAACGACCTCAGCTCGCTCGGGCTGGACGCGTCGCGGAGCGCACAGCTCGCGGCACTGATGCTTGCCGTCATCGAGGGTGCGGAAGCTGCACCTGAACTCGACGACGGTTCCTGATGACTGCCCGACGGACGATCGCTATCCGGCCGTGGCCGGGGCGGGTGCGTCGAGGGCGAGTCTGACGCCCACGGCGCCGAGAAGGGTGCCGGTGGCCCACCGCTGCCAGCGCATCCAGCTCGGTCTGCGGCGGAGGAAGACCGCGATGGACCCGGCGGCGACGATGATGCCGGCGTTGACGGCGAGACTCACGGCGATTTGGACTGCGCCGAGCTGGAAGCCCTGGGCGACGACACCACCGGCGCTCTGGTCGACGAACTGGGGGATGAGGGCGAGGTACATGATCGCCGCCTTCGGGTTCAGCAGGTTCGTCACGAGCCCCATGCGGAAGAGCTCGGCCGTGGAGTCGCGGGGCAGGTCGCGAGTGTCGAAGACGGAGGCGCCTCCGGGTCGCAGCGTCTTGTAGGCCAGCCAGAGCAGGTAGGCGGCGCCGGCGACCTTCAGTGCCGTGTAGAGCCAGGGCACCACGAGGAACACCGCGGCGAGGCCGACGTTGGCCATCGTCATGTAGACGACGAAGCCGACCGCGGTGCCGGCGAGCGAGACCAGGCCCGCGCGGCGGCCCTGACCGATGCTCCGCGAGACGAGGTACATCATGTTCGGGCCCGGGGTGAGCACCATGCCCAGGGCGACGAGGGCCATGGCGGAGGCGGCGGTCAGCGAGATCATGCCGGTGTCTTTCTCGAGGGTGTGGAGGTGGCGTCGGCGGCACCCGTCGTGCTCCTAGCTTGGTGCACGCGCGACCTCATCTCATGACGTCCCCTCGGTCGATTCCACGTCGTTCGGCACCCTCTGCCGTCCTCGGACGGCTCCGGGTGTCGACCCGGTGCGAAGCCGGAAGAAGCTCGAGAAGTTCGAGGCGTCCGCGAAGCCCAGATGCGCGCCGACCTCGCCGACCGACTGGGTCGTGTGGACGAGCAGCCGCTTGGCCTCGAGCACGAGACGGGCGTCGATGACCTGCTTGGGCGTCACGCCGTGCGGGGCGGTGGCGCGTCCGAGGGTCTTGGCCGACCAGCCCAGGCGGCTGGCGTAGTCGGACACCAGGTGCAGGTCGCGGTGGTGCGCCTCGACCTCGGCGACGAAGGCGGCGTGGACACCCTCGCGATCGTCGATCGCACCCGGGGGCGTCCTCGCGCCGTCGGACACCGCGGTCGCCAGTCGCAGAAGCACCGCCGACAACGCGACCTCGCGCAGCAGCGACCGCACGGCCCGATGGTCGCCGGGGGCGTCACCGGCGTGGAGGGCTCGCCAAGCCGCCCTGACCCCGGCGCGCTCGAGCGTCGGTGCCGTCCACGCGGTGATCCGGGAGGTCGAGCCGGCGTAGCCCGACTCGACCAGCGCCTCCTGCACCTCGGGTGGGATGGCGTGCGAGGGGAACAGCGCGACCCGGCCGGACAGGGTCGAGATGTCGCCCCAGCGGTGCACCTGGCCGGGTCGCACCCAGAGCGCATCACCGGGGCCGAGCCGGTGCGAGACGAAGTCGACCTCGTGGACGGTGCTGCCCGCCTCGACCAGGTAGAGCAGCTCGAACTCGAGGCGCTGCGTCGACAGGAACTCACGCCGACCGCCTCGCCGGATGATGTCGCGCAGTCCCGTCAGCTCGATCGACGGCCCGGGGGCCGGCAGTGAGAAACGCACTCCGCGCGGTTCGTCTTGTCTCATATTCACCAGTGTGACACCGACAGGCACCGTGACAGTCGGCCTCGCCCGACCAAGACTTGACCCATCAGCACAACCGAGAGGAACCACATGACCACCCTCGACTACACCGTCCTCGACTCGGGCTCCACAGCCCTCGAGAAGACCCTCACGCTCGTCACGGGCGACACCGAAGCCGTGCTCGTCGACGCCGGGTTCACCCGCTCCGCCGGCCACCGTGCCGTGGCCGCGATCCTCGACTCGGGCAAGACCCTGACCACCGTGTTCATCGGTGCCGGCGACCCCGACTTCTACTTCGGCGCCGAGGTCGTGCAGGACGCGTTCCCGAACGCGCGGTTCGTCGCACCCGCCGCAGTCATCGAGCACATCGAGCACAGCTACGAGGGCAAGCTCGAGGCCTGGGCGAGCCTCGGCGAGAACCTGCCGACCCGCAAGGTCGAGCTCACCGCGTTCGAGGGCGACCACATCGCCGTCGACGACGCCACCCTCGAGGTCCGCCATGCCGACGTCGACCCCGCCGACCGCGGCTGGTACCTCTTCGACGCCGACAGCCGCACCCTGCTCGGCGGCATCCTCGTCTTCGGTGGCCTGCACGTCTGGACCGCCGACACCGCGACCGTCGAGCAGCGCGCTCTGTGGACGGCCGCGTTGGACGAGTTCGAGGCCCTCGACCCGACCCTCGTCGTGGCAGGCCACCGCGACCCGGCGTTCCCCGCCGACGTCACCGCGATCCGCCACACCCGCGACTACCTCGCCGCCTTCGACGCGGCCGTCGCCGACCACGACACCGCCGAGGCGGCCGAGAAGGCGTTGCAGGCGCAGTACCCGGGCGCCGGTCTGGGTGTCGCAGCGCACCTCGGCACGCGCGTCGCGAAGGGAGAGATGACATGGGGCTGAACGAACTCGACGACTCGCCTCGCGCCGTCGTCCGACGCCAGTACCTCGCCTCGGCCGCGGGGGACCTCGACGCCTTGCGGGCTACGCTCGCGCCCGACGTCGAGTGGACCGAGATGGCCGGGTTCCCGTTGGCCGGCACGTACCGCACCCCCGAGGGCGTCACCGCAGCCGTGATGGAGAAGCTCGGCGCCGACTGGGTCGACTGGACCGCTCACGACGACACCTACGTCGTCGACGGAGAGAACGTCGTCGTCCTGGCGCGCTACACCGCCACCCACGGCACGACGGGGAAGACGCTCGACGCCCGCGTCGCCCACGCCTTCGTCGTCCGTGGCGGCCTCATCGTCCGGTTCGAACAGTTCGTCGACACCGCCCTCGTCCGCGACGCGATGTCCTGACGAGACCGGGACGAGACGAAGGAGGCGCTGGTCACCCGACCAGCGCCTCCTCCGTCTCGTCGGCACCAGGCGTCATCGTGTCGGGCAGATGCGCGACGTCGGGGATCGGTGCGATCAGGGGCCTGGAATGGGACGCTGTGGGCGTGCAGATCATCCGGCTGAGTCGTCAAGCGGTGTCACTGAGCGAGGACGTCGAAGACCACACGCTCGAATGGCGCCTCCCCGCCGACGCGTTGCTCGTCGACGTCCTCGTTCGGGCCGTCGAGGGCCGCTACCTTCCGCGGATGGTCGGCAGCGCCTGGACGTTCTGGTTGCTGGCTCCCGAGGGCTCGGAACGTTCCGGGGTCATGACGGCGGTCTGTGTCCAGAGACCATGGGGTCGGCGGATCGTGACGCCGAGTGCGCGGCAGCTCTCACAGCCGCTGGGAGAACTGGGCGAGTGGACTCAGGCCGACGGGGCGCTCTCCGTCCACTTCGGGTACAGCTCGGCGGGAGGGCCACGATCGGTTCGCCGTCTCGCTCGCGAGCTTCGTCGGCCGTGACGACGCCCTGATCACCCGACCCGCGCCTCCTTCTTCCCTCGCGGCGCCGCCAGCAGCGCGCGGCGGGATCGTTCCTTCCCCACGCGGTCGGACGGCCCTCAGGCGAGGCGGCGGGTCATGTACCGGAGGTCGAGCCACTCGCCGAACTTCGAGCCGACCTCGCGCAGCACGCCGGCGTCCTCGAAGCCGAGCGACGCGTGCAACCGCACCGACGCCTCGTTGCCCGCCTCGATCAGCGCCACCATGACGTGCAGGTCGTCCCGCGTCGCGCGCTCGATCAGCTCGGTCATCAGCGCGCGGCCGAGGCCCTTGCCCTGCTGCCCCGGTCGGACGTAGACCGAGTTCTCGCAGGTGTGCTGGTAGCCGTCCTTGGCGTGGAACGGCCCGTAGCTGCCGTAGCCGACCACCTCGTCACCGTCCACCGCGACGATCGCGCTGCGCCGCGCCTCCTGATGGCCGGTGAGCCACTCGCGTCGACCCTCGAGGGTCGGGGTGACGTCGGTCCAGATGGCCTTCGAGTGCGCGACGGCGTCGGCGTGGATCTCGAGGACACCGGGCAGGTCGGCTTCGGTCGCGGTGCGGATTTCCATGCCGACAGCCTAGGAGGGGTGTCGCGGACGCCGCCAGCACGCCTCCCCGGTGCCTCGAAGGCTGCCGCCCTAGGCTGGCGGGCGTGTCGACACGCATCTACATCACCTCTGCCGAAGGCCACACGGGCAAGTCCACGATCGCGCTGGGCGTGCTCGACACGCTCAGTCACGAGGTGGGCCGCGTGGGGGTGTTCCGACCCGTCGCCCGGTCGACCGACGAGCGCGACTACGTGCTCGAGCTGCTGCTCTCGCACGACAGCGTCGACCTCGCCTACGACGAGTGCGTCGGCGTCAGCTACGACGCCGTCCACGCCGACCCCGACGCCGCGCTCGCCACGATCGTCAGCCGCTTCGCCGCCGTCGAGCGGCAGTGCGACGCGGTGGTCGTGATCGGCTCCGACTACACCGACGTCGGCAGCCCCACCGAGCTCTCGTACAACGCCCGCATCGCCGCCAACCTCGGCGCGCCCGTGCTGCTGGTGCTCGGCGGCCGCAGCGCCGACGGCCAGACCCGGCGGTCGGGTGCCGACATGCGCCAGGTCGCCGAGCTGACCACCGCCGAACTGCGCTCCGAGCACGCGAGCCTGCTGGCCGTCGTCGCGAACCGGGTCGACCCCGACCACCTCGACGAGGTCGTCGACGGCATCGGGCACGCCCTCGAGGCGTCGCCCACCGGTCGCGTCCCCATCTGGACGCTGCCCGAGGACCGGGTGCTCGTCGCCCCGACGATGCGCGCCGTGCTGCAGGCCACCGGAGCGACCCTGCTGCGCGGCGACGACGCCCTGCTCGACCGCGAGGCGCTCGGGGTCGTCGTGGCCGCCATGTCCATGGAGAACGTGCTGCCGCGCCTGACCGAGGGGGCCGTCGTCGTCGTGCCGGGCGACCGATCGGACGTGCTCGTCGCCACCGTGCTCGCGCACGCCTCCGAGACCTTCCCGTCGCTCGCCGGCATCGTGCTCAACGGCGGGTTCGCCCTCGCCCCCCAGGTCGAGCGCCTGCTCGAGGGGCTCGACAGCCCCCTGCCGATCGCCACCACGAGCACCGGCACCTACGACACCGCCCTCGCCATCACCCAGACCCGAGGTCGACTAGCCGCCGACTCGCCCCGCAAGTACGACCTCGCCCTCGCCCTCTTCGAGACGCACGTCGACGGGGCCGAACTGCTTCGCCTGCTGCAGGTCAGCCCGTCCGGCGTGGTCACCCCGCTCATGTTCGAGTACCAGCTGCTCGAGCGGGCCCGAGGGGCGCAGAAGCACATCGTCATGCCCGAGGGCGACGACGACCGCGTGCTCCGGGCCGCGTCGACCCTGCTGCAGCGCGGCGTCGCCGCCATCACGCTGCTCGGCGACGAGACGGCCATCCGCGCCCGGGGGGCCGAGCTCGGTCTCGACCTCGCCACCGCCCGCGTGCTCGACCCGTTCGACCCCAGCCTGCAGGTGCTCTTCGCCACCGAGTACGCCAAGTTGCGGGCACACAAGGGCATCGCGGTCTCGCAGGCGATGGACACGGTCACCGACGTCTCGTACTTCGGCACCATGATGGTGAAGCTCGGCCTCGCCGACGGCATGGTGTCGGGCGCCAAGCACACCACGGCGCACACGATCCGGCCGGCGTTCGAGGTCATCAAGACGCTGCCCGACGTCGGCGTCGTGTCGAGCGTGTTCCTCATGGCGCTCGCCGACCGGGTGCTGGTCTACGGCGACTGCGCCGTCATCCCCGACCCGACGGCCGAGCAGCTCGCCGACATCGCGATCTCGTCGGCGCAGACCGCGCAGCAGTTCGGCATCGAGCCGCGCGTCGCGATGCTGAGCTACAGCACGGGCGACAGCGGCTCCGGTGCCGACGTCGAGAAGGTCCGCGCCGCCACGGCCCTCGTCCGCGAACGCCGACCCGACCTGCTCGTCGAGGGGCCGATCCAGTACGACGCCGCGGCCGACCCGACCGTGGCCGCCGCCAAGATGCCCGAGTCCGAGGTCGCCGGTCGGGCGACGGTGTTCATCTTCCCCGACCTCAACACGGGCAACAACACCTACAAGGCCGTGCAGCGCAGTGCGGGCGCCGTCGCGATCGGTCCGATCCTGCAGGGCCTCCGCAAACCGATCAACGACCTGTCGCGCGGGGCGCTCGTCGGCGACATCGTCAACACCGTCGCCATCACCGCCATCCAGGCCGGCACGCAGGCCGCCGCGGCCGAGGCCACCGCCACCTCCACCAGCACCGCCACCAGCACCGAAGGAGCCTCCTCGTGAGCACCGTCCTCGTCGTCAACTCCGGCTCGTCGTCGTTCAAGTACCAGCTGATCGAGCTCGAGGGGGAGCGCACGCTCGCCAGCGGCCTCGTCGAGCGCATCGGCGAGGCGGTCGGATCGACCCGCCACCGCAACGAGGTCACCGGCGACGAGACCCGCAACGACACGCAACCGATCGCCGACCACGCCGCAGGCTTCGCCGCGATGCTGACCGCCTTCGACGCGCACGGTCCGTCGTTCGCCGAGTACCCGCCCGTCGCGGTCGGCCACCGCGTCGTCCACGGCGGAGAAGAGTTCGACCGCGCCACTGTGGTCACGGCCGACGTCGAGAAGGCCATCGAGCGTCTGTCGGCCCTCGCCCCGCTGCACAACCCGGCCAACCTGCAGGGCATCCGCGCGGCGAAGGAAGCCTTCCCCGACGTGCCCCACGTCGCGGTCTTCGACACGGCGTTCCACCAGACGCTCGCCCCCGCGGCCTACACGTACGCGATCGACGCCGAGCTGGCGACGAAGCACCACGTCCGCCGTTTCGGGTTCCACGGCACGTCGCACAAGTACGTCAGCGAGAAGACCGCCGAGTTCCTCGGCCGCCCCCTCGCCGAACTGAAGACCATCGTGCTGCACCTCGGCAACGGTGCCTCGGCCGCCGCGATCGACGGCGGCCGGTCGATCGACACGAGCATGGGCATGACGCCCCTCGAGGGGCTCGTCATGGGCACGCGCTCGGGCGACATCGACCCCGCCGCCGTCTTCCACCTGCACCGCGAGGCCGGTCTCGACTTCGCCGAGCTCGAGACGCTGCTCAACAAGGGGAGCGGGCTGCTCGGCCTGACCGGCAGCGGCGACATGCGCGACGTGCAAGACAGCGCCTCCCGCGGCGACGCGGTCTCCGAGGCGGCGCTCGCCGTCTACCGGCACCGCCTGCGGCATTACATCGGTGCCTACGTCGCCCAGCTCGGCGGTCTCGACGCCGTGGTCTTCACGGCGGGTGTGGGGGAGAACAACGCCCTGCTGCGTCGGCGCACGTTGATTGGCCTCGAGTTCTTCGGCATCCACGTCGACGACGACCGCAACGAGCTCGCCTCCCGCGACGCGCGCTACATCTCGCCCGAGGGCTCGAAGGTCTCCGTCCTCGTCGTCCCGACGAACGAAGAACTCGAGATCGCCCGGCAAGCCGCCGCCGTCAGCTGAGACGTCGGGCCGGGTGGACGACCCGGCCGCCCCGACGACGCGAGAAAGCCCCGGTGCGCAGGTCGCGCCTCCGGGGCTCTCGTGTGTCGGTCTGCGGCCTCGGGGCCGTCGGAGGACGACCAGGAGGCGCGGGTCAGTACTTGATGGTCGCCAGCGCGTCCGAGACGGGGACGTCACCCGAGACGGCCTCGAACTGCGTCTTGACGGCGGTGCCCTCGATCAGCGCGGCAGCGATGATCTCGGCCACGTCGGCGCGCGGGATGCTGCCACGCTCGACCGTCGTGCCGACCGTGACCTGGCCGGTGCCGGCGTCGTCGGTCAGGCCACCGGGACGGACGATCGTCCAGTCCAGGCCTTCACGACGGCGCAGGTCGGCGTCGGCCTCGCTCTTCGCGCGCATGTACACCTGGTACACGTCGTCGTCGTTCGCGGCGGGGAGCTCGGCGCGGGCCGGGTCGAAGTCGTCCGTGCCGATGGCCGAGACCATCACGTAGCGCGTGACGCCCGCCTTCTCGGCGGCGTCGGCCAGCAGAACGGCCCCGTCGCGGTCGATGGTCAGCTTGCGCTCGGCGCCGCTGCTGCCGCCACCACCCGCGGCGAAGACGACGGCGTCGGCTCCGTCGAGGTGGCCGGCGAGCGTGTCGACGTCGGTCTTCTCGAGGTCGAGGACGAGGGCACGGGCCCCCGCGGTCTCGAGGTCGGCGGTGTGGTCGGGGTTGCGGACGATGCCGACGGGGTCGTGCCCGGCGTCGGCGAGTCGGCGTTCGAGGAGCTGGGCGATCTTGCCGTGTCCTCCGGCGATGACGATTCTCATGCCCCCAGGCAACACCCCGGGTCGCGGCGACCACTCAGTTGCCGCTAAACTCGTCGAGGCTCCTCACGTGGCGTCATCCAGGCCAACTCCCCCAGGGCAGAAATGCAGCAAGGGTAACCGGGCTCTGGCGGGTGCGTGAGGGGTCATCTTCTTTTAACGCGCCGCCGCCCCTGCGGCGCTTCGGCGCGGCGTCGTGCGTGGTGCGTCGGGTGTGGCCGCTTGCGTTCTGTGGGTGGCGCGCCGCCGCCCCTGCGGCGCTTCGGCGCGGCGTCGTGCGTCGGGTGTGGCCGCTCGCGTTCTCTGGGTGGTGCGCCGCCCCTCCTCCCGTCTTCGTCGCCGTGTCCCCCCTTCGTGGGGGTGCGCGATCCGGGTGATCCCCGTCTATGCTCGGCAGCACGACGAGACCGAACCAGCTCGTCGGGAGCGATCAACCACCGCTCCGGCCGCACCCCTCACCACGGTGCGACCACGCGCGACGGCGCCGTCGCACCCGCACCACACGATCAGGATCAGGACCGATGAGCCCTTCACCACGGCACGTCAGCAGCACCCGCACCAGGCGAACGAGCCCGCGCACCGCGCGGTAGTCCCGTTCGCCTCGTCGTCGTCCCCGGGCGTCGGCACCGCGGCTCACAACAGAACAGCAGCACCTCCTGCCTCACCAGCGGGAGTTCTTCGGATCAGGCGGCGGGCTCGTCCCGTCAGGAAGAGGCACACCCATGCGAAGCCAGGCGATCGAGCGTCCCCGGCGCTCCCACGCGTCCCGCGCACTGAAGGCGACGGCCGCGGCCGTCGTCGCGGCGGTGGTCGGCGCGCTCGTCGTCGTCGTCCCCGCCCAGGCGGCCACGACCGACCGTAGCGAGGCCGAGGCCTCGCTGGTCGGCGGCTCGGGCATCGTCTCGCTCGACCAGGTCGCCGCCCTCGGCGGGGCCTACTCGGCCTTCGGCACGACGCAGAACCCGCCGACGTCGGTCAACCCCCTGAACCTCACCGTGGTGAACGCCCTCTCGGTCGGCCTCGGCAACGGCTTCCGCCTGCTGGGCGCGAACGGACTGCTGCAGCTCGGCGTCGACGGTCAGTACGCGAGCGCCACCGCGACGGGCGCCACCGCCTCGGCCGGCCTGATCGGTGCCGACGGTTCGATCGCCGCGGGCAGCGGGACCCCCGGTGCCGGCGCCACGCTGAACCTGCAGCCCCTGCTGGCGTCGGTGCCCGCGACCAACGGCGTCCTCTCCGACGTCCGGCTCGGCCTCGGCTCCCTCTCGTCCCAGATCAGCCAGCAGCGCGGAGCCACCGCGGGGACGCCGACGACGGCCTATCAGGTCGCCGGTGCGCGCTACACGATGACGAGCCCGGCCGTCCAGGGCGTGACCACGTCGCTCCGCGGCACGGTGACCGGGCTCGGATCGACGGTCAACGCAGTCGCCGGCAGCGGTGCCGTGACCGGACTCGCCACCTCGATCACCGCACCGCTCACCACCGCCGTGAACGGGCTGCCCCTCGGGGGAGCGGTGACCCTCGGTCAGCCGGTCGTCGGGGTGACGGCGACCGTCGACCTCGACTCGACGATCACGACCGAACTCGCGAGGCCCCTGACCTCGGGCCCGGTGACCATCACGCCGAGCACGGGTCAGATCGTCATCGACTTCGGCGCCCTCAACGGCCTGCCCGCGAACAGCGACCTCCTGAGTCCCGCGACGATCACGGCCATCACGAACGGCGTCACCGACATCCTGCAGAACCAGCTGCCGACGAACCTGGTGGCTGCGGCGAACGCCGCCGTCCGGTCCACCGCGGCGACCGTCGACCTCCGTGTCGGTCTCGGCATCGACCTCGGTCTCACCACGGTGAACGAGACGCTCACGACCCGCACGGTGACGACGATCGGCCAGCTGCTCGACGGCACCACCCCGGCGACCGCCACGACCGTCACCGGATCGGGTCTCGTCGGTGCGCTCGGCGCCACCGTCCTCCGCAACGCGCTCCTCCCCGTCGTCGGCACCCTGCTCGGCTCCGTGGGCGGCCTCTACTCGCCCCTCGTGGACGGCACGGCGCTCGCCGCGACGAGGACGACCCTGCGCACCACGACCGCCGCCGTCGTCACGACCCTCGCCCCGCTCACCACGCTGCTGAACCAGCTCGTCCGCGTCACGATCAACGCCCAGGACGGCGTCGGCTTCCGCGACGGCCGGGGCACCGACGCGGGCTCGAGCTCCGTCCACGCGGTCAGCCTCTCGGTCCTGCCGCTCGTGAACGCGTCCCGGGTCGACCTCGCCACCTCCACCGTCCGGGCCGCGGCCCTCGCCCCCCTGAGCATCGCCACGCCCACCGCCGGTCAGGTGTTCGTCGTGCCCGACGCTCCCGGAGCCACCCGCAGCATCGCGCTGACCGGTGCCGGCGAACCCGGCGCCACCGTCAGCGTCGACCTCGGCGCCGGTCTCACGGGCACCGGCACGGTGGCCGCGGACGGCAGCTGGAGCGTGACCGTCGCGAACGTGCCCGCGGGGGCGTACAGCGCCTCCGTGACCCAGGCCCTCGGCACCGCGACCACCGGCCCGGTCACGCGCGACTTCACCGTCGTCACCCAGCAGCCCCTCGTCGTCACCGCGCCCACCGCCGGACGCGTCTTCACCGTCCTCGACGCCGACTCCACGACCCCCGTGATCGTCTCGGGCACCGCCACCCCCACGGCCACCGTCGCCGTCGACCTGGGCGGCGGCCGCACGGCCACCGCGCTCGTCGCCTCGGACGGCACCTGGACGACGACCGTCCCGGACGTGCCCGTCGGTGGTTACACCGCGTCCGTGACGCAGGCCATCGGTGGCGACGTCTCCGCCGCCGTGACGCGGGCCTTCAGCGTCGTCGCCGGCGCGGGCCTCACGATCACGAGCCCGACCTCCGGCACGCAGTACCGTCTGCCCGGCGCCGACTCGACCCGTGACGTCACCGTCTCGGGCACCGGTCAGGCCGATGCCCCCGTCGCCGTCTCGCTCGGCGGCGGCCGCGACCTCACCGCGACGGTCGCCGCCAACGGCACCTGGTCCGTGACCTTCCCGGCCCTGCCGGTCGCCGCCTACACGGCGACCGCGACGCAGACGGTAGGAGGCGCGGTGTCCGCCCCGCAGACCACCGACTTCACCCTCGTGGCCGCGACCGGCGTGACGATCTCGACGCCTGCGCCCGGTGCGACCCTCGCGGTCGCCGACGCCACCTCGACCACCCCGGTCACGGTGACGGGAGCCGCCGAGCCGAACGCCCCCGTCCGGGTCGACCTGGGTGACGGCTACGTGGCCACGACGACGGCCGACGGAACGGGCGCCTGGTCGGCGACCGTCTCGTCCGTGCCCGTCGGGACCCGGACGATCAGCGTCACGCAGACGGTCGCCGGCGTCGTCTCGGTGCCGGTCACGCAGCCGCTGACGGTCGCGGCCGGTGCGCCGCTCGTCATCGACGCCCCGGCCGAGGGCACCACGGTGCGCGTGGCCGACAGCGCCTCCTTGTCGACCCTGACCGTCTCGGGCACCGCGCAGGCCGGCGCCGACGTCCGCGTCGACCTCGGTGACGGCCTCACCGGCCGGGTCACGGCGGACGCCACGACCGGCGCCTGGTCGGTGGACGTCGCCGGCGTGCCCGTCGGTCAGCGCACGATCTCGGCGACGCAGACCGTCGGTGGCACCGTGTCGCCTGCACAGACGCGCGTCGTGACGATCGTCGCCGGGACCCCGGTCGCCATCTCGACGCCGGCCCCCGGGGCCACGATCCCGATCGTCGGCGGCACCACGGCCGACGTGACCGTCACCGGCACGGCCGACCCGGGGGCGACCGTCACGGTCGGCCTCGGCGCCGGATTCGAGGTGCCGGCCACGGTCGACCCCGCCACGGGCGCCTGGACCGCCGTCATCCCCGACGTCCCCGCCGGTGTCCGCACGCTCGGTGCGACGCAGACCCTCGGCGGAACCACCTCCGCCCCGGTGACCCAGCCGCTGACGATCGCGCAGGGCACGCCCCTGGCCGTCACGGCACCGCTCGACGGCGCCGAGTACTTCGTCCCGGGACCGCAGGACACGACGCCCGTCGTCGTCTCGGGCACGGGCCAGGTCGGGGCGACCGTCGCGGTCGACCTCGGCGACGGGCTCGTCGGCCAGGTGGTCGTCCCGGCCTCCGGCCAGTGGTCCGTCACCGTCGCCGGCGTCCCGGTCGGTCCGCACACGGTCTCGGTGACCCAGAGCGTCAACGGCTCCACCTCGGACGCCCTCACGCGGGACATCCAGGTCAGCGTCGGTGGCGACGTCGTCATCACGGCGCCCGTCCCCGGCACCCAGCTGGTCGTCGCCGACGACCAGGGGACCACTCCGGTCATCATCGCGGGCACCGGCGTGGCCGGTCTGCCCGTCACCGTCACGGTGGACGGCGTCGACCAGGCCCCGGTCGCCACCGACCCGCAGGGCGCCTGGTCCCTCGTCCTGACCGGGGTCGCCGTCGGCGACCACGTCGTGGGCGCGAGCCAGCAGCAGGGCCCCGACCTCCTCGAGGCCGAGCCGACGGACTTCTCCGTGGTCTCGGCCGAGGCCGACCTCACCATCACCGCACCCGGTGACGGCGACGTCATCACGGTCGCCGGCGCCGGCAGCACCACCGCCGTCGTCGTGACCGGCACGGCCTACCCCGGTGCATCCGTCGAGGTCACGCTGGCCGGCGTGAGCACCCCGACGACCGCCGGGCCCGACGGGCTCTGGACCGTCACGGTCCCTGGCGTCCCCGTCGGTGACCAGGTCGCCTCCGCGACCCAGACGATCGGCGGCACGACGACCACCGAGCCCGTGACCCGGGCCTTCGAGGTCGTCTCCGGGGCGGACGTGGTCATCACGACTCCCGCCGGCGACATCAGCTACGTCGTCGCCTCTCCCGCGGCGACCCAGGACGTCCCGGTCGCCGGGACGGCCCAGGCGGGCGCGCGGATCACCGTGACCCTCGACGGCGTCGAGGTCGGCAGCACCCTCGCCGACCCCACGACGGGCGCCTGGGGGATCACCCTCGTCGGCGTCGGCGTCGGCGAGCGGGTCCTCGGGGCCTCTCAGACGGTGCGGGACACCGTCCAGCAGGCCGACACGCGCGTCGTGACCATCGACCCGGCCGCCCCGCTCACCATCGTGGCCCCGGCCGACGGCGTCCCGATCGTCCTCGCCGACCCGGCCTCGACCACGACGCTCGTCGTGTCGGGCCAGGCCGAGCCGGGCGCGGTCGTCCGCGTCGACCTCGGTGACGGTTTCACCGACACGGTCACGGCCGGCACCACGACCGGCGCCTGGTCGATCTCGTTCGACGACGTCCCCGTCGGCACGCGGACGATCGTGGCGACCCAGACGGTCGGCACCTCGGTCTCGGCCCCCGAGACGCGGGTGGTGCAGATCCTCGCCGGTGACCCCCTCGTCGTCGTCGCTCCCGCCGACGGTTCCGTCGTCGACGTGGCCGGACCGGACGTCGTCTCGACGGTGACGGTCTCGGGCACCGCGGCCGCGGGCGCCACCGTCGACGTGGTCCTGGACCCCGCGACCGGTGCCGACCTCGTCGCGACCGTCGTGGCGGACCCCACCACCGGCGCCTGGTCGGTCGACGTGGCCGGCGTGCCCGTCGGTGCGGTCGACCTGTCGGCGACGCAGAGCATCGGCGGGACCACCTCGCCGGCTCAGGAGAGCTCGTTCGAGGTCCGCGCGGCCGCCCCGGTCGTCATCGTCGACCCGGACGACTCCGTCTTCACCGTGCTCGACCCGGCCGGCACCCTCGACGTCCCCGTCTCGGGTACGGCGTCACCGGGTGCCGAGGTCTCCGTCCGGCTGAACGGGGGAGCGGCCGTCACCACGACCGCGGACCCCGCCTCGGGTGACTGGTCCGTCGTCTTCGCCGACCTGCCCGTCGCCACCTACCAGGTGACGGCGTCGCAGGCCGTGGCCGGCACGACCTCGACCCCGGTCCTGGCGGCCGTCGAGATCGTCGTCGGCGACGAGCTGACCGTGCTGCAGCCCACGCCCGGTGCCGTCGTGACGGTCGCCGACGCGAACGCCTCGACCGCCGTCACGGTCAGCGGCACGGCCGAGCCGGGGGCGACCGTCCGCGTCGACCTCGGCGACGACCTCGTGGCCTCGACGATCGCCGACCCGACCACCGGCGCCTGGAGCGTCGTCGTGGCAGGCGTCACGGTCGGAGAGCGCACGCTCACCGCCACCCAGGCGCTCGGCACCTCGGTGTCGCCCGCCGTCACCCAGCCCCTCTCGGTGGTCCCCGCCGCCGCGGTCGTCATCGAGGCCCCCGCCGTCGGGACCGTCGTGGCGGTGGCCACGCCGGACGCGACGACCGACCTGGTCGTCTCGGGCACGGCCGAGCCGGGCGCCTCGATCGGCGTCGACCTCGGCGACGGCCTGACCGCCACGACCACGGCCGACGGCACGACCGGCGCGTGGAGCGTCACCGTGCCGGGAGTCCCCGTCGGCGACCGCACCATCGCGGTCACCCAGACCGTCGACGGCTCGACCTCGACCCCGGTCACGCGGGACGTGTCGATCGTCGTGGCCCCCGCCGCGCCCGCGATCGTCACCCCGACCCCGGGTGCGACGGTCTCCCTGCTCGACCCGGCCGGCACCACGTCGGTCGTCGTCTCGGGCACCGGTGAGCCCGGCGCCACCATCGCCGTCTCGCTCGGCACGGGCCTCACGGCCGGCGCCACCGTCGGGCCCGAGGGCGACTGGCAGGCGACCGTCGACGGAGTCCCCGTCGGCGACTACACCCTGACGGCCACGCAGACGATCCGGGGCGCGACCTCGGCCGCGGCGACGCAACCGTTCACGGTCGCGGCGGCGGCTGGTCTCGTCGTCGACCGGCCCACCGACGGCACGACGGTCGTCGTGCTCGCCGCGGGCGACACCGCCCCGGTGGTCGCGTCCGGCACGGCCCAGCCCGGAGCGACCGTCACGGTCGACCTCGGTGACGGCCTGGTCGCGACGGTCGTGGCCGACCCGACGACCGGCGCCTGGAGCGTCACGGTCGACGGCGTCCCGGTCGGCGATCGAACCGCCTCGGTCACCCAGACCGTCGACGGTGCCGTGTCGACCCCGATCACGCGGGACGTGTCGGTCGTCGTGGCCGCTCCCGTGACGATCACCTCGCCGCCCGCCGGGTCGTCGATCGTCGTGGAGGACGCCGACGACACCACGGACGTCACGGTCACCGGCACGGGTCAGCCCGGTGCGACGGTCGTGGTCGCGGTGGGCGACGACCTCTCCGAGACGACCACGGTGACCCCCGAGGGCACCTGGACCGTCACGGTGGGCGACGTGCCCGTCGGCTCGTACCCGGTCGTCGTCACGCAGACGGTCCCGGCCGGTTCGACGACTCCCGCCACCCAGCAGCTCGACGTCGTGGTCGGCACGCCGGTCACGATCACCGAGCCCGCCCCGGGTGCCACCGTCGTCGTCCTCGACGGTCAGACCACGCCGGTCACGGTGTCGGGCACCGCTCAGCCCGGCGCGACCGTCACGGTCTCGCTCGGCGACGGCCTGACCCAGGCCGTCCCGGCCGACCCGACGACGGGGGCGTGGACCGCGACCTTCGACGCCGTGCCGGTGGGCGCCGGACCGATCTCGGTGGTGCAGCAGTACGGCACCGTCACGACGGTCCCCGTGACCCAGCCGTTCGCGGTGGTCGCGGCAGACCCGATCCGGATCACCGACCCGGAGACGGGCACGCGCCTCCTCGTGCTGTCCGCCGACTCGACGGTGGACCTGCCGGTGACCGGTTCGGCACAGGTCGGCGCGACCGTCGCGGTGACGCTCGACGACGGCACGGCCGTCACGGTCGACGTCGACGACGACGGCACCTGGACGACCACCTTCGCGGGGGTCGGCGTGGGCGAGCACGTGGTGTCCGCGACGCAGACGGTCGCCGGGGCCGAGTCGGCTCCGGTGACGACCACGGTCGTCGTCGAGGCCGCCGCCACGCTGACCGTCACGGCGCCGACCGACGGGCAGCAGTACCAGGCGGGCGACTCCGGCACCGCGCCGGTCGTCGTCCGTGGCCAGGGACAGCCGGGCGCGCCCGTCACCGTCACGGTCGACGGGGGAGACCCCGTCACCACGACGGTCGACGACGCGGGCTCGTGGCAGGTGCCGGTCGTTCTCGGCACGGGTACGCACACCGTCTCGGTCGTGCAGACCGTCGGCGACGCGACCAGCGTCCCGGTCGAGGTGCAGGTCGTGATCGTGCCCGCCCCGGCCGACCCCGCCGTCGCCCCGACCATCACCTCGCCGGCCGACGGGCAGCTCGTGACGGACGCCGACGGCGACGGCTTCGTCGACCTGCCGGTCACCGGCACGGGCGAGCCCGGAGCCACCGTCACCGTCTCCGTCGGCGGCATCACGCAGACGGCGACCGTCACGGACGGCGGCACCTGGTCGGTGACCCTGCCGGCGGTCCCGGTCGGCACGCGCACCGTGATCGTCGAGCAGACGGTCGCAGGCGTGGTCACCGGCAGTGCGTCGGTGGACGTCGTCCTCGCCCCCGCCGCCGAGGTCGCCCCGCTCGTGGTGACCTCGCCCGAGCAGGGGTCGATCCTGCCCGCGGGCACGGAGGGCACGGCCGACGTCCTGGTCGGCGGTTCGGCCCAGCCGAACGCCTCCGTGGCCGTCAGCCTGGACGGCGGCCTGCCGGTCACGGTCGACGTGGACGCCGACGGCGCCTGGTCGACCACGCTGGTGGGCGTCGCGCCCGGGCAGCACACCCTGTCCGTGACCCAGACCGTGGGAGGCGCGGTGTCGGCACCCGAGACCGTCGTGTTCACGGTCACCCCGGCCGCGAACACCGGCGCCGTCGTCATCACCTCGCCCGCTCCGGACGCGTTGATCGCCGACGCCGACGGCGACGGCGTCGAGGACGTCACGGTGACGGGCACCGGCACACCCGGTGCGCTCGTCACGGTCGACCTCGGAGAGGGGACGACGCAGATCACGGTCGTCGCCGACGACGGCACCTGGACGGTGACGTTCGTGGGCGTCCCGGTCGCCGCCTACGTGCTCACCGCCACGCAGACCGCGGACGCGGGCACGACGACGGCCACCCAGGACCTCGTCATCGCCGCGATCGACCCGATCGTGATCACGAGCCCGCTGCCGGGCTCGGTGTTCCCGGCCGGTCAGGACGGCACCACGACCGTGACGACCACGGGTACGGCCGAACCTGGCGCGACCGTCACGGTCCGGCTCGACGCGGGTGTCGCCGCGGCCGCGGCGGTCCTCGCCGCGGATCGCGTCCTGGTCGTCACGGCGGACGCGGCGGGTGCCTGGACGGTCGTCTGGGAGGACGTGGCCGTCGGGCCGCACGTGGTCGACGCGACGCAGACCGTGGCGGGAGCCACCTCGGCCCCGGTCACGACCGGTTTCTCGGTGACGGCCGCGGCCAGCACGCCGGGTACGCCGGGTACGCCGGGCACGCCGGGCACGCCGGGCACGCCGGGCACGCCGGGGACCCCGGGCTTCCCGGGTCTGCCGGGTGCGGGCGGCGGCTCCGGAAACGGAATCGGCGGGGTCGCGACCGTGGGCGCCACGGGGCTCGCGTACACGGGCTCCGACGTCCTCGGCGGGTTCTCGCTCGGGGCCTTCGCCCTCCTGCTCGGACTGGCGCTGGTGCGTCTGCGTCGCCGGGGGAGGAACGTGGCGGAGTAGCCGGAACGGCGCGTCACACCGGAGGGTCCGTCGTCTCGACGGGCCCTCCGGTGCGTCCGGCGGGCACCGCACCGGACCGGGCGGAGCAGGGCCCGCGCCGTCGACCGTTGTCGGTCGCCCCGACTACTCTTGCTCTGTGGTCACCGCCCTGTATCGCCGTTACCGGCCAGAGAACTTCGCCGAGCTCATCGGACAGACGCAGGTGACCGATCCGCTCCGCACGGCGCTCCGCACCAACCGCGTCAACCACGCCTACCTGTTCAGCGGGCCCCGCGGCTGCGGCAAGACGACGTCGGCCCGCATCCTGGCCCGCTGCCTGAACTGCGCCCAGGGCCCGACCGACACCCCGTGCGGCGTCTGCGCGTCGTGCGTCGAGCTCTCCCGCGACGGCGGCGGCTCGCTCGACGTCATCGAGATCGACGCGGCCAGCCACAACGGCGTCGACGACGCCCGCGACATCCGCGACCGGGCCGTGTTCGCCCCGGCCCGCGACCGCTTCAAGATCTTCATCCTCGACGAGGCCCACATGGTCACCCCGCAGGGCTTCAACGCCCTGCTGAAGGTCGTCGAAGAACCACCCGAGCACGTCAAGTTCATCTTCGCGACCACCGAGCCCGACAAGGTGATCGGCACGATCCGGTCGCGCACGCACCACTACCCGTTCCGCCTCGTGCCCCCGGCCCAGATGCTCGAGTACGTCCACGAACTCTGCGAGAGCGAGTCGGTCGAGGCGGCCCCCGGCGTGCTCCCGCTCGTCGTCCGGGCCGGTGGCGGGTCGGTGCGCGACACCCTCTCCCTCCTCGACCAGCTGATGGCCGGCAGCGAGAACGGCGCGATCGAGTACGAGCGCGCCGTCGCCCTGCTCGGGTACACCCACGCCTCACTGCTCGACGACGTCGTCGAGGCGCTCGGCGCCCGCGACGGTGCCGCGGCCTTCGCGGCCGTCGACCGTGTCGTCCAGACCGGGCAAGACCCTCGGCGGTTCGTCGAAGACCTGCTCGAGCGCCTGCGTGACCTCATCGTCGTCGGGGCGACCGTCGAGGGTGCGTCGGCCGTGCTGCGGGGCGTCACCGCCGACGAGCTCGACCGTCTCGTGCACCAATCGCACGCCTTCGGCGCGGCAGAGCTCTCCCGCTCGGCGGACGTCGTCAACCGCGCCCTCACCGACATGACCGGGGCGACGTCGCCCCGGCTGCACCTCGAACTGATGATCGCGCGCGTCCTCGTCCCCGAGAGCGACCAGACGGGCCGGGGCGCCCTCGCCCGGGTCGAGCGCCTCGAACGACGCGTCGGCGTCGAGGGTCCCGGTTCCGCGTCGTCGGCGGCGCCCGGTCCGTCGACCGATTCCCGCCCGACCGAGGTCCGGCCCGCGTCGGGTCGATCGGCGCCCGCCGTCGCGTCGTCGGCTCCGGCCTCGACCGCTCCTGCCGCCACGTCTCCTTCCGCAGCACCCGTCGAGGCCACTCCGTCGACCGAGGCGGCCGGTGGTCCGTCGGCCGTCGAGAGCGCGACCGCGTCCTGGGCGACGGCCGCCCCGTCGGCCCCGGCCGACCCCGTCGGGTCCTCAGCTCCGGCGACGACCGAACCCGCGCCTCCGTCCGCGCCGCACTCGGCCGCCTGGGCACAGACCCCCGACCCCGCCCGAGGTGCCGGGTCCGGCGCGGCCCCCGTCACGCTGCAGCAGTTGCGCGACAGCTGGCCCGAGATCGTCGAGGTCGTCCAGAAGGCGAGGCGCACGGCCTGGATGGTCGTCGTCACGGCCACCGTCGTCGACTTCGCCGACGACGTGCTCACGCTGGCCTTCCCCAGTGCCAACGACGTCGAGAGCTTCAAGCGCCCCCAGGGGGCGGCCGAGGGCGTCAGCGAGTACCTGCGACGGGCGATCGTCGACGTGCTCGGCGTCAAGGTCAAGTACATCGCCCGGGTCGAGGGCGACGGGCCCGCGGGTCCCACCCCCACCGGCGCCCCACCCGTCGACGCGTCCGTTCCTCCCGCGGCGTCGGGCCCGCAACGAGACACCGGCCGGTCGGCCGCACCGGCGACCGACGGCGGGCAGCAGGCTTCCGCTCCGTCACCTCAGGGGTCGACGTCGGCCGAGACGGGCCGCACGACGGCCGCCGCCGCGGAAAAGGCAGCGCCCGAGGCCTCCGCGGTGCCGGCCGCGAACTCTCCCCGGACCTCGGCGCCGGCCGCGGCGCCCGCGACCGCCGAGCGCCGCGGCGCCCCGGCGACCGCGTCACCGACGGCCGAGCGGTCCAGCGCCCCGGCGCCCGTCACCGGGTGGGACGTCGCCACGATCCCGCAGACCCCGCCCCCCGAGCCCGACGAGCCCGAGCACATCACCGAAGAGCCGCCCGGGGGCGTCCCGACGGTCGACGCCGCGCCTCCGCCGCCCGAGGCCGACGTGCCCCCGGCCGGCCGCTCCGTCTCCGGTCCGCCGTCTTCCGCAGCCACGGCGTCGACCCCGGGGCCGGCGTCTCCGGCCGCCACCGCGGGGGCCGGCCCGTCGGTGGCCGAGCGTCGCGCGGCCACCGGCGACCCGCGTCGGGGCATCCCCACCGGGTCGCGCTACGGCGAGGCCGTCGTGCGCGAGATCCTCGGCGCCCAGTTCATCGAAGAAGAGACGATCGCCCCCCGGGTCACGCCTCAGAGAAGCGAGTAGCGCGTGTACGAAGGCATCGTCCAAGAGCTGATCGACGAGTTCGGTCGCCTGCCGGGCATCGGGCCCAAGTCGGCGCAGCGCATCGCGTTCCACATCGTGCAGAACGAGTCGTTCGACACGTCCCGCCTCGCTGAACTCCTCGTCGACGTCAAGACCAAGGTGCGTTTCTGCGAGATCTGCGGCAACGTCAGCGAGCAGGAGACCTGCAACATCTGCCGCGACCCGCGTCGCTCGCCCGCCACGATCTGCGTCGTCGAAGAGGCGAAGGACGTCCAGGCCATCGAGCGCACTCGGGAGTTCCGTGGGCTGTACCACGTGCTCGGCGGAGCGATCAGCCCCATCGACGGCATCGGTCCCGACGACCTGCGCATCCGCCAACTCGTCCAGCGCCTGGCCGACGACACCGTGCAAGAGGTCATCATCGCGACCGACCCCAACCTCGAGGGCGAGGCGACGGCGACGTACCTCTCGCGCATGCTCGCGCCCTTCGGGCTCCGGGTCACCCGGCTGGCCTCGGGCCTCCCCGTGGGCGGCGACCTCGAATACGCCGACGAGGTCACGCTCGGCCGCGCCTTCGAGGGCCGTCGCCTCGTCTCCGAATGACGACCCGCGCCTCCTGAAGCCGCCCCGCGCCTCCTGAAGCCGCCCGGCGCCTCCTGAACCCGACCCGCGCACGCCTGCCGGTCAGAGGCGGGCGCGACGCGCCCGCACGACGCAGTACGCGCCGTAGGCCATGAGCCCCAGGGCGACGGCCGTCAGCACCACCACGCCGAACGGCAGGGCCGCGAGGGCCTTCAGGGCACCGTCGAGCCCCGTGGCCTCGCTCGGGTCCGCGGTGACGGCCGCGACCGCGAACAGCACGCCGACCACGGCGAGGGCGATCCCCTTGGCCACGTAGCCCGTCACCCCGAGGGCGACCGTGCCGCGCCCGGCGGCACCGCCCGGCAGCGTGAGGTCCTCGCGGAACTTCTGCTTCACGCCCTTGACGACGAAGTACGCCCCGACGGCCACGATGGCGAGCGCGACGACGACGAGCAACACGACGCCCCCGGGCGCGGCGAGCAGCCGGGCGCTGAGGGTCTGGGTCTGTCCCGAGCTGTCCGACGACGAGCCCCGGGCGAAGGTGAAGGCCGTGACGCCCACCGCGAGGTAGGCCACGCCCTTGCCGCCCTCCTTGGCGCGATCGGCCCAGGCGTCCTTGTCCGTCCCTCGGACGAGAGCGGCCTCGAGCAGCTGGAACAGGCCGAGCCCCCACAGCCCCACGACGATCAGCCACAGCAGGAACACCCCGGCCGGATGCGACGCGAACTGCCCGAGGGCGCCGCCCTGGTCGGCCTCGCCGCCACCGCCGAACGCCACGCCGAGCGCGATCACGCCGATCACGACGTGCAGCAGGCCGTTCATGGCGAAGCCGATGCGGGCGGCGGTCGTGAGGGCTCGGCTGTCCTGGAGGCGGCTGGCGGCGCCGCGGGCCTGGTCGCTGGTGTCGGGCATCGGTCCACCGTAGGGGAGAGCCGTCGACGCCGCCCTCGGCGCTCCGACGGGCGACCGCTCGTGCCCGCGCGCGGGACACCGAGCCGTGTACGTCACACGCCCTCGACACCGAATAGAATCGCCGGACGCAGGCGTGAGCCGTCCTCCGGCGCGCCCAGTCCCCTTCTCAGGAGTCACCGTGAGCTTGATCGTGCAGAAATTCGGCGGGTCGTCCGTCGCCGATGCCGAGAGCATCAAGCGCGTCGCCAAGCGCATCGTCGAGACGCGCAAGGCCGGCAACGACGTCGTCGTGGCCGTCAGCGCGATGGGCGACACCACCGACGAGCTGCTCGACCTGGCCAACGAGGTCAGTCCGCTTCCCGGCGGCCGCGAGCTCGACATGCTGCTCACCGCGGGCGAGCGCATCAGCATGGCCCTGCTCGCCATGGCCATCCGCAGCCTGGGCGTCGAGGCCCGTTCGTACACCGGCAGCCAGGCCGGCATGATCACCGACGCCCAGCACGGCAAGGCCCGCATCGTCGACGTGACGCCCGGCCGGGTGCGCGACGCGCTCGACGCCGGGTACGTGGCGATCGTCGCCGGCTTTCAGGGGTTCAACCGGTCCACGGGCGACATCACGACCCTCGGCCGAGGCGGCTCCGACACGACCGCCGTCGCCCTCGCCGCGGCGCTCGACGCCGACGTGTGCGAGATCTACACCGACGTCGACGGCGTCTTCACGGCCGACCCGCGCGTCGTGCCCAAGGCCCGCAAGCTCGACCGCGTCACGAGCGAAGAGATGCTCGAGCTCGCCGCCGCCGGGTCGAAGGTGCTCTACATCCGAGCCGTCGAGTACGCCCGACGCCACGGGGTCACCCTGCACGTCCGCTCGTCGTTCAACAACAACGAGGGCACGCTCGTCGTCAACCCGAAAGAGGGAGAGAACGTGGAAGAACCCATCATCAGCGGGGTCGCGGGCGACCTCAGCGAGGGCAAGATCACCGTCGTCGGCGTCCCCGACGTGCCGGGCAAGGCCGCCCAGATCTTCCGCACGGTCGCCAAGACCGGCGCCAACATCGACATGATCGTGCAGAACGTGTCGGCGGCGTCGACCAGCCGCACCGACATCTCGTTCACCCTGCCGAAGTCCGAGGGCGCCGTCGTGCTCCAGGCCCTCGAGTCCGACCGTGCCGAGATCGGCTTCGAGTCGCTGCAGTACGACGACCAGATCGGCAAGCTCGCGCTCGTCGGTGCGGGCATGCGCACCAACGCCGGCGTCTCGGCACGACTTTTCACGGCCCTCTTCGAGGCCGGCATCAACATCGAGATGATCTCGACCAGCGAGATCCGCATCTCGGTGGTCACCCGGGCCGACACCCTGAACGACGCCCTCCGCGTCGTCCACACGGCCTTCGGCCTCGACGCCGAGGTCGACGCGGTGGTCCACGGCGGCACCGGCCGCTGACGCGACCCGGTCCTCGACCAGGAGGCGCGCGCGGCACCCGCACCGCGCCTCCCGACCCTGCTCCCGCCGTCCCGGAACCCGCACCACCGAACCCTGCTCCATCGAACCCCGTACCACCGAACCCCCAGGAGGCACCCATGGCCGAAGGACTGCACGTCGGCGTGATCGGCGCGACCGGACAGGTCGGCAAGGTCATGCGCACGCTGCTCGACGAGCGCGACTTCCCGGTCGCCGAGATCCGCTTCTTCGCGACCGCCCGGTCGGCGGGCACGACCCTGCCGTTCCGCGGGGTCGAGATCGTCGTCGAGGACATCGAGACGGCCGATCCCGCCGGTCTCGACATCGCCCTCTTCTCGGCCGGGGCCACGGGCTCGCGGGCCCACGCGCCGCGGTTCGCGGCAGCCGGCGCGCTCGTCATCGACAACTCGAGCGCCTGGCGCATGGACCCCGAGGTGCCCCTGGTGGTCAGCGAGGTGAACCCCCATGCCCTCCGCGAGGCGGTGAAGGGCATCGTCGCCAACCCCAACTGCACGACCATGGCGGCCATGCCCGTGCTGAAGGTGCTCGACACCGAGGCCACCTTGCAGCGCCTGATCGTCAGCACCTACCAGGCCGTGTCGGGCAGCGGTCTCGCCGGCGCCGACGAGCTGCTGCAGCAGACCCGTGCCGCGATCGAGGGCGACACCATCGGCCTCGTGCACGACGGTCGCGCGGTCGACCTGCCCGAACCGGTGAAGTACGTCCGTCCCATCGCCTTCGACGTCATCCCGCTCGCGGGCAGCATCGTCGACGACGGCACGAACGAGACCGACGAAGAGAAGAAGCTGCGCAACGAGAGCCGCAAGATCCTCGAGCGCCCCGACCTGCTGGTCAGCGGGACGTGCGTCCGCGTGCCGGTCTTCACGGGGCACTCGCTCTCGATCAACGCCGAGTTCGCCTCGGACATCACGGTCGAGCGTGCCGAAGAACTGCTGCGCGACGCCCCCGGGGTGGTCCTCACGGACGTCCCGACCCCGCTCGAGGCGGCGGGAGCCGACCCGAGCTTCGTCGGCCGCATCCGTCACGACGAGGGCGTCCCCGGTCACCGTGGGCTCGCGCTCTTCATCAGCAACGACAACCTCCGCAAGGGTGCGGCGCTCAACGCGGTGCAGATCGCCGAGCTCGTCGCCGCCGAGCGCGCCGTCGCCTGATCCCTCGGCGCCGGTCGCCCGAAGGGCCGGTGACGCTTTGCACCCCGGTCTCTCGACATCGAGGAACCGGGGTGTCGTCGTCCGGTGACCACCCGGGGTCGCCGAGGGGGCCGGGCCTAGACTGACCTCGTGACCGATGCGAAGAAGCCCGTCGACGTAGCCCTCATCGGGGCCGGCATCATGAGTGCCACCCTCGGTGCCATGATCAAGCAGCTCGAGCCGAGCTGGACGATCCAGATCTACGAGGCGCTGGGCGACGTCGCCCTCGAATCGAGCAACCCCTGGAACAACGCGGGCACGGGCCACTCGGCCCTCTGCGAGCTCAACTACACGCCCGAGCGGTCGGACGGCACCATCGACACCTCGAGCGCCGTCAAGGTCAACGAGCAGTTCCAGGTCTCGCGGCAGTTCTGGTCGTTCCTCGTGGCCGAGGGGGCCCTGCCCCAGCCCGACGCCTTCATCAACTCGACCCCGCACATGAGCTTCGTCTGGGGTGAGAAGAACGTCGAGTACCTCCGCAAGCGCCACGAGGCACTGCGCGAGCACCCGCTGTTCCAGGGCCTCGAGTTCAGCACCGACGCGTCCGTCATCCGGTCGTGGGCGCCGGTCCTCATCCCGGGTCGGGCGAAGGGGCAGCCGATCGCGGCGACGCGCATCGCCGCCGGGACGGACGTCGACTTCGGGTCGCTCACGCGCCTCCTCTTCACGTACCTCCAGGGCGAGGGAGCGATCCTCGAAGTCGACCACCGCGTCACGAACCTCACGAAGCTCGCCGACGGCACGTGGCGGGTGGCCCTCCGCAAGCAGGTCGGCGGCACGCCCACGACGGTCGACGCACGCTTCGTGTTCGTCGGCGCCGGCGGGGGAGCCCTGCACCTGCTGCAGAAGTCGGGCATCGACGAGATCAAGGGCTTCGGCGGATTCCCGGTCAGCGGCGAGTTCCTGCGCTGCGACGACCCCGCGATCGTCGGCAAGCACCAGGCCAAGGTCTACGGCAAGGCCGCCGTCGGCTCGCCCCCGATGTCGGTGCCGCACCTCGACACCCGCGTCGTCGACGGGCAGGCCAGCCTGATGTTCGGGCCCTACGCCGGCTTCAGTCCGAAGTTCCTCAAGCACGGTTCGATGTTCGACCTGTTCGCGTCGATCCGTGCCCACAACCTCTACCCGATGATCCGTGCCGGCCTCGCCAACCTCTCGTTGGTCAAGTACCTCGTGGGGCAGTTGGCGGCGAGCAAGCAGACCAAGTTCGAGGCGCTGCGCGAGTTCATGCCCGACGCCGATCCGAAGGACTGGTACCGCATCACCGCCGGCCAGCGGGTGCAGGTCATCAAGAAGGACCGCAAGAAGGGCGGGGTGCTCCAGTTCGGCACCGAGGTGATCACGGCGGGCGACGGCACCATCGCGGGCCTGCTCGGTGCGTCCCCGGGGGCGTCCACGGCCGTGCCGATCATGCTCAGCGTGCTCGAGCGGTGCTTCCCCGACCGCATCGCCGCGTGGAAGCCGCGGCTCAACGCGATGATCCCGACCTACGGTGACGATCTCTCGTCCGACGAGCAGCGGGCCGCCTCGACCATCGGGGCGACCGCCGAGGCGCTGAACATCCACGCCTGAGGCCTCGTCCCGGGCGTCGCGTCCTCGTGTCGTGCGACGTGGGGTTTGACCCTGCTTCGAACGTGTGTTCGAATGGGGGCATGCGATGGTCCGAGCAAGCGGTCGACACCGAGAACGCCTCGGCGCTGCCCGGTCTGGCGCGGCTGAACAACCTGATCACCTCCGTCACGACACCCGAGTTCGCGGGGGTGACGTTCCACGAGGTGGTCGCGAAGAGCGCCCTCAACCGCGTCCCGGGCGGCGACTCGGCTCTGCCTTTCGGGTGGACGATCAATCCCTACCGCGGCTGCAGCCACGCCTGCGTGTACTGCTTCGCCCGTCCCACCCACGAGTACCTCGACCTCGACGGCGGCGACGACTTCGACCGGCAGATCGTCGTCAAGGTGAACGTCGCCGAGGTGCTCGCCCGCGAACTGCACCGCCCGACGTGGCAGCACCACCCGGTCGCTCTCGGCACGAACACCGACCCCTACCAACGTGCCGAGGGCCGGTACCGGCTCATGCCCGGCATCATCGCCGCCCTCGCCGACTCGGGCACCCCCTTCAGCATCCTGACGAAGGGCACGCTGTTGCGGCGCGACCTGCCCCTGCTCGCCGAGGCGGCGCAGCACGTGCCCGTCGACCTCGCCATGTCGATCGCCGTCTACGACGACGACCTGCAGCAGTCGGTCGAGCCGGGCACGCCGACGACGGCAGCCCGCCTGGCCACCGTCTCGGCGGCCCGCGAGCTGGGGTTGTCCTGCTCGGTCTTCATGATGCCCGTGCTGCCGTACCTCACCGACGGCCTCGACCACCTGCACGCGGCGCTCGCCGCCGTCCGCGACTCGGGTGCCTCGAGCGTCATGTACAGCGCCTTGCACCTCAAGCCCGGGGTCAAAGAGTGGTGGTTCGCCTGGCTCGAGCGTGAGCACCCCGAGCTCGTGGCCAAGTACCGTGCGCTCTACTCCCAGGGCACCTACGCGCCGACGGGCTACCGCTCCTGGCTGGCCGCACGTCTACGGCCCCTGTTGCGCGAGTACGGCCTCGAGAAGGGGCAGTCCGACCCGGCCATGGGGTCGATGCGCTCGGCGGCGCTCGACGACAGCGCGCGTTCCCTGCGACTGATGGGGCTGAACGGCGCCGGCACCGGCACGGGCACGGCAGCCGCCGGCTCCGCCGCCCTCCCGGGCATCCCCGACCTGTCGCTCGGTGCCGGTGGCTCCGCGGTCCCGCGGGCCCTCATCGCCCACGAGCTGCCGGGCGGGGCACGGTCGCAGCCGCGACTGTTCTGAGCCTGCAAGAGCCTGCGAGAGCCTGCGAGAGCCTGCGAGAGCCTGGGGCCGTCGGGCCACGGGGTCGGTGGGTCACGGGGTCGGCGGGTCCCTCCCCGGTCGGGTGGAACGGGGCACAAAACGAGCCACCTGCCCGCCCGGCGTGGTCGGTGGCCCCACATGTCGGGGTACAGCCCTGGTCCGCCTTCTGCCATGATCTCTCCTGACCCGAACGAGCCGAGGAGGCCCCATGCTGCTCGGCCTCCCGGCCCACCTCGCGCCCGCGGCCGTCGGCGACTCGGTGTCCAGGGCGTGTCACGCGATCGCGGCCACGGTCCTCGCGGCGGCGGCCGCCCTGTTGCTCTCGAAACAGGTCGCCACGCCCGACCTGCTGCTCTGGCCCGCCCTGGTCTCGCTCGCGCCGTTGGTGGTCCTGCTCGTCGTGGTCGAGCGCACGCGTTCGACGACGGCCCATCTCGCGTACCTGATCGTCGGGACCGCCGCCCTGTACTGGTACGCCGTCACGCTCTTCTCGCAGGTGGCCGCCGTGCAGGCGTCGGACGCCTTCTCGCTCTCGCTGCCCAAGATCGCCCTCATCATGGTCGGCAGCACCGCCGTCGGCCCACGCCGCGGTCTCCTCTGGTCGGCGGCGGGCTACGCGGCGGGCGAGCTCGCCACGCAGCTGGCGACCTGGCACACCGGGGCCTCCCTGCGGCTCGACGTCACCGCCCTGCTGGCGTTCGTCCTCGTGGCCGTGGTGTCGGGCCACGCCGAGGCGTCGCGAGGACGTGCTCGCAAGGCGCAGTCCCGGCTGCACCGGGCGGCGCTCGAGCAGCAGGTCCAGGGCATCCGCGTCGACATCGAGCAGCAGGCCGCCGCCCTCGTCCACGACACGATCCTCGGGCACCTCGCGGCCCTGGCGGTCGCCCGCCCCGGTCCCCTGTCGCGCGAGACCACCCGGTCGATCGCGGCCGACCTGGAGGTGCTCGTGGGGCGGGACTGGCTCTCGCCCGGCTCCGTGCCGCCCGAGGTCGCCGTGACGGCCGCCGACGACTGGGAGCGCAGTCGACTGCACGCGGCCGTCGAGCAGTCGCGGTCGGGTGGCCTCGAGGTGGCCGTGACGGGCGACGTCGCGGCGGTCGGTCGCCTCGACCCCGTCACCGGCGACGCGCTCGGACTGGCCGTCGCGCAGTGCCTCGTCAACGTGAGCCGCCACAGCGGGGCCGACCGGGCCGAGCTCGTCCTCTTCGGCGACGGCACCGACCTCACCGTGATGGTGATCGACGACGGCGTCGGCTTCGACACGGCGACGGTGGCCCCCGACCGTCTCGGCCTGACGACGTCCGTCGAGGCCCGTCTCGCACGCGTCGACGGTCACGTGCAGATCTGGTCGTCCCCCGGCAGCGGCACGTCGATCGTCCTGCGGGTCCCGTTCGCCGTCACGGCACCGGTGGTCGTCGCCGACGACGGGGTGCCCGCATGACCCTCGCCGCCCCTCCTCGACCCGGGGGGCGCGCCTCCGGCCGGTCACCCCAGCAGGTCGACCCCCTCGGCGCCCTGGCCGCCCGGCCGATCACCCTCGGGGCGGCCCTCGCCGCATGGCTCGTCGCCGTCGTCGACACGCTGCTGCGGGCCTCCGACGTGTCCTCGCCGTGGGCCGCGGCGGGCGCACTCGTCGCCGTGGCCGCGGGCGGTGTCGTGCTCGTCGCGTCGGCCGCGCCCCTGCGGGCGCCGTTCGGGCCCGGGGCGCTCTGGTGCGTCGCGGCGGCGTGCACGGCGGCGGGCGTCCTGTCCGCCCTGGCCACGGCCGGCAGTAACCCGTTCGTGCGGGACGACTGGGCGGGGATCGCCTCGGGGGTCCTCCTGCTCGGGGTGGCCCCGTACCGTTCGGCGCGCGAGATCCTCGCCGCCGGAGGCGCCGTGGCCGCGGTCCTCGCCGTCGTGGTCCTGGTCGAGGCGCCGGGCTTCGTCACACCGGTGCCCACCGCGTCGTACGTCGTGGTCGCCCTCACGCCGTTGCTTGCCCTGACGGCCGCCTCGGCGGCCTTCTCGCACGTCTTCGTCGCCCACGTCGAGGGGTGGGTCTCCCGGGCCACGGGGTTCCGCCGAGCCAGCACCGACGACCTCAGGGTGACCCTCGCCCGGTCGGTCCAGCAGGACCGCGTCACCGTGCTCAACCGCGAGGTCGTGCCGTTCTTCGCGCGACTGGTCGAGTCCGGTCGGATCGGCGAGGGGGACGCCGACGAGGCACGGCGCGTGGCCGACTCGTTGCGCGCCTCCCTGGTGGCCGACGCCGACGCGACGTGGCTGGCCCGGCGTCTCGCCGCGCCCGGTCGTCGGGTGCCGGCCGAGGTCGTCGACCCCGATCGGCTCGCCGATCGCCTGGGCCCGGAGCACCGCACCGCGCTCTGGGCGCTCTTCGCGGCGGTGGAGGACGTCGAGGTCGTCGACGCCCGCTCGCTCCGGGTCGTGCTCGAGGCCGGGGAGGCGCGGGTCGACATCGCCGTCGAGCTCGCGTTCGGGTCCTCGGCCGCTGCCGCACGACGGTCGCTCGCCCCCTGTCTGACCGTGCTCCGCCTCGTCTCGGGCGACCTGCGGGTCGACCGGGCACCCTCGCATCTGACACTAAGGTTTTCTTATGACCAGCACTGAGTCGAGCGGTCGCTCGTCCCATCGTCCGGGCTTCGGGAGGCCCGTCGCAGCACCCTCGTGGGCCACCGTCGGCCCGGGTTCCGACGCACCGCCCGCCCGTCGCGTCCGGCTCGCGATCCTCGACGACCACGAGGTGCTGCTCGACAGCCTGAGCAGCTGGATCAACGTCAACGCCTACGACTTCGACCTCGTCCTCACGGCACACACCTGGCTGCAGCTGGTGCACAGCGACAACTTCCCGACCGACCTCGTCTTCCTCGACTTCCAGTTGAAAGAGCCGGTCTCCATCGAGGCCCGCGTGCGCACCTGCCGGGCGGCCGGGGCCAAGGTCGTCGTGCTGTCGAGCCTCGACACCCGCGAGTCGCGCGAACGAGCCCTCGAGGCGGGGGCGTCGGCCTTCCTGTCGAAGACCCTGCCGATGCGCGAGGTGATGGACGCCGCCCGCCAGGTCATGGGGGTCGCCCGTGACAACTCGCCTCAGCGCGACTGGCGTCCGCTGCCGGCCGGTGCCGCGAACCAGACCAGGCCCAAGCTCAGCGCCGGCGAGGCCGAGGCGTTCCGGTTGTACGTCTCGGGTTTCAGCACCAACGAGGTCGCCGCGCAGATGAACGTCCAGTACGAGACGGCGAAGACCTTCCTCCGTCGGGTGCGCGAGAAGTACGCCAAGGCCAACCGACCGGCCAGCAAGAAGTCCGAGCTCATCCGTCGGGCGGCCGAAGACGGTTACCTCCAGTAGTGGCCAAGCTCTACTTCCGCTACGGCGCGATGAACAGCGGCAAGAGCACGGCTCTGCTGCAGGCGGCCTACAACTACGAAGAACGCGGTCAGCGCGTGTTGCTCGCCAAGCCGGGGGTCGACACGAAGGGCGACGACGCCATCGTCTCGCGGTTGGGAGTCACCCGGGCCGCGGACGTCACCTTCGCCCCCGACGACGAGGTCCGGCAGGTCTTCCTGGCCCGACGTGACGCCGTGCGCGACGAGACGGGCTCGAGCCTCGCCTGCCTGCTCGTGGACGAGGCGCAGTTCCTGGCGCCGCACCAGATCGACGACCTGCTGCGCATCGCGATCCTCGACGACGTCCCGGTGCTGGCCTACGGCATCCGGACGGATTTCCGCACGGTGGCCTTTCCCGGCAGTCGTCGGCTCCTCGAGGTGGCGCACTCGCTCGAAGAGCTCAAGACGATCTGCCGGTGCGGTCGAAAGGCGGTCTTCACGGCGCGTACGGTCGGCGACCGGTTCGTGTTCGACGGGGACCAGGTCGCGATCGACGGCCAGCAGGTGACGTACGAGTCGCTGTGCGGTGCCTGCTACCTCGCCGAGTCCGGCGGCCGTCTCGCCTGACCCCGGTCGGCCCCGCAGGGGGAGCCATCTGCCGTGTCGCCCGAGAGGTGAACCGATGAACGAAAAAGAGAATGGCTCCACCCGAGGGTGGAGCCATTTGCCGTGTCGCCCGAAGGGCGAACCAATGAACACAAAGAAATTGGCCCCACCCAAGGGTGGAGCCAATTTCGTGTCGCCCGAAGGGCGAACCAAAAAGCACAAAGAAATTGGCCCCACCCAAGGGTGGAGCCAATTTCTTGTCGGGGTAGCGGGATTCGAACCCACGACCTCCTCGTCCCGAACGAGGCGCGCTACCAAGCTGCGCCACACCCCGATGTCTTCGCGTTCTCACGTGAAGCAACCTGACAAGAATAGCCCATGTTCGGGCCTGCTCGTGTCACCCGGCGGAAGGTCAGGCCGTGAGGGTCACGATCACGGCTTCGGGCCGGCACGAGAACCGGACGGGGGCGTAGATCGAGGTGCCCAGGCCGGCCGAGATCTCGAGGTGTGCGGTCTTGCGGGCGTGGCTCCAGGTGGTCAGTCCGCTGACCTTGCTGCGAGGCAGGTCGCAGTTGGTGACGAGGGCGCCGTAGCCGGGCACCTGGACCTGTCCGCCGTGGGTGTGACCGCCGAAGATGACGTCGGCACCGTTGTTGACGAACGAGTTCAGGACGCGTTGGTAGGGAGCGTGGGTGACGCCGATGCTGATGGGGTCGGGCCCGCCTCGATCGTCCTGCCAACCGACGTTCTCGCGGAGGTCGTCGAGGGCGCCGGGGATGCGGTCGAGACGGTCCCAGCCGCGGTGCGCGTCGTTGACGCCGAACAGTTCGAGTCGCGAACCCCGCAGCTCGAGCGCCCGCGCCCTGTTGTTCAGGTCGAGCCAGCCGAGCTGATCGGTGAAGAAGGACTGCATCCGGTCGATGTCGAGGTCGACGGGCGTGCGGTGGGCCTTGCTCGGACCGCCGAAGTAGGCCAGAGGGTTCTTGGGGGAGGGGCCGTAGTAGTCGTTGGAGCCGTTGACGAAGACCCCGGGGACTCCCCGGAAGGGCTCGAGCGCGTACTCGAGTGCGGTGTGGGCGTCCTCGTGTCCGATGTTGTCACCGGTGTTGACGATGAGGTCGGGTTCGAGCACGGCGAGGCCGCGCACCCACTCCTGCTTCTCGGACTGCCAGGGGGCGAGGTGGAGGTCGGACAGGTGCAGGATCGTCAGCGTCCGGGAGCCGGGTTCGAGGACGGGCAACACCTCGTGCCGCACCGTGAACCGGTTGCGTTCGACGAACACTCCCCAGGCCAGTGCGCCGAGGCCGACGGCCGCGCCCGCTGCTGCGGTCACGGCCGTCGTCTGGAGGGCGCTGGGCCCGCCGATGTTTCGTGGGCTCACGCGCAGTTGCCCGGGTCGTTGCCGTCCTTGTCGCCGTAGACCGTCAGCCCGATGGCCGAGTCCTTCGCGACGGACGTGTTGGCGGCGGGATTCGTGGAGGCGACCTGGCAGGCGTTCTTCCCGTCTCCGGGGGTGAATCCTGCGATGGACACCTTGGACGTGTCGAAGCCGGCTCCACCGATCGACTTGACGGCGTCACCCACCTTCTGCCGCGTCACGTCGGGGACCGCTGCCGCACCGCTGCCGTCACTCGTGAAGACGGTCACCGTCGTCCCCTTGGAGACCACGGTGCCGAACGCGGGATCGGCGCCGATGACCTGGCCGGCGGGAGCCGCCGAGGGCTGGGTGCCACCGTCCGCGTAGACGAGCGAGACGCCCTTGAGGAGCGCCTGCGCGGCCGAAGGCGTGATGCCGGTCATGTCGGGCACGGCCACGCCCGATCCACGGAGGACCGAGCCCGACGCGTCACCGAAGGCGGTGCCCGGGTAGACCGTGTTGTTCACGGACTGGACGGCCTTGAAGAACTGCGGGCGGGCGTTCGCGTAGCTGCCGAAGCGGCTCTGGTTCGGTGACGTCACCGTGCGGAGGCTCTTCTTGCCACCGTCGGCGTTGCCCTGCCAGACCACGGTGGCGAGCTTCGTCGTGGCGCCGGCGATCCAGATCTGGTCCTTGGCGTCGGTGGTACCGGTCTTGCCGATCTCGGGGTACCCGTCGGCGGGGAGGCCGCCGACGGCCGTTCCGCTCCGCCACAGTCCCTGCATGGCCACGGCAGCGGCCGCGGCGACCTGGGGGTCGACCGCCTGGTTGCAGGTCTGGGGCTGGCCGCCGATGTCGGCGCCGTTGGCGTCCTTGATGTTGTCGACGATGATCGGCGTGCAGTAGGTGCCACCCGAGGCGATGCCGGCGTAGGCCGCAGCCATCGTCAAGGGTGCGATCTCGTCGGCCGAGCCGAGGATGGCGGACGCGTAGTCGTGCAGCGGAGCGCCGTCGGCGCGGTGGACGCCGAGCTTCTTCGCCACGCCCTGGATGTCGGCGATGTCGAGCTTCTCCGCCATGGCGGCGTAGGCCGTGTTCATCGACTTCGCCGTGGCGTCGGCGACGCTCATCTGCCCGGGCTGTTCGCCGGCGTCGTTCTTGGGCGCGTACTTGTTGCCGCGGCTGCCGTTGATCGTCATGTTGAAGGTCCGCGGCTTGGCGTTCACCGACTCGTAGATCCCGTGGCCCTGTTCGATCCAGTCGATCAGCGTGAACGGCTTGTAGGTCGATCCGGGCTGGAATCCGCCCGATCCGCCGTAGTCGTAGTCCGTGCTGTAGTTGACCGAGGTCAGCGTCGGGTCGGGGCTCACGACTTCGGAGAAGGCCGTGTTCTGCGCCATGACGATGACGCGGCCCGTCCCCGCCTCGACGGAGTCCACGACGCTGCCGAGCTTCAGGCGGTTCTCGGACGCCGGGGCGAACTTGTCGATCTGGGCCTTGGCGTTCTCGGTCAGGTCGAGGTTCAGGGTCGTGTAGACGCTGTAACCACCGGTGTTCCAGTTGGCCTGGCGTTCCTCGGGCGTGGAGCCGAGGACGGCGAGGTCCTTGATGCTCTTCTTCACGTAGTCGCAGAAGTACGCAGCCGAGGCGACGGTCACGGCTCCGCAACCCTGGGTCGGCGCCGTCAACACGACGTAGCTCTCGACCGGGGTCGCGAGGGAGGCGTCGGCCGTGGCCTGGTCGATGTCCTTCTCGGCGAGCATCGACTTGATGATGACGTCGCGCCGGGCCTTGTTGGCCGGGTACTTCTCGGGCGTCGACATGTTGCGCGAGTCGGGGTACTGCACGATCGCGATGAGGCTGGCGGCCTCGGGGACCGTGAGGTCGGCCGCGCTCTTGTTGAAGTAGTGCTGTGCGGCGGCCTGCACGCCGTAGGTCTGGTCGCCGAAGTAGGCGATGTTGAGGTAGGCCAGCAGGATGTCGTCCTTGCTGTACTTCTTCTCGAGCCCGATCGCGAACTTCATCTCTTCCAGCTTGCGGTCGAGGGTCGTGGTGGTCGCCTCTTTGTAGGCGGCGTCCCGCTCGTCCGCGGTCGGCAGCTGCTGCGACTGCGCGATGCGGATGTTGCGCACGAGCTGCATCGTCAGGGTCGAGCCACCACCGCTCGCACCGAGCTCGCCGGCGCCTGCCGAGCCGACGGCCGCGCGCACCAGGGAGGTGACGTCGACGCCGCCGTGCTCGTAGAAGCGCCGGTCCTCGCCGGCGACGACGGCGGTCTTCAGGTTCTCGCTGACCTGGTCCCACTTGAGCTCGACGCGGTTCTCGCTGTAGAGGGTCGCGAAGGGCACCTGCTGCCCGCCCTGGGTCGCGTACAGCGTGTTGCGCTGCTGCAGCTTGCCGATCTCGATGTACTCGGGGATCGACTCGAAGACTCCGATCGAACTCGAGGCCGTCATGCCGGCGACCGCGATGGCCGGCGTCACGCCGATGGTCACCAGGAGGCCGGCCAGGACGCTGAAGCCGACGAATCCGAAGAGTGCCCCGATGGCGGACGTGGGCTTCGATTTTTGGGCAGACATAGGATCAGGGTAAGCGACATCGCCGATTTTCAAGCTGAACGGAAGCCGAAATGGTCCTTTGGGAGTACACGACGACGCCCCTGCTGGTGCACAACAGCACGGCGATCCTCAACAACTGGGGCTCCGACGGGTGGGAACTCGTCCAGGTGACCCAGGGCCCCGAGGGTGGTCCCGTCGCGTGGCTCAAGCGCCCCCGGCAGGACGCCTGATGGCGACCGTCGACGAACGCTTGGCCGAGCTCGGCCTCGTCCTCCCGCCCGTCGCGGCGCCCGCGGGCTCGTACGTCCCGGCCCTCCGCACGGGGTCGCTCGTCTACACGGCGGGTCAGCTGCCGTTCGTCGACGGCCGGCTGCCGGCCACGGGCAAGGTGGGTGACGGTCACGGCCTCGTCCAGCCCGCCGACGCCCAGGCGATGGCGGCGACCTGCGTGCTGAACGCCCTGGCCGCCGCGGCGACGGTCCTGGACTCGCTCGACGACGTCGTCCGCGTCGTGAAACTGACCGGATTCGTGGCCTCCGATCCCGACTTCTCGGGCCAGCCCGGGGTGATCAACGGCGCCTCCGACCTCCTCGGGCAGATCTTCGGTGAGGCCGGGCGTCACGCCCGCAGCGCCGTGGGGGTCGCGGTGTTGCCGCTCGACTCGCCCGTCGAGGTCGAGCTCGTCCTCGAGGTCCGCTGACGCGCCTCCTCGTCCGGTCACGACGACGGCCCCTCCTCACGACGAGGAGGGGCCGTCGTGGTGCCGGGGTCAGCGCATCTCGGCGGTGATCACCGACATGACCGACGTGTCCGCCAGCGTGGTCGTGTCGCCGACCTCGCGGCCCTCGGCCACGTCCCGCAGCAGGCGGCGCATGATCTTGCCCGAGCGCGTCTTCGGCAGCTCGTCGACGAGCACGACGGTGCGGGGACGCGCGATGGCGCCGATCTGGTGGGCGACGTGCGCGCGCAACGCGGCCACCGCCTCCTCGGGGGTCTGCGTCGTCTTCGCCTTGTTCCGCAGGATGACGAACGCCACCACCGCCTGACCGGTGGTCTCGTCGGCCGCACCGACGACCGCGGACTCGGCGACGATCGGGTGCGACACGAGGGCCGACTCGATCTCGGCGGTCGACAGGCGGTGACCCGAGACGTTCATCACGTCGTCGACGCGGCCGAGCAGCCAGATGTCGCCGTCCTCGTCGCGGCGGGCGCCGTCTCCGGCGAAGTAGCGATCGCCGAACCGGCTCCAGTACGTCTCGACGTAGCGGTCGGGATCGCCCCAGATGCCCCGCAGCATCGACGGCCAGGGCTCGGAGACGACCAGCAGTCCGCTCTCGCCGTTCGCCACGGGAGTGCCGTGGTCGTCCACCACGTCCACCGAGATGCCCGGCAGGGGGGTCTGGGCCGACCCGGGTTTGGTGGTCGTGACGCCCGGCAGCGGCGAGATCATCTGCGCTCCCGTCTCGGTCTGCCACCACGTGTCGACGATGGGCGTTCGGCCGGCGCCGATCACCTCGCGGAACCACAGCCAGGCCTCCGGGTTGATCGGCTCGCCGACCGACCCGAGGAGGCGCAACGACGTCAGGTCGCGGGCCCCCGGGATCTCCCTCCCGGACTTCATGAAGCCCCGGATGGCCGTCGGCGCCGTGTAGAAGATCGTCACGCCGTACTTCTCGACGAGGTCCCACCAGCGGCCCGGCTCGGGGAAGTCGGGCGTGCCCTCGTAGAGCACCTGCGTCGCACCGTTGGCGAGCGGGCCGTAGACGACGTAGCTGTGCCCGGTGATCCACCCGACGTCCGCCGTGCACCAGTAGACGTCGGTCTCGGGGCGCAGGTCGAAGACGACGGAGTGCGTGTAGGCGACCTGGGTGAGGTAGCCGCCCGAGGTGTGCAGGATGCCCTTGGGCTTCCCGGTCGTGCCGCTCGTGTAGAGGATGAAGAGCGGGTGCTCGGCCTCGAAGGGTTCGGCGACGTGCTCGTCGTCGACGGTCTCGATCGCGTCGTGCCACCAGACGTCGCGGCCGTCGGTCCAGTCGACGTCGTTGCCGCCTCGCCGGACGACGAGGACGTGTTGGACCGTGGAGTCGCCGTCCACCGCCAGGGCCTCGTCGACGGCGGCCTTGAGAGGGGACACCGCCCCCTTGCGCCAGCCGCCGTCCGCCGTGACGACCAGGCGGGCTCCGGCGTCGTCGATGCGCGCCCGGAGGCTCTCGGCGCTGAAGCCGCCGAAGACGACCGAGTGGACGGCTCCGATCCGGGCCACGGCCAACATGGTCACCACGGCCTCGGGGATCTGCGGGAGGTAGACGACGACGCGGTCCCCGGCCTGCACGCCGAGCGACAGCAGCAGGTTCGCCGCGCGCTTGACCTCGCGCGTCAGCTCGGCGTACGTGAGAGAGCGTGCGTCACCGGGCTCGCCCTCCCAGTGGAGCGCCACGCGGTCGCCGTTTCCGGCCTCGACGTGACGGTCGAGGCAGTTGTAGGCGACGTTGAGCGTGCCGTCGGCGAACCACCGGGCGAAGGGCGCGTCCGACCAGTCCAGCGTCTCGGTCGGGACCTGAGCCCAGGTGAGCCGCTCGCGCGCCTGATCGCCCCAGAAGGCGAGGCGGTCGGCAGCGGCTCGTCCGGCGAGGTCGGAGCCGGCGACGGCCGTCCGGACGAAGTCGGCAGGCGGGGCGAAGGTGCGTCCTTCGGTGGGCTGGTCGTCGGTGCCGTCGAGCATCGGAAGTCCTCTCGCGTCGTTGCGTGAACCGCGGCACGGAGCCGCGCCGACGACCTTACTCCGGACGTCCCGCCGGGCAGGGGCAGGCGACGCGCCCAGCACGGGAGGACGACGTGGTGTTCCGGAGTCGTTCTGGGGTACACTTGACGAGTCGGATTCAATTCCGACGTGCGTCGCGCTGATTCCCCCCAATCGCCCGACGCACGTGGCGGCACCGGTTCCCCCCAATCGGTGCCGCCCCTCTCTTTTAACCCGGTGGTCGCCCGGGTGGTCGGTCGGCTCGTCCCCAGTGGGGGAGACGTGCGATCCATCCCCACAGCGATCTACCGATCTGTCTGTTCCCGTCGAGGGCTGCCTACGATCGGGACCATGTCCCATGCGCCTCAGGTCGGCACCGCCCGTCACCCGTCCCTCACCCTCGATCACCCTCCCTCCCGCTTCGCCCTGCCTCCCGTGGCAGCGCTCGGTACCGCCCGGGGTACAGAACCTCGATTCGGGGTACAGGGGCGGCTCACCCGGCACGAGCGTTCCGCGTTCGGACCCCTCGGGCGCCTCCTCGACGATCCGGCCGTCACCGACGTGTTCGTCACCGGCGGAGTCGGCGTCTGGGTCGATCGGGGCGACGGGGCCGAGCCCGAGACGAGCCTCCACCTCTCGGAGGCCTCGGCGCGGCAGGTGGCCGTGCGACTGGTCTCGCTCGGGGGACGCCACGTCGACGAGTCGAGCCCCTGCGTCGACGTGCGCCTGGGCGACGGTCTCCGGGTGCACGTCGTCCTGCCTCCGCTGGCGGTCTCGGGGACGGCTCTCTCGATCCGCGTGCCCCGGGCCGAGTCGATGTCGCTCGTCGACCTCGATCGCCGGGGGTTCTTCCCGCCGAAAGCACTCGAGACGGTGATCGGCTGCGTGGAGAGACGGGCCAACGTCCTGGTCAGCGGGTCGGGCGGGGCCGGGAAGACGACGTTCCTCGCCGCGCTGCTGTCCGAGGCCCCCGGCTCCGACCGCATCGTGACCATCGAGGACGTCGCCGAGTTGCGACCCCGTCATCCTCACGTGGTGGCCCTCGAGACCCGTCAGCCCAACCTCGAGGGAGCGGGTGGGGTCGACCTGTCCCGTCTCGTCCGTGAGGCGTTGCGCATGCGACCCGACCGTCTCGTGGTCGGCGAGGTCCGCGGGCGCGAGATCCGCGACCTGCTCTCGGCCCTGAACACCGGGCACGACGGAGGCGCGGGCACCGTCCACGCCAACGGTCTCGAGGACGTCCCCGCACGGCTCGAGGCGCTCGGGGCGCTCGCGGGACTCGGGGTGGACGCACTGGCCCGGCAGGCCGTCAGCGCGATCGACGCGGTGTTCCACCTCGAGAGACGAGGCGGCCGTCGGAGGCTCGCCGAGATCGGCCACCTCGCCGTGACGCCCGACGGGCGACTGGTCGCACGGTCGGGATCACGGGGGTGACCGGCGGCCCGGGTCCCGGACGCCCGGGGACCGGAGGCCCGAGGACCGGAGGCCCGAGGACCGGAGGCCCGAGGACCGGGCGCCTCGGGACGGGGCGCCTGGGGACGAGGCGGGCTCGACCCACGCCGGCCGCCGTCCTGGTCGAACGCCTCGCCGTCCTCGTCGGAGCCGGTGTCGCGCCCGCCCGGGCCTGGGGCCACGTCGGCGCGGTCGAACCCCCGGGGGCCGTCCGACGGCTGGCCGAGGCGGTCGCGCTCGACGGCGGCGACGGCGTCGCGGTCTCGACCAGCCTCGTGTCGTGGCTCGACACCCGACCCTTCGAGGGTGCCGTGGACTCCGAGGGGCACGATCGCACGTGGAGGCAGGTCGCCTGCGCCTGGCGCGTGGCCGAGACGAGCGGTGCACCGATGGCCGACTGCCTCCACTCCCTCGTGTCGGCCCTGCGGGCTGCCGACGAGGCCCGCCGTGACGTCCAGGTGGCCCTGAGCGGACCATGGGCGACGGCGAACGTGGTCCTCGCCCTCCCGCCCGTGGGCCTCCTCTTCTCCTTGGGGCTGGGCTTCGACACCGGCGCGGTGCTCGTCGGCACCCCGATCGGATGGGCGTGCGTCGGCGTCGCGGGGTGTCTCGTGGTCGTGGCGCGTCGATGGAACGCCCGACTCGTCCGTCGTGCCCTGCCGTCGTCGAGGGTGCCGGGGTTGCGCCCCGAACTCCTCGCCGTGGCGCTGTCCGGGGGAGCCTCGTGGTCGTCCGGACTCGCCGCCGTCGACGAGGCGGTCGCCTCGTGCGGGGTCGAGGCCGTCGCGCCCGAGCCACGAGGAGGCGCGGGCCCGGCCGACGAGACCGCCGACCGGGTCGAGCGGCGTCGGTGCGAGGCGGTCCTCGACCTGTCCCGTCGTGCCGGGGCGCCGGCAGGGTTGCTCCTGCGCTCCGAGGCCCGCGAGCTGCGGCTGGAGGCCCGCACGGCCGCCCAGACCGCGGCGGGTCGGCTCGGGGTCACCCTGATGCTGCCGCTCGGCGTGTGCATCCTGCCGGCGTTCCTGGTCATCGGCGTCGTCCCGCTGGTCGTGTCACTCGTGTCGTCCACAGCGGGGTCGTGGTGACCGGCCGTCCCCAGCAGGGGACGACGGCCGCGGGCCAGCCGCGGAATGCCGCCAGGCTCGGATCGTCGCCGGAGAGGTGGCGACACCCACGAGAGGAACATCATGACCGTTGCCGCGACCCCCTCGCCCGCCGTCCCCGCGACGAGCCCTCCGTCTTCCCCCTGCCGTACCTCGGCGGCCGGCCGCCTCGCCTCCGTCGCCCGGCGCCTCGTCCGGGCCGACGACGGTGCGGCCACGGCCGAGTACGCCATCGTCATCATGGCCGCGGTGGGCTTCGCCGGCCTGCTCGTCACGATCATGAGGTCGGACGAGGTCCGGGGCATCCTGTCCGACCTGGTCCGGTCGGCCCTGTCGGTCGGATGACCGCCGTGACGGCCAGGGTCCGGGGGCGCTTCGTCCGTCTGGTCCGTCTCGTCCGTCGTGTCGACGGTGAGAGGGGAAGCGCGACGGTCGAGTTCGCGATGACGATGCCCGCCGTGATCCTGGTCGTCGCGTTCGTCGTCGCGAGCCTGGGCGTCACCTCCCAGTCGGTCCGCCTCGCGGACGCCGCGGCCGTGGTGGCACGGCAGACCGCCCGGGGCGATCGCGGCTCGGTCGGGGCGACCCTGGCGCGGCTCGCGCCGGGCGCCGCGATGTCCGAGTCCGTCGGCGCCGACCTCGTCTGCGTCGACCTCCGCCGGGAGGTGCGGGTCGGCCCCGTCGGCGAGGTCACGTTGACCTCCCGCAGCTGTGCGCCGACGGCCGGGCGATGACCGTCCGCCACGTCCTGGCGAGCGACCGCGGCAGCTCGAGCGTCCTGTCGGCCGCCGGGCTCGTGACGATCACGGTCCTCGCCGTCGCGCTCGTCGGATCGCACTCGGCCCTCGCGGTCCGGTCGCGCACGGCCGGGGCGGCTGACGCCTCGGCGCTCGCCGCGGCCGACGCCCTGTCGGGGGCCGTCGTCGGTGCCGTCTGCGACCGGGCCGCCGCGACCGCGGAGGCGAACGGCGTCGCGCTCTCGGCCTGCGTCGTCGCGGGCGCGGAGGTCACGGTGGAGGTCTCGACGGCCCTCGGTCCCCTCGCCGTCAGGGCCCGGGCGACGGCCGGTCCGCCGCCCCCGACGGCCCCGCCCCGGGGTGGCGGTCCGTGAAGAAGGCCCGAGCGTCGGGTGTGTATGGTGTGGCTGTCGGCTGCACGGCTCCCGACGTTCCTCGGGGTCGGTGGGAGCGATCGAGCACCCCGTCCTCGCCCTGCAGCCCCTCGCCCGGTCCGTCGGACCGGGTCGCCGCACCACCACCCAAGGAGTCCCGTGCCAGGCACGAAGAAACTGGTCATCGTCGAGTCGCCCGCCAAGGCCAAGACGATCGGGCAGTACCTCGGCGACGGATACGAGGTGCTGGCCTCCGTCGGCCACATCCGCGACCTCGTCGAGCCCAAGAACCTCCCGGCCGAGCTGAAGAAGGGGTCGATGGGCAAGTTCTCCGTCGACGTCGAGAACGGATTCGAGCCCTACTACGTCGTCTCGGACGCCAAGAAGAAGACGGTCTCCGACCTCAAGCGCGCCCTGAAGAACGCCGACGAGCTCTACCTCGCGACAGACGAGGACCGCGAGGGCGAGGCCATCGCGTGGCACCTCCTGCAAGAGCTCAAACCCAAGGTGCCGGTCAAGCGCATGGTGTTCCACGAGATCACCAAGGACGCCATCCAGAAGGCGCAGGAGAACACGCGTGACCTCGACACCGCCCTGGTCGACGCGCAAGAGACCCGCCGCATCCTCGACCGCCTCTACGGCTACGAGGTCTCGCCCGTGCTGTGGCGCAAGGTCGGACCGGGACTGTCCGCCGGCCGCGTCCAGTCGGCCGCGACGCGTCTCGTCGTGGACCGCGAACGCGAACGCCTCGCGTTCGTCTCCGCGTCGTACTGGGATCTCACCGCGACCTTCGAGCCCGTCGCGGCCGAGGGTGAGGCGAAGGTCGCCTTCGGGTCGCGTCTCGTCCGCGTCAACGGGGGACGCGTCGCCGCCGGTCGCGACTTCGACGACCGAGGTCGCCTGAAGGGCGAGGCCGTCGCGCTCGACGAGGCGGCGTCGCGGGCGCTCGCCGAGGCGTTGAGCTCCTCCGACGTCGAGATCGTCGTCGGCTCGGTCGACTCGAAGCCCTACACCCGTCGTCCGGCTGCCCCCTTCACGACGTCGACCCTCCAGCAAGAGGCGGCGCGCAAGCTGCGGTTCTCCGCGCGGCAGACCATGAGCGTCGCGCAGTCGCTCTACGAGAACGGCCACATCACCTACATGCGCACCGACTCGCCGGCGCTGTCCCAGCAGGCGATCGGTGCGGCGCGCAGCCAGGCGGCCAAGCTCTACGGGTCCGACACGGTCCCCGACAAGCCGCGGCTGTACACGGGCAAGAGCAAGAACGCCCAAGAGGCCCACGAGGCCATCCGACCGTCGGGCGACACCTTCAAGACGCCGTCCGAGATGCAGAACGTCCTGCGGGGCAACGACTGGAAGCTCTACGACCTCATCTGGAAGCGCACGGTCGCCTCGCAGATGGCGGACGCCAAGGGATCGACCGCCTCGGTCGTCGTGTCGGCGACGACCTCGGGGACGGTCGAGGGCATCGCCCCCCGCGCCGCCACCGGGACGCTCGCCGAGTTCGCCGCGTCCGGCACGGTGATCACGTTCCGCGGGTTCCTCAACGCCTACGAAGAGGGGCGTGACGAGGACCGCCACGGCGCGGCCGAACCCGCCGAGGCCAAACTGCCCCCGCTGACCGCCGGTCAGGCCCTCGGCCTCGACGAGGTCGAGGCGAAGGGGCACGACACGTCGGCACCGCCGCGCTACACCGAGGCGAGCCTGGTCAAGACCCTCGAAGAGCTCGGCATCGGACGCCCCTCGACCTACGCCGCCATCATGTCGACCATCGTCGACCGTGGCTACGTCACGCCGCGCGGAACGGCCCTCGTCCCGAACTGGATCGCGTTCTCGGTGGTCCGTCTGCTCGAGGACTACTTCGCCGACCTGGTCGAGTACGACTTCACGGCCAGCATGGAGGACGACCTCGACCTCATCGCCGGCGGCGACGCCGACCGCGTGGACTGGTTGAACGGTTTCTACTTCGGCAACGAGTCGCACCGTGGTCTCCGCAAGGTCATCGACAACCTGGGCGAGATCGACGCGCGCGACATCAACTCCATCGTCCTCGCCGACGGCGTGACCCTGCGCATCGGTCGCTACGGTCCCTACCTCGAGGCGCCGGGCGACGACCCCGAGACGCCCCGTCGGGTGAACGTGCCCGAAGACCTCGCCCCCGACGAGTTGACCGCCGAGAAGGCGCGCGAGCTGATCGACGCCCCCGTCGTCGGCGACCGTGTGCTGGGGCTCAACCCCGAGACGGGCAAGGAGGTCATCGCCAAGGACGGCCGCTTCGGCCCGTACGTCACCGAACGGACCCCCGAGTCGGCGACCGACGAGATCGTGGCCGACCCGGCGACGGGCGAGGTGACCGAGTCGGCGGCTGCCGCCACGACCACGACGGGGGCGAAGAAGGCTCCGGCGAAGAAGGCCCCCGCCAAGAAGGCCGCCGCTCCGAAGGAACGCACCGCGTCGCTCTTCAAGAGCATGGGCGTCGACACGGTCGACCTCGACACGGCCCTGCGACTGCTCGACCTGCCCCGCACCGTCGGCACCGACCCCGAGAGCGGCGACGAGATCCAGGCGCAGAACGGGCGCTACGGCCCCTATCTCAAGAAGGGGACCGACACCCGGTCGCTGACGAGCGAGGACCAGATCTTCGAGATCGACCTGCCCGGGGCGCTCGAGCTCTACGCCCAGCCGAAGTACGGCGCCCGCAAGGCCAGCAGCGCCCTGAAGGAGTTCGAGGCCGACCCGGTGAGCGGCAAGCCCATCAAGGTGAAGGACGGCCGGTTCGGCCCGTACGTCACCGACGGCGAGACGAACGCCACCATCCCGCGCGGTGAGACGGTCGAAGAGGTCGACTTCGACCGCGCCGTCCAGCTGCTCGCCGACAAGCGGGCCAAGGGGCCGGCCAAGCCCAAGACGGCCGCCAAGAAGGCACCCGCCAAGAAGGCACCCGCGAAGAAGGCGACCACCGCCAAGGCACCGGCCAAGAAGGCGACCACCGCCAAGGCGACCACCGCGAAGGCGTCGACGACGGCTGCGAAGAAGGCGCCGGTCAAGAAGGCTCCGGCGGCCAAGGCGGCGTCGGCGACGGCCGCGGCGCCGGAGGCCACGGGCGAGTGACCGACCCGGTCGGTCCCCGAGCCGAGGGTGCACGCTGACCATGCCCCTCTGGGAACACCTCACGGGTCAGCCCGATGCCATCGAGGCGTTGACCGCGGCGGCCTCCACGCAGCCCGGCAACGCCTCGATGACCCACTCGTGGCTCATCACCGGGCCGCCCGGCTCGGGCCGCTCGAACCTCGCCTACGCCTTCGCGGCCGCGTTGCTCTCACGAGAGCCGGCCGACGAAGAGGCCACCCTGCGGCAGGTCGCCGCCAGGTCGCACCCCGACCTCGCGGTCCTCAGCACGGAACGCATCATCATCACGATCGACGAGGTCCGGTCGCTGGTCGCGGCGAGCCAGTTCTCGCCGTCGGTGGGTCGCTACCGGGTGGTCGTCATCGAGGACGCCGACCGCATGACCGAGCGCACCTCGAACCTCCTGCTCAAGGCGCTCGAAGAGCCGCCGCCCCGGACGGTCTGGCTGCTGTGCGCCCCGAGCGAGGCCGACCTCATCCCCACGATCCGCTCCCGGGTCCGCAGCGTGCGCCTCCGCATGCCCGCCGTAGGCGACGTCGCCGCGCTCCTCGAGAACCGCGACGGAGTCGACCCCGAGATCGCGCTCGTGGCGGCCCGGGAGGCCCAGAGCCACATCGGCATGGCGCGGCGCCTGGCACTCGACGCCTCGGCGAGGTCGCGACGCCGTCAGACGCTCGAGACCGCCCTGGGCATCCGCAGCGTCTCGGACGCCGTCATCGCGGCGGCCACCCTGCTCGCGGTCGCCGGTGACGACGCGAAGGCGATCACGGAAGAGCGCGACGCCGAAGAACGGGCGAGTGCGTTGCGGTCGCTGGGCGTCGAGCCGGGCGGCACCGTGCCCCCGGCGCTGCGCAGCCAGCTGCGTGCCCTCGAGGACGACCAGAAGCGCCGGGCGACCCGGAGCCTCCGCGACGGGATCGACCGCATCATGGTCGACCTCCTCTCGCTGTACCGCGACGTCCTGTTGCTGCAGCTCGGGGTCGACGAGCAGCCCATCAACGAGGCCATCCGGGCACAGCTCGACGCCGCGGCGGCCGCCTCCAGCCCGGCCGCGACCCTGGCCGTGCTCGACGCGATCGCCCTGGCCCGTCGCCGCATCGAGGCCAACGTGTCGCCGGCCATGGCTCTCGAGGCCATGCTGGTCGTCGTCAGTCGTCACGCCACCCGCTGACCGGCGCGCGCGGCAGGGCCACGAGCACCGGTGGCGCGCGCGGCAGCCCCACGAGCACCGGGGCGGCCAGCGGGCCGTCCACCCCTTTCCCCGGGTGCATGCGGGATGATGGCCTGATGAGCGACCCGAACGCCGCCCCCGGCCTGCGCGAGCGCAAGCGTCTGGCCACCCGACGAGCGATCCAGGTCGCCGTCCTCGACCTCATCGTCGAACACGGGCTCGACGCGGTGACGGTCGACATGGTCAGCCGCCGGGCCGACGTCTCGCCGCGGACCTTCTTCAACTACTTCCCGTCCAAAGAAGAGGCCGTCGTCGGCGATCCGCCGGCACTGCCGGACGGTCGCGACCTCGAGCGGTTCGTGGCCCAGCGCGACGAGCCCGTGCTGTCGAGCCTCATCCAGCTGCTGACGCACGCCGTCGAGTCGGCCACGGTCGATCGCGAACTCGTCGTCCTGCGTCGCCGGGTGCTGCGGGCGCACCCCGACCTGCTGGCCCGTCGCATCGCGTCGACGCGCGTCTTCGAGGAGCGACTGACGACCGTCGTCGCCCAGCGCATGGCGGCCGACGAGGGGGTGGCGGACGACGCCGTCGACGCCTCGTTGCTCAGCCGCGCGCACCTGGTGTCGCTGGTCAGCATCGCCACCCTCCGCCATGCCTGGGCCGAGTGGATCGACGACGACGACGTGGACCACCTCAGCGACATGCGGTACAGCCTGCGCGCTCGCATGGAGGCCAGCTTCGTCGAGCTCGGTCGCCTCGTGACACGTGAGGTCCGCTGATCCTGTACAGTGTCTAATCGTGCCGCGAGGCACGGGCAACCGGCCACGGTCGGTCCCGCCGCTTTAGCTCAGTCGGTAGAGCGTCTCACTCGTAATGAGAAGGTCATCAGTTCGATTCTGATAAGCGGCTCCACCACAGCCCCGGGTCACGACGACCCGGGGCTGTCCTCGTCCGTCGGCCGTGCCGAGGGCGTGCCGGTCTGAGGCCCTCGTCCCGGTCCCTGCGCCCCCAGTAGTGGTGAGCGCGTCGCCGGGTTGTACCCCGAACGGCCCACGGGCCTCGTCCCGTCGCCCTACGGTCGATCTGCGACGCCCACCGGTCCCCGGAAGGAGGTGGCCCGCATGCCCCTCCGAGTGATCTGCACCGCGCTGCTCGCCGCCGTCCTGGCAGGCATCCTCCTCGTCGTCTGGGCCGGAGGCGACTCCTCGGCCCTCGCGACGGCCGGCGTGGCCGACGGGCCGACGACGGTGGTCCTCGCGAGCGGCGCCCCCGAACCCGAGGCCGGCACCGAGGCCGAGGACGCAGGAGGCGCGGGGTGCGTGGACGACGCCACCAGCGCCTCCGTCCCCTCGCCCGCGCAGCCCGGCGCCGACGCCGCGAGCGGCGCGACGGGCGCCCCCGACGCCGCGAGCGGCGCGACGGGCACCACCGTCGCCGACCTCGACGCGTTCCGGACGGCCTACGAGGATCAGCGTGTGGCGGCGTGCCTCGGGCTGCTGCCGGCCGCGAACGTGCGTCACGACGCGTGCCTCGAGCAGTACCTCTTCTGGGTCGCCGGCGACCCGAGCCCCGATCCGTTGAGCGCCTGGGGGCACAAGGGCGAGGTGGTGCGCACCGACGGGGTGCCCCCGGTCGGTTGCGACGGCAACCTCGCCGGCGGCACCGCGACCACGGGCGACGTCGCCGCCGCCAAGTGGTGGGCCTCGGCCCCGCACCGTGCGGCCGTCTATCGACCGGACTTCCGTGGAGACCTCGCCCACGCCTGTGTCGGTTTCGCCGCCGTGCACGGGGGAGCGCCGGACGACAGCCCGGACTTCGTCCGCTCGGCCAGTCGCTGGTACGCCTGCTGACCGGAGAGGTCGGGTGCTGACCGGAGAGGTCGGGCAGGGCCCCGGACCCGCGGGCCTCGCCGTCGGCGGTGGCTGGTAGACAGTCCGCATGACACTTCGATGGGGAATCCTCGGCGCCGGCGGCATCGCCGCCACCTTCACCTCCGACCTGCAGGGCGCGGGACTGACCGTCTCCGCCGTCGGGTCGCGCGACCTGGCCAAGGCGCGCGAGTTCGCCGACCGTGCCGGGGTCCCGGGGGCGCACGGCAGCTACGACGACCTGGTGGCCGACCCCGAGGTCGACGTGGTCTACGTCGCCACCCCGCACCCGTTCCACGCCGAGAACGCCCTCACGGCCGTCGCCGCCGGCAAGCACGTGCTCGTCGAGAAGGCCTTCACCGTGAACGCCGCCGAGGCCGAGAGGGTCTACGCGGCCGCTCGCGAGGCCGGCGTGGTCGTCCTCGAGGCGATGTGGACGCGGTACACGCCGCAGAGCGCGCGACTGCGCGAGGTCGTGCGCTCCGGCGTCATCGGCGAGGTGCGCCTCCTGACCGCCGTGCACGTCCAGTCGCTGCCCACCGATCCCCACCACCGCATCAACGACCCGGCGCTCGGCGGCGGGGCCCTGCTCGACCTCGGGGTGTACCCGGTGTCGTTCGCGGACGACCTGCTCGGGGCGCCCTCGACGGTCTCGGCCGCCGCCACGCTCAGCGACCAGGGCGTCGACACCCGCGTCGCGATCCAGCTCGGTCACGCGTCGGGTGCGACGGCCCAGCTCTACGCCGCCCTCGACACCTCGGGCCGCAACACGGCGACGCTGCTCGGCACCGCCGGTCGCATCGACGTCGACGACACGTTCTACGCGCCCGGCGGCTTCACCGTGCGCGACTCCGACGACGCCGTGATCGAGCGCTTCGACGCCGACGAGGGCGGACTGCGCGGCATGCACCACCAGGCGCTCGAGCTCGAACGGGTCGTGGCGGCGGGCGAGCGCGAGAGCCCGTTGCTGACCGCCACCGACGGCGTGGGCGTCATGCGCACGATGGACGAGGTCCGACGGCAGATCGGCGTGCGGTACCCCTCCGAGGGATGACGTCGCCGCGAGGCTCCGTATGATGTCCTCGATGAGCGATCAGGGTGAGCCACGTCACGACCGTCCCGAGGCGACCACGGGTGGTGACGGCGCCGGCCCCCGCGATGCGGCCCCGGCCCGGTCCGCCGCGTCGGGCTCGTCCGTGTGGCGTTGGGTCTCGTCGCGGCCGCGAGGAGTCCTCGTGACGGCGGGCGTCCTGGTCTTCGCCCTGCTCGGCGGCGGAGCCGTCGCCGCCGGGGCCGCCACCGCGCCCGACGCCGCGACGACGCGGGCCGCCTCCTCGACCCCCGAACCGGCGGTCACGATCACTCCGACCGCGACCCCCACGGCCGACCCCGCACGGTCGGTACCGGGCGTCATCCCCGGGGCCACGCGCCTCCGGACCTGCTCCGTCGCCGGTGCCGCGTCCGACGCCCGTCTGGCCCAGTTCGAGGGCAGCGTGGTCAACGCCGCCACGGGTGAGGTCCTCTTCGACCGCAACGGCTCGACCCCGGCGCGCACGGGCAGCGTGTTGAAGACCCTGACGAGCGCGGTCGCCCTGTCCGTCCTCGGGCCCGACGCCCGTCTCACCACCCGGGTGACCGGCGACGCCGGGACGGGTGCCGTGTCCCTGGTCGGCGGCGGCGACGCCACGCTCAGCGCCACCGGTTCGAGCGTGTACGCCGGCGCCCCCACGGTCGCCGACCTCGCGACCCAGGTGAAGGCGTCGCTCGGCGAGCAGCCCCTCACGCAGATCACGCTCGACGCCACCTACTGGAACCCCGCCGACAAATGGGACCCGTCCTGGAAGCGCACCGAGCAGACCATCGGCTACCACTCCGAGGTCACCGCGCTCATGGTCGACGGCGACCGGGCGAACCCCGCCGCCCAGACGAGTCCGCGCAGCACCGACCCCGTCGCCCGCGCCGGCGACGCCTTCCGCTCCGCGCTCGTCACCGCGGGCGTGGTCGGTGCCGACTCCGCCACCATGACCCAGGGCACCGCCACGAGCGGCACCGTGATCGCCCAGGTGTCGTCCCAGCCGGTCAGCCGCCTGATCTCGCAGCTGCTGCCGACCTCCGACAACACCCTCGCCGAGATGCTCGCGCGCGTCTCGTCGAAGGCGTCCGGTGCCGACGGGTCGGCCGCGTCGCTCACGGCGCTCTACAAGTCCGTGCTCTCGTCGGCCTACGGTCTCGACACGTCGTCGCTCACGATCATCGACGGGTCCGGCCTGAGCGAGAACGACGCCGTGCCCTCGACCTTCGTCGCGCGCCTGATGATCCAGGTGCTGAACCGCGAGCACGGCCTCGGCGTCGTCTACGACGCCCTCCCGGTGTCGGGCAAGACGGGCACGCTCGCCTCCCGTTTCACGGGCTCGAACGCCGTGGCCCGGGGCGCCGTGCACGCCAAGACCGGGTGGATCGACACGGCCTACACGCTCGCCGGCACCGTCGACGCGGCGGACGGCACCAAGCTCACCTTCGCTTTCTACGCGATCGGCTCCGTGCAGGACAACGCGCGGGCCGCCCTCGACACCCTGACGACGGCCGTCTACAGCTGCGGCGACAACCTGGCCAACAGCTGAGGCGGGCCGCTGTCGGTGCGGCGCGCGAGAATGGTCGCATGACCAGAGCACTCTTCGTCATCGACGTCCAGAACGACTTCACCGAAGGAGGCGCGCTCGGGGTCACCGGCGGCGCCCACGTCGCGCAGGCGGTCACCGACCACCTCCGCGCCCACCGCGACCGGTACGACCTCGTGGTCGCCAGCCGCGACTGGCACGCGCCCGACGGTGACAACGGCGGCCACTTCAGCGCCGAGCCCGACTTCGTCGACTCGTGGCCGACGCACTGCGTGCAGGGTTCGACCGGTGCCGACTACCACCCCGACCTCGACACGGCCCTCGTCGACGTCCACGTGCTCAAGGGCGACGGCCGACCGGCCTATTCGTTGTTCGACGGGTTCGTCGACGACGGGCGACCGTTCGGTGACGTCCTCGCCGCGACGGGCGTCGACGAGGTCGACGTCGTCGGTCTGGCGACCGACCACTGCGTCCGGGCCTCGGCTCTCGACGCCGTCACCGCCGGGCTCGGGGTGACCGTGCTGACCGACCTCGTGGCGGGTGTGGCGCCGGCTCCGAGCGAGGCCGCCCTGGCCGAGCTGCGCGCGGCCGGCGTGCGCACGGTCCCGTCGTCCGACGTCGTCGACGGCTCGACCGGGGTCCCGGCGTGAGCGGCCCGGTCGTGACCGCCGCCGAGCGTCGTCGCGTGGTCGAGGCCGTGCCCACCGGTCTCTTCGTGGGGGGCTCCTGGGGTCCGTCGTCCTCGGGCGACACCATCGACGTCGTCGACCCCGCCACGGGCGAGGTCCTCGTCGCGGTGGCCGACGCGACTCCCGCCGACGGCCTGCGGGCCCTCGACGCCGCGGTCGCCGCGCAGGACGCCTGGGCGGCGACGTCTCCCCGTCACCGCAGTGAGGTGCTGCGCCGCGCCTTCGACCTGCTGATGCAGCGGCGCGACGACTTCGCCCTGCTGATGACGCTCGAGATGGGCAAGCCGCTGGACGAGTCGCTCGGCGAGGTCACCTACGGCGGCGAGTTCCTCCGCTGGTTCTCGGAAGAGGCCGTGCGCGTCTCGGGTCGCTACGGCACCAACCCCGAGGGCACCGGGCGTACGACCGTGCTGCACCGCCCGGTGGGCCCCTGCCTGCTGATCACCCCCTGGAACTTCCCCCTCGCCATGGCGACCCGCAAGATCGCGCCCGCCCTCGCGGCCGGCTGCACTGTGGTCGTCAAACCGGCCGAGCTGACGCCGCTCACCACCCTCGCCTTCGCCGCCCTGCTCGCCGAGGCGGGTGTGCCCGACGGGGTGGTGAACGTCGTGACGACGCTGTCGGCGAACGACGTGTGCGAGCCCCTGATCCGCGACCCGCGCCTCCGGAAGCTCAGCTTCACGGGGTCGACGCCGGTCGGCTCGACGCTGCTGACCCAGGCCTCCGAGCAGGTGCTGCGCACCTCGATGGAGCTCGGTGGCAACGCCCCCTTCGTGGTCTTCGACGACGCCGACCTCGACGCCGCGGTCGAGGGTGCGATGCAGGCGAAGTTCCGCAACGTGGGCCAGGCCTGCACGGCGGCCAACCGGTTCATCGTGCACGAGTCGGTCGCCGACGAGTTCACCGCCAGGGTGGTCGAGCGCGTGCGCGGACTCCGGGTGGGCGCGGGGACCGACGACGGGGTCTCCGTGGGTCCGTTGATCGACGACCGGGCCGTCGACAAGGCCGACCGGCTCGTCCGCGACGCGGTCGACCGTGGGGCGGTCGTCGAGACCGGCGGCCACCCCGTCGACGGGCCGGGCACGTTCTTCGAGCCGACCGTCGTGTCGGGCGTCGTCCCCGGCAGCGAGATCCTGACCACCGAGATCTTCGGTCCGGTCCTGGCGATCTCGACGTTCCGGGACGAGGCCGAGGGCGTCCACCTCGCGAACGACACCGAGTTCGGGCTCGTGGCCTACGCCTTCACCCGCGACCTCGCCCGAGGGCAACGGCTGGCCGAGCGGCTGCAGACCGGCATGCTCGGCCTCAACGTCGGCGTGGTGTCGAACGCCTCGGCGCCGTTCGGCGGCGTCAAGTCGTCGGGCCTCGGCCGCGAAGGCGGTGCCGAGGGCATCCACGAGTACCTCGAGACGGTGTACGTGCTGACCCCCGACCCGTTCGCCGGCGCATGAGCGCCGTCGAGCCGCTGCGTGTCGGCATCGTGGGCTACGGACTCGCGGGGCGGGTGTTCCACGGCGCGCTGCTGGCCGCCGACCCGGCCTGGCAGGTCGACGCCGTCGTCACGCGCGACCCCGACCGTGCCGGGCAGGCCGCCGCGGCGCATCCTGAGGCCGAGGTCGTCGCCGACATCGACGAGCTCTGGCGCCGTGGACTCGACCTGGTCGTCGTGGCCACCCCCAACGACACCCACGTCGAGACCGCGACGCGTGCCTTGCGGGCCGGGGCGGCCGTCGTCGTCGACAAGCCGCTCGCGACCTCGGCCGCCGATGCCCGCGGGCTCGTCGAGCTCGCCGAGTCGCTGGGCCGTCCGCTGACCGTCTACCAGAACCGGCGGTGGGACGGCGATTTCCTGACGGCCACGCGCCTCACGGGGTCGGGCGAACTGGGCGACGTGCACACCGTCGAGTCACGCTTCGAACCGTGGAAGCTCGAGAACCGCGCCGGCTGGAAGCGTCGGGCGACCCCGGCCGACGGCGGGGGCATCCTGTTCGACCTGGGCCCGCACCTCGTCGACCAGGTCATGCGACTCCTGGGGCCAATCCGGGCGGTCCACGCCGAGATCGCGACCCGCCGCCCGACCGGTACGGCGGACGACGACGTGTTCCTGTCGCTCGAGCACGAGGGCGGTCGGCGGTCGCGGCTGGCGATGAGCCACGTCGCAGCCCTGCCCGGGCCGAGGTTCCGTGTGCTGGGGTCGGCGGGGGCGTACGAGGTGCACGGCCTCGACCCGCAAGAGGCCCAGCTGGCGTCGGGACTGGAGCCGACCGACCCCGCCTACGGTGTCGACGCGGGCGATCGTCGGGGCGTCGTGTCCGCGGGCGGCACCCGTCGCGACGAGACGACCGATCCGGGCCGGTACCCCGCGTTCTACTCGCGGCTGGCCGGGACCTTGGCCGGCGAGGGCGAGCTGCCGGTCGACCCCTGGGACGCCGTCCGGGCACTCGAGGTGATCGAGGCCGCGCGTCGTTCGGCGGACGAGGGACGCGTGATCCGCCTCTGACCCGGTGGGGGTCGTCGCGCGGCCTCCGGGCTGCTGCCGGGGCGGCCCGCCTGTCTGCGGTCGGCAGCAGCGGCCGCGGTCTGCGACGGGCGGACGACGCTCGCCCCTCGTTCAGAGGCGAGTCGTCCAGTCGACCGTCGCGAGGGTCGCGGCGACGTCGACCTCCGCGAGGGTCGGCGGTGTCCATCGGGGGCGGCGGTCCTTGTCGATCACCCGGGCGCGGACGCCCTCGACGAGGTCCGGCGACGCGGCGAGCGAGGTGACGATCCCCAGTTCCTGCCCCAGCACCGCCTCGAGGTCGGGCAGACGAGCCGCCCGGCGTCGCGCCTCGAGGGACAGCACCACCGACGTGGGCGAGGCCGCCTCGAGGTCGTCGGCCACGGCTCCGGCGTCGCCGAGGCCCGACGCCGAGAGGTCGCGGAGTCGTCGCACGATCGCCCGGGCCTCGTCGCCTCGGTAGGCGTCGTCGATCCACTCGGCCGCCCCGGCGAGATCGGACGGTCCGGAGTCCGCGCCGAGTGCCCGCACGGCCTCGGGGCCTCCGTCGGCCAGTGCCGGCAGGACCCGCGTCAGCTCGGACGACGGGACGAACAGGTCGGCGAAGCCCGTGTGCAGAGCATCGGCAGCCGTCATCGCACGACCGGTCAGGGCGAGATGGGTGCCGAGCTCGCCCGGGGCCCGCGACAGCAGGAAACTGCCGCCCGCGTCGGGGGAGAGCCCGATGCGGGTCTCCGGCATGCCCACCGAGCTGCGTTCGGTGACGATGCGGAGCGTGACGTGACCGCCGAGCCCGATGCCCGCGCCCATCGCGATGCCGTCGAGGAGCGACACGATCGGCTTCGACCAGCGCGCCAGACGCAGCGTTCCCCGGTACTCGCGCCGCCACATCTCGACGCTGCGTCGCGGATCCGTCGTGGCGTTGGCGTGGATCCACGCGATGTCGCCCCCGGCACAGAACCCCCGGGGCCCGGCGCCCCGCAGCAGCACCGACGAGACCCTCGGGTCGTCCTCCCAGGCGTCGAGCGCCTGCTCGACGAGCCCGAGCATCTCGAGCGTCACCGCGTTGATCTTCTGCGGGCGGTTGAGGGTGAGCACACCGACCCCGCGGTCGACGTGGGTCAGGACGGTGGGGGCGACGACGCTCATCGGGCCATCGTCGCACGGCGTCGCGGCCGTGCGCCGGCGCCCGCGCACCCCGGCTTCAGACGAGGAGCTGGTGCTTCGCCAGGTCCTTGTAGAGCGGCGTCGTCTGCACCAGTTCGGAGTGGGTGCCCACGCCGACCACGCGGCCGGCCTCGACGACGACGATCTGGTCGGAATCGACCACGGTCGACAGTCGGTGGGCGATGACGATGAGCGTGCGGTTCTCGGCGACCGCGTCGATCGCCTCGCGGAGGCGCTGCTCGTTCAGACCGTCGAGACTCGAGGTCGACTCGTCGAGCAGGAGGATCGGCGGCGCGTTGAGCAGCGTGCGGGCGATGGCCAGGCGCTGGCGTTCGCCCCCGGAGAGCATCACCCCGTCCTCGCCCACCTGGGCGTCGAGACCCTGGTCGCCGCGTTCGAGCACGGCGGTCAGGTTCACGGCCTCGAGGACCCGACGGCAGTCGTCGTCCGTAGCCTCGGGCGAACCCAGGGTGAGGTTGTCGCGGATCGTCCCGGCGAGCACGGGTGCGTCCTGTTCGACGTAGCCGATGCGGGACCGCAGGTCGCCCCGGTCGAGGGTGCGGACGTCGGCCCCGCCCACGCGCACGGCACCCGAGGTCGGGTCGTAGAAGCGCTCGATGAGCGACAGGATCGTGCTCTTGCCGGCTCCCGAGGGGCCGACGAGGGCCGTGCGCTTGCCGACGGGCACCGAGAAGCTCACGCCACGCAGCACCGTGAGGTCGTCGTCGACGGGGCCCACGCCCGAGTCGTGGCCGGGTTCGTCGGAGACCCGCGAGTCGCCCGTCGCCGTCCCGGTGGCCACGGGCGAGTCGGGGTAGCGGAAGTGCACGTCGTCGAAGCGGACGGCGATGTCGTCCCCCGTGTCGGGACCGTCGCCGGCACCGACCTCGCGGGTCGCGACCTCGGCCGCGAGGCGCTCGTCCCCGTCGGTCTCGCTCGGAAGGTCGAGGATCTCCTGGATGCGCCCGAGCGCCCCCAAGGCCTGGTTGACGCTGAGCACGGCACCGAGCGCCTGACCGAGCGGCATGATCATGAGGAAGAGGAAGAGCACGAACGAGACGAGCGAGGCGATCTCGATGGCACCGCTCGCCACCCGGTACCCCCCGACGCCGAGCACGACGAGGAACGACACCTGCAGTGCGACGGACGAGATCGGCACGACCAGGGCCGAGATGCGCGCCACCTGCAGTCCCCGTTGGTAGGCGCCCTCGGCGTCCCGTTCGACGGCCACGATCTCGCGGTCGGTGGCGCCCGAGGCGCGGATCGTGCGGACCGAGCTGATGGCGCGTTCGACGGCGGCCGTCAGGTCACCCACCTTCTCCTGCGCCTGGCGGCTCGCCACGCGGATGCGGCCGGACAACAGCACGACGACGACGACCGAGACGGCGACGACGAGCACGGTCAGTCCGAGCAGCACCGGGTCGATCAGGAACATGCCGACCAGGGCGCCGACGAAGGTCAGGCTGCCGCCGATCGCCTCGACGAGCCCTTGGGTGAGCACGGCCCGAAGCAGGGTGGTGTCCGAGCCGACCCGCGACACGAGGTCGCCCGTCCGGCGCGTGTCGAACTGGCTGATCGGAAGCCGGAGCATGCGTCCGACGAGGCGACGACGGCTCGAGAGGACGACCCCCTCGCCGGTGCGCTGCAGCAGGTAGTGCTGGAACCCGCTGATCAGCCCGGCCACGACGACCAGCGCGACCAGCGCCCAGACGAGGGGCCCGAGCGTCACGCCCTGCTGCACGGCCGAGATGACCTGCTGCACGAGCAGCGGCTGACCGAGCGAGGCCGCGGCACCCAGGACGCTGAGCACGATGATGAAGGCCATGACCTTCTTGTGCTCGAACAGGTAGGGCAGCAGCTGACGGAACGTGGCACGGGGTCCCTCGGGCTGCGGGCGGCGACCCCAGCGCGACCGGGGCGCGGCCGGTGGGTCGACCCGCGCCTCCTGCCCGTCGGACGTCGTCGTGCGCGCGCGTGTGTCGGAGCTCATGATGCCTCTCGTGCCAGGTGACCGGCGTCGCGGGGTGCGGCGGTCGGTGTCGCGGGCGGTGCCACCGCCGACTACGACCGTACTTCGTCCCGGTGACTTCCACCTGCGTCACGGGACCGGCCCGCGCCTCCGGTCAGGAGGCGCGGGCCGGGCGGCGGGGCACGGCGCGTCGGTCAGCCGGCCGTGTCGTAGTCGATGTCGCGGGTCTCCCGGCTGAGCACGAGCGCGACGAGGGTCAGGACCGCCATCGAGGACAGGTAGAGGCCCACGAGCCAGGTGCTGCCGCCCGCCGCCGTCCAGAGCGCCACGGCGATGAACGGGGCCACGGCGGCTCCCAGGATGCTGGCCACGTTGTAGCTGATCGCCGAGCCGGTGTAGCGCACGCTCGTGGGGAACAGCTCGGGCAGCACGGCCCCCATCGGTCCGAAGGTGAGCCCCATCAGGACGAAGCCGATGATGAGCAGTGCCTGCGCCCCGAGGGCCCCGGCCGCGAACAGCGGGGCGAACGTGAAGCCGAAGACGAGGATGCCCGCCGTCACGCAGATGAGCATGGCGCGGCGACCGTACCTCTCGGCGAGCGGCCCGGACACCAGGGTGAAGATGCCGAAGAACACCACGCCGAGGATGAGCATCCAGAGGAACTGCGTTCGCGGGATGCCCAGACCCGCCGGGTCGCCCGCGGCGTCGGCCGTCCCGAACGTCAGCGTGAACGTCGTCATCAGGTAGAAGAGCGTGTAGGTCGCCAGCATGATGAACGTGCCGAGCAGCAGGGGACGCCAGCTCGACCGGAACACGCGGGCGAGCGGCAGGGTGGCGACGTTGCCCGAGTCGACGACCTTCTGGAACGCCGGCGTCTCGATCAGCTTGAACCGCACGTAGAGGCCGATGATCACCAGCACGGCGCTCGCCAGGAACGGCAGGCGCCAACCCCAGGCGAGGAACTGCTCCTCGGTGAGGGTCGTGTTCAGCAGCACGAAGAGCAGGTTGGCGATGATGAACCCGATGGGCGCACCCAGCTGGGGGAACGTGCCGTAGATCGCTCGGCGGTTGGCCGGGGCGTTCTCGGTCGCGAGCAGCGCGGCGCCGCTCCACTCGCCGCCGAGGCCGAGGCCCTGGCAGAAGCGCAGCACGACGAGGCAGGCCGGGCCGGCGACCGCCCAGCCGGGCGTGGTGCCGGCCGGGATGCAGCCGATCAGCACCGTCGCGATGCCCATCGTCAGCAACGAGGCCACGAGGGTGCCCTTGCGGCCGATGCGGTCGCCGAAGTGTCCGAAGACGATCGACCCGACCGGACGGGCGATGAACGCGACGCCGAAGACCGCGAACGAGGCGAGCCGCGCCACGGCGGGGTCGTCGTTGGCGAAGAAGATCGTCGGGAACACGAGCACCGCGGCGGTCGCGTAGACGTAGAAGTCGTAGAACTCGATCGAGGTGCCGATGAGGCTCGCGACGATGACGCGCGAGCGCTTGTTGGTGGTGGGGGCGGACGACGTCGACGGGTCGACGGTGGGTACGGACACGGGGGCACTCCGAGGCAGGGGTCGAGGTCCCGGCGGACGTCGACGACCGGGCGCGTGATGCGGCGCAACGGGTCGGACGGAGGCGCGGTGCAGGGATCTGCGGGTCGCTCGGCCGGGTGAGACGGTGGCCGCTCGTGACGGCCGACGCCCAGCTTACCTCGGCTGTACCCCGACGGGGGCGCGGTTCGGGGCCACGGGGGCGGCCCCGGCCGCGGATTCAGTCGTCGGAGCCGAGGTGGCCGGGCAGCTCGTGACCCATGCGGTCGCGCTTGGTGTCGAGGTAGCCCTCGTTGAAGGCGCCGACGCCGACGACGAGCGGCACCAGTTCGGTGACCTCGATGCCGTGCTCGCCGAGCTGACGTCGTTTCTCGGGGTTGTTGCTGAGCAACCTGACGCGGGTGAGTCCCAGGTCGCGCAGCACGTCGGCAGCCGCTCCGTAGTCTCGGGCGTCGGCCGGCAGCCCGAGGGCGAGGTTGGCGTCGAGGGTGTCGAGGCCGTCCTCTTGCAGACGGTAGGCCCGGAGCTTGTTGACGAGGCCGATGCCCCGACCCTCGTGGCCGCGCAGGTAGACGACGACTCCGCCGTGGTCCCGGATGGTGTCGAGTGCGGCGTCGAGCTGCGGGCCGCACTCGCACTTGAGCGAGCCGAACGCCTCGCCGGTGAGGCACTCGGAGTGGACGCGCACGAGGGCGCCGTCCGCCGGACGGAGGCCCGTCGGATCGCTCGCGATGATCGCCACGTGGTCGGCCCCGGTGACCGTGTCGCGGTAGGCCCTCATGCGGAAGGTGCCGTGGCTGGTGGGGACCGTGGTCTCGACCTCGAACGACACCTGGGACGATGCGGCGGGGGTGGTGGTCATGCGTGTCTCCTGGGGGTGTCGCGGGCGACGACCACCAGGTCGTCGCCGAGGGGGTGCGCGTCGGTGACGCGCAGTCGTCGTTGCCCGTCGATGTGGTCCACGCCGAGGTCGTCGAGGGCGGTCCGGGGGCCGCCGAGCAGCGTGGGCGCCAGGTACACGACGTAGTCGTCGACGAGTCCGAGCCGGACGAACGCGCTCGCCACGGTCGGCCCGCCCTCGACGAACACGCTGCGGACCCCGCGGCGTCCGAGGTCGTCGAGCACGGCCTCGAGGTCGTGCGTGCCCGTCTCGACGAGCTCGCGGGGATGCCGGCGCAGGGCGGCGTCGGCGGGCACGGCGCGCGTGCCGACGACGACGGGCAGGGGCTGGTCGGGGAGCAGTTCTCCGCCGTCGCCCCGGGCGGTCAGGCTGGGGTCGTCGGCCAGCACGGTGCCCGTGCCCACCAGGATCGCGTCATGGGCCGCCCGCTGTTCGTGGACGTGCTGCCGCGCCGCGGTGCCGGTGATCCACCGGCTGCTGCCGTCGGACGCGGCGGTGCGGCCGTCCAGGCTCGAGGCCCACTTGAGCGTCACGAAGGGTCGGCCCGTCCGGGCCGTCACCAGCCAGCGGCGAGCCATCTCGGCGGCCTCGTCGGCGAGCACGCCGTCGACCACCTCGACACCCGCCCGTCGCAGCCGGTCGGCCCCGCCACCGGAGGACGCGCCGGGATCGGCGACGGCGTGGACGACGCGGGAAACGCCCGCCTCGATCAGGGCGACGCTGCACGGCCCGGTGCGGCCCACGTGGTCGCAGGGTTCGAGCGTGACGACGGCGGTCAGGCCGCGGGCCTCGCCGGGGGCGAGGTGCGAGAGGGCGTCGACCTCGGCGTGCGGGGTGCCGGCACCCCGGTGCCATCCCTCGGCCGCCGTGCTGCCGTCGGGGCGCAGGAGGACGCAACCGACCTGGGGGTTGACCCCGCGGGCCGGTCCGCGTCGAGCGAGCGAGACGGCCCGTCTCATGGCGTGCTCGAGGAGCTCGTGGTCGATCGAGTCGATGCTCACGGGGCCTCCGGGACGGAACGGTCGCGCGCCGGGGCGTACGCGGTGGGGGACGGGCGGACGACGCCGTCGACGGCATCGGTGAGGGAGTCAACGCCGTCGGCGACGGGGTATTCCGTCGAGCGGCCGGGGCGGGTCCCGGGACGCCCCAGGTCAGGCCAGCCCGGTCGCGCCACCCGCGCGTCGCCCGGTCGCAAGCGGGCCTTCCAGCAGAGGGGGTGGCCCCCGTCACGGTCGGGGTGGAGCCCCGGTCCGACACCCTGGTACGTGAAGCCCGTGCGACGGGCGACGGCGGCCGAGGCGTCGTTGCCGACGTAGCCCTCCCAGAAGAGTTCGCGCAGCCCGCCGGCACCGAAGGCCCAGTCGGCCACCAGGCCGAGGGCCTGGGTCATCAGGCCGTGACCCCGCGAGGCCGGGGCCGTCCAGAAGCCGACGTCGGAGGACCGGAGCCGCACGCTGATGACGCCCTCGAGCAGGCCGGACCCCGGGCGGCGCAGCCCCCAGGTGAACTCGCGCCCGGTGGCCCACCCGTCGTCCACGATGCGACGCAGGAAGAACTCGGCGTCGGACCGTCCGTACGGGACGGGCACCGTGGTGAACCGCTGCAGCGTCTCGTCGCGGCAGGCGTCGACGATGGCCGGCACGTCGGCCGCGCTCGGCACCACCAACTCGAGGGTCGGTGACGCGAGCACGAACGGCAGCACGATCAGGCCTTGCGGACGAAGCCGATGCGGTCGTACACGGTGTCGATCGTGGCCTGGGCGATCTCGTTCGCCCGGTCGGCGTTGACCGCGAGGATGCGGTCGAGCTCGGCCGGGTCGTCGAGCAGTTCGAGCGCCCGGGTTCGGACGGGTGCGAAGGTCTCGACGACGACCTCGGCCACATCTTTCTTCAGGTCGCCGTAGCCGCGACCGGCGTAGCGCTCCTCGAGGTCGGCCACGCTGTCGCCCGAGAACGACGACAGGATGGTGAGCAGGTTCGACACCCCCGCCTTGGCCCCGCGGTCGAAGCGGATCTCGCGCTCGGCGTCCGTGACCGCCGACTTGATCTTCTTGGCGGTGCGGCTCGGCTCGTCCAGCATCCACACGACACCCGAGTCGGTCGCCGCGGACTTGCTCATCTTCGACTCGGGCGACTGCAGGTCGTAGATGCGTGCGGACTCTTTCTGGATCGTCGCCTCGGGCACGACGAACGTCTCGCCGAAGCGGGAGTTGAACCGGGTGGCGAGGTCGCGGGTGAGCTCGACGTGCTGACGCTGGTCGTCACCCACCGGAACCGCCTCGGCCTGGTACAGCAGGATGTCGGCCGCCATCAGTGTCGGGTAGGCGAACAGGCCGAGCGAGGCCGCGTCGGACCCCTGCTTCGCCGCCTTGTCCTTGAACTGCGTCATGCGGCTGGCCTCGCCGAACCCGGTCAGGGTGTTGAGGACCCAGGCCAACTGCGTGTGCGCCGGCACGTGGGACTGGATGAACAGGGTCGACTGCGCCGGATCGATGCCCGCGGCGATGTACTGCGCGGCGGTGCCACGGATCTGGGCACGCAACGCCGCGGGGTCTTGCGGGACGGTGATGGCGTGCAGGTCGACGACGCAGAACAGGGCGTCGTGCGTCGTCTGCAGCGACTTCCACTGCTGCAGGGCGCCGATGTAGTTGCCGACGTGGAGAGAGTCGGCGGACGGCTGCATGCCGGAGAAGAGACGGGGCTTGGTCATGGGGTCCTCGGTCGGGGTGGTGCGAGAAGGGAGGGGGTGGGACGCGGGGTCAGAGCCGGTAGTCGACGACGACCGGAGCGTGGTCCGACCACCGCTGGTCGTAGGCGGCCGCCCGGTCGACCACGTAGTGCTCGACCCTGTCGGCCAACGCCGGGGTGGCCAACTGGTAGTCGATGCGCCACCCGGTGTCGTTGTCGAAGGCCTGACCCCGCCACGACCACCACGAGTAGGGACCCTCGACCTCGCCCGCGAAGCGTCGACCCACGTCGACCCACCCGAGGCCTTCTCCGCCGGTGCCGTCGACCGTCGCGACCTGCTCGCCCGCCGGCCCGAGGAAGCGGTCGAAGTACGACCGCTCGCGGGGGAGGAAGCCGGCGCGCTTGACGTTGCCCTTCCAGTTCTTGATGTCGAGCTCGCGGTGCCCCACGTTGAGGTCGCCCGTGACCACCGAGAGCTCGTTGTGGGCGGCGAGCTCGGGGAGTCGCGCCGACATGGCGTCGAGGAACTTCCATTTCTCGTCCTGCTTGGGGGTGTCGACCTCGCCCGAGTGGACGTAGGTGCTGACCACGGTGACCACGGTGCCGTCGATCTCGTAGTCCGCCTCGAGCCAGCGGCCGGCGCTGTCGAAGTCGTCGGGCCCGAGCTCGACGCGGTGCACGTGGGCCTTGCCCCGACTGGCGATGGCGACCCCGGCCCGGCCCTTGGCGGTGGCGGGGTCGTGGACGACGTTCCACTCGGGGCCGAGCAGGCCCTCGAGGTCGTCGGTCGAGGCGCGCACCTCTTGCAGCGTGAGGACGTCGACGTCGCGCGTCGAGAGCCAGTCGCCCATGCCCTTGCGGAAGGCGGCACGGACGCCGTTGACGTTGACGGTGGCGAGACGGAGGCGCGTGGACATGGGCTCCAGACTAGCGGCGGGCACCGTCGCGGGTGCCGTCCGGAGGGCCCGTGGGGGGGACGTCGGTGGGTGGGACGTCGGACGGGTCGCCCCGGCGGACGGCACGCAGCGACCGCGAGAGCAGGCCGCGGGCGCCGTCGACGAGACGACCGCCGCGCGACCGGGCCCGCGCCTCCTGGGCTCGCCGTTCCTCCTCGAGGCGTCGCAGGCGAGCCGCCTCTTCGTGCGGGTCGGCGAGGACGCCGAGGTCGTCCATGCCGACGGCGATCCAGCCGGCGCTGAGCAGCAGCACCTGGCACAGCAGGTTGATCACGATCAGCAGTCCGACGATCGCCGCGAACGAGGCGACCAGGGGGTTCGAGCCCGTGGCCCGCAGCACGACGCCGCCGACCACGGTCAGCGAGACGAACCCGGCCGCGCCGATCATCGCCCCCGAGAGCAGCCGACGGAAGGGGATGTGGAGCCCCGCCAGCACGCGGAACAGCACGGCGAGCACCGCGGTCTCGAAGACGAACACGAGCACGACGCCGACCACGCGCAGGGTCGTCTCGCCGACGATCGACCGGGTCGAGACGCCGAACCCGGACAACAGGCCCGAGACCGCCGTGGTGCTGAGCAGGGACAGCGTCGCCGAGACGACGACCGCGGCGCCGAAGCAGAGCGCCAGGCCGAGGTCGCGCACGATCAGCCGACCGAGGGGCGTGACCGGTTGGGGCGCCCGGAACACGATCCGGACGCAGTCGCGCATGCTGCCGAGCAACGTGATGGACGACACGAGCAGGCCGAGCAGGGCGACGGCCCCGGTCCAGCCGAAGACCGACGCGTCGAGCAGCAGCTCGGGGTCGACGACGCCGGTGCCGTCGACGTCCTGGATCAGTCCGGGCACGGCCGAGCGGATGAACACGATCAACTCGTCGCGCAGCAGCTGGTCGCCCGAGACGACGAACCCGGCGACCGAGAAGCCCACCCACAGGGCCGCGAACAGCGCGAAGAGCGCCTGATAGGTGAGCCCGGCCGCGAGCAAAGGCCCCTTCGCCGTGACGTGCCGCGCCAGCACGCGGGTCGGGCGTGACCCCACGACGCGCGACCCGGCCCGACGGGCGCGTCCGGACGGGCCTCCCACCGAGGAGGCGCGGGTCGCCTCGGCCGGGTCGGGCGTCGGTTCTCGGGTCCACGGCGCGCGCATGCGTCCAGGGTAGGGGTGGCCGGGCGACGCGGTCCGGGTCGCCGGGGTCGACGCCGGTGTCGACGCCGGGATCGGCACTGACCGGACGTCCGGGCGTTCCGTCTACGATGGACCGACCGTGGGCGTGCCCGGCGTTGTGCCGCACGTCCCCACCATCGAGACTCGAAGAGGTTCACCGTGGCACTACAGGGCGTTGGCGTCGGACGTGGAGTGGCCGTCGGCCCCGTCAAGAAGATGCCCGATCCGCTGCCCGAGCCGGGCACCGACCCGCGCACGGCCGACGCGGCCCTCGAGTACGACGCCGTGCTCACCGCCCTGTCCGCCGTCGCCGCCGACCTCACGGCTCGGGGTGAGAAGGCCGGCGGCGAGGCGAAGGACGTCCTCGACGCCCAGTCGCTGATGGCCCAGGACCCGACCCTCACCGACGACGTCAAGGCCCGCATCGACGACGGTCGCACCGGCGAACGCGCGGTGCACGAGGCGTTCGCGGCCTTCCAGGACCTCCTGATCGGCATGGGCGGCTACATGGCCGAGCGGGCCACCGACCTCGGCGACGTGGCACAGCGCGTCATCGCCTCGCTGCGCGGCGTCCCCGCCCCGGGGGTGCCCGAGAGCGACACCCCGTTCGTCCTCGTCGCACCCGACCTCGCGCCTGCCGACACCGCCCTGCTCGACCTCGACAAGGTGCTCGCGCTCGTCACGCGCGACGGCGGGCCCACGTCCCACACGGCGATCCTCGCCCGGTCCAAGTCGATCCCCGCGATCGTCGGGGTCACCGGTGCCCTCGACCTGGCCGACGGCACCGTCGTCGTGGCCGACGCCGCGAGCGGCGTCGTGACGGTCGACCCCTCGGCCGACGAGGTCGCCGACGCCGAGAAGCGCATCGCCGACCGTGCGGCCGCGGCCGCCGCCCCGCTGACCGACGGTGCACTGGCCGACGGCCACGCCGTCCCGCTGCTCGCCAACCTCGGCGCGCCGGCCGAGGCCGCAGGGGCGATCGAGCTGGGTGCCGAGGGCGTCGGCCTGTTCCGTACCGAGTTCCTCTTCCTCGGCAACTCCTCCGCGCCCACCGTCGAGAGCCAGACCGCGAGCTACACCGCACTGCTCGAGGCCTTCCCGGGCAAGAAGGTCGTCGTCCGCGCCCTCGACGCCGGCGCCGACAAGCCGCTCAGCTTCTTGAACGACGCCCACGAAGAGAATCCCGCCCTCGGCCTCCGCGGCCTCCGCGCCCTGCGCGTCAAGGAAGACATCCTGCGCGACCAGCTCAGCGCCCTCGCGGCGGCGCAGGCCGCCACCACCGCCGACCTCTGGGTGATGGCACCCATGGTCAGCGACGCCGAAGAGACCGAGTACTTCGTCACCCTCGGTCGCGAACTCGGGCTGAAGACCGTCGGCGTGATGGCCGAGGTCCCCTCGCTCGCCGTGCTCGCCGACCAGATCTTCGCCAGCGCCGACTTCGTCAGCGTCGGCACGAACGACCTGACCCAGTACACGATGGCGGCCGACCGCATGCTCGGCTCCGTGGCCGCCTACCAGGACCCGTGGCACCCCGCCGTGCTGCGCCTGGTCAAGTCGCTCGGTGACGCCGGCGCGGCCGCGGGCAAGCCCGTCGGCATCTGCGGCGAGGCCGCGGCCGACCCGTTGCTGGCAGTCGTGCTCGTCGGGCTCGGGGCCACCACGCTCTCGATGACGCCGGCTGCGCTGGCCGACGTGCGTCTCGAGCTCTCGCGGTACACCCTCGACCAGGCTCGCGAACTCGCGACCGTTGCCGTCGCGGCGACCACCGCCGCGGGCGCCCGCCAGGCCGCCGAAGCCGCCACCGTCTGACGCCCGGGCGGCGTCGGCCCTCGGGGGTCGACGCCGTCGGCCCGAGACTCGGCCTCAGCGCGGGACGATCTCCGCACGGCGTTCGTCGAGATGGTCCGCGAGTTCGCCCCAGGCGACGACCACGTCGCGGAGCGCGCCGGCCGTGCTCTCGTCGAGCACGGACACGAGGCCGCGGGGATCGTCGACCAGCACGAGCGCGCTCGACCGCGACAGCACGGCGTACGACGACGACCGGTCGCCGACGGGTGCGTTCGTGCCGCGCAGCTCGAGGTGCAGGCGACCCGACGACCGCGTCAGGCGGGCCCGCACCGGGTCGCCGTCCGACGCGAAGAACTCTGCCAGCGCCTCCCGGTCGTCCGACAGGACGTCACGCTCCCACCCGTTCTCGGCGAGTCGTGAATCGGCGCCGGCCACGGACTGCCAGAGGACGACCGACCTCTCGGTCGGGGAGGCTCCGGGGCGCAGGCCGAACCGCGCCTCCAGGTTGTCCGCGACGGCGGCGGCCACCGCCGCACGGTCAACCGACGGCGGTGGATCGAGCCGGTCCACCACGACCGTCACGACGGCGTCGAGTTCCCGCGGCCAGACCGACACCCGGGTCTCGTCGAGCAGGCGGTCGTGCTCGCCCGAGAGCAGGGTCTTCTCGACGAGCTCGTCGAGGCGGGCGAGGGCCCGACCGAGTTCGCGGTCGCCGGTGGGTCGCAGGGGTGGTCTCGTCCGCACGGCGGCGGCGAAGGCACGGCGGCGTTCGCGCTGGTCGTCGGGGCGTTCGCCGTTGCGGTACGGGCGTCGCCTCACGAGATCGCTCGCGGGTCGGACCGGCGGGGGCGTCGGTCGAGACGTCGGACGTCGTGCATGGCGTGCCTCTCGAGGGTCGATGGCGATGACGGGGACCAAGCCTAGGCCGCGAGGGCCGTCCCGGGCCGCGCTGGTCCGAGTCCGCCGTGCATCCGGTCGCGGCCGTGCGTCACGGAGCAGAATCGACGGGTGGGCATCCCGATACGACATCCGATGGTCGACGCGATCACGTCGCGCGCCGTCCGGGTCGACAGCAGGGCTCGCGTCGTCCGACTCAGTCGTCCGCTCGCGGACCTCCTCGGTCGACCCGCCACGGGCCGACGTGTGGTCCTGGTGACCGGCGAACGGTCGCGCCTCACGGTCGGACTCCGGGCCGCGCTGGTCGCCGCCGGGGGAGTCTGGGCGATCCACGACGACAAGGGCCGTCTTCGTGACGGCCTCACGGGCGTGCCCTACGCCGACGTCGACGCCGCGGCCACCGAACCGGACGTCGCTGCCGCGGTTCCCGCCCTGGAGCCGCTGCCGATCATCGCCGACGCCGTGGACACCACGTGCCAGCTGACCGTCGACCTCACGGTGCTGCACCGGGCGTCACACGACACGAGCCTCGGAGGCGCTGTCGAGACCCTGGGAGCGGCCGTCTCGGGCTCCGTCCCGACCCGGTGGGGGACGACCGAGCCCCTCGGGCACGTCTGGGACTGCTGGGTCCTCACCCAGCACGCGCGCCATCAGGCCCCCGAGACCGTCCGGGTGGTCGTCGAGGGGCCGCATCTCTCGGCGACGATCACCGCCCGGGTCACCGACCACGGCATCGAAGAGACCACGGCGTTGACGGTCGACGTGACCGAGGGGTCGCTCGACGACGCGATCGCGCGACTGACCGACGCCCTCGGCCACATCGCCGAGTCGTCGCTGCCGACCTTCGCCCTGGTCATCGCCCGCGAGGGCGAGTCCGACCGGTGCGTCCGGGCGGTCACCTACCCGCCGCCGAACCCGGTCGCGCTGCTGATCGGGGCGCCATCCGTCCGGCGGCTCGGCCTCGAACGTTCCGCCCTCGACGCCGAACGGCCCGTCGTCGTGGTCGGCCGTCCTCGCCTCCCCGCTTTCGTCGTGCCCCTGGGTGACGCGGCCACCTCGGGCTGGAACGCCCTCCACCGCACCCTCGAGGCCGTGGGCCCCGAGCGGCTCGCCCAGCTCGTCGCCAGCCCGCTGCTCCAGGCGTGGGAGGAAGACCTCCACGAACTCGACCTGCTGCACGAGAGCTCGACCGAGACCGCGGCCGAGACCGAGACCGAGATCGAGCGTCCGGCCGAGGACGAGGCCTGATGCCGCGCGACATCACCATCCTGAGTCCGCACGTGTACGACCAGCTCGATCTCGCCACCGCGGCCCACGCGGTCGACGGGTCGCTCGGCGTGCGTGAGATCGACGGCGGCGACGCACTCCAGGTGTTCGCGGTGGGCGGCGTGCCCTTGCTCACCGTCTACCAGGCGGCGGAGCTGACCGAGGCGGGCGAGCTCGAACGCCTGCTGCCCGATCCGCCCTCGGTGCGCCTCCCGGTGTTCTGGATCGACGCCGTCGCCCCGATGGGCGACGAGGGCGAGACGGGAGTGTCGGTCGCGCTGCGCCTCGCTCTCGGCCTCGAGGCCGCGTGCATCGTCGAGGACGACTGACCGGGCCGACGCTCGTCCACGGGCCGTCACGACCCGTGGCACGAGAAGAGGGCCCGACCACCAGGTGGTCGGGCCCTCTTCTCGTGCGTCGGTGCTTCGCTGTCAGGCGCGACCGCGCAGAACGGCCTGCTTGACCTCGGCGATGGCCTGGGTCACCTGGATGCCTCGCGGGCAGGCCTCGGTGCAGTTGAACGTGGTGCGGCAGCGCCAGACACCCTCTTTGTCGTTGAGGATGTCGAGGCGGACCTGGGCGCCCTCGTCGCGCGAGTCGAAGATGAAGCGGTGCGCGTTGACGATCGCCGCCGGGCCGAAGTACTGCCCGTCGGTCCAGAACACGGGGCAGCTCGACGTGCACGCGGCGCAGAGGATGCACTTCGTCGTGTCGTCGAAACGCTCGCGCTGGGTGGCGCTCTGCAGGCGCTCCTTCTCGGGCTTCGACGACGCCATCAGGAACGGCTGGATCTCGCGGTACGACTGGAAGAAGGGCTCCATGTCGACGACGAGGTCCTTCTCGAGCGGCAGGCCCTTGATGGCCTCGACGTAGATCGGCTGCGAGATGTCGAGGTCCTTGATCAGGGTCTTGCAGGCCAGCCGGTTGCGACCGTTGATGCGCATCGCGTCCGAGCCGCAGACGCCGTGGGCGCACGAGCGGCGGAAGGTCAGCGAGCCGTCCTGCTCCCACTTGATCTGGTGCAGGGCGTCGAGCACGCGGTCGGTCGGCAGCACCTGGACGTCGAAGTCCTGCCAGCGGGGCTCGTCGTCGACCTCGGGGTCGAAACGACGGATGATCAGCGTGGCCGTGAACGTGGGGACGGCGTCGGAGCCCTGGGGCTTGTTCTCGAGGACAGCGGTGCTCATGTCAGTACTTCCGTTCCATCGGCTGGTAGTTCGTGATCACGACGGGCTTGGTGTCGAGCCGGATGTGGTCACCGGCCAACGACGAGTGGGCGTCGCCGGTCAGGTAGGCCATCGTGTGGACGAGCCAGTTCTCGTCGTCGCGGGTGGGGTAGTCCTCACGGAAGTGTCCGCCGCGGCTCTCTTGACGCGAGCGTGCCGAGTAGACGACGACCTCGGCGAGGTCGAGCAGGAAGCCCAGCTCGATCGCCTCGAGCAGGTCGGTGTTGAAGCGCTTGCCCTTGTCCTGCACCGAGATGTTCTTGAACCGCTCGCGCAGGTCGGCGATCACGTGGGTGACCTCGTCGAGCGTCTCTTCCGTACGGAAGACCTGGGCGTTCCGGTCCATGCTGTCCTGCAGCTCTTTGCGCAGCGTCGCGATGCGCTCGGTGCCCGTGGCGTTGCGGACGTCCTCGACGAGACCGCGCACGAAGCCGGCGGGGTCTGCCGGCAGGGGCACGAACGGGGCGTCCTTCACGTACTCGACCGCGTTGTTGCCGGCCCGCTTGCCGAAGACGTTGATGTCGAGCAGCGAGTTGGTGCCGAGGCGGTTCGATCCGTGGACGCTGACGCAGGCGCACTCGCCGGCGGCGTAGAGGCCCGGCACGACCGTGGTGTTGTCGCGCAACACCTCGGCCTTGACGTTCGTCGGGATGCCGCCCATGGCGTAGTGGGCGGTCGGCAGCACGGGCACGGGCTCGGTGTAGGGCTCGACGCCGAGGTAGGTGCGCGCGAACTCGGTGATGTCGGGCAGCTTGGCGTCGATCACGGCCGGGTCGAGGTGCGTGATGTCGAGGTAGACGTAGTCCTTGTGCGGCCCCGCGCCCCGGCCCTCGCGGATCTCGGTGGCCATGCAGCGCGCCACGATGTCGCGGGGCGCCAGGTCTTTGATGGTGGGGGCGTAGCGCTCCATGAAGCGCTCGCCCTCGCTGTTGCGCAGGATGGCACCCTCACCACGAGCGGCTTCGCTCAACAGGATTCCGAGCCCGGCGAGGCCGGTCGGGTGGAACTGGAAGAACTCCATGTCCTCGAGCGGCAGGCCCTTGCGCCAGATGATGCCCACGCCGTCGCCCGTGAGGGTGTGCGCGTTCGACGTCGTCTTGTAGATCTTGCCGAAGCCACCGGTGGCGAAGATGACGGCCTTGCCCTGGAACACGTGCAGGTCACCGGTCGAGAGCTCGTAGGCGATGACACCGGCCGGGCGCTCCTCGCCGTCGATCTCTCCCATGATGAGGTCGAGGACGTAGAACTCGTTGAAGAAGTTGATGCCGTGCTTGACGCAGTTCTGGTACAGGGTCTGGAGGATCATGTGCCCGGTGCGGTCGGCGGCGTAGCAGGCCCGCCGGACGGGGTTCTTGCCGTGCTCGGCCGTGTGGCCGCCGAATCGGCGCTGGTCGATCTTGCCCTCGGGTGTGCGGTTGAACGGCAGACCCATGTTCTCGAGGTCGAGGACGGCGTCGATCGCCTCTTTGGCGAGGATCTCGGCGGCGTCCTGGTCGACGAGGTAGTCGCCGCCCTTGACGGTGTCGAAGGTGTGCCACTCCCAGTTGTCGTCCTCGACGTTGGCGAGGGCCGCAGCCATGCCGCCCTGGGCCGCACCGGTGTGCGAACGGGTCGGGTACAGCTTCGAGATCACCGCGGTGCTGGCGTTCGGGCCGGCCTCGATGGCCGCCCTCATGCCCGCACCCCCGGCCCCGACGATGACGATGTCGTGCTGGTGGTAGTGGACGCCGTCGACGACGGTGCTGGCGGGGGCGGGGGAGGGTGTGGTCACGGTTCTTTCCGGTGGGGGACGTGCGGCCGGGGGCCGGAGTGGACGGTGGGCCGGGTGGCTAGCCGGCGGTGCAGAACGACGGCAGCAGGTCGGCCGGGGCGTTCGCGGGGCACGGGTCGAACGTGTAGATCACGAGCGTGCCGAGGACGAGCAGGACCACCGTCGACACGAGCAGCGTGACGAGCAGCACCTTGCGCACCGTCGGCTTCGACACGTAGTCGTTGACGATCGTGCGCATGCCGTTCGTGCCGTGGATCAGCGCGAGCCAGAGGAGGAGGGTGTCGTAGACCTGCCAGAACGGGCTGGCCCACTTGCCCGCCACGAAGGCGAAGTCGATGGCCTTGACGCCGCCCTCGCTCGCGAGCAGGTTGATGAACAGGTGGCCGAACACGAGCACGACGAGCAGCAGGCCGCTGGCGCGCATGTAGATCCAGCCCCACTTCTCGTAGTTGGTGGAGCGTTGGGCCGCGCGGGCGGAGCGCGGGGCTTCGACGGTCTGGGTGGTCATGGCTCTACTCCGAGAAGACGTTCATCAGGTGGCGCGGCGCGAAACCGGCGAACAGGACCACGGCGAGGCCGATGACGATCCAGAACATGACGCGCTGGTACTTGGTGCCCGGGCCCCAGAAGTCGATCAGGATGATCCGCAGGCCGTTGAGGGCGTGGAAGAGGATCGCCGCCACGAGGCCGGTCTCGCCGAGCCCCATGATCGGGTTCTTGTAGGTGCCGATCACCGCGTTGTAGGCCTCGGGGCTGATCCGGACGAGGGCGGTGTCGAGGATGTGCACCAGCAGGAAGAAGTAGATGCTCACGCCGGTGATGCGGTGCAGCACCCACGACCACATGCCCTCACGACCCCGGTAGAGGGTGCCGGCGATCTTCCCGGGCGCCTTGGGCGCGCTGATCTTCGGTGCACCCGGTCTGCCTGCCGGTGATGCGACCGTTCCCGTCGACTGCTCGGCCATGAGCACTTCTCCTCGCGGATGGGGCGGACGACGCTCTCGCTCGGTCGGTACGAGGGACAGCCGTGTCCGCTGGTGGCGTTCTCAGAACCTGTTCAGTCTATGTTCCCGCCGAGCGGGGCCGCCGCCCCGCCCCGCCGAAGTCGTTCGACGTCGAGACAAGACGGACCCGTCGGCCCGCACCGCGATCAGCGGACGGAGGCGCGCTCGGCCCCGTCGCGGACGCTGGCCATCGCGCGTCGGTAGTGCTCGACGAGTTCGTCGCCGAGGGTCTCCCACGTGCGTCCGACGACCGCGCGCCTCCCGGCCTCTCCGAAGCGGGCCCGCAGCTCGTCCGAGGAGACCAAGGCGCGGACGCTGCGGCGGAGCGAGTGGTCGTGGCGGGGGTCGAAGAGGAACCCGTCGACGCCGTGCCGCACCAGGTCGAGGGGTCCGCCCGCGGCCGGGGCCACGACCGGCAGTCCGCTGGCGTGGGCCTCCTGCACGGTCTGGCCGAAGGTCTCGGTCGAGCCCGTGTGCACGAAGACGTCGAGGGCCGCGTAGGCGTCGGCGAGGTGCTCGCCGTGCAGCGGGCCGGTGAAGACCGGGTCGTGATGCCGCAGGCGGCGGCGCAGGGCGGGCAGCGAGGGGCCGCCGCCGACGACCACGAGGCGCGCCTCCCGCAAGGGGCGCAGGGCGGCGAGCCGCTCGACCTGCTTCTCGGGCGCCAGGCGACCCACGTAGCCGACGAGCACGCGGTCGGGCGCGCCCCAGCTCTCGCGCAGGGCACGGACCGCGTCGCCCGACTTGCGATTCGGGTGGAACAGGGCCGAGTCGACCCCCCGGCCCCAGGTCGCGAGCCGGCCCACGCCGGCCGTCTCGAGGTCGCGGAGGGAGGCGCGCGAGGGGACCAACGTCGTCGTGGCCTGGTCGTGGATGCGGCGCACGAGCCGCCAGGCGACGGCCGAGCCGAGCCCGAGCCCGTTCGTCCCCGCGTACCGGGCGACGTCGGTCTGGAAGACGGCGACCGAGGGCACGCCCAGGCGAGCGGCCGCGGCGATGGCCTGGGCACCGAGCAGGAACGGCGAGGCGACGTGCACGACGTCGGGTCGGAAGCCGGCGATGGCGGCCGCGACCTGCGGGTTCGGCAGGCCGACCGGGAACTGACGGTAGGCCACCGACGGCACCCGGTGGACCGGGAAGCCGGCGTAGCTCGTGGTCCCGCGCCCGGCCGGGGCGATGACCAGGGCCTCGTGCCCGCGTCGGGCCAGGTGGTCGAGCACGCGCAGCACGCTCGTGGTGACCCCGTTGACGGTGGGCAGGAAGCTCTCGGTCACGATCACGACTCGCATCGGTCCTCCTCGGACTGCTCGTGCTGCGAGCCTCACCGGTGACGGTGGCGAGAGGGGATCGGCGGCATGGAGGAGGGGCGTCGATAAGGTGAACGCATGACGATCCAGGAAAGCCTCGACCGGTTCTACAGCATCATCCCGGCGGGCGGCATCGGGTCCCGGCTCTGGCCCCTCAGCCGGGCCGACGCGCCGAAGTTCCTGCACGACCTCACGGGCAGCGGCTCGACCCTGCTGCGCGGCACCTGGGACCGCCTCGCCCCGCTCAACGGCGACCAGCGCATCATGGTCGTCACCGGGCGGGCGCACCGCGCCGCGGTCGAGTCGCAGCTGCCCGGGCTCGCCGACCACAACGTCGTCCTCGAGAGCGAGCCCAAGGACAGCACCGCGGCCATCGGTCTGGCCGCGGCCGTGCTCCGCCGCCGCGAGCCGGACGTCATCATCGGCTCGTTCGCCGCCGACCACGTCATCGCCGACACCCGCGGCTTCGGTCGCGCGGTCCGCGAGGCCATCGTCGCCGCCGACGAGGGGTACATCGCCACGATCGGCATCACCCCCACCGAGCCCGCGATCGGGTTCGGCTACATCCACGTCGGGGCGCCCCTCGACATCGAGGGGGCGCCCAGCGCCCGCACGGTCGAGTCCTTCGTCGAGAAGCCCGACCTCGAGACGGCCGAACGCTACGTCTCCGGAGGCGACTACCTCTGGAACGGCGGCATGTTCATCTCGCGCGCCGACCGACTGCTCGAGCAGCTGGGCGAGACCCGGCCCGACCTGCTCGAGGGCATCGAGGAGCTCGCGGCCGCGTGGGACACCCCGAAGCGCGGCGCCGTCGTCGACAAGGTGTGGCCCGGACTCGAGAAGATCGCCATCGACTACACGGTCGCCGAACCGGCGGCCGCGGCGGGCCGGTTGGCCGTCGTGCCCGGAGACTTCGACTGGGACGACGTCGGCGACTTCGCGTCCATCGCGAAGCTGCACGCCGGTGGTCGGAAGAGCGACCTGGCCATCCTCGGCGAGAACGCCCGCGTGCTGGCCGACAGCTCGAGCGGCATCGTCGTCGGCAACAGCGGGCGGCTGATCTCGCTGATCGGCGTCAACGACATCATCGTGGTCGACACCCCCGACGCGCTGCTCGTCACGACGACGGCGAACGCGCAACGCGTCAAGAGCGTCGTGGACGCCCTCAAGCTCAGCGGGCGCAGCGACGTCCTCTGAGCCCCTCCGGGGTCGTGGACGTTTCGTGTTCGTTAAGTCGTGGTCGCGACTGTGTAACGCCTCGGCATCACTACCACCCGACGGTCGGCGGCGCTCGTCACAGTAGGTAACCTGTCAGCCATACCCACCCGGCGCGCCTCGTGCCGGGCTGCACCCTGGAGGACAACTTGACTACAACTGCGCGCAAGGCCGTGCTCAGCGGCCTCGCCCTGGCGAGCACCGCCGTCATCCTGGCCGGCTGTGCCTCGGCCCCCGAGAGCGGCTCTGGCTCGACCAGCGGCGCCTCGAGCGACTTCGTCCCGTGCATGGTCTCCGACGCCGGCGGCTTCGACGACAAGTCGTTCAACCAGCTCGGCTACGAGGGCCTGACCGAGGCCGCGAAGGCCATCGGGTCGACCCCCAAGACGGTCGAGTCGGCCGACGAGACCGTCTACGACGCGAACCTGTCGAACCTCGCCGACCAGGGCTGCAACCTGATCGTCACGGTCGGCTTCGCTCTCGCCGACGCCACCAAGTCGGCGGCCGAGGCGAACTCGAACATCAACTACGCCACGATCGACGACGCGTCGATCACGGCCGACAACGTGCAGCCGATCACCTTCAACACCTCCGAGGCCGCCTTCCTGGCGGGCTACGCGGCGGCCAGCTACTCGAAGACGGGTGTCGTGGGCACCTTCGGCGGCATGCAGTTCCCGACCGTCACGATCTTCATGGACGGCTTCGCCGACGGCGTGAAGTACTACAACGAGCAGAAGAGCAAGGACGTCAAGGTCGTCGGCTGGGACGTCGACTCGCAGACCGGCAGCTTCACGGGTGGCTTCGAGGCCGGCACCACGGCCAAGCAGAGCGCCCAGACGCTGATCGACCAGAACGCCGACGTCATCCTGCCGGTCGGTGGCCCGATCTACCAGAGCGCCGCCGAGGCGATCCGCGACTCCGGCAAGGACGTCGTCCTGGTCGGTGCCGACAGCGACACCTACGAGACCGACAGCGCCAACAAGGACCTCTTCCTGACCTCGGTGCTCAAGGGCATCAAGCAGGCGACCGACGCGGTCGTCACGCAGGCCAGCGAGGACAAGTTCTCGAGCACGCCCTACGTGGGCACGCTCGAGAACGACGGTGTCGGCATCGCGCCGTTCCACGACTACGCCGACAAGGTCGACTCCGGTCTGCAGGACGAGCTCGACACGATCAAGGCCGGCATCATCGACGGTTCGATCGAGGTCGAGTCGCCGTCGGCGCTCACCAGCTGACGAAAGCACCTCCCGTCATCGATTAGCATCGACTGACCCAGGGCCGGGAGCGACGGTCACCCCGTCGCTCCCGGCCCTGTCGACGCCCGTGGGCGGGCCGCCGACCCGGTGCCGTCCGACCCCACCCGAATGCCTAGACCCGAGGTAGCCACCTGAGATGAAGCTCGAACTGCGGGGCATCACCAAGCGATTCGGCGCGCTGACCGCCAACGACCACATCAGCCTGACCGTCGAGCCCGGCGAGATCCACTGCCTGCTCGGCGAGAACGGCGCCGGCAAGTCCACCCTGATGAACGTCCTCTACGGCCTGTACCAGGCCGACGAGGGCGAGATCCTGCTCGACGACGCCGTCCAGCACTTCTCGGGCCCCGGCGACGCCATGGGCGCCGGCATCGGCATGGTGCACCAGCACTTCATGCTCGTCCCCGTCTTCACCGTCGCCGAGAACGTCATGCTCGGCCACGAGGAGACCAAGTCCGGCGGCCGGCTCGACCTCGCCGCGGCGCGCGCCAAGGTGCGCGAGATCAGCAGCCGGTTCGGGTTCGACATCGACCCCGACGCCCTGGTCGAAGAGCTGCCCGTCGGCGTGCAGCAGCGCGTCGAGATCATCAAGGCCCTGTCCCGCGACGCGAAGGTGCTCGTGTTCGACGAGCCCACCGCCGTGTTGACGCCGCAAGAGACCGACGAGCTCATGGTCATCATGCGCCAGCTGCGCGACGCCGGCACCGCCATCGTCTTCATCACCCACAAGCTGCGCGAGGTGCGCGAGGTCGCCACCCGCATCACCGTCATCCGCCTGGGCAAGGTCGTCGGCGAGGCCGAGCCGACCGCCTCGAACGCCGAGCTCGCCTCGCTCATGGTCGGGCGCGCCGTCGAGCTCACCGTCCAGAAGGCCCCCGCCGATGCCGGTGAGCCCGCCCTGGTGGTCGAGAACCTTCGGGTCGTCGACCCGATCGGGCAGGTGGTCGTGGACGACGTCTCGTTCGAGGTCCGCCGAGGCGAGATCCTCGCCATCGCCGGCGTCCAGGGCAACGGCCAGACCGAGCTCACCGAGGCGATCCTCGGCCTGCAGCCCCGGGTCGAGGGCCGGGTCTCGCTCGACGGGCGCGACATCACGGGCCGCAGCGTGCGCCAGGTGCTCGACGCCGGCGTCGGCTTCGTCCCCGAGGACCGCAACCAGGACGGCCTCGTCGGCGAGTTCACCGTGGCGGAGAACCTCATGCTCGACCGCTCGCAGTCCGGCCCCTTCGTGAAGCGCGGCTCGCTGAAGCTCGCCGAACTCGCGGCGTTCGCCGCGGCCAAGGTGAAGGAGTTCGACATCCGCACCCAGGGCATCACCACGCCGGCCGGCCGCCTCTCGGGCGGCAACCAGCAGAAGGTCGTGCTGGCGCGCGAGCTCAGCCGCGACCTGCGGCTCTTCGTGGCCGCCCAGCCCACCCGTGGCATCGACGTCGGCTCGATCGAGTTCGTGCACAAGCGCATCGTCGAGACCCGCGACCAGGGCGTGCCCGTGATCGTCGTCTCGACCGAGCTCGACGAGGTCGCCGCCCTCGCCGACCGCATCGCCGTGATGTACCGCGGCACCATCGTCGGCATCGTGCCGGCGGACACCCCTCGCGACGTGCTGGGGCTCATGATGGCCGGCGAGATGCCGCAGGGAACGGAGCAGGCAGCGTGAGCGACGCCACGACCACCACGCAGGGCCCGGGCACACCACCCGCCCCGTCGTCACCGGAGTCGACCGAGGGACGCGGCTCGCGCCTCCTTCGCGAGATCACGACGGGCAACGCCGCCATCTCGGTGCTCGCCGTCGTGCTGGCCCTCGTCGTCTCGGGCCTCCTGATCGGCTTCACCGACACCACCGTGCAGGGCACGCTGGGCTACTTCTTCTCTCGCCCGGCCGACTTCTTCCAGGCGTTCTGGGCCGCGGTCGGCGGGTCGTACTCGTCGCTCTTCCAGGGCGCGATCTACAACTTCCGGGTCGACGGTTTCGCGGCGGGCATCCGACCGCTGACCGAGACGCTGAACTACGCCGTGCCGCTCATCGCCGCGGGCCTCGGCGTCGCGGTGGCGTTCCGTGTGGGCCTGTTCAACATCGGTGCCCGCGGGCAGATGCTGATGGCCTCGGCCGCCGCCGGGTGGGTGGGCTTCTCGTTCCACCTGCCGCTCGCCGTGCACCTCCCCCTCGCCCTCGCCGCCGGCATCGCGGCGGGCGCGCTCTGGGGCGGCATCGTGGGGCTGCTCAAGGCCCGCACCGGCGCCCACGAGGTGATCCTCACGATCATGCTCAACTACATCGCCTTCTACCTGCTGGCCTTCATGCTGCGCACGCAGGGCCTGCTGCAGGCCCCGGGCAGCGCGAACCCGAAGTCGCCCGCCACGCTCGACACGGCGATCCTGCCCGACCTGTTCGGCGCCCGGTACAACCTCAACTGGGGCTTCGTGCTGGTCATCGTCATCACCGCGGTCGTCTGGTGGCTGATCAACCGGTCGACGCTCGGCTTCCGGTTCCGTGCCGTGGGCGAGAACCCGCACGCGGCGCGCACGGCCGGCATGAACGTCAAGAACATCTACCTCTACGCGATGCTCATCTCGGGCGCGCTCGCGGGCGTCGCCGGTTCGACCCAGGTGCTCGGCACGCTGACCAGCGGCTTCACCTCGGGCATCGACGCCGGCATCGGCTTCGACGCGATCACGGTCGCGCTGCTCGGTCGTTCGCGGCCGTGGGGCGTGTTCGGTGCCGGTGTCCTGTTCGGGGCGCTCAAGGCCGGTGGGTACTCGATGCAGGCCGCCAACGGCGTGCCGATCGACATCGTGCTCGTCGTGCAGTCCCTCATCGTGTTGTTCGTGGCCGCGCCCCCGCTGGTCCGAGCGATCTTCCGTCTGCCGGCCCCGGGCCTCCGCCCGGTGCGCAAGGCCTCGAACAAGGAGGCGGTGGTCACCAAGTGAGCACGCTCACCCCCGACACCGCGGTCCCCGCCGCGCCGTCGCCCGACCTGGCCCGGACCACGACCCGCAGCCTCAAGGCCCCGATCGCGTTCGCGATCTTCAGCGTCGTGGCCGCCGTGCTGTTCCTCGGCCTGGCACGGGACGGCGAGAGCACCTTCCGCCTGTCGACCGCGACGGACTTCTTCGCCCTGCCCGACGCGGTCCTGCCGGCGGCCGGCACGGGCATCGTGCTCACGGTGCTCCTGGCCGTCATCACGATCGTCGCGGTGCTGCGCGCCGTCCGCTTCGAGAAGGTGCCGATCTGGCTGATCGCCGTGTTCGGCGTCCTGTTCCTGCTCGGCTTCCTCACGTGGGCGAGCGCCGGCCAGACCATCCCGGTGCCCGGTCTGCTGCTCGGCGCCCTCGCGCTCAGCACCCCGCTGATCTTCGGTGCCCTCGGTGGCGTGATCAGCGAGCGGGTCGGTGTCGTCAACGTCGCCATCGAGGGGCAGCTGCTCGCCGGGGCCTTCGTCTCGGCGATGGTCGCCTCGGCGACCGGTTCGGCCTACGTCGGCCTGGTCGGGGCGATGATCGCGGGCGTGCTCGTGTCGATGGTGCTCGCCGTCTTCAGCATCCGCTACATCGTCGACCAGGTCATCGTCGGCGTCGTGCTCAACGTGCTCGTCACGGGCCTCACCAGCTTCCTGTACTCGCAGGTGCTGTCGAAGTCCGAGTCGCTGAACCGCGGGGTGCGCTTCCCGCAGCTCGACATCCCGGTGCTCAGCCAGATCCCGATCGTCGGGCCGGTCTTCTTCCGCCAGACGATCATCGTCTACCTGATGTACATCGCGATCGCCGTCGTCTTCTACGGTCTGTTCCGCACCCGGTGGGGGCTGCGCCTCCGCTCGGTGGGAGAGCACCCGCAGGCCGCCGACACCGTGGGCATCAAGGTCAACGCCACCCGCTTCTGGAACGTCTCCCTCGCGGGGGCCATCGCGGGCCTCGGCGGGGCCTACTTCACGCTCGGCTCGCTCGGCAACTTCCAGAAAGAGATGACCGCGGGCGCGGGCTTCATCGCCCTGGCGGCGGTCATCTTCGGCCGGTGGGACCCGATCCGGGCCACGCTCGCCGCGCTGCTGTTCGGCTTCGCGAGCAACCTGCAGAACGTGCTCGGGGCCATCGGTTCGCCGGTACCCAGCGAGTTCATGCTCATGCTGCCGTACGTCGTGACGATCTTCGCGGTCGCCGGCCTGGTCGGGCAGTCCCGGGGCCCCGCGGCCTCGGGCAAGCCCTACATCAAGTCGTGACGGCCCGCAGCAGCGAGACGGTCGTCGCCGAGACCGACTGGGACGCCCTCCGCGAGGCCGCCCGCGACGCCATGCGCAAGGCCTACGTGCCGTACTCGAAGTTCCCCGTGGGGGCCGCGGCCGTCACGGACGACGGCCGGATCGTCTCGGGCTGCAACGTCGAGAACGCCTCGTACGGCATCACCCTGTGCGCCGAGTGCTCGCTCGTGTCCGACCTCGTCATGTCGGGGGGCGGCCGTCTGGTCGCCTTCGCCTGCGTCGACGGCAACGGCGGGGTCCTCATGCCCTGTGGTCGCTGCCGTCAACTGCTCTACGAACACTCGGACGAAGCCATGGTGCTCGACACCGTCTCGGGCTTCAAGACCATCGACGAGGTGATCCCCGACGCGTTCGGGCCGCGCCAACTCGAGCAGTACCGCGCCTCGCAGAGCTGACCCGCGCCTCCTCGTCCGTCCCGGTCGTGACGCCCGCGTCGCGCCGACGGCCGCACCACCCACCGCACCACCGCTAGGAGCCCCACCGTGACCCAGAACGCCGTCGAACCGTTCGACACCGTCGACCTCATCCGCGTCAAGCGGGGCGGCGACGCCCTCAGCACCGAGCAGATCGATTGGCTGATCGACGCGTACACGCGCGGCTACGTGGCGGACGAGCAGATGTCGGCTCTCACCATGGCGATCTTCCTCAACGGCATGGAGCGCCGCGAGATCCGCGACATGACGATGGCCATGATCCGGTCCGGCGAGACGATGGACTTCACCGGGCTCGGCAAGACGACCGTCGACAAGCACTCGACCGGTGGCGTCGGCGACAAGATCACCCTGCCCCTGGCCCCGTTGGTCGCCTCGTTCGGCGTCGCCGTGCCCCAGCTCTCGGGCCGGGGCCTCGGACACACCGGGGGCACGCTCGACAAGCTCGAGTCCATCCCGGGCTGGCAGGCGTCCATCTCGAACGACCGCATGCGCGAGATCATGGCCGACAGCGGCGCCGTCGTCTGCGCCGCCGGGTCGGGCCTCGCCCCCGCCGACGGCAAGCTCTACGCGCTGCGCGACATCACGGGCACGGTCGAGGCCATCCCGTTGATCGCGTCGTCGATCATGAGCAAGAAGATCGCCGAGGGCACCGCGGCGCTCGTCCTCGACGTCAAGTTCGGATCGGGCGCGTTCATCCAGGACATCGAGCGGTCGCGCGAGCTGGCCCGCACGATGGTCGACCTCGGTACCGACGCCGGCGTCGCGACGACGGCCCTGCTCACCGACATGAACGTGCCCCTCGGCCTGACCATCGGCAACGCCCTCGAGGTGCGCGAGTCGGTCGAGACCCTCGCCGGAGGCGGCCCGGCCGACATCCGCGAACTCACCGTCGCCCTCGCCCGCGAGATGCTGACCCTGGCGGGTCGACCCGACGCCGACGTCGAGGCCGCCCTCGACGACGGCCGCGCGATGGACGCCTGGAAGCGCATGATCCGTGCCCAGGGCGGCGACCCGGACGCGGCCCTGCCGACGGCCCGAGAGACGCACGTCGTCACCGCCGAGCGCACCGGCTACCTGACCGAGCAGCACGCGTTGCCGTTCGGCATCGGCGCCTGGCGTCTCGGTGCCGGTCGCGCCCGCAAGCAGGACCCGGTGCAGGCGGCCGCGGGCATCGAGCTGCACGCGAAGCCGGGCGACCGGGTCACCGAGGGCCAGCCCCTGTTCACGCTGCACACGGACGAGCCCGGCCGCTTCGAGCGCGCCCTCGAGGCCGTGGACGGGGCCTGGGCGATCGGCGACGAGGCTCCTGCGGCGCGCACCATCGTCGCCGAGCGGATCGGCTGACCGGGCTCGTCCGACGGACGCCCCGCCGGCACCGCGCCTCCGTCCAGGAGGGGCGGTGCCGGTTCTCGATGCGCGCGCACCTCTCTCGTGGCGCGCGTCCAGAGTCGTCGGCCGGAGCGCTAGTAGATTGAGGGCATGAGCGCTCCCGACAAGGACTACCGGCTGCCGAACGGGGGCCCGCGGCTCGCGGCCCTTCCGAAGGTGTCGCTGCACGACCACCTCGACGGGGGCCTCCGGCCCGAGACCGTCGTGGACCTGGCGGCCGAGGCCGGCATCGACCTCCCCGCGTCCGACCCCGAGGCGCTGCGCCGCTGGTTCGTCGAGAACGCCGACTCCGGCACCCTCGTCGACTACCTCGCCACCTTCGAGCTCACGGTCGCGGTCATGCAGACCGCCGACCAGTTGACCCGGGTCGCCCACGAGTTCGTCCTCGACCTGGCCGCCGACGGGGTCGTCCACGCCGAGGTTCGCTGGGCCCCCGAGCAGCACCAGCGGAAGGGGCTCACCCTCGACCAGGCGGTCGAGGCGGTGCAGGCGGGCTTCGCGTCGGCCGTGCGCTCGCTCGCCGCCGACGGGTACGAGATCTCGGTCGGGCAGATCCTCAGTGCGTTGCGCCAGGGCGAGCGGTCGCTCGAGATCGCCCAGCTCGCGGTCCGCCATCGCGAGAACGGCGTGCTGGCCTTCGACATCGCCGGGCCCGAGGCCGGGCACCCGGCCGCCGACCACAAGGTCGCCTTCGACCTGCTGGCCCGCGAGTTCATGCCCGTCACGGTGCACGCGGGCGAGGCCGACGGCCTCGACAGCATCCGTGGCGCGCTGATCGACGGGCGGGCCCTCCGACTCGGCCACGGTGTCCGCATCGCCGAGGACATCCGCGTCGTCGCGAGCAAGGGGTCGACCTCGACGGTCGAGATCGGGCCCATCGCCTCGTGGGTCCGCGACCGCGAGATCCCGCTCGAGCTGTCGCCACAGTCCAACCTGCAGACCGGCGCGATCGCCGCCTGGGGTCGCGACCTCGACGACCACCCCTTCGACCTGCTCTACCAGCTCGGCTACAGCGTCACGGTCAACACCGACAACCGTCTGATGAGCGACACGAGCCTCTGCAAAGAGCTCGCCCTCCTCAGCCAGGCCTTCGACTACGACCTCGACGACCACGAGACGTTCCAGCTCAACGCCGCCGCATCGTGCTTCCTGCCGCTCGAGGACCGCGAGGCGCTGGCCGACCGCATCACCGCCGGCTTCGAGGGGGTCTGAGCATGGCTCTCCCTCCGCTGCCCGACGAGGCGGTCGTCATCGGTGCCCGGGTCGCCGACTGGCGCGAGGCCGTCCGTGTCGCGGGGCACGCGCTGGTCGACTCCGGCGCCGCCCGCGAGGGCTACGGCGACGAGATGGTCCGCATGATCGACGAGCACGGCCCCTACGTGGTCATCGCGCCGGGCCTCGTGTTGGCCCATGCCCGGCCGGGCGACGACGTGGTGCGCGACGGTCTCGCCGTGGTCACGTTGGCCGAGCCCGTGCCCTTCGGCCACCCGCACAACGATCCGGTCAGCGTGGTCCTCGGCCTCGCGATCGTCACGGTCGGCGGCCACCTCGAATCGATCGCCGACCTCGCGAACGTCTTCAACGAGGCCTCCGTCATCCCCGCCCTCGCGGCCGCCACCTCGGTCGACGAGGTGCGTCGGTTGATGGGCGTCCCCGCCTGACCCTCCCCACGACGGATCGAGACAGCCCCATGAAGATCGTCACCATCTGCGGCGCCGGCATCGGCAGCAGCGGAATCCTCAAGGTCAACGCCGAGCGCGTGCTGGCCAAGCTCGACATCGAGGCCGACGTCGTCGCGGCCGACATCGGCTCGATCGCCTCGGTCGGCGACGACGCCCAGGTGATCCTCACGTCGGCCGAGTTCGTCGAGGCCATCGGCTCCACGTTCGCCGACGTCATCGTCATCCAGAACCACTTCGACCAGGCCGAGCTGACCGAGAAGCTGCAGAAGTCGCTCGGCTGAGCGCGGCGTGCGGCACCGGGGCGAGCCGCCACGGCACGGACGTGAGAGACCCCGGAGGCGCGACCTGCGCCTCCGGGGTCTCTCACGTCGTCCGGGCGGTCACCGCCCCGACCGTCAGGCCAGCAGGTCGCGCATGCCCGCGTCGAGGTCGGCCACGGCCGCCTCGGCCGCTGCCCGGCGGGCGACGGCGTCGCCCTCGGTGCTCGACGCGTCGATGTAGACCTTGAGCTTCGGCTCGGTGCCGCTCGGGCGGACGATCACGCGGGAGCCGTCGGTGAGCCAGTAGCGCAGGATGTCGCCTGCGGGGAAGGCCCCGAATCCGTCGCGGAAGTCGTCGACGCGGTCGACGCGGTGCGAGCCGATGGTCGCCGGGGGTCGCTGACGGAGACCGTCGGTGAGCGCCGTGATGGTGGCGAGGTCGTCGACCCGGATCGAGATCTGCGACGAGGCGTAGGCGCCGAACCGCTCGTCGAAGGCGACGAGGTGCTCGGCCAGGCTCGACCCGGCGGTGTGCAGCTCGGTGGCGAGGGCGAGCAGGTCGACCGCGGCCGAGATGCCGTCCTTGTCGCGGACGACGTCGGGGTCGACGAGGTAGCCGAGTGCCTCTTCGTAGCCGTAGAGCAGTCCTCCGACACGGGAGACCCACTTGAAGCCGGTGAGGGTGTCGACGTAGTCGAGCCCGTGCACCCGGGCGATCTCGCGGAGGGCGGGGGAGGAGACGATGCTCGCGGCCAGGGTGCCGTCGCGGTCGTCCCGACGTGCGCGCTCGGCGGCGCGCCAGCCGAGCAGCGAACCGACCTCGTTGCCGCTGAGACGGCGCCACCCACCGTCGACGGGGATCGCGACCGCGAGTCGGTCGGCGTCGGGGTCGTTGGCGATGACCAGGTCGGCCTCGACGCGGTCGGCCGTGGCGAACGAGAGGTCCATGGCGCCGGGCTCTTCGGGGTTGGGGAAGGCCACGGTCGGGAACGCCGCGTCGGGGGCGCTCTGCTCGCTGACGGGGATCGGCTCGGTGAAGCCCGCGGTGGCGAACACGCGGCGCGCGACCTCCCACCCGACGCCGTGCATCGCGGTGTAGACGACGCGTGGCTGACGACCGGTCGAGGCCGTCCCGGCGACGGCGGCGGTCCGACGGACGTACTCCATGACGAGGTCGTCGCCGGCCTCGCGGTAGTCGTCGGAACGGGCCAGCCGGGTGACGGGGGACTGTGCCGCCTTCTCGATCTCGGCCGCGATCTCGCCGTCGACCGGCGAGACGATCTGCGATCCGGCGTCGACGCCGCCGAGATAGACCTTGTAGCCGTTGTCCTGCGCCGGGTTGTGGCTGGCGGTGACCATGACGCCCGCACTGACGTCGAGGTGACGCACCGCGAAGGCCAGCACCGGAGTCGGCAGGGCCCGCGGCAGGATCGTCGCGGACACGCCGGCCGCCGCCATGATCTCGGCGGTGTCGCGCGCGAAGACGTCGGAGTTCTTGCGCCCATCGTACCCGATGACGATCGAGGGGGTCGACTCGCGACCGAGCAGGAACGCCGCGAAGCCGGCCGCGGCCTGCGCCACGAGGACTCGGTTCATGCGGTTCGAGCCCGAGCCCAGGGCGCCGCGCAGGCCGGCGGTGCCGAACTCCAGGCGACCGGCGAAACGGTCGGCGAGGTCGAGGACGGCGTCGGAGTCGTCGGCTCCGGCGCGGGCGAGCAGGCGGTCGAGCTCGTCGCGCGTCTCGTCGTCGGGGTCCTGGTCGCGCCAGGCCTGAGCCGTCGCGATCAGACCGTCGAGGTCGGGCGAGACCAGGGGGCCGTCGCCGCCGGGCCCCGTCACGTCGCCGCTCACAGGGCCGCCACGATGCGGGCGAGCAGGTCGCTGATCTTGGCCTCGGCGTCGCGCCCGGCCTCGAGCACCTCGGCGTGGCTGAGCGGGGTCTTCTGGATGCCCGCGGCGAGGTTCGTGATAAGCGACATGCCGAGCACCTCCATGCCGGACTGGCGGGCGGCGATGGCCTCGAGGGCCGTCGACATGCCGACGATGTGGCCGCCGATCGCCTTGGCCATCTGCACCTCGGCCGGCGTCTCGTAGTGCGGGCCGCGGAACTGCGTGTAGACGCCCTCGTCGAGGTCGGGGTCGATTCCGCGCGCCACGTCGCGCAGTCGCGACGAGTACAGGTCGGTCAGGTCGATGAACGTCGCGCCCTCGAGGGGCGAGTCCGCGGTGAGGTTGATGTGGTCGCTGATCAGCACGGGCGTGCCGGGCTTCCACGTCTCTTTGATGCCGCCGGCACCGTTGGTCAGGATCATCGTCGTCGCGCCCGTGGCGGCGGCCGTGCGCACGCCGTGCACGACCCGGCGCACGCCGTGGCCCTCGTAGTAGTGCGTGCGGGCACCCATGACGAGGGCGTGCTTGCCCGAGGGCAGGGCGATGCTGCGGATCGAGCTCGTGTGGCCGACGACGGCCGACGCGGCGAACCCGGTGATCTCGGTCGCCGGGACCTCGGCCACGGTCTCGCCGATCAGGTCGGCGGCCTTGGCCCAACCGCTGCCCAGCGTCAGGGCGATGTCGTGTCGGGCGACGCCGGTCTTCTCGGCGATCTCGGCGGCGGCGGTGCGGGCGACCTCGAAGGGGTCGGCGGCGCGGTCGTCGAGCGGGTGCGTGGTGGTCTCAGACATGGCGTCCACTCTAGGGTCTGCCGACCCGCCTCCCGGGTCGCCACGGGGCCCGGCGCGGGGTCAGTCGATGCTGAGCAGGACGTGGCCCGACGAGACGGTCTCGCCGACGACGGCCGCGATGCCCGAGACGGTGCCGTCACGGTGGGCGGCGACGGGCTGTTCCATCTTCATCGCCTCGAGCACGAGCACCAGGTCGCCCTTGACGACCTGCTGTCCGGCCTCGACGGCGAGCTTCACGACGGTGGCCTGCATCGGCGCCCTGACCTCGGCACCGGTCGCGGTCACGACCGACGACCGGGGAGCACCACGGCGCTTGGGGGCGACCGCAGGAGGCGCGGTGCGCGACCCGAGACCGGCCGGCAGCGAGACCTCGAGTCGCTTCCCGCCCACCTCGACCACGACGGTGTCGCGTGCGTCGGCCGGCCGCGGGGCCTCGGCCTCGCCGCTCCACGCGGGGATGGTGTTGTCGAACTCGGTCTCGATCCAGCGGGTGTAGATCGAGAACGGTGCGCCGTCGGCGGGCGCGAACGCGGGGTCGTCGACGATCGCGCGGTGGAACGGCAGCACCGTCGGCAGGCCGGCGACCTCGAACTCGGCCAGGGCGCGACGCGAGCGCTCGAGGGCGTCCTCGCGCGACGAGCCGGTGACGATCAGCTTGGCGAGGAGCGAGTCGAACGAGCCGCTGATCTCGTCGCCCGCCTGGACGCCGCTGTCGACGCGGACGCCTGGTCCTCCCGGGGCCTTGAAGACGTGGATCGGGCCGGGGGCGGGCATGAACCCGCGGCCGGCGTCCTCGCCGTTGATCCGGAACTCGAACGAGTGGCCGCGGGCCTCGGGGTCGTCGTAGTCGAGCACGCCGCCCTCGGCGAGGCGGAACTGCTCGCGGACGAGGTCGATGCCGGTGACCTCCTCGGACACGGGGTGCTCGACCTGCAGGCGCGTGTTGACCTCGAGGAACGAGACGGTGCCGTCCTTGCCGATCAGGAACTCGCAGGTGCCGGCGCCGACGTAGCCGACCTCGCGCAGGATCGCCTTTGACGACTCGTACAGCTTCGTGGTCTGCTCGTCGGTGAGGAACGGCGCGGGGGCCTCTTCGACGAGCTTCTGGTGGCGGCGCTGCAACGAGCAGTCACGGGTCGACACGACGACGACGTTGCCGTGCGCGTCGGCCAGGCACTGGGTCTCGACGTGGCGCGGCTGGTCGAGGTACTTCTCGACGAAGCACTCGCCGCGGCCGAAGGCGGCGACGGCCTCGCGGGTCGCCGAGTCGAACAGCTCGGGGACCTCCTCGCGGGTGCGGGCCACCTTGAGGCCGCGTCCACCGCCGCCGAAGGCAGCCTTGATCGCGACGGGCAGGCCGTGCTGGTCGACGAACTCGAGGACCTCGTCGGCGCCCGAGACCGGGTTCAGGGTGCCGGGGGCGAGCGGCGCCCCGACGCGCTCGGCGATGTGCCGGGCCGAGACCTTGTCGCCGAGCTGCTCGATGGCTTCGGGCGACGGGCCGATCCAGACGAGGCCCGCGGCCTGGACGGCCCGGGCGAAGTCGGCGTTCTCGGCGAGGAAGCCGTAGCCGGGGTGCACGGCGTCGGCACCCGAGCGGCGGGCGACCGAGAGGATCTTGTCGATGACGAGGTAGGTCTCGGCGCTCGTGGTGCCGCCCAGGGCGTAGGCCTCGTCGGCGAGGCGGGCGTGCTGGGCGTCGCGGTCCTGGTCGGCGTAGACCGCCACCGAGCCGATTCCGGCGTCACGCGCGGCCCGGATCACGCGGACGGCGATCTCTCCACGGTTGGCGATGAGGACCTTGCTGATACGCGGCATAGTTCCCCACCCTATTGCGCGCTCCCCGACTGCCTTTGGCTGACGTGCACAAAAAGGAACAGGAGGCGCGAGGCAGAACCTACAAGGACCCGGCGGCCGGCGAGGTCCACAGCTCGTGCCACGGCACGCCGAAGCCCCGGACGAGCGACCGCAGCACGGGCACCGAGAGACCCACGACGGCGCTCGGGGTGCCCTCGATGTGCGTGATGAACGCGGACGCACGGCCGTCGATCGTGAAGGCCCCCGCGACCTCGAGCGGCTCGCCCGTCTCGACGTAGGCCGAGAGCTCGTCCGGGTCGAGGTCGTCGGCGAAGGTGAGGGACGCGCTCGCGACCCGGCCCGCGCCTCCTGACGGGGTGTCGGCGGTGATCCGCGGAGCACCGCCGCGGTGGTCGACCAGCCAGTGCCCCGACCAGAGGGTGCCGTGGCCGATCTCGGCCATCCGGCGCCACCGGTCGAGCGCCAGCGCGGGTTCGTGCGGTTTGCCGTGCACCTCGCCGTCGAACTCGAAGGCGCTGTCGCCCCCGAGCACCAGCCCGTCGAGGGGACGGCCGTCGACGACGGTGTCGAGCACGGCCTCGGCCTTGAGCCGGGCGAGGTGCTGCACCGTCTCGCCCGCCGTGAGGTCTCGACCGAGGCGTGCCGACTCGGTCGCGACCGCGGCCTCCTCGTCGACCCCGGGGCTGATCAGCACCGGCTCGATGCCGGCGGCGCGCAACAGCGCGAGACGGGCGGGGGAGGTGCTGGCCAGGTAGAGCGGGACGGTCATGCCGCCCAGCCTGTCAGACTCGACGCATGGGAGACATGCTGGGCCGCGAGGTCGAACTGGACGTGACGGGCATCGCACACGGGGGCATCTCGGTGGCCCGACTCGACGGGCGGGTGGTGTTCGTGACCGACACCCTGCCCGGCGAGAAGGTCGTGGCGCGCATCGCCGACGACCGCAAGAAGGCCTTCTGGCGCGCCGACACGGTGAGCGTCCTCGAGGCGAGCGAGCACCGCCGACCTCACGTGTGGGGCGCGGCCGCCCTCGAGGTCGATCCGGCCGACCGCGCCGGGGGCGCCGAGTTCGGACACGTCGAGCTCGCCCACCAGCGCGAACTGAAGCGGCGCGTGGTGGTCGACGCGCTCACCCGGATGGGCGGGGTCGCCGACGCCGACGGGCGGGTCACGGTCGAGGCCCTCCCGGGCGACGACGAGCGTGGCGGCACCGGGTGGCGCACGCGCCTCCGCCTCCACCTCGACGCCGAGGGGCGTCCCGGTCAGTTCGCCGCGCGCTCGCACCGGGTCGTGCACGTGCCCGACCTGCCGCTCGCGTCCCCCGAGGTCGCCGAGGTGGCGCCGCTGGGAGACGCCTTCCCCGGCGAGGAACACGTCGACGTGGTCGCCCCGAGCGTGGGAGGCGCGCGTCTGATCATCGGACGTCAGGCCCGCTCGACCATCACCGAGGTCGTCGGTGAGCGCGAGTTCCGCCTCGACGACGGTGGGTTCTGGCAGGTCCACCGCGAGGCCGCCGCCACGCTCACCGCCGCCGTGCAGACCATGATCGACCCCGAGCGCTTCGATCCGAAGGGCGCCAACCTCGACCTGTACGGCGGGGTCGGACTGCTCGCCGCCGCCGTGGGCGACCGATTCGGCGCGGGGACGCGCATCACGAGCGTCGAGAGCGACGAGCGGGCAACCGAGCACGCCTCCGAGAACCTGGCCGAGTGGATCGGCGCGTCGGCGGTGACCGGACGCGTGGAGCGCTGGTTGCGGCAGACCGCGTCGCAGGCGAGCGACGCCGAGCGCCGGCGCCTCGCCGCCGCGACGGTCGTGCTCGACCCGCCCCGCTCGGGTGCGGGACGCGACGTGGTGTCCGAGATCGCGGCCCTGCGCCCCGCCCAGGTCGTCTACGTCGCGTGCGATCCGGTCGCCCTCGCCCGCGACGTCGCCCTCTTCGCCGAGCGCGGCTACGCACTCGACGCCCTGCAGGCGTACGACCTCTTCCCGAACACGCACCACGTCGAGACGGTGGTGCGCCTGCTGCCTGCCTGAGCCGCGATCCCGTTACGATGTACCCCGTGCACGCCCGGGGTTCAGGGACCAGGGCACACGCCGACAGAAGGATCACCGTGTCAGACCTCACGACCGAGACCCCCACCGCCATCCGCGAGAACGCACCCGTCCGGGTCGCCGTCGTCGACGACCACGAGTCGGTGCGGCTCGGCATCCAGGCCGCCTGCCAGAACGAGGGCTTCGAGGTGATCCTCACCGCGGCCGGCGTCCAGGAGTTCGTCGAGAACCTCGCCGGTCGCGAGGTCGACGTCGTCGTCCTCGACCTGTCGCTCGGCGACGGCTCGACCGTCACCGAGAACGTCAAGCGCGTCCAGGCCACGGGGTCCGCCGTCCTCGTGCACAGCATCGCCGACCGGGTCGCCTCGGTGCGCGAGGCGCTCGCCGCGGGGGCGGCCGGGGTCATCCCGAAGTCCTCCGCCACGAAGACCGTCATGGCCGCCGTCGCGACGGTCGCCCGGGGCGACGTGCTGAACAACCTCGAATGGGCGAGCGCGATCGACGCCGACCGCGACTTCGCCAAGGCCCAGCTCGGCCGTCGCGAGCGCGAGATCCTGCACCTCTACGCCTCGGGCCTGCCGCTGAAGCTCGCCGCCCAGCAGCTCGGCATCGGCTACTCGACGGCCCGCGAGTACCTCGACCGCATCCGCGTCAAGTACGTCGAGGTCGGCCGTCCGGCACCCACCAAGGTCGACCTGCTCCGGCGCGCCGTCGAGGACGGCATCCTGCCGGGGCTCGACGCAGACGGCGGCGATGGCCGGTGAGGGTCGGCTGAGCGCCCCGATCCCGCTCGGAGCGCTCCGGCCCCCGCGCAACCCGATCAGCCGTGCCCTGCTCGACAAGGTGCTGGGGCGGATCATCGCCGCGGCCGGACTCGTGTTCGGCCTGCAAGCCCTGCCCGGCATGATCGGTCAGGTCGACAGCATGCAACTCGCCTGGGCCTGGGTCATCGGCCTGGCGATGTTCGGCGGCTTCTTCGCGCTGGTCGTGGCGAGCCTCGTCCAGCGCGGCGTCACGACGGTCGAGGCCTTCGTCGCCATCGCCTACCTGATCGCCCTGGTCACCTGGCCCCTCGCCGTCGACGACCCCAGCGAGGTCCAGTCGAGCGTGCCGTGGCTCTGGTACCTGTGCACCGTCGCGACGGCCTCGGCCGCCTCGGCGTTCTCGACCTGGATCGCCACCGGCTACCTCTTCGTCGCTCCGGCCGTCTACGGCTTCATCCGCCTGACACCGTCGGGCGGAGCGGTCTCCCCGCAGCGGGCGACCCTCGACTCCGTCTACGCGATCCTGCTCGGCGGCGCCGTGCTGATCCTCGTGGTGATCCTGCGCCAGGCGGCCGCGAACGTCGACCAGGCCCAGGCGACCGCCGTCGCGCGGTACTCCGAGGCCATCCGAGAGCACGCCACCGAGCTCGAGCGGGTGCAGGTCGACGCCATTGTCCACGACAGCGTCCTCACGACCTTCATCCAGGCGGCCAGAGCGTGGTCGCCCGACGAGCGCGAGCTGTCGACCAACATGGCCCGGAACGCGATGTCCCACCTCTCGGCCGCGGCGAGCACGACGCCGTTCGACGAGTCCGACACCACGATCGCCGGCATGGTCGACCGCATCGAGGCCGCCGTGGCCGACCTGGGTGTCGCGGTCGAGCTGCGCCGGGGCCCGATCGAGGGCGACGGCATTCCGTCGACCGCCGCCGAGGCGCTCTACTCGGCCGCCGTGCAGGCCCTCGTCAACAGTTCGCAGCACGCCGGCGACGGGCCCGATGTGGAGCGCTGGGTGCGCGTCACCCGCGACCCGGCGGGCCTGACGACCGTCGAGGTCGGCGACACGGGCAAGGGCTTCGAACCGACGACGGTGCCGACGGAGCGTCTCGGGGTCCGCGTCTCGATCCACGAGAGGCTCAACAACGCCGGCGGGCTCGCGACCATCGACTCGGCACCGGGGCGCGGAACCCTCGTGCGCCTGCGGTGGCCCGTCGACGCGCTCCTCGACGGAGGCCGGACCCCCGACCGTTCGCCCGATCCCGCCGACGAGGCCGGCACCTCGGGGGGTGCCGCGTGAGGGTCTCCGTGCCGCGATGGCTGATCGTGTCGCTGGCCGCGGTCTTCTCGGCGTACCACCTGGTCCTGGCCGTGGCGTCGCTGGACCGGTTCACCGATCCGCTGCCCGTCGTCGCGTGCATGGTGTTGTACGCCGCGGCGACCGTGGCCGTGCTGTGGCCCAGCAAGCACGTCATCATGCCCGTGTGGATGGCCTCGTTCTGCCTCGCCGTGAGCATCGTCCTGCCGCTCGTCGTGACCTCCGAGCTCGACAGCTCGGTGAAGAACGGCTACGCCACCTGGTACGTGGCCGCCGTCGGCACGCTCATGGTGATCGTGTCCACGCGGCGTCGACAGGGCTTCGCCTGGCTCGGGGTCGGCTTCATGGCGGTGCACGGCGTGCTGTGGGCCGGGGTCGAACAGATCGCCGACCTCGGCATCGTCGGCAGCGTGGTCTGGGTCGCCTTCAGCCACGCGATGTCGAGCACGCTCACCCGTGCGGGGCGCGAGACGCGCGAGTTCATCCTCGCCGAGCACGAGGCGGCGGACTGGCAGGCCGCGCAGGAAGCCCACGTGAACGAGCGTCAGTACCGGTTGCTGCAGACGGGTCGGACGGCACGGCCGATGCTCCAGACCATCGTCCGCCGACACGGCGACCTGACCGCGGCCGAGCGACAGGAGTGCCTCAACCTCGAGGGAGCGATCCGGGACGAGATCCGGGGGCGTCGCCTCCTCGACGACGACGTCCGTCACGAGGTCATGGCGGCCCGCCGTCGCGGAGCCGTCGTCAGTCTCCTCGACGAGGGAGGCATCGACGACCTCGGGCCGACGGATCTGCGACGGGTCCATGCCGTGCTCGCCGGGGCCCTGCGCGATTCGCTCGCCGATCGCATCATCGTCCGGACCGTCCAGGGCGGCGGAGACGACGCGGTCACGGTCGTCGGGCTCGGCTCGGCAGACCTGTCGTCGAGCGCGCTCGGCCGGGGGGTCTCGGCCGACGCGGACGAGGACGACGACGGCGACGAGGTCCAGCTCTGGCTGCAGATCCCTCGCTCGGCCTCCTGAGCGTCCGACGGACCCTCACGCGGCGGGCACCGAAGACATGAGGAAGGGCCGGACGATCGTCCGGCCCTTCCGAGACCCTGAGCCAGGGCGGCAACCCGAATGCCGCCCTGACTCCCCCTGCAGCGACCCGTTCACCCCGGTCGGCCACTGCTCGGTGGTGTGACTCCACGAGACACCCGGCACCAGCAAGCATGGTCGCTCGACGCCGCGTGTGCAGTCGTCATTTAGGGGGACACCCGGGCGAGGACGGCCACGTCCACCGCCGTCCCGGGGGAGTCACCCCGCGAAACCTCGCCAACGACCCTCGCCGGCCGCGATGGCGGGACGGGGTGCGCGGGCCGAGCGCGTCCAGGCCGACGTCGTGGGTCGTGAGGACGTCGTCGCCGACGCCTCGGCCCGGCCGGCCTCGACGACGGCGAGCAGCGCCGTGACCGCCGCCAGTTCGTCGGGCGTCGGGTCTCCGGCGACGACCCTGAGCAGGGGCGCCGACGGCTGCTCGTCCGCGTCGGTGGGGGGTTCCGTCGCGTCGGGCGACGCGGCTGCGTGGCGCCCGCTCACAGGGGGATGTTCCCGTGCTTCTTCGGCGGCAGGGTCGCCCGTTTGGTCTTGAGGGCTCGCAGCGCCTTGATCACGGCGACCCGGGTCGCCGCCGGTTCGACGACGCCGTCGAGTTCGCCCCGCTCGGCGGCGAGGAAGGGGCTCGCGACGTTGTAGGTGTACTCGTTCGCGAGCCGTGTGCGCACGGCTGCCACGTCCTCGCCGGCCTCGGCCGCCGCCTTGATCTCGTTGCGGTAGAGGATGTTGACGGCACCCTGCCCGCCCATCACGGCGATCTCGGCCGTCGGCCAGGCGAGGTTGATGTCGGCACCCAGCTGCTTCGACCCCATGACGATGTAGGCGCCGCCGTAGGCCTTGCGGGTGATCACCGTCACGAGCGGGACGGTCGCCTCGGCGTAGGCGTAGAGCAGCTTGGCGCCGCGGCGGATCACGCCCGTCCACTCCTGGTCGGTGCCGGGCAGGTACCCGGGCACGTCGACGAGGGTGAGGATCGGGATGTTGAACGCGTCGCAGAAGCGCACGAAGCGGCTGGCCTTCTCACCGGCCTCGATGTTGAGGGTGCCGGCCATGGCGGACGGCTGGTTGGCGATGACGCCCACCGGGCGGCCCTCCACCCGGCCGAAGCCCACGACGATGTTGGGCGCGAAGAGCGGCTGGACCTCGAGGAACTCGCCGTCGTCGACGACGTGCTCGATCACCGTCATCACGTCGTAGGGCTGGTTCGGGCTGTCCGGGATCAGGGTGTTCAGCTGGCGGTCGTGGTCGGTGGTCTCGAGTTCGACCGGCACGTCGAAGACGTGCGGGTCGGCCAGGTTGTTGTCGGGCAGGTAGGACAGCAGGGCCCGGGCGTAGTCGAGCGCGTCGTCCTCGTCGCTCGCGAGGTAGTGCGAGACGCCCGAGACTTTGTTGTGGGTCAGGGCTCCGCCGAGTTCCTCGAAGCCGACGTCCTCACCCGTCACGGTCTTGATGACGTCGGGCCCGGTGACGAACATGTGGCTCGTCTTGTCGACCATGATCACGAAGTCGGTCAGCGCGGGGGAGTACACGGCGCCTCCGGCCGCGGGGCCCATGATCAGCGAGATCTGGGGGATGACACCCGAGGCGGCCGTGTTCAGCCGGAAGATCTCGCCGTACTTGCCGAGGGCGACGACGCCTTCCTGGATGCGCGCCCCGCCCGAGTCGAGGATGCCGATGATGGGCACCCCGGTCTTGAGGGCCAGCTGCATGACCTTGATGATCTTCTCGCCCGCGACCTCGCCGAGCGAGCCGCCGAAGATGGTGAAGTCCTGGGAGTAGACCGCGACCTGGCGGCCGTGGATCGTGCCCGTGCCCGTGACGACCGCGTCGCCGTAGGGTCGCTTGGCCTCCATGCCGAAGGCGTGCGTGCGGTGCCGGACGAACTCGTCCAGCTCGACGAACGAGCCCGGGTCGAGCAGCTCGTCGATCCGCTCTCGGGCCGTCTTCTTGCCCTTGGCGTGTTGCTTGGCGATCGCGGCCTCGCCGCTGGCCGTCACGGCCTCGTGATAGCGGGCCTTGAGGTCGGCGAGCTTGCCCGCGGTGGTGTGCAGGTCGGGCGCGGCGTCGGTGAGGGGCGCGGAGTCAGGAGTCACGCGCCTCACTCTACTGACCGACCCGGGGCCACCCGTTGGAGGTTTCCACGCGTGGACGCCGCCGGACGTCGTAGGAGTCGTCAACTGCGGCCCCGTAGGCTGCTCCGATGGCCTTCCCCCTCAGTGCGTCCGTCAGCCCCCGTCTCGTGGTGCTCGAGTCCACCGGGTCGACCAACGCCGACCTGCTGGCAGCCGTCGACGAGCCGCACCTGGCGACCTGGCTGACCCTCGACCAGTCCGCGGGGCGGGGCCGGCTCGACCGACGGTGGCAGACCGCGCCCGGTCGTTCCCTCGCGGTGAGCGTGTTGCTGCACCGGGACGACCTGCCGGTCGACTCGCTCGGCTGGGTGCCGCTCCTCGCCGGGGTGGCGATGCGCGCCTCCGTCCGGGGCGTGGTCGAGAACGGCGACGTCACGCTGAAGTGGCCCAACGACGTGCAGGTCGACGGTGACAAGGTCTGCGGCCTGCTCGCCGAGCTGCGGCCCGACGCGAGCGCCGTGGTCGTGGGTGCCGGGGTCAACCTCACGGTGCCCGCCGACGACCTGCCCACCCCGACCTCGACGTCGCTCGGTCTGCACGGTGCGCGGGGCACGGCCCTCGAGCTCGCGGACGCCGTGACGTCGTCGTGGGTCTCGGGCCTGGCCCGGCTCGTCGGCGACCTCGCCGCGGCCCGCGGCGACGCGGTCGCGAGCGGCGCACTGGCGCTGGTCCGCGCGGACTGCGCGACCCTGGGGCGCGACGTCCGCGTCGAACTCCCCGGAGGCGCGGCCCTGGTCGGCGAGGCGGTGGACGTCGACGAGGCGGGCCGCTTGGTCGTCCGCTCCGCCTCGACCGGCGAACCGTCGGCCGTCGCTTCGGGCGACGTCACGCATCTGCGGTATGAATGAGCCTGTGAGCACCGACGGACCGCAGCCGACCGAGTACGTCGTCGCGCGGCTGCGTCCCCACGCCCGCGTGCTCTTCTGGCCGTCGCTCGCGCTCGTCGGCATCTGCGCCGCGACCGGCTACTTCGGCGGCCGCTTCGACGTCGAGTGGCAGAACTACGTCGTGCTGGGCGCAGCCGTCGCCCTGATCGTGCTGCTCTGGCTGGTCCCCGTGCTGATCTGGCTCGGCAAGCGCTACGTCGTCACCTCGCGGCGCCTCGTGGTGCGCAAGGGGCTGTTCGTGCGCACTCGCCAAGAGCTGCTGCACAGCCGCGGGTACGACCTCACGGTGCGCAAGAACTCGGTGCAGAGCGCGTTCCGCAGCGGAGACGTCCTGATCAACACCGGCCTCGACCGTCCGCTCGTCCTCTGGGACGTGCCGTCGGCCGATCTCGTCCAATCGACCCTGCACGACCTGATGGAGTCGAACCTCAACAGCGTCGCCCAGCGTCGCCAGCACGAGCAGTCCGTCGGGCACGCCGACACCACCTCGTGGGGCGACGACCGGGTTTCCTGACCCGGCGCGCGTGATATAGGATATTACAATGCGAATCTCAGTCATCGGTTGCGGTTACCTCGGAGCCGTGCACGCCGCGTGCATGGCCGACCTCGGGCACGACGTGGTCGGCATCGACGTCGACCCGGGCAAGATCGCCCTGCTCTCGTCGGGTCACGCCCCGTTCTTCGAGCCCGGTCTGCCCGAGGCCCTCCGTCGGGCCCTCGACTCGGGGCGGCTGCGGTTCTCGACCGACCCCGCCGACGCCGCCGGCTCGCAGGTCCACTTCGTCGCCGTCGGCACGCCGCAGACCCCGGGCAGCGACGCGGCCGACCTGACCTACGTCGACGCCGCGGTCCAGGGGCTGCTGCCCCACCTCGCCGACGGCGACCTCGTGGTGGGCAAGTCCACCGTTCCCGTCGGCACCGCGAGCCGACTCGCCGACCTGGTCCGCGCCTCCTCGGGGGCCGACCTGGCCTGGAACCCCGAGTTCCTCCGCGAGGGCTTCGCCGTGGCCGACACCGTCGCGCCCGATCGTTTCGTCTACGGGGTGCCCTCCGGCGACGCCGGTGAGCGTGCGACGGCGATGCTCGACGAGGTCTACGCCACGGCTCTGGCGACGGGAACACCCCGGCTCGTGACCGGGTACGCGACGGCCGAACTGGTGAAGGTCTCGGCCAATGCGTTCCTCGCCACGAAGATCTCGTTCATCAACGCGATGGCCGAGATCGCCGAGGCCACCGGCGCCGACGTGACGCAACTGGCCGACGCGATCGGGCACGACGCCCGCATCGGTCGCCGGTTCCTCAACGCCGGGCTCGGCTTCGGCGGCGGGTGCCTGCCGAAGGACATCAGGGCGTTCCGGGCCCGCTCGCGCGAGCTGGGGCTCGAGTCCCTCGACTTCCTCGCCGACGTGGACGCCGTCAACCTGCGTCGCCGCGACCGCGTCGTCGAGCTCGCGGGCGAGCTGCTCGGAGAGGTGCGCGGTGCACGCGTGGCCGTCCTCGGCGTGGCCTTCAAGCCCGACAGCGACGACGTCCGCGACTCTCCCGCCCTCGACGTCGCCCGTCGACTGCACGCCGCCGGCGCGGACGTGGTCGTCCACGACCCCGAAGCCAACGCGACCGCCGTCCGGCTGGCTCCCGACCTCACCTACGTCGCAGACGTCCCGACCGCTCTCCGCGACGCCGAGCTCGTGTTGGTCCTCACCGAATGGAAGCAGTTCAAGGCACTGCGCCCGGCCGAGGTCGCCGCCCTGGTCTCCCGGCGACGCATCGTCGACGCCCGCAACGTGTTCGACCCCGCCGAGTGGCGCGAGGCCGGATTCGACTTCCGAGGGCTCGGGCGGCCGTAGCCGGCCCACGACCAAGCCGGCCATCGGGCAAGATGGTCCGAGCCGGAAGTCGACGGATGGCGCCGTCCGCTCGCGGTGATGCCGGGAAGCGCGACAGGAAGAAGATCAGATGGCAAACCGTGTCGGTGTGATCGGGGGCGGCCAGCTCGCCCGCATGATGATCCCGCCCGCCGTCAACCTCGGCATCGAGATCAGCGTCCTCGCCGAGGCCGAGGGCAGTTCGGCCCGGCTGGCCGCGACCCGGGTGGGCGACTACCACGACGTCGACGTCGTCCTCGACTTCGCCCGCACGGTCGACGTGATCACCTTCGACCACGAGCACGTTCCCCAGCACGTCCTCGCCGCTCTCGTCGACGCGGGCGTCCGCGTGCACCCCGGGCCGTCCGCGCTGGCCGTCGCGCAGGACAAGATCGTGATGCGTCAGCGGCTCTCCGAGCTCGGGCTGCCCGTCCCCGACTGGGCGGCCGTCCGCGACGCCACCGAGCTCGAGGCGTTCCTCGCCGACCACGGTGGCCGAGCGGTCGTCAAGACCGCGCGGGGCGGCTACGACGGCAAGGGCGTGCGCGTGGTCTCGGCCGCCCACGACGCCGACGACTGGTTCGGCGCCCTGGCCGAGGACGGCAACGGAGGCGCGCTCCTGGTCGAAGAGCTCGTCTCGTTCCGGCGCGAACTGTCGCAGCTCGTGGCCCGACGGCCGAGCGGCGACATCGTCCCCTGGCCCCTCGTCGAGACCGTCCAACGCGACGGGGTGTGCTCCGAGGTCTTCGCCCCGGCGCCCTCGAGCGCCGGTCGGTCGGCCGACCTGGCCGACGAGATCGCCCGGACGGTCGCCGAACGGCTCGACGTCACGGGTGTCCTGGCCGTCGAGCTGTTCGAGACGACCGACGAGCGCCTCCTGATCAACGAGCTCGCCATGCGGCCGCACAACACCGGCCACTGGACGATCGACGGGTCGACCACGAGTCAGTTCGAACAGCACCTCCGTGCCGTGCTCGACCTGCCCCTCGGCGACACGGCCTGCCACCGGCCCTGGAGCGTCATGCTGAACGTGCTGGGCGGGCCGGCGACGGGGTCGATGGCCGACCGTCTGCCCGCCCTCATGGCCGACCAGCCGGCGGTCAAGGTGCACGACTACGGCAAGGACCCCCGGCCCGGGCGCAAGGTCGGGCACGTCACCGCGGTCGGCGACGACCTCGACGAGGCCGTCTTCCGGGCGCGCGCCGCTGTCGAGTTCTTCACCGACTGACGGCTATCCTCTAGTCCGTGTCCGACCCGAAGAGCACCGACGTGCGCCCGAACGACCCCGCCGTACCCGCCAAGGTCGCCATCGTCATGGGCTCCGACAGCGACTGGCCCACCATGCAAGGGGCCTCGACCGTGCTGTCCGAGCTGGGCATCCCGCACGAGGTCGAGGTCGTCTCGGCCCACCGCACGCCCGACAAGATGATCGCCTTCGGTCGCGACGCGGCCGGTCGGGGACTGTCCGTCATCATCGCCGGGGCCGGGGGAGCCGCGCACCTGCCCGGCATGATCGCGTCGGTCACCACCCTCCCCGTGGTCGGTGTGCCCGTCGCGCTGGCCAAGCTCGACGGCCTGGACTCGCTCCTCTCGATCGTGCAGATGCCGGCCGGCATCCCCGTGGCGACGGTCTCGATCGGCGGTGCGGCGAACGCCGGTCTGCTCGCGGCCCGCATCATCGGCTCGCACGACCCGGTGATCGCCGAGCGGCTGGCCCGCCACGCCGAGTCCCTCGCCGAGCTGGTCGAGCAGAAGAACGCCGACCTGCGTCGATCGCTGTGAGCACCTCCCTGCCCGTCCGTCATCCGGACGTCACCTCCGAGCCGTTCATGACGAAGCGGGCGTGGGTGCTCGTCCTGCTGAACGTGGTCGTGCCCGGGTCCGCGCAGGTGCTCGCGGGCAGTCGCCGACTCGGCCGGTGGGGGCTCGCCTCCACCCTCGTCTTCTGGGCGGTCGCGGTCGTCGTCGTCGTCCTCGCGTTCGCCTTCCGCTCGCCCCTGATCGAGATCGCGACCAACGTCGTCGCCCTGACCGTCGTCCAGCTCTTCCTCGCGTACTACGCGGTGCTGTGGGTGGTGCTGACCGTCGACACGCTGCGATTGGCGCGCATCGTCCGGACGGCCCCCTCGGCCCGGGGCGTCCTCGCCGGAGCGATGGTGCTGCTGATGGTGGTGACCGTCGGGCCCGCCGCCTACGGGGCCTACCTCGCCGGGGTGCAGCACGGTCTGCTCGACAGTCTCTTCACCTCGAGGGCCGACGCCGCGCCTCCTGTCGACGGGCGCTACAACATCATGTTGCTCGGCGGGGACGCCGGGGCCGACCGCACCGGTCTGCGCCCCGACAGCATCTCGGTCGCCAGCATCGACGCCGAGACCGGCGCGACCACCATCGTGGGCATTCCCCGCAACCTGTACGACGCACCGTTCGTCGCGGGGTCGCCGCTGTACGGCGACTACCCCGACGGCTACGACTGCGGCGACGACTGCCTCGTGAGCTTCCTGTACACCTACGGGGAAGAGCACCCCGACCTCTACCCCGACGCCGAGTCGAAGGGCAGCAACCCGGGGGTCGAGGCGATGCGGGACGCCGTCGAGGGCATCACGGGCCTGACGGTGCAGTACTACGCCCTGATCGACATGCAGGGCTTCGTCGACCTCATCGACGCGCTCGGAGGCATCCAGGTGGACGTCCAGCAGCGCATCCCGATCAACGGCGGCGTCGACCGCAACGGTCAGCCGATCAACGTGGACGGCTGGATCGAGCCCGGCGAGCAGAAACTCGACGGCTACCACGCCCTCTGGTACGCGCGGGCGCGGCACGGCACCAGCGACTACGACCGCATGGCTCGTCAGCGCGAGGTGCAGCAGGCGCTGCTCTCGCAGTTCCAGCCGGCGACGGTGCTGTCGAAGTTCCAGGCCGTCGCGTCGGCAGGGGTGCAGACCGTCGACACCGACATCCCGCAGGGGGCCCTGGCGGCCTTCGTCGACCTGGCCGCCAAAGCCAAGTCGCAGCAGATCACCAGCCTCGAGCTCGTCCCGCCGACCTACGACAACGTCTACCCCGACTACGACGCGATGCGGGCCGCGGTGGCCCAGGCCACGACCTCGGCCACCGCCCCCTGACGACCTGTCTCAGGCCGTCTCGCGGGTCCCGTCGCCTGACGGCGCACGCCGACGGGACGAGGAGGCGCGGTGCGGCTCCGCGCGGCGTTCGCGTCGCCCCTCGGGCCGCCCGGTGGCTCAGAGGTCGGCGTGGAGCTGCCACACCTTGTCGGCCGAGTCCCGCCAGCTGAAGGCGCGCGCACGGTCGATCCCGGCGATGCCGAGACGCGTCGACAGTTCGACGTCGGAGACGACCTGGAACATGGCCTGTGCGAGGCGCTCCGGGTAGCCGGCGGCGTCTTCCCGGGCCACGCTGACGGCCGCGTCGGCCGCGACCTCGAGCAGGGCGGGGGCGTCCGAGACGATGGTGGGCGTGCCCAGGCTGAAGGCTTCGACGACGGGTAGTCCGAATCCTTCGGCGAGACTCGGGAACACGAAGACCGAGGCCCGCTGCAGCAGCACCGCCAGTTGTTCGTCCGACACGAAGCCCATGGTGCGGACCTTGTCGGCGGGCAAGCCGGCGGCGGCCACCAGGTCGGCGACCTTGACGTCTCCCCACCCCTCGGGCCCGACGATCAGCAACGGCAGGTCGGGGGCGTCGGGGTGTGCGAGAGCCTGGATCAGCGGCTCGATGCCTTTGCGCGGTTCGAGCGTGCCGACGCTCAGGGCGTAGCGCTCGGGCAGGTCGAGAGCGTCGGCGACCTCGTCGGCGTCCGCAGGGACGGCGAGCTTGGGGCTGACGGCGCCACCGATGACACGCAGGCGGTCACCGAAGGGGAACAGCTCGGCCAGTTCGCGGGCCACGCTGTGGGTCGGCACGACGACGCCGTCGGCGTGCTTGAAGGCGCGCTTGGTCATGGCCTTGTGCCAGCGGACGCCGCGCGGGGTGAGGGTCTCGGGGTGGGTCCACGGGACGGTGTCGTGGATGGTGACGACCGTCTGTGTTCCTGGGTCGAGTGCGCGGTCGTGCCGGTAGAGGGGGGCGAACAGGCTGGTCGCGTGGACCATGCCGCGCCCGGGGAGGCCGACGACGCCGCCCTGCCACGCCAGTGCCAACTCGCGGCGCCCGAGTGGTGACTTGGAGACGTGGGACAGGCCGGGCAGTAGGTCGCTCAACCGGTCGTAGTCGGTCTGCGGATGGGCCGCCACGACCCCCTCGACCTCGCAACCGCGGGGAGCGGTCTCGACGAGGGCCCGGGTCAGTTCTTCGGTGTACCGACCGATGCCCCCGGGGATGGGAGCCAGGATCTGGTCAACGACTACTCGCAGCGTGGTCATCGGTCTGCAACACTCCCCTGTTCGCGGCCTCGGCCAGCGCTTCTCTCCACGGACGCATGGGCGTCAGCCCGGCCCGTGCCCACGCGTCGTGTCCGAGGACGCTGTAGCTCGGGCGTGGTGCGGGGCGGACGAAGGCCGAGCTGTCCGTCGGCAGGACGCGGGCAGGATCGAGGCCGGCCTCCTCGAAGACCGCCTGGGCGAACTCGAACCAGCTCGCGCTGCCCGAGTTGGTGCCGTGGTACACGCCGGCCGGGGCGTCGGAGTCGAGCAAGGCGACGATCTGCGCCGCGAGGTCGGCCGTCCAGGTCGGCTGCCCCAGTTGGTCGTCGACGACCTTGACCGTGTCGTGTGACGCCGCGAGCTTGACCATGGTCTTCGCGAAGTTGCCTCCGTGGGCGCCGTACAACCACGCCGTGCGCACGACGTAGGTGCCCTCGGGGTTGGCCGCGAGGGCGAGCCTCTCTCCCTCGGCCTTGGTACGGCCGTAGGCGCTCACCGGCGCGATCGGGGCGCCCTCGGGGTAGGGCTCGCTGGCGTCGCCGTCGAAGACGTAGTCGGTCGAGACCTGGACGAGCTTCGCCCCGACGGAGGCGGTGGCCTCGGCCAGGAGGCCGGCAGCGGTGCCGTTCACGGCCAGCGCGGCCTCTTCGTCGGTCTCGGCCGCGTCGACGGCGGTGTAGGCGGCGGCGTTGATGACGACGTCGTGCCCCCGGACGGCGGCGAAGACGGCGTCCCGATCGGTCACGTCGAGGTCGGCACGGCCGAGCACCGTGACGTCACGCCCGAAGAGTGCTTCGAGGAGATCGGTGCCGAGCATGCCCCGGGCCCCGGTGACGAGGTACTTGGAGTTCTGGGCGGCGGCCATCAGAGTGCGGCGCGCTCTTTGAGCGGCTGCCACCATTCGCGGTTGTCGCGGTACCACTGGACGACGTCGGCGAGGCCCTTCTCGAAGGGGACCTGGGGCTCGTAGCCGAGCTCGTCGCGGATCTTGGAGATGTCGACGGAGTACCGCAGGTCGTGGCCCAGACGGTCCTGGACGCGGTCGACGTAGGACCAATCCTTGCCGGTGGCCTCGAGCAGCATCTCGGTGAGCTCTTTGTTGGTGAGCTCGGTGCCGCCGCCGATGTTGTAGATCTCGCCCGCGCGGCCGTTGACGAGCACCATCGCGATGCCGCGCGTGTGGTCGTCGACGTGCAGCCAGTCGCGGATGTTGTTGCCCTCGCCGTAGAGCGGGACGTGCACGTCGTCGATGAGGTTCGTGACGAAGAGCGGGATGACCTTCTCCGGGAAGTGGTACGGGCCGTAGTTGTTGCTGCAGCGAGTGATCGAGACGTTCAGCCCGTGCGTGCGGTGGTAGCTGCGGGCGAGCAGGTCGCTGCCGGCCTTCGAGGCGGAGTAGGGCGAGTTCGGCTCGAGCGGGCGGTCCTCGGCCCACGAACCCTCGGCGATGGAGCCGTAGACCTCGTCGGTCGACACGTGGACGAAGCGCTTCAGGTCGTTGCGCAGGGCGGCGTCGAGCAGCTGCTGGGTGCCGAGCACGTTGGTCTCGACGAAGATCGACGCGTCGCGGACCGAGCGGTCGACATGCGACTCCGCGGCGAAGTGGACGACGGCGTCGACCTCGGGGAAGAGCGTGTCGAGCAGGGCGCCGTCACGGATGTCGCCCTTGACGAACGTGTAGCGGGGGGAGTCGGCGACGCTCACCAGGTTGGCCTCGTTGCCCGAGTAGGTGAGAGCGTCGAGGACGACGACCTCGGCCCCCTCGAGGCCCGGGTAGGCGTCTTCGAGCGTGCGGCGGACGAAGTTGGAGCCGATGAAGCCGGCTCCACCGGTGACGAGGATTTTCACAGTGGTCCCTTGGGGTCGATCGCAGGCGGTCGATCCATCTTATCGGACGGGTCGCTCGCCTCCGGGAGGACCGGGCGGCCCCCGGCCGTGGCGGTCACCGACGGCGGGTGGATCGACCCGGCCCGTCGACTGCCCCCAGTCGTGGGGGGAGGCGTTCCTCAGGAGGACCGGAAAACCGGGGTACAGAGCTCGGGGGACGACACGACCCGGGGAGAAAGGTCTGGACCGTCGGCGACTCTCGTGCGAACGTCTTCGCATGCCCCTCGACGACTCCGACTCCAGAAGTCTGCCCGCCGGCGCGTCCGTCCTCGACCGCCGTCGACTGCTGGCCTATGCCGGAGCCGTCGGCGCAGCGGCCGTCGCAGTGGGTGCGGCGGACGGTCTACGTCCCCGTTCGGCCCGGGCGGCCTTGCTCCTCGCCGAGGCGACCGTCGGCGTCGACACGGTCGAGGAGGCCGTGGCGCAGGCGGCACTGTCCGCCTGGGGTGGCCAATCCAACGGGCGCATCCCTGCCTCGATGCTGGAGCTCGTGCCGGCGTCGGTCGCCGGCAGCGGGTTCCTGCGTGACGACGCGGCCCGTCAGTTCTTCGGGCTCGGACTCGCCTTCCAGAGCGCCGTCGGACGGCCTCTCCGGATCACGGAGGGCTACCGCTCCTACGATCGGCAGGTCGACTACTGGAACAGGTACCAGGCCGGCACCGGGAACCTCGCGGCCTATCCGGGGACGAGCAACCACGGCTGGGGGATCTCCTGCGACTTCGGCTCCGGAGTGGAGACGTCGGGTTCGAGCGCGAAGCGATGGATGGACGCGAACGCGCCGTCGTTCGGCTGGAGCCCCACGGGCAACACGTTCTCCCGACCCGAACCATGGCACTTCGACTTCGTCTCCGCGTACACGGGGCCTGCCAACGCCGTCCAGAACGACTCCGGTCTGATCGCCCTCCGTGTGCCCGAGGCCATGCCGGGCGTCGGAACGAGCTACACCTGCGTCCTCGGCTTCCGCTTCCTCCGTCATTTCACGACCATCGAGAAGGTCAACGCCTTCCGGGCCATCGGCGTGCCCTATTTCGACGCCATCTCCCGCAGCCACTTCGAACTCCTGGTCGACGCTCTGTCCATCCCCCGGTCCGCCGTCGTCACGGACGCGGATTACTGGCGGGCTTGACGCCCGTCCCTTGAGAGGAAAACCATGATCGTCCTTCACTGCTACGACACCCTTCCCGAGGTCGGACGCGGCTACGTGTGCGTCGTCGCGCCGCGCATGCTGCGCCACGTGACGACCGAGCCCACCGTCGTCGCCCTCCGCGCCGTCGGCATGGCTCCGCGCAACATCAACGCCGCCGGCTTCTACGACATCCTCGCCTCGTTGTCGATCCCACGGTCCGAGTTGAAGACCGGGGCCGACTACTCGCGACGCTGATCCGAGGTCGCGCGCCGTCGGTTGGTACACTTCCGGCGTGCAGATCCGCGAACTGAAGATCCCAGACAGCTACGAGATCACGCCGAAGCAGTTCGGCGACGACCGTGGCGTGTTCCTCGAGTGGTACCGATTCGACGCCCTCGCCGACGTGGTCGGCCACTCCGTCGATCTGCGACAGGCGAACACGTCGGTGTCGAAGAAGGGTGTCGTTCGGGGCATCCACTTCGCCGACGTCCCGCGGGGCCAGGCGAAGTACGTCACCGTCACCCACGGCGCCGTCCTCGACTACGTCATCGACATCCGTGTCGGGTCCGAGACCTTCGGCCAGTGGGACACGGTCCTGCTCGACGACGTCGACCGCCGTGCCATCTACATCGCCGAGGGGCTCGGTCACGCTTTCGTCGCCCTGACCGACGACGCGACGGTCAGCTACCTGGTCACCGACACGTTCCGTGCCGAGCGCGAACACGGCATCAACCCGCTCGACCCCGAGATCGGCCTCGTCTTCCCCGAAGCGGCTGGCGAACCTCTGCTCTCCCCGAAGGACACCGCCGCTCCGTCGCTCTCCGGGGCGGTGTCGGCGGGCCTCCTTCCGACCTGGTCCGACATGCGGGCCTTCTACGCGTCGCTCGACGTGCAGGAGGGCAACTGACATGAAGGGCATCATCCTCGCAGGCGGGTCTGGCACGCGTCTCTGGCCGATCACCAAGGGCATCTCGAAGCAGCTCATGCCCATCTACGACAAACCGATGGTCTACTACCCCCTGTCGACGCTCATGATGGCGGGCATCCGCGAGGTCCTGGTCATCACCACCCCCGAGTACAACGAGCAGTTCCGCGCACTGCTCGGCGACGGGTCACAATTCGGGATGGACATCCAGTACGCCGTGCAGCCCTCACCCGACGGGCTGGCCCAGGCCTTCATCATCGGTGAGGAGTTCATCGGTTCTGACAGCGTTGCACTCGTCCTGGGCGACAACATCTTCCACGGGGTCGGTCTCGGCTCGAACCTCAAGAAGAACGCCGATGTCGAGGGGGCGACGATCTTCGCGTACCACGTCGCCGACCCCAAAGCCTACGGAGTCGTCGAGTTCGACGAGGCCTTCCGTGCCATCTCGATCGAGGAGAAGCCGGCGGCGCCGAAGAGCAACTACGCCGTGCCGGGCCTCTACTTCTACGACAACGAGATCATCGAGATCGCCAAGACGATCGAACCGAGCGCGCGAGGCGAGCTCGAGATCTCGACGGTGAACGAACGGTACCTCGACGCGGGTCGTCTCCAGGTCCAGGTCCTCGACCGCGGCACGGCCTGGCTCGACACGGGGACGTTCGAATCGATGATGCAGGCGTCCGAGTACGTGCGCGTCATCGAAGACCGCCAAGGGCACAAGATCGGCTGCATCGAGGAGATCGCCTGGCGGAACGGGTGGATCGACGACGAGCAGCTGGCCGCCCTTGCGGCCCCCCTGGCCAAGAGCGGCTACGGCGTCTACCTGCAACGTCTTCTGTCGGTCTGACCCCACCACTCGACGAAGGCTCGTTCGCCCCTGGGGCGGGCGGGCCTTCGTGGGTTCCGAGGACGCACAGGTGGTTCGTCGGTCAGGACCCGGCGCGGTGGAACCGACCGCGGCGACGTCCGCGGGACGACGAGCGCAGGGGGCGACCGGTCGGGACGGTCCCGTCCGTCAGGTGCCGGTGGAACTCGTCCTTGCGTTCGTGCAGGCCGTGGTATTGATTCTTGTGCTCGAGCACGAACCCTATCTCGGTGTCGGCCTTGACGATCGTCCAGCCGAGCGAACGGGCGTAATGGGACATCCACTGATCCTCGAGGAAGGCATAACGCTCGGGGAGCGACAGGAAGAACCGGTCGTCGTCGACCAACGAGGAATCGAGCACGGTTCCACCGGTCCCGCCGTGGTCCGCACGATCACCCGGATCGATCTGGACCCGGTCCCAGTACGACGGACCGAAGTCGAAGGCCCACCAGGCGACGATGCTGCGAGGCTGGTAGTCGGCCAACAGGTCGACCACGAACGACGGCGTGACGTCCTGGTCGTCGTCGAGCATCAGGACAGGGCCCTCGTAGCCGGCGTTGCGGAGCAAGCGGACCGCCACGAAGCGGGCGAGGCCACCGATGTTCGCGGCACTGTGCACCAGGTCGATGCTGGCCAGGGCCCCCCGGGGTTCGTGGTCTTGCAACCAGGCGTAGGAGTCGCGTTCGTCGACCGCGTTGTTCCAGAGCAGTAGCCGCACGGGTCGTGTCGGATCGAGTGACTCGAGCATCGTGATGATGTCGTCGATGCGTTCTGGTCGATTCCAGAGACACACCACCAGCGGGACGGAGTCCCGTGAGGCGGAGGCCCAACGGCCGGTGGTCGACAGGACCACGCCGCTCTCGAGCAGCGTCAGGAGGCGCTGATGCCAGCCGCCGGGAGCGAGGGCACGGAGCGCGCGGCGCCGGGCGAGGAACACGTCGAGGCGTTCACCCTGGCCCAGGGTCTCGAGCGCGCGCCGGGCCAGCCGCCTCGACTCGTGACGAAGGCGGGCCCGAACCTGCGGAACGGAGGGGCGCCTCATCGGGTGACCCACCAGCTACGGACTCGTAGTCCGACCTTCAGCGCCGCTCGAAGCGGCCCGAGGAGCGGCCCACGGTAGCGACGGGACAGGTACCGGTAGGCGCTGTCGTGGTGAACCCGTTCCATCGTCTTGGCACTGCCGGAGGTCGAATGGGCTCCGCTGTGCATCACCACGGCAGTCGGGACGAAGACGTTGTCCCACCCGGCACGTCCGAGCCGCGCCCCCAGATCGACGTCCTCGAAGTACATGAAGTAGCCCTCGTCGAAGCCCCCGATCTCGTCGAAGGCGGATCGTCGGACGAGCACGCAGGCTCCGGACAGCCACCCGGCCGTGCGTTCGACCGCGGTCTCTCGGGCGGCCCAGTAGGACTGGCTCCAGGGGTTGCCCGGCCAGAGCCGGGAGAAGGCCGCATGACCGATGCCGGTCCGCAACGACGGAAGACGCCGAGCCGACGGATAGACGACGCCCGTCTCGTCGACGATCTTGGGTCCGAGTGAGCCCGCTCGGGGTAGCCGTTCTGCGGCCTCGACGAGACGGTCGATGGCCCCGTCGCCGAGGACGACGTCAGGGTTGGTGACCAGGACGAACTCGACCGGGTCCGTGACGGTCGAGAGACCGTGCCGCACACCGCCCCCGTAACCCAGGTTCCGGCCCGAGACGACGAACGAGGCGCCGTTCTCTTGCGAGATGGACCGGACGAGGTCGACATCGCTCGAGCCGTTGTCGCTCACCACGGTCACGACCGGGTCTGAGCTGGCCCGGGGGATGCTCGCCAGAAGAGGACGGAGCGTCTCGCCTGTGTTGTAGGTGACGGTCACCACGGCCACCCGGGGCGTCATGAGGCCGCCTCGTCATACGCCGGGAGGCTGGCCTCGGCGGTCGCCAGCCAGGTGAAACGGCCGGCCCGGGGAACGGCACGACCGCGGAGGGAGGCGCGACGGTCCGCATCGGCCAGGAGGGTCCGAAGGGCCTCGACCAGGGAGTCCTCGTCGGGCTCCGTGTAAGCGGCCGCGTCGCCCGCGACCTCGGGTAGCGAGAGCCTGTCCGTGGTCAGGACGCAGGCACCGCAGGCCAGGGCCTCGAGCACGGGGAGGCCGAAGCCCTCGCCGAGGCTGGGGTAGACGACGACCTCCGCGCCGCCGAGGAGACTGCGGAGCTCGTCGACCGGCAGGTACCCGAGTTCACGCACCGCGCCTCCTGGAGGTTGGTCGTCGAGGGCGGTGAGAGCATCGGTGTCCCAGCCGCGTGCACCGGAGACCAGCAAGAACGGGACGTCGGCGGATTCGCCGCGGAGGCGCTCGTGCGCCCGCACGAGGGCTCCGACGTTCTTGCGGGGCTCGATCGTGCCGAGGAACGCGATCCAGCGGTGGTCTGGCTCGAGACCCAGGGAAGCCCGGAACGAGGCGGTCTCTGCGTCAGTGGGGGGATGGAAGACCGTGAAGTCGACCCCCAAGGGAGTCGTCGTCACGGTCGAGCGGCACCGGCTGACGTGACGCAGGAATTCGTGGGCACTCGCGTCGCTCGGAACCACGCACGGTCGCCCCGAACGCAGCGCGGCCCTCGTCCACGCGGTGAAGAAGAGCCTCTTGATCGTCGAGTGCCACTGGGGATCGCTGAAGAACGTGGCGTCGTGCAACGTGACCACGGAGCCTTGTCTGCGCAGGACCGGAAAGGTGTAGTGCGTCGAGTGGACGACGTCGACGCCGAGACGCCGGGCGAGCAGGGGCAGTCCGGTCTGTTCCCAGAGGAACCGCAGGGGCGTGCGGGTGGTCCACCCGGGTGCGGCGACGACCCGTGCGCCGGCCGCGACCTCACGCATGTGCGCGACGTGTTCGGGACGCACCACGATCGTCAGGTCGACGTCGAGGTCGGCCAGCGCGCCCGAAAGGCCCTCGACGTAGCGGCCGACGCCTCCCAGAGCGGACGGCATGGCCGTGCCGTCGACGAGAACGGAGATGTGTGGCACACGCCGCCCTTCCCTGATCGACTCGATGGACCGTCGACAAGCATAGTCTCGTGGTCCCGCTCGACATGCAGTCGGCAGGGCTCAGGGCGTACGCCGGAGACCTGTCCGGGTGTCGATCTCACGACGGCCGTGCGTCGCCTGTCGGGTGAACCGACGACGTCGTCGGAGGTCGGACGGCAGGTCGCGGAGGGCCGCGAAGTACCCGGACCGGACGGCGGCCGCGGACGTGTCACGCGGCGATCGAACGACCCGCACCAGCGTTCGGAGCACCGCGCGCACCACGGTGGGGGCCGAGGCGTGCCAGACGGCGACCTTGATCCGGTTTCGGGTGTTGTGGAAGAGGAAGACCCAGGACGACGTCCCCGAGGAGGCCGAGTGGCGGTGGACCAGCACGGCCTCGGGGACGTGCTCGACGACGAAGCCGTGCTCCGCCAGGCGCCAACTCAGCTCGGTGTCCTCGTAGTACATGAAGAGCGATTCGTCGAACAAGCCGACCCGGTCGAGGGCCTGTGCTCGGAGCAGCGCGCCGCCACCCGAGAAACCGAAGACCCTCGAACCACCAGACCTCTCAGCTGGGCTGAGCCAGTCACGGTCCTGGCCGTTGCCCGACGCATCGAGGACGCCACCGGTCGAGTTGACCAGCACGGCGCCCTCATCGGCCCGCCTCCACCGCGACCCGTCGGCTGCCACGAAGTCGTCGGGAGCGGCGTCGTCGACGGGTGCCGGGACGAATCGTCCCTCGAGCTCGAGACGCGCCGTGAACGCTGCCACGTGATCGGACGCCCGGTCGGCGGCGGCCGTGAGTTCGGCCACGAAACGAGGTGCGGGTACCGCGTCGTTGTTCACCAGGATGTACCGGTCAGCCCTGCGGGCACGGATCGCTGCGTTCACCCCGGCCCCGAAACCGCCGTTGTGCCCGAGCGCCAGAAGCCGGCTTCCGAGAGCGGGCCGTAGGCGTTCGACCGAGTCGTCCTCCGAGCCGTTGTCCACGACGATCAGGTCGAAGTCGGTACCGCCGACCTGGGAGTCGAGGGCCTCGACACAGCGTGCAGTGAGCGCTGCGTTGTTCCAGTTGACGACGACGACGAGCGTCGTCGGCTCAGAGCTGGACGAGCTCGGGCTCGGCATGGACGGTGCCCACGGCCAGCGCGTAGGCGGGGACGTCGAAGGAGGCACCCTGCGGCAGGTCGTGGACGTGGACGCCTCGAGGGTCCATCAGGGACGCGTTGACGAAGTACTTGCCCTCGCCGAACGCGACGTCCTTCAGGACGAAACGCAGGCGCCGCGTGCCCAGGAGCGGTGGTAGGTCGATGCCCATGCGAGTGCTCGTCGTGCCGTAGACGACCTGGCCGGACGCGCTGTTGATCTGCAAGGCAGCGATCCACTCGTCCATGCCGGTGGCGTGCTCGAACTCCATCGTGACCTCGAGGTCGTCTCCGGGCAGCACCTTGGTGCCCTCGCCGCGACCGGCGGCCGACACCACGACACTCGTCACGTGGCCGGAGCCGACGAGGGGGTCGTGAGCGGCTTCGGCCTCGGTCTGACGCCGATCCTCCAGGAGGTCCCGGAAGAGGGCGACGGCGTCGTTCGGATCACCGTCGAACATGACGGTTCCCTTGTTCAGGAAAACGGCTCTGGTGCAGAGCTCTTGCACTTGGGCGAGCGAGTGGGTGACGATGATGATCGTTCGCCCTTCGGCCTGGAACGAACGGATCTTGTCCAGGCATTTTCGCTGGAACGCCTCGTCGCCGACGGCCAGGACCTCGTCGACCAGCAGGACGTCGGGGTCGGTGTGCACGGCCACGGCGAAGGCGAGACGGACGTACATGCCCGACGAGTAGAACTTCACCTGTGTGTCGATGAAATCGCCGATGCCCGAGAAGGTCAGGATGTCGTCGAAGCGGGCCTCGGTCTCCTGGCGCGTGAGGCCGAGCAGGGCGGCATTCAGGAAGACGTTCTCGCGACCGGTGAGGTCGGGGTGGAAGCCGGCGCCGAGCTCGAGGAGCGCGGCGAGGCGCCCGCGACGCGAGACGGTGCCGGTGGTGGGCTGGATGATGCCTCCGATGGCCTTCAACAACGTGCTCTTGCCCGAGCCGTTCTGCCCGATCAGACCGACCGTGGTACCGGCCTTGATCGTGACGTCGACGCTGTTCAGCGCCCAGAAGTCCTGGCGGTGTCGTCGGCCCATCTTGCCCAGGGTCACGAGTCGCTCCTTGAGGGAGTTGTCCTTCCGGACCGTGAACCGCTTGGAGACCCCCTCGACGACGATGACGTCCGGGGCGTCGGTGGCGGGGCGTGGCGGGGTGCTGAGGATGTCGTCCGTGGTCATGGTGCTCACAGTTCTTGGGCGAAGTTGCCCTGGAGGCGGGAGAAGACGCGTTGCGCGCCGAAGAGGAGGACCAGCCCCACGGCGAGCGCGATGAGCAGGCGGAGCATCAGGTGCTCCGGGTACACGACGCTGTCGTGGCCGGCGGTCCAGATCGCTCTTTGCAACGACAGCACCGAGAGGGTCAGGGGGTTGTCGGTGTAGAGCTGCAACAGCAACCCGTCACCGAGGACGGACTTGGCCTGCGACCAGGCGTAGACGATGGGTGAGGCCCACAAGAGGACCATGAGCCCCACGTCGATGAGGTACTGCACGTCGCGGAGGTACACGTTGAGCGCGGAGAGGACCAGTCCGAGTGCGGTGCCGTACACGACGATCACCAGCAGGGCCGGGACGAGGTAGACCAGCTCCGAGGTGAGGGGGAACTTGCCGAGGACGAGGGTGGCCGCCAGCAGGATGCCGAACTGGATGCAGAAGTTGAAGAGAGCGGCGCCCACGCTGGCGAGGGGGAACACTTCGCGTGGGATGTAGACCTTCTTGATCAGACCGCTGTTGCCGACGATCGAGCTGGTCGACCCGGCCACGATCTCACTGAACAACGTGTAGGCCGTCAGCCCTGTGAAGACGTAGATCGCGAAGTCGGGGATGCCTCGAGCCGCCCCGAGGAACTGACCGAGTACCACGTAGTAGATGAGCAGCTGGGTCAACGGGCGGACGAGTGACCAGACGAATCCGAGAGCGCTGTCCTTGTAACGGGCCTTGAGATCACGGCGGACGAGCAGCGAGAGCATTTCGCGCTGGCCCACGATGTCGCGGAGGGACTTGCCGGTGCCGCGGAACGCCTTTGCGGGAGCCCCGATCACCACGAGTGGTTCGTGGGAGAGGGCTTCGATACGGGAATTGGAGGTCATCACGCGATCCGGTCGGCGGAAATGGACTGGGCAAGCATAACCGCCGTGCCGTTTCGCAGTGTCGGCCTCACGAGGCCGGGGCCGCACTCGTCAGATAACGATGACGAGTCGATCGCCGAACCTGACGGGAGGCTGGGTTACGGTGGATTCCAACCTCTTGATCAGACAGGTCACAACAATGCCCCACGACCAACGCCGTGGCTCCGTCCTCGCTTCCGCCGCCTTCGGTGCGGTCGTCGTCCTGGGGCTGGCCGCCTGCACAGCCACGGGAGACGACTCGGGGCCCACGGTGCGGCCCACCGCCTCGGCGAGTGTGTCCACCGGCCCGGTGACGTCGACGCCGACGCCGACGCCGAACGGCGATGAACCCGGCGCCGCACCGACCACCGGCATCGCGGGGCAGCCCTTCCCTCAGGCGACGAGCACCGAGCCGGCGGTCGATCCCGACCCCGCGGACTATCCGGCCTCGCCCTTGGTCACGTTCGCTTCGTGGAACGCCGCCGAGTCGCGGCTCGAAGTCGGCGGCGTGGTCAGCGGGCAGCTCGATCCCGACGGCACCTGTCGACTCGTGGTGACGCGAGGCTCGGTGACCGTCCAGCGAACGAGCACCCCGCAGGCCTCCGCGTCGAGTGTCGACTGCGGGCAATTCTCCGTCCCCCGCTCAGAACTGTCGTCGGGTTCGTGGAGCGTGACCATTCGCTACGTGGTGGGCAACGAGTCCGTCGCTTCAGATCCCCAGCAAATCGAGGTGCCCTGATGATGAAGAAGTGGCTGGCCCCCCTGGTGGCCTTCGCGTTGGCGGCCTCCGCCCTGACGGCGTTCTCCGTGGCAGCAGCCCCTGATCGGGCCGAAGCCGCGTCGGGCGCCGACTTCGACGCCGGCAACATCATCAGCGACAAGAACTTCTACGACGCCCAATCGATGTCGCTCGACAGCATCCAGTCGTTCCTGAACCAACAGGTCCCCACCTGTCGCGCGACCTCGGGTCCCACCTGTCTGAGGAACTACTCCATGGACACCACGACGCGCCAGGACAGCGGCCAGCGTTGCGGCACCTACCCCGGAGGCGCGGGGCAATCGGCCGCCCGCATCATCTACAACGTCTCGCAGGTCTGCGGCATCAGCCCCAAGGTCCTGCTCGTCCTGCTCGAGAAAGAGCAGGGAATCGTCACGTCCTCCGCGCCCACGGCGTACATGTACCGCTCGGCGACCGGGTTCGGGTGCCCCGACACGGCCGCCTGCGACGCCCAGTACTACGGGTTCTTCAACCAGGTCTACGGCGCCGCGCTGCAGTTCAAGCGTTACGCGGCGACGCCCACGTCGTGGAGCTACCAGGCGGGCCGTACGAACAACATCTTCTACCACCCCAACGCCTCCTGCGGCACGAAGCCCGTGTACATCCAGAACCAGGCCACGGCCTCGCTGTACATCTACACGCCGTACACGCCGAACGCGGCTGCCCTCAACAACATGTACGGCACCGGTGACTCCTGCTCGGCGTACGGCAACCGCAACTTCTTCCGCCTCTACACCGACTGGTTCGGGTCCACGACCGGCGGGACGAACCCGTTCGGCTACGTCGACGCGGCCACCGCAGGGTTCCGACAGGTCGCCATCAGCGGCTGGGCGGTCGATCCCGACACCACCGGGGCCATCCGCGTCGACTTCTACATCGACGGTCAGGGGGTGACCAGCGCTACGGCCGACATCGACTATCCGCATCTGGCGCCGACCCTCGGCGCGTCGAACACGCGCCACGGGTTCTCCAAGATCATCACCGGCGTCGCTCCCGGGGCCCACAGCATCTGTGCGATCGCCATCAACGTCATGGCCGGGGGCAACACCTTGCTCGAGTGCCGCTCGTTCACCGTGGCTTCCGGGTCCCCGTTCGGCTACATCGACCAGGTCTCCGCCTCGCCCGCGACCATCGCCGTGCGTGGGTGGGCCATCGACCCCGACGTCGTCGACCCCGTCACGGTCCGTCTGAGCGTCGACGGCCGTGAGGTCGCTACCGCTCGGGCCGATGTCGACAAGCCGAGCCTTCCCGCGGTCTACCCGGGGTGGGGCAGCAGACACGCCTTCACCCTCACGGCCACGGGCGTCGCTCCGGGTGCGCACAGCGTCTGCACCACCATCACGAACGTCGGCTCGGGTCAGGACACCCGCCTCGGCTGTTCGACCGTCCAGATACCGTCGGGCTCACCGCAGATCTACCTCGACCAGGCGTCATCGACTTCGCCGGGGGTCGTCACATTGCGGGGCTGGGCCCTCGACCCCGACACCGTCGATCCGGTCCGCGTTCACGTCTACCTCGACGGAGTCCTCACGACGAAGCTGACGGCCGACGTCGAGAAGGCTTCGCTCGCGACGGCGTTCCCCGGCTACGGTGCTCGGCACGCCTTCACCGCGAGCCTCACGGGTGTCGCCAGCGGTACTCGCCAAGTCTGCGTCTACGCCATCAACCAGGGCCCCGGTGAGAACGCGGGTGGCTGCGTGAACGTGGTCGGACCGCAGGGTCCGCCCGCGTTGTACCTGGACGAGGTTCGGGCCACCGATCTCGGCCAGGTGCTCGTCCGGGGCTGGTCCGTCGATCCCGACACGGTCGATCCCGTCCGCGTCCACGTCTACGTCGACGGAGTGCTCAACACGAAGTTCTCGGCCGACGTCTCCAAGGAATCCCTCGCGACCGCCTTCCCCGGATACGGAGCGGGTCATGCTTTCTCGACCACTCTCGCGGGCGTCGGTCCGGGCACCCACCAGATCTGCTTCTACGCGATCAACGTGGGCGTCGGCGCCAACACGGTCGCGTGCTCGTCCGTTCGGGCCGTGAGCGGTGCCCCGGCCATCCTCCTCGACGAGGCATCGTCTCCTGCGGTGGGAACGGCGCGCCTCCGAGGGTGGACGATCGACCCCGACTCCGTCGAGGCCTTGCGTGTGCACGTCTACGTCGACGGCATCCTGACGACGAAGGTCACGGCCGACGTGGCGAAGCCTTCACTCGCCACGACTTACCCTCCGTACGGCGCCAACCACCAGTTCGACGTGTCGGTTCCCGGGCTGCGCGCGGGCACCCACGAGTTGTGCGCCTTCGCCATCAACGTCGGCCCGGGCGAGAATCGGGCTGCCTGCGCGACCGTCACCGTCAGATGACGGGACGGGGCTGGTGCGAAAGGCTCAGCGGCCGCGTGCCCGGGAGGCGACGGAGCGGTATCGCTCGAGCAGCGTGTAGGCCCGGCTGCCCTTGAGTTCGCGCAGTTCCTCGAGGGGGCCGACCGTCTCGGCCAGCCTGCCCTGCAGGGCGCCGATCGTGTCGGCCAAGGCCTCGGCCTCTCGTTCGAGGCGTCGCACCGTGATCAGGTGCCCGTCGCGTTCGCGCGAGGCGTGTCGGAGCTCCTCTTGCTTCACCGTGATCCAGCGGAGCATCTCGGAACGCGAGGATCGGCCACGGGCACCGGCGATGGCCTCGTCGAGGAGAGGAGCGACGGATCGGGCGCGTGCGGCATAGGAGTGACGGTCGCGGACCAGACGTGTCCACTCGGCGACTTCGTGCCCCTGCTCTGGCGACGGGTCGATGAACCGTTCGACGATCTGCCGGAGGGAATCCGCGTCGTCGAACACAGGGAGGTGTGCGAGCCCGAGTTCGGCGAGGCCGGCACTCGTGTTGGTCGTCACGGGCGTTCCGGTCGACAGTGCCTCGAAGATGCGGCTGTTCTGGCTGCCGAACTCGGCAGCAGGATCGATCACGTCGTCGACGACCAGCTGGCTGCGGCCGTACACCCCCGGCAGGTCGAAGAAGTCCACACGGTCTCTGTGGTCGATGCGCGGAGATCGTTCGAGATGCGCGCCGTTCGCTCCGAACCACACGACGGGGTGTGTGTCGCTCAGATCGTCGAGCACGGCACGGAGGCGCCGCTCGACGCCCCAGAAGTTGGCGGTGGTCACGATCGGCAAGTCGCGTTCGACTCCCGGATCGACGAAGAGTGCGTCGTCGACTCCGATCGGTACGACCGGGACGGGGCGCCCGAAACGTGCCTCGAGGTGTTCTGACGCGAGACCGGAAGAGGCCCACACTCCGTCGAACTCGGTGAGATAGGGGAGTCTCGCCCAGGACGCGGTCCAGTTCCGGACCCAGGCGATGGTCGCGGTCGACGGCGGGAGCAGCCCGGGGACGAACGACTCGATCATCACGACGGCCACGTCCGTCGCGACGGGCGGTTCTTCGTGCCACCGCTCGGCAGGCCAGAAGCTGACTCCCCACCCCTCGGCCGAGAGGGCGGACGCGAGGCCGGCGGCCACGTAGAGGTCTCCCTTGCCTTCTGAGAGATCGGCCGTCGAGACACAGAACATGATCGTCCCGCGAGGCCCGACGGCACGCTCTCCCGAGGTGAGTGAACGGTAGTGCGCGGAGATGTCCGGCGTCGGGGTCGGCTGCTCTGTCGTGACGGTCATGCTCTCGGGTGGGGTAGGGGGCATCGAGGCGATCGCTTCGATGACGACGGTGGTCACTCTACCTGTGGCGAGTTCCGCGCAGGCTCGCCGGGCCGCGCCGGGCGAGGCCGTCTCTCCCGGGGAATGTAGGATCGACCTGCCGTGGCGCTGTCTGCGCCCTCGTCGCCCACGCGCCGGGCGATGTCGCGCCGACGAAGGGAATCCATGAAAGACCGCAAACCGGGGGTCGTCTCCGTCGTCCTCGTCAACTACAAGGGCACCGACGACACGCTCACGAGCATCGAGGGTCTCGCCGCCCAGGACTGGCCGGCCGACAAGCTCGAGATCATCGTGGTCGACAACGACTCCGGGGCGGATCACGTCGCACGCCTCAAGGCGTCGTCCCTCGACTTCACGCTCGTCGAGTCCGGCGGCAACCTGGGCTTCACCGGCGGCTGCAACCTCGGAGTCGAACGTTCTTCGGGCGAGATCGTCGCGTTCCTCAACAACGACGCCCGGCCTGACGTCTCGTGGATCCGCGCGGCGATGGACACCTTCGCCGCCGGCGCCGACATCGGAGCCGTCGCCAGCAAGGTGCTGGACTGGGAGGGCGTCAACGTCGACTTCACCGAAGCGGCCATGACGTGGTACGGCATGGGCTACAAACCCCATGCCGGTGGCCCCGACACGGGTGCCTGGGAGGTCGAGAAAGACGTCCTCTTCGGCACGGGTGCCGCCATGTTCATCCGCGCGGACCTCTTCGACCAGCTGGGCGGGTTCGACGACCGCTACTTCATGTTCTACGACGACGTCGATCTCGGATGGCGTCTCAACCTGCTCGGGTGGCGGTTCCGCTACCAACCGCGGTCGGTCGCGTTCCACAAACACCACGCGTCGATGAACAAGTTCGGTGACTTCCGCGAGACCTACCTGCTCGAACGGAACGCCCTGTTCACGCTGTACAAGAACCTCGGGCAAGAGCAGCTCGACAAGGCCCTGCCCGGCGCGCTGGCTCTCGTGGTCCGGCGTGCCGTCGGTCGCAGTGAACTCGATTCCACCGAGCTCGACCTGCGCAACCCGGGCGACGATTCCGTCGAGACCCGACCGGTGCCCAAGAAAGGCATGGCGGGCATCTACGGGATCGACCAGTTCGTCGAGATGCTGCCGTCGCTCACCGAATCGAGACGGGAGATCCAGGCGTCGCGGGTCAGGGACGATCGGCAGTTGCTCGACCTGTTCGGCAACCGCGACGAGCCGGCCTACCCGATCGAGAGCTATCTGGCCGGATACGACAAGATCGTCGCGTCCCTCGACGTGCTCGAGGTCGTCAAGCGCCGACGGGTGTTGATCGTCACAGGTGACTCCATCGGAGCGAAGATGGCGGGTCCTGCCATCCGGGCCACCAACATGGCGCGCGAGCTCGCACTCGAACACGACGTCCGCGTGGTCAGCATGACTCGTTCGACGTCGATCGACGACAGCTTCGAGGTCGTGACGGTTCCCCACCGTCACCCCAGGCAGATGGTCGAGCACGAGGCCTGGGCCGACGTGATCATCGTCCAGGGGCACGCCCTGCGGCTGTTCCCCGTGCTCGAGTCGACCCGGAAGGTGCTGGTCGTCGACGTCTACGATCCGCTCCACCTCGAACAGCTCGAGCAGGGTCGGAGCACCGACGTCGAGGCGTGGGACCGTCAGATCCTCGACGCCGCCGACACCCTGAACCACCAACTCGAGCTCGGCGACTACTTCATCTGCGCCTCCGAGCGTCAGCGCCTCTTCTGGCTCGGTCAGCTCGCGGGATCGGGCCGGGTCAACGCCCGCACCTACTCGCGCGACCCCGAGTTGCGCAGCCTCATCGGTGTCGTGCCGTTCGGGCTGTCGTCGACCCCTCCGCGCCACGACCGCGCCGTGGTCAAGGGGGTCCTTCCCGGGATCGGTGTCGACGACAAGCTCGTCGTCTGGGGCGGGGGCATCTACGACTGGTTCGACCCGATCACGCTGGTGCGGGCCATCGGTGAGCTGGCCGGGCGCCGTCCCGAGGTCAAGCTCTTCTTCATGGGCGTGCAGCACCCGAACCCCGACGTACCCGAGATGGACATCGTCGCGAAGGTCCGTGCCGTGGCCGACGAGCTCGGACTCACCGGGGTCCACGTGTTCTTCAACGAGTCCTGGATTCCCTACGACGATCGGGGGGCCTACCTGCGCGAGGCGGACGCAGGCGTCTCGACGCACTACGAGCATCTCGAGACCACGTTCTCGTTCCGCACCCGCATCCTCGACTACCTCTGGGCCGAGCTGCCGATCGTGACGACCGACGGCGACTCGTTCGCCGAGCTCGTCGCCAAGGAAGACCTCGGCATGGTCGTCAGCGAACGCGACGTCGACGGACTGGCGAACGCCCTCGAGTCGGTCCTCTTCGACGACTCGGCCCGACGCCGCCACGTGGCGAACGTCAAGCGTGTACGCGAGGGGTTCACCTGGGAGAACGTCCTCGCGCCCCTGGTCGAGTTCGTCCGCGAGCCCGTGCGCGCGGCCGACAAGAAGGGCGGCTCCGGCGAACCCGACCACACCGCCCTGACCCATGCGAAGGTGCAGGTCCGCAACCGACGCAAGCAGTACGGCCTCCGTCACGATCTGGGACGGGTCTACCACTACTACCGAGTGGAGGGCGTCGGGGGAGTCGTGTCGAAGGTGCGCACCCGGTGGGAGAACCGCTGACGACGTCCGCCCGGTCGAGCGCACTGGCCTCGTCGGCGGTCTTGTCGACGGCGGGCATCGTCGTCCAGGGCGTCTCGCGCCTGGCGTACACCGTCGTGCTCGGCCGGGTGTTCGGCACTGAGGCTCTCGGGCACGCGAGTGCCCTGCTCTCGCTCTCGATCTTCGCCGCCCTCCTGTGGCCGACGGCAGCCGGTACCGCGGCCTCGCGGTTCTTCGCCGTCGCGGCCCACGAGAAGGCCGGGACCAGGCCGCTCGCCCGGTTGTTGGATCGCTCGATGGCTGCCTCGACGGCAGCCCTGGCTCTGGCGGCCGTCCCGATGGCGCTCGTGCTCGGCAACGGGTTGGGGGTCGCCCTGTCGGCGGCCTGGCTCGTGGCCGGGTACGGCGTCTACGCGTACACCCGAGGGGTCCAACTCGGTCGTCACCGTGCCGCTCGCGTCGCGCTCTGGGACGGTCTCACGGCGGCGCTCAGCTTGGGGTTGGTGGCGGTCGTCGCCGTGGTCGGAGACCCGGCGTGGGCTCTCGTGCCCCTCTCGGTCGCGTACACGGTCTTCGCCGTCGTGAACTGGCCTCGGTCCGGACCCGGTCAGCCGGCGACGGGCGGTGTCGACGGCGTGCTGTCGTTCGCGGCGTGGAACGTCCTGGCCGGTCTGACCACGAACGGTCTGCTGCAACTGGCCATGCTCGCAGCCCAGTACTACGGCCCCGGCGTCCAGGCGGGGGTCTACGCCGCGGCCTTCACCCTCGCCACGCCGGCGTCGATGCTGGGTCAGGCCATCAGCCAGATCGTCATCCCGGCCTTCGCCCATCGCAGCGACGGTGCCTCCCTCCGGGACCGCCGGACGGCAGGGCTCGTGATCGGGCTGGCAGGCGTCATGGCTCTCGGGTTCGGCGTCGTCGCCGCCCTGGCCCCGATCTATCTGCCGCTGTTCTATCCGGCCGTCGGCGTCGAGGCGGTGCCCCTGCTGCAGTTCCTGATGCTCGGAGTGTTCGTCTTCACCATCGCCTTGGTGCCCGCGGCGCTCCTTCTGGCCGCCGGCCGGTCGCGCCAGGTGGCTCTCGCGTCCATCTCGGGTTTCGTCGGAGGTCTGGCGGTCATCGTCGTGTCCGGCCCGTCCCTCGGCGTCCAGGCTGGTAGTTTGGGCTTCCTCGTAGGGTCGTCGGTCAATCTCGTCGCGATGGTCGTCCTGAACCTCCGAGTCCCGGGCCGCGGCCGGGGTGGCCCCGTGGTCGAGTCTGCTCCCACGACGCCGGGGCATGCGAGCGATCCCGTTAACGACGAGTAGGAACCCCGTGTCAGACATCAGCGCCGATCCCGACGCCACCTTCCGACGGGGCACTGTCGACCCCCTCCCGCCGCATTCCGTCCGGTCCCGTCTCACCCGTCTCGTCGGCCCGGTCGTGCTCGTGTTGCTGTCCTTCGTGATGGTGCTGGTCCACGCTCCCCAGAACACGGCCATGTCGCCGATCGACGAGTGGGTGTACGTCGACTACCTGGGCAAGGTGCCGACTCAACTCATCGTCACCCAGGGGGAAGAGACCGGGGAGTTCGCGCGCGAGGCCATCGCCTGCAACGGCGTCCGCCTGGCGCTCGATCCCAACCCGGCCTTGTGTTCCGAGGTCGAGGCCGGAGATGAGGCCGACGACGCCTTCCCGATGGAGGGCGTCACGAGTGCCGACATCTACACACCGCTCTACTTCGCGACCACCTGGGTCGCCGCGCAACCGCTGACCTGGTTCGGGGTGGGCCTCCTCGACGCCGCGACCCTGGTGGGCGGACTCTGGCTGGCGCTCGGCATGGTGCTGCTCTACGCGTCCATGCGGCTGCTGTCGGTGGGTCGTTGGGTCGCCGTGGGGATCGGGGCCCTCCTGATCGCGACACCTGCGGCCTATTGGTCCTCGACCTACCTCAGCACCGACGCGCCCTCGCTCGCGGTCGGGGCGGGGCTGCTCTACACGGCGCTCCGCATCATGACCGGCCGTTCCGGGCACGTCGCTTTCGTCGTGATCGCGGTCGCCGGTGTCTTGTTCAAGGTGCAGAACGTGGCGGCCGTCGGTCTGACCGCGCTGGCACTGCTGGTGTGGTCCCTCGCCCGGGCTCGCCGCGACGCCTCGGAGTCGCCGGGTGGTCGCCCCTGGTTCGTGGCGGGGTCGCTCAGCCGATCCACCATCGCCGCCGTCGTGGCCGTCGTCGCGTCGGTGGCGGGACAGGCCGTCTGGGTCGTCATCCGGGCGACCGCCTCGAGCGGACCGTCACCGGACCAGGGCGTCTCCCAGACTTTCTCGATCAAGTCGGCCATCCAAGAGAGTCTCAAGTTCCTGGGCGGCACGTCCCAGGACCCCACCGGGGTGGCGAACTCCATCGCCCTCGTCGTCGCCGCGACCGCCGTGTCGTGGCTTTCCATCGCCGGGGTGGTGGGGCTCGTCGTCACCGCGCGTCCCGGTAGCCCCGAACGCTTCGTCTCGTGGGCGGCACTCGTCATGGCGCTCATCGCCGGGCCGCTCCTCGCCGTCGGCGTGATGGCGGTCAGCGGGTTCTACTTCACCCTCCCGGTGCGGTACGGCATCTCCATGCTGCCCGCCTTCCTGCTCTGCGCGGGAATCCTGCTCAGTCGGAACAGGCGCGTCGGCGTCGTCTTGACCGTCGTCGCCGCACCGATCTTCGTCGCATCGCTGCTCGGCAGCTGACGTCCGGGGACGGCCGAATGCGTCGAGCCGACGTCCGACGTCAGACGAGTCGGCGCGCGACGGCCCAGTAGGTGCGCATCGCGGTCTGGAGCACGCCTGCGCCGCGGGGCAGCGGGAACACCTGCTGATCCAGCGTCGCCGTGAGCAGCGGCACGAGGTCGCGATCGGACGTGGTCCGCACCTGTTGCACCCACGTGCGTCGCTCCCGCAACCACGACGAGTTGTCCTTGATCCAACGGTGGGCCCGCGCGTTCTCGTCCGACCACCCCTGCGCGCGAGCGACCACGCGCATGGCGACGTCGAGTGCCGTGGCGGGCAGCCACGTCAGCGCTCGGAGTCGAGGGCCGTAGGCCGTCCGCAGAAAGATCTGACGGTTCTTCTCGAGCAGGTACATCTTGAGCGCGTTCCGGCTGAACTCGTAGTGGTGCAGAACGACGGCGTCGGGCACGTAGACGACCTGCAGCCCCTGCTGCCAGGTCCGCCAGCTCAGGTCGACGTCCTCGTGGTAGGCGAAGTACTCGTCGGCGAACCCGCGGAGGCGCAGCCAGAGGTCGCGGGAGAGGACCAGGCCGGCACCCGATGCGGACGCGACCTGCGCCTCCTCGGCGTGGTGCGCGGCGGGTTCGTCGAGCCCGCCCGCCCAGCTGAGCCCCACGACGTGGACGGGGTTGCCGGCGGAGTTCATCACCTCGGGGTCGGAGGCCAGGCGGATGCTTCCGCTCGCGATGCCGACCTCGGGTCGGGACGCGACGGCGACCAGCTTGGCCAGGGTGTCGGGCCGCACCTCGGCGTCGCTGTTGACGAGCGAGAGGAATTCGCCCTCGGCCAGTCGTGCCCCGAAGTTCACCCCACCGGCGAACCCGAGGTTCTCCGAGGGCGTGACGACCCGGAGGCGCGGGTCGGCGGGCAGCGTCGAGACCGCATCGCTGGTGCACCCGTTGTCGACCAACACGACGTCGACGTCGACGCCCGTGGAGGCGAGGACCGACGACACGGAGTCGTGCAGGACCGGCTCGTCGCCGTAGGCGAGGGTGACCACGGTCACGCGGGGAAGACCCATCAGGCCTGATCCGCCCGGTGGACGGAGCGTTCGAGGCGCCGGAGACGTTCGTCGTGCAGGGCCACGTCCTCGGCCAGGGTGCGGGTCTTGTCTTCGAGCACCGTGAGTTCGGCGCTGTGCTGCACCGAGACCAGGAACAGGATGATCGTGCTGAGGAAGAAACCGAGGTTGGTCGGGGCGGTGATGCCGAGGGCTGCAGCGGCCCCGGTCAGGATGCCCGGGAAGACGGCCACGACGAGCGCGAGCACGCCGGCGAAGATCCACCACAGGGCGTGGCGTTCGCGCACGCGTCGACGACGGAGCATCTCGAAGACGACGTAGAGCACGAGCACGGCCGACACGATGCCGAAGACGTAGGTGGTGACGCTCATGGGGTCGGGGCCTCCACGCTGAGGGCGAGCGGAGGCCGCCACAGGGCGATGATCAGGGCGAGACCGGCCCGTCCGAGGTAGACGGCGGCCTTCACGGGGTTGTGGGACGGGGTGCCGCCGGCCCGGGGGCGCATCGAGACGGGCACCTGGGTGATGGAGCAACCGGCCCGTGCCGCCAGCACGAGGGACTCGACGGTGTCACCCAGGTACTCGGCGGGATAGTGCCGGGCGAAGATCTCGATCGCCCGGGGCCCGGCGCCGCGGAACCCGGAGGTCGTGTCGGTCAGCTTCGTCCGCGCGATGCGACCGATGACCGCCGCCAGCACGACCATCGCCCATCGGCGCGGGCCCGTGACCTGGTAGTCGCCCTCGCCGGCGAAGCGGGCACCGATGGCCACGTCGACGGATGCCAGGGCGTCGAGGATGAGCGGCACCCCGGCCGGGTCGTGCTGCCCGTCGGAGTCGACCTGGACGACGTACCGGAACCCGTGTTGCCGTGCGTACTTGAAGCCGGTGCGCATGGCTCCGCCGACCCCCAGGTTGAACGGGAGGTCGAGCACGGTCGCTCCCGCGGATCGCGCGCGGGCGACCGTGTCGTCCCGCGAGCCGTCGTTCACGACGAGGACGGTGACGCCGGGCAGCTTGTCGAAGACCTCGGTGACCACGTCGGCGACGACGTCCTCTTCGTTGTACGCGGGCATGACGATGAGAGTCTGCGCCAGGGCCGATGACATGGTCCGATGGTGCCAACAGGTCGGGCCCCGACCGGCACAATGGGCCCATGACGACCTCGACCCCGACCCCCGGGACCCGTGGGGCGACGCCCGCTTCGGGTGGGCGGCCCGGTCTTCTTGCGCGCCGAGGTGGAGGCGTCCTGGGCGTGGTCGCGATCGCCGCCGTCGCAGCCCTCGTGGCCTGGCTGCGGTTGCCGCCGGCGGCCCGCGACACCCTCTGGGCCGAGGACGGGCGGGTGTTCGTCCAGCAGCGAGCGGCCGGCGGTCCTTTCGAGACCTGGTTCGTCCCGTACGACGGCTACCTGCACCTCGTGCCCCGCGTCGTGGCCGATCTCGCGTGGTCGTGGCTGCCCGTCGGTGGCCTCGCGTCGGGCGTCACGGTCCTCGCCTGTCTGGTGGCTGGCGTCGTCGCCGCCGGGGTCTGGTCCTGCTCGCGCGGTCTCGTGCCGTCGAATGCCGTCCGGCTCGCGCTCGCGGCCGTGACGGTCCTCGTGCCGCTCGGGCCGCTCGAGGTGGCGGGCAACCTCGCCAACCTGCACTGGTACCTGCTGTGGCTCACCCCGTTCCTCCTGCTGCATCGGTACCGGAGCACGACCGCCACCGTGCTCGCCGCCGTCGCGGCGCTGCTCGTCGGCCTGACCGAGATCCAGGCCGTCCTCCTCGTCCCGCTCGTCGTCCTGGCGCGGCTCCTCCGCCGTCGGCCCGCTCCCACGCGCCGGGATCTCGTGCCCGTGGCCGTCCTCGGCGCGGCGCTCGTCGTCCAGGTCGTCGTCTCAGCGCTCACGCCGCGAGCGGACGCCCCCGGTGCCGCCTCGACGGTGCCGCAGGTCGTCCTGGGCTACCTGACGTCCGTCGTCCTCGGTACCTGGGTACCCTCCGCCTCCACGATGGGCGGACTGCTCGACGGTGCCGGATGGTCCGTGGTCCTGGTCGCGGCCGTTCCGTTCGTGGCGTCGGCGCTGGTCGTGATCCGGTCCGTCGGACGCTCGACCGTTCGCCGGTCGGACGACGACGCATCCGGTTCGGTGGCTCCCGAACGGATGGTCCTCGCCTCCGTGGCGGCGGTCGCGTCGGTCGGCCTCTGGACCCTCGACGTCGTGGTGAACCACGGTCCCGACACGAAGTTCTGGTTCGCCGACCCCGGGCGGGTGTCGGAGCTCGGGCTGACGCGCTATGCGGTGGTGCCGTCGATGTTCCTCCTCGTCGTCGTGCTGTGCGCCGTCGACGCGCTGCTCCTCTCGACACGACGACGTCTTCGGGCGGCGGGTGCGGCCGCCCTCGTCGCTCTCGCGATCGTCGCGGCGGCCTGGTTCGTCGGCCCGGACACGGTGCGCGCCGACGGACCTCGGTGGGAGGGATCGTTGGGGGTCGCCGAGGACGTCTGCGACGACGGGGCGGAGGTCGCCGACGTGGCCGGGGCTCCGGCGGGCTGGGGTGCCCTCCTGTCGTGCGAGGTCGTCGACGAGGTTCCCTGAACACGCGACCCGTGTGGGCCGGGTCGGACCCTCGGTCTAGAGTCGTCATCGGCGTGCCGTCCACGGCCCAGCCGACCGGAACGCCCACGCGTCACCGGCTCCCCGCAACCGGAAGCATCGCATGACCACCTCCGCCCACACCGGCGCCGGCGCCCTCGTCGTCCTCCCCACCTACGACGAGGTCGAGAACCTCCCGATCATCCTGGGGCGACTCTTCGCCGCGGTCCCCGAGGTCCACGTCCTCGTGGTCGACGACGGCAGCCCCGACGGCACCGGTGAGCTCGCCGAGACGATGGCAGCGGACGACGAGCGCATCCACGTGGCACACCGCACCGGCAAGCTCGGGCTCGGCTCCGCCTACGTCATGGGTTTCGGCTGGGGCCTCGAGCGTGATTACGACGTCGTCATCGAGATGGACGCCGACGGCTCGCACCCGCCCGAGAAGCTGCCCGAGATGATCTCGCTCGTCAGCGCGGCCGGTGCGTCCGCCCCGAGCCTCGCGATCGGCTCGCGGTGGGTCCCGGGTGGCTCGGTCGTCAACTGGCCGGTCTCCCGCCAGGTCCTCAGCCGCGGCGGCAACCTCTACGCCCGTCTCGCCCTCGGCCTCCAGCTCAAGGACGTCACGGCAGGGTTCCGCGCCTACACCCGCCAGGCCCTCCAGGCGATGGACCTCACGGGCATCGACTCGAAGGGTTACTGCTTCCAGGTCGACATGACGCTCCGCGTCCTCGACGGCGGCGGCCGGGTCGTCGAGGTGCCCATCGAGTTCCGCGAACGCGAGCTCGGCGAGTCCAAGATGAGCCAGGCCATCGTCGTCGAGGCCATGCTCCGGGTGACGAAGTGGGGTGTCCGGCGACGCCTGCAGACCCTGCTGGGCAAGCGCCCCGGGCCTCGCTGGGTCGTCGAGGACTGACGTCGGGCAGAGGGCGGCGGGCGCAGCTCGGGATCGGCCACGGGTGCGCGACCCGACCCGCGCCTCCTACCGGCCGGTCGCCTGCGGCAGGCGTGACCGCCACGACCGCTTGCGGGCCGCGATGGTCGCGATGGTGACGAAGGTCATCAGGGTTCCTTCGAAGAGCACGAAGCTCTCGGCGACGGCCGTCACCCCGATCAGCACGAGCACGAGCGCCGGCCAGACGTAGGCCACGATCGGGTGGCCCGACGCCGTGATCCAGCTGCGCACGAACGCGAGGGTGCCGGCCACGACGAGCAGCAGGCCCCCGACGAGGCCCAGCTGCAACCAGATGTCGAAGAACGCGTTCAGGCCCGTCTCGTGCGGTCGGCCGCTCGGGGCGATGATCGTCGAGTAGGGGAAGATGCCGGTCGGCCACTGTCCGACGAAGCCCCAGCCGACGATGTCGTGCACCGCGGCCAGTTCGCGGATGCGAGCCCAGAGCAGCGACCGCACCGACAGGTCGCTGGTCGCGTCGACGGCATCGAGGAGGCGCGAGCGGCCCGCGTAGGCCAGCGCGCCCCCCAGCACCACGATCACCGCGAAGACCGATTGCATGAGCGACCGTCTCGACTCGGGGGCGCGCCGCAGCGCGTCGAGCGCCACGCCCGCCACGATCAGGACGATGACCGCGATCGCCGTCGCGGGGGAGCGGGCGAAGCCGAGCGCCGTGAGGGCGAGCACGCCCGAGGCCACGGCCTGTCGTCGGGGAACGGATCGGGTGAGGAACTCGACGGCGAAGGTGATCACCGCGAGCGTCGCCAGGAACCCCAGGTAGTTGCGGGTGCCCGAGATGCCCTGGATGGGCCCGCCCGCGGCGAGGTTGCCCTGGATGCCCAGGAACGCGATCGGCTGGTCGATCAGCAGTCCGCTCAGCACCTCGAGCGACAACGAGATCACGAGCAGGATGCGCAGGGCGTCGCCGAACGCCCTCACGACCTGCACGAGGTCGCGTCCGAGCGCCAGGTAGAGCCCGAGCGCGCCGAATCCGACGGCGTAGGCCACCCCGCCGATCGTCACCCAGGTGTACTCGCTCCAGAAGACGCTGAGGCCCATGAACCCGAAGAGGGCCATGAGGGACACGGGCAGGATGCCGTGCCATTCGATGTGGTGCCGACCGCCGACGAGCGAGAGCGCCGCCAACACCACGAGCGTGCCCAGGACGGCGAGCGACCCGGGCCACCCCATCAGGGCGCGCACGGACTGCGTCGAGAACGCGTAGAGGACGATCGCGACCGACAGCGCCTGCGAGAAGTGCCCGCCGGCCGAGAAGCCGATCCAGGCCGAGAGGTACCGGCGCAGGGGGTCCCGGTCGCGGTCGAACCCGTGGTCGTGGCCGAAGGTCACCGGTCGTGGCCCGTCCAGCCGAAGGGGTCGCGTCGGGTGACGAGCACGACGATCACGAACGTGGCCCACCCCCACTCGACGATCAAGCGGGACTCCGTCAACCCGTGGACGAGCAGGGCCGTCACGAGCAGCAGCGGCAGCAGGTCGAGGGCCGACCACGGGGCCGCGACCTCGCGGGCCAGCATCCGGCGGTCGACGGCCCACCACCAGGACCGCAGCACGACCCCGACGATGGTCAGGCCGAAGAGGATCAGGCCGACCCACCCCAGCTGGAACCAGACGTCGAGGTACGCGTCGTGCGCCTGCAGGTACACGACGCCGTTGCGCTCGGCGAGGTCGGTGAAGGGTTCGACGAAGGGGAACCAGTAACTGACCCAGCCCCAGCCCACGACGGGGTGCTGGACACCCAGGTCGTAGACGGCCGACCAGATGTCGGTGCGGCCCGTCAGGTCGCCGCTCTTGCCGAGCAGCCCGAGCAGGGGGCCTCGGGCGAGGACGGCGCCGGCGACGGCCGCCACGACGACGATCGCCGCCGCGCCGAGGACGGGGGCACGGCGACCGGGCTCGCGGCGGCGGGTCGCCAGCACCAGCAGCAGCACGAGGCCGACGGCGACCGCGACCACCGCGACCGTCGCCGACCGGGTCAGGACGAGTGCCAGCAGCGAGGCGGCGAGCCCGACGACCGCCGAACCGCGGGAGATCGACCGGTTCGCGGCCTCGACGGCCGTGACGATCAGGGCGAGCAAGGCGATGATCGCCAGGATGTTGCTGTTGCCCTGCAGCCCCTGGATGCGACCGCCCTCGAAGAGCACGTCGCGCGACCAGAACCACGCCGCGGGCTGCCCGGTGCAGTCGAGGTAGACCGGGCACACCGGCTGTCGCACGAACAGCCCGACGACGACCTCGAACAGCAGCGAGGCCACGACGTGGATGCGCAACGCTCGTCCGAGGGCCGTCACGATGGCCGGCCACGGAGCGACGACGGTGACCGCCAAGGCGCCCACGCTCGTCATCAGCGTGAGGACGATGCCGATCGCCGAGCCGGCCGGGTACTGCGACCAGGCGATGGAGGCGACGGCTAACGCCAGGAAGAGCACGAGGAGGCGCGGGAGGGTCCGCACCCGGGGCGGGTGCCGCACGACGAGGACGACGGCGGCGACCACCATCGCGACGCAGGCCGCCCCCCAGCCCCACCAGCCGGTGCCGTTGCGCAGGACGTCGCCGCCGAAGAGCACGAGGAACGCGAGTGTCGCGAACGTCGTGGCTCCGCGCGCGGGCGCCACTCGGGCGGGCCGCGCGGGCAGCGTCGAGGTCATGGGCACCAGGCTAGACGACGGGGGAGGCGCGGCGGGGCGACCAGGGGCCACCCCGCCCGTCGGATCAGACGAAGGCTGCCTGGCCCGTGATGCTGCGGCCCACGATGAGGGTGTTCATCTCGCGGGTGCCCTCGTAGCTGTAGAGCGCCTCGGCGTCGGCGAAGAACCGGGCCACGTCGTAGTCGAGGACGATGCCGTTGCCGCCCATGACCTCGCGGGCGTATCCGACCGTCTCACGCATGCGGGCCGTGGTGAACGCCTTGGCGAGCGAGGCGTGCTCGTCGCGCTGGGTGCCCTCGTCGAGCATCTGGGAGCACCGCACAACCATGCCGATCGACGCGGTGATGTTGCCGATGCACTTCACCAGGAGGTCCTGGATCAGCTGGTGCTTGGCGATGGGCTTGCCGAACTGCACGCGCTCGTTGGCGTACGCCAGGGCCGCCTCGTAGGCGCCGATCGAGTTGCCCACGGCCGCCCAGGCGACCTCGGCCCGGGTCAGGCGGAGCACGGCCGCCGTGCTGCGGAAGGAATCGGCCTGCTGGAGCCGGTTGCGCTCGGGCACGCGGACGTCCTCGAGGGTGATGTCGGCGTTCTGGACGATGCGGAGGCTCTGTTTGTCCTCGATCTTGGTCGCCGTGTAGCCCGGGGTGTCGGTCGGGACGATGAACCCCTTGACCTGGCCGTCCTCGGCGCTCTTGGCCCAGATGATCGTGATGTCGCTGAACGTGGCGTTGCCGATCCACCGCTTGGAGCCGTTCAGCACCCAGTCGTCGCCGTCACGGGTCGCGATCGTGCGGAGTCCTTGGGCCGAGTCGGACCCCGACAACGGCTCGGTCAGGCCGAAGGCACCCACCAGGTCGCCGCTCGCCATGCGGGGAAGCCACTCGGCGCGCTGCTCGGGCGAACCCCCGACGCCGATCGACCCCATCGCCAGGCCGTTCTGCACGCCGACGAAGGTCGCGACGGACGCATCGACGCGGGCGAGCTCGAGTGCGACCCAGCCGCGGAAGACGGCGGAGTTCTCGAAGGGGCGCGTCTCTTCCCACGGCATGCCGAACAGGCCGAGGCCGGCGAGGCCCTTGACGATCTCGTGCGGGAAGGTCGCGTCCGCCCAGTGGCGGTTCACGCCGGGCTTGACCTCGGTCTCGAGGTAGCGGCGCAGATCGGCCAGCACACCCTTCTCGCGGTCGGAGAGCAGGTCTTCGTAGCCGTAGAAGTCGCTGACGAGAGAGGTGAACGAGGTGAGGGTCGCTGATGACATCCGTGCTCCATTGCTTCGTGTCGGGACGACAGGAGCCTAGGCAGCGCCCCGGCCGTGACCAAGGGATTGGTAGCTTTGGTCAACACCCCGGCGTCGTCGACCGCACGGCTTTGTAGGGGGCGACCAAGCACGACCTCGACAAGCAGGTAAAGCCATGTTCCTCGCCATCACCAACACGCCCCGCGACTACGCCTGGGGTTCGACGACGGCCATCGCCGACCTGCTCGGTCGTCGAGCGAGCGGGCGCCCCGAGGCCGAGCTCTGGCTCGGCGCGCACCCTGGCTCGCCGAGCGTCGTCGTGGCCCCGGCGGTGGTGGGCGGTGCCGACACCCTCGCCGACTGGTTCGCCGCCGAGCCGGCCCGGGCCCTCGGGCGCGACCGGGACCACCTGCCGTTCCTGCTCAAGCTGCTCGCGGCCGACGGGCCTCTGTCGATCCAGGCGCACCCGACCCCCGAGCAGGCCCGCGAGGGGTTCGCTCGCGAAGAAGCCGCCGGCATCCCGCTCGACGCCCCCGAGCGCAACTACAAGGACTCCTCGGCCAAGCCCGAGATCATCGTGGCCCTGAGCGACACCTTCGACGCTCTCTGCGGGTTCCGCGAGCCGGCCGAGACCCTGGCCGACGTCGACCTCCTCGACGACGGCTCGGGGCGCCTCGACCGGCTCCGTCGGCACCTGGGCGAGTCCCTTCGGTCGACCCTCGCGTTCCTCTTCCAGGCCGACGACGACTCGGCCGCGACCATCGCCGCGGTCAGCGAGCTCGCCGCCGCCCACCGGGCCGAGGGAGCGAGCGTCGCGACGGTCGTCGACCTGGCCGAGCGCTACCCGGGCGACCCCGGCGTCGTCCTCTCGCTGCTGCTCAACCGGGTGACGCTGCGGGCCGGCGAGGCCCTGTTCCTGCCCGCCGGCAACGTGCACGCCTACCTGGGTGGCTTCGGCGTCGAGCTCATGGCCCCCTCCGACAACGTGCTGCGCGGCGGGCTGACTCCCAAGCACGTCGACGTCCCCGAACTGCTGAGGGTCCTCGACTTCGAACCGCTGCCCGTGCCCCGCCTCGAGCCCACCGCGGTCGCCCGCGGGGTCGAGCGCTTCGCGCCCGACGGCACGGCCTTCGCCCTGCTGAGGGTCGACGCCTCGGGGCCGGGGGCCGTCGTCGAGATCGGCGGTCCGAGCATCGTCCTGGTCACCGAGGGCGAGGTCCACGTCAAGGGGCAGGACGGCACCATCCGGCTCGGCCGGGGTGAGTCCGCGTTCGTCACGCCCGACGAGGTCCGGCTCGCGATGACCGGCGACGGCACCGCGTACGTGGCCACGCCGGCCTGAGTCGGGGGCGGGGCCGTCGACCGCCGCCGCGCGCCACGTGCCGGGCCCGCCACCACCCGCCACGACCCGCCGGGCACCCGGTAGGTTGGCCCCATGTCATGGTTGGTCACCGGCGGTGCCGGGTACATCGGTTCTCACGTCGTCCGCGAGTTCACGGGGGCGGGCATCGACGCGGTGGTGCTCGACGACCTCTCGTCGGGCCTCGAGGGGTTCGTGCCCGCCGACGTGCCGTTCGTCCGGGGCTCGATCCTCGACCGCGAGTTGATCGAGCAGACCATCGACCGGCACGGCGTCACGGGCGTGGTCCACGTCGCGGGGTACAAGTACGCCGGGGTCTCGGTCCAGCGTCCGCTGCACACCTACGACCAGAACGTCACGGGGACCGCCCGCCTCCTCGAGGCCATGTCGAGCCGGGGCGTCGACCGGATCGTGTTCTCGTCGAGCGCGGCCGTCTACGGCACCCCGCCGACCGAACTCGTGACCGAGGACACCCCCAAGGCGCCCGCGTCCCCGTACGGCGAGAGCAAGCTGATCGGCGAGTGGCTGCTGCGCGACCAGGCCGTGGCCGAGGGTCTGCGCCACACGAGCCTGCGTTACTTCAACGTCGTGGGCTCGGGCCGACCCGACCTCTGGGACGCCAGCCCGCACAACCTCTTCCCGCTCGTCTTCGCGGCCCTCGTCGAGGGACGCGTCCCGCGCATCAACGGCGACGACTACGACACCCCCGACGGCACCTGCGTCCGCGACTACGTCCACGTCGCCGACCTGGCGGTCTCCCACGTCGCCGCGGCCCGCCGACTGGACGCGGGCGAGCCGGTCGAGCCCGCCTACAACCTCGGTTCGGGCGGGGGCGTCTCGGTCGCCGAGATCATGGCCGCGATGCGCGAGGGGACCGGCATCGACTTCACGCCCGAGATCGCTCCGCGTCGCCCCGGCGACCCCGACCGCATCGTCGCGGACGGCAGCCTGGCGGCGCGCGACCTCGACTGGGAGATGCGGCACACGCTCCTCGAGATGGTCACGAGCGCCTGGCAGGCCGCGCCTCGCGGCTGACGGACGACTCCGCGGCCAAGGTCACCCGTTCCGGTCGAAACGTCCCCCGACACGCCGGGGCTCCCTTGCCCCTGATCGGGGGGTGGAGGGTTTATTGGCCCTCGACTTGACGGATGGGTAATGACACCGGTGTAATTACCTTGTCGCGTACATTCACGGGCGATCGACACGAGGGGAGATGCGCTGTGGGCATCCACGAGAACCGCGCCGGCGTCCCGGACGACTGGCACGTCGACCCGATCCAGCTGGGTGTCCCCGGCGTCGGATCGTCGGCGTCGCGCACCACCGTCGCCGACGACGAGAACCAGCTGGCCTGGCAGGCGGACTCGCTCTGCGCCCAGACCGACCCCGAGGCCTTCTTCCCCGAGAAGGGCGGCTCCACGCGGGACGCCAAGAAGATCTGTGCCTCCTGCGACGTCCGGGCCCAGTGCCTCGAGTACGCACTGCAGAACGACGAGCGCTTCGGCATCTGGGGCGGGCTGTCCGAGCGCGAGCGACGCAAGCTCCGCAAGCGGGCCTGACCCGCGCCTCCTCGGCTTCCGACGGCATCGACCCCTCCGGGTCGGTGCCGTTCCGTCGTCCTGGGCCGAGGTCGAGGGACCAGGAGGCGCGGGTCGCCACGTCTCGCTCGTCGCGTCGGCGCGCCGAGTCGGTGCCCGCGTCGGTGCGACCTAGGCTGCACGAGTCATGCAGCCGAGAGTCACAGCGATCCTCGTCGCCCCTGGTGGAGCGACCTACCTCGACCGAACCCTCGACGGGCTGTCGCGTCAGACGCGGCCCCCCGAGGCATTGGTGGTGGTCGACACCGGCGGCAAGGACTCGGCCGCGGGCCGACTGTCGCTCAGTGGTGCCGCCCAGCTGGCCTCGCTGCCCGACGCGAAGACCTTCGGTGCCGCCGCCGCGCACGGCGTGCGGCTCTCCGACCCCGGCGACGGCGACCCCGACGAATGGGTCTGGCTGCTCGGCCACGACAACGCGCCCGCGCCCGAGGCGCTCGAGCACCTCATGACGACCGTCGAGGTGTCGCCGTCCGTCGCGGTCGCGGGGCCCAAGCTGATGCGGTGGGGCCAGCCCGGCGTCATCGCCGAGTTCGGCGAGACCGTCACCCGGTACGGCGCCTCGCTCGCCCGCGTCGAGAACGAGCTCGACCAGGGCCAGCACGACGTCACCGACGACGTGCTCGGCGTCGCCGCGGGCGGCATGCTCGTCCGTCGCACCGTCTGGACCGCGCTGGGCGGCTTCGATCCCGCGCTGCCGCACGTGGACGCGGCGCTCGACTTCTCGATCCGCGCCCGTCTCGCCGGTCACCGTGTGGTGCTCGTGCCCGATGCGAAGGTCGACAGCGCCGGACCGCCGGAGGAGTTCGGCCACGGACCCGTCGGTCACGCCCGTCGAGCGCGCCTCCGCCGTGCGGCGCAACTGCACCGGCGCCTCGTCTACTCGGCGGCCGTCCTGTTGCCGCTGCACTGGCTGAGCCTCGTGCCGTTGGCGGTCGTCCGGAGCGTCTGGCACCTCCTCACCAAGAACCCCGGAGCGGTGGTGGGCGAGTTCGCCACCGCGTTCCAGGCGGCCTTCGGCGGCTCGCACGTGCGGTCCGCCCGCCGGGCCCTCGCCCGGACCAAGAGCGTCGGGTGGAGTTCGGTCGAGCCCCTGCGGGCGTCGCGCGCGCTACTGCGAGAACGCCGCGTCACCGAACGTGACGCCCAGGTCGCCGTCGTCGAGGACGCGCCCGATCCGCGGGCCAGCTTCGTCCACTCGGGCGGTCTCTGGGTCGTGCTGGTCGCGTCCGTCGTCGGCGTGGTCGCGTTCCTGCCGCTGCTCGGCAACCCGGCCGTGACGGGTGGCGGGCTGTTGCCGCTCAGCACCTCGGTGGGTCAGCTGTGGTCGTCGGTCGGCTACGGCTGGCGCGAGATCGGCACCGGGTTCGTCGGCCCCTCGGACCCGTTCGCCGCGCTCGTCGCCGTCCTCGGCAGCCTGACGCCCTGGTCGCCGTCCACCGCGGTCGTCGGCGTCTACGTCGTGGCCCTGCCGCTCTCGGCGCTGGGGGCGTGGTTCGCCACCCGCCGCGTGACCCGTCGCACCTGGGTGCCCGCCGTCGCCGCGGCGCTCTACGCCCTCTCGTCGCCGCTGATGTCGGGGCTGCAGTCCGGACACCTGGGCGCCGTCCTCGCGCACGTGGCGCTCCCGTTCCTGGTCTGGGCCATGATCGGTGCCGCGAGGTCGTGGACGGCCGGGGCCACCGCCTCCTTGCTGTTCGCCGTCGTCGCCGCCGCCGCGCCCTCGCTCGTCCCGGCCCTGCTCGTCGGCTGGCTCGGGTCGATCGTCAGTCGCCCCCGCGGCACCCATCGCCTCGTCGCGGTGCCCCTCCCGGCGCTTGCCCTCTTCGCCCCGCTCGTCGTCGCCCAGCTGCAGCGGGGCACCTGGTGGGCCGTGTTCGCCGACCCAGGGGTCCCCACGAGGTCGGACCCCGCGTCGCCGCTGCAGCTGTTGCTCACGTCGCCCGAGACGGGGCTCAACGGCTGGACGGCCCTGATCGCCGGCACGGGCTTCTCGTCCGCCACGCTCGCCGTCCTGGTCGCCGTCGCGATCGCCCCGCTGGCGCTGCTCGCCGTGGCCTCGCCGTTCGTCGGCTCGCAGCGCCGCGCGGTCCCCGCCCTCGCGCTCGCCCTGCTCGGCTACCTCACGGCCGTCGCCGCGACCCACGTGTCCGTCACGGGCGTCGGCAGCGACACGACCACGATCTGGGCCGGGAGCGGACTGAGCCTCTACCTGCTGGGACTCGTCGGCGCCGCGGCCGTGACCCTCGACCGGCTGCCGAGGGTCGCCCCGCCGGCCGGTGCCCTGGTCGCCGTGCTGGCGGTGGCCGCCGCGGCCCCCACCGTGGTCGCGTCGTTCGGCCCTGTGGCCGACGTCCGTCCGAGCTCGGGCCGCATCCTGTCGGCCTACGTGACGGCCGAGGCCGAGGCGACGCCCGACGTCGGGACGCTCGTCCTCACGCCTCAGCCGGACGGCTCGCTCGCCGTGTCGCTCGAGCACGGGCAGGGAGCGACGCTCGACGACCAGTCGACGCTCGACTCGACCGCACAACGTCTCACCTCGGTCAACGAGGACCTCACCGTCCTGGCCGGGAACCTCGTCAGTCGCAGCGGTTTCGACCCGACCGACGACCTGCGTCGACTCGGTGTCGGGTTCGTGCTGCTGACGGCCACCGACGACGACGGCGACGCCGACCGGCTCGGCCAGCGCGCGGGCGAGGCGCTCGACGCCGACGCCGACTTCCTGCCCGTCGGCGACACGTCCAACGGTCTCCTCTGGCGGTACGTGGAGGCGCAGGACGAGCGCGACGCGCGTCCGGCTGCCGGACCGCTGCGTCCGATCGTCCTGATCAGCTGGGGACTCGTCTTCGGCTCCGCCCTGCTGCTCGCCATCCCGACGTCGCCGCGACGACGTCGATCCCGGGCCGGGACGCCCGAGGCCGAGCAGCCCGCCACGACCTTCGACGAGGAGCGAGATGAATAAGAGATCGGTCTTCTCCACGACGGGACGCCTGGCGGTCGGCGTCGTCGGCCTCGCCGTCGCCGCCGCGGTCGTCGGCGGTGCCGCGGTCGTGCGGCTGCCCTCGTTCGAGACGGTGCCGGCGGGTCAGCTCGTGACCCCGGTGCCCGTCGACCAGCAACGGGTCTGCACCGGTGCGCTGCTGCAGCTCTCGGACGCCGAGGGTCAGCAGGCCACGACCGCGAGTTCGGTCGGCCGGGCCGCCGTCGCCCGGCAGTCGAGCGAGGGGGACGTCGACGTCGGCGAGCTCGCCGGTGCCGACGGAAGCGATTCGCGACCGTCCGTGGTCACCGCGCCCGTCGAGGGCACCGACGTGCCCCTCGTCGCGGCGGCCCAGAGCCAGTCGGTCGACGAGGGCGACCTGCGCGGCTTCGCCTCGGCGCCCTGCACCGAGCCCACCAGCTCGACGTGGCTGATCGGCGGCTCGACCGAGACGGGGCGCGTCTCGCTGATCAGCCTCGTGAACCCCAGCGACGTGAACGCCACCGTCGACCTCGACATCCGGTCCGAGACCGGCGAGGTGCAGGGCCCCGGCATCGACGGGATCGTCGTCGCCCCCCGCAGCCAGAAGGTGGTGCCGCTCTCCGGCTTCGCGACCGGACTCGTCTCACCGGCCGTCCACGTGTCGAGTCGCGGCGGGCAGATCGTCGCCACCCTCCAGCAGAGCGTCGTCCGCACCCTCGAACCCGGCGGCGTGGACATCGTGACCGGGTCCGCCGCGCCCTCACGCGAGTCGGTCGTCACGGGCATCGTCGTCCGCGACTCGGCCAACCTCGAGGGTGCGCTGGCCGACCCGTCGTCCTCCGACCTCCAGTCCGTGCTGCGCGTCCTCGTCCCGGGCCGGGACTCCTCGCAATTGAGCGTCTCGTTGGCCACCGACGACGGCACCGGCACCACGTTCGAGACCCGGGTCGAGGGGGGACGCGTCACCGACGTGCCCATCGACGGGCTCGAGGACGGCGTCTACACCGCCACCGTGCGATCGTCCACGGCCGTCGCCGTGGCCGCACGGACCTCCACCGTCGCCGCCGACGCGGGAGGCGTGGACCTCAGCTGGGCCGCATCGTCGCCCCGCCTCTCGGGTGACACCGAGGCCGTCGTGCCCGACGGTGAGGGCGGACGCCTCTGGCTCGCGAACCCGGGTCAGGACGCCGTGACGGCGAAGGTCACCGTGGGCGACGGCGACGAGCGGGACGTCGAGGTGCCCGGTGGGTCGACGGTCGGCGTCGACGTGGGCCCGGGCGACGCCGTCCGGCTCGAGGACGCCGACGACCTGCGGGCGGGCGTCAGCTTCTCGGCACCCGCGGCCATCGCCGCCTGGCCGGTGACCTCGCCGTTCCCGGCGTCGACGCCCGTGACCGTCTACCCCTGACGACGCCGGCGCGGGCTCGGGACGTCCGGGGTGGCCCCGACGTCCGGGGGCCCCGACGACGCACCGGCTCGGTTCAGCCGTCGCGCCAGCGGTCGGGCGCGAGCTCCCACGGGTCCTTGCCGAGCAGGTCGGCCACGGCACGGAACACGTAGCCCTCGACGAGGACGCGGTGGTTCCACTCGTCCTCGGCGGCGCCCCGTCGGTCGTTCGACGGTGCGAGCCGCTCGATCGGCAGGCGGTACAGCACCACCCGGCCGGCGGCCCGATCGACCGACCAGCGTTCGACGCGGGTGCGGTCGGGTTCGGCGGGGAGACCGGCGACCTCGAACGACGTGTCGGCGAGTTCGTCGGGCCACGCCTCGCGCAGGTAGTCGGCGGTGGCGGCCACGATGTCGTCGAAGAGGTCGACCCGCGTGCGCAGGAAGGGCAGGTGGGGCCCGGCGGCGGACGACCGCAACCCCCGCCCGTGGCGGTCGCGCCGACGGGACCGGTCGGTGACGCGTGCGCGGCGGGCCTTGCTCATCCGCCCATCGTAGGCCTGCCGAGGAGGCGCGGGTCGGCCCCCGGGGGACCTCGCGATAGTCTGTCCGCCAGATGAACGGTCGACCCTGCAGCAAGGTGACGTGCCACGACGAGGCCGTCGCGACGCTGACGTACGTGTACGCCGACTCGATGGTCGTCGTCGGGCCCCTGAGCGACCGCGTCGAGCCGCACGGTTACGACCTCTGCGCCCGCCACGCGGGCTCGTTGTCGGTCCCGCAGGGCTGGCAGGTCCTGCGCCGGGTAGTTTTGGGCCATGACCTCTGAGAACACCCCCGTCGACCTGACCGCCTTCGTCAAGACCTACGACGTCCGTGGGCTGGTCGGCAGTCAGCTCACCGGCGAGGTGGTCGAGGCGTTCGGTGCGGCCTTCGCCGACGAGATCGACGGCGCCGGCCGTGACCTGGTCGTCGGCCACGACATGCGCGACTCCTCGCCGGGCTTCGCCGACGCGTTCGCCCGGGGCGCCCGCGCCCGGGGCGCGAACGTCGTGGCCCTGGGCCTGTGCTCGACCGACGAGTCGTACTTCGCCTCCGGCTCGCTCGACGCCCCGGCGGCCATGTTTACCGCGAGCCACAACCCGGCCACCTACAACGGCATCAAGATGAGCCGGGCCGGTGCCCAGGGCATCAGCCTCGACACGGGGCTGTCCTCGATCCGGGACCGCGCCTCCTCGTTCCTGGCCGACGGCATCGAGGCCGTCGCCGAGACCGGCACCGTGCGAGAGCACGACGCGCTGCCCGACTACGCCGCCTACCTGCGCGGACTGGTCGACCTGTCCGGCATCCGGCCGATCACGGTCGTCGTCGACGCGGGCAACGGCATGGGCGGGCTCACCGTCCCGGCGGTGCTGGGCGAGGCCGCGGGCCTGCCGAAGCTGCCGATCGAGATCATCCCGCTGTACTTCGAACTCGACGGAACCTTCCCGAACCACGAGGCCAACCCGCTCGACCCGGCGAACCTCGTCGACCTGCAGAAGGCCGTCCTCGAGCACGGGGCCGACCTCGGGCTGGCGTTCGACGGTGATGCCGACCGCTGCTTCGTCGTCGACGAGAAGGGCGACGCCGTGACCCCGTCGGCCGTGGCCGCGATCGTCGCCGTCCGCGAGATCGCCCGCGTCCGAGCCGCCGAGCCCGACGCCGAGATCTCGGTGATCCACAACCTGATCACGTCGCGTGCGGTGCCCGAGGCCATCGAGGCCGCCGGGGCGACCCCGGTGCGCACCCGCGTCGGCCACTCGTTGATCAAGGACGAGATGCGGTCGACCGGCGCGATCTTCGGCGGAGAGCACTCGGCGCACTACTACTTCCGCGACTTCTGGAGCGCCGACAACGGCATGTTGGCCGCCATGCACGTCCTGGCCGAGTTCGGGGCGCAGACCGAGCCGCTCTCGACCCTGACCGACCGGTACACGCCCTACTCGGCGAGCGGCGAGATCAACTCGACCGTCACCGACGTCCCGGCGGCGTACGCGCGCATCGTCGAGGCCTACGCGGGGGTCGGCGACTTCGACGAGCTCGACGGTCTCACGGTCAGCGGCACGTCCGACGACGGGTTCTGGTGGTTCAACGTGCGACCGTCGAACACCGAGCCGCTGCTGCGCCTCAACGCCGAGGCGGCGACGCCCGCCGGCATGGAGCGCGTCCGCGACGACGTCCTCGGGCTGATCCGCGGCTGACGGCCGACCGGGCCGCGGTCGCGGGGCGGGCTCGTTACCCCCTGGGGGTATCCTGGCGACCGGACGACACAGGCAGGAGGCGCGGGTGGCGCAGCAGGGTGAGCACGCGACGACGACGCACGTCGGCTACAGCGGCGACAAGGAGCAGATCGTCAAGCGTCTGCGCCGGGCCGAGGGCCAGGTGCGGGGCATCCAGCGCATGGTCGAGGACGACACGTACTGCATCGACGTGCTGACCCAGGTCAGTGCGGCGACCCGTGCCCTCGAGACCGTGGCGCTCCAGTTGCTCGAGGACCACCTCGCCCACTGCGTCGCCCAGGCGGCCCGCGAGGGAGGCGACGTCGCGGACGCCAAGGTGCGCGAGGCGTCGGCGGCGATCGCGAGGCTCGTCCGGTCGTGAGCCGGCGTGCCGTGGTCGGCCACGCCGACGACCGTCAGCGCCGGGGGAAGCCCGGGACGGTCTCGGTCAGGGCCGGGGTGAGGCGGTCGAGCAGGGCGGACTCGCGAGCCAGGGCCGCGGACTCGCGCTGGCGACGGAGTGCCGAGACGCCGGCCAGGAGGAACTCGGGATCGCCCCACGGCACGGGCGAGACGTACGGCGTCGTCTCGGCCGCCAGCTCGTCGGCGACGCGTCGCCGACTGGCGGGGGAGAGCTGCGGTGCCTGCTGCAGGAACGACGCGATGCGACGGGCCAGGCCGTCGGGCAGGCGCCCGACGTCCGCGATCTCGGCCCACCCCTGCAGGTGCGCCGGCACGCCGTAGACCACGTGCACGGCCTTGGACACGCGCTCGTTGCGACTGTAGGTGCCGGCCATCAGGTCGCCCAGGCGGCGGGACGACCCGTTCAGCAGGGCGACGACGACGGCCAGGCCGCCACTGGTCAGGACGATCTCGAGCAGCCCCACCAGTGCCCGGGTGAGGGCGTGGCGCAGGCCGATCGCCCCTCCGTCGGTGCGGACGATGCGCGCTCCCACGGCGAGCTTGCCGAGGGACCGCCCGTGGCTCGCCGTCTCGACGACCGTCGGAACGACGATGAAGCAGATCCCGATCGATGCGACGAGGAACGCCTGCGACAGCGCATCGTCGAGCACCCCGCCCTCGTTGAGCAGCGAGACGAGCAGCAACGCGCCGACGAGCAACACGGCGTAGGCCAGGTAGTCGATGAGCACGCCGGCGGCCCGCAGCACGAAGCTCGTCGGCCGGAGGTCGAGAGCCACCGCCTCGCCCGTGACGAGCTCGTCCCCACCCGCCGTGAAGGCCTCGACCTGGTCGGGGCGGAGCACCACCGGGGAGGCGCCTCGTGCCTTCGTGCGGGACATGCCTAGTATCTAAGCAGAATGGACATCGACGCCTACGCCGCCGCCCACGGCCACGACTGGGCCGAGCTCGACCGCCTCGCCCGACGTAGTCGCCCGAGCGGGCCCGAAGCCGATGAGCTCGTGCGCCTGTACCAGTCCGGGGCCGGGCAGCTGTCCGCGCTGAAGACGGCGACCGGCGACTCGGTGGTGGCCGACCGGCTCTCGATGTCCCTGTCGAGAGCACGACTGCGCTTCACGGGTGCCGGCCGCAACCTGTTCAGCCAACTGCCCACCTTCTTCGTCGCGCAGCTGCCGGCCGCCCTCTACCGGGTGCGCTGGCTGTCGATCGTGCTGACGCTCGTGACGCTCGTCGTCGCGGCGGTGTTCGCGATCTGGGCGGCGAACACGCCCGCGCTGCTGGCCTCGTTCGGCAGCGAGGAGTTCCGCCGGCAGTTCGCCGAGCAGGACTTCGTGAACTACTACTCCGAGAGCGCCTCGACCTCGTTCACCGGCCAGGTGTGGACGAACAACGCGTACATCGCGGCCCAGTGCGTGGCCTTCGGGATCACCGGGGTCTGGGTGCCGTACGCGATCCTCAGCAACGCCATGAACGTCGGCATCTCGGCCGGGCTCATGGCCGACCAGGGGCGGCTGGACCAGTTCTTCCTGTACATCGCCCCGCACGGCCAGCTCGAGCTCTACAGCATCTTCGTCGCCGGGGCGGCCGGTCTGATGATCTTCTGGTCCTGGGTGGCACCCGGTGCCCGCACCCGGGGGCAGGCGCTGGCACAGGACGGCCGCGCACTCGTGACCATCGCCGTCGGGCTGACGCTCTCGTTGCTGGTCTCGGGCGTCATCGAAGGGTTCGTCACCCGGCAGGCCTGGCCGTGGCCGATCAAGATCGGCATCGGCACCGTGGCCCTGCTCGGCTTCCTGGTCTACCAGTGGCTGCTCGGCGGGCGGGCCCACCGGGCCGGGCAGACCGGCGACCTCGACGAGTTCGAGGCGGGGGCGACGCAGCTCGTCGCCGACTGATCCCGCGTCGCCGCCCCGCCCCGCGCCTCCGTCAGAGGCGACCGGCCGCCTTGAGGGCGAGGTAGCGGTCGGCCAGGGCGGGGGGCAGGTCGGCCGGTGCGCCGGTCACGACGTCGGCGCCGACCTGACGCAGGGCGGCGGCGACCCGGCCCTGGTCGAGCCGGGCACGCTCGGCCGAGGCCGCTCGGTAGACCTCGTCGCGGGTGCCGCGTCGCAGAACCGTCTCGTCGAGGGCCGGATCGGTGACCGACGCCACGACGACGAGGTGCTGGCGGGTCAGCTGGGGGATCGCCGCGAGCAGCGACCGGGAGGAGCCGGGGCTGTCGACCGTGGTCGCCAGGACGACCAGAGCCCGACGGGACGTGACCGAGCGGACGAGGGCCGGCACGGCGGACCAGTCGGTCTCGACGAGTTCGGGCTCGACCGGAGCCATGGTCTCGACCATCGACGACAGCAGGGCGGGCCCGGTCGCGCCCTGCACGCGTCCCCGGACCCGACGGTCGAAGAGGACGACGTCGACCCGGTCGCCGGCCCTCGAGGCCAACGCCCCGAGCAGCAGGGCCGACTCGAAAGCCGTGTCGAGGCGGGGTTCGTCGTCGATGCGAGCTGCCGACGTGCGCCCCGTGTCGACCACGACGACCACGCGACGGTCGCGCTCGGGTCGCCAGGTGCGCACGACGAGGTCGTCGCGGCGTGCGGTCGCCCGCCAGTCGATGGAGCGGACGTCGTCCCCTCGGACGTACTCGCGCAGGCTGTCGAACTCGGTGCCCTGGCCGCGGATCATCACGCTCGTGCGCCCGTCGAGCTCGCGTAGCCGGGCCAGACGGGAGGGCAGGTGCTTTCGCGACGAGAACCGCGGCAGCACGCGCACCGCGCCGGGCACCTCGTGCGTCGCCTGTCGACCGGCGAGCCGCAGCGGGCCGACGGTCCGGACGGTGACGCCTCCGGCGCGGCGCTCGCCCCGACGGAACGGGGTCAGCGTCACGGTGAGGGTCGCGGCCCGTCCCGGCCGCAGAAAGAGGCGGCGGCGGGTGGGGGTGGCGCCGGCCGACGGCTGCCAGGCGTCCCGCAGGAGTCCGCGCAGGGTGCGTCGACCGTCGTTCACCACGGTCAGCCGGGCGGGTGCGCTCTCCCCGAGACGGATCGCCCCGGGCAGCTCGCGCCGGATCGTGAGCGACCGAGGCGATGCCGCGAGAACCACGTCGACCACGGTCAGCGCGGCGACGACACCGAGCCAACCGACGATCGCCCATCCGCTGCCCGTGACGACGACGGGCACGACGCCGAGCGCGACGAGCGCGACGAACCAACCGGTGACGGCCATGGCTAGAGCGGCACCCGGACCTGCTGCAGGACCGAGCGGACGATGCCGTCGGCGTCGACGCCCTCGAGCTCGGCCTCGGGGCGCAGCTGCAGGCGGTGCCGCAGCACGGGCAGGGCCATGGCCTGGACGTGGTCGGGGGTGACGTGGTCGAAGCCGGTCAGCCACGCCCACGCCTTCGAGGCGGCGAGCAGGGCCGTCGACCCGCGGGGGCTCACGCCGATCTTCACCGACGGGCTCTCGCGCGTGGCCCGGGCCAGGTCGACCATGTAGGCGAGCACGTCGGGGGAGGCGCCGACGCGGGCCACCTCGGCCTGGGCGCGGGCGAGGTCGTCGGGGCCGAGCACCGGGGTGACGCCGGCGGCCCGCAGGTCGCGGGGCGAGAAGCCCGCGGCGTGGCGGCTCAGCACCTCGACCTCGGCCTCGCGCGGCGGCAGGTCGAGGGTGAGCTTCATCAGGAACCGGTCGAGCTGGGCCTCGGGCAGCGTGTAGGTGCCCTCGTACTCGACGGGGTTCATGGTCGCCGCGACCAGGAACGGCGTCGGCAGTGCGCGGCTGACCCCGTCGACCGAGACCTGGCGTTCCTCCATCGCCTCGAGCAGCGCGGACTGGGTCTTGGGCGGCGTGCGGTTGATCTCGTCGGCGAGCAGCACGTTGGTGAACACCGGGCCGGCCCGGAACTCGAACTCGCCCGACTTCGCGTCGTACACGAGCGACCCGGTGATGTCCCCGGGCATCAGGTCAGGCGTGAACTGCACCCGGGCGGTGTCGAGCGACAGCGAGTGGCTGAGGGCGCGCACGAGCAGGGTCTTGGCCACGCCGGGGACGCCCTCGAGCAGGGCGTGCCCCTGTGCCAGCAGGGTGACGATCAGGCCCGTCACGGCACCGTCCTGGGCCACGACGGCCTTGCCGACCTCGGTTCGGACTCGGGCGAAGGTCTGCTGCAGTTCTGAGCTCATCTGGTGGTGTCCTCCGGGGTGGGGATCGGTGCGGGGGCGGGCGGACGAGGCGCAGGAGGCGCGGGTCGGGTCACGACGGAGCCACCGCCCGTCGCACCGCGCGCTCGAGGTCGAGCAGGCTGTCGCTCAGCGAGACGAGTTCGCGGTCGTCGGCCGGGTCGGCGTCCACGAGCACGTGCCGGAGGCCCCGGGGGTCCGCCGAGGTGAGTGCGGCCACCTGGGCGACGACCTCGTCGACCGAGGCGGTGGACGACAGGCCCGTCGTTCGTGCGAGTCGCCCGAACGTGCCGATGCGGAGCTGGTCGAGGGCGTGGCGGCGCTGCCCGGACCGTTCGTACAGCCGGGCGCGACCCTCGGTGGTCTCGGACGCCTTGACGGTCACCGGCAGTCGCTCGACGACGAGGGCGCCGAGGCGTCGACCCCGCCACACCATGGCGGCCACTCCGGCCAGGAGGAGCACCACCAGCGACGGTGTCACCCACGGGGGCGTGAGGGTGGCGAGCGTGCCCTGGCCCTCGGGCAGGTCGCCGGCCGAGGGCAGGTACCAGGTCAGCTCGGAGGACCCGCCGAGCAGGGCGAGCGCGAAGGCCGCGTCGTCGTCCGTCGCGATCGCGCCGTTGGTCAGGGCGCCCGTGGCACCCAGGACGGACACCCTCGCGTCGCCGTCGTCGAGCTCGACGAGACCGTAACCGTCGTCGGACGGGAGGCAACGGACGGCACCCGGGGCGTCGACGGCGTAGGCGACACCCGTGACGTCGACCCGGGACGCCTGCTCGAGGGCCGGCGACGTGCAGGCGGGCGCGGCCGTGCCGTCCTCGACCGGGGCGGCCGTCGAGACGCCCGGGGCCACGCTGTCGAGTGCGGCGGACCCGGGGGAGAGGAGCACGAGGTGCGAGGTCGCCGTCGCGAGGCGCCGCCACTGGTCGCCGACCAGGAACCCGGAGGCGTCGTCGACGAGGAGCGTGCCGTCGCCGGACCCGAGCCGGTCGAGGGTGTCGTCGAGGGTGGTCGTCACGGTCACGTCGACGCCCTGCCGGCCGAGTACCTCGACGAGCGCCTTCGCCCCACCGGGGGCGGCGTTCGCGGGGCCGAGGGCGCGCCCCTCGCCCGAGCCCGAGCCGACGAGGAGCGTCGCCGCGACGCCGAGCGCCAGGACGAGGGCGAGTGCGACCCAGAACCGGGCGCGGCGGAGCGACGCCGTGACGGTGGGGGTCGAGACGGTGCCGGTCTCGGCGGAGGGTGCGGTGACGGTCACGCGTCCACCCGCCGGGACGACGTCACACGCCGGTCGAGCTCGACGACGGCCCGGTAGGCCTCGTCGGTGCCGGGGCGGTCGAGGTAGCGGACGCCGTCGAAGGCCGTGGCGGCGTCGGCGAAACCGGCCCGGAGGTCGGGGAAGACGTCGCCCGCCCGGCGGGCCACGTCGCGTGCGGTGGTGCCGGGGGAGACCGCGACGTCGCCCCGCTCGGCCAGCGAGCGGGCTATCGCCCGGAAGGCCTCGGCGACGGCGAGGGTCAGGTCGCCCCGGAAGGCGGCCTCCCGGGCCGCGGCACGCATCGTGTCGCTGTCGCGGACGTCGTCGTCGCCGAAGAGGACGAGGTCGCGGGCGGACCGGCGGTTGAGCCGCGGCACCCCGTAGACGAGCAGCACGACCACGACGACCACCACGACGACCGCGAGCAGCACGATCGCCGCGACCGCCGGCGCCCCTTCCGTCCCCCCGAACCGGATCGAACCGAGCCAGTCCCAGAACGCCTGCGCCGCACGGTCGAGCCAGGACGGCTGCGCCGCCACGTACTCGGGCCCGGTGAGCTCGCGCAGGACCTCGCGCCGGGCGTCGTCGGCGTCGGGAGTCAGCGGGGGCCCGGCGGCGAAGGGAAGGGGACTCACCAGCGGGGTGCTCCCGGGTGAGTCGTCGGGGCGAGCGGGGCCTCGGGCGTGCGGTACGGGTCGGGTTGCCCCTCGGCCGACCGCCCACCGCGCTCGACGTAGCGGACGAGTTCGAGGTCGAGCCCCTCGGTGCGGATGCGCCGGTCGACGTAGACGAGGCCGGCCGACGCCGCCTGCAGCACGGAGCCGATGGCGCCGATGACCGCCGTGATGCCCAGGGTCACGGCGTAGGTGCCCGCCGTCAGGGCGAGGAAGGTCGGGTCGGTCACGTCGCCCGTGGGGGCGAGCGTGCTGGTCAGGACGCTGAACAGCACCGAGAAGGGCGTCGCGACGACCTGCGAGGCGACCTGGATCATGAGGAACACCAGCGCGATCACGCCGAAGGTCCGCCAGAAGGAGGCGCGGGTCAACGACCACGAGCGCCTCACCGCCGCGCCGAGGGTCATCCGCTCGAGCACGATCGCGCTCGGCACGAGGCAGGTCTTGACGGTCAGCCACACGCCGAGCACGAGGAGGCCCAGCCCGAGCAGGACCCCGACCCCGACGCCGACGGCGATGCTCGGTCCCGAACCGACGGCCACGCCCACGACGACGACGCCGGCCACGAGTGCCAGCGCCACGACGTAGGCGGCGGTGAGCAGGGCGGACCAGCCGACGAGCGTGCCCAGGCGGCCCTTGGCCAGCGCCCAGAGGCCGCCGAGTCGCAGTTTCTCTCCGAGCGTCTGACGAGCCGTCTCGAGCACGAAGAGCCCTTGGAGCAGGGCCGTGACGATCACCTGCAGGGCGATCGGCACGAGGGCCGACGCGGCCACGATGGCGACGGCGCCGGCCAGCACCGCGTCACGGTCGCGGGGGAGGGCCTGTTCGACCCGTCCGAAAGCGAGGAAGGCGCTGCCGCCGGTGATCGCCACGGTCACCACCAGCAGGAAGACCTGCGACAGCAGGGCCGTGCCGAACGTGGTGCGCGGGTTGCGGCGGAACACCTGGAACGAGGCACCCAGGATCTCGCCGAAGGTCAGGGGGCGCAGCGGCACGAGACCCGGTTTCGGCGGCGGGGCCCAGCCGGGGGCGGGCGGCGGGGTGGACCCGCCCGGGGACGCCCCGGGGACGGGTGAGGGCCCGGCGGGGACGGGGCCGGCGGACGACGGGTCGACGCGCTCGCCCCAGCGCGGCGGGGACGTGTCGCCTCCCGGTGTGCTCCAGGCGTTCGGATCGGTCATGGTCCCCCTGGTCGTCCTGACCGTGAGGTCGTCCTCACGAGTGTGTTCATGTTTCCACACCGGACCGGGCGCTGCCAGCCGATGCGCGCCTCCTGCACTAATCTGTCCTGACGTGCCGCCTCCCGAGCGGCCCAGCCCAGACGGAGAACATGAACCCGCGCATCCTCGTGGTCGACGACGACCCGGCGCTCGCCGAGATGATCGGCATCGTCCTTCGCGCCGACGAGTTCGACCCCCACTTCTGCGGCGACGGCGCGGGCGCCCTCGAGGCGTTCCACGAGGCCTCACCCGACCTCGTCCTGCTCGACCTGATGCTGCCCGGCCTCGACGGCATCGAGGTCTGCCGCCTCATCCGTGCCGAGAGCGGCGTGCCGATCATCATGCTGACCGCGAAGGGCGACACGGCCGACGTGGTCCGCGGTCTCGAGAGCGGGGCCGACGACTACGTCGTCAAGCCGTTCAACCCGAAAGAGCTCGTCGCGCGCATCCGCACCCGGCTGCGCCCGGCCACCGAGCCGACCAACGACGTGCTCACGGTGGGCGACCTGCGCCTCGACGTCGCGGCACACGAGGTGCGACGCGGTGACACGCCGATCGCCCTGACCCCGCTCGAGTTCGAGCTGCTGCTCGCGCTCGCCTCGAAGCCGCAGCAGGTCTTCACCCGCGAGATGCTGCTCGAGCAGGTCTGGGGCTACCACTACAAAGCCGACACCCGTCTGGTGAACGTCCACGTGCAGCGGCTGCGCGCGAAGGTGGAGCACGATCCCGACGCGCCCCGCATCGTCACGACCGTGCGCGGCGTCGGGTACCGCGCCGGCGCGGGTTCGTAGCCCGGTCGGGTGGCGCTCGTGTCGACGGTCGCGGGGCCCGACCAGGGCGGGCCCGCCCGGTCGGGCGGTCCGTGGTCGTGGCGGGCACCGGCGTGGCGCACGTGGCCGACCCGGGTGGTCGGCTTCTGGCGATCGTCGTTGTCGTTCCGCACCGTCGCGCTCACGGTGGTGCTGTCGACCGTCGCCGTGACCGTGATCGGCACGCTCATCTCGGTGACCATCGGCACGAGCCTCTACGACCAACGCCGTGAGCAGGTCGAGGCCGAGAGCGTGCGGGCGACGCTGCTGGCGCAGAACATCTTCGACTCGGCCACCGCCACCGAGGACGCCAACCAGGTCGAGCTCGACGCCCTGCAGAACGAGGCCCAGACCGCCATCCTGGGCTCGACCTCGAGCCCGGGCGGGACGAGCATCGCCATCCTCCGGACCCCGGGGCAGAACAGTCCGCAGACCATCCAGAACATCGCCAGCCCCGACTTCCCGGACTCCGTGATCTCGCCGGCCCTCCGCGAGGCGGTGGCGGCGGACGACGGACGCCTCTCGATGCAGTCGGTGTCGCTGCCCCCGACGACGCTGGGCGGCGGTTCGCCCGGCATCGCGGTCGGCTCGACGCTGCAGGTGCCCACCGCGGGCCAGTACGAGCTCTACCTCGTCTACGACCTCGGCGACGCACAGGCCACGCTCGACCTCATGCAGCGGACGCTCGGCATCGGGTCGCTCGCGCTCGTGCTGTTGATCGGCGCCATCACCTATCTCGTCGTCCGGCTCGTCGTGGGGCCCATCCGCACGGCGGCCGAGACCAGCCAGAAGATTGCGGCCGGCCACCTGGAAGAACGGATCCCCGAGAAAGGGCAGGACGTCGTCGCCACGCTCGGGCGATCGTTCAACGGGATGGCCGACGCCATGCAGCGCCAGATCTCGCAACTGGCCGAACTCTCTCGCGTCCAACAACGCTTCGTGAGTGACGTCTCGCACGAACTGCGCACGCCGTTGACCACGATCCGGCTGGCCGGCGACGTCCTCTACGACCAACGCACCTCGTTCACTCCCTCGGCCGCGCGCACGGCCGAGCTGCTGCACACCCAGGTCGACCGGTTCGAGCTGTTGCTCGCCGACCTGCTCGAGATCTCGCGGTTCGACGCGGGTGCCGTCGAACTCGAGACCGAGCCCGTCACGGTCGTGCGTCTCGTCGAGGACGGCGTCGACGAGTTCGGTCCCCTCGCCGCCGAATCCGGCAGCGTCGTGTCGGTCGTCGCCCGGGGCGGGTACTTCGAGGCCGAGATCGATCCGCGACGGCTGCGCCGCATCCTTCGGAACCTGCTGGGCAACGCCATCGAGCACGGCGAGGGGCGGCCGATCGAGGTCGAGGTCGACAGCGACGCGACCGCCGTCGCGGTGGCCGTGCGCGACAACGGAGTGGGCATGAGCCCTGCCGACGCCGCGCGGGTGTTCGACCGGTTCTGGCGGGCCGACCCCTCCCGCAAGCGCACCATCGGGGGCACCGGGCTGGGCCTGGCGATCAGCCTCGAGGACGCGGCCCTGCACGGCGGTCGGCTCGAGGTCTGGTCCGAGCCGGGCTCGGGCAGCCGGTTCGTCGTCACGCTGCCCCGGGTGGCCGGCGGTCGCATCGAGGGATCGCCCCTGCCGGTCGTGCCGCCGGACCGTCGGGGCGAGACGACCGTCCCGGTGACGGGCGAACCGTGGTCGGGTTCGGTCCCGGCCGTCGAGGCGCCGGGCGTGTCGACCCCGTCGTCGTCCGGGTGGGGAGCTGACGATGACTGATCGGCGACGGAACGGCCCGTGGGGCCGCCGGTCAGCGGTCCTGGCGGCCCTCGTGACCGCCGCGATCGCCCTGACCGGGTGCGTGGGCATCCCCGACGGCGGTCAGGTGCAGCGGGGCGACACCGTGAGCGACGACGTGGTGAGCGACTTCGTGTTCCGGCCCAACGGTCCGATCGCCGGCAGCTCGCAAGAAAGGCTGCTGCGGGACTTCCTCTCGGCGGGCACCGGGTCCCAGGACAACTACGGGGTGGCGCGTCAGTTCCTCAGCGCCGGTTTCGCCGACGAGTGGGAGCCGCGGGCCAGCGTCACCATCCGCCCCGGGGTCGGCTCGACCTCGAGGGTCGGCGGGTCGACGCTCGACTACGCCTTCGTGGGCTCGGCGACGGTCGACTCGGCGGGGCACTACACCCCGGCCACGTCGTCCACGACGACGTCGCTGGCGTTCTCGTTCGTCCGCGAGGGCGGCGAGTGGCGGATCAGCGACGCCCCCGACGGCATCATCCTGTCGCCGGCCACCTTCGACTCGGTCTTCCGGTCGCACGCCGCCTACTTCTACGACCCCACGTTCACCTATCTCGTGCCGGACGAACGCTGGTTCCTCGCGCGGTCGTCGACGAGCACGCGCCTCGCGACGGCGCTGCTCGACGGGCCGTCGGACTGGCTGCAGGGCGCCGTCGTCTCGGCCTTCCCCGAGGGGACCCAGCTGTCGCTGACGGCCATCACCGTGGACGACGGGACGGCCCGCGTCGACCTCACCGCCGACGCCCTCGAGGCGACGCCCGACGCCCGGGCCCGGATGCAGGCCCAGCTGCTGGCGAGCTTCTCGACCCTCGCGACCGTGACCGCCGTCGAGCTGAGCGTCGAGGGCGCCCCTCTGTCCGTGCCGGCCATGCAGCAGCCCGTGCCGGTGCGTGACCCCGCGGTCGACGCCCGGCCCCTCGTGCTGACCGAGGGCGTGCTCGGATTCGCCACCACGAGCGCCACGAGCCAGCTCCCGGGGCTCTCGGACGCGGTCGAGACCCTCCGGCCCCGGTCGGTCGAGTTGTCGGCGGACCAGACGAGCGCCGCCGTCGGCACCTCGTCGGGCACGTACGCCGTCACGGCCTCGGGGGGAGCCCGGCTGGTCGACGCCCGGACCGGACTCGTCGCCCCCTCGCTCGACGACGCGGGCTTCGTCTGGTCGGTCGTCGCCGACGACCCGTCGAGCCTCACGGCGTACGCGCTCGACGGCACGCCCCACACGGTGGTGACGTCGCTGCCGGCGGGTCCGAGCATCACGACGTTCCGCATCTCGCGGGACGGCACCCGCGCGTTGCTGTTGCTCGACGACCAGGGCGAGTCGCGCCTCCTCGTGGCCGCCGTCGTGCGGGACGCCGACGGGGTCCCGCTCCGGCTGGGTCAGCCCCTCGAGTTGTCGGCTCCGGACGGCGCACCCGTCGACGCGACCTGGGCCGATCAACTGACCGTCGCCGTCCTGACCTCCGTGGGCGAGTCGTCCCGGGTGACGACGTCCGAGGTCGGCGGGGACTCGTCGAGCGCCGGCCGCCCGTCGGGCGAGGCGGTCGCGATCGTCGGCGGCAACGGCTTCGACCGCCTGCTGCTGCTGGGTGCCGACGGCGACGTGCTCGAACCCCGGGGCAGCAGTTGGCAGGCCACGGGGCTGACGGCCGACCTGGTGGCGACGCAGCGCTGACGCCCCGGGGTCGCCTCCTCCCCAGGGCGGGCGGCGGGCTGACCGTCCCCCTCGGACGACGGAGGCGCGGTGCGCGTGTCCGGGGGAGTCCACGCTGTCGGGATGCCCCGGCCCTCTCGTCCCCGTTCGGTCGTCCTCGCACGGGACGCCCTCGCGAGGGCCGGCCGCGAGGCGCTGTCCGTCGTGTCACCCGTCTCGTGCGCGGGATGCCGCGGGCCCGACGTCGGCCTGTGCGACGACTGCCGGCGTCGGCTCGTCCCCGAGGTCGTCCGGGTCGACCTGCCCGACGGGCTCCCGGTCTTCGCCGGACTCGTCTACGCCTTCGAGGCGCGGGGTGTCGTGCTGGCCTTCAAGAACGGCGGCCGGGTGCGCCTGGCCGAGGTGCTGGCCCCGGCCCTCGCCGCCGCCCTCGAGTCCTGCGCCCGTCACGGATCGCACGAGGGGGCGTCCGCCGTGGACGGGGGCACGGGCGATCGGTCGCTGCTCGTCGTGCCGGTGCCGCCGTCGCGACGGGGGCGGCGTCGGCGGGGCTACGACCCGGTCGACCTGGTGCTGCGCCGGCTCGGGCTCGTGGTCGGCACGCGCCTGCTCGTGCCGACGGCGCGGGCCGGCAGCGGCCAGAAGGGCCGCGACCGGCAGCAGCGTCTGAGGGGACGCGAGGGCAGTCTGCGTGCCACCCGCGACCTCGCGGGGTCGCGGGTCGTGCTGGTCGACGACGTCGTGACGACCGGTGGCACCCTGCAGGAGGCGCGGCGTGCACTGACCGCCCGGGGCGCGGTCGTGGTCGGTGCGGCCTGTCTCGCCGCCACCCCGTTGCGGTCGGGCGCCGACCGCGCCTGAGCGAACGGTGAACGGTGCGTGACACGGGGGTGTCCGGGTCGCTACGGTGGGGCGAAAGGCGTGAAAGGACATCCGCCTGGCTGACAGGCGGCACGTCGATAGCCACAGGAGGTCGTCATGGAAATTTCCGTCACGGGTCGAAACGTCGGCATCACCGATCGTTTCCGCGAGTACGCCACCGAGAAGGCAGACAAGGTCGCCGCGCTGGCCACGAAGGCCCTCGCCCTCGAGGTCAAGGTGTCGCGGCACCACGAGAAGTCCGGCGGGCAGGCGGGCGACGACCGGGTCGAGATCACCCTGATCGGCCCCGGCCCCCTCGTGCGGGCCGAGTCCACGGCCGCCGACAAGTACGCGGCGTTCGATCTCGCGATCGGTCGCCTCCTCGAACGGGTGCGCCGGGCGAAGGACCGGCAGAAGATCCATCGCGGGCAACACCGACCGACGTCGCTGCGCGAGGCGGCCACGGCCGACTTCAGCGGTGTCGGCGTCACACCCGCCGCGGCCGAGACGCTCGACCAGGTCCGTACCGGTGCCGTGACGGTGGTGGGCGACGAGGCCCCCGCCGACGAGGTCGAAGAGGACTACTGCCCCGTGGTCATCCGCGAGAAGGTCTTCGCGTCGACGCCCATGTCCGTCGACGACGCGCTCTACTACATGGAGCTCGTCGGTCACGACTTCTACCTCTTCATCGACGCCGAGACCGAGCGTCCGAGCGTCGTGTACCGGCGCAAGGGCTGGGACTACGGCGTGATCGGCCTCGACCAGGACTCGCCCGACCTGCAAGAGACCGCCACGGCGCTGCGGGCAGGCCTGGTGAGCTGACCTCCTGATCCCGCCGGGTGGCCGACACCCCGGGAGGCGCGGGCACGTCCCTGCCGCCTCCCAGGGGGTCGGCCACTACGCTTGCTAAGATCGTGGGCCGGTCCAGGACGGACCGTCGACACCTCGGTGCTCCGATGCGGATCACCTCAGCGAGACCGCGGAGCGTTCCGCGGGTTCGACCGAACACATGGGAGCACACCAGTGGCCAACGTCCTCGAGAAGGTCCTCCGCGTCGGCGAGGGCCGCACGCTGCGCAAGCTGAAGGCCTACGCCAAGGCGGTCAACGAGCTCGAGGACGACTTCACGACCCTCACCGACGACGAGCTGCGCAACGAGACCGTCGAGCTGCGCGAGCGCTACGCCTCGGGCGAATCGCTCGACGACCTGCTGCCCGAGGCCTTCGCCGCCGTCCGTGAGGCGTCGAAGCGCACCCTGGGGCTGCGCCACTTCGACGTGCAGCTCATGGGCGGCGCGGCGTTGCACCTCGGCAACATCGCCGAGATGAAGACCGGCGAGGGCAAGACCCTCGTCGCCACCACGGCGGCGTACCTGAACGCCATCGCCTCGCGCGGCGTGCACGTCATCACGGTCAACGACTTCCTCGCGAGCTACCAGTCCGAGCTGATGGGGCGCGTGTTCCGGGCGCTCGGCATGACGACCGGCTGCATCCTGTCCGGTCAGACCCCGGCCGAGCGTCGCGAGATGTACGCCGCCGACATCACCTACGGCACCAACAACGAGTTCGGCTTCGACTACCTCCGCGACAACATGGCCTGGCAGGCGCAGGACATGGTGCAGCGGGGCCACTTCTTCGCGATCGTCGACGAGGTCGACTCGATCCTCATCGACGAGGCCCGCACGCCCCTCATCATCTCGGGCCCGTCGTCGGGCGAGGCCAACCGCTGGTTCACCGAGTTCGCCACCATCGCCCGGCGACTCGTCGCGGGCACCGACTACGAGGTCGACGAGAAGAAGCGCACCGTGGGTGTTCTCGAGCCCGGCATCGAGAAGGTCGAGGACTACCTCGGCATCGACAACCTCTACGAGTCGGCGAACACCCCGCTCATCTCGTTCCTCAACAACGCGATCAAGGCCGACGCGCTGTTCAAGCGTGACAAGGACTACGTCGTCATCAACGGCGAGGTGCTGATCGTCGACGAGCACACCGGTCGCATCCTCAGCGGGCGCCGGTACAACGAGGGCATCCACCAGGCCATCGAGGCGAAAGAGGGCGTGTCGGTCAAGGCCGAGAACCAGACCCTCGCGACGGTCACGCTGCAGAACTACTTCCGCCTCTACAAGAAGCTCTCCGGCATGACCGGTACGGCCGAGACCGAGGCCGCCGAGTTCATGAGCACCTACAAGCTCGGCGTCGTGCCCATCCCGACCAACCGGCCGATGCAGCGCATCGACCAGACCGACCTGGTCTACAAGAACGAGACGAGCAAATTCGACCAGGTCGTCGAAGACATCGTCGAACGGCACGAGAAGGGCCAGCCCGTGCTGGTCGGCACGACCAGCGTCGAGAAGAGCGAGTACCTCTCCCGACTGCTCGCCAAGAAGGGCGTCAAGCACGAGGTGCTCAACGCCAAGAACCACGCCCGAGAGGCCGCCATCGTGGCCCAGGCCGGTCGCGCCGGCGCCGTCACCGTCGCCACCAACATGGCCGGTCGCGGGACCGACATCATGCTCGGCGGCAACGCCGAGTTCCTCGCCGTCGCCGAGATGAACGCCAAGGGGCTCAGCCCGGTGGACACCCCCGACGAGTACGAGTCCGCGTGGGACGACGTCTTCGCCGCCCAGAAGGCCGCCGTGCAAGAAGAGGCAGACAAGGTCATCGAGGCGGGCGGGTTGTACGTCCTCGGCACCGAACGCCACGAGTCCCGTCGCATCGACAACCAGCTGCGCGGTCGCTCGGGTCGTCAGGGTGACCCCGGTGAGAGCCGGTTCTACCTGTCGTTGACCGACGACCTGATGCGCCTGTTCAACTCGGGCGCCGCCGAGTCGCTCATGGGTCGCGGCAACGTGCCGGACGACCTCGCGATCGAGAACAAGATCGTCGGGCGAGCCATCCGCTCGGCGCAGTCTCAGGTGGAGTCGCGCAACGCCGAGATCCGCAAGAACGTCCTCAAGTACGACGACGTCCTCAACCGTCAGCGCGAGGCCATCTACGGTGACCGCCGTCACATCCTCGAGGGCGACGACCTCAAGGACCGCAGCCAGAAGTTCCTCGAGGACGTCGTCAACGAGGTCATCGACCAGCACACGGGTGACGGCAGCCCCGACGACTGGGACCTCGACGCCCTCTGGACCGAACTCGGCACCCTGTACCCGATCTCGATCACCATCGACGAGGTCATCACCGAGGCCGGCTCGAAGGGCAAGGCGACCCGGGCGTTCCTCGGGCAAGAGATCCTCTCCGACGCCAAGGTCGCCTACGAGGCGCGCACCGAGACCCTCGGAGAGCCCGCGATGCGCGAGCTCGAGCGTCGGGTCGTGCTGTCGGTCATCGACCGTCGGTGGCGCGACCACCTCTACGAGATGGACTACCTGAAGGACGGCATCGGTCTCCGGGCCATGGCCCAGCGCGATCCGCTCGTCGAGTACCAGCGCGAGGGCTACGCGCTGTTCCAGAGCATGATGGGTCAGATCCGCGAAGAGACCGTGGGCTTCCTGTTCAACCTCGAGGTCGAGGTGCAGGGCCAGGTCGGTGCGGCCGAGGCGCCGGTCATCGCGGCCAAGGGGCTCGAGGCCGAGAAGCAGCCGCAGGCGCAGCTGGCCTACTCGGCTCCCAACATCGACGGCGAGGTCGAGGTGCGCAACCAGCGCGGTCAGCTCGAGAAGGGTGCGACCGCCAAGGCACAGAAGGCGCAGGACGAGGCCGAGCGCTCCGAGTCGCCCGAGATCGCCGCGGCACGGGCCGCCGGTGGCCCGGCGGCCCGTCAGGCGGACGACGGCAAGGTCGGCGCCTTCGGTCAGAAGACCGGTGGCGGCGAGGCTCCGGTCAACCGGGCCGAGCGTCGGGCGTCCGGCAAGAAGACCCGCTGATCGCCTTGTCCGATCGACGCGCCCCCGAGCCCTGCTCGGGGGCGCGTCGTCCGTCGTGGGTGTCTCGGTAGACCGTCAGAGCACGTGCACGGCCGCCGCTCGCCACCGGCTGTCGTAGGTCTCGAGCCGGACGGCGACCGCTCGACTGCGACCGCGCCCGTGCAGGACGACGACCGATTCGATGACCCCGGCGGCGGGCGAGCTCGACCGGATGCTGCCGATCGTGAACACCGGACGCTGCGTACGGGTGCCGTGGGCCGACCGGGCCCGGGCCGCCAGGACGACGCGCTTGTGGAGGGTGCGGTAGACGTCTTCGGTGACCCACCGGGAGACCTGGTCGAGTTCGCGTGCCCCGGCCAGGATCTCGACGACGCAGCGCACCAGGTTCTCGACGAGCAGGTCCGGATCGTCCGGGAAGGGTGACTCGGACGGGGCGCCGACCGGTGGGACGGGCCGGACGTGGGGCCTGGCACCGGACGGTCGACCGCCGGGTGTGGGGGCCGACACCGGGGCGGTCGGCACGGCCGGGCCCGGGTCGCCGAGGGGCGGGACGGGTCTCAGGTGCGGCCGAGGTGGGGCCGTGGGCCCGAGGGGCTCGGCGAGGGCGAGGGCGTGGGTGTTCGAGGGCATGGGCAGTCTTCCTGTTCACGTGCGTCCGGGCATGACTAGAAGATATGACATGTGGAATGGCAAAACCAGACCGACTCGACGGTCTGTGGAGAATTCGCGGGCGCGCGGTCCCGTTCGGAGGCGACCGACGTCTCCGGACGGGTCGTCGACCTAGACTGAGCGGGTGTCGACGCTCAGTGATCTCGTTCTCGCCCAGGGCCTCTCGAGCGAGGTGGACGTCGAGTGGCTGCACCTGCTGGTGGGGGACTGGCAGCTGCTCGCCGACCTCGCGTTCGCCGACATCGTCCTCTGGGTGCCCACGCAGGCCGGCAGCTTCGTCGCCGTCGCCCACGCGCGGCCCTCGAGCTCGGCCACGCTGTTCTACCGAGACTTCGTCGGACAAGAGGTGCGCCCCGAGTGGCGCGGACAGATCGAGCAGGCGTTCACGACGACCCGCATCGTCGACTCGGCCGCACCCGACTGGTACGAAGAGACGCCCACGCGCGTCCGGGCCGTGCCCGTGCTCCGTCGCCTCGGGGCCAGCCGACCCGACGTCACCGACGCACCGATCGCGATCATCACCCGGCACACCAACCTCAGCGAGGCCCGCACCCCCAGCCGCCAAGAGCTGACCTTCAACCAGTGCTCCAACGACCTCTTCGCCATGATCGCCGCCGGCGACTTCCCTGACCTCGGGGCGCCGACGGGTCCGCGACGAGGCGCACCCCGCGCCTCCGACGGACTGCTCCGCCTCGACGTCGACGGCATGGTGACCTTCGCGAGCCCCAACGGTCTGTCGGCCTTCAACCGCATGGGGTTCGCCGGCGAGCTCGAGGGCGAGTCGCTGGCCGAGGTCACCACCGGGCTGCTCGCGGGCAAGCTCGTGATCGACGAGTCCCTGCCGCTGGTCGTCACGGGTCGGGCGCCCTGGCGCACCGACATCGAGGCGCGGGGGGTCACGGTGTCGTTGCGGGCGATCCCGCTGCGTGATCGCGGTGAGCGCGTCGGGGCGATCGTGCTCTGCCGCGACGTGACCGAGCTGCGTCACCAGGAGCGCGAGCTGATCACCAAGGACGCCACGATCCGCGAGATCCACCACCGGGTCAAGAACAACCTGCAGACGGTCGCCTCGCTGTTGCGCATCCAGGCGCGACGCACCCGCACCGACGTCGCCCGCGAGGCGCTGACCCAGGCCATGCGCCGCGTGCAGTCGATCGCGGTCGTCCACGACACGCTGTCCGAGGGGCTCAGTCAGAACGTCGACTTCGACACCGTCTTCGACCGGGTGCTGATGCTCATCGCCGAGGTCGCGTCGAGCCACAACACGACGGTCCGCCCCACCATGACGGGCAGCTTCGGTGCCCTGCCGAGCGAGTACGCGACGCCCCTGGCCCTCGCGCTGACCGAACTCGTGACGAACGCCGTCGAACACGGTCTCGACGGCCGTGACGGCGAGGTCGAGATCGTCGCCGACCGCCGGGCCGAAGAGCTCACGGTCAAGGTGCGCGACAACGGCGTCGGGCTGCCCGAGGGCAAGGTCGGCTCGGGCCTCGGCACCCAGATCGTCCGCACGCTCATCCAGGGTGAGCTCGGCGGCACCATCGACTGGCACACCCTCGTCGGCAACGGCACCGAGGTCACCATCGAGATCCCGTTCCGCTGGCTCACCCAGCCCTGACCCCGCGCGGCCCCGGACGCGACGAAGCCCGGCACCTGCGATCAGGTGCCGGGCTTCGTCATCGGCCGCGAGGGCCGGAGGTCGACCGCCCGGGGGCGGTCGACGAGGGGTCAACTGGCGCGGCGGGCGCGGGCGGCGCGACGCTTCAGCGCACGACGCTCGTCTTCGCTCAGACCGCCCCAGACACCGGAGTCCTGCGACGTCTCGAGCGCGTACTGCAGGCAGGTCTCGGTGACGGTGCAGCGCCCGCACACGGCCTTGGCCTTGTCGATCTGGTCGACGGCGGGACCCGTGTTGCCGACGGGGAAGAAGAGCTCCGGGTCAGCCTGCAGGCAAGCGGCTTTGTCGCGCCAATCCATCGATGGGTACTCCTTAAAAGTGCAGAACCAGGCACGTCGAAGCGCCTGGTTCGGGATGGGGAAAGAGAAGAATGCGGGAGGCGCGCACCGCAATGTGCACGTCACTTCGACCTCGAATATGGTCGCATACTGGTACGGCCAAATCAAGGATTTTTCGGAGGCTCACACGTGACCACAGCAGGCCCGAACGGCCCCCGAGACGAGACCGGTCGGTCTGCCGAGACCCGTCGACCCGCCCTGCTCTGGGTCGTGATCGTCCTGCTCTCGGCGGAGTTCCTGCTCGTCGCCGCGACGGCGGTGTTCCTGCTCGTCGAACTGCTCGTGGCCCGCCCCGACTCCTACCCCTCGGCCGTCGCGATCTTCGTGCTCACCCTGCTGGCGACCGCCTGGCTCGGGTCCATCGTCGTCGGGACGCTGAGGGGTCGTGCCTGGATCCGTGGCGCGGCGATCGTCTGGCAGGTGCTGCAGTTCGCGGTCGGCATCGGCAGCCTGCAAGGCGTCTTCGCGAACCCGACCATCGGCCTCGCCCTCCTCGTGCCCGCCGTCGTCGTCGTCGTCCTGCTGCTCGTGCCGTCCGTCGTCGCCGCCACCTCGGCCCGCGACCAAGAGCCGCACGTCTACTGACGACCCTCGAACGCAGGAGGCGCGGTGCCGGTCCCGAGGACCGGCACCGCGCCCTTACGGAGCGACGCCACGTGCCCCGTCGCCTTCACGTTGTACAGCGGCAGCTCGACCGCGCCCTGCTCGTCGACCACGAACGTCGACCGGATCGTGCCCGTCACGATGCGCCCGTAGTTGTTCTTCTCGCCGTAGGCGCCGTACGCCTGGTGCACCGTCAGCTCGGGGTCGCTGAGCAGCGGGAAATTCAGCCCCTGCTCGTCCTTGAACTTCCGCAGGGCGGCGGGCTCGTCCTTCGAGACGCCCAGCACCTGGTAACCCGACGACTTCAACGAGTTGATGTTGTCGCGGAAGTCGCACGCCTCCGTCGTGCAGCCCGGCGTCGACGCCGCCGGGTAGAAGTACACGATGACCTTCTGCCCCGCGTAGTCGGCGAGCGAGACGGGCGAACCGCTCTCGTCGTCGAGGGTGAACGTCGGCGCGGCAGCGCCCTTCTCGAGCTTCGTGGACATGGTGCTCCGATCTGCGGGCGCCACGACGGCGCCGGTGGTTCTGAAGGGGTCAGAACTCATGCTAGTGTTGACCGTCGTTGCGAGAGATCGCAGCACGCACCTCTAGCTCAATTGGCAGAGCAACTGACTCTTAATCAGTGGGTTCTCGGTTCAAGTCCGAGGGGGTGCACGAAAGAATTGGGTCCCCCGTGTTCTGCTTCGCAGAACCGGGGGATTCTTTCGTCGTATGGGTTTGGTCCGCTCCGCGGACCGCGGCCCACCTCGCACGGGGAGCCAGCCGGGCCCGCCAGGTCGCCGTTGCACGGGGGAGGTGACGTCGCTTCGCTCGTCACCACGGGTGCAGGGGGTGACGTCGCTTCGCTCGTCACGGGGGGCAGGCGGGGGTGACATCGCTACGCTTGTCAGCGCGGGTGCGGGGGGTGACGTCGCTTCGCTCGTCACGGGGGGCAGGCGGGGGTGACGTCGCTTCGCTTGTCAGCGCGGGTGCGGGGGTGACGTCGCTTCGCTCGTCACGGGGGGGCAGCGGGGTGACTTCGCTTCGGTTGTCAGCGCGGGACAGGGGGAGGCGCGGGCTACCTCGAGGGGTGGCCCGCGCCTCCTGCGTCCGGGGTGGTGGGACTACTGGCCGTCGCGGGGGACCTGCGAGGCGGCGTCGCGGCCGGTCACCGGGTACGGGCCGGTCATGCCTTCACGGAGGCGGGCGGCGGCCAGGATGCGGTCGCGCTGCAGGTGCCAACCGAGCATCAGCAGGGGGATGATCACGACGAGCGACATGACCGTGAACGACCCGATCGGCCAGTCGATCGCCATCAGCACGACCACCGCGGCCAGGAACGCCAGCGTCAGGTAGCTCGTCACCGGTGCACCCGGCAACTTGAACGAGGGCTCCTTCGCCTTGCCCTCCTTCGCCCACTGACGAAGCCGCATCTGGCAGAGGATGATCGTGCCCCACGCCGTCAGGATGCCCAGCGACGCGATGTTCAACACGATCTCGAACGCCGTGTTCGCCCCGACGATCGCGTTCAGCACCACGCCCAACAGGGTGATGCTCGCGGTCAGCAGGATGCCGCCGAACGGCACCCCGCCCTTCGACATCTTCGTCGTGAACTTCGGAGCCGACCCGTTCATGCCCATCGAGTGCAGCACCCGACCGGTCGAGTAGAGCCCGGCGTTGAGGCTCGACAGCGCCGCCGTGACGACCACGAAGTTCATGATCGACCCCGCGATGTCGCCCACCTCGGGGCTGCCGATGCTGCTGAAGAACGTGACGAACGGGCTCTCGCCGGCCTTGTACGCCGTGTAGGGCAGCAGCAGCGACAGCAGCACCAGCGACCCGACGTAGAACACCGCGATGCGGATGATGACCGTGTTGATCGCCCGCGGCACGACCTTCTCGGGGTTCTGGGTCTCACCCGACGCCGTGCCCACCAACTCGATCGCCGCGTAGGCGAAGACGACGCCCTGCACCACGATCACGGCCGGCAGCAGGCCGTTCGGCAGGATGCCCGACGACGCCACCAGGCCCCAGCCGGTGTCGACCGCCGCGCCGTCGTGCGTCACGGGGAACGCCGCCGCGAGCCACACGACGCCGACCACGAGGAACACCACGAGGGCGGCGACCTTGATGATGGCGAACCAGAACTCCATCTCGCCGAAGACCTTCACGGCCAACAGGTTGACCGAGAGCACCACGGCGAGGGCGACCAGGGCCAGCAGCCAGTCGGGTGCCGCCGTGAACGCCGACCAGTAGTGCAGGTAGAGGGCCACCGCGGTGACGTCGACGATGGCCGTCATCGCCCAGTTCAGGAAGTACATCCACCCGGCCGCGTACGCGAACTTCTCACCGAAGAACTCGCGGGCGTACGAGACGAACGAGCCCGACGACGGGCGGTGCAGCACCAACTCGCCGAGGGCGCGCAGGATGAAGAAGGCGAAGACGCCGCAGATCGCGAACACGATCGCGAGCGCCGGGCCGGCCGACGCCAGCCGGCCGCCGGCACCGAGGAAGAGCCCCGTGCCGATCGCGCCGCCGATGGCGATCATCTGCAGCTGACGGGGCTTCAGGCCGTGCTGGAAGCCCTCTTGCTCGTGCGAGAAGTCTTGCGGGAGGTGGGTCTCGGTGGAGGCGTCGCCGCCCCCGTTCGTGGGACTCGTCATCGCTCGACCGTAGCCTCTATCGGTTTCGTCCGCATCACCGCCGCGAGCCGGGCGAACCCCCAGGAGGCGCGGTGCCGATTCACATCCGCATAACGAATGGGTGACGATCGACATGCCCGGAGGCATGGGCGACACGCCGGGACGGGGTACACCAGGGGTCCCGTCCGGGCGGGTTCGCAATTCGGATGAACGACGGATGTCGGCTACGGTCGTGGAGGCTCGGGAGACCGGGCCCGTCATCATCAGGACGCGCCGACCGATGGTCCGACCAGTTCGGGTTCCGGTCGTCGTACGGTCTGGTGGCGCGAGGGTCCGGTCCCATGACCGACCCGGCGGAGGTCAGGTTCGCCCCGTGACATCACGGTGGGCTTGAGCCGACACGGTCCGCACGCGTCGTCGACCCGTCCGCCCGACCCGATCGCCGCCGACGGCGAGCCGGCCCGAGCGGCCGGTGCCCCTTCGGCGTGCCTGGAGACACCTGTGACCACTACGCCAGCCGTGCGTGCCCGGAACCTGTACAAGGTGTTCGGCCGCCGACCCAAGGACGCCGTCGCCCGACTCGAGGCCGGCGCCTCACGTGCCGAGGCCGCGGGCCTCGGCACCGCAGCCGTCATCGACGCGTCGTTCGACGTCCAGCCCGGCGAGATCTTCGTCGTGATGGGGCTGTCCGGCTCGGGCAAGTCGACGCTCATCCGCATGCTGAACGGCCTGCTCGAGCCCACGTCCGGTTCGGTCGAGGTCGCGGGCTCCGCGATCTCGGACGTCCCGGCCAAGCGGCTCCGCGAGGTGCGTCGGCAGAACGTGTCGATGGTGTTCCAGCACTTCGCCCTGCTGCCGCACCGCACCGTCATCGACAACGTCGCCTACGGCCTCGAGGTGCAGGGGATCGCGAAGGCGGCCCGTCTGGCCAAGGCCCGCGAGGTCACCGAGATCGTCGGCCTCGCCGGCTGGGAGGACAAGCTGCCGAGCCAGCTCTCGGGCGGCATGCAGCAGCGCGTCGGCCTGGCCCGCGCCCTCGCCGCCGAGACCGACATCCTGCTGATGGACGAGGCGTTCTCGGCCCTCGACCCGCTGATCCGCCGCGAGATGCAGGAGCAGCTCGTCGAACTGCAGGCGAAGCTCGGCAAGACGATCGTCTTCATCACCCACGACCTGAACGAGGCGATGTTCCTCGGTGACCGCATCGCCGTGATGCGCGACGGCCGCATCGTGCAGATCGGCACGCCCGAGGACATCCTCACCGACCCGGCCAACGACTACGTCGCCCAGTTCGTGCAGGACGTCGACCGGGCGCGCGTCCTCACGGCGGCCAGCGTCATGGAGCCCGCCCGGGCGGTCGTCCCGCTCACGGTCGGCCCCCGCGGCGCCCTGCGGTCGCTGCGCGACCTGCAGACCGCCGCCCTGTTCGTCACCGGCCGCGACCGCAAGCTCCTCGGCTGGGTGCGCGACCGCCACGTCATGCGCCAGGTCAAGGCGAACGACACCGACCTCGCGGCCATCGTCAACGCCGAGTTCTCGAAGGTCGGACCCGACGCGGCCCTCGTCGACCTCTTCGAGCTGGCCGTCGAGAGCCCGCTGCCGATCGCCGTCGTCGACGACGCCGACCGCCTGCTCGGCGTCATCCCGCGCGTCACCCTGCTCGCGGCGCTCGGCAACGTCGACACGACCACCTCGCCCATCCCCGTGCTCGAGCCCGTCACCCGCATCTCGGACGTCGAGCTCGACGCCACCCTCGAAGGAGCCACCCGATGAACGAGTACCTCCGCATCCCCTTCGGCTCCTGGGTCTCGGACGTCGTCGACTGGATCACCACCAACCTCGGCGGCTTCTTCGACGTGATCCGCCTGGTCTTCACGTTCTTCTACGAGTGGGTCGCGTACTTCCTGAGCGCGCCTCCGTTCTGGGCGGTCGTCATCGTGATCGCGGCCCTCGCCTTCGTCGCGAAGGGCTGGAAGTTCTCGGTCGGCACGGCCGTCGGCCTGCTGTTCATCGGCACGGTCAACCAATGGGACAACGCGATGTCGAGCCTCGCCCTCGTGCTCGTCGCCAGCACGCTCGCGATCGCGCTGAGCATCCCGCTCGGCGTGCTCGCCGCGAAGTCGACCGTGGCGTCGCAGATCATCCGGCCCGTGCTCGACTTCATGCAGACGACGCCCGCGTTCGTCTACCTCATCCCGGCCCTGCTGCTGTTCCGCGTCGGCGTCGTGCCCGGCATCGTCGCGACCATCGTCTTCGCCATGGCCCCCGGCGTCCGCCTGACCGAGCTCGGCATCCGCGGAGTCGACAAAGAGGTGGTCGAGGCCGGCCAGGCGTTCGGCTCGTCGCCGTGGCGCATCCTGCGACAGATCCAGCTGCCGCTCGCGAAGCCCAGCATCATGGCCGGCGTCAACCAGGTCATCATGCTCTCGCTGTCGATGGTCGTCATCGCCGGCATGGTCGGCGCGGGCGGGTTGGGCGGCGACATCGTCGCGAGCCTCAACCGCATCGACGTCGGGTTGGGCGCCGAGGCCGGCATCTCGGTCGTCATCCTGGCGATCGTCCTCGACCGCATGACCGCGGCGCTCGGCTCCGACCGTCGCGGCCGGCGGCTGGCGCGGGCGCAGAACCGCCGTTCGGTCCCGCCGACCCCGGCGCCCGACCGCGCAGAGGCCGAGCAGCCCCTGCCCCCCGCCGACCGCCGCGAACCCGCGACGGCCTCGGCCTAGACCCCGACCACCTGCGGGACGGGAGCAGCACTCGCCCACCCGACCCGCGCCTCCTGCACCACCCGAAAGGACCACATGAAGAAGCGCACCATCGCCGCATCGATCGCCCTCGGCACCACCGCCGTCCTCGGACTCACGGCCTGCTCGCCCCCCGGCAGCAGCTCGTCGGCCGACGCCGAGACGCTCGACAACGGCGACCAGGCCGTCGTCGACCTCGCCGTGTTCAACGGCTGGGACGAAGGCATCGCGGCCTCGTGGCTGTGGAAGACCGTCCTCGAGGAGAAGGGCTACACGGTCAACCTCAAGCCGGCCGACGTCGCTCCCGTCTACAGCGGCCTCACCACCGACGACTACGACGTCGTGCTCGACACCTGGCTGCCCACGACCCACGCGTCGTACATCGAGCAGTACGGTGACGACCTGACCGACCTCGGCGCCTGGAACGACGGCGCCAAGCTCGCGGTCGCCGTGAACGAGGACGCCCCGATCGACTCGCTCGACGAGCTGGCGGCCAACGCCGACCTATTTAACGGCAAGATCGTCGGCATCGAGCCGGGGGCCGGCCTCACGGCCGCGGTCCAGGACGAGACGATCCCCACCTACGGCCTGGACGACATGCAGCTGCAGACCTCGTCGACCGCCGCCATGCTCACCGAGCTGAAGAGCGCGACCGACGCGGGCGAGAACATCGTGGTCACGCTCTGGAGCCCGCACTGGGCCTACGACGCCTTCCCGATCAAGGACCTCGCCGACCCCGAGGGCACCCTGGGCGACGCCGAGGGCATCCACTCGTTCGGTGGCAAGAGCTTCACGGCGAACTTCCCGCAGCTGACCGAGTGGCTGCAGGGCTTCGACATGGACACCGAGACCCTGTCGTCGCTCGAGAACGCCATGTTCAACGGTGACGCGGTCGACGGCGACGACTACGCCCCCGTCGTCGAGAAGTGGATCTCCGAGAACCAGGACTACGTCGACGGCCTCACCAGCTGATCCGATCCCTGCACGACGTCGCCCCGGCCGAGCCCCGCTCGTCCGGGGCGACGTCGTGTCGGGCGATCGGCCGGGTGACGCGGAGCCGGGTGAAAGCACAGCCGGACGACACCCGACGCACAGCCAACCCCGAGGTCACACCCCGGGAGGCGCGGGTAGCGTCGTCTGCGGACGTCACCGAGGCGCCCCCGCACCGCCCGCACCTGCACCACGAGAGGCATCACCCGTGAGCACCACCGCACCGACCGACGTCCTGAGGAGAATGGCCCGCGTCATCACGCGCACCGTCTCGTCCGACCTCGTCCAGGTGTCGACTCCCGACCGCGTGCTCGGCCACGTCCGGGCCGAGCAGGGCACGTTCGTCGCGCTGCGCGGTGCCGACCCCCGCTGGGGCGAGGTCGTCGGACGGTATCCCTCCGAGGGACTGGCCCTCGAGGCCCTGCGTCAGCGCAAGCGCTCGATCTGAACCACCGCTGCGCCGAGTCGTCCCCGAGCGGCCCCCCGGGGCGGTCCTGACGGACGCTCGGGCGGCTAGTCGCCGACGCCGGCGAAGAACGACGTGAGCTGGCGCGTGATGCGGTCGCGCGCCTCCTCGTCCGAGATGGTGGCCGAACCGTCGCCCGACTGCTCGCCGTAGCTGCCGAACTGTGCGTGGTTCGACCCGTCGATCTCGACCACCGAGGCGCTGCCCGGCAGCATGTCGCGGTAGTTCGCGATCTTCGCCGGAGTGCTCAGACCGTCCTCGGAACCACCGAGGCTGAGGACCGCCAGCTCGTCGTCGTCCGAGAGGTCGGTGGTCGCGCAGTACGAGCCGAGGAGCACCAGCGCGTCCACCGTCCGGTCGTCGGCGGCGTACTGACAGGCGCGCACGCCGCCGAGCGAGTGGCCGCCGACGGCCCATTCGTCGACCTCGGGGGCGAGGTCGGTGAACGTCGACAGCGGACGGGGGTCGAGGATGCCGAATCCGAGCGTGGGTCGTTCGACGACGACGGTGACGCCGGTGGCGACGAGCCCCGCGAAGGTCTGCTCGTAGGCCTGCGGGTCGACCCGGGCACCGGCGACGAAGACGAGACCCTGGCCGGTGGCGGTCGTCTCGGCCGGTCGCATCACGACCGTGTCGGGCCTGCTCGTCACCTCGACCCCTTCGTCGGCGGACACCGAGGCGAGCGAGGCGGCCGTCGCCGACATCGGCGTCTTGGCCCACACGAAGAACCCCGTGGCGGCGAGCACGACGACGGCGAACGATCCGAGGGCCACTCCCTTGAGCACGCGTCGTCGTCGTGAGCGGTGACGCCGGTGCGTCGAGGGCGTGGCGGACTCGTGACGGGAAGCTGTGGATCGTCTCACCGTTCCATCGTCCCAGCGTCGAGCCGGGACGGAGCCGTGCGTCATGCGTCAGGCTCGGGGGATGCCCTGGATACAACTCGTCATCTCGCTCGTCGCCGCCGTCGTCCTCACCTTCGTCGTCTCGGCCGTCGTCGGTGCGGTCGTCGGCGTGGTCGCGAAGCGCAAGGAGTGGGCGCAGGCGTTCGTGAAGCGCATGCGCCGCCCGTTCCGCGCGACGCTGCTCGTCGTACTGCTCGTCGTCGCCCTGACCACGTCGTTCGACTCGCTGCTGCCCGCCGACTACCCGGGGGAGGGCTGGGTCTCGCAGTCCTTCCGGTGCGCCATCATCGTCGTCGTGGCCTGGTTCGTGGGCGCCCTGGCGATCTTCTTCGAGGACCTCGGGCTGTCGCGCTACCGGGTCGACACCCCCGACAACCGGGTGGCCCGTCGTGTCCGGACGCAGGTGCTCATCCTGCGCCGGCTGACCGTGGCCCTCATCGTGATCCTCGCCGCGGGCACCGTGCTGCTCGGGTTCCCGGGTGTCGAGGCGGTGGGCGCGAGCGTCCTCGCCAGCGCGGGGCTGGTCTCGGTCGTCGCGGGCCTCGCGGCGCAGTCGACGCTGGCCAACGTCTTCGCCGGCATCCAACTGGCCTTCAGCGACGCGATCCGCATCGACGACGTCGTCGTGGTCGAGGGGCAGTGGGGCCTGATCGAGGAGATCACGCTCTCGTACGTGGTCGTGCACATCTGGGACGACCGCCGACTCGTGCTGCCGTCGACCTACTTCACGACCACGCCGTTCGAGAACTGGACGCGGCGCAACAGCGAGCTGCTCGGCGCGGTCGAGTTCGACCTGGACTGGCGCGTCGACCCGGGCGCCATGCGGAAGGAGCTCGACGTGATCCTCGCGGGCACCGACCTCTGGGACGGGCGCACCAAGGTGCTGCAGGTCACCGACGCCCAGGCCGGCTACGTGCGCGTCCGCGTGCTGGTCACGGCGAAGGACGCCCCGACCCTGTTCGATCTGCGCTGCCTCGTCCGCGAGGACCTCATCGCCTGGCTGCACGCGAAGAGCCCGCAGTCGATCCCGCGGACGCGGGTGCAGATGGTCGAGGCCGAACCGGTGCCGACCGGGCGGGCTCCCCGCTCGACGTCGGACGCCTCGGGCCTGTTCAGCGGCGACAACGCCGACTCCGAGCGCACCGCTCTCTTCACGGCGGCCATCCCGATCCACGACATCGCCGAGTACGAGGCCTCGCTCGGTGCCGAGGCGGAACACGACCCGCACGTCGCGGGCCGACCCGGCGACCTGCCTGCAGGCCGTCCCGACGGCGATCCCGCGGGGCCGACGCGCGGCGTCGGCGAGCGTCGCTGACGCGACCCCACGGACGAGGAGGCGCGCCCCGCCAGAGCGGGACGCGCCTCCTCGGTGTCGCGGCGGTCGTCAGTCGTCGTCGTTCGCGGCCTCGATGACGTTGCCCACGGCGATCGCGGTGGACGCCGCCCAGCTGATCGCCGTGAGGGCGAGGCGCCAGTCACGCGGCCCGGCGCTCAGGCTCTTGAGGAGGCTGATGCCGGAGAAGATCGCGCTGATGATCGCGCCGTTGAAGAGGAATTTGCGCACGGTGGGGCTCCCAGGGGTCGTTTCGACCACGGTACCGCGTGACGTCGCACGAGTCCGGGTGGGGGTAGGTTGAGCTGCCCGGCGTCCCGTGCCGGTGCGTCCCGCGGTCGAAGGAGAATGCCGTGCGCACTGCCGTGCTCGGAGGAGTGTTCGTGGCGATCGGCCTCGTGGCCGTGGTCACCGGGGTCCTGACCGGTGACGAACTCCTCGCCCTCGTCGAGCGGGTCGCGCCCGTGCTGGGCTTCGTCGTCGGCCTGACGATCGTCGCCGAGCTGGCGGCGGAAGCCGGGCTCTTCGCGTGGCTGGCGTCCGCCTCGGCCCGACTCGCCGGCGGCCGCGTGCTCGCGTTGTGGCTCCTGGTCGTGGCGCTCGCCGTGCTGTGCACGGTGTTCCTCTCGCTCGACACGACGGCGGTCCTGCTCACCCCGGTGGTCGTCATCGTCGCCCGGCACGCGGGCCTGCCGCCGATGCCGTTCGCCCTGACCACGGTGTGGCTCGCGAACTGCGCCTCGATGCTGTTGCCCGTCTCGAACCTCACCAACCTGCTCGCCCTGCACGAGCTGGGCTCGCCGGCCCCCGTGCAGTTCGCCGCGCTGGTCGCACCGGCCGCCGTGGTGGGCGTCGTCGTCCCGGTCGTGGCGATCGGACTGCGCTACCGCCGCCAGCTGGTCGGCCGGTTCGAGGCGCCGTCGTCCGAGCCCGTGGCCGATCGCGTGCTCTTCGGCGTCGCCGCGGTCGCGACGGGACTGCTCGTGCCGGCCCTCGTCTCGGGTGTCGAGGTGTGGATCCCCGCGGCCGTCGCGGCGCTCGTGCTCGTCGTGGCCACGGCCGTGCGGCGCCGGGGGGTCCTGCGGCTCGGGCTGGTGCCGTGGGGCACCCTGCTCTTCGCCGGAGGGCTCTTCCTCGTCGTCGAAGCCGCCCACTCGCTCGGCCTCGCCGACCTGCTCGGCGCCGTGGTGGGCACGGGTGACCAGCTGCCCGACCTGCTGCGGCTCGCGGGCGGCAGCGCCGTCGCCGCGAACGTCGCGAACAACCTGCCGGCCTACCTCGCCCTCGAGCCGGTGGCCGGATCACCGTTGCGGCTCGTCGCCGTGCTCGTCGGGGTGAACATCGGCTGCCTCGTCACGCCCTGGGCCTCGCTCGCGACGCTGCTCTGGCACTCCCGGTTGTCGTCGATGGGCGTCGAGGTCGCGTGGGGACGGTTCGTGCTCGCCGGGCTCGGGGTGGCGGCGGTCGCCGTGCCGCTCGCGGTCGTCGCGACGGTCCTGGTCGTCTGAGGGGGCCGGGCGACGGCGCCCGACGCGGGTGCGGTCGCGAGGTGACGACGCGCGAAGGCGAGAGTCCGCCTCAGCTGGCCGAGCCGCGCCTCCTCGTCCCCGGCGGTGTGCACCTCGGCGGCGACGACGCCGGTCCAGCCCGACCGGGCCAGCTGGGTCAGGACCTCGGCGACCGGCTGCGTGCCGTCGCCCGGCACGAGGTGCTGGTCGTGCAGCCCGCCCGGCCGGGACGACACGACGCCGTCGGTCAGGTGGACGTGGCGCAACCGGGGTCCGAGCGCCAGGGCGAGGTCGAGTGCGTCGCGACCGGCGACGGCTGCGTGCGAGAAGTCGAGGGTGGCCGCGTCGACGTCGGTCGCCACGGGGTCGGGCCCGGGGCGGTAGGCGTCGAACCCCACCGGCCCGAACCGGAGGGGGAACATGTTCTCGACCGCCAGGGTGACGCCCGTCTCCGCGGCGATCTCGCGGACGACGTCCACGAAGCGGGCCGCGAACGACCTCTGCCAGACGAACGGCGGGTGGACGACGACGGTCGAGGCGCCCAGCTCGCGGGCCAGCTCGGCCGACCGGCGGAGCTTGTCGACCTGGTCCCGGCCGAAGGCGAAGTGCGCGACGGGCAGCACGGGGGCGTGCACCGAGAGCACGGGCAGGCCCCAGCGCGCGGTCGCCGCACGGAGGAGGTCGGCGCGCCGGGTCGCCCGGTCGGCCGTCACCATCACCTCGACCCCGTCGAAGCCGGTGAGCCGAGCGAGCCGGAAGGCCTCGTCGGTCGACAGCGGGAAGACGCAGGACGTGCTCATTCCGACCGTGATCACGCGGCCAGGCTACGACCGGTGCGGCAGGGCGGCGTCGACCCCGCGGTGAACAGTGCGGGAACGGCGGACTACAGCCAGTCGCGACGCTTGAACTGCCACCAGAGCAGGCCGCCGATCGCCACGATCAGCACGCACGACGTGACGAAGCCCGCGGGGGACTGGAACCCCGGGTACGGCACGTTCTGCCCGTAGAACCCCGTGATCGCCGTGGGGACGGCGATGATGGCCGCCCAGCTCGTCACCTTCTTCATGATGAGGTTCATGCGGTTGGACTGCAGGTTGAGGTTCGTGTCGAGGATGGTCGAGACGAGGTCACGCAGCGAGTCGTTCTGCTCGGCCACGCGCAGGACGTGGTCGTAGACGTCCTGGAAGTACGGCTGCATGTCGGCGTCGACCTCTTTCAGGTCGCGGCGCAGCAGGGTGTTCAGCACCTCGCGCATCGGCGACGCCACCCGCCGCAGCTGGACGAGGCTCTTGCGCAGGGCGAACGAGCGCTTCTGCACGTCGATGGTGCGGGGCGTCGGGTCGAAGAGGTCGTCGGCGATGCCCTCGATCTCGTCGTCGAGCGCGTCCGTGGCGTCGAAGTGCCGGTCCACCACGCAGTCGAGCAGCCCCCAGAGGAAGTACGAGACGCCGTGCGACGCCAGGTCGCGGTTCTGGTCGAAGGTCGCCTGCAGCCGGGCGACGTCGAACTCGGGATGGTGGATCGTCACGAGGGCGCGCTCGGTGATGAACGCCTTCACCTCGCTCGTGTCGAGCACGCCGCTGGCACGGTCGAAGCGCACGTCGTAGAGCGCCGTGAACAGATGGTTGTCGTAGCGGTCGATCTTGGGCCGCTGCCCGTCCTGCAGGGCGTCCTCGACGGCGAGCTCGTGCAGGCCGAGCTCGTCCTCGAGCGCGGCGAGGTCGTCGGCGGTCGGGTCGGTGAGATCGATCCACACGTGGCAGCCGTCGGTCTCGAGGTGGTCGCTCACCTCGTGCAGCGGGAAGTCGTGGGCGATCAGCTCGCCCGCGCGGTAGGCGCGCGTGACGATGGTCGTGTCGGACTCGTGGCCCTCGTCGGCGGTGCCGCAGGGCCCCTCGGTGCGCGGGGGACGGGTGTCGGTCATGAGGCGCATGCTATTCCCGTGACCTCGTACACGAAGCAGCGTGCCGACGCCCCCGCAGGGTTCTTCGAGGCCGAGGCGGCCGGGCTCGCCTGGCTCGCCGAGGCCACGCCCCGAGGAGGCGCGCGCACCGTGGGCGTGCAGGCCGCGTCCCCGGGGCGCATCGACCTCGATCCCGTGCACGAGGTCCGCCCCACGGCCGAGGCCGCCCGGGCCTTCGGTGAGGCGCTCGCGGTGACCCACGCGAGCGGCGCGGACGCGTTCGGTGCGCCTCCTCGGGGGTGGACGGGCCCGTGCTTCATCGGCAGCCGGTCGATGACCGTGCGACCGAAGGCGACCTGGGGCGTCTTCTACGCCGAGCAGCGGGTCCTGCCGTACGCCCGCGTCGCCGTCGAGGCGGGCAACCTCGACCGGGCGGGCCTCGAGGTCGTCGAGCGTGCGTGCGGCGTCGTCGCGGACGGCGCCTTCGACGACGACGTTCCGCCGGCTCGCCTCCACGGCGACCTGTGGGCCGGCAACGTGCTCTTCGACGGCGGCGGGGTCGTGCTCATCGACCCGGCCGCCCACGGCGGGCACCCCGAGACCGACCTGGCGATGCTGGCGTTGTTCGGCTGCCCGCATCTCGAGGACGTGCTGGCCGGCTACGAGGCGCGCTCGCCGCTGGGGGAGGGGTGGCGGGGCCGCGTGCCGCTGCACCAGCTGCATCCGCTGGCCGTGCACGCCGCCGGTCACGGGCCGAGCTACGGCGTGGCGCTGGTCAGGGCCGCCGAGGCGACCCTGCGCCTCGCCTGAGCGCTGCCGCGGCGGGGCACCGCCGGTCGACCGGGGGCGCGGGGGGTGCCGCTGATAATCTGGCCGTCCCGCGTCCGTGCGGGCGATCCGACAGGAGCTGACCCACCCCCATGCCTGACACCCCCGAACGTTACGGCTTCGTCGTCGTCTCCAACCGCCTCCCCGTCGACCGGGTCGTCGCCGACGACGGCTCGGCGTCGTGGCAGCACTCGCCCGGCGGTCTCGTCACCGCCCTCGAGCCCGTCATGAAGGCCAACGACGGTGCGTGGGTGGGCTGGGCGGGGCAGCCCGACCTCGAGTTCGAGCCCTTCGAGGCGGACGGGATCGAGATCGTCCCCGTGCCGCTCAGCGCCGACGAGGTGCAGCGCTACTACGAGGGCTTCAGCAACGACACGCTGTGGCCGCTGTACCACGACGTCATCGCGGCCCCGACCTACCACCGGGTCTGGTGGGAGTCCTACGTGCAGGTCAACCAGCGCTTCGCCGACCGGGCCGCCGAGATCACCGAAGAGGGCGGCACCATCTGGGTGCAGGACTACCAGCTGCAGCTCGTGCCGAAGATGCTGCGCGAGGCCCGACCCGACGTCACCATCGGGTTCTTCAACCACATCCCGTTCCCGCCGCTCGGCATCTTCTCGCAGCTGCCCTGGCGGCAGCAGATCGTCGAGGGCCTGCTCGGCGCCGACGTCATCGGCTTCCAGCGGGCCGACGACGCGTCGAACTTCTCGCGCGCCGTCCGTCACCTGCTCGGCTACTCGACGACACGCCCCTACATCGAGGTCCCGGTCGACGACGAGTCCGCGCCGGTGTCGCGCCGCGGCACGAAGGTGCGCCGCGTGCTGGCGAAGCACTTCCCGATCTCGATCGACGCCGCCAGCTACGAAGAGCTCGCCGCCCGACCCGACGTCCAGGCCAGGGCCCGCGAGATCCGCGAGGGCCTCGGCAACCCCAAGACGATCATGCTCGGCGTCGACCGGCTCGACTACACCAAGGGCATCCGGCACCGCATGAAGGCGTTCGGCGAGCTGCTCGCGGACGGCCGGCTCAGCGTCGAGGACGCCACGCTCGTGCAGGTCGCGAGCCCGAGCCGCGAGCGGGTCGAGACGTACAAGCAGCTGCGCGACGAGATCGAGCTGACCGTCGGCCGCGTGAACGGCGACTACGGCACCATGAGCCACACGGCCATCAGCTACCACCACCACGGCTACCCCCGCGAAGAGATGGTGGCGCTGTACCTCGCCGCCGACATCATGCTGGTCACGGCCCTGCGCGACGGCATGAACCTGGTCGCGAAAGAGTACGTGGCGGTGCGTCACGACAACGACGGCGTGCTCGTGCTCAGCGAGTTCGCCGGTGCGGCCGACGAGCTGAAGAGCGCCCTGCTGATCAACCCGCACGACATCGGCGGCCTCAAGAACACGATCATGCGCGCCATCGAGATGCCCAAGCGGGACCGCACCACGCGCATGCGGGCCCTCCGCCGTCGCGTGCTCGAGAACGACGTGGCCAAGTGGTCGGCGTCCTTCCTCCAGGCCCTCGAGAACGTGCGACCGGGGCAGCAGATCACGCCGGCACCGGCCTCGGGCGCGAAGGGCGGCGACGCCTCGTGACCGGTTCCGACTCCCTGGCTCTCAGCGACGCGCTCGGTCGCCTCGCGACGACCCCGCGCCTCCTCGTGGCCCTCGACTTCGACGGCACACTGGCCCCCGAGGTCGACGCGCCCCTGCAGGCCCGGGCGCTGCCGGCGGCCCTGGACGCGATCAGGCGCCTGTCGGCCCTCGACCAGACCACGGTGGCCCTGGTGTCCGGACGCGACCTCGCGTCGTTGGTCGAGGTCAGCCAGACCCCCGACGAGGTGCTGCTGGTCGGCTCGCACGGCATCGAGGTGCGGGTCGACGGCCACGAGACCTCGCTGACCGACGACGAGCAGGCTGCCCGCGCGCGCCTGTCCGACGCCGTCCACGGTGCGGCCGAGGGGCGTGAGGGCGTCTTCGTGGAAGAGAAGCCCGCAGGCCTCGCCCTGCACACACGGCTCGCGGACGTCGCGACGACCGAGGCCGTCCACACGGCGGCCCGCGAGGCCGTCGGCGCGCTCGGCGGCATGCACGAGCGAGTCGGCAAGAACGTCCTCGAGTTCGCCGTCCGGGCGACGGGCAAGAACGACGGCATCGATCGACTCCGCGAGGCCGTCGAGGCCACGGGCGTCCTCTACGCGGGGGACGACGTGACGGACGAGGACGGTTTCCGGGCGCTCGGCGAGGGCGACCTGTCGATCAAGGTCGGTCCGGGCGAGACCGGGGCGATGCACCGCGTCGCCGATCCCGCCGCGATGGCCGACCTGCTCGTCGAACTGGCCGGTCTGCGCGAGCACCTGGGGCATGCCTGACACCGCATGACTTGCACGGGTGTGATGCCCGGGTCTGAGCATTCCCAGCCGACTGCAAGGTAGTCTGGACCCCCCGCCGCGACTCCCCGCCGCCGCTCAGCCGAGCCGGTTCGACGAGGTCGCCAGCCGACGGAGGTCCCCGTGATCGTAGTCCTGACAACGTTCGCCGTGGCGGCCGTCGTCGTGGCCTGCGTCGGCGGGCGACTCGGCCGCTCGCTCTTCCTCTGGGCGTCCGTCGTGCCCTTCGCCGCCTTCGTCTTCACGTCGTTCCAGGGGCCCGCGGTGCTGTCGGGCGAGGTGCCCACCGAGGCCGTGCCGTGGATCCCGCAGCTCGCCATCTCGCTCACGCTGCGCATGGACGTGCTCGCCTGGGTGCTCGCGCTCGTCGTGACCGGCGTCGGCGGCCTCGTGCTCGTCTACTGCGCCCGGTACTTCGAGCGTGACGAGGCCGGGCGCGCCCGGTTCGCCGCCGTGCTCGTGGCCTTCGCCGGCGCCATGTACGGCCTCGTGACGAGCGACGACGTCTTCGTCCTGTTCGTCTTCTGGGAGGCCACGAGCGTCTTCTCGTACCTGCTGATCGGGCACTACACGGCGAAGCAGGCCAGCCGTGGTGCCGCGTTGCAGGCCCTCATCGTCACGACCGCCGGTGGGCTCGCGATGCTCGTCGGCCTCGTGATCCTCGCCGTCCAGGGCGGCACGAGCTCGTTGTCGCAGCTCGTCGAGCAGCCCCCCACCGGCGCGGTCGTCACGGTGGCCGTCGTGCTCGTGCTCGTCGGAGCCCTCTCGAAGTCGGCCCTCGTGCCGTTCCACTTCTGGCTTCCGGCCGCGATGGCCGCACCGACGCCGGTCAGCGCCTACCTGCACGCCGCCGCGATGGTCAAGGCGGGCATCTACCTCGTGGCCCGGCTCGCCCCCGGCTACCACGACCAGCCCGGCTGGCAAGAGACCATCGTGACCGTCGGGGTCGTCACGATGATCCTGGGCGGGTACCGCGCGCTCCGCCAGCACGACCTGAAGCTCGTCCTGGCCTACGGCACGGTGAGCCAACTGGGCTTCCTCACGATCGTGGTCGGTTTCGGCACGCGAGACGCGGCACTCGCCGGGCTCGCGCTCCTGGTCGCCCACGCCCTCTTCAAGTCGACGCTCTTCCTGGTGGTCGGCGTCATCGACCACCGGACCGGCACACGTGACCTCCGCAAGCTCTGCGGTCTGGGTCGACAGGCGCCCGTCCTCCTCGTGGTGACGATCCTCGCCCTCGCGTCCATGGCCGGCGTGCCGCCGACCTTCGGCTTCGTCGCGAAAGAGGCCGTGCTCACGGCGCTCTACGACGACGCCGTGACCGGGTCGGCCTGGGGCGTGATCGCCCTGGTCGGCGTCCTCGTGGGTTCGATCCTGACCACCGCGTACAGCCTGCGCTTCCTCTGGGGGGCGTTCGGCCGCAAGAAGGGCGTCGAGCCGGTCGACTTCGTCCGCGAGCACGTGGACTTCCTCGCGTCGCCGATCGTCCTCGCCGTCGCCGGCGTGGTGCTCGGCCTGCTCTCGTACCAGGTCGGCCCGGTGTTCGCGCGCTACGCCGACACGCTTCCCGCCGCACCGGGCGAGCACGAGCCCTACTACCTGGCCTTGTGGCACGGAGTCGAGCCCGCGCTCGGCTTCACCGCGATCTCGCTCGTCGTCGGCGGCCTCCTCTTCTGGCAGCGCGAGCGGGTGTCGCAGGTGCAGAAGGCCGTCTCGTTCCTGCCCCGCGCCTCCGACGGGTACGTGCGCATCATGGCGACCATCGACCGCACGGCGTCACGGACGACCGCGACGACGCAGCGCGGCTCGCTGCCGTTCTACCTCGCCACCATCCTCATCGTCTTCATCGCCTCGTCGGTGGTGACGCTGGCGCTCAACAGCGATTGGCCGACCACCGCCGTGCTCTGGGACTACCCGGCCCAGCTCGCCATCGGCGCGTTGATGATCATCGGCGCCATCGCGTCGGCGCTGTCGAACAAGAGGTTCCAGGCCGTCGTCCTCGTCGGTGTGACCGGCTACGGCATGGCCGCGCTCTTCGCCCTGCACGGGGCTCCCGACCTGGCCCTGACACAAGCCCTCATCGAGACCATCACCCTCATCGCGTTCGTCCTCGTGCTGCGTCGGCTGCCGGCCCGCCTGGGCGAGCGCAACGGGCGCACCCACCGGGCGGCCCGAGCCGTGATCGGCATCTCGGTCGGGTCCGTCATGGCCGCCATCGCCGTCGTCGCCCTCGGGGCGCGATCGATCCCCACCATCTCCGGCGCCTTCCCCGAGCTCGCCGTCGACGGTGGTCACGGCCGCAACGTCGTCAACGTGACGCTCGTGGACATCCGTGGGTGGGACACCATGGGCGAGATCGCCGTCCTCATCGTCGCCGCCACGGGCGTGGCGAGCCTCGTCTTCCTGACCTCCCGCGCCGACGTCCTGCCCCGGCCCGAGCGGCGCACGCGAGCGCAGCGCTTCCTGGCACGGGTCCGACCCGTGCGCGAGCCGGCCCCGGTCGTGCCCGTCGGCGGGGCGACGGCGCAGATCGGCGACAGCACCGAGGGCGACCGGCGTGCCTGGCTGTTGGCCGGGCGCAAACTCGCTCCGCAGAACCGGTCGATCCTGCTCGAGGTCGTCGTCCGGCTGATCTTCCACGCCATCATCGTCGTCTCGATATACCTGCTCTTCGCCGGTCACAACCTGCCCGGTGGTGGCTTCGCCGGCGGTCTGGTCGCGGGCTTCGCCTTCGTGGCGCGCTACCTCGCCGGCGGGCGGTACGAGCTCGGCGCGGCCGCACCCCTCGACGCCGGCAAGCTCTTGGGCGCCGGTCTCCTGACGGTCGCCGCGACGGCAGTCGTCCCGCTCTTCTTCGGCGTCGACGCCCTCACGTCGACCTGGTTCGAGGCCGAGGTGCCGCTGCTGGGCCACGTCGAGTTCGTCACGTCGACGTTCTTCGACGTCGGCGTCTACCTGGTCGTCGTCGGGCTCGTCCTCGACGTGCTCCGCAGCCTCGGAGCCGAGGTCGACCGTCAAGAAGAAGAAGACGCGTTCGGCCACCCGAGCGAGGTGTCCGAGCCCGAAGAGGAGCCGCTCCCCGTGTCCGTCGCCGGTACGCCCCCGACCGAGCGGGGGCACGCATGAGCGTCTCCCTCGTCCTGATCGTCGTCATGGCCGCGCTGTACGCCTGCGGCGTCTATCTCCTGCTCGAGCGCAGCATGACCCGGGTGCTGCTGGGCTTCCTACTCGTCGGCAACGCCACGAACATCCTCATCCTGCTCATGTCCGGCCGACGCGGCGCGGCCCCCGTGGTCGACGGCCAGGCCGATCCGGCCGACTTCGCCGACCCGCTGCCGCAGGCTTTCGTGCTGACGGCCATCGTCATCACCTTCGGCATCTCGGCCTTCATGCTCGCGCTGATCTACCGGTCGTGGCGACTCGCCCAGGGCGACACCCTCGCGGACGACGCCGAGGACCTCGAGATCGGACGTCGAGGCGTCCCGGCCGAAGAGGAGTCCGAGCAGGGCGACGGTGACGACGAGGCCGGTGGAGACAGCGAGTTCGGCAGCCGGGCCGAGGCGGCCGTCCCCGCCGACGACCGGCGGGCGAGCGACGACCGGCTGCCCCACGACGACCGGCCCCACGACGACCGGCCCCACCACGACGAGAAAGGGCACCGAGCATGACCACCAGCTACCTCGTGCCGCTCGTCGTCCTGATCCCGCTGCTCGGTGCCGCGGCGGCACTGATCGCCGGTCGGCGGCCCCGCCTGCAGGCCGTCGTCTCGATCGTCGCCCTGGCCCTCGTCGTCGTCATCAGCCTCGTGCTGCTCGTCGTCGTGGACACGCAAGGAGCGATCGCCGTGCAGGTGGGCGGTTGGCAGGCGCCGTTCGGAATCACGCTCGTCGTCGACCGTCTCGCCGCGCTCATGCTCAGCATCTCGTCGATCGTCCTGCTGGCGGTCTTCGTGTTCTCGGTCGGGCAGGGCCAGGCCGACGGTGACGGCGAGGCCCCGGTCTCGATCTACAACCCGACCTACCTCATCCTCGCCACGGGCGTGTTCAACGCCTTCATCGCGGGTGACCTCTTCAACCTCTACGTGGGCTTCGAGATCCTCCTGGTGGCCAGCTACGTGCTGATCACCCTCGGTGGCACCGAGCAACGCATCCGGGCCGGCGTGGTCTACATCGTCGTCAGCCTGGTGTCGTCCGTGCTGTTCCTCGCGTCCATCGCGATGATCTACGGCGCGCTCGGCACGGTCAACATCGCCGACATCGCCCAGAAGATGGACACCATCCCGCCCGACGTGCAGACGATCATCCACGTCATGCTGCTGACGGCGTTCGGCATCAAGGCCGCGATCTTCCCGCTGTCGTTCTGGCTGCCCGACTCGTACCCGACCGCTCCCGCCCCCGTGACCGCCGTGTTCGCCGGATTGCTGACCAAGGTCGGCGTGTACGCCATCATCCGCACCGAGACGGTGTTGTTCGTCGAGAGCAACGTCAACGTCTACCTGCTGATCATCGCGTTGCTGACGATGATCGTGGGCATCCTCGGAGCGGTGGCCCAGGCCGACATCAAGCGCCTGCTCTCGTTCACCCTGGTCAGCCACATCGGCTACATGATCTTCGGCATCGCGCTCGGCACCGTCGAGGGTCTCGCGGCGACGATCTACTACGTCGTGCACCACATCACGGTGCAGACCACGCTCTTCCTCGGGGCGGGGTTGATCGAACGACGAGGCGGCACGGCGTCGATCACCCGTCTGGGCGGTCTGCTCAAGGCGGCGCCGATCGTGGCCGTCCTCTTCTTCATCCCGGCGCTCAACCTGGGTGGCATCCCGCCGTTCTCGGGCTTCATCGGCAAGGTCGCGCTCTTCGAGGCCGGCGCCCTGCTCGACGATCCGCTCGTGTACGTCCTCATCGGAGCCGGGGCGCTCACGTCCCTGCTCACGCTCTACGCCCTGATGCGTGCCTGGAACCTCGCGTTCTGGCGTCCCAAGGCCGATGTCGACGACCACGAGTCGCCGTTCACCGAGCACCTCGAGGAGGCCCCGGGTCGGGTGGCCGTCCAACAGCGTCGCACCAACCCCCGCACCATGGTGGGCGCGACCGCGGGCATGGTGCTCGTCTCGCTCGCCCTCACCTTCGCCGCCGGCCCGCTCTACGGCGTCGCCGAGCGCGCGGCCGGTCGGGTCTACGGGTCGAACGACTACGTGCAGACGGTCTTCCCCGACGGCCAGGGCGAGACGACATCCGACCCGTCGTCGCCCGAGCCCGAACCCGCCTCCGACTCCGCCGACGAGGGGAGCACGCCGTGACCGGTCGTCCCACCCGTGGCGAGGTCGGCCGCAGCCTCGCCCGTCAGCTGCCCCTGCTCGTCGGACTGGTCGTCCTCTGGATGGCCCTGTGGAACCAGTTCACCGTCCTGGCCTTCGTCACCGGCGTCGCGGTGGCGCTGCTCGTGACCCGGGTGTTCTTCCTGCCGCCGGTCGAACTGAGCGGCCGGTTCAACCTCTGGTACGCCGTGGTCTTCCTCGCGCACTTCGTGGTCGACCTGGTCCGCGCCTCCGTCATCGTCGCCTGGCAGGCCGTGCGTCCTCGGGGGGTGACCTCGAACGCCATCGTCGCCGTCCAGCTGCACACGAGGTCGGACTTCATCATGACGCTGGTCGCCGAGGCCATCTCGCTCGTGCCCGGGTCGCTCGTGGTCGAGGCCGACCGCGAGCGGTCGATCCTCTACCTGCACGCCCTCGCCGTCGAGGACCTCGCCGGAGTCGAGGACGTCCGCGACGGCGTCCTGGTCGTCGAGGCCCGTCTCGTCCGGGTGCTCGGCAGCGACGACGACCGACGTCGCATCGCCGACGGCACCCCGGCCGCGGCCGAGGTCCACGAACCGGTCAGCCCGTCCTCGTCCCACGAAGGAGGTCCCTCGTGACCGTCGTCGCCTACGTCGTCGGTGCGCTCTTCGCGTTCGCCGGACTCGCGTCGGTCATCCGCATCGTGCGGGGGCCGTCGATCCTCGACCGCATGATCGCGTCCGACATGCTCTTGACCACCCTGATCTGCGTCCTCGCCGCCGACATGGTGTTCAACGGCCACACCCGGACCATCCCGGTCATCCTCGGCCTCGCGCTGACGGCGGTCCTCGGTTCGATCACGGTGGCGCGCTACGTCTCGAAGCAGGACCCGTCGTGATCCCCGAGATGGTCTACGACGTGGCCGCCTCGGTCATGCTGATCGCGGGGGCCCTGCTGTCCCTCGCGGCCGGCATCGGGCTCCTGCGGTTCCCCGACGCCCTGTCGCGCATGCACGCCGCGACCAAGCCGCAGATCTTCGGGCTCATCCTCGTGCTGGCGGCGATCGCGCTCGACCAGCACACCATCGGGACGATCGCGTCCCTGCTCGTCGTCCTCGTCTTCCAGATGCTCACCGCCCCCATCTCGGCGCACATGATCGGGCGAGCGGGGTACCGCAACGGCGACCTGTTGCGGGACCAGCTGGTCGTCGACGAACTCGACGACGCCGTGGCCCGGGCCGCCGGCGAGATCGCCGAGACCACCGAGGGTGACGTCGCCGATCTCGACGTGTCCGACCTGCCCGTCGGGTCGGCCGACGCCCTGGCCGTCGAGATGGACCGGGTGGGCGACTCCTCCGGGTTGGACGACAGCGAGGGCGACGACGAGGCCCGCGACCACGAGGGCCGGCGCACCCGGTCACGCGACGCCGCGGCGGGGGAGCCGGGCGAGCTCTGAGGCCTCCGGCCACGGTGGACGGCGCGCGCCCGGTCACGGCCTAAACTCGACCCATGCCAGAGAAGCCCACCCCGGACGGGATCGACATCAAACCCCGCAGCCGCGTCGTCACCGACGGCGTCGAGGCCACCACGTCGCGAGGCATGCTCCGTGCCGTCGGCATGGGCGACGAGGACTGGAGCAAGCCCCAGATCGGCATCGCCAGCAGCTGGAACGAGATCACCCCCTGCAACCTGTCGCTCGACCGACTGGCCCAGGGCGCCAAAGAGGGCGTCCACGCCGGCGGCGGCTACCCGCTCCAGTTCGGCACCGTCTCGGTGTCCGACGGCATCTCGATGGGCCACGAGGGCATGCACTTCTCGCTCGTCTCGCGCGAGGTGATCGCCGACAGCGTCGAGGTCGTCATGAACGCCGAGCGACTCGACGGTTCGGTGCTGCTCGCCGGCTGCGACAAATCGCTGCCCGGCATGCTGATGGCCGCGGCCCGGCTCGACCTTGCCAGCGTCTTCCTCTACGCCGGCAGCGTCGCCCCCGGTTGGGTCAAGCTGAGCGACGGCACCGAGAAGAACGTCACCATCATCGACTCGTTCGAGGCTGTCGGCGCCCACAAGGCCGGCAACATGAGCGACGAAGACCTCAAGGCCATCGAGTGCGCCATCGTCCCGGGCGAAGGAGCCTGCGGCGGCATGTACACCGCCAACACCATGGCCAGCGTGGCCGAGGCCCTCGGCATGAGCCTCCCCGGTTCCGCGGCCCCGCCGTCGGCCGACCGTCGCCGCGACTACTTCGCCCACCGCTCGGGCGAGGCCGTCGTCGAGATGCTCCGCCTGGGCATCACGACGCGCGACATCCTCACGAAGAAGGCGTTCGAGAACGCCATCGCCGTGGCGATGGCCTTCGGCGGCTCGACCAACGTCGTGTTGCACCTGCTCGCCATCGCGTACGAGGCCGAGGTCGACCTCACCATCGACGACTTCAACCGCATCGGCGACAAGGTGCCGCACATCGGCGACCTCAAGCCCTTCGGCAAGTACGTCATGAACGACGTCGACCGCATGGGCGGTGTCCCCGTCGTCATGAAGGCCCTGCTCGACGCGGGTCTGCTGCACGGCGACTGCCTGACCGTCACGGGCAAGACCGTGGCCGAGAACCTCGAGTCGATCAAGCCGAAGCCGCTCGACGGCGAGGTGTTGCGCACGCTCGACAACCCGATCCACGCGACCGGCGGTCTCACCGTCCTCAGCGGCTCGATGGCACCCGAGGGCGCCGTCGTCAAGACGGCCGGCTTCGACGCCTCGGTGTTCGAGGGCCCGGCGAAGGTCTTCGAACGCGAGCGTGGCGCGATGGACGCCCTCACCGAGGGGCGCATCGAGGCCGGCGACGTGGTCGTGATCCGCTACGAGGGCCCGAAGGGCGGCCCGGGCATGCGCGAGATGCTCGCCATCACGGCGGCCATCAAGGGCGCTGGGCTCGGCAAAGATGTACTACTCTTGACGGACGGACGATTCTCAGGCGGCACAACCGGCCTGTGCATCGGCCACATAGCACCCGAAGCGGTCGACTCCGGTCCGATCGCCTTCGTGCGCGATGGTGACTTGATTCGGGTCGACATCGCCGCTCGCTCGATCGACCTACTCGTCGACGCCGCAGAGCTGGACGCCCGCCGAGACGGCTGGGCACCGCTTCCCCCGCGCTACACCCGCGGTGTCCTCGCGAAGTACGCACGCCAGGTCCGCTCCGCGGCCGAGGGCGCCGTCACCTACTGACGCCTCCCGCCCCCGGGCCGAGCCGACGCGTCGCCGCACCCACGTGCACGGCCGCGTCCCGCACCGTCACCATCGATCACCGACCACGAACAGGGAACCGGCACTGATGCCTGCAGAGTCCACCCCCACGCCCGGCACCGCGACACGGACGGCCCGGCCGAGCGCCGGCGCGTCCGTCGGGTCGCCCCCCGCGCCTCCCGTGCTGACCGGGTCGGGTGCCATCCTCAAGTCGCTCGAGCACCTCGGCGTCACCGACGTCTTCGGGTTGCCCGGTGGTGCCATCATCCCGTTCTACGACGAATTGATGGCCTCGACCGCGATCCGGCACATCCTGGTCCGCCACGAGCAGGGCGCCGGCCACGCCGCCGAGGGCTACGCGGCCGCGTCGGGCCGCGTCGGCGTCGCGATCGCGACGTCCGGCCCCGGTGCGACCAACCTCGTCACGGCCATCGCCGACGCCTACATGGACAGCATGCCGCTGCTGGCCATCACCGGGCAGGTCTTCTCGACCCTCATGGGCACCGATGCCTTCCAGGAGGCCGACATCGTCGGCATCACGATGCCGATCACGAAGCACTCGTTCCTGGTGACGAAGCCCGAGGACATCCCGGCGACGCTCGCCGCGGCGTACCAGATCGCGAGCACGGGTCGTCCCGGCCCCGTCCTCGTCGACATCACGAAGGACGCGCAGCAGAACAGCGCCCCCTTCATCTGGCCACCCGTCGTCGACCTGCCGGGCTACCGGCCGGTCACGAGGGCACACGGCAAGCAGATCACCGCCGCGGCCCAGATGATCGCCGACGCGAAGCAGCCGGTCTTCTACGTCGGCGGCGGTGTGATCCGCGCCGGGGCGTCGGCCGAGCTGAAGGCCCTCGTCGAGCTCACCGGTGCTCCCGTCGTCACCACCCTGATGGCCCGTGGTGCGTTCCCGGACACCCACCCGCAGCACCTCGGGATGCCCGGCATGCACGGCACGGTCCCGGCCGTGCTCGGCCTGCAAGAGAGCGACCTCATCATCGCCCTGGGTGCGCGGTTCGACGACCGGGTCACCGGCAAGGCCGAGCTGTTCGCGCCGGGCGCGAAGGTCGTCCACGTCGACATCGACCCGGCCGAGATCTCGAAGATCCGCATCGCCGACGTGCCGATCGTGGGTGACGCCAAGATCGTCATCCCCGACCTCACGAGCGCGTTCGCCGAGGTCACGGGCGGCGTGAAGCCCGACATCGCGGCCTGGTGGGAGCACCTCGACGGGCTGCGCGAGCAGTTCCCGCTCGGCTACACCCAGCCCGACGACGGCCTGCTGTCCCCGCAGGCGATCATCCAGCGCATCGGACAGCTCTCCGGCCCCGAGGCGATCTACGCCTCCGGCGTCGGCCAGCACCAGATGTGGGCGGCCCAGTTCATCGAGTACGAGCGACCGCACGCCTGGCTCAACTCCGGAGGCGCGGGCACGATGGGCTACTCGGTCCCGGCCGCCATGGGGGCCAAGGTCGCCCAGCCCGACCGTGTGGTGTGGGCGATCGACGGCGACGGTTGCTTCCAGATGACCAACCAAGAGCTGGCGACCTGCGTCATCAACGACATCCCGATCAAGGTCGCGATCATCAACAACTCGTCGCTCGGCATGGTGCGGCAGTGGCAGACGCTCTTCTACGAGGGGCGCCACTCGTTCACCGACCTCAACACCGGTCACGAGACGCGCATGGTGCCGGACTTCGTCAAGCTCGCCGACGCCTACGGCGCCCTCGGCATCCGGGTCCGCACCGAGGACGAGGTCGACGCGGCCATCGAGCTCGCCCTCGCGACCAACGACCGACCGGTCGTCATCGACTTCGTCGTCAGCCGCGACGCGATGGTCTGGCCGATGGTGCCGCAAGGGGTCTCGAACTCCGAGATCCAGCACGCCCGTGCCCTCGCTCCCGAGTGGGACGACGAGGCGCCCGGCACGAGCGCCTCCGACACCACCCGTGACGGCGACATGACCGGAGAACACGCATGAGCCACGTCCTGTCCCTGCTCGTCGAAGACAAGCCGGGTCTGCTGACCCGAGTCGCCGGGCTCTTCGCCCGACGCGGGTTCAACATCGAGAGCCTCGCCGTCGGCAAGAGCGAGGTCGAGGGGCTGAGCCGCATCACGGTCGTCGTCGACGTCGAAGAACTGCCGCTCGAGCAGGTCACCAAGCAGCTGAACAAGCTCATCAACGTGATCAAGATCGTCGAGCTCGACTACTCGCAGTCCGTCCAGCGCGAGCACCTGTTGATCAAGGTGCGCGTCGACAACACGACCCGCTCCCAGGTGCTCGAGGCCGTCACCCTCTTCCGCGCCTCGGTCGTCGACGTGTCGACCGACGCCCTCGTCATCGAGGTCACGGGCGACACCGGCAAGACGACCGCGCTGCTCCGGGTGCTCGAGCCCTACGGCATCAAGGAGATCTCGCAGTCGGGCCTGCTGGCCATCGGCCGCGGCGCGAAGTCGATCACCGACCGCGTCTTCAAGAACTGACCCCGCGAGGGGTCGCGCACCGCGCCTCCTCGCCCCGACACCCCACCGTCACCACCCAAGGAGAACCCATACCGTGACTGAAATCGTCTACGACAACGACGCCGACCTGTCGATCATCCAGGGCAAGAAGGTCGCCGTCATCGGCTACGGCTCGCAGGGCCACGCCCACGCGCTGAACCTCCGCGACTCCGGCGTCGAGGTCGTCGTCGGACTGAAGGAGGGCTCGAAGAGCCGCGCCAAGGCCCAAGAAGCGGGCTTCACCGTGCAGACGCCCGCCGAGGCCTCGGCCTGGGGCGACGTCATCGTCATCCTCGCTCCCGACCAGGTGCAGCGTCACGTGTACGCCGACGACATCGCCCCCAACCTCGCCGACGGCAAGGCCCTCGTCTTCGGACACGGCTTCAACATCCGCTTCGGCTACATCGAGGCGCCCGAGGGCGTCGACGTGGTGCTCGTCGCCCCCAAGGGCCCCGGCCACACCGTCCGTCGCGAGTTCGAGGCCGGCCGCGGGGTGCCCGTCATCGTCGCCGTCGAGAAGGACGCCTCGGGTTCGGCCTGGGATCTCGCCTGGTCGTACTCGAAGGGCATCGGCGGACTGCGCGCCGGCGGCATCAAGACCACCTTCACCGAAGAGACCGAGACCGACCTCTTCGGCGAGCAGGCCGTGCTCTGCGGCGGCACCTCGCAGCTGATCCAGTACGGTTTCGAGACCCTGACCGAGGCCGGCTACCAGCCGCAGATCGCCTACTTCGAGGTGCTCCACGAGCTGAAGCTGATCGTCGACCTGATCTGGGAGGGCGGCCTGGCCAAGCAGCGCTGGAGCGTCTCCGACACGGCCGAATACGGCGACTACGTCTCGGGCCCCCGCGTCATCACCCCCGACGTCAAGGACAACATGAAGGCCGTCCTCGCCGACATCCAGTCGGGTGCCTTCGCGAAGCGCTTCATCGACGACCAGGACGCCGGCGCCCCCGAGTTCAAGGAGCTCCGCAAGAAGGGCGAGGAGCACCCGATCGAGGCCACCGGCCAAGAGCTGCGTGCCCTGTTCGCCTGGAAGCAGCAGGACTCCGACTACGTCGACGGCAGCGCTGCTCGCTGACCCGACGTCGTCACCGAACCACCCGAGAGGGCCCCGCACCACCCGGTGCGGGGCCCTCTCGCCGTCCGTCGGCCGGGTGACCTCGTGGCATGATCTAAGGCATGGCTCAGAGCAAGAAAGCAGTGCACTTCGGCGCCGGCAACATCGGCCGCGGCTTCGTCGCCCAGTTCCTCCACGCGAGCGGCTACGAGGTCGTCTTCGCCGATGTGAACGACGACCTGATCGGGGCGCTGCAGTCGCAGTCGTCGTTCGAGGTCCACGAGGTCGGCGAAGACAGCCGGACGACGGTCGTCGACGGCTACCGCGCGATCAACAGCCGCACCGACGAGGCGGCCCTCGTCGCCGAGATCGCGACCGCCGACGTCGTGACCACCGCGGTCGGCGCCCGCATCCTGCCGTTCGTCGCACCGGTCATCGCCAAGGGCCTGGCCCAGCGTTCCGCCGATCTGGCGCCGCTCTCCGTCATCGCGTGCGAGAACGCCATCAACGCGACCGACTCTCTCGCGGCCGCCGTGCGTGAGCACGACCCGGCCGAGAACGCCGTCTTCGCGAACTGCGCCATCGACCGCATCGTGCCCGAGCAGGCCGGCGGCACGCTCGACGTCACCATCGAGTCGTTCTTCGAGTGGGTCGTCGAGAGCACGCCGTTCGGCGAGCACCGCCCCGACATCGAGGGCGTCACGTGGGTCGCCGACCTCGAGCCCTTCATCGAGCGCAAGCTCTTCACGGTCAACACCGCGCACGCCGCGGCCGCCTACCACGGGTTCCGCAAGGGGCTCGCGAGCATCCGCGAGGCCCTCGACGACGCCGAGGTGATGGCCGAGGTCCGCGGCGTCCTCGCCGAGACCAAGGGTCTGCTCGTGGCCAAGCACGAGCTCGACGCCGACGAGCAGCAGGCCTACATCGAGAAGAACCTCGTCCGCATCGCCAATCCGCACCTCCCCGACACCACCGAACGCGTCGGCCGGAACCCGCTGCGCAAGCTCAGCCGCCACGAGCGGTTCGTCGGACCGGCGGCCCAGGCCGCCGAGCGCGGGCTGCCCTACGACGCCCTCGTGCGCGCCGTGCGTGCCGCCCTCGACTTCTCGGTGACCGACGACGTCGAGAGCGTCGAGCTGCAGTCGCTGCTGACCTCGGGCCTCGGGGCCGACGAGCTCACGCGCACGCTGACGGGCGTCCAGGACGACCACCCGTTGTTCCCCGCGTTGCTCGCGGCGGTCTCGTCCAAGCTCACCGCATGACGCCAGCCGAGCCGCAGGCGCCGGCCGGCGGCGACGCCGACGACGCCCTGACCTGGGGTGACGAGGCCGACAGCAGTCACGTCGAGGGGCCCACGCCCACGGGTCGTCGGCGGCGGGGCAGACGGTCCGACTCGACCGGCGACGAGCTCGGCGCCGACCTCGCCGACGAATCGGGCGACCCGGACGACGACGACGACGAGGACGACGTCGACGACGGTCCGGCCGTCATGAGCTCGGCGTCGCTGGTCGTGCACGGCGTGCTCGGCGGCGTGTTCCTCCTCTGGGCGGCGGGCTGGATCGTCGCCGTGGGCGACTTCACGAACCCGTTCACCGACGCGATCTCGTCGCTCATGTGGAACCTCGGCGAGCTGTTCGCCGTGGTGGCCCCGATCGCGTGGTTCGTGGCGGTCATCGTGCTCGTCCCCGTCGATCGCACCGGGCGCCGTCTCGCCTGGATGGCCCTCGGGGCGCTCCTCGTCGCCCCCTGGCCCCTCGTGATCGGAGGCTCCGCATGAGCGACCACGAGCACGACGCCGTCTCGGTGACGGCCGGTGACGCGAGCGAACCGGGCCGCGCCTCCTTCTTCTTCTACCTCGCGGTCGCGATCGTCTTCGCCGTCTTCTTCGCCTTCGACCTGTTCGAGGCGATCTCGAACCTCGTGCTCGTGCCGCAGGTCTTCACGCAGAACAACGACTTCTACCGCGAGAACGGCCTCGACGGCCTCGTGGTGTCGCCGCCCTGGGTGCCGCTGATCGTCGGGGTCGTCGTGCCGCCGCTGGCGTTCGTCGCCGCGATCGTGGTGGGCCGCCGTCGCGAACTGTGGAAGTTCACGCTGGCGCTGTTCGCGGCCCTGGGTCTCGTGGCGGCCGTGTCGCTGACCCTGACGGCGTACGTCACCACCGTCTGAGCGAGCCGAGGAGGCGCGGGTCGGGTCCTCGACGCCGTCCACCGGGGACGGCGTCATCCGGACGTAACGATCCGCGCGAGTCGATAGAGTCGTCAGCAGCCGCGCCCACGGCGCGTCGCGGCCCCTCACCGAACACCACCCAGAGAAGGACGTCCGCCCCGTGGCCAAGCCCGTCGTGTTGATCGCAGAAGAACTGTCACCCGCCACCGTCGACGCCCTCGGGCCCGACTTCGACGTGCGATCGGTGGACGGCACCGACCGCCCCGCGCTGCTGGCCGCCCTGGCCGACGCCGACGCCATCCTCGTGCGGTCCGCGACGCAGGTCGACGCCGAGGCCATCGCCGCCGCCCCGTCGCTCAAGGTCGTCGCGCGCGCCGGCGTCGGGCTCGACAACGTCGACATCAAGGCGGCCACCACGGCCGGCGTGATGGTCGTCAACGCCCCGACGTCGAACATCATCTCGGCCGCCGAGCTCACGGTCGGGCACATCCTCAGCCTCGCGCGGCACATCCCGGCGGCGCACTCCGCCCTGGCGCAGGGGCAGTGGAAGCGGTCGAAGTACACCGGCGTCGAGCTGTACGAGAAGACGGTCGGCATCGTCGGCCTGGGCCGCATCGGCGCCCTGATCACGGCGCGCCTGCAGGCCTTCGGTGTGAACGTCGTGGCCTACGACCCCTACGTCACGCCGGCCCGCGCGCAGCAGCTCGGGGTCACGCTGCTGTCGCTCGACGAACTGCTCGCCACGAGCGACTTCGTGACGATCCACATGCCCAAGACCCCCGAGACCACCGGCATGATCGGCCTCGAGCAGATGAAGGCCATGAAGAAGTCGGCGTTCGTCGTCAACGTCGCCCGCGGTGGCCTCATCGACGAGGACGGACTGTACGAGGCCCTCACGACCGGCGAGATCGCCGGCGCCGGGCTCGACGTGTTCGTGAAGGAGCCCCCGGTCGACCAGAAGCTGCTCGGTCTCGAGAACGTCGTGGTCACCCCGCACCTCGGTGCCTCGACGGACGAGGCGCAAGAGAAGGCCGGCGTCTCGGTCGCCCGATCGGTGCGGCTCGCACTCGGCGGCGAGCTCGTGCCCGATGCGGTCAACGTCGCCGGCGGCGTCATCGACCCCTACGTGCGTCCCGGCATCCCGCTGGTCGAGAAGATCGGCCAGGTGTTCTCGGGCCTCGCCGACAGCCCGTTGACGAGCGTCGACGTCGAGGTTCGAGGCGACCTGGTCGAGTACGACGTCAGCGTGCTGAAGCTGGCGGCCCTGAAGGGCATCTTCACGAACATCGTCAGCGAGTCGGTCAGCTACGTGAACGCACCGTTGCTGGCCGAGCAGCGCGGCATCACCGTGCGTCTGCTCACCGACCCGACCAGCGACGAGTACCGCAACGTCATCACCCTGCGCGGCTCGTTGAGCGACGGTTCGCAGATCTCGGTCTCGGGCACCCTCACCGGGACGAAGCAGGTCGAGAAGATCGTCGAGATCAACGGCTACGACGTCGAGGTCCCCATCGCGGCCCACCACCTCGTCATGGTCTACACCGACCGCCCCGGCATCGTCGCGGTCTACGGTCGCGAGTTCGGCGACGCCGGCATCAACATCGCGGGCATGCAGATCGCCCGCCAGAGCGCCGGCGGTCAGGCCCTCAGCGTCCTGACCATCGACAGCCCCGCGCCCGACGAACTCGTCGAGAAGGTGCGTGTCGCCATCGACGCGAAGACGCTGCGCGAGATCGACGTCACGCTCTAGTCGCGGCGCGCGACGACGAACCGCCCCTCCTCCGGTCAGACCGGAGAGGGGCGGTTCGTCGTCGGGGGAGTGCCCGTCATCGGTGGGCCTAGAGGTCGAGCGACTCGTGCGCCTCGAGCTTCACGGCGTCACCGCCGACCGACTGCGCGGAGGCCTTCATGCGGTCGAAGTGCATGGCGAGTCCGGGCGCGGAGAGGGTCTGCTCGTGGGTCGGGAAGGCCAGTCGGGGCTTGACCGCCGCGACGTAGTCGATCACCTCGGCCACCTTGAGCCACGGTGCTCCGACGGGGGTCGCGAGGACGTCCACCGGCACCGGCGGCACCGTGAACTGGTCGCCCGGGTAGAACAGCGAGCCGTCGACGAGGACGCCGACGTTGTCGATGACCGGGATGCTCTCGTGGATGACCGCGTGGCGCGAGCCGTGGAAACCGAGCGTGAACGGACCGACCTCGACGGTGTCGCCGTCGGCGACGACGTGCACGTCGAAGCCCTCGGCGGCCGTGGCCACGCCCGCCGGGCCGTAGACGGTCGCGTCGGGGTTCGTGGCGAGCAGGTGGGTCAGCTGGTCGGGGGTCCAGTGGTCGGCGTGCTCGTGGGTGACCACGACGGCGTCGACGTCGTGCAGGTCGATCAGGGGGGCCGTGAACGACCCGGGGTCGACGACGAGCTTGCGCCCGTCCTTCTCGAGGATCAGGCAGGCGTGTTCGAGCTTCGTGAGGCGCATGAGAGCGACTGTACGCGCGTCGGGTGGGTCGATCTCGACGCGCCGGTGGCTCGATTTGTGACGGACTCGCGGGGTGTGGCATACTCGACGAGTTGCAAATACGGCCCCATCGTATAGCGGCCTAGTACGTCGCCCTCTCACGGCGGTAACACGGGTTCGAATCCCGTTGGGGTCACCACCAGCACCGACAAGAAACCGCCAGGCTCTCGCCTGGCGGTTTTTTCGTTTCCGGCCACTGCACGAGACGACCCGACACGGCACGAGACCGCCGGGCTCTCGCCGGGCGGTCTCGTGTCCTGCGTGACGGGTCAGCCCTTCGTGGCTCCTGCCAGCAGGCCGCGCACGAAGAATCGCTGCAGGGCGAAGAACACGATCAGCGGCACGATGATCGAGATGAACGCCCCGGCCGTCAGCAGCTCCCACGACTGGCCGTACGACCCCGAGAGGTCTTGCAGGGCCTTCGTGATCGGCAGTCCCTGCCCGGACGTGAAGACGGTGGCCACGAGCAGGTCGTTCCAGACCCACAGGAACTGGAAGATGCCGAACGAGGCGATCGCGGGCATCGACAGCGGCAGCACGATGCGGAAGAACACCTGCCCGTGACCGGCGCCGTCCATGCGGGCGGCCTCGATCACCTCGGCCGGGATCTCCGAGATGAAGTTGTGCAGCATGAAGATCGCCAGCGGCAGGGCGAAGATCGTGTGCGCGATCCAGACCTTCGCGAACGACCCGTCGAGGCCGTTCACGCCGAGCCCCGGCAAGATGTACAGGCCGCCGATGCGCAGGCCGTCCGAGAACAGGCGGAGCAACGGCACGAGTGCCATCTGGATCGGGACGATCTGCAGGGCGAACACCAGCACGAACATCGTGTTGCGTCCCTTGAAGTCGATCCAGGCGAACGCGTACGCCGCCAGACTCGCGATCGTGATCGGGATCAGCGCCGCGGGCAGCGTGATCACCAGCGAGTTCAGGAACGCCTTGCCGAGCGTGAGGCTGTCGCCCGAGTTCAGGGCGTTCACGTAGTTGTCGAGCGTGAACCCCGGGTTGGCGAAGACGGTCCACCAGCCGGTGGTCTTGATGTCGTTCGCGGGGCGGAACGACGAGATGAACAGGCCGGCCGTGGGCAGGGTCCAGATGACGGCGATGATCAGCGCGGCGATGGTCGCGCCGCGGCTCGTCGAGCCCTTCTTCAGCTTGCCGCTCGAGTTCTCGATCTTCGCGACGCCGCGCTTCAGCTGGCTCTCGGTGCGCGGGGTGACGGCGACCCCGACCGGGGTGGGCGTGGCGGTCATCGGATCTCCCTCTGTTTCTGGATCTGACGGGCGTTGTAGATCACGATCGGCAGCACCAGCACGAACAGGATGACGGCGAGCGCCGAGCTGTAGCCGGTGCGGCTGCCGAGCTGGAACTGACGCACCATCTCGAACGCGAGGATGGTCGTGTCGTTGCGACCGCCGGTCATGGCCGAGACGATGTCGTAGACCTTGAGCGACGCGATCGAGATCGTCGTCAGCACGACGATGATGGTCGTCCGGATGCCCGGCACCGTGATGTGACGGAACGCCTGGAACCCGTTGGTGCCGTCGAGCGAGGCCGCCTCGAGCTGCTCGGCGGGCACGCCCTTGATGGCGGCCGACAGCACCGTCATCGCGAAGCCGGCCTGCGTCCAGATGAGCACGATGACGAGCAGCAAGGTGTTCCACGGCTCGAGACCGAGCCAGTCGACCGGCTGGCCGCCGAAGGCGACGAGGATGCCGTTGAGCAGACCGATCTGCTCGCCCTGGCGGATGTCGTAGAAGAACTTGAAGATGATCGAGGCGCCGACGAACGAGATGGCCATCGGCATGAAGACGAGCAGCTTGAGGAACTTCTCGCCGCGGCTCTTGTCGATGAACACGGCGTAGGCGAGGCCGATGGCCGTCGCGGTGATCGGGGCGAGCAGCACCCAGATCAGCGTGTTGCCGAAGGCCGTGAGGCCGTCGGGGCTCGTGAAGACCCAGACGAAGTTGTCGAGGCCGGCGAAGCCGGAGCCGTCGTTCTTCATGAAGGCCTGGCCGGCGGTCGTGATCGTCGGGTAGATGAGCCCGATGATCAAGAAGAAGACCGCGGGTGCCATGAAGGCGATCAATTGCAGCGAGTACCCGGCACCGCGCTTCGAGCGGTAGTCGAGCAGGAACAGGCCGCCGCCCAGGACGGCCGCGATGGCGGCGACCCAGATGACCGAGTTGTAGAGGCCGAACGCCAGCAGCACGACGACCGGGACGACCACGCAGACGGCCAGTCGGATGATCGTGTACTGCGGGCCTCGGCGGGGGGCGAACTCGACGAAGACGAGCACCACGGCCACGAGGGCGGTGAAGGCGACGAGGATCAAGGGGATCTGCGCCAGGGGCGGGATTCCCGCCAGCCACTGGAAGAAACTGGACATCTCTGTCCTTTCACGTTCGGGTCCGAGCAGGACGGCGCCCGTCGCTGTCGCCCGGGGCGGCGAGCGGGGCGGCGAGCGGGCGCGGGGTCAGGGGCCACCGACGTGCGGTGGCCCCTGCGGCGCGGGTGTTACGAGGTGTAGCCGGCCTGGATCTCGTCGAGCACCGTGTCGGTGTCGGTGCCGTCGATCCAGTCGACCATGCCCTTCCAGAAGCTGTCGGAGCCGACCGACTTGGGCATCAGGTCGGAACCGTCGAAGCGGAAGGTGGTGTCGGTGCCCTGGAGGATCTCGACGGCGCCCTTGAGCAGGTCGCTGCCGGCGTTCTCGGGGTCGAGGCCCTTGTTCGCGGAGATGACGCCACCGAGGGAGACGCGGCTGTTGGCCCAGTCGGCGCTGGCGAGGTACGCCTGCACCTTGGCGGTGTCGTCGTCGTTCGAGAACGCGGCGACGAACTCACCACCACCGGTGACGGCTGCCGGGTCGTCCTCCTTCATCGGCGGGGTGAGGAAGGCCCAGACGTCGCCGTCCTCGGCGACCGTGGCCGGCTGACCGGACGCGTTGTTCGCGGCCGTCAGGAAGCCCTCGAAGAACGAGGCCTGGTGGGTCAGGGCGCAGCTGCCGTTCGCCACGTTCGTCGCGACGTCGCCGAAGGCGGTCGAGTTGATCGACTTGACGTCGCCGTAACCGGCGTTCACGAGGCTCGGGTCGAGCAGGATGTCGCCCACCGAGTCGAAGGCGGCCTTGATCTCGGGGTCGGTGAACTTCGTGTCACCCGCGACCCACGAGTCGTAGGCGTCGGGACCGGCCTCGCGCAGGACGAGGTCCTCGACCCAGTCCGTGCCGGGCCAGCCCGAGGCCTCGCCCGAGTTGAAGCCGGCGCACCAGGAGGGGCCGCCGGTCTTCTCCTGGATGGTCTTCGACAGGGCGATGAGCTCGTCGTAGGTCTTGGGGACCTCGACGCCCCACTCCTCGAACTTGGCGGGGGAGTACCAGACGTAGCCCTTGACGCTGGCCATCAGGGGGGCGCCGTACTGCTTGCCGTCGACCTGGCCGTACTTCTGCCAGTCCTCGGACCAGCCCTCCTTGACGTTGGCCAGAGCGTCTTCGGGCAGTTCTTGCACCTTGCCGGACGCGACCGTGTCGGCCAGCAGGCCGGGCTGGGGGAAGATCGCCAGGTCGGGGGTGTCGCCACCCTGGACCTTGATGCCGATCTGCTTCTCGAACTCTTTGTCGCCCGTGTACTTGATCTCGATGTCGTTCGCTTTTTCCCAGTCGGCCCAGGACTGCTCGAGGAGCGTGGCCTCGTCGCCGTTGATGGTGCCGTAGACGTTCACGACGCCGTCGGCGGTTCCGACGTCGCCGGCACCCGCGCCTCCGGCGTTCGGGTCGTTGGGGTCGGCCGTGCCGGAGCATCCGGCCAACAGGAAGCTCGACGCCGCCAGGATGGCCAGGGGGCCCGTGAAGCGGCGGTGCAGGGATGCTCGCATTGGTGTCTCCTCATTGAGTCGCAAGAACGGACGGCCCGTGCTGTCGGGGTGATCGTCCGCCGCACGTCGTCGTCGACGCGCGTCGACGATGAGTGTCACATACTCGCAGGAGGCGCGCAACCGGGTCTGCTACGTCGTCCGGTCGAGGGGCGCGGCCGCCGAGGTGCCCCGCACCACGAGACGTGGGGCCACGAGGACGTGGGGGGCGTCGTGGCGTCGACCCTCGATGAGATCGACGAGGTCGTCGACCGCGGCGGCCGCGATGTCGGCGCCGGGCGGGTTGACGGTGGTGAGCGGCGGTGAGGTCATCTCGGCGGCCAGGTCGCCGATGCTCAGCGCGACCACCGTGAGGTCGTCCGGGATCGACCGGCCGGCCGCCGCCGCGGCCTGCACGAAGCCGGCGAGCGCCATCTCGTTGAAGGCGAGCACCGCCGTCGGCCGGGCCGCCGAGCCGACGAAGGCGTCGAAGGCCCGGCGGCCACCCGGGACGGAGTCGTCGGCCGCATGCGTCTCGAGCGTCAGACCCCTCTCGCCGGCGGGGCGGACCAGCGCCCTCGTCGTCCGGTCGAGCGGACCGGACCCGCGCTCGGGGGCCCGGATGCTCTGTCCGAGGAAGAACACACGCCGGTGACCGAGGTCGGCGAGGTGGTCGACCGCCTGACGAGCCAGCGAGTCGTAGTCGGCGTCGACGAACCAGAGCCCGTCGACGTCGTCGGGGCGCCCGATGTTCGTGAACGGCAGGCGGGACCGCGAGAGCACGGCGACGCGGTCGTCGCGCGCCGTGAGCTCCATCAGGATCACCCCGTCGACCAGGCCCTCGCTCACGAGGCTGCCGAGTCCCTCGACGTCGTCGATGGGGTTCGACCACAGCAGCAGGTGGTAACCCCGGCGTCTCGCCCGGTCGGTGGCCGCCGCCACGTACTCGAACTCGGACGACGTGACTCCGCGGCGCCCGTACGGGTAGTGCAGGGCGAGGATGCCGCCCCGCGCACCGGCGAGACCTCGGGCGAACGCGTTGGGCGTGTAGTTCAACTCGGCCATCGCGGCTTCGACGCGGCGGCGCGTGGCGGCCGAGATGGTCCGTCGCCCGCTGATGGCGTACGACACGGTGCTCGACGAGACGCCTGCCAGACGCGCCACGTCGTCACGGGTTGCCGGCATTCTCGTCCACCTCGTCGTCGATCGTGTGCACAGCATACGAGCGACCGCCCCGCGGTCCGCGCGGCGGAGGGGCGCGTCAGGGGTGGGTCAGGTGGGCCACACCGGTCGGAACTGCACGCTGATGCGGGGACCGACGGCCTTCTTGGTCTTCGCGACGGCGTGTTCGTGGGTCCGTTGGCAGCTGCCGCCCATGACGAGCAGGTCGCCGTGGCCGAGCGGGAACCGCCGGGTCGTGCCGGTCGACCGGGACCGGACCGCGAGCGTGCGCGGCGCCCCGAGCGAGAGGATGCCCACCATCGTGTCGCGGTCGATCGTGCGCCCGACGCTGTCGCCGTGCCAGGCGATGCTGTCGTCGCCCGTCCGGTAGAAGCACAGCCCCGCCCGGTCGAAGCGCTGCTCGACGGGGGCCCCGCGCTCGTGCGCGTAGTAGTCGTTGAGGTCGTCCCGTGCCCGGGCCAGCACGGGGTCGGGCAGTCGGTCGCCCGCGCCGTAGGACGAGACCAGCCGCGGCACCTCGACCACCCGGTCGTACATCTGTCGCCGGTCGGCCCGCCACGGCACGTCGGTCACGAGACGTTCGAAGAGGGCGTCGGAACTCGACGCCCAGCCCGGGACGACGTCGAGCCAGGCGCCCTCGCCCAGGTCGAGGTGGTCGACGCGCCCGACGAGCGGCGCGAGGTCGGGACCGTCGGACAGGCCGTCGAGCAGCGAGGCGGTGAAGGGGATGCTCATGCCGACACCTTACGTCAGATTCGAACACCTGTTCGAGTGGCGGCTGGTGGTGGCGTCACCCACCGCCCGAGCCCGTCGGGACCGCGAGGCGCTCGGGCGAGACGAGCTCGCGCGCGATCCCGTCGACGTCCACGTCGACCAGCCGCCCCGCCCACGCGTAGACCTGGAGCTGCGCGGCGTGCTGCCAGAGGGTTCGCCCACTCGAGAGGTCGAACGCCACGAGGGTCGATCGCCCGCCCGAGCTGCCGTACGCCAGGGCGTAGCCGACCGTGCGGCCCGCCGCGGCGAGGACGGCTCCGTCGGGCAGCGACACCCGGGCACCGGCCGAGCCGGTGGACCCGTCGAGCGCGCGGACCACGACCGGGCCGGGGCCCGCGGCGGTCGACGTCGCGAACACGCGGTCGTCGGTCTGGCCGGGCAGGCCCTCGAGGGCGGACGAGCTCGACGCCGGGTCGGTCCACCGCACGTCGCCCGTCGCGAGGTCGAGGCACGTCACCGTCCGCGAGCGCACGTCGGTGACGGCGAGGCACGACCGCGTCACCGAGTAGCCGCCCCGGACGTCCCGGTCCGAGCTCCAGAGGCGCTCGCCGTCGGCGGTCAACGCGACGAAGCCCGCGTCCCCGCGTCCCGTGGCCGCGCCTCCTCGGGGGGCGTACACGACGTCGTCGTGCACGACGTAGCCGATCAGCCGGTCGAGTCGGGCGCCCCAGGGGCGTTCGACGCCGGTGGCGAGGTCGACCTGGACCGAGCCGGCCGCCCGGGCCACGACGAGCCGGTCGCTCAGGGCGAGGGCGACGCCCGTGGTCGAGGCGGGCCCGCTCCACACCACCCGGTCGAGGTCGCGGGCGTCGCGCAGGTCGTAGCGGTAGACGCCTCCGACGCCCTGCTGCCGTCCGGTGACCACCACGGCTCCGACGGTCTGGAACTGGTCGCCGTCGCCGGCCGAGCCGGTCTCGACCACCTCGACGGGACGCCCGGTCTCGAGGGACAGCGTCGCCAGCACCTGCTCGCCGTCCACCGCCGCCCGGACGAGCACGAGCCCCGCCTCGGGCACCGCCGTCACGGACGACACGAGGGCCGGGCCGGTCAGGCCGAGCCCGTCGAGGTCGCCGGCGACGTCGTGCAGCCAGCGGAAGGTGCCACGGTCGACGTCGAGCGCGCCGATGCGCGTGCCGACTCCCTGGGTCGGGGTGGCGCAGTCGCCGTCGTTGGCGAATCCGTAGGTCCAGGCCCCGGCGGCGCTCACGAGCGCGAGCCCCTGCTCGACGGGCGTGGCCCGGTAGCGGAGGCACTCGGCGGGGGCCTCGGGCGCGAGGGCGGTCCGCAGGTCGACCCGCCACCCGGTCGTGCCGGGTTCCTGCCGGAGGTCGTCGACCGCGACGCCCTGCCAGGGCGGGTCGGCCCCGTACTCGGGCTGCGTCGGCGCGACGAGCACCGTGGTCGCGAGCGCGGCCAGGGCCACGGCGGCGTAGGTCACGACGAGCCGGCGTCCCGGCCTCACGACGTCGCCCCGACGCGGGCTGTGTCGACGAGCCGCCGGGCAACCCCTTGCTCGTCGATCCGCACGAGATGACCACCCCAGAACGCCACGGTGCCCGACGTCGAGGTCGACCAGAGCGGCCGGCCGTCGTCCAGGTCGAGCGCCGCCACGTTCCGCCCCGACGAGCGACCGTCGTCCGTCTGCAGGTAGAGCACCGACCGGCCCGCCGCCGCGAGGTCGTCGAGCAGTCCGACGGACGAGCTGAAGCGGGTGTGCCCGTCGGCGCCGTCGAGGGCGAGCAGGCGTGACCCACCCGATCGCTGCACGACGACGAACACGTCGGCCGCGCGCTGACCCGGCACGGCCTCGACCGCGAACGGGGCGCCCAGGTCGGTCGTCCAGCGGACCGTGCCGTCTCGGGGGTCGAGGCACTCCGCGGCCGTGTCGCCGCCGGTGACGACGACCACGCAGGACGGCGTGACGGCCAGGCGGCGTCCACCGGTCGGTCGGCTCCAGACGGACTCGCCGTCCTCGTCGAGGGCCTCGACGGTGCCGTTCGCGCGGGTGCGCTCGATGCCGAAGGCGACGACGCGGCGCCCGTCGTCCGTCGTCACGGACGAGCCGACGGGCGGCACGGCGATCTCGTCCGGTGACGCCGCGAACGGTCGTTCCCGGCCCGTGGCGGCGTCGACGAACACGGTCTCGCCGCCCCGCGACACGAGGGCGCCGTCGTTCAGGAGCGCCGGCGAACTGCCCGAGTCGACCCCTCCCTCCCACACCGGGTCGGCGAGACGCGAGGCCTCCACCAGTTGGTAGCGGTCGCCCGACCCGGCGATGCCCGAGAACGTGCGCAGCTGCAGGGGGCCCCGCGAGTCGACGCTGACGCTGGGCAGGTCGCGCCGGCCGCGGGTCGACTCGACGAGCGAGCCGTCCCGCAGGTCGAGGGCGGCCAGCACGGTCGCCCCCGTGGTCTGGGTCTGCACCAGCACGCGACCGGCCGAGGGGACGACCTGCGTCGCGGGGATGCTCAGCGCGTCGGTGTCGGGGACGTCACGGGCCAGGTCGTGCACCCAGCGGACCGTGCCCGTGGCCGTCTCCACCAGTCCGATCAGGCTCGAGTCCGCCTCGGACGCGTACGAGCGGCAGGCCGGCGCGCCCAACGCGTCGCCGAAGTCCAGGTCGACCGAGGTGCCGACCGCGACGAGTCCGTCGACCGCCGGGGACGCCCAGAAGTTCAGGCACCGACGCGGGGCGTCCGGCGCGAGCGTGGCCGCCAGGTCGAGCGTCCAGCCGGTCGCGTCCGGCGACCGCCTGAGGTCGTCGACCGCGAGCCCCGTCCAGGGGCGGCCGTCGCCGTAGTGCGGCGCCACCGAGACCGCCCCGGCGGCCACGAGCGTGGACGCCACGACCAGGGCGCCCAGCACGCCGACGAGGCGACGACCCGGGGAGGCGCGGTGCCAGCGACCGGCGACCCGCGCCTCCCGGGGGTGGTCGCGTGCGCGCTCGGGGTGGCTCATGGTCGGCCTCCTCGTCGAGCGTGCCCGTCGTCCGCCCGACGGGTGTCGTCATGCTATTCGGAGCCCTCGTCCCGCGCGCTCGCCGCAGCCCCCGGGTGCGCCGGGAATGGCCGTCCCCGGGGCGCGGTTCACCCCGTGACCGTCGAGAGGCCCGCCGGAGACACTGGCGTAGACTCCACGGATCAACTCGACGTCGATACAGGAGAAGGGGCGTGCCCGTGGGTAGGACGCTGGCCGAGAAAGTGTGGGACGACCACGTCGTCGTCAAGGGCGAAGACGGCGCCCCCGACCTTCTCTACATCGACCTCCACCTCGTGCACGAGGTCACCAGCCCCCAGGCGTTCGACGGACTGCGTCAGGCCGACCGGCCGCTGCGCCGGACCGACCTGACGATCGCGACCGAAGACCACAACACGCCGACCCTGGCGATCGACAAGCCGATCGCCGACCTCACCAGTCGCACGCAGATCGAGACGCTCCGCCGCAACACGGCCGAGTTCGGCGTCCGCCTCCACCCGCTGGGCGACGCCGAGCAGGGCATCGTGCACGTGGTCGGCCCGCAGCTCGGCCTGACCATGCCGGGCATCACCGTCGTCTGCGGCGACTCGCACACCTCGACCCACGGGGCGTTCGGGGCCATGGCGTTCGGCATCGGCACGAGCGAGGTCGAGCACGTCATGGCGACGCAGACGCTGCCGCTCAAGCCGTTCAAGACCATGGCGGTCACCGTCGAGGGCACGCTCCGCCCCGGCGTCACCGCGAAGGACATCATCCTCGCCGTCATCGCCCAGATCGGCACCGGCGGCGGGCAGGGCTACGTGCTCGAGTACCGCGGCAGCGCGATCCGCGCCCTCTCGATGGAGGGGCGCATGACGATCTGCAACATGTCGATCGAGGCGGGTGCCCGGGCGGGCATGGTCGCGCCCGACCAGACCACGTACGACTACCTGCAGGGTCGGCCGCACGCTCCCACGGGGGCCGACTGGGACGAAGCCGTCGCCTACTGGGACACCCTGCCGACCGACGACGACGCCGTCTTCGACGCCGAGATCTTCCTCGACGCCGACACGCTCGAGCCGTTCGTCACGTGGGGCACCAACCCGGGCCAGGGCGTGTCGCTCAGCGACTCCGTGCCCGACCCCGAGTCGGTCGTCGACCCCAACGAGAAGGCCGCGGCGACGCGTGCGCTCGAGTACATGGCCCTCGAGGCCGGCACGCCCATGAAGGCCATCCCGGTCGACGCCGTGTTCATGGGGTCGTGCACCAACAGCCGCATCGAAGACCTCCGCGCGTTCGCGTCGATCATCCGCGGCCGCACCAAGGCCGAGGGCGTGCGCGTCATGGTCGTGCCGGGGTCGGCTCGCGTCCGCCTCGAGGCCGAGGCCGAGGGGCTCGACCAGGTCTTCACCGACTTCGGCGCCGAGTGGCGCTTCGCCGGGTGCTCGATGTGCCTGGGCATGAACCCCGACCAGCTCGCGCCGGGCGAGCGGTGCGCGTCGACCTCGAACCGCAACTTCGAGGGTCGCCAGGGCAAGGGCGGTCGCACGCACCTCGTGTCGCCCCTCGTCGCCGCGGCAACCGCGGTGCGCGGGACCCTGTCCTCGCCGTGGGACCTCCAGGCCGACGACGACCACGCCGCCGCGGCGGCCTCCGACGTCCGGGCGACCGACGAACCCGTCCTCGCCGACGGCACCGATCGAGCAAGGGCCCTCTGATGCAGAAGTTCACCACCGTCACCGGTGTCGCCGCCCCGCTGAAGCGTTCGAACGTCGACACCGATCAGATCATCCCGGCGCAGTTCCTCAAGCGGGTCACCAAGACCGGCTTCGAGGACGCCCTGTTCTTCGGGTGGCGCAACGACCCCGAGTTCGTTCTGAACCGGCCCGAGTTCCAGGGAGCGCGCGTCCTCGTCGCCGGCCCAGACTTCGGCACCGGTTCCAGTCGTGAGCACGCCGTGTGGGCGCTGCGCGACTTCGGCTTCGACGTCATCATCAGCTCGCGCTTCGGCGACATCTTCCGGGGCAACTCCGGCAAGCAGGGGCTGCTCGCCGCGGCCGTCGCCGAGGAGGACGTCGAGCGCATCTGGGACGAGATCGACCGCCGGCCGGGCGCCGAGATCACGGTCGACCTCGTGGCGCAGACCGCCACGATCGGCAGCCTCACCGTCGGATTCGAAGTCGATGCCTACACTAAGTGGCGACTCCTCGAAGGCCTCGACGACATCGGCCTGACCCTCCGCGACGAAGCGGCCATCACAGAATTCGAATCCCGCCGCGCCGCCTGGCGCCCGAAGACATTGCCGGTGAAGTAAGTGAACTCTCTCGTCCAAGACGCAGCAGCAGCAGGTGCCCGTGTGGGGCTGACCTCCGATGAGATCGTCATCCGGGGCGGCAAACCGCTGATCGGTCGCATCGAGGTGCGTGGTGCCAAGAACCTGGCCACGAAGGCCATGGTCGCGGCCCTCCTGGGCGACACCCCCAGCATCCTGAAGGACGTCCCGGACATCAGCGACGTCAACGTCGTCCGCGGTCTGCTGTCGGTGCACGGCGTGCGCATCACCGACCCGGCTCGCGGCGAGATGATCCTCGACCCCTCCAACGTCGAGTCCGCCCACTTCGCCGAGATCGACGCCCACGCCGGCTCGAGCCGCATCCCGATCCTCTTCTGCGGTCCGCTGCTGCACCGCCTGGGCGAGGCGTTCATCCCCGACCTCGGCGGCTGCCGCATCGGCGACCGGCCCATCGACTTCCACCTCGATGCCTTGCGTGCCTTCGGTGCCGTCGTCGACAAGTCGTACAACGGCATCCACCTCACCGCGCCCAACGGCCTCACCGGCGCCAACATCGAGCTGCCCTACCCGAGCGTCGGCGCCACCGAGCAGGTGCTGCTGACCGCGGTGCTCGCCAAGGGCGTCACCGAACTGCGCAACGCCGCGATCGAGCCCGAGATCATGGACCTCATCGCCATCCTGCAGAAGATGGGCGCCGTCGTCTCGGTCGAGCCGAACCGCGTCATCTTCATCGAGGGCGTCGAGAAGCTCCGCGGCTACACGCACCGGGCGATCAACGACCGCAACGAGGCCGCGAGCTGGGCCTCGGCCGCACTCGCGACCAAGGGCGACATCTTCGTCGAGGGCGCCGACCAGAAAGACCTGATGACGTTCCTCAACGTCTTCCGCAAGGTCGGCGGCGACTTCGACGTCCACGAGGACGGCATCCGCTTCTTCCACCCGGGTGGCGAGCTCAAGCCCGTCGTCGTCGAGACCGACGTCCACCCCGGCTTCATGACCGACTGGCAGCAGCCGCTCATCGTCGCCCTCACCCAGGCGCAGGGCACCTCGGTCGTCCACGAGACGGTCTACGAGAACCGCTTCCAGTTCACCGAGGCCCTCAACGACATGGGTGCCGACATCACGGTCCACAAAGACGGACTGCCCGACCACGACCGCCGTGTCGCGCGTCGCGAGTTCGAGCAGGCCGCGGTGATCAACGGCCCGACGGCCCTGCACGGTGCCGACATCCGCGTGCCCGACCTGCGTGGCGGGTTCAGCCACCTCATCGCGGCGCTGACCGCCGAGGGCGAGTCGAAGATCAGCAACGTCGGCATCATCAGCCGCGGCTACGAGCACTTCATCGCGAAGCTGCGCAAGCTCGGTGCCGACTTCGACTTCAAGGGCTGATCGACCGGTGTCGACAGCCGACCCCGACGCCCCCGTCGTCCCGGTCCCGGCGCGCAGGCGTCGCAAGGAGAAGGGCGCGTTCTTCCGCGTCCTCGCGACGCCCGCCGCACCGCTCTTCGACCTGATGGCCCGGATCGACATCGTCGACGGCGACAAGCTGCCGGCCGAGGGCGCCTTCGTCCTCACGCCGAACCACTACACGAACATCGACCCCGTGGTCGTCGGTCGTGTCATGTGGGCACTCGGGCGGGTGCCGCGCTTCCTCGCGAAGGCGTCGCTGTTCCGGGTGCCGGTGTTCGGCCGCATGATGCACGCCATGGGGCACATCCCCGTCGAGCGGGCGGGGCGCACCCACGACCACGACCCGCTGGCGGCCGGTCGCCTGCTCGTCGCCCGGGGCGGCGGCGTGATCGTCTACCCCGAGGGCACCCTCACCCGCGACCCCGACCTCTGGCCGATGAAGGGCAAGAGCGGCGCCGTCCGCCTCGCCCTCGCCGCCGGCGTCCCGCTCATCCCAATGGCGCACTGGGGCAGCCAGCACCTCATGGGCCGCTACTCGAGCCGCCTCCACGCCTTCCCGCGCAAGCGCATCACCGTCGTGATCGGCGATCCGGTCGACCTCTCGGCCTACCGCGATCGTCCGCTCGACCAGGCCTCCGTCACCGCCGCCACCGCCGTGGTGATGGACGCCGTGACCGAGCTCGTCGAACGGCTGCGAGCCGAGAAGGCCCCGGCCGAGCGGTGGAACCCCGCCAAGAACCACCAGAAGGAGACAGGCCGCTTTGAGTAGCTCCGAGTCACGCGAAGGCGCCATCGAGGCTCTCGGAGAAGGGGCGGTCACGACCGAGGCGATCTCGATCGTCATGCGCGACTCGATCCCGCGTCGGGTGGCCGTCCTGGGATCGGGCAGCTGGGGCACCACCTTCGCCAAGGTCCTCGCCGAGGGCGGCGCCGACGTCACCCTCTGGGCGCGTCGGCCCGAGGTGGCCCGCGAGATCACCGAGAGCAAGCGCAACAGCGACTACCTCCCGGGCATCAACCTGCCCCGCACCCTCGTCGCGACCCCGTCGGTCGAGCAGGCCCTCGCGGGTGCCGAGCAGGTCTACCTGTCGGTCCCCAGCCAGACATTGCGCGACAACCTGACGGCCATCCGCGGCATGGTCCCGTCCGGGGTGCCGGTCGTCAGTCTGATGAAGGGCGTCGAGAAGGCCACCGGGTTGCGCATGAGCGAGGTGATCGAGGCCGAGCTCGGCATCGACCGCGACCTGATCGCCGTCGCGTCGGGGCCCAACCTCGCCCTCGAGATCGCGAAGCGGCAGCCCACGGCCGCCGTCGTGTCGTCGTACAGCCTCGACACGGCGACCCTGGTGGCGGCCACCGCCACCAACCCGTACTTCCGCTCGTTCGTGAACACCGACGTGATCGGCACCGAGTTCGGGGGCGTCCTCAAGAACCTGATCGCCGTCGCGATCGGCATCGTCGACGGCGTGGGGTACGGCGAGAACACCAAGGCGTCGATCATCACGCGCGGACTGGCCGAGATGACCGCGTTCGCCGTGTCGTTCGGGGCCAAGGCCGAGACCCTCGCCGGTCTCGCCGGGCTGGGCGACCTCATCGCCACCTGCGAGTCGCCGCTCTCGCGCAACAACACCGCGGGTCGGCTGCTCGGGCAGGGTTACGCCTTCGGCGACGTCGTGCGCCAGATGAACCAGACCGCCGAGGGGCTGGCCTCCGTCGCGCCGATCCTCGAACTCGCGCGGTCGCGCGGCGTCGACATGCCCATCGTCCAGCAGGTGGCCGAGGTGCTCGCCGGTACACTCGACCCGCGCAACATCGCCCCACACCTCACCGAGACGGACGAGCCCCAGGGCGAGTGACCGCAGGTCGTCCATGCCGGGGGCGTGCGACGACCAGAGCCCGCTCACCGCGGGTCGGCCCGCGGGCCGTGACACCGACGAAAGGCCCTCCATGGCGAGCACCGAGCCCACCGCGACCACCCGCCTCGCCGCGGCCGACATCTCGTCCGTCGACGCCTCGTCGGTCTTGGCCTCGGCACCCGAGGCGGCGAAGACCGTCGTGGTCGTCCTCTTCGGCGGCCGCTCGAGCGAGCACTCGATCAGCTGCGCGACGGCCGGGGGAGTCCTCTCGGCGATCGACCGCACCCGCTACGACGTGGTGCCCGTGGGCATCACCGTCGACGGGGCGTTCACCCTCCAGCCCGACGACGCGGCGAGGTTCGCGCTCGACGCCGAGACGCTGCCGACCGTCGTCGACAACGGCACCCGCGTGCACTGGCCCGAGTCGTCCACCACCCGCGAGCTGACCGTCACCGAGCCCGACGGCACGACGCGCCTGCTGGGCGAGGTCGACGTGGTGTTCCCGATCTTGCACGGTCCGTTCGGCGAGGACGGCACGGTGCAGGGCCTGCTCGAACTGACCGGGCTGCCCTACGTCGGGGCGGGCGTGCTCGCCTCGTCGCTCGGCATGGACAAGCACTTCACGAAGACGGTGCTGCAGGCCGCCGGCGTGACCGTCGCCCCGTGGCTCACCGTCCGTCGTCGTGACTGGGACGCCGCGCCCGAGCGCGTGACCGCCGACGTCGAGCCGCTCGGTTACCCGATGTTCGTCAAGCCCGCCCGAGCCGGGTCGAGCGTGGGGGTGTCGCGCGTCGACGCGCCCGCCGACCTCGCCACGGCCATGGCCAAGGCCTTCGCCGAGGACCACAAGGTCCTCGTCGAGTCCGCGGTCGTCGGCCGCGAGATCGAGTGCGCCGTGCTCGGTGGACGCGACGGGGCGGCGCCCCGCACCTCGGTCGCGGGCGAGATCGTCCTCGCGAGCGACACCTTCTACGACTTCGAGTCGAAGTACCTCGGCGCCCCCGGGGCCGACCTGGTCTGCCCCGCCGACCTCGCCCCGGGCGACCTGGCCGAGATGCAGCGGCTCGCCGCGCTGGCCTTCGAGGCCATCGACGGCACGGGCCTGGCTCGCGTCGACTTCTTCCTGACCGACGACGGCTGGGTGATCAACGAGGTCAACACCATGCCCGGCTTCACGCCCATCTCGATGTTCCCCGCCTGCTGGCTCGCGAGCGGCCTGAGCTACCCCGAGCTGATCGACGAACTCATCGCCCTCGGCCTCGAGACCGAGCGTTGACGCAGCCCGAACTCTGACGCAGCCCGTCCGCCTCCGCGACCGGCCCTACGGCGTCGGCGTGGGCGTCGCCGACGGCTCGTCGGCCGACCCGGCCGACCCGGGCAGGTCGCCGGCTCCGACACACTTCTTGCCGTCGTTCGGCAGGTAGCCGACCGCGTCGGCCAGGTCGCGCAGGACGTTGCCGCCGTTCGCCTTGGTGGTGTCGACGATCACCTGGACGCCGGGTTCGCGGCCGTACGTGGTGAGGATCGAGGTCTCGGCGTCGTCCGGGTCTTGATCGACGAGCCAGTCGACGCCCTGGATGTCGTAGCAGGGCAGGTCGGACACGGCGGGCGTCTCGACGCCGCAGTGCAGCAGCACGCTGGTCGGCGACCCCCAGGCGCCGGTCGCCTGGGCGTCGGTCTCGCGGCGGCCCTGCCCGTCGTCGACGACCTCGGGCAGGTGGACGGTGACCTGGGCGCAGGCCGGGTCGTTCGCCCCCGCGGCGGGCTGCATCGGGACGGCTTGCGAGCAGCCGACGAGCGTCGTCGCGAGACCGGCCCCGACGAGCACGAGGGCCGAGACGCGAAGACGGGGACGGAGGCGCGCGGCGAGGCGCGAGGACGGGTTCGACATCGCATCCAGGCTACCGTTCAGCACATGGAACGACGCTCCACGGACCCCCGCCCGGACGACGCCGACACCGTCGAGGGCGTCGGCGAGCTCGCCACCCTGGCCCGCATCCTGCCGCGCCTGCCCCGAGGCGACGACACGCTGCTCGGCCCCGGTGACGACGCCGCCGTGGTCGCGGCGCCCGACGGCCGGTTCGTCGTGACGACCGACCTCATGGTGCACGGCCCCGACTTCCGTCGTGCCTGGTCGACGTCGTACGACCTCGGCTGGAAGGCCGCGGCGTCGAACCTGTCCGACGTGGCGGCGATGGGCGCGCGGCCCACGGCGCTGGTCGTCGCCCTCGCGGTGCCCGGCGACACGAGCGTGACCGAGCTCGAGGCCTTCGCGGACGGCCTCCGCGAGGGCTGTTCCGTGATGGCCCCGGGCACGGGTGTCGTCGGCGGTGACCTCTCGGTCTCGCCGACCTTCACGGTCGCGGTGACGGCGTTCGGCGACCTCGAGGGACGCACGCCGGTGCGGCGGGACGGAGCCCGACCCGGCGACGTCGTCGCGGTGTCGGGCGCGCTCGGCCGTTCGGCGCGTGGACTCGATCTGCTGTTCCGTCTCGGCGTCGACCACGAGGGGGTGCCCGACACCGCCGCGGCCGCCGCCCTGCGTGAGCGCGACCCGGACGTCGGCTGGCACCTGGCCCCAACCCCACCCGTGGCCGACGGCCGCTCGGCGGCGCTGGCCGGGGCGACCGCCATGCTCGACCTGTCGGACGGCCTCGCCCTCGACGCCGGTCGCGTCGCCCGCGCCTCCGGTGTCGTGGTCGACCTGTCGGCCCGGGCGCTGGGCGACGACCCCCGGCTCGCCCTCTCGGGCGGCGAGGACCACTCCCTGTTCGCCACGTTCCCGCCCGACGTCGCGTTGCCCGGTGGTTTCCGCGCCGTCGGCACGGTCGGCGATCCGGCAGGAGGCGCGCCCCGCGTCACCGTCGACGGTTCCGACCTCGGCGAGTCCGGCGGGTGGGACCCGTACCGCCTGTGGTCGGGGGCGCAGGGCTGACGAGCCGACCCGCGCCTCCTGGTCCGGGTCAGTCGCGCAGCGCGAACCAGACCGTGGTGTCGCCGTACTGCTTCTTGACGTCGAGGGTGAGGCCGTCGGGCCAGCCCGGTTCGCCGTCCCGCGAGGCGCGCTCGACGACGACGAGGGCCTGCTCGTCGAGCGACGGCAGCAGGGCCGTGAGGTCGGCGGTGAGGTCGGCGGCCGACAGCTCGTAGGGCGGGTCGAAGAAGACGAGGTCGACGAGCGCCGAGCCGCCCTCGAGGTACGACCGCACGGGTTGGGCGACCACGTCGATCCGCGGGGGAGTGCCGCGCGGCGGACGGGGTGCCCGCGCCAGCACGGACTCGACGTTGCGGCGCAGCACCTTCGCGGCGGCCGGGGCCTTCTCGACGAGGACGACCGAGGCCGCCCCTCGCGACGCCGCCTCGAGCCCGAGGCCGCCCGTGCCGGCGTAGAGGTCGAGGACGCGCCGGCCCCGGATCTCGTCGCGCGCGTCGAGCGACGAGAACAGCGCCTCGCGCACCCGGTCGCTCGTGGGCCGCGTCCCGACCTTGGGGACGACGAGCGAGAGGTTGTCGGCGAAGCCGGAGATGATGCGGGACATGGGGTCAACCATGCCAGGTCGACGCGCGACACCCGGCGCGCACCGGGCACGCACCCGGCACGCACGCGGTTCGAGCATCCCGACAACGCATCACCGTCGACCGCCGCGCCCGGTCGTCGGACCTGCACAACCGAGTTGGCGGTGCCCGCCGACGTCGGCAGCATCGGTGCCATGACCAGCGTTGATCGTACTGTGAGGCCCTCGTTCACGAAGTCGCTGTTCGCCGGGCGCATCGCCTCCGAACTCGTCTTCCCGTACCCGCAGATGACGGCGGCCGAGAAGGCCCGGGTCGAGACGGTCTCGGCATCCGCCCGCGAGGTGCTCGCCGGCTACGACCCGCTGAAGGCCGAACGCGAGGGGTGGATCGGCGACGACCTCGTGCGCGAGCTGGGCGAGCGGGGGCTGATGGGACTCTTCGTCTCCGAGGAGTACGGCGGTCTGGGGCTCGGCCAGAGCGCGTACTGCCGCGTGTACGAGGAGTTCGGTCGGGTCGACGGCACCCTGGCCACGGTCATGGGGGTGCACCAGTCCATCGGGACGAAGCCCCTGCACCTCTACGGCACCGACGACCAGAGGGCGCGCTGGCTGCCCGACCTGGCGAGCGGCCGGAAGCTCGCGGCGTTCGTGCTCACCGAGCCGAACGTGGGCAGCGACGCCTACGCGCTCGAGACCCGGGCCGAGCGGCAGAGCGACGGCAGCTGGCTGCTGAACGGCGAGAAGCGGTGGATCGGCAACGGCGACAAGGACGTCCTGACGGTCTTCGCGCAGAGCGACCTCGGGCACGTCGCGCTGATCGTCGAGAAGGGCACGGAGGGGCTGAGCACCGGCCCGCGGTTCGAGACGCACGGCCTCAAGGCCAACCACCTGCAGCGCGTGCACTTCAAGGACGTCCGCGTGCCCGCCGAGAACCTCCTCGGCGAACCCGGCGACGGCTTCCGCATCGCGGTGAACACGCTGAACAACGGTCGCATGTCGATGGGCACGGCCATCGCGGGCGGCATGAAGCGGTTCCTCGAGCTGAGCCTCGAACACACGGAGGCGCGGCACCAGTTCGGCAGGCCGCTCGCCGACTTCGAGATGGTCGGCGACAAGCTCGCCTGGATGACGCAGCAGATCTACGGCGTCGAGTCGATGTCGTACCTGACCACGGGCCTCGTCGACCGCGGCGACACCGACTTCGCGCTCGAGTCGGCGATGACCAAGGTCGCCGCGAGCGACACCGGCTGGTACGCCCTCAACCGGGCCGTCCAGCTGCACGGAGGCGAGGCCTACATGGAGGGGCACCCGCTGTCCAAGGCCCTGCGCGACTTCCGCATCTTCCCGATCTTCGAGGGGGCCAACGACGTCCTGCGCGCGTTCGTCGCCCTGAACGGCCTCAAGACGCTCAGCGAGGAGCTGCCCGACGTCGCGTCGCTGAGGATCGGCGACCCCGGTCGGGCGCTCGGGGTGCTCGCGCCGTACGTCGCGGGGCGCGTGCAGCGGCGCATCCGGCCCGAGCGGCCGATCGGGGTCCACCCCGCGCTCGCCAAGCAGGCCGCCGAGCTCGGCGACCAGGTCTCGCGGCTGCGCGAGCGCACCGAGGGGGCGCTCCGCAAGCACGGCAAGAAGGTGCAGGAGAAGCAGCTCGTCCAGAAGCGCCTCGCCGACGCGGCGAGCGGCATCTACGCGCAGACGGCCGTCCTCTCCCGGGCCTCGACGGCCCTCCAGGAGGCACGGGCCGACTCCGACGCGGAGCGTCACCTGGCCGTCGGCTTCTGCAAGCAGTCCGCCCGCGGGGTGGGACGGCAGCTGCGGGCCCTCGAGGTGAACGACGACGGGCACGTGGCCGACCTCGCGAAGGCGACCCGCGCCTCCGGCGGGTACTCCTTCTCGCTCTGACCACGGGCCGGCCCGACGGGGTCCGGCGCCGCCCGACGCGGGCGCTGTCGGGGGCGGGCGCTAGCGTGGTGTCCGTGCCCGACTCACCCCTCGACGCGTCGCTGGCCGGGGCCCTCGGCGGCCGGACGGCCACCGCCCTGCAGAAGGCCTTCGGCCTGCGCACGGTCGGCGACCTGCTGGCGCACTTCCCTCGGCGTTACGCCCGGCGGGGCGAGCTCACGGCGCTCGACCAGTTGCCCCTCGGCGAGTCCGTCACGATCGTGGCCCAGGTGCTCGACGTGCGCGAACGCACGATGCGCGCCCGGCGCGGGTCGATCCTCGAGGTGCGCATCGGCGACGGCCAGGGCATCCTCACGCTCACTTTCTTCAACCAGGCGTGGCGGGCCAAGGATCTGGTGCCGGGTGCCCGGGGCATCTTCGCCGGCAAGGTCGGCGACTACCGGGGGCTCCGTCAGCTGGCGCACCCCGACTACGAGTTGTTCGACGCCTCGCACGAGGCCGTCGCGGGGGTCGGCGACCAACAGGCCCAGAAGTGGGCGAAGCAGCCGATCCCGATCTACCCGGCCAGCGCCTCCGTGGCGTCCTGGCAGGTCCAGAAGTCGGTCGAGGTGCTGCTCGACGGCCTGCCGCCGATCGACGACGCGGTGCCGGCGTCGGTCCGGTCCGAGCTCGACCTCGTGCCCGTGTCCGAGGCGTACGAGCGCATCCACCGTCCCGAGACCGATCGCGACCACCTCACGGCCCGCGACACCCTGCGGTTCGACGAGGCATTCGTGCTGCAGAGCGCCCTGCTCCAGCAGCGGGCGCTCGTGCGTCGGTCGGCAGCGACCCCCCGACGTGCCACCCCCGACGGCCTGCTCGCCACCTTCGACGCCGCCCTGCCCTTCGAGCGGACGGGCGACCAGCGCCTCGTCGGCGACGAGATCACCCGCGACCTCGAGGCCGAGGTGCCGATGAACCGCCTCGTGCAGGGCGAGGTCGGCTCGGGCAAGACCCTCGTCGCCCTGCGGGCGATGCTCGCGGTGGCCGAGAGCGGTGGCCAGTCGGCCCTGCTGGCCCCGACCGAGGTGCTCGCGGCCCAGCACCTGCGATCGATCACGGCCACGCTCGGGCCCGACCTGGCGGCCCGCCTCCGCCCGACCCTGCTGACCGGCCAGATGACGGTCGCCCAGCGCAAGAAGGCGCTGCTGTCCATCGTCAGCGGCCAGGCGCACATCGTGGTGGGCACCCACGCCCTGATCAGCGAGACCGTCGAGTTCTTCGACCTCGGCCTCGTCGTCGTCGACGAGCAGCACCGCTTCGGCGTCGACCAGCGTGAGGCGCTGCGCAAGAAAGGCGCCACGCCGCCGCACGTGCTCGTCCTGACCGCGACGCCGATCCCGCGCACCGTGGCCATGACGGTCTTCGGCGACCTCGACGTGTCCACCATCGCCGAGCTGCCGAAGGGGCGCCAGCCGATCGAGTCGTTCGTCGTGCCCCTCGCCGACCACCCGACCTGGGGCGGTCGCATCTGGCAGCGCTCGGCCGAAGAGGTGGCGAAGGGGCGACAGGTGTTCGTCGTCTGCCCGGCGATCGACGCGGTCACGGCCGAACCCGGCGACCCGCCCGACGCCGACGACGCGCCCGGCGACGACGCGCCCGGGGCCGACGCGTCCGAGGCACCGGCACCCGAACGCGCGAGTGTCGAAGGGGTCATGGCGCGGGTGCCCACGATCCCCGTGCTGCAGGGCCTGCGCGTCGAGCCCCTGCACGGACGCATGTCGTCCGACGAGAAGGACGACGTCATGCGTCGCTTCGCCGCCGGCGACATCGACGTGCTCGTCGCGACGACGGTCATCGAGGTGGGGGTCGACGTGCCGAACGCCTCGACCATGGTCGTGCTCGACGCCGACCGTTTCGGCGTCTCGCAGCTGCACCAGTTGCGCGGTCGCGTCGGCCGCGGTGGCCACCCGGGGCTCTGCCTGCTCGTCACCCACGCGGCGGCCGACACCGTGGCCCGCGAGCGGGTCGACGCGGTGGCGGCCACGCTCGACGGCTTCGAGCTCGCGCAGGTCGACCTCGACCTGCGTCGCGAGGGCGACGTGCTCGGCAACCTCCAGTCGGGCGGCCGCTCGTCCCTGCGTCTGCTGCGGGTGGCCCGCGACGGCGACCTCATCGGCCTCGCCCGTGAGCACGCGGCCGGGGTCCTCGACGCCGACCCCCGCCTGGTCGACCACCCCGCCCTCGCCGCCGCCATCGCGCGCCGACTCGACGACCGGGGCCGCGAGGCCATGGGCAAGAACTGAGCGCGTCGTGGTGCGTGACGCGTCCTCGACCCCGCCGCCGCCCTGGGTGTCCGTCCGGGGTCGGCGGGATACAGTGACCGGATGAGCAGGATCGCCGTCGTGCCGGGTTCGTTCGACCCGGTGACCCTCGGGCACGTGGACGTGATCGCCCGGGCCGCCAACATCTTCGACGAGGTCCACGTCCTCGTGGTGCACAACCCCGAGAAGAGCGCGCTGCTGCCCCTCGCGCAGCGGGTGTCGCTGCTCACAGAATCTCTCCGCGCGGCCGGGCTGCCCGAGACCGTCACGGTCCACAGCTGGAGCGTCGGGCTGCTCGTCGACTACTGCACCGAGGTCGGGGCGAGCGTGCTCGTCAAGGGCATCCGCTCGCAGGTCGACGTCGCCTACGAGACCCCGATGGCGATCATGAACCGCAGCCTCGCCGGTGTCGAGACCGTCTTCCTGCTCCCCGACCCGGCCCACGCGCACGTGTCGAGCTCGCTCGTGCGGCAGGTGGCCTCGCTCGGCGGCGACGTGTCGCCCTACGTGCCCGAGGCCGTCGCCGCCTACCTCAGCACCACCTGACCCCGACCCCACCCGACGAGGACGCCGCGATGACCACGACCAACGACCCCACCGTCGAGCCCGCCGCCCGCGCGACCGGCTCCGGGCCCACGATGTCGCTCGCCGAGGTCCAGCAGCGCGCGAGGGGCATCCTCGAGGCCGTGGCCACCGTGATCGACGGCAAGGACGGCGCCATCTCGACGGCGCTCACCGTCCTGCTCGCCGAGGGCCACCTGTTGATCGAGGACGTCCCGGGCGTCGGCAAGACCCAGCTGGCCCGGGCGCTCGCCAAGGCGGTCGACGCGACCGTCACCCGCATCCAGTTCACCCCCGACCTGCTGCCGAGCGACATCACGGGCGTCTCGGTCTACGACCGGCAGAGCGGTGGGTTCGAGTTCAAGCCCGGTCCCGTCTTCGCCAACGTCGTCATCGGCGACGAGATCAACCGCGCCTCGCCGAAGACGCAGTCGGCGCTGCTCGAGAGCCTCGAAGAACGCCAGGTGACGGTCGACGGCATCACGCACCCGCTGCCCTCGCCGTTCCTCGTCGTGGCGACGCAGAACCCCGTCGAGATGGAGGGCACCTACAACCTGCCCGAGGCCCAGCGCGACCGGTTCATGGCGCGCATCTCGCTGGGCTACCCCGACGCCCGCAGCGAGCTGCGCATGCTGCAGCAGCGCGAGCGGGTCAGCCCCCTCGACACCCTGCGCCCGCTCGTCTCGCTCGACGAGCTCACGCGCATGATCGCCGCCGTGCGCACGGTCTACACCGCGCAGGCGGTCGAAGAATACGCCGTGCGGATCGTCCAGGCGACGCGCGTCCACCCCGACGTGCGTCTCGGGGCCAGCCCCCGGGCGACCCTGCAGCTCATGCGGGCGGCCAAGTCCTGGGCCGCCCTCAACGGCCGTGGTTACGTGGTCCCCGACGACGTCGACGCCCTCACGGGCCCCGTCCTCGGCCACCGGGTCATCCTCGCCGGCCGAGCCGGGGCGGGGGCCGTCTCGGCGGCCTACGACCTCGTCGCCGAGGTCGTCGAGCAGACTCCCGTCCCGCTCGGCGACGCGACCGACGCGCGCTGACCGTGAGACGGGGTGGGGTCCCCAGGCCGACCGGCCGTGGCGTCGGCGTGCTCGCGGCCGGGGTGCTCGTCGTGCTCGTGGGCTGGCTGCTGCAGGCCCCGGCCCTCGTCTTCGCCGGCTCGACGCTCGTCGTCCTGATCGTGACCGTCACGGTCTCCCTGCTCTTCCGCACGGCCGACGTGCGGGTCACCCGTCGTTTCACTCCCGACCGCGGCGTCGCGGGGTGGTCCGCCGTCGAGACGGTCACGGTCCTTCCCCGAGGGGGTCGGACCTCCGGCACCGTGCGGGTCCGCGAGCAGCTGCCGTTCGGGCGACTGTCCGACTCCGAGGCCGCGGCCGTCCTGCTCGCGCCGGGCCGCGCCTCCTCGGCGGTCTTCCGTCACCACGATCTGCCGCGCGGTCGGCACCGCATCGGACCCCTGCACGTCGACCTCGTCGAGTCGTACGGCGTCGCCCGGCGACGGGTCGTGGCGGCCGGCGTGGCCGAGTTCGTCGTCGTGCCCGACGTCGTCGAGGTGGGGCTCGGGCGTGAGTCCCGTGCCCTGGGTGACGGGTCGAGAAGGCAGCGCGAGCACAGCCTGGCCGGTGGCGAGGACGATCCGGTCACGCGCGAGTACCGCCGGGGTGACCCGATGCGTCGGGTGCACTGGAAGGCGACCGCCCGGCACGGTGAGCTCATGGTCCGTCAAGAAGAGCAGCACGGCCTGCCCAGCGCGCGGGTCGTCATCGCCGTCGCGGCCGAGGGATGGTCCGACGCACGCCCGACGGTGCCGCCGACGAGCGGCGTCCGGGTGAGGCCGGCGACCGCCGCGATCCCGCTCGTCAGCGACGCGTTCGAGTGGGCGGTCTCGTTCGCCGCCACCATCGCGGTCGAGATCGGCCACGCGGGGTCCGCGACCGTGCTGACGACACCCGGCGGCACGCTCGTCGCCCGGCACGACCCGGAGTCGACCACGGGGTTCCTCGACGACCTCGCCGACCTGCGGCTCGACGACGCGCTCGGGGCACCGGCTCCCGCCCCGTCTCCCCGGGAGCCCGTCGTGGCGGTCGTCTCCGGGCTGGGCCGGCTCGACCTCGACCTGCTCGTCGCCTCGAGGGCTCCCGGGTCGTCGGCGGTCGCCGTCGTCGTGACGGCCGCCCTGCCCCTCGGCGCCGGCCTGACCTCACGACCCGCACGCCTCGCCGACGGTCCGGGCCGGGGCGACGACCGCGTGCTCGCCCCCGACGAGGTCGCCGGCGCCCTGCGTGACTCCGGCTGGCGGGTCGTCGAGACCGACTCGAGCGTCGACGTCGGCCGCCTGATCACGACCTCGGGGGTCCTCGATGACTGACTCGTCGACCCGCGTCGGGTTCTTCGGGGCCGAGCCCACGGGCGCGGCCCGCCGGCAGACCTCGGCCCTGCTCTGGCTCGTGCTCGTCCTCTCACTGGCGAGCCTGCACCCCGTCTTCGTCGGGGTCGGCTGGTGGGTCGCGGGTGCCGTCGTGGCCGCCGTCGTGCTGGGTGCGTCCCTCGCCGTGCGGGCGCTGGGAGGCGCCTCCTGGCTGGGCGTGGTCGGCGGGGCGGTCCTCGGCGCGCTCGTCACGACGGCCTTCGCCTCCGGAGGGACGGCCCTGCTCGGGGTCGTGCCGACGGGGGCGACCTTCGCGCGCATCCCCGAGCTCTCGGCTCAGGCGAACGCGGCCATCGTCGAGGGATCGGCCCCCGTCGAGGTCAACGACGGCCTGCTGGTCACGGTGGCCCTCTCGGTGCTCGTGGTCGCCGTCGTCACCGACCTGCTGTCGTCGGTGGGGCAGCTGCCGGTCGTGACCGGGGTCTTCCCGGCCCTCGTGCTGGCCGTGCCGACCTTCGTGCCGGGCGTCGTCACGAGCTGGCCCTGGGTGGTGGCGACCGTGCTGGCCTACCTCGTGCTGCTCATGGTCTCCACCGGGCGACGACCCTCGCGCGCCGGTCTGGTCGGTGCCGCCGCGTCCGTCGCCGTGGCCGGGCTGCTGACGGCCGTCGTTCCCCTCACAGGTGTGGCGCCGTTGACCGGTTCGGGCACCGGTACCGGCCTCGCGACCGGCGTGAACCCGATCATCGACCTCGGCGACGACCTGCGGCGGGGTGCCCCGGTCACCGTCCTGTCGTACCGGACCGACGACCGGCAGGGCACCTATCTCAAGCTCGTCGACCTGGTGGACTTCTCGGGCCGCACGTGGAGTCCCGCCGACGTGCCGCTCGACCCGCTCAACACGCTCGAGAACCTCCCCGACGCTCCCGGCATCGACCCGGGCACCGCACGACGCGACGTCACGACCGACGTCACGATCGGGGCGCTGCGCAGCCCGTACCTGCCCGTCCCGGTGCCGCCGACCGCCATCGAGGGCCTCGACGACCAGTGGCGGTTCGTCGACGAGAGCGGCGTCACCGTCCGCAGCGACTCCGAGGGCACGCAGGGCCTCGAGTACGAGGTGACGAGTCGGCCCGTCGACCCGAGCCCCGAGCAGGTCGTCGCCTCGCTCGACGACACGGGGCCCGACATGGCGCCCTACCTCTCGGTCGACGAGGTGCCGCAGACCGTCACCGACCTCGCCGCCGAGGTGACCGCCGGCTCGGCCAACCCGTTCGACGCGGCCGTCGAGCTGCAGGACTTCTTCCGCGACGGCGACTTCACGTACTCGGAAGACACCCCGGTCCAGCGAGGCTACGACGGCAGCGGCCTCGACGCGATCGAGACGTTCCTGCAGGTCCGCAGCGGGTACTGCGTCCACTTCGCCTCGGCGATGGCGGTCATGGCCCGGACGCTGGGCATCCCCTCGCGGGTGGCCGTGGGCTTCCTGCCGGGCGACCTGCAGGGCGTCGGCGACGACGCCGCGTTCCGGGTGAGCAGCGACGACCTGCACACCTGGCCCGAGCTGTACTTCGCCGGGCTCGGCTGGGTCCCCTTCGAGCCGACCGTCGGCCTCGGCGCCCCTCAGCAGTACCTTCAGCAGACCGGCGTCGAGCCGAGCGACGTCCCCAGCGACGACGCGAGCACCGCGCCCGACGCGAGCACGGCCCCGTCGGCCTCGACCGCCCCGACCAGCGCGGCTCCGAGCGCGAGCGCCACGCCGACGTCCGCCGCCTCCGGTGCGGGCTCCGGCGTCGGGCCCGTCCCGTCGATCGCCCTCGCGGTGCTCGCGGCGCTCGTGCTCGCCGCGCTCGTCGTCCCCTCGGGTCTGCGCGCCGGCCGTCGACGACGTCGCCTGTCGGCGTCCCCGCCCGACCTGGCGCTGCACGCCTGGCACGAGGTGGTCGACACGGCTCGAGACCTGGGTGTCCCCGTGACGGTCGCGATGACCCCGCCGGCCGTCGTCGACCTGCTGGCGCAGCGCCTCGGGGCAGGGGGCGTCGGCCACGGTGCCGTGACCGGAACGGCGACCGCACCGTCCTCCGGCCGGTCGACCAGGGTCCGGGAGGCGCGGGTCGCCTCGGTCGCGCTGCTGGACGCCCTGCAGGCCGAGCGCTTCGGGGCCGAGCCGGCGGCCCGGCAGGTGCAGGCGGACGCGCGCCGCGTGATCGACGGGCTCCGCGCCTCCTCGTCCGTGGGGCAGCGCGTCGCGGCGACGATCGCGCCGCGATCGCTCGTCGGGGGCACGGAGGCGGCGTCCGGCTCGACGGCGTAAACTCTCTCTTCGTGCCTCATTTCACCCAGACTCCCTACACCGTCCCGGTGTTCGACCTCGTGCACCGTCCGGGCGAGATGCGCGAGCACGAACTCGACGTCGTCGTGCCCGAGAAGCTCGGCGAGGGCCAGATCTCGGTGCCGAAGGGTGCCGAGATCGCGATCGACGTCAAGCTCGAGGGGCTGCACGACGGCATCCTGGTGTCCGCGCACGTCTCGGGCACGGCGGTCGGTGAGTGCAGCCGCTGCCTCCGTGACATCTCCGAGCCCGTCGAAGTCGATTTCGCCGAGCTTTTCGCGTACGATGTCGACGAAGCTTTTGACTATCAGGTTCAAGACGATCACGTGGATCTTGAACCCGTGGTCAGAGACGCAGTGGTTCTGTCACTGCCCTTCCAGCCGGTCTGTCGGCCGGATTGTCCGGGCCTCGACCCCGAAACGGGCGAGCGCGTGGACGACATCCCCGACTACCAGCCCCGCGAGATCGCCGACCCCCGCTGGTCGGCCCTGGCAGGGTTCCAGGCTGAATCGGCACCCGCCGACGGCACGTCACAGGGCACCGGTCACGACGACCGGCGCCCGGCCGACGAGCAGCACTGAACACCACCGCGTCACCCACCATCGTCAGACCCAGGCACCCGTGAGGGTGCCGACAGAGAGAAGAGAAACCCATGGCCGTCCCGAAGCGCAAGCAGTCACGCTCCAACACGCACGCTCGTCGTTCGCAGTGGAAGGCCACGCCGGTCCAGCTCGTCAAGACGATCGAGAACGGCAAGGTCACCTACAGCCTCCCGCACCGTGCCAAGGTCGTCGAGGACAGCGCCGGCACCGCCCTGTACATGGAGTACAAGGGCCGCAAGGTCGCCGACGTCTGATCACCGACGTGAATCCGTCCACCCTCGCGGTGAGCGCATGAGTCAGCCCGAGTCGAGCCCTGGTGCCGACCGGGCTGTTCTCTTGTCCCGACTGCAGATCGAGCTCAGCGACGACCTGATCGACCAGGCGCTCACGCACCGGTCGTACTCGTACGAGCACGGCGGCGTCGGCAACAACGAGCGCCTCGAGTTCCTCGGTGACTCCATCCTGGGCCAGGCCGTCACGGTCATGCTCTTCACCGAGAACCCCGACCTCGACGAGGGCGACCTCGCCAAGCGTCGGGCCAGTCTCGTCAGCACCGTCGCCCTGGCCGAGGTCGCGCGGATCATCGGGCTCGGCCCGCACCTGCGCCTCGGTCGCGGCGAAGAGTTGACCGGCGGTCGCGACAAGCACTCGATCCTGGCCGACACCGTCGAGGCCATCATCGGTGCGACCTACCTCGAGGCCGGGGGCGAGGCCGCCACGGCACTCGTGCTGCGTCTCGTGGCGCCGCTGCTCGTCGACCCCGATCGCTTCGGTGCCGCGATGGACCCCAAGACCAGCCTGCAAGAGCTGGCCGCGACCCTGGGGCGCGGCATGCCCTCGTACTCGGTGACCGACAGCGGCCCCGATCACGACAAGCGCTTCCACGCCGTCGTGGCCCTGGGTGACGAGCAGGGCGTCGCCGAGGGGTCGGGCAGCAGCAAGAAGCAGGCCGAGATGGCCGCCGCGCTCGGGGCCTGGACGTCGCTCAACGCGTCGGCCGCCGGTGTGGCCGCCGCCCGTCGGGCCGCCGCCTCCGCCTCCGCCGACTGACCGTGCCCGAACTGCCCGAGGTCGAGGTCGTCCGGGCCGGTCTGCACCCCGTGGTGGCCGGTGCCGTGGTGACGGCGGTCGACGTCCTCGACCAGCGGTCGCTCAAGCGGCACCGCGGTCCGAGCGACGACTTCGTCGACCGGCTGGTCGGCGGCACGATCGACTCGGCCGTCCGCCGGGGCAAGTTCCTCTGGTTCCCGTTCGAGCCGGCCGAGCCGCACGAGCACCCCCTGGCCCTCGTGGCTCACCTCGGCATGAGCGGGCAGGTGCTGCTCCGTAGCCGGGACGCCGAGCCAGACCGCCTGATGCGCATCCGGCTCGAGGTCGAGAGTCCGTCGCTCGGCCCCGTGCGACTCGCCTTCGTCGACCAGCGCATCTTCGGCTCGATGGCCCTCGACGAGACCGTGCCCACGCCGGACGGGCGGGCGGCGGGGTTCGCCGGCCCGCGCCTCCTGGGGTCCGATGTCGAGGCTGCTGGCGAGGCCGGCACGGACGCCCCGACGATCACCGCCGCCGGGACCGACGCCGATCCGGCCGCGTGGGTGCGCCGGGTCCCGCAGCAGGTCTCGCACATCGCTCGCGACCCGCTCGACCCGGCCTTCGACGAGTCGCGGGTGATCACCCGCCTGCTGGCCCGCCGGACCGGGGTGAAGCGTGCGCTCCTCGACCAGGGTCTGCTGAGCGGGGTGGGCAACATCTACGCCGACGAGAGCCTCTGGGCCGCGCGGGTCCACCCCGAGCAGCCCACCGAGTCGTTGTCGAGGGCGCGTGCGCGCGTGCTGCTGGCCGAGGTGCGGGTCGTGCTGCTCAAGGCGCTCGGCGAGGGCGGGACGAGCTTCGACGCCCAGTACGTCAACGTCAACGGCCAGTCCGGCTACTTCAGCCACAGCCTCGCCGCGTACGGGCAGCAGGGACGCCCCTGCCCGCGGTGCGGCACCCCCATCGTGCGCGAGGCGTTCATGAACCGCTCGAGCCACTTCTGCCCCCGCTGCCAGCGGGTGCGCACGCGCTGATCCCCGCCTCGTCCGGCGCCGCCCGCCTCCCCGGACGGCGGGGCCGCCACCCGTATCCTTGAGAACGGGTCACGACCTGTCGTCCGCGCCCCGGTCCGCCCTGTCCACCACCCGTCACGAGCCCCGAGGAGGCGCGGCGCATGTACCTGAAGAGCCTCACGCTCAAGGGCTTCAAGTCGTTCGCCTCGGCGACCACGTTCGCCTTCGAGCCGGGGGTCACCTGCGTCGTCGGCCCGAACGGTTCGGGCAAGAGCAACGTCGTCGACGCCCTCGCCTGGGTGATGGGCGAGCAGGGGGCGAAGAACCTCCGCGGCGGCAAGATGGAGGACGTCATCTTCGCCGGCACCTCCACCCGCGGCCCGCTCGGTCGGGCGCAGGTCGTGTTGACGATCGACAACTCCGACGGGGCCCTGCCGATCGACTACACCGAGGTGACGATCAGCCGCACCCTCTTCCGCAACGGTGGCAGCGAGTACGCCATCAACGGCGAGGGCTGCCGGCTGCTCGACGTGCAAGAGCTGCTCAGCGACTCCGGCCTCGGCCGCGAGATGCACGTCATCGTGGGGCAGGGGCAGCTCGACGCCGTGCTGCGTGCCACCCCGGAGGACCGCCGGGGCTTCGTCGAGGAGGCCGCCGGCATCCTCAAGCACCGTCGCCGCAAGGAGAAGACCCTCCGCAAGCTCGAGGCCATGCAGACGAACCTGACGCGGCTCAGCGATCTCGCGGGCGAGCTCCGCCGTCAACTCAAGCCGCTCGGGCGCCAGGCCGAGATCGCCCGCGAGGCGCAGACCATCGCCGCGGTCGTCCGGGACGCCCGCGCCCGTCTGTTGGCCGACGAGGTCGTCGCCCTGCGCGAGTCGCTCACGGCCCGGTCGAGCACCGAGGCCGAGCGCAAGAGCGAGCGCATCGTGCTGCAGGACCGCCTCGACGAGAACAAGCAGCGCGAGCACCGCCTCGAGCAGGCCATGGTCGGCGACGCCGTCGACGACGCCCGCCGGGTGGTCTTCGGACTCGAGTCGGTCCACGAGCGCCTGCGCAGCCTGTCGAGCCTCGCGCAGCAGCGTCTCCAGCTGCTCGCCCAGCAGGCGGACCAGCCCGCCGTGGCGACCACCGTCAGCGCGGGCATGGTCGCCGACGCCCGCGACGAGGCCGAGCGCCTGCGCGGCGACGTCTCGCAGGCCGAGGCGGCGGTGGGGGCGGCCGGGGCCGAGCTGGCCACGGCCCGTGCCTCCCTCGACGCCCTCGACGTCGAGATCCAGGCGCAGAGCGTCCTCGTCTCCCGGCACGACCTCGAGGCGACCCGCTTGCGCGGCGCCCTCGAGACGGCGCGGTCGGGGCTCGCCGCCGTCCGTGGCGAGCAGCTGCGTCAGCGCGCCGCGCTCCAGGCCGCCGAGGCGCGTCGTGACGCCGGGCGGGCCGAGTACGCCGAGCTCGAGCAGCGGTCGCCGCGCGCCGACGTCGACGGGGTCGATCACGCTGCCGTCCAGGCCGAGGCCGAAGAACGACTGACGGCTCTCACGGCGAGCGTCGACGAGCTGCGCGACCGCCTGCACGCGGCCGAACGCGAGCGCGACGCCCTCGCGGCCCGGCGGAGCGCCCTGTCTCTCGCCCTCGACCAGAACGATGCCACGGCCGCTCTCGTGGCCGCGGGCCGACCGGGCATCCGCGGCCTGGTGGCCGAGCACGTGCAGGTGCGTCCCGGTTACGAGGCCGCCGTCGCCGCGGCGCTCGGCAGCGTGGTCGACTCGGTTCTGGCCGACGACGTCGAGGCCGCGGTCGACGCCGTCGCGCATGCCACCGAGGCCGAGCTCGGCCGGGTCGAGGTCGTCGTGGCCGAGCCCGTGCGGCCCCTGTCGACGCTCGACGTCGACCTCCCGACCGGAGCCGTCGCCGCCACGGCCGTCGTCACCGCGCCTCCCGGGGTGCTCGGGCTGCTGGCCGCCACCGTCGTGGCCGACGACCTCGTGGTCGCGCGCTCGGCCTGGCAGGCACTCGCCGGCCATCCGGTCCCCGTGACCGTCATCACGCGGGCGGGCGAGGTGCTGACCGACTACGTGCTGCGCGGCGGGTCGGGCGCCGAGCGGTCGCGCCTCGAGCTCGTCGCCGAGCGTGACGCGGCCGCCGACCGGCTCACCGGCGTGGCCACCGAGATCGAGCGTCTCGCCCCCGAACTCGCCGAGCTGCGGGAGCGGCTCGCCACGACGCGCACCCGTGCGAAAGAGGCGGCGGCAGCCGCCCGGGACGAGGAGGCGCGGGTCACCTCCCACGGGCAGCAGCTCGGTCGTCTGCGTGCCCGGGTCGAGGCCGCCGAGGCCGAGGTCGACCGTCTCTCGGACGCCCTCGACGCGTCGGTCGAGGCCGTCGACGCCGCGAGCCGCGCCGTCGACGCCGCGTCGGCCGCCCACGACGAGCACCTTGCCCGCCCGCGTCCGCTGCTCGACGCGTCGGCGCGCGACGGCCTGCTGGCCGAGGTCGAGGCCGCGCGGGCCGTCGAGACCGAGCGCCGCATCGCCCTCGAGACCGTCCGCGAACGGGTCCGGGCCGAGATCGCCCGGGCCGAGGCCCTGCAACGCCAGCTCGACGAGCAACGGGCGGCCGCCGAGCTCCAGGCGCGTCGGACGGTGGTGCGCCAGCGCCAGATGGCCGCCACGTCCTCCGTGCTCGAGGCCTTGCCGCCGACCCTGGACGCGGTCGCCCGGTCGGTGGCCGAGGCGCGCGCGGTGCTGGCCGAGGCCGAGGCGGCCCGGGCCGAGCAGAACACCGAGCTGCAGGCGCTGCGCCGGGCCGAGCGCGAGCTGCGCGACCGGCTCGCCACCGTGACCGAGAGCGTGCACGGTCTCGAGATGGAGATCTACGAGCAGAAGCTGCACCTGTCCGGGCTGCTCGAACGGGCCGGCTCCGAGCTCGGCCTCGTCGAGGACGTGCTCGTGGCCGAGTACGGGCCGCACGTGCCCGTGCCGAGCGACGACGAGGTCGTGGCCCGCCCGTCCGTCGACGACGAGGTCGACCTCGTCGACGTCGACGCCGCGGGGGAGGAGCAAACCGTGGGCGACGTCGACGCCGTGGGCGACGTCGACGCCGTGGGCGACGTCGACGCCGCGGGGGAGCGCGCCGCCCCGGCCGCCGATCGCGCACCCCACGGTGCCGCCGACCTCGACGACGCGACCCTCCCGGGGGCCGACGCCGCGCCTCCTCGGGGCGTGCCCTTCGACCGGGCGGCCCAGCAGCGGCGGCTCGCCGTGGCCGAGAAGAAGCTCGCGCGGCTCGGGCGGGTCAACCCGCTGGCCCTCGAGGAGTTCGCGGCGCTCGAGCAGCGCCACGTCTTCCTGACCGAACAGCTCACCGACCTGACCGGCACCCGCAAGGACCTGCTGACGATCATCGACGAGATCGACGACAAGATGCAGACCATCTTCGCGAGCGCGTTCGCCGACACCCAGGCCGCCTTCGACCAGGTGTTCCCGATCCTCTTCCCGGGAGGCAGCGGCTCGCTGCACCTGACCGACCCCGACGACCTGCTGGCGACCGGCATCGAGGTGACGGTGAAGCCGGCCGGCAAGAAGATCGAGCGGCTGTCGCTGCTGTCGGGCGGCGAGCGGTCGCTGGCCGCCGTGGCGCTGCTGATCGCGATCTTCAAGGCCCGGCCGAGCCCGTTCTACATCATGGACGAGGTCGAGGCGGCCCTCGACGACGCGAACCTCGGCCGGTTGCTGACCATCTTCGAGGACCTGCGCGAGTCCAGCCAGCTCATCGTCATCACGCACCAGAAGCGCACGATGGAGATCGCCGACGCCCTCTACGGCGTCTCGATGCGTCAGGACGGTGTCAGCGCCGTCGTCGGCCAGCGCGTCGTCGCCGAGCGCGGCACCGCCGCCCCCGCCCCCGCCGCCTCCTGACCCCCGCTCGCCCTCCCCAGCGGAACCACCCGCCCCGCCCCTGCCCGCTCCGCTCGCTCCTCCCCGCCCGCCCCTCCTGTGCAATTCGCGACCAGGAGGCCTCCAGCCGACTGCTCAGAGAAAACTGAGCGGCGCGTCGCGCACGAGTTGTCGGGTTCGGCACGCCGTGAGCCATGCGAGAGGTCGGGTTCGGCACGTCCCGACCCCCCCCGAGCGGTCGGGTTCAGTACGGGGTCAGCCCTCGCGTCGGTCGGCTCGTACCAGGCCAGGCCAGGCCAGGGCAGGACCCCGACCCGACCCGACGAGAAACGCAGGAGGCGCGACCTGCGTGGCCGCGCCTCCTGCGTTCTCGTCGTGCCCCATGGGGCACCGGGTGTCAGTCGATCGGCGTGTCGACGACCCCGCCGTTGATGCTCAGCACGCGCCAGGCGGTGCCGTCCCACTCGACCGTGTTCGCCGCGGCGTTCTCGATGTGCGGGACCTCGCGGCCGAGGATCTCGGCGAGGGTGAAGCGGATGATCGTGCCGTGGCAGACGACGACGATGTGGGCGTCGTCACCGTCGAGCGGCAGTCGCGTGTCGCGGATCATCTCGAGCGCGCCGATGCCCCGGGCGGCGACCGACTCGCGCGGCTCGATGTCGGGGTAGTCGGCGTTCGGCTGGTCGGGGATCGGCGACTCGGGCGTGCGACCCTCGTGCGAGGCGTAGTCGCGCTCGATCAGCTCGGCGTAGGCGTCGCCGAGTTCGATGCCGAGTTCGGCGGCGATGATCTGTGCGGTCTCGCGGGCGCGCCCGAGCGGCGACGACACGATGGCGCTCCACTCGACGCCGGCCAGCAGACGCGCCGCCTCGAGGGCCTGGCCGCGTCCCGTGTCGTTCAGCGGGATGTCGGACGAGCCCTGGAGCTTGTCGGCGAGGTTCCAGTCGGTCTGACCGTGGCGGATGAGTTCGAGGCGCATCGGGGTGTTCCGTTCGATGGTGCGGCCGCGGCGGTGCCGCGGGGGAGTGACGACGGGCGGCCCCGGAGGGAGGCCGCCCGTCGGGGGATCAGTGGTCGTCGTCGGTGCTCGCCGTGACGCCGGCCTTCGCACGGGCGTCCCGTCGGGTCTTCGCGAGGCTGGCGACCGTCGCGACGGCGATGGTCAGCACGATGAAGCCGAGCGAGAACCAGATCGGGATCTCGGGAATCCACGTGATCGGCTCGCCGCCGTTGATGAACGGCACCTCGTTGACGTGGAGGGCGTGGAACAGCAGCTTGACGCCGATGAAGGCGAGGATGACCGCCAGGCCCTGGGCCAGGTAGACGAGGCGCTCGAGCAGACCCGAGATCAGGAAGTACAGCTGACGCAGGCCGAGCAGCGAGAACGCGTTCGCCGTGAAGACGATGTACGCCTCTTGCGTGAGGCCGAAGATGGCGGGGATCGAGTCGAGGGCGAAGAGCACGTCGGTCAGGCCGATCGCGACCATCACGAGGAAGAGCGGGGTGAAGAGGCGCTTGCCGTCGACCTTGGTGGTCAGCTTCTGGCCGTCGTAGTCCGTGGAGGTCGGGATGACGCGGCGGAGGGCGCGGATGAGCTTGCTGTCCGCCTCGTCCTTCTCGTCGTCGCCGTGGCCGCCCTTGACCTGGCTGTAGGCGAGCCAGAAGAGCAGGATGCCGAAGAGGTAGAAGACCCACGAGAAGTTCTCGATGATGACGACGCCGGCCGCGATGAACAGACCACGCGAGAGCAGGGCGATGGCGATGCCGACGAGCAGCACCTTCTGCTGGTAGATGCGGGGCACCGCGAAGCTCGTCATGATGATCAGGAAGACGAACAGGTTGTCGACCGAGAGGGCCTTCTCGGTGATGTAGCCGGCGAAGTACTCGCCACCGAAGGTCCAGTTCGAGAAGACGCCGACGCCGACGCCGAACAGGATGGCGATGCCGATGTAGACGCCCGACCAGATGGCCGACTCGCGGATCGTCGGCTCGTGCGGCGTGCGGACGTGACTGAAGAAGTCGAAGAACAGCAGGCCGATGATGCCGGCGATGGTGATCGCCCAGGTCAAGAAGTGGACGTCCATGTGTGTACCTCCAGTACGCAGCGGGTACCGAAGGTCTCCTCCACTCGCGTCGCGTCCTGATCAGGACGGCTGCGAACCGGTGCACCGGGTCGAGATCGGTCTCTTCCGTATTGACGACGCCACCGCGTGGGAGTACTCCCCTTCAACCTGGCGAGCTTACAGCCTCTGCACGTCCGCGGTCTCGCCCGGGGCCGAATATGCTGGCCCGCATGGCTTCTCCCTGGTCCCTCTCCGGTGCCCTCCGTGGCATGTTCGCCAAGAAGACGATCGACGAGACCACGTGGGACGACCTCGAGGCCGCCCTGATCGGCGCCGACTTCGGCCCCGACGTGACCGAGCAGATCATCGACGACCTGCAGGCGAAGGTGCAGCGCTACTCGACCACCGACCCCGCCGACCTCAAGCGCATGCTGCGCGAGACGCTCGAGGAACGGCTCTCGAAGCTCGACTCGACCCTCAAGCTCAGCGCCCGACCCGCCGTGGTGCTCATGGTCGGCGTCAACGGCGTCGGCAAGACGACGACCATCGGCAAGTTCGCCAAGTTCCTGCGCAACTACGACCGCTCGGTCGTCGTGGGTGCGGCCGACACCTTCCGCGCGGCCGCCGTCGAGCAGGTCGCGACCTGGGCCGAGCGTGCCGGCGCCCGCATCGTCCGCCCCCAGCAGCAGGGCCAGGACCCGGCGTCGGTGGCGTTCCAGACGGTCGAGCTCGCCATGCGCGAGGGCATCGAGATCGTCCTCATCGACACGGCGGGGCGCCTGCAGACGAAGTCGGGCCTGATGGACGAGCTCGGCAAGATCAAGCGCGTCGTCGAGAAGCAGACCGAGATCGCCGAGGTGCTGCTCGTGCTCGACGCGACGACCGGCCAGAACGGCCTGGCCCAGGCGCAGGCCTTCATCGAGCACGCCGGGGTGACCGGCCTCGTCCTGACGAAGCTCGACGGCTCGGCCCGGGGCGGTTTCGTCCTCGCGGTGCAAGAGCAGACCGGCATCCCGATCAAGCTCGTCGGTCAGGGCGAGGGCATCGGCGACCTCACCGGCTTCACCCCCCACGTGTTCGTGCAGAACCTGATCGCCTAGCTGCCGTCGACGCTGTCGACTCGGTCCTCGGTCGCAGGTTCCCTCGGCGCTGGCGTCGCGGCGCCGCTGGCGCGTCGCCCTGAGCTCCAGCGCGCGTCCAGAACCTGATCGCCTAGCTGCCGTCGACCGAAACGCAGGAGGCGCGGGTCACGCGACCCGCGCCTCCTGCGTCCACTCCAGCGCGCGTCACACGGCCTGGCGTCCGGCCCCCGCCTCGAGCAGGTGCCGCAGCGCCTCGGGCACGACCCCGCCGCGTGCCTCGGTCGCCCGCGCCCACAGCCGACCCGCACGGTACGACGACCGCACGAGCGGCCCGGCGAGCACGCCGCTGAAGCCCATGTCCTCCGCGATCTCGCGGAAGTCGACGAACTCGTCCGGGTGCACCCACCGGGCGACCGGCAGGTGCCGCGGGCTGGGGCGCAGGTACTGGGTCAGCGTGATGATGTCGGTGTGCGCCTCCCGGAGGCGTTCGAGGGCGTCGATCACCTCACCCCGTTCTTCGCCCATGCCGAGGATGAGGTTCGACTTCGTCACGAGCCCGGCGTCGTGCCCCTGCGTGATGACGTCGAGGGACCGCTCGAAGGTGAACGCGGGACGGATGCGCTTGAAGATGCGCGGCACCGTCTCGACGTTGTGGGCGAAGACCTCGGGCCGGGCGTCGAAGACCTGCCCGAGCAGGTCGGGGCGACCGGTGAAGTCGGGGACGAGGATCTCGACGCCCGTGCCCGGGTTCAGCTCGTGGATGCGCCAGATGGTCTCGGCGTAGAGCCACGCGCCTCCGTCGTCGAGGTCGTCGCGCGCGACGCCCGTGACGGTCGCGTAGCGCAGCCCCATCTCGCGCACCGACTCGGCGACCGAGAGGGGCTCGCGGCGGTCGAGCGGGCTCGGTTTGCCCGTGTCGATCTGACAGAAGTCGCAGCGGCGCGTGCACTGCGAGCCGCCGATGAGGAACGTGGCCTCGCGGTCCTCCCAGCACTCGAAGATGTTCGGGCAGCCGGCCTCCTGGCAGACGGTGTGCAGCTTCTTGTCGACCACGAGCTCGGTCAGCGCTCGGTACTCGGGGCCCTGCCTCGCGGTCGTCTTGATCCAGGCCGGCTTCTTCTCGATCGGGGTCTCGGCGTTGCGGGCCTCGACGCGCAGAAGGCGTCGGCCCTCGGGGGCGGTCGTCGTCATCGGTGGGCTCCCACGGGGTCGGGTCGGGCAGGCAGGCGGTCGGCGGTCTCGAGGCCGGTCAGGTAGGCGGTCAGGGTCGCCTCGAGGGCGTCCGCGACGTCGGTGACGGCCACGCGCCTCCCGGAGGCGCGGGTCAGGCTGGTGACGCCGGCGTCCGTGATGCCGCAGGGCACGATCTGGGCGTAGGGGGACAGGTCGGCGTCGCAATTGACCGCGACACCGTGCATCGTCACGCCCTCGGCGACCCGCACGCCGACCGCCGCGACCTTCTCGTCACCGAGGGGCCCCCGCACCCAGGCGCCGCTGCGCCCCGCCACGCGCACGGCCGACACTCCGACGCCCGAGCACACGTCGATCAGGCACGCCTCGAGTGCTCGGACGTGCGCGACGACGTCGAGCGGTTCGGGCAGGCGCACGATCGGGTACGCCACGAGCTGGCCGGGGCCGTGCCAGGTGATGCGTCCGCCGCGGTCGACCGGGACGCCGGGGGAGCCGTCGCGAGGCAGGTCGGTCGGCTGCGTCCGCGTACCCGCCGTGTAGACGGACGGGTGCTGGCAGAGGACGAGGGCCGAGTCGAGTCGACCGGCCACCACGTCGGCGTGCAGCTGCCGCTGCAGGCGCAGCCCCTCGCGGTAGTCGAGCGGCGGACCCGTCAGGCCGACACGTCGCGTCGTGGTCATGCCCCGAGCGTAACCGCATTGATGCACCGAGTACAACAAAACCGAGCCCAGGAGGCGCGGCCACGCAGCGCAGGACGCCGACGGTCGGTTAAGATGGGCGCACCATGGCCACTTTTGGAACCCTCTCCGACCGCCTCGCGGAAACGTTCAAGAACCTCCGCAACAAGGGCAAGCTGAGCCCCGCCGACGTCGACGGCACCGTGCGCGAGATCCGTCGCGCCCTGCTCGACGCCGACGTCGCGTTCGACGTCGTCAAGGCGTTCACGAACACGGTGCGCGACCGCGCCCTCGGCGACGAGGTCAGCAAGGCCCTCAACCCGGCGCAGCAGGTCGTCCAGATCGTCAACGAAGAACTGGTGCAGATCCTCGGTGGTCAGCAGCGTCGGCTCGAGTTCGCCAAGAACCCGCCGACCGTCATCATGCTCGCGGGCCTCCAGGGTGCCGGCAAGACGACCCTCGCGGGCAAGCTGGCCAAGTGGCTCGCGAAGGACGGCCACACGCCCATGCTCGTCGCGGCCGACCTCCAGCGCCCCAACGCGGTGACGCAGCTGCAGGTCGTCGGTGAGCAGGCCGGGGCCCACGTCTTCGCACCCGAGCCCGGCAACGGCGTCGGCGACCCCGTCAAGGTCGCCAAGCAGGCCATCAAGTACGCCCGCGACAAGCAGTACGACACCGTCATCGTCGACACGGCCGGTCGTCTCGGCGTCGACGCCGAGCTCATGAAGCAGGCCGCGAACATCCGCAAGGCCGTCGACCCCGACGAGGTGCTCTTCGTCATCGACGCGATGATCGGTCAGGACGCCGTGGCCACCGCCAAGGCCTTCCAGGACGGTGTCGACTTCACCGGCGTTGTGCTCTCGAAGCTCGACGGCGACGCCCGCGGTGGTGCCGCCCTCAGCGTCGCGTCGGTCACCGGCCGCCCCATCATGTTCGCGTCGACGGGCGAGTCGCTCGACGACTTCGAGCCGTTCCACCCCGACCGCATGGCGAGCCGCATCCTCGACCTCGGTGACATCCTCTCGCTCATCGAGCAGGCCCAGCAGGCCTTCGACGAAGAAGAGGCGATGGCGGTCGCCCAGAAGATCGCGACCGACTCCTTCACGCTCGACGACTTCCTCACGCAGATGCAGCAGCTGCGCAAGATGGGCTCGATCAAGGGCATGCTCGGCATGCTGCCGGGCGCCAAGGGCATGCGCGAGCAGCTCGAGAACTTCGACGAGCGCGAGATCGTCCGCACCGAGGCGATCATCCAGTCGATGACCCAGCAAGAGCGCGCGATGCCCAAGCTGCTCAACGGCTCGCGTCGACTGCGCATCGCCCGGGGCTCGGGCATGACCGTCACCGACGTCAACCAGCTCGTCCAGCGCTTCGAGCAGGCCTCGAAGATGATGAAGACCGTCGCCAAGGGTGGCGTGCCCCAGGTCCCCGGCATGGGCCCGATCCCCGGGGCCTCCTACGCCGGCAAGAAGTCACAGCCCAAGAAGAAGGGCTCGAAGGCCGGCAACCCGGCGAAGCGTGCCGCCCAGAACGCCGCCCTCGCCACCGGCGCCAAGCCGGCGTCCTCGGCTCCCGGCGGTTCGGGCTTCGGGCTCGGCGGCGGTGGTGGAGCCACGGCCGGCGGCACCGCACCCTCGCCCGAAGAGCTCGCGTCGCTGCAGAAGATGCTCGGGCGCGGCTGACCCGACCCGCGCCTCCTGACGGTCGCCGACGCCCGTCCCGCCTGATGCGGGGCGGGCGTCGTCGTCCGTGCGTGGTGCCGGACGCAGCGGCTCACTCGGCTGCGGACAACCCCTCGTCGAACTCGCGGACCAGCGAGGCCACGACGGGCCGGAGGTCTCCGCCGTGGGCGGCGGCCACGGCGAGCTGGCGCTGGTAGCTGGCCCCGCGGTCGGTGATCGTGGCGAGCGAGTGCAGTTCGTCGAGGCAGCCGAGGCGGTCGGCCGCCGGCTCGAGCGTCGTCACGAGCTCGCGCAGGTCGTCCGTCACCAGTCGTTCGTCACCGGCGGCGTTCTGGATCACGATGGCGTCCATGCCGTATCGGGCCGCGCGCCACTTGTTCTCGCGGACGAACCACGGTTGCATCTGCGGCAGGCTCTCGCCGCGGTCGAGCCGCTCGGACATGTCGTCGACCAGGCACTGCACCAGCGCCGTCACGGCGGAGAGCTCGTCGGTCGTCGCGATGCCGTCGAAGACGCGGGTCTCGAGGGTGCCCCACTTCGGCGAGGGGCGGAGGTCCCAGCGCAGTTCGCTGTGGTCGTCGATCACGCCGGTGTGGGTCATGTCGGCCACCATGGCCTCGTACTCGGACCAGGTCGCGAACTGGGGCGGCAGTCCCGCCGTCGGCAGCTGCTGGAACATCAGGGCGCGGTTCGAGGCGTATCCCGTCTCTTCGCCGACCCAGAACGGGCTCGACGCGGTCAGGGCCTGGAAGTGCGGCAGGTAGGTGAGCATGCCGTTCAGGATCGGCAGCGCCTTGTCGCGGTCGTCGATGCCGACGTGCACGTGGACGCCCCAGATCATCATCTGGCGACCCCACCAGCGCGTGCGGTCGATCAGGGTCGCGTAGCGCTCCTTGCCGGGGGTCACCTCTTGGTCGACGTAGCGGCTGTAGGGGTGCGTCCCGGCGCACATCAGGTCGGCGCCGAGCACCGACGCGGGGCCGCGGACCTGGTCGATCGTGCCCTTCAGGTCGTCGACGGCGTCGGCGACACGGCGGTGGACGCCCGTGACGACCTCGACCGTGTTGGTGAGCAGTTCGTTGGTCAGGCGCTCGGGACCGCCGTCGTTCACGTGCGCCAGGTCGGCGAGGATCGCGGGGGCGTGCGGTGCCAGCTCGCCCGACTCGTGGTCGACGAGGGCGAGCTCCCACTCGACGCCGAGGGTCGACCGCTCTGAGGTCGTGAAATCGATGCGCATCCGCGTGGCCTTCCCGTGGGCGTCAGGGCGGGTCCATCCTGCCAGCCGAGGGCCCGAGGGGGCCGTCCGCCGGGCTGGCCGGCGCCTCCCGGGTCGTCCCGTGACGCCGAGGAGGCGCGGTGTCGGACACGACGCGACGCAATTCGTGCAGATGGCCTTTCGTCTGCAACAATGGGAGGTCGAGTCTTCCGTCGTCCGACCCTCTAATCAGGCGACGTTCGACTCCCATCAGAGCTTTCGAGCCGAGTGTGCCCCCACGCTCACGGCTGGCAACTCGCCCACATCACATCACACAGGAGAATTGTGGCTGTCAAGATCCGTCTCAAGCGCATGGGCAAGATCCGCGCCCCCTACTACCGCATCGTCGTCGCCGACTCGCGCACCAAGCGCGACGGTCGCGTCATCGAAGAGATCGGCAAGTACCACCCGACCGAAGAGCCCTCGTTCATCGAGGTCGAGTCGGAGCGTGCGCAGTACTGGCTCGGCGTCGGCGCACAGCCGACCGAGCAGGTCGCCGCGCTGCTGAAGCTCACGGGTGACTGGGGCAAGTTCAAGGGCGACGCCGACGCCGTCAGCACCGTCAAGACCAAGGCCCCGAAAGAGGCCTTCGTCGCCGACGAGAAGAAGAAGCCGGTCCTCGTGCCCAAGACCGAGAAGCCCGCCGTCAAGGCCGAGGCGCCCGCCGAGTCCAGCGACGACGCCGAGACCACCGAGGCGTAGTCGGTGCTCGCACCTGCACTCGAACACCTCGTCCGGGGGATCGTCGATCACCCGGACGAGGTGCAGGTCGTGGAGAAGAACTCCCCGCGAGGCGACGTCCTCGAGGTGCACGTCCACGCGGACGACCTCGGTCGCGTGATCGGCCGTGCCGGTCGCACCGCCAAGGCCCTCCGCACCCTGGTCACGGCTCTGGCCGACGGCAAGCGCGTCCGGGTCGACGTCGTCGACGGCGATCTCTAGAACCGTGCCGTCCGACCGCAAGACCGAACTCCGGGTGGGGCGCCTCACCAAGGCCCACGGCCTCAAGGGCGCCCTCAAGCTCGAACTCTTCACCGACACCCCCGAGCAGCGCTTCGTGCCGGGTGCCGTGTTCCGCCTGCAGGTGCCCGCCGACAGTGCCTGGCACGACAAGACCCTCACCCTCACCGAGTTGCGCTGGTACAACAGCCACCCGGTCGGCTTCTTCGAGGGCGTCGACGACCGCACTGCCGCCGAGTCCCTCGTCAAGGCGATCCTCTGGGTCGACCAAGACACCGACGAACTGCCGCACGAGGACGACGCCTGGTACGACCACCAGCTGGTCGGCCTCCGCGTCGAACGTGACGGCGTCGTCGTCGGCACCGTGGCCCGGGTCGACCACATGCCGGCCCAAGACCTGCTCGCGGTCGACACCGCGTCGGGCGAGGTGCTCGTCCCGTTCGTCTCGGCTCTCGTGCCGAAGGTCGACGTCGAGGCCGGCGTGGTCGTCGTGACCCCGCCGCAGGGGCTCTTCGAAGAGCTGGCCGACGACACGGACGACGAGTCGGCATCCGACGGCGTCGACGAGCCTGTCTCCGACGGCGTCGACGAGCCTGTCTCCGACGGCGTCGACGAGCCCGTCTCCGACGGCGAGTCCGCTTCCGACGACGAGCGCTGACGCGTGCGCATCGACATCGTGTCGATCTTCCCCGAGTTCTTCGGGGTGCTCGACATCTCGTTGCTCGGCAAGGCGCGGCAGCAGAAACTGCTCGACGTCGAGGTGCACGACCTGCGTGACTTCACGCACGACCGGCACCGCACCGTCGACGACACGCCGTACGGTGGCGGCGCCGGCATGGTCATGCGCCCCGAGCCCTGGGGCGAGGCGCTCGACCACGTCTTCGGCGAGACGTCCACGCCCGACGACACGATCATGATCGTCCCGTCGCCGGCCGGCACGCCGTTCACCCAGGCCACGGCTCGTGAGCTCGCGTTCGCGCCCCACCTCGTCTTCACCTGCGGCCGTTACGAGGGCATCGACCAGCGCGTCGTCGAGCACGCCGCCACCCGGGCGACCGTTCGCGAGATCAGCCTCGGCGACTACGTGCTGAACGGTGGCGAGGTCGCCGTCACGGCGATGATCGAGGCCATCGGGCGTCTCGTCCCGGGTGTGGTGGGCAACCCCGAGAGCCTCACCGAAGAGAGCCACGAAGACGGCCTGCTCGAGTACCCCAGCTACACCAAGCCGGCGTCCTGGCGGGGTCTCGACGTGCCTCCGGTGCTGCTCAGCGGCAACCACGCGGCCATCGCGACCTGGCGTCGTGAGCAGCAGCTCGAACGCACCCGCCGGGTGCGTCCCGACCTGCTCGACTGACGGGGTCCGCCGGCTGAGGCCCAGGCCAGGGCCCGAGGCCCCGGCCCGTCCGGTTCAGCCGCGTGCGGTGAGCACGAGCGGTCCGTCCTCGGTGACGGCGACGGTGTGTTCGACGTGCGCCGCCCTCGAGCCGTCGACGCTGCGCAGCGTCCAGCCGTCGGCGTCGGTGACGATCTCGTCGGTGCCCCGCATCAGCCACGGCTCGATCGCGACCACGAGCCCGGGCCGCACCGGCCAACCCCGGCCCGCGCGTCCGTCGTTCGGCACGTGGGGATCCCCGTGCATCGTCCGTCCGACCCCGTGGCCGCCGAACTGCAGGTTGACCCCGTAGCCCGCACCACGCGCGACCTGGCCGATCGCGGCCGAGACGTCGCCCAGCTTGGCACCCGGCCTCAGGGCGGCGATGCCGGCGTCGAGTGCGACCTCGCACGTCTCGATCAGGCGGAGGTCCTCCGGCGACGCCTGCTCGCCGACGACGAACGACACGGCCGAGTCGGCGACCCAGCCGTCCACCGAGGCGGCGAAGTCGAGGCTGAGCAGGTCTCCGTCACGCAGGCGGTAGCGGTGCGGCAGGCCGTGCAGGGCCGCGTCGTTGACCGACGTGCAGATCACCTTGCCGAACGGACTCGCGCCGAACGAGGGGTGGTAGTCGACGTAGCAACTCTCGGCGCCCGCCTCGCGGATCATGCGGTGCGCGAGCGCGTCGATCTCGAGCAGGTCGACCCCCGGTCGGGCTGCAGCTCTGGCCGCGTCGAGCACGCGGGCGACGAAGGCTCCGGCGGGCCGCATGCGCTCGATCTCGTCGGGAGTGCGCAGTTCGATCATGCAGCCATTCTTCACGATCGTTTCGTAGCCTCGACCGCATGACGATGCGCCGGGTCTTCTACCGCCTCCTCTGGGTGGCCGTGTTCGTGCTGCCGCTCTGGGTGCTGCTGGGCCGGGCGTTCTTCGGCGTCCCGCTGGGACTGCAGTTCGTCGGCCAGCTGCTGCTCGTGCCCCTGCTCTTCGTGGGGCAGGCGGTGGCCACCGGTGTGGTGGTGGGTCGCCGCAGCGTCCGGCAGGCCAAGGCCGTGTCGTGGGCCGACGTCGGTCTGCTCACCCTGTCCTGGCTCGGCCAGCTCGGTCTGGGGTTCTTCATCGTCGACAGTTCCGCCGAGTCCCGGTCCGCGTCGGCCTTCACGCAGGTCGCCGGCGGGGTCTCGTCCCTCGACCTCTCGACCGCCCTGTTCGCGCTCTGCGCCGTCGTGACGATCGCGGCGGGCGTCGGCCTCTTCGCCTCGGCCCTGTGGCAGTTCGTCCAGGAGGCGCGGGCCCGCATGGCCACGTCGCTCGCCGATCTCGAGAGGGTCGCCTCGGGCACCGGGGCCGCCGCGGGGCGTCGGCCCGGCTACGGCGACGACGGCCCGGTCATCACCATCACGCCGCGAGGCTGACACGGGGGCCCGTGCTGTGGCACACTTGACACTTGTGCCTGCGCACGACTCTGCCACAGGGGAGTCTGCCGATCCAGAGCACACCTTCTTCATCATGACGGGCGCGTGACGCGCCCCAGACACGCAGTCGACCTGTGGCGGTTGCAGAGAGCGAACGACAATGCACATCCTCGACGCGGTTGACTCCGCCAACCTCCGCTCGGACGTCCCCGACTTCCGTGCCGGCGACACCGTCAAGGTGCACGTCAACATCATCGAAGGCACGCGCTCGCGCGTCCAGGTCTTCCAGGGTGTCGTCATCGGCAAGCAGAACGAGGGCATCCGCGAGACCTTCACGGTCCGCAAGGTGAGCTTCCAGGTCGGCGTCGAGCGCACCTTCCCGGTGCACTCCCCGGTCATCGACCACATCGAGGTCGTCAGCCGTGGTGCCGTCCGTCGCGCCAAGCTCTACTACCTGCGCGAACTGCGCGGCAAGAAGGCCAAGATCAAGGAGAAGCGCGACAACTAGTCACGCCCTCCAGCGACATCCTCCGAGCTCCCCGCCATCTAAGATGGCGGGGAGCTCGGGTGGTTAAATGACGAATGACACAGTGAGGCGCGCCCTGCGTCCTCGACGCGACGACGGCAAGAAGCGCGGCATCGGCACGTTCGTGCGCGACGTCCTCGTCATCTTCCTGGCGGCCCTCCTCATCTCGTTCCTCATCAAGACGTTCCTGATCCGGTCGTTCTACATCCCCTCGGGTTCGATGGAACAGACGCTCCAGATCAACGACCGCATCATCGTCAACGAGCTCGTGCCCGACCTCGTCGACGTCAAGCGGGGCGACGTGGTCGTGTTCACCGACCCGGGTGGGTGGCTCGACGGCACGGCGCCGATCAGCACCACCACCGGCAACCCCGTGTCCGACGGCATCTCGTGGTTCCTCACGCAGGTCGGGCTCGGTGCACAAGACAGCAACGACCACCTCATCAAGCGGGTGATCGGCCTGCCGGGCGACACGGTCGAGTGCTGCAACGACTTCGGGCAGATGTCGGTCAACGGCGTCCCCCTCGACGAGCCCTACGTGAACCTGCCCCCGGGTGAGACCCGCGTCTCGGCCGACGACTTCTCGGTCACGGTGCCCGCCGACTCCCTGTGGGTCATGGGCGACAACCGCTACAACTCGAAGGACAGCCGCTACAACGGCGCCACCCCGAGCAAGGGATTCGTCCCGATGAGCGACGTCGTCGGGCGTGCCTTCGTCATCAGCTGGCCCACCGACCGGTGGACGTGGCTCGGCGACTACCCCGACGTCTTCCGCGGCACCGAACGAGAGGGCGAATGAGCCCCGTCGTCGACCCGACCCTCGAGGTCGAACGCGAGCTGCACGCCTCGGGAGCGACCTGGGTCATCGGCTGCGACGAGGTCGGCCGCGGCGCCATCGCCGGGCCGGTCGCCGTCGGGCTCGGGGCGGTCCACGTCGAGTGCCTCGACGTCCCCGAGGGCCTGCGCGACTCGAAGCTCCTGTCCGAGAAGCGCCGTGAGGCGTTGTACCCGCTGGCGACGGCCTGGGTGTCCCACCACGCGGTGGGCTACGCCGAGGCACACGAGGTCGATCGGCTGGGCATCGTCGTCGCCCTCGGGCTGGCGGGCAAGCGTGCCCTCACCGCCCTGCACCACGCGGGCGTCGGCATCATGCAGTCCGTCGTGGTGCTCGACGGCAACCACGACTACCTGTCGCCCCAGCTCGCCACCCCGCCCCGCATCACGACCCGGGTCAAGGCCGACCGCGACTGCGCGTCGGTGGCGGCGGCGTCGGTCATCGCCAAGGTCGAGCGCGACCGGCTGATGATCGAGGCCGACGGCGTCCACCCGGGCTACGGCTGGGCCGGCAACAAGGGCTACGGCTCGTCGGCGCACTACGGGGCCCTGTCCGAGCTGGGGCCGTCGCCGCTGCACCGTCTCACCTGGTTGCACTGACCCCAGGGCCAGGGCCAGGGCCAGGGCCAGGGCCAGGGCCAGGGCCAGGGCCAGGGCCAGGGCGAGGGCCAGGACCAGGGCCAAGAGCCGGCGGGCCATCGGGCGTCCGCCGCCCCGGGGGCCGCGTAAGATGATCCTCCGATGGACGAGGACGATTTCGAAGACTACGACCGCGAGGTCGAGCTCGCGCTGTACCGCGAGTACCGCGACGTGGTGTCGCAGTTCCGCTACGTGGTCGAGACCGAGCGGCGCTTCTACCTGGCCAACGAGGTCGACCTCGTCCGGCGCGACACCGAGCACGACTTCTACTTCGAACTGTCGATGACCGACGTCTGGGTGTGGGACGTCTACCGTTCCGACCGCTTCGTCAAGTCGGTCCGGGTGCTCACCTTCAAAGACGTGAACGTCGAAGAGCTCACGACCCGCGACCTCGAGCTGCCGAAAGAACTCGCGCTCGACGAGTAGTCCCGGCCGCGACGCGTCCCGTTGCAGCGGGACGCGGTCCGTCTGACACGGCTCGTCCCCACCCGTCGCCGGATCGGTGGCGTCCCCAGAGGATCTCCCGCCCACCCTCCGAGGGGCAGGCCTCCGCCAGCCTGCTGGCAGGAGGTCAGACATGGCGAAGAAGGACGAATTGGGTCGGCGCGGCGAAGACGTCGCGGCCGAGTACGTCGAGGCGCAGGGCATGCGGGTCGTCGAGCGCAACTGGCGGTGTCGCGAGGGCGAGATCGACGTGGTCGCCCTGGACGGCGACGAACTCGTCGTCGTCGAGGTCAAGACGCGGTCGGGCACCGGCTACGGCCACGCACTCGAGGCCGTGACGCCGGCCAAGCTGGCGCGTCTGCGACGGCTGGCGGGGGCCTGGTGCCAGGCGCATCCCTCCACGACGCCCCGGGGGTTGCGCATCGACGTGGTGGGCATCACGGTCGAGCGGTGCGCGGGGCACGAGCGCATCGACCACGTCCGAGGGGCCGGAGCATGAGCGTGGCGCGGACGAGGGCGGTCGCCCTGCTGGGGGTCGACGGCGCCCTGGTCGAGATCGAGGCCGACATGGGTGCCGGGTTGCCCGCGTTCGTGATCATCGGTCTGCCCGACACCTCGCTGGGCGAGGCCCGCGACCGGGTGCGGTCGGCCGCGACGAACTCCGGGTGCGCCTTGCCGGCGCGCAAGCTGACCGTCAACCTGTCACCGGCCTCGCTGCCCAAGCAGGGGTCGTCCTTCGACCTCGGGATCGCCATCGCGGCGCTGGCCGCAGCCGAAGTCGTTCCCGCCGAGTCCGTCGAACGCGTCGTCCACCTGGGCGAGCTCGGTCTCGACGGCCGACTCCGCCCCGTCGACGGCGTCCTGCCCGCCGTGCTGGGTGCGCGTCGGGCAGGGGCCACCACCGTCATGGTGCCGACCGACAACGCCGACGAGGCCGCCCTCGTGCCCGGCATCCGCGTGGTGGCCGTGCCGAGCCTCCGCGAGGCCGCGATCTGGCACGGCGCGGGTCTCGAACCCGAACCGGTCGAGGCCATCACGAGATCGCGCTCCGAACCGGCGGTGCCGGCCGAACTCGACCTCGCTGACGTCATCGGCAACGTCGACGCCGTCGAGGCGCTCGTCGTCGCCGCGGCCGGCGGTCACCACCTCCTCATGGTGGGCCCGCCCGGCGCGGGCAAGAGCATGCTGGCGGCCCGCCTGCCGGGTCTGCTGCCCGACCTCGACGCCGACTCGGCCCTCGAGGTCGCGTCGATCCGCTCGTTGGCCGGGGTCGCCGTCACGGGCGACCTCGACCGGCGTCCACCGTTCGAGGCACCTCACCACACCTGCAGCGCGGCGGCCCTGGTCGGCGGCGGCAGCGGGGTCATCCGGCCCGGCGCCGCGTCGAGGGCGACCCGCGGCGTGCTGTTCCTCGACGAGGCGCCCGAGTTCCAGCAGACGGTCCTCGACTGCCTCCGCCAGCCCCTCGAATCGGGCGAGACCGTGGTCCACCGATCGCGGTCGGTGGCCCGCTTCCCGGCGCGGTTCCAACTCGTCGCCGCCGCCAACCCGTGCCCCTGCGGGCAGTACGGTTCCCGCGACTCCGACTGCAGCTGTTCCCCGCACCAGCGGCGTCGGTACCTCGGCAAGCTCTCCGGGCCGCTCGTCGACCGCATCGACCTGCAGTTGCGGGTGGCCCGCATCAGCTCGTCGCAGTTCCGCGCCTCGGCCGACGTCGTGCCGACGACGACGCGTCAGGCCCGCGACCGCGTCGACCGGGCACGCGACCGTGCCGTCCGTCGGCTCGACGGCACGCCCTGGCGGTTGTCCGGCGAGGTCCCGGGCACCTGGCTGCGTGACCCGGCGAATCGCCTGGCCGTGGCGGACTCGCAGCCCGTCGACCGAGCTCTCGAGACCGGTGCCCTGACGATGCGGGGCTACGACCGCGTGCTGCGCGTCGCCTGGACCCTCGCCGACCTCGACGACGAACCCGCCCCCGTCCGCCGTCACGTCGTGCGGGCCCTGAGCATGCGGCGATCGCTGTGAGCGACCTGCTCCGGGCGACCCCCGCCGAGCTGGCCGATCTCGTGCGGCCCGTCCTGCCGAGGCCCGACGATCTCAGCGAGGCGCAGGCCGTCCGGGCCTTCGCCCTGGGCGCCTGGACGGGGGTGGTCGAACCGGGGGACGCGGTGGGTGGGGTCGTCAGGTCGACGTTGGGGCCGACCGTGGGGCTCCGCGTCGTGCTCGAGGCGGCGGTCGGTCACGACGAACCCCGCCCGGGTCTCCTCGCGGGGGCCCTGGTCGAGGCCGGGGCGACCCTCGACGACGTCGAGCGGCTCGACCTCGTCCGGGCGCTGAAGAGATGGCGGCCGCGACTCGAGACCAGCGTGATCCTCCGGTCGTTCCACACGGCGACAGCGGTGGGGTCGCGGCTGCTCGTGCCGGGCTCCCCGCTCTGGCCCGCGGTCCTCGACGAGCTCGGCGATCACGCGCCCGTGGCCCTCTGGGCGCGAGGTCCGGCGCCGGTTCCGACACCGGCGTCGAGCATCGCGATCGTCGGCTCGCGGGCGGCGACGGCCTACGGCGAGCAGGTGTCGGCAGAGCTCGCCGACGGCGTGGCCGACCGAGGCCTCGCGATCGTCTCGGGTGCCGCCTACGGCATCGACGGTGCCGCCCACCGGGCGGCCCTGGCCGCGTCGGCGACGACGATGGCGGTCATGGCCGGGGGAGTCGACCACCTCTATCCGGCCGGGCACGACGGCCTGCTGCGACGCATCATCGAGACGGGCCTGATGATCTCCGAGGCCCCCTGCGGGGGCAAGCCGTCACGGTGGCGCTTCCTGCAACGCAACAGACTCATCGCGGCCCTGACGGCCGCGACCGTCGTCGTCGAGGCCGGCGGGCGCTCGGGGTCGCTGAACACGGCCGCCCACGCCCAGTCGCTCGGTCGTCCGGTCGGGGCCGTGCCCGGCCCGGTGACCTCGCCGTCGTCCGTGGGCTGTCACGGCCTGATCCGATCCGGTCTGGCCGAGTGCGTGACGAGTCCCGACGAGGTCGTCGCACTCGCCGGGGTGTCGACCGACCTCGTCGTGGCGTCGTACCGGGGGCGGCGTCTCGACCCCGCGACGATGCGGGTGCTCGACGCCCTCAGCACGACGGCGACCCGCGAGACCGACGAACTGGCCGTCGCGAGCGGTCTGTCGCTCGAGACCGTCCGCGACGTGGTCGCCGAACTCGACCTCTCGGGTGCTGTCCGACGGTACGGGTCGGGGTGGCGACGGGTGAGGGGGCGCCGCGATGGCTAGCCTGTCGGCATGCACGGGCCGGGGTCGAGACGCGAGGGGCGGGCCCTGCCGTGACGCGCCTCCTGGGCGAGGTCGAACGGTTCGCGGACCACCTGCACGACGGCCGGGGGCTCAGCGACCACACGGTGCGGTCGTACGGGGCCGACCTCGACTCGCTCGTCGTCTTCGCCGAGAACCGGCTCGGCCGCCCGGGCGAGGTGGGCGACCTCGACCTCGACCTGCTGCGCGACTGGCTCTGGCAGGGCACGCAGGCCGGGCTCGCCCGGGCCACCCTCGCGAGGCGGTCGGCGAGCGTCCGGGCCTTCACCCGGTGGCTCGACGAGACCGACCGGACGCCGGTCGACGTCGGTGCGCGGCTGCGTGCACCGAAGCCCGAGAGCCGTCTGCCCCGCGTCCTCACCCGTGACCAGGTCGACGGCCTGCTGGCCTCCCTCGCCGTCCGTGCCGACACGGGTGACCCCGGTGCGCGTCGGGACCTCGCCGTCGTCGAACTGCTCTACGGCGCGGGCCTCCGCGTGTCCGAGCTCGTCGGAGCCGACCTCGGTGACGTCGACCTCGGACGCCTGACCGTGCGGGTCACCGGCAAGGGGGCGAAGCAGCGCGTCGTGCCGTTCGGGGTGCCGGCGGCCGCGGCTCTGGGGCGGTACCTCGAACTCGCCCGCCCGACGCTCGTCACCCCGGCCACGGACGCCGCCTTCTTCGTGGGGGCGACCGGGGGCCGGCTCGGCACGCGGGCCGTCTACAGGCTGGTCGCCGGGCTGCTCGCCGACCTCCCGGGCGGGGGACCGGCGGGGCCGCACGCGCTGAGGCACACGGCGGCCACCCACCTGCTCGACGGGGGCGCCGACCTCCGGGCCGTCCAGGAGCTGCTCGGCCACGCGAGTCTCGGCACCACGCAGATCTACACGCACGTCTCGACCGACCGGCTGCGGGACAGCTACCGTTCGGCGCACCCGCGCGCCTGACGGCGCCCACCCTGCCCGACGAGGCCCCGCGCACCCACGGTCACCGGCCCGGCCCGGCCCGGCCCCTGTTCAGCGGGGCCGCGTCGGCAGCAGCACCGACGGTTCGATCCCACCCAGGAACACCAGGGGCGAGACGTACTCGCCGTCGATGCGCGCCCCCAGGTGCAGGCACGGCCGGTCGGCGCAGTGCCCTGGCTCGAGCACACCGACGGTCTGCCCCCGCGTGACGACGTCGCCCTTCGCGACGTCGGCCACCACCGGCTCGAAGCTGCTCAGCACTCCGCCCGAGTGGGCGATCGACAGCACCGGCCGGTCCACCACGACCCCGGCGAAGTGCACCACCCCGTCGTCCGGAGCGATCACGACCGAGCCCTCGGTCGTTCCGACGTCGATGCCGCGGTGCCCCGGCGACCACGGGTTCGGCGGCCCGACGAAGGGGCGGACCACCGGGTGGGGTGAGGCGACGGGCCAGGCCCACACCGCGCCTCCTGCCCCCACCGCCCGAGGCGACGCGACCGCCGGGGCGGGCGCGAACGCCCCGGCCGCGACGATCGCCAGGATCGTCGTCGAGGCGGAGGCGAGGCGGCGGATCGACCGTGGAGGGAATGAACGCATACCGGCACCGTGCCGGTCGCGCAAGCTTTCTCGGCGAGGCGTAAGGTTCACCCGTGCATGAACACCCCGTGCACACCGTTTGTGGGGGAGTCGTGGCCACGAGCCCTGCTCCTCGAGCCGTGAAGGAGTACAGGTGTCGAACACCACTGCAACGACGAAAAGCTTGAACAGGCGGGTGACCGCGCTCGCCGTGGCGGCGGCCATCGGCGGGTTCCTGTTCGGCTTCGACTCGTCCGTCATCAACGGCGCCGTCCAGTCGATCACCGACGAGTTCGGCCTCACCGAGTTCGCCTCGGGCTTCGCGGTCGCCTCGGCCCTGATCGGTTGCGCCATCGGTGCTTACGTCGCCGGCCGTCTCGCCGACAAGATGGGCCGCATCAAGGTCATGCTGATCGGTGCCGGTCTGTTCCTGATCAGCTCCATCGGTGCCGCCGCGGCCTTCGCCGTCTGGGACCTCGTGCTCTGGCGCGTCATCGGCGGCCTCGGCATCGGCATCGCGTCGGTCATCGCCCCCGCCTACATCAGCGAGGTGTCGCCCAAGGCCATCCGCGGTCGTCTGGCGTCGTTCCAGCAGCTCGCCATCACCCTCGGCATCTTCGCCGCCCTGCTGTCGGACCAGCTCTTCGCGGTCACGGCGGGCGGCGCCTCCGAGCCGTCGCTCTTCGGTCTCGCCGCCTGGCGCTGGATGTTCCTGGTGGGCATCGTCCCGTCGGTCGTCTACGGCATCCTCGCCTGGCGTCTGCCCGAGTCGCCGCGGTACCTCGCCGGTGACGGGCGTGAGGCCGAGGCCAAGAAGGTCCTGCGGTCGATCGTCCCGGCCGAGACGGTCGAGACGAGCCTGAAAGAGATCACCGACTCGATCCGCACCGAGGCCGAACTCGAGAAGAAGTCGTCGATCCGTGGCACCCGCTTCGGTCTGCAGCCCATCGTCTGGGTCGGCATCATCCTCGCCGTGCTGCAGCAGTTCGTCGGCATCAACGTGATCTTCTACTACTCGACCACCCTGTGGCAGGCCGTCGGCTTCCAGGAAGAGGACTCGTTCCTCATCTCGACCATCACCGCCATCGTCAACGTCGCGGTGACCTTCATCGCGATCGGACTCGTCGACAAGGTCGGTCGCCGGCCGATGCTGCTGACCGGCTCGATCGGCATGTTCGTCAGCCTCGCCGTCACCGCCCTGGCGTTCAGCCAGGCCACCACCTCGGCAAGCGGCGACCCCTCGCTGCCCGGTGCTTGGGGGCCGGTGGCGCTCGTCGCCGCGAACCTCTTCGTCGTGTCGTTCGGCGCCACGTGGGGCCCGCTCATGTGGGTGCTGCTCGGCGAGATGTTCCCGAACAGCATCCGTGCCACGGCGCTCGGCGTGGGCAGCATGGCCAACTGGATCGCCAACTTCATCGTGACGGTGTCGTTCCCGACCCTGGCCGCCCTCAGCCTCACGCTGTCGTACGGCATCTTCGCGTTCTTCGCGCTCGTGTCGTTCTTCTTCGTCCTGGCGAAGATCCCCGAGACGAAGGGCCGCTCGCTCGAAGAGATGGGCACGTCGGCCGTCCAGGCCGACGCGGGGCGGTCCGCGAAGGCCTGAGCCTGGCAGAATCGATGCACGTCCCGTCCAGATCCTGGGCGGGACGTTCGCATTCTGAGAGGACTTCCGATGAGCCACGCCGACGACGCGACACCGGTCGCGCACGCCGACGAGACACCCGGCAACGCGACGAGCGCCGCCCGCGACCACACCCAGGAGGCGCTGGTCACGCCCCGCCGGAGGGCCTTCGCCCCGTGGGTCTTCTGGCCCGCAGCGGCCGTGATCCTCGGCTTCGTCGTCTTCGCCATGGCCTTTCCGACCGTGGCCGAGGGCCTGTTCGGGTCGATCCAGAGCGGCATCGTGGGGGCGTTCGGCTGGTACTACGTGCTGCTCGCGGCCGTCTTCGTGGTCTTCGCCCTGTGGATGGGCGTCAGCCGTTACGGCGACATCAAGCTCGGCAAGGACGACGACGAGCCCGAGTTCTCGCGCCTCTCGTGGCTCTCCATGCTCTTCGCCGCCGGCATGGGGATCGGCCTGGTGTTCTACGGGGTCGCCGAACCGCTCAGCCACTACGCGAGTCCGCGCCCGGGCGTGACCGGCGACGACAACCAGCTCGCCGGCCAGGCCCTGAGCCAGACCTACCTGCACTGGGGCGTGCACGCGTGGGCGATCTACATCGTGGTGGGGCTGGGCATGGCCTACGCGATCCACCGTCGTGGCCGTCCGGTGTCGATCCGGTACGCCCTCGAACCCCTGCTCGGCAGCCGCATCGACGGTCTCTGGGGCAACGTCATCGACGTGGTCTCGGTCGTCGGCACGCTCTTCGGCGTCGCGACGTCGCTGGGTCTCGGCGTTCTGCAGATCTCGGCCGGACTCTCGGCCGCGGGCATCGCCGAGCCGACCCTGGTGATCCAGGTGATCCTGATCGCGGCCATCACGGGCGTCACGATCTTCTCCCTGGTCAGCGGGGTCACCAAGGGCATGAAGTGGCTCTCGAACATCAACATCGTGCTGGCCGCCCTGCTGCTCGTCTTCGTGCTGGTCAGCGGCCCGTCGCTCTTCCTGCTGCGCGACTTCGTCCAGTCGCTCGGCAACTACCTGCAGAACGTCGTCGGCCTGACCTTCACGGTGAGCGCCTTCTCGGGGGCCGAGGGCGAGGCCTGGCAGGGGGCGTGGACGACCTTCTACTGGGGGTGGTGGATGTCCTGGGCGCCGTTCGTCGGCATCTTCATCGCACGCATCTCGAAGGGCCGCACGGTCCGCGAGTTCGTCGTCGGCGTGCTCGTCGTGCCGACGCTGCTGACCTTCCTCTGGTTCAGCGTCATGGGCGGTGCCGCGCTCTACCGTGAGGTCTTCGGGGGCGGCGGCCTCGTGGGCGCCGACGGCTCGGTCGACACCGAAGGGGCGCTCTTCGAGATGCTGCAGGGCCTGCCCGGCGGCTCGATCGCGGTCTTCGGGGCCATCCTGCTGATCGGTCTGTTCTTCATCACGTCCTCCGACTCGGGCTCGCTCGTCCTCGGCATGATCTCGACCGGCGGCGACACCGAGCCGAAGACCTGGGTCCGCATCTTCTGGGCCGTGGTCACGGCCCTCGTCGCCATCGCCCTGCTCGTCACCGGCGGGCTCGACGCCCTCAAGACGGCCGCGATCATCACGGCACTGCCGTTCAGCGTCGTCATGATCGGCATCTGCGTCGCGACCTTCCGGGCCTTCGACGCCGAGCACCGACGTGTCCTGCGGGCGCGTCGCACGCAGCTGCGCGACGACTTCGGCGACCACTACGGACTCGAGGAGGCGCGGGTCCCCAAACGCGGTCTGCTCGGCCTCGGTCGCCGCCGCTCGTAGCCGAGGTGCGAGCCTGCGGTGGTCGCCGTCCTCGGGTGGCGACCACCGCCTCCTCGGGTCCGTGGTGGTGCTAACATGAACGATGCAGCCTGCTCAGCGGGCTGACTTCGCGTGCCCTGTGCGTCCTCGGACGCACCGACGTCGAGGCGACCTGGTCGCCTCGCGCCGCTCCCGGCCTCCACGTCCATTCGGTCCGAACGCGCCTCACGGTGTGATCGGCGGACGTGTGCCCGGGCACCAGGCAGTGGCGACCGACCGGTCGCCCGACAACCGACAAGCAGGCGCACCCGCGGGTGCGCCCAGAATCAAGGAGAACGACCATGGCCGTCGTCACCATCCGCCAGCTGCTCGACAGCGGCGTCCACTTCGGACACCAGACCCGCCGCTGGAACCCGAAGGTGAAGCGCTTCATCCTCGCCGAGCGCTCGGGCATCCACATCATCGACCTGCAGCAGTCGCTCGGGTACATCGACAAGGCGTACGACTTCGTCAAAGAGACGGTCGCCCACGGTGGCACCATCCTCTTCGTCGGCACCAAGAAGCAGGCCCAGGGCTCCATCGCCGAGCAGGCCAACCGCGTCGGCCAGCCCTTCGTCAACCAGCGCTGGCTCGGTGGTCTCCTGACCAACTTCCAGACGGTCTCGAAGCGCCTCGCCCGCATGAAAGAGCTCGAAGACATCGACTTCGACGACACGACGCAGGGCTTCACCAAGAAGGAACTGCTGATCAAGAAGCGTGAGCTCGACAAGCTGCACAAGACGCTCGGCGGAATCCGCAACCTGACCAAGACGCCGTCCGCCCTCTGGGTCGTCGACACCAAGAAAGAGCACCTCGCGATCGACGAGGCCAAGAAGCTGGGCATCCCGGTCATCGGCATCCTCGACACGAACTGCGACCCCGACGAGATCAACTTCCCGATCCCGGGCAACGACGACGCGATCCGTTCCGTCGGCCTGCTGACGCGCATCGTCGCCGACGCCGCCGCCGAGGGCCTGGTGCAGCGTCACCAGAAGCCCGAGGACGCCGACCAGCCCGTCGAGCCCATGGCCGAATGGGAGGCCGAGCTGCTCGCGCAGGGCGAGGCCAAGGCCGCTGACGCCGCCGCCGAGGCCCCGGTCGCCGAGGCCCCCGTCGAGGAGAACGACGCCGACGCACAGGTCGCCGCGAAGCCCCTGGGCGAGCCGGTCGTCGAGCCCGTCGCCGAGGCGACCGAGGCCACCGCCGCCGAGCCGGCCGACGCCGACTCGAAGTAGTCCTCCTCCACCCTTCCGACTCCACGAAAGGAAGTCAGACACATGGCCAACTACACCATCGCTGACGTCAAGATCCTCCGTGACCGCCTCGGCGCGGGCATGGTCGACAGCAAGAACGCCCTCGAAGAAGCCGACGGCGACATCGAGAAGGCCGTCGAGATCCTCCGCGTCAAGGGACTGAAGGGCGTCGCCAAGCGCGAGGGCCGTCAGACCACCGCGGGTCTCGTCGCCGCGAAGCCCGGCTCGGGCTACGCCACGCTGATCGAGCTCGCCAGCGAGACCGACTTCGTCGCGAAGAACGAGAAGTTCGTCGCCCTGGCCGACCAGGTCCTCGAGGCCGTCCACGCGGCCGGTGCCTCCAGCGCCGCCGAGGGCAACGCCGCCGCGATCGGTGGCCAGACCGTCGAGGCCTTCGTCAACGACGAGGCCGCGCTCATGGGCGAGAAGGTCGAACTGCGCACCGTCAACCGCATCGAGGGCGAGCAGTTCGCCATCTACCTGCACAAGACCTCGAAGGACCTGCCCCCGCAGGTCGGCGTGGTCGTGGGCTACACGGGTGACGACGCCGAGACCGCTCGTTCGATCGCTCAGCACATCGCCTTCGCCGCGCCGACGTACCTGTCGCGTGACGAGGTGCCGGCCGAGCAGGTCGACAAGGAGCGTGCCATCGTCGAGGAGACCGCGAAGAACGAGGGCAAGCCCGAAGCGGCCCTGCCCAAGATCATCGAGGGTCGCCTCACGGGCTTCTTCAAGGAGATCGCCCTGCTCGACCAGGCCTACGCGAAGGACAACAAGTTGTCGGTCGCGAAGGTCGTCGACGAGGCCGGACTGTCGATCACGGGCTTCGCCCGCATCAAGGTCGGCGCCTAAGCAGCACCGTGACGGGGCCCGAGACGAACGTGTCTCGGGCCCCGTTCCCGTGCCCGGCCGAGGTGACGACGTCGGGTGCATCAGCGGCGACGGACGGCGACCAGCCCGAACTCGCTAACCTGGCTACGGCCACGACGAGACGGAGACTCGCATGACATCGGAAACCACCGGACGACGACGCGTCCTGCTGAAGCTCTCGGGCGAGGCCTTCGGCGGCGGCCAGCTCGGCGTGAACCCCGACGTGGTCGGCGCCATCGCCCGCGAGATCGCCGATGCGGCGACCGACGTCGAGATCGCCATCGTGGTCGGCGGCGGCAACTTCTTCCGCGGTGCCGAGCTCAGTCAGCGCGGCATGGACCGGGGCCGGGCCGACTACATGGGCATGCTGGGCACCGTCATGAACGCCCTCGCCCTCCAGGACTTCCTCGAGCAGGCCGGTGCCGCGACGCGTGTCCAGTCCGCCATCGCGATGACCCAGGTCGCCGAGCCCTACATCCCTCGTCGTGCCGAGCGGCACCTCGAGAAGGGACGCGTCGTCATCTTCGGTGCCGGGGCCGGTCTGCCGTACTTCTCGACCGACACCGTCTCGGCCCAGCGAGCCCTCGAGATCGGGGCCTCCGAGGTCCTCGTCGCCAAGAACGGCGTCGACGGCGTCTACTCGGCGGACCCCCGCCACGACCCGTCGGCGGTCAAGCTCGACCAGCTCACGTACCAAGAGGCACTGATGCAGGGGCTCAAGGTCGTGGACTCGACCGCCTTCAGCCTCTGCATGGACAACGGCATGCCCATGCACGTGTTCGGCATGGAAGGCGAGGGCAACATCGCCCGCGCCATCCGCGGCGAACGCATCGGAACCATCGTCAGCAACTAGACGACTAAACTCGACCGCGAACCGAACAAGGAGCACCAGTGGCGATCAACGACGTACTCACCGAGACGCGCGAGAAGATGGACAAGGCGCTCGACGCCGCCAAGAACGACTTCGGCACGGTGCGGACCGGCCGCATCAACCCGGCTCTGTTCCAGAAGATCCCGATCGACTACTACGGCACGCCGACGCCGCTGGCCCAGCTCGCCTCGCTGCAGGTGCCCGAGGCGCGCACGATGATCGTCACGCCGTACGACAAGACGGCCCTCAAAGAGATCGAGAAGGCCATCGCGACCTTCCCGAACCTCGGGGCCAACCCGACGAACGACGGCACCATCGTCCGCGTCACGATCCCCGAACTGACGCAAGAGCGTCGCAAAGAGTTCGTCAAGCTCGTCCGCAGCAAGGGCGAGGACGCCAAGGTCCAGGTGCGCAACGTCCGTCGCAAGTCGAAAGAGGCGCTCGACGCGCAGAAGACCGAGGTCGGTGACGACGAGGTCGCTCGTGCCGAGAAAGAACTCGAGTCGATCACCAAGGGCTACATCGACTCCATCGACGACGCGCTGAAGAAGAAAGAAGCGGAGCTGCTCGAGGTCTGATGAGACAGCGACCCGACGGCGCCGGCCCCGACGACTCGTCACCGGCTCAGAAGAGTACCCTCGGCAGCCGCCGTGCCGACTTCGACGCTCGTGCGCAGGCGGCACGGCACGACATCGAGAACCAACTACGGGCCGGCAAGGCACGCCTCGACTCGCGCAACGAGAAGTTGACGGCGCGCACCGGTCGCAATCTGCCGGCCGCCATCGCCGTGGGCGTGCTCCTCGGGGCGGCGGTGCTGCTGAGCCTGATCTTCGTCAAGGCGTTCTTCATGATCGTGGCCGCGGCCCTGATCGGCTCGTTGTGCTTCGAGCTCGCCAGCGCCCTCCGCTTCGCCGGCCGCGACGTGCCCCGCCTGCCGAGCGTCCTGGCCGGTGTGGCGGTGGTCCCCGCGGCCTTCTACGGGGGAGCCGGCGGCCAGTGGGCCGCTCTCGTCGGCGGCATCGTCGTCGTCTCGCTGTGGCGCCTGGTCGAGACGGCCCGTCCTTCGCACCGAGCCGGCGCCTCCTCGCTCGGTCGCGACCTGGGTGCCGGGGCGTTCGTCCAGATCTACTGCTCGTTCCTCGGCAGCTTCATGGTGCTCATGGCCGCCCGCCCCGACGGCCAGTGGTGGACGCTGTCGGCGCTCATCGTCGTGATCGCGGTCGACACCGGCGCCTACGCGACCGGGCTCAACTTCGGCAAGCACCCGATGGCTCCCCGCATCAGCCCGAAGAAGACCTGGGAAGGCTTCGCCGGCTCGGTGGCCGCCAGCCTCGTCGCGGCCGTGCTGCTGTCGGTCTTCCTGCTCGACGAGCCGTGGTGGTTCGGTTTCTTCTTCGGCGGCGTCATCATCGTGACGGCCACCATCGGCGACCTGTCCGAGTCGCTCATCAAGCGGGACCTCGGCATCAAGGACATCAGCACCTGGTTGCCCGGTCACGGCGGTTTCCTCGACCGGCTGGACAGCACGCTGCCGTCGGCCGCCGCGGCCTACGGTCTCTACCTGCTCTTCGCCTAGGGGCTCGCCGCCGAGGGTGACGGGCCGCGCGTCCAGCGGCTTGCCATCGGGCCATGCGGCATGATGGTGGCCGTGAGCAGCACATTCCCGATCGTTCCCAAGGGCAAGCGGGGTTACGACGTCGACGAGGTCGACGCGTTCCTGGACGAGGCCCGCAAGGCCTACGCCGGCGACACCAGCCTCGGCATCGACTCCGCCCGCATCCGACGCACGGCCTTCGGGTTGACCAAGAACGGGTACTCGACGGCACACGTCGACGCCGCGCTCGAACGTCTCGAGGACGCCTTCGCCAGTCGCGAGCGTGAACGGGCGGTCTCGTCGGGGGCCGAGTCCACGTGGTTCTCGACGGCGCGGTCCGGGGCCGAGGACATCGTGGCCCGGCTCGAGCGACCGCAGGGTCACCGGTTCGACCGGGTCGGCATCCTCACGACGGGCTACCACCCGCGAGACGTCGATCGCCTCACCCGTCGCCTGCACGGCTACTTCACCGACGGCCGCCCCCTCAGCATCGACGACGTCCGGGCATCGGTCTTCCGGGCCAAGCGCGGCGGCTACCGAGAGAGCCAGGTCGACCTGCTGCTCGACACGGTGGTCGACGTCATGCTCGCCGTCCGCTGACGTCCACGGCCTCTGCCTCGCACGGCGGCGGGCTGCATCCCGACACGCTGACGCGTCGTCCCTGGCCCTCCGGCGTCTCATCGGTTACCCTGGACGAACTCATGGGCAGGCACGCAGCGAATCCGACCCCCGGTCCCTCTCGACGAGAGCACCCGGCCGCGGTCGAAAGACCCTCGACCCGTCGACGCGTCCGCGTGCCGGCTTCGCAGAGTGTCGTCCGTCGTCCCGCAGCCGGTCCGCTCGCGTTCACCGGCCCCGCCCGTGACACCGCCTCGGCCGCTCGTCGACCGGGCGTCCCGCGACGGGTCGTCCTGCCTCTCGTCGGTTTCTGTGCGTCGTTCGCCTTCGTGTCGGCATCCCTGGTCAGCCCGCTGGCCGGTGCCGAGGCCGCGACGACCGTTCCCGGCGCCGCATCCGTGCTGACCGCCCCCGGCCAGACCCTCACCGTCGCCGGTGCCGCCGTCACGGTCGCCGACCGAGACGCGTACGGCGTCACCGAATACGTCCCGCCGCCGCCTCCGCCCGTCGTGGTGGCCGAGACCGAGAAGCCCGAGGCCTCCTCGAGTGCGACGTCCGGCGCGGCCAAGAAGTCCTCTGCTGCTCCGGTGGCGGGTACGCCCGACCCGGGCAGCGCCAAGGCCGTCGCCGCAGAACTCGTGGCCGCTCGTGGCTGGGGTTCCGACCAGTACGACTGCCTCGTGTCCCTGTGGCAGAAAGAGTCCGGCTGGAACGTCTACGCGTCCAACCGGTCGAGCGGTGCGTACGGCATTCCGCAGGCTCTGCCCGGCAGCAAGATGGCTTCCGTCGGCGCCGACTGGCAGACCAACCCGGCGACGCAGATCACCTGGGGGCTCAACTACATCGGTGGTCGCTACAGCACACCGTGTGGTGCCTGGGCCCATTCCGTCGCCAACAACTGGTACTGACCCGTCGCACGGCCCTCGACCCCGAGGGCCGTTGCTACGCTGGTGGTCATGCCCCGCAGCAACCGCTCCCGTCGCTCCCGCGACCGGCGTGAGGCCGACGAGGCGTACGACATCAGCCGTGCCTCGTTCGGCGGTCTGACGGTCGAGACCAAGCACGGGCGTTCGTTCAACGTGCAGTCGGTCTCGGCGTCGTCGGCCGTCAAAGAATACGTCTGCCCCGGCTGTTCGCTGGGCATCGCTCCCTCGACACCGCACGTCGTGGCGTGGCGCGCCGACGGGCTCTTCGGTGCCGAGGACGACCTGGCGGCGCGCCGCCATTGGCACACCCACTGCTGGAGGATCTCGTGACGACCCCCGACACCGACGCCCTCGACATCCGCGGGGGAGTCCTGCTGCCCGCGCGCCGCGAAGACGTCGAACTGCACACCGGCGACGGTCTGACGTTGGTGGGCGAGTTGAGCCTCCCGGCGGACCGTGAGCCCGTCGGCACGATCGTCGCGCTGCACCCCCTGCCCACCGCCGGTGGGTTCATGGACTCCCACGTCATCCGCAAGGCCGCGGCGCGCCTGCCGGCCCTGGCCGACCTCGCCGTGCTGCGGTTCAACTTCCGCGGGGTGTCATCCCCCCGCGGGCGGTCCGAGGGTGAGTTCGGCGAGGGAGTGGCCGAAGCGGCCGACCTCGCCGCCGCCGTGGCCTTCGTGTGTGATCGGGGTCTGCCCACCCCGTGGTTGGTGGGCTGGTCGTTCGGCACCGAGGTCGCTCTGAAGCACGGTCTCGACGTCGAGGTGGCGGGCGTCGTCCTGCTGTCTCCACCCCTGCACCGCACGTCCGATGCCGAGCTCGCGGCCTGGCACGGCTCCGGGCGGCCCGTGGTCGCCGTCGTGCCCGAGTTCGACGACTACCTGCGGCCCGACGAGGCGCGACGACGGTTCGCCCTCGTGCCCGAGGCCGAGGTCGTCGCCGTCGAGGGCGGCAAGCACCTCTGGGTCGGCGAGAAGCAGACCAGCCGCGTGCTGACCGAGATCGTCGGCCGGGTCGCCCCCGGTGCCCTGCCGCTGCCGTCCACCTGGCCACCCCGCGCCTCCTGACGGCACGGCTGCCGGACGGCGGCCCGCGTCGCCGACCGTGGAGCACGGCGGGCGGGTGTGATGCGCCTCAGAGCTGGTTCTGGCGCGGCACGTAGACCTCGCGGATGATCAGCAGGATCGACGCGGCGACCGGGATGGCGATGAGGGCGCCGAGCACGCCCAGCAGCGTGCCCCCGACGAGGGCGGCGATGACCACGATCACGCCCGGGACGCGGACCGCCCGACGCATGATGCGCGGACTCAGCAGGTAGGCCTCGACCTGCATGTAGACGAGGTAGTAGACGGCTGCGGTGACCCAGGTGGCCGGTGACTGGGGCAACAGAGCGATCTGCGCCAGCACGATGATCGCCGACCCGCTGATGGTGCCGACGAGGGGGATGATCGAACCGAGGAACGCGATGAACGCGAAGACGGCCGGCTGTTGGGCACCGATGATGGTGAGGAACACGAAGCTGAGGATGCCGTTGAGCGCCGCGAGCGTGAACTGCCCGATGACGTACCGACCCACCGATTGGCTGATCTGTTCGGAGATGTCGACGAACGTGGCACGCTTCGAGGCCGGGACGAGCTGGTACAGGGCGCGCTTGACGCTGTTGATCGACGAGGTGAAGTAGATCGTCAGGATGACCACGACGACCGTGCCGAAGAGACCGTTGCCGATCGCGACGCCGACGGCGAGGACTCCGCCGCCGATCGTGACGACGTTGTCGGGGTTGGTCAGGAAGTCGACGATGGAGTCGAGCGCGTTCTGCACGTCGAAGACGTTCTGCGGGACGAGTTCTTGCAGGTTGTCGACGAACTGCTGGGTGGTGACGCTCTGGAGGTACGAGGTCAGCGCCTCGATCAGGCTCGTGGTCTGCTGGACGATGACGGGCACGATCGCGAAGACGACGCCGACGAAGGCGCCGACCACCGCCACGAGGACGATCACGATGGCGATGCCCCGGGGCACCCGGCGCTTCTCGAGCCACGAGACGATCGGGTCGAGACCCAGCGAGATGAACAGGGCCGCGCCCACGTAGGTCAGGATCGTCGAGAGTTGGCCGACGGCGCCCCCGATCACGAGGGCGACGAGCACGCCCAGGCCCGCGAGCAGACCGATGCGGAACGGGTTGTGGATCTTCACGGGCGGGCTCCTGTCGACGGCGCGGGCCGGTCGAGGCCACGGCGGCACCGACTGCCCGACACGGCCTGTCGTCCTACTCTGGCGTACCGCCGCCGACTTGTCCGATCATGCCACGCAGGTTCTCGAAGTAGTCGGCGACGGCGTCGCGTTCGCGCGTGATCTCGGCGAGACGCTCCTCGGCGTCGCCGACGATGTCGTCGGCCCGCTGCTGGGCGTCGGCCAGGATCGACCGCGAGCGTTCGTCGGCGTTGGTGAGGACCTCGTGGGCCGTCTCGTCGGCGTCCGTCCGCGTCGTGCGGGCGTACTCGTTCGCGCTGCGCTCGAGCTCGTCGGCCTCGCGCCGCACGTCGGTGGCGCGACGGGTGGCCTCGGCGAGCTGTTCGGCCGCCGAGTCGAGCAGCTCTTGGGTCTCGGCGACGGCTTGCTGGTGTCGCTGCGTGAGCTCGACCTCGGCCTCGTCGCGACGGGCGAGCAGCTCGACCTCGAGGTCGGCCCGTCCCTGGTCGACGTCGCGACGCAGGTCGGCCGTGGCCCGCTCGCGGTCGGCTTCGAGCCCGGCCCGGACCCGGACGTCGTCGGCGGCCAGCCGGGCGCGCTGGGCCTCGGTCTCGTCCGCCAGGGCGGCACGGGCCTCGGCGGTCTCGGCGGCGAGTTCGGCGCGGGCCTGCTCGATCTCGGACGCGAGTTCGGCCCGCCGGTCGGCGTCCTCGCGGGCGAGACGGTCGGCCTGCGCCTCGCTCTCGCGGGTGAGGCGCTCGTCGGTCTCGACGGTGACCCGCTCGATGCGTTCGCGTGACGTGGTCTCGGCGAGGTCGAGATCGTCGCGGCGACGCCGGGTCTCGCGGTCGAGCTCGGTGCGGGCGTCACCCACCTCTTTCTCGAGTTCGGCACGGCCCTGCGCGATCTCGGCCGCGAGGCGGTCGCGACCGGTGGCGATCTCGCGCTCGAGCTCGACCCGGGTGGACTCGACCTCGTCGGTGAGGTCGGCACGGGTGGCGTCGACGTCGCGGGCGAGGAGCGCCCTGGTCTCGGCGACCTCGTGGGCGAGCTCGGCGCGGGCCGCGGCGACGTCGCGCTCGAGTTCGGCGCGCTGGGCCGCGACGTCGTCGGCCAGCTCGGCGCGGGCGGCCGTGATCTCGCGCTCGAGCTCGGCGCGGCGGGCGCCGACCTCGGCGTCGAGGTCGGCACGGGTGGTCTCGTCGAGCCGGGCCAGCTCGGCGCGGACCGTGACGCCCTCGCGGTCGAGGTCGGCGCGCTGGCGCTCGGAGTCGCTCTCGAAGACGGCTCGGGCCTCGCGCGTGTCGGCGGCGAGCGTCTCGGCCTCGTCGCGGGCCTCGGCGAGGTCGCGGGCGACCGAGGCCCGCTGTTCGGCGACCTCGTGCTCGACCTCGGCCCGCAGCGCGGCGGCCTCACGTCGCGCCGTCGACACGTTCTGGGCGGCCTCGGTCGCCGCCGAGCCGCGGATCGAGATGGCGTCGCGCTGCGCCTCTTGCAGCAGGTCGCGTGCCTCGGCCTTGGCGCGCGCGACCAGACGGTCGGCGTCGGCGGTGGACTCGGCGACCTGCGCCGCGGCACGGCCCCGGGCGTCGTCGAGCACGGCCGCGGCCCGCTCGGTGGCGTCGTCGAGCAGACGCTTCGCCTCGGACGTGGAGGACGAGCGCAGGGCCTCGGCGTCGATGTCGGCCTGGCTGATCAGGAGGGTGGACTGCTGTTCGGCCAGGCGGAGGGTCTGCTCGAGCTTGCTGCCGAGGCCCGAGTACGTGGGGGTGCCGGCCTCTTCGAGTTCGGCACGGATCTCGTCCACCCGCTGTTGGAGGAACGCGACCTCGCTCGCCCGGTCGGCCCGGTCGGCGTTGGCCTTGATGAGCTCGCGCCGCAGGTCGCCGAGCACGCGGTCGACCTCGTCCTTGCGGTAGCCCCGGAGTTCAATGCCGAAATCGGCTTCGTCAGCGGCCACGGTGTCTCCTTCGGTGCAGGGTTCGGGCCAGGGGAGCGCGGCCCGCGACACGATGCTAGTGGGAGGCCCTCGACGGACGCCGACCGACGGGTTAGGCGCCTCTCAGTCTCGTCGGATACGCTGAGCCGTCTTAAATTCTGCTGCCGCGCCCGGCCTCCTGGCCAGGCTCGTGCGAGGCCCGTCGTCGACCACGACGGTTCCTGGCGCCCCGACCGGGATGGTGGCTCGGAGGGAGAGAAACGTGCGTTTCATCGTCGCAGTCGTCGTCGTCGTCCTGGCGGCGGTGATGGTGGCGTTGGGCTTCGCCCAACGCACCGTCTTCGCGCCCCCGCCGAGCGTGTCGTCCCAGGTCGACACCAGCGACTCCGACGCGACCGTCACGGTCGTCCCGGCCTCGGCGCTGCACGGCCACGACGGGCGTCAGACGGTGTCGGTCTCCGGTGGCGACACCGCGTTCGCCGCTTACGGCCGCACGTCCGACGTGCTCGGCTGGGTGGGTGACGCGAGCTACAACGAGGTCGAGTACGACGAGACCACCGGCGAACTCGCCAGCCGCACGGTGGCCGGCGACACCGCCGAGGTCCCCGACCCGACCGACTCCGACCTCTGGTTCGACCAGTTCACCGGCAGCGACCTCACCTTCTCGCTCGACGCACCCGACGACGTCTCGCTCGTCATCGTCTCGGACGGCACGCAGCCGGCCCCGGCCGACGTCCGCATCACTTGGCCTCTCTCCACCGCGACGCCCCTGGCCGGCCCGCTGATCGTCGGCGGCCTCGTGGTCCTGCTGATCGGCATCGGCCTGTACGTCTGGGCGATCCTGCACCACCGCCGCACGCGCGGCCCGCGTCGACGCTCGGGCGACGGGAAGCGACCCCGCCTGTCGCGCCGGGCCGGCCGCAAGGCGGTCAAGGCGCTCGACGCCGCCGGCACGGAGACGCTCGCACCCGGCCGTGGTCGGGCCCGCGGCATCCGTCGGTTCGTCGCCGTCGCGCCGATCGTGCTGGTCTCGTCGCTCGCCCTGTCGGCGTGCACCGCCGACTACTGGCCCCAGCAAGCGCCCTCGGCGGGTTCCGACTCGGCCACCCCGACCCCGACGCCCACCTCGACCGACGGCACGGAACCAGGTGACACGGGCAACGCGCTGCAGCCCCCCGTGATCAGCGTCGCCCAGGCGAAGCGCATCGTCGAACGCATCTCGGCGACGGCGACCGAGGCCGACGCCTCGCTGAACGCCGACCTCGCGGCCACCCGCTTCACAGGTCCGGCCCTCGAACAGCGCCAGGCGAACTACACGATCCGTTCCAAGGACGCCGCGGCCGCCGCCCCCCTGGCCATCCCGACCGGCACCGTCACGCTCACGCTGCCGCAGCAGGCCGACTCGTGGCCACGGTCGGCGTTCGTCGTCGTGCAGGACGCCGACACGAGCGTCGCACCCGTCGCCCTCACGCTCGAACAAGAGACCGCCCGAGACCCGTACAAGGTCGAGTACGCGGTCAGCCTCCAGACGCAGACCCCCCTGACGGTCGCCCCCGCGTCGATCGGCGCCGCCAGGCTCTCGCCCGACGTCAAGCTGCTCAAGCTCCAGCCCGACCAGCTCGCCGAGGCCTACGGCGACATCCTGCGCAACGGCGACGAGAGCCAGTATGCCGCCCAGTTCCAGACCGACGGCGACACCCTGCGCGAGAAGATCGGCAAGGGCTACAAGGACGCCAAGCGTGCGGCCCTGCCGACCACCGCGTCGATCGACTACACGTCGCAGGCCGACGACGAGACCCCGGTCGCGTTCGCCACCAACGACGCCGGAGCCATCGTCTCGGTCGCGTTGAACGAGATCGAGACCGTCAAGCCGACGGCCACCGGCGCCAAGGTCAACCCCGAGGGCACCGTCAAGACCCTGCTGGGCCTCGACGAGTCGTCGAAGGGCATCGAGGCGACCTACGGCGTCGAGCTCCTGTTCTCCGTCCCGCCCGTCGGCAGCGACGACCCGATCGTCCTGCTCGGTTTCAGCCAGGCCCTCACCTCTGCCAAGGAGCTGCCATGACCAACCTTCCCCCCGTCCCCGCGGGTCTCCGCGGCGCCGTCGACCTCTCGTCGCTCGTCAACCGCCCGCCGGCCCCGGCCCCGGCCGGCCCGTCCGACGGGTCGCACGTCGAAGGCGCGACCGCAGGAGGCGCGGGTGGCGCCCCGGCCCCGGCCGCCGGTCAGGTCGCGGTGCCGGGCCTCGTGCTCGACGCGACCGACGCCACCTTCACGCAGGTCCTCGAGATCAGCAACACCGTCCCGGTGATCGTCGACCTCTGGGCGGAGTGGTGCGGCCCGTGCAAGCAGCTCTCGCCGGTCCTCGACAAGCTGGTCGGCGAGTACGCCGGCCGCCTGCTGCTCGTGAAGGTCGACGTCGACGCCAACCCCCAGTTGACGCAGGCCTTCCAGGCCCAATCGATCCCGGCGGTCGCCGCGGTGATCGGCGGCCGGCCCGTCCAGCTCTTCGTCGGGGCCTTGCCCGAGGCCCAGGTGCGCGACGTCTTCGAGCAGGTGCTCGAGCTCGCCGCGCAGAACGGCGTGACCGGCACGGCGGTGGTCGACGGCGCCCCGGCGGGCGAGGCCGACGAGGTCGAGCCCGAGCCGGAGCCGCTGCCCCCGCACCACCAGGACGCCTACGACGCGATCGACCGGGGGGACTACGCCGCGGCGATCACCGCCTACAAGACCGCCATCGCGCAGGACCCTCGTGACCAGCTCGCCGTGGCCGGTCTCGCCCAGGTGTCGTTGCTCGAGCGGCTGCAGGGCGCGTCGCTGGCCGACGTCCGGGCGGCGGCCGCGGCCGCCCCCACCGATCTCGGCGCCCAGCTCGACGTGGCCGACCTCGACCTCAGCGGTGGGCACATCGACGACGCCTTCGACCGTGTGCTGACCGTCTTCCCTTCGCTCGACCCCGAGGGGCGTGACGCCGCCCGGGCCCGCCTGCTCGAGTACTTCGAGATCGTCGGGGTGGACGACCCCCGGGTGGCGACCGCCCGCCGTCGTCTGGCGATGCTGCTGTACTGAGCCGCGCCTCCTGCGTGAGCGACGGAACCCCCGCGACCCGGAAGGGTGGCGGGGGTTCCGTCGTGGAGGGGCCGTGGCTCAGCGGCGCAGCTTGAGCCAGACGACGCCGAGCGGCGGCAACTGCACGTCGGCCGCGGCGGGGCGTCCGGCCCAAGGGTCGTCGGTCGCGGTGACGCCGCCGAAGTTGCCGACACCCGAACCGCCGTAGACCTCGGCGTCGGTGTTGAGGATCTCGTCCCACCGGCCGGCCTCGGGCAGGCCGAAGCGCATGCGCACCGGTTCACCCGAGAAGTTCGCCAGGACGGCGACCGAGTCGCCCGAGCCGGACTTGCGGAGGAACGCGACGACGCTGTGCTGGGCGGCGCCGCCGTCGATCCACTCGAAGCCGTCGGTGTCGAAGTCGTGCGCCCAGAGCGCCGGCTCGTCGCGGTACACCTCGTTGAGGCGCGACACGAGTCCGTGCAGCCCCTGGTGCGCCGGCTGGTCGAGGATCCACCAGTCGAGCCCTCGTTCTTCGCTCCACTCGCCGGGCTGCCCGAACTCGCTGCCCATGAAGAGCAGCTGTTTGCCGGGGTGGCCCCACATGTACGCGAGGTAGGCGCGCAGGTTGGCGAGCTTCTGCCACTGGTCGCCGGGCATCTTGGTGAGCAGCGACCCCTTGCCGTGCACGACCTCGTCGTGGCTGATCGGCAGCATGAAGTTCTCGCTGAACGCGTACACGAACGAGAAGGTGATCTCGCCGTGGTGGTGCGAGCGGTAGAGCGGGTCCTCGGCGACGTAGCCGAGGGTGTCGTGCATCCAGCCCATGTTCCACTTGATGCCGAAGCCGAGGCCGCCCTCGCTGGTCGGGCGGGTGACGCCGGGCCAGCTCGTGCTCTCTTCGGCGATCATGACGATGCCGGGGTGGCGTTTGTAGGCCGTGGCATTGGCCTCCTGCAGGAAGCTGATCGCCTCGAGGTTCTCGCGTCCGCCGAACTCGTTCGGCAGCCACTCGCCCTCGTTGCGGCTGTAGTCGAGGTAGAGCATCGAGGCGACGGCGTCGACGCGCAGCCCGTCGATGTGGAACTCCTCGAGCCAGTAGAGGGCGTTCGAGACGAGGAAGTTGCGCACCTGCGAGTCGCCGAAGTTGAAGACCAGCGTGCCCCAGTCGGGCTGTTCGCCGCGGCGCGGGTCGGAGTGCTCGTAGACGGCGCGGCCGTCGAACTTCGCGAGGGCCCACTCGTCCTTCGGGAAGTGGCCGGGCACCCAGTCCATGATCACGCCGATGCCGGCCTGGTGGAGGCGGTCGATCAGGTAGCGCAGGTCGTCGGGGCTGCCGAAGCGGCTGGTCACGGCGTAGTAGCCGGTGACCTGGTAGCCCCACGAGCCGCCGAAGGGGTGCTCGGCGAGCGGCATGAACTCGACGTGGGTGAAGCCGAGCTCGCCGACGTACTCGATCAGCTGGTCGGCCAGTTCGCGGTAGTTCAGCCCCGGGCGCCACGAGCCGACGTGCAGCTCGTAGACGCTCATCGGGCCGGCGTGGACGTCGTTCTCGGCGCGGGAGGCCATCCAGGCGTCGTCGGCCCAGGCGTGGGCGGCCTTCGTGACGACCGAGCCGGTGAGCGGCGGCACCTCGGAGGTGCGCGCCATCGGGTCCGCGCGCTCGACCCAGACGTCGTCGGGGGTGAGCACCTCGTACTTGTAGATGCCGTCCGTGACGCCGGGCACGAAGAGCTCCCAGACGCCGTTGCCGTCGAGACGGCGCATCGCGTGCCGCTCGCCGTTCCAGCCGTTGAGGTCGCCCTTCACGCGGACGGCACGGGCGTGCGGCGCCCAGACGGCGAAGGAGGTGCCGGTGACGCCCTCGTGCTGGCGCACGTGGCTGCCGAGCATCTTCCAGAGCTGCTCGTGGCGGCCCTCGCCGAAGAGGTACAGGTCGAACTCGGTGACGGTGGGGGCGAAACGGTAGGGGTCGTCGGAGACCCACGCCGCGCCTCCTTGGTAGGTCGCCTCGATCGTGTACGCGCCGACCGGCTCGCTCGTGACGCCCTGCCAGAGGCCGTGGGCCACGTGCTCGAGCGTGAGGGACGACCCGGAGGCGCCGGTCACGGTGACCGTCTCGGCCAGCGGTCGGACGACGCGGACGGCCGTGCGGCCGGCTCGGGGGTGCGCGCCGAGGACGGCGTGCGGGTGGCCGTGGGTGCCGGTGGCGGCGGAGAAGACCTCGTCGTCGCCGAGGGAGAACAGGCCGTCGGCGTCGCTCGCCACGGCGGGGTCGACCCGGGTGTCGGTGCCCTGGTCGTGGCCGGCGTCGGGGCCGGTCGGGGGAGTGGTGGTCATCGGGTCGCTCCTACGGGGCTCGGTTGAGGTCGACGGAGAGGACGTGCACCGGTTCGACGAAGGCGTCCAGTCGGACGTAGTTGTCGTCGCCCCAGGTCCACGACTGACCGGTGATGAGGTCGCGCACGGTGTAGGTGCCACCGGGCTGCAAACCGAACTTCGTGACGTCGAGGTGGACGGTCGTCTCGCGCGCGGAGTGCGGGTCGACGTTCGCGACGACGATGATGCCGTCGGCGCGTCCGCTGCGGGTGTGCGCACGGGACAGGTACTTCGAGAAGACGAGGATCGACTCGTCGTCGCTCGAGTGGATCTCGAGGTTGCGCAGCTGACGCAGGGCCGGGTGGGAGGCGCGGATGCGGTTGAGCTGCGTCAGGTACGGCGCCAGCGATGCCCCGGCCTCTTCGGCGGCGGCCCAGTCGCGGGGCTTGTACTCGTACTTCTCGTTGTCGATGTTCTCTTCGCTGCCCGGTCGCGCCACGTCCTCGAAGAGCTCGTAGCCCGAGTAGACGCCCCAGGTCGGCGAGGCCGTCGCGGCGATCGCGGCACGGATCTTGTAGGCCGCGGGCCCACCGAACTGCAGGTAGGGCGTCAGGATGTCGTGCGTGTTGACGAAGAAGTTCGGGCGCAGCCAGGCGCTCGTCTCCTTCGACAGCTCGTCGAGGTACTCCTCGAGCTCCCACTTCTCGTTGCGCCAGGTGAAGTACGTGTACGACTGGTGGAACCCGACCTGCGCCAGCGCCTGCATCATGGCCGGCTTCGTGAACGCCTCCGAGAGGAAGACCACCTCGGGGTTCGTCTGCCGGATCTCGTGCAGCAGCCACTCCCAGAAGCGCACCGGCTTGGTGTGCGGGTTGTCGACGCGGAAGATCGTGACGCCGAGCTCGATCCAGTGCCGCACGATGCGCAGCACCTCGCGGCTCACGCCCTCGTAGTCGTTGTCGAAGTTCAGGGGGTAGATGTCCTGGTACTTCTTGGGCGGGTTCTCGGCGTAGGCGATCGTGCCGTCGGGCAGGGTCGTGAACCATTCGGGGTGCTCGGTGACCCAGGGGTGGTCGGGCGAGCACTGCAACGCCAGGTCGAGGGCGAGCTCGAGGCCGGCGTTCTTCGCGGCGTCGACGAACCAGCGGAAGTCGGCGACGGTGCCGAGGTCGGGGTGCACCGCGTCGTGCCCGCCGTCGGCCGAGCCGATGGCGTAGGGCGAGCCCGGGTCGGCCGGGCCGGCGGTCAGCGAGTTGTTCGGCCCCTTGCGGAACGTCGTCCCGATCGGGTGCACGGGCGGGATGTACACGACGTCGAAGCCCATGCGGGCGATGGACGGCAGGCGGCGGGCCGCGGTGCGGAACGTCCCGCTCTTCCACGTGCCGTCGGCCTGCTTGCGGGCGCCCTCGCTGCGGGGGAAGAACTCGTACCAGCTGCCGAGGCCGGCGCGGCTCCGCTCGACGCGGAGCGCCTCGGGGGCGCTGCGGGTGACGAGGCTCGCGAGCGGCTTCACCAGCAGCACCGCGGCGAGGCGCGGGTCGGTGGCGACGCGGAGGCGCGAGGCGGGGGAGAGGGCGGGGTTCGCGAGCGCCTTGGCCGCGTCGCGGATGAGGGTCGTGTCGGGGTACTCGTCGACGGCGTCCGTCAGCAGCCGACTGCCGAGGGCGAATGTGACCTCGACGTCGAGCCCGGCCGGCACCTTGATCTCGGCCGCGTGCAGCCACGTGGCCCAGTCGTCGGTGTAGGCCTCGACCTGCCAGGCCCAGTCGCCCTCGGTCTCGAGCTGCACCTGGGCCGTCCACCGGTCGGTGCCGGGGATGCCGGCGACCATGCGGTGCCGGGTCTCGGCGCCCTCGGGGTCGATCGTGACGAGGTCGGCCCCGATCAGGTCGTGGCCCTCGCGGAAGACGGTCGCCCCGAAGGTGACCACCTCGCCGGAGAAGGCCTTCGTCGGGAACACTCGGTCGGGTGTCGTCGGGGTGAGGCCCGTGATGGGGATCCGCCCGACTCTGGGTTCGTATGCTGTCGCCACGCTGTCGACCGTACCCGGTCTGGCCCGCCCGGTCCCGACCCGGACACGACCCGGGCCCTGGTCGGGGCGCCGGGGGCGGATCGGGGTGCAGATCGCGTCTTTCGGGGTACAAACCGGTGTCCACCCTGTCGCCGACAGACGTCACGGTCCGTTTTGTCCCCCCAACTGGGTGCATGCATCGGCATGGATGGCCTGTCGGCACTTTGGGGGACCGCGTAATGTCGGATCTGTCGTCGCGGCCTGCCCGCCCGAAGAACCCGAACTCCTCGAGAGCCCGGCGCCCGACGACACCGATCGGCCGCCCGACCCGGAGCCGACAGCCCCTGCAGCGCCGTGTGCCACCCCGACGTCGACCCGACCGACGGTGCACGGCGGTGCTCGAGCGCGCCTCGGCGCGCGGAACAGGACCCACATGAACAAGCTCGTCAAGGGTGCCGTCGCCGGTGCCGCCGGCATCGCCCTCCTCCTCGGTGGCGCCGGGACCTTCGCCCTCTGGAACGCCAGCACCGAGGTCAACGCCGCCAGCGTCGCCTCGGGCACCCTCTCGCTCGCCCAGTCGTCGGCGGGCAGCTGGACCGACGTCACGAACGGCCGGAGCACGGCCCTGACGACCGCCCAGGTCGCCGCCTACAAGATCGTCCCCGGCAGCAAGCTGCAGTTCACGCAGCCGATCACCATCGCCGCCTCGGGCAACGACCTGCGGGCCGACCTCACCTACGACGCGGCTTCGGTCACCGGCAGCCTGAAGCCCTACGTGACGAACACGCTGACCCTCTCGACCGCCGCCGGCGCCACGACCCTGCCGTCCGGCGTCACCGCGGGCAGCACGGCCGGCAGCTACGTCGTCGCCCCCGTGTCCGCCGGGAGCACCTCGGCCGTCGTGACCTTCGTCGTCGAGCTGCCCTCGACGGTGTCCGACGCCGCCAGCCAGGGCGGCACGCTCGACCTGAGCAAGCTGACCTTCACGCTCAAGCAGCGCGCCATCGCGTAGCGGGTGCCGGTGGCCCGACGGCCGCCGCACCCCGCCTCACCGACCGGTGACCGGACCGCACCCGACGCGGTCCGGTCGCCACCTCCCGTCCCGCCCGCCCGACCAGGGGCTCACGGGCCACCGCATCGCACGACCGACCACCAGGGGGTGAGACGTTGACCGGACAGCCCGGCGGACGCGCGCGTCATCGCTCTCCCGAGCGCGCCTCCTCGTCCCGTCGTCCGCTGCGCTCGCTCTGGGCGGGGACGGCCGTCGTGGCCGGGGCGGTCGCCGTCGGGCTCGTGGCGACCGGCGGGACGTACGCGCTGTGGAACTCCGCGGTCGCCCCCACGGCCGTCACGGTCGCGTCGGGCACGGCGGGACTCTCGGTCGGCAGCGTCAAGGCACTCGACACGTCCGCCCTCGGCCCCGGCGGCGCGACCGCGGGCACGTTCACCGCGACCAACACGGGGTCGGTCGGCCTGTCCATGCGGGTCGCGGCGGGGACCACCACGGCATCGGCGACCGCCCTGCCCGGTGAGCTGACCGTGAAGCTCGCGGCCGTCACGAAGTCGGCGGACTGCGTCGCCGGCGTCGGCGGGTACTCCGCTCGACCCTCGGCGTTCGACACCGGCAGCGGCTACTTCACGCTGCCGGCCGGTGCCACCGCGACCGGGTGCGTCGTCGTCACCCTCGACTCGGACGTCCCCGCGACCCTGCAGAACCAGACCTCGTCGATCGGGCTCGTCCTGACCGGGACGCAGGTGGCCCCGTGACCGGGCGCCGCGTCGTGACGGGCCCACGGCCCCGGTCCGGTGTGCGATCGGCCCTGGCCGTCGTCGTCGTCGGCGTGATCGTCGGCGTCGCGCTGGCCTCCGGAGGGGCGGCCTCGGCGCTCTGGACGGCGTCCGCCACCCTCACCGAGAAGGTCGCGACCGGCGCCGTCGGGCTCACGGCCGGAACCGTCGACGGTCTGCAGGCCGACTACTCCGGATCGACCCGGTCGCTCACGGCGCCGTGGACCTTCACGAACTCGGGCACGGTCGCGGCCACGTACTCGACGCGCGGCAGCCTGAGCTCGGGCAGCTCCGCCGACCTCGCCGCGTCGATCGCCGTCGTCGGCTGGCCGGTGTCCGCGGCGTCCGCTTGCACCTCGACGGCGGCCGTCGGCTCGGGGAGCGTCAGCGGCACCTGGTCGGCCGTGCCGAACCTGTCGGGCACGCTCGCGAGCAAGGCCAGCGCGACCTGGTGTCTCCGCACCTCGATCGCGACCTCGTCGCCCACCGGACGCGTCAACCCGGTCCTCACCGTGTCGCTGGCCGCCGGATCGTGGACCGCGACCCCGCAGGACCGCCGCATCGTGCAGAACAACACGATCGTCCCCGCGCAGACCGCGGTCTGCCGCACCGACGGCGAGGCCTACGCGTGGCTCGACTTCGACCCCTCGACCCGCGCGACCGCGACCCGCTACGCGACCTACGTCGGCAGCACCCGGGTCTCGAACAACGAGCAGACCGGCGACTACCCGCACTTCGCGTTCACCCGCGACAACGTGCCGAAGGACCCCTTCGGCGACGGCCTGATCAGCGTCGACATCCGAGTGATGGTCGACGGCCAGCCGACCGACCTCATGGCCGTGGGCACGCTCAAGGTGGTCTACGACCAGTACGGGACGAGGAACATCCAGTGCGGGTGACCGGCGGCCGGGCGGTCGCGGTCGTCGTCGTCGCCACCGTCGCGGTGCTCGTCGCCACCGCCGGCGTCCTGTCGGCCGCGGCTCCCGCCACGGCCGCCGCCGCACCCCGCCTGATGGTCAGCGGCGACGGCGAGCACTGGCAGGGCCGCCTCGACTCGGCGCTGTTCGGCGACGACCTGCGGCTCGTCCCCGGGGCGAGTACGACGGGCACCTTCTGGGTGAAGAACCTCTCGAGCGAGCCGGCCGCGCTCAGCGCCCGCCTCGTCGACCTCACGACCTCGTCGCCCGCCTTCGCCGAGGCGGTCACGGTCAGCTCGCACTCCGACCTCGACGTCGGCGACCTGCCGCCTGTCACCCTGGCCGGTGACGGCTGCACCCCCGTGCTCGCGCCCGTCCGGCTCGCCGCGGGGCAGGAGGTGCCGGTCACCGTCTCGGTCGCCCTCGACGGTTCCGCTGCCGACGGCACCGGCGACCAGACCCTCGACTTCGGCGTGCTCGTCACGCTCACCGGGCTGGCCGGGGCGGCCGTGCCGGCGGGGTGCGCGTCGGCCGGGACCGCCGGTGCGGCGGACGCGGGCGCGGACACGGAGGCGAATGCGGACACGAGCGCAGGAGGCGCGGGGGGCGACCGCGTCTCGAGCGCGACGATCGAGGCGGTGACGACCCGCGCCTCCTCGGCTGGTGAGGCCGGCGGGGCGGCGTCCTCCGTCGGCGACGACTCCTCGGGCGGGACCACCGACGCGTCGGGCACGGACACCGAGCTGCCCGTCCACGCCCTCGACGTGCTCGACGACTTCGTGCCCGTGCCGTTGCGCGGCAGCTGGCTGCCGCTGCTCATCGCCGCGATCGCCGTGCTGGCGGGCGCGTTCGTGGCGGTCGGACGCCGCCGCCCGGACGACGACGAGACCGTGGGGGAGCAGCCGTGAGCGGCCGCCGCGCCGCCGTGCGGGAGAAGGGCCTGCTGCACGCGCTCGGCCTCGGCCTCAGTGCGGGGCTGTTCGTCCTCGTGCTCGGGCTCGCGACGGTGCTGATCGTCGTGCCGAAGGCCGCGGGGGCCACCCCGCTGACCGTGCTGACCAGTTCGATGGAGCCGCGGCTGCCCCCGGGCACCCTCATCGTGGTGAAGCCGACCCCGGCCGACGAGATCCGGATCGGCGACGTCGTGACCTACCAGATCGAGAGCGGCCGGCCCGAGGTGATCAGTCACCGGGTGATCGAGATCGTGTCGTCGTCGGACGGCGGCACCGCGTTCGTGACCAAGGGCGACAACAACTCCGAGCCCGACGAGGCCGCCGTGCTGCCCGAGCAGGTGCGCGGCACGCTGTGGTACTCGGTGCCGTGGCTCGGGTTCGTCAACCAGGTCGTGAACGGCGACGCCCGGTCGTGGATCGTGCCGCTGTTGGCGATCGCGCTGCTCGGCTACGCGGGCTACTCCCTGGCCACCGGCCTGGTGGAGGCGCAGCGTCGGCGGGCGCGGACGCGGAAGGCCCGCCCGGCCCCGCGCTGAGCGAGGGGCCGGACGGGCCTCGGGCGGTGCTCCTACTTCGTGAAGCCGACGACCGTCCAGTCCACGTCGCTCGCACCGGCGCGGGCGCCGAAGTTCGCGAGCTTCGGGCTCTGGAACGAGATGTACGGCGCCTGGATGATCGGCATCGAGTGCCCGATCTCCCAGATCTTCTCGTCGGCCTGGTTGTACAGGTCGGCGGCCTTCTCGGGGTCACCCTCGGCGACGGCCTGGCTGAGCAGGTCGTCGATCTCGGGGCTCGAGACACGACCGTAGTTCTGACCCTGCTCGTCCGAGTTGTAGATGCTGACGCCGGACGCCTGGTAGCCGGTGCCGGCCCAGACGAAGATCGTCATGTCGTAGTTGCCCGGGGTCACGTTGTCCTCGAAGAACGAGTCGACGCTGACGGCGTTGATCGTCAGCTTGATGCCGACCGCGGCGAGCTGGCTCTGCATGACCTCGGACAGCTGCTGCGAGATGGGCGTGCCGGACGGGATCGTCACGGCGATCTCGAGCTGCTTCCCGTCCTTCTCGAGCACGTCGCCGTTCAGCTCCCACCCGTCGTCGGCCAGGATCTTCTTCGCCTCGTCGACGTCGTAGTTCCCGGCCTCCTTCGCGTTGTCCTGGTACGCGCCGTCGGTGCTGAGGAAGAGGTGGTTGTTCAGCGTGGTCAGCTCGTAGGGCAGGGTGCCCGTGATGACCTTGCCGAGCGCCTCACGGTCGACCGCGTGCTGGATCGCCTGACGGATCTTCTCGTCGGCGAGGATGCCCTTGGTGCTGAAGTCGACGTGGGTGTACCGAGCCGAGGGTGCCGCCCGGATGTCGGTGTTCTTCGCGTCCTTGAGGCGGTCGTAGCGCTCCGACGAGTTGCCCGTGACGAAGTCGATCTCGCCGTTCAGGTAGGCGTCGACGTCGGCGTCGCTGTCGAGAGCGCGGAAGACCACGGAGTCCAGCTTCGGTGCGTCGCCCCACCAGGCCTCGTTGGGCACGATCGTCACGGTCTGGGCGGTCGTGTCGATCTTCTGGACCTTGTAGGGGCCACCCGAGACCGGGAGGGTGTCGACGTAGGCCGTGTTGAAGGCGTTCGGGTCGTTGTAGAGGCTGGCCGGGTAGAGCGGGGCGAACATGCTCTTCCAGTCCGAGAAGGGCTCGGCGTAGGTCACGACGACCTGCTTGTCGCTCGAGCCCGCCTCGACGGAGGCCATGCGGTCGGGGCCGAGCGTGCTGCCCACCAGGTACTCGGGGTTCGAGCCGTCGAGTGCGGTCTTCCAGGCCTGGAAGTCGGCGACCGTGATCGGGGTGCCGTCGCTCCACACCGCGTCGGGGTTGATGTCGTAGGTCACGACCAGCGGGTCCTCACTGGTGGCCTCGGCGCTCGTGACGAGGTTCTCGTCGATCTGCGCGACGCCCTTCTCGTCGATGCGGAACGGTTGGGGCAGCACGGCGCTCTCGATCAGCGAGGCGTCGGCCAGGGCGCCGTCGAGCTGGCCGTAGTTCCACTGCGAGGGCAGCTGGCTGAGGGGCAGCGTCAGCGTGCCGCCCTGCTCGACGTCGGCTGCCGCGGTGGCGTTGATGTCGCCGTCGGGGGACAACTGGCCGTTCTTCGCGGCTCCGTCGCCGTCGTTGCCGCCGCCGCCGCTGCACGCCGTGACGACGAGAGCGATGCTGACGAGGCCGGCCGCGAGGCCGATCTTCTTCGTGATCTTCATGGCACTCCGAACTGAAGGGTGGTGAAAAGTGCTGATCAAACCCCGATTTGCGTCGCTGTCGACCCGTGAGGGCGCGGATGGCGACGCCTCCCGAGAGCTGACCGCGTGAGCCCAAATGTACGGACGCCTTGAATCCACGCAAACTTTCATGTGAATTTGTTACACGCTCGAAACCTAGCCAGCTGGTCGCGGCTCGGGGTACGTCTAGTGTCGATCTCCATGGCCCGATTCCTCGCCCGCCGGCTGGTGTACTACGTCGCCCTGGTCTTCATCGCGACGTCGCTCACCTACTTCCTCGCCTCGGCGACCCTCAACCCGCGCTCCGTCTACGCCGACCGCAACCCGCGTCCGTCCTCCGAGGTCGTCGACGCGAAGCTCACCTCGATCGGGGTCAACGACAAGGACCCTCTCGGCGAGCGCTACGTCCATTGGCTCGGCGGAGCGGTCACCGGCGATCTCGGGCAGACCATCCAGGACAAGCCGGTCGCGGCGGAATTCGGGCCGAAGCTGGGGGTCAGCCTGCGCCTCCTGCTGGTGGGGTCGATCCTCGGCATCGTGCTCGCGGTCGTGGTCGGCACGTGGAACGCCATCAGGCAGTACAAGTTCTCGGACCGGGTGTCGTCGGTGCTGTCGTTCGTCTTGATCTCGACGCCGGTGTTCCTCACCGCCGTGCTGCTCAAGATCGGGGCGACGAAGCTCAACGACGTCCTGGGCTACCAGCTGATCACCTTCACCGGCGAGGCGACCCCCAACCTGACCGGCGGGTTCGGCACGATCGCGTGGGACCGCATCGCCCACCTGCTGCTGCCCACCATCTCGATCGGCATCGGCCTCATCGCCGTCTACAGCCGGTACCAGCGGGCGACGATGCTCGACGTGCTGCAGGCCGACTACATCCGCACCGCCCGCGCGAAAGGGCTCCGTCGCCGCCCCGCGATCTTCAAGCACGGGCTGCGCACGGCGTTGATCCCGATGACGACGCTGTTCGCCTTCGCGTTCCTCGGCGTGCTGACCGGGGCCACCTTCACCGAGAAGATCTTCGCCTGGAACGGCCTCGGCGCATGGTTCATCGACGCCGTGCAGGCCAACGACGTCAACGTGGTCGTCACGTACACCCTCTACAGCGCCGTCGTCGTGCTGCTCGCCGGCTTCGTGTCGGACGTGCTCAACGCGGTGCTCGACCCGCGCGTCCGAGCGCAGAAGTAGGGCCGCCCCATGACCCGGTTCACACCCGACCTGCTCGAAGGGCCGTCCGACGCGGTCGCGCCCGAGTCGCGAGAAGAGGTCGCGGCGACGTCGCCGAACCGCTTCGCGCTGACCTTCCGGCGCCTCTTCGCGAACCGCGGCGCCACCGTCGGCCTCGTGACGATCGTGCTGCTCTTCGTCTTCGCGTTCGTCGGCCCGGTGGTCTCGCCGTACGCCTACAACTACATCGACTACACGGCCCTGTCGTCGCCACCGAGCGGCGCGCACTGGTTCGGCACGAACAACATCGGTCAGGACGTCTTCGCCCAGACCGCCCGTGGCCTGCAGAAGTCGCTGCTGATCGGTCTGCTCGTCGCCCTGTTCTCGACGGTGATCGCCGGCATGCTCGGCGCGATGGCGGGCTACTTCGGCGGCTGGATCGACCGGGCCGTGATGGTCTTCGTCGACCTGCTGCTCGTGCTGCCGTCGTTCCTTATCATCGCGATCCTCTCGCCGCGCCTCAAGCAGTACGGCTGGTTGATCCTCGTGGCCCTGCTCGCCCTGTTCGGCTGGATGATCACGGCCCGCGTGGTGCGCTCGCTCACCCTCAGCATCAAGGAGAGGGAGTTCATCCGCGCCGCCCGCTACATGGGCATCGGCCACTTCACGATCATCGTCCGGCACATCCTGCCGAACGTCGCGTCGTTCCTCGTGATCGACGCCACCATCGCGATCGGCGCGGCCGTGCTCACCGAGTCGGGGCTGTCCTACTTCGGCTTCGGCGTGCAGCCGCCCGACGTGTCGCTCGGCACGCTGATCGCCCAGAACCAGAGCGCGGCGACCACCAAGCCGTGGCTGTTCTTCTTCGCGGCCGGCGCACTGATCGTGTTCGCCCTCGCGAGCAACCTGCTCGGGGACGGCCTGCGCGACGCACTCGACCCGACCTCGACCGCCGGGCGCACCGGCCGTCGCCGTCGCACCCGCGGCCGGACGGCCGAGAGCCGAGGAGGCGCGGCGCCGCTCGGACGCACCGGCGGCGTCTCCGAGGCGGCGAGCCGCGCCCCCGGGGCCGACGTCGGCTCCCCGGCACCGACCCGCACGAACGACGAGAAGGGGGAGCGCGCATGACGCTCACCGAACCGGTCGACCGCACCCGCGCCTCCTCGGCTCCTGTGCTCGAGGTGCACGACCTCACCGTGACCTTCCCGACCCCGGACGGCGACGTGCGTGCCGTGCGGGGCGTCGACCTGACGCTCCGCCGCGGCGAGGTGCTCGGCATCGTCGGCGAGTCGGGCTCGGGCAAGTCGGTCACGAGCCTCGCCGTGCTCGGTCTGCTGCCCGCGACGGCCAAGGTGACGGGCTCGATCACCCTCGACGGCGAAGAGCTGATCGGTCGCGGCGACAAGGCGATGTCGGCGATCCGCGGCAAACGGATCGCCATGGTCTTCCAGGACCCTCTGTCGGCCTTCACGCCGGTCTACACGGTGGGTCAGCAGATCGCCGAGACCGTGCTGATCCACCGCGGCGGCACGAAGAAGCAGGCGCGCGAACGGGCGATCGAGCTGCTGGGGCTCGTCGGCATCCCCGAGCCCGAGCGTCGCGTCGACTCGTTCCCGCACGAGTTCTCGGGCGGCATGCGGCAGCGCGCGATGATCGCCATGGCGATCGCCAACGACCCCGACGTGATCCTCGCCGACGAGCCGACCACGGCCCTCGACGTGACGATCCAGGCGCAGGTCATCTCGGTGCTGCGCACGGCGCAGCGCGAGACCGGGGCCGCGCTGCTGTTCGTCAGCCACGACCTGGGCGTCATCGCCGGCTTCGCCGACCGGATCGCCGTGATGTACGCCGGCCGCGTCGTCGAGACGGCGACGGCCGACGACCTGTTCGCCCACCCGCGCATGCCGTACACGGTCGGACTGATCGGGGCGCTACCGCGGCTCGACCAGCGGTCGGACCAGCCGCTGGTGCCGATCCCCGGGACGCCGCCGTCGCTGCTGTCGCTGGCCCCGGGCTGCCCGTTCGCGGCCCGGTGCCCGCTCGTGACGGCCGAGTGCCGCGTCGACGAGCCCGCGCTCGAGCAGGCTCCCGCGGTCGAGGCCGGCCACCGGGCCGCCTGCCTGCACGCGGACCAGCTCGTGGGTGAGGGCACCGACCCCGAGGACGTCTACGACCTGCCGCCCGCTCCCACCTCGGAGCTGGCGTCCGTGCCGCGGGCGTCGAGGGACCGGGTGCTGCACGTCGACGGACTGGTCAAGACGTTCCCGCTGACGAAGGGGTCGGTGTTCAAGCGCCGGGTCGGCAGCGTGTGGGCGGTCGACGGGGTCGACCTCGACGTGCGCGAGGGCGAGACGCTCGGGCTCGTCGGCGAGTCCGGCTCGGGCAAGAGCACGACGCTGCACGAGATCATGGACCTCCGCGTGCCCGAGGCCGGCACCATCGAACTGCTGGGCACGGCCCTCGACCGCAAGCTCGACGGGTCCACGGTGAAGCGGCTGCGGGGCGCTGTCTCGATGGTCTTCCAGGACCCGATGGCCAGCCTCGACCCCCGCCAGCCGGTCAGCGACATCATCGCCGAGCCGTTGCTCGCGATCGGTCGACCCCGCGACGAGGTGTCGCGTCGGGTGCCCGAGCTGATGCGCCTCGTGGGGCTCGAGCCCGCCGCGGCGACGCGCTACCCGCACGAGTTCTCGGGCGGACAGCGGCAACGCATCTCGATCGCGCGGGCGCTGGCCGCCGATCCGAAGCTGATCGTGCTCGACGAGCCGGTGTCGGCGCTCGACGTGTCGATCCAGGCCGGCGTGCTGAACCTGCTGGCCGAGCTCAAGGCGACGCTCGACCTGTCGTACCTGTTCGTGTCGCACGACCTCTCGGTGATCCGGCACGTGGCCGACCGGGTCACGGTGATGTACCTCGGCCGGACCGTCGAGACGGGCCCGGTCGACGAGGTGTTCGAGCACCCGCTGCACCCGTACACGCAGGCGCTGCTGTCGGCCGTGCCGGTGCCCGACCCGGTCAAGGAGCGGGCACGCGAGCACATCGTGCTGCCGGGCGACCCGCCGACGCCGACCGTCAAGCAGACCGGCTGCCGGTTCCGCAGCCGCTGCCCGCTCTACGCGATGCTGCCCGAGGCGCAGCGGTCGCGCTGCGAGGACGAGGTGCCCACGATGCTGCCGCACGGCCGCGACGGCGCCGACCACACGGCCGCGTGCCACTTCGCCCGCGAGAAGCAGCTCGTCTGACGCCGTGAGACCCCAGGAACTCGCCGAGACCCCGGCGCGCGCAGGAGGGTTTCGGCGAGTTCCTGGGGTCTGAGCTCGCCGCGGGTCAGCGCTGGCGGACGAGCGCGAGCGAGAGGGCGACCACGAGCACGTCCACGGCGACCGTGGCCCAGAAGGCGAACTGGAACGAGCGCTTGCTCGTCTTGTGGCGGAGCAGTTGTTGCGCGACGAGGGCCCCGGGCCAGCCGCCGAGCAGGCCGAGCAGCAGCAGCGTCCGCTCCGGCACGCGGCGCCGTCCTCGCCGGGCCGCGGATTTGTCGAGTGCGTAGACGAGGGCCGTCAGCACGTTGACGCCGACGAGTCCGCCGATCAGCCAGGGGGCGAGGCCGCCGAGCGGGGGCGACGTCGAGTCTCGGGTGAGGGCCCAGACGGCTGCGGCGACGCCGAGCACGACGACCAGCCCGACGACGAGGGCGACCCCGCCGGCCCGCGTGGGTCGGGGTGCCCGGGCCCGCGGTGCGGACCAGCGCGTGCCCACGGCGGCCACCCGCACGGCGGCCGGCCCCCGGTCGCCGTGGCGGTCGACCTCGTACGAGAACGCGTCGCCCACCCGGGGCCGGGCCGTGCCGCGGCCGAACGCCGTGATGTGGACGAACGCGCGGCCCCGCCCCGAGACCGGGGTGAGGAAGCCGAAGCCGCGCTCGTCGTCCCACGAGGTGAGCGTGCCCTCGATCCGGGCCGGGCTGCCGGTCATGCGCCCGACCCTAGCCCGCGCCGCCCGTGTGCCCGCCACCGTCCGCACCGGTTTCGGACCCGAGACCGGACCTCGTGTCGCCGGGGTGCGCCTTCTTGCCCGGAGTCCACGGCCGTTCCGGGCGGGCGACCGCTGCCGCCGCGTCTGGCATGACGAGCGCCCCGCCCCTCTTCCCGCCAGGAGGTGGACACGGCGCCATCTTTTTGCCTGGTGCGGTGTCCATCACGTGGTGCAGTGTCCATCGCGTGGCGGCGTGGCGGCAGATCCGAGGAGGCGCGGCGCGGGTCAGTCGCGACGGATCGCCGCGTAGGTGCCGCCGGTCGCACGCACGAGGTCGTCGGGGGCGATCTCGATGTCGAACCCGCGCCTCCCGCCGCTGACGAAGACCGAGGCGAAGGAGGCGGCGCTCGCGTCGACGACGGTCGTCGCGGCGGTCCTCTGGCCGAGCGGGCTGATGCCGCCGACGACGTAGCCCGTGCGGCGTTCGACCAGGGCGGGGTCGGCCAGCGAGGCCTTCTTCGCCCCGACGGCGGCGGCGAGCGCCTTGAGGTCGAGGCGACCCGAGACGGGGACGACGCCCACCACGAGGGTGCCGTCGGCGTCGACCACGAGGGTCTTGAAGACGCGCTCCGCGGAGAGACCGAGCTCGGCGGCGGCCTCCTCGCCGAAGTTCGTGGCCGTGTCGTGGTGCTCGTACGTGTGGGCCGTGAACGGGATGCCGGCCGCGGTGAGCGCGACGGTGGCCGGCGTGGCGGGGCCGCGCGCGCCTCCTGCGTGCTTCGTTCTCACGGGGCGGCCTCGACCGTCGTGGCGCGGAACACCACCACGGTCGGCCCCGAGACGAGCAGGTCGTCGCCGGGAGCCGACGCCTGCGGCAGGCTGCGGTCGTCGCTCGACCACAGCGCCTCGTAGGCCGTCACCCCGTCGTGCCGGGGGAGCGTCACCGGGACGGCGGTCTCGGCCCCGTGCACCACGACGAGCACCGTGTTGGGCGCCTCGTGCTCGGGTGTCGAGGTGGCGAGGTACTGCAGGGTGCGGACGCCGGGGTCGTTCCACTCGTCGGGACGCATCTCGTCGCCCGAGGCCGAGTGCCACGACATCTCGTTGGCGCTGAGCGTGCAGGCGCCGTCGACGCCGAACCGCGACGGGCGCAGGGCGGGATTCTCGGCCCGCAGCCGGGTCAGCGTGGCGACGTCGTCGTGCAGGGCCCGGTGCCAGGGTTCGTCGGACCAGTCGACCCAGGTGAGCTCGCTGTCGGTGCAGTACGCGTTGTTGTTGCCGTGCTGGGTGCGACCGCGTTCGTCGCCGGCGGTCAGCATCGGGATGCCGGCCGAGACGAAGAGCGTGGCGAGCAGGTTGCGCATCGATCGGCGGCGGGCGTCCGAGATCCAGGGGTTGACGCTTTCGCCCTCGACCCCGTGGTTGAACGACCGGTTGTCGTCGGTGCCGTCGCGGTTGCCCTCGCCGTTGCTGAGGTTGTGCTTGCCGTCGTACGAGACGAGGTCGAGCAGGGTGAAGCCGTCGTGTGCCGTGACGAAGTTCACGCCCGACAGCGGGCCGCGCTCGTGGGCGTAGATGTTGCTCGACCCGCTGAGCTTGGAGGCCAGGCTGCCGAGCCCGGACGGGGGAGCGCCTTGCGAGCGGGCGGCCGCGATGTCGGTCAGCCAGAAGTCGCGGGCCCGGTTGCGGAACCGGTCGTTCCACTCGATCCAGCCCTCGGGGAAGGCGCCGGTCTGCCAGCCGCCCAGGCCGACGTCCCACGGCTCGGCGATCATCTTGACGCCCTCGAGCGCCGGGTCGTCGACGATCGCGCGCAGCAGCGGGTGCTCGGGGTCGAAGACGTGGTCCGCATCGCGACCGAGGGTGGCGGCGAGGTCGAAGCGGAACCCGTCGATCTGCACCTCGTCGGCCCAGTACCGCAGGGAGTCGAGCACGAGCCGCGAGGCGGCCGGCGTGCTCGTGTCGAGCGAGTTGCCGCAGCCGGTCACGTCGACCGGCCGACCCTCGGCGTCGTGCCGGTAGTAGGCCGAACCGTCGAGACCGCGCAGGCTCGTGACCGGGCCGCCGACCTCGCCCTCTTCGGCCGTGTGGTTGTAGACCACGTCGAGGTAGACCTCGATGCCGGCCTCGTGCAGCAGGCGCACCATGCCCTTGAACTCGCGCAGGACCGCCGAGGCGCCGGCCAGCTGCGCGTCGCGGCTGGCGTAGGCGGCGTGCGGGGCGAAATAGCCGAGGGTGTTGTAGCCCCAGTAGTTCTCGATGCCCTGTGCGACGAGGCGCTGCTCGTCGACGTGTTGGTGCACCGGCAGCAGCTGCACGGCCGTGACGCCGAGGCCCGTCAGGTGGGCGATGGTCGACTCGGCGGCGAGGCCGGCGTAGCTGCCGCGCAGCTCTTCGGGCACGAAGGGGGCCAGCCGGGTCAGGCCGCGGACGTGCGCCTCGTAGACGACCACCCGGTCCAGCGGTGTGCGGGGCTTCGCCACCCCGCCCCAGTCGAACGACTCGTCGACGACGGTCGACTGCCACGTGCCGCGTCCGGTGCGACCGAGGCCGCGTGCGTACGGGTCGAGCAGCTCGAGCGACGGGTCGAAGGCGTTGCCGCCCCCGGCGGGACCGTCGGCGCGCAGCCAGTACCGCCGCCCCGGGGTGAGGGCGCCGTCGGTGGCGCTCCACACGTCGTGCTCGTCGCGGACCATCGGCACGACGCGGTCGTGCGGGGCGTCGTCGATCACGAGGTCGACGCGGGACGCCGACGCCGACCAGACGCGCAGCGTCGGCCCGTCGGGGCCGGGACGGATGCCGAGATCGCGCAGGGGGTCGAGGTCGGTCACGCGTTTACAGTAGAGGAGGCGCGTGTCGGCCCCGAAATCATCGAGCCTCACCGCCCCACCCAGCCTGAGGACCCGAACATGAGCGTCTACCTCGACCACGCGGCCACCACGCCGATGCACCCGGCGGCCATCGCCGCCTACGCCGAGGCGCTCGGCACGGTCGGCAACCCCTCGTCCATCCACTCGGCCGGCCAGAACGCCAAGCGCGTCCTCGAAGAGGCGCGCGAACGCGTCGCCGCGACCCTCGGCTGCGACCCGATCGAGGTCGTCTTCACCTCGGGCGGCACCGAGGCGGTCAACCTCGCGATCAAGGGACTCTGGTGGGCGAGGCAGTCCGACCGACCGCGCCCGCGCCTCCTCGTCCCCGCCGGCGAGCACCACGCCACCGTCGACACCGTCGAGTGGCTCGAACGGTACGAGGGCGCCGTCGTCACCTGGCTGCCGCTCGACGAGCAGGGTCGGCTGCGCGTCGACGCCCTCGCGGCGGCCCTCGACGAGCACGACGACGTGGCTCTCGTCAGCCTGCTCTGGGCCAACAACGAGGTCGGCACGATGCAACCCGTCGACGAGGTCGTGGCGCTCGCCGCGGCCCACGGGGTGCCGGTGCACTCGGACGCCGTCGCGGCCTACGGGCAGGTGCCGATCGACTTCGCGGCCTCCGGGCTCGCGGCGCTCAGCGTGAGCGCCCACAAGATCGGCGGGCCCATCGGCATCGGCGCGCTCGTGCTGTCCCGTTCCGCGACCGTCGTGCCGCTGATCCACGGCGGCGGCCAGCAGCGGCAGGTGCGCTCGGGCACGCAGGACGCCCCGGCCGCCGTCGCCTTCGCCGTCGCGGCCGAGCAGCCGCACGGGGCCTACGAGCCGCTGCGTGATCGACTGATCGCCGGGGTGCTGGCGACGGTGCCCGGCGCGGTGCTGCGAGGCGACCCCGTCGACCGGCTGCCCGGCAACGCCCACTTCACCTTCGACGGCTGCGAGGGCGACTCGCTGCTGTTCCTGCTCGACGCCGCCGGCGTCAGCGTGTCGACCGGGTCGGCCTGCCAGGCCGGCATCCCCGAGCCGTCGCACGTGCTGCTCGGCATGGGCCTGCCTGCGGACGCGGCCCGCGGTGCGCTGCGCATGACGATCGGGCACACGAGCACCGACGCCGACGTCGACGCACTGCTGGCGGCGCTGCCGACGGCCGTCGCGCGCGCCACGACGGCCGGCTACGCCGACCGGGCCCCGGTGCTCGGCGCCCGCTGATCCGACGCCCGGGACGGGCACCTCGGCCCCGTCCCCCGAACGGGTGGGTTGTCGCCCCCTTGCGGGGGTGGTGTACTCGTCGTCAACACACGTGAGCACGTCTCACCGGCAGGGCCCCACCATCCCGCGCCGCCGCCGCACCCCGGCACGCCGCCCGCTCACCACGGGCGTCCATCGCACCACCCGAGCGCCGCCCTCACCAGGCAGCGCGGATCAGGAGCACCACCATGCCGCAGCACAGCTCTGCCTCCGACGCCCCTCGCGACGACGCCTCCCGCGACGACGTGGCGACGCTCGACCGGGCCACGCCGAGACCACGTCGTCTCCGCAAGATCGCGGCGCTCGCCGCCGGCGGTGCCCTCGTCGTCGGCGGCCTCGGTTACACGGTCGCCGCCTGGACCGACAGCGAGTGGGTCTACGCCGGCGACGGCACGGGCGGCCCCGGCATCGGCACGGGCACGTTCGAGGTCCAGCAGAGCGTCACCTCGCCCTACACGGCGGGCTTCTCCGACTACGAGACCGCACCGGGGCGCGGCACCGTCTTCACGCCCGGGGCGCAGACCCTGAGCCCGGGCGAGAGCGTCTACTCGGGCGTGGCCCTGCGGACCACGACCACCACGACCGTCCCCGCCGACGTGCAGGTCCGTGCCGCGGTGCCGGCCACCGGCATCACCGTGGCCGACGCCGGGGGTGCGCTCTTCAGCGCCTTGACCGTCCGGGTCGCGACGGTCGAGGTCACGGCCGGGGGAGCCGCTCCGACCTGCACCGCCGCCGCGTTCACGGCGCCGACGACGATCGCCACGGGTGCGCTCTCGACGACGGGCGCCACGGCGACGCAGCGCCTCGCCGCCGCGGCCGGCACCACGCAGTTCTACTGCTTCGAGGTGACCCTGCCCGCGAGTGCCGCGACGTCGGCGAGCTCGACGCTGCAGGGCCGCACCGCCGCCCCGGCGTGGGAGTTCGCCTCGACCAGCGTCGAGTGACGGACCGACCGATGGTCGACACCGTGACCCGGCCCCGAGCGGGACGCCCGGCCCCCGAGGCCGGGCCGCGCCGCGCGGACCGTCGCGATCGCACAGATCGTCGCGATCGCCCCGGCCGTCGCCCGCGCCGTCGCCCGGTCGACGTCGCGAGCACCGTCCTGCTGTCGGTGGTCGGCCTCGTGGGTGCGATCTGCCTGCTCTGGCTCGCCGTCTCGACGGTCCTCGGCCTGTCGCTCGTGGTCGTCCTGACCGGCTCGATGAGCCCCACCGTGCCCGCGGGCGGTGCCGTCGTCACGCGGGCGATCGCCGCGGCCGACGTGCGGCCAGGCGACGTGGTGACCGTGCCCCGGCCCGGCTTCGAGGTCCCCGTGACCCACCGCGTGGTCTCGACGACCGCCGTGCCCGGGGACTCCGCCGCGCGATCCCTCGTGCTGCGGGGCGACGCCAACGACACGGACGACCGCGATCCCTACGTCGTGCGCGACGCCCGGATCGTCGTCGCCTCGGCCCCGGGCCTCGGCTTCGTCCTGACGACGATGTCGACCCCGCCGGCCCGAGGCCTGGCGGTCGCCGTCGTCGGTGCCGCCGTCGTGCTGGCCTTCTGGCCGACACGACGCGGCGCCGCCCGTCGAGGGTGAGGACCACCGTGGACCCGGCGATCGGTGCCCACCGCGGACCCGCGACCCGCGGGCACCGCACCGCGCCGACGCTGCTGGCCGTCGTCGGGACGGCCGCGTTCGTGCTCGGCGGTGCCCTCACCGTCCAGGCCGGCACCGCCCGCGCCCTCGAGCCCGTGCCCGAGACCGGCCTCGACGGCCACCTCGTGCTGGCCGACGAACTGGTCGGCACCGAGGACATCGCCCCCGCGGCCCCCGGGCGCTGGCAGATCGCGACCGACGTCACGACCGGCGACCGGGTGGCGCTCGGCCTCGAGCTCGTCAGCTCGGGCTCGCTCGTCGACGACGAGGCCGGACTGACGTTGGGGGTCGAGACCTGCGACGTCGAGTGGCAGCAGGTCGAGACGACGCCGCTCTGCACGACCGGGGCGCGGATCGTGACCGCCCCGACCCGCGCCTCCTCGTTCGTCGACGGCAGTCCCTCGTGGCCGGTGCGTTCGGTCGGGGGCACGGGCCGGGTCTTCGTGCTCGTCAGTCTCGGTCTCGCCGGGGGGCGCGCAGCAGACGACACCTCCTCCATGGGGCGGAGCGCCCGAGTGGGCGTCGGCATCACGGCGACGGCCCTGGACCCCGTCGCGACGCTCCCGGCTGAACCCGCTCCCGAGCCCACCGTCACCGCCACGCCCGGTGACCCGGCGGAGCCCGGGCCCGACGCGACGGACGAGGCGGCACCCGGCCCCGCGATCAACGGCTCGGACGACGGACGCCCCGGCGACGGACGCCCCGTCGGCGTGACCCTCAGCGGCGTGGCCGCCCCGCGCTCCCTCGCCTTCACCGGCGGCCTCTCGCTCGGCCCGGCGATCGCGGGTGCCGGCGCCCTGCTCGTCGGCCTCTCGCTGCACCTCCGCGGACGACGCCGGGCGGTGACCTCGTGACCGGCGTGCACGTCCGACGTCGTCGCCCGACGGGTGCGGCTCGCCTCGTCGCGGCCCTCACCGCGCGCCGGGCCGTCGTCGCGGTCGCGTCCGTCGTCGCCGTCGTGGGTGCCGTCATCGTGCCCCCGCCCCCCGTGACGACCGCCGCCTGGACCGACTCCGAGCGCACGTACGGGCTGGTCGGCACCACGAAGTTCACCTGCGGCACCGACACCGGGTACGCCGCCGCCGCGTCCAGCCGTTTCGTGCGCGGCAGCCTGGCCGGCACCGACCTCGACACCGTCGCGGCCGTGCGCGGGGCGGACCTGACGCGCACCCGCTCCGGCGTCGTCACCGCGGTGCCGACGTCGCCCGCCCCGACCACGGACGCCGGAGGCACGACGACCTTCCGCAATCCCCTCTCGGCGAGCGCGGGGTCGGGTCTCGTCGGCCTCGACCTGACCGGGCTCGGCACGAACCTGCCGGCGGGGTCGGCCGGAGCCCTGAACCAGTTCACGCGGGTCGCCCCGACCGGCACGGCGGCCGCCGCCACGGGGTTGGTGAGCGACCAGGGCGCTCTCGGCGTGACGTCGACGACGCCCGCGTCGGCACTGCCCGGCCCGGCCCGCGTCGGCCTCACCTCGGTCCTCCCCGCGACGACGGCGCTCGACCGGGCCGACCTGACCGTGGGTGCGGTGGCATCGACCGCGACGATCGACGGGTGTCGGGCCCTGGAGAGCCGCATCTGGGGCGACGGCGGCGTGACCGGGGTCGTCCGCGACTACGGCGTCGCCGGTCTTGGCCTCGAGCTGCGCAGCCCGGCGGTGGCGGGGCTGTCCGGCCAGGTGTCGAGCACGGTCACGAGCCTGAACACGGCAGCCGCCGGGTTGACGGGCGTCAACGGCACGATCTCGAGGACCATCCGGGACGGCGTGCTCGCCACGGTCAACGGCCTGACGAACCTGCTCAGCCTCGGTGGGGTCTCGGGTTCGGTCACCCTGACCGGACTGAACCTCCAGTCGGCCGTCGACCCGGTGCTCGCGGGGTCGATCACGAGCACGGACGGCACGGTCACCATCACCCCGTCGACCGGCGTGGTGTCGGTCGACCTGGCCAAGCTGGTCGGCCAGCCCGGCGGGCTGAACGGTCTCGCCCCGAACACCGAGCTCGTGCTGAGCGCGGCGGCGATGACCTCGGTCACGACCACGGTCGGGTCGATGCTCGACGGCCTCACGCAACGGGTCGTGGCGGCGCTGCAGTCCGCGGTGTCGGCGGCACAGCTGTCGGTGGCGTTGACGGTGACGCTGAGGGCGACGGTGCTCGGCGTGCCCGTCGACGTGCTGGCCGTCGACGTCACGATGAGCGGATCGCTCGGCCAGCTGCTCGCGTCCCCGTCGACCGCTACGGCGAAGGTCGACACGCGGGTGCTGAGCGGGGCGCTCTCCACCCTGCTCGGCGGTCTGCTCAACCCGCTGCTCTCGGCGCTCGTCGGCTCGGTCGGGTCGCTGCTCGCGTCCGTCGCCACACTCGTCCGGGGCGCCCTCGTCACCCCGATCACGACCCTGGGCACCACGCTCTCGACCACGCTCGCCCCGGTCGTGACCGCGGTGGGCACCCTGACCACCCGTCTGCCGTCCGTGCTGTCGCTGCGCGTCAACCTGCGCCCCGACCAGGCCGGCTACCCCGGTGGCGTCGTGACCACCGCGCCTGCCGACAAGTGGTCGACGAGCCCGTACCAGGTGGGGGCGCTGCGGGTGGCCCTGTCGGCCGGCGCGACGACGGTCACCTCGGTCGACTTCGCGACCTCCCGCGTCGGACCCGTCAGCACCGTGCCCCGGTAGTCGCCGCGACGGCGACGGCGACGACGGACCCGACGAGGCGCGGGTCGCGCCCCGCAGGCCCCGTCGCGTCAGACTGGGCCCATGCAGCTCTACTCGGCCTCGCCCCTCGTCCGTACCCGCCAGGTGACCGGAGACGTGGTCGCGATCGGCCTCGTCGTCCTCTTCGTCGTGCTCGGGGTGAGCATCGCGTCCTTCATCGGCTCGTTCGCCGACCTCGGCAGGCAGCTCGAGGAGGCGGGGGCCGGCTTCCAGGGCACGATGCAGGACGCGTCGCGCGCACTCGAGGGGTTGCCCTTGGTCGGCGGTGCTGCCAGCGCACCGTTCGACGGAGCCAGCGGCGCCGGACAGTCCCTGGCCGACGCCGGACGGCAGCAGCAGGAGGGTGTCGCCCGGGCGGCACTGGTCGCCGGACTCGTCGTGGCCGGGGTGCCGAGCCTCGTGGTGCTGTGGGTCTGGCTGCGTGGGCGGATCGCGTTCGTGCGCCGCGCCTCCTCGGTCCGTTCGCTGCTCGCCCTGCCGGGCGGCGAGGACCTGCTCGCGCTGCGGGCCCTGACCGGCCGCGACGCGAAGGCCGCCCTCGCCGTGTCGCCCGACCCCGTCGCCGACTGGCGTGCGGGGGAGCCCGCGGTCGTCCGACGCCTCGCCGACGTGGCCCTGCGCGAAGCGGGCGTCGCCCGGCGCTGACCGTCGGTCTGTCGGTACGAGGCACGGGCAGGCCCGGCCCACCCGGGCCGGGTAAGCTCGGGGACCATGATCGCACTGGATTTCTCTGAGCAGATTGCCGCCCTCCGGGCCACGTTCGAAGACATCCGTGCGGTGATCGGGCAAGACCGTCTCGTCGCCGAGATCGCCGAGCTCAGCGAGCAGGCGTCGGCCCCCGACCTGTGGGACGACACCGACAACGCGCAGAAGGTCACCAGCGCGCTCAGCCACCGGCAGTCCGAGCTCGAGAAGCTCGAGACCACCGAGGCGCGACTCGACGACCTCGTGGTGCTCGTCGAGATGGCGAACGACGGTGACGACCAAGAGAGCGCCGACGAGGCGCAGGCCGAGCTCAAGGCGCTGCAGAAGATGATGGACGTCCTCGAGGTGCAGACGCTGCTCGACGGCGAGTACGACCCGCGCCCCGCCGTCATCACGATCCGCGCCGGGGCCGGCGGGGTCGACGCCGCCGACTTCGCCGAGATGCTGCTGCGCATGTACCTGCGCTACGCCGAGAAGCACGGCATGTCCGCCACCGTGATGGACACCAGCTACGCCGAAGAGGCCGGCATCAAGAGCGCCACCTTCGAGATCGACGCCCCGTACGCGTTCGGCACGCTCAGCGTCGAGGCCGGCACGCACCGGCTCGTGCGCATGAGCCCGTTCGGCGCCGCCGGCAAGCGTCAGACCAGCTTCGCCGCGGTCGAGGTCATCCCGCTGATGGAAGAGACCGAGTCGATCGACATCCCCGAGAACGACATCCGCGTCGACGTGTTCCGGTCGTCGGGCCCCGGCGGTCAGAGCGTCAACACGACCGACTCGGCCGTCCGCCTGACGCACATCCCCACCGGCACCGTCGTCTCGATGCAGAACGAGAAGAGCCAGATCCAGAACCGGGCCGCCGCCATGCGCGTGCTGCAGTCGCGCCTCCTGCTGCTGCAGAAAGAGGCCGAGAACGCCAAGAAGAAAGAGCTGGCCGGCAACATCACCGCCAGCTGGGGCGACCAGATCCGCAGCTACGTGCTGGCGCCCTACCAGATGGTCAAAGACCTCCGCAGCGAGCACGAGGTCAACAACCCGTCGAACGTCTTCGACGGCGACCTCGACGGCTTCATCTCGGCGGGCATCCGCTGGCGCAAGCGCGACGACCAGGACTGATCCGGCCCCGCCCGCCCGGCGGCTCCCAGCACATCCATAGCCGCCTCGCCGCAGCGAGTCGCTGCGGTGATCGTCGCGGACCGCGCTTAGGGTGATCCCCGTCATGATTCGGTTTGATGAAGTCACCAAGGTCTACGTCGGCAACCCCCGACCCGCGCTGAACGCCGTCACCCTCGAGATCCTCAAGGGCGAGTTCGTGTTCCTCGTCGGGGCGAGCGGCTCCGGCAAGTCGAGCTTCCTGCGGCTCGTGCTGAAGGAAGAGAAGCCGTCGCAGGGGCAGATCCACGTCCTCGGCCAGCGTCTCGGCACCCTCTCGAGCCGCAAGGTGCCGTATTTCCGGCGCAACCTCGGCGTCGTGTTCCAGGACTTCCGGCTGCTGCCGCAGAAGAACGTCTTCGACAACGTCGCGTTCAGCCTGCAGGTCATCGGCAAGAGCAAGGGCTTCATCCAGGAGGCCGTCCCCGACGTCCTCAAGATGGTCGGCCTGGTCGGCAAGCAGCACCGTCTGCCGCACGAGCTCTCCGGCGGCGAGCAGCAGCGCGTCGCGATCGCCCGCGCGATCGTCAACAAGCCGGCGATCCTGCTGGCCGACGAGCCCACCGGAAACCTCGACCCCTCGACGAGTGCCGGCATCATGACCCTCCTCGAGCGCATCAACGCCGGCGGCACGACGGTCATCATGGCCACGCACGACGCCGGCATCGTCGACCAGATGCAGCGCCGGGTCATCGAGCTCAGCGCGGGCAACATCCTCCGCGACGAGCGCCACGGCGGCTACCAGACCCAGGCGGTGCCCATCCAGGCCATCGGGGTCGAGGACCTCAGCACGAGAGGAGCCGACGCATGAGACTCGGACTCGTCATGAGCGAGGTCGGCAGCGGCCTCCGTCGCAACGCCTCGATGGTCGTCTCGGTCGTGCTCGTCACGTTCATCTCGCTGACCTTCGTCGGCACCGCGGCCCTCTTGCAGATGCAGATCACGCAGATGAAGGGCTACTGGTACGACAAGGCCCAGGTCGCCGTCTACCTCTGCACCGACACCGACACGACCGGCAACTGCACCGGCGCGATGGCGACGAAGGACCAGATCGACGGTGTCCGCGCCCAGCTCGACAGCGACGTGCTGACGCCCTACGTCGACAAGTTCTACTTCGAGGACCAGACCCAGGCCTACGACCGCTTCAAGCAGCAGTTCGCCGACAGCCCGGCGACCGAGTTCGTGCAGCCGGCCTACCTCAACGAGACCTTCTGGGTGAACCTGAAGGACCCCACGCAGTCCGACGTCCTCACCGAGAGTCTGTCGAGCCTGGCCGGCGTCCAGAGCGTGGTCGACCAGCGCGGCTACCTCGACCCGATCTTCGCGGTGCTGAATGCGGCGAGCTACACGGCGATCGGCATCGCCTCGCTCATGCTGATCGCGGCCGTGCTGCTGATCGCCACGACCATCCGGTTGAGCGCGTTCAGTCGCCGACGAGAACTCGGCATCATGCGCCTGGTCGGTGCGTCCAACCGGTTCATCCAGACGCCGTTCATCCTCGAGGGGGTGATCGCGGCCCTCGTGGGATCGTTGCTCGCCGGCGGGGCGATCATCGCGATCGTGAACTTCTTCGTGAAGGGCTACCTCGCGGTGACCTTCCAGGGCACGCCGTTCATCGGCCTGCGCGACGCTGCCCTCGTCGTGCCGATCGTCATCGTCGTCGGCATCCTGCTCGCGGCCCTCAGTGCGAACGTCGCCATCAGGCGCTACCTGAAGGTCTAAGAGCTGACCATGCGAAGGAGGCGCGGTGCCGGTCGAACCCCTCCGCGTCGGCATCGTGGGCGGCGGCTTCATGGCCCGCGTGCACGCCGGCGCCGCGCGGTCGGCCGAGGCTTTTGTCATTCGACGTCTCCTGTATACTGAACGGCTGCCTGTCGGCAGCATCCCCACCCGAACGACCAGGAGGCCAGCGTGGCGAAAGAACGCGGTGAGAAGGTCGTGGCCACGAACCGCCGCGCGCGCCACGACTACACGATCGACACCACCTACGAGGCGGGCATCGTCTTGAGCGGCACCGAGGTCAAGTCGTTGCGGCAGGGCCGCGCGTCGCTGGTCGACGGGTACGCGTTCGTCGACGCCGGCGAGGCGTGGCTCGACGCGGTGCACATCCCCGAGTACACCGAGGGCACCTGGAACAACCACGCGCCCCGGCGCAAGCGCAAGCTGCTGCTGCACCGCCACGAGATCGACAAGATCGGGCAGAAGACCAAAGAGGGCGGCTTCACGGTCGTGCCGCTCAAGATCTATTTCAGCGACGGCCGGGCCAAGGTCGAGATCGCCCTCGCGAAGGGCAAGCGCGAGTACGACAAGCGCCAGACGCTGCGCGAGCGCACGGCGACTCGCGAGGCTCAGTCGGCCATGTCGGCTCGCAAACACCTGGGGGAGTGAGCGTCGGGTCGTCACCGGTGGCGCGAGAGCGTCCGACGACGTAGACTGATGGGCCGCACGGAAACGTGCGTTGGTAATTCAAGAGCGTGTGACGACGGCCCCCTCATGGGGATGATCGGTTTCGACATCGCCTGTGTGCGAACGAGAAGCGGGCCGAGGATCCAGGGTTATCTCGTAAACGATCTCTGGAAAACAATAAGTGCCAATAACAAGCGCACTGACTTCGCTCTCGCTGCGTAAGCAGTAGAGCCACATGGAGTCCGTCAGTCTGGTGACCGCCTTCTAACCAGATCCTGACGTCATCAAGATGGCTTGCTGTGTGACTACGCCTGGGGGTCACACGGGACTTGCACTCGGGCTGGGCTCGTCGACCTAGAAGCCAGTAACAAAGGTCGGAGCCGAGTAGAACGCCTCATCTGGCTACGCCCGTAGAATGCGTGCAATCTCAGCGATGGACGGGGGTTCAATTCCCCCCATCTCCACCACCGGTCGTCGTCACACCCTCTCGAACACGAACGCCCCCGCCTGATCAGGCGGGGGCGTTCGTGCGTCCGGGCCGTACGTTCCGCGCCCGCGCCCGCACCTGTGCGCCCTGACACCGGGCGCTCATGTCGCACCACCGATGTGGTGTCGAACCACGCACATGGATGGTTCGACACCACATCGGTGGTGCGACCGCGACTGCGGGTGCGGCCGGACGCGGAACGGCCCCCGTCACTGCCGAAGCAGTGCCGGGGGCCGTCCTCGTGGTGCGGGTGGCTACTCGCCGGCCACGTCGCTGGTCGCGAGCTTCGCGCGGCGACGAGCCAGGACCATCAGCGTCGAGCCGAGCAGCAGGACGGCGGCGCCGATGCCGATGGCGGCCTCGGTACCCTCGCTACCCGTGTAGGCCAGGCCCGTGGTGCCGGCGATCGGGGTGGCGGGCAGGGCTGCGGGCGTCACGGCGGCGACGAGGCTGAACGCCACGTCGGCCGACGGGGCCGAGACGATCGGCTGACCGGCGGCGTCGAGCACCGGCAGGCCGTCGGCGCCGAGCAGGAACGACACGGCGGCGGCCGTGTAGTCGTCTGGCGTCAGGGCCAGGGTGACGGTCCAGTTGCCGGCGGCGTCGACGACGATCGGGTCGGCGGGGTCGGCGGGGACCGCAGCAGCGGCGGCCCGGCCGTTCTCGGCGGCCTCGAGCTCGTCGAGCTGGTCCGTCGGGACGACGGCGAGCAGGATGTTCGAGCCGGGGGTGCCGGTGCCCTCGAAGGTGACCTGGTCACCGACGACGACCTGACCCTGGGTGGGCGAGGTGATGACCGGGGCGTCGAGGGCGACGGCCGCGGCCTCGAGGGTGAAGTCGACCGGGGTCGAGTCGTCGGAGGCCACGGGGAGGCCGTTCTCGTCGAGGACGGGTTGGCCGGCGGCGTCGAGCAGGACCTGGAGCGCGACGGCGGTGTAGGCACCGGGCTGGAGGGCCGCGGTGACGGTCCAGTCGCCGTTCTCGTCGACGACGATGCGCGCGGCCGGGTCGTCGGCGAGGGTGCTGACCGTGTCCGTCGGAGTGACGAGGAGTCCGATGTCGGCGCCGGGGGTGCCGGTGCCCTCGAAGGTGACCTCGGTGCCGGTGACGGTCGAGCCCTGGGTGGGCGCGGTGATGACCGGGGCGTCGAGCGCGGTCGGCGTGGTCGGGGGCGTCACGACGGCGGGGAGGACCACGGGCAGGACGACCTGGCCGCGGCCGCTGCCGCCGAGGACCTGGTCGACCGTGATGGTCTGCTCCGGGGTGGCGTCGGCCGGGAAGGTGACCGACCCGGTCCAGGTGCGGTCCGCGCCGACGCTGATCTGGCCGATGACGGCGTCGCCGACGGACGGGGACAGGTTGACCGTGGCGGTCGGGATGCCGGTGCCGGTCACCTCGACGGTGCGGGACGCGGTCGTGGCTCCGGCTTCGGGGCTCGTGACGTCGAGGTTGGGCAGGAAGAAGTCGACGGCCGCTGTCTCGTCCGCTTCGTCGGGGAACGACTCGACGACGAACACGGACTGCGCGGGAGTCGCGTCGTCGGCGTAGGGCGTCAGCGCCGCGGTGTAGGCGCCGGACGTGGCGTCGGCGGCGGCCGTTCCGAGGGAGGTGGTCTCCGTCGAGTCGGTGAAGACCTCGATGGCCGCTCCGGGGGTGGCGCTGCCGGTGACGGTGACGGTGCGGCTGTTCGTGGTGGCGCCGGTGGCCGGGCTCGAGACGACGAGGTCGCCCGCGACGGCCTGTGCGGCGGTGGTCGAGAGGAGGGCCCCTCCGAGGGCGAGCGTGACGACGGCCGGGACGGCCACCGCACGGCGCCATGAGAACTTGGTGATCACGTGGTGAGTGCTTTCTTGATCGGTGGTGCAAGCGTCATCGCTTGTCCGCCCACGGCTCGGTGCCGGGTGAGACACGCAGCACGGATCAGGTTCCCCGCGCTCGTCGAACCTATCCAGAAGCTGAGAGAACCCCACCGATCTGTCCAGAATGCGCAGGGTGAATGTCGAGCCACCCTCGAACCACCCGGACGGGGGTCAGGAGGATGCGGGCCCCGACGACCCCCGCCGCACGAGCGACGCGGGCGGCGCCTCGACCGACGCCACGCCCTCGCCTGCCAGCACGGCGAGCAGCATGCCGGCCGCCACCTCGCCGATGCGCTGCACGTCGTGGCTGACCGCCGACAGCGACGGTGTCGACAACTGGCACTGCGACGAGTCGTCCCAGGCGACGAGCGTCAGCTGCGTCGGCACGTCGACCCCGAGTCGCTGCGCTGCGGCGAGCCCGCCGAGCGCCATCTGGTCGTTGTCGAAGACGACGGCCGTGGGCGGCGTCGGCCCCGAGAGCAGACGCGAGAGGGCGGCCGCGCCGGCGTCCCACGAGTAGTCGCCCTCGATGGTCTCGACGACGGACGAGGAGGCGCGACTCGCGGCGACCAGCGCCTCCTGCCTCACCTGCGTGTGCAGCAGCGCCGCCGGGCCCGACACGTGCGCCAGTCGACGGTGCCCGTCCGCCACGAGCGCGGCCACCGTGTCGCGCATGGCGACGCCGTCGCCGGTCCAGACGGCCGGCAGGTCGCCCGAGAGCGCGGGGTCGCCGAGCACGACCGCGGGCAGGCCGAGCTCGCGCAGCAGGGCGGGGCGCGGGTCGTCGTCGGTGAGGTCGACGAGCACCACCGCACCGAAGTCGCCCGAGGTCGCCCACCGTCGGTAGGCCGCCAGCTCGGCGTCGCGGTCGGCTAGGGCCTGCAGCAGCAGCGTGTGGCCCCGGGGGCGCAGCACGCGTTCGATGCCGGCGATCAGTTCGTGGTAGAACGGCTCCGCCCCCAAGATCTCGCCGGGGCGGACGAGGGCGAGACCGACGCGACGGCGGTCGCCCGGCCCGGCAGGGGCCACCCGGGTGTCGACGATCGAGTCGGTCATGCGCCCGAACCTACAGCCCCCGACAGGTCGGAGCGACGCCCGTGGTGACCCGCGACCCCGACCCGACCCCTCCGCAGACGAGCCGCGAGCTCGTCGTCGACCTCGTGCGGTCGTCGGGCCCGATCAGCCGGGTCGAGCTCGCCCAGGCCAGTGGGCTGACGCAGGCGTCGATCTCGACCATCGTCCGGCGGCTGCTCGACGAGGGACTCGTCCGCGAGACCGGTCGGGCGGCGTCGACCGGCGGCAAGCCCCGCACGATGGTCGAGATCAACCCGCGGGCCGTCTACGGCATGGGCGTCCAGATCGGGGAGGACGCCCTCACCTACGTCGTCACCGACATGCGCGGGGGAGTCGTCGGCCGCCTGCAGGTCGACGCCGGCCCCGCCACGTCCGACGACGTCACGGCGGCCGCGGTCCGCATCGTGGACGGCTTCCACGACGTCGTCGGCAGCCTCGGTCTCGCGAGCGGCGCGGTCGCCGGGCTGGCCGTCGTCGGTCCGCGGGCGACCCTCGCGCACGGCGTCCGCACGGGCCCGCGCTCCACCGAGAGCGCCCTCCACGCCGGTCTGCACGCCGCGCTGGCCCTGCGTCTCGGCCTGCCCGTGATCGTCGACAACGACGCGGCCGCCGCAGCGCTCGGCGAGTTCTGGAGCCGCCAGGTGCCGCGCTCCGAGACGTTCGCCTGCGTGTACCTCGGCACGGGCGTGGGCTCGGGCATCGTGCTCGACGGAGCCCTGCACCGCGGTGCCAGTTCGGGCGCCGGCGAGCTCGGCCACGTCTCGATCGACCTCGACGGCGAGCCCTGCTACTGCGGCAACCGCGGCTGCCTCGAGCTCGCCGCGTCGCCGGGGGCCGTCGTCGCCCGGGCGCACCGCGACGCCGCCGCGTTCGACGACCTCGGCCTGACCTGGGCGTCGGGCGGGGTCGCGCGGGACTTCGACTTGCTCGCCCGCGCGGCGATCGCCGGTCACGTCGCGTCCGACGCCCTGGTCACCCGGGCGGCCGGCCAACTCGCCGCGGGGGTCGTCACGCTCGCCAACCTGCTCGACCTCGACCGCGTCGTCCTGAGCGGCCCCGGTGTCGCCGTGGCCGGCTCGATCTACGCCCGTGCCGCCGTCGAGGCCCTGGCCCGCACGGCGTTCTCGCGAGGCGTGCACGCCACCCGGGTCGAGGTCTCGACGGACCCGCGCGACGCGGCCGCGATCGGTGCGGCCGCCCTCGTCGTGCAACGCGCCATCTCGCGCTGACCCCGCGCCGGTGCCCGGACCCGGCCCGCGCCTCCTCGGCACCGGGACTCGTGCACTGCACCGCGTCCGTTCGGCGGCTCGGGCGGGCCCACCTGCCTCTGCGCCGCGTTTCGTGCAGCGCACCGCGTCTGGTCGAGGTGCCGTCCACGAAACGCGGTGTGGTGCGTGAGGAGGCGCGGGTCACGATCCCGACACGGCCTCACGACTTTCTTGACTCGCTTACGTAAGTCGTCTAAGAAAGACCCCGGGACCAGGCGACGACGCCTGGCCAGACGAAGGGTCGACGATGCCTCTCTCCATGACCAACCGCCGACGGGCCGGGTTCGGCGCGATCGCGCTCGCGACCGCCGCGGGCCTGGCGCTCACCGGCTGCACCGCCTCGAGCGGCGGCGACGAAGGCGGCATCACCGCCAACACGGGCCCCGCGGGTGACCTGACGGCCAACTTCAACCCGTTCTCGGCCACGGCCGACAGCACCTCGCAGGGGCTGCTCTACGAGCAGCTCTTCTACTACAACGTGCTCACCGGTGCCGACCCCAAGCCGATGCTGGGTGAGAAGTACGAGTGGAACGACGACGGCACCGAGCTGACCGTCGACCTGCGCACCGGCGTGCAGTGGAGCGACGGCGAGGACTTCACGGCCGACGACGTCGCGTACACGTTCCAGACGATGCTCGACAAGCCCGAGCTGAACCGCGTCGGCTTCGAGGGCACCGTCGCGGCCACGGACGACGACACGGTGGTCTTCACCTTCGCCGACACGTCGTTCGTCAAGGGCCCGGACATCCTCGGTCAGGCCGCGATCGTGCCCGAGCACGTCTTCTCCAAGCTCTCCGACATCGCGACCGACCCGGTCGAGAAGCCCATCGGCACCGGCCCGTACATGCTCGACACCTTCACCCCGCAGAGCTACGTCTACAAGGCGAACCCGAACTACTGGCAGTCGGGCAAGCCCGAGGTCAAGAGCATCCGCTACATCGCCCTGGCGAACAACACCTCGGCGACCGACGCGATCGTGGGCGGCGACCTCGACTGGTCGAGCATCTTCATCCCCGAGGCCGACAAGGTGCTCGGCAGCAACCCCGACGTCAGCTACGTCGCGACCCCGCTGCAGCAGATCACGCTGATGACCTGCTCGAACGCCGACCTCGGCTGCACCGGCCCGCAGACCGACCCCGCCGTGCGCCAGGCGATCTACAAGGCGATGAACCGCGACCAGCTGAACGACCTCGCCTTCTCGGGCACGAACAAGCAGATCTCGCCGACGTTCATGACCCTCGGTCGTGACGACGACTACATCAGCCCCGACGTCGAGAAGGAGACGCCGATGACGGCCGACACCGAGGGCGCCGACGCGCTGTTGCAGTCCGCCGGCTACGCGAAGGGCTCCGACGGCATCTACGCCAAGGACGGGCAGAAGCTGCAGCTCGAGATCCAGGTCGTCACGGGCTACTCGGACTACATCGCGGCGATCGACGCCCTGGCCGAGCAGCTGCGCGCGGTCGGCATCGACATCACGCAGAGCGCCAAGTCGTACAACGAATGGGTGGCCGCCCGCAACAACGGGCAGTTCCAGCTGACCATGGACTCGCTCGGCCAGGGCCCCTCGACCGACCCGTACTACCTCTACAACGGCAACTTCGACTCGACGACGACCTCGCCGGTGGGCGAGCAGGCGATCAACAACTTCGCCCGCTACTCGAACCCGACCGTCGACGCGGCGATCGTCGCGGCCGAGCAGACCGACGACGTCGCGGCGAAGACCGAGCAGTACTTCACGATCCAGAAGGAGATCGTGAAGGACATGCCGTACATCCCCGTGCTGCTGCAGTCGACGCTGACCGAGTTCAACAGCTCGAAGGTCACCGGCTGGCCGACCGGCGACGACGACACCGAGAACTTCCCGGCGACGTGGAAGACCTGGGACAACGCCCAGACCGTCCTCGCCCTGAAGCTCAAGTGATCGTGGTCGGAACCCCGAAGGTCAGGAGGCGCGGGTGAGGTACGTCGCCCAGAAGGTCGGCTTCTACGCGGTCGCGTTGTTCGCGGCGCTGACGCTGAACTTCTTCATCCCCCGCTTGCTGCCCGGTGACCCGGTGGACATCCTGCTGGCCAAGATGCAGCAGAAGGGCCCGGTCAGCGAGGCGACCGTGACCAGCCTGCGCCTCCTTCTGGGTTCCGACTCGGACGAACCGCTGTTCTCGCAGTACGTGCAGTACCTCGGCAACCTGGCCCGGGGGGACCTCGGCATCTCGGTGTCGTACTTCCCGGCCGGGGTGTCGACCATCATCGGCCAGGCCATCCCGTGGACGATCGCCCTGATCGGCATCGCGACGATCCTGTCGTTCGTCTTCGGGGTGGGGCTCGGGACCCTCGCCGGGTGGAAGCGCGGTTCGGTGCTGGACAACTTCATTCCGGTGACGACGATGTTCCAGGCGGTGCCGTACTTCTGGCTCGCGCTCATCCTGTTGTACGTGTTCGGCAGCGTCCTGCGGGTGTTCCCGCTGTCGGGCGGCTACAACGTGTACGAGGCGACTCCGGGGCTCAACGCGACGTTCCTGCAGAGCGCGGTGCTCTACGGCACGCTGCCGGCGTTGACGATCATCATCTCGTCGGTCGGCGGCTGGCTGCTCGGCATGCGCAACATGATGGTGTCGACCCTCAGCGAGGACTACATCGTCACGGCCGAGGCCAAGGGCTTGTCGCCGATGCGCATCCGCCAGTCGTACGCGGCCCGCAACGCCGTGCTGCCGCAGTTCGCGGGCTTCGCGATCTCACTCGGGTTCGTCGTCTCGGGGTCGATCGTCACCGAGCAGGTGTTCTCGTACCCGGGCATCGGCAACGCGCTGTTCACGGCGACGCAGAACAACGACTACGCGCTGATGCAGGGCATCTTCCTGGTCATCACCCTCGCCGTGCTGGGGACGAACTTCATCGTCGACCTGATGTACGGCTTCATCGACCCGCGCACGCGCGCCAAGCGTTAGGACGACGAGCATGTCCACGATCGACCTCGGCCAGCTCGCCGACCCGAACTCGCCCACCGGCGACAGCGGCGCGGGCACCGGCCGGAAGGGCCTGAAGCGGGTCTTCCCGCACGTGACGCCCAAGCTCTGGGTGGGGGCGGGCATGATCGCCGCCATCGCCCTGTTCGGCCTGATCTTCCCGTTCGTCGTGCAGAACCCGCAGGCGATCAGCGACGTCGGGCTCAGCGGGCCGAGCGGCGACCACCTGCTCGGCACCACCCAGACCGGGCAGGACGTCTTCGCCCAGCTCGCCTACGCCACCCGCGGCTCGCTGCTGATCGGGGTGCTGGTCGGCGTCGTCGCGATGGCGCTCGCCATCGTCTTCGGCGTGATCGGCACCTACGTCGGCGGGTTCGTCGACGAGGCGTTCTCGCTGTTCTCGAACGTCGTGCTGGTCATCCCCGGGCTGCCGCTCGCGATCATCGTCTCGAGCTACGTGCCGCAGAAGGGCCTCGTGGTGATCGCCTTCGTGATCGTCATCACGAGCTGGGCGGCCAGCGCCCGGGTGCTGCGCGCCATCACCCTGAGCCTGCGGTCGCGTGACTACGTCGCGGCATCGCGGGTGTCGGGCGAGAAGACCTGGCGCATCGTCGCCGTCGAGATCCTGCCCAACGTGCTGCCGGTGCTCGCGAGCCAGTTCCTGTTCGCGGTGATCTTCGCGATCCTCGCCGAGGCGGGCCTGTCGTTCCTGGGGCTCGGCGTCTCGGGGCAGTTCACCTGGGGCTCGATGCTGTACTTCGCCCAGAACGGCCTCGCGCTGCGACTCGGCGCCTGGTGGTGGTTCGTGCCGCCGGGGCTGATGATCGCCCTGCTCGGCTGCGCGTTGTCGCTGATGAACTTCGCCATCGACGAGATCATCAACCCGAAGCTGCGCGACCAGACCCGGGCCGGCGTCAGCCGGGCCGACCGCAAGCGACTGGCGCGGGCCGAGGCCGCCGCCGGCACCACCGAGGGGGCCACCGCATGAGCACCGTCCTGACCGTCGAGGACTTCAGCGTCGACTACGCCGTCGAGCACCCCGTGCACGCCGTCAAGAACGTCAGCTTCGAGCTGGCCCGTGGCGAGATCCTCGGCCTGGCGGGGGAGTCGGGCTGCGGCAAGACGACGCTCGCCTACGGCATCAACCGGCTGCTCAAGTCGCCGGCCGTCATCACCGGCGGGCGGGTGGTCTTCCACGACGCCGAGGGGGCCGACATCCTGCTGCCCGAGCTCGACGACAAGGCGCTGCGGGCGTTCCGCTGGGACAAGTTGTCGATGGTGTTCCAGGGGGCGATGAACGCGCTCAACCCGGTGACGACGATCCAGGCGCAGCTCGAGGACGTCTTCAAGACGCATCGGCCCTACTGGAAGAAGGCCGACCGCGTCGAGCGGGCGGGCAAGCTGCTCGAGACCGTCGGGGTCGACCGCAGTCGGTTGAAGTCGTACCCGCACGAGCTGTCGGGCGGCATGCGCCAGCGCGTGATGATCGCGATGGCGCTCGCCCTCGGCCCGCAGATGATGATCATGGACGAGCCGACGACGGCCCTCGACGTCGTGGTGCAGCGAGAGATCCTGCGCGAGATCAAGCGGTTGCGCGACGAGCTGGGCTTCGCGGTCATCTTCATCACGCACGACCTGCCGCTGCTGCTCGAGATCAGCGACCGCATCGCGGTGATGCGCGCGGGCGAGATCGTCGAGATCGGCGAGTCCACCGAGCTCTACACGAACCCGCAGCACGACTACACGAAGAAGCTGCTCGGGTCGTTCCCGAGCCTGACCGGCGACCGCGGGGCGTTCATCCGCAGCGGGGTCGACGAGACGGCCGGGGGCGACGCGACCCGCGCCTCCTCGGGGCACGAGCAGGCGACGTCCGTCGCCACGAGCACAGGAGGCGCGGCGTGAGCACGCTCGAGTTCCGCAACGTCGTCAAGGACTACCGGGTGCGCGGGGGCCGGGGTGAGAAGGGTCGCCTCCGCGCGGTGAACGACGTCAGCTTCACGCTCGAGGCCGGCAAGACGGTCGCCCTGGTCGGTGAGAGCGGCAGCGGCAAGTCGACGATCGCCAAGATGCTGCTGCAGCTCGAACGGCCGACGAGCGGGTCGATCGTGCTCGACGGCGCCGTCGCGCCCCGACACGGCGAGGCGCTGCGGCGCTACCGCAGCGACGTGCAGATGGTCTTCCAGGACCCGTTCGCCTCGCTCAACCCGTTCCACTCGATCGGGCACCACCTGGCGCGGCCGCTGCTGCTGCACGGCAAGGCGACCCGTTCGACGGTCGACGAGAAGGTGCGCGAGCTGCTCGGGCGGGTCCAGCTCGGCCCGGCCGCCGACGTCGCGGCGCGTCGACCGCACGAGCTGTCGGGCGGGCAGCGGCAGCGCGTGGCGATCGCGCGGGCCCTGGCGCCCGAGCCGCGCATCCTGATCGCGGACGAGCCCGTGTCGATGCTCGACGTGTCGATCCGGCTCGGGGTGCTCAACCTGCTGGCCGAGCTGCAGCGGCAGGAGGACCTCGGCGTGCTCTACATCACCCACGACCTGGCGACGGCCCGACACTTCTCGGACGAGATCCTCGTGATGTACAAGGGACAGGTGGTCGAGCGGGGAACGCCCGACGACGTCATCCTGAACCCGCAGCACCCGTACACGCAGCAGCTCGCCGAGGCCGCGCCCGATCCCGAGAAGCGCATCGCCGAGCGACGCGCCGCCCGCACCTGACCCTCGCCCGACTCCACGCCACACCCTCGATCGCTGGGAGCGACATGAGCACCACCGAGACCACCACCGAGACCACCACCGAGACCATCACCACCCCGGCCCGAGCGACGCAGCGCACCGCCCGCACCCTGCACACCGGCTGGAGCCTGCGCAGCACCGCCGGCCCCGTGCCTCCCGAGATCGCGGCCGTCGACGTGCCCGCCACCGTCCCGGGCACGGTGCACACCGACCTGCTGGCGGCAGACCTGATCGTCGACCCGTACCTCGACGCGAACGAGCACCTGCTCGCCTGGATCGGGCAGGCCGACTGGTCGTACACGTCGACCTTCGACTGGCAGCCCGACGGGCACGACCGCCACGAGCTGGTCTTCGCCGGCCTCGACACGGTCGCCACCGTGCTGCTCAACGGCGAGGTGGTGGCCGAGACGCGCAACCAGCACCGCACCTACCGGGTCGGGGTCGACGGCCTCCTGCGCGAGGGGGCGAACGACCTCGAGGTGCGGTTCGGCTCGCCGGTGGCCTACGCCGACGCGCAGAGCCTGGCGCTCGGCTACCGACCGCACGTGAACCACCACCCCTACAACGCGATCCGCAAGATGGCGTGCAGCTTCGGCTGGGACTGGGGCCTCGACACGGCGACCTCGGGCATCTGGAAGCCCGTGACGCTCGAGTCGTGGTCGTCGGTGCGGCTGGCGGCCGTGCGACCGGTCGTCACGGTCGACGGGACGCGGGGCGTCGTCGACGTGCACGTCGACCTCGAGCGTGCCGTCGCGTCGGCCGGGGCCGGCTCCGAGCCCGGCGTCGGGGGCACGGACGGGCCGGTGACGGTCCGGGCTACCGTCGGCGACGTCACGCAGGAGGCGCGGGTCGAGCCGGGCGCGGACTCCGCGGTCCTGCAGGTGGTCGTCGACGACCCCGAGCTGTGGTGGCCGAGGGGTCACGGCGGGCAGCCTCTCTACGACGTGAGGGTCTCGGTGACCGGGGGAGCGGGCGGGGACGCGAGCCGCGCCTCCTCGGGGGGTGACGGCGACGGGGTCGACGCGACCCGCGCCTCCTCGGCTGTCGACGCGCCGGGCGCCGAAGCGCCGACCGGCGAGGACTCGGCAGGCCCGGTGCTCGACGAGTGGTCGTCGCGGATCGGGTTCCGCACGGTCGAGGTGCAGGTCGACCCCGACGAGGTCGGCACGAGCTTCAGGGTCGTGGTGAACGGTGAGCCGCTGTGGATCAAGGGGGCGAACTGGATTCCCGACGACGCGTTCCCGCACCGCATCGGGCGTGACCGCTACCGGGAGCGCATCGAGCAGGCCGAGTTCGGCAACGTGAACCTGCTGCGGGTGTGGGGTGGCGGCATCTTCGAGTCCGACGACTTCTACGAGCTGTGCGACGAGCGGGGCATGCTCACCTGGCAGGACTTCCTGTTCGCCTGTGCGGCCTACGCAGAAGAGGACCCGCTGCGCGGCGAGGTCGAGGCCGAGGTGCGCGACAACGTGACACGGCTGATGACGCACCCGAGCCTGGTGCTCTGGACGGGCAACAACGAGAACATCTGGGGTCACGACGAGTGGGGCTGGGAGCGTCGGCTCGACGGGGCGACCTGGGGGCTGGGCTACTACCTCGACCTGCTGCCGGCGCTGGTGGACGAGCTCGACCCTGGGCGTCCCTACGCGGCGGGCAGCCCCTGGTCGGGCAGCCTGGACGTGGCGCAGAGCGACCCCGACCACGGGTCGGTGCACCTGTGGGAGCAGTGGAACCGCACCGACTACCCGACCTACCGCGACGTGGTGCCGCGGTTCGTGGCCGAGTTCGGCTGGCAGGGGCCGCCGACCTGGTCGGCGATGACACGGGCGATCCACGACGAGCCGCTGACCCCCGAGTCGCCGGGCATGATCGTGCACCAGAAGGCGATGCAGGGCAACGACAAGCTGACCGACGGGCTGCTGGCGCACTACCGGCTGCCCGACGAGATCGAGGCGTGGCACTGGGCGATGCAGCTGAACCAGGCGAACGCGGTGCAGGTGGCGCTCGAGCACTTCCGGTCGCACGTTCCGCGGTGCATGGGGGCCGTGGTGTGGCAGATCAACGACTGCTGGCCGGTGACGTCGTGGGCCGCGGTCGACGGCGACGGGCAGCGCAAGCCGCTGCTCTACGCGATGCGGCACGCCTTCGCCGACCGGCTGGTGACGATCCAGCCGCGTGACGGCGGCCTCGCGGCCGTGGTGGTCAACGACACCGAGGAGGCGCTGGTCGGCCCGCTCACGCTGCGGCGCGTCGCGTACGACGGTCGCGTCCTCGCCTCGGAGCAGGTGTCGCTCACGGCGGCGGCTCGCGACACGGTGACCGTGCCGGTGCCCTCGACGGTGGCGGAGTTCGGGACGCCCGAGTCGGAGCTGCTCGTGGCCTCGGTGGACGGGGTGACGCACGGGCTGTGGTTCCCGGTCGAGCCGCGGGACTCGGCGCTCGCCGCGGCGTCGCTGTCGACGTCGGTGACGGTGATGGGCGAAGGGTCGGGCGCGGGCTACCGAGTCGAGGTGACGGCGGGTTCGCTCGTGCGCGACCTGACGCTGCTCGTCGACAAGGTCGACCCCGCAGCGACGGTGGACGAGATGCTCGTGACCCTGCTGCCCGGCGAGACGGCCGTGTTCACGGTGACGTCCGACGTGGCGGGAGTGGGGGAGGAGTTCGTCGCGCAACGGGTGTTGCGTACCGCGAACGAGCTGGTCGGGTGAGGGAGGCCGTCGTCCGGCGCGGGGGAGTCCGGCGAGGAATCGTCGGCTCCTTGTTATAGTCAGGTGCGCTGTGGCCGAGATCCGTGACCGAGTGCTAGGGGAGCGAGCCGCATGAGCGACATCTTCACGCTGACGCCGGACGAGGGCGACGGTGGCGAGCCGACGCCGCAGAAGAAGCGTAGGCGGCGTCGATCGAAGCCGGTCATCGCTCTGATCACGCTGGCGTCGGTGCTGGTGGGGGTCATCGTGATCGTCGGGGTCGTGGGTGGCGTGTACGCGTCGCGGCTGGCGAACTCGTTCAACGACAACGCGACGAAGATCGAGCAGGCGTTCCCCGAAGAGTCCACTCGGCCCGCGCCGGCCCCCGACGGGGCGATGAACATCCTGTTGATGGGTTCGGACTCGCGGGCCGATGCGACGACCATCGACGATGCCTCGTCGTCGGACCAGCGGACCGACTCGATGATGCTGGTACACGTCGACGCCGACCGCGAGAACGTCTACGTGATGTCGATCATGCGTGACCTCTACGTGCCGATCCCCGGCCACGGCTCGAACAAGATCAACGCGGCCTTCGCCTACGGCGGCTCGCCCCTGACCGTCCAGACCGTCGAGCAGCTGCTCGGCGTCCGCATCGACCACGTCGCCATCATCGACTTCGAGGGTTTCAAGGGCATGACGACGGCCCTGGGCGGGGTGGACGTGTTCTCGCCGCAGGCGTTCTCGACGGGCCCGTATTCCTACGTGGCAGGTCTCAACAAGTTGGAAGGCGACGCAGCGTTGGCTTTTGTTCGCGAACGTCACGCATTCGCCGATGCAGACTTCACTCGAGTGAAGAACCAGCAGGCCTTCGTCAAAGGTTTGGCTAACACGATCCTCAGTAGGTCGACCTTGACCGACCCGGGCAAGATCTCGGCCTTCGTCACGGCGATGTCGCCGTACTTGACCGTCGATAAAGAGTTCGATGTCGGGACCATCGCCTCGCTCGGTGTCAGCCTCCGATCGATCGACGGCTCGAAGATGCACTTCTTCACGATTCCGACGGCTGGTACCGGTTCGATCGGCGGCCAGTCGATCGTCAACGTGGACCAGACGGGTGTCGATGCGGTCAAGGCGGCGTTGGCGAACGACTCGCTCAACACCCTGCCTATCTCGCAATAGTCTCCGCCCTTTCCAGGCTTACCGCCGCACACTGCACCTGACGGCGCTCGCGCAGTCGCCTCTACAGAGAGCCGTTACATGAAGACCGTCATCGTTGGCCAGGGTTATGTCGGACTGCCCGTCGCTATGAGAGCCGTCGAGGTGGGGCATGATGTCGTCGGCATCGACCTCGATAGCAACCGCATTGGACTGTTGCAGGCTAGGACGTCTTACGTCGACGACATCAGCGACGACACACTCGCTCACGCGACGAATAGCGGTCGGTACCTCGCGACGATGGATTATGCCCACGCCGTGGGATTCGATGTAGCGGTCATCACGGTGCCGACCCCTCTGCGGGACTCACTGCCCGACCTGAGTTTCATTGAGCAGTCTGCTGCATCCTTGGCGCGGTACGTGCGAAGCGGGGCGACGGTCGTTCTCGAGTCCACGACGTATCCGGGTACCACCGACGAATTGCTCGTACCCATCCTCGAGGCAGGATCGGGTCTTGTTGCTGGCGTGGACTTCTTCGTGGGTTACAGCCCTGAGCGCATCGACCCGGGTAACAAGACCTGGGGCTTCCGTGAGACGCCCAAGGTCGTGTCGGGGATGAACGCCGCCTCTCTGTTGAAGGTTCAAGGCTTCTACGAGCAAATGGTCGACACCACCGTGCCCGTGTCAGGCACCAGAGAAGCCGAACTCACGAAACTTCTCGAGAATACGTTCCGCCACGTCAACATCGCGTTGGTCAACGAGCTCGCCATCTTCGCGCACCAACTGGGCGTCGATGTCTGGGAGAGCATCGAGGCAGCTTCGTCAAAGCCCTTCGGCTTCATGAAGTTCACCCCAGGGCCAGGCGTGGGCGGCCACTGCTTGCCGGTCGACCCGAGCTACCTGTCGTGGCAGGTGCGCAAGCAACTCGGCAAGAGCTTTCGATTCGTCGAGCTCGCAAATGACGTGAACGATCACATGCCAGACCACGTCGTCCAACGTGTGATGACCATGCTGAACGATCAGACCAAGTCCGTCCGAGGCAGTCAGGTCCTCCTTGTCGGACTTGCGTACAAGTCGGGCACCGGGGACATCCGGGAGGCACCGTCTCTCCGCATTGTCGATCTCCTCCAGGCCATGGGGGCCGAGATCACCGCTGTGGATGACCACGTTGAAGAACACCGATGGCCGATGGATGTGCGAAGAGCTGAACTAACGGCGGATTCTGCAGCATCCGCCGACGTGATCATTGTGCTGACCCAACACCCGGAGCTGCCTCTGCACGTCCTAGCGGACACGTCGACCCCCATCTTCGACACGCGCAACGTCCTGCGGCAGCCCGGAGTTGTGCAGCTCTAGAGGTCGTGCTCATCTCAAGGGTCTGCTCGAATGACGGAAGTCGTCGTTGTCGGCTGGACCGGGTCTCACCCACGGTGTGTCGGCTGAGCACGGTCTGGCAACGACAGGGAGCGGTGGGGTGCCAGGGGCCTTCGGCTGGCGCGCCCACTCCTCTCTCTGGGGAGGAGTGAGTCACACTCGATCTATGCCTTCGTCTGTCGTTGTTTTCGCTACGCGCTATCCGCCGGCTTTCCGGGGAGGGGGACCAATTCGCACCCTCGAAGCGTTGGCCCGAACTGTGCCGTCCGAATACGACGTGCGGGTCATCACGCGGGACGATGATGAAGGGTCCGCGCCCCCGTTGCCGGTAGAGGCCGACGTGTGGACGCAGCGTGACGGCGTGAGCGTGCGTTACGTATCCGTTTCACGATTGCGTAGCTTCGCTGCGGCCATGGCGTCAGCCCGTCAGCACAGGCCCGAAATGATCTACGTGAACTCATTCTTCGACTTTGCATTATCCATCGCCCCACAACTCTTGAGACGAATCGGATACCTACGCGCAAAGCGAGTGCTTCTTGCTCCCAGGGGTGAATTCGGTGCCGCCGCTTATGCCTCAAAGTCGAGGAAGAAGAAGCTGTTCATAGCTCTCTACCGAGCTCTCGGCCTCCACCGTGGCGTTGTCTGGCACGCATCCTCCGTCGCGGAAAAAGCGGACATCGAACATGTCTGGGGCGAGGGAACCCAGGTCGTCGTAAGGGAGAACGACACGCTACTTCCCGCTTTGAGCGACCGAAGCGTCATCGATGCGGCGGCCGGGGAACGCCCCCTCTCGCTCGTGAGTCTGGGTAGGTTGGTAGACCACAAGGGGTTGCACCTCGTCCTGGAGGGGCTCGCGGATGCTTCGAGTCCCATTGACCTTGATGTTTACGGCCCCGCAGAGGACGAAGCTTACGTAGATCGTTGCAAGTCAGTTGTCAGGAGCCTGAATGAGAACGTGACCGTTCGTTTTCACGACGCTGTGCCGCACGACCGGGTTCGTGAACTGCTCGCAGGGCATGACGCTCTCGTGATGCCGACAGCTGGAGAAAATTTCGGGCATGTCATCGCCGAAGCCCTGTCGGTCGCTTGCCCCGTCATCTGTTCGGATAGGACGCCCTGGACTCGTGTGCTTCGGAGTGGTGGCGGCGTGGTCGTCGACGAACGGACAGCAGAAAATTGGCGAACCGCCCTGCTGGATTACGCCACTCTCAACGCTGAGGGCCGTGCTCAGCGTAGATATCTGGCAGCTGACGCCTACGACGAGTGGAGAGGACGTCAGTCACGGCCTCACGTCTTCGAACTCTTGCAACGTTCATCGACCAGCTGAGCTGGTCTAGAAACACGTCGCCATGCGGGCCATCTGAAGAAGGCCCTGAGGCTCGTTCTGCCCGTCGCTACACGCTAGGAGTCAGCGTGCGGGTGCCGGTGAGCCAAAGCTTTACCGTCATGCGCCGAGCCGAGAGTCCTTCCGTCCAGCGAGGTGACCAAAGTCTCTCTTTTGTGCAGTGTTCCGCACCACGTCGCCTCGGTCGATTGCGATCCATGTGATGACGAAGATTCCGAGGAAGGGGCTGACAGGCGAGAGGAGCCAACCTTCAAAAACACTATGAACGACTGCGGCCAATGCAAATGAGCCCAGCGCAAAGGCCCTTCTGGTGCCCGCAATTAGAACTGACGCCCACATGCCAACGACTGCGGCGAGACCAAAAATGCCGGCCTGCGCCAGGGCTCGGAATGGGCTACTTGCGATGATGGCTTCCTCGTTGCCGAGACCGATCCCGATCAAGGGACTACTGACAAAGGCGTTCACTGCGACTTCGGTTGAACCTGACCTCGAATCGTTGAGACGGAGGAGTCCCTGGAGAGGGTCGAAGAGTGTCGGCTGAAGCGCCCACACGACCGCCGCAACTGCAGCCGCCATAGCGAAGAAGAAGACGACCCGGAGGAGGCCTCCTCGAAAGAGTAGGAGCAAGACGACGATCGCCAGCGCTAGGGTGCTCGCTCGACTCGCCGTCCAGACGAGCACCACGGCCGTCAGCGATAGCGACACGACTCGTGTGTACTTGGACTTCGTGAGGGTTAGCGCTGAGATTCCCAAGATGAAAGCGAAGAATCCGAGCGAGTTGGCGTTTTCAAGAACACCCCGAAGGCGTCCCATTTCAGTGCCAAGAGACGGCACGACGAGACCGAGCAGCACGGACGAGATCATCAGCATGACGAGTGCGATCAGAATGCCCTTTGCGAGAGCTGGGTCGTCATCGCGCTGCAGGAAATGGGCAGTCACGAGGAGTAAGACGAGACCGATACCGTAGAGGATCAGCAGCACGAATTGGCCGTGCAAGCCTGCTGCAACGAGAAGATAGACCGCGAGGAACGCAGTGAGGGAAATGTGCCAGCGTCCATGGTCCGAGAGACGCTTGGGCGCAGGCCTTACTGGACTACGCAGGGCCGAGAGTCCTATCAGGATGACAAATCCAAGGATTCTGGTCGCGACGGACAGAATGGCGCCCAGCTCTCCCGCCGTGACTGCTGTCGTCGCAGAAAATATTACGAGTAGTATCGCTGAGGCGTAACACGATGGCCTACGCCAAGCTGGTTTGGCCGCAAAAATGACGATCAGGGCGAAGGCGCCGACGGCAAGAAGGCCCAAAATTCTTGGGCCGGTGGTGACTGCCCATGTGGCGAATGCGACGAGGCTCGCCCCACCCACGATCGCGAAACCTTGAGTGAATCGCGCTCGTCTGAGCACGGTCGACGTCATCGCCGCTCCTCTTTGGTGGCTTGAAGGCCTCCGTTTTCGTTCTCACGCCAAGGTGCGGCGACCGCCTTATGCGGCTCTCGAACAAGCTCTTTCAGGTAATCCGCTGCGGCGTGAGGTGATAGGTGAGCGGCCGACCACTTGGCAAGTCGTTCGCGTTCCTCTTGCTCTTGTTTCCCTTGCTGCAAAGCCTTCACAAGCGCGGCCTTGATTGCGGAATTTGAGCCAGCGTCGAACTTGCTGCCGGCCAGAGGAATCGTGATGAGGTCAGCAGATCCCGCTCTATCACTGACCAGGACTCGGGTACCAGTCATGAGGGCTTCGCTGACCACTGCCCCCCAGCCATCGTATGCACTGGGCAGGATTAATACGTCCGCGGATGCCATCACAGACCGGACGAATGCGTTCGATGAGCTTCCCAGAACTCGTATGTTGTCCGGTAGAGCCGTTTGTGCCAGCCGAACGTCATCCGCTAAGGGGCCATCTCCAATGAATGTGGCTCGCCAGTCCCGTCTGGGCAGGCCTCGAAGATTGTCCACGAGCACGTCGACTTGCTTGAGACGCGACATCGTGCCGACGAAGAGGAACTCGAATTCTGGGGAGACTGTTCGTGGCGCGGTACCTACATCTTCACTTGGCTCATCGACGAAGTAGCCGAAGTCAGCCCTCCGGACGCCACGAGGCAGGATGCCGGTGAATTGAGTTCGGGCATGGACGCCGATCGTGAGGAGCGTGTCAACACCTTTGAGGTATTTCGCACGATGGCGATATCTGAGGGACCGTAAGGCACCAGCCGCACCTCGCGGGTCCCATGATTCGGTAGTCATGAAGATGTGTCCGTGCGTTTCATTCGAAACCAGGCGGCGGGCGGCCTTGACCATGGGATACACGTCGAGGCCTGAAAAGACGTGGTGTGTTTCAGGCCCCCCCTGAGCGCCGACGATTTGGTCGAGCTCGTCAGGTCGCGGTGACGTGATCAGATCCGCCGCGCCGTAGTCCATCGTGTCCCACCCCATAGCCTCGCGACCGTCGCTCAGCTCCTGCTGTGCCACGACAACCACCCGTGAACCACTCTCGGAAAGCGCTCGGATAAGTGGTGCTTGATGAATTGACTTTGCGTTCTGCCAAAAAACGAAGGTTTCATCGCTCGTCATGACTTCTTCCTCTTTTGCAGGCCGAGCGCGATTAAGGCAACAAGGGACACAGCCGCAGCCGCGCCAGCAATCGCCGTCACCGGAAGGAACAGGACCGCCAGGGCCATACCCATCAAGGCAATTACGAGAATGGTGACTGTGGGTTCCCTCACAACCGCCCGACCACGCAACATGCTCGCGTAGAGGGTGAAGCCGATTGCTGTCGCGATGGCTGTAATGCGGGCTGGGTCCGTGGGCACCGTCCAGATCGACGCGATCAGCAGAGCTAGAGCCACGACGCTAGCGATAGCCGTTCGCGTGGCCAACTTCCGGGGTTCGAGACGGAACTGCAGCAACCATCCTGCGGTCTGGCCTATGGCCCCTATCGTCGTCGCGATGAGCAAAACGCACAAGGTAGGGACATCGACTAGCGATGGTTCCACGATCAAGCCGGCGATGGCACCGTCGAAGACGGTGAAGGCAGCCACGCTTGCCCCAGCAATCGTGACCATAAGGAGCTGTGTAACCCGCACGGACTTGAGCACACGCTCCTGTTCCCCTGCGTCCCATTGTCGGCGCAGAGAAGGATAGATGACCGTGAGCACAGTACTCGCCACGGCGCCAGATGTAAGTAAGGCAAGCTGCGACATGGCTGCGAAAGATGCGGTCGGCGCAGGGCCCACTTTGTGCTCAAGCAGGATGACGTTAGCGCTGCCAAGGACCGTTACGCCCAGACTCGCGGCGGCGAGGAGATAGCCCAGGCTCCGTGGCCAAGGCTGCGTGGGCATGTCTTGGCGACGTATGGAGGCTCGCGGAGCGAGGATGAGGCTCACAGCGGCTGACACAGCACCAGCCATGATAAGGGCGACCGGACCGGTCACGCCGGAGACGACGAGACCAACAAGCATCGCCGTCCTGGCAACGGTGCTTGCCATCAGGTTCAGGGCATACGACCAACTTCTGTGCCACATCAGCCAGGCCGTGGCTGTGTACCTTGCCAGGGCGAGGCTCAGGCCCCACGTCGCCACCCCTATTGCCGACTCCGCTCCGCCCGAGAGCAGTCCGATAACCACCACGGTCACACCACCTATGGCGACCGTTGGCAGTATTTTAGATAGTGCATGAGCGTAATTACCTCTTTGCCCATATGACCCGGGATGACGCTGGAAAGCCAAAGTGGCAGGTTCCGCCGTGACGAGCGCGAAATACGCAGCGATGGACATGGCGACGGCGATGGTGCCGTATTCGCCGGGGGGAAGGGCTCGAGTCAGGATCGGAAGTTGCACGGCTGCGGCAAGGAGGCTGACAATTCGAGCCGCTGCTACAGCCGCACCTGCGCCCCCAAGCGCGGCCGTGCGCTCCTTCATGGAGCCGAGACTCATAGTTCCCTGACCACGCGTGCCGGCGTGCCCACGATCAGGACGTCATCCGGGAAAGTTCCCATGACCACGGCACCGGCACCGACGACGACGCCGTTTCCCAAAGTCGTTCCACCCAGCAGAGTGGCCCGAGCCCCGATCCAGCATCCGTCTCCCACCGTGATCGGGTCGCTTCGGCCCGGTCCGGCACGGCGAGTGGACGTGCCGATCTCATGCGTTCCCGTCACGAAGAGTACGTCTTGCGAGACGTCACATCTGACTCCGATCGTCACCTTTGCGTGACTGCCGGGGACGATTTCGGTGCGCCTTCCGACCCAAGTGCCTTCGCCGATAGTTACGTTCGAACCTTGGAGAACAACCCCCCCGTTGATCCGCACGCCTGGCGCGAGATCTGCCCCGGCCCACTGATAGAGACGCCGCCTCGTCGAGAACCACCGGGTCTGAGGAAGAACGGCGGAGACGAGGTTTACAAGGTGGACCCTGGCACCCATGTCAGTTCGTCCTGCGGATGCCGAGACGAGCGTGGTGACCGTGCACCTTCGATCGCAGGAACGAGAGGACCCGAAGGGACGTGTCGCGTATCTCGTAGCCCGCGGGAAGGACCGACGAGCCGCGGGCCGGGAAAGTGTCAAGTGCGATTCGCACGCTGTCCAAGATCGCGTCGGTGGTCACCCCACTCGTGATGATGTGACCAGTGTCGAGGGCCTCCGGTCTCTCTATGTCGTCTCGGAGCGTGACAGCAGGGAAACCCAAGAGGCTGGACTCCTCACTGATGGTTCCGCTATCGGACAGCACGATCAACGCGTGCAGCTGCAGCGTGAGGAAGTCATGGAATCCGAACGGGATGTGGAACTGCAACCCCTCGGTCAGCATGGCGGGGAGTTCATCGAGTCGCTTCCGCGTCCGAGGATGTGTCGAGACCAAGACTCGTGCGCCGTGGATCTCGCCCAGGGTGCGCATCGCCACGAGCGCCTCCGTCAGACGGTGTGCGTCGTCGACGTTCTCTTCACGATGAAGGCTGACCAGGATGTACCCCTGCGCCTGGAGGCCTTCTCGCGCTAGCACGTCGTTGCCATCGATGAGGCTGAGATTCTGATCGATGACTTCTGCCATCGGGGATCCAGTGAGCATGATGCGGGACGGGTGTAGTCCCTCGGCCAGCAAGTTGCGGCGGGCGTGCTCGGTGTAGACGAGGTTGTAGTCGGCCACGTGGTCGACGAGGCGCCGGTTCGTCTCTTCGGGCACGTTCTCATCGAACGAACGGTTGCCGGCCTCCATGTGGAAGACCGGGATCTTCAGGCGCTTGGCGATGACCGCCGAGATGCTGCTGTTCGTGTCACCGAGCACCAGGAAGGCATCGGGTCGCTCGTCGACGAGCACCTTCTCGATCGACACGAGGATGCTGCCCAGCACGGCTCCGAGCGAGGACGTGTCGGCTTCGAGGAAGTGATCGGGCCGACGCAGCCCGAGGTCTTCGAAGAACACCTCGTTGAGCTCGTAGTCGTAGTTCTGGCCGGTGTGCACCAGCACGTGGTCGACGTGTTCGTCCAAGCGCTTGATCACGGCCGAGAGGCGGATGATCTCGGGGCGCGTCCCGACGACGGTCACGACTTTGAGTCGAGGAGCGGGGGTGGTCATACGGTCTCCGGGATGGTGTCGGGGGCTGCGGGGTCGAAGATCTCGTTCGACCAGAACATCGTGTAGAGCACGTCGTCGCCGGTGTTGGTGATCGAGTGTGCCCAAAAGGTCGGCATGTCGACGGAACACGGTCGATCACCGTCGACCGAGACCGTCACGACGTCGTCCGAGAACAGGCGGCGGAGGCGGATGTCGGCCGAGCCGGCCAGCACCGTGAAGCGCTCCATCTTGCGCCGATGGTAGTGCTGACCTCGCGTGACGCCCGGCACCGTCGTCGAGAACGACGTCTGGCCCGAGCCGCCGTGCGACCTGATCACCTCGGTGAAGCTACCCCGATCGTCGGCGTTCTGCCGGAGGTCGAGGCTCGTCGACACCTCGAAGGCGAACGATCGGTAGGTGTTGAACAGGTCCCGCTCGAAGTCGCTTCTCAAGGCGGGTACGTCGCCCCGCCCATAGGCCTCGGCGAAGGTCGAGAGGGTCGAGAGCAGCGACGAGACGGACGACACCGTGACGTGCGGCTCGAGGACGCTGCTCGGGCTGCCCTCCACCAGAGCCTCTACCGCGTGCTGAACGTGCATCAGACTCAGCGTGTTGTCGATCTCGACCGACGGCCTCTCACCCCGACTCAGCAGATGGCAGAACGTCGCCGTGACCGAGTTGTAGAAGGGGCGCCCGTGCTCACCGAACAGGTTGGGCAGCCGCAGGTCGACGAAGCGTGCCCCGACGGCCTCGGCGGCGACCCGTACGACCTCAGACGCCTCGTGCTTCGCCTGTCCGTACACCGAGCCGTTGCCGACCTGGGTCGAGCTCGCGAACACGACGAGGTGGGGTGGGGCCTCGGCGGCTCGGAGGGCCACTGCGGCCTGCTCGGCGAAGAGCAGGTTCCCGTCCCGGACTTCGTCGTCGCTGCCACGGTTCACGCCGGCGATCAGCAGCAGCCGGTCCGACCCCGACACAGCCACGTCGGCCGCGCTGGCGTCGAAGGCCGAACCGACCGCGAACGCGTGCACGTCGCGTTCGCCGATCGAGTGGAGGTAAGCCCGGGTGTGCCAGCCGACGAACCCGCCCGCCCCGGTCATCGCGATCTTCATGCGGACCGTTCCGGCGCCCCGATGCCGGCCAAGGCGAGCTCCGAACGCACCTCGGGCAGCGACAAGAGCATCTGCTCGACCTCGGCCACGGTCATCCGGTCGACGGTGTGGGAGTCGTAGTCGGTGAACTCGACCTGCTGCGGATCGCCCTCCTCGAAGAAGGCGCTGTAGTTGAGGTCACGTTTGTCGGCGGAGATGCGGAAGTAATCGCCCATGTCCTCGGCCCGGGAGAGCTCTTCGCGGTTCGCCAGTGCCTCGGACACCTTCTCGGCGTGGCGGGTGCCGATCACGGTCACCCGTCGGTCGCTGCGGAACACGTTGATCACCGCCTGGGCGAGGTCGCCCATCGTGCAGGCCGCGGCCTTCCTGATGAACAGGTCGCCCTGACGGGCGTTGCGGAACGCGTGCTCGACGAGGTCGACCGACGACGGCAGCGACATCATGAACCGCGTCATGGCGGGGTCGGTCACGGTGAGATCCTTGCCGGCCTTGAGCTGCGAGATGAAGAGAGGGATGACCGAACCCCGTGAGTACATGACGTTGCCGTACCGCACGCACGACACGGTGGTGACGGCGTTCGGGTTGTTCAGCCCGTGGGACTGCGCCACCTTCTCCATCATCGCCTTGCTCATGCCCATGGCATTGACCGGGTAGACGGCCTTGTCGGTGCTGAGACAGACGAGGGATGACACACCCGCCTCCTCGCTCGCGCGAACCACGTTCTCGCTGCCGAGGACGTTCGTCTTCACGGCCTCGATCGGGAAGAACTCGCACGAGGGTACCTGCTTGAGGGCCGCCGCGTGGAAGACGTAGTCGACGTCTCGCGCAGCGCGTTCGACGCTGAGGTAGTCGCGCACGTCGCCGACGTAGAACCGCGCGCGTCCGTCTCCCAGGTCGTGCCTCATCTGGTCCTGCTTGGCCTCGTCACGGCTGAGGATGCGGACCTGCGCGACACCCGAGGACAGCAGCTTCTGTGCGACCGTCCGTCCGAACGAACCGGTGCCTCCCGTGATCAGGACGGTGCGACCCTCGTAGTCGTTCGTGTCGGTGATGCTCATGCGTGCCTCTCTGCGGTGGCGTCGGACGAAGGGGAGGAGGCGGTCGCGGCGGCGTCCAGCGCCTCCCGGAACAGGGCGACGATCCCGTCGACACGGGCGGGGTCGACGTCCTGGTGGACAGGGAAATTGATGATCTGACGCGAGATCGACCGGACCTCGTCGAAGCCCGCCGGGAGTTGGGGGATCAGCGTGTGGTACAGGCTGACCATGCCGACGCCGTGCTCGTTCATGTAGCGGTAGACGTGGTCCCGATCGGCACCGGTGATGCGCACAGGCAGGGTCTGCGGGACGTCGTCACCCATGTCCGGCCACATCAGCGCGAAGCGGTCGTCATCCCGGGCGAGCTCGGCCAGGGCGGCACCGGTGCGCTCGAAGACGAGGCGGCGATGGGCAGAGATGGCCTCGGTGTCATAGCTGAGCACGCGGCCCGGAAGGGCGTGGTCGGTGGAGGCCTGGCCACTCACGAGTCCGGGCGAGCGGTAAGTCACCATGCCGCCGTCCGCCAGCGGCAACATCTTGTGCAGCGAGTAGAGCTGCGCCTCACCGTAGGTGCCTGAGGCGCCGCTGCCGAGGGCGGAGAACCAGCCGTGCGCCAAATCCTCGACGAGGAACACGTCGTGCTCTGTGGCGAGGCGGCGGACCTCCTGCCAGGCGGGATCGGTGCGGCCGAAGTAGTGGATGACCACGAGCACGCCGACGTGGCCCGCGGCCAAGGTCTGCCCGAGCGAGGCGAGGTCGACCGTGAGATCGCTGTTCAGGTCGTAGAAGCGGCGCTCGACGCCGGACTCCTCGACGGGGTCGAAGACGCCGCTGCCTTCGTTCGGCGACCAGCCGATGAAGGCCGGGAGGGCCACGGCACGGCCCGGTTGCAGGACGTTCCTCAGCAGGTCGAGCATGCCCTCGCGGGCCGACGAGTAGAAGAACGCCGGCCGCTCGTAGGTGCTGCGTTCGAGGGCCTTCTTGGTGATGTCACGCTGCACTGCCGTGCCTCCTGGTTCGTGTGGCGTCCTGCCGGGTGTCGAGGGTGCGTCGTTCACTCGTGACGACGACGCGGTGGGGTGAAGCCGGGCGACTGTCGTCGGCGACGATGACGAACGCCTCCGTCGTGGTGGGGAACGACGCCCGGAGAGCGGCGAGGACGTCGTCGTCGTCGAAATCCGCGAGAGTCAGGCACTTGAGCACGGTCTCGCCGATGCGCCCGAAGGTCGACGGAGCCCGCATCCCACCCGCGACGGGCAGGTCGCCCGTCCGGAACTGCGAGAAGCCGTAGGCCTCGTGGGTCGCGTGCTGGGTGGCGAATGCCTCGACGGGTGCCGGGACGCTCGCTGCGGCGGGCAGAGGACGGGTGACCCAGGTGCTCAACGGCCCGCGGCCGAAACCCAGCCGGTCGTAGAGAGCATTCGCGGGCCCGTTCGAGGTGAAGACGTCGAGGGCCAGGCTGCGGGGAGAACGCTCGGCCCGGAAGGCGTCGAGCAAGGCCGTCGCGACGCCGCGCCCGCGGGCCTCTTCGACGACGCAGAGGTAGCTGAGGAACGCGTCGCCCTCGGGGGAGGTGCGGAGGTCTGCGTAGCCGACCACCGCCTCCTCGGAGACGGCGACGAGCAACTCGCGCCCGGGGTGGAGGTGCGGATGCGTGACGACCAACGCCAGGAATCGAGCCGCCCCCGCCTGCGCGACCGTGAGGTAGGGGTGCAGCGACTCATCGAACGACCGTGCGGTCAGGTCGGCGAGCAGAGGAACGTCGGCGAGCACGGCAGGCCGGACCTCGACGCTCACGAGCGAGCCTCGCGATCGCGACGTTCGTCGTCCAGGTTCTGCATGATCGATTCGGCGTCGACGACCACGCCGGAACGCCGCGTCACCCGGGCGAGCGTGGCGACGAGGAGGCACAGGTCGCGTCGCAGGGACAGCCCGCGGACGTAGTCCACGTCGAGGGCGAGGCGGTCGTCCCATGGGGTCGTGTTGCGGCCGCTGACCTGCGCCAGCCCGGTGACCCCGGGACGGACGTCGAGGCGACGTCTCTCTCCCGCGGTGAACCAGCGTGTGTACCGCATCAGCAGCGGGCGCGGTCCGACGAACGACATGTCGCCGCGCAGCACGTTGACGAGGCTGGGCAGCTCGTCGAGGCTCGTCGAGCGCAGGAAGCTGCCGAACCGGGTGAGGCGCTCGCCGTCGGGCAACAGGTCACCGTCCGGGCCCCGTGCGTCGTTCATCGTCCGGAACTTGACCATCTCGAAAGGCTCACCGTGGCGCCCGGGGCGTTCTTGGCGGAACAGGACGGGTGTGCCCAGCGCCCGGGAGGCCGCGACGGCCAGACCGGCGATGGGAAGCGCGAGTGCGACCAGGGCCGCGGCGCTGCCGGCTGCGTCGGCTCCACGCTTCACGGCGAGGCGCCAGGGCCGCAGGGGACGGGCGCGCTCGAAGGTGCGCTCGAATGCCGCGGCGCCCGAGCGGAGCGACAGCATCTCGTCGTAGAAGAGGCGGCCGCGGGCGCCGAACTCCGCCCTCGCCTCCGGGGACATCGTCCGGAGCAGACGCACACGGTCGGCCAAGGCGCTCGCGTCGCCGGACGGGAACGTCAGGCCCGCGCCCGCCCTTTCGACGAGTTCGGAGGCGTCACCGGCGACGCCCATCAGCACCGGACGCCCCGTCAAGAGATAGGCCTGGGTCTTGGACGGGATGGTCACCCGGAAGAGCGGCTCGTCGACGAGGTGCACGAGGAGGGCGTCTGAGGCGTCGAGGATCGGTCCGATCTCGGTGACCGGTCGACGGGGGAGGAAGGTGACGCCCTCGAGGCCGCGATCGACGGCGGACTGCTTCAGCCGCGCTTCCTCCAGGCCCGTGCCGACGATGACGAAGGCGACGCCGGGGTCGTCGCGGAGGATCTCCGCGGCGTCGAGCACGACGTCCAGCCCCTGCGCGGTGCCGAGGTTCCCGGCGAACGTGACCGTGAAGGCATCGGGCAGTTCGGCCGGTCTGGTCGTGACGGCCACGCCGGTCGAGTCCCGGTTTGTCCCGAGGTCGCTCTCGTACGCCCAGTTGTAGATCACGTCGGTCTTGCCCTCGGGGGTGCCACGCCCGCCGAGCAGGGTGCGCATGCCGGGGGAGAGGACGACGACGCGTGTCGCCGCGGCGTACAGGCGGCGCATTCCCCAGGCGACTGCTCCGAGCACGCGATGGTCGGACACCATGCCGGTCGCCTCGAGGGAGTCGGGCCAGAGGTCCTGCACGTCGTAGACGAAGGGGACGTCCTTCACGAGGGCGAGCACGAGAGCCGGCAGTGCCGCGGTCGCCGGTGGGTGGTAGACGTAGGCCACGTCGGGTCGGGGCAGGAACAACGCACCCACGGCGGCGCTGAGCGCGAAGGACGCGTAGTTGAGCACGCGATTGCGGGCCGACGAGTCGTGACTCGGGAAGAGCGGTACCCGCAGCACGCGCACACCACGCACGACCTCGCGGTGGAAGATCCGCATCGTCCAGCCGGGGTAGAGCGTGCCGGTCGGGTAGTTCGGGAATCCGGTCAGCACCTGGACGTCGTGGCCACGCCGAACGAGTTCCTCGGCGAAGAGCTGGCCCTTGAAGGTCGGCTCGGGGTCGTACCACTGGGAGATGATGAGGATCTTCACGGCCGCGGCCTCCGGTAGGCGGGGAAGAACTGGTTGTCGGGGTCGACGTCGCCGGACAGCGCGGTGTACATCCCGGCGTCGACGACTCGTTCTCCCGTGGAGAACGGACGAGCACCTGCGGGCGCGAACGACAGCTTGTAGCGCTCGATGCCGTCACCGGGAGAAGCGCCGCCTCCGAGCACGAAAGCGGTCCTGCCGGTCTCGGCGCCCCACAGCATGACGCTGTGCTTCAAGAGATCGTTCGGACGGAGCGCGAATGCGGAGTCGTCGGTGCCCCCGAGGTACGAGTACATCGTGCGTCGTCCCGTCAGCACGAGTTCGGTCGAGACCATGACGCCGTCGGCGTCGGCGTGGAAGAACGCGAAGGAGCCGAGCATCTCGGCGCGGATGCGTTCGAAGAAGGGCCGTCCGAAAAGGTAACGCTCGTGCGCGCCGCGACGCTCCATCGTGCCCTCGTAGATGGCGAGAAACTCGTCGAGGCGTTCTCCCTCGGTGTCGACGCTGATCTCGACTCCCGATCGACGGGCCTTGTTGACGCTCTTCCGCACCTTGTGTTCGACGTCCATCCAGAGGGCCTCGGGCTCGAGGTCGAGCGAACGGACGATCGTGGTGGACCTGTGGTGCAACTGCCCGGGGTAGGCGATGTCGTGCGGGTCCGGGAACGTGCTGAACCGAAGGAATTCCGACACGACGCCCTGACCGGCGCACCATGCGGCGAAGGCGGCCCAGAAGTCGCGCCAGCGGTGCACTGTGACCTCGCCGCTCGCGAACGGGCCGCCGTAACCGTAGGCGGACGTCACGTCGTGACGCCTGGTGCCATCGATGGCACGGAGGACGAAGGGCAGCAAGATCGAGCCGCCGTCCCAGGTGAGCACGGCGCAGTGTGCCGCGTCGCCCTGGCCGGTGAAGAGATCGACGTGAGTGGGGTGGGCGAACGGGTCGGCGTCGTCACTCGCGGCCCAGCCGCTCAGCCAGGCCGCGAGTTGATCGGGCTCGCGACGGTCGAGGACTTCGAAGGATGCGAGCTCAGGCACGCCCGCCGGCCGTTCCCGTGACGATCGAGAGCGCGGCGAGGACGCGATCCATCTCGGCGTCGGAGAGCGCCGATCCACTCGGAAGGGTGAGCCCCCTCCGGAACAAGGACTCGGACGCGCCTGTGATTCGCTGCCGGGCGCCATCGAAGACGGGCTGGAGGTGCATGGGCTTCCAGAGCGGTCGTGACTCGATCTGGTCTTCGGCGAGGACTCTCGACATCTCGGTGGTGCTGTAACCGGTCGTGGACTCGTCGACGAGGATCGAGGTCAACCAGCAGTTGTCACCTGCGTCGTCGATGGCTCCGAACAGCTCGACGCCGTCGACGTCGGCGAAGAAGGCCCGGTAGCGGTCGCGGACCGCGCGTCGGCGAGCGATCATGTCATCCAGACGGGAGAGCTGGGCCCGGCCCAGTGCCGCGAGCAGGTTGCTGAGGCGGTAGTTGTACCCGATCTCGGTGTGCTCGTAGTGGGTGACGGGCTGCCGTGCCTGGGTCGACAGGTAGCGCACCCGTGTCGCGAGGTCCTCGTCGTCGGTGAGCAACATGCCCCCGCCGGAGGTCGTCATGATCTTGTTGCCGTTGAAGGACACCACCGACGCGTCACCGAACGCTCCGGCCGCATGTCCGGCGTGGGTCGCGCCGAGTGATTCTGCCGCGTCGGACAGGACCCTCGATCCGTGCGCGTCCGCGAGTTCGAGGATGCTCGTGTAGTCCACGGCTTTGCCCAGCAGGTCGACGGGCACGACGACGGGAACACGAGTCCCCTCGGCCTGGAGTTCGTCGAGGACCTCACCGAGGAGGCCGGGGTCCATGTTGCCGGTCTCGGGGTCGCAGTCGACGAAGTAGGGCGTCGCACCCGTGTAGGCGATGGCGTTGGCCGTGGCCGCGAAGGTCATCGTGGACGTCGGGACCACGTCGCCCGGCCCGACACCCCAGGCGACCAGGGCGACGTGCAGCGCTGCGGTGCCCGAGCTGAGTGCGACACCGTGGTCGACTCCCACGCGCGCGGCGACGTCGCGCTCGAAGCCGTCGACGTCGGGACCGAGCGGGGCGATCCACCCGCCACGCATGGCGTTGAGGACGGCCTGCTCCTCCAGCTCGCCCACATCGGGCGAGCTCATGTAGATCCGTTGGGTCACTCTGGGACTTCCAGTTTCGGGTCGAGGGTGAGCTCCGCCGTCCACGGACCTGTATCGGCGTGAACGCCGTCCAGTTGCGACGGGTGCAGGGCGGGCACGGTGGTGTGCGAGATCTTGGGGTGGACAGGACGGTTGTCGCTCTCGCCGAGGCCGACGAGTTCTTCGTGCATCTTCTCGCCGTCACGTAGGCCCGTGTAGACGATGCCGATGTCCCTGCCCGACATGGCGATCATCCGCTCGGCGATGTCGAGGATGCGCACGGGCTCACCCATGTCGAGGATGAGCACCTCGCTGGGCGCCCCGATGCCGCCGGCCTGCACCACGAGGTGGCACGCCTCGGGGATGGTCATGAAGAACCGCGTCACGTCGGGGTGCGTGATGGTCAGCGGGCCACCGGCCTCGATGAGCGAGGTGAACACGGGCAGCATCGACCCACGGCTGCCGAGCACGTTGCCGAACCGCACCGACAGGTAGCGGGCACCGGTCTCGTCCGCGGCCCACGCGGTCAACCGCTCGGCCAGTCGCTTGGAGTGCCCCAGCACGCTCGTCGGGTTCGCGGCCTTGTCGGTCGAGATGTTGACGAACGTCGTCACCCCGACCGCCTTGCTCGCGTCCAGCACGTTCTGCGTGCCCAGCACGTTGGTCTTCCAGGCCTCGTCCGGGTACTGCTCGAGCATCGGCAGGTGCTTCAGCGCCGCCGCATGGAAGACCACCTCGGGTCGACGGTCCGCGAAGATCGCTCGTAGCGCCTCCGGGTCCCTGATGTCGGCCAGCACGACCTCTTTCGTGTCGAGCAGGCCGTTGCCCGAGATCGACAGCTGCGATTGCTGCAGACCGGTCTCGTCGCGGTCGAGCATGATCAGCTCGGCCGGGCCGAACTTGGCGATCTGACGGCACAGCTCGCTGCCGATCGAGCCGCCGGCGCCGGTCACGAGCACGCGCTTGCCCGCCAGGTAGCCCGCGATCGATTCGACCTGCGTGTCGACGGGGTGCCGACCGATGATGTCCTCGATCGCGATGTCGCGAACGTCCCCGAGTCGCGACTTGCCCTCGAGGATCTCGTCGAGCAGCGGCAGCACCATCACCCGGAGGCCGGCCTCGGCGGCTCGGTCGGTGACGTCCTGCAGCAGGGGTGCATCGGCCTTGGCGATGCCGACGATGATCGCCTTGGCCCCACTGCGCTCCGCCGCGGCAACGAGGTCGTGACGCGTGCCCAGGACGCGGACCCCCTCGATGCGCAAACCCGCCCGCGTAGGGTCGTCTTCGATCAGGCCCACGGGGAGGTACGGCGAGTCGGGGTCCGTCAGCATGCGGCGGATGAGGTGGTTCGCGAGACGACCCGCGCCGAAGATCAGCGTCGGCTGGGCTCCCTCGCCCGGACGGCGCCGGCCCTCCACGTAGAGCCTCGCGACGTAGCGCAAGGCCCCCATGAAGACGAACGCGACCGGCAGGGCGATCAACATCGTGCTGCGCGCCAGCATGATCTCCGTGCCGACCACCAGCACCGGGACGCCCACGGCGATCCCGGTCACGACCACGACCCGCATGATGGTGCGCACCTCGGCGAAGCTGCCCGGCACGAACCGGCGTCGGTAGAGACCGGTCGCGTAGCCGAGCGCTGCACCGAGCACGACGGTCACGGCGGCCACGCCGAGGACCGTGCTCCACGCGACCGCCTCGTACGAGAAGTCGTAGCGCAGCGACACCGCGAAGACGATCGCGACGACCCAGACCAGGGCGTCGAGCACGACCTGCAGACCGGTGCGCCGGCCCGGTGAGGCCATGAACCGGTCGATCACCAGGTCACTCCACCGTCGGACGACACGAGCACGTCGTCGCCGGCCCACAACCAGACCGAGCCGCCGCCACCGGAGAGGGCGACCGAACCCGGCGTCTCGGACGACACGGGAGCGCAACCCACGCGGGACGCGACGGTGCCCGGCGTGGCGGACGGCGCTTCGAGGGCCGTCCCTTCGCAGTCGGCCGCTCCGAGCGCGGCGACGAGGTACTCACCGTTGTCGGCCGTGATGGCGACGGCTCCGTCGACGGCGGTGCCCGCGTCCCAGGTGCCGGCACCGTCGAGCGTGCGGAAGAACCGGCGGTCGCTGCACAGCACGCCGGCTTCGGTGTCGCTGACGACCGCGAGGTCGACGACCGCCGCGCACGGAGCCGGGAGGTCACCCGCGGGGGAGTGCACGGTGCCCGGGGCGGACCGCGCGACGAACCACGAGGCGGCCAGTCGCTCGGGGTAGTCCCGGAACTCGGCCCCGCCCGAGAAGGTCTGCGCGAACGCCGTGGCGCAGGTCGTGCCGGCCGGGCCGACGACGAACGCCGAGGCCGCGTCCGTGGCCTGCACCCGGTCGATGGCAGCCGGGTCACCGCTCGTGGACACCGACAGCGGCGACCAGGTCGCCCCGGCCGACGTCGTCAATTCGAGCGTGGGGGACGGGCCCGCCGTCCCGGGCGTGCACGTGCCGGACTCGGCCCGCCACGCGGTGACGGCGTCGACCGCCGACAGCAGCCGTGTCGGGGTGACGGCCTCGGCCACGGGCGTCGGCGTCTCGGTGGGCTCCGGCGCGGCCGTGGTCTCGACGGGCAGGGGCGTCGACGTGACGGCGGGCTCGGCGTCGGCAGCCAGACCAGACGGTTCGCGGGTCAGCGCGAGCGCGACGAGACCGAGGTCGACGAGGACGAAGGCGCCGATGCCGATCAGGGCGAGTCGGCGGCGGGTCCGGGCTCGCGAGCCCCGCTTGCGTCGGGCGTCCGGCATCAGCGGTCACCCCCGTCGAGGGCGGCGGCGCGGGTCAACAGGTCGACGAGCACGTCGGCCGCGGGCACCAGTTGGCGACCCGACTCGGCGAACGTCTCGTCCGACCGGCGGTACGGGTCGACCACGTCGTCGTCCAGCGGATCGTTCGCAGCCTCGACAGCGCCACGCCGCGAGGCGAGGAGGGCGACGGTGGCCCGCAGCCGGTCGGCCACGGACGAGGCGCCCGTCGGCAGGGCGTCGGCCAGCTGGACGTCGGTCACGTCGCGGGCCAGACGGGCGGCCTCGCGCAGGGTGAACGTGTAGCGGCTGGCCCGGGGGTGCATCGAGACCACGGCACGGCGGTGTTCACGGGCCAGGGCGATGACGAGGTCGGCGCCGCGGACGTCGCGTTCGAAGAGGAAGCGCGCCCGGTGCTCGTCGGGATCGAGGTCGAAGGACCGGGCCAGGGCCCGGGCCTGTTCGGGCATCACGTCGTCGTCGACGGCCATGGTGCCCGCGCTCGACACGGTGACGTCGTCGAGGGGCGAGAGACCGCGGCGCAGGTAGAGCTCGGCCAGGGGCGACCGGCAGATGTTGCCGGTGCAGACGGTGAGCAGCGAGAAGGTGGACGACGTGGGCTGGGGGATCACGAACGACATCTCGCGCCTACTTCGCCGAGCGGGAACTCGTCTTCGGGGCGGCCGGCAGGTCGCCGACGCCTGCCTCGGGGGTGTCCTGCTCCATGCCGTAGTACGCGCCGTAGTTGCCGTAGCCGTAGGCGTCGGGCCCCTTCGTCGGCAGCATGGTGAGCACGATGCCGTGCACCTTGCTGCCGATCTGCTCGAGGTTGCGCAGGGCGGATTGCAACTCGTTGCGCGTCGTGCGACCCGCCGCCGAGACGATGATGGCCCCGCCGGTCAGCTTGCTGAGGATGGCCGCGTCGGTCACCGGCAGCAGGGGAGGCGCGTCGATGAGCACGTAGTCGAACGACGTCGTCAGCGACTCGATCAGCGCCGACATGGCCTTCGACCCGAGCAGTTCGCTCGGGTTCGGGGGAACGCGACCGGCCGGCAGCACGTACATCGTGCCGCGGCCCCAGGGCTGCAGGACGTCCTGCAGGTCGGCGCGACCGATCAGCACGTCGGTCAGCCCGACGACGCCCTCGAGGCCCAGCGTGTCGGCCAGGCGGGGCAGGCGCAGGTCGCCGTCGACCACGGCCACCGTGGCTCCGGTCTCGGCGAGGGCCACCGCGAGGTTGGCCGTCGTGGTCGTCTTGCCCTCGCCCGGTAGCGACGAGGTGACGACGAAGCAGCGGCTCGCCGACTCCACGTTCACGAACTGCAGGTTGGTCCGCAGGGTGCGGAACGACTCGGACCGCGGGTTGCGCGGGTCGACGTGCACGATCAGCGGGTGCTTCTTCGCCCCGGGGTCGAAGCTGATGCCGCCGACGATGGGCGCGTCGGTCACGAGTTCGACGTCGTGCGAGCCGTGGATGCGGGTGTCGAGGGTGCTGCGCAGCACCGCCGCACCCACGCCGAGGGCCAACCCGATCAGCAGGCCTAGGCCCAGGTTCAGGGCGGTGCGGGGGGTCGCGGGTGCCGAGGCGACCGACCCGGGGACGATCGTGGCGATCTTGACCAGGCTCGCGCCTCCACCGGTCGGCGTCTCGAGCTCGTTGACGACCACGTCGGTCAAGGAGGCGCCCACCGCGTTGGCGATGTCGGCGGCGCGCTGGGCGTCGGTGTCGGTCACCGTGATGTTGATCAGCACGGTGTTCAGGGGCGACTCGGCCGCGATCTTCGAGGCGAGGCCGGCGGGCGTGGTGTCGAGACCGAGCTGGTCGATGACCGGGGCGAGCACGGCGTCACTGGTCACGACGTCGACGTAGGACTGCACCTTCTGCTGTGCTGCGCTGCTGCCCTGCACCGCATCACCCGTTGTGGACGAATCCTGCGCTTGGACGGACACGAAGAGCCGGGTCGACGACACGTAGGTCGGCGTGGCCAGGATCGAGCTGAGCGCTCCGGCGGCGAGGCCGACGAGCGTGAGGGCGGCGATGAAGATCCAGCCCTTGCGGAGAATGCGGATGTAGTCACGGAGTTCCACGTGGCTGAGGTCCTGTCCTGATCGGGTACGAGCACCGTGGAAGGCACCCGGGCAGTCGTCGCGTGGACCATGCCTCCCGGCACCCTGATGGCTCCCCGCGGCTCTGCGCCGTGACCAATACTCACACACGGGACGCCCGGATGGGGTACATATGTTGTCCGATCCGGTGAAGTGGCCCCCGAAGGGGGGTATGCGCGACACCTGTCGCGAATCGTCCGCCTGAACGCTCGCTGTGATTCGGGCGCACCGTCTGACCCGGGCAATAGCCTGCGGGAGATCGGGCACGTCCCGTGCTCGCACGTGATCAAGGAGGATCACCATGGCAACGAATCACGCGGTCGCCTACAAGGGCCCCGGCCAGGTCGAGGTCATCGACGTCGACTACCCGACCTTCGAGCTGAAGGACGGCCCCGGCGTCAACCCGGCCAACGTCGGTCGCAAGGTCAACCACGGCGCGATCCTGCGCACGGTCGCCACCAACATCTGCGGCTCCGACCAGCACATGGTCCGCGGCCGCACCACCGCCCCGACGAACCTCGTGCTCGGTCACGAGATCACCGGCGAGGTCGTCGAGGTCGGCCCCGACGTCGAGTTCATCAAGGTCGGCGACATCGTCTCGGTGCCGTTCAACATCGCCTGCGGCCGTTGCCGCAACTGCAAGGAACGCAAGACCGGCATCTGCCTCAACGTCAACCCCGACCGCCCCGGCAGCGCCTACGGCTACGTCGACATGGGCGGCTGGGTCGGCGGCCAGGCCGAGTACGTGCTCGTGCCCTACGCCGACTGGAACCTCCTGAAGTTCCCCGACGCCGACCAGGCCATGGAGAAGATCCTCGACCTGGCGATGCTCTCCGACATCTTCCCGACCGGCTTCCACGGCGCCGTCACCGCCGGCGTCGAGGTCGGCTCGACCGTCTACGTCGCCGGAGCCGGCCCCGTCGGCCTCGCCGCCGCCACCGGAGCCCTGCTGCTCGGTGCCAGCGTCGTCATCGTCGGCGACATGAACGCCGACCGCCTCGCGCAGGCCCGCAGCTTCGGTTGCGAGACCGTCGACCTGACCAAGGGCGACCCGGCCGACCAGATCGACCAGATCCTCGGGGAGCCCCTCGTCGACTGCGGCATCGACGCGGTCGGCTTCGAGGCCAAGGGTCACGGCGGCGGATCGGGCGACGAGGCGCCCGCCACCGTGCTCAACTCGCTGATGGACATCACCGCGGCGGGCGGCGCCCTCGGCATCCCGGGGCTCTACGTCACCGGCGACCCGGGCGGAGTCGACGAGGCCGCCCAGAAGGGGTCGCTGTCGCTCAGTCTCGGCACCGGCTGGGCCAAGTCGCTGTCGTTCACCACGGGCCAGTGCCCGGTGATGAAGTACAACCGACAGCTGATGATGGCGATCCTCCACGACCGCACGAGCATCGCGAAGAACGTCCACGCCCAGGCGATCAGCCTCGCGGACGCCCCGCGCGGCTACGCCGAGTTCGACAAGGGTGCCGCCACGAAGTACGTCCTCAACCCGAACGACCTGATCAAGGCGGCCTAGCGGTCGTCGCCACCCGCGCCTCCTCGGCTCTCGGTCCCTCGACCGACAGAGCCCAGGAGGCGCGGGTCGGCCCACCGGGCCCCCCGCGTTCCGCAGCCACTCGCGTCGTTGCAGGCTGTGCACGGTGTATGACGGAACGATCCCATGACGAAGACATCCGACACCCCTGCCCCGGGAGGCGCCGACGCCGCCCGCCCCGCCTCCGTCCACGGCCGCGCCGCCCGCTCCGACGAGGAACGCCAGAAGTGGCGCGCGTTCGCCGTGTGCGTCGGCGTCGCCGCCCTGACGATCCTCGACCTGTCGAAGGTCAACGTCGGCCTGCCCAGCATCGAGGCGTCGCTCGGCGCCGGGCCCACCGCCCTGCAGCTGATCGTCGCCGGCTACGCACTCGCCTTCGGCCTGTCGCTCGTGCCGTCCGGCCGCCTCGGCGACCTCAAGTCGCGCCGCATGATGTTCGTCATCGGCCTGACCTCGTTCACCGTCGCCAGCCTGCTCTGCGCCCTCGCGCCGACCATCGAGCTGCTCGTCGCCGCCCGCATCCTGCAGGGCGTCGCGGCCGGCATTCAGATGCCGCAGGTGCTCGGACTCATCCAGCAGCTCTTCCAGGGCAAGGAGCGCGGCCGCGCCTTCGGCTTCTTCGGCGCCATCATCGGCGTCAGCACGGCGTTCGGACCGACCCTCGGCGGCCTGCTCATCGCGATCGGCGGCCCGGAGGACGGCTGGCGCCTGCTGTTCTGGATGAACATCCCGCTCGGCCTGATCGCCATCTTCTTCGCCCTCAAGCTGCTGCCGAAGACCCGCACGGCCTCGAACGGCCACAACGAGCTCGACCTGTTCGGCATCGTGCTGCTCGGCCTGACGATCTTCACCCTCATGCTGCCGTTCGTGCTGACCACGGGCCAGGGCGACGACCCGCTGCGCTGGCTCTTCTTGGTCGGCTTCGTCGGGTTCGGCGCCGCCTTCGTCTGGTGGGAGCAGCGCTACAAGGCACGAGGCAAGTCACCGGTCGTGCACTTCAGCCTGTTCTCGCTCGCCTCGTACCGCAACGGCACCCTGATCGCCACGGTCTACTTCTGCGCCCTGCCCGCGACCTTCCTGCTGACGACGCTGTACCTGCAGCAGGGGCTCGGCCTCGAGCCCGTCTACGCCGGCATGGTCACCATCCCGTTCGCGCTGACCAGCGCCGTCGCGGCGTTCTACGGTGGACGCCTCGTCGACCGTTTCGGTCGCAGCCTGGTCGTGCTCGGGCTGATCCTGGTCGCGGTGGGCTTCGTCGCCCTGCTGCTCGCGGCCGTGCTCACCCCGCGCGACATCACGCCGTACGCCATGGGCATCGGCATGCTGATCGCCGGCACGGGCGGTGGTTTCGTCATCTCGCCGAACCAGACGCTCACGCTGGCCGAGGTGCCCGTCCAGATGGGCGGCGTCGCCGGCTCGATGGGGCAGGTCGGTCAGCGCGCCGGCACGGCCATCGGCACGGCGGCCGCGGTCTCGACGTTCTACTCGGTCATCGCCGGGGCCGGGGGCGCCGAGGGCGCCGACCTCGACATCTACCACGAGGCCTACCGCAACGGCTTCTTCGTCACGATCGCCCTGGTGTCCGTGGCGCTCGTGCTCGGGCTGATGGACCTGCGCGCCCGCAAGAAGGGGCGCGTGGGCGACGGGGCCGAGGCTGCTGCTGCTGCGTAGTCGGTGACCCGCGTCGTCGGGGTGAGACGCGCCTCCTCGGTGAGGGGTGCCTCCTCGGTGGGACGCGCCTCCGGGGTGGGACGCGCCTCCTGGGGTGGTCCCGCCGCTGCCGGTCAGAGGCGGGCGAAGGCCTCGACGACGTAGCTCGTGACGTCGACCTGGCGCGTGCCCGGCAGGGCGATCGACGCAGGGTCGACCGAACCGGCGGCGGTGCTGGTGGTGGCGGAGACGGAGACGGCGGGCGTGACGAACATGATGGGCCTTTCGGTCGGCTGGTGGGGCGGTTGACGGGGCCCGGCCGCCCGTGCAGGGAGACGGGCGGCGGAGCCCCTGACGTCCCTGCCCGAGATGCTCGGTGCTCCTGCTGGAGCCGGTGACGTCGTGCGACCAGTCAAGCGGCCCGGACGTTGCGTGAACATGAGCGGAGGGCTGAGTCGCCCTCCGTCGCAGGGATGAACCTCGGCCGCCGTCATCCCGCCACGAAGTAGACAAGCCGCCACGCAAAAACGTGGCGGCTCGTGTACTTCGTGGTGGCGTGGGCCCCACAGCGCTCAGGCAGGAGGCGCGGCCACGACCTCGAGGACGCTCTCGTGCAGCAGTCCGTTCGTCGCCATCGCGGTGCCGTGCCACGGGCCCGGTCGTCCGTCGGCGCTGGTGAAGCGTCCGCCGGCCTCCTCGACGACGACGGCCACGGCGGCCATGTCGTAGGGCTGCAGGTCGAACTCGCCCGAAATGTCGAGTGCGCCCTCGGCGACGAGCATGTACGACCAGAAGTCGCCGTACGCTCGCGTCCGCCAGACCTGGCTCGTCAGCTCGAGCAGTTGCGGCAGGCGCCCGGCGTCGATCCAGTATTCGAGCCCGTTGAAGCTCAGCGACGCGTCGGCCAGCTCGCGCACGCCCGACACCCGCAACGGCCCCTCGTGCTCGGACGAGAACGCCCCGCCGCCCTGCGTCGCCCACCAGCGCCGCCCGAGGGCCGGAGCACTCACCACACCCACCACGGGCACGCCGTCCACGACGAGCGAGACGAGCGCCGCCCAGACCGGCACCCCGCGCAGGAAGTTCGCCGTGCCGTCGATCGGGTCGACCACCCACTGGCGGTGCGAGGGAGCGTCGTGGCCGTACTCCTCGCCGTAGAAGGTGTCGTCGGGGCGGGCGGCGGCGACCCGCTCGCGGATGGCTCGCTCGACGGCCTGGTCGGCGTCGGTCACGTGCGACCGGTCGGGCTTGAGCGACACGTGCAGATCGGCCGACCGGTACCGCTCGGTGCTGATCGCGTCGGCCAGGTCGGCCAGCTCGAGCGCGAGCGCCAGGTCGTCCGCCCACGGCGTCCCGGTCGATCGGTCGGACGAGGAGGCGCGGGTCGGCTCGGCAGCATCGGTCACCCCGTCAGCGTACCCAGCCCGCCCTGCTCGTCCGCGCGCTGCCCGCCGGCCCGGCCCGCGCCTCCTGGGCTGGCGTCGCCGAAGCGGGCGTGTTCGTCGACGACGGGCCTGCGCGGCCGCCCGTCGAGCACGGACTCGCCCGCTTCGCGCCGAACCCGGCCAGCCGCGGGCATGCGGTGTGCCCTAGCCGAGCTCGTCGCTGCGCGCGTCGTCGGCAGCCGCCGCGAGGTCACGCGCGCTCACGCCGCCCTTGGACGCGAGCAGCGACTGCAGCGACTCGAGCCGTTCGCGGCCGACGTCGCCGAGCTCGCCGGCCTCGATGCGGTCGACGATCTCCCAGTCGTGGGCCTCGGCCAGCGGGATGCCGTCGACCGGCTCGCCCTCGGCCGGGATCGCGTGCGCCGCGAAGGACTTGAGGATGTTCTCGGGGTCGACGTGGCCCAGCCCGAACGACCGCACACCGGGGGTGTCGACGATCCAGCCGCCGGTCGGCACCTTGAACGACACCGTCGACGACGACGTGTGCCGCCCGCGTCCGGTGACGGCGTTGACCACGCCCACCTCGCGCCGCGACCCGGTCAGGGCGTTGACGAGGGTGGACTTGCCGACACCCGAGTGGCCGACCGTGACCGTCACGTGGCCGTCGAGGACGCCGCGCAACTCGTCGAGCGCGGGGGAGACCTGCCCGCCGGGCGCGACCTCGTCGAACGAGGTCGACGTGGTCGTGACGATGCGCAGGTCGAAGCACGAGAAGTGCGCCGCGAACGGCGCCGGGTCGGCGAGGTCGGTCTTGGTGATGCAGAGGATCGGCTCGACCCCGGCGTCGAACGCCGCGACCATGTAGCGGTCGACCAGACGGGGCCGGGGCTCGGGGTCGGCGGCCGCCACGACGATCAGCATCTGGTCGGCGTTGGCGACGATGACGCGCTCGACGGCGTCACTGTCGTCGGCACTGCGCCGCAGCAGGGTCGAGCGGTCGTGCACCTTGACGATCCGGGCGAGCGACCCCTCGGAGCCGCTCGTGTCGCCGACGACGCCGACGCGGTCACCGGTCACGACGCTCTTCTTGCCGAGCTCGCGAGCCCTGGCCGTCGTGATCTCGCGTTCGTCGGGGGTGCCGGCGTCCATGAGCACGCCGTAGCGGCCACGGTCGACCGTCCAGACGACCCCCTCTTCGGCGTTCGCGTAGGCCGGACGCTGCTTGGTGCGGGGCTTGTTGCCCTTGGGGTTCGGGCGCACCCGCACCGAGCTCTCGTCGTACTGGCCGTACTCGCGCTCGTCGTCGGCGTCGTCGTCGCCGTCGCTCCACCAGCTCATCGTGCCTCGCTCATCGTCGACCGTGCCTCGCTCGTCCCGTGCCGTGCCCCGCTCATCGTCGTCGGCCCGGCGCCTAGAGGAACCCGAGCAGGTCGATGTCGGCGGGGCTCTGCCGAACGGCCCGGCCGAGCATCTCGTCCCACAGCTCGACGAACTGCGGCAGCGTCTTGGCGACGACGCGGACGTCGTCGAGCTCGACGCCCTCGACGGCCAGGCCGATGATCGCCGCGGCGGTCGCCATGCGGTGGTCCTCATAGGTGCGCCATTGGCCAGCGTGGAGCGGGGACGGCTCGATGCGCAGGCCGTCCTCGAGTTCGGTCACCGCGCCTCCGAGGGCGTTGATCTCGGCCGCGAGGGCCGCGAGGCGGTCGGTCTCGTGACCGCGCAGGTGGCCGATGCCGGTGATCGTGCTCGGGCCAGAGGCGAGGGCGGCGAGGGCGACCAGTGCGGGGGCGAGTTCGCCGCCGCGGGACAGGTCGACGTCGACGCCGGGCAGCGAGCCGCCTCCGACGAGGCCCACGCCGCCGTCGACGGTGAGGGTGTCGCCGTCGAGCGTGACGGTCGCGCCCCAAAGTGGCAGCAGGTCGATCAGGTCGGCCCCGACCTGGGTCGTGTCGGCGGGCCAGTGCGCGACCGAGACGGTTCCGCCCGCGACCAGGGCGGCCACGAGGAACGGTGCCGCGTTCGACAGATCGGGTTCGATGACGACCTCGCGCCCCTCGATCGGCGTCGGCGGCACGATCCAGGTGCCGACGGCGGGCGACTCGACCTCGACCCCGCGCTGGGCGAGCGCGTCGATCGTCATCTCGATGTGCGGCAGGCTCGGCAGGCGTTCGCCCGTGTGGGTCAGGGTGAGGCCGCGCTCGAAGCCGGCGGCCGAGAGCAGCAGGCCCGAGACGAACTGGCTGGAGGCCGACGCGTCGATCTCGACGTCGCCGCCCTCGACCTCGCCGGTGCCGTAGAGGCTGAAGGGCAGGGCGCCCCGGCCGTCGTCGTTCACCTCGACGCCGAGGGCGCGCAGGGCCTCGATCGTCGTGCGCATGGGTCGCTTGCGGGCGCTGGCGTCACCGTCGAACGTGACCGGGCCGAGGGCGAGCGCCGCGACCGGGGGCAGGAACCGCATGACCGTGCCGGCCAGGCCGCAGTCGATCGTCGCCCCGCCCTGCAGCTCGGCGGGCGTGACGACCAGGTCGGGCCCGAAGGGGGAGTCGTTCGGGAACTCGGTGATCGTCGTGCCCAGCGCCTTCAGTGCCTCGATCATGAGCGCCGTGTCACGGGAGTGCAGCGGCAGGCGCAGCGTCGACGGTGACGACGCCAGCGCCGAGAGCACCAGCTCGCGGTTCGTCAGCGACTTCGACCCGGGCAGGGACGAGGAGGCGCGCAACGGCCCGGAGGCGGTGGGCGCCACCCAGCGCCCCTCGTCGACCTCGGGAACCTTTCCGTCGCCGTAGGGAGAGAACTCGGGCCCGGAATACCTGTACACCTGCATCGGTTCACCACAGTAATGCAGCAAGAACCTGGAGGACCTGTGCCTGTCGCACTAGCACCGAGGGAAATCACCGTCGCCGAACTAGAATCGGCCCTGATGAGCACCCCCGAGGGCCACGAGCCCACACCGACCGTTGCCGCCGTCGAACCGACCGAGGCCGACGTCGACGCCGCCCTCGAGGCCGTCGACGCCGACGCCGAGAAGCGCGCCCTGTTCGAAGAGCAGGCGCTTCCGTTCATGGACCAGCTCTACGCCGCGGGCATGCGCATGACGCGCAACCCGGCCGACGCCAGCGACCTCGTGCAAGAGACGTTCGTCAAGGCCTACGCGGCGTTCGCGCAGTTCCAGCAGGGCACCAACCTGAAGGCCTGGCTCTACCGCATCCAGACCAACACGTTCATCAACACGTACCGCAAGAAGCAGCGTGACCCGTACCAGGGCACGATCGACGAGTTGGAAGACTGGCAGATGGGCGGCGCCGAGTCGGCGACCCGCGCCTCCGGCTCGACCCGCTCGGCCGAGGCCGAGGCGATCGACCACCTCCCCGACAGCGCCGTGAAGGACGCCCTGCAGAAGGTCCCCGAAGACTTCCGCATGGCCGTGTACTTCGCGGACGTCGAAGGCTTCTCGTACCAAGAGATCGCCGACATCATGAAGACCCCCGTGGGCACCGTGATGAGCCGCCTGCACCGTGGCCGTCGCCTGCTCCGTGAACTCCTCGCCGACTACGCACGCGATCGTGGCATCGCCGTCCCCGTCGGCTCGTCGAAGGGCGCAAAGAAATGACCGACTGTGGTTGCACCAAGGCCAAGGCCGAACTCGAGGACTACCTGCACAACGAGTTGTGCCGCGAGGACGCGGCCGACATCCGCGAGCACATGGCGAACTGCGGCGACTGCTCGGGTGAACACAAGGTCGGCGTCGTGCTGACCGAGGCCGTCCAGCGCGCCTGCCGCGAGACGGCACCCGAAGACCTGCGGGCGACCGTGCTGGCACGGTTGCGCGAGCTGCAGTCCGCACACCGCTAGTCGCGGCCCCCGGGCCGGCCCGGTCGTCATACGACGAGCGGCTGCGCTAGCGTCGTCGCATGACCGCAACGGTGCAGCCCCTCGGCATCCCGACCACCAGCGACCTCGACGACCTCGTGTCGTTGATCGGCCTGCTCGGCTACACGCTCGACTCCGAGGTCCTCTCGGCCCGGCTGGCCCGCCTGACGACCGCCGCGGGGCACGAGACCTGGGTCGTCCGCGGCGACGACGGGCGCATCACGGCGGTCGCCGGAGGACACGTCGTGTGGGCCTACAACGACGACGCCCCGACCGCCGAGCTGCTGTTGCTCGTCGTGTCCGCCGACGCTCGCCGGGACGGCGTCGGCTCGTACCTGCTCGGCCATTTCGAATCGTGGGCCCGGGGCCACCAGGCACGCGTGCTCAACGCCGTCTCGGCCGCTGCCACCGACTCGGCGAACCGCTTCTACCGCAAGCGCGGCTACCACGAGGCCGGCGTCCGCTACTCGAAGCTCATCTGACCGCCGGGGCATCCTGCCGCCGCGACGGCGGCGTCACCGTGGGCTGGATCGGCCGTCCGCGGTCGGCAACTCCTGGCTGCTGTCGTCGTGCAGCGGTCTGAGCGGTGCTGAGCGCACAGGAGTCCTGAGTTGCCGACAGCGGGCCGGGGACGGAGCGGCGGGGTCCGAGTCCTGTTCGAGTGCGGGGGTGGGGCCGACAGGGTGAGGTGTGGGCGGGCCAGTGTCGGCAACTCAGGAGAACGGTTGCGAATCGGGCGGCTGGCGCGCGGTGAGGCGACAAAACTCCTGAGTTGCCGACAGCGGGCCGGGGCCGGAGCGGCGGGGTCCGAGTTCTACTCGAGTGCGGGGGTGGGGGCCGACAGGGTGAGGTGTGGGCGGGCCAGTGTCGGCAACTCAGGAGAACGGTCGCGAATCGGGCGGTCGACGGGCGACGCGGCCACAGGAGTCCTGAGTTGCCGACGCGCGACGCGCGACGCGCGACGCCGGCGACGGGGGCAAGAGGCGAGGGTGGACGACGGGACAGGCGAGACGACCGTGGCCGCGCCCCCGGCAGGAGGCGCGGCCACGGTCGAGCGGTCAGGCGACCGGCTAGAGGTCGAGCGCCTCGGCGATCAGGGCCGCTTGCTGCAGCGCGCTCGCCTTGTTCGACCCGGCGGCCGGCGAGGCCGACGCGGGACGTGACGCGACGCGGATCTGTCGGTCGAGGTGCTTCTGCAACTCGAGCACGACGAACGGCCAGGCGCCCTGGTTCTCGGGCTCTTCTTGCGCCCAGACCAGTTCGGCGGACGGGTAGCGGTCGAGCACGCGACGGATCTCGTCGAGCGGCAGCGGGTAGAGCTGCTCGAGGCGGACCAGCGCGACGTCGTTCTGGACGCCTCGCTTGTCGAGCTCGGTCGAGAGGTCGTAGTGGATCTTGCCGCTGTGCAGCACGACGCGCTTCGTCGACTCGGGCTCGGACACCCGCGTGCAGTCGAGCACCGGCTCGAAGCGACCCGAGGTGAACGCGTCGACCCCGCTGGTCGCTCCGCGCAGCCGCAGCATGGCCTTCGGGGTGAAGACCACGAGCGGACGACGAGGGCGGGCGTAGGCCTGACGGCGCAGCAGGTGGAAGTACGACGCGGGCGTCGACGGCCGGGCGATCGTCATGTTGTCCTCGGCACAGAGCTGCAGGAAGCGCTCCATGCGGGCGGACGAGTGGTCGGGGCCCTGACCCTCGTAACCGTGCGGCAGCAACAGCACGACGCTCGAGCGCTGGCCCCACTTCTGCTCGGCCGACGAGATGAACTCGTCGATGACCGTCTGGGCGCCGTTGCTGAAGTCGCCGAACTGGGCTTCCCACAGCACGAGCGCGTCGGCCCGCTCGACCGAGTAGCCGTACTCGAACGCCATGGCCGCGTACTCGCTGAGCAGCGAGTCGTAGATCCAGAGCTTCGCCTGGTTGTCGGCGATGTTCTGCAGCGGCAGCCACTCCTGGCCGTTCTCGCGGTCGTGCAGCACCGAGTGCCGCTGCACGAAGGTGCCGCGTCGGCTGTCCTGACCCGCGAGGCGCACGGGTGTGCCCTCGGTCAACAGCGACCCGAAGGCGAGCAACTCGCCGAAGGCCCAGTCGATGCCGCCGTTGCGGCTCATGTCGACGCGCTTCTTCAGCAGCTGCTGCAGCTTGGGGTGCACCGAGAACCCGGCCGGCGGGTTGTCGTGTGCGTCCCCGATGTCGTGCACGAGCTCGAGGGAGACCCCCGTGGTCTCGGGCTCGCCCCGGGCGTCGTCCTGCTGGGCGACGGGTCGCTCGAGGTCGGCGACGTCACCGTCGTCGCTCGTGACGACCGGGATCGACCCGGTCTGCGCGGCGTGCGTCTCCGCGAACGCGCGCTCGAGGCGCTCCTGGAAGTCACGGTGGGCACCGTCGTACTCGTCCTGCGTGATGTCGCCTCGACCGACGAGGGCCTCGGTGTAGAGGGTGCGCACCGAGCGCTTCTGCTCGATGAGGTTGTACATCAGCGGCTGGGTCATCGAGGGGTCGTCGCCCTCGTTGTGGCCGCGTCGGCGGTAGCAGACGAGGTCGATGACGATGTCGCGCTTGAACTGCTGGCGGTACGAGAACGCCAACTCGGCGACGCGGGCCACGGCCTCGGGGTCGTCACCGTTCACGTGGAAGATCGGCGCCTGGATCGTCTTGGCGACGTCGGTGGAGTACACGGACGTGCGCGACTCGGACGGGGGTGTCGTGAAGCCCACCTGGTTGTTGATCACGATGTGGATGGTGCCGCCCACGCGGTAGCCACGCAGCTGCGACATCTGCAGCGTCTCGACCACGACGCCCTGACCGGCCATGGCCGCGTCGCCGTGGATCAGGATGGGCAGCGTGCTGAAGGCCCCGGTCGTCCCGCGGTCTTGCTTGGCGCGCACGATGCCCTCGAGCACGCCGTCACCGGCCTCGAGGTGCGACGGGTTCGCGGCCAGGTACACAGGGATGGTCTCGCCGACGGCACTCGTGAACTCGCCCTCGGTGCCGAGGTGGTACTTGACGTCGCCGGATCCCTGGACGGTCTTGGGGTCTTGCGTGCCCTCGAACTCGCGGAAGATCTGGCCGTAGGTCTTGCCGGCGATGTTCGTCAGCACGTTGAGGCGGCCACGGTGGGCCATGCCGATCGCGACCTCGTCGAGGCCCTCGCGGGCGGCGTGCTGCATGACGGTGTCGAGCAGCGAGATGGTGGACTCGCCGCCCTCGAGGCTGAAGCGCTTCTGGCCGACGTACTTCGTCTGCAGGAAGGTCTCGAAGGCCTCGGCCTCGTTGAGCTTCGCGAGGATGCGCATCTGCTCGTCGTGCGAGGGCTTCGTGTAGGGCACCTCGAGGTGGTCCTGGATCCACTTGCGCTGTGCCGGGTCCTGGATGTGCATGTACTCGACGCCGATGGTGCGGCAGTACGAGTCGCGCAGGATGCCGAGGATGTCGCGCAGCAGGGCGTGGGTGCGCCCGCCCAGACCGCCGGTGACGAACTCGCGGTCGAGGTCCCAGAAGGTGAGCCCGTGGCTCTCGATCGCCAGGTCGGGGTGCGTGCGCTGGCGGTACTCGAGCGGGTCGATGTCGGCCATCAGGTGGCCCCGCACGCGATAGCTGTTGATCAGCTCTTGGACGCGGGCCGTCTTGCTGACGCGCTCGGCCAGGTTGACGTTGATGTCGGCGTTCCAGTGGATCGGCTCGTACGGGATGCGCAGCGCCGCGAAGATGTCCTCGTAGAAGCCGCGCTGCCCGATCAGCAGCTCGTGCACCTTCTTGAGGAACTCGCCCGAGCCCGCCCCCTGGATGACCCGGTGGTCGTAGGTGCTGGTCAGCGTGATGGTCTTGCCGATGCCCAGCTCGACGAGTGTCTTCGAGGCGGAGCCCTGGAACTCGGCCGGGTAGTCGAGCGCGCCGGCGCCGATGATGGCGCCTGCGCCCTTCATCAGGCGGGGCACGCTGTGCACGGTGCCGATGCCGCCGGGGTTGGTCAGCGAAATCGTGTTGCCCTGGAAGTCTGCCGCCGCGAGCTTGTTGTCGCGGGCCCGCTTGACGATGTCTTCGTACGCCGTGAGGAACTCGCCGAAGTGCATCTCCTCGGCCTTCTTGATGCCGGGCACGAGCAGGGCGCGGGTGCCGTCGGGCTTCGGGATGTCGATCGCGAGGCCGAGGTTGATGTGCGCGGGGGTGACCACCGACGGCTTGCCGTCGACCTCGTCGTAGAAGACGTTCTGGCTGGGGAACTCTTTGAGGGCCTGCACCAGGGCCCAGCCGATGAGGTGGGTGAACGACACCTTGCCGCCGCGGGCGCGCTTGAGGTGGTTGTTGATGACGATGCGGTTGTCGATCATCAGCTTCGCCGGGATCGTGCGGACGCTCGTCGCGGTGGGCACGGTGAGGCTGGCGTCCATGTTCGTGGCGAGCGACTTGGCCATGCCGCGCAGCGGCGAGACGACGTTCTCGGCCTCGGGCGTGGGCTGCTCGCCGGGCGTCGCGGGCTTCGCCTTGGCCTTGTCGGGCACCTGGGCCGGGATCGGCTTCGCCGCCGGCTCGACCGAGGTCGTGCGCGCGGCGGCCTTCTGGCCTGCGGATGCAGCGGCCACTGGTGCAGGGGCCTCGGCTGCCGGAACGGCAGCGGACGACGAAGGAGGCGCGGGTGCGGTCTCGACGGACGGTGCGGCGGGCGACGTGGGCGCGGACCCACCTTCGGGCGGCGTGTAGGCCTCGAGGATCGGCCACCACGACTCGTCGACCGAGTTCTTGTCGACCACCCACTGCTCGTAGAGCTCGTCGACGAGCCACTCGTTGGCCCCGAACTCGGCTGCAGCGCCGTCGTCAGTTGTACCGGTCACGTGGCTTGACACAGCCGATCGCCCACTCTCCGTTGATTGTTGATCAGTGCGTGGGCTGCGAGGCCCACCTCTGCCAGCTTAAGCGCAAACGGCTGGTCCTCGGCGGGACGACTCACAGGGATTACCGTGGACCCATGCGGTTCTACGAGACGACCCCCACGCACGATCTGACCTACTCCGACGTGTTCCTCGTCCCGAGCCGGTCGTCGATCACCAGCAGGCTCGACGTGTCCCTCGCCCCGGGCGACGGCACGGGGGCCACGATCCCGATCGTGTCGGCCAACATGAACTCGGTCACGGGCCCTCGCCTGGCGGCGACCCTGGCCCGTCGCGGCGGCCTCGGCGTGCTGCCGCAGGACATGCACCTGCAAGACCTCGACGCCGCCATCCGCTGGGTCAAGGCCCAGCCCGTCGACTACGACACGCCCTACTCGCTCGACGCGGGCCAGACCGTCGAGCAGGCGCTCTCCGTCGTCCCGGCCGTCGAGGGCCACGGCATCGTGCTGCACGACGGCACGGGGGCGTACCTCGGCTGCATCGCCACCTCCCGCCTGGCCACGGCCCCGCGGGACGCGGTGCTCGGCGACCTGCTGCACGGCGCCCTGACCTCGCTCGACGCCGACGACGTCGACAGCCCGCGCGACGCGTTCGACCGCATGGTGGCGGCCGACATCCACTTCGCCCCGGTGCTGCGGCACGGTCAGGTCGTCGGCACGGTGAGCCGCAAGAGCGCGCTGCGGTCGACGATCTACCAGCCCGCCGTCGACGCCGACGGTCGGCTGCGCGTCGCCGCGGCGATCGGCATCAACGGCGACGTCGCGGGCAAGGCGAAGGCCCTCGCCGCGGCGGGCGTCGACGTGCTCGTGATCGACACCGCGCACGGCGACCAGGACGGCATGATCCGGGCCGTCCAGGCGGTGTCCGCCCTCGACCTGGGCCTGCCGATCGTCGCGGGCAACGTCGTCACCGAAGAAGCCGTCCGACACCTCGTCGCGGCCGGCGCGTCCATCGTCAAGGTGGGCGTCGGACCGGGCGCCATGTGCACCACCCGCATGATGACCGCCGTCGGTCGTCCCCAGTTCTCCGCCGTGCTCGAGACGGCGGCCACCGCTCGTGCCCTCGGGGCGCACGTCTGGGCCGACGGCGGCGTGCGCTACCCGCGCGACGTGGCGCTCGCCCTCGCGGCGGGTGCGTCGTCGGTGATGATCGGCTCCTGGTTCGCCGGCACCATCGAGGCTCCGGGCGAGCTGGCGAGCGACGAGCGCGGCCTCTACAAAGAGAGCTGGGGCATGGCCTCGACCAAGGCCGTGCGCGGTCGCTTCGAGCGCCTCGACCCGTACGAGCTGGCCCGCAAGACGCTCTTCGCCGAGGGCATCTCGTCGTCGAAGATCTACCTCGACCCGCTGCGTCCCGGTGTCGAGGACCTCCTCGACATGATCACCTCGGGCGTCCGCAGTTCGTTCACCTACGCCGGGGCGACTTCCGTTCCCGAGTTCGCCGAGCGCGCGCTCGTCGGCGTCCAGTCCGCGGCCGGTTACGAAGAGGGCAAGGCGCTCCCCGTCAGCTGGTGAGACGGGGCCGGAGTCGCGCGGCGGGAATCGTCCGGGTGCCGTAAGATCGCCCGTCTATGGATGACCCTCCGTCTCAGACGACCGCACCCTCGCACCATCGCACGCCGCGCCTCCTGACCACGGGCCCTTCGGCCACCGAGCGGGGTGAGTCCGCCCGGTGAACGAGTGGATATTGCTCGCCTTCGGCCTGTTGCTCACCGTCGGCACCGGCCTCTTCGTGGCCAGCGAGTTCTCGCTGGTCAACCTCGACCGGTCCGACCTCGAGGCCCGTCAGTCCCGGGGTGAGAAGGGGCTCGCCCCGACAATCGGCGCTCTGCGCATCACGTCGACCCACCTGTCGAGCGCCCAGCTCGGCATCACGCTGACGACCCTGCTGACCGGCTACACGATGGAGCCCGCGATCTCGCGGCTCATCTCGCCGCCGCTCACCGCGGTCGGCGTGCCCGAGGGGGTCGTCGCGGTCGGTGCCCCGATCGTCTCGATCGTCGTCGCCACCCTGCTGTCGATGATCATCGGCGAGCTCGTGCCCAAGAACTTCGCGCTGGCGTTGCCCCTCAAGACGGCGAAGCTGGTCATCCCGTTCCAGGTGCTGTTCACCACGGTGTTCAAGCCCGCGGTGGCTTTGCTCAACAACACGGCCAACGCCGTGCTGCGCGCCATGGGCATCGAGCCGAAGGAAGAGCTGTCGGGTGCCCGCACGGCCGAAGAGCTCTCGTCGCTCGTGCGCCGCTCGGCGACCGAGGGCAGCCTCGACCGCGACACGGCGACCCTGCTCGCCCGCACGCTCGTCTTCAGCGACCACACCGCCTCCGACGTCATGACCCCGCGGCCCCGTCTGTCGACCGTCGCGCGCGGCGACTCGGCCGAGACCGTCCTCGAGTTGGCTCGACGCACCGGCTACTCGCGGTTCCCGGTGACCGACGACGGCATCGACGACGTCGTGGGCCTCGTCCACGTCAAGCAGGCCGTCTCGGTGCCGCGTGAGAAGCGGGCCGACGTGCCCGTCTCCGCGCTGCTGACCGATGCGGTCCGCGTGCCCGAGACGATGACCCTCGACAACCTGCTGAGCGAGGTGCGCGGTCGCGGCTACCAGATGGCCGTCGTCGTCGACGAGTACGGCGGGACCGCCGGGGTCGTCACACTCGAGGACCTCATCGAAGAGCTGGTCGGCGAGGTCAGCGACGAGCACGACCGCAGCCGGGTCGACGTCGTGCGATCGCGCAACTGGCTGACCTTCCCCGGTCTGCTGCGACCCGACGAGCTGCTCGAGCGTGCCTCGGTAAAGGTGCCCGAGGACGGCCCCTACGAGACCGTCGGCGGCTGGCTGATGAGCGAGCTCGGCCGCCTGCCCAAGGTCGGCGACGTGGTCGAGACCGACGACGGCGTGTTCCGCGTCGAACGGCTCGACGGGCGACGCATCGACCGCATCCGCTTCACGCCCACGCCCGACGACGTGCCCGAGGTCACGGCGACCGAGCCGGGCCGACGCGACGGCCGCGGACGCGACGATCGCGACCGGTCCGGTCGACGCGACCCGAAGGTGCGGCCCGAGAAGGCGCGATCCGAGAAGACGCTGCCCGAGAAGGCGCTGCCCGAGAAGGCGCGCACGGGCGTCGAGGACGACCGTCGCGCGGTCCGCACGAAAGAGGTGACCCGATGAGCAGCGACTGGTGGGGCATCGTCTGGCTCGTGGTGCTGCTGGCCGGCAACGCGTTCTTCGTGGCGGCCGAGTTCGCCGTGATCTCGGCTCGCCGGTCGCAGATCGAGCCCAAGGCCGAGGCCGGCAGCCGTGCGGCCAAGACCACGCTCTGGGCCATGGAGCACGCGACGATGATGCTCGCGACGACGCAGCTCGGCATCACGATCTGCTCGTTGCTGATCCTCAACGTGTCCGAGCCGTCGATCCACCACCTGCTCGAGGGGCCGCTCGGGTGGACCGGGCTCAGCCCCGAGCTGGTCAGCGTCGTCGGCTTCGTCATCACCCTCGTGCTCGTGTCGTTCTTGCACGTCGTGTTCGGCGAGATGGTGCCGAAGAACATCTCGTTCTCGCTGCCGGACCGTGCCGCCCTGCTGCTGGCCCCGCCCCTCGTCGCCATCGCCCGCGTGCTGCACGTGGTCGTGCTGGCCCTCAACCACTCGGCCAACGCCGTGCTGCGGGCCTTCAAGGTCGAGCCGAAGGACGAGGCGACCAGCGCCTACACGGTCGACGAGGTCGCGACCATCGTGGCCCAGTCGCAGCGCGAGGGCATGATCACCGACGCCACCGGCACGGTGCGCGCGGCGTTCGAGTTCACCGAGAAGACCGTCGCGCAGACGGCCGTCCCGATGGACGAGCTCGTCACCTTGCCCGAGGACGCCACGCCGCACGACGTCGAGCGGGCGGTCGCCCAGCGCGGCTTCTCGCGGTACGTGCTGGTCGACGACGGCGGCGACCCCACGGGGTACCTGCACCTCAAGGACGTGATCGACCTCGACGAGGACGAGTTCGCCGACCCGGTGCCGCCGAAGCGCATCCGCCAGCTGATCTCGATCTTCCAGGGCACCGAGCTCGAGGACGCCCTGGCGACGATGCGTCGCAGCGGGGTCCACGTCGCGCGGTCCTTCGACGAGACCGGCGCCACGCGCGGTGTGCTCTTCCTCGAGGACATCCTCGAAGAGCTGATCGGCGAGGTGCAGGACGCGACCCGGCGTCGCTGAGCGAGCCCGCGCGGACGACGCGACCCGCGCCTCCTGACCCCGAGAGGGTGAGGAGGCGCGGGTCGCGTCGTGCGGGACCGCCGCGGCCCCGGGCGGCTCAGCGCACGCGGAACGGTGCGCGCTGGTACTGCGGCGGCGTGTAGTCGAGCTCGACCCCGAGCTCGGCCGCGGCGCGCAGCGGGAAGTGCGGGTCGCGCAGGAACTCGCGCGCCATGAGCACGACGTCGGCGCGACCGCTGGCCACGACCTCGTTCGCCTGCTCGGCGCCGACGATGAGGCCGACGGCACCGGTCTCGACGCGGCCCTGGCGACGGACGTGCTCGGCGAAGCGCACCTGGTAGCCGAGGCCGACCGGGATGCTCACGCCGGCGACGAGGCCGCCGGTCGAGATGTCGAACAGGTCGGCGCCGGCCTCGTGCGCCCAGGCGGCGACGGTGGCGGTGTCGTCCTCGTTCCAGCCGCCGTCGGCCCAGTCGGTCGCCGAGAAGCGGACGAGCAGCGGGTACTCGTCGCCGACCTCGGCGCGGACGGCTGCGACGACCTCGAGCAGGAACCGCGCACGGTTCTCGAGCGACCCGCCGTACCGGTCGTCGCGCTCGTTGCTCAGCGGCGACAGGAACTGGTGCAGCAGGTAGCCGTGGGCGGCGTGCAGCTCGATCAGTTCGAAGCCGGCGTCGACCGAGCGGCGCGCGGCGACACGGAACGCCTCGACGAGGTCGCCCACCGCCTCGGTGGTCAGGGCGACGGGCTCGTCGTAACCCTCGAAGGCGACGGCCGACGGGGCGACGGTGGTCCAGCCGCCCTGTTCGGCGGGGACGGTGCCCTGCGTCTCGCTCCACGGGCGGAAGGTCGAGGCCTTGCGGCCCGCGTGGGCGAGCTGCACGCCGGGCACGGAGCCCTGCGAGCGGATGAAGGCCGTGATCGGGCGGAACGCCTCGACCTGCGCGTCGTTCCAGAGCCCGAGGTCCTGCGGCGAGATGCGGCCCTCGGGCGTGACCGACGTGGCCTCGGCGATGACCGCACCCGCGCCTCCTCGGGCGAGCGAGCCCAGGTGCACGAGGTGCCAGTCGGTGGGGACGCCGTCCTCGAGCTCGGCCGAGTACTGGCACATGGGGGCGACCCAGAGGCGGTTGCGGAAGGCCTGGCCGCGCAGGGTGATGGGGTCGAAGAGGCCGACGCTCGCGCCGGAGGGCGTCGCGGTGGCGTCGGGGGTGGTCGTGGGGACTGCGTCCGTCTGGGTCACGAGTGGGGTCATCGCCTTTCGGTGGGGAGGGCCGCGAGCTCGTCGACGAAGCGTCGGAGCGGCTCGGGCCCGGTGTAGAGGTGCCCGGTGATGCCGAGCGCCTGGGCGGCCTCGACGTTGTCGGACCTGTTGTCGATGAACACCGTGTCGGCGGCCGTTGTTCCGAGTTCGGACAGGACGTGCTCGAAGATCGAGGCCGATGGCTTGAGGTCGTCGAGTTCTGCGCTGACGAAGACGCGCTCGAACAGCTCGCCGAGGGGTGAGTGCCGGAACGGCGACGCGAAGTCGAGACCGGCGTTCGAGAGGACGGCCAGGCGCGTGCCGCCGTCGGCCAGGTCGGCGATGACGTCGAGGGTGCCGGGCTCGGGGACGAACCACGACGGGAAGTCGGCGGCCCAGAGCTCGTGCACGCGGGTGCGGGTCCAGGAGGCGCCGGTGTCGGCCTCGATCGCACGCCAGTACGCGCCGGAACCGAGGGTGCCGCGGTCGAGGGCGTGGCGGTGGCGGCCGTAGCTGGGCCAGAGCACGCCGGGATCGACGCCCGCGAGTTCCTCGATGCGGCGGCGCGACGCGTCGTCGGGGAACCGCGCGATCACCTCGCCGTAGTCGAAGACGACGGTGCGGCCGGGGAGTGAGATGCTCATCGACCCACCGTATCGGCGGGCGCGGGTCGGGTCGGGCGTGGGCGGGCGCGGGCCGGGCCGGGCGCGGGCGGGCGCGGGCCGGGCGGGCACGGTCGGGCCGGGCGGACACGGCCCGGTCAGGGCCGACTACCGTCGGGGCGTGACCTCCGACACCCGCTTCACCGACTGGACCCCCTCCGACGCCGCCGACCGGATCGCCGTCCCCGCGGTCGACGACGACAAGTACAGCCGCGGCGTGCTCGGCGTCGTGACCGGCTCGAGCTCGTACCCGGGCGCCGCCGTGCTCGGCGTCGAGGCCGCGCTGCACACCGGCGTCGGCATGCTGCGCTACCTCGGCCCCGCTCGCGCGTCCGACTTCGTGCTGCACCGTCGGCCCGAGGCCGTGACGAGCCCGGGTCGCGTGCAGGCGTGGTTGCTCGGCTCGGGGGTCGACCCGGACCACCTCGACGACGAGACGCGCGACGGGTTCGCGACCGGCGCCTCCTCGGGGGTGCCGCTCGTCCTCGACGCCGGGGCGCTGTCGCTGCGTGAGCAGGCGACCGGGCCGGTCGTGCTGACGCCGCACTTCCGCGAGCTCGCGAAGGCCTCCGGTCGTGAGGTCGACGACGTCGCCGCCGATCCGGCGGGCGCCGCCGAACGTGCGGCGGGGGAGTGGGGCTGCACGGTGCTCGTCAAGGGGCACCGCACGTACGTCGCGTCGCCCGGCGGCACGCGCCTCGTCGCGGCCAGCGCTCCGACGTGGCTCGCGACCGCCGGCGCGGGCGACGCCCTCGGGGGAGTCCTGGGCGCCCTGGTCGCGACGCACGCGGACGAGATCGCCGCGGACGAGGAGGCGCTGGCCCGGTTGGCCGCGACGGCTGCGGTCGTCCACGGCCTCGCGGCGTCCCGGGCGAGTGTCGGGGGACCGTTCACCGTGCTCGGCCTGGTCGACGCCCTGCCCGCCACGATCGCGGAGCTGCTGCGCCGGAGCTGAGCCCGGACGTGCTGGGCCCGGAGGTGGCGAGCCCTGCCGTGCCGAGCCCTGCCGCGCCGAGCCCGGCCGTGGCGCCCGGCACCACGAACTGAGCGTCGCGCCACCGGTGTGGGTGGTGCGACGCTCAGGTCGTGGTGCGGCGCTCGACGGGCGGGGGCCCGGCGCGAGCGCCCGGGGGGTCAGGAGGCGGGGGTGGCCGCCACGAGGAACTCGACCGTGCCCTGGTCCTCGACCTTGACGAAGCCGAGGCTCGGCGCGTCGACGCCGTAGTCCGAGAAGGTCACGGGGATCGACCCGCTCACCTGCACGCCGTCGCCCGAGAGCGCCGCCTGCAGGGGCACGGTGACGGTCTTCGTGACGCCGTGCATGGTCAGCTCGCCGGTCGCCTCGACCTTGGCCACCTCGCCGTCGGACGGGACGGCCGCCTCGATCGGCTGGGTCAGCGTGAAGGTGGCCTTGGGGTACTGGTTCACCTGCATGGCGGTGCCCTTGAAGTAGTCGTCGCGGTTGCTGCTGTCGGTCGCGATCGAGGCGACGTCGACGTCGATGGTCGCGGCCGAGATGGTCGTGCCGTCGACGGTGATGGTGCCGGAGACCTGGTCGGTCTTGCCGACGACGGTGACGTCGGTGCCGTTCAGCACCTCGTCGACGCGGTAGCCGGCCGTGCTGCCGTCGCCGATGCTCCAGTCGCCCGTCAGCTGGCTGGCGTCGAGCGTGCTCGAGCCGGGGGTGAGCGAGGCGGTGGGCGCGGCGTCGGGTTCACCGACGATCACGTCGCGGTAGAAGGCCGGCCCGGCGAAGGCCGCGGTGGCCCCCAGGACGACGACGACGGCTGCGGCGATGCCGAGCCCGATCTTGGTCTTCTTCTTCATGGTTTCTTCGTCCTTCGGAGGGGTCGGCGTGACGCGCGGCGAGTCCACGGGGCTGGGTCCGATGGTGGCGTGCCTCTTTTGCAAGAACCTGGGAGGCGCGGGTGAAGACGGTGGGCGCGGGTGGCGGAGGAACGCGTGACGGCGCGGGTGGCGGAGGAACGCGTGACGGCGCGGGTGGCGCGGCGGCGGCCCGGCTCGGGTCGACCCGGCTCGGGTCAGGCGGTGAAGCGGGTCAGGAACTCGCGGGTGCGGGCCTCGCGCGGGGCCGTGAAGAGCTGCGCGGGCGGGCCCTGCTCGGCGATGCGGCCCCGGTCGAGGAAGACGACCCGGTCGGCGACGTCGCGGGCGAAGGCCATCTCGTGCGTCGCCATGAGGATCGTCGTGCCGACGTCCTTCAGCGTGCGCACGAGGTCGAGCACCTCGCCCACCAGCTCGGGGTCGAGTGCGCTCGTGATCTCGTCGAGCAGCAGCACGGCGGGGCGCGGGGCCAGGGCTCGGGCGATGGCGACCCGCTGCTGCTGCCCGCCCGAGAGGCGGTCGGGGTAGGCGCCGGCCTTGTCGCCGAGGCCCACGCGCGTGAGGACCTCGAGGGCGCGCTCGTTCGCGGCGGCCTTGGGCTGGCGCAACACGTGGCGACTGGCGAGCGCGACGTTGTCGAGCACGGTCAGGTGCGGGAACAGGTTGAAGTGTTGGAAGACGACGCCGATCCGGGCACGGACGGCGTCGACGCGCACCCGGGGGTCGGTGATGTCGTCGTCGCCGAGCACGATGCGGCCGTCGTCGACCTGTTCGAGCAGGTTCACGGTGCGGAGCAGGGTCGACTTGCCCGAGCCGCTGGCCCCGATCAGCGCCACGACCTCGTCGCGCGCGACGTCCAGGTCGATGCCGTCGAGCACGACCGTGTCGCCGAACGACTTGCGCACGCCCTCGAGGCGCAGCACCGTCTCGGGGCCGTGGGCGGCGGGGGTGCCGGGCACCGCGCCTCCGGCGGTGGGTTCGGGGGTGGGGGTGCTCATACGACGCTGCCCGCCTGTTCCCGACGACGGAGGCGCGCCGACAGCCAGTCGGTCAGCCAGATGGTGGGCAGGGCCAGCAGCACGAAGAGCAGCCCGGCGAGCACGTAGGGCGTGAAGTTCGCCGCGGTCGCCGTCTCGATCTGTGCGGCGCGGACGGCGTCGACCGCCCCGAGCACCGAGATGAGCCCCACGTCCTTCTGCATCGAGACGAAGTCGTTCATGAGGGCGGGCGTCACCTTCCGCAGGGCCTGCGGGAACACGACGAGACGCAGGGTCTTGGCGTGGCTGAGGCCGAGCGACCGGGCGGCGAGGCGCTGCGACGGGTGGACGGCGTCGATGCCGGCACGGATGACCTCGGACACGTAGGCCGAGTAGGTGAGGATCAGCGCGATCGTGCCCCAGAACTCGGCGGGCAGCCGCGGGATGCCGAGGCCGAGGCCCGGCACGCCGAAGCCGACGAGGTAGAGCACGATGATCAGCGGCATGCCGCGGAACAGGTCGGTGTAGCCCCGCACCAGCGCCCGGACGGGGAAGAAGACCGGCCCCCTCAGGGTGCGCAGCGCCGACAGGACGGTGCTGACGACGGCCACGCCGACGGCGGCGACCAGCAGCACCCGCACGTTCAGCCAGAGGCCCTCGACGACGCGGGGCCAGGCCGAGGCGAAGGTGGCCCCGTCGAGGAAGCTGAACTGGACGCGGGACCAGCCGGGCGTGCTGGTCACCGCCCACCAGGCGAGAGCGGCGAAGGCGACCGTGCTGACGCCGGCGATGACGACGGAGCGGGTCGACTGTCGTCGACGGAACGCGCGCCGGTCGAGTTCGAGGTCGCTGACCGCCAGCGGGTCGGCCGCGACCGTGCGAGGCGCTACGACAGCTCTTTCACATCGTAGTCGGCCAGCCACTGCTGCTGCAGTTCGGCGAGCGTGCCGTCGGCCTGGAGGTCGTCGACGGCCTTCGTGACGTCGGCGGTCAAGGAGCTGCCGAGCGGCAGGACGATGCCGAGCTGGTCGCTCGCCCCGTCGGTCGCGGGCAGCTGGCCGAGCACGACGCCGTCCTCGACGAAGTAGGTGGCGGTCGGGACGTCGAGGACGATGGCGTCGACCTGACCGGCCTCGAGCGCCGCCTTGGCGTCGTCGTTCGAGTTGTAGGCCTGCACACCGCCCTCGGGGTCGATGGCGTTCTCGGCGGCGGTGAAGCTCGTCGTGCCGCTCTGGGCACCGATCGCGAGGCCCTTCAGGTCGGCGATCGAGGTGGCGTCGGCCGCGGCGGTGCCGGGCAGGGTCACGACCGCCTGGCGCGTCTCGTAGTAGGCGGGCGAGAAGTCGACGGCCTTCTTGCGCTGGTCGGTGATCGAGAACTGCTGCAGGTTGAGGTCGAAGGTCTTCGGCCCCGGCGCGATGGCCTCGTCGAACGTGGTTCGCACCCAGACGACGTCGGAGTCGTCGTAGCCGAGCTTCTCGGCGACGGCGTAGGCGACGGCGGCCTCGTAGCCCTTGCCCGAGGTCGGGTCGTCGTCCTCGACCCACGGGCCGTAGGCCGGTTCGCCCGTGGCGACCGTGAGCTCGCCCTCGGTGACGGGGCCGACGGCCGCGGCGTCGGCACCCGAGCCCCCGTCGGACGAGCAGGCGGCGAGCGATCCGGCCAGCACGAGGGCGGCGGCGGTCGCGACGAGTCGGAGGGAGGCGGGTCTGCGCATGAGTGGGATCGTAGCCGCGACCGCCGACGTCGGCCGACGCATGACGCCCGGTGTCGGGACCGACGGCTAGCCTGTGGGCATGCCGACCCCCGTGCCCTCCGCGTCGGCCGACCCCGGGGCACCGGCCGTCCGCGACGCGCGGTCGTCGGGCACCCGGTCCGTGGCCGACGGTCGCGCCGCGCTCGTCGAGCGGGCGAGGTCGCTCGCGGCGTCACCCGTCGTGCTCTGCATCGCCTTCGTGCTCGTGCACGCCTGGCTCGTCCGGCTCAACCTCGTCGGCGGCAACCGCACGCTGGGCGACGTCGACGTCGTCTACCGCACCTGGATGCAGCAGGGCATCGGGGGCGGCGACTGGGTGGGCGTCGACCGACCGTGGGTCTACCCGCTGCTCGCCGCGGTGCCGATGCTGGTCGCCCGGCTCGGTGGCGACTCGGGCTACGGGGCGGTGTGGCTCGTGCTCGTGTCGCTGTTGAACGCCGCAGCCTTCGTCGTGCTCGTGGCGCGGCGGCGCGCCGGGTCCGTGGTCGCTGCCTGGTGGTGGCTCGCGTTCCTCGTCGCCCTCGGGCCGATCGCCCTCGGCCGCATCGACGCCGTCACGGTCGCCGTCGCGCTGGTGGGGCTGCTGCTCGTCTCGACCCGGCCCTCGTTGGCATCCGCCCTGCTGACGATCGCGGCGTGGGTCAAGGTCTGGCCCGCCGCCCTCGTGGTGGTCGCCGTCCTCGCCGTGCGTCGTCGGGTCGAGGTCGTCGTGGCCGCCGCGGTGACGAGCGCGGTCGTGGTCTCGATCTCGCTCGTGCTCGGCAGCGGGTGGAACGTGGTCGGCTTCGTCGGCCAGCAGGCCGGTCGCGGGCTGCAGGTCGAGTCGCCCGCCGCGGTGCTCTGGCTCTGGCGCGCCGCCGCCGGGGTCCCCGGCACCTTCGTCTACTACGACCGTGAGATCCTCACCTACCAGATCGCCGGCGACGGGGTCGGGTTCGCCGCGAAGGCGATGAGTCTCGTGATGGCCGCGGTCGTGCTGGGCGTCGGGCTGTTGGGTCTGCGGGCGGTGCGCCGCGGGGTGACGGCCACGCGCCTCCTGGGTCCGTTGTCGCTGGCCGTCGTCGTCGCCCTGATCGTGACCAACAAGGTCGGTTCGCCGCAGTTCGTGGCGTGGCTGGCGGTGCCCGTCGTCGTCGGGCTCGTACTCGCGCGCTCGGGCGGGCCGCGGTTCGTCGTGCCGGCGGTGCTGGCCGTGGTGGTGGCGGGGCTGACGCAGGTGGTCTACCCGCTCGAGTACGACGCCCTGCTCGCCGCACGACCCGACCTGGTGGCCGTGGTCACCGTGCGGGCCGTGCTCGAGCTCGCGCTGCTGGCGTGGACCGTCGTCACGCTCTGGCGCGTGCGCCCGGCACCCGCGAGGATGGACGCATGATCGTCGCGTTCTCCGTCTCGCCCAGTGGTGCCGCCCCCGAGGGCGGGCCGTCCTCCGGCTCCGAGCCCGATTCGGTCCACTCGGCCGTGGCGGCCGCCGTCGCGGTCGTGCGGGCGTCCGGCCTGCCGAACCACACCTCGTCGATGTTCACCGAGATCGAGGGCGAATGGGACGAGGTCATGGCCGTCGTCAAGGCCGCCACCGAGGCCGTGGGGGCCTTCGGCTCGCGCGTGTCGCTCGTGCTCAAGGCCGACATCCGACCGGGGCGCACCGGCGAGCTCACCGGCAAGGTCGAACGACTCGAAGCGGCCCTCGGCGACGCCTGACGCCGATCGGCCCTTGAGTTCGACCTCTCGGGTCGTAGACTGGTCCCTGCATCGCGCGGTCGAATCGATACGACCCGGCGTCGAGCACCTGCCCGGGTGACGACGCCGCCCTCGGGCCCGCGCCCCTCCCAGCTCGACGGCGAGCCGTGGCAGGCTCCCTCGCTGACACCCCTCGAACCCGAAGGCCTTTCGCTCGTGACCCACCTCTCCCGCCGTCGTCGCACGGCCGCCCTGATCGCCCTCGCCCTGGGTGGTTTCGGCATCGGCTCGACCGAGTTCGTCGCCATGGGCCTGCTGCCGAACATGGCGGGCGACCTGCTTCCCGACCTCTACTCGCGGTCGGCGGACGCCGGCATCGCCCAGGCCGGCTGGTTGATCAGCGCCTACGCCCTCGGCGTCGTCGTCGGGGCCCCGACCATCGCCGCGATGTCGTCGCACTTCCCGAAGAAGAAGCTGTTGCTCGCCCTGCTCGCCGCCTTCACGGTCGGCACGATCGCCTCGGCCCTGCTGCCGTCGTTCGGCTGGGTGCTCGCCGCCCGCTTCGCCGCGGGCCTGCCGCACGGCGCCTACTTCGGCATCGCGTCCATCGTCGCCGCGTCGATCATGGGCCCGGGCAACCGGGGCAAGGGCGTCGCGCTCGTGCTCAGCGGCCTGACGATCGCGAACGTCATCGGCGTGCCGTCGATCACCTGGCTCGGCCAGCAGTCCGGCTGGCGGGTCGCCTACCTCGCCGTCGCACTCATCTTCGCGCTGACCTTCGTCGCCGTCGCCTTCGCCGTGCCGCACCAGGACGGCGACGCGTCCGCCTCGATGAAGCGCGAGCTGCGGGCGTTCAAGCAGCCCCAGGTGTGGCTCGTGATGGGCATCGGGGCCATCGGCTTCGGCGGGTTCTTCGCGGTCTACAGCTACATCGCCAACGCCGTCACCGAGGGGGCGGGCGTCTCCGAGGGCATCGTGCCGTGGGTGCTCGTCACGGTCGGCGTCGGCATGACCATCGGCAACCTGCTCGGCGGCTGGCTCGCCGACCGCTCGCTCAAGCTCGCCATGTACCTCGGCTTCGTCGGCCTCATCGCCGCCCTCTCGGCCTACGCGCTCACCTCGAGCTCGATCGTCGGCATCTTCGTCAGCACGTTCTTCGTCGGCCTCGTCGGGTCGAGTGTGGGCCCGTCGGTGCAGTCCCGCCTGATGGAGGTCGCAGGCGAGAGCCAGGTCATCGGCGCCGCCCTGAACCACTCGGCCATGAACCTCGGCAACAGCTTCGGCGCGTACCTGGGCGGCGCGGTCATCGCGGCCGGCCTCGGCTTCTCGGCACCCGGCTGGGTCGGCGTCGTGCTCGCCCTCGCCGGAGTCGTCCTCACCATGATCAGCTTCGGCCTGCAGCGGGTCGACGACCGACGCGGTGCGGCCCGGGCCACGGCCGCCGAACGCGAGTCGGTCTCGGCGTAGGCGTCCTCGGGTCGCCGGCCCGCGCCTCCTCGGGTCCCGCGCGTCCGCTTGCGGGTGCGGGGCGGACGGCCGGCTCCGCCGTGACAGTGAGGACCCGTCGCCGTGCCGAACCCGATCTCGTGCGGCCCGATCCGACTCGTCTCGGGCCGTCGGGCGTGCCGAACCCGACTCGTCTCGGGCCGTCGGGCGTGCCGAACCCGACTCGTCTCGGGCCGTCAGGCGTGCCGAACCCGACTCGTCTCGGGCCGTCGGGCGTGCCGAACCCGACTCGTCTCGGGCCGTCGGGCGTGCCGAACCCGACAGAACGTGTCCGACACGCCGCTCACGTCCTGGCTCGACACCGTGTCGGGCGCTGACTTGTCGCGAATTGAACAGCACAGGGCCGGGCTGGGCAGGGCGGGGCGGGAGCGGCGCGGGAGCGGCGGGGGAGCGGCAGGTCAGGAGGCGCGGGTGGCGTGGAAGACGAACGGCCCGGCCCACGAGGGGGCCGGGCCGTCGCGCGCGGTGGCGCCCGGCGTCAGAAGCTGGTCTGGGCCGGCGTGTCGGTCTGCAGCAGGATGCCGTCCTGGATGGCGCGCTTCCGCAGGGCGACCTTCGTGCCCACGTCATAGCCGGCCACGCGGTACTTCTCGCGGATGCGCTTCAGGTAGCTCTTCGCGGTCTCTTCGCTGATGCCCAGCTGGTAGGCGACGGCCTTCACCGGCTCGCCACCGCCGTAGAGCGCCATCACGCGACGTTCTTGTGCGCTGAGCTTCGGCACGCCGCCGACCTCGGCGGCGTTCAGGGCCAGGTCGAGTTCGGCCGAGATGTACGACTCGCCCTTGGCGGCCGAGCGGATCGCCTCGACGATCATCTCGGCGTCCTCGCTCTTGACGAGGTAGCCCAGGGCGCCGGCGGCGAGGGCCTCGCGCACCACGTTGGGCTCGGAGTAGGTGCTCATCAGGACGGTCTTGACGCCCGTCGTCTTGAGCGTGTTGATCTTCAGCGAGATCGGGATGTTGTCCTTGAGGTCGAGGTCGAGCAGCACGACGTCGACGGGGAACTCGGGGTGCGTGAGCAGCTCGGGCCAGGACGCGACCGCGGCGACCATCGAGATGTCGCTCGCGGCACCACGGATCCACTCGCTGAGGGCGCCCAGGAGCATCTTGTGGTCGTCTACGAGGGCGAGGCGGATGCGGTCGTCGTGATCTGACACGTCGGGACCTTCTTTCAGGACGGTGTGGGGTTCATGCTACGGGCGGGGGTGGTGATCGGGCCGGACCACGCGGGATGCTCGGCGGCTCAGGCCTCGGCGGGGTTGTCCACGATGCAGCTGACCGAGATCTTGACGCTCGATTCGTGGGACGACACGACGTACTCCCCGGCGCGCTCGAGGGCGTTCCAGGTGGCGGGCGTGACGCGGTTGCGGCGGATGCCCGTCGTCGAGAGCACGACGGGCACGCACACGCTGCGACCGGCGAACGACTGGGACGCGGCGGTCACCGGGCCGAGGGCCAGCTGGATGGTCGTGCCCGGTGCGCGGCTCTTCGAGTCGCCGAGCAGCAGCCAGACGCCCTGCAGCAAGCCGTCGCGCTGTGCCGGGGCGAGGAGGCCGGCCAGCGACGACGGGTCGACCAGCGTGACCGACCGGCCGAGGTACTCGGACTCGGTGACCGCGTGGTGCAGCCAGGTCTCGCGCCGACCCTCGATGAGGTGCAGGCGCAGTTCGGTGGCGAGCGACGCGGCCTGCGAGGCGACCTTGGGCGAGAGGGGCAGCGGCACGTCGCCGTTGGCGACGCCGTCGAGCAGCTTCTCGGCCGCGAGGTCGAGCCGCGCCAGTTCGTCGCTCGCGAGCATGCCCACCGCGAAGCGGGGTTGAGACACGTTGCTCTGCACGAGCACCCGGTCGAGCTCGACCTGCACCATGCGGCGGAAGCGGTGCACCGCGAAGGTGGCGATGGCGCTCGGCAGGACGGCCAGGGCCACGACGGTGATCTGCTGCGGGCCCGAGTCGCTGGTGACGGGGGTCGAGAGCGCCACCATGACGACGAGCGCCACGAACAGCAGGGCGGTGGCGATGACGACCTCGCGCACGGGCCTGAGGGTGACGATCGGCAGCAGGCCGAAGCCGACGGCCACGCTCGAGGTGGCGTACGCGCCCACGTCGTGCAGCGGCCAGATGGCGACGAAGTCGAGCGCGACGACGACGGCGAGGACGACCCCGATCACCGCGAACACCCCCGTCGTGAGCCTCTCGCCCCGCACGGTGACGAGCACGGCCGTGCCGATGAAGGTCGCCACGTACAGCAGCCACGAGATCAGGACGGGGGCGACGTCGGGATAGTCCGACAGGTGGCTGAGGAAGAACGCGAGGCCGTACACGGCCTGGAGTGCCGCGACCACGGCCGCGCCGACGCCGAGGTAGCCGGTGCCGAGGGTCGCGCCGGCCGCTCGCGCCTGGCGCAGCGAGCGCGCGCCGGTCGAACTGATCGGCAGGCCGCGGGCGGCCCGGCGGCCCCGGAGGACTCCGAGGGTGTTCTCGTCGATGCTCATCGCGGGGCCTCCAGGACGACGGTGGTGCCCGAGCCGGGGGACGAGAACAGGCGAGCGCTGCCGCCCACCTCGTGCAGCCGGCCGACGACGGACTCCTTGAAGCCCAGGCGTTCTTCGCTGATGCCGGCCAGGTCGAAGCCGACACCGGCGTCGGTGACCATGGCGCGCACCATCGAGTCGTCGTGGATGATCGTGACGTGCGCCTCGGTCACCCCGGCGTGACGTCGCACGTTCTCGAGGCACTCGGCGAGGGCCAGCAGGAAGGCGTCGAGCACGTGCGTGGGCAGCAGCACCTGGCCGGTGCCGTGCCAGCTCACCTCGAGGCCCATGCGGCCGAAGCGCTGTTTGACCGACTCGAGGGTCTGGCCGAGCGGGGACTCCTCGACCGTCTCGAGGCTGTAGTCGCCCGAGGCCTGCGGCTGGGGGGTGCCGCCGAGACGCAGGTGGCGCAGCAGGCGGGCGTCCTCGGCGGCCTGGTCCTGCAGGGCCTGGGGCGTGACGCCGAAGCCGGAGTGGGCGAGCAGGGTCAACGTGGCCAGCACGGTGTCGTGCAGCAGGCGCGCGCCCTGTCGTCGTTGCGCCTCGGTCTCGCTGGCCTGGCGTTCGGCCCGGTGGGCGTTGCCGATGCTGTAGATGCGACGGGCCGCCAGGGGCACGGCGCGTCCGAGCCAGAGGCCCGTGACGAAGCAGGAGACCCAGCCGAGCAACACGGCCGCGACCGGGAAGGTGAAGAGCGAGCCGGTGGCCAGGGCCACCAGGGCCAGTTCGACGACGAAGGCCACGATCGCCGTGGTCAGTCGCGGACGGCTCGACGAGAGCATCAGGCTGAAGGCGGCGGTCGCACCGCCGGCCAGGGGGATGATCGCGGTGGCGAGCGGGCCGTCGTCCGGCCCGCCGGCGGGCAGCAGGGCCACCACGGTCGCCGCGATGCCCGAGGCCAGCCCCACCGGGACCCAGACACGGGCGCGGGGCCCGGTGACGAAGAGCAGCGACACGACGAGCAACGCGACGAGCGGCGCGATGGCCGCGAGGTGCAGGGGGTCGGTCACGCCGGGGATCGCCAGGGACACGATCGAGACCGCCGCGCAGGCGAGACCCAGGGTGCTGGTCGTGCTGCTGAGCAGACGATCGCGCTCTTGGGCGAAGATGTCCATGATTCGTGAGTGGCTTCCGACGGTGGCGTCACGGTTGCCGGGTGGCTGGTGACTCCTCATGTTTTCACACCCAGCCCCCTCTCAGGGGGTCGTGCAGGGCCCGAATCGCCGATCGGCGAGGTAACGATCCGGTCGCGACGCCGAACTGTACCCCGTGGTGTCCACCGAACTGGGGTCAGTCGAGCAGGCGACGAAGCTGGGCGCCCACGGCATCGCCCTCGATGAGGAATCCGTCGTGCCCGTTGGGGCTCTCGACGACGGCCACGTCGTCGCCGTCCAGCCCGTGCCGCAGGTGTCGTGCGATCACCCGCTGGTCGGACACGGGGAAGAGCCGGTCGCTGTCGACGCCGAGCACGAGCGTCCGGGCCGTGATGCGGTTGAGGGCCGCCGCCACGCCACCCCGGTCGCGCCCGACGTCGTGCGAGTTCATCGCGCCCAGCAGGGTCACGTAGCTGCCCGCGTCGAAGCGTCGGGTGAACTTGTTGCCGTGGAAGTCGAGGTAGCTCTCGACCTGGAAGCGCCCCGGACCGCCCAGCGGCGAGATCTCGCTCTGCCAGCTGCGACCGAACCGGGCGTTCAGCTCGTCGGGCGAGCGGTAGTTGAGCAGGGCCATCCGCCGGGCGAGCGCGAGGCCGCGGTACGGGCCGTCGACGGAGTCGTAGTAGTCGCCGCCGTCGAAGGCGGCGTCCATCCGGATCGCCTCGTACTGCACCGTGTTCAAGGCGATCTGGTCGGCGCTCACGACCGGCGGCGCGGCCAGCACGGCGAGCCGGGCGACGCGCGCCGGGTGCGTGATCGCCCACTCGAGGGCGTGCATGCCGCCCATCGACCCGCCGACGACCGCGGCCCACCGCTCGATGCCGAGGCGGTCGGCCAGCGCCGCCTGGGCGGCGACCTGGTCGCGGATCGTCAGGTGGGGGAACCTCGACCCCCACTCGACGGCGTCCGGCGCGAACGACGAGGGGCCGGTGCTGCCCTGGCAGCCCCCGAGCACGTTCGGTGCGACGACGAACCAGCGGTCGGTGTCGATCGCGAGCCCGGGGCCGACGACGCCGTTCCACCAGCCGGCCGTGGGGTGGCCGGGGCCGGCCGCACCGACGACGTGGCTGTCGCCGGTCAGGGCGTGCGAGACGAGCACGGCGTTGCCGCGGTCGGCGTCGAGCTCGCCCCAGGTCTCGTAGGCGATCCGTGGTCGGGGCAGCGTGGCGCCGCTCTCGAGCACGAGGTCGTCCAGGGCCTCGAACGACCTTCCGCCGGGGTCGTCGCCGTCGCGCCAGGCGCCGGTGACCGGCGGGCGGCCGAGCATCGCCAGGCGTGTGCGCTCGCTGATGACGCTCGACGGGATGGTGTCCTCGGGTGTGCTCTGCCAGTCCATGTGACGTCCATCCTGGACGAGCCGAGGAGGCGCGGTGCGTTTGTTACGCGCACCGCGCCTCCTCGGGGCTGCCGCGACCTGTGCGGCCTCGGCGTCGTCCTAGCTGCTGCGGAGCGCCTCCCGGGTGACGGCGCGTGCCGCCGCGAAGCCTGCGTCGAGGTCGGCCTTCAGGTCGTCGACGTTCTCGAGGCCGACCGAGAGGCGGACGAGCCCCGGGGTGACGCCGGTCGTCAGCTGCTGCTCGGGGGTGAGCTGCGAGTGGGTCGTCGACGCGGGGTGGATGACGAGGCTCCTCACGTCGCCGATGTTCGCGAGGTGGCTGAACAACTCCAGCGCGTCGACGAGCGCCCGACCGGCGTCGACGCCGCCCTTGAGCTCGAACGAGAGGACGGCCCCGACGCCCCGGGGCGCGTACTTGTTGGCCGCCGCGTACCACGGGCTGGTGGGCAGACCCGCGTAGTACACCGCGGCCACGTCGTCACGCGAGTCGAGCCACTCGGCGATCTCCTGGGCGTTCTGGACGTGCCGCTCGATGCGCAGGCTGAGCGTCTCGATGCCCTGGATCAGCGAGAACGCCGTGTCGGGGCTGTTCGAGGCCCCCAGGTCGCGCAGCAGCTGCACCCGGGCCTTGATCACGTACGCGAGCGCGTCGCCGACGGCCTGCGTGTAGACGGCTCCGTGGTACGACGGGTCGGGCTGCGTCAGGCCGGGGAAGCGCTCCGCGTTCGCCGACCACGGGAACGTGCCGCCGTCGACGATGAAGCCGCCGATGACCGTGCCGTGTCCGCCGAGGAACTTCGTCGCCGAGTGCACGACGATGTCGGCGCCGTGCTCGAGCGGCCGGATCAGGTACGGCGTGGCGATCGTGTTGTCGACGATCAGCGGCACGCCCTCGGCGTGCGCGACGTCCGACACCTTCTCGAGGTCGAGGATGTTGATCTTGGGGTTGCCGATGGTCTCGGCGAAGAACAGCTTCGTGTTCGGGCGCACGGCGCGGCGCCACTCGTCGGCGTCGTCCTGGTTCTCGACGAAGGTCGTCTCGATGCCGAGCTTCGCGAGCGTGTACTTGAAGAGGTTGTACGTGCCGCCGTAGATCGACGACGACGACACGATGTGGTCGCCCGCCTCGGCGATGTTCAGCACGGCGAAGGTCGACGCGGCCTGACCCGACGCCACCAACAGTGCACCCGTGCCGCCCTCGAGCGCGGCGATGCGCTTCTCCACGACGTCGTGGGTGGGGTTCATGATGCGCGAGTAGATGTTGCCGTTCTCGGCCAGGGCGAAGAGGTCCTGCGCGTGCTGCGCGTCCCGGAAGACGTACGACGTCGTCTTGTAGATCGGGGTCGCACGGGCGTGGGTCGTCGGGTCGGGCTGGGCTCCGGCGTGGATCTGCTGCGTCTCGAACTTCCAGGCGGGCTGGGCGTCGGTCATGGTCTGCTCCTGCGGTCGGGGTGCGTGGGCCGGGGTGGTCGGCGGGGTCTGCGGTGACAGCCACGGTACGGACCGTGCCCCCGACCGTCCACGACGCCGGACACGCGACGTAACGGGGCCACTAGCGTGGGCCGGGTGCGTCCGCAACGGACGACGACGAACGAGGCAGCAGGAGGCACACGTGGCGAAGCGGGTCGTGGTGACGGGAGCCAGCTCGGGCATCGGAGCGGCGACGGTGCGGTTGTTCCGCTCGCGCGGCTGGGAGGTCGTCGCGGTCGCCCGACGCGAGGAGCGCCTCCGTGCGCTCGCCGACGAGACGGGGGCGACCTGGTTCCGGGCCGACCTCACCCACGACGACGACGTGGCCGCCCTGCGCGCCCACGTCGAGGCGACCGGCCCGCTCCACGCGCTGGTCAACAACGCCGGCGGCGCCTTCGGCCTCGACAGCGTCGAGAACGGTTCGATCGACGACTGGCAGCGCATGTTCGACGTCAACGTGCTCGGCACCAAGCGTGCGGTCACCGCCTTGTTGCCCTCGCTGCGCCACGGAGCCGAGGAGGCGCGGGGCGCGGACATCGTCACGGTCACCTCGATCGCCGGTCACGTCGCGTACGAGAACGGCGGCGGCTACAACGCCTCGAAGTTCGCCGAGCACGCCCTCGTGGCCGTGCTGCGGCTCGAGCTCGCGGGGGAGCCGATCCGGGTGATCGAGATCGCCCCGGGCATGGTGCACACCGAGGAGTTCTCGCTCGTGCGCTTCGGCGGCGACCGGGACCGGGCCGACGCCGTCTACCGCGACGTCGAGGCGCCGCTGACGGCCGACGACGTCGCCGAGGCGATCGTCCACTCGGTCGAGCTGCCGGCCCACGTCAACCTCGACCTGGTGACGATCAAGCCCGTGGCGCAGGCAGCGACCTACAAGGTCGCGAAGGGCGAGCTGAAGGTCAAGCAGGACTGACCGGGCCGGCGGGGCCCGCGGACCGGGCCTCGCGCAAGGCCGCGAGGTCGCCCTCGACGAGGTCGCGCAACCGCTCGTGACGTCCGTCGTCGTAGTCGTCGTCCGGGCGCGCCGCCCAACCGAGCCGATCCACGACGGTCTGGCCGACGTCGTCCCAGGCACGTGACCGGGCGGCCGCCACGACCTCGGCCACGAAGTCGGCGTCGTCCCGGCGCGAGGCCAGCGCCCGGGCCACGCCCTTCGACGCCGCCTCGCGAAGCTTGAGCGCGTCGACGTCCTCGGGGCGGTAGTCGAACTGGTGTCGGGACTGCCCGTACGACCGGCCGGTCATCCGCCGCAGCCGGCGCACCCGCACCGCGGCCGCGGCCTGCTCGGCGGTCAGGCGGTCGATCTCGTCGCGGGTGACCCGGGTGGCGACGGCTTCGTCGAACGGCAGGTGCTCCTGCAGGGCGCGGCGGATGATCTGGTTGGTCACGGCGACGACCAGGGCGGAGCGGACGATCAGCAGGCCCTCGTCGACGGCGCGCTCGAGCGCCGTGCGTTCGGCGCGGCGGCGCGTTCCGGGGCCGTGGGGCACGGGTCGACGTCCTCTCGTGGTGTGACGGGTGAGGCCCCGACCCTACCGGCGTGCAGGGGGCCGGCGGCCGGGTGGGTGGGCCGGGCGACGGGTGGACGGACGACGCGGCGCAGGGGTCACGAGCGGGTGGTTCCGACGCGGGGTGACCCGGCGGACGACCGGGCGGACGCCGCCGACGGTGCCCGCGCCTCCTGCCGTCCGGGGCCCCCGGGGCCGCCGAACCGCGCAAAAGGGCGGGCCTCACCCGGGGGGAGCCGACGTGGGTCGGGTCCCACCCGGACGTCACCCGGACGAGGCCCCCTCGAACGGGGGACCCCCTCGTGCCTCGTGTTCCCAGGAGGCGCCCCGTAGCGTTGTCGAGGTCAGGACGCTCCGAACCCGAATCCGGGGCGTGCCTCTGCCGCGGTCGCCCGAATCGACCACCGGCCGACGACGTCGGGCCACCCACTCGACGACGTCACCCGAACGCACCCTCCGACGAGGGTCGCCACCCGAACGCGCCGCCCTGCGACGTGACCGGCGACCGTCGACGACCCCAGAGGAACCCCCGTGACCCTCCGCGCCCGCACGCCCCTGCCCGCCGTCCGCCCCGCCCCCCGCGTCAGCGTCGTCGTCTGCGCCGACGAATCCACCCCGTTCGACGGTCTGACGGCCGCACTCGACTCCGTCCTGCGGGACGGGGACGTGCACGACGTCCTCGTCGTCGTCGACCGTGCGCCGCGACTCCGCGACCACCTGCGCCACCGCTACGACGACCTCGTCGTGGTCGACAACACCCGCACACCCGGGCTCGCCGGCAGCCGCGACACCGGCATCGAGTCCGCGCGGGGCGACGTCGTCGCGTTCCTCGCGGCGGACTCCCTCGCCCACGCCGGCTGGGCCCGGGCGCTCGCCGCGCCGTTCGACCAGGTCGACGTGATCGCCGTCGTCGGCCGGACCGAGCCGACCTGGCCCGGTGCGGCCGCGTCCGCCCTGCCCGACGACCTGCTCTGGGCCGTCGACTGCACGCCCCGCTCGCGTCCCGACGGCCTCGTGGGGCTCGACGACGTGGCGGGGGCGACCGTCGCGTTCCGCCGCTGGGACCTGCTGCAGGTCGGCGGCCTGGCCAGCGGGGTCGACGCCCGTGACGCCGTGCCCCGTGGCGCCGAGTTCGTCGAGCTGTGCCTGCGCCTGGCGGCGGACGAGCCGGAGGCGCGCATCGTCTCGACCTCGTCGGCCCGCGTCTCGCGCACCGTCGTCGCGCACGAGACGCGTCGGCAGTCCGTGGCCGCCTCGGCCTTCGACCGCGGCGTCGCGCACACGGCCCTGCGCCGGTCGTTCGGTCGGGACGTCGACACCGAGACCACGCGCGGCGTCACGCCGGGCCGGACGGCCGCGGCCGCCCTTCGTCTGCTCGGCGCCCGTCGCCGAGGTGCCTCGATGCTCGCCGTGGCCTCGATCGCACTGGTCGCCGGGCGACTGGTCGGCCGGCTGCGGGGGGCGCGCATCGGCGTGCCGCTCGAGGACCTCGAGCCGCTGCGTTCGGCGACCGTCCGTCACTGACCGGCGTGGCGCCGCCCTCCGGTCCGGTGGGCACGTCGTCGCTGCCGGCGTCCACCGCAGGCCTCCCGCGGGACGACGCCGGTCGCCACGGACCGCGGGGTCGCAAGATGGAGGCGTGCTCATCCCGACCAGAGTCGCCGGCCTCGAGGCCCTCGACGAGTTCCTGCCCCGCGCCGGCTCCGCCTACGCCCGTGACCGGAACCACGACCCGGGGATCTCGCGGCGCAACGTCTCTGGGCTGTCGCCGTACCTGCGCCACCGCCTCGTGACGGAACGCGAGGTCGTCGGCGCGGTCCTCGAGCGGCACACGCTCGGTGCCGCCGAGAAGTTCGTGCAGGAGGTGTTCTGGCGCACCTACTGGAAGGGCTGGCTCGAGCAGAACCCCGAGGTGTGGCGGCGGTACCGCCGGGACGTCGACCGCGCCGTCGACGCCGGCGTCCCCGCGGGGTACGAGGAGGCGGTCGCCGGCCGCACCGGGATCGACGCGATGGACGCCTGGGTGCGTGAGCTCGTCGACACCGGGTACCTCCACAACCACACGCGCATGTGGTTCGCCAGCATCTGGATCTTCACGCTCGGTCTGCCGTGGCAGCTGGGCGCCGACTTCTTCCACCGGCACCTGCTGGACGGGGACGCGGCCTCGAACACGCTGTCGTGGCGGTGGGTCGCCGGCCTGCAGACCGCCGGCAAGACGTACCTGGCGACGGCCTCGAACATCTCGCGCTTCACCGACGGCCGGTTCTCGCCCGTCGGCCTCGCCACCACGGCCCGGGCCCTCGACGAGGAGCCGCTGCCCCCGCGGACGCCCGTCGAACCGGCCGACGTCGTCGGTTCCCCGGGCACCCGGGTCGGACTCCTGCTGCACGAGGAGGACCTCGAGCCCGAGAGCCTCCTCGCCGAACGCCCCGGTCTCGTGGCACGGCTGTCGGCGACCGCCGTCGTCGCCTACCCCGGGTCACGGTCCCCCCGAGGGGCCTCGGCCGCCGTCGTGGCCTTCACGACGGGCGCCGTGGACGACGCGGCGACGCGCACGCCCGACGCCGACGGTCGGCCCGCCCGGACGCTGTCCGACGCGCTGCCCGCCACCGTCGTCGAGTGGGCACGGTCCGAGGGTCTCGACACGGTGCTGACGCCGTACGCGCCGGTCGGCCCGGTCCAGGAACGCCTCGAGACCGTCCGCGCCGCCCTGTCGGTCGAGGGGATCGACCTCGTCACCGTCCGACGGCGTTGGGACGGCGAGGCCTGGCCGTCCGCCTCGCGGGGCTTCTTCCCGTTCCGCGGACGCATCCCGGAACTCGTCCGACACCTGTGACGAGGGTCGACGGAGGGTCCGGCGACGACACCCGTGCCCAGCTGTGGGGCGTTCAGGGGGCCGTCCGTACCGTGGCCTCCATGGACCAGACCACGCCGGGGGCCGAGCCCGCGCCGGTGACCCGCACCGCGCCTCCTCTGCTCCGCACGCCGTTCATCCGACAGCACTGGGGCGGGCTGGCCTTCGCCCACTGGAGGGTCGAGCCCGACCGCGTCGCACCGCTGTTGCCGCCCGGCACGCGGCCCGACGTGTTCGACGGATCGACCTGGGTCGGCCTGATCCCGTTCAAGCTGACCGGCAGCGCCTTCGGTCCGCTGCCCGCCGTGCCCTGGGCCGGGGACTTCCTCGAGACGAACGTGCGGCTGTACTCGGTCGACGCCCTGGGCCGTCGCGGCGTGGTGTTCCGCACCCTCGAGGCGCAGCGCCTCGTGTCGGTGCTCGCCGCGAACGTCGGGCTCGGTCTGCCCTACCGGTGGGCGTCGATGCACGAGTCCCGGGCCGACGGGGTCGTGACGTACCGCAGCACCAGGCTCGGGCCGGGGGCGAACCCGTCGTCGCGCCTGTCCGTCCGACCCACCGACGAGGTGGTCGACGGCGACCCGCTCGCCGAGTTCCTCACGGCCCGCTGGGGCATGCACGTCGCCCGGGGCGGACGCACGCGGTACTGGCCGAACCGGCACGACGCCTGGTCGCTGCGCCGGGCCGAGCTGGTCGACCTCGACGACGAGCTGGTGGCCGACGGCGGACTGCCGGGCGTCACCGACCGTGAGCCCGACTCGCTGCTCTGGTCCGACGGCGTCGACACCGTCTTCGCGCCTCCCGGGGGTGCCTGGGTCCCCGCGTGACGCGTGGGGGCCTGCGCGCGTTACGGTTGTCGGCATGGTCACCCCACCCGACGACAGCCAGGCCGCCCCCGCACGACCCGAGGTCGAGGCTCCCGAGAGGGAGGTGCTGGGCTGGCTCGAGTTCGGTGAGGCCGCTCGCCACCTGGCCTCGGACGTCGTCCAGGCGGGGTTCACGCCCGACGTGATCGTCGCCGTCGCCCGCGGGGGGCTCGTGCTCGCCGGGGCCGTGGCCTACGCGCTCGACACCAAGATGTGCGGCTCGATCAACGTCGAGTTCTACACGGGAGTCGACGAGCGACTGCCCGAGCCCGTCCTGCTGCCGCCGACCCTCGACGCCCCCTCGCTCGAGGGCAAGAAGGTGCTCGTCGTCGACGACGTGTCCGACTCGGGGCGCACCCTCGTGCTCGTGCGTGACCTGCTCGCCGAGGTCGCCGCCGAGGTCCGCACCGTCTGCCTGTACAGCAAGCCCCGCACCGTGCTCGAACCCGACTTCGTCTGGAAGCGCACCGACCAGTGGATCACCTTCCCGTGGAGCGCGCTGCCGCCCGTGACACGCGAGGTCGGATCGGGGGCCGGCGAGTGAGCATCCACCTCGTGGGCGGCGGCTGGTCACCCGACGACACCGAGCTGTACGACCTCTTCGTGGCCGAGGCCGCCGTCCGAGGTGCCGCCGTCGGCCGGAGCGTGCCGCGCATCGCCGTGCTCATCGTCGTCGCCGAGGACTCGCCGTCCGCCGAGTTCCGCGACGGCTACCCGGCCATGCTGGCCGCCGGCGGCCGCTGCGAGGCCCTCACCACGATCGTCGCCGCGGGTGACGAGTTCGACACCCGCGTGCTCAGCGACGTCGACGGCTTGCTCGTGGCGGGCGGGCTCACCCCCGCCTACCTCGACGCCGTCGCGCCGCTGATCGACCAGGTGCGCCTGCTCGTCGCCGACGGACTGCCCTACCTCGGTTTCTCGGCCGGTGCCATGATCGCCGCCGACCGCGCCGTGCTCGGCGGCTGGTTGATCGGCGACGTCCCGGTCTGCCCCGAGGACGCCGCCGAGGACCTGGACGAGGTCACCCTCGCCGACGGACTCGGCCTCGTCGACCTCGCCATCGACGTGCACGCCGCCCAGTGGGGCACCCTGACCCGGCTGATCGCCGCGACCGAGGCCGGCCTCGTCCGCGGCGGCGTCGCGATCGACGAGAACACCGCCCTGGTCGTCGGCGAGGGCGCCCTCGCGGTTCTCGGCACCGGCAGCGTCTGGCGGGTCGAACCGCAGCTCGACGACGACGGCGAGATCGTCGGCGTCTCGGTCGGCACGCTCGGGGTCGAGTGACCGACGCGACCGGCTCCGGGCCGGGCCGCGACGACGTCCCCGTCGAGATGCACGACCACCGCCGACCGCTCTCGGAGCAGATCGACCCCTCGTGGGCGACCGCGCTCGAGCCCGTGGCCGACCGCATCGCCGACATGGGCGAGTACCTGCGGGCCGAGGTGCGCGCCGGGCGCGGTTACCTGCCCGCCGGCGAGGACGTGCTGCGTGCCTTCCGTCAGCCGCTCGACGAGGTGCGCGTCCTGATCGTCGGTCAGGACCCCTACCCGACGCCCGGCCACCCGATCGGGCTGTCGTTCGCCGTCGACCCGCAGGTCCGACCGGTCCCGCGCAGCCTGGCGAACATCTACCGCGAGCTGCACGACGACCTCGGCGTGCCCGTCGTCGAACACGGCGACCTGACCTCGTGGTCGCGCCACGGCGTGCTGCTGCTCAACCGGGTGCTCACGGTGCGTCCGGGCGAGACGGCGTCGCACCGCGGCAAGGGCTGGGAGCCGGTCACCCAACGCGCCATCGAGGTGCTGGCCGCACGGGGCGGGCCGCTCGTGGCCATCCTGTGGGGCCGCGACGCGTCGGCGCTCAAGCCGATGCTCGGTGACGTCCCCTCGATCGAGTCGCCCCACCCGAGCCCCCTGTCGGCGTCGCGCGGGTTCTTCGGCTCGCGACCGTTCAGCCGGGCAAACGAGCTGCTCGTCGCCCAGGGCGGCGAACCCGTCGACTGGACGCTTCCGCCCGCCTGACCCCCTCCCGGCCTGGCGGCCCGGCCCCGGTCCGGCCGACGACGGGCGGGTTCGACGGAAGCGGGCCGTCACGACCGCCCGTCGACGGCGAACACGCCCGCGTTCGCGACGAGCCCGCGCCCGGCGTGGCAGAGTGGCCCCGTGCTCGAAGAGGAATACCAGCCCCGACGGCGTCTTCCCCGAGCCCTGCGGCCCCCGGCCCCGGTCGAGCCCGAGTTCTCGTTCGCGATCCGCCCCGCGACGCCCGCCGACCTGCCCTACGTGCGAGAGATCTACAACCACTACGTGGCGAACTCGTCGGTCACCTTCGACGAAGACGCCATGACCCTCGCCGAGTGGCGTCGCAAGTACGCCTTCGTCACGAAGCTCGGCATGCCCTTCCTCGTCGCGGTGAACCCGTCCGGCGAGGCGCTCGGCTACGCGGTCGCGACCCCGTGGGGTGGCAAGGCGGCCTACCGCTACACCGTCGAGAGCTCGATCTACCTGCGGGCCGCGTCGACGGGCAAGGGCCTCGGCCGCGCCCTGCTCGAGGCGCTCGTCGAGGCCTGTCGGGACGCCGGCATCCGCGAGATGATCGCGGTCATCGCCGACAAGAACGCCGAGGCGTCGATCGGCCTGCACGAGCGGCTCGGCTTCACCGAGGTCGGTCGCATGGGCCGGGTCGGCTTCAAGTTCGGCCGCTGGCTCGGCACCATCACGATGCAGAAGTCGCTCAAGAAGCGCCGCCGCGGCTGAGCCTCAGGCCGACGGCCCGACGATCTCGCGCAACACGCGTTCGGTCGCGTCCACGGTCGCGGGCTCGCCGCGCCAGAGCATGCGGACGATCAACCCGTCGACCGCGAGGGCCACGACGTCGACCCGCTCGGTCAGCACGCCCGCCCGCCGCAGCACGTGCTCGAGTGACGAGTACCAGAGGTCGGCGTCCTCGCGCAGCGACTCGTCCCGCATGGCGGTGAAGAGCAGCTCGTACTGCGCCCGGGCGGACCCGCGCTCGGTGATCGCGTACCGGACGAGGGTCTCGGCCAGGTCACCCAAGGAGGCGCGCTCGAGTCGGTCGAACGACCGCACCCAGTCGGTGGTCGCGTGGCGCAGCGCCGCGCGCAGCAGGTCGTCTCGTCCGGCGAAGTAGTACGTGGCCGCCGAGACCGGGACGCCGGCCGCGCGGGCGACCGCCCGGTGCGTGACGGCCGAGGGGCCGCCCGCCTCGAGGACGGCCAGGACGCCGTCGAGCAGCGCGCGCCTCCTGGTCTCGCCCTTGGGGGTGAGGGCCTGGCCGCCGGGGCCGACGGACCGGCCGCCGGGGCCGACGATCGGGCCGCCGGGGGCCCGGCCGTCAGGCGAGGTCGTGTCGGTCACCGGGGTCAGGCCGCTGCCTCGTGGCGACCGCCGAGCTCGAGCATGGTCACGCCGCCGATGACGAGGACGATGCCGCCGAGCTGGACGAGGGTCAGGGGCTCCTTGAAGAAGATCCAGCTGATGAGGGCGACGAGCACGACGCCGACGCCGGCCCAGATCGCGTAGGCGATGCCGAGCGGCACGCCCTTGGTCAGCGACTGCGAGAGCATCGCGAACGCGAAGACGTAGCCGACCACGACCGCCGCGTACTGCCACCACTTGGCGTCGGGGCCGCTGGTGACCTTGAGGAAGCTCGTGGCGAAGACCTCGCCGACGATGGCGAGCGCGAGGAAGAGGTAACCCATGACGGTGTCCTGTCGAGTCGTGCGACGGTCCCGGCGGCGACCTGCGGCCGAGGGAGCACGAATGGGACAAATGTACCAGAAAAGACCGCGCAGGGCAGGGGCCGCGGCCTAGGCTCGACGGGTGTTCGAACTCCACCACCTGAGCGCCCACGAGCAGTGGGACTGGCTGCGCCGCGGCGAGGTCTCGCCCCGCGAGCTGACCACCCACTACCTCGAGCGCATCGCCCGCCTCGACGGCGACATCGGCGCGTTCGTCACGGTGACCGGCGAGGCCGCCCTCGAGCAGGCCGACGCCCTGGCCGCCGACGGGCCCTCGGTCGCTCCCCTCTGGGGGCTGCCGCTGGCCGACAAAGACCTCAGCGACCGGGCGGGCGTGCCGACCTGGTCGGGGTCGCGCCTCAGCCGGGGGCGGGTGCCCACGTCGTCGTCCGAGATCACCGAGGTGCTCGACGAGGCCGGCGCGATCAGCGTGGGCAAGACGGCCACGCCCGAGTACGGGCTGACCGCGTACACCGAGACGCTCGTCGGTCCGCCGACGCGCAACCCGTGGTCGCCGGGGACGGGCGCCGGCGGGTCGAGTGGCGGGGCCGCGGCCGCCGTCGCCGCGGGGCTCCTGCCGTTCGCGCCCGGGTCGGACGGCGGCGGCAGCATCCGCATCCCGGCGGCCGCCACGGGTCTCGTCGGCCTCAAGCCCTCGCGGGGTCGGGTGCCGGCGCAGTCGGGCCTGACCAGCCTCGCGGGCCTGCCGGTCGGCGGGGCGCTGGCCCGGTCGGTGGCCGACGCCGCCCTGCTGCTCGACGCGATGGTGTCGCCGGACGGGCGCGAGCCGCGCCACCACCAGGCGCTCTGGGCTCCGCCGTCACCCGACGGGGCCTACCTCGGCACGGCCGTGCGGGGCGAGGGACGCTTCCAGGTCGCGGTGATGACGACCAGCCCCTGGGACGACGCGTTCGACGTCCGGGTCGACCCGCGCCTCCTGGGCGTCCTCGGCGAGACCGCCGACCTGCTCGCGACGATGGGGCACGGGGTCGACGAGACAGGCCTGCCGTCGTCGGACTACCCGGCGCTCTTCCGCACGATCTGGCAGGCGGGCGCGGCGGGCATCCCGGCCGAGAGCGAGGCCGAGCTGGCACTGCTCGAGCCGATCACCCGGTGGCTGGTCGAGCAGGGGCGACGCGTCACGGCACGCGAGCTGTCGGCGGCGCTCGTCGGGCTCGCGGCGTTCGAGCGCGACGTGATCGAGCGGTTCTCGGCCTTCGACGCCGTCCTGACGCCGACGCTCGCGATGCTGCCGCGCCCGATCGGCTGGTACGACGCCGAGGACGCCGAACGCAACTTCGAGCAGCAGTGCCTCTACTCGCCGTTCACGTCGTTCGTCAACGTGGCCGGGCTGCCCGCGATCAGCCTCCCGGTGGGCGAGGTGGACGGCGTGCCCGCGGGCGTGCAGCTGATCGGGCGACCCGGACGCGAGGACGTCCTGCTCGCGATCGGCGCCCAGCTCGAGCGGCGACTGCGGTGGCAGCGTCGGCACCCGCCGATGTGGTGAGCCGTCCTCCCACCCGCTGACGAGCCGGCGCCTCAGTCGAGCGTCGGCACCGAGTCCACGAGCGTGCGCGTGTAGTCGTGCCGGGGCCGGCGCAGCACGTCGTCGGTGACCCCCTGCTCGACGACGCGACCGTCGCGCAGGACGGCGACCCGGTCGGCGAGGTGCTGCACGAGTCCGATGTCGTGCGACACGAGCAGCAGTGACAGTCCGCGCTCGTCGCGCAGCTCGCGCAGCAGGTCGAGGATCTGCGCCCGCACGGTGACGTCGAGCGCGCTCATGGGCTCGTCGCCGATCAGCAGCCGCGGCCGGTGCACGAGGGCCCGGGCCAGGGCGATGCGCTGCCGCTGGCCCCCGCTGAACTCGTGCGGCCAGGCCTCGGCGTCGCGCGCCGCGAGACCCACGCGTTCGAGCATCTCGGCCACCAGGCGGTCGTGGTCGCCCTCGACGCCCAGGGCGCGCAGCGGCTCGGCCACGGTGTCACCCACGCGCATGCGGGGGTCGAGCGAGCTGTAGGGGTCCTGCAGGACGATCCCGGTCTGCCGCCTCAGCCAGCGCAGGCGTGAGGCGCGGTCGGGGGCGACCGTCCGGCCGTCGAACGTCACGGTGCCCGAGGTCGCCCGGTCGAGGGCGAGCAGCAGGCGCACGAGCGTGGACTTGCCCGAGCCCGACTCGCCGATCAGGGCGACGCTCTCGCCGGCCGCGACCTCGAGGTCGGCGTCGACCAGCGCGTGGCGCACCGGCCCCGGTTGGAAGGGCGACCGGCGCGGCAGCGTGAAGGTGCGGGTGAGGCCCCGGGCGACGAGCAGAGGAGGCGCGGGGGCGGTGGTCGGGTCGCTCACGAGGCTCTCCAGGTCGTCGCCCTCGTGGCCTCGACGAGTCCGCGGGTGATCTCGTGCTCGGGGCGGTGCAGCAGCTGCTCGACGGGGCCGCGCTCGACGACGCGCCCGTGCGACAGCACCGCCGCGTGGTCGGTGATGCGCGAGAGCACCGCGAGGTCGTGCGTGACGAAGAGCAGCGACGTCCGCTGCTCGTCGACCAGGCGCTGGAAGAGCGCGAGCACCTCGGCCTGCGTCGTGACGTCGAGGGCCGTGGTCGGCTCGTCAGCCAGCACGAGCCCCGGGCGGTTGATCAGGGCCATGGCGATGCCGACGCGCTGCCGCTGACCGCCCGAGAGCTGGTGCGGGTAGAGGTCGACGACGGTCTCGGGGTCGGGCAGGCCGACCTCGGCGGCGGCGGCCACCGCCCGGGCGCGGGCGTCGCGGCGACCGACGCGGCCGTGCAGGCGGAGGGGCTCGGCGATCTGCCGCCCGACGGTGACGACGGGGTCGAGGGCCGTGCGGGGGTCCTGGAAGACCGTGCCGACGACGCGGCCGCGCAGGCCGGCCAGCTCGCGCTCGGATGCCCCGAGCAGTTCGCGCCCGTCCAACCGGATGCTGCCCGTGGCGCGGGCACCGTCGGGCAGCAGGCCGAGGACGGCCAGCGTCGTCATCGACTTGCCCGAGCCGGACTCGCCGATCAGTCCGACCCGCGCACCGTCGGGCACGTCGAGCGAGAGGCCGTCGACGACGCGGCGGTCGCCGACGGCCACGGTCAGGTCGTCGATCACGAGGCTCACGAGACGACCCCCGGGGTGGTCGGGACGCCCGCGGCGGTGGTGCGCGGGGGAGCGGCGGGTGGGGCCGGCGTCGACGGGTCGATCGGGGCGCCGCGTCCCGCCCGGCGGGACCGCAGCCGCGGGTCGGAGGCGTCGCGCACGGCGTCGCCCAGCAGGTTGAGCGCCAGGACGGTCAGCGTGATGGCCAGCCCGGGCCAGACCACCGAGCCGGGGTGCACGCCGATGAACTTCTGCAGGTCGCTCAGCAGACGCCCCCACGAGGCGGTGTCGGCGGGGGCGCCGTAGCCGAGGAACGACAGTCCCGCCTCGGCGAGCACGCTCGTCGCCATCGACAGCGAGAGCTGGACGACGAAGACGGGTGCGATGTTCGGCAGCACGTGGCGACGCAGCACGGCCCCGGTGCCGAGCCCGTTCGCCCGGGCCGCGAGCACGTAGTCTGTCCGCGCGACCTGGCGGATCTCGGACCGGCTGACCCGGGCGATCGTCACCCCGTAGCCGACGCCCACGGCGACGACCACGACGGTGAGCGACCCGCCGAACGCCGCGGCGAGGGCCATGGCGATCAGGAGCGTCGGGAACGCCACGAGCACGTCGATCAGCACGGCGACCGACTCGCGCACCCAGCGGGCCGTCAACGAGCCGAGGGCGGCCAGACCGACCCCGACCACGGTGGCGACGACGCCCGAGGCGACGGCGACCACGACGGTCGTGCCGGTCGCGGCGAAGACGTAGCTGAAGATGTCCCGGCCGACCGAGTCGGTGCCGAAGGGGTGCCCGACCGAGGGCGTCAGCCAGGCCGAGTACGGGTCGGTGTCGAACGGGTCGAGCGGGGTCCAGAACCGGCTGACCAGGGCGGACGCGACGATCAGGGTCAACCAGCCGACGCCGAACGCGCCCTGCGGTCGACGCAACAGCTCACGGACGAACGCACCGCGCCTCATCGGTCGCCCTCGCGGAGGCGCGGGTCGAGCCGCCGGTGCACGACGTCGATCACGAGGCCGATGAACAGCACGAGCGTGGTCAGCGTCATCAGTTCACCCTGCACCTTGGTCAGGTCGCGGCGACCGACATCCGTCACCAACATGCGGCCGAGCCCCGGCAGCGTGAAGAGCTGCTCGATGACGACGGCCGACACGATCAGCCCGGCCACCTGCAGGCCGAGGATCGACACCACGCTGAGCATGACGTTCGGCAGTCCGTGCTTCACGAGGGCACGCGACCGGGTCATGCCGTTGGCGGCGGCCGTCCGCACGTAATCCTGGTCGAGGGCCCCGAGCGCCGCCGAGCGCGTGAAGCGCAGCAGCACGGCCCCCTCGACGATGCCGATGGTCAGGGCCGGCAGCACGAGCGAGCGCAGAGCCCGCCCGGGCTCGCTCCACCCGTCAGCCGGGAACCCCTGCGTCGGCAGGAGGCGCAGCGTGACGGCGAAGACGCCGATCAGCAGCATCCCCGCCCAGACGACCGGGACGGCCGCCAGCAGCTGGGCCCCCGTGCCGAGGACGACCCCGGAGGCGCGGCCGCGGCGGAGTGCGCTCGTCACGCCCAGCGGGATGCCGATCAGCAGCCCGAAGACCAGGGAGAGCGCCGCCAGCGGGAGGGTGACGGCCAGCTTGTCGAGCACCTCGTCGATCACCGGCGTGCCGGTGACGAGCGACTCGCCCAGGTCGAGTCGCACCAGCCCTCCGGCCCAGTCGAGGTACTGCACCACGACGGGCCGGTCGAGGCCGAGCTGCTGACGCAGGGCGGCCACCTGCTCGGGAGAGCCGGTCGTCCCGGCGATCGCCTGGGCGACGTCGCCCGGCAGCAACCGCAGCGTCGCGAAGATCAGCACGCTCGCGACGGCCAGCCCCCCGACGAAGAGGAGCAGGCGGCCGACGACGAAGCGGGTCACTCCGCCGTGGCCAGGTCAGCCAGGTCGAGGCGGGTCGTGGTCGAGCTCGTCGGGAACCCGGTGACGCCGTCGTGGATCGCCGTCAACGTGGTGGCCGTGTAGAGCCACTCGGCGGGGGCGTCCTCGGAGACGATCTTCGCCGCCTCGGCCAACTTCTCGTCGGCGACCTGCGGGTCGGTGGCCGCGATCGACTCGGCGTAGAGCTGCTGGACGGGCGCACTGTCGTAGCCCCAGTAGTAGTCCGGGTTCGCCCAGTTCGAGAAGTCGTGGGTCTCGGCATGGTTCACCATGCTGAGCTCGAAGTCCTTGTCGACGTAGACGTCGTCGAGCCAGGTGCTGAAGTCGACCTGCTGCACCGTCAACGTGACGCCGACGGCCTTGAGCTGCGTCGTCAGCACGTCACCGATCGCGGTCGGGTAGACGTTGGGGTACTCGAGGGTCAGCGACAGGTCGCCGTCGTGGCCGGCCTCGGCGAGCAGGCTCTTCGCCTCGTCGGGGTCGTAGGCGTCGACGCTCGTGAGGTCCGCGTAGCCGGGGTCGAGCTCGGGGATCGGGCCGCCCTGGTCGACGGCCGACCCGCCGACGGCGGCGATCAGCGCGTCGTTGTCGATCGCGAGGCGCAGGGCCTTGCGGACCTTCGCGTCGGTGAACGGTGCGACGGCGTTGTTGAACGCGAGCGTGTACTTGTCGGTCGTCCTGCCCTTCTCGAGCGTGATGCCGTCCACGCCGTCGAGCTGGCTCGACAGGGTCGCGTCGACCGCGGTCTGCACGTCGACGTCGCCCGAGATCGAGGCGTTGATCGCCGCGGACGGGTCGGTCACGTAGCGGAAGGTGACACCCGCGACCTTCGCCGGGGTGCCCCAGTAGTCGTCGAAGCGCCCGAGCTGCAGGTTGTCGCCCTGTCGCCAGCTCGTCAGTTCGAAGGGACCGGTGCCGTTCGCCGTGGTCGACAGGTCGTTCGTCGCCGACTGCTGCAGCACGAGACCGGCCCGCCCCGTGAGATTGAACAGCAGGGAGGAGTCGGGTCGCGAGAGCGTGAGCACGACGGTGTCGGCGGCGGGCGCCGTGACGGTCGAGACGGCGGCGAGGTCGGCGTGGTTCGCGAGCGAGGCGTCGTCCTTGACCTGCGACAGCGACCAGACGACGTCGTCGGCCGTCATCGCGGCACCGTCGTGGAAGGTCACGCCGTCGTGCAGCGTGAACGTGTAGGTGAGGCCGTCGTCGCTGACCGTGTGGCTGGCGGCCAGCACGTCGCGGATCTCGTTGTCCTGCGTGCGGCCCACGAGGCCCTGGTAGACGTTGTCGATCAGCACCTGGTCGAGGGCGATGCCGGCCGTGGTGCGGATGTCGAGGTCGCTCGGCTCGAGCACGAGACCGACCGTGACGGTCGCGTCGGGGTCGGGGGTGCCCGACCCGTCGGGGGACGAGGCGGACGAGCAGCCCGTCACGACGAGCAACAGCGCGGCGACGGCGGCGGAGAGGGGGAGGGTGCGCACCTGGTGGGGCCTTCCGGGGATGGCCGTGGCGGATCGTCCACGGCGACGAGGGACCGGGGGCGCGGGAGAGCCCCTCGGTCGTTCGGCGGGGGAGTCCCGGTCGCTGCTGAACCGGTCCACGCGATCCGCCACCGTGTTGCTGTCGGACACGGCACGGCCCCTTGTGCCGGGCGTCGCTGACGGACTCCCGAACCCGACAGAACTTACCATCACGGCAGCGAGGTCGCTGTCAATCGAGAGACCCGTGTGGCGGATGAGGCAAGCCTTACCTATATTGAGGGGGACATGCTTCTCGTAGACCAGAACCCGCCCCTGCCGCACGACGCCCTGCGCGTCCTGTTCGCCGCAGACGCGACGTCGATCCCCGTCCTGCGAGAGATGCTCTCGGTCCTGCCGATCTGCGCCCGGGGCCAGGTCTTCGTCGAGGTCGAGAGCGCCGACGACGTCGTGCCGCTCACCTCGCCGGGTCGCGTCACGGTCACCTGGCTCGCCCGTGACCGTCGCTCGGGCGTCCCCGGCACCAGCACCGCCTGTGCCCCCGGCCAGGCCGTCGAGCGGGCGGTCCGGGCCTGGCTCGGCGAGATGTACGTCGAACCCGAGACCGTCGCGACGGGTGACCACGTCGTCTGGATCGGTGGCCCGCCGTCGTTCGCCTACGATCTGCGGCACGACCTGCACGAGCTCTTCCACGTCGGCACCCCCGCCGACGCCTGAGCGGCGACCCTCGATGACGATCACATCCACCGCAACCGCCACCGTCGAACGCTCGACGAAGCCGGCCCACCGTCCCTACCGCGTCCGGGTCGCGGCCGTCCGTCGCCTGGCCCCGTCGTTCGTGCGCATCACGTTCACCGGCGACGACCTGGGCGACTTCGGCGTCGACGGCCTCGACCAGCGCATCAAGGTCGTGCTGCCCCTCGAGGCCACCGGCTACGACACGTTCCCCACGAACGACTGGTACGCCTCGTGGCGCGCCCTGCCGCCCGAGCAGCAGAACGCCTTCCGCACCTACACCGCGCGAGCCGCCCGCCCCGCGCTGCGCGAGGTGGACGTCGACTTCGTCTGCCACGGCGACACCGGCCCCGCCTCGGCCTGGGCCGGTCGTGCGCGGGTCGGCGACGAACTCATGTTGATCGGTCCCGACGCGACGAGCGGCGTCACGGGCAGCGGGGTCGAGTGGTCACCTGGCGACGCGCGCACCGTGCTGTTGGCCGGCGACGAGACGGCGGCCCCGGCGATCTGCTCCATCGTCGAGGCGTTGCCGGCGGACGCCAAGGGGTGCGTCTTCATCGAGATCCCGACCGCGGCCGACGAGCTCGACCTCGTCGCGCCTCCCGGGGTCGACGTCCACTGGCTGCCCCGTCGCGACGCCACGTCCGGCCACGGCGAGGCCCTGGTCATCGCCGTCCGTCGCTGGACGGCCCGCTACGTGACCGCCTGGCACCACGGCGTCGAGGTGAGCGAGGTCGACGTCGACCACGACATCCTCTGGGACGTCCCGCAGGGCGACTACCCGCGCGGTGCCGCCGTCAGCTCCGACCTCTACGCCTGGTTCGCGGGCGAGGCGGGGGCGATCAAGACGCTCCGTCGCTTCCTCGTCAGCGAGGTCGGCATCGACCGGCGCCAGGTCGCCTTCATGGGCTACTGGCGGGTCGGCAAGTCCGAGTCCTGACGCGAGGCCCCCGAGAACGCAGGAGGCGCGACCACGTCGGTCGCGCCTCCTGCGTCTGGTCCCCGGGTTGCGCCTAGACCTCGGCGGGCAGACCGACGAGCTCGGAGGTGCGTTCCCACAGGGCCTCGGCGAGCAGCGGGTCGGTCGCCTGGCGGTGCAGGCGGCCGTGCGGCTTCAGCTGGTCGAAGTAGGTGCCGCTCTCGACCGCGATCGTCGTGGGCCCGGCGAGCTGGACCAGCGGCACGGCACCGGCCGAGGCCGAGATGCCGTAGTTGCCGTTGGTCAGCACGTTCGCGACCCGCATGGAGCGCGAGTCCGAACCGAACCCGGTGACCACGATGCCCGGGTGGAACGAGAACGCCTCGAGCCCGGTGCGCTTCGCCAGCTCGCGGATGAAGAGGACCGTCTCGATCTTGGTCGTGCCGTACTGGCGCCACCCACCGCCCCAGCGACGCTTCGACCAGTTGAGGTCGTCCAGCCGCACGTGGCCGAGCAGGTTGGCCGTGCTCGCCGTCGAGACGACGCGGCCCCCGCTCTCGACGAGGCGCGGCAGGAGCAACCGGGTCAGGAGGAACGGCGCGAGGTGGTTCGACTGCAGGGTGCGCTCGAAGCCGTCCGCCGTGACGCCCCGTTCGCTGACGAGACCGCCGGCGTTGTTCGCGAGGGCGTCGATCCGCGGGTAGCGGTCGAGCAACCGGTCGGCGAGCGACCGGACGTCGTCAAGCCGGTCGTAGTCGACCAGGAAGGCCGTTCCGCCCACCTCGTCGGCCACGGCCTGCGTGCGCTCGGGGTTGCGTCCGACGACGCCGATCTCGGCACCGCCCTTCGCGAGTTCGCGGGCGGCTTCGCGGCCGATGCCGCTGCTCGCCCCGGTGATGATCACGGTGCGGGTCATCGATATCCGCCCTTCTCGAGGCCGGCCTCGATCTCGAATCTGTTCGACAGCGGGTCGCTGCCGGCCAGGAAGTACAGTACGGGCATCAGCATGCCGTAGGTCTGCCACTGACGGACGTGCACGGCCTCGTGTTCGAGGACGCGCGGCCCGTCGTTGTCCCGGGTGAGGTACACCCGACCGACGCAGGTGCCGCCGCGCTTGAACGCCCAGCGGGGCAGTCCGCGGCACACGATCAGGTCACCGACCACGCGGACGCGCCCGACGCTGAGGGGTACCCCGACCGCGAGACCGACGGCCGTCGCCCAGGCGCAGCCGAGTCTCGAGATCGGGGAGTCGATCAGCGGGTTCCTCACGGACGGCCGTAGGTGTCCAGCAGTCGCAGCCAGACCTCGCTGACCGTGGGGTACGAGGGGACGGCGTGCCAGAGCCGGTCGATCGGCACCTCGCCGACGACGGCGATCGTGGCGGCGTGCAACAGGTCGCTGACGTCCGGGCCGACGAAGGTCGCACCGACGATCACCTTGCGGGACTCGTCGACGACCAGGCGCGCCTGACCCTTGTACTCGTCGGAGTGGATCGCCGAGCCGGCGACGGCCGCGAGGTCGTAGTCGACGACCTTGACGTCGATGCCGCGCTTGCCGGCGGCGTCGGCGGTGAGGCCGACGCTCGCGACCTCGGGGTCGGTGAAGGTGACCTGCGGCACGGCCGCGTCGTCGGCCGTGGCGACGTGGGCGCCCCACGGCTCGGCCTGCACGGGCTTGCCGAACGCGCGGGCGGCGATGACCTCGCCGGCGGCGCGGGCCTGGTACTTGCCCTGGTGGGTCAACAGTGCGCGGTGGTTGACGTCGCCCACGCCGTAGAGCCAGTCGGTGCCCTTGACGAGCATGGTGTCGTCGACGTCGAGCCACTCGCCGGGGGTCAGCCCGACGTTCTCGAGGCCGAGGTCGGAGGTGCGGGGCACGCGTCCGGTCGCGACGACGATCTCGTCGGCGATCACCGTCGAGTCGTCGTCGAGGGTGACCTCGACCGTGTCGTGCTCGGTGCGCAGCACGTTCGAGGGCGAGACGCCGAGGCGCACGTCGACGCCGAGGCCGCGGAGCGAGTCGGCGACGAGTTCGCCGGCGAAGGGCTCCTGACCGCCGAGCAGACCGCTGCGCGCGATCAGGGTGACGGTCGAGCCGAGCTGCTGGTACGCCGTGGCCATCTCGGCCGCGACGACGCCGCCGCCGACGATGACGACGCTCTGCGGCATCGACTTCACGCTGGTGGCCTCGCGGCTGGTCCAGGGCTTCGCCTCGGCGAGGCCGGGGATGTCGGGCAGCAGCGCCGACGATCCGGTCACCGCGGCGACGGCGTATTTCGCCTGGTGCACCTCGCCGTTCACCGTGACCTCCTTCACGCCGGTGATCGTGGCGTGCCCGCGGATCAGGTCGATCCCGGCCCCCTCGACCCAGTCGGCCTGGCCCGAGTCGTCCCAGTTGCTGGTGAACGAGTCACGGCGACGTAGCACGGCGGCGACGTCGACGTCGCCGGTCACGGCCTGCTTGGCCCCGTCGAGCGACTTGGCGGCGCGGACGACGGCGCTGGACCGCAGCAGCGCCTTCGAGGGCATGCACGCCCAGTACGAGCACTCGCCACCGACGAGCTCGGCTTCGACGAGGCCCACCTTGAGGCCGTTGCGGGTGGCGTAGTCGGCCACGTTCTCGCCGACAGCGCCGGCTCCGATCACGATGAGGTCATAAGTCGTCATGGCCCCGACGCTAGTCTCCCCGGGTCCTGTGTTCTCAGGCGGGTTCCCCGGGGGACATGGCCGTTTCGTGAAACCCTCCTGGGTCTTTCCTGAACGGCCTGAGCGAGATCCGGGAGGCGCGGGTAACGTCCCTCACATCAGCGCACCACCGCGATCCTTGCGGTGGAGCGCGTCAACCTACGAGGAGGCACACATGGGACTCGACGACAAGATCAAGAACGCCGCTCAGGACATCGCCGGCAAGGCGAAAGAAGCTCTCGGCGACCGCAAGGGCGACGACGAGCTGAAGGCCGAAGGTCAGAAGGACCAGGCCGGTGCCTCCGCCAAGAAGGTCGGCGAAGACGTCAAAGACGTCTTCAAGTAGGCCGATCCGCCTCGTTCTCGAGCCCGTCCACCCTTCGGGGTGGGCGGGCTCTTTCGTGTGCCCACGGCCGAGGAGGCGCGGTCAGCGTCCCGTGAACTCGGCGGCGGTCCGCGAGACGAAGGCCTCGAACCCGATCCGGGCGTCGTCCGAGGCGAGCAGCCGCACGAGCTCGGGTTGCAGTCGGGCCTCGGCCGCGGCATCGCCCTCGCGCACCGCGAGCCGGGCGTTCGCCAGCGTCGCCTGCACGGCCAGGGGAGCCTGCGCCGCGATCCGCCGGGCGAGGTCGAGGGCGTGGTCGAAAGCCGACCCGACGTCGACCAGGTCTTGCACGACCCCGATTCGCCGCGCCTCCTCGGCGTCGAGGAGGTCGCCGGTCATCAGGTAGCGCATCGCGTCGCCCCAGCCGACCCGGCGGGGGAGGCGGATGGTCGCGCCGCCGAACGGCAGGATGGCCCGGCTCACCTCGATCTGGCCGAAGCGGGCGTCGCGGCTCGCCACCACGACGTCGCTCGCCAGGGCGAGTTCGACGCCCAGCGTCAGGCAGGTGCCCTGCACGGCCATGACCACGGGCTTGCTCACCTGGCGACCGTGCACCTGCCACGGATCGAGGCCCCCCTCGGGGACGACGTCGAGGCCCTCGGCGGTCACCGCGGGCACGACGTCGCCGAGGTCGAGGCCGGCGGTGAAGTGGTCGCCGTGGGCGAAGAGCAGCCCGACGCGCAGGTCGGGGTCGTGGTCGAGCTCGCCGTAGGCCAGGGCCAGCTCGCGCAGCATCCGCAGGTCGGCCGCGTTGCGCTTCTCTGGCCGGTCGAGGCCGATGAGCAGCACGTGGCCGTCGCGCTCGACCGTCACGCGCGGACGGTCGTCGCCCGAGGCGGCGGGGTCCACCGGGTCGGCGCTCGTCCGGTCGGCGCTCATCGGGTCGGCGCTCATCGCGACAGGGCCCCGAGGATGCGCAGGATCGCGCCCAGGTCGTCGGAGGCCGCCTCGGCGTCGACCGGCGCGAACGAGCACAGGCCGGCGCCGACGAGGGTGAAGCGCTCCTTCAGGGCCGTGATCGTCTCGATCAGGACGCTCAGCTCGAGGCCGAACGGCTGGGGGTCGAGCAGGCCCTCGATCACTCCCGGGTCGAGCACGTCGAGGTCGACGTGCAGGTAGACCTCGGTGGCCCCCGAGGCCTCGACGGCGGCGACCACCTCGGCGGGGTCGAAGTCGAGCGACGACACCGTGCGGACGTGACGGCTCTCGATGTAGCGGTCTTCGGCGTCGTCGTAGCTGCGCGCCCCCGCGAGCACGACCCGGGCAGGGTCGAGCGGCTCGGGCGTCGGGCCGGGGCCGATGGTCGGGAGGTCTTCGGTGGCGTCGCCGATCAGGGCCCGCAGCACCATGCCGCTGAAGGCACCGCTCTCGCTGCTGCGCGGGCTGTGGAGATCGGGGTGGGCGTCGAACCAGACGACGGCGGTGCGAGGGGTGACGGCATGACGGACGGCCGCGAACTCGACGCCGCAGTCGCCGCCCACCACGATCGCGGGGGAGTCGTCGGTCCGCAGCTCGCGTCCGACCGACTCGGCGATGGTGAGCACCGACGAGAGCCGGTGCACCCGCGTGCCGAGCGAGTCACCCGCACCCACCGGGACCTCGACCATGGTGGTGGCCGTCGACGGGAGGTCGCCGAGGATCGCGTAGGCGCCCTCGGCGAGCCGCATCGCGCGCGACGACGGAGAACCCTGCCACTGTGGAACCACGACGAACCTCACGGGCGTCAGTCTGTCACGGGCGGGTGCCCGTGCTCCAGGTCCAGGGGCGACTCAGCGCGCCGATCGCTCGCTCGAGGGGCCCGCGCCCGACGAACCGCTGCCAGAGGGTGGCGTAGACGAGCGTGAGGACGACGGCGACGACCAGGTGGCCGAGGGGCAGGCCGTAGGCGGCGGTCGGGTCGGACAACCGGTACACGGTGAACAACGGCGCGGTGATCAGCACGTGTGCCGTGTAGACGGTGAGCGGTTGCGCGCCCGTGGCCGCGACGGGTCGCAGAACGGTGCGGACGACCGCAGCCGCGCCTCCTCGTCCCTGCCCCTCGGGCGTCACGGCACGGCGCGCGGTGGTGGCGAGCAACAGCAGCCCGAGCACGGCGGCGGCGACGCCGCCCGAGCCCACGATCTCGGCCGGCATGCCCTCGTGGTCGGCCGGGTCGAGCCAGGGGACCGAGGAGGCGCCGGGCAGGAAGCGCGCCGAGTACCCCACGATCGCGGCCGACGTCCCGACGACGAGCAGCGTGACCTGGGTGCGGGTGCGGGTCAGGTCGGAGCGCGCCGCGGCGAGACCGACGAGCAGGAAGGGCGTCCAGACCAGGGCCGGATAGGCGCCGACCAGCAGGGCCTGGGTCGCGAGCCCGGCGGCGCCGGTCAGGGCGGTGTCGCCGTAGGCGTCGACCGGGACGGACGAGGCCAGCCACGGGGCCACGACGGCGAGCAGCGCGGCGGCCGCCAGCAGCACGGCCCGGGGGGCGAAGAGCAGCCCCAGCGCCAGGACGAACATGACGCCGTAGTACGGCAGGATCACCAGGAGGTAGGGGTTCCAGGCCTGCAGCGCGAGGCCCAGCACGATGAGCAGGCCGGCCCGGATGGCGATGCCGCCGACGACCCGCCCTCGACCGCCGCGGGCCGTCGGCCGGGCGCCTCCCGACACGAGCCCGAGCGAGACCCCCGCGAGGGTGGCGAAGAGGATCGCCGACCGCCCGTCGAAGACGCGCTCGTCGAGCAGCAGCCGAGGCCACATGTGGGCCGCGAACATGCCGATCACAGCGAGGCCGCGGGCGACGTCGACGCCCATCAGGCGGGGTGCCGCCCGGCGCGCCGGCACCGGCGGGAACTCCACCGGTGCCGGCGTGCGGGGCAGCGGCTGGCTCACTTGTCGAGCGCGCCGAGCTTGAGGGCGGCGAGGCGGGCGTCGACCTCGGTCTGCTCGCCGAGGTCGTCCAGGCTCTCGAACTGCGCGTCGAGGCTCGAGGCGGCGAGCTCTTGACGACCGAGCATCTTGGCCTCTTCGCGTCGGACCTTGTCCTCGAAGCGGCTGATCTCGCTCGTCGGGTCGAGGATGTCGATGCTCTGGACGGCGTCGGCGACCTTGGTCTGCGCCTCGACGGTCTTCGAGCGCGCGTTGAGTTCGTCGCGCTTGGCGGCGAGCTGGTCGAGCTTGGACCGCATGCCCGTGAGCCCCGTCTTGAGCTTGTCGACGACATCGGTCTGGGAGGCGATCTGCGGTTCGGCGGTCTTCGCCTCCTTCTCGCTCTGCAGCTGCTTGCCGAGGGCCACGCGGGCGAGGGCGTCGAACTTGTCGGCGTCGACCGTGTTGCCCGACGAGCGCAGTTCGTCGGCCTTGTTGCTCGCGGCCAGTGCCTTGCGCTCCCAGTCGGCGGCGGCGGCGACGTCCTCGGCGTGGTCCTGCTCGAGCAGGCGCAGGTTGCCGATCGTGGTCGCGACGGCCTCTTCTGCCTCGGCGATGCTGTTGGTGTAGTCGCGGACCATCTGGTCCAGCATCTTGCTGGGGTCCTCGGCCTGGTCGAGCAGGCTGTTGATGTTCGCGCGGGTCAGTTGCGCGATGCGTCCGAAGATCGACTGCTTTGCCATGGTGCGTCCTTTCGAGAGGTGGTGCCGTGGGGTGGTGCTCGTCGTACTCGTGGTGCTGCTCGTGCGGGCGGGGCGCGGCGGGGCGTGGACCGTGACGGGCGGATCTAGAACCGGCCGCCGCCGGAGCTGCGGCCGCCGCCTCCGCCGCCGCCACCGCCGAAGCCGCCGCCTCCGCCGCCCCCGCCGAAGCCGCCGCCTCCACCGCCGAAGCCGCCGCCACCCCCGCTGAAGAGTCCACCAAGCAGCATGCCGGTGACGATGCCGCCGAGGTCGGCCCCGGCCGACCCGCGGGTGCCCATGCCGCCTCCGAACGGGCTCGCCTGCTGGTAGGACGAGACCTCGGCCTCGGCGCCGGCCGCCGCAGCCTGCGACAGCTGGACGGCCTGGTGGGCCTCGAACAAGGCGGCGTCGCGGTCGGACGTCGCGAGCGACACCGCGGTGGCCAGGTGGCGTTCGGCCTCGGACAACCGGGTGCGCGGCTGCGGGCCGATGCCGCCACGACGCGTCTCGATGAAGTCGCGGGTGGCGCTGATCTGGCTGCGGGCGGTCAGCAGCGCCTGGTCGAGCGCCGCCTGGGCCCGTCGCTGTTTCTCGGTGTCTTCGCGCACGGCGGCGAGCACCTGGTCGATGCGGTCGTTGGCGGCACCGAGCGACGCGACGACGGCGAGCGGGTCGTCGGTCGTCGTCTCGGCCCGCGCGACGGAGGCCCGTGCGGCCGAGACGGAGCCGGCGACGTCGACGCCCTGCGGGGCCGAGCCGTCGGGCAGGCCTTCGGCGGTGGCGATGTCTCGCCGCAGGTCGAGGGTCATCGCCGAGATCGTGCCGCCCGCCGTCCGCAGCGACTCGGCGGCCCCGTCGACCGCGCTCAGCAACTGGTCGACCTGCGCCAGGGCCTGACGGGCCTCACGGACGGCGATGACGGCCTCTGAGGTGGAGGACGACGCCACCGCGGTCGCCGCCGTGCGGGTCCGCTCGTCGGCGAACTCGAGCAGGCGATCGGCCTGGTCGTCGTTCTGGTCGATAGACGCGACCGCCCGCGCCGAGTAGATCGTGGTCAGCTCGCCGATGACGGTGCGGGCCTTCACGAGCCGGGCCCGTCGGGTCTCGATCTCGCCGGGGAGGGCCGCCACGTCGCGCGGAGCGCGACTCTCGGCCTCGCGCAGCTCGTCGAACGCGGCGGACTGCTCGGCGAGCGACGTGTCGGCCGCCTCGCACAACTCGATGATGCGGGTGGTCCACTCGCGGCGTTGCTCGGGGGAGTCGGGGACGGAGTCGTCCAGCTTCTGCTGCAGGGCGAACGCCTCGCGAGCGTGCACCCGGGCCGCGTCGAGTGCCTCGGCGAACGGCCGGGCCGCGTCGTCGCCGAACTGTGCGGCGGCGAAGCCGACCTCGTGTTCGCCCGCGGTCAACTCGTCGTCGAGGGCGACCAGCACGCGTGCCGCGCGCTTGTCGAGTTCGTCCTGATCGGCCTTCTGGGCGTCGAACTCGCGGCGTCGACGTCGTGCCCGGCGGACCACGAACACGAAGGCGAGGGCCACCGCGACGAGGACCAGCACGAGCAGCGCCCAGAGCACCCAGCTGAGGTCGGGGCCGGCCTCGTCGCTGCGGATGCCGTCGGCCAGGGCGACGGCGGCGCCGGCCCAGTCGCCGTCACGCAGCTCGGGGACGACGACGTCGGTCTGGAGCGCCTGTCGGTCGGATTCCGAGATCACGGACGTGTCGGCCGAGAGGTCGTAGAGCTGGTCGTCGACCGCCACCGAGAGTAGGACGTCGTTCGTGCCGAGCTGGTTCAGGGACGCCGTGGCCTCACCCCAGGCCGTGCGGTCGGCGGGGGAGGAGAACGAGTCGACGTAGACGACGAAGAGGTTGACGCCGGTGTCGGTCGAGAGCCGGTCGAGTGCGTCGGTGACCTCGGTCTCGTCCGCGCTCGACAGCACGTCGGCCTGGTCGACCACATAGGCGCCCGAGAGGTCGACCGGTTCCACCGCGTGGGCGGGGACCGCGCCGAGGGCGACCGCGCCGACCAGGGTCAGGATCGCCGTGGTCACGGCGGTGACCGCTCGGATCGTCGATCGTCGGCCGGTCGTTGCGCTCGTGCTCACGACGCTCCCCTCGCTCGTTGCGGGGGAGTCTATCGACGGCCCCCGTCAGACTGCCCGCGTCGTGGTGCGCACGGATCGGGCGGCGACGACCCGGTCACGGGACGGGTCAGGAGACGAAGAGCAGACCGACCGACGCGACGGCGCAGACCGCCCCGACCGCGTAGAGCACGACCCCCACGGTGCGGGGCGCCCGTCCGTCGTCGTGCGGCGGATGGACGCGGGCACGGTGCGGGCGGTCCGGGTCGTAGTGCACGGTGAGCTCGGTCTCGAGCGGCGTCGTCACCGGGACGTCGCCGAACTGCGTCTCGTGCAGCTGCCCGTCGACGTCCATCCACCGGGCGGTCGCGGCCCGGGCCCAGTCGGGCGGCGGGATGACCACGCCGACGGTGCTCTCGAGACGGGTCGCACGGCGCCGCAGCACCCAGCCGGCCAGGAGGAAGGGCGTGCCGACGATGAACCCGAACCAGCCGAAGAGCTCCACCACCGGCGAGATGACGGAGAAGGCGTCGCTCATGCCACGATCGTACTGTGCCGCCGCGCACCCCGTGACGAACCCGGAGCCCCGTGAACCCCAGCCCCCTCGGCCGTGTGCCGTCGCCCCTGCTCGCCGTCGCGGCGATCGTCTCGGTGCAGTTCGGGGCGGCCCTCGCCAAGACACATTTCGAGGCCCTGGGGCCCCTGGGCGCCGCTGCACTCCGCCTCGCGTTCGGCGCCACCCTCCTGGTGCTGGTCTTCCGCCCGCGCCCGTGGCGGTGGCCGCGCCGCACCTGGCTCGGAGTGCTCGTGCTGGGTCTCGCCCTGGCCGGGATGAACTCTCTCATCTACCTGGCGATCGACGTCGTGCCGCTCGGGGTGGCGGTCACCCTCGAGTTCCTCGGTCCGCTCGTCGTCGCCCTTGTGCAGACCAGGCGGTGGTGGGACGCGGCTTGGGCCCTGCTCGCCCTCGCCGGGGTCGTGCTGCTCGGCTCCGATTCGACCGGCTCGATCCCGATCGCTGGTGTGCTGCTCGCCCTCGGTGCCGGGGCGTTCTGGGCCTGTTACATCCTGGCGAACGCGGCCTTGGGGCGGGGACGCGACCCGATGGGTGCCCTCTCGACCGCCATGCTCGTCGCTGCGGTCGTCGTGGTGCCGTTCGGAGCACACGACGCGACGGTGGCCGTCCGGGCCGACCCGCGCCTCCTGCTGGTCTTCCTGGTGGTGGCGGCGCTGACCTCGGCGATCCCGTACGCCCTCGAATCGGTGGCGCTGCGGCGACTGCCGACCCGGGTGTTCGGGGTGCTGTCCAGCTTGGGGCCGGCGGTGGCCGCGCTGGCCGGGCTCGTCGTGCTGGGCGAGGCGCTCGGGGTGCGCGAAGTCGTGGCCCTGGCCTGCGTGACCACCGCGAGCGTCGGGGTGACCATCGCGGCCGGACGTCGGCGGCGTCGCGGGGCCCTGCCCGAGGCCCCGACGGCCTGATCGCACGGCGATGCATCCGTCGGCTGTCCGCGGTGCGAACGAGACGGCGAACCTGACGACTCCGCAGGGTCGTGTACCCCACTCGCGGGGTACGCTGCGATCACGGCCCACCAGACGGGCCGGAGAACGATGAAGGAGACATCATGGGTGCTGTCTTGGAGCGCACGTCCCGAGCGGAGGTCGTCCCGCTGGGCGACGGGTTCCACCGTGTGTCGACGCCGACCGCCGGAGTGATCGGGTTCGTGCACGAGACCGACGGGCTGTTCGAGGTCCTGCGGGGTCGCGTCCGCACCGCCGTCCGGCGTGAGGGTTCGTACCGCACGCTCGACGTCGCGGTCATCGCGCTCACCTACAGTTGAGCACGACGATCCACTGACGGATGCCCTCGGGCGACCGTCCTCGAGGCCTCGCCGTCGGCGGGGCCTCACCTCTCTGCCCGCCCCCTCTCGTCGGAAGGCCGCCCGTGACCGTCGTCGGGTACGCCCGCATCTCGCGAGACGACCCGTCGTCCGACCGGCAGACGGAGCGCCTCCGGGTCGGCGGATGCGAGCAGATCTTCGTCGACCACTCCACCGGCACGAGGCAGTCCCGCCCCGAGTTCGCCAAGGCCATCGGCAGCCTGCGCGAGGGCGACGTCTTCGTCGTGACGAACGTCGACCGCATCGGCCGCTCGGTCGCCGAGTTGGTCGGTGTGATGGCGACCCTCGACGCGCTCGGCGTCGCCTTCCGCTCGATCGACGAGCAGATCGACGAGCTCAACGCCTACGGCCGCTTCTTCTTCCGCGTCACCGCCGCCTTGGCCCGCTTCGACGAGCAGGTCGGCGGCGAGCTGCACCGCGCCGAGACCCGCAAACGCCAGGAGGCGCGGGTGGCGCAGACCCCGAAGCCCCCGGTCTCGAGACGCCGCCTCGACGCGGCCCGCCAGCTGCGTGCCGAGGGTGCCAGCATGCGTCAGGCCGCCGAGCACGTCGCCGTCCCCGAGCGCGTCCTGCGCCGCGAGCTCGAGCGCGACGAAGCCGACCGCGCCCGCCGCCAGCAGCCCGACTGACCGATCCCGGCAGCGGCGTGGCCTCGACGCCGAGGCTGTCGCGAGAGGAGAACCGTCGCGAGAGCAAAACCGTCGCGACAGGAGAACTTTGGTGAGAGTGACGATGTGGTGCCCCCAGGCAGATTCGAACTGCCGCCCCTGCCTCCGGAGGGCAGTGCTCTATCCCCTGAGCTATGGGGGCCCGGGAACGTCGTCCAGGTTAGCAGCGAATCGGCCGCGTCTGGGACGACCCGACGGTGTGGGGGTGCATCGTGGGGGAGTGACCGACGACACCAGCACCGACCGAGCCGAGAACGGCATCCGCTCCGACCGCACCGCCCCCGACGGCCCGACCCTGCGCGACCGCCTCCGCTCGGCCAAGGTCTTCCACCCCGAGTTGCCCACCTTCGACGTCGACGACGTGGCCGACGACGCGGTCGACCAGTTCGTCGCGTGGCTCGTCGAGGCCGTCGACCAGGACGTCGCCCAGCCGCACGCCATGGTGATCTCGACCTCGTCGTCCGACGGTGACGTGACGGCCCGTACCCTGTTGCTCAAGGACGTCGACGACGGTGCCCTCTGGTTCGCCACCTCGTCGATCAGCCCGAAGGGACGCCAGATCGCCGAGAACCCGCGGGTGGCCCTCACCCTCTACTGGCGTGAGCAGGGCCGCCAGGTCCGCGTGCTCGGTCGGGCGACGCCCGGCCCTCGCGACGTCAGCGAGAAGGACTTCACCGCTCGCCACCCCGACTCCCGTGCCGTCGCGGTGACGCAGCCGCAGAGCAGTCCGATCACCGACGAGGCCGAGACTCGCCGTCGTCTGGCCGAGGCCAAGGCGGCCATCGAGTCCGACGACACCCTCGTGCCCGACGACTGGACCGCCTGGCGGGTGGACCCCACCTCGATCGAGTTCTGGCAGGCCACCACGGGCCGCGACCAGGTGCGCCTGCGGTACGACCGCGACGGCGACGGCTGGACCCGCGCCTCCTTGTGGCCCTGACCGCCACGGCTGGTACCGACTGCGCGGCCGTGGCCCGGACGTAACGCGGCGACACGCACCTGGCAGGCCGTCGGCCCCGACGGCAGCATTGGGGGCATGCCCTCGTACCGCGCCCCGTCGACCCGCCCGAGCGATCCCACCGTCGCCTCGATGCGTCTCGCCGTGGTCGAGGTCACGAGACACCGGCCGCAGGCCCCCGAATACCACGCCTACGTCGACGACATGAACTCCCGGGTGAGGGCGACCGCCGAGGCCGCGGGCTGGCAGGCGACGCGCTTCGCCGCGGGCGACCTCGGCACCGACGAGCTGCTGCGCGTGACCGCCGACGCCGACGCGATCGTCGTCCTCGGCGGCGAGGACCTCTCACCCCGTCTCTACGGAGGCGCGACCGGCTACCCGGGGGAGGGTCGCCACGACCCCGTGGCCGACGAGGCCCAGCTCGCCCTCGTGCGCCGCGCGGTCGCCCGCCGCACCCCTCTGCTGGGCGTCTGCCGCGGCCACCAGGTGATCAACGTCGCCCTCGGCGGGGACCTCGTGCAACACCTGGACGACCACGACGGGGTGCACCGCACCCCCGACGCGCCGGTCGACCAGCTCATGCACCCGCACGCCGTCGGGCTCGAGCCCGGCAGTCGCCTCGCCCGGGCCCTCGGCACCGCGCCGGTCGTGCAGAGCGCGCACCACCAGGCCGTCGGCCGCCTGGGCCGAGGCCTCCGCGTCGTCGGCCGCGCCTCCGACGGCACCGTCGAGGCCGTCGAGCACGACTCGGCCCCCGTCGTCGGCGTGCAGTGGCACCCCGAAGACAGAGGAGCCCCGGTCGGTCAGCTCGAGGCGTTGTTGGCTTCCTTGGCCGCCTCCGTCGAGTCGGGGCGCCTCGCCGCGACCGCCGCCTCGCGAACGGACCAGGAGGCGCTGGTCGCCTAGGTCGCGCCCCTCACCCGAGCGCGCCTCCCGCCCTCGCGCCTCCCGCCCCCGCGCCTCCCGCCCTCTGGCCTCCCGCCCTCGGTCTCAGCCGACCTGCTTCAGTGCCGAGAGCACGGCCGACACGACCGGCTCGGCGTCTCCGGGTTCGAGGAACGTCGTCGAGCGGGCCACGACGAAGGCCGGGGACGAGAACGCCTCGGCCGTGCCGATCTCGCCGGGGGTGTCGAAGTAGCCCTCGACGCCGAAGGTCGGCACCGAGTTGCTGGTGGCGACGAGCTCGTTGGCCAGTTCGTCGAGGCTGTCCGGGTCGAAGTGCGCGACGCCGACCGTGACGGTGGCGCCGCCGGAGTCCTGCCACGTGCACGTCGTGCCGCCAGAGTCGGCCACCTGCTGCAGGGCCTCGCCGTCGCGGCTCTCGTCGCCGCTCGCGCTCTCGTCCGGCACGACCGCCAAGCCCGGGTACCAGGACGAGAGCGAGCCCGTGTCGAGCAGGTCGTCGCAGTCGATCGTGAACGGCGTGCTCACGAGGTCGGGCGTCGGCGTCGCGGTCGGCGTCGCGCCGGGGGTCGCGGAGGCCTGCGCACCCGACGTCGGCGTGGCGCTCGGTGCGGCCTGCGACGGGGCCGTGCAGGCGGTGAGGGACAGGGCGAGGGCACCCGTCACGACGAGGGTGCGCAGGACGACGGGGGAGCGGGTCGGGGCAGGGCTCATCCCCCCATCATCACCGACGGCGGGCTCGTCGTCGGCCCCGTGGCTGCCGGTAAGATCGACCCTCGTGACTCCCGCCGAACTCTCCACGTCCCTGCTCGCCGTCGTCCAGGGCGTCCTCGAGCGCCGAGGCACCGTCGACGTGGCGGTGACCGAGGGTGACGTGGCGCTCGAGCGGCCGAAGAACCGCGACCACGGTGACTGGGCATCGAACGTGGCGATGAAGTTCGCCAAGCGCGTGGGCACGAACCCGCGCGAGCTCGCCACCGAGATCGCCGCCGAGCTGGCCGAGGTCGACGGGGTCGCCGACGTCGACGTCGCGGGCCCCGGATTCATCAACATCCGCCTCGACGCCGCCGCCGCGGGTCTCCTCGCGCGGTCCATCGTCGAGCAGGGCGAGGCGTACGGGCGCGGCGACTACTACCGCGGCGTCACGATCGACCTCGAGTTCGTCTCGGCCAACCCCACCGGCCCCATCCACCTCGGCGGCGTGCGCTGGGCCGCCGTGGGCGACAGCCTGGCCCGCGTGTTCCAGGCCCAGGGCGCGCTCGTCACCCGCGAGTACTACTTCAACGACCACGGCGGGCAGATCGACCGCTTCGCCCGCAGCCTCATCGCCCGCTCGTTCGGCGAGCCGACCCCGGAGGACGGCTACGGCGGCGAGTACATCGCCGAAATCGCCGCCCGGGTCGCCGCGGCGCACGAGGGCGACCTGCGCGCCCTACCGCGGGAGGAGGCCCAGGAGGTCTTCCGCGCGGCCGGCGTGGACTTCATGTTCGCCGACATCAAGTCCTCGCTGCACGACTTCGGCGTCGACTTCGACGTCTACTTCCACGAGAACTCGTTGCACGAGTCGAAGGCCGTCGAGCGCGCCGTCGCCCGCCTGCGTGAACTCGGCCACGTCTACGAGTCCGAAGGCGCGACCTGGCTGCGCACCACCGAGTTCGGCGACGACCGCGACCGCGTCATCGTCAAGAGCGACGGCGAGGCCGCCTACATCGCCGGCGACCTGGCCTACTACCTCGACAAGCGCGAGCGCGGCTTCGAGCGCAACCTGATCATGCTCGGCGCCGACCACCACGGCTACGTCGGCCGCATGATGGCGATGTGCGCGGCGTTCGGCGACGAACCCGGCGTCAACCTCGAGATCCTCATCGGCCAGATGGTCAACCTGCTGCGCGACGGCGAACCGATGCGCATGTCCAAGCGCGCGGGCACCGTCGTCACGATGGAGGACCTCGTCGACGCGGTCGGCGTCGACGCCGGCCGGTACTCGTTGGTCCGCAGCCCGGTGAACAGCTCGATCGACATCGACCTCGACCTGCTCACCAAGCGCAGCAACGACAACCCGGTCTTCTACGTCCAGTACGCCCACGCCCGCACCCGCGCGGTGGCCCGCAACGCCGAGGCCGCCGGGGTCACGCGCGACGCGTTCGACGCCTCGCTGCTCACGCACGAGACCGAGAGCGCCCTGCTCGGCGCCCTGTCCGAGCTCCCGCGCGTCGTCGTCCAGGCCGCCGAACTGCGCGAGCCGCACCGTGTCGCGCGCTACGTCGAAGAGCTCGCCGGCACCTACCACCGCTGGTACGACAACTGCCGCGTCACGCCGCTCGGCGACGACGAGGTCACGGACCTGCACCGCACCCGCCTGTGGCTCAACGACGCGGCGGGCCAGGTCATCCGCAACGGGCTCGGACTGCTGGGCGTCTCGGCACCGGACCGCATGTGACCTCCCGCGCCGCGCCTCCTCGGCCTCGACCGCAGGAGGCGCGGCGTGAGTGATCCTCGCCGCCCGGCTGACAAGATGGCCCGATGAGCGACATCGACTCCGACTTCTTCGAGGCCAAGCCCGTCGCCCGCCGCCGGGGTCGAGGCTTCGGCATCTTCCTCTTCGTGCTGGTCGGTCTCGTGGTGGTCCTCGGCATCCTCGCCGTCGTCGCCGACCTCGTCGTCCGGACCGTCGCCGAGGACCAGGCCGAGAAGCAGATCTCGCAGCAGCTCGGTGACGCCGCCGGCCCGGTCGACGTGCAGATCGGCGGCTTCTCGATGCTCTGGCAGCTCGTGCAGGGCACCATCGACCAGGCCACCATCTCGTCCGCCGGGTCGTCGGGCGGGCTCTCGTTCGACTTCGACGTCCGGGACGTCCCGACCGACCTGAGCGGTTCGACCGGCGCGATCACCGGCACGGTCACCGCCGACGCGGCGACCGTCAACGGTCTGGCGGCCGTGCAAGAGAGCGGAGGAGCGATCTCGTTCGGCGACGGGCAGGTCACCTACGCCCGCGACTTCACGATCCCGCTGGTGAACACGGTCGTCCCCGTGGACGTCGTCGCCACGCCCTCGATCACGAGCGAGGGCCGGGTCATCTCGCTCACGCCGACGACGGCGTCGCTCCGGGACACGTCGGTGTCGCTCGACCTCGCGCCCTTCATCGGCGGCTACGCCTTCGACGTGTGTGCGGCGCAGTACCTGCCCCAGGGCACCACCCTCACCGGCGTCGACGTCACGTCGTCGGCGGCGACCCTCGACGTCACGTCGCCGGGCCTGCCGATCTCGTCCAGCGGCATCGGCACCAAGGGCTCCTGCTCCTGACCTCGCCTCCGCCGTCGAGGGCGTCCCGACCGTGGCCGTCACGGTCGCCGGCGGTGGGTAGGCTCTGATGTCGTTCCCCGTCCTTCGAACCCCCGAGGTCCGCGTGTCCCCGAACCCCCTGGCCCCTGCCTGGCTCGTCGAGCCGACCGACGCCGACGCCCTCGATCCGGCGGTCTGGTCGGCCACGGCCCAGCGGTCGTCCGACGGCGAACTCGTCCTCGGCGGTGTCACCGCCTCCGACCTCGTAGCGTCGTTCGGCACCCCGCTGTACGTCCTCGACGAGGACGACGCCCGCACCCGGGCCGTCGAGGCCGTCCGTTCGTTCGAGCGCGAGGCGGCCCGCATCGGCACGACGGCGACGGTCTACTACGCCGCCAAGGCGTTCCTCTCGGCCGAGGTCGCCCGCTGGGTGGCCGAGGCGGGCATGGCCGTCGACATCTGCACCGGCGGCGAGTTCGCCGTCGCCCGGGCCGCGGGCGTCGACCCGGCCCGCATGGGGTTCCACGGCAACAACAAGTCGCTCGCCGAGATCGACCGCACGGTCGAGGCCGGCATCGGCACCGTCGTCCTCGACAACGCCGCCGAGGTCGGCCGGGTCGCCGCGGCGGCCGAGCGTCACGGGCGCGTCCAGCGCGTGCGCCTGCGGGTCAACTCGGGCGTGCACGCCTCCACCCACGAGTACCTCGCCACCGCCCGTGAGGACCAGAAGTTCGGCGTCCCGCTCTCCGAGACCGCCGAGATCGTCGACTCGATCCGCCGGCAGCCCTCACTCGAGTTCGTCGGACTGCACTCGCACATCGGCTCGCAGATCTTCGGTTCGGACGGCTTCGCCGAGGCCGCCCGTCGCCTGCTCGCCGTGCACGCCGACCTGCTCGCGTCCGGTCCGGTCCCCGAGCTCAACCTCGGCGGCGGCTTCGGCATCGCCTACACGAGCGCCGACGACGCCCGCCCGCTCGACGACCTCGCCGTCGCCCTGGCCGACATCGTTCAGGCCGAGTGCCTCCGCCTCGGCGTCGACGTGCCCCTCCTCGCGGTCGAGCCCGGGCGCGTCGTCGTCGGCCCCGCCGGCACCACGCTCTACGAGGTCGGCACCATCAAGGACGTCACGGTCTCCTCCGACGAGGGCAGCGCGGTTCGACGGTACGTCAGCGTCGACGGGGGCATGAGCGACAACGCGCGGACGGCCCTCTACGCGGCCGACTACTCCGTGCGCATCGCGAACCGCACCTCCTCGGCTCCGCCCGCGCTCGTGCGCGTGGCCGGGAAGCACTGCGAGAGCGGCGACCTCGTCGTGCTCGCGGACTACCTGCCCGGCGACGTCGCCCCGGGCGACCTGCTCGCCGTGCCCGCCACCGGCGCCTACTGCCACAGCCTCGCGAGCAACTACAACCACGTCGGGCGTCCCCCCGTGGTGGCCGTGCGCGACGGCCGGGCCCGCGTGATCGTGCGGGGCGAGAGCGAAGCCGACCTGCTGGCCCGCGACGCCGGCCTCGACGGATCGACCCGCGCCTCCTGACCTCGTGCGAGCACCGCACCCCGACGACGAAGCACCCGAGAACGGACTGACATGATCGAATACCGCAACGTGAGGGTCGCCCTGCTGGGCGCCGGCTCGGTGGGGTCGCAGGTGGCGCGGCTGCTGCTCGAGCAGGGCGACGACTTCGCCGGGCGCGCGGGCGCCGGACTCGAGCTCGTCGGCATCGGCGTGCGCGACGTCGACGCGCCCCGCGACGTCGACCTGCCGCGCGAGCTGTTCACGACCGACGTCGAGTCGCTCATCGTCGGCGCCGACATCGTCGTCGAGCTGATCGGCGGACTCGAGCCGGCCCGCAGCTACGTGCTGCAGGCGCTCAACTCGGGGGCCGACGTCATCACGGGCAACAAGGCCCTGTTGGCGAGCCACGGCACCGAGCTCTTCGACGCCGCCGAGCAGGTCGGCGCACAGGTCTACTACGAGGCCGCCGTGGCCGGGGCCATCCCGATCATCCGCCCGTTGCGCGACAGCCTCGCCGGCGACCGCGTCCAGCGCATCATGGGCATCGTCAACGGCACGACCAACTTCATCCTCGACCGCATGGACACCGACGGTTCGAGCCTCGAGGACGCCCTGGCGACGGCCACGGCCCTCGGGTACGCCGAGGCCGACCCCACGGCCGACATCGAGGGCTACGACGCGGCGCAGAAGGCCGCCATCCTGGCCAGCCTCGCCTTCCACACCGCCGTGCCCCTCGCCGCCGTGCACCGCGAGGGCATCACCTCCGTCACGCACGACCAGGTGGTCGCCGCGCGCAAGGCCGGGTACGTCGTGAAGATCCTCGCCATCTGCGAACGCCTGGTCGACGACGACGGAGTCGAGGGCGTCAGCGCCCGCGTCTACCCGGCGCTCGTGCCGCTGAGCCACCCGCTCGCGGCCGTGCACGGAGCCAAGAACGCCGTCTTCGTCGAGGCGGAGTCGGCCGGCGACCTCATGTTCTACGGCGCCGGCGCCGGGGGAGTCGAGACGGCGTCCGCCGTGCTGGGCGACCTCGTCTCGGCCGCTCGACGGCACGTCATCGGCGGCCCGGGCGTCGCCGAGTCCACCCATGCGAACCTTCCCGTCCTGCCGATCGGCCGTGTGTCGACCCGGTACCAGATCACGCTCGACGTGGCCGACCAGCCGGGTGTGCTCGCCGAGGTCGCCGGGGTGCTCAGCGACCACGGCGTGAGCGTCCACAGCGTCGAGCAGACGTCGGGTGCGACGCCGGGCGTCACGGTCGAGGGTGACGCCGTGGCCACCGCTACGCTGATCATCGGCACCCACCGGGCGCGCGAGTCCGACCTCGCCGCGACGGTGACCGCCCTGAAGAACGCCACGGTCGTGAACTCCGTCACGAGCGTGCTGAGAGTCGAAGGAGCCTGATGGCCCACCAGTGGCAGGGTGTCCTGCGCGAATACGCCGACCGTCTCGACGTCACCGACGCCACCCCGATCGTCACGCTGGGCGAGGGCGGCACGCCGCTCATCCCGGCTCCGGCGCTGTCGAACCGCACGGGTGCCAAGGTCTACGTCAAGTACGAGGGCATGAACCCGACCGGTTCCTTCAAGGACCGCGGCATGACGATGGCCATCTCGAAGGCCGTCGAGCACGGCGCCAAGGCCGTCATCTGTGCGTCCACCGGCAACACGTCGGCCTCGGCCGCGGCCTACGCCGCCCACGCCGGCATCACGGCCGCCGTGCTCGTGCCCGAGGGCAAGATCGCCATGGGCAAGCTCAGCCAGGCCGTCGCGCACGACGGCCAGCTGCTGCAGATCCAGGGCAACTTCGACGACTGCCTCGACATCGCGCGCGACCTCGCCGCGAACTACCCGGTGCACCTGGTCAACTCGGTCAACAACGACCGCATCGAGGGGCAGAAGACCGGAGCCTTCGAGGTCGTCGACGTCCTCGGCGACGCCCCCGACTTCCACTTCATCCCGGTCGGCAACGCCGGCAACTACACCGCCTACACGCGTGGCTACCGCGAGGACCTCGAGATCGGTCGCGCCACGAAGCTGCCGCGCATGTTCGGTTTCCAGGCGGCCGGGTCGGCGCCGATCGTCGCGGGTGAGGTCGTCAAGGCCCCCGAGACCATCGCCAGCGCGATCCGCATCGGCAACCCCGCCTCGTGGCAGCTCGCCCTCGAGGCGCGCGACCTGACCGACGGCTGGTTCGGCGCCATCACCGACGAGGCCATCCTCGCCGCGCAGAAGATCCTCTCGGCCGAGGTCGGCGTGTTCGTCGAGCCCGCGTCGGCCATCAGCGTGGCGGGTCTGCTCGAGCGTGCGGACGCCGGGGTCATCCCCGCCGGTGCCACCGTCGTGCTCACCGTCACCGGCCACGGCCTGAAGGACCCCCAGTGGGCCCTGCGTCGCGCCGACGGCAGCGACGTGCAGCCGACCGTGGTCGCGAGCGACACGGCCCGGGTGGCCGAAGTGCTCGGTCTCGCACCGGCCTCTGCATGACCTCCGGGGTCGTCGGGCGTTCGGTGCTGGTCAAGGTCCCCGCGACCTCGGCCAACCTCGGCCCCGGCTTCGACACGCTGGGCCTCGCGCTCTCGCTCTACGACGAGCTCGAGGTCACGGCGACCGATGAGCCCGGGGTCTCGGTCGAGGTCACGGGCGTCGGGGCCGGTCAGGTGCCCACCGACGGGTCGAATCTCGTCGTGCAGGCCGTCGCCGCGGCCTTCGCCTCGGTCGACGTCCCCCTTCCCGGGCTGCGCCTCCGGGCTCGCAACGCGATCCCGCACGGCCGGGGACTCGGGTCGTCCGCGGCCGCGATCGTCTCGGGCATCATGGCCGCCAAGGGGCTCCTCGAGGGCACGGTCGAGCTCGACTCGGCGGCGCTGCTCGCCCTGGCGACCGAGATGGAGGGGCACCCCGACAACGTGGCGCCGGCGCTGTTCGGCGGTCTCACGATCGCCTGGATGAACTCGCACGGCCCGTCGCACAAGCGCCTGCTCGTGCACCGTGGGGTCTCGCCCGTGGTGTTCGTGCCCGAGTCGACCCTCTCGACCAAACTGGCCCGCAGCCTGCAGCCCGCCTCCGTGCCGCACGAGGACGCCACGTTCAACGTGTCGCGGTCGGCGCTGCTGGTGGCGGCCCTCGTGCAGAGTCCCGAGTTGCTGCTCGCGGCCACCGAGGACCGCCTGCACCAGAGCTACCGCGCCAGTGCCATGCCCGAGACCGACGCCCTCATCCGCATGCTCCGCGACGCCGGGCTCGCGGCCGTCGTCTCGGGTGCCGGTCCCTCGCTCCTGGTGCTCGGCAGCGACCCCGCGCAGCGGCTGTTCGCCGCCGAGCTGGTGCGGGAACACGCCGTGTCGGAGTGGCGTCCGTTGATGCTGGCCGTCGATCTCAAAGGTGCTACAGTGGTGCCGCACCCGGTAGAAAACTCAGATTTCCTGGGCATCTAGCTTCGTCTCCGCCGTTCTTCGTGGGGGCTTCCGCGTGGGGTCACAAGTCTTCGAGTCCCCGGGTCGCACATCCCGTAGTGCACATCTAGCAGTGTTCGTCTGCCGATCTGGTCGGCGCGCACCGCACCTCCCAGGCCTCCTGCTCATCCCGAGCAGCTGCTCGTTCAGGGCAGAGCCGGCACAGGGTCAGCCCCTCGGGGCGAACCCGATCAGTGCAGGTCCGAGACCACGAGGTGTGACCAGCTCTGCCCCGCCGATCAACGCGGGGGAGCGAAAGGAACCCATCACTCGTGACTGACGTCCAGAACGGCGCCGCTGCGCCGTCCACGCCCGAACTCACCGCCATGCGCCTGCCCCAGCTGCAGGCCCTCGCCTCGTCGCTGGGCATCAGCGGCATCTCGAAGCTGCGCAAGGGCGACCTCGTCGCCGCCATCGCGGCGAAGCAGGGCGAGGGGGCCGCCGTCGAGGTCGCCCCCCAGCCGACGCTCGACGGGGTCGTCGACGCCGGCGTCCCGGCCTCGGTCGAGACCGCTGTCGCCGAGGGCGCCGAGGCTCCCGTGGTCGAGGCGGCCACCGAGCCCGCCGAGGCACCGACCCGCGCCCGCCGCGGCTCGCGTCGTGCCACGTCCGCGGCCGGGGCTCCCGAGTCCCGTGCCGCCGGCGCGCACGTCAACGCCGGCGAGACCGGTGTCACCCCTCTCGTCGAGGTTCCCGCCACCGAAGCCGCCACCGTCGAGGCCACCGCCGCCGAGCAGACTCCGACCGAGCAGGCCCCGACCGAGCAGGTCGTCGCCTCCGAGCGCCCGTCCCGCCGTCGCGGCTCGCGCCGCGCCTCCGACGCGTCCGTCGCCGCCGACGCCGCGCAGCCCGGCGCGTCGGTCGAGGCCCCGGCCGCCGACGAGTCGGCGTCCGCCGAGACGGCCCCGACCGCGTCCACCGACGAGGTCGGCTCCGGCCCGCAGGGCGAGACCGACCAGCAGGCGTCCGACCCGGCCCAGTCCGAGCAGCAGAACGGCGACCAGCAGAACGGTGGCCAGCAGGGTGGTGGCCGTCGGAGCCGCAACCGCAACCGTGGCAAGGGTGGTCAGCAGCAGGCCCAGGCCGACCAGAACGGTGGCCAGCAGAACGGTGGCCAGCAGAACGGCGCTCAGAAGGCCGACGCCCCGCAGAACGGCCAGCAGCAGCAGAACGGCCAGCAGCGCGGCGACCAGCAGCAGAACGGCCAGCAGCGCAGCGAGCAGCAGCGCGCCGACCAGAAGGCCGAGCAGCAGGCCCAGCGTGAGGCCGGCGAGAAGAACGACGCCGCCCGCGGTGAGCAGTCCGGCAACGGCCCCCAGTCCGGCGGCCAGAACGACGAAGGCGGCCGACAGGGCCGTGGTCGTCAGCGTGACCGCAAGCGTGGCCGTGGTGGCCAGAACGACGACGTCGAGCCCGAGATCGGCGAGGACGACGTCCTCATCCCCGTCGCGGGCATCCTCGACGTCCTCGAGAACTACGCCTTCGTGCGCACCACGGGCTACCTGCCCGGTGCGAGCGACGTCTACGTCTCGCTCGGCCAGGTCAAGAAGTACCACCTGCGCAAGGGCGACGCGGTCGTCGGTGCCATCCGTCAGCCCCGCGAGGGCGACCAGGGCCAGGGGCGCCAGAAGTACAACGCGATCGTCCGGATCGACTCGATCAACGGCCAGCCCGTCGACGAGGCGGCCAAGCGCGTCGAGTTCAACAAGCTGACCCCGCTCTACCCGCAAGAGCGCCTCCGTCTCGAGACCGAGCCCCAGAAGCTCTCGACCCGCATCATTGACCTCGTGTCACCGATCGGCAAGGGGCAGCGCGGTCTCATCGTCTCGCCGCCGAAGGCGGGCAAGACCCTCGTGCTGCAGTCGATCGCCAACGCCATCGCGATCAACAACCCCGAGGTGCACCTCATGGTCGTGCTCGTGGACGAGCGCCCCGAAGAGGTCACCGACATGCAGCGCACGGTCAAGGGCGAGGTCATCGCCTCGACCTTCGACCGTCCCGCCGAGGACCACACCACGGTCGCCGAGCTGGCCATCGAGCGCGCCAAGCGCCTCGTCGAGCTGGGCCACGACGTCGTCGTGCTGCTCGACTCGATCACGCGTCTCGGCCGTGCGTACAACCTGGCCGCACCCGCGTCGGGCCGCATCCTCTCGGGTGGCGTCGACTCGTCGGCCCTGTACCCGCCGAAGCGCTTCTTCGGCGCGGCGCGCAACATCGAGAACGGTGGCTCGCTGACCATCCTCGCGACCGCTCTCGTCGAGACCGGTTCGAAGATGGACGAGGTCATCTTCGAGGAGTTCAAGGGCACCGGCAACATGGAGCTCCGCCTGTCGCGCCACCTGGCCGACAAGCGCATCTTCCCCGCCGTCGACGTCAACGCCTCGGGCACCCGTCGTGAAGAGATGCTGCTCAGCCCCGACGAGGTCAAGATCACCTGGCGCCTGCGCCGGGCCCTGGCCGGACTCGACCAGCAGCAGGCCCTCGAGATCGTCCTGCGCAACCTGCGCGAGACGCAGTCGAACGTCGAGTTCCTCGTCCAGGTCCAGAAGTCGGTCCCCGCCTCGAACGGACACGACTCCGGCCACAAGGAGCACTGAGCGTGTTCGAGTCGGTGGCCGTGCTGCTGGCCGAGCACGACGACCTGCAGACGCAGCTCAGCGATCCGGCCGTCCACGCCGACGCCGCTCGCGCCAAGAAGATCAACCGCCGCTACGCCGAGCTCAGCCGCATCGTGGCTGCCCACTCGGCGTGGCAGCAGGCGGCTGAAGACCTCGAGGCCGCGCGCGAACTCGCGAAAGAGGACGAGGCGTTCGCCGACGAGGTGCCCGGCCTCGAGCAGGCGCTCGACGAGTCCCAGGAACGCTTGCGGCGCCTCCTGATCCCGCGCGACCCGGACGACGGGCGCGACGTGATCATGGAGATCAAGGGCGGCGAGGGCGGGGCCGAGAGCGCCCTGTTCGCTGCCGACCTGCTGCGCATGTACCTGCACTACGCCGAGTCGAAGGGCTGGAAGTCCGAGATGATCGCGAGCGACGACTCCGACCTCGGCGGCTACAAGAACGTGCAGGTCGCGCTCAAGTCGAACGCGTCCGACCCCTCGCAGGGCGTCTGGGCGCACCTCAAGTACGAGGGCGGCGTGCACCGCGTGCAGCGGGTGCCGGCGACCGAGTCGCAGGGGCGGATCCACACCTCGACCACGGGCGTGCTCGTGTTCCCCGAGGTCGACGAGCCCGAAGAGGTCGACATCAACCAGAACGATCTCAAGATCGACGTCTACCGGTCGAGCGGCCCCGGCGGCCAGTCGGTCAACACGACCGACTCCGCCGTCCGCATCACCCACCTGCCCACGGGCATCGTGGTCGCGATGCAGAACGAGAAGAGCCAGCTGCAGAACCGCGAGGCCGGCATGCGCGTCCTGCGGGCCCGCATCCTGGCCCGTCAGCAAGAAGAGCAGGCGGCCATCGCGTCGGACGCCCGCAAGAGCCAGATCCGGGGCATGGACCGGTCGGAGCGCATCCGCACCTACAACTTCCCCGAGAACCGCATCGCCGACCACCGCACCGGCTACAAGGCGTACAACCTCGACGCGGTCATGGACGGTGCGCTCGGCCCGGTGGTCGACTCGTGCATCCAGGCCGACGAAGAGGCCCGTCTCGCCGAGATCGGCGACACCGCGTCGTGACCGACGCGATCGCCACGGCCTTCGACGGCGTGACGACGGTCGACGCCGCCCTCCGGGTCGCGTCGGCCGTCCTCGCCGACGCCGGTGTGCCGTCGCCTGACGTCGACGCCGAACTCCTGCTCGCGCACGTCACGGGCCTGGCCAGGGGAGTCGTCCGGGCGAGGGCCGTCACGGCGGCGCCGATGACGACGGACGAGCAGGAGGCGCTGGTCGCCGCGATCACGCGCCGCGCCTCCCGCGAGCCCCTGCAGCACATCACGGGGCGCGCGTCCTTCCGGCACCTCGAGCTGCACGTGGGTCCCGGCGTCTTCGTCCCGCGGCCCGAGACCGAGGGCGTCGCCCAGCTGGCGATCGACGCCCTCCGCGCCGTGCCGGACGCGTCGCCCGTCGCCGTCGACCTCGGGACCGGCAGCGGAGCCCTCGCGTTGGCGATGGCCTCCGAGGTGCCGACGGCCACGGTCGTCGCCGTCGAGCTGTCTCCCGAGGCGGCCGTGTGGACCCGTCGCAACATCGCCGCGGTGGGGGTCGACAACGTGCGCCTCGTCGAGGGCGACCTCGCCGACGCCCTTCCCGAACTCGACGGCACGGTCTCGGTCGTGGTCTCGAACCCGCCGTACGTGCCCGTCGGCATGATCCCGCGCGACCCCGAGGTGCGCCTTCACGATCCTGCCCTCGCCCTGTACGGCGGCGAGGACGGCCTCGACCTCGTCCGGGCGTTGTCCCTCACCGCCCGGCGGCTGCTGCTCCCCGGGGGAGCGCTCGTCATCGAGCACGGCGAGCTCCAAGGAGGCGCGATCCGCGACCTCCTGACGGCCGACGGATGGCGCTCCCCGGCCACGCATCCCGACCTCACCGGTCGCGACCGGGCCACGACCGCGGTGCGCTGACCGGGTTCTCCCGGTCCGTCGCACTATCATCGTCAGGTCATGGCCACTTTTCACGACTGCTCCGTCGACTCCGAACTGCTCGCCGGCATGCGCATGGCGCGTGGTGCCATCGGTCGAGGCGAACTCGTCGTCCTGCCGACCGACACGGTCTACGGCGTCGCGGCCGACGCGTTCGACCCGAACGCCGTCCAGCGCCTGCTCGACGCCAAGGGCCGTGGCCGTCAGTCGCCGCCTCCCGTGTTGATCAAGGGGCAAGAGACCCTCGCCGCGCTCACCGACCGGGTGCCCGAGGTCGTCCGTCCGCTGCTCGACGAGTTCTGGCCCGGCCCGCTCACGGTGATCTTCCGTGCGCAGGCGTCGCTCAGCTGGGACCTCGGCGAGACGCGCGGCACCGTCGCCCTGCGCGTGCCGAGCCACCGCATCGCCCTCGAGCTGCTCGAAGAGACCGGCCCGCTCGCGGTGTCGAGCGCAAACCTCACCGGCCGGCCCGCTGCCGAGTCGGCGGGCGACGCGCGTCGCATGCTCGGCGACTCGGTGTCGGTCTACCTCGACGACGGCCCCGCGGGCACGTCGTACGAACACCGGGCCGGCGCCAATACGGGGTCGACCATCGTCGACGCCACGGGGGGTGCCGACGGGGTGCTGCGCATCGTGCGTCACGGTGTCCTGTCCGACGCCGACATCATCCGCGTCGTCGGGGTCGACGCACTCGCGTGAGGTACTACCTCCTCGCGCTGGCGATCTCGGCCGCGGTCAGCTTCGTGCTGTCCGTCGTCGTCTGGCGGGTGGGTCTCAAGTACCGCCTGTATCCCAAGATCCGCGAGCGTGACGTCCACCAGACGCCGACGCCACGACTCGGGGGCATCGCGATGTGGGCCGGCATCGTGGTCGCATTGCTCGCGGCGTGGTTCGTCTTCCCCCTGATCTCGGGAGTCGACTACTTCCGTCTCGTGTTCGCCGACGCGGGGCCTCCGTTGGCCATCATCGGCGCCGCCACGATCATCGTTGTCATCGGAGTCGTCGACGACCTGTACGACCTCGACTGGATGACCAAGCTGGCGGGTCAGATCATCGCCGCCGGCGTCCTCGCGTGGCAGGGCGTCCAACTCGTCTCGCTGCCCATCGGGGGCAGCCTGGCCATCGGCTCGCCGTACATGTCCCTCGTGCTCACGGTGCTGACGATCGTCCTCGTGATGAACGCCGTGAACTTCATCGACGGTCTCGACGGCCTCGTGGCCGGGGTCGCCATCATCGCCAACGGCGTCTTCTTCGTCTACAGCTTCGTCATCTCGATCACCATCGGCCAGACCGAGTACTTCAACCTCGCGGCCCTGCTCTCGGCCGTGCTGATCGGGGCTTGTCTCGGCTTCCTACCGCTGAACTGGCATCCGGCCAAGCTCTTCATGGGCGACGCGGGTGCGCTGCTCACCGGTCTCGTCATGGCGACGAGCGCGATCTCGGTCACCGGGCAGATCGACCCGGCCGGGATCTCCCGGACGGCCCTCCTTCCGGCCTTCATCCCGATCATCCTGCCGTTCGCGATCCTCGTCGTGCCGTTGCTCGACTTCGGCCTGGCCGTCCTCCGGAGACTGAGCGCCGGCAAGTCCCCGTTCACCGCCGACCGCAAGCACCTGCACCACCGCCTGCTCGACATGGGGCACTCCCACTTCCAAGCCGTCCTGATCTTCTACGCCTGGACGATCGTGGCGGCCGTCGGGGGTCTCATGTTCCTCTTCGTCAAGCCGACCTATCTGGTCGCCGTGTTCCTCGGCGTCGGGTTGGTCGCCTGCACCGCTGCAACCTTGTCGCCGCTCAGCCGCCGCAAGAAGGTCGAGATCGCCGTCCAGACGACCCGCACGGACGAACTCTCGACGACGGAGTCCGACCGGTTCGACCCGCTCGACGCCGCCGCGGACGTCCTCGATCCGCACGACACCGACACCGCGGCCAAGGCCGTGGTGCCCGAACTGACGAACCCGAAGGACCACCCATGAACGCCAGCTCGATCTTCACCCAGATCCTGAAGTACACGGGCGTGCTCGCCCTCGTCATCGCCGTGGTCGGAGGGGGGCTCGGTTTCCTCTTCGCCGGCACCGACGGCCTGTGGAGCGCCCTCGTCGGGGTGGGGCTCGCGATCCTCTTCGCGGCGATCACGGCCGCGAGCATGCTGGTGGCCATCCGGTTCACGCTCGGGGCGTTCTTCGGCATCGTGATGGGTGCCTGGCTGCTCAAGCTCGTCATCTTCATCGTGTTGCTCGTCGTGCTGCGCGACCAGCCGTTCGTGAACGACGTGGTGCTCTTCCTGGCTCTCGTCGTCTCGATCATCGGCACCCTCGCGGTCGACGCCCTCGTGGTCGTCCGGGGGCGACTGGCGTACGTGAGCGACGCCACGCTGCCCCCTGCTCCCCAGGACTGACGGCCATGCGTGCAGACGGTGAAAATACCTCGACCGATTCGTGGAAGCAAGCATTACCTTGATAGGGTTGGCGACGTTCCCCGGCCGCGTCTCCAGCGTGCACGGATGACAAACCCCACCAATCGTCGCGACACTTCAGGGTGCTCGCCCCGACACAGGAGATAGCGCTGATAGCGAACGCTGTGAACCTGCTCTCCGCTGCCGAAGCCGGCCACGGGGACGGGGGATTCCACGCCCCGACTCTTGACGAGTTCTTCCCTCCCGCCATCTTCTTCGAGGGCACTCCCTTCGAGCTGAACCGCATCATGCTGGTCCGCCTCTTCGCGATCGCCGTCATGTTGCTGCTGTTCTGGCTGGCCCTGCGCAAGGGACGGCTCATCCCGTCCCGTGGGCAGAGCATCGCAGAGCTGGGCCTCGACTTCGTCCGCATCCAGATCGTCGAGGAGATCCTCGGCGAGAAGCTCGGACGCAAATACCTGCCGCTGCTGGCGGCGATGTTCTTCGGCATCTTCGCCATGAACATCACGGGCATCATCCCGGGTCTCAACATCGCGGGCACCTCGGTGATCGCCATGCCGCTGCTGCTGGCGGTCGTGGCCTACATCATGTTCATCTATGCGGGCTTCCGTGAGGCCGGCGGCGCGACGTTCTTGCGCAACGCCCTCTTCCCGCCCGGTGTGCCGTGGGTCATGTACATCCTGTTGACGCCCATCGAGTTCATCAACATCTTCATCGTGCGGCCGATCTCGCTGGCCCTTCGACTCCTCCTGAACATGATGGTCGGCCACCTCTTGCTGGTGCTCTGCTTCGCGGCGACGCACTTCTTCTTCTTCAGCATGAGCGGGGGCTTCATGGCCTTCGGTGCTCTCACCCTCATCGGTGGCTTCGTGATGACCATCGTCGAGATGGCCGTCGCCGTGCTGCAGGCCTACGTCTTCACGCTCCTCGCCTCGGTCTACATCCAACAGGCCGCGGCGAAAGAACACTAAATACAGACGACGCACGTCATCCGACGTGCATCGCCCAACCGGAAGGAAACACAAGTGGACACCACCACGATCCTCGCTGAGATCAACGGCAACATCGCGACCGTCGGCTACGGCCTCGCTGCGATCGGCCCCGGCATCGGTATCGGCATCGTCGCGGGCAAGACCGTCGAGGCCATGGCTCGCCAGCCCGAGCTGGCCGGCCGCCTGCAGGTCACGATGTTCCTCGGCATCGCGTTCACCGAGCTGCTGGGCTTCATCGGCCTCGCCGCCGGCTTCATCTTCTCCTGATCAGTTAGGACGACACACCGATGATCGAGACGATCCTCGCGGCCGAGGGTGGTGCGCCCGAAGGCGCCGCCATCTTCTTCCCCGCTGGTTACGACATCCTCTGGTCCTTGGTCGTCTTCGTGGTCATCGCCGCGTTCTTCGGGCTCTTCGCGATCCCCAAGTTCCGCAGGATCCTCGACGAGCGTGCCGAGCGCATCGAAGGCGGCATCAAGCACGCCGAGGCCGCACAGGCCGAGGCTGCCAAGGCCCTCGACGAATACAAGAAGCAGCTGGCCGACGCTCGTGCCGAGGCCGCTCGCATCCGTGAGGCTGCGCGCGCCGAGGGCAACGAGATCATCGCCGAGCTCAAGCAGCAGGCGCAGGCCGATGCCGACCGCATCACCGCCTCCGCCCACGCGCAGATCGAGGCCGAGCGCCAGGCCGCCGTGGCCTCGCTCCGGTCCGAAGTCGGCTCGTTGGCGATCGACCTCGCGTCGGGTGTCATCGGTGAGTCGCTCAGCGACGACGCCAAGGCCTCGGCCGTGGTCGACCGATTCCTCGCCGACCTCGAGGCGGACGAGAACGCTAAGGCGGGCAACTGACGATGGGTTCCATGTCCCGAGAAGCACTCGGTTCGGCGCGGTCGGTCCTCTCCGACCTCGGCGGTTCCGTCGACCTGACGACGGGTGAGCAACTGCTCGACGCCGGCCGGGTCATCGGCGGCTCCGTTCAGCTGCAGTCGTACCTCGCCGACCCCGCCGTCGACGTCACGACGAAGAAGCAGCTGCTCGACCGGCTCTTCGGGTCGTTCTCCGAGTCGACACGAGCGGTGCTCGTGTCGGTCGTCGGCAGCCGCTGGTCGTCGTCCGACGATCTGCTCGCCGGCATCGAAGAGGTCGCCTTCCGGGCGATCGCGTCGACCACCCCGGCCGACAGCAGCATCGAGAACGAGTTGTTCGCCTTCGACGCCGCCGTCCGCACCGACGCGCAGCTCGAGCTGGCCATCGGCTCCAAGCTGGGCGACCCGGACGCCAAGGCAGCCCTGGTCGGGCGTCTGCTCGGAGGCAAGGCCAGCCCTCAGACGATCGCCATCGCCATGCACCTGGTGCGACAGCCTCGTGGTCGTCGCATCGGCGAGTTGTTGCGTCACGCGGCCGACGTCGTCGCCGACCAGTCCGACCAGCTCGTCGCCACCGTCACGAGCGCCGTTCGCCTCGGTGACGCCCACGTCACACGACTGCAGCACGGTTTGGCCAAGCAGTTCGGGCGTAGCCTGCGCATCAACCAGGTCATCGATCCCGCCGTCGTCGGCGGTCTCCGGGTCCAGGTGGGCGACGAGGTGATCGACGGCACCGTCGCGACCAAGCTCAGCCTGCTCCGCCTGCAGCTCGCCGGCTAGTCACGCTCTCACACACAGACTCGAGGCCTCCCGAAGCCTCGCTACGAATAGGAATCACAATGGCAGACATCAAGATCAGCCCGGATGAGATTCGCGACGCGCTGAAGGACTTCGTCTCGTCGTACGACCCTTCGAAGGCCTCGACCACCGAGGTCGGCCACGTCACGGACGCAGCTGACGGCATCGCCCACGTCGAGGGGCTCCCCGGCGTCATGGCCAACGAGCTCATCCGCTTCGCGGACGGCACGCAGGGCCTGGCCCAGAACCTCGACGAAGACGAGATCGGCGCCATCGTGCTCGGCGAGTTCTCCGGCATCGAAGAGGGCATGGAGGTCACCCGCACGGGTGAGGTCCTGTCCGTCCCCGTCGGCGACGGCTACCTGGGTCGCGTCGTCGACCCGCTGGGTGCTCCCATCGACGGTCTCGGCGACATCGCCACCGAAGGTCGCCGCGCCCTCGAGCTCCAGGCTCCCGGCGTCATGCAGCGCAAGTCGGTCCACGAGCCCATGCAGACCGGCATCAAGGCGATCGACGCCATGATCCCCGTCGGACGGGGCCAGCGTCAGCTCATCATCGGCGACCGCCAGACCGGCAAGACGGCCATCGCGATCGACACGATCATCAACCAGAAGGCCAACTGGGAGTCCGGCGACGAGAACAAGCAGGTCCGCTGCATCTACGTCGCCATCGGCCAGAAGGGCTCGACGATCGCCTCGGTCAAGGGTGCGCTCGAAGAGGCCGGAGCCATGGAGTACACGACGATCGTCGCCGCTCCCGCCTCGGACCCCGCCGGCTTCAAGTACCTCGCCCCGTACACCGGTTCGGCCATCGGCCAGCACTGGATGTACAGCGGCAAGCACGTCCTCATCATCTTCGACGACCTGTCGAAGCAGGCCGAGGCCTACCGTGCCGTCTCGCTCCTCCTGCGCCGTCCGCCGGGACGCGAGGCCTACCCGGGTGACGTCTTCTACCTGCACTCGCGTCTCCTCGAGCGTTGCGCGAAGCTGTCCGACGAGCTGGGCGCCGGTTCCATGACGGGTCTGCCCATCATCGAGACCAAGGCCAACGACGTGTCGGCTTACATCCCGACCAACGTCATCTCGATCACCGACGGTCAGATCTTCCTGCAGTCCGACCTCTTCAACGCCAACCAGCGTCCCGCGGTCGACGTGGGCATCTCGGTGTCGCGCGTCGGCGGTGACGCCCAGGTCAAGTCGATCAAGAAGGTCTCGGGCACCCTGAAGCTCGAGCTCGCCCAGTACCGCTCGCTCGAGGCCTTCGCGATGTTCGCGTCCGACCTCGACGCGGCGAGCCGCCGTCAGCTCGCACGTGGTGCTCGCCTGACCGAGCTCCTCAAGCAGCCGCAGTACTCGCCGTACCCGGTCGAGGACCAGGTCGTCTCGATCTGGGCCGGTACCAACGGCAAGCTCGACGAGGTCCCCGTGCCCGACATCCTGCGCTTCGAGCGGGAGCTGCTCGACTACATGGGTCGCAACACGTCCGTGTTGTCCGATCTCCGTGAGAAGAACGTCCTGACGGACGAGATCGTCGCAGCTCTCGAAAGCGGCATCGACTCGTTCAAGCAGGAGTTCCAGACCGGTGAGGGCAAGCCCCTCGCTTCGGTGGGACGCGAAGAGTTCAAGGCCACCGACGCCGACGACGTCAACCAGGAGAAGATCGTCAAGACGAAGCGCTGACGCGCCCGTTCGACGTTCACGACTGACGAGACAACAGGAGAGTAATGGGAGCCCAACTCCGGGTCTACCGGCAGAGGATCCGCTCTGCGCAGACGACCAAGAAGGTCACTCGCGCGATGGAGCTCATCTCGGCCTCGCGCATCCAGAAGGCGCAAGCCCGGATGAAGGCCTCCGGGCCGTACTCACGGGCCATCACGCGTGCGGTGTCGGCCGTGGCGACGTTCTCGGACGTCGACCACGTGTTGACCACCGAGCCCGAGACGGTCGAGCGTGCCGCGATCGTCGTGTTCACGTCGGATCGCGGTCTCAACGGCGCGTTCAGCTCGAACACGCTGAAAGAGAGCGAGCAGCTCGCACAACTGCTGCGGAGCCAGGGCAAAGAGGTCGTCTACTACCTCGTGGGTCGCAAGGCCCAGGGGTACTTCGCCTTCCGACGTCGTGATGCCGAGCAGGTGTGGACCGGCAACACCGACCAGCCCGAGTTCGCCACGGCGAAAGAGATCGGCGACGCGGTCGTGTCCAAGTTCCTCACCGAGGCGGCCGAGGGCGGCGTGGACGAGATCCACATCGTCTACAACCGCTTCGTGAACATGGTCAGCCAGGTCCCCGAGGTCGTCCGTCTGCTTCCTCTCGAGGTCGTCGAGGGAATCGAAGAGCCTGGCGAGGACGAGGTCCTGCCGCTGTACGACTTCGAGCCCGACCCGACCGAGGTCCTCGACGCCTTGTTGCCGGTCTACATCGAGAGCCGCATCTTCAACGCCATGCTGCAGTCGGCCGCTTCCGAGCACGCCGCCCGTCAGAAGGCCATGAAGGCTGCCAGCGACAATGCCGACACCCTCATCCGCGACTTCACCCGCCTGGCCAACAACGCGCGCCAGGCCGAGATCACGCAGCAGATCTCCGAGATCGTGGGCGGCGCAGACGCCCTCGGGTCGGCCAAGTAGAGCTCTGCACCACAGCATCATCATCCGAAGAGAGAGAAGCCATGACTGACACCGCAACCGCACCGGTCGCGACCGAGTCGGCTCCCGGCGTCGGGCGCATCGCCCGGGTCACGGGCCCCGTCGTCGACATCGAGTTCCCGCATGATGCCATCCCCGGCGTCTACAACGCGCTGACCACCAAGATCACCATCGGTGACACGACCACGCAGATCACGCTCGAGGTCGCCCAGCACCTCGGCGACGACCTCGTCCGTGCCATCGCCCTCAAGCCCACCGACGGCATCGTCCGCGGGCAAGAGGTCATCGACACAGGCGCCCCCATCTCCGTGCCCGTCGGTGACGTCACCAAGGGCAAGGTCTTCAGCGTCACGGGCGAGATCCTCAACCTCGAGGGTGACGAGACCGTCGAGATCACGGAGCGTTGGCCGATCCACCGCAAGCCCCCGAAGTTCGACCAGCTCGAGTCGAAGACTCAGCTGTTCGAGACGGGCATCAAGTCCATCGACCTCCTGACGCCTTACGTGCAGGGTGGCAAGATCGGCCTCTTCGGTGGTGCGGGCGTCGGCAAGACCGTCCTGATCCAAGAGATGATCCAGCGTGTCGCCCAGGACCACGGTGGTGTCTCGGTGTTCGCCGGCGTCGGCGAGCGTACCCGCGAGGGCAACGACCTCATCGCCGAGATGGACGAGGCGGGCGTGTTCGACAAGACCGCCTTGGTCTTCGGCCAGATGGACGAGCCGCCGGGAACCCGTCTCCGCGTCGCGCTCTCGGCCCTCACCATGGCCGAGTACTTCCGTGACGTGCAGAAGCAGGACGTGCTGCTCTTCATCGACAACATCTTCCGCTTCACGCAGGCCGGTTCCGAGGTCTCGACCCTTCTCGGTCGCATGCCCTCGGCCGTGGGCTACCAGCCCAACCTCGCCGACGAGATGGGTGTCCTCCAGGAGCGCATCACCTCGACGCGTGGTCACTCGATCACCTCGCTGCAGGCGATCTACGTGCCGGCCGACGACTACACCGACCCGGCCCCCGCGACGACCTTCGCGCACCTCGACGCGACCACCGAGCTGTCGCGCGAGATCGCGTCGCAGGGTCTCTACCCCGCGATCGACCCGCTGACCTCGACCAGTCGCATCCTCGACCCCCGTTACCTGGGCCAGGCGCACTACGACACGGCCATCCGGGTCAAGGCCATCCTGCAGAAGAACAAAGAGCTGCAAGAGATCATCGCCATCCTCGGTGTCGACGAGCTGTCCGAAGAGGACAAGATCACGGTGTCGCGTGCCCGTCGCATCCAGCAGTTCCTCTCGCAGAACACCTACATGGCGAAGAAGTTCACCGGTGTCGAGGGTTCGACCGTCCCGCTGAAGGACACCATCGAGTCCTTCACCGCGATCGCCGACGGCGAGTTCGACCACGTCGCCACGCAGGCCTTCTTCAACGTCGGTTCCATCTCGGACGTCGAAGAGAAGTGGGCTCAGATCCAGAAGGAGAACGGCTGATCGTGGCTGCTCTCACTGTCAGCGTCGTCTCGGCCGACCACGAGGTGTGGTCGGGCGAGGCGTCGTCGATCGTCGCTCGCACCGCCGAGGGTGAGATCGGGATCCTTCCCGGTCACGAGCCGATCCTCGCCATCCTGGCCTCAGGCCAGGTCAGGGTCCGGTTGTCCGACGGCACCACCGTCGAGGCGACCGCCGATGACGGCTTCCTCTCCGTCGAGAACGACACCGTGACGGTCGTCGCGCGCAACGCGCAGCTCAACTGATCACCAGTCGCCTGCACCACCGAGTTCCATGCTGTTCCTGCTGCCCCCGTCCGAGACCAAACTCGACGGGGGCAGCGTCGGTTCACGGCTCGACGTGACGGCACTGTCGTTCGACGAACTCGAGGGCCCTCGCCGCGCCTCCTTGGCTCTGCTCGACGAGATGTCGGTCGACGTCTCGGCGGCCGCGGTCGCCCTCAAGCTCGGCCCCACCCAGGCTCACGAGGTCGTACGCAACCAGCAAGTGACGTTGTCGCCGACGATGCCGGCTCTGGCGCGCTACACGGGTGTGCTCTTCGATCCCCTCGGCGTGGCACTGCTCGGTGCCGACGCATGGAGCTGGGCGCACCGACACGTGGTGGTGCACTCGGCCCTGTTCGGGCTGCTCCGGGCCGGTGACGAGATCCCGGCCTACCGGCTGTCGCACGATTCCAAGGTGCCTCGCACTTCGTTGAAGAAACTCTGGCGCAGCCCGGTGTCCGAGGTGCTGGCCGGCGTCGACGAACTCGTCGTCGATCTGCGATCGGAGGGATACGTCGGACTCGGGCCGACAGGTCCCCGATCGACGTACGTCCGGGTCGTCTCGGACGCGGGCGACCGACGTCGGGCCCTCAACCACTTCAACAAGAAGAGCAAGGGGTTGTTCGTCCGGGCACTCCTGACGGATCGCCCCGAATTGTCCGACCTCGACGACCTGACGCACTGGGCCCGCGGTCGGGGCTTCGTGCTCGAGCCGGGGGACGAGACCGTTCTCGTGGCCGAGTCGGTCCTCGAGGCCTCGGCCTGATCGTCGGCCGAACGACCTGTCGACGTCCCCGGCTCAGTCGAGGGGCACAGGACCGTCTCGGAACGCTATGCCCTCGTGCCGGAGGAGCCATTTCTTCGTGTCGACCCCCGCACCGACGGTGTAGCCGGTGACGCCGCCCGTCCGACCGAGCACACGGTGGCAGGGGACGAGCAAGGGCAGCGGGTTGGCCGCGACGGCTCCGCCGACGGCTCGCCCGGCCCGAGGATTGCCGAAGGTCCCGCCGAGCCGTCCGTAGGTGGTGGCCCGTCCCCATTCGACCTCGAGCAGCGCGGACCAGACCGAGCGCTGGAAGCTCGAACCGACCAGGCGGAACGGGAGGTCGAAGCGGGTGCGCACCCCCTCGAAGTAGCCGTCGACCTGTCGTCGGGCGGCGTCGAGCAGACTGTCGGGCCGTTCGGGTTGATCGTCGTGGGGCAGCACACCGTCGCGCTCGATCGCCAGGCCCTCGACGGCGAAGTGCCGGCTGACGATCTCGATGCGTCCGACGGGGGAGTCGAGCCGGACCAGTCCCGGCGGTTCGTCGTCGCCGGCTCGGCCGGGCGGCAGCGGGGGCACGAGGACGAGGTCGGTCATGGCGTCACGCTAGGGCCGGGGTCCGGCCCGGATGAGGGTGCACGGCGCCGATGTGCATCGATGGCACCCCGCCGAGCATGGGGAGGAGACGTCGTGCGGCGCCACGCCGACGCGGCGTGCGTCTCGCCGCGCGCTAGCGTGGAGGTCGTGGTCGCCGACGCGCGCCACGGCCCCGGTGAGAGGAACGAGATGTCCGCCGCACAGTCACCAGACCCGTGGCACGAACGCCATGGGATCGACGACACGGTCGTCGGCCGTCGCGCCCGCCCCTCGGGCGCCGCGGACGCAGACGACACGGTCCTCCGGGCGTCCCCGACGGTGACCGCGGCGAGGGGCAGGGTGCAGAACCCGTCCGCCCGTCCCGCACCGCGCCTCCACGGGGTGAGGGTCGCCGGCCAGGACCTGCTGCTCGACGCGCCCGTCGTGGTCGGGCGCCGGCCCGCCGGGCCGCGCGTCGGGTCGGGGCCCGCCCCACGCCTGGTGACCGTCCCGTCCCCCCGCCACGAGGTCTCGGGCGCCCACGTCGACGTGCGCCAGCAAGGAGGCATCGTCGTGATCACCGACCTGCGGTCGACGAACGGGACCCGGGTGACCGAGCCGGGACGCGTTCCCGTGGTTCTCCGGCAAGGCGAGTCGCTCGTCGCGCGTGCAGGCACGATAGTGGACGTAGGTGACGGGAACCTTCTCGAGATCCTGCCTCCCCAGCGCATCATCCCGACGAAAGAACCCCTCCTGTGACCGAGCTCGGCCGCCCCACGACCGCCCACGCCCTCGGCCTCGACGGCCCGGGGCTCACCTTCGACTGGGCAGGGGTGACCGACGTCGGTCGGCGCCGCGCCCACAACGAGGACAGCTACCTCGCCGAGGCCCCGCTCTTCGTGGTGGCGGACGGCATGGGCGGGCACAGCGCCGGCGATGTCGCCAGCGACGCGGTCGTGCGCCGCATGAGCGAGATCGCGTCCCGGCCGTTCGCCACGACGGACGACGTCGAGACGGCCCTGCGCGTCGCCACCGAGGACATCGCCGTCGCGGCGGCCGACACCGAGCTCGGGGTCGGCACGACGGCCACCGGGGCGTTCCTCTCCCGCGAAGCAGACGGTGCCGAGGTCGACTTCACGGTCTTCAACGTGGGTGACTCGCGCGTGTACATGTTCGAGGACGGTCGTCTGCGCCAGGTCACCGTCGACCACTCCGTCGTCCAGGAGATGGTCGACGCCGGGCTCCTGCACGCGGACGACGCCGAGAAGCACCCCGACAGCAACGTCATCACCCGGGCGGTCGGCTTCGACGTCGACCCGCGACCGGACTACTGGCGGGTCCCCGCCCGACCCGGCCTGCGCCTCCTCGTCTGCTCGGACGGCCTCACCAAAGAGCTGTCGGCGGACCGGATCGCCGAGGTGCTGGGAGGTGTCGAGGGTGCCGAGCCGGCGGCGACGGCCCTCGTCGAGGCCGCCGTCGAGGCGGGCGGGCGCGACAACGTGACGGCCCTCGTCGTGGACGTCCGGGGCGTCGAGACACCGGACGCCGACTAGGCGCGACACGCACCGGCGGACGGCCCGGCCCCCGAAGTGGGGGGACGCGGCCTGTCCACAGGGGGGCCCGCGGGCCTCTCGGGCGTCAGGGGCCCCCGCGTAGAATGGCTGCGGTCGGACCGACGCCGACCGGCTCCACCCAGCCGACCCGGCATCGATCCCCCAGAGGAGGCGACGTGGCTCGACGACTGCCTTCGGCGCCCCCCGTGCTGCCGGGCTTCTCGCACGTGCGCGTGCTGGGGTCGGGCGGCTTCGCCGACGTGTTCCTCTACGAACAGAACATGCCACGCCGGCAGGTCGCGGTGAAGGTCATGCTCAGCGAGGTCGTGAACGACCAGGTCCGGCAGATGTTCCAGGCCGAGGCCAACCTCATGGCCCAGCTCAGCGCCCACCCGTCGATCCTCACGGTGTTCCAGGCCAGCGTCTCGGCCGACGGTCGTCCCTACCTGGTGATGGAACTCTGCTCGTCGTCGCTGAGCGAGCGGTACCGGCGCGACCGGATCCCGGTCGCGGACGTCCTGCGCATCGGCGTCAAGATCGGCAGCGCGGTCGAGACGGCCCACCGGCAGGGCGTCCTCCACCGCGACCTCAAACCGTCGAACATCCTCATGACGGCTTACGGCCATCCCGTGCTGTCCGACTTCGGCATCGCCGCGTCACTCAGCGAGAGCGAGCCGCAAGAGGTCGTCGGCATGTCGATCCCGTGGTCGGCGCCCGAGGTGTTGCTCGACGAGACGAACGGCACGATCGAGTCCGAGGTGTGGTCGCTCGGCGCGACGGTGTACTCGTTGCTCGCGGGTCGCAGCCCGTTCGAGGTCCTCGGCGGGGACAAGAACGGCGCCTCCGACCTGATCGGCCGCATCGACAAGGCCAAGCTCGTGCCCACCGGTCGGACGGACGTCCCGCCCACGCTCGAGCGGCTGCTCGCGAGGTCCATGTCGCGTCGTCCCGAGAACCGCCAGGCCAGCGTCCTCGAGTTCGTGCGCGAGCTGCAGCAGGTCGAGAGCGAGATCGGCGTCGTGCAGACGCCCATCGAGGTGGCCGTCGACGACTGGGCCCTCGCGACCGTGGCAGACCTCGAGGACAAGACGCGCCTCCGAGGAGTGACCCCCGTGCAGGCCTCCCGGCGTCGTCGCCGACGTCTGGCGACCGAGGCCCAGGTCCAGGCGCAGCACGGCGGTTCGCTGCAACAGAGCCGCGCGGTTCCCCGCAGCACGGGAACGCGCCCGGCGCGACGTCGATCCGTGCTCGTCATGACCTGGGCCCTCGTGGCGGTGTCCGTCGTGGGCATCGGCCTGGCGGCCGCGGCGACGCTCGTGCTGGTCCGCTCGACGTCGACCGACATCCCCCGGGTGGCCGACGTCGCGTCGTCGAGCGACGGGTCCTCGGTGGTCTTCACCTGGAGCGACCCGGGACTCCGGGCAGGTGACACCTACGTCATCTCGACCGGCGAGCAGACGAGCCAGCAGTCCGCCGACCGGTTCGTCGCCACCCCCGCCGACCCGGGTGACGAGGTCTGCATCACCGTCACCGTGAGCCGCGGTGGGGCGACCGGCCCGGCGAGCAACGAGAACTGCGCGACGGCGGGTCAGGGCTGATGGGGCGGCTGCTCGACTGGGCTGCCCGTCGCCGATCCGCCGTGGTCACCGGCGTCGGAGTGGTCGTGGTGGCCACGCTCGTGACGACGATCGCCGTGGCCAGCGACGGCTACGAGGCCCAGCGCGTGGACCTGTCCGACGGCACGGTCTGGGTGGCCAACGGTGAACGGTCCGCGATCGGCCGGGCCAACACCGACGTCCTGCAGCTGAACTCCGCCGTGCGCAGCACCGGTGCCGACGTGTCGGTCGTGCAGCGCGGGCAGGACGTCCTCCTCGTCGACCGCAGCAACGCCACCGTCGGCCTCGTCGACACCGCGACGGCCGAGGTCGCCGAGAGCGTCCCGCTGCCCCCGGAGTCACCCGACGTGTCGATCGCGGGCGACCGGGCGCTCGTCGTCTCGCAGGGCACGGGCGAGGTGTGGAGCCAACCGCTCTCCGACCTGTCGTCCTTCAGCAACGAGGTCGACCCCGACCTCAGCCTCGGCAAGGGACTCGTCACCAGCGTCACGGCCGACGGCACCGTGGCCGCCTACTCGACCGACACCGGCCAGGTGTCGCTCTTCGACGGCACGGTGTCACCCGACGTCACCGAGACGCACGACGTGCCGGCCTCGTCGTCCGCCGGGTACCAGGTGGCCTCCGTGGGCAGCCACTGGGCCGTGCTCGACACCGTCACGGGAGCCCTGGTCGTCGACGGACGGCAGGTCGACCTGTCCGACCGGGCCTCCGGTGGACTCGCCCTGCAGGCCGGGTCCGACACGGGCGACGAGGTCCTGGTCGCCACGTCCACCGGCCTCCTGTCCGTGTCGATCGACTCGTCGCGGGTCACCGAGGTCGTCGGCGGACGCGAGGGCAAGCCCGCACGACCCGTGGTCGTCGGCGACTGCCGTCTCGCCGCCTGGGCGGGCGGCTCGGCGTGGAGCGACTGCGCATCGGCCCGCGGGGGAGTCCTCGACCTCGACCAGGTCGCCGGAGGCGCGGACCTCGTCTTCGACGTCAACGCACGTCGGGTCGTGCTGAACGACCCGGCGACGGGGCGGTCGTGGGCCGTCCAGCGTTCCGGCCAGCTGATCGACAACTGGTCCGACCTCTTCCAAGAGGACCGCGACCAGGAGGAGCAGCAGGAGAACGACGACGAGCAACCGCCCGAGCTCGATCTCGACCAGAAACCACCGGTCGCCGTGGACGACGCGTTCGGTGCACGACCGGGTCGGGCGAGCACCGTGCCCGTCCTGCTCAACGACTACGACCCGAACGGCGACCCGCTCGTCATCGACGACGTGTCGGCTCTCGACGACTCCGTCGGCCGGCTCGACCTCGTCAACGATCGGCAGCAGGTGCTGCTCACCCTGGCCGACTCGACTTCGGGCACCTTCACGTTCGACTACACGATCTCCGACGGGCGGGGCGGCCAGGCGAGTGCGACGGTCGCCGTCACCGTGCGACAACCCTCCGAGAACTCGCCGCCGCAGCAGGCGCGCAGGACGACCGCCTCGGTGTCGTCGTCGGGGCGCGTCACCACCTCGGTGCTGGGCGACTGGATCGACCCCGACGGCGACGCCTTCTACCTGACCTCGGCGGGTGGGGTGGCCGGGGTGTCGTACAAGCCGTCCGGGGACGTCGTCTACCAGGACGCCGGTGCGGGCGAGACGACCGTGGACGTCCCGTTGACGGTCTCGGACGGCCGCGACGAGGGGCGGGGGGCGCTCTCGATCGGTGTGATGGGGGCGGGCCAGGTGCCGCTCGAGGCCCTGCCGTTCTCACAACAGGCCTACGCGGGCCAGCAGCTGACCGTGCGACCGCTGACCTACGCACGGGGCGGTACGGGCACGATCAAGCTGAACAGCGTCCCGACGAAGGACGGCGTCACCGTCACGCCGAACTACGAACAGGGCACGTTCCGGTTCCTCAGCGACGCGCCGGGGACCCACCTCCTCGAGTACACCGTGACGGACGGCGACCAGACGGCGACCGGCATGGTCCGGGTGGACGTCCAGTCGCCTCCGGACGCGGGCACACCCCCGATCACGACACCCAAGACGATCTTCGTCGAGACGCTGGGCACGCAGACGCTCGACGTCGTGGCGACCGATCGCGACCCGGCCAACAACGTCCTCATGCTCACGGCGACCGACGTCGTACCCGCGTCGTCGGGCATCAGGGTCGAGACAATCGACCAGCGCTACGCCCGCATCACGCTCGCGGCTCCGCTCGACGACGGGCCGGTCACCTTCGGCTACACCGTCAGCAACGGCCTCGCCTCGGCCACCGGCACGGTGACGGTGGTCGAGATCCCGCGCCGGGCGATCACCCAGCCCCCGATCGCGACCGACGACCAGGTGACCGTCCGGGTGGGGGACTCGATCGACATCGACGTCCTCGCGAACGACGAACAGCCCGACGGCGACGAGCTGACGCTGGTGCCACGACTCGAGAGCGACGTCCCGGCAGGCAGCGGGTTGCTGTTCGCGTCGGGCAACCGTCTGCGGTACCTGGCCCCGTCCACCCCGGGCAACGTCACGGCGACCTACACCGTCGAGGGCCCGGACGGGCAGCGAGCGTCCGCCCAGGTCGCCATCGCGGTCCGCGAGGTCGACGCCGGCAGCAACGCGGCCCCCGCGCCCCAGTCGGTGACGGCGCGCGTCGTCGCCGGCGAGACGGTCCGCGTCGGCGTCCCCCTCGACGGGATCGATCCCGACGGCGACTCGGTCCAGCTGCTCGGAGTGGGCACGAACCCCGAGAAGGGCAGCGTGTCGACCGTCGGCACCGACTACGTCGAGTACCAGGCCAACGCCAGTTCGGCGGGCACCGACAGCTTCACGTACACGGTCGTCGACGGGTTGGGTGCCCGGGCCACCGGCACGGTCCGCGTGGGCATCTCGACCCGCGCCGACGGGTCGCGCAACCCGATCGCCGTCGCGGACGCGGTGACGATGCGACCAGGGGGCTCCATCACGGTCCGGGTGCTCGACAACGACTCCGACCCCGACGGGGGCGCGTTGTCGGTCGACGCGGTCGAGCCGAACGGCGAGGGCATCGTCGCCGAGGTCGTCTCGGGGACGATGGTGTCGGTGACGCCCCCCGAGACACCGGGCACGTACGGCCTCGTCTACACCGTGTCCAACGAGCGCGGCGGCCAGAGCTCGACCTTCGTCACCGTGACGGTCGATCCGGACGCGCCGCTGAACTACCCCCTCGCCGACGACACGGTGCTCGGTCTCAGCGACATCGCCGGTCGGCAGACCGTGACGGTCAACCCGCTCACGAACGTGTTCTTCTCGGACGGCAGCACGTCCCGACTCGACCTCGGACTGGCGCCGGGCTTCGGCTCGACCGCCGAGGTGACACCGAACTCGCGCGTGACCGTCCGCATCACCGACTCGAGCCAGATCATCCCGTTCTCCGTCTCGAGGAAGGACGACCCGGGCATCCGCGCCTACGCGTTCATCGTCGTGCCCGGTTTCGACGACGCCCTCCCACAGATCGACCGGACCGTCCGTCCGATCACGGTCGAGAGCGAGAAGGCCGTCACGATCGACCTCGACCGCTACGTCATCTCCGCCGGTACCAACGGTGTCCGACTGACCGACCCCGGAACCGTCCGGGCGACGAACTCGAACGGTGACGATCTCGTCGTCGACGACACGACCCTCCGCTTCACGTCGGCCGACCTGTTCTCGGGCACAGCCTCGATCTCGTTCCAGGTGACCGACGGCCGCTCGGCCGACGACCCGGACGGACGGACGGCGTCGCTCGTGCTGCCCATCACGGTGACGTCGCGAGAGAACCAACCGCCCGTCTTCAACGGAACGTCGATCGACCTCGAACCGGGCCAGTCCCGCACGCTCGACCTCGCCAGGCTCACCACGTATCCCTATCCGGACGACGTCGACGAGCTCAGCTACTCGGTCGAGCAGAGCGGTGCGGCGGGCTTCGGCTTCGACCTGTCGGGGTCGAAACTCACGGTGTCGGCAGACGCGGGCACCGCCAAGGGGACGAGCAGGTCCCTGCCCGTCGCCGTCAGCGACGCACTCAATCCGGGCCGGAGCGGTGCCGTCACCCTGTCGGTGGTGGGATCGACCCGACCGCTCGCCCAGCCGGCGGCCGACCGTGCCGTCGTCAAGCGCGGAGCATCGACCACGGTCGACGTGCTGCAGAACGACCAGGCGACGAACCCCTTCCCCGGCCAGGCCCTCCGGGTGGTGGCGATCCGGGGACTGAACGGGTCGTCCGTCCCGGCGGGTGTCTCCATCACGCCGAGCGGTGACAACCGCAGTCTCGCCGTCTCGGTCGCGGCCTCCGCCGCCCCGGGCGACACCAACCTCCAGTACCAGGTGGCCGACGTCACGAACGACCCCGACCGCTCCGTGTGGGGCACCGTCACGATCAGCGTGCAGGACGTTCCGAACGCCCCCAACGCACCGGTCCGATCGGGCACCTTCAAGGGGGGACAGCTCACCCTCAGCTACACGGCGCCCGCGGCCAACAACTCGCCGCTGACCGGCTACCGTCTGGCCGGCACCGGCTCGTCCGGTGGTTCGTACGCCAAGGACTGCGGGCTGGCCACCGTGTGCACCCTGACCGACCTCGACCCCGAGCAGACCTTCCGGTTCTCCGTGACCGCGGTCAACGGCATCGGAGAGTCGGCGGCCAGCGCCTCGAGCGACCCGTACAGCGCCGACTACGTGCCCGCGGCGCCGACCGGGGTGAGGGTCGTGCCGACCAGTACCGCCGGTGAACTCCAGATCTCCTGGAACGCCGTCCCCAAGCCGAGCCCCGGCACCGCCGTCGCGGGCTACACGGTGGAGGCCACCGGCCAGAACGCACCTGCACGACGTGACACGACCTCGACGGCGATGGTCATCGGCGGGCTCGTCCCGGGGCAGCCTTACACGTTCCGGGTCTTCGCCCGGAACGCCGCCCAGGTCAGCAGCGACACCGACTGGGCGCGGAGCGACGTCGCGCAGGCCTCCGCTTTCGGTCCTCCCGGTCAGACGGCCCCGAACGCGGTGGTCCAGGCCGACGGTTCGATCAGGGTCTCGTGGTCGGACGCGTCGCCGGCCGGGTCCGCACCGGTCACCTATTCCCTCTGGCGAAGCGAAGGCAACGTCGCGGGTACGGACTGTTCCCCGTCGCGGACGAGACTGTCCTCGAACGCGTCCAGCCCCACGGACGACAAGACGGCCGAGAACGGCAAGCGGTACACGTACTTCGTCCATGCCGACAACACCGTCTTCTGCTCCGCCTCGGCGACGTCCGTCTCCAGCCTGCCGGGGAAGGCACGAGGAACGGTCACCGTCGCGAACAGCGGACAGGACCGGTTCGACGTGCGGGTGACGGATCTCTCCGTCGAGGGTGACGCCGACGGTGTCTTCTTCCAGGCGAAGTTCGGTGACAAGGACTGGGTGACTCCCTCGGCGGACGGTTACGTGACGTCACTCGCCGACTCGTCCGTCTACGGGCGCAACGCGTCGGTCGTCATCCGAGCCTGCCGGGCGACGAGCTGTTCCAACCAGAACTCGGATGCGAGTGCCGGCGTCACCCCGCTCCAGACCGTCGGGGAGATCACCTCGTGCCAGCCGGCAGGAAGGCTGAACACCAACGATCCTCGGAACACCGGCGGCAGCACCTCCACCACGTTCGAGATCCAGTACAACGTGCCGATCCTCGGCATCACCAGCTGGCGGAACGCTTCGTCCGACGACCCGACGGCCGTTCCTGAAGGCGCTCAGCAGGCCCGGATCAAGGCGACGGTCGTCCCGGCGAGCGGCGATCCGCAGACTGCCGCGGGCTGGGTCACGGCAAACTGTGGCTGACGCCGCGACTCCCTCCCTCGAGAAAGACACGACACGATGAGCATGACCCCCGAGCAGGCGACCTGGTTCTCCGACATCTTCGGGCGCCTGGTGGCCAACGTCGACCAGGTGCTCCTGGGCAAGACCTTCGTCGTGCGGCTGTCGTTCACGGCTCTGCTGAGCGAGGGGCACCTGCTGCTCGAGGACTTCCCGGGCACCGGCAAGACCTCGCTCGCCCGGGCGATCGCGCAGAGCGTCCAGGGCACGAGCAACCGCGTCCAGTTCACGCCCGACCTCCTGCCCGGCGACATCACCGGCGTCAGCATCTACGACCAGAAGGCCGGCGAGTTCGAGTTCCACCGCGGGCCGATCTTCTCCAACATCGTGCTCGCCGACGAGATCAACCGGGCCAGCCCCAAGACGCAGTCCGCCCTGCTCGAGGTCATGGAAGAGAGCCGCGTGACGGTGGACGGCATCAGCCATCCCGTGGGTTCGCCGTTCATGGTGATCGCCACGCAGAACCCGGTCGAACAGGCCGGCACCTACCGTCTCCCCGAGGCCCAGCTCGACCGGTTCATCATGAAGACCTCGATCGGCTACCCCGACCACGCGGCGACCGTGCGCATCCTCGAGGGCTCGGCCACACGCGTCCACGAGGGCAGCCTCAACCCGATCGTCCAGGCGGGGGTCATCACCGAGATGGCCCAGCTCGCCCGCACGGTGCACGTCGAGCCCACCATCAGCGACTACGTCGCCCGACTCGTCGACGGCACGCGCACCGCCCAAGAGGTCCGTCTCGGCGTGAGCGTGCGCGGCGCGCTGGCCCTCGTCCGCTCGGCCAAGACCTACGCGGCGTCCCTCGGCCGCCACTACGTGATCCCGGACGACGTCAAGTCGCTCGCCGAGCCCGTGCTCGCGCACCGTCTCGTGCTCGACCCCGAAGCGGAGTTCGACGGCGTCACGCCGTCCAGCGTCGTCAGCCAGCTGCTCATCGAGACGGCGCCACCCGCCGAACGGGTAGCCGTGTGAGCGAGCGTCCCCGAGGCACCGACCGGGCCGCGCGGCCCGTGCCGGGGTCGACCGCGGACGGTTCCCGCGCCGGTCGCACACGACCGCGGGGCGGCACCCGTGGCGTCGACCAGCGCTTCGACTCCGCGTTCTCGACGGGAACACAGGGGCTGACGAACGCCCGCACCCGGATCGTCGGCGATCGCACCGGCATCGGAGCGGACCTGCTCGTCCTGCTCGTCAGGACGACCCGCGGGACCCGCCGCGCCGTCCGCGGGGCCTTCACCAGCGCCTCCTCGGTGGTCACGCCGTTCGGGTGGTCGATGCTCGTCGCCGCACCGGTGGCGCTGCTCGTCGGCTACCTGCTCGGCTGGCCCGAGTTCGTGGTGGTCGGTTTCGCCGCGATCGTCCTGCTGCTCGTCGCGGGGCTGGCGCTGATCGGTCGGAACTCCGTCCGCATCACCCTCGAGATCCCGCACGAACGGGTGGCCGTCGGCGCCGCGGCCGCCGGCACCGTGCGGGTGCGCAACGCGAGTGCGCGCCGCATCCTCGGGGTGTCCGTCGAGGTCCCCGTCGGCCCGGGGCTCGCCGAGATCGACCTGCCGAGCCTGCGGTCGGGTGACGAGGTGACCGAGTCGTTCGACCTGCCCACCACGCGCCGGGGCGTCGTCGTCGTGGGACCGGTCAGCACCGTCCGTGGTGATCCGGTCGGCCTCGCCCGACGCGAGATCGAGTGGACCGGCGTCACCGAGGTGTTCGTCCATCCCCGCACCATCGGCATCCCGAGCACGAGCACGGGGCTCATCCGCGACCTCGAGGGAAACCCGACGCGCGACCTCTCACCCAGCGACATCTCGTTCCACGCGCTGCGCGAGTACCAGCCCGGTGACGAACGACGGAACATCCACTGGAAGTCGACCGCCAAGACGGGCACCTACATGGTGCGGCAGTTCGAGGAGAGTCGGCGCAGCCACCTCGTCATCGCCCTGAGCCTGGCGGCCGGCGACTTCGCGAACGAGGACGAGTTCGAGCTCGCCGTCAGCGTCGCGGGCTCGCTCGGCGCCCGGGCGATCCGGGACGCGCGGGAGGTCAGCGTCGTCGTCGGAGCGACCACCCCCGAGTTCGCCAAGCGCAAGAACCTCGAGATCCGCTCGCTGAGCACGCTGACGCGCAACCGGCTGCTCGACGAGCTCGCCGTCGTCACCACGGCCGAGTCCGCCCTGGCCATCACCGACGTCTCACGGGTCGCCGGCGACCAGGTCGTGGGGATCTCGGTGGCGTTCCTCGTCGTCGGGTCCACGACGACCGTCACCGAGATGCGCGCCGCCGCCATGCAGTTCCCCCTCGGGGTCGAAGCGGTCGCGATCGTGTGCGACCCCGAGACGGTGCCCGGCATGAGGCGCATCGCCGATCTCACCGTGCTCACCATCGGCTTCCTCGAGGACCTGCAGAAGTCGCTCGCCCGGACGGCGAGCGCATGACCGCCGTCGACGAGGTCCGGACGCCCGCAGGGCCCGTGACCCCTCCTCCCCGCGCCCGGTCACGCACCCGGCCGACCCGACTGCGGGCGCCGTTCGTGACCTCCGTCGTGGCGTTGTTCGCCGCCTCGCTCGGCACCGCGGCCGCGACCTTCTGGCCGGTGTACGAGAGTGCCGCCTTCGTGGTGCTCGTCGTCGTCGCCTTCGCCGTCGGCGTGGTCATCGCGCTCGGGTCGGCCGTCCTCCGACTGTCGAGCGTGTGGGTGTTCGTCGCCACGGTCGTGGCGTACCTCGTGCTCGGCGTGCCGCTGGCCGTGCCGTCGCAGGCCCTCGTCGGCGTGCTGCCCACGGGCAGGGGCCTCCTGACGTTGGTCTCGGCGACGGCTCTCGGCTGGAAACAGCTCGTCACCATCGCCCTGCCGGTGGGCAGCTACGAGGCCTTGCTGGTGCCGGTCTTCGTACTGGTCCTCGTCGGCACGGTCGTCGGTCTGTCCGTCGCGCTCCGCGGCCGACGCGGAGAACTCGCCGTCGTCGTCCCCGTCGTCGTCTGGATCGCGGCGATCGTGCTCGGTCCGGGCGAGGCCTGGTGGCCCCGAGCCACGGGAGTCGCCGTGCTCGTGACGGTGGTCGCCTGGGTGGTCTGGTGGCGCCTCCGTCGGCGTCGCGTCGCGCTCGACGCGCTCACCGCCCGTGACGCCACGAGGTCGACCGGGCACCGCCCGGTGGCCGTCCGGGCCGTCGTCGGCACGCTCGCCACGCTGGTCGTCGCCGGTACAGCCGGCACGCTCGCCGTCGCGGCGGTCCCGCCGACCACCTCGCGGACGGTGGCCCGCACGGTCGTCGAGCAACCGTTCGACCCCCGCGACCACGTCAGCCCGCTCAGCGGCTTCCGGGCCTACGAACAGGAGCCGACCGTCGACCAGACGCTCCTCACGGTCTCGGGCCTCCGCGACGGACAGCGACTGCGCGTCGCCACGCTCGACACCTACGACGGTGTCGTCTACAGCGTCGGCAGCGGCGAGGTCGACAGCGCCTCCGGGTTCTTCACGCGCGTGCCGTCCGACGTCGACCAATCCGAGGTCGACGGAGATGCGACCACGGTGGACGTCACGGTCGGTGCCTACGACGACCTCTGGCTGCCCACCGTCGGCCGACTCGAGTCCGTCTCGTTCGACGGAGCCACGGCGGACGCCCGGCGGGACGAGTTCTTCTACAACGACGTCACGGGCACGGCGGCCGTCCTCGGCGGACTCCGGCAAGGCGACTCGTACCGGTTGGACGCGGTCGAGCCCCGCCAGCCCGGCGACGACGAGCTCGACGCGCTCACGCCGGGGACGGCCACCGTGCCGACACCGCGGGACGTGCCCGACGAGCTCTCCTCCTCGCTCGAGGAGGACGTCGCCGGGGTCCAGGGGCCGGGGGCGCGCCTGCAGGCGGCGCTGAGCGCGCTGCGCGAGGACGGCTACGTGAGCCACGGGGTCACCGCCGACGAGCCCGTCAGTCGATCGGGGCACGGGGCGGACCGCATCGCCCAGCTCTTCACCGACCCCGTCATGATCGGGGACGCCGAGCAGTACGCGACGGCGGCCGCGCTGATGGCCGATCAGCTGGGGTTCCCCGCGAGGGTGGTCATGGGATTCGCGCCCGAGACCGACGGCGGCAGCGTCGAGGTCACCGGGTCCAGCGTGACCGCCTGGATCGAGGTCGACACCGCCCAGCACGGCTGGGTGGCCCTCGACCCGAACCCGGCCGAACGGCCGATCCCCGAGGACCAGGTGCAGGACCCCACGCAGATCTCCCGTCCCGAGTCCGTCGTCCAGCCGCCGCCCCAGGACCCTCAGGTGCGGGACGACCAGACCCCGCCGCAATCCGAGCAGGACGACCCCGAGACCCCTCCGGTCTGGTTGGCCGTCGTCCTGGCGATCGTCCGGATCGCCGGTTGGAGCGCTCTCGTGGCCGGCCTGCTCGCGGCCCCGTTCGTGACGATCGTCGCCCTCAAGGCACGGAGGAGACGCCGCCGCCGGACGGCGACGAGTCCGTCCGCCCGCATCAGCGGCGGCTGGCACGAGTTCCAGGACGCCGTGGTCGACCACGGCATCCGCACCCCGCCGGCCGCGACGCGGAGCGAGGTCGCCGCCGTGGTCGGTGGTTCGCGTCCCGCGGTGCTGGCCCGGGTGGCGGACCGTGCGGTGTTCTCTCCGAACCCGCCCGCCGACTCCGACGCCGACCGCGTCTGGACGGCCGTCGCCGAGATGAGGCGAGCCCTCGGGGTGGGCCTCACGAGGCGGCAGCGGTTCGCCGCGGCGGTCTCGCTCCGATCTTTGCGTGGTTACCATGGGCGCACCCCTCCCGAGCGACAGAGGAACGACTGATGTACTGCCCCACCTGTGCCAGCCCCCTGCCCGTCGGCGCGATGTTCTGCGGCGAGTGCGGTCGGGCGGTCTCGAGCGCAGACCTCGCGGCCGCCCGCCGTCGGGCCGATGCCGCCGCCGAGCACGTCGACGCCACCAGCGCCCCCGACCTGCCCGAGGCTCCCTCGCGCGCGACGTCGCACCCCCGCCGCGGCGATGCGGAGCCACCGTGGTGGGTGCGCGACCGTCAGACGGACGCCGACGCGGCCGAGGTCGGGTCGCCCGGCCCCGACCACCCCCGGCCCGTGGCGCCCGAGTCGGTTCCCGAGCCCCCGGCGTGGCCGGTCGACGACCGATCGGTCGAGCGTGCGGCCGACGTCGACCCTCGAGCAGCCTCCGAGGAGGCGCGGGCCGAGTCCCCGAGGCCCTCTCGCCCCGACCGTCCCGCGATCCCCGACGGCCAGGTCGGCGCCCTCGGGACGGCGGCCCCCGAGGCGGTCGAACCGCCCGTCCCGCTCCGATCGCCCGCCGAGCACCCCGACAACGGGCCACGCCCCACGTCGGCCCCGCTCTGGACGGCATCGTTGACGCCTCTCCGGTCGGACGACACCCCTCCCGTGGCGACGACCGCCGCGGAGACCCCGTCCTCCGAGGTGCCCGACGTCCGTCCGGACGACGAGGTCGGCTTCGGCGAGGCCGCGCCGTCCTCCACCCCCGACGGCGCACGTCCGGCCGAGGCCGACCACGCCCACGGCGCCGACGGACCGGAGGCGGCTGCGCCGTCCGGCGAGCCCGCCCCCGCATCCGCTCCCACCCCCGAGGTCGCACCCGACGACCGGGCGGCGGCTCCTGTGAGCCCCCCGCCTCTCGTGCGTCCGACGGCCGACGTGCCCCGGGACGGCGACACCGCCCCGGTCGCCGCGCTCGGCCGGGACTTCCGTCCGCCGATCCCCGACGGGTCCCGTCCCGCTCCCGTCGAGTCCGGTCGTCCCGCACCCGTCCCGCTCGTCGAGCCCGCGCCGCTCGTCCCACCGGGTTCCGCCGTCGGCCTCGAACGGTGCACGCACTGTGGCGCAGCCGTCGACGAGGACGACATCTTCTGCGGTGAATGCGGTGCGGTCGTGCAATCCGTCGCCCTGTCGTTCACGGGCCCCGTCGTCCCGCTCCCACCCGAGTGGCGACCGGACGACGAGTCCGTCCTCCGCCGGGGTCCCGCCACCGAGGACGGTGAGGCCGTCCGATCGGGCACCGGCGACGCCGGCACCGGCGACGCCGGCACCGGCCAGGGCGATCCGGGCTCCCATGACGGCGTCCCCGCACAGGGTGAGGCCGACGATCAGCAGCAGGCGGCACCACGCCCGGCCCCCGAGCCGATCGACCACGTCCCGGGCTTCCGGGCCGAGCGACCGGCCGTGACCCCGAGGCCGACCGTCGCCGACGTCCCGCCGGCCCCGACCTCCTCGTCGGCCCCGCCCTGGCGTCCTCGTCGTCCCCCCGTCGACCTGCCGGTGGACGACGACGTCGACGAGACCCGCATCGTCCGCCGTGGTGGCCTGGGGACCGAGTACGTCCTGCAGTTCAGCACGGGTGAGAGCATCACGGTCGACGGCACGGGTCTCGTCGGCCGGGCGCCGACGCCCCAGCCAGGGGAGCGGTTCGACCAGCTCGTCCGCATCGTCGATCCCGGGAAATCAGTGTCGAAGACGCATCTCGAATTCGGTCAAGAGGCCGGAGCCTTGTGGGTCAGCGACCGGTGGTCCGGCAACGGCACGGTCGTCCGCCCTCGTGATCTCCCGCCCCGCCGTGCCGATCCGGGCGTCCGCGTCCGGGTGACGCGCGGCACCCGGGTCGAGATCGGCGAGCAGTTCTTCGTCGTCGTCTGACCGACGACTCCTCCACACGCGGCAGGGTCGGCGGGTCCTCCCCGGCCCCGCCCACCCGGCACCGATCACGGCAGGCAGTCCGCTCCACTGGGGGCATGGACTCCTCCACCCCCGCGTCGTCGTCGACTCCCGCGTCGTCGTCGACTCCCGTGCCGTCGTCGACTCCCGTGACGTCCCCGTCCGTCGCATCCCGCGTGCGGCTGCCGTCGGCACCGGCCCGCCCCCGTCCGACAGCCGCGCCGGTCGCGGCGATCTCGACGGGCGCCCTCGTGTCGGGGTGCGGGGCCCTCGTCCCCTGGACCGGCCCGCCTGCCGTCCTCGCGTCCTCGGTCGCGACGGCTCTCGCGGTCCTCGTCGGCTGGGCCGTCGACCGTGTCGCCGGGGCGACCCTCACGGCCCGTCGCGAACGATCGCGATTCCTGGAGTCCCTCGACGCGGTCGAGGAGGTCGTCACGAGCCTCCGGGCGGCACGGTCGCGTGAACTGGCCGACTGGTACCCGACGGCCGATCGACTCGGTGCGTCCGACGCCGCACGTCGTCCGACCCGGGTGCTGGTGCTCGGGGTGGGTCGCGCCTCCAGCGGGCTCGCGCTCGAGGGGCGTCCCGAGGACGACCTCGAGCCGGGCGACCCGGCCGTCGCCCGACTGGCACGCCTCCGGGCCGAGGCGGCCACCCTCGACGAGGCGCCGCTCTGCGTGCCCCTCTCGTCGACCGTCCGGATTGTCGGACCGCCCGTCGTGGCCGAGGCCGTGGCGTCGGGCCTCCGCCGTCAGCTGCGGGCGGCGGGGGCGTCGGCTGCCCAGGCGGCCGAGGCCGTCGACTGCGTGCTCGTCGGTGTGGTGCCCTCGGTGGGGGCCCTGCCCGTGGCCGAACCGCCCGCGGTCGACACGGTCGTCGTGATCAGCCCGGACGGTGAGGCCACGGTCACCCTCAAGGACGGTAGGCCGTGTCGGCAGAGCCTGCGGGTCGCGTTCGTGTCGGTGCTCGACGACGCCGCGCGATGCGTCTAGCGGTCGAGCCCGCTGCCGAGACGGATGCGGCCCACGAGGCCGTCACCGCCGGTGACCTTCTCGAGCGTGCGCTCGATCACGCGATCGGCGGCGGCTGCGTCGACAGCCCCCTCGTCGACCAGGAGGCGCAGCGCGACCAGGGTGCCGGCCCTCACGTTCCCGTCGAGCACCTTCACGGCCACCGCGACGCCGTCGGTCGTGCCCATCACCATGACGCCCTCGGCGCCCAGCTTGGCCAGCACCCCCAGCTCGTCGATCGTCACCGTGTTGGCGCGGCCGGGGCCGTCGATCGCCCAGGCGTCGCCGAGGACGGCCTCGACGAGGTGCGCCGCGTGGTCGTCGCGTCCCGCGCCGGTCGGGCGGACCGACCCGGTGATGCGGGCGATCGCCCGGGCCAGGCCGACCACGGTGGTCGCGATCACCGGGGCGCCGCAGCCGTCGACACCGGCGTGGTCGACGGTCTCGCCGGTGAACTCGGCGACCGTCTCGCGGACGGCGGCCTGCAGGGGGTGGTCGGTGGCGACGTAGCTCGACGGGTCCCAGCCGTTCTCGGCGCAGGCGAGCAGGAACGAGGCGTGCTTGCCCGAGCAGTTCATGGCGAGGCGGCGCTTCGCGGACGCCTCGCGGGCGCTTGTTCGGTCGCCGGGCCAGTCCGGCGGGCAGAGGAGATCGTCCTCGGTGCTGCCCGAGCGGCCGAGCAGTGCCTCGACCACGTCGAGGTGGGCCCGCGTGCCGGCGTGGCTCGCCGTCGCCAGCACGGCCTGCGGGCCGTCGAGCGAGACTCCGGACCGCAGCACCGTCAGCGCTTGCAGCGGTTTCAAGCACGAGCGTGGGTAGATCGTCGCGTCGGCGTCCCCGACGCGACGCAGTTCGTGCCCGTCGGCATCCACGACGACGCCCGCACCGAGGTGACGGCTCTCGTCCCAGCCCGAGCGTTCGAGCACGGCCAGCTCGACGCTGCCCGAGGCGGTCAGGGGGTGACGGGAGGGCACGGCGGGGCGGGGGTCGGTCATGATGGGGAGTGTACCGAGGCCCGCCACGCGACCACGTCGCACCGACGAGGGGCCCAGAGGGAGGCAGCATGCTCGACCACGACTACGCCGTCGACGTCCACTGGACGGGCGACCGGGGCGAGGGCACCACCTCGTACCGTTCGTACGGCCGGGACAACACGATCGTCGCCACCGGCAAGCAGCACGACATCCTGGCGTCGGCCGATCGCACGTTCCACGGCGACGCCGACCGGTGGAACCCCGAGGAGCTGCTGCTCGCCGCCCTGGCACAGTGCCACCTCCTCAGCTACCTGCACGTCGCCGCCACCGCGGGCGTGGTCGTGGTCGCCTACGAGGACGCCGCCGTGGGGCGCATGACCCAGACGCAGGACGGCGGCGGTCGCTTCACGTCGGTCACCCTGCGGCCCCGGGTGACCGTCGCCGACGACGACATGGTCGAGCGCGCCCTCGAGCTGCACGCCGAGGCGAGCCGCAAGTGCTTCATCGCGGCGTCCGTCGCCTTCCCCGTCGGCCACGAGCCGACCGTGGTGGCGGCGTCCAGAGAAGCCGACCGGGCGTGAGGCAGAATGGCACGGCACCTCCGCCGCGCCGAGTCCCACGGCGCGAGCCCCGTCACTCCGACCGAGAGATCCCCATGCGCCGCTCCCTCGCCCTCCTGGCCGTCCCCGCCCTCCTCTTGTCGTTGGCGGCCTGTGCCGGCGACGCCGGCGGGTCGTCCGACACCGCGACGCCGACCAGCTCGGCGTCGTCGACGTCCGACGTCCCGCTGCGGGCCTCGGGCGAGCCCCAGGCCCCGCAGGCCGGCTTCCCGACCGTCGAGCTCGACGCCGACGGCCGTCCGACGGTGACCGTCCCCGAGGCCGACGCGCCGACCGAGCTCGGTGTCGAGACCCTGATCAAGGGCGACGGCGCCACGGTCCAGGCCGGTGACACCGTCACCGTCCAGTACCAGGGCGTCATCTGGAACACCGGCGAGATCTTCGACGAGAGCTGGTCGCGCGGCGCGCCGGCCACCTTCTCGACCGACCAGGTCATCACCGGCTTCGCGGACGGCATGGTGGGGCAGACCGTCGGGTCGCAGACGGTCGTCGTCATCCCGCCGGCCGACGGCTACGGCGAGGCCGGCGCCCCGCAGGCAGGCATCTCGGGCACCGACACGCTCGTCTTCGTCATCGACATCCTCGCCGTCTCCTAGCCGACCGTCGCCGTCGACCACCGAGACGACTCCTCGATGACCCGCACCGCGCCTCCTCGTCCGTCCACCCGTGTCCGTCGAGGACGGATCGTCGCCCTGGCGGCCGTTCCGCTCGTCGCCCTCGTGCTGAGCGGTTGCACGGGGGGTTCCGACCAGCCGTCTCCCACGGCGAGCGGCGCCGACGGCGACTGCAAGGCGCCGGCGTCGGGGTCGCTGTCCGACGGCGTCGACGTCACGGGCGAGGTCGAGGCCGCGCCCGAGGTCAGCTTCGACACCCCGCTCGAGGTCACGTCGACCCAGCGCACGACCCTGGTCGAGGGCAGCGGCGAGGTCGCCGGCCCGGGCGCGGTGGCCAACGTCCGCATCGCGGTCTACGACGCGACCACCGGGGCCGAGGTCACGTCGGCCGGTTTCGACGAGGGCCAGCAGCCCACGCAACTCACGGTGAGCACCGACTACTACGTGCCGGGCATCGTCGACGCGATCGCCTGTGTGCCCTCGGGCAGCCGCACGGTGACCGTCGCCTCGGCGGCCGACATGACGACCGCGACCGCGGGGGAGCAGGCCGCCACGCCCACGCCCGTGGTCATCGTCGCCGACGTCGTCTCCATCGTGCCCACCAGGGCGACGGGCGAGGCCCAGCCTCCCGAGGACGGCTTCCCAGCGGTCGAGCTCGCGGACGACGGTCAGCCGACCGTGACCATCCCGCCCGGCACCGACCCGCCGTCCGATCTGCAGATCGAGGTCCTGAAGAAGGGCGACGGCCCCGTCGTCCCCGACCCCGCGAACGTCACCGTCCAGTACCAGGGCGTCAACTGGACCACCGGCGAGGTCTTCGACCAGAGCTGGGGCAAGGGCACGCCGACGCCGTTCTCGACCGACCAGGTCGTGCCGGGGTTCGCCAAGGCCATGATCGGTCAGACGGTCGGGTCGCAGGTCGTGGTGATCATCCCACCCGCCGAGGGCTACGGCGAGGCCGGTCAGCCCTCGGCCGGCATCGGAGGCACCGACACGCTCGTCTTCGTGATCGACATCCTCGCCGTCGCCTAGCCGCGGGTCGCCCAGCCACGGGTCGCCTGGCCGCGGGTCGCCTGGCCACGGGTCGCCCAGACACCGGCCACCCGTGGCGGCGAACGGCCCCGCCGGTGCTCGCCCTAGGCTGACCCCATGCGTCGCATCACGATCCTCGGCTCCACCGGTTCGATCGGGGTCCAGGCCCTCGACGTCGTCCGGGCCCACCCCGACCTCTTCGAGGTGGTCGGCCTCTCCGCCGGCTCCGACCGCCAGGGCGTGGCCGCTCAGGCGGCCGAGTTCGGCGTCGAGCACACGGCCCTCGGCACCGACGAATCGGTGCAGCTCGTCCGCGACGTCCGGGCCGACGTCGTCCTGAACGGCATCACGGGCTCGGTCGGTCTCGCACCGACCCTCGCCGCCCTGGACTCGGGTGCGTCGCTCGCCCTGGCGAACAAGGAGAGCCTGATCGTCGGTGGCGACCTCGTGACGCAGCGGGCCGCCCCCGGTCAGATCGTGCCGGTCGACTCCGAGCACTCGGCGATCGCGCAGGCCCTGCGCTCGGGCAGCGACCGCGAGGTGCGCCGGCTCGTCCTGACGGCGTCGGGCGGGCCGTTCCGCGGTCGCACGCGGGACTCGCTGGCCGCCGTCACCCCGCGCGAGGCGCTCGCTCACCCCACCTGGGACATGGGCCTGGTCGTCACGACGAACTCGTCGACCCTGGTCAACAAGGGGCTCGAGGTGATCGAGGCGCACCTCCTGTTCGACGTCGACTACGACCACATCGACGTCACGGTGCACCCGCAGTCGATCGTCCACTCCATGGTCGAGTTCGTCGACGGCTCGACCATCGCCCAGGCCTCGCCGCCCGACATGCGCCTGCCGATCTCGCTCGGGCTCGCCTGGCCGGACCGCGTCGACGGGGTGGGCGTCCCGCTCGACTGGACCCGCGCCTCCACCTGGACCTTCGAGCCCCTCGACGAGCAGGCCTTCCCGGCCGTCCGGCTCGCCAAGCAGGTCGGGCGGGCCGGGGGGACCTACCCGGCCGTCTTCAACGCGGCCAACGAGCAGGCCGTCCTGGCGTTCCACGCGGGACGCGTCGGGTACCTCGACATCCTCGACGTGGTCGAGGCCGTCGTCGACCGCCACACCGCGGGCGAGAGCAGCCTCGAGGGCGTGCTCGACGCCGAACGCTGGGCACGTGCCGAGGCGGACGCGCTGCTGGCCCGCTGAGCCCGCCGCCCCAGTTCGGGGCTCCCAGCGTCGTCATGGCGTCGGCGCGGTGGACGTCCGGCCACGGGCGGCTACCCTTGCCCGGTGCAGACGATCCTCCTCTTCGTGCTCGGCGTCCTGGTCATGGTCGTCGGGTTGGCCGTGTCGATCGCCCTGCACGAGGTGGGCCACCTCGTGCCGGCGAAGAAGTTCGGCGTGAAGGTCGGCCAGTACATGATCGGCTTCGGGCCGACCGTCTTCTCGCGCAAGAAGGGCGAGACCGAGTACGGCGTCAAGGCGTTGCCCCTCGGCGGCTACATCTCGATGTCGGGCATGTTCCCTCCGGGCAAGACCGGGGGAGGCGCGCGCCAGTCGAGCACCGGCTTCTTCAACACCCTCGTGCAGGACGCCCGGACCGCCAGCGCCGAGACCGTCGACGAGGGCGACGAGTCGCGCACCTTCTACCGCCTGCCCGTGTACAAGCGCGTCGTCATCATGCTCGGCGGGCCGTTCATGAACCTGCTCATCGCGATCGTGCTGTTCGCCGTGCTGCTCTGCGGCTTCGGCGTCCAGCAGGCGAGCACGACCGTCGGCAGCGTCAGCACCTGCGTCCTGCCCGCCGGGTCGACGGAGACGAGCTGCCCGTCCGACGCGCCCGAGGCCCCCGCCTACGCCGCGGGCATGCTGAACGGCGACCGCATCGTGTCGATCGACGGCACGACCGTCACCGACGGCGACCAGATCACGAGCATCCTCCAGCGTTCTCCCGGCGACACCCTCGACGTCGTCGTCGACCGCGACGGCACCGAGCGCACGCTGCAGGTGACGCCGGCGCTGTCCGAGCGGTACGTGACCACGTCGAGCGGGGCCGTGGCGACGAACCCCGACGGCAGTTCGCAGACGCAAGAGGTCGGCTTCGTCGGCATCGGCTTCGCCTACGAGAAGGTACGCGAGCCCGTGACGGCCGTGCTGCCGGCCGTCGGAGACAACATCGCGCACGTCGTCGGCGTCATCGTCACGCTGCCGCAGCGTCTGGTCGGGGTGGCCCAGGCCGCCTTCGGCGGGGCCGAGCGCGACCCGAACGGCCCGGTCAGCGTCGTCGGCGTCGGACGCATGGCGGGTGAGATCGCGAGCCTCGACACCATCCCGGTGGTCGACCGCATCAGCACCCTCGTCGGTCTGCTCGCGAGCCTCAACGTCGCGCTGTTCGTGTTCAACCTGGTGCCGCTCATGCCGCTCGACGGCGGCCACGTGGCCGGAGCCCTCATCGAGGCGATCCGCCGCGGCTTCGCCAAGCTCTTCCGCCGTCCCGATCCGGGCCCGGTCGACACGGCCAAGGCCATCCCCGTGACCTTCGCCATCGTGATCCTGCTCGGGGGCATGACCGTCCTGCTGACCTATGCCGACATCGTGAACCCGATCGACATCTTCGGCTGACGACCGGTGGCGGGCGTCGCGTGACGGGCCGGTCACCCGCCCGTCACGCGGCGTCCAGCGCCGAGGTTTACGATGACACCGTGCCAGCAGTCAATCTCGGAATGCCGAAGGTCCCCGAAGTCCTCGCCCCGCGCCGCAAGACGCGGCAGATCAAGGTCGGCAAGGTGCTCGTGGGCGGCGACGCCCCCGTCAGCGTGCAGTCGATGACCACGACTCCGACCCCCAACATCAACGCCACCCTGCAGCAGATCGCCGAGCTCACCGCCAGCGGCTGCGACATCGTGCGCGTCGCCGTGCCGAGCCGTGACGACGCCGAGGCCCTTCCGATCATCGCGAAGAAGAGCCAGATCCCGGTCATCGCCGACATCCACTTCCAGCCCAACTACGTCTACCAGGCGATCGACGCCGGCTGTGCGGCCGTCCGGGTCAACCCCGGCAACATCCGCAAGTTCGACGACCAAGTCGGCAAGATCGCCGCCGCGGCGAAGGCCGCGGGCGTCTCGATCCGCATCGGCGTCAACGCCGGCTCGCTCGAGCCCAGCATCCTGCAGAAGTACGGCAAGGCCACGCCCGAGGCGCTCGTCGAGTCCGCCGTGTGGGAGGCCTCGCTGTTCGAAGAGCACGACTTCCACGACTTCAAGATCTCGGTCAAGCACAACGACCCGATCGTCATGGTCAAGGCCTACCGTCAGCTCGCCGAGCGCGGTGACTGGCCCCTGCACCTCGGCGTCACCGAGGCCGGTCCCGAGTTCCAGGGCACGATCAAGTCGGCCACGGCGTTCGGCATCCTGCTGAGCGAGGGCATCGGCGACACCATCCGTGTCAGCCTCAGTGCCCCGCCCGCCCAAGAGGTCAAGGTCGGCCTGCAGATCCTGCAGTCGCTCAACCTGCGCGAGCGCAAGCTCGAGATCGTCAGCTGCCCCAGCTGCGGTCGTGCCCAGGTCGACGTCTACAAGCTCGCCAACGACGTCACCGACGGGCTCGAGGGCATGACCGTGCCTCTGCGCGTCGCCGTCATGGGCTGTGTCGTCAACGGCCCGGGCGAGGCCCGCGAGGCCGACCTCGGCGTCGCGTCCGGCAACGGCAAGGGGCAGATCTTCGTGAAGGGCGAGGTCATCAAGACCGTCCCCGAGTCCGAGATCGTCCAGACGCTCATCGACGAGGCGAACCGCCTCGCCGCCGAGATGCCCCCCGGCGAGCTGGGCTCGCCCGAGGTCGTCACCGTCTGACCCGATACGCCCCGGGGGCGACGCGACCCCCTTCAGGAGGCGCGGTGCGAGGGTTCTCGCACCGCGCCTCCTGCGTGCGGTCGCGTCCGTGCCCGGGGCCGCCCCAGCCGTGTGTCGTCGTGTGACGCCCCGATGTGACGCGCCCCGGGGCGTCGGCCAGCATGGAGCACGCACCGCGACAGCCTCGGCCCACCCCCGAGCGGTGCTCCAGCAGCGCCCCGAGAGGAACCCATGACCAGCAGCGCCCCCCTGATCGACGCCCCCAAGAAGGGCCCCGGTCGACTGATCGCCATCATCGTCGCGGTCGTCGTCGTGCTCGCCGCCGTCGGCATCGCGATCGGGGTCACCCGTGGCGGTGGCGACGACGAGACCGTCCGCATCGGCGTCGTCGGCGCGAGCGACCCGTACTGGGCCGACTTCGTCCAGGCCGCGGCCGACGAGGGCATCACGGTCGACCTCGTGGACTACTCGGACTACGAGCAGCCGAACCCGGCCCTCGCCGACGGCGAGATCGACCTGAACCAGTTCCAGCACATCGTCTACCTCGCGCAGTACGACGTGGCCTCGGGCAACGACATCGTGCCGATCGGTTCGACGGCGATCTACCCCCTGCCGCTGTACTCGTCGAAGTACACCGAGCTGAGCGACTTCCAGCAGGGCGACACCATCGCGATCCCCGACGACTCGAGCAACCTGGCCCGCGCCCTGCTCGTGCTGCAGTCGAACGGCCTGGTCTCGCTGAAGGACGGCGGCACGATCTTCTCGGGCGTCAACGACGTCGACGAGTCGAAGTCGAAGGTCAAGGTCGCCACGGTGAGCGCCGACCTCGCCGCCACGTCGCTGCCCGACTACGCCGGCGCGATCATCAACAACGACTTCGCGACCAAGGCCGGCCTGTCGACCGACGACGTCATCGCGCAGGACGACCCCAACGACCCGTCGTCGGTGCCCTACGCCAACGTCTTCGCCGCCCGTGCGGAGGACAAGGACAACGCGACCTACCAGAAGCTCGTCCAGATCTACCAGGACACCAAGACCGTCACCGACGGCGTCGTCGACAACTCGGGCGGCACGGCGATCATCACGAAGATCCCCGCGAGCGACCTCGAGAAATCGCTGACCGAGACCGAGAAGCTCGTCGAACAGAACGGCTGACCCCACCAGGTCGCCACCCCCGGCCCGGACCGCGCGCAGACACCCGCCCGCGGTCCGGGCCTCCGCCCGTGCCGAGGAGAACGCGTGCCCGCCATCACCCTGACCGACGTCGTCAAGACGTACCCGCCCCGCGAGAAGGGCGCCGCACCGCTGACCGCGGTCGACGGCGTCAGCCTCGAGATCGCCGAGGGCGAGATCTTCGGCATCATCGGCTACTCGGGCGCGGGGAAGAGCACCCTGGTACGCCTCGTCAACGCCCTCGAGCCCACGACGAGCGGGAGCATCCGCGTCGACGGTCGCGAGATCACCGGCCTGCGTGAGCGCGAACTGCGCGGGGTCCGGGCCGGCATAGGCATGATCTTCCAGCAGTTCAACCTCTTCTCGTCGAAGACGGTCTGGGGCAACGTCGAGTTCCCGCTCAAGGCGGCGGGCGTGCCGAAGGCCGAGCACCAGCGGCGCATCAGCGACCTGCTGCACTTCGTCGGCCTCGGCGACAAGGCCCACGCGCGGCCGGACCAGCTCTCGGGTGGACAGAAGCAGCGCGTCGGCATCGCCCGGGCGCTCGCGACGAACCCCCGCATCCTGCTGGCCGACGAGGCGACGAGCGCCCTCGACCCCGAGACGACGAGCGAGGTGCTCGCGCTGCTCAAGCGCGTCAACGCCGAGCTCGGCATCACCATCGTCGTGATCACCCACGAGATGGACGTCATCAAGTCGATCGCCGACCGGGTGGCCGTGATGGACTCCGGACGCGTCGTCGAGACCGGCCCCACCTTCGAGGTGTTCTCCGACCCGCAGCAGGCGTCGACCAAACGGTTCGTCTCGACCGTCATCGCGGGCACGCCGCACGGCGACGAGCTCGAGGCGTTGCGGGCCCGGCACGACGGCACCCTCGTGTCGGTGCGCATCGCGGAGGGCGGCGTCGACCAGCGCGACGTCTTCGCGCTGCTCGCCCGTCACGGCCTCTCGTTCGAGATCGTCTTCGGTGGCGTCAACGACATCCAGGGGCGCACCTTCGGCACCCTGACCCTCGCCGTGACCGGCGACGACGCTGCCGTCCGGGCGGCCGTCGCCGAGCTGGGCGACAACGCGACCGAACTGCCCACCTCGCCGGCGACCTCGGCCGCACCCACGGAAGGACGCTGACATGGACTCCCTGATCAAACTGCAGCCGATGCTGTGGCAGGCGGCCGTCGAGACCGTCTACATCGTCGCCCTGACGCTGCTCTTCGGCGGCATCGGCGGACTCGTGCTCGGCCTGGCGCTCTACCTGACGCGGGGCGGGGCGCTGTTCGCGAACCGCGTCGTCTACGGTGTGCTGAACGTGGTCGTGAACGTGTTCCGGCCGATCCCGTTCATCATCTTCCTGGCCGCGGCCCAGCCGTTGGCGAGGTTCGTCATCGGTTCGGGCAGCGGCAACCCGGCCATCATCTTCACCCTGTCGCTCGCCGCGTCGTTCGCCATCTCGCGCATCGTCGAGCAGAACCTGCTCACCGTGCAGCCGGGCGTCATCGAGGCCGCACGAGCCGCGGGGGCCGGGCCGGCCCGCATCATCGGCACGGTGCTGCTGCCCGAGGCGCTCGGACCGCTCGTCCTCGGGTACACGTTCATCTTCGTCGCGCTGGTCGACATGTCGGCGGTGGCCGGCTACATCGGCGGCGGCGGGCTCGGCAACTTCGCCCTGCTCTACGGCTATCGGCAGTTCGACCCGGTCGTGACCTGGGCCGCGGTGCTCCTGATCATCGTCCTGGTGCAGCTCGTCCAGTTCCTCGGCAACTGGCTGGCGAGGCGCGCGCTGCGTCGATGAGGCACCGGGGCCGTGGGCGCCGGCGCTGTCGGGGGACTGGTTTACAGTGGGGCGCGTGACCGACACCGCCACCGCCAGCCAGACCCCGCCGCCGGCCTCGGCCCCCGTGACGCCCGCCGAACTCGAGCGGGCCAGGCAGATCGTCGGGGCGGTGTCTCAGGCCTTCGGCCGCAAGGTCGTGGGTCAGACGGCCCTCCGCGACACCCTGCTCGTCGCCTTGATCACCGGTGGGCACGTCCTGCTCGAGAGCGTCCCGGGGCTGGCCAAGACGACCGCCGCGCAGACCATCGCGCAGTCGATCGACGCCAGCTTCCGGCGCATCCAGTGCACGCCCGACCTGCTGCCGAGCGACATCACGGGCACGCAGATCTACGACGCCCAGAAGTCGACGTTCGTCACCCAGCTCGGGCCGGTCCACTCGAACTTCGTCCTGCTCGACGAGATCAACCGATCGAGCGCCAAGACCCAGAGCGCCATGCTCGAGGCGATGCAAGAGCGGCAGACCACCATCGGTGGCACGGTCTACCGGCTGCCGTCGCCCTTCCTCGTCCTGGCCACGCAGAACCCGATCGAGCAAGAGGGCACCTACCAGTTGCCCGAGGCGCAGCTCGACCGCTTCCTGTTGAAAGAGATCCTCGACTATCCGACTCCGGCCGAAGAGGCCGAGATCATCCGGCGCATCGAGAGCGGCGTCTACGACGAGACCGCCGCACCCTCGACCGGCGTCGGCCTGGCCGACGTCGTCTACCTGCAAGACCTCGCCAAGCGCGTCTACGTGGACGCGTCGATCGTCAACTACATCGTCCAGCTCATCTACGTCACGCGGCACCCTCAGCAGTACATCCCGGCCACCCTCGCCGACTACGTCGAGTTCGGGGCCAGCCCGCGGGCGAGCATCGCCTTCATGCAGGCTGCCCGGGCCCTCGCCCTGCTGCACGGGCGCGACTACGTCATCCCCGAAGACGTCAAGCACCTGCGACACTCCGTGCTGCGACACCGCCTGATCCTCAACTACGAGGCCACGGCCGACGAGGTCGCGCCCGAGACGATCATCGACGCCGTGTTCGGCGCCGTCCAGACCCCCTGACGCCGGTGGCCAGCCTGCTGCTGCGTGTGCGGACGAAGATGGGGCTCTTCGCCCACCGACGCACGATCGACCTGCTCGAAGGCGGCTACGCCTCGGTGCACCACGGGCGCAGCCACGACTTCGACGACCTCAGGGCCTACGTCCCGGGCGACGAAGTGAAAGACATCGACTGGAAGGCGACGGCCCGTCACGGCGAGCCCCTGGTCAAGCGGTACATCGCCAGCCGCCGGCAGAACCTCGTCCTGGTGATGGACACCGGTCGCAACATGGCGGCGACGGCGACGAGCGGCGAGTCCAAGAAAGACATCGCGCTGATGGCGGCGGGCGCCCTCGCCTACATCGCCGCGAAGCACGGTGACGTCGTGTCCCTGGTGGCGGGCGACTCGTCGGGTACCCGCGCGCACCCGGCCGGCGCGACCGAGGCCCACCTCGAGACCCTTCTGCGCCAGGTCGACCGACGGGTCGACCTGGACGCCCCGACGAGCGACCTCGCCTCGGTGCTCGAGTGGGTCGCCCGCGGCATCCGGCGCCGCTCGATGCTGCTCGTGGTCACCGACGACGTCGCGATCGACGAGCGCATCACCCGCTTGCTGCGCCGTCTGCGCGCCCAGCACGAGGTCGTCTGGCTGACGATCGGCGACGCCGACCTGATGACCCGCGCGGGCCACGCCGGCGAGGTCTTCGACGTGCGAGAGATGTCCGGGCTCCCGGCCTACCTCCGCGAGAACGCACAGCTCCGGCGCGAGTTCGACGACTCGTCCGTCCGACGCGTGGGCGACACCGAGCGCGAGCTCCTGGCCCTCGGCATCAGCAGCCAACGACTCGGCAGCCAGGCCGAGGTCGTGCCGGGTCTGTTCGCCCTGATCGAGAAGCACCGTCGTGTCGGGCGCTGACGACTTCTTCGGGCCCTACCAGTACCCGCTCTGGCTGCTCTGGCTCGTGCTCGGCCTGGCCGGGCTGGCCCTCGTGGTCGCCTGGTACGTCTTCGTGTTCCGTTTCTCGGCACGCCGACTTCCCCCGGCCCAGCGAGCGGCCCAGGCGGCGTCGAGACCGCCTGCCCTCGCCGACACCAAGGCGAAGTACCTCGCCCTGATCGACGAGGTCGAGACGGCCGCGATCTCGGGGCGGCTCAACGACCGCGGGGTGCACTCGCGGCTCAGCCTGCTGTTGCGGTTCTTCGCACACGAGACGAACGGCGTCGACACGCACGTGATGACCCTCGCCGACCTGCGCGAGTCGAACCTGCCCCGGCTCGCCGGGGCGGTCGAGCAGTACTACCCGCCGGCCTTCCGACTCGAAGAGCCCGGCGACACCGCCCGTGCCGTGGCCACCGCGAGAGACCTGGTGTCCTCATGGGGCTGATTTTCTGGTGGCTGCCGCTGGTCGCACTGGCGGTCGTGGCGGTGGCGGCGTGGCTCTACGTGCGGTGGAGGCGCCGGGACAGGGCGCGCCTCCGTCGTCTCGGCGTCCCGGTCGCGCACGGCGAGCGGCTGACCGCGCTGCCCGCCTACCAGCGCGTCGTCCGGCGCTACCGTGCCGCCCTCGCGGTCGTGCTCGTCGCCATGGTGGCGCTGACCGGCATCAGCGTCCTGCTCGCGGCCCGCGTCTCGAGCACCGACGTCGTCGAACCCCAGTCGTACAAGCGCGACATCATGCTCTGCCTCGACGTGTCGGGCTCGATGACCGAGGTCGACTCCCAGATCGTCGACACGTTCTCGACCCTCTCGCAGGGGCTCGACGGCGAACGCGTCGGGCTCTACCTCTTCGACAGCTCGGCCGTGCAGGCCTTCCCGCTCACCGACGACTACGACTTCGTCCGCACGCAACTCGAGCAGTACCGCGACTCGTTCGACACCATGGGCGAGAACGGGACCCGCTACTGGACGGGCACCGACCTCGGTGACGGTGCCTCGTTGATCGGTGACGGCCTGGCCTCGTGCGTCCTCGGCTTCGGCGACGACGACAGCACGCGACCCAAGTCGGTCGTGCTCGCCACCGACAACTACGTCAACGGCAAGGCCCTGCTCACGCTCACCGAGGCAGCCGACCTGGCGACCGAGCGCGACGTCCGCGTGTACGCCGTGAACCCCGCCGACCACGCCACGGACGCCGTGGCCGACCAGGTCGCCGACGAACTGCGCACCGCGGCCGAGTCGACCGACGGCGGCTATTACGCCCTCGACGATTCGACGACCGTGCCGCAGATCGTCGACGAGATCGACGCCCGCGAGGCGGGGCTGTTCACGGGGGCCCGACGGCTCGTGGTGACCGACCATCCGCAGGCTCTGGCCATCGCGGCCTTGCTCGTCGCGATGGGTGGGCTCGTGATGCTCTGGCGGGTGCGGCTGTGATCGCCGGCGCGCTGGTCTTCCAGCCCGTGCTGCCCTGGTGGCTCCTCGCCGTGGCCGCCGTCGCCCTGCTCGGGTTCACCGGCTGGCGCGTGGTGGCCGAGCGGGGCCGACGACGGGCCCTGCTCACCTGGGTGCGACGTCTGGTGATCGTGGCCCTGCTCCTCGTCGTCGCGGTGCGCCCGAGCCTCCCGGGTGGGTCGGCGCAGGCGTCGGTCGCGCAGCTCAACGTCTTCTTCGTGGTCGACACGACCTCGAGCATCGCGGCGGAGGACTGGGGCGACGGCCAGCGTCGTCTCGACGGGGTGCGGGCCGACATCGCCGAGGTCACCTCGCAGCTGGCGGGAGCCCGGTTCTCGTTGCTGTCCTTCGACAGCACCGCCGTCCTGCGGACGCCGCTGACCGACGACGCCTCCGCCGTGGTCGCCGCGGCCGACGCCATGAACCAAGAGGTCACCTACTACTCGAGCGGCAGTTCCGTCAGCGAGGCGAACGACCTGCTGGCCGAGCGCTTGACCGAGGCGCGGCAGAGCGCCCCAGAACGAGCCAACGTCGTCTACTACCTCGGCGACGGCGAGCAGACCAGCGGCACCGAGCCCGAGAGCTTCGCGGCCTCGGCCGGCGACGTCGACGGCGGTGCCGTCTTCGGCTACGGCACCGAGCAGGGGGGCAAGATGCGCGTCTTCGACGGCTACGGCGACGAGTACTCGACCAAGGAGTACATCCAGGACCGCACGCAGCCCGGCGATCCCGACGCCGTCTCGACCATCGACGAGGACACCCTCCGGCGCATCGCCGATCAGCTCGGCGTGCCGTACGTGCACCGCACGGCCGAGACGTCCGTGGACGCCGCCGTCGCGGACGCCCGCGACGGGGCCGTCGCCTCCGACGAGGGGCGGGCCGACAGCCTGATCGACCTCTACTGGATCGCCGCGATCCCGGCGTTCCTCCTGTTGTTGATCGACGTCGCCCTCGTGGCCAGGGCCCTGGGCGAGGTCCGCCCGACACGGCCCCTGCGCGACGAGCGTGGGCCGGGCCGTGGGCGTGGCCGTGCCGCGACGTCGACCCTCGACGCCGCCCGACCCGAGAGGGGAGCACGCCCGTGACCGACACCCTCGTCCCGCCGCCCGTCGACGAGATCCGCCGCGCCCACGAGGCCGAGGCCGGGCCCACCGTCGAGCAGTACCGCAAGCGCCTCCGACGTCGGCTGCTGCTCTGGTCGGCACCGGTCGTCCTCGTGGTGCTGCTCGTCGCGCTCAAGCTGCTCAGCCTGCCCACGTTCGCCGCCCTGACGCAGTGGTCGTACGGCGACCAGCAGTTCGAACGCAGCGCCTCCCTCTCGGAGCCCCTCGGCGTCGCCAACGTGGTCGAGCCGTGGGTGCACCACTTCGACCGGGGCACCGCCTACGCGCAGATCGGCGTGCTCGACGTGGCACGGCAAGAGTTCGTCACGGCGCTCGACCTCGCCCCGGACGACGCGACGATCTCGTGCGTCATCCGGGTCAACCTGGTGCTCACGATCGAGGCACAGGGCGACGCGGCCCTGCTCGAACTGCGCTACGCCGACGCCGAGGCGTTGTACGAACTCGGGCAGAAGACCGTCGACGAGGCGCCCGAGGGTTGCTTCCAGCCGCCGGAGGACCCCCAGCAACCCGACACCTCGCAGCCGCTCGACGACGCCCAGCAGCGCCTCGACGAGAAGGGGCAGCAGGCCCAGGGGGGCCAGGGCGACGAGCAGCAGCCCGGAGGCGACGACGGCAGCGATCCCGGTGCCGGGGGAGACGAGCCCGGCGAGGGCGAGGGGCAGGCCGAGTCCGACGACCCCCTCGACCAGCTGCAGCAGCAGGGCGAGCAGAGCCAGCAGCAGCAGCAACAAGACACCGACCGCGACCGCTACTACGAGCAGAACCCGGGCGACTACGACGGCAAGCCGTGGTGACCCGGGCGCGCCCCTAAGCTGGACGGGTGTCCACACGTCTCTCCCAGCTCTTCGTCCGCACCCTCCGAGAAGACCCTTCCGACGCCGAGGTGACCAGCCACCGGCTGCTCGTCCGTGCCGGGTACATCCGGCGTCAGGCGCCGGGCGTCTTCGCCTGGCTGCCGCTCGGCCTGCGCGTCAAGGCCAGGATCGAGGCGGTCATCCGCGACGAGATGCAGGCCGCCGGTGCCCAAGAGGTGCACTTCCCCGCCTTGCTGCCCCGTGAGCCCTACGAGGCCACCGGGCGCTGGACCGAGTACGGCGACGGCATGTTCCGGCTGAAGGACCGCAAGGACGCCGACTACCTGCTGGCTCCCACGCACGAGGAGGCCTTCACCCTGCTGGTGAAAGACCTCTACTCGTCGTACAAAGACCTTCCCCTGACGCTGTTCCAGATCCAGGACAAGTACCGCGACGAGGCGCGGCCCCGGGCCGGCCTGCTGCGTGGCCGCGAGTTCACCATGAAGGACGCCTACTCGTTCGACGCGTCCGACGCCGGGCTCGACGAGAGCTACCAGAAGCAGCGCGACGCCTACGAGCGCATCTTCACCCGTCTCGGTCTCGAGTACGTCATCGTCAAGGCGGACGCCGGGGCCATGGGTGGTTCGCGCAGCGAGGAGTTCCTGCACCCGACCGCCATCGGCGAGGACACCTTCGTCCGCTCGGCCGGCGGCTACACCGCGAACGTCGAGGCCTTCACGACGATCGTGCCCGACACGGTCCCGCTCGAGGGCCTCGCCCCCGCCCGCCGCCTGGCACCCGCCGACACGCCGACCATCGACTCGCTCGTGGCCCAGCTCAACGCCGACGAGGCCCGGGACTCCGGCCCCTGGACGGCCGCCGACACGCTGAAGAACGTCGTCGTCGCGCTCAGTCACCTCGACGGAAGCCGTGAGCTCGTCGTCGTCGGCCTGCCCGGCGACCGCGAGGTCGACATGAAGCGGCTCGAGGTCGCCTTCGCGCCGGCCGAGGTCGAGGCCGCCGGCGACGCCGACTTCGTGAAGAACCCCGTCCTGGTCCGCGGCTACCTCGGCCCCCAGGTGCTCGGCGGCGAGTCCGACTCGGGCATCCGCTACTTCGTCGACCCCCGCGTGGTCGAGGGCTCGGCCTGGGTCACCGGGGCGAACGAGAAGGGCGTGCACGTCGCCGGCCTGGTCATGGGTCGCGACTTCACCGCGGACGGCACCATCGAGGCCGCACAGGTCCGCGAGGGCGACCCCGCCCCCGACGGCTCCGGCCCGATCGAGACCGCCCGCGGCATGGAGATCGGCCACGTCTTCCAGCTCGGTCGCAAGTACGCCGAGGCGCTCGGCCTCAAGGTGCTCGACGAGAACGGCAAGCAGGTCACGGTCACGATGGGGTCGTACGGCATCGGCGTCACCCGCATCCTCGCGGTGATCGCCGAGGCGAACAACGACGCCAAGGGCCTGATCTGGCCCGCGAACGTCGCCCCCTTCGACGTGCACGTCGTGGCCACGGGCAAGGACCCCGTGGTCTACGAGGTCGCCGAGAAGCTCACCGCCGACCTCGAGGCCCACCGTCTCGACGTCCTCTACGACGACCGTCCCAAGGTCTCGCCCGGCGTCAAGTTCGGCGACGCCGAACTGCTCGGCGTGCCACAGATCGTCGTCGTCGGCCGCTCGGCCGGCGAGGGCGTCGTCGAACTCTGGGACCGCCGCACGGGCGAGCGCACCCCGGTCCCCGTGGCCGAGGCCGTCGCGACCCTCACGGCTCCGCGGGCGTCCTGAGCGCCGGCACCGCGCCTCCTCGTCCCGGTCGGGACGACCCCGAGGAGGCACGGTGCCGACCCCGGCGAACGGTCCGCCGGGCACCGCGCTCTCGGGTACCGTAGAGCCATGCTGTGCGCGCCATCGTGCGTGCAGCCTGCAGATCTGAATAGTGGAGGCCCTCAGTGGACATCGACCTGAGCGTGCTGCGTCTCATGGAGCGCGAGCGTGAAATCCCCTTCGACGAACTCGTGCGCATCATCGAGCAGGCCATCCTGACGGCCTACCTCAAGCACACGAACCAGCCCGAGAGCCGCATCCCGGCTGCTCGCGTCGAACTCGACCGCAAGACCGGGCACGTCTCGGTCTTCGCCATCGAACGCGACGACGAGGGCGAGGTCGTCGGCGAGTCCGTCGACAGCCCCAGCGACTTCGGCCGCATCGCCGCCTTCGCGGCCAAGCAGGTCATCAACCAGCGCATGCGCGACATCGGCGACGACAAGGTGCTCGGCCAGTTCAAGGGCCGTGAGGGCGACATCGTCGCGGGCGTGATCCAGCAGGGGCCCAACCCCCGCATGATCCATGTCGACCTCGGCACGGTCGAGGCGATCCTGCCGCCCGAAGAGCAGGTGCCGGGCGAGAAGTACACCCACGGCTCGCGCATCCGCGTGTACGTCACCGGCGTCAGCAAGGGCACGAAGGGGCCGCAGATCACGGTCTCGCGCACCCACCCGTCGCTCGTGCGCAAGCTCTTCGCCCTCGAGGTGCCCGAGATCGCCAGCGGTGTCGTCGAGATCGTCTCGCTGGCCCGCGAGGCCGGTCACCGCACCAAGATGGCCGTCCGCGCGACCGAGCCCGGCGTCAACGCCAAGGGGGCCTGCATCGGCGAGATGGGGCAGCGCGTGCGTGCGGTCACCACCGAGCTGAACGACGAGAAGATCGACATCGTCGACTACTCCAGCGACCTGCCGACCTTCGTCGCCAGCGCGCTGTCGCCGGCCAAGGTCTCGTCGGCCTTCGTGATCGACGCGTCCACCAAGGCCGTCCGGGCCCTCGTGCCCGACTACCAGCTGTCGCTCGCGATCGGCAAAGAGGGGCAGAACGCCCGCCTCGCCGCGAAGCTCACGGGCGCGCGGATCGACATCCAGCCGGACAGCATCCTCGAAGACGACTGATCGCTCCGACACGACCGTCACACGACGAGGGCGGCCGGCGCACCACGCCGTTCGCCTTCGGCGTCTCCCGTCCGACGACCCGAGGGGGTAAGGTGGAACCCGTCAGAACGTGCATCGGTACTCGAGCGCGCGCTCCGCGATCCGCACTCGTGCGGGTCGTCGCCCGAAACGGACGTCTCGTGGTCGATCCGACCGCGACCCTTCCCGGGCGGGGTGCGTGGTTGACGCCGTCGATCGACGCGTTCGAGTCGGCAGTGAAGCGCAGGGCTTTCCGCCGTGCACTCCGCCTCGACTCCGAACCCGACGTCGACGAGCTCCGCGCCCACCTCACGCGGATCACCACTTCACGACCCATCGCCACGACAGAACAGGCTGAACGGCACATGGACAACTAATGAGCAAGCACTAATGAGCGGCTCGAAATGAGACCCGTCCAGAACTGAAGGCTCTTCCCGTCTCGGGAAGGGCCCGAGACAGGAGAACTGTGGCTAAACCACGCGTACACGAGATCGCCAGCGAGCTGGGGATCGACAGCAAGACCGCACTAGAGAAGCTCAAAGAGATGGGCGAGTTCGTCAAGGGACCGTCGTCCAGCGTCGAGCCTCCCGTCGCCCGCAAGCTGCGCCAGGCATTCGCCGGCGCGGCGAAGCCCGCGACCCCCGCTGCCAAGGCCCCCTCGGCCGGTGCCGCCGCGCAGCCCGCGAGTTCGGCACCCAAGCCCGGCGGCCCCCGTCCGGCAGCTCCCAAGCCCCCCGTCGCCGAGCCGACGCCCGCCCCCGTGGCGGCGGCCGAGCCCGACGTCGACGCGGCACCCGCACCCGTCGCCCCGCTGACGGTCGCCGAGCGACAGGCCCAGGCCGAGGCGCAGCGCGCCGCAGCCGCGGCAGCCGCCAAGGACGACGCGGCGGCTCCGGCCGACGACGCAGCCAAGCCCGGTGCCGCCGGTCCCAAGCCCGGCGGCCCCCGCCCCGGTGCCCCGCGTCCCGGCAACAACCCCTTCGCCAGCAACCAGGGCATGGGTCGCCCCAGCGCGCCCCGTCCCGGCGGCTCCGGTGCGGCCAGCAGCATGCCGCGTCCCGGTGGCGCCGCAGGCCCCCGCCCGATGGCCCCGCGTCCCGGTGCTCCCCGTCCGGGCGCCCCGCGTCCCGGTGTCGGTGCCGGCCCCCGTCCCAACGGCTTCGGCCAGCGTCCCGCCGGTGGCGGCGCAGGTCGTCCCGGCGGTGCCGGTGGTGGCTTCCAGCGTCCCGGTGCCGGTGCTCCCGGCGCGGCCGGCGGCTTCCGCCCTGGTTTCAGCGGTCCCCGTCCCTCCGGTGGCGGCGGTCGCGGCCGTGGCCCCGGTGGCGGCACGGCCGGTGCGTTCGGTCGCGGTGGCGGCAAGAGCAAGGCACGCAAGTCGAAGCGGACGAAGAGGGCCGAGTTCGAGATGCGTTCGGCTCCGTCGCTGGGTGGCGTCAGCGTCCCCCGTGGCGACGGCAGCACCATCGTCCGCCTCCGTCGCGGTGCCTCGATCAGCGACTTCGCCGACAAGATCGACGCGAGCCCCGGCAACCTGGTGACCGTCCTCTTCCACCTCGGTGAGATGGCGACGGCGACCGAGTCCCTCGACGAGGCGACCTTCCAGGTCCTCGGCGAAGAGCTCGGCTACAACATTCAGGTCGTCTCGCCCGAGGACGAAGACAAAGAGCTGCTCGAGGGCTTCGACATCGACCTCGAGCAAGAGCTCGAGGACGAGGACGAGTCCGTCCTGCAGATCCGTCCTCCCGTCGTCACCGTCATGGGTCACGTCGACCACGGCAAGACGCGCCTCCTCGACGCGATCCGCAACGCCAACGTGGTCGCCGGCGAGGCCGGTGGCATCACGCAGCACATCGGCGCCTACCAGGTGTGGGCCCCGCACGAGGGCGTCGAGCGCGCCATCACCTTCATCGACACCCCCGGTCACGAGGCGTTCACCGCCATGCGTGCCCGTGGTGCCCAGGTGACCGACATCGCGATCCTCGTGGTCGCGGCCGACGACGGCATCATGCCGCAGACGGTCGAGGCGTTGAACCATGCCCAGGCGGCCGGCGTGCCGATCGTGGTCGCGGTCAACAAGATCGACAAAGAGGGCGCGAACCCGGCGAAGGTGCGTCAGCAGCTCACCGAATACGGCCTCGTCGCCGAGGAGTACGGCGGAGACGTCATGTTCGTCGACGTGTCGGCCCGTGACAACAAGAACATCGACGCCCTCCTCGAGGCCGTCCTGCTCACGGCCGACGCCGGTCTCGACCTGCGTGCCAACCCCGACAAGGACGCCCGTGGTGTCGCCATCGAGGCCCGCCTCGACAAGGGCCGCGGTGCCGTCGCGACGGTGCTGATCCAGTCGGGAACGCTGCGCGTCGGTGACGCCATCGTCGCCGGCACGGCCTACGGCCGCGTCCGCGCCATGGTCGACGAGAACGGCGACTCGGTCGACGAGGCCTACCCGAGCCGGCCCGTGCTGGTCCAGGGTCTGTCGAGCGTTCCCCGAGCCGGCGACACCTTCCTCGTCACCGAGGAGGACCGCACGGCTCGTCAGATCGCCGAGAAGCGTGAAGCCGTCGAGCGCAACGCCTCGCTGGCCAAGGCCCGCAAGCGCATCTCGCTCGAGGACTTCACCCGTGCTCTCGAAGAGGGCAAGGTCGAGGCGCTCAACATCATCATCAAGGGTGACGTGTCCGGTGCCGTCGAGGCGCTCGAAGAGTCGCTGCTCAAGATCGAGGTGGACGACAGCGTGCAGCTGCGCATCATCCACCGCGGTGTGGGTGCGGTCACCGAGAGCGACGTCAACCTGGCGACGGTCGACAACGCGGTCATCATCGGGTTCAACGTGCGTCCCGACACGAAGGCTCGTGAGCGTGCTGCTCGCGAGGGTGTCGACGTGCGGTTCTACTCGGTCATCTACGCGGCGCTCGAGGACATCGAGAACTCGCTCAAGGGCATGCTCAAGCCCGAGTTCGAGGAGAAGCAGTCCGGTGTCGCCGAGATCCGCGAGATCTTCCGTTCGTCGAAGGTCGGCAACATCGCCGGTGTCATCGTGCGATCGGGAACGATCACCCGCAACGCTCGTGCCCGTGTCATCCGCGAGGGCGTCGTCGTCGGCGACAACCTGGCGATCGACTCGCTGCGTCGCTTCAAGGACGACGTCACCGAGGTGCGGACGGACTTCGAGGCCGGCATCGGCCTCGGCAAGTTCAACGACATCCAGATCGGCGACGAGATCGAGACCATCGAGATGGTCGAGAAGCCCCGGGTCTGACCCGGCGTCATCGCAGTACACGAGGCCCCGCTCCGACTACGGTCGGGGCGGGGCCTCACCCCTCTCGCCACGGCGGCGAGCAGCACGAACAGGAGTGAACAATGGTTGACGCGCAACGCGCCCGCAAGATGGCCGACCGCATCCACGAGATCATCGCGCGGCGTCTCGAACGCGGCATCAAGGACCCCCGCCTCGGGTTCGTCACGATCACCGACGTCAAGGTGACCGGCGACCTGCAGCACGCCTCGGTCTTCTACACGGTCTACGGCACCGACGACGAGCGACGTGACACGGGTGCGGCCCTCAAGTCGGCGACCGGCATGCTGCGCAGCGAGGTGGGCAAGAACATCACCGCGCGGCTCACGCCGAGCCTCGAGTTCATCCTCGACGCCCTGCCCGAGAACGCGGCCTCGATCGACCGCCTGCTGCAAGAGGCCCGTCAGCGCGACCACGAGAGCCAGACCATGGCCTCGTCGGCCGAGTACGCCGGCGACGCCGACCCGTACGTCAAGCCGCGCGACCTCGACGCGGACGACGACCTCGACGACGCCGAGGACGACCTGGACGACGACCTGGCCCTGGACGACGAGCTCGAGGCCCCGGCCGCGGGCGGCTCGACCGAGCCCGACGGCTCCACCCGCTGACCGCAGCATCCGTCAGGATGCCCGTCCGCCTCAGTCGGGCAGACGATAGCCCTCGTCGGGCGACCCCGCGGCCAGACCGTCACGGAGCAACCCGGCGAGGGCTCTCGTGCGTTGCGCGTCGTCCGGCCAGACCGTCTCGATCTCGGCCGGGGTGACGGGGACGTCGCTGGCCCGCAACTCGGCCATGATCAGTCCGCGCACCTGGCGGTCCGACCCCTCGAAGCGGGCCTGGGTCCGGAGGCGCGGCCCGGTGTGCGCAGGACGGCCTGCCAGCACCCACGCACACTGCTCGACCAGCGGGCAGACGTCGCACTTCGGCGACCGTGCCGTGCAGACCAGCGCACCCAGCTCCATGACGCCCGCGTTCGCGACCCGCGCCTCCTCGAGGTCGACGGGCAGCTGCGACTCCATCAGGGGCAGGTCGCGCGAGGCCTTGGGCGCCCATGGCTCGGCGAGCCCCTCGACGGCGCGGGCCAGGACGCGGCGGACGTTCGTGTCGACGACCGGGTGACGGTGACCGTAGGCGAAGACCGCGACGGCACGCGAGGTGTAGTCGCCGATGCCGGGCAGCGCCAGGAGCGACGGGACGTCCTCGGGCACGACCCCGTCGTGTCTCTCGGTGATGACCACGGCGGCGGCGTGGAGGGCGAGGGCCCGACGCGGGTAGCCGAGGCGTTCCCAGGCCCGCACGGCCTCCGAGGCCGGCGAGGCCGCCAGGTCGGCCGGCGTGGGCCAGCGTTCGAGCCACTGCTCGAGGCGCGGGACGACGCGGGCCACGGGGGTCTGCTGCAGCATGATCTCGCTGACCAGCGTGCCCCAGGCCGTGAAGCCGGGTCGCCGCCACGGGAGGTCGCGACCGTTCTCGCGGAACCAGGCGTTCACGGCGGGGGAGATGCTCACCGTAGGAGCCTACGGCGCGTCGACGACGTCCCCGGCGTCGTGTCGGTCGTCGGGCGTACGGTGGCGACATGACCACCCGATGGGCCCCTGCCAAGAAAGACACGCTGCGCGAACTCGCCACCGAGATCGTCCACAACTACGGGCGCGGCCGCGTGCTCGTCGCGATCGACAGCGACGGAGGCGCGGGTGCGGCCGATCTCGCCGACGACCTCCTCGAGGCCTTCCGCGAGCAGGGGCACGCGGCGTTCCGCGCCTCGCTCGACGGCTTCGAGAAGCGTCCCGGCGGGGCTCCGCGCGACTCCTCTCCCGTCCTGGACCAGAGCCTGTTCCGCCGCGTGCTCGTCGAGCCGTTCCTGCTCGGCGGCAGCACGGGATGGGTCGATCGGGCCTGGGACGCCGACGCCGACCGTGCCGTCGAGTCCGCCTGGGTCACCGGTCCGGCCGACGCGGTCCTGCTCGTCGACGGCACCGACCTCGCCCGCCCCGGCCTCGCGGGGCTGTGGCACTACCGCGTCTGGGTCACGGCCGACGATTCGCGACTCGACGCCCGAGCCAGGGCCTCGGCTGTCGTCGACAACTCCGACCGCGAGCACCCCCGTCGACGCTTCGACGACGCGTGCTGAGCGCGTCCCCGGCCTCGTCGCGGTCCGGCTGCGCTAACGTCGTCGGGTGAACAGCGGCCTCCTCCTCGTCGACAAGCCGCAGGGCATCACCAGCCACGACGTCGTCTCGCGCGTGCGCAAGGCCGCGGGCACGCGGAAGGTCGGCCACGCCGGCACGCTCGACCCGCTGGCCACGGGACTGCTGGTGCTCGGCCTGAACTCGTCGACGCGCCTCCTGACCTTCCTGGTCGGCCTCGACAAGGGCTATGACGCGACCATCCGTCTCGGCGTGTCCACGACGAGCGACGACAGCGACGGCGAGGTCGTCTCGACGACCTCGGCGGTCGACGTCACCGACGACGCGATCGACGCCGGCATCGCCCGGCTGACCGGTCCGATCAGCCAGGTGCCCACCACGGTGAGCGCGATCAAGGTCGACGGCCGTCGCGCCTACGATCTCGCCCGCGCCGGGGTCGAGGTCGAGCTGAAGGCCCGCGACGTGACGATCGCCGAGTTCACGGTGCTCGACCGACGCGACGCGCTCGTCGACGGGGTGCCCGTGCGTGACCTCGACGTGCGGGTCTCGTGCTCCTCCGGCACCTACGTCCGGGCTCTCGCCCGCGACCTCGGGGCCGACCTCGGCGTCGGGGGACACCTGACCGCGCTGCGTCGGACGCGGGTCGGGCCGTTCGACGTGAGCCGCGCCTCCGTCCTCGAGGGCATCGACGTCGCCCCGGCGCTGCTGCCTCCCGTCGACGTCGCCCGGACGCTCTTCCCGGAGTGGTCCATGACCGCGGCCGAGGCCGTCGACCTCGGGCACGGCAAGCGCGTGGCCGTCGAACTCGACGACACCCTCGGGCCGGTCGCCGCCGTCACGCCCACGGGCAGGCTCGCGGGCCTGGTCTCGGTGCGGGCCGGCGCCGCGAAGCCCATCGTGAACTTCCCGACCGACGAGGTGCAGGAATGATCGAATGGTTCACCTGGGTCCAGGTCGTGGTGGCGGTGGTGGCGGGCATCGTCTGCGTGGTCGCCTGTTTCGCGAAGCGTCAGCCCGACGACATCACCGTCGGCACGGGGGCCGTCGTGTTGCTGCTCTTGCTCGTGCAGCTCGTCGTCGCGATCGTGGCCCCGTTCGTCGGCAACGCGCCGACGGGCAACCTCGTCGAGTTCTACATCTACCTCGTCTCGGCCATCCTGCTGCCGCCGCTCGCGACCGTCTGGGCGCTCGTCGACCGGACCCGGTGGAGCAACCTCGTGCTGGCCACCTCGTCGTTCGCGATCGCCGTGATGGTCTATCGCATGTTCCAGATCTGGACCGTCCAGGGCCTCTGACACACCCGGTCGGCGGCGGGCCCGTCGGAGTCCTATCCTTGACGGGATGGTCACTCAGAAGTCAACGCGCGCGGTCGGCCTCGGCCGGGTCCTCATCGCCGTGTACGCCCTCCTCGCCCTCGCCGCCACCGGTCGGTCGGTCTTCCAGATCACGACCCAGTTCTCCGAGGCGCCGCTGGCCTACACCCTGAGCGCGTTGTCGGCCGTCGTCTACATCGTCGCCACCGTGGCCCTCGTCGCGCCGGGCCAGGGCTGGTACGCCGTGGCCTGGGCGACCATCAGCTTCGAGCTCGTCGGCGTCCTGATCATCGGTCTCGTGACCGTGCTCGACCCCGAACTCTTCCCGCACGACACCGTGTGGTCGTTCTTCGGGCGCGGGTACGGCTTCGTGCCGCTCGTCCTGCCCGTGCTCGGCATCCTGTGGCTTCGGCGGCAGGGGCGCGCGACCCGGGCCGCGGGTGGCACCGGTGCCGAGGGTGCGGGGGCCGGCGGGTCTCCTCGCGACCCGGGCACGACGAGGTAGCGCGCGTGCAGTTCTACGACCTGGTCGGCGACGTGCCGCCCGACTTCGGGCCGAGCGCCGTCACCATCGGCAAATTCGACGGAGTCCACGTCGGGCACCGCGCCGTGATCGACATGCTCGAGGGGGTGGCGCGCGACGAGGGTCTCGTGTCCACCGTGGTCACCTTCGACCGGCACCCGTTGGCGGTGCTGCGACCCGACGACGTGCCCACGGCCCTCGTGAGCAACCGGCAGAAGCGCGAGCTGCTCGACGAGGCCGGTGTCGCCGCCACCCTCATGCTCACCTTCGACGCCGAGCTGCGGGCGCTGACGCCCGACGAGTTCGTCGACCGCATCCTGGTCGGGGCCCTGCACGCCCGGGTCGTGTTCGTCGGCGACGACTTCCGTTTCGGCGTACGGGGCAGTGGCACCGTCGACACCCTGCGCGAACTCGGTGCCTCCCGCGGGTTCCGGGTCGTCTCGATCGACGACGTGCGACCGAGCGGTGGCCGTCGGGCGTCCTCGACCTGGATCCGTGAACTGATGGACGCCGGCGACGTCCGCGAGGCCGGCGTCCTGCTCGGGCGCGAGCCGTCGGTGCGCGGCATCGTCGTGCACGGAGAACAGCGCGGCCGTGAGCTGGGCTTCCCGACGGCCAACCTGGCCCGCGACAGCGAGGGCTTCGTCCCCGCCGACGGCGTCTACGCCGCCCGCGTGATGGTCGGTGACACGCTCTACCCGGCGGCGGTGTCGGTCGGCAACAACCCGACCTTCGAGGGGGTGCCGGCCAAGCAGGTCGAGGCGCACCTGCTCGACGTCTCACTCGACCTCTACGGGATCGAGGTCACCGTCCACTTCGTCGACTGGGTACGGGGCAACGTGCGCTTCGACGGGCTCGAGGCCCTGATCGCGCACATCCGTGCCGACGTCGTCCGCACACGCGAGATCCTGGGGCTGCCGACCGCCTGAGACCCCGTGGGCCCGACAGACGGGACCGCCTCGAGGAGGCGCGGGTCACGTCGTCGACGTCACCCGCGCCTCCTCGATTCGTCAGTACGACGTGGCGTCGTCGCCCGCGCCCGAGGCGCGGCCAGTCTCGAGGCGGTGGGCCAGGTCGGCGAGGATCGTGCCGCTGGCGCTCGTGCCGAAGCGCGTGACGCCGAGGTCGAGCATCTCGAGCACCGTGTCGAGGCCGCGCACGCCGCCCGAGGCCTTCACCTGGACGGAGTCGGAGACGGCTTCGCGCATCAGGCGCAGGTGGGGGAGCGTCGCGCCGCCGCCCGCGAAACCGGTGGACGTCTTGACGAAGGCGGCCCCGGCGCGCTCGGCGGCCTTCGAGCCCGCGACGATCTGGTCGTCGTCGAGGTAGGCCGTCTCGAGGATGACCTTGACGATCGTGTCGCCGGCCGCCTCGACGACGCCGCGCACGTCGGACTCGACCTCGTCGGTCATGCCGCTGCGCAGCCAGCCGATGTTGACGACCATGTCGAGTTCGGCGGCGCCGTCGGCGATCGCCTGACGCGACTCGGCGGCCTTCGCGGCCGTCGAGGTCGTGCCGTGCGGGAAGCCGATGACGGTGCCGACCAGCACGCCGGTGCCCTCGAGGCGCTCGACGGCGTGGGCGATGTCGGAGGGGCGCACGCAGACGCTGAAGACGTGGTTCGCGGCGGCGTCGTCGAGGGCGGCGTCGACCTCGGCGCGGGTGAGTTCGGGCTTGAGGATCGCGTGGTCGATCATGCCGGCGACGGCGGAGACGGTGGGGAGCTGCTGGGTAGTCATGATGGGGTCCAGCGTAGCTTGGGCCCATGTCTGCGAACACTCCCGACGGCGTGCCGTCGAGCACCCCCGTCACCAGCGACACCGACCACGCCGTGGCCTCCCGCCGGGTGTTGGTGACCGGGGCGACCGGGTACATCGGCGGGCGGTTGACGCCGCGGCTCGTGGCCGCCGGGGCGGACGTGCGGGTGCTCGTCCGCTCGCCCGAGAAGCTGCGCGACGTGCCCTGGTCGGGCGACGTCGAGGTCGTCCAGGGCGACCTGACCGACCCCGAGACGGTTCGTCCCGCCATGGAGGGCGTCGACGTCGTCTACTACCTCGCCCACGCGATGGGTGGCAGAGGCGACTTCGAGCGCGCCGAGGCCGATGCGGCGCACACCGTCGCCGACGCCGCGCGTGACGCGGGCGTCCGCCGCATCGTCTACCTCGGCGGACTGCACCCCGAGGGCGACCTGTCGAAGCACCTGCAGTCGCGCAAGGACGTCGGCGACGTGTTGTTGGCGAGCGGCGTCCCGACCGTCGCCCTGCAGGCCGGCGTCGTCATCGGCTCGGGCAGCGCCTCGTTCGAGATGGTTCGTCACCTCACGGACGTGCTGCCCTACATGCCGGCGCCGAAGTGGGTGCGCAACTTCATCCAGCCGATCGCCGTCCGCGACGTCCTCCACTACCTGCTCGGCGCGGCCGACGTGCCCGACGACGTCAACCGCACCTTCGACATCGGCGGCCCCGACGTGCTGCGCTACGGGCAGATGATGAACGGCTACGCGCTCGAGGCCGGCCTCAAGCAACGTCCGATCGCGTCCCTGCCCGTCTTCACGCCGTGGCTCGCCTCGCAGTGGGTCAACCTCGTCACGCCCGTGCCCCGCGCCCTCGCCGTCCCGATCATCGCGTCCCTGCAGTACGACTGCGTCGTGCGCGAGCACGACATCGACGCCGTGGTGCCCCCGCCCGCCGAGGGACTGTTGCCCTACCGCCGGGCCGTGCGCCTCGCCCTGCAGCGCGAGCAGGACGGCGACGTCGAGACCAGCTGGCAGGACTCGTCGGTCGCGGGGGCGCCGAGCGACCTGCTGCCGAGCGACCCCGACTGGTCCGGGCACACCGTCTACACGGACGACCGCCAGACCGACACGAGTGCGCCACCGGCCGAGCTCTGGAAGGTGCTCGAGAGCATCGGCGGCGAGAACGGGTGGTACTCGTTCCCGCTGGCCTGGTCGGCCCGCGGCTGGATGGACCGCATGGTCGGGGGAGTGGGACTCCGGCGCGGCCGCCGCAGCGCGACGAGCCTGCGCGCCGGCGACGCCCTCGACTGGTGGCGGGTCGAGAAGCTCGAACGCGGTCACCTGCTGCGGTTGCGGGCCGAGATGAAGGTCCCGGGAGGCGCGTGGCTGGAACTCACGGTCGAGCCGCGTCCCGAGGGCGGCTCGCACTACCGCCAACGCGCGGTCTTCTTCCCCCAGGGGCTCGGTGGACGGCTCTACTGGTTCGCGATCCTGCCGTTCCACGGCGTCATCTTCTCGGGCATGCTGCGGCGCATCACCGCGACGGCCGAGCGAGAGGCGGCCGAGCGGGAGGCGGCCGGTCGGGCAGCCGGCGACCGAGCGGCCGGTGCTGCGGGCGGGGCGACGACCGACGCGACGGCCGTCGCGTGACCGACCCGCGCCTCCTCGTCCTGATGTCGTCGACGACGCCGTTGTACCCGTCGGGTGACGACGCGATGTCGCCGGTGCCCCTGTGGCTGGGGGTGCTGTTCGGGGTGCTCGTCGTCGTGTCGTCGTTCGTCGTGCTGCTGCCGCGCGTCCGCCACGCGCTCGACCGCGTGTGGTCGAAGAGGCCGCGGCGCTTCCGTCAGTGAGGTGCGGGCGGCGGGCACGAGCGCGCCGGTTCGCGGCTCCCAGCGGGTGATGGCACGATGGGGGCACTTCAGCAGACCACCAGGAGGTCGTGATGACACAACGAGAGACCGTCGCCTTCGTCGGCGACAGCTTGACCGAGAACGGCGACTGGGCGGCCTGGCTGCCCGACGAGCAGGTCGTCAACCTGGGTGTCGGGGGCGACACGGTCGCCGGCCTGACCGAACGGCTCCACGACGTCGTGGCCGCGAACCCCGACTCGGTGGTGCTGATGATCGGCACCAACGACTTCACCGCGCGACGCTCGGTCGAACAGGTGGTGCGCGGCATCGAGAACCTCATGGTGGCCATGCGCCGCGAACTGCCGGGCACGCGTCTGCTGTTGCAGTCGATCGCGCCGCGGGGGGCGGAGTTCGCACCCCGCCTCAAGGACGCCAACCGGCACCTCCGCCAGTTCTCGTCGACCGTCCGGGCGCAGTGGCTCGACCTCTGGCCCGCACTCGCCGACGAGTCGGGTGACGCCCTGCGACCCGAGTTCGCCGCCGACCACGTCCACCTCACCGAGGCCGGCTACCAGGCCTGGTTGGGCGAGCTGCAGCCCGCCCTCGAGCGCCTTCGCGACGAACCGCCGATGAGCCGCCCGATCAGCGTGCTCGACGTCGCCTACGACATCGAGTAGGCGGTGCCCACCCCCACCGCCCCCGCGTTCACGCGTCCGGCCCTGGCACCCGGCTTGATCGCGGCCATCGCGCTGCTCGCCGGGACCGCATTGCTCGACTCCGACGTCTTCACCGTGTTCCGGTACGTCGTGTCGATCTTCGCCCTGATCGTCCTCGTGTTCGCCTACCGAGGTCGGCTCTGGTGGGCGCTGCCGTTGCTCGCCGCCGTCGCCGTCCTCTGGAACCCGGTGTTCGTCGTGCCCCTCCCGGCCGAGCTCTGGCAGGGCCTGCAGTTCGTGGCCGCCGCGCTCATGATCGCGGTCGGGGTGCTCGTGAAGGTGCCGACCGAGGCCGCGACGACCACGAAGTCCGCCTCGGTCCGGGGTCGCCGCTGACCGTCGAGGGCAGCGGATCCTCCGGGGTGCCTCCGACCCCGTAAAATGCCGAGGGTGCGTCCGCCCGCCCGAGGCCCGCACGGAAGGTTGAGTCTGCATGGCCACGGAGATCCCCGGTACGTCAGAGATGGTCGGCACGTCCGAGAGCCCTCTGCTGACCCCTCGTCACCGAGCCGGTGGTCTCGACCGAGAGGACGTCGTGGTCCGCAAGGGCCAGTTCACGCTCCTGAACGGTCACCTCACGCCCCAGCAGTCGATGATCGAGGACCTCCTCTACATCCGTCGGGTGCTCGACGCCGCCCAGGTGCCCTTCCTGCTCGTGCGGGGCAACGACATCCGCCCCGTGATCGCCGTCGACACGGTGCACCGTGACCGCTTCACCGCCGCCATGATCGCGGCCTCGGCCACCGAGCCCTTCTACGCCAAGCCCCGCAAGGGTCAGGCGTCCCTCGTCGTCGAGGGTGGGCTCGAGCTCGAGACCGAGCGCGTCTTCCGCGTCTACCGGCCCCGGGTCGAGCCCATCGGCCGCCTCCGTTACGGTGCGGGCACGGCCGTGCAGGTCGAGTTCTGGATCATCACCGACGACGAGATCCTCGCCCCGACCGAGAACGCGCTGATGCGCACCGAACTGCCCCGTGCCGAGGCCGTCGAAGAGACCGTCGAGCGGTACGGCATCGAGTGGCCCACCCTCGAGCACATGTTCGACGACCACGCCACCGACATCACCTTCGACATCGACATCGTCTTCTCATGGGTCGACGGCAACTCGATCGAGTACCAGCGCGCCCGGGCAGCGCAGGCCAAGCGCCACGTGGTCGGCGAGGGCGACGACTCGGCGGCCCGGTTCCGTCAGATCGACGAGCTCAAGTACGCCCTGCGGTCGGTCTACATGTTCGCGCCGTGGGTCCGCAACATCTACATCGCGACCGACTCGCCCGTGCCCGAGTGGCTGGGCGAGCACCCCCGTGTGCGCGTCGTGCGCAGCGAGGAGTTCTTCAGCGACCTCTCGATGCTGCCGACGCACAACTCACAGGCCGTCGAGTCGCAGCTGCACCACATCGAGGGGCTCAGCGAGCACTTCCTGTACTCGAACGACGACATGTTCTTCGGGCGACCCGTCGCGCCGAGCATGTTCTTCTCGCCGGGCTCCGTCACGAAGTTCATCGAGGCCGACACGCGCATCGGCCTCGGGCACAACAACATCGACCGCAGCGGGTTCGAGAACGCCGCCCGGGTCAACCGACGGCTTCTGCAGCAGCGCTTCGGGCGCGTGCTCACCCGCCACCTCGAGCACACCGCCGCGCCGTTGCGCCGCAGCGTCCTGTTCGAGATGGAGCACGAGTTCGCCGACGAGTTCGCCGCCACGGCCGGCAGCCCCTTCCGCGCGAAGGAGAACATCTCGGTCACGAACTCGCTCTACCACTACTACTCGCTGATGACGGGCCGCGCGATCGTGCAAGAGAACGCGAAGGTCAGCTACATCGACACCACGATGGTGTCGGGGCTGGCGTCGTTGTCCGAGGTGCTGAAGAAACGCGCGTTCGACTTCTTCTGCCTCAACGACGGCAGCTTCCCCGAGGTCACCGACGAAGAACGGACCGCCACGGTCACGGACTTCCTCGAGCGGTACTACCCGTTCCCCGCGCCGTGGGAGAAGGACGAGATGCAGCGCGTCGCCCTCGAGAACGCCGAGCAAGACCGGCGGGCGCTGGGTGCCGAGGCGGCTCAGTCGGGCGAGGCGACCGGATCGTCGTCGAACCGGGGGCTCGAGGGCTCGGACTGACGCAGGTCGTGCCCGCAGGCGCGGCCCGTGGAGTCGGTGCCGCTCGTGCCGTCCGTCAGGCCGTCGACGTGCCGAAGCGGGCCGCCTGCTCGCCCGAGAGGGCTGCGTCGAGACGACCGAGCATGTCGGCACCCATCGTCGGCAGGTCGTCCAGCCGGAACCACCGGGCGTCGGTGTTCTCGCCGTCCGCGGGGGAGGGCTCGCCCGAGACGTAGCGCATGACGAAGGTGTGGTCGAGGTACTGGGCGCGGTCGCCGTTCGGGTAGACGACCTCGCCGGTCACCCCGATCGACGCCAGCCGCTGGGGAACGACGTGGAGGTCGGCTTCCTCGAGCGTCTCGCGGACGGCGGCGTCGGCAGGGTGCTCGCCCGGGTCGACGATGCCCGTCACCGGAGTCCAGGCGCCGGTGTCGGCTCGGCGCACCAGCAGCGTCTCGTCACCGCGGACGACCACCGCGGTCACGCCGGCCAGCCACAGCGGTGCCGTGCCGATCTTCTCGCGAAGGGACAGGACGAAGTCGGGAGTGGCCATGTCAGCACCCTATCGACGGCCCGCCGTAGGCTGACCGCATGCGACTGCCCTGGACCCTTCACGGCTCGGACGTGCGGCGCATCTCCGACATGGCGGGGGAGTCGGTGCTGTTGGCCGGTGGTGGCAGGGCGATCCTGCTGCAACTGGCGAACCCCGGGGTGGGGCACGGCGTCGCGGAGCACAGCGACTTCGTCGAGCGTCCGTTGTCGCGGCTGCACGGCACGATGACGTACCTCTACTCCATCGTCTTCGGCACCCCGTCCGAGGTGGCCCACGTCCGCCGGGTCGTCGGTCGGGCGCACCGTCCGGTGCACGACGGCGAGTCCTCGTCGGTGCGGTACGACGCGTTCGACCCCGGGATGCAGCTCTGGGTCGCGGCGACCCTCTACGACTCGGCCCTGCAGTTGTTCGAGCGGGTGCACGGGCCGATCGACCCGGCCCACGCCGAGACCGTCTACCAGGACTACGCCCTCGTGGGCACGTCGCTGCAGATGCCGCGAGAGCTGTGGCCGGCCGACGTGGCATCGTTCCGGCGGTACTGGGACGACGCCGTCGAACATCTCATGGTGGACGACGTCACCCGTCGGGTCGCGCACGAGCTGTTGCACCCGACGACGGGGCCGTGGTGGCTGAGAGCGGTGATGCCGCTCGCGCGGCTCGTCACCGCGGGGTCCCTGCCGCGCAGCGTCCGAGACGACTTCGGGCTCCCGTGGTCGACCGGCGCCCAGCGTCGCTACGACCGGGTGATGCTCGTCACGGCCGTCGTGGTGCCGCATCTGCCCCCGCGCCTCCGTCATGTGCTCCGTGACGGGTACCTTCGGCGGCTGCGTTCGGCGATGGCGGCCGAGGCGCGCACGCCCTCCCGCGGCTGAGCCGACCCGTCGCCGGGGCCCGGGGCGGCAGCTCCCACCTCCAGTCACGGGGTTCTCATCCCTTGTCGGCAATTCCTGACTCCTGTCACGGTGTCTTCGTCCCTTGTCGGCAACTCCTGCCTCCTGGCACGGCGATCGCAGGCAGGGGCGTGTCGGCGTCGTTCGAGCGACGTGAAGCAGGAATTGCCGACTCGATCGGGCCGTGTTCGGGTCGGTCGGTCCTCGTCGGCCTGACTGCACCGGGACGGCCGTGGGTCGACGGCACCGAGCGGGGGGCGGCAACTCCTGCCCTGTGCCGCACGACGGGCCATGTCAGGCGGGACGAGGTGGCGCCCGCAGCAGGGGGCAGGAATTGCCGACACGAGCGGGCCGCGACCGGGGCGGTCGATCGTCGTCGGCGTGGCTGCACCTGACGAGCGGGGTCGGCTGCACCGAGTGGGTCGGCAACTCCTGCCCTGTGCCGCACGACGGGCCATGGAAAGCGGCGCAGGAGGTCGCGCGCAGCAGGAGGCAGGAATTGCCGACCGTGCGCGAAGCCGGCCGCGGCAGGCGGCACCTGGGCGGCGTGTGGCACCTGGACGGCAGGCGGGGCCGACCCAGCGGGCGAGTGCAGCGCGGCAGGGCCGGGGCGGTGCCATGAGGACCCGCCCCTCAGAGAGTGTCGATCGGCCCCGTCAAGGTGAGGTCGCGCGGCACGACGGGCACCGGGGCCGTGTCGGTCGCCCGGTGGCGAGGGGCGGCCGGGGCGATGCGCACGCCGGCGACGGCCAGCCGTTCGGCCACCACGTCGGCGGGGACGTACTCGCCCACGGTCTCGTAGGTGCCGATCGGCACGACGGAGTGCACGACCGTGCCCTCGTAGACGTGCACCAGGTTGAACGCCTGCGCGCCGTCGCGGCCGCGGGTGCCGCCGCCGGCCACGTTCAGGTCTTGTGTGTAGCAGGTGGCCGACGCGACCGAGACGGGCACGCCCGCGAAGGTGGCGTTGGTCGAGTAGTGCAGGTGTCCGGCGATGATCGAGCGGACGTCGCTGCCCTCGATCACCTCGGCCAGTGCCGCCTGGTCGCGCAGCTCGACGAGCGCCGTCAGGTCTTGCACGCTCGGCACCGGCGGGTGGTGCATGGCGATGATGGTGCCGTCGGGGGCGTCGGTCGAGAGCTCTTCGGCCAGCCAGTCGAGCTGGTCACCGGACAGTCGGCCGAAGTGGTGGCCCGGCACGGTCGTGTCGAGGGTGATGACGCGCAGGCCGTTCACGTCGTAGACGAGATCGACCGGTCGCTGCGAGGGCAGCTGACCGAAGAGCTCGGACCGGAACGCGCTGCGGTCGTCGTGGTTGCCCATGGCCCAGATCACCTGGGCGCCGAGCCGCTCGGCCACGGGCTCGATCAGGGCGCGGAGCTTGCGGTACGCGTCGGGCTCGCCCTTGTCGGCGAGGTCGCCGGTGAAGACGATGGCCTCGGGTCGCCCGTCGGACGCCTCGATCTCGTCCATGATCTGACGCAGTCGGGCCTCGCTGTCGACCGCACCGTAGAGGTCGCGGTCACCGCCGACGAGGTGCGTGTCGCTGAGGTGCAGGATGAAGTGGTTCGGCCTGGGGTGTTCGGCCGTCCGGAGATCCATGGTTCTCTCAATCGATGTCGCCGACGCGGGCTCGGAACGAGACCCTCGTTGTTGATTCGTCACCAGTCCATCACCCGTTTGCCATGAGTGGGGTGAACGTGCGCGCGCGTTTCGGTGAACGGTCGACGAACGGACCGCATTCCCGAGCGACGACGCTAGCCCGGCGCACGGGACGACGCGACCCCCAGGAGGCGGGGGTCGCGTCGTCGGCGCAGCGAACGGTCCGAGGCGTCAGGGCTTGAGGACGACCTTGATGCAGCCGTCCTCCTTGTTCTTGAAGACGTCGTACATGGCCGCGGCCTCGGAGAGCGGCACCGGGTGGGTGACGAGGTCCTCGGTGCCGAGCGGGTCGGTCGGGTCCTCGACGAGCGGCATCAGCGTGTCCATCCACTTCTGGACGTTGCACTGGCCCATCTTGATGGTGATCTGCTTGTCGAACAGCGTGAGGAAGGGCGTGGGGTCGGCGGTGCCGCCGTAGACCCCGCTGAGCGAGACGGTGCCGCCGCGGCGGACGATCTCGAAGGCGAGGTGCATGGCACCCAGGCTGTCGATGCCGGCCTTCTGCATGACGGCCTGGCCGATCGTGTCGGGCAGGGCGGCGGCGAACTTCTGCACGAGGCCGATGCCGGCGTGCTCGTGGGCCTCCATGCCGACGGCGTCCACGACGGAGTCGGGACCACGGTCGTCGGTCATGCCCTTGACGACGTCGGCGACGTCCTTCGTCAGGTCGAGGACCTCGATGCCGTGGCGCTCGGCCATGGCACGACGCTCCGGCACCGGGTCGATGCCGATGACGCGGTAGCCGCGGTACTTTCCGATGCGCGAGGCGAACTGGCCGACCGGGCCGAGGCCCAGCACGACCAGGGTGCCGCCCTCGGGCACCTGGGCGTACTCGACGCCCTGCCACGCGGTCGGCAGGATGTCGCTGAGGAACAGGTAACGCTCGTCGGGCAGGTCGGCCCCGACCTTGACGAGGTTGAAGTCGGCACGCGAGATGCGGAGCTGCTCGGCCTGGCCACCGGGGACCTGGCCGTAGAGCTTGCTGAAGCCGTAGAGGGTGGCGCCCGAGTCGTACTCGGTGACCTGGGTGGTCTCGCACTGCGAGAAGAGTCCGCGGTCGCACATGAAGCAGTGGCCGCAGGCGATGACGAACGGGACGACGACGCGGTCGCCGACCTTGATGCGGCTGACGTCGGGGCCGACCTGGGTGACGACGCCCATGGTCTCGTGGCCGAGCACGTCACCCTTGTCGAGGAACGCGCCGAGCGCGTCGTAGAGATGCAGGTCGCTTCCGCAGATGGCCGCCGAGGTGACCTTGATGACCGCGTCGCCGGGTTCGATGATCGTGGGGTCGGGGACGTCTTCGACGGAGACGTTGGTGACGGACTGGTACGTGAGTGCCTTCATGTGTCCCGTCTACGCCCCTCGGTGCCGTGCCTCCTGAACGAGGGGTACGGGGGCACGGAAAAGCCTCGGGGCGGCCGGGCCTGGGCCCGACCGCCCCGAGGCGGATGCTGCGTGTGGTGTCGCCTAGGCGACAGCCGTCGCGGAGGCGACGATGTTGACGACCTTGCGGCCGCCCTTGTTGCCGAACTCGACCGAGCCGGGGGCGAGGGCGAAGAGGGTGTCGTCGCCGCCGCGGCCGACGTTGACGCCCGGGTGGAAGTGGGTGCCGCGCTGGCGGACGATGATCTCGCCGGCGAGGACGACCTGGCCGCCGAAGCGCTTCACGCCGAGGCGCTGTGCGTTCGAGTCACGACCGTTGCGGGTGGACGATGCGCCCTTTTTGTGTGCCATGTGTTGTCAGCCCCTTAGTTGGTGGTGATCGAGGTGATCTTGACGCGGGTCAGGTCGGCACGGAAGCCCATGCGACGCTTGTAACCGGTCTTGTTCTTGTAGTTCTGGATGACGATCTTGGGGCCGCGCAGGTCGTTCAGGACCTCGCCCTCGACCGTGACCTTCGCCAGGTCGTCGCCCGACAGGATGGTGTCGCCGTCGACGTGCAGGACGGGGACGAACGAGACGGTGTCGGCGGTCGCGGCCTTGAGGCGGTCGACGGTCAGGATCGTGCCGACCTCGACCTTCTCCTGACGGCCACCGGCGCGCACGATTGCGAAAGCCATGGGAACTCCAAAAAAAGTGGGGGATGTGACGCCCGGACTGCCGGACGACGTCGTGGTGCCACGAGGACAACTTGGATAGTCTTTCACAAATGTCACGACCGATCAAACTTCGCCGCCCGCCGCAGTTCACGGCCGAGATCGTCGATGACGCCCGCGAACGCCTGCTCGACCTGCTCGACGACCTGAAGACGCTCACCACCGACCACGCCGACGACATCGAGGTCTGGGGCTCGGCCGTGACGGCGGCCGGCTGGGAGATCGCGAGCCTCGGCCAGTGGCTCGGCCTCGAGGGCGAGGCGGTGCTGCTGCTGGGCGGCGCGTCGTACCCCGAGATCGCCGAGCACCAGGGCACGAGCGCGTCGGCCGTGTACGCCCGGGTCGGCCGGTCGCTCACGCTCGCTCCGTACGCGCACGCGTCCGGCGCCGACGGGGCGACCACCCGCGTCTCGGCCGAGGGCCTCGACCAGGCCCGGGCCGAGTACGACCAGGAGGCGCGGGCCGGCGACCCGACGGACGTCGCCCCGGCGGCCACGCCCGTCGGCGACTCGCTGGCCGACCGCGTGCCCGAGGTGCTGCGGGCCGGCGCCCGCCGAACGACCGAGATCGTCGCCGCCCTGCCGGACTACCGGCGCAGCAGCGTGCTGTCGACGCTGAGCGTCCTCGCCCGCCAGGGCGTGGTCGAACGGGTGGGGCACGGCGTCTACGCCCTGCCCCACCCGCCGACCGACTGACCCCTCCGGCGGCGTCGCTCGATCAGTCCGGGGCGACGGCCACCGCCTCGTGGAGTCCGAACGCCCGCAGCTCGTCGTCTGTGAGCATGCGCGACCGGATCAGGAAGCGCTTCCCTTCAGGACTCTCGACCGAGAACCCGGCCCCGCGGCCGGGGACGACGTCGATGGTGAGGTGGGTGTACTTCCAGTACTCGAACTGGCTGCGCGACATGTAGACCTCGACGGGGTCGATCCCGTCGACGTGCAGGTCGCCGAGGTGGACGTCGACGGCCCCCACCCGGAAGAACCCCACGGGGTAGCACATCGGCGACGAGCCGTCGCAGCAGCCTCCCGACTGGTGGAACATCAGCGGGCCGTGCTGGGCCGTCAGGGCGACGAGGAAGGTCGCTGCCTCCGGTGAGACGTCGACCCGGGAGGGGGTGGAGGCGACCGCCCCGGAGGCGGGGGCCGGCGTGACCTCGCCGACCCGCGCCTCCTCGCCTGACGCTGCTGATGCCGGCGGCGCAGCGGCCGTCTGCTCGGGCGTCATCAGAAGAAGCCCATCGGACCGTCCGCGTAGCTGACCAGCAGGTTCTTCGTCTGCTGGTAGTGGTCGAGCATCATCTTGTGGTTCTCGCGACCGATGCCGGACTGCTTGTATCCGCCGAACGCCGCCCCGGCCGGGTACTGGTGGTACGTGTTCGACCAGACGCGACCGGCCTGGATGTCGCGGCCGGCCCGGTAGAGCTGCGCGCCGTTGCGGCTCCAGACCCCGGCGCCGAGGCCGTAGAGGGTGTCGTTGGCGATCTTGATGGCGTCGTCGTAGTCGCTGAAGCTCGTCAGGGACAGGACGGGGCCGAAGATCTCCTCCTGGAAGATGCGCATCGAGTTGCGGCCCTCGAAGATCGTCGGGTTGACGTAGTAGCCCTCGGTCAGGTCGCCGCCGAGGTCGGCACGGTCGCCGCCGAGCAGAAGCTTCGCGCCTTCCTGCTTGCCGATGTCCATGTAGCTGAGGATCTTCTCGAGCTGGTCGTTCGACGCCTGGGCGCCGATCATCGTGTCCATCGAGAGCGGGTTGCCCTGCTTCACCTTCTTGACACGCTCGACGCCGTCGGCGGTGAACTGGTCGTAGATCGACTGCTGCACGAGCGCCCGGCTCGGGCAGGTGCAGACCTCGCCCGAGTTGAGGTTGAAGAACGAGAAGCCCTCGAGCGCCTTGTCGTAGAAGTCGTCGCGTTCGTCGGCGACGTCGGCGAAGAAGACGTTCGGGCTCTTGCCGCCGAGCTCGAGCGTGACCGGGATCAGGTTCTCGCTGGCCATCTGCATGATCAGGCGCCCGGTCGTGGTCTCGCCCGTGAACGCGATCTTGCGGATGTTCGGGTGGCTCGCCAAGGGAGCGCCGGCCTCGACGCCGAAGCCGTTGACGATGTTGAGGACGCCGGCGGGCAGGAGGTCCTTGATGAGGTCCATGAAGACGTGGATGGACGCGGGGGTCTGCTCGGCCGGCTTCAGGACGACGCAGTTGCCGGCGGCGAGGGCGGGAGCGAGCTTCCACACGGCCATCAGCAGCGGGAAGTTCCACGGGATGATCTGACCGACCACGCCGAGCGGTTCGTGGAAGTGGTAGGCGACGGTGTCGGCGTCGATCTCACCGGTGGACCCTTCTTGCGCCCGGATGGCCCCGGCGAAGTAGCGGAAGTGGTCGATCGCGAGCGGCACGTCCGCGGCGAGGGCCTCGCGGATCGGCTTGCCGTTGTCCCAGGTCTCGGCGACGGCGAGCATCTCGAGGTTCGCCTCCATGACGTCGGCGATCCTGTTGAGGATCAGCGCGCGCTGGGCGATCGTGGTCTTCTTCCACGAGTCGAAGGCCCGCCACGCGGCTTCGACGGCCCGGTCGACGTCGGCCGCGTTGCCCCGGGCGACCTCGGTGAAGACCTTGCCGTTCACGGGGCTCGGGTTCTCGAAGTACTGCCCGCTCGCCGGGGCCACGTACTCGCCGCCGATGAAGTGGTCGTAGCGGGACTTGAAGACCACCTTCGCGTCGGGCTGTCCCGGGGCGGCGTAGGTGTTCGGAGGAGTGGTGACGGTCATGACGGTCCCTTTCGACGACGGTGTCGGGTCGGCGGCGGGGGTCGCCCGCCGGTGGCGGCAGGCTACGTCGGGGGAGGTTGCATCGGGTTGCGCGTCACGGCCCGCGGGCGGGCGCGGCCGCCGGGTTCCGGGGCCTAGGTGAACCGGAGGTGCGGGGTTCCAGGGCTGTGGGGTTCCGGAGGCGCGGGGCGCGAGGGCGCGTCAGTCCCGGTTCTCGAGGGCCTCGAGGTGCGTGACGAGGTGCGTCCGTCGGGGCGATCCCGGGGGCAGTCGACGCAGCAGCTCGAGCAGGACGCGGACGTCGTCGCGGCCCGTGGTCGACTCGGAGTACGACAGCAGGGTGTCGATCGAGCCTCCGGTGAGGAGCGCGTCCCGGACGGTCGCGGCGACCTCGGCCCGGAGGGCGACGACGCCGGGTGCCGTGGACGAGGGGAGGGCCGGGCCCGTGTCGGCCCGCACAGCCGCGCGGTGGGCGCCGCGGTCGACGAGCCCGACGAGCGTGTCGAGGTCGAGCGTCACCGGGCGGGGCAGTCGGTACGGGCGCGACAAGGGGACCAGCGTCGGGTCGAGGGCCTCGACGACGTGGCGGAGGCGGACCATCTCGGGCCGCAGGGTGGACACCGCGTCGACGTCGCCGTAGACCGCGTCGGCCAGCTCGTGGGCGGTGTAGCCGGCGGGGCGGTGGGCGAGCAGGGCCATGATCTCGGAGTGCCGCGCACCCAGCGCGATCCGGCCGTCCCCGACCGTGAGGACCGCCTCGTCGCGACCGAGGGTCGTCAGGCCGGCGGGGGAGTCGGGCCCGGGGCGGACCGGGTGCCGCGCGGTGCGGGTCGGGGCGCGACCGACCGCGGCGAACCCCAGGAGTGCGAGATGCGCCTCCACGGCCGCGACCGTCGCCGTGACCAGGGGCAGCGTCAGCGAGCCGGCCGCCCGCTCGTCGCCCGTGATGTCGACGACGCCGATCAGGCGCCCGTCGACGGGGTCGTGGACCGGCACGGCCGTGCAGCTCCAGGCCCGCACGCGGTGGTTCCAGTGTTCGTCACCACGGATCTGCACGCCCCGGTCGAGCACGAGGGCCGTGCCCGGGGCCGAGGTGCCGACCCGCGCCTCCGACCAGCCGGCGCCGGCGACGAAGAGCATGTCCTCGGCGCGGCGGCGGGCCGTGTGGTCGCCCTCGACCCAGAGCAGGCGCCCGTGCTCGTCGCCGATCGCGACGAGCAGTCCCGAGCCAGAGACGTCGTCCACCAGCAGACGGCGCACCACGGGGAGGGCCGGTGCCAACGGGTGGTCGCGGCGCCGGTCGTCGAGGTCGTCCTCGGGCAGCTCGAGCCGGGGCAGGCCGTCGGGATCGAGCCGGCGTCGGGAGGCGCGGTCCCACGACTCGCGCACCACCCGGCGCTGCGGCCCGACGTCGCGGGGCGGACGGCTCGCGGTCAGGGGCATCGAGCACCAATCGTCGTCGATCGGGGCGAGGCGGCCGTCGTGCGGCGTCGTCGCCGGGGTGCTGTCAGCGTACGACGGCGCGCGGCCCCGGGGAAGGGCGCCGCGTGGGGGTCTGCTGTGACCTCACGGGACCGGTCGAACCGTCGGCAAATCCTGCGTGCCGTCGCGGCGGCGCGAGGCGCCCCCCGTGTACCCGGGCTGTCCGTCACCGCGGGCGACAGGAGGCAGGACTTACCGACGCGTGGCGTCGCGGGTGGCCCCGATCGTCGCGTCCAGCGCCTCGGGCCACGGGGTCGGTTCGATGCCGAGCAGGCGTTCGCTCTCGGACGAGTCCACGACGAAGGGCGAGTCGAACTGGTACTGCATCGCCCTCACCTCGCGGAGGAACGGCACCGTGCGGGTCAGGCCGGCCCACAGCAGCGGGTTCCACGGTCGGACGCGACCGGTCAGGCCGTACCGGCGCCGCGCCTCCTCGGCGATCTCGACCCGGGAGGCGTGGGTGGCGTGCGGTGTGAGCCAGGCGCGACCCCACTCGTCGTGGTCGATCGCCGCCACGAGGGTCGAGACGACGTCGGGCAGGTACGCCCAGGCGTGCGGCTGGGTCACGTCGCCGACCGCGTGGGCGGTGCGGCCCGCGACGAGCGGGCCGAAGAAGTCGCTGCCGAGGTGGGCATTCCGCCCGGCGCCCGGCCCGAAGTAGTCGCTCGCGCGCACCTCGACGGCCCGGACGCCCCGGTCGGCCGCGGCCAGGAGGCGTTGCCAGCTGTCGGCGCGCACCCTGCCCTTCTTCTCGGTGGAGGCGAGGGGCGTGTGCTCGGTCATCGGCTCGGACACCGGCCCGTGGCCGTAGAGGTTCCCCATCAGCACGATGCCCGCCCCCGTGGTGGCGGCCGTCTCGATCAGGGCCGTGGTGAGGGCCGGCCACTCCGTGCCCCAGGCGGGGTAGGGCGGGTTCGAGCAGACGACGATCGTGTCGGCGCCGTCGGCCGCGCTCGTCAGGGCGGCGGCGTCCTTCGCGTCGAGCGTGAGCGCGGCGGCACCGGCGACCTCGGTGCCGCGGCGGGTGGCGACGCGCACGGTGTCGCCGCGCTCGGCGAGGCGGCGGACGAGGGGGGTGCCGATGGCTCCGGCTCCGACGACGAGATGGGTGGGCATGGGTCCTCCTGGGGACGGCTGACGAGAGCGGTGCTCTCGCATATCACTGTACGGTGAAGGCGTTCCATGCGCAAGAGCAGTGCTCTCATTTGTGTCCCGTGCTCTCGGGCTACAAGATCGGGGCATGACCACGAACGCAGGGGACGGCGACCGCGCCCGGCCCACCGGCGGCGTCCGCGAGCGGGCACGGACCGAGATCGTCGAACGCGCCCTCGCCTCGGCCCACCGGCAGTTGGCCGAGGTGGGCGCGGCCGCCCTGTCGGTGCGCGCCGTCGCGCGCGACCTGGGCATGGCCTCGTCGGCGATCTACCGGTACTTCCCGAGCCGCGACGCCCTGCTGACCCGCCTGATCACCGACGCCTACGTCGACCTCGCCGAGGCCGCCCGACAGGCCGAGCAGGCGGTCGACCGCGCCGACCACCAGGAGCGGTTCCGTGCCACGGCCCGCGCGACCCGCCGCTGGGCGATCGCCGACCCGCACCGCTACGCACTGCTCTACGGGTCGCCCGTCCCCGGGTACGCGGCCCCGGTCGACACCGTCGAACCGGCGATCGCGGTGGGTCTGCTGTTGCTCGGGGCGGTCGACGACGCGGCGGCTAGCGGAGCCTCGCTGCGGGCGATGCCGGTGCGGGCCGGCCTGGCCGACGAGTTCGCGCAGCTCGCCCAGGGTCTGGGGGCATCGGTCGCCCCCGGTGTGCTGGCCGCGGGCATCACCGCCTGGACCTCCCTCTACGGGCACCTCAGCTTCGAACTCTTCGGGCACCTCACCAACGTCGTCACCGATCGCGACGCCTGGTTCGAGACCTTCCTCGACGAGCAGATCGCGCGGATCTGGGGCTGACGCCCCGGCGACGGCAGGACGCGCCGTTCGCGGCAGGACGCGCCGTTCGCGGCGGGACGCGCCGTTCGCGGCAGGAAAGGCGTCGACGGCAGGAGGCGCGGGTCAGCTCGCGCAGTCGATGCAGAGCCGGGCGGTGGGTCGCGCCTCGAGCCGGGCTTCGCCGATCCGCGCCGAGCAGCGCTCGCAGCGGCCGAAGGTGCCGTGGGCGAGCCGGGCCAGGGCGGCCTCGGCATCGGCGGCACGATCGAGGGCCGACCGTCGGACGGCGTCGAGCTGCGATCGCTCGTAGGCGATCGTCGATCCCTCGGGGTCGTGCTCGTCGTCGACGTTGGCTCCCTCGCGGGCCGTGGCCACCGCCTCCATGTCTCCGAGCAGTCGCGCGGCCAGCGCCTGCGCCTCGTCGCGTGTGACGCGCAACCGGTCGGAGGGATCGAGCATGCGGCGGCGCCTCAGGCCGCGACGAGCGGCGGCACCTCTTCGCCCGCACGAGGCGGTGCCGGGGGAGTCCCGTCGCCGAACGGACGGCCGCCGAGCTGCTCGCGCCCGTGCTCGGTGAGCCAGCCCGAGGCGTCCGGCCCGACCGGGACGATGCCCGTCGGGTTGATGTCGGAGTGCACGACGTAGTAGTGCGCCTTGATCTGGTCGAAGTCGATCGTGTCGCCGAACCCGGGGGTCTGGAACAGGTCACGGGCGTAGGCCCAGAGCACCGGCATCTCGGCCAGCTTGTTCCGGTTGCACTTGAAGTGCCCGTGGTAGACCGCGTCGAACCGGGCGAGCGTCGTGAACAGTCGGATGTCGGCCTCGGTGATGGTGTCACCGACCAGGTACCGCTGCCCGGCGAGACGCTCGGACAACCAGTCGAGGCGCTGGAACAGGGTGCGGTAGGCCCGCTCGTAGCTCTTCTGCGACCCCGCGAAACCGGCACGGTAGACGCCGTTGTTCACGTCGCGGAAGACCACGGCGTTCACCTCGTCGATCTCGCCGCGCAGGGCCTCGGGGTAGAGGTCGGGGGCGCCCTCGCGGTGGAACTCTGTCCACTCGGTCGCGAAGTCGAGCGTGATCTGCGGGAAGTCGTTCGTGACGACCTTGCCGCTCGGCACGTCGACGACCGCCGGCACGGTGATGCCGCGCGGGTAGTCGGGGGTGCGGGCGAAGAACGCCTCTTGGAGGCGCTCGATGCCGAGGACGGGGTCACGACCGTCGGGGTCGAGGTCGAAGGTCCAGCTGCGGGCGTCGTGCGTGGGGCCGGGCAGGCCGAGCGAGATCGCGTCCTCGAGCCCCAGCAGGCGTCGCGAGATGACGCTGCGGTTCGCCCACGGGCACGCCCGGGCGGCCACGAGGCGGTAGCGGCCGGACTCGACCGGCCAACCGTCGACGGCGTCGCGGGTGATGCGGTCCTCGATGTAGTTGGTGTCGCGGGTGTACTCCTGGCCCGGCTCGACGTAGCTTCCCTTGGCCTGCTGATCGCTCATGGCGCCACCCTACGCACGCGGCGTCGGCAATTCCTGGCTGCTGCGACGCGTGCGGGCGATCGGTGGGCCCGGCGGGCGGGGTGGCGACAGGGGTCAGGAATTGCCGACGGCCAGGGACGAGGAGGCGCGGGTCGCGTTCCAGTCGCGCCACATCGCCTTGAGGTCCCACGCGTTCTCGGCCTCGAGCGAGATGCCGCGCTCGCCGGTGCGACGCGTGCGCCCCTGGATCACCATCAGCTGCGTGCCGAACAGCAGGGAGCCGGCGCGGGCCTGCGCCTCCTCGAAGAAGGTGGAGTCGGAGCAGCCGCTCCCGTCGTCGAGGCTGATGAAGACCACGCGCTTGCCGCTGCGCATCGGCGGGGTCTGGGTCGCGATGCGGATGCCCGCCACGAGCACGGTCGTGCCGTTCCAGTGGTCGCGCAGGTCGGCGGCGCGCACCACGCCCAGGTCGTCGAGCATGGGCCGGTAGCTCTCGATCACGTGCTCGCTGACCTCCATCGACAGGATGTCGAGCTCGTCGGCGACCCGCTGCCGGGCGTCGACGTCGGGCGTGCCGGTCGGCACCGTGTCGGAGTCGTCGATCGAGAAGTCGAGCTGGTTCTCGACGTCGGTCGCCTTGGGGCGCGACGACCGGCCGGTGAGCGCCCGCACCCGGGCCAGGACGTCGCCGCGGGTGCGGCCGGGCCCGGCGACCGAGTCGAGTGCTCCGACCTGCGCCAGGCGCTCGAACAGCGACCGGGACGGCGTCGCCCGCTGCCAGAAGTCGGTGATCGAGTCGTAGGGACGGTTCACGACCACCCGGGCCAGCTCGGCGTCGCTGATTCCGTGCACGTCGGCGAGCGACAGCCGCAGCCCGAGGTCGCCCACGCGGGTCGGCGCGATCGGGGTCGCCGGCGGTCGCAGGCGCTCGACCCGGTAGACGTCGGTCGAGGCGTTGACGTCGAGCGGCAGCACGGGGACGCCCATGCGTCGCGCCTCGGTCAGCAGCAGCCGTTTCGGGTACATGCCGGGATCGTGGGTGAGGATGCCGGCCAGGAACTCGGCCGGGTAGTGGGTCTTCAGCCAGGCGCTCTGGTAGGTCGGCAGGGCGAACGCGGCCCCGTGGGCCTTGCAGAAACCGAACGACCCGAACCCCTTGAGCGCGGCCCAGATCCGGTCGACCGCGGCGTCGTCGAAGCGTCGCCGCCCGGTCGCGGGGTCGAGGTTGCCCCGGGTGCGCTCGCGGAAGGTGGCCTCGAGCGCGTCGTCGTCGCCCTTGCCCATGTGCCGTCGGATCTCGTCGGCCTCGGCGAGCGACACCTGCATCGTCGCCTCGAGGATGCGCAGCACGTGCTCGTGGTAGATGACCACCCCGTAGCTGTCGTCGAGGAACGACGCGAAGCTCGGGTGCAGGTAGTCGGGCTGCTGGAACCCGTGCTTGGTGTCGAGGAACGGCGCGATCATGTTGCCCTTCATCGGGCCGGGGCGGAACAGCGAGATGTCGGCGATCAGGTCTTCGTAGCGGTCGGGCTGCATCTTGCCGATCAGCTCGCGCTGCCCGGGGCTCTCGATCTGGAACATGCCGAGCGTGTGCGTGGTGCGGATCGCCTCGAAGGTGGGTTCGTCGTCGTGGGGGATCTCGTCGAGCTCGATGCGACCCTGACGGTTCACGTAGGGCACGTCGACCGGCAGGGCACCGGCCAGGGCGGCACGCGGGCCGTTCACGCGCTCGATCTCGTCGAGGGCGTAGGCGAGCGAGCTCTGCATGCGGACGCCGAGGACGTCGAGCTTGAGCAGGCCGGCGTCGTTCATGTCGTACTTGTCGAACTGGCTCATCGGCAGGCCGATGCCGCTCGGCTGGACGGGGGTCGTGCTGAGCAGGTCGGAGTCGCCGAGGATCACCCCGCACGGGTGCATCGAGATGTGTCGGGGCAGACGGTCGAGCCGTTCGCTGAGGTCGACGAGCAGGTCGATCTGGTCGTTGCTGCGGGCCAGCTCGGCGATCTCGCGCATTTCGGGTTTCTCGGCCATCGCGGTGCGCAGGTCGCGGGCGTTCGACCGCCAGACGTTCTTGGCCACGAGGTCGATCTGCTCGTCGTCGAGCCCCAGTGCGAGACCGGCGTCACGCACCGCACCGCGCCCGCGGTACGTCGACTGCATCGACATGAGCGTGACCCGGTTGCTGCCGTACCGGTCGAAGATCGCCCGGTAGACCTCGTGCCGCCGGGCCGCCTCGACGTCGATGTCGATGTCGGGCAGGGTCTCGCGCTTGTTGCCGAGGAACCTCTCGAACAGCAGGTCGTGCTCGATCGGGTCGACGTTCGAGATGCGCAGCAGGTAGGTGACGAGGCTGCCGGCACCGGAACCCCGCGCCGCGTTGCGCACCCGCAGGTCGCGCATCAGCGCCGAGACGTCGGCCACGGTGAGGAAGTACCCGGCGAAGCCGAACCCGGTGATGATGCCGAGCTCGTAGCGCATGCGGTCTTCGACCTTGTCGCGCAGGGCCCGGTCGGCGTCGCCGAAGCGTTCGGTGACACCGGCCTGGGCCTGCCGGAACAGCGCCTGGTCGGGGTCGCCGTCGACGCCGATCGCACTGAGCTCGGGCACCTTCGGGCGGCCCCAGCCGAGGTCGGCGACGGGGTCGAGGCGGCACCGGTCGGCCAGGCGCTCGGTCGCGGCGAGCATCTCGTCGCCGGCGCTGCGGGGCAACGACGAGGCGTCGCTCACCAGACGGGCCAGCCGGCGCATGTCGGCGGGGCCCTTGAGGTACGCCTGGGCGTTCGGCTGCGGCCGGAACGAGCCGAGCGCGGCCAGGTGGCCGGCGGAGTCGAGCACGTCGGCCGTGACGGCCTCGTCGGGATCGAGGTACCGCACGGCGTTCGTGAGCACGGCCGGCACCCCGACGTGGTCCGCGAGCTCGAGCATGCGTGCCGCGTGCCGGATGCTGCGGCTCTCACCCGGCTCGGTCAGATGGCAGACCACCTCGACCACCACGCCGCCCGGCAGCGTCGCCGCCCAGTCGGCGAGTGACGCCGCGGCCTCGGTGTGTCGCCCCGCCTGGACCAGCCGTCCCACGTCGGAGTCGGGCCCCAGCAGCACGGTCGCCGCCGGCTCGGTCTCGCCCTGGACGAAGCCCCGCACCCGGGACCGGGCGATGGTCGCCACGCTGTTGGCACTGCCGCTGGCACGACGGGTGGCCCGACCGTGCGACGCGCTGATCAGCCGACACAGCGCCGCCCACCCCGCCTTCGCCGGCCCGCCGCCCCGCGCCCCGTGCGCCAGCACCACGATGCGGTCGACCCCGCCGGCTCCGTCGGGACCCCCGCCGGCTCCGTCGGGACCCCCGCCGTCCGCACCACCGCCCACGACCCCCTCGCGGTCGTCCCGGCAGCCCAGCTCGACCCCGACGATCGGGTCGACGCCCGCCGTCCGGCAGGCCCCGACGTGCCGGATCGCCCCGTACAGCCCGTCACGGTCGGTGATCGCCGCCGCGTCGGCACCCGCCGCGACGGCGGCGTCGACGAGCGCCTTCGGGTGCGCCGTGCCGTGGTGGGCGCTGAACGCCGACGCGACGCGCAGGTGGGTGAAGCTCATGGTCGGTACCTCGGGCTGCTGAACCCCCGGCCGGGTCGTTCGAACAGGTGTTCGACCAGTGTACGTCGCTCCGATCGTGCCGTCCCACCGCCGGGCCCACCCGTGGCCTCCCGCGGCCTGTCATCATCGGGGCATGCCCGATCGACGCTCCACCCCACCCGATCGACGCCCCACCCCGCCCGATCGCCGGGCCGCCCTGCGTCGCGACGCCCGCACCGCGACCCACTGGACCCGTGTCCTCCTGGCCCAGCCGCGCCTCCTGCTCGCCGTGAAGACGGCGCTCGCCGCGGCCCTCGCCTACTGGATCGCGCCGCGGGTGCCCGGCGTCGCGGCCGACTACCCCTACTACGCGCCGCTCGGCGCCGTGATCGCGATGTACCCGACGATCAAGAGCTCGCTGCGTCAGGGGTTCCAGGTGCTGCTCGGCCTGGTCGTCGGCATCGGCCTCGCCACGGCGGTCTTCGCGCTGCAGGACGGCCAGCCCGGGGTGCTCGCCGTGGCACTCGTCGTCGGGGTCGGCGTGCTCGTGGCGGGCATCCGCTGGCTCGGTGCCGGTCGTGACTGGGTGCTGACGGCCGGGCTCTTCGTCCTGCTGCTCGGCGGCGCGAACGCCGAGGCGTACTCGCTGGGCTACATCGTCCAGATCGGGGTCGGCGTCGTCGTCGGCGTCGTGGTCAACCTGGTGCTCGTGCCGCCGCTGTACGCCTCGCGGGCCGAGGCGCGCCTCACCCGGGTCAAGGACTCGCTCGCCGACCGGGCCGACGAGATCGCCGGCGTCTTCGAGACGCCCTGGCCCCTCGAGGGCGACGAGTGGGAGCGTCGCGTGGGCGTCCTGCCGAGCACCCTCCGCCGCGTGCGCGAGACCGTCGCGTACGCCGACGAGTCCCGGCACCTGAACCCGCGGTGGATGCTCCGCCGCCGCGACCTCGGGCAGGAGTACGCCGACCTCGCCACGTACGAGCGCGTCTCGTTCCACCTCCAGGACGTCGCCGAGGTCTCGGGCATCCTCGGCCGTCGGATCGGCCGCCAGATCGGCATGCCCGACGACCTCGCGCCCGACGTCGCCCACGCCGTGCACGGCGTCGCCACCGTGATCCGGCGCCACGGTGCCGAGGACGTCGACGCGTTCACCGACGCCCGGCGCCGCGTCGCCGACCTCTGGGACGCCGTCGACCGCCACCGCGACCGCCCGACCACCGACACGAGCGGCGGCGTCTCCATCGCCGTCTCGCTCGGGCGCATCATCGCCGCGCTCGACCCCGACGACACCACGGCACCCCGCCCCGAGGACGACGCCGCCGAGGAGGCGCGCGCGGCCGACGACGACGACACCGGCGGTCGGGTGGGCGGCACCGACAGCACGGGGCCGGTCGACGACGACAGCGCGCCCCGCGACACCGCCCCGCACGACACCGTTCAGGACGGCGACGCCGACCCCGCCCGCTGACCCCGATACGGCGCTCACCCCCGGGGAGCAGTACGGTTGACCGGGCACCGGCGCCGAGACGCGACCCGCGCCCTCCGCGGCCGGGGCGGTCGACGGGAATGCCCGTCCCCCCTGTGCGTTGACTCCCGTGGCCCCGAGAACCCCCGCCGCCTGATCGACCAGCGACGACACGATCGCCGCCCTCCCATGAAAGCTGCACTGTGACAGACACCACCACCCTCATCATCCTCGGAGCCAGCGGAGACCTCACCGAGCGTCTGCTGCTCCCCGGCCTCGCGAGCCTGCTCAAGAGCGACCGCGGCGTCGACGTCCAGCTCATCGGCACCGGCCGCAGCGAGCGCAGCCCCGAAGAATGGGGCGACGTCGTCAAGACCGCCTTCAACGGCGACGCCGGCAGCGACCTCGCCAAGAAGACGCTGGCGTCGAGCCGCTACATCCAGGGCGACCCGACCACGGTCGAGCACCTGAAGGCCCTGTTCGAGGCCAGCGAGGGCACCCCGGTGATGTACTTCGCCCTGCCGCCCGCGATCAGCACCAAGGTGATCCAGGCGCTCGCCGAGATCGACCTGCCCGACGGTCTGCGTCTCGCCCTCGAGAAGCCGTTCGGCTCGGACGAAGAGAGCGCTCGCGAGCTGAACGCCGAGCTGCTCAAGATCGTCCCCGAAGAGCGCATCCACCGCACCGACCACTTCCTCGGTCGTGCCACGGTCCTCAACATGATCGGCCTGCGCTTCGCCAACCGCCTGTTCGAGCCGGTCTGGAACAGCGAGAACATCGAGAAGGTCGAGATCTTCTACGACGAGGTCCTCGGCCTCGAGGGTCGCGCCCAGTACTACGACAAGGCCGGCGCGCTGATCGACATGATCCAGAGCCACCTGCTGCAGGTGCTCGCCGTCATCGCGATGGACGCCCCGTCGAGCATCGACTCGGTCGAGCTGCGCAGCGAGATCGCTCGCGTCCTGCGGGCCACGTGGGTCAAGGACGCCGACCCGGTCGCCTCGAGCCGACGTGCCCAGTACGCGGCCGGCACCATCGACGGCAAGGACGTCCCCGCGTACGCCGACGAGGACGGCGTCGACAACGACCGCCAGACCGAGACCCTCGCCGAGGTCGAGTTCGAGGTCAAGACCCGTCGCTGGGCCGGCGTCCCGTTCATCCTGCGCTCGGGCAAGGGCATGACCAAGATCCGCAAAGAGGTGCTCATCACCTTCAAGCCGGTCCCGGCGCTGCCCGAGGGCCTCAACGGCTCGTCGACGCCCGACACGCTGCGCATCGAGATCAGCCCCGAGACGATGGAGCTCGGCGTCACGACCAACGGCTCCGGCAACCCCTTCGACCTCGAGAAGTCGACGATGTCGGTCACCCTGGGCAAGCCCGAGCTCACGCCCTACGGCGAGGTGCTGAGCGGCATCTTCCACGACGACCCGACGCTCTCGATCCGCGGCGACGTGGCCGAGCGCTGCTGGGCGATCGTCGCCCCCGTGATCGAGGCCTGGAAGGCCGACCAGGTGCCCCTCGACACCTACGCCGCCGGTTCGACCGGCCCGAAGGACTGGCCCGCCTGATCCTCCGCCTCACCGTCCACGGCCGCCCCGCTCGTCAGAGCAGGGCGGCCGTCGCCGTGTCGGGCACCTACGCCGTCGTCGCGGCCTTCGCGCGCGAGATCGCGTCCGCCGCGCGCACGAGAGCCAGGTGCGAGAGCGCCTGCGGGGTGTTGCCGACGTGTCGTCCCGTGGCGACCTCGATCTCCTCCGAGAGCATGCCGACGTCGTTGCAGTAGCCGACCAGGCGGTCCATCAGGGTGACGGCGTCGTCGACGCGTCCCGAGGCGGCGTACTGCTCGGCCAGCCAGAACGAGCAGGTCAGGAAGGGGTTCTCGGCTCCGTCGAGGCCGTCGACGCCGCTCTCGGTGCGGTAGCGCATGAGCAGGCCGTCCTGCAGCAGGTCGTGCTCGATGGCGGCGACGGTGCCGAGCATGCGGGGGTCGTCGGCGGCGACGAAGCCGACCTGCGACAGCTGCAGCAGGGACGCGTCGACCTCGGTCGTGCCGTAGTGCTGGGTGAAGGAGGCGCGGTCGGCGTTCCAGCCGCGGGTCTCGATCTCGGTGCGCACCTCGTCGCGCAGACCTCGCCAGCGATCGAGCGGGCCGTCGAGGTCGAACTGCTCGACCCCCTGGATCGCACGGTCGAGGGCGGCCCAGATCATCACCCGCGAGTGCGTGAAGTGCTGCAGCTCGCCCCGGATCTCCCAGATGCCGTTGTCGGGCCGGGTCCAGTTGTCCTCGACGTACTGCACGAGGGCACGCTGCAGGGGCCACGAGTACTCGCTCTCCTCGACGCCGAGCAGCCGGGCCTCGTGCAGGGCGACCATCACCTCGCCGAAGATGTCGCCCTGGTACTGCTTGTACGCGGCGTTCCCGATCCGCACCGGCGAGGCGCCGTCGTAACCGGTCAGCTGCTCGAGTTCGCTCTCGTGGAGGTACCGTTCGCCGGCCAGGCCGTACATGATCTGCACGTCCGCGGGGTCTCCGGCGATGGCCCGCAGCAGCCAGCCGCGCCACCGGTCGGCCTCCTCCGCGTAGCCGTGCAGGATGAGCGCCTGGAGCGTCATGGACGCGTCGCGCAGCCACACGTAGCGGTAGTCCCAGTTGCGCGAGCCGCCGAACTGCTCGGGCAGGCTCGTGGTCGCGGCGGCGACGATGCCTCCGGTGTCCTCGTTGGTCAGGGCCCGCAGGATCAGCAGTGATCGGTGCACCTCGCGGGTGTAGACCTCGGGTGCCGAGGACCGTGACGACCAGTCCTGCCACCAGGTGACGGTCTCGTCGATGCGGGCGGAGACGTCCACGGCGGTCGGCGGTTCGCGGTGCGACGGGTACCAGGTGAGGCTGAGGTCGACCGTCTCGCCGGCGGGGACGTCGAACGTGGCCTCGTGCGTGTGGTCGGTGGCCGTGAGCCGGGGGCCACGGACGACGACGGCGTCGGGCCCGGCCGTGGCGACGAGCGCGGTGCCGTCGCCCTCGGGGGCCTGCCGCACCCAGGGGACCGCCGTGCCGTAGCCGAAGCGGATCGCGAGGTCGACGTGCATCGAGACGGTGCCCGAGACGCCGGTCACCCGGCGGACGACGTCGGCCCGCCGATCGCCGTAGGGCATGAGGTCGGTGACCTCGACCACGCCGGTGGGCGTCGTCCAGCGGGTGACGAGCACGAAGGTGTCGTCCACGTAGCGCCGGGTCGAGGTGGCGTCGGCGTCGGAGGGGGCCACGAGCCACCGGCCGGCGTCGTGGTCGCCGAGCAGGGCGCCGAACGTCGAGGCGGAGTCGAAGCGGGGGAGGCAGAGCCAGTCGATGCTGCCGTCGGAGCCCACGAGGCATCCGGTGTGCAGGTCGCCGATCAGTGCGTAGTTCTCGATGGGCAGGGGCATGCGCTCATCAAACCAGCGCGCCTCCGGTCGGGGTCAGCGTGGCCGGGTCGGGCCGGGCCGGGCCGGGGTCAACGTTGCAGCGTCGGGTCGGGCCAGAGCGTCTCGACCTTGGGCTTCTGTCGCCGGGTGCGAGCCCAGACGACGAACCCCGCGAGCGTGAAGGCGCCGTAGAAGACGTACATGAACGCCGACGCGTAGTAGCCGGCGCTGAACAGCAGGGGAGTGCCGACGAGGTCGACCGCGACCCAGATCAACCAGAACTCGACCCAGCCCTTGGCCATGCCGTAGGTGGCGAGGAGCGACCCCGTGAAGATCCAGGCGTCGGCCCAGACGGGTTCGTACGACCCCAGCAGGCGGAAGACGGGAGTCAGCAGGGCGGTGCCGCCGACCAGGCCGACGACGATCAGCACCCGGTTCTTCCACCCCGCCCAGCGGGGCTCGACGGCCACGCCGCCGGTGTCGCCGGCGTGTTTCCAGCGGTACCAGCCGTAGATCGACACGACGATGAACATCACCTGGCGCGCGGCCTGCCCGAGCAGGTTCACCGGGTTCGGGGTGTCGAACACCGCGCCGAGGAAGACGGTGAACAGCAGCGCGTTGCCCACGATGCCGATCGGCCAGGCCCAGACCTTGCGTCGCATGCCGCCGAGGGCGCTCAGCAGACCGAAGACGTTGCCCACCACCTCGCGCCAGAGGATCGTCTGGTCGCCGATGTGCAACTGGGCGTCGAACAACCACAGCAACGGATTCATCGGGAGGCTCTCTTCGGTCGGGGAGGCGGGTGGTGCGGGACCACGGCGTCCCCGAGGCGCAGGGCGCCTGGTGCTGCAACGAGTGTGGCACGAGGGCCATTCCCGGTGGCACCGCCCCGGTAGCACCGCCCCGGTAGCACCGCCCCGGTGGCACGGCCCCGGGTGTCGCCGCCGGGGGTCAGGCGAAGAGCTGCTGCTCGACCCGGTCGTCGAACACCCCGAGCAGCAACCACGAGTCGCCCCGGCCGTCGAGCGCCAGGTCGAAGGTGCCGTCGACCCGGTGGGCGCCGTCGGTGAGCGGCACCGCGTCGACCCGCCAGACCGTCATCTCGAGCAGGTGTGCGCTCGCCCCGCGCGGCGCCCGGGTCGCCGACCGCCACCAGTCGGTGCGTGTGACCCAGAGCTCGGGCGAGCTGACGACGCCGTACACGACCCCCCGCCACTCGAAGCGCAGGGGCGCCCCGTCGGCGGTCGTCTCGACCGGGACCTTCTCGTCCACCCTCATCTGCCGACCTCTCGTTCGAATGTGTGTTCGAACGGAGTCTACGAACCCCCACCGACATCGGCCACCCCCTCTGTGGGCGGGAAGCCGAGGCGCCGGGGACGCGCGCGGCCTCACCAGCGGGGCAGCGCCTCCTCGACGTGGTCGACCGCCTCGCGGGGCAGGCCGGCCTCGTCGGCGAACGACCGCCACCGCCGCACCGCGTCACGCACCTCGTCGACGATGCCCGACGCGTCCCGCACCAGGAAGCGGTCGGCCAGACGCATCACGTCGGCCCGCGAGACGTCGCGGTAGACACCGTCCACCCCCATGAGGTGCTGGTACGTCCACCGCCCGGTCGGGTTGTGCGCGAACGTCACGTCGTACGCGGGCGACAGTCCCCACGACGCCCCGGGCCCCGCCAGCAGGAACGACGAGTTCTTCGTGTGGTCGTCGTTGTTGGCCGCCAGCACGTTGAAGACCATCCGGCGGAACGCCTGCGCCATCGCCTCGTCGCCCAGCCCCAGGCGACGGACCACGTCGAACAGCTGCCCGTAGTCGTGCGCCTGTCGCTGACGGAAGTCGAGATGGGCCGCCCCGCACAGCGTCAGGACGTGCGCCTTGCCCTCGACCCGACGGTCGAACCGACGCGTCATGAAGTGCGACCGCCCGTTCTCGTCGAGCAGCCGGCACTCGGCCATGTCGATCCCCGCCGCCCCCGCCATCAGTGAGTACGCGTACTCGACCCGACCGGCCAGGCCGCCCGACCCCAACTCGGAGTCCGGGCCCAACCCGTCCAACTTGATCAACCAGTGCTCGAACCCGTCCGGCGCCGCCAACTGACCCGACCGGATCTCACCCGTCCCACGGTTCCACGCGACCACCGCCTTCGCCCGCGCCCCACCCGCCGACGTCCCCACCTGGATCAAGGACCGGATCGCCGACTCGGTCTCGTGGTCGTCGCTGAAGCTGGCGTCCAGCACGCTGCGTGCCCCCTCGACCAGTGCGCTCAGCTCGAGCGCGCTCGTCGTCCGCTGGCGCGGCCCCCTCGAGGGCCGGAACTCCAACGCCCCCATGGCCCGGTCCGCCATGTACGCCAACCGGTCCAGCGGGCTCACCTGCTGCCGCGACACGCCCTGCCGCACCAACCAGGCGTCGATCACCGCGTTGCCGAAGTCGTCCGGCATCGCGTCCGCCAGCACGGCGGGCAGCCGGTGGAACGTCGCCTCGGGCAGCTGCGGGAACACATGCCGCCGGGTGCGGACCGGCATCGTCAGCGGAGCCAGCTCGATGCCCCGAGCCACCCAGTCCGGGTAGTACTCGAAGACGTACGCCCCGAGCCCCGGGTCCAGCGCCACGGCCCCCACCCGCAGGCCCCACGCCGTCACCTCGACCGCCCGGACCGGGACCCAGCTCACGAGCCGTCGCCCGACGATCGTGCACCCCGCGGGCGGTACACCCGACGTCGCGGCTCGTCGCCCGACGACCGCAGCAGGTCGAGCGGGCTGACGGCGCTCGCCGGGGCGATGTTCCCGAGGGCGTCGTCCGCGCCCAGGGCCCGCAGGACGCGGACGAGCGAGCGCAACGTGCTGCCCCGCCCGGCCTCGAGGGACTGCACCGTGCTGGGTGACAGGTCGGCCCGTCGAGCGAGTTCGAGCTGGTCGAGTCCCTGGTCGAGCCTCAGGCGACGGATCTGTTCGCCGACCTGGCGTTCGCGCTCGTCGGTCGAGATGAGCGAGGGCGCACTCGCGGGGGGTGTCTGATCGTCGTCGAACACGATGCTCCAATCACGGGATTAACCACGATAACAGCAATGATCACTCAGAAAACGGGATCATCCCACTATTCCAGGAACGTCACGACCGACCAGGGTCAGTCGATCACGCCGTTGTCGAGGAGTTGCTCCCACAGGCCGGCACCGTCGGGTGCCGACACCCAGACCACGTCGCTGCCCTCGGCGTGCTCCGACCGCGACCGGCCACCGGCCAGCACGGCCTCGCTGGGCGACAGCTGGCGGATGGCCACGGCGGCCACGTTCTCGGGGTGGTCGTGCAGGAAGGTCCCGTACAGCTCTTCGTCGTGCTGACCGTCGTCGCCGACGAGCAGCCACTTGAGCTCGGGGAACTCGTCGGCCAGGCGGCGCAGGGACTCCTGCTTGTGCTGACGTCCGCTGCGGAAGATCCGGTCGTGGGTGGGGCCCCAGTCGGTCAACAGCAGCGCGCCGCTCGGGTACAGGTTGCGGGACAGGAAGCGGGACAGCGTCGGCGCCACGTTCCAGGCCCCCGTCGACAGGTAGATGACGGGGCACCCGGGGTTCGCCGCGTTCAGGCGTTCGTACAGCACGGCCATGCCGGGCACGGGGCGCCGGGCGTGCTCGTTGAGGACGAAGGTGTTCCAGGCGGCGAGCAGCGGCCGGGGCAGCGAGGTGACCATCACGGTGTCGTCGATGTCCGAGACGATGCCGAACCGCGCCTCCGGATCGATGACGAAGATCGGCGCCTCGACCGGCACGGACCCTTCGGTGGTCAGGGTCGCGACGTGCCAGCCGGGTTCGAGGTCGACGGCGATGCGAGCGTCGAGCACGCCGCCGCGGTCGGTCTGGACGCGCTGGACGCGACCGCCGAGCGAGATCTCGACCAGGGCCTTCTCGACGGGCACGCTCGTGAAGCTGCGCCACCCCCGGACGTTGAGGCGGTCGACGCCCGACAGCGTGCCCGTCCGGGTGAGCAGGACGCGCGACAGCACCCGAGCCCATCCCGGGGCGCCGTAGCCGGTGTACGGCACGACCGTGGGGAGGAGTCCGCGACGCCGGGCCCGCTTCTCGCGGAAGCGATGGACCGAGTTCTCGATGCGGGCCGCTCGGTGGAGGAAGGGCTCGACGGCGGCGGGCGGTGCCTTGCGGGTGTCGGGCATCCGCTCAGTCTCGCACGACGGGTCGTCGAACGGGCGGGTCAGTCGACGGGAGCGAGCAGACCGGGGTGGTCGACCGACGACGAGCCGACCTCGGGGCCGACCTCGTGGTGCAGCAGGCGCTCGGCGATCTCGTCGCTGAGGCCCGCGATGCCCTGCACCAGGTCGTCGTCGCCCTCGGTCTCGGGGTCGAGCCAGTCGTCCATGACGTCGGTGCCGACGAGCACCGGCATGCGGTCGTGCACGTCGGACACCGGACCCGAGGAGGCGCGGGTCAACACGGTCGTCGACAGCAGCCACCGAGACGGGGCGCCGACCTCGGCCGACGGGTCGCGCCACCACTCGTAGAGCGCACCGAACAGGACCACCTCGTCGTCGGGCAGCCGCACGAGGACGGGGCGCTTCGAGCCGTCGGGCAGGGTCTGCCACTCGTACCAGCCCGTCGCCGGGACCAGGCCACGGCGCGAGATCACGGCGTCGCGGAACGAGGGTTTCTCGGCGGCCGACTCGGATCGTGCGTTGAACAGCGGGGGACCGGAGTCGGGACCCGCCGAGCCGCCGGGCACGAGACCCCAGCGGGCCGACGCGAGGCGTCGGACCGGCGGGCCACCCGCGTCGGCGCCCCGAGGTGCCGCGTCGACCAGGAGACTCACCGGCCGAGTCGGAGCGATATTCCAGGAAGGCTCTGGGAGAGTGTCTCCTGATACATCGACGTCGAACAGGGCCACCAGGTCGCTCGAGGCGCGTGCCATCACGAATCGTCCGCACATGCGATCCATTCTGGTGGCAGCCGCCGACATCCGGTGACCGACACCTCGGTCCCCTTCCGACGTCATCGCACCGTGCCCGACCCCGTCGAGGCATCGCCACGAAACGGAGAAACGTTGCTCGTCACCGACGTCAATGACGCACTGCCCGGGGGTTCACCGCTGCTCAGGAACGAGCCCGTCCAGGCTCGCAGTTCCGCGCGGCTCACCGGGCTGCTCGACGCGGCCGCGGCCATCATCGACGAGATCGGCTACGAGCGTCTGACCACGGCGATGGTCGCCGAGCGCGCAGGTGCCTCGATCGGCACGGTCTACCGCTACTTCCCCGACCGCATCGCCGTCGTCGACGCCCTCGCCCTGCGGTCGGTCCAACGCCTGACCGTCCGGGTCGGCGAGGCCGTGTCCGACGACGCCGTCACCGACTGGCGTCGTGCCGTCGACCTCTTCGTCGACGCCAAGGCCGAGATGTACCGCAGCGAGCCCGGCTTCCGCGCCATCCGCTTCGCCGACGCTCCCGACGTGCGCACGCCCGAGACGCGCCAGTACACGAGCCCGCTGGCCGAGCAGTTGCTCGCGGTCTTCGTCGAGCACTGCGCGGTGACGCGCACCGACGAACTCGAGTTGGGCCTCCAGGTGGCGGTCGAGATCGCGAACGCCCTCCTGGCGCGCGCCTTCATCGACGACCCCGAGGGTGACGACCGCTTCGTCGGCCAGTGCCGCGCGGTGCTGACGGGCTACCTCGAGCCCCTCGTCGGCGCGCACTGACCCCGCGGGCCGTGTGACGGCCGGCGTCATGGGCCCCGGCGGGGTCGATGACACATCGTCGAGATCTGTGGTTGGGTGAACGCCCTGGCAAGTGTCGATTCGTGCTGCCCACGAGGAATGAGCCACCCATGATCGAGTTCCGTTCCGTGACGAAGCAGTACCCCGACGGCACCCTGGCGGTCGACGACTTCAGCCTGGTGATCCCGTCCCGCAAGACCACGGTCTTCGTCGGGTCCAGCGGGTGCGGCAAGACGACGATCCTGCGGATGATCAACCGCATGGTCGACCCGACGTCCGGCGTCATCGAGATCGACGGCGAGTCCATCGGCGACCTCGAGCCGGTGCGACTCCGCCGCGGCATCGGCTACGTCATGCAGAACTCGGGCCTGCTGCCGCATCGCAAGGTCGTCGACAACATCGCCACCGTCCCCGTGCTCAAGGGCACGCCCAAGAAGGTCGCCCGCGACCGCGCCCTCGAGCTGATGGACACGGTCGGGCTCGACCGCGACCTGGCCCAGCGCTACCCGAGCCAGCTGTCCGGCGGGCAGCAACAGCGCGTCGGCGTCGCCCGCGGCCTCGCCGTCGACCCGAACATCCTGCTGATGGACGAGCCCTTCGGTGCCGTCGACCCGCTCGTCCGGTCCGACCTGCAGCAAGAGCTCATCCGGTTGCAGCGCGAGCTCGACAAGACCGTCGTCTTCGTCACGCACGACATCGACGAGGCCTTCTACCTGGGCGATCAGGTCGTGATCCTCGAGAAGGGCGGCCAGATCGCCCAGCAGGGCACTCCCGCCGAGATCCTCTCGGCGCCGGCGACCGACTTCGTCGCCGAGTTCATCGGTGCCAACCGGGGCAAGCGAGCGTTGCACGTCGAAGAGACCCCGACCGGTCAGGTGGTGGTCGACGGCGACGGACGCACCGCCGGGGTGCTGACCGAACCGGTCCGAGGTGGGCGGACGTCGTGAACTGGATCTGGTCCAACAGCGACTACATCCTCGACAAGACGATCGTGCACCTGGGCCTGAGCGTGCCGCCGGTCATCCTGGCGTTCGTCATCTCGCTGCCGATCGGCTGGGCGGCCAATCGCTACACGCGTCTCCGCGGCATCGTCCTGGCGGTCGCCGGATTGTTCTACGCCGTGCCGTCCTTCGCGCTGCTCGTCGTGCTCCCCGGTCTGATCGGGTACAGCATCCGAAGCAACACGAACCTCATCATCGGACTCACGCTCTACGGCATCGCCCTGATGGTCCGGTCCGTCGCCGACGGCCTGCAGTCGGTCGAGGCGGACGTCCGACAGTCCGCGACGGCGGTCGGATACTCCGGGTGGCAGCGCTTCTGGCGCGTCGAGATCCCCTTGGCCGGTCCCGTGCTGCTCGCGGGTCTCCGGGTCGTCCTGGTCAGTACCATCAGCCTCGCGACCGTGGGCGGCATCCTCGGCATCAACGGACTCGGGCTGCTCTTCAACGACGGCCTGCAGCGCGACATCATGGCCGAGATCGTGGCCGGGATCGTCCTCACGATCGCCATGGCCCTGGTCCTGGACGGGCTGCTGGTGCTGCTCGGACGAGCTCTCATGCCCTGGACGAGAGGTCGGTCCGCGACACGGGCGGGCACGCCCACCGTGGCCCGCCAGAAGGTCGTGGCACCGTGAACCTTTTTCTCGACGCGTTCGCCTGGCTCGCCGATCCTGCCCACCTCTCCGGTGCCGACGGGGTCCCGACGAGGCTGGGCGAGCATCTCTGGTACACGATCGTCGCCGTGGTGATCGCTTCGGTCCTCGCCGTCCCGGCTGGTTACCTCATCGGGCACACGGGTCGTGGCCGGACCCTGGCCGTCGCCCTGACCGGTGGCGCCCGGGCGCTGCCGACCGTCGGGCTGGTCTTCCTCCTGGCGCTCCTCGTGGGGATCGGCATCACCGCCCCGATGATCGCCTTCGTCGTCCTGGCGATCCCCTCGGTGCTGGCCGGTGCCTATTCGGGCTTCGAAGCCGTGGATCGCAAGACCATCGACGCCGCCCGGGCGGTCGGCATGACCGAGTGGCAGATCGTCACCAAGGTCGAGGTGCCCCTCGGGCTGCCCCTCCTGATCGGCGGCATCCGTTCGGCCACGCTGCAGGTCGTGGCCACGGCGACCATCGCCACGGTGGTCGGGGCCGGGGGCCTCGGCACCTACATCTTCCGCGGCCTGCGATCGAACGACTACACCCAGATGCTGGCGGGCTCCATCCTCGTCATCGCCCTCGCGGTCGTCCTCGAGGTCCTCTTCTCGATCGTCCAGCGTCTCGTCGTCCCCGCCGGGGTCACGGCCGGTCGCCCCTCCGACACCCGCTCCAAGGCCGTCCGGCCCGGGGCGGTCACGGCAACACCCCTCACGAAAGGCACACAGTGATCACAGCGAACAAGAAGGGCCGGCTCACCGTTCTCGGCGCAGTCGCGATCGGGGCCATGGTGGCCCTGGCAGGGTGCGCGTCGAGCGACCCGCTGAGCTCCGGCGATTCGTCCGCGTCGGGCGACGGCGACACGCTCGTCATCGGCTCGCAGCAGTACTACTCGAACGAGATCATCGCCGAGCTCTACGCCCAGGCGCTCGAGGCCAAGGGCTACAAGGTCGACCGTCAGTACCAGATCGGTCAGCGCGAGGTGTACCTGCCCGAGCTCGAGTCGGGCAAGATCGACGTCTTCCCCGAGTACACCGGCAACCTGCTGCAGTACTACGACAAAGAAGAGACCGCGAAGTCGCCCGAAGAGGTCGAGACGGCCCTCGCCGCCGCCCTGCCCGACGGTCTGACCGCGTTGAAGGCCGCCGCGGCGTCCGACCAGGACAGCTACAACGTGACGAAGGAGTTCTCCGAGGAGAACGACATCACGAGCCTGGCCGATCTCAAGAACTACTCCGGCACGCTGACGCTGGGTGCTCCGCCCGAGAACGCCGAGCGCCCCTACGGCCCTCCCGGCCTGAAGAGCATCTACGGCGTCGACGTCACCTCGACCCCGATCGACGACGGCGGTGGCCCGCTGACGGTCAAGGCCCTCACCGACGGCAGCGTCCAGCTGGCCGACATCTACACGGCCAGCCCGTTGATCGCCGAGAACGACCTCGTCACCCTCGAGGACCCCGAGAACATGATCCTGCCGCAGAACGTGGTCCCGATCGTGTCCGACAAGGTCGACTCGGACGCACAGGCCGTCATCGACGGTGTCGACGCGGTCCTGAGCGCCTCCGACCTGCAGGAGCTCAACTCGAAGAGCCAGACCGACAAGGAGTCCTCGGCCACCATCGCCAAGGACTACCTGACCGAGAAGGGCCTGCTCGACAGCTAGGCGCCCTCGTCGAGAGCCCCGTTCCGTCCGCGGAACGGGGCTCTCCGTCGTCCGGGGCCACGCCCCGAGGGCGAAGGCGAGGAGGCGCGGGTCAGGAGGCCTCGTCGCCCGCGTCCCCGTCGGGGTGCGCCATGTGGCGCTCCTCGCGGCGGTGCAGGACCTTCTTCACGACGACGACCAGCAGGACGAACGCAGCGATGATGCCGACGAAGACGTAGCCGGCCTGGTGCAGGCCGTCCGCGAGCTCGCGGTAGCTGCCCGCCGCCGCGGCGCCGACGGAGACGTAGGCGAGCGCCCAGAGGACGCACGCGGGGGCCGTCCAGGTGAGGAACGTCCGGTAGCGCATGGGGCTCGTGCCCACGGTCAGCGGGATCAGCGAGTGCAGCACCGGCAGGAACCTCGACACGAAGACGGCGATGCCGCCCCGTCGGGCGAGGTAGTTCTCGGCCCGGACCCAGTTCGCCTCGCCGAGGCGTCGGCCGAGCGCGCTCGCCCGGATCTTCGGTCCGAAGAAGCGGCCGAGGGCGAACCCGACGCTCTCGCCCACCAGGGCGCCCAGGACGAGGGCGACCACGAGCGCCCCGAACTCGAACGGTGACGCCACCGCCGTCGCCGACACGATCGCCACCGTGTCGCCCGGCACGATCAGGCCGAGGAGCACCGAGGTCTCGAGCACCATGGCGACGCCGGCCAGCACCGTCCTCAGCACGGGGTCGACGGACTGCACCAGGTCGAGCAGGGTCGTCAGCAGGTCGTTCACCCGGCCGAGCCTATTCACAGCGAGTGCACGGCGCCCGGGTGCCGTAAGCGACAGGTGTCGTCTATCTGTGGATCTATGCTCGTCACGTCCCGACGGTGCGACGCACGACCACCACCACCATCCGAGGGAGAAGGCACATCCCGATGAACGAGCTGCTCGACCCGCTGCTGTTGTCTCGCTGGCAGTTCGGGCTCACCACGATCTACCACTTCCTGTTCGTGCCCCTCACGATCGGCATGGCGTTCACGGTGGCGGTCTTCCAGACGGCGTGGGTGCGCACGGGCCGCATCCACTACCTGCAGCTGACCCAGTTCTTCGGCAAGATCTTCCTGATCAACTTCGCCATGGGCGTCGTGACCGGCATCGTGCAGGAGTTCCAGTTCGGCATGAACTGGTCCGACTACTCGCGGTTCGTCGGCGACGTGTTCGGTGCCCCGCTCGCGCTCGAGGGCCTGCTCGCGTTCTTCCTCGAGGCGACCTTCATCGGCATCTGGATCTTCGGCTGGGACAAGGTGCCGCCGAAGCTGCACCTGCTGAGCATCTGGGGCGCGACCGTCGGCAGCATCCTCTCGGCGTACTTCATCATCGCCGCGAACGCCTTCATGCAGAATCCGGTCGGCTACGACATCAACGAGGAGAAGGGTCGGGCCGAGCTCACCAGCATCTGGGAGGTGCTGACCAACAAGGTGGCCCTCGCCGCGTTCCCGCACACGATCTTCGCCTGCTTCATGGTCTCGGCCGCGGTCATCGTCGCGGTCGCCGCCTGGCACCTGTCGCGCAACCAGCACCTCGAGACCATGCGGCCGGCCCTGCGGTTCGGTCTCTGGACGATGGTCGCCGCCGGCGCGCTCACCTTCATCACGGGCGACCAGCTCGGCCTCGCCATGGTCGAGACCCAGCCCATGAAGATGGCGGCCGCGGAGGCGCTGTACAAGACCAGCACGGGGGCCGACGCCTCGTTCTCGATCTTCACCCTGGGGACGCCCGACGGGGTGCACGAGCTCTTCAGCATCCGGGTGCCGTACCTGCTGTCGTTCCTGTCGACGCACACGTTCGACGGCACGGTCGAGGGCATCAACGACCTGCAGGCGCAGTACGTGCAGCTCTACGGTCCGGGCGACTACACCCCGATCATCTGGGTCACCTACTGGTCCTTCCGCTGGATGATGGGCCTCGGCATGGTCAGCGTCCTCGTCTCGCTCGTCGGCCTCTGGATCACCCGCAAGGGGCGCCTGCCGCAGAACAAGTGGGTGTGGCGGGCCGCGGTCTTCAGCTACCCGATGCCCCTCCTCGCCATGATCGTCGGCTGGGTCTTCACCGAGATGGGACGGCAGCCCTGGCTCGTCTTCGGGCTGCTCAAGACCGAGGACGGCGTCTCGCCCGGGGTCACCGGCCTGACGGTGCTCATCTCGCTCGTCGCCTTCACGCTGATCTACGGCACGCTGGCGGTCGTCGAGTTCAAGCTCATCGTCAGGGCCGCCCAGCAGGGGCCGGCCGACGCCCCCGAGCCCGACCCCGTCTCGGGCGAGATCCGCCACGAGGCCACGGTCTACTGATGGCCACGACCCCCACCGAACCGACGCGAGAAAGGCTCTGACCATGGACCTCCCCACCCTCTGGTTCGTCATCCTCGGCTTCTTCTTCGTCGGCTACTTCGTGCTCGACGGCTTCGACTTCGGGGTCGGCATGTCGCTGCCCTTCCTCGGGCGCGACGACACCGACCGGCGTGTGCTGATCAACACGATCGGCCCGGTCTGGGATCTCAACGAGACCTGGGTCATCGTCGCCGGCGCGTTCCTGTTCGCCGCCTTCCCCGAGTGGTACGCCACGCTGTTCAGCGGCTTCTACCTCCTGATGCTGCTCATCCTGCTGGCCCTGATCGCTCGGGGCGTCTCGTTCGAGTACCGCCACCAGCGCCCCGAGTCCTCCTGGAAGCGCCGCTTCGACCGCATGATCGTCGTCGGGTCGGCCGTGCCGGCGTTCGTCTGGGGCCTCGTCTTCGCCAACGTCGTGCAGGGCGTGCCGCTCGACGAGGGGCACAACTACACCGGGACTCTGCTCGACCTGCTCAACCCCTACGCCCTGCTGGGCGGCCTCACGACCCTGCTGCTCTTCTTCACGCACGGCGTGGTGTTCGTCACGCTCAAGACCGAGGGCGAGATCCGCGGTCGGGCCAGGCGACTCGCCACCCGAGCCGGGGTCGTCACGATCGTCGTCGCCGCGGCCTTCCTGGCCCTGACCTCGCTGATGCACGGGACCCTCGTGTCGGTCGCCCTCTCGGCCGTGGCCGCCGTCACCCTGATCGCGTCGTTCGTCGCGAACCTCCGCGGCCGTGAGGGGCGGTCCTTCGGCCTCATGGCCGTCACGATCGCCCTGGCGGTGTCGAGCCTGTTCGCGGCGCTCTTCCCCGGGGTGATGCCGGCGAGCAACGATCCGGCGAACAGCCTCACGATCGCCAACGCGTCGAGCTCCACCTATACCCTGACCATCATGAGCTGGGTCGCCCTCGTCTTCGTCCCGCTCATCCTCGGCTACCAGGGCTTCACCTACTGGATCTTCCGCAAACGGATCACCCGTGCGGCGATCCCGGCCGCGCACTGAGCCGGCGTCCGTGAAGCCGCTCGACCCGCGCCTCCTGCGCTACGCCTCCGCCGCCCGGGTGTTCCTCGGGCTCGGTGCGGTGCTCGGCCTCGCGCAGACGGTCGCGATCGTCGCCGTGGCCTGGTTCACGACGACGGCCGTGGTCAAGGTCGTCGAGGGGAGCACCTCCGGGCTGTCGACCGCCCTGCTGGGGCTCGGCGTCTCGGTGGCGGCGCGGTCGCTCGTGGCGTGGGCGCTCGAGGTGACGGCAGCGCGGGCCGCGGCGCAGGTCAAGAGCCAGCTGCGGTCACGGGTGGTCCGAGCGGTCGCCGACCGGGGGCGCTCCTGGGTCGACCGGCACTCCTCGGCGCGCGTCGCGACCCTGGTCGGCCCGGGGCTCGACGCCCTCGACGAGTACTTCGCGCGCTACCTGCCGCAACTGGTGCTCACGGCCCTCGCGACGCCGCTGGTGATCGTCGTCATGGCGCTGCACGACTGGTTGTCGGCCCTCATCGTCGTGCTGACGTTGCCGCTGATCCCCGTCTTCATGGTGTTGATCGGGTGGACGACCCGTGCCGCCCAGAACCGGCAGTGGGACCGCCTGACGCACCTCGCCTCGTCGTTCGCCGACGCCGTGGGCGGGGCGTCGACCCTCAAGGCGTTCGGTCGTGAGCGGCGCCAGGTCGAGCGGATCGGCCGCCTCACCGACGACTACCGGGTCGAGACGATCAAGGTGCTGCGGGTGTCGTTCCTCAGCGGCTTCGTGCTCGAGCTCGCGGCGTCGTTGTCGGTCGCGCTCGTCGCCGTGTCGATCGGCATCCGGCTCGTCGAGGGGTCGATGGGGCTGACCGCCGGGCTGTTCGTGCTGCTGCTCACCCCCGAGGCCTACCTGCCCCTGCGCCAGGTCGGAGCCAACTACCACGCCGCGGCCGACGGGGTCGCGGCGGCGGAGGACGTCTTCGAGCTGCTGGACGACGAGCCGGGCGACGTCGCACCCCGGGCGACCGGGCCGACCGGGCCGACCGGGTCGACGACCGTCGCCGATCGGGCCGAGCCCCGCGTCGAGACCGACGCGCTCGTCGTCGACCGGGTCTCGGTGAGCCGAGGAGGCGCGGTGCGGCTGGCCGAGACCTCGTTCGTCGCCGAGACGGGTCGCGTCACCGCGGTCGTCGGCCCGAGCGGTGCCGGGAAGTCCACCCTGCTCGACGCGGTGCTGGGGCTGGAACCGTGCGAGGGCCGGGTGGTCTGGCGTTCGTCGGGCCGTGCCCCCGCCCGCCACGAGATCGCCTGGTCGGGTCAGTCACCGATGCTGTCGTCCGGCACGGTCGCCGAGAACGTCGCCCTGGGCGACGCGGGTGAGCCCGACACCGAGGCCGTCGTGCGTGCCCTCGACCTGGCCGGCGCGGCCGGCCTCGACCCGGCGCTCGTGCTCGGGGCCGGCGGCCAGGGGTTGTCCGGCGGCCAGGCGCAGCGGGTGTCGGTGGCCCGGGCGCTGTACCGGCTCGACCGGGTGGGGGCGCACCTCCTGCTGGTCGACGAGCCCTCGTCGGCGCTCGACCGCGTCACCGAGGCCCGGGTCGTCGAGGGCCTCCGTCGCATCGCGGCCTCGGGCGTCGCCGTGGTCGTCGTCACGCACCGCCGCGCCGTGAGCGACGCCGCCGACGTCGTCGTCCCGATCGGAGGTCTCTCGTGACCCGCTCGTTGCTCCGCACCGCCCAGCCCGGTGCGCGCCGGGCCGCCCCCGGCATCGTCTTCGGATCGCTCAGCGCCCTGTCGGCGGTGGCGTTGCTCGCGGCGTCGGCGTACCTCATCACGCGGGCCGCCGAGCAGCCGCCGATCCTCTACCTCTCGCTCGCCGTCGTCGGCGTCCGCGCCTTCGCCCTGACCCGGGCGGTCTTCCGCTACCTCGAACGGTTGTCGAGCCACGACGCGGCCTTCCGCCAGCTGGCGGTGGTCCGCACCGAGCTCTACCGGCGCCTGATCCGCGTCGCGCCGGCGGGCCTCGGCCGCACGGATCGCGGCGACCTGCTGGCGCGCGTCGTCGGCGACGTCGACGCCCTGCAGGACCTTCCCCTGCGGGTCGTGCAGCCGCTCGTGGTGTCGGGACTCACCTCGGTCGTCGCGGTCGTCGGCGTCGCCCTCGTGTCCCCGGCGGCGGCGGTCGTCCTGGCGGGCGCACTCGTCGTCGCGTTCGTCGTCGGCTGCGTCGCCGCCGACCGGCTCGCCCGCCGCAGTGAGCGCACCCTCGCCGACCGGCGCGGGGCGCTCTCGGCCGCCGTGGTCGACCTCGTGCAGAACCTCGACGTGCTCGTCGCGTTCGAGGCGGTGGACCGCCAGCTCGGCCGGGTCGCGGGACTCGACGACGACCTGCGCCGCGCCTCCTCGCGTCGGGCCCTGACCGGGGGCGTCGTCGCCGCCGTGCTCTCGGCGCTGTCGGGTGCCGCCGTGCTCGCGACGATCCCCGTCGTCGCGCCCGACGTCGCCTCGGGCGGGCTGACCGGCCCGGCCTTCGCCTTGGTCGCCCTCGTGCCCCTCGCCGTCTTCGAGGTCGTCGGAGCCGTCCCGACGGCCGTGCTGGCCTGGCGTCGCGTCCGGGCGAGCGGTGACCGCGTCGAGTCGGCGGTGCCGGTCGAGGTGCCGGCCGGCGTCATCGACGACGAGGCCGCCGGAGGGTCGGACGCCGGCCCCGTCGAGCTCGTCCGATCGGTCGGATCCGCCGTGTCGGCACCCGCGCCCGCCCTGCGTCTGCGCGGCGTCTCGGCGACGTGGCCGGGGGCGGCCGGCCCCGCGCTCCGCGGCGTCGACCTCGATGTGGCCGTGGGCGACCGGCTCGTGGTCGAGGGGCCGAGCGGCGCGGGCAAGACCACGCTGGCCTCGGTGCTGGCCCGGTTCGTCGAGCACACGGGTCGCTACGAGGTCGGGGGAGTCGACACCGCGACCCTCGCCCCGGCCGCCGTCCGGGCCACGGTCGGCCTGATCGAACAGACGCCCTACCTCTTCGACGAGTCCCTGCGGCAGAACCTGCTCTTCGCCCGCGACACGGCCACCGACGACGACCTGCTCGCGGTGCTGGAGCGCGTCGGACTGGGCCGCTGGGCCACCGAGCGCGGCGGGCTCGACGCACCGGTGGGCGAGCGGGGCGTCCTCGTCTCGGGCGGCCAGGCCCAGCGCATCTCACTGGCCCGTGCCCTCCTGCGGGGGTTCCCGGTGCTCGTGCTCGACGAGCCCACCGCCGGACTCGATCCCGAGACCGCTCGTCGGCTCGTGCGCGACGTCCTCACGACGGCCCGCGACGACGGTTCGACGGTCGTCGTGATCTCGCACGTCGAGGTGCCGGCCGAGCTGGTGACGCGTCGCGTGCGCATCGAGGCGGGCCGCCTGAGCGAGGTCGAGGTCGAGGGCGACCTCGAACCCGACGCCGCCCTCGACGACGACGCCTGACGGCTCGACGTCGCCGCGGTCGTCGGATCGCGGTCGTCGGGCGGCGGTCGACCGGCGGCGGTCAGACGCCGATCGGTCGTCGCAGGCGGTCGAGTCGGCCGCGCCAGAGCGCGAGGCGCCCGGGGTCCTCGGCCGGGGCCGGGCCGTCGACCCAGCCGGTGACGATGCGGATGCCGTGCAGTGCGCTGAGGCTCCACACCTCGAACCCGTCGAGCTCGTCCGGCCGGGTGCGGTCGTGCAGCACGTCGACTCCGAGGACGGCGGCCAGCGTCGTCAGGCTGCGGACCGTCACGCCCGGGAGGCGGGGCAGGTCGTCCGCCGGCAGGCACAGGGCGTCGCCGCGCCACCAGACGATCGAGCTCCAGGCGCCCTCGACGACGTGCCCTTCGGGCGAGAGCAGCACCGCCTCGTCGGCCCCTCGGGACCGGGCGTCGGCCACGAGCGACCCGAGGGCCGCGAGGTCGGGGCCCTTGACCGTGGGCTGCGTGCGGGGGTCACGGTCGGCCGTCGCGAGGACGACCGATCGGCGGCGCGGGGGAGCGGGCCGGAGGCGCAGCCGCAGCCGTGCGCGACCGTCGTCGTCGGTTCCGTCGCCGGCGACGAGCTCGGCCCGCGGGAACCAGGCGCCCGTCCGGAGCAGGACCCCCACGGCCGCCGTCCAGAACGCCGAGACCTCGTCCGCGTCGGGCCCCCCGGCCACCTCGGCGACCGAGCCGGCGAACCGGTCGCGGTGCACGTCGAGCGCGAGCGTCGAGCCGTCGTCGACCAGCCACGAGTCGGCCACCAGGAGGCGCGGGTCGGCCTCGCCCGTCGCTCCGTCCCCGCGCGTCGTCAGCTCGTCGCCCTGCCAGACGTGCAGCACGTCGCCTGCCGGCCGCTCGGCACTCATCGGGTCGGGGCTCCAAACATAGGATCAAGGGTATGCGCCCCGCGGTCGTCCGATCCTCCCTGCCGTGGCGCGACCCCGAGGCCGTCGTCCGGCACCTGGCCGCGACCGGCGACGTCGTCTGGCGCGACGCCGGGGTGGGCGCCACCCGGGGCCGGTCCGTCGTCGGGTGGGGCCCGGCCCGGACGGGCGACGTCCGCGACGGTGGCGCCGACCGGCTCTGGCACGAGGTGCGCGACGACCTGGCCGACGTCGAGCCCGACAGCCACCCGCTCGGCTGGGCGGGCTGGCTCGGCTACGGCTTCGGCTGCCGACTGCTGGACCGTGACGCCACCGAGGGGCACCGCCCGGCGGCCACCGCCTCGACCGTCGCCGCCGACGGAGACCCCGCCGACCTCGCCCTGCTCGACGTCGACCGTGCCCTGGTCTTCGACCACGCCGCACGCTCGGTCGAGGCCGTCGCGCGGGCCGGCGACCCGTGGCGCCGCTCGGTGGCCGAGACGTGGGCCGACGTGCCGTCCGAGCCCCCGGTGCCCGGGCCGACCCGCGCCTCCTCGGTGGGCTCCGCCTCGCCCGCGGTCCGCTGGCGGCACCGCCCCGACGAGTACCTCGACCTGATCGAGGGGTGTCGGCGGGCCATCGCGGACGGTGAGGCGTACCAGCTCTGCCTGACGACGGCGGTCGACGTCGACGGGCCGGTGGACGCGCTCGAGGCCTTCGCGCGCCTCCGTCGGTCCTCGCCGGCTCCGCACGCGTCGTTCGTGCGCATCGGCGACGTGGCCGTCGTCGGGGCCTCGCCCGAGTCGTTCGTCGAGGTGACGACCGACGGCCGGGTGTCGTCGTCGCCGATCAAGGGCACGCGACGCCGCGGGTCGGGCGCCGACGACACGGTGCTCGCGCGCGAACTCGTCGAGAGCGACAAGGAGCGCGCCGAGAACGTCATGATCGTCGACCTGGTCCGCAACGACCTCGCCCGGGTGGCCCGTCTCGGCACGGTCGAGGTGTCCGAACTGCTCGCCGTGCACTCGTACGAGCACGTCCACCAGCTCGTCAGCACGGTGCGGGCCCGTCTCGGGGCGGGGTGCACCGCGGCCGACGTCGTCGAGGCGGCCTTCCCGGCCGGGTCGATGACCGGCGCGCCGAAACGTCGGGCCGTCGAACTGCTCGCCGACCTCGAGGGGGCGCCCCGGGGGGTCTACTCGGGCGCGACGGGCTGGCTCGGACGGGACGGCTCGGCGAGCCTCGCGATGACCATCCGCTCGATCGTGGTGCACGGTGCCCGGGCGGCGGGTGCGGGACGGCCCGCGCGACCGGCGGGTGCGCGCGTCGGCGTCGGCGGCGGCATCACCATCTCGTCGGTGCCGGTCGACGAACGCGACGAGGTCGAGCTCAAGGCGTCGGCCCTGCTCGCCGTGCTCGGCGTCCGTGCCGCCGACGGGGCCCCGGTGCGCATGTCGTGACGGGGCGCGCCGTTCGGTAGCCTTGGCGAGGATCGCTGAGCCCAGCGCACGTCGCCGTGCCCTCGCGCGGGCGGTCCGCACCCACCGCACCGACTGCCAGCAGTGAATGAGAGCCCCGTGGCACACGAGCACGACACGACCGCGACCGACGCCTCCCCGGCCACCCCGCCCCACGACGGCGTGCCCGAACGCGAGTACGACGTCGCCCGCCTGCAAGAGAAGTGGCAGGCCCGGTGGGACGCCGAGCAGCCGTTCGTCGTCGACCCCGACGACAAGCGCCCCCGCAAGTACATCCTCGACATGTTCCCGTACCCCTCGGGCGACCTGCACATGGGTCACGCCGAGCAGTACGCGCTCGGCGACATGGTGACGCGGTACTGGCGCCAGCAGGGCTTCAACGTGCTGCACCCGATCGGCTGGGACAGCTTCGGGCTGCCCGCCGAGAACGCGGCCATCAAGCGCGGCGTCGACCCCCGCGAGTGGACCTACGCCAACATCGCGCAGCAGAAGCAGAGCATGAAGCTCTACGCCCCGTCGTTCGACTGGAGCCGGGTGCTGCACACGAGCGACCCCGAGTACTACAAGTGGAACCAGTGGCTGTTCCTCGAGATGTACAAGAAAGGCCTGGCTTACCGGAAAGACAGCTGGGTCAACTGGGACCCGGTCGACCAGACCGTGCTCGCCAACGAGCAGGTGCTGCCCGACGGCACGAGCGACCGGTCGGGTGCCGTCGTGGTCAAGAAGAAGCTGACGCAGTGGTACTTCAAGATCACCGACTACGCCGACCGCCTGCTCGACGACCTCAACCAGCTCGAGGGCCGCTGGCCGACCAAGGTGCTCAACATGCAGCGCAACTGGATCGGCCGCTCGATCGGTGCCGACGTGCACTTCACGATCGAGGGCCGTGACGAGAAGGTCACGGTCTTCACCACGCGTCCCGACACCCTGTACGGCGCGACCTTCATGGTCGTCGCCCCCGACTCCGACCTCGCCGCCGAGCTCGTGGCCGACGCGACGGAAGACGTCAAGGCGACCTTCGCCGAGTACCTCGTCGAGGTGCAGAAGGCGACCGAGATCGAGCGCCAGTCGAGCGAGCGCCCCAAGACCGGCGTGCCGCTCGGCCGGGTCGCGGTCAACCCGCTCACGGGTGACCCGATGCCGGTCTGGGCCGCCGACTACGTGCTGGCCGACTACGGCCACGGCGCGGTCATGGCCGTGCCCGCTCACGACCAGCGCGACCTCGACTTCGCCCGCAAGTACGACCTGCCGGTGCGCGTCGTGGTCGACACGAACGCGCCCGTCACGGGCGTGATCCCCAAGCTCGAGCTCGACGAGGACGGCCAGGCGATCCTGCCCGACGACCTGCCCGACCTGAACCCCCGAGAGACCGGCGTGGCCCTCACCGGCGACGGTCGACTGATGAACTCGGGCGCCCTGACCGGCCTCAGCAAGTCGAACGCGATCAAGCGCGTCGTCGAGCTGCTCGAGGCCTCCGGCGACGGCAAGGCGGCCAAGACGTACCGCCTGCGCGACTGGCTGATCTCGCGCCAGCGTTTCTGGGGCACGCCCATCCCGATCGTGCACGGCGCCGACGGCGTCGAGGTGCCGGTGCCCTACGACGAGCTGCCGGTCCGGCTGCCGTCGACCGAGGGGCTCGACCTCAAGCCCAAGGGCAGCTCGCCGCTCGGTGCGGCCGAGGACTGGGTGAACGTGCCCGACCCGCGCGACGGGTCGCCGGCGCGCCGCGACGCCGACACGATGGACACCTTCGTCGACAGTTCGTGGTACTTCCTGCGGTTCCTCGACCCGACCGACGCCGACCGCGCCTTCGACCCGGCCCAGGCCAGCAAGTGGGCCCCGGTCGACCAGTACGTCGGAGGCGTCGAGCACGCCATCCTGCACCTGCTCTACGCGCGCTTCATCACCAAGGTGCTCTTCGACCTGGGTCACGTCGACTTCACCGAGCCCTTCAGTGCGCTGCTGAACCAGGGCATGGTGCTGCAGGACGGCGCGAAGATGAGCAAGAGCAAGGGCAACGTCGTCAGCCTCTCCGACGAGATCGACAAGCACGGCGTCGACGCCATCCGCCTGACCATGGCCTTCGCCGGCCCGCCCGAGGACGACATCGACTGGGCCGACGTCTCGCCCGCGGGCTCGGCCAAGTTCCTGGCCCGGGCGTTCCGTCTCGCGAGCGACGTCGACAGCTCGCGCGACGTGGTGTGGGCCGACGGCGACCAGGCCCTGCGCCGCGTGACGCACCGGTTCCTCGCCGAGGCCCCTGGGCTCAGCGAGGCGTTCAAGTACAACGTCGTCGTCGCCCGCCTGATGGAGCTCACCAACGCCGTCCGCAAGGCGATCGACTCGGGTCCCGGCGCGTCCGACCCGGCCGTGCGCGAGGCGACCGAGACCGTCGCGCTGGGGCTGTCGCTGTTCGCTCCCTACACCGCCTCCGAGATGTGGGAGAAGCTCGGCTACGACGGCGGTGCCCTCGCCACGTACGGCTGGCGCAAGGCCGACCCGACGCTGCTCGTCGAGACGAGCGTCACCGCGGTCGTCCAGGTCAACGGCAAGGTGCGCGACCGGCTCGAGGTCTCGCCCAAGATCGGCTCCGACGAGCTCGAGGCCCTGGCCCGCGAGTCCGCGGCCGTGCAGCGCGCGATCGGTGACAAGCAGATCGTCAACGTCATCGTGCGGGCGCCGCGCCTGGTGAACATCGCGGTGAAGTAGCCGCCCGGGACGCGTCTCGTCCCCACCCGTCGACGGCCGTCCTGGTTCCCCAGGGCGGCCGTCGTCGTCCGTGCGGGCGGACGCCCGCTCGTACCGTGACGGGTCATGACCGTCAGCTTCCGCACCGCCGCCGATCCGTCCGAGCCGGGTGGTCCGCGGTGGCGCGTGGGGCTCGGTGCGGTCGTCGTCCTGCTCTTCGTCGTGCTGGCGGTGAGCGTCGCCGTGTCGGCGTTCGCCACCCGAGGAGGCGCGGCGGACGAGCTCGTGACCGTCGAGTCGAGCACCGGGGCCGAGGCCGGCGCAGGGTCCGGCACCGCGCCTCCCGGGGGTGCCTCGGTCGTCTTCGTGCACGTGCACGGCCGGGTGGCGGCGCCCGGCCTGTACGAGCTGCCGCACGGCGCCCGCGTGGTCGACGTGGTCGCCGCGGCCGGCGGGTTCACTGCCGAGGCCGACCAGGCGGCCGTCAACCTCGCGCGGGTGCTCGTCGACGGCGAGCAGCTCCGGGTGCCGGCCGTGGGTGAGACCGCGGACGACGGGGTGGCGGGCGGTGGTGACGCGGCGGCGGGTGGACCGGCGGCGGGCGGTCCGGTGACCGGGGGAGGTGCGGCGGCCGGTGGCGGAGCGGTCGACCTCAACCTCGCGGACGACGCGGCGTTGCAGACGCTGCCCGGTGTGGGCCCGGCGACCGCGGCCGCGATCCTGTCCTGGCGCGACGAGAACGGGCGCTTCCGCAGCGTCGACGACCTGCTCGGCGTGCCGGGCATCGGTCCGAAGACGCTCGAGTCGCTGCGAGACCGGGTGCGGGTGTGATGCCCGGTCGCGTGCTCGACCTGCGGCTGGGGGTGCCCGTGGCCGTGGCGTGGGTGGGGCTCGCGGTCGGCTCGACCCGGCCCGGGCTGCTGCCCGTCGTGACGGCGGTCGCCCTCGTCGTCTGCGTCGTCGCGATAGGACTCGTGGTCGTGGCGCGGGTGGGCGTCCTGGCCGCCGGGCAGGTCCTGCTGGTGGTCGCCTTGAGTGCCGGGGCGTGCGCCGGACTCACCGGCCAGGCGGCGGTGCGAGACGACCGCCGACACCCGTCGGGGCTCACGACGTCGGTCGGGCACGCGGTCACCGTCGAGGGGCGACTGCTCGACCGGGTCGAGGGGCGGGCCGACGTCCTGACCATGTCGGTCGACCGCCTCGACGTCGGCGCGGGGACCGTGGGGCTCGGCGACCGAGTGCCGGTGCGGGTGTTCGGCGCTCGAGTCGACGGTGGCGGCTCGGTCGAGATCGGCGCGCGGGTCTCCGCCCGGCTCGTCCTGGCCCCGGTGCGGTACGGCGAGTCGGTCGCCTTCGAGGGGCGTGCGGTCGAGCCGCTCGGCGTCCGCGCCGAGCCCGGACGGGCGTCGGCCTGGTCGAACGGGCTCCGGTCGGCCTTCCGCGCCGTGGCCGCCGGCCTGCCGGGCGACGGCGGGGCGCTGCTGCCCGGGCTCGCCATCGGCGACACGTCGGGTGTGCCCGACGATCTCGACGACGACATGAGGCAGGCGTCGCTCAGCCACCTGACGGCCGTGTCGGGCTCGAACTGCGCGGTGCTCGTCGCCCTCGTGATGCTCGTCGGGTCGCTGCTGAAGGTGCCGCGGTTGCTGCGGCTCGCGGTGGCAGTCGTCGTGCTCGTCGCGTTCGTCGTGCTCGTCACGCCCGAGCCGAGCATCGTCCGGGCCACCGTCATGGCGGTGCTCGTCCTCGTGCACCTCGCCGTCGCCCGACCGATCGCCGGCGTGCCCGTCGTCGCGCTGGCGGTCGCCGGGCTGCTGTTCACCGACCCGTGGTTGGCCCGCGACCTCGCCTTCGTCCTGTCGGTCCTCGCGACGTCGGGGCTGGTCGTGCTCGGCGGACCGCTGACCGCCCTGCTGGCGCGCCTCGTGCCCGAGCCGGTGGCGGCCGCCCTCGCCGTGCCCGCGGCCGCGCAGCTCGCCTGCCAGCCCGTGCTGCTCGCCCTCGAACCGAGCATCGCCCTGCACGGCGTCGTCGCGAACGTGCTCGCCGGCCCGGCGGCTCCGGTGGCGACCGTGGGCGGACTCGTCGTCTGCGTGCTCGCGCCCTGGGTGCCCGGGGCGGCCACGGCCGTCGCCTGGGCCTCGTGGCTGCCGTCGTCCTGGGTCGCGGCCGTCGCCCGGTCGGCGGCGAGCTGGCCGGGCACGCGACTCGGGTGGGACGCCTCGGCGCTCGGCGTCGCCTCCCTGGTCGGCGTCACGGCACTCGTCGTCGTGGCCGTGGTGGCCCGGGCCCGGGGGCGCACGCGAGCCGTGGCGGCGACGCTGCTGGTGAGCGTGCTCGTGGCGGCCGTCGGCGTGGTGGGCGGGCACACCGTGGTGACCCGCGCCTCCGTACCCGACGACTGGGTCGTCGCCCAGTGCGACGTGGGACAGGGCGATGCCGTGCTCGTGCGCAGCGGCCCCGTCGTCGCCTTGATCGACGTGGGCGACGACGGGGCCGCCCTCGACCGATGCCTCTCGACGTTCGGCGTCCGGCACGTCGACCTGCTCGTGCTCACCCATTTCGACCGTGATCACGTCGGGGCGATCGACTCCGTGGTCGGTCGGGTCGGCACAACTCTCGTCGGGCCCGTGGGGCGCTCCGACGACGCCGAGGTCGTGGCGGCGCTGCGCGACGGTGGTGCCGAGGTCCAGGAGGCGCGGGTCGGCACCCGGGGACGCCTCGGCGACATCACGTGGCGGCTGCTCTGGCCGCCTGCCGACATCGCCGCGGGCAACGACGCCAGCCTCGTGCTGCGCGTCGACCCCGGCGCGGCCTGCCGGATCGGATGCCTCTCGCTGCTGGCCCTGGGCGATCTCGGCGAGACGGCGCAACGCCGCCTGGCCTCGTCGCCCGACGGTGAGGAGGGGCTCGGGCGCGTCGACGTGGTGAAGGTCTCGCACCACGGGTCGGCGGACCAGCACGCCGAGCTGTACGAGCGGGTGGCGGCCCGTGTCGGGCTGATCGGCGTCGGGGCCGACAACTCGTACGGGCACCCGACCGACGTCGCGCTCGACCTGGTCCGGCGCGGCGGGGGAGTCGTGGTCCGCAGCGACGAGGCCGGACAGGCCGCGGTGACGCCCGTCGACCGTGGGGACGGCGACGTCGGCCTGCGGATCTGGCGGGAGCACGCGGGGCCCCGGGACCGTGACGACACGTCGGGCACGTCGGTGGCGTCCTCTAGCATCGGAGGTGGCGCGGCGGGCCCCGCGTCCGTGGGACGACGTCCGAGAGGCAGCATGGCAGCGCGAGCGAGTGGCAAGACGGCGAAGAAGGCCTCGGTCGCGATCGACCAGGTGGGGTGGGACAGAATCCGGCCCGCGGCCGTCGTGCTGGTGAGCGGGCCCGAGCAGTTCCTCGCCGATCGGGCCTCACGCCAGCTGCGCGACCAGCTCGCCTTCGAAGACCCCAGCCTCGAGGTGCACGACCTCGAGGCCGACCACTACCAGCCCGGCGAACTCGTGACCCTGGCGAGCCCGTCGCTCTTCGCCGAGCCGCGTCTCATCCGCGTCTCGAACGTCGAGAAGTGCACCGACGCGTTCCTCACCGAGACGCTGCGCTACCTCGAGACGCCCGCCGACGACACGACCCTGGTGCTGCGCCACGGGGGCGGGGTCCGCGGCAAGAAGCTGCTCGACGCCGTCCGGGGCGGCACCGGCGGCGGCCTCGAGGTCGTCTGCGCCGAGCTCAAGAAAGACACCGAGAAGCTCGCGTTCGCGGCCGCCGAGTTCGCGGCCGAGCGACGACGCATCTCGCAAGGGGCCCTGCGGGCGCTCGTCACGGCCTTCAACGACGACCTGGCCGAGCTCGCCAGCGCCTGCCAGCAGTTGATCAGCGACGCCGCGGCCGAGATCACCGAGGCCACCGTCGAGAAGTACTACTCGGGCCGGGTCGAGACGAACGCCTTCAAGGTGGCCGACGCGGCCATCGCCGGCCACCAGGGCGAGGCCCTCGTGCTGCTGCGCCACGCGTTGTCGACCGGGGCCGACCCCGTGCCCGTGGTGGCGGCGTTCGCGATGAAGATCCGCACGATGGCCAAGCTGCAAGGTTCGTACGGTGGCTCGGGGCAACTCGCCTCACGCTTCGGGCTCGCCCCGTGGCAGGTCGAGCGGGCGCAACGCGACCTCCGTGGCTGGTCCGAGGACGGGCTGGGCCGATGCATCGAACTGCTCGCCGAGACCGACGCGGCCGTCAAGGGCGCCGAACGCGATCCCGTGTACGCACTCGAGCGGATGGTGACCATGATCTCGACGCGCGGTGCGCTGCTGTCGTGAACCGCGCCTCCTGACCGTCAGGGCGGCCGGCCGCGCCGGCGTCCGGGTACGACGAAGGCCCCGTCTCGATCGAGACGGAGCCTTCGTCGTCGAACCCGGGGGCTCGGGGGAGGGGAGCCTAGAGGGCGCCGACCTGCTTCGCGATGGACGATTTGCGGTTCGCGGCCTGGTTCTGGTGGATGACGCCCTTGCTGGCGGCCTTGTCGAGCTTCTTCGACGCGAGGAGCAGAGCCGAGGTGGCCTTGTCCTTGTCGCCGGCAGCGATGGCCTCGCGGGTGGCGCGGACGGCGGTCTTGAGCTCGCTCTTGACGGCGCGGTTGCGGTCCTGGGCCTTCTTGTTGGTGCCGATGCGCTTGATCTGCGACTTGATGTTTGCCACGTGAACTACTTTCTGGATTCTGTGTCTCGGACGGGTGTGCGCCAGCCGAGCGTCCGACCGACGTGAATCGGTGGACCCGGTGCTGCCGCCGGTGATGGCCACCGGAGCGGCTCTCGGCTGCGATCGCGTTCCGCCACTGCAGACGTAACGCGCAAGCCAACAGGCAACGTTACCAGCAGCAGGCCCGACTCTCAACGAGCGTCGGCCCGACGGCGTGCCGTGTCGTGCGTAGTACCGTGCCATCATGCCCCAGCTCGCGCCCCACATGACCACCGTGCCCGCGTCCGGAATCCGTCGGGTGTTCGAGCTGGCGGCCCAGCTGGACGGCGTCGACATGCTCGTGGTGGGCGAGCCCGACGTGCCCGTCGCCCGCCACATCGCCGACGCCGCGCGCCGCGCCTGGGCCGACGACCGCACCGACTACACGCCGAACGGTGGCATCCCCGCCCTGCGCGAGGCGCTCGTGGCCAAGCTCGCCCGCGAGAACGACGTGCACGTGGACCTCGAGCAGGTCTGGGTCACCGTCGGCGGGACGCAGGCCCTGCACCAGACGATGGGACTGCTGCTCGCGGCGGGTGACGAGGTCCTCGTGCCGGACCCCGGCTACACGACCTTCACGATGAACGCCCACATGCTCGACGCCGTGCCCGTGCCGTACACGCTGGCGCCCGACCTCGACTTCCACCCCGACCTCGACGAGCTCGAGAACCTCGTGGGGGACCGCACCCGCGCCCTGATCGTCAACAGCCCGTCGAACCCGCTCGGCGTCGTCTACCCCGAAGAGACGCTGCAGCGCCTGCTGGACTTCGCCCGCCGACACGACCTCTGGGTGATCAGCGACGAGGTCTACGAGTACTTCACCTACGGGCCGAAGCACGTCAGCCTCGCCTCGCTCGACACCGACGACCGCGTGTTCAGCGTCTTCTCGATGAGCAAGACCTACGCCATGACGGGCGTTCGGGTCGGCTACCTCGTGACGCCGAAGGGCCTCGCCGAGACGATGCGCACGGTCCAGGAAGCGGCCATCAGCTGCGTCGCCGAGCCCGACCAGCACGCCGCCCTCGCCGCCGTCACGGGGGATCACCAGCCCGTGGCCGACGCCCGCGAGCACTACCGGAGCAACCTCGACCTCGCCACGGCGCTGCTCGCCGAGCGGGGCATCCGGTACCTCGAGCCCAGCGGCGCCTTCTACCTCTGGATCGACGTGAGCCACGCCTCGCAGGGCGACGTCGCGGGATGGGCCGAGCGGTTCCTGCTGTCGGAGCGCGTCGCGGTCGCTCCGGGCAGCGCGTTCGGCCGCAGCGGCGAGGGGTGGATCCGTGTGTGCCTCGCGTCGTCGCCCGAGGTGATCACCCGCGGTCTCGGCAAACTGCCCGCGCCGGGCGACCCCCGCTGAGATCCGGGGGTCAGCCCCCTGGGGTCGCTCCGAGGGGCTTCCTAGGCTCGGAACATGACGAACCAACCCGTACACACCACCGTCTCCGCCCCCACCAGCGGCGTCCGCTCGCCCCTCGCCGTCTGGAGCCTCGTCCTCGGCCTCGCCTCGATCGGCTTCGGCTTCACCTTCGTCGTCCCGATCGCCGGCCTCGTCCTCGGCATCCTGTCCCGCCGCCGTGAGCCCGAGGGTCGCACCATGGCGCTCGTCGGCATCATCTCGTCCGCCGTCATGCTCGTGGGTACGCTGATCGCCCTGTTCATCGGCCTGGCCGTCGTCGGCGGCGCGGGCGTCATCGCGCTCCTCCCCGGCACCGCCGCCTGACCCGCGGCCCCGGCACCTCCGCCTGACCCGCGGCCCCGGCTCCGTCCTGACCCGCCGGCCCCGTCCCCCGTCCCCCGTCCCGCGGCCCGACCCCCGACCCCCGCCTCCCGCGTCGGCAACTCCTGGCTGCCGTCACACGTGCGCTGTGAGTGCCGCGAAGCCCGGCCCGCCCCGCGGCACCAGCCAGGAATTGCCCGCACCGACCCTCACGCCGTCCGGTGGTGCCCCGAGCGCACGGCATCCGTCCCGGGCCGGGTGTCGGCAACTCCTGCCTGCTGTCGCGGCACGAGCGGCGGACCGGGGAGGCGCGGTGCCGTCCGCGGCACCGGGCAGCAGTTGCCGACGGGCGGGCCCCGCGCGGCCCGACGCCCGATCCGTCGCCCGGGCGTGGGAGAATCGTGCGGTACCCCCGCCCACCACCCCCAGAGGATCGTGTGAGTCCCCAAGCAACCCGCGCACTCGAGCCGGCGTCGACCGAGCCCGAGTCCCTCCGCAACTTCTGCATCATCGCGCACATCGACCACGGCAAGTCGACCCTGGCCGACCGCATGCTCGGCATCACCGGCGTGGTCGAGTCGCGCGCGATGCGTGCCCAGTACCTCGACCGCATGGACATCGAGCGCGAGCGCGGCATCACGATCAAGAGCCAGGCCGTGCGCATGCCGTGGGAGCGCAACGGCGAGACCTTCGCGCTCAACATGATCGACACCCCCGGCCACGTCGACTTCAGCTACGAGGTCTCCCGCTCGCTGGCCGCCTGCGAGGGCGCGATCCTGTTGGTCGACGCGGCCCAGGGCATCGAGGCGCAGACCCTGGCGAACCTCTACCTGGCGCTCGAGAACGACCTCGAGATCATCCCGGTGCTCAACAAGATCGACCTCCCGGCGGCCGACCCCGACAAGTACGCCGCCGAACTGGCGGGCCTGATCGGCGGCGACCCCGCCGACGTCCTGCGCGTGAGCGGCAAGACCGGCATGGGCGTCGAAGAGCTCCTCGACCGCGTGGTCGACCGCATCCCCTCGCCCGTCGGCGTCAAGGACGCACCGCCCCGCGCGATGATCTTCGACTCGGTCTACGACAGCTACCGCGGCGTCGTGACCTACATCCGCATGATCGACGGCACCCTGCACCCGCGCGAGAAGGTGCAGATGATGTCGACGAAGTCGACGCACGACATCCTCGAGATCGGCGTCTCGTCGCCCGAGCCCGTCCCCAGCCAGGGTCTGTCCGTCGGCGAGGTCGGCTACCTCATCACCGGCGTGAAGGACGTCCGCCTGTCGAAGGTGGGCGACACCGTCACGACGTCGGCCAAGCCCGCGACCGAGGCGCTCAGCGGCTACACCGAGCCGCTGCCCATGGTCTTCTCGGGGCTCTACCCGATCGACGGCAGCGACTACCCCATCCTGCGCGAGGCCCTCGACAAGCTCAAGCTGTCGGACGCCGCGCTGGTGTACGAGCCCGAGACCTCGGTGGCCCTGGGGTTCGGCTTCCGCTGCGGGTTCCTCGGCCTGCTGCACCTCGAGATCGTCACCGAGCGCCTCGAGCGTGAGTTCGGCCTCGACCTCATCACGACGGCGCCGAGCGTCATCTACGAGGTGACCACCGAAGACAAGCAGACCGTCACGGTCACCAACCCCAGCGAGTTCCCGGGCGGCAAGATCACCAGCGTCAGCGAGCCCATGGTCAAGGCGGGCATCCTCGCGCCCAAGGACTACGTCGGCGTGATCATGGAGCTCTGCCAGCAGCGCCGCGGCACCCTGCTCGGCATGGAGTACCTCGGCGAGGACAGGGTCGAGATCCGCTACGCGATGCCCCTCGGCGAGATCGTGTTCGACTTCTTCGACAGCCTCAAGTCGAAGACCGCGGGCTATGCCAGCCTCGACTACGAACCCATCGGCGACCAAGAGGCCGACCTGGTCAAGGTCGACATCCTGCTGCAGGGCGAACAGGTCGACGCGTTCAGCGCGATCGTGCACCGCGACAAGGCCTACGCCTACGGGGTGCTCATGACGGGCCGGCTGCGCGAGCTCATCCCGAGGCAACAGTTCGAGGTGCCCATCCAGGCCGCCATCGGTGCCCGGATCATCGCCCGCGAGAGCATCCGCGCCATGCGCAAGGACGTCCTGGCCAAGTGCTACGGCGGTGACATCTCGCGCAAGCGCAAGCTGCTCGAGAAGCAGAAAGAGGGCAAGAAGCGCATGAAGACCATCGGTCGGGTCGACGTGCCCCAAGAGGCCTTCATCGCCGCCCTCAGCGGCGACGTCGAGAAGAAAGACAAGAAGTAGGGCGCATGCGTCGAGCCACCCACACCGAGACCCGCACGACCTACGGCGAGGTCGGGGCGACGCAGGCCCCCGACCTCATGCAGTACCCGCCGAAGGGCTTCAAGCCGGCCGAGTACCGGGCCCGCGTCGGCCACGGCGACGCCCGTTTCGCCGCGGCCTGGATCGCCACGATGACGTGGCAGATCCAGGAGCGCAGCGGCATCCGCGTCCGGGTCGACAGCGTGCCGCCGGCCGACGAGAGCGAGTACACGCCCGTCCAGTTCGACGAGCACGGGCAACCGGTCGACGCGGCCGAGTGGGCGACCGCTCGCGACGAGTCGCGGTACTCGCCCGACGGCACGCCCCTCCTCACGGCGGGCACGACGGCCACGCTCAGCATCGAGGCCTACGGGCGCACGGTCGAGGCGCCGGTCCGCGTCGTCTACGTCATCGACGAACCGAAGCGCAAGGGCTTCGCGTACGGAACCCTCGACGGCCACCCCGAGAGCGGCGAGGAGTCCTGGATCGTCGACCAGACCGACGACGGTTCGGTCTGGCTCTCCATCCGGTCGTTCTCGAAGCCGTCGAGCGCGAAGTGGCGCCTCGTGGCCCCCTTCCTGCGGCGCACGCAGGCGCAGTACACGAAGCGGTACCTGCGGGCCCTGAGCCTCAACGACAAGGGCGAGCAGACCGACGAGGTCGTCGTCGTGGAAGACACCGAGGCCGGGGTCGGCGATCCCCGCGGTGACGACCGGCCCCCGACCGGCCCGCGCGGCGACGCCTCGGGAACCGGCGCCTGACGGTGCCCGGAGCCCTTCCCCTCGGCGATCCCGCCCCCGTCGACGGACACCTGCCCGAGACCGTCGCGGTCGGCGCGGACGACCGCAACTTCGGGGTCTACCTGCACGTCCCGTTCTGCCGTGTGCGCTGCGGGTACTGCGACTTCAACACGTACACGGGCGACGAACTGCGGGGCGCACGCCGGGACGACTACGCCGGGCAGGCCGTCGCCGAGATCGAGCTCGGGGGCCGGGTGCTGCGCGAGGCGGGTCTGCCGCCGCGCCGCGCCTCCTCGGTGTTCTTCGGCGGGGGCACCCCGACGATGCTGCCCTCGGGCGACCTCACGTCGATGCTGCACGCGATGGTCGACACCTGGGGTCTCGAGCCCGGCGCCGAGGTGACGACCGAGGCGAACCCCGACTCGGTCGACGCCGCGTACCTGCAGCAGCTCGCCGACGCCGGGTTCACGCGCGTCAGCTTCGGCATGCAGTCGGCCGTGCCGAGCGTGCTCGCCACCCTCGAGCGCACGCACGATCCCGAGCGCATCCCGTTCGTGGTGCGCTGGGCGCGCGACGCCGGGCTCGACGTCAGCCTCGACCTCATCTACGGCACGCCCGGCGAGACCCTCGACGACTGGAGGCGTTCGCTCGACGTCGCCCTCGAGCAGCAGCCCGACCACCTCTCGGCCTACTCGCTGATCGTCGAGGACGGCACGAAGCTCGCCCGTCAGATCAAGCGTGGCGAGGTCCCGATGCCCGACGACGACACCGCGGCCGACATGTACGAGATCGCGGACGACCGGCTCGCCGCGGCGGGGTACGACTGGTACGAGGTCAGCAACTGGTCCCGTGGCGTCGAGCACCGCTCCCGACACAACCTGGCCTACTGGCAGGGCCACGACTGGTGGGGCGTCGGCCCGGGCGCGCACAGCCACGTCGGCGGCGTCCGCTGGTGGAACGTCAAACACCCGGCCGCCTACCAGCAGCGCATGGCCGCGGGTGAGTCGCCGGCCGCCGGACGCGAGACCCTCGACGACGAGACACGACGGGTCGAGCGCGTCCTGCTCGGGGTGCGCATCCGCGAGGGGCTGCCGACCTCCGAGCTCGACGACGACGGGCGCCAGGCGGTCGCCGGCCTCATCGCCGACGGCTGGGTCGAGGGGCGCCCGGCCCTGCAGGGCCGCGTGGTGCTCACTCGCGAGGGTCGCCTGATGGCCGACGCCGTCGTGCGGCGCCTGCTGCCCGACTGACCGCGCGCCCTCCTCCTGCGCTTCGCGCACGGCGGACCGAGGAGGCGCGGGCCGGGAACGCAGGAGGCGCGGCTCCCGGGGGAGTCGCGCCTCGCGTCGTGCCCGTGCGGGCCGGTCGACCGTCTACTTGATGAACTCGATGGTCAGCGGGTACTTGTACCACTGGCCCTTGTTGGCGGCGACGGCGGCGATGATCGAGAAGATGACGACGAGGATGCCGGCGACGAGTGCGAGCACGCCTCCGATGACGATGACCGTCAGGATCGCCGAGATCACGTAGACGATGGCCATGGTGATCTGGAAGTTCAGCGCGGTCTTGGTGTGCTCCCGGATGAACGGGCCGCGGTCCTTCAGCACGAGGTAGCCGACAAGGGCCGGGACGAACGCGAAGATGATGCCGCCGAGGTGGATGAGCGTGGCCCAGAGCTTCTCGTCCTCGGGGCGCATCGGCTGGACGGGCTGCGGCTGGTAGCCGGGCTGCTGGCCGTAGCCGGCGCCGGGCTGCTGGCCCTGCCCGTAGGGCTGGCCGGGCTGCCCGTTCTGGCCGGGTCGACCGTTCTGCGGGCCGTTCGGCTGGGCGGGAGGGGTCTCGGTCATGGCTGCACCTGTTCGTGAGTGTCCTGCGGATGTCCCCGCCACCCTAGGGCAGCCGGGCGCGGCGCGAGTAGGCCTCGCGACGGAGGTGTCGTACGATTGGCAGTCCGGCACGTCGAGTGCCAGGCCCGGTCGCCCGGCGTGCGGACGACCCGGGGGGCGTCGAGCGAAGAGAGGTGCGTCATGGTCTCCGAACGCGGTCTCGAAGTGCTGCGCGTCATCGTGCACGACTACGTCGCGTCCCGCGAGCCGGTGGGGTCGAAGTCCATCGTCGAGCGACACCAGTTCGGCGTCTCGGCGGCGACGATCCGCAACGACATGGCGCTGCTCGAAGAAGAAGAGCTCATCGCGGCCCCGCACACCTCGTCGGGTCGCGTGCCGACCGACAAGGGCTACCGGCTCTTCGTCAACCAGCTCGCCGACCTGCGACCGCTCAGCGCCGCCCAGCGTCAGGCCATCGAGACCTTCCTCGGCGACTCCACCGACCTCGACGAGGTGCTGGGGCGGACGGTCCGACTGTTGTCGCAGCTCACCAACCAGGTGGCGCTGGTGCAGTACCCCACTTTCTCCCGGGCCCGCGTGCGTCACGTCGAGCTGGTCAGCCTGGGCGACGGCCGCGTCATGACGGTGCTCATCACCGACAGCGGCCAGGTCGAACAGCGGGTCGTCGACATCCGCACCGCCGTCGACGAGTCCTTCCTGTCCGAGTTGCGGGCCGCCATCAACGCCGCGGTCGGCGGACGACCCCTGGGCGAGGCCTCCACGGCCCTCACCGACCTGCCGACGCGCTTCCGCCCCGACCTCGCCGCGGTCGTCGGCGTCGTCGTCGCGAGCCTCACCGAGCAGATCGCCGCCGGACGCCAGGACCGCCTCGTCATGGCCGGTGCGGCGAACCTGGTGCGCACGGGCGACGACTTCAGCGGCGACCTCTTCCCGGTGCTCGAGGCGATCGAAGAGCAGGTCGCCCTGCTGCGGTTGTTCGGCGAGATGCAACTCGACGCCGTCGACGTGGCCGCGAGCATCGGGCGCGAGAACGCCTCGTTCGGGTTGTCGCAGGCGTCGGTGCTGGCCAGCGGGTACTCGACCCAGGGCAGCGAGATCGCGAGACTCGGCGTCCTCGGGCCCATGCGCATGGACTACTCGACCAACATGGCGGCGGTGCGTGCCGTCGCCCGCTACCTGTCGTCGCTGCTCGCCGAGCGGTAGCCGACGCCGACGGCCCCGGCCGTCCCACGACCCCCATCCCCGTCCCGGTCCGCCGGGCCCGGCCCCGCCGGGAAGACCACCACACCACACCAGAGGCAGACGAGAACCAGTGGCAGATCATTACGACGTCCTCGGAGTCGACCGTCAGGCGACCCCGGAAGAGATCAAGAAGGCGTACCGCAAGCTCGCCCGCGAGCTGCACCCCGACGTCAACCCCAGCCCCGAGGCGTCCGAACGCTTCAAGGACGTCACGCACGCCTACGACGTGCTCAGCGACCCGCAGCAGCGTGAACGCTACGACCTCGGCCCGCAGCCCGGTTTCGGCGGCGGCGGGGGAGGCGGGGCCGCCGGCTTCGGCGACATCTTCGACGCGTTCTTCGGCGGCGGCGGCGGCCAGGGTCAGCGCCAGGGCCCGCGGTCGCGACGCGAGCGTGGGCAGGACGCCCTGCTGCGCCTCGAGGTCGACCTCGAGGACATCGTCTTCGGCACCCAGCGCGACATCGAGGTCGACACGGCCGTCCTCTGCGACACGTGCAGCGGCTCGTGCTGCGCACCCGGCACCTCGCCGCAGACCTGCGACATCTGCGGTGGCTCCGGCCAGATCCAGCGCACCGTGCGCTCCCTGCTCGGCAACGTCATGACGTCGAGCCCGTGCGGCACCTGCCGGGGCTACGGCACCGTCATCCCGAACCCCTGCCCGACCTGCCAGGGGCAGGGCCGCGTGCGGGCCCGTCGCTCGATCCCCATCGACATCCCCGCGGGCGTCGACACGGGCCTCAGGCTCCAACTGCCCGGTCAGGGCGAGGTCGGCCAGGCCGGCGGCCCGAACGGCGACCTCTACCTCGAGGTCAAGGTGCGGCACCACGACACGTACAGCCGCAACGGCGACGACCTGCTGGCGACGCTCGAGGTACAGATGGCCGACGCCATCCTCGGCACGTCGACGACGCTCACCGGGCTCGACGGCGAGATCGAGGTCGAGATCAGGCCCGGCACCCAGAGCGCCGACATCATCACCGTGAAGGACCGCGGAATCACGCGTCTGCGCGGAACGGGTCGCGGCGACCTCAAGATCGGCGTCCAGGTGGTCACCCCGACCAAGCTCAGCCACAAGGAGCGTGAGCTGATCGAGAAGTTCGCGTCCGGTCGTCGCTCCCCGGCTCCCGAGCTGTCGCACTTCCAGCAGGGCCTCTTCGGCAAGTTGCGCGACCGCTTCCTGAACTTCTGATCGTGGCGCACTTCTACCTGGTCGACGACCTGGTCGCCGCCGAGGTCGGCTCGACCGTCGAGCTGACCGGTTCCGAGGCTCGGCACGCGGTCACGGTCAGCCGTGTCCGGGTGGGCGAGGCGCTCACCCTCGGCAACGGTCGGGGCTTGGTGGTCCAGGGCGAGGTGACCGAGGCGGCGCCCGAGCAGCTGGTGCTGCTCGCGACGCGGGTGGCGCGGCACGAGCCGCCGACGACGCGGCTGGTCCTCGCCCAGGCCCTCGCCAAGGGCGACCGCGACGAGCTCGCGGTGCAGGCCGCGACCGAGCTCGGCGTCGACGAGATCGTGCCGTGGGCCGCGGCCCGCAGCATCTCCCGGTGGGAGGGCCCCAAGGTCGCCAAGGGGCTCACCCGCTGGTCGACGATCGTGCGCGAGGCGACCAAGCAGTCCATCCGTCCCTGGGCGCCCGAGGTGTCCGGGCTCGCGACGACGCGGCAGCTGGCCGAGCGCGCCTCCCGCGATCTCGTGCTCGTGCTCGAGCCGTCGGCCGAGCAGGCTCTCACGGCGGTCGACCTGACGGCAGGAGGCGCGGTGCCCGACCGTGTCGTCGTGGTCGTCGGTCCCGAGGGCGGGGTGTCGCCCGCCGAGCTGCAGCAGCTCGCCGAGGCGGGTGCCCGCGCCGTGCGCCTCGGGGACGCCGTCCTGCGCACCTCCACGGCCGGTCCCGCCGCGCTCTCCGTCCTGAGCGCGCGTCTCGGCCGCTGGTGACCTCGACGCCCCCGTGGGCCGTGTCGGCGGTCGTCGCTACGATGGGCAGCATGTCCGAGACCTCCGACGAGCCCACCGTCTTCAGCCGCATCGTCGCGCGCGAGATCCCCGCCGACATCGTGTTCGAGAGCGACACCGTCATCGCGTTCCGCGACATCGCGCCCCAGGCACCCGTCCACCTGCTCGTGGTGCCCAAGACCCAGGCGTACCGCGACGTCGTCGAACTCGCCGCGGGCGACCCGGCGCTGCTCGCCGAGCTGGTGGCGACCGCCTCCCGGCTCGCGGCCGACCCGGCGGCGTTCGGGGAACACTCCGGGTCCGAGTTCCGTTTGATCTTCAACACCGGCGCATCCGCCGGGCAGACCGTGTTCCACGTGCACGCCCATGTGCTCGGCGGACCCCTGGAGGAAGGCACCCTTGCCCACTAGCGACACGAACGCCACCGGCCCCTCGACACCGACGACGGGCGACGACGTCCGGCGCGTCGACGTCACCGTCGACGGCGTCGCCATGGTCCAGCTGCTGGGCCCGCAAGACCGCCTGCTCCGTGCGGTCGAGAAGCAGTACCCCGAGGTCCGCGTGCTCGTGCGCGGCAACGAGGTCACCCTCGAGGGGCCCTCGTCCGCCGTCGGCCGGGCCGAAGGGCTCGTAGACGAGCTCGTCTCGATGGTCCGGGGCGGCCACGACCTCGGCCCGGCCGAGGTCGCGACGTCGGCCCGTCTGCTCGACTCGGGGCAGGGCAGCCCGTCCGAGGTCTTCGGTCAGCCCATCGTCACCAGCCGCGGCAAGGGCGTCCGGGCGAAGACCCCGGGTCAGAAAGAGTACGTCGACGCGATCGACCAGCACACCATCACGTTCGGCGTCGGCCCGGCCGGTACGGGCAAGACCTACCTGGCCATGGCCAAGGCCGTCCAGGCGCTGCAGCGCCGCGAGGTCCAGCGGATCATCCTGACGCGTCCCGCGGTCGAGGCCGGCGAGCGGTTGGGGTTCCTGCCGGGCACGCTCACCGACAAGATCGACCCGTATCTCCGCCCGCTCTACGACGCGCTCAACGAGATGATGGACCCCGAGATCGTGCCCAAGCTGCTCGCGGCCGGCACCGTCGAGGTGGCCCCTCTCGCCTACATGCGCGGTCGCACCCTCAACGACGCGTTCGTCGTCCTCGACGAGGCGCAGAACACGACGCCCGAGCAGATGAAGATGTTCCTCACCCGTCTCGGCTTCGGCTCGCGCATGGTCGTGACGGGCGACGTCACCCAGGTCGACCTGCCCACCGGGGCCAGCGGCCTCCAGCTCGTCACGACGGTGCTCGACGGCATCGACGACATCCACTTCGCCCGTCTCACCAGCGACGACGTCGTGCGACACACGCTCGTCGGCCGCATCGTCGACGCGTACACGACCTACGACGCCGAGCGTCAGGCCCAGCAGCACCGCCGTCACGAGGCGGCCCACGACCAGGCCGAGTCGGGCAACCGCGCCGAGTCGCGGGCCGACGCCCGCGACCGCCTGCCCAAGAGAGGAACCCGGTGAGCATCGAGGTCGCCAACGAATCCGCCGTCGAGGTCGACGAGGCCACGGTCCAACGTCTGGCCACCTTCGCTCTCGACCAGATGCACGTGCACCCCGAGGCCGAGCTCGCGATCGTCTTCGTCGACGAGGCCGCGATGGAGCAACTCCACGTCCAGTGGATGGACGAACCCGGCCCGACCGACGTGCTGAGCTTCCCCATGGACGAGCTGCGTCCCGGCACCGAGGACGAGCCGACGCCGGCCGGCCTGCTCGGCGACATCGTCGTGTGTCCGCAGGTGGCCGTCGCCCAGGCCGCCACGGCGGGGCACACCCCTCTCGACGAGATGCTGCTGCTCACCTGTCACGGCATCCTGCACCTCCTCGGGTTCGACCACGCCGAGCCCGACGACGAGCGCGAGATGTTCGGCCTGCAGCGCGAGATCCTCGCGGCCTTCGCCGCGGCCGACACGAGCAGGTGACGCCGTGATGGTCACGGTCTTCGTCGTCGTGGCGGTCTTCCTGGTGGTCTTCGGCGGCCTGCTGGCCGCGGCCGACTCGGCCCTCGGCGTGCTCAGCCGCCAGGACCTCCTCGACGAGGCCGACGACGATCCGCGTCACGCGACGGCGCTCACCGCCATCGCGGCCGACGTCGGGGCACACGTCAACGCCGTCAACTTCGTGCGCATCCTGGCCGAGACGTCGGCGGCCGTCCTCGTGTCGTTGTCGTTCGCGTTCTCGGTCGAGCCCTGGTGGCTGGCCCTGCTGCTCTCGGCGCTCATCATGACGGTCGTGTCCTTCGTCCTCGTCGGCTCCAGCCCGCGCAGCGTCGGTCGCGCCCACGCCCGTGGTCTCGTGCGGCTCACCTCGGGGCTGGTGCGGTTCGTCCGGGTCGTCCTCGGGCCCCTGGCCGACGCCCTCGTGGCCGTCGGCAACCGGGTGACCCCCGGCCGTCCGCGCAGCGCGTCGTTCTCGTCCGAAGAGCAGTTGCTCAGCATGGTCGACGAGGCGACCGAGCTCGACGTCCTCGAAGAGGACGACCGCGAGCTCATCCACTCCATCTTCGAGTTCAGTGACACCGTGGTCCGCGAGGTCATGGTGCCCCGCACCGACATGGTCACGCTCGACGCCACCGCCTCGGTCGGATCGGCGATGAGCCTCTTCCTCGGCCGGGGCGTGTCCCGGGTGCCCGTCGTCGGCCGCGATTCCGACGACGTCGTCGGCATCGTGTACCTGCGCGACCTCGCCCGACGGTTGCACGAGCACAGCGGCGACGACTCGGCTCCCGTCACGACCCTCGCCCGCCCGGCGGTCTTCGTGCCCGAGTCCAAGAAGGCCGACGACGCGCTGCGACAGATGCAGCTCGACAAGAACCACCTCGCGATGGTCGTCGACGAGTACGGCGGCATCGCCGGCCTCGTCACGCTCGAGGACCTCATCGAAGAACTCGTCGGCGACATCAGCGACGAGTACGACCGCGAGGTCGCCCCGCAGCGCGAGGTCTCCGCGGGGGTCTTCCGGGTGAGTGCCCGTCTCCCCGTCGACGAGCTCGGCGACCTCTTCGGCCTCGAGCTCGACGACGACGACGTGGACTCGGTGGGTGGTCTGCTCACCAAGGTCCTGGGGCGACTGCCCGAGCAGGGGTCGGTCGTCCGCGTGTCGGGCCTCGTCCTCACGGCCGATCGCACCGAGGGTCGTCGGCACGATCTGCAGACCGTGCTGGTCGAGCGCGATGCCGACCTCGCGGACGCCCAGGCCGCGTTCGCCGACGCCGCTCGCGACGACTAGGCGCCGGGTCGTCGCGACCCCCCACCTCCCACCCGTTCCACCACGTTCACGAAAGGCCCCCATGTCGACCACCGGAGACGACTTCACCCCCTCGGCCGCGCCTCCTCGGGGGTCGACCTACCGAGCCGGGTTCGTCTCGTTCGTCGGGCGGCCCAACGTCGGCAAGTCGACGCTGACCAACGCCCTCGTGGGCCAGAAGGTGGCCATCACCTCGTCGAAGCCGCAGACGACCCGCCGGGCCATCCGCGGCATCGTGCACCAGGCGTCCGGTCAGCTGGTCCTGGTCGACACCCCGGGCATGCACCGTCCGCGGACGCTGCTCGGCGAGCGGCTCAACGACATCGTCCAGACCACGCTCGGCGACGTCGACGTGATCGGGTTCTGCGTGCCGGCCGACGAGAAGCTGGGCCCGGGCGACCGGTTCATCAACGAGCAGCTCGACCAGTACCCGAGGGCCAAGAAGGTCGCGATCGTCACCAAGACCGACGCGACGTCGCGGCCCGCGGTCGCCGAGCAGTTGCTCGCGGTCAGTCGACTGCGCGACTGGGAGGCCATCATCCCGTTGTCGGCCGTCAGCGACGTGCAGCTCGACGTCCTGACCGCCGAGCTCATCAAGCTCATGCCGTTGTCGCAGCCGCTCTACCCGTCCGACGCGGTGACCGAAGAGGGCCTGACCGACCGGGTGGCCGAGTACGTCCGCGAGGCCGCGCTCGAGGGCGTGCAGGACGAGCTGCCGCACTCGCTCGCCGTGACGATCGACGACATGGTCGAGCGTGACGACAAGGACCTCCTCGAGATCTACGCGAACCTGTTCGTCGAGCGGGACAGCCAGAAGGCCATCGTCATCGGCAAGGGCGGTCAGCGCCTGCGCGAGGTGGGCGAGCGTGCCCGGGCGCAGATCGAGCCGCTCGTCGGCAAGCAGGTGTTCCTGTCGATCCGCGTGAAGGTCGCCAAGGACTGGCAGCGCGACCCGAAGCAGCTCGGTCGGCTGGGGTTCTGACCCGTTCTGCCGGTCGCCCGGCCTCGTTCCCCTCGGGCGGGTCGGCCTCGTCCCTGCGGATGATCGTGATGGTCCCGAGGTCGTTCGCGCACGGCGCGAAGCCCGTGCGGGCCGCCGCAGGTCGTACGGTGGTCGGGTGATCTTCCGACGCCTCGCGCCCTACCAGGTCGCCGTCGACCTGTCGGCGGCGTTCTTGCTCGGCGTGGTCGGCCTGGTGTTGTCCGACGGCGTCGCGACGACCCCGTTCGTCGTGCTGGGCATGACGGTCACGTTCGCCCTGCGGCGACTGTCGCCCGGGCTCGCCCTGACCCTCGCCTGGCTGGTCGCCGCGTCCCAGATGATCACGGGCAGCACGCCCGGTGTCACGAACCTCGCGATCTGCGCGGTGCTGTACTCCACGGCCGCGTACGGCACCGACCGGGTCAAGTGGTCGGGCCTGGTCTCCGTGGGCGTGGGTGCCCTCCTGGGCACGTTCTACCTCTCGTTCGTGCAGCAGAGCCTGTTCGGCGTCGACTACGACATCTACGCGGTGACCGACGTCGTCCGCATCCTCCTGCAACTGGGGATCAGCCTCCTCGGCTTCCTCGCCCTGCTCGGCCTGCCCTGGGCCGGGGGACTGTTGGCCCGGGCGCGCTGGTCCGAGCGACTCAGCCGTGAGGCGCGGCTCATCGCCGAGCGCGAGACCGCCCGCGCCGAGAACGATGCCGCCCGGGCCGAACGTGAGGCCGCCCGAGCCGAGCGGGACATCGCCGTCGAGCAGGAACGCAACCGGATCGCCCGCGACATGCACGACGTCGTCGCCCACTCGCTGGCCGTCGTGATCGCCCAGGCCGATGGCGCCCGTTACGCCGCCCGGGTCGACCCGACCTCGGTCGACGGGGCGCTCACCACCATCGCCACGACGGCTCGGGAGGCCCTCGGCGACGTCCGCGTGCTCCTCGGTCAGCTGCGGCACAGCCAGGGCGAGGCGCCGCAGCCCGCCCTCGGTGACCTCGACCGTCTGCTCGACCAGATGCGCGGCTCGGGCCTCACGATCGACCTGCGCGTGACGGGCGAACCCCAGGTGCTCGGGACCAACCGGCAGCTCGCCGTGTTCCGCATCGTGCAGGAGAGCCTGACCAACGTCCTCCGGCACGGTGCCGTCGACCAGCCCGTGGGTCTGCACTTCGACTGGCGCTACGAGGCGCTGCACCTGGTGATCTCGAACGTCGTGCGGCCGCCGACACGTCCGGTCGACACGACCGGCGACGAGCGGCGGGGCGGCCACGGGCTCGACGGCATGCGGGAGCGTGCCACCCTGGCGGGCGGCTCGCTCACCACCCAGAACGCCGACGGACGCTTCGTCGTCCACGCCATGGTGCCGACCCTGGCACTGACCCAAGAGGTACGCATCCGATGATCGACATGCCCGGCCGCTCGACGGCACCCATCCGCGTCGCGCTGGTCGACGACCAGGCCCTGTTCCGTGCGGGCATCAAAATGCTGGTCGGCTCGCAGCCCGACCTCGAGTTCGTGGGCGAGGCCAGCAACGGCGACGAGGGCGTGGCGATGGTCGCGCGCACCACGCCCGACGTCGTCCTGATGGACATCCGCATGCCCGTCATGGACGGCATCGCCGCCACCACCGCCGTCCTGGCGCAGGCCGAGGCGGCCTCCCGCCGTCCGCCCCGCATCATCGTGCTGACCACGTTCGACCTCGACGAGGCCGCCACCCGGGCCATCCGAGGAGGCGCGAGCGGTTTCGTCCTCAAGGACGCCGACCCCGAGTTCCTCCTCGCCGCCATCCGCACCGTGCACGCGGGCAACGCCGTGATCGCGGCGTCCGCCACCCGTGAGCTCTTCGAGCACTTCGACGGACGCGCCTCGCGCGCCCGGGCCGTGCCCGAGTCGTTCGGCACCCTCACCACCCGAGAACGCGACATCTTCGACCTCGCGGCGCGGGGCCTCAGCAACTCCGAGATCGCGTCGCGGGAGTTCCTCAGCGAGGCGACCGTCAAGACCCACATCAGTCGTGTGCTGTCGAAGCTGTCCCTGCGCGACCGGGTGCAGCTCGTGGTCTACGCGTACGAACACGGGCTCGCCGAGTAGGCCCGGGCCGGCGGCGCGGCACGGTCGGTCGTCGACGGTGCGTCGTGCGATCGACCTGCGGGTGCCGTGTGGACGCTGACGGCACCTGATGAGACTGCTGTGATCGAGCGGCACGGCTCGTGTCGACCGGCTTCGTGACGGCAGAGTGTCACCTGGGTGGTCACCACCCCGACACTCCGCTGAAAGAAGCCCTCGCATGAACTGGTTGCTGTCGGTCCCGTTGCTGTCGTCGACGGTGCTGCTGGTGGTCGACGTCGTCGCCGCCCTGGTCGCGATCGGACTCCTCGTCCGTCCGCGGACCCGCCGGACGTGGTGGCGGTGGATCGTCCTCGCGGTCCTCGCCGGAGCCGCCCTGGGCGCCGTCGTCACGTGGTGGCTCGGCGACGTGCGCGACGTGCTGGGCCTGTCGCCGACCTGGGTGGACCGCCTCTGGGTCGCCGCGGTGGTCGCCGGCCTCGGGGTCGTCGTCGTCAACCTGTTCCGCACCCGGTGGTGGCGGAAGGTCGTGGCCGTGGTGGCGGTCGTGGTGTTCGCCCTGGCCGGGGGCCTGGCGCTGAACCGCGACGGCAGCGTGTACCAGAACCTGCCGCAGGCGCTCGGCCAGGACGAGGTGCCGGCTCTCCCGGCGACCGCCACCGCGCCTCCGTCCGCCGCTCCTGGCTCGACGGAGTTCGACCCGACCCTCTGGTCGACCTGGAAGGCGCCGGCCGACCTGCCGGCCACGGGCCGGTACGGCAGCGTGTCCATCCCCGGGACGGTCTCGCACTTCCCGGCACGCGACGCCGTCGTCTACCTGCCTCCGGCGGCCCTCGTGGCGAACGCCCCCGCCCTCCCGGTGATGATCATGATGTCGGGGCAACCGGCCGAACCGAGCTCGGTGGTCACGGCCGGCCACCTCGTCCGGACGCTGGACGCCTTCGCGGCGAAGAACCACGGTCTCGCGCCGATCGTCGTCGTGCCCGACCAGCTGAGTGCCGACGCGCACAACCCGATGTGCGTGGACGGCGCCCTGGGCAACAGCGCCACGTACATCACCACCGACGTGGTCGACTACATGACGAGCCACTTCCACGTGGCCTCCGGCCCGAGGGCGTGGGCGATCGGCGGGTTCTCGCAGGGGGGCACCTGCTCGATCCAGTTCGCCGCGGCGCATCCCGACCTGTTCTCGACCTTCATCGACGTGTCGGGTGAGCTCGGCCCGTCGATCGGCGACGAGAAGACCACGATCGCCCAGGGCTTCGCCGGGAACCGAGCCGCGTACGAGGCCGCCCAACCCCAGGCGATCATGGCGGAGCACGCGCCCTACGCGGACACCGCGGCGTTCTTCGCCGTCGGTGCCACCGACGCTCGGTACGGTCAGTTCATGACGGCGAACTCGGCGGCGGCGGCGAAGGCGGGCATGTCGGTGACGCGTTACGTGTCACCCGGCAGCGGACACGACTGGACGACCGCGACCAACGGCTTCGCCCACGGCATCGGGCAGTTCTACCCGCGCCTCGGCCTGAGCGCGGCGGTGCAGACCCCGTGAGCGCCGACGTGACCGTGGCCGGCCCGGACGCACCGACTCCGCCCGACCCCCACGAGCCGGGGCGGGTGCGACAGGTCGCAGAGGGCATCGGCACCCGTGTGGTGGCGTTCGTCCGCGTCCGTCCCGTGAGTCTCGCGCTCGCGCTGCTGCTCGTCGTGCTGGCCGTCGCCTCGGGCAGCCTGACGCACGCTCCGAGCGAGCGACTCCGGGACCTCGTCGGAGCGGGTCTCGACCCGTTCGAGGACCGCACCTCGTGGCTGCTCGTCTTCGGCTCGGTGTTCTTCGCCGGCGGTCCCGCCCAACTCGTCCTGGCCGTGGTCGGCGTCCTCGTGCTCGTGGGCGCCGCCGAGCGCCGCATGGGCCGGCGCCACACGGTCGCGGCCTACCTCGTGACGGCCGTCGTGGCGACCGGCGTCGGCGTCGCGGTGCAGGCCCTGGGGCAGGCGGTCGGCGAGACCTGGGCCCTCGAGGTGGCCGCCGAGTCCACCCTCCACCCGCTCACGCCCGCCCTCGGCACGATCATGACCGCCAGCGCGTTCTTCGGGCCGCTCTGGCGCCGCCGCATCCGGTTGGTCGGCTTCTCGTTCGTGTTCGCCTTCGTGCTGTACGACGGGCATCCCTCGGGTCTCTACGCACTCCTGGGTGCCCTCGTCGGGCTCGTGTTCGGGGTGGTGCTGGCCGGTCCTCCCGTCGAGCGCGGGTGGCTGCGCAGCTCGCACCACGAGGTGCGCCGCCTCGCGTCGACCATCGTCGCGGTGACGGCGGTCGGTCCCGTCCTGACCCTGCTCACCCGCAGCCCGATCGGGGCGCTCTCGCCCCTCGGCATGCTGTTCCGCGACGTCCTGCCGGGGCGGTCGCTCTCGGCCGCCTGCGCGGCTGCCGGACAGGGCGCACCCGACCGGCACGCGCCTCCCATCGGGGCCTGCGCGCGGGCCGCGGCCCTCGCCGGCATCGACGGCGTGCCGACCGTCTTGCTCAGCCTGCTGCCGCTGGCCGTCCTGCTCGTGTGTGCCTGGTACCTGCGGCGGGGTCGTCGCCTCGCCCTCGACGTGGCCGTCGCGGTCAACGGGCTGCTCGCCGTCTTCGCCGGCCTCTACTACGTGGTGTTGCCCGTCACGACCGACCCGGTCGTCGACCAGCCCCGTCACGTGGTCGAGAGGGTGGTGCTCGCCGTGGTGGCGGTCGCCGTTCCGGCCGCGGTCGCCGTCGGGCTGTTCTTCCTCCGTCGTCACTTCGGAGTCGGGGCCGAGGGGACGCGACGGCCGCGGTTCGCGCTCGTCGTCGTGCTGTCGGGTCTCGTGCTGGCCGTGACGTTCGCCGTCCTCGCATGGCTGGGGCGCGCCTCCTTCGTCCCGGCGATCGAACCGTGGACGCTGCTGCTCGACGTGCCCGAACGCTTCGTGCCGGTCGGGTTCGTCGGGCTCACCCGCATCGGGCCGGTGCCCGACGGCGGCGTCGTCCGGGCCGCGTTCGAGTGGGTGGGGCCGCTCTGGTGGCTCGTCGTGCTGGTCGGGCTCGTGGTGGGTGCCACACGGCCGGGCGACGTCCGTCCCGACGCGGCGCGTGCCCAGGTGCGCGAGATCGTGCACCGGGGGACCCCGGGCACGCTGTCGCACATGGCCCTCTGGGAGGGCAACCGGTACTGGTTCACGGCCGACGGTCGCGCCGCGGTCGCCTATCGCGTCGTCACGGGCATCGCCATCACCACGGGTGAGCCGCTGTGCTCGGCCGACCGGCTCCCCGAGGTGACCCGCGAGTTCGCCCGCTGGTGCGACGACCAAGGCCTCACCCCGGTCTTCTACAGCGTGCGGGGTGAGCTCTCGCCCCTGTACGCCGAGATGGGCTGGGCGACGCTGCCCGTCGGCGAGGAGACCGTGCTCCACCCGGCCACCTTCGCCATGACGGGCAAGAAGTGGCAGGACGTCCGGTCGAGCATCAACCGCGCGACGAAGAACGGGGTCCGGGCCGAGTGGACCCGCTACGCCGACCTCCGCCCCGCGGTCGCCCGCCAGATCGGCGAGATCAGCGAGCAGTGGGTCGCCGAGAAGAACCTGCCCGAGATGGGCTTCACCCTCGGCGGCGTGGACGAGTTGCGCGACCCCGACGTGGCGCTGATGCTCGCCCTGGACGAGGACGACTCGGTCCAGGCCGTGACGAGCTGGCTGCCCTCCTGGCGCGACGGAGAGGTCGTCGGCTGGACACTCGACTTCATGCGCCGTCGACCGGACAGCATGAACGGCGTGATGGAGTTCGTCATCGCCTCGTCGGCCCTGGCCATGAAAGAACAGGGCGTCGAGTTCCTCAGCCTCTCGGCGGCACCCCTCGCGACCAGTGCGCCGTCGGACGGCCCGGCGACGCAGACCGAGCGCGTGCTGACCTTCCTCGGGCGCGTGCTCGAGCCGGCCTACGGATTCCAGACCTTGCTGACCTTCAAGAAGAAGTTCCAGCCCGAGTTCGTGCCGCTCGTCATGGCCTTCCCCGATCCCGTGCAGCTGCCGGCCATCGGCACGGCCCTCGGCCGCGCCTACCTGCCCGACCTCTCGGTCGGGGCCGTCGTGCGGCTCGTCCGCACGGTGGTCTGATCGGGCGGGGGAGCCGAGGAGGCGCGGTGCCGGTCCGCGACGACCCGCGCCTCCTCGGTCGGTGCTAGCCTCGTCACGTGTTCACCGGCCTGCTCCTCCTTAGCTGCCGCGGCGAGTCCTGACCCAGGCCCCCCTCGTCGCGGAGTTCGTCGTCGGCCGACACCCCCGCGAAGAGCAGCCCCTCGAGGGCGAGAGAGACCACAGGACATGAAGAACGCACAGCAGCCGTCGCCCATGCCGATCCACAAGTACCGGCCCTTCCACGAGCAGATCGCCGTCGACCTTCCCGACCGCACCTGGCCCTCGAAGCGCATCACCGAGGCGCCGCGCTGGTGCGCCGTCGACCTGCGCGACGGCAACCAGGCGCTGATCGACCCGATGAGCCCCGAGCGCAAGCGCATCATGTTCGACCTGCTGGTCGGCATGGGCTACAAAGAGATCGAGGTCGGCTTCCCGAGCGCCTCGCAGACCGACTTCGACTTCGTGCGAAGCCTCATCGACGAGGGTGCCATCCCGGACGACGTGACGATCCAGGTGCTGACCCAGGCGCGCGAGCACCTGATCGCCCGCACCTACGAGTCGATCGCCGGCGCCAAGCAGGCCATCGTCCACCTGTACAACTCGACGAGCGTGCTGCAGCGCGACGTCGTGTTCCGTACCGACCGTCAGGGCATCGTCGACATCGCGCTCGAGGGCGTCCGGCTGTGCCTCGAGGCCGAGAAGACCATCCCCGAGACGGCCGTCTTCTACGAGTACTCGCCCGAGAGCTACACCGGCACCGAGCTCGACTTCGCGCTCGACATCTGCAACCAGGTGATCGAGGCCTTCGACGCGACGCCCGAGCGCCCCGTGATCGTCAACCTGCCGGCGACCGTCGAGATGGCGACCCCCAACGTCTACGCCGACTCGATCGAGTGGATGCACCGTCACCTGGCCCGTCGCGACAGCGTCATCCTGTCGCTGCACCCGCACAACGACCGGGGCACCGGCATCGCCGCCGCCGAGCTGGGCTACCTGGCCGGCGCCGACCGCATCGAGGGCTGCCTCTTCGGCAACGGCGAGCGCACCGGCAACGTCGACCTCGTCGCGCTGGGCATCAACCTGTTCACCCAGGGCATCGACCCGCAGATCGACTTCAGCGACCTCGACATGGTCAAGCGCACGGCCGAACACTGCAACCAGCTGCCCGTGCACGAGCGCAGCCCGTGGGCCGGCGACCTCGTCTACACGGCGTTCTCCGGTTCGCACCAGGACGCCATCAAGAAGGGCTTCGAGGCCATGGCCGCCACCGCGGCGTCGCGCGGCGTCGACGTCGACGCCCTCGAGTGGGCGGTGCCGTACCTGCCGGTCGACCCCAAAGACCTGGGACGCAGCTACGAGGCGGTCATCCGGGTCAACTCGCAGTCGGGCAAGGGCGGCGTGGCCTACCTGCTCAAGGCCGACCACGCGATCGACTTGCCGCGCAAACTGCAGATCGAGTTCAGCGGCGTCGTCCAGTCACGCACCGACGAAGAGGGCGGCGAGATGACGAGCGCCCACATCTGGTCGATCTTCCAGGACGAGTACCTGCCCGCCGACGAGGCCGACGACAAGTGGGGTCGCTTCGAGCTGACCCGGACGAGCACCTCGAGCGACATGTCGGGCGAGACCGTGCTCGACGTCGACCTGCGGGTCGGCGAGACCGTCGAGTCGACCTCAGCCCGCGGCACCGGACCCATCGCGGCGTTCATCGCCGTGCTCGCCGAGCAGGGCGTCCAGGTCAAGCTGTACGACTACGTCGAGCACACCCTCAGCGCCTCGGGCGACGCGCAGGCCGCTGCCTACGTCGAGCTCGACGTCGACGGCACCCGGCTCTGGGGCGTCGGCATCGACGCCGACATCTCGACGGCCTCGCTCAAGGCCATCGTCTCGGCGGTGAACCGCGCCATCCGCACGACGACCGACGTGCGCGAGCTCGCCTCGGTCTAGGCGGCCTGCCCCGTCCGGCCCCGCCCGTCCCGACCCGCCCCCGGTGCCCTCGGCGCCGGGGGCGTCGTCGTGCCGCCGGCGTCGTCGTGTGCCGGAGGTGTCGTGGTGCGGCCGGTGTCGTCGCGTGGCCGGAGGCGTCGGCAACTCCTGGCTGGTGTCGCGCGCGGGTGTGGGTGTGCGGCGTGTCGGGGTGTGCTGGCGCAGGGGGCAGGAGTTGCCGACGGGTGCGGGCAACTCCTGGCTGGTGTCGCGCACGGGTGTGGGTGTGCGGCGTGTCGGGGTGTGCTGGCGCAGGGGGCAGGAGTTGCCGACGGGTGCGGGCAACTCCTGGGTGGTGTCGCGCGCGGGTGTGGGTGTGCGGCGTGTCGGGGTGTGCTGGCGCAGGGGGCAGGAGTTGCCGACGGGTGCGGCACGGGCGACACACGCGGTGCGGGGCCAGCGGGGTGCGGGGGCAGCTGCCGTTCACGGGCGCCCGAAGTCAGCGGGCCCGACGCCCGGGGCCCGGGGTCAGCGGGGCCGGCGCCAGCGGGGGAGCCGGCTGAGGGCGCGCTGTTCGGGCAGGGTCCACCCGAACCGGACCGCCAGCATGCGGATGACCAGCGTGATCGACGTGCCCGCGATGGCGGAGACGGCCACGGGTGCCCCGAGCGACACGGCCACGACCAGCACGACGGTGCCGCCGGCCGCCGCCACGGCGTAGAGCGACCCCACGTGCATCATCGCGATGGTGAGGTTCATCAGCAGGTCGCGCAGCACCGAGCCGCCGACGGCCGCGATGACCCCGACGAACACGGCCGGGATCTCGGGCAGTCCGAGCGAGAGCGCCTTGGTCGACCCGATCGCGCCGAGCAGGCCGATCGTGAGGGCGTCGAGCACGGTGATGACCCCCGCCAGCCGGGTGAACACCCGCTGCAGCGCCATGCCGACGATCGCGGCCGCGACGGCGACGAGCAGGTACCAGTTGCTCGTCATGGCCCGGGGCACCTCGCCGAGCAGGACGTCGCGCAGCACGCCGCCGCCGAGACCGGTGGCGATGCCGATGATGGCGATGCCGAGCAGGTCGAGACGCCGGTCCTTGTACTCGGAGGCGAACATCGCCCCCTGCAGGCTGCCGATGCCGACGGCGAGGAGGTCCACCCACAGGGGTACGGCGAAGACTGTGGCGTGCACCTGTCGTTTGTACCACGCGTGCGATGCTTGGTCGGTGCCCGTCTACCGTGATGAATGCGTCGTCTTGCGCACCCATAAGCTGGGTGAGGCCGACCGCATCCTCACGATGCTCAGCCGCAACCACGGCAAGATCCGGGCCGTGGCCAAGGGCGTCCGGCGGACGGCCTCGAAGTTCGGCGCGCGGCTCGAGCCGATGATGGTCGCCGACCTCCAGCTCTACGAGGGCCGTTCGCTCGACATCGTGCAGCAGGCCGAGTCGCTCGGTTCGTACGGTGCCGTGATCGCGGCCGACTACGAGAGCTACACGGCCGGCAGCGTGATGGTCGAGACGGCCGACAAGCTGACCGAGGCCGAGGCGGGTCTGCAGCAGTACCTCCTGCTCGTCGGGGCCCTCCGCTCGCTCGCGCGTCACGAGCACGCTCCCCAGCTCACGCTCGACTCGTACCTCCTGCGTGCGCTCAGCATCGCGGGCTGGTCGCCGAGCTTCGGCGACTGCGCCGTCACCGGTGAACCCGGGCCGCACTCGGCCTTCGTCGTGCAGCTGGGTGGCGTGGTGGCCGACTCGCACGCGCCTCCCGGCGCTCCGCGCTTGACGCAGGAGGCGCTGGCCCTGTTGGGCGCGCTGCTCACGGGGGACTGGGGCCACGCCGAGGACTCGCCCGACGCGACCCGCAACCAGGCGAGCGGCGTCGTCGCCGCCTACACGCAGTGGCACCTCGAACGGGGACTGCGATCGCTGCAGCACGTCGACCGGGTGCCCGGAAGAGAGAGACCGTGAAGAAGACCCACCGCGACGCCGCCGACTTCCGCCCGCTCGACTGGACCGGCGTCCACCCGCCGGCGATGCCGAGGAGCGCCGTGCCCGAGCACGTCGCGATCGTCATGGACGGCAACGGGCGCTGGGCCAACGGGCGCGGCCTCACGCGCGTCGAGGGGCACAAGGCGGGCGAGATGTCGCTGCTCGACGTGGTCGCCGGGGCGATCCAGATCGGCGTGAAGCACCTGAGCGTCTACGCGTTCTCGACCGAGAACTGGAAGCGTTCGCCCGACGAGGTGCGTTTCCTGATGGGCTTCAACCGCGACGTGCTGCACCGCCGCCGCGACCAGCTGAACGCCTGGGGGGTGCGGGTCCGCTGGGCCGGACGGAAACCGCGGCTGTGGGGGTCGGTGATCAAAGAACTGCAGTTCGCCGAAGAGCTGACGAAGGGCAACGACGTCCTGACGTTGACGATGTGCGTCAACTACGGCGGGCGGACCGAGATCGCCGACGCGGTGCGCTCGATCGCCGACGACGTCGCGGCCGGCCGGATCAAGCCCTCGGCCGTGGGCGAGAAGCTGATCCAGAAGCGGTTGTACGCTCCCGAACTGCCCGACGTCGACCTGTTCGTGCGCAGCTCGGGCGAGCAGCGCACGAGCAACTTCATGCTCTGGCAGTCCGCCTACGCCGAGATGGTGTTCCTCGATCGGCTGTGGCCCGACTTCACCCGTACCGACCTGTGGCAGGCCGTCGACACCTACGCCTCGCGCACCCGTCGGTTCGGGGGAGCGGTGGACACCCCGACCCCGGCCTGACCGGACGTCCGTCAGAACTGGATGTTCGCGCCCAGGAAGATCCGCTCGGCCGGCCACAGGAACTGCAGGGTCAACGGTCCGTCGCTCGCCCTGTGGAACCAGGCGTTGGCGAAGACCGTGGACTCGCCGGGCAGCAGGTACCAGTTGGCGCTGTCGGCCGGGAACTTCGACTCGAGCGAGGTCTCGTAACCCATCTGGGTCAACAGGTCCTGCCCGGCGAAGACGTCCTGCGTCGCGAGGTCGTTGCCGTACGACGAGTAGTCGGCGCTCAGGTCGGTCAGGTCGAGCCGACGCTGCGAGTTGTTCGTCAGGACGTAGGCCGTGACCTCGACGTCGGTGCCCGCCGGGTAGGGGTCGGTGCCGTCGGGGCGGGCGTAGATCGAGGGTGCCGAGGTCGTCAGCTCGCCGACGCCGTAGACGTAGATGGTGAGGTCCTTGTAGTTGACCTGGCCGAGCAGCGTGCCGCCGGGGGCGAGGGCGTCGGGTTGCGACCCCGTGCCGCCGCCGGTGCCGGGGGCGCCGGTCACCTGGGGCTGCGGCGCCCCGCTGGCACCCGGGCCCGAGGTCGCCGCCGACCCGTCCGCGCCGACGGGCGTGAGGTCGTCCAGGCTCGGGAAGCAGCCGGTCAGCCCGACGAGGGCCAGCACCGAGACGGCGATGCCGACGGTCAGTCTTCTGCGCACGACCTGCACCTCTCCTGGTTCGTCGGACCAGCCTAACCCGGCGCCACCGACGGCTCGCCCCGTCGGACCGGCACGAGGCCCAGCGCGTCGCCGTCCACCTGCTCGAAGGCGTCCAGGACCGCGCGCACGCTCGGCACGCGGTCGCCGCCCCGCCCGTGGACGACGTGCACCACCCGGGCGAGGCCCTCGTCCAGGCCGACCACGCGCACCCCGGCAGGCACGGCGGCGGACACCAACGACAGCCCCGGCAGCAGCGCGACGCCGAGCCCCGCCGCGACGAGACCGAGCACGGCCAGGGCGTTGTCCGTCTCGAGCACGATCTCGGGCTCGAACCCGGACGCGGCGCAGGTGGCGAGCAGGTGGCCCCGGCAGCGGGGGCATCCGCCGATCCACCTCTCGTCCGCCAGGCCGGCGAAGTCGTCGCCGCCTGCGAACGGGTGCGCCGTCGGCAGGACCAGCACCGTGCGGTCGACGAAGGAGGCGCGGTGCAGCAGCCCGTCGAGGTCGCGTTCGCCCCCGGTGTCGCCGCCGTGGCGGAAGGTGACCGCGACGTCCGCCGAGCCGTCCCGCAGTCGTGCCAGCGCCTCCGGGGGTTCCGCCTCGACGTAGTCGACCGTCAGGCCGGGGTGGCGGTCGCGTAGCCGTGACAGCACGTCGGGGACGATCGTGGACGACGCGCTGGGGAAGCCGGCCAGTGTGACGCGGCCCGTGGCGACGCCGCCCAGGGCGTCGAGGTCCTGCCGCGCGGCGTCGAGGGCCGCCTGCACGTGCACGGCGTGGGCCGCGAGCCTCTGACCGGCCTCGGTGAGGGCGACGCCGCGTCCCGCACGCAGCACGAGCGGCTGACCGACCTGGCGTTCGGCCCGCCGGAGCTGCTGGCTGACGGCGGGTTGGCTGTAGCCGAGCAGGGCGGCGGCCGCCGTGATCGTGCCGGTGTCCGCGACGGCGCGGACGACGCGCAGCGACGCGAGATCGAGATCGTCGGTCATGCTCGAATCATAAGCCGGGGTGATGGATGACCTCAGACACTGGCGGTTGTCCCGCGATCTCGGCGGGAGGAGCCTGAGGGCATGACCGAGTCCCGTCCCGACCTCTTCGCCCCTGCTCCGGGGTACCTCGCGGCCTGCACCATGGGCCTGCCGATGCGGTCGACGGTCGAGGCGCTGCGAACCGACCTCGACCGGTGGTCGTCCGGTCGGGCCGGGCCCGTCGCCTACGGCGCCGTCGTCGAGGAGGCGCGCGCGGCCTTCGCCCGGCTGGCCCGGGTCGACGTCGGCCGCGTCGCCATCGCGTCCCAGACGTCGGCGATGGTCGCGGTGATCGCGGCCTCGGTCCCGGACGGCGCCGAGGTGCTCGTGCCCACGGGCGACTTCAGCTCGATCGTCTACCCCTTCGTGGTGCAGGAGGCGCGGGGCGTCCGGGTGCGGAGCGTCCCGCTCGACGAGGTGGCCGGCTCGGTCGGGCCCGACACGCACCTCGTGGCCTGGTCGGCCGTCCAGTCCGCCACGGGCGAGGTCGCCGACGACGCGGCCATCGTCGCCGCGGCGGCCCGTCACGGGGCGCTGACGCTGTGCGACCTGACCCAGGCCGCCGGCGTGCGACCCGTCGACGCCTCGCGGTACGACGCCAGCGTCACGCACGCCTACAAGTGGTTGTGCTGCCCGCGCGGGGTGGCGTTCCTCACCCTGGGGGAGCGGCTGCAGCGCGTCATGGTGCCGGCGCAGGCCGGTTGGTACGCGGGCGACGACGTCTGGGGCTCGTGCTACGGCCCCGAGATGCGGCTCGCCGCGGACGCCCGGGCGTTCGACGTCTCGCCCGCCTGGCAGGCCTGGGCCGGGGCCCTGCCCGCGCTCCGCACGTTCGCCGGGCTCGACGCCGACGAGACCTGGGCCCACGCCGCCGGGACGGGCGACGCGCTCTGCTCGCGGCTCGGGATCGAGGCGCAGGGCCGCGCGATCGTGACCTGGGCCGATCCCGACGGACGCGACCAGCGCCTCCTCGGCGACGCCGGTCTCGTGGTCTCGGGGCGCGCCGGTCGCGTCCGCGTGGCGTTCCACCTCTGGAACGACGAGAGCGACGTCGAGGCCGTCGCCGTCGCGCTCGGCCGGTGACGCGCCGCCGCTAGAGTTGCCGGGTACCTCGACCGACCGGGCACCCAGCTCGGGCCTCAACTCATCGGAGCATCACACGTGGCAGCACCCAACCGTCTCGATTCCGTCATCGCCCTGGCCAAGCGCCGCGGCTTCGTCTTCCAGTCGGGAGAGATCTACGGCGGTTCGCGCTCGGCCTGGGACTACGGGCCCCTCGGCGTCGCGCTGAAGGAGAACATCAAGCGCCAGTGGTGGCAGACCATGGTGCAGGGCCGCGACGACGTCGTCGGCCTCGACTCGGCGGTCATCCTGCCGCGTCAGGTGTGGGAGGCCTCGGGCCACGTCGAGGTCTTCAGCGACCCGCTGGTCGAGTCGCTGCACACCCACAAGCGTTACCGCGCGGACCACCTGCTCGAGGCGTACGAGGCCAAGCACGGCCACCCGCCCGAGAACGGCCTGGCCGACGTCCGCGACCCCGACACCGGGCAGCCCGGCTCGTGGACCGAACCGCAGAACTTCTCGGGCCTGCTCAAGACCTTCCTCGGCCCGGTCGACAACGAGCAGGGCATGGCCTACCTGCGACCCGAGACCGCGCAGGGCATCTTCACCAACTTCGACAACATCCTGCAGTCGTCACGCATCAAGCCGCCGTTCGGCATCGGCCAGATCGGCAAGAGCTTCCGCAACGAGATCACGCCCGGCAACTTCATCTTCCGCACGCGCGAGTTCGAGCAGATGGAGATGGAGTTCTTCGTCGAGCCCGGCACCGACGAAGAGTGGCACCAGTACTGGATCGACCAGCGGTTCCAGTGGTACGTCGACCTCGGCATCGACCCCGAGAACCTGCGCCTCTACGAGCACGCCGCCGAGAAGCTCTCGCACTACTCGAAGCGCACCGTCGACATCGAGTACCGTTTCCGCTTCGCCGGCGGCGAGTTCGGCGAGCTCGAGGGCATCGCGAACCGCACCGACTACGACCTCAAGACCCACGCCGCCGCCTCGGGCAAAGACCTGACCTACTTCGACCAGGCCAAGAACGAGCGATGGACGCCCTTCGTCATCGAGCCCGCGGCCGGCCTGACCCGCTCGCTCATGGCGTTCCTCGTCGACGCGTACACCGAAGACGAGGCGCCGAACGCGAAGGGCGGGGTCGACAAGCGCACCGTGCTGAAGCTCGACCGGCGCCTGGCTCCGATCAAGGTCGCCGTCCTGCCGCTCAGCCGCAACGAGCAGCTGTCGCCCATGGCCCGGGGGCTCGCCGCGGACCTCCGCAAGTACTGGAACATCGACTTCGACGACGCCGGGGCCATCGGCCGCCGCTACCGCCGCCAGGACGAGATCGGCACGCCATTCTGCGTCACCGTCGACTTCGACTCACTCGAGGACGACGCCGTGACCGTGCGTGAGCGCGACACCATGGCCCAGCAGCGCATCCCGCTGGCCGGGCTGCGGGCCTACCTGGCCGAGCAGCTGCTCGGCGCGTAGCTGTCTGGGTCGGCGCCCCCGCCGGGCCCTCGTCGTGCACCCCCTGCACGTCGAGGGCCCGTCCTGCGTCGTGCACCCGCCCCGCCCCGCCCCGCGGGCCCGCCCGGCGTCGCCCACCCCGCGTCGCGCACCTGCTGCACGTCGCCCCGTCCCGCGTCGTGCACCCGCCCCACGTCGTTTCGTCCGTCGTCCTGCACCCGCCCCACGTCGCCCCGTCGTGCGTCGGCAACTCCTGCCCCCTGCGCCCCCGCGCTTCGAACACCCGGCGTGTCGTGTGCCCGAAGCGCACGGGGCAGGAGTTCCCGACCGCCCCCCGCGCGCGCGCCCGCCCCCGGTGCCCACGCACCAGGTCGCAGCCGGTCCGCCCGCCCGGTCCGTCGGCAACTCCTGCCTCCTGCTGCGCCCGGGGCCGAGCACGCGGCGTGTCATCCGGCGACGACGCAGGAGGCAGGAGTTGTCCACGCCGGACCGGCGCTCAGTGCGACGAGGGCTCGCCCCCAAGATCCCCGCGTGAGGCTGTCGTCCCCAGGCCGCCCGCGCTGCCCGCGGTAGAGGGGCACCGTCCGGCACGCTGCGGGACATGACAACGATTGCCGAACTCGTCTCCGACGCGGGTGGACTCCTGCACAAACGCGATCTCGTCGCGTGGGGTGCCACGGACCGCCACCTGACCGCCGCCGTCCGCTCCCGTTCGGTCAGTCGACCCCGACGCGGCTGGTACTCGACGTGGCCGCGGCACGACCCGCGGTTCGTCGCCGTCGCGGTGGGAGGCCGACTCACCGGGGCCTCCGCCCTGCACCAGCTCGGGGCCTGGTCGTGGCGACGTCCGCCGATCACGGTCTCCGTGCCCGAGACCGCGTCACGGCTCCGACGGCGACGCGGTGTCCGGGTGGTCTGGGACCCTGTCGAGCTGGGGGCCCGTGGCTCGACCTGGGCCGTGGACCCGCGAGACGCCCTCGCCCGCGCGGTGGTCGAGACGCGGTCCCTCGAGGACGCGGTCATCCTGGTCGACTGGGCCCGCAGGGTCGGCATCGTGACCGACGACGAGGACGCCACCGAGGTCCTGGCCCGGAAACGTGCCGACGCCGCGGGGCTGGTGGCCTGGAGCGACGGGGGAGCCGAGAGCATCCTCGAGTCGGCGGCCGGGACGCGGCTCCGGCAGGCCGGGCACCATGTCGTGAGACAGGTGCCCGTCGGAGACACGGGCAAGATCCTCGACATGCTCGTCGACGGGATCGTCGGTCTCGAGACCGACGGTCGCGAGCACCACGAGAGACGGTTCGACCGGGACCGTCTCAAGGACGCAGACATCGCCCTCGACGGGCGTGTGCCCTTCCGGGCGGGGACGACCATGGTCCGTGACCTGTGGGGCCGCACCTCGACCGCGATCGAGGCCCTGGTCACCACGGCGGGCGGCCCGAGACCGGAGTCACGTGTCGGCAACTCCTGCCTGCCGCGTGTGCTCGGGCCGCGGGGCCGCAGGAATTGGCGGCTCGCCGCACCGGGCCGACGCGGGAGGCAGGAGTTGCCGACAGGGGAAGGCGGGTGAGGGCGAAGCGCGACGGAGCGACGGGGCGAAGCGCGACGGGGCGACGGGGCGATGGGGCGATGGGGCGACGGGGCGATGGGGTGACGGGGCGACGGGGCGACGGGGCGATGGGGCGACGCGTGAGGGGGCGCCGGGAATGGGAAGGCCCGGGCGCGAGTTGGGCCTGCCGTGACCGCAGACTCCGCCACCCCGTCCGCGACCGTCAAGGTCGACATCTGGTCCGACATCGCCTGCCCGTGGTGCTTCATCGGCAAGCGCAAGTTCGAGGAGGCCGTGCGACGTTTCGGCGGCCCCGTCGAGGTCGAGTACCACTCGTTCGAGCTGTCTCCCGACACCCCGGTCGACTTCGAGGGCGACGAGGTCGACTTCCTCTCGAAGCACAAGGGCATGCCCGCCGACCAGGTCCGCGGCATGCTCGACACCGTCGCCGGCATCGCGTCCGAGGTCGGCCTCGCCTACGACTTCGAGCACCTGCAGCACACCAACACGGTCAAGGCGCACGAGCTGCTGCACTTCGCCAAGGCGAACGGTCGTCAGACCGAGATGAAGGAACGCCTCCTCCACGCCTACTTCGAGGAGGGCCGCCACGTGGGCCGCGTGGACGATCTCGTCGCGCTGGCCGGCGAGGTCGGCCTCGACGAGCAGGAGGCGCGCGAGGCACTCGAGACCGGACGTCACCTCGACGACGTGCGGGCCGACCAGGCCCAGGCGCAGGCCTTCGGCATCACCGGAGTCCCGTTCTTCGTCCTCGACGGCAAGTACGGCATCTCGGGCGCACAAGCTCCCGAGACCTTCGTGCAGGCCCTCGAGCAGGTCGCCTCCGAGGTGGCCCGATGACCGAGCCCGTCGAGGTCGAGAAGCCGTCCGTGCCCTTCACCATGCTCGGCGCACCGGACGCAGCCGCCTGCGAGGGGGACTCCTGCCTCGTCGTCCTGCCGAGCACCGCCGGTGGGTCATCCGACGGGGTCACGGACGACGAGCCCGGGAGGCGCGGCGTCAGTCGCTGATGTCGGCCACGGTCGCGTCGTACCCGGCGATCAGGTCGTCGGCCTCGACGAAGGCGCTGAAGCCGTGGGCTCCGGCACCCAGGGCGACGCGCCTCCCGACGATGCGGGAGTCCGCGACCACCGGCCACGCGGTCGAGCTGCCCAGGGGAGTGATCGTGCCCCGTTCGTACCCGGTGACCTCGAGGGCGACGTCCGCGCTCGGCATGGACAGCTTGTTGACGCCGACGACCGCTCGGAGCTTCGCCCACGAGATCTGCCGGTCGCCCGGGACGAGCGCGAACAGGAACGACCCGTCGTGGCGTTTGACCACCAGGCTCTTCACGATGTCGGAGGGCTGCAGTCCGAGCAGCGCGGCGGCGGCCTCGAGCGAGTCGGCCGCCGGACGCGCCACGATCTCGACCGCGAGACCGTGTGCGGCGGCGTCCGTGCGCACCCGCCCCGTGCCGTCGACCCGCCCCGGGTCGCCCCCGACGTCCGCGTCGTCCACACCACTCGTCAGCCCGCCGTCGCTCATGGGAGAATCGTAACGATGTCCACCACCACCCTGCCCTCGCGCGGTCTCTCGATCGGTCCGATCGACGTGGCCTCGCCGGTCGTGCTCGCCCCCATGGCCGGCATCACCAACACGGCCTACCGTCGCCTCTGTCGCGAGTACGGCGCCGGCCTCTACGTCAGCGAGATGATCACGAGTCGGGCTCTGGTCGAGCGCACGCCCGAGTCGATGCGCCTCATCCAGCACCACGAGTCCGAGACCCCCCGCAGCATCCAGCTCTACGGCGTCGAGCCCAACACGGTGGCCGAGGCGGTCACCATGCTCGTCGCCGAGGACCGCGCCGACCACATCGACCTCAACTTCGGCTGCCCGGTCCCCAAAGTCACCCGCAAGGGTGGCGGTTCGGCCCTCCCCTGGAAGATCGGCCTCTTCCGCGAGATCGTCGAGGGTGCGGTCGCGGCCGCGGGTGACATCCCGGTGACCGTCAAGATGCGCAAGGGCATCGACGACGACCACCTCACCTACCTCGAGGCCGGTCGCGCCGCGCAGGGCGCAGGCGTGGCCAGCATCGCGTTGCACGCGCGCACCGCGGCCGACTTCTACTCGGGCACCGCCGACTGGTCGGCCATCGCGACCCTGAAACAGACGATCACCGACGTGCCGGTCCTCGGCAACGGCGACATCTGGTCGGCGGCCGACGCGCTGCGCATGGTCGACGAGACCGGCTGCGACGGCGTGGTCGTCGGCCGGGGCTGCCTCGGCCGACCGTGGTTGTTCGGTGACCTCGCCGCGGCCTTCCGCGGTGAAGACCTCAAGGCCGAGCCGACCCTCGGCGAGGTGGGCCGCGCCTTCCGCCGTCACGCCGAGCTCATGGTCGAGTTCTGGTCGGGCGACGAGGGGCGGGCCTGCCGAGACATGCGCAAGCACGTCGCCTGGTACTTCAAGGGCTACCCCGTGGGCGGTGAGGTACGGGCGGCTCTCGCCCTGGCCGACTCGCTGCAGCAGATCGACGACCTGCTCGCCACGATGGACCCCGACGAGCAGTACCCCGGCGAGGCGGCCGAGGGGCCGCGGGGTCGTGCCGGCAGCCCCAAGCGACCCGCCCTGCCCGACCGGTGGCTCGAGAGCCGCGACCTCGACGAGGCCTTCAAGGCCGAGCTCGCCGCCGCCGAACTGCACCACAGCGGCGGCTAGGCACGCCCGTCAGCGACATCCCTTCCCGTCCCGACCGAGAGGCCCCGGTGTCCACCGAAGCCCTGCCGAGTGCTGCCCCCGGGTACGACCCCGCCGACTCCGAGCGCTGGTTGCCCGAGCAGCACTCCAACCGGCGCAGCGACTTCGCCCGCGATCGGGCACGTCTGCTGCACTCGAGCGCGCTGCGTCGTCTGGCGGCGAAGACGCAGGTGCTGAGCCCGACCGCCGGCCTCGACTTCGCCCGCAACCGGCTCACGCACTCGCTCGAGGTCGCGCAGGTCGGCCGTGAGCTCGCGACGAGCCTGGGCCTCGACCCCGACGTCGTCGACACGGCCTGTCTCGCGCACGATCTCGGCCACCCACCGTTCGGGCACAACGGCGAGCGGGCCCTGAACGAGTGGTCGTCCGACATCGGCGGCTTCGAGGGCAACGCGCAGACCCTCCGGCTGCTGACCCGCATCGAACCGAAGGTGATCGACGCGACCGGGCGGAGCTTCGGGCTGAACCTGACCCGCGCGAGCCTCGACGCCAGTTGCAAGTACCCTTGGCCGGCGGCCCAGGGCATCCCCGACCCGGGCGGTCGGATGAAGTTCGGCTTCTACGACGACGACACGGCCGCCTTCGAGTGGCTGCGCCGGGGTGCTCCGCGTCGGCGACGGTGCGTCGAGGCCCAGGTGATGGACCTCAGCGACGACATCGCGTACTCCGTCCACGACTTCGAGGACGCCGTGGTCAACGGGTACGTCGACGTCGCGGCCCTGGGGGCCCGGGTCGACCACGACTCGCTCGTCACGGCCATGCACGCGTGGGTCGGCGGCGAGCTCAGCCGCGACGAGCTGACCGAGGCCTTCGACCGGTTGCAGGCGCTGCCGTTCTGGCTCGAGTCGTACGACGGCAGCCGGTTCGCGCAGGCCCGCCTCAAGAACCTCACGAGTCAGCTGATCGGCCGGTTCGCCGGCTCGGCCACGCAGGCGACCCGCGACTCGTATCCCGGTGACGCCCTGATGCGCTTCGGCGCCTCGGTCGTCGTCGCCCCCGACGTGATCGGCGAGATCGCCGTGCTCAAGGGCATCGTCGCGGCCTTCGTCATGACGAGTGACGACCGGCAGCCGGTCTACCTGCGGCAGCGCGAGGTGCTCACCGGCCTCGCCGACGCCCTCTGGCAGGCGGGCCCTTCCGAACTCGACCGGGGCTTCGCGGCCGACTGGGCCTCGGCCGACGACGACGCCGCGAGGCGTCGGGTCGTCGTCGACCAGGTCGCCTCGCTGACCGACCAGAGCGCCATGGCCTGGCACGACCGGCTGACCGCCGGCCGCTGAGCCCCCCGAGGAGGCGCGGGTCCTCCCCAGCCCCACCGCGCCTCCTCGTCCTCCCGCGGTCGGCCCACCGGGTCGGCGCCGTCGGTGGCGCGATCTAGAATCGACACGTGCCCGGCCTGATCAAACGCAACGACATCGACGAGGTCCGGTCGCGCACCAACATCGCCGACATCGTCGGCGACCACGTCACGCTCAAGGGTGCCGGTGTGGGGTCGCTCAAGGGCCTCTGTCCGTTCCACGACGAGCGCAGCCCGAGCTTCCACGTGCGACCCCAGGTGGGTCGCTACCACTGCTTCGGCTGCGGTGAGGACGGCGACGTCTTCAGCTTCGTGATGAAGACCGACCACACGACCTTCCAAGAGGCGGTCGAGCGCATGGCGGCCCGCATCGGCTTCGAGCTGCACTACGAAGACGGCGGTCAGGCCAGCGACCACGGCAACCGGGCGCGACTGATCTCGGCGAACGAGGCCGCCCGAGAGTTCTTCGTGGACCACCTGACGGCCGCCGACGCCGAGCCCGCCCGGCGCTTCCTCGGCGAACGGGGTTTCGACCCGGCCGCGGCCGAGAGGTTCGGCGTCGGCTTCGCGCCGAAGTCGTTCGACGCCCTGCGGTCCCACCTCAAGGGGCTCGGCTACCGCGACGAAGAACTCGTCACCGCGGGGCTGCTGAGCCAGGGCGACCGCAGCCCCTACGACCGCTTCCGGGGGCGGCTCGTGTGGCCGATCCGCGACGTCACGGGGTCGACCATCGGGTTCGGCGCCCGTCGACTGCTCGAGGACGACAAGGGCCCGAAGTACCTCAACACCCCCGAGACGCCGATCTACCACAAGTCCCAGGTGCTCTACGGGCTCGACCTGGCCCGTCGTGACATCTCGAAGGGCAAGCAGGTCGTCATCGTCGAGGGCTACACCGACGTCATGGCGTGCCACCTGGCAGGGGTCACGACGGCCGTGGCGACCTGCGGCACGTCGTTCGGCGTCGACCACATCAAGCTGTTGCGTCCCATGCTCGGTGATGTCAGCGGGGCCGACACGTCGACCGGCGGCGAGGTCGTGTTCACCTTCGACCCCGACGAGGCGGGCCAGAAGGCGGCGTCCCGAGCGTTCGCGGAAGAACAGCGGTTCGCCGCACAGACCTTCGTCGCCGTCGCTCCCGACGGGCTCGACCCGTGCGACCTCAGGCTCAACCGTGGCGACGACGCCGTGCGCCGTCTCATCTCGACGAAACGTCCGATGTTCGAGTTCATGATCCGTCGGCTCATCGACGGGCACGACCTCGAGACGGTCGAGGGTCGCGTGTCGGCGCTCCGGGCGGCCTCTCCGGTGGTGGCGGGCATCCGTGACCGGTCGATGACGCAGGGCTACGTGCGATCGCTGGCGGGATGGCTGGGGCTCGACCCGGCCGACGTTGCGCGATCCGTCGACGACGCGAGTCGCGCCTCCTCGGCCCAGAACGCGCTCGAGCGGTCGCAGCCCAAGAGCGTGACCGACGGCCGGCAGTCGATCACGAGCCTGCCCCCGGTACCCGACGAGCCGGCCGGCCCGAGCCTGCTGACGCTGCCGGGAGACCTGACCACCCGGACCGAGCGCGACGCGCTCATGGCGATGCTCCAGCACCCGGCGACGGTCGGCTTCGAGCTCATGCAGCGGGCGGCCCGAGCACGCATCGAGAACAGTGCCCTGGCGGTCGTCCGCGACGCGATCGGGGCGAGCCTCGACCGCTTCGACTCGGCGGACTGGCTCGACGTCGTCCTCGGCCAGACCCCGTCGCCGTTCGACGCCCTCGCCAAAGAGCTCGCGGTCGCCCCCATCCCCGAACGCGAGGGACGCGAGATCACGACCTACTGTCGCGGCATAGTCGTCTCGATCGTCGAACGCGACCTGATCCGTGAGAAATCCGAACTGCTCGGTCAGTCGTTCCGCACCGACATGAAGTCCGAGCCCGATCGCTGGCGCGAGATCCAGGTGCGCATCGCCGCCGTCGAGGCCGAGCGCCGGTCCGTCCGCCAAGAGTGACGCTCTCGGTCGTGTCGAGGGTCCTCGTGTCTGAACGCGCATACATCGCGTGCATCAGCCGTCCGGCCCGACCGGACCAGTTGGCAAGGGTTCGTTGCGGGCCTGTAAACAGTTGCGCGATGAGTCCGTATCAGGCTCACGGGTGTGTTACCAATGGACGTTCCCTGAAACGGCCGCGTCCACAGCACGGCCCGGGGCCCCTTGCACACAGAGAAAGAGGTAACCGGATATGACATCCGACTCCACGCTCGCCCGACGCGCTCTCGCCGTCGTCGGTGGCGCCGCTGCCACCGCACTCGTCCTCTCGGGCTGCGCCTCCGGTGGTGACGCGACCGACGCCCTCGACGGTCTCAGCATCGGCACGACCGACGTCATCACGTCGCTCGACCCGGCCGGTTCGTACGACAACGGCTCGTTCGCCGTCCAGAACCAGGTGTTCGGCTTCCTGACGAACGCCCCGTACGGCAGCCCCGACGTCGAGCCCGACCTGGCCGAGTCCGCCGACTTCACCAGCCCGACCGAGTTCACGGTCAAGCTGAAGGACGGACTGACCTTCGCGAACGGCAACGCGCTCACCTCGAGCGACGTCAAGTTCAGCTTCGACCGCCAGCTGGCCATCGCCGACCCCAACGGCCCGTCGTCGTTGCTCGGCAACCTGGCGAGCACCGACGCGCCGGACGACACGACCGTCGTCTTCACGCTGAAGTCGGCCGACCAGACCTGGCCTCAGGTGCTCTCGAGCCCCGCCGGCCCGATCGTCGACGAGGACGTCTTCTCGGCCACCGGGTTGACCGACGCCGACGACATCGTCAAGGGCAACGCCTTCTCGGGCCAGTACACGATCACCGACTACTCGCAGAACGAGACGATCGCCTACGCGGCGAACGACGCCTACGACGGCGTGCTCGGTGCTCCGAAGACCGACTCGGTCACGGCGACGTACTACACCGAAGAGACCGACCTGAAGCTCGCCGTCCAGAACGGCGACGTCGACGTCGCGAACCGCAGCCTGAGCCCGACCGACCTGGCCGACCTGGCCAAGGACGACGCACTCACCGTGCACAACGGCCCCGGCGGCGAGATCCGCTACCTGGTCTTCAACTTCAACACCATGCCCTACGGCGCCACGCAGCCCGACGCCGACCCGGCCAAGGCCCTGGCCGTGCGTCAGTCGGTGGCCGACACGGTCGACCGTGCCGCCCTCGCCAAGGACGTCTACAACGACACCTACACGCCGCTCTACTCTGTCGTCCCCGACGGCCTGACCGGTGCGACCAAGCCCCTCGAGAGCCTCTACGGCGACGGCCAGGGCGGCCCGGACGTCGACAAGGCCGCCGCGGCCCTGTCGGCCGCCGGCGTCAGCACCCCGGTGTCGATCGACCTGCAGTACAGCCCCGACCACTACGGCGCGTCGAGCGACGAAGAGTACGCGCTGATCAAGTCGCAGCTCGAGGCGAGCGGCCTGTTCACCGTGAACCTGCAGTCCACCCTGTGGGACACCTACAGCACCGAGCGCCGCGAGGACGCCTACCCCGTGTACCAGCTGGGTTGGTTCCCCGACTTCTCGGACGCCGACAACTACCTGACGCCGTTCTTCAGCGCGGACAACTTCGTCGGCAACCACTACGACAGCCCGACCGTCCAGGGTCTGCTGACGCAGGAGATCGGCGAGCAGGACGCCTCGGCCCGTGAGGCGACCATCGGTCAGATCCAGGACGCCGTCGCGGCCGACCTGCCGACGCTGCCGCTGTTGCAGGGCACGCAGGTCGTCGTCTCGCAGTCCGACGTGAAGGGCGTGGACGACACGCTCGACGCGTCGTTCAAGTTCCGTTACGGTGCGCTGAGCCGCTGACGCGCCTCCCCGTCTCCTGAGTCCCGCCGGTCCGCCGGCCGGTCTCGGGGGCCGGGGGACTCCGCACCACGGCCGTACGCCGAGGGGGCGACCCGCGACACCGCGGGGCGCCCCCTCCGGCCTGCGACCGGCACCACACCATCGAAAGGCCCAACGACGTGACCCTGATCACCGACGGCTCCCTCACGGCGCCGCCCACATCCAGCCCCGGGAAGTCCCGAAGTTCCGGGGGCGGCGGCCTCGGACGCTACATCGTGATCCGCGCGATCCTGATCGTGCCCACCGTGTTCATCCTCGTCACGCTCGTGTTCTTCCTGATGCGCGTGGTCGGCAACCCGATCACCGCCTCCGTCGGCGGCCGTCTCACCGAGGCCCAGCTGCAGGAGCGTCTCGCCGCCGCCGGCTACGACCGCCCCGTTATCGTCCAGTACCTCGAGTACCTCGGCCAGATCGTCCGGGGCGACTTCGGCACCACCGCGACCGACAACCGCGAGATCAGCGGCATCCTGCTCCAGTACGGCAGCGCCACCATCGAGCTCGTCTTCTACGCGCTGATCGTCGCGCTCGTGCTGGGCATCCCGCTCGGCATGCTCGCCGCCTACGTCCGTGACCGCTGGCCCGACGCCATCCTGCGCGTGCTCGCGATCCTCGCCTACGCGACCCCGGTCTTCTTCGCCGGCCTGCTGCTCAAGCTCACCTTCTCGGTCTGGCTCGGCTGGCTGCCCCTCGGCGGTCGTGCCAGCACCCGCGTCGCGATCGCCCTGGGTCGCATCGACAACCCCACGGGCATCTACATCGTCGACGCCCTGCGCACCGGCAACTCGACGATCATCGTCGACGTCCTGTCGCACGCCGTGCTGCCCGCCCTGGCGCTCGGCGTCCTGACCGCCGGCATCTTCCTGCGCCTCGTGCGCACCAACGTGATCGGCACGCTCGGGTCCGAGTACGTCGACGCGGCCCGCTCGCGGGGCGTCAGCGAGTTCCGGCTCGTCCGGGCGCACGCGCTCAAGCCCGCCCTCATCCCGATCATCACCGTCATGGGCCTCCAGATCGCGATGCTGCTCGGCGGCTCGGTGCTGACCGAGACGACCTTCGGCTGGCGGGGGCTCGGCTTCCAGCTGCAGCAGTACCTGTCGGCCCGCGACTTCATCGCCGTGCAGGGCATCGTCGCCGTGCTCGCCGTCATCGTGGCCGTGACCAACTTCGTGGTCGACGTGATCGCCGCCCTGATCGACCCCCGCGTGAGGTACTGACCATGACCGATGCAGCCGTCGCGGCCGACCGCCGCGAACCCCTCTACAAGCGCCTCCCCGTCGTCGCCCAGATCCGCCGCTCGGTGGGACTGCAGCGCGGCATGCTGCTGACCGGCGTCGTCATCGTCGCCGTGTTCGTGCTGCTGGCGATCTTCGCCCCGCTCATCGCGCCCTACGGCTTCGGCCAGCTGCGCGGTGCCACCGAGGCCTTCCCGCGCCAGGCGCCGCCCTCGGCCGAGCACCTGTGGGGCACCACGGTCGGCGGCTACGACGTGTTCAGCCGCGTCATGTGGGGCACCCGCACCGCCGTGGCCGTGGTCATCGTGGCCGTCGTGCTGTCGATCACGATCGGCGTGACGCTCGGCCTGATCTCGGGCTACCTGGGCGGCTGGCTCGACCGGGTGCTCGTCGTCATCGCCGACGCGGTCTACGCGTTCCCGTCGCTGCTGCTCGCCATCGTCGTCTCGATCGTCATCAGCGGGGGCCAGTCCAGCCTGTGGGGTGGCATCGTCTCGGCGGGCATCTCGATCACCGTGGTCTACGTCCCGCAGTACTTCCGGGTCGTCCGCGCCGAGGCCACGAGGCTCAAGGCCGAGGCGTTCGTCGAGTCGGCCAAGGTGAACGGCAGCAGCACGGGCCGCATCATGTTCAAGCACGTCCTGCGCAACGCCACACGCAGCCTGCCCCTGATCCTCACGCTGAACGCGTCCGAGGCGATCCTGACCCTGGCGGCCCTCGGCTTCCTGGGCTTCGGCATCGGCCCGACCGCGGCGGCCGAGTGGGGCTACGACCTGAACCGCGCCCTGTCCGACACGGCCAGCGGCATCTGGTGGACCGGCGTGTTCCCCGGCGCGGCGATCGTGCTGATGGTGCTCGGCATCACGCTGATGGGCGAGAGCCTGAACGACCTGGCCGACCCGCGCCTCCGGACCCGACGTCGCGCGAAGCGCAAGACGAAGGGCACCCGCGGTGCCGAGCAGGCGCCGACCACGACGAACGACGAGGTGACCGCATGACCGCCGACACGACCACGACCGGCCGACCGGCGGCCCCGCGCGACGAGCGCCCCGTCGCCGTCGGCATCACCGACCTCGAGGTGACCTTCGCGACGGACGGCGGTGACGTCGCCGCCGTGCAGGGCGTGACGCTCGACGTCCGCGCCGGCGAGGTGCTGGCGATCGTCGGCGAGTCGGGCAGCGGAAAGACCGTGACCGCCAAGACGATCCTGGGCCTGTTGCCCGAGACGGCGGTCGCCACCGGTGCGGTGCTGCTCTCGGGGCAGAACGTCCTCGAGGTCGGCCCGAAGAAGGTCCGCGAGCTGCGCGGCACCGACGTCGCCATGGTTTTCCAAGAGCCGTCGACCGCGCTCAACCCCGTCTACACGGTGGGCTGGCAGATCGCCGAGGGCCTGCGGGCCCACGGCAAGGTCGGACGCAAGGAGGCGCGGGTCAAGGCGATCGACATCCTGCGTCGCGTGGGCATCCCCGACCCCGAGACCCGCGTCGACTACTACCCGCACCAGTTCTCGGGCGGGCAGAAGCAGCGCGTGGTGATCGCGATGGCGCTCGTCCTCGACCCGTCGGTGATCGTCGCCGACGAGCCGACCACGGCCCTCGACGTGACGGTGCAGGCCGAGATCCTCGACCTGCTGCGCCGCTGCCGCGACGAGTTCGGCACGGCCATCGTCCTGATCACGCACAACATGGGCGTCGTCGCCGACCTCGCCGACCGGGTCGCGGTCATGTACCTCGGCAAGGTCGTCGAGCAGGCCCCGGCCGTCGAGCTGTTCGCGAACCCGCAGGACGACTACACCAAGCGCCTCCTCGGCTCGGTGCCGAAGCTCGAGGCCCGCGGTCACACGCAGCAAGAGCAGCCCGCCGACAGCGAGGTCGTCGTGCGCGCCCGCGGACTCGAGATCGAGTACCCGGGTCGCCTCGGCCGCGGCGGCTTCCGGGCCGTCAAGGGCGTCGACTTCACGATCGCCCGCGGCGAGGTGCTCGGCCTGGTCGGCGAGAGCGGTTCGGGCAAGACCACGATCGGGCGGGCCATCGCCGGGCTGACGAAGGTCACGGGCGGGTCGCTCGAGGTGCTCGGCGTCGAGATGAACGGGGTGCACGAGCGTGACTTCAAGCCGAAGCGCGCCGACATCGGCTTCGTCTTCCAGGACCCCGCGTCGAGCTTCAACCCCCTGCTGACGATCGCCGAGTGCGTGGCCGAGCCGCTCATCGTGCACGGCCGCGCGAAGGACGCGCGGGCCGCCCGCCCTCGCGTCGACGAACTGCTCGAGGCGGTCCAGCTGCCGAAGTCGTTCGCCGACCGTTACCCCCACGAGCTGAGTGGCGGGCAGCGCCAGCGGGCGAGCCTCGCCCGGTCGCTCGCCCTCGACCCGACGTTGCTGATCGCGGACGAGCCCACCAGCGCCCTCGACGTGTCGGTGCAGGCCCGCGTGCTCGAGCTCTTCACCGAGCTGCAGGCACAACTGGGCTTCGCCGCGCTGTTCATCAGCCACGACCTCGCCGTCGTCAACATGCTGGCCGACCGGATCGGCGTGCTGTTCCACGGCGACCTGATCGAGAGCGGTCCGAACGACCAGGTCCTCGGCGCACCCGAGCACCCCTACACGCAGCGCCTGCTGGCGTCGTTGCCGGTGCCCGATCCGATCGAGCAGGCGTCTCGTCGTGAGCGGTTGGCCGCCCTGGACCGCCGGGCGGCGGACGACGCCGCCCTCGGCACCGCCACCGACGGGGCGGCCTGACGGTGCCGGGTCGCGAGCTCGACCTCGACCAGCCGGTCGTCACCGACGACCTGTCGCTGCTCTACCCCGCGCGGGCGGGCCACCCGGCCGTGCGGGCCGTCGACGGGGTCACCCTGCGGGTCGCGCCGGGCGAGATCGTCGCGGTGCTCGGCGAGAGCGGCTCGGGCAAGTCGACGCTCGCGATGGCCTTGGCCGGGCTGACCGGGACGGGACGCGTCGACGAGGGTCGACCCCGTCTGGTCGGCGGCACCGCGCGCGTCTTCGGCCAGGACGTCGGCAAGCTCTCGGGCCGACGACGCGACCGGCTCTCGGCCATGGTCGGCTACCTGGCGCAGGACGACGGCGAGCGGCTGAGCCCCGACCTGACCGTCGGCGAGGCCATCGCCGAGCCGATCTACCAGCGCGACCGGAAGTTCGACCGCACCGAGGCCGGGCGCATCGTCGCCACGCTCGTCGACGGCGTGCACCTGCCGCTCGGCACCATGCTCAAGCAGACCTGGGAGCTCAGCTCGGGTCAGCGCCAGCGGGTCGCCCTGGCTCGCAGCCTCGTCCTCGAACCGCCCCTGCTGATCGCCGACGAGCCCGCTCGCGGTGTCGACGTGCTCGTCCGGCAAGCCGTCCTCGACGTGATCAAGAACCTGCACGAGGGACGCCAGTTCTCGGCGCTCGTCGTCACCTCGTCGGTGGCCGAGGCGCGGGCGATCACCGACCGCGTCGCCGTCATGCGGGGCGGTCGTCTCGTCGGGCTGGGCGACATCGACGACGTGCTCCGGACCGGCATCGACCCGTACGTCAAGGTGCTCTCGCAGACCACGCCGATCGACATCATCCGCCCCGAAGAACGCGAGGCCGGGCGTCCGCTCGACCCCGACGTCGAACCCCGCGGCGATCAGGCACCGTGACCACCGAGCCGGCGTCGGACGCCGCCCTCGCCTCGGCGGACGACACCGTCGCAACGAGCCCAGGAGGCGCGCGCGGCCACCGCGCGGTCGTCACCCCGGGCCCCGTCCTCGCGCCGGGGCGCCGCCCGACCCCGGGGGCCGTCTCGGTGGCCCCCCGTCCGACCCCGGTCTTCGTCGACGCCGTGCGTGCCGGGGGAGCGGAGGTCGTCCCGCTCGGCCCGGACACCCGCGGCCTGGTCTGGCTCTCCTACCGCGACCCCGACGGCCTCGCGCGGGCCCTGGACGAGAACCCGGGCGTCGAGTGGGTGCAGCTGCCCTACGCCGGGGTCGACGCCTTCGCCGAGGTCATCGCCGCACGTGCCGACCGCGCGCTGCCGCTCTGGACCAGCGCGAAGGGGGCGTTCGCCGAGCCCGTGGCCGAACACGCCCTCATGCTGGTGCTGTCGTTGCTGAGGGTCGTGCCCCAGCGTGTGCGCGCGAGGTCCTGGGCCACCGAACAGCAGGGCCGCTCGCTCTACGGTCGGCACGTCGTCATCGTCGGCGCCGGCGGCATCGCGATCGAGCTGATGCGCCTCCTGGCCCCGTTCGACGTCCGCGTGACGATCGTGCGCCGGTCGAGCGAACCCGTGCCCGGGGCCGACCGCACGCTCCCCGTCGAACGCCTGGACGAGGTGCTGCCCACCGCCGACGTCCTCGTCCTCGCCGCTGCGGCCACGCCCGGCACGTCGGGCCTCCTCGACGCCCGTCGGCTCGCCCTGCTGCCCCAGACGGCCGTGCTCGTGAACGTCGCGCGGGGCAGCCTGGTCGACACGGACGCCCTCGTCGACGCGGTCCGCTCGGAGCGTCTCTGGGGAGCCGGGGTCGACGTCACGACGCCCGAGCCGCTCCCCGACGGTCACCCGCTCTTCGGCGAGCCGCGCGTCATCGTCACACCGCACCAGGCGGACACCCCCGAGATGACGGCCCCGTTGCTGGCCGAACGCATCCGGCACAACGTGCGGGCGTTCCTCGGCGACGGCGAGTTCGTCGGGGTCGTCGACCCGCACGACGGGTACTGACGCCGGGGCCGCAGTCGTCCGACGCGCCGCGTCACCACCGTGGTCCGTGGGGGCCTCAGATCTTTGCTAGAGTTGTCTCCGCTGTCACGGACGAAAATCCGGGGCGGTTGCCATTCCTCGATAGCTCAATTGGCAGAGCAGCCGGCTGTTAACCGGCAGGTTGTTGGTTCGAGTCCAACTCGGGGAGCGAAGGCCCAGAGGCTCCACCCTCTGGGCCTTTTCTCTTGCCCGTTCCGTCGCAGGCTTTTTCTCTCGCCCGTTCCGTCCCAGGGCCGAACGCGAAGGAGGCGCGTCCTGCGGTTCGCAGGACGCGCCTCCTTCGTCTCGGGTCGGCTCGGTTCGAGGTCAGTCCTCGAGGTGGTCGACTCCCGGCAGCCAGGTGCTGCCCGGCTGGCCCCAGCCCTTCTTGCGGACGGCCTTGGCGGCCGCCTTGTGGAACGGGTGCTCGAGCCGGTCCGCGTAGAGGATGCCGTCGAGGTGGTCGTACTCGTGTTGGAAGATGCGGGCGAGCCAGCCCCAGGCCTCGATCTCGACCTCGTCGCCGTCGAGGTCGGTGGCCCGCAGCACGACGCCGTCGGCGCGGCGCAGCGGGAACCTCTCGCCCGGCACCGACAGGCAGCCCTCGGACTCGGAGTCGTCGTCGAGCGGCTCGATCGAGAGCGGGCTCTGCCAGAGCGTCGGGTTGATCGCGACGCCCCGCCACAGCTCGCCGTCGTCGTCGGTCCACGAATAGACGAACAGGCGCTTGCCGACGCCCACCTGCGGGCCCGCGAGGCCGACGCCCGGGGCGGCGTCCATCGTCTCGAACATGTCGGCGACGAGCGTGCGCAGCTCGTCGTCGACGACGGTCACCTCGGAGGCGGGGGAGTGGAGCACGGGGTCACCCGTGATGGAAATGGGTCGAACGGCCATTCGTCCAGACTATCCAGCGCCACGGCGCTAGCGTGGACGCCGTGACGACGGACATCGGGGAGCTCACCCAGCAGGTATCCCTGACCCCCTACCAGGCGCTCGGCATCCCCATCGCCCTGATCGGAGCGGTGTTCCTCTCGATCGGCGCGCAGCTGCAACACCAGGGCGTCGCCAAGGTCGAGCGGCGGATCGGTGCGGCCAAGAGCGGCATGAACGTCCGCCAGGTGCTCGCCCTGGTCGGCCGCCCCTCGTGGGTGCTGGGCACGCTGATGCTCGGCCTCGCGATCCTGTTCCAGCTGACCAGCCTGCGCATCGCCCCGTTGCTCGTCGTGCAGCCGCTCGGAGCGGTCGCGCTCGTCATCACGGCGGTCCTGAACTCCCGGTCCACCGGGCGACGGCTCGACCGTCGCGCCAAGCGGGCGATCCTCTTCTGCGTCGGCGGGGTCGGGCTCTTCGTCACCGTGGCGGCCTTCACGGCCATCGAACCCGAGATCACGACCCGACAGCTCGTCACCGTGCTCGTCATCCTCGCCGTCGTCGGAGCCGTGCTGGGCGTCGCCTTCGCGCTGCTGCGTCGCCGTCGCAGCGCGCTGTTCTACATCATCGCGGCGGGCGTGCTCTACGGTTTCGTCGCGACCCTCGCCAAGGTCGTCCTCAACCGGGTCTTCGCCGGCAACTTCGACTGGTTGACGATCGTCTGCATCGTCTTCCTGCTCGCCGCGGGCCTGCTCGGCGGGTACTTCGTGCAGAACGCCTACTCGTCCGGTCCGCCCGACCTCGTCATCGCCGGCCTCACCGTCGTCGACCCGCTCATCGCGGTCGGCATCGGCATCGTGGTGCTGGGCGAGGCGCAGAACGCCCCCGCGATCGCCGGGGTCTTCTTCGTCGTCGCGGCCGCGATCGCCGTGTACGGCGTGTTCCAACTCGCCAAATACCATCCCCAGACCCGAGCCTGAGCTACCGTGGGGTCGTCTCGTCCGTCGGTCCCACGACCCTGCGGATGCCTGACACGACGCACACCTCACCGAGCACGAGAAGGACGCCACGACCCGTGACACCTGCCCCGACGCCCTCGGAACCCGGCCGACCCGACGACGCGACGTCGGCTGCCGCCGCGACCCGCGCCTCCTCGGGGTCGTCGGACCGGCTGACCGTCCTGATCGCGGGCGACACGTTCCCGCCCGACGTCAACGGCGCCGCCAACTTCACCGAGCGGCTCGCCGTGGGCCTGGCCCAGCGTGGGCACGACGTCCACCTCATGGTGCCGGCGGCCAGCCGCCACCACGGCACCTTCCTCGAGCAGCACGGCGGCGTGACGCTCACCGTCCACCGGCTCTACTCGACCCGCTGGCCCCTGCACGACTGGCTGCGCTTCGCGACCCCGTGGCGCGTGCAAGAGCACGCCGAGAAGATCTTCGACGAGATCCACCCCGATGTCGTGCACATCCAGTCGCACATCGTGATGGGCCGGGGCGTGGCGCAGGTCGCCGAGCGTCGGGGCGTGCGCATCGTCGCGACGAACCACTTCATGCCCGAGAACCTGCTCGAGCACACCGGCCTGCCCAAGGGGCTGCGGGCGAAGGCGACCCAGATGGCGTGGAACGACGCGAGCAAGACGTTCCACAAGGCCGCGGCGATCACGACTCCCACGCAGAAAGCGGCGACGTTCCTCGAGAAGTCGGTCGCGGTCACCGGCGTGCTGGCCGTCTCGTGCGGCATCGAGGCCGCCCACTACACCGCCCTCGACACCCGTCCCGAGCAGAACCGCATCGTGTTCGTCGGCCGGGTGACGGCCGAGAAGCAGATCGACGTGCTGCTCAAGGCGATGACCCTGCTCGACCCCGCCCTCGGCGCCACACTGACGATCGTGGGCGGGGGGGACCTGTTCAAGCAGCTCCAGACGACCAGTCGCGACCTGGGGCTCGCCGACGTGGTCACCTTCGCGGGCTACCTGTCCGACGACGAGTTGCGCCGCACGCTCACCGAGTCGACCGTGTTCGCCATGCCGTCGATCGCCGAGCTGCAGAGCATCGCCAGCCTCGAGGCCATGGCCTCGGGCCTGCCGATCGTCGTGGCCGACGCGATGGCCCTGCCCCACCTGGTCGACGAGGGCGAGAACGGCTACCTGTTCCGTCCGGGCGACAGCCGCGACCTCGCCGACAAGCTCACGACGGTGCTGACCGCACCCGACGACGAGTATCTCGCCATGCGCCGGGCCAGCCTGAAGATGATCGAGGGGCACGACATCGAGCGCACGCTCAGCGTGTTCGAGAGCCTGTATCGTGGTCAGCCGGTGGTCCCCTCCACCGACGCGGCGTCCGACCGCGCGCACTGACGGTCGACCGCGGCACCACCCCGGCCGGCCCCGGCTCGCACCGGTGGGCCGACGCGAGGGGCGGTAGCTCAGCCGGTTAGAGCAGTCGACTCATAATCGATCGGTCACGGGTTCAAGTCCCGTCCGCCCTACTCGTCGCGTTCGGTCGTGCCCTGCCGCCAGCAGGGGCTGATCCGGCCTACGGGCCTGCTGTGAGCGCGGCCGTGTCGTCGCGTGGTGCCCGTCGCGCATGGCACGATGTCGTCCATGTTCACCAGACGGCCCCGACGGCCGGAACCCGAACCCGACGCCTGGGGCGGCGATTCCTCCTCCTCCTCCGACGACGTCGGGCGCTCCGGTCCGGCGCGCATGGGGGTGGGCGCGCAGGTGTACGTTCTCGACTCCGACGAGGACCCGGCGACGCCGTTCCCGTACGGCCCGACCGGCATCGTGGTCCGGGCCGGCGGCAGTGCCTGGCAGGGCGTGTCGGCGATCGGCGGCTCGGCCCGCACATGGTGGGTCGAGTTCGACTCGCCCCAGATCGACCGCGACGGCGACGGACCCGTCTCGCAGGCGCAGGTCGCCGAGCGCTGGCTGCGCCTCGCCCCCCTCGCCTGAACCCCGCCCCCGCCGCACCCCTGCGCCGTCGGACCCCGCACCCCGAACCGCCGGCCCCCGGACCCCCGCACCGTCGGACCCCGCACCCCCGCGCCTCCGCACCGCCGGACCCCCGCGCCGCCGGCCCCCCCCCCGCACCCCCGCACCGTGGGACCCCCGCGCCGTCGGACCCCCGCACCCCCGCACCGCCGGACCGCCCTCCGCTCCGCCCGGCCCGCACTTCCCGCATGACCTCCCGCCCCGCGCCAGTCTCACCCGTGCTACCCACACGACCTCCCCTCCCGCCCACCCCAGCCCCTCCGGCCCATCCCGCTTCGGACCCCGTCGCGTGGTCGGCAACTCCTGTCTCCTGCAGCAGCGGTCGCCGAGGGCGCCGTGTTTCCCGGCCCGGGCATCGGCGGTGCAGCACCAGTCCGGAGTTGCCGACGCGGGCCGGTCGTGATGCGGGGAATCGACTCGACTGCACCCGTCCCGATCCCGCCCGCACCCGTCCCGATCCATCCGCAACCGCACCTTCCCTTCTCCACCGCGCCCCGAGTGTCCCGGCGCGGTGCGGGCAACTCCTGGCTCCTGTTGCACCGATCGGCGCGGGCCTCGTGTTTCTTGGCCCGGGCATCGGCGGTGCAGCAACCGTCCGGAGTTGCCGACGCGTGTGGGTAATTCCTGGCTCGTGCAGCACCGGCCGGCGTGGGTCCCGCGTTTCCAAGACTGGGCATCGGCGGTTCAGCACCCGTCCGGAGTTGCCGACACGGGCCGGTAACTCCTGCCTCGTGCAGCACCGGTCGCCGTGGGTCCCGTGTTTCCGGGCCTGGGCTTCGGCGGTGCAGCACCAGTCCGGAGTTGCCGACACGGCGAACGCCGCACACCGAGGTCGAGGCGAGGCGAGGCCGAGGCCGGGGCCGAGGCCGGCGTCGGCAGCGGCACGTTCCCGACGGCAGTCGCACGTCCGGGAATGCCACGCCCCACCCTCCGGTTCACCAAAGTGCATGCAAACGCATGCAGATGTTCTAAGGTGGAGCAATGCAGTTCGGAATCTTCAGCGTCGGCGACATCACGACCGACCCCACCACCGGCGTCACCCCGACCGAGGGCGAGCGCCTCAAGGCGATGGTCACCATCGCGAAGAAGGCGGAAGAGGTCGGCCTCGACGTCTACGCCGCGGGCGAGCACCACAACCCGCCCTTCGTGAACTCGAGCCCGACGACCCTCCTCGCCTACATCGCCGCGCAGACCGAGCGCATCGTGCTCAGCACGGCCACGACCCTCATCACCACGAACGACCCGGTCAAGATCGCCGAGGACTTCGCGCTGCTGCAGCACCTCGCCGGCGGTCGGGTCGACCTCACGCTCGGTCGCGGCAACACGGGCCCGGTCTACCCCTGGTTCGGCAAGGACATCCGCCAGGGCATCAACCTGGCGATCGAGAACTACGCCCTGCTGCACCGCCTCTGGCGTGAGGACGTCGTCGACTGGAAGGGTCACTTCCGCACCCCGCTCCAGGGCTTCACGGCGACCCCGCGTCCGCTCGACGGCGTCGCGCCCTTCGTCTGGCACGGCTCGATCCGCAGCCCCGAGATCGCCGAGCAGGCCGCGTACTACGGCGACGGCTTCTTCGCCAACCACATCTTCTGGCCGGCCTCGCACACGAAGCAGATGGTCGAGCTCTACCGCAACCGCTTCGAGCACCACGGGCACGGGCGTGCCGACCAGGCGATCGTCGGTCTCGGCGGTCAGGTCTTCCTCGCGAAGAATTCGCAGGACGCCAAGCGCACCTTCCGCCCCTACTTCGACAACGCCCCGGTCTACGGCCACGGCCCGTCGATGGAGGACTTCACGAGCCAGACCCCGCTCACCGTCGGCAGCCCGCAGGAGGTCATCGACCGCACGCTCGGCTTCCGCGACTACGTCGGCGACTACCAGCGCCAGCTCTTCCTGATGGACCACGCCGGCCTGCCCCTCAAGACCGTCCTCGAACAGCTCGACATCCTCGGCAGCGAGGTCGTGCCCGTCCTGCGTCGCGAGTTCGCCGTGAACCGTCCGGCCGACGTGCCCGACGCCCCCACGCACGCCTCGCTCGTCGAGGCCGCGACCCGTGCGTCGCAGACCACGAGCGCACCCACCGCGCACGACGCGCTCACCGCGTCGTCCGCCCGCTGAGACACGCAGGAGGCGCGCCATGAGCACCAAGAAGATCGTCGCCCTGTCCGCGGGGCTGAGCCAGCCCTCGTCCACCCGTCTGTTGGCCGACCGCCTGGTCGAGGCCACCACGCGTGACCTCGTCGGCCGCGGCTCGTTCGTCGAGGTCGAGGTCGGAGAGCTGCGGGACCTCGCTCACGAGGTGACGGACGCGATGCTCACCGGCTTCGCGCCTCCTGCCCTCGCCGAGGCGCTCGAGAAGGTGACGAGCGCCGACGGCGTGATCGCGGTCACGCCCGTCTTCTCGTCCTCGTACAGCGGCCTGTTCAAGTCGTTCGTCGACGTGATGGACCACAAGGCGCTCACCGGTACGCCCGTGCTGATCGGGGCGACCGGTGGCACGGCCCGCCACTCGCTCGCCCTCGAGTACGCGGTGCGACCTCTGTTCGCCTACCTCCAGGCCGTCGTCGTGCCCACCTCGGTGTTCGCGGCGTCCGAGGACTGGGGAGAGGGCGACGGCACCTCGACCACGCTGCCCGAGCGCGTGACCCGTGCCGCGGGGGAGTTCGCCGAGCTCGTCGCCCGGCACGAAGGCGCTCTCGACGACCCCTTCGCGGCGGTCGTCCCCTTCGACGAACAGCTGCGACGCCTCGCCGTGGGCGGCGACGACCCGCAGCCCTGAGACGTCGGACGAGGAGGCGCGGTGCCGGTCTCGACCACGTCCCGCCCGTCGGGGCATGAACCGCGCCTCCTCGGCGTTGCCCACCGTCAGACCCCAGGAGGACCGATGACCGACAGCACCGACAGCACCGACAGCACCGCCGGCACCGCTGACGCCACCCGCACGCCCGAGGACGCCGCCGCGCAGGCCGAGCTCGACCGCTTCCACACCCTGCGCCGCGCCCGCGCCGTGTCGCCGCAGGGCCCGCTCGCCCTGACCGGTACGCAGTGGGTGGACCTCGAGCAGACCGTCTGGGGTGTGCCGGGCCGCTGGGCGCCGACCCCGCAGGGCGTGTCGGGGCTGGCCCTGACGGCGACCGCCGCGGACGGCATCCACGTCGACGGCGACCTGGTCGACGGCACCGTGATCGTGGCGGGTGACGACTCCCTGGCCCCGAGCAGCCTGCGGTTCTCCGAGACCACCACCGGCACGGTGATCGCGAACGACGATCACACGGGTTACGCCCTGCGCGTCTGGGACTCCGCGTCGGACGCCGTCACGGGTTTCGGCTCGATCGACGCCTTCCCGTACGACCCCGACTGGGTCGTCACCGCCGACTTCGTGCCGACCGCGCCGGACGCCCAGATCGACATCCGCCACCAGAAGGACCTCGACCTCAGCCGCCCCAAGCCGTTGCCCGGTCTCATCCGGTTCCAGCGCAACGGGGTCGACCACGAACTCGCGGCGTTCCCGTCGGGTGACGGCGACCGGTTGCAGCTCGTCTTCGGCGACGCGACCAACGGCGACAGCACGTACTCCGTCGGGCGGTTCCTCTTCCCGACGCCGAACGGCGACGGCACCATCACGCTCGACTTCAACCGGGCCGTTCTGCCGCCCTGCGCCTTCTCGTACGCCTTCAACTGCCCGATCCCGCCGGCCCAGAACCGGTTCGCGTCGCCGATCGAGGCGGGCGAGAAGAACGTCCTCGACGCCGCCGGTCAGCCTCTCCACTAGGCGCGGGCCGACGGCGTCGGTGCGGGGTGGGATGATCAGGCGGTGTTCTTCCTGCTGCGTCGACTGCCCGACGGCGACGTCGAGCTGACGCGGTACGAGCGTGGCCCGTCGGGCCGTCTCGAGGTGATGGGCGTCGAGACGATCGCCGCGGCCGACCTGCCGACGCGCGTCGTCGGGCTCGAGCGCGAGGCCTCGCCCCGCTGGGTCTGGGACGACACCCCGCGGTGGTACCCGCGCCTCCTCGACGCCGGGGTCACGGTGGCCCGCTGCGTCGACCTCCGGCTCGTCCACGCGATCCTGCGGCGGTCGACGGCGGCTCCCGGCTTCCCGGCCGGAGGCGCGGCTCCCGGCCCGTGGGACGTCGCCCAGGCGGTGCCCGGCGAGTCCGACGGCCTGTTCGAGGTCGTGCCCGACTCGTTGCCCGACCCGGCGGGCGAGTTCCTCGCCCAACGCGAGGCGGTCGAGGCGTCGCCGACCCGGGGTCGGCTCGAACTGCTCGTCGCCGCCGAGTCCACCGGAGCCCTGATCGCGGTCGAGATGCGACACCGGGGCATCCCGTGGTCGCCCCTTGTGCACGACGAGCTCTTGACCGCCGCGCTCGGGCCGAGGCCCTCCCCGGGTGAGCGCCCGGCCCGCATGCGCGCGGCCCTCGACGAGGTGCGGCAGGCCCTCGACGCCCCTGACCTCAACCCCGACTCCCCGGCCGAGTTGATCCGTGCGCTGAACCGTGCCGGTGTGCTCGTGCAGTCGACGCGTCAGTGGGAGCTCCAACGGCACGAGCACCCCGCGATCGAGCCGCTGCTGCGCTACAAGAAGATGCAGCGGCTGCTCGTGGCCAACGGCTGGGCCTGGCTCGACGCCTGGGTGCACGGCGGGCGCTTCCGCCCCGACTACGTGCCGGGCGGCGTCGTCACCGGTCGCTGGGCGACGAGCGGAGGAGGCGCGTTGCAGCTCCCCAGGGCGGTCCGCGGCGCCGTCGTGGCCGACCCGGGCTGGAAGCTCGTGGTCGCCGACGCCTCGCAACTCGAGCCGCGCATCCTCACCGGCCTGTCGGGCGACCGCTCGATGGCGCGGGCGGGGTCCGGCGACCTCTACGAGGGCATCGTCGCCAGCGGAGCCGTCGCGACCCGCGCCGAGGCCAAGGTCGCGATGCTCGGCGCGATGTACGGCGCGACCCAGGGCGAGAGCGGCCGGCTCGTGCCGCGCCTGGCCCGACGGTTCCCCGACGCCATGGCACTCGTCGAGACGGCGGCCCGCACGGGTGAGGCCGGGGGAGTCGTCGACACGCTGCTCGGGCGCAGCTCACCGCGGCCGTCCGACGACCCCGACGCCGCCGGTGGTGCCGGGGCGGGCGCCCTGCCGCCCGAGATGGGCGTACGGCCGGCCGATCGCGACGCGCGTTCGTGGGGTCGGTTCACGCGCAACTTCGTGGTCCAAGGCACCGCCGCCGAGTGGGCTCTCTGTTGGATGGGTGCCCTACGTCGGCGCCTGCACGAGAGGTGGGGAACCGGCGTCCCGGCTCCCCACTTCGTGTTCTTCCTGCACGACGAGGTGGTCGTGCACGCACCGGCTGCCGCGGCCGACGAGGTCGCGGCGCTGGTCGCCGAGAGCGCGGTCGAGGCCGGTCGTCTGCTGTTCGGCGATGCCCCGGTCACCTTCCCGGTGACGGTCGCCGTCGTGGACGACTACTCGCAGGCGAAGTGACCGCGCGACACGTCCGGGACGGCGCCGTCATTCGCAGGTGTTACACAGTTGTGATTTCTCAGGTGGGTCGGTCATAATTCACAGAACGGGCATCGTCCCGCGCACCACCGGGCCTTGGCCCGCACAATCGAAGAACGCACACGAATCACGTCTGACAGGTCGATGGGGAAGTCGCACCTGAACCAGATGGAGGAATCGTGGCTGCTGCAACCGCTCGGGGAGTGCTCTACGTGCACTCGTCCCCTCGTGCACTGTGCCCACACGTCGAGTGGGCCGTCGGTCGTGCCCTCGGGCACGGCGTGAACTTCGCCTGGGTCGACCAGCCCGTGCTGCCCGGTGCCCGCCGCACCGAGTTCTCGTGGCAGGGCGACGAGGGCTCCGGTGCGCGCATCGCCTCCGCCCTGCGCGGCTGGGAGCACCTGCGCTACGAGGTGACCGAAGACCCGGGTGAGACCCACGACGGTGGTCGGTGGATGCACTCGCCCGACCTCGGCGTCTTCTTCGCGCAGACCGACACCGCCGGCAACACGGTCATCCCGGAGGACCGCATCCGCTACGCCATGGAGATCGCGGGGTCGAACACCCTCGAGCTGCACCGCGAGCTGCGTCTCGCTCTCGGCCAGGCCTGGGACGACGAACTCGAACCGTTCCGCTACAGCGGCGAGGGCAACCCCGTCGTCTGGCTGCACAAGGTCGGCTGACCCGCCGCGGCCCCGGCGACGTGCGGCCCGGGCGCACCAGGTGACGACGAAGGAGGCGCGGGTGGCGTGATCACGCCACCCGCGCCTCCTGCGCTGCTCGCCTCGGTCAGACCGAGCGGAAGCCGACGACGGCGTTGTGGCCGCCGAAGCCGAACGAGTTGCTGATCGCGACGATCTCGCCCTCGGGCAGGGGGCGGGGCTCGCCGACGACGACGTCCATGTCGATCTCGTCGTCCATCTGCGTGACGTTGATCGTCTGCGGGGCGACGCGCTCGTGCAGCGCCTTGACCGTGAACAGCGCTTCGATGCCGCCCGCGCCGCCGAGCAGGTGGCCCGTGGCCGCCTTGGTCGCCGAGACGATCAGCTTCGAGGTGTGGTCGCCGAACACACGCTTGATGGCGTGGTACTCGGCGATGTCGCCGACCGGGGTGCTCGTCGCGTGGGCGTTGACGTGGACGACCTGGTCGCGGTCGACCCCGGCGTTCTCGAGCGTCGCGATGACGGCCCGGGCCGCACCGGTGCCCTCGGGGTCGGGAGCGGTGATGTGGTACGAATCGCTCGTGACGGCCCCACCGATGAGCTCGGCGTAGATGCGGGCCCCGCGGGCGAGGGCGTGCTCTTCCGTCTCGAGGACGAGCGCGGCGCCGCCTTCGGCGAGGACGAAGCCGTCGCGCGTGACGTCGTAGGGGCGCGAGGCCGTGGCGGGGTCGTCGTTGCGCTTCGAGAGGGCCTGCATGGCGGCGAACGAGGCGAGGGGCATCGGGTGGATGGCCGCCTCGGAACCGCCGGCGACGGCGATGTCGGCCAGGCCGGACTGAAGGTGCTCGTAGGCCATGGCGATCGACTCGGTGCTGGAGGCGCAGGCCGAGACGACCGTGCGGGCTCCGGCGCGTGCGCCCAGGCTCATCGAGATGGCGGCGGCGGGGCCGTTCGGCATGAGCATGGGGACGGTCATCGGCAGGACGCGACGCGGGCCCTTCTCGCGCAGGGTGTCCCACCCGTCGAGCAGCGTCCAGACGCCGCCGATGCCGGTGGCCCAGTCGACGATGAAGCGCTCGGGGACGACCTCGGGCGAGCCGGCGTCGGCCCAGGCCTCGCGGGCGGCGGTGAGCGCGAACTGGCTCGACGGGTCGAGGCGCTTGATCTCTCGACGATCGAGCACGTCGGCCGAGGGGGTGCGTGCCTGTCCGGCGAAGGTGACGGGCAGCTCGTACTTGGCGACCCAGTCCTGCTCGAGCGTGGTGATGCCCGACTGGCCGGCGAGCAGGTTCTGCCAGCTCTCGGTGGCGGTGCCACCGAGCGGGCTCGTGGCGCCGAGTCCGGTGACGACGATCTTCTTGGTCATTGACGTTCCTTCTGGGAGGGCCGGTCGGTGGGCTGTGCCGATGTGGAACGACGCCGTGACCCGGGCTGCAGCCGAGGCTGGTGGCGTGGGGTCGACGGCGTCGAGGGCACAGCGGCGGGGCCCGGTCGCCCGAGGGGCGACCGGGCAGCCGACGTCTTAGTTCTGCGCCTTGTGGATGTACGTGACGGCGTCGCCGACGGTCTTGAGGTTCTTGACCTCTTCGTCGGGGATCTTGACGTCGAACTTCTCTTCGGCGTTGACGACGATGGTCATCATGGAGATCGAGTCGATGTCGAGGTCGTCGGTGAACGACTTGTCCATCTCGACGGTGTCGGTGGCGATCCCGGTCTCGTCGTTGACGAGCTCGGCGAGGCCGGCGAGGACTTCTTCGGTGGACAGTGCCATGGTGTTGTCTCCTTGAGGGGGTGTCGTTGTGACCGGGGTAAAGCCTATACAGCGCCCCGCGGTCGGGCGGGCAGCGGCGCGCTAGGGCAGCACGACCACCTGGGCGCCGAACACGAGTCCGGCTCCGAAACCGATCTGCAGGGCGAGACCGCCGCTGAGCTCGGGGTGCTCGTCGAGCAGTCGGTGGGTCGCGAGCGGGATGCTCGCGGCCGAGGTGTTGCCGGTGGTCGCGATGTCGCGACCGATCACGACGGACTCGGGCAGACCGAGCTGCTTGGCGAACTCGTCGATGATGCGCATGTTGGCCTGGTGCGGCACGAAGGCCGAGAGCTGGTCGGCGGTGACGCCCGCGCGGTCGAGGGCCTCTTTCGCGACCTTCGCCATCTCCCAGACGGCCCACCGGAAGACCGTCTGACCCTCTTGGCGCAGGGTGGGCCAGGGGATCTCGCCCGCGCCCTCGCGGTACTCGCTCATGGTGTTGGTCATGCCGATGGCGTCCCACTTGGAGCCGTCCGAGCCCCAGACCGTCGGGCCGATGCCCGCGCTGTCGGACGGGCCGACGATCGCGGCGCCCGCCCCGTCGGCGAGGAGGAACGAGATGGTGCGGTCGGTCGGGTCGATGACGTCGCTGAGCTTCTCGGCGCCGACGACCAGGACGTACTCGGCGAGGCCCGACTTGACGAACGAGTCGGCCTGCGCGATGCCGTAGGTGAATCCGGCGCAGGCGGCCGAGATGTCGTAGGCGGCGGCGGGGTTCGCGCCGACGCGCTCGGCGAGCAGCGACGCGACCGAGGGGGTCACGACGCCCGCCCCGATGGTCGACACGAGGACGGCGCCGATCTGGTCGGGCCGGATGCCCGACTTGGCGATGGCCTCGGTGGCGGCGGCCTCGGCGAGGTCGACGACCTTGACGTCCTTGCCCGCACGGCGACGGGTGATCACGCCGGTGCGCTGCTGGATCCACTCGTCGCTCGAGTTGATCGGCTCGATGATGTCGGCGTTCGGCACGACGTTCTCGCCGCGGGCCGCACCGAGTGCGTAGATGCGGGTGAACTGCGCACCGGTGGTCTGGTTGAGCTGGGGGGTGGTCATGCTGCTCCCTCGATGAGGTCGACGGCGGCCTGCAGGTCGTCGGGTGTCTTGACGGCGACCGAGGGGACACCCCTCAGCGCACGCTTGGCGAGGCCGGTGAGGGCTCCGGCCGGGGCGAGTTCGACGATGCCCGTCACACCGGCGTCGGCGAACGACCGCATGGTGGCGTCCCACCGGACGGGGGACGAGACCTGGCCGACGAGCAGCTCGACGAAACGGGCGCCCGAGTCGACCGTGCTGCCGTCGTGGTTGGTCCAGAGCGTCAGCGAGGGGTCGGCGGCCGTGACGGTGGCCGCAGCCGTCCTGAGGCGCTCGACGGCCGGCTGCATGTACCGCGTGTGGAAGGCGCCGGCGACCTGCAGAGGCACGACTCGGCTCTTGGCCGGCGGGTCGGCCGCCAGCTCGGCGAGGGCCGCGGTCTCGCCGGCGACGACGATCTGGCCGCCGCCGTTGTAGTTGGCTGGGGAGAGCCCGAGGGCCTCGAGACGAGCGAGGAGTTCGGCCTCGTCACCGCCGAGGACGGCGCTCATGCCGGTCTCGACGAGGGCGGCGGCGTCGGCCATGGCCCGGCCACGCTCCGCGACGAGCGTGACGGCGTCGACGTCGGTCAGGACGCCGCTGACGGCCGCAGCGGTGAACTCGCCGACCGAGTGGCCCGCGACGCCGGCGACCGCGGATCGATCCACGCGGCGGAAGAGGGCACGGGCGGTCAGGATGCCGGCCGCGACGATGAGGGGCTGGGCGACGGCGGTGTCGCGGATCGTGTCGGCGTCGGACGTCGTGCCGTGGCCGACGAGATCGACGCCGGCCGCGTCGGAGAGCGACGTCAGCAGGTCGCGCTGGTCGGGGTCGGCCAGCCAGGGTTCGAGGAAACCAGGAGTTTGGGAGCCCTGACCGGGCGCTACGACAACGATCACTGGTCCATCATGCCAATGAGTCGCGGGTCTGCGGTGTAGCAACTCGACCAAAGATGCGCGTGAACGTTGTCGAAGCGCACAGCCGGGCCCTCGAGCGGCCCGACGGTCATTTGCGTCGGACGCCTGACCCGTCGGGGTCGGCGATCGATCCGAGCACGAGCGCGGACTGCAGGATGAGCGCTTCACGGGCCCCGGTGGCATCCCAGCCGATCACGTCCGTGACGCGCTTGAGGCGGTAACGCACGGTGTTCGGGTGCACGAAGAGTTCGCGTGCCGTGGCCTCGAGCGAGCGTCCGTTGTCGAGGTAGCACCACAGGGTGGTCAACAGCTCGGTGGAGTGCGTCTTGAGCGGCTTGTAGATGCGGTTGACGAGGGTCGACCGTGCCACCGGGTCTCCGGCGAGGGCGCGCTCGGGCAGCAGGTCGTCGGCGAGGACGGGACGGGGCGCGTTGCGCCAGGCCCGAGCGACGGCGAAGCCGGCGAGGGCGGCCTTGGCGCTCTTCGATGCGTCGACGAGGCTCGGCACCTCGTGACCGAGCACGAGGTGCCCGTCGCCGAAGCCGGGTTCGAGGGCGCGCGCGATCTCGGTGAAGCTGGGGTGCGTCGAGGAGGCGCTGCTCTCGTCGACAGGTCCGGCCCGCCCGATGACGAGCACCAGTCGACTGCCTTGCACGCCGATGAGCACGTCGGCCTCTCGATGCCGGGCCGTGCGTCGCAACATGTCGACATCGAGCATGCGGGGAGCCGTGCCGACGAGCACGGCGACCTCGCCGTGACCGTGCCAGCCGAGCGCGGCGATGCGGCTCGGCAGCTCGTCGTCGTATTCGCCGCTCAGGATCGAGTCGACGACCAGGGCTTCGAGCCGGGCGTCCCAGAGTCCGCGGGCCTCGGCGGCCCGGGCGTAGACGTCGGCGGAGGCGAAGGCGATCTCGCGCGAGTAGAGCAGGATCGCCTCGCGGAGCGAGTCGTCGCCGTCCTTGACGCGTTCTTCGACGACCTCGACGGTGATGCGGATGAGCTGCAGCGTCTGGGTCAGGCTGACGGAGCGCAGCAGTTCACGCGGGGCGGAGCCGAACACGTCCGCCGCGATCCAGGGGGTGGACCGGGGGTCGGCGAACCAGCTGATGAACGAGGTGATGCCGGCCTGGGCGACGAGCCCGACCGCCGAGCGGCGCCCGGGAGGCATGTCCCCGTACCAGGGCAGCGTCTCTTCGAGGCGCTTGATGGTCGCGGTGGACAACTCGCCCGAGACCGTCCGCAACCACGCGAGCGTGCGCTCTTTGGTGGCCGCGGACGGCTGCAGGGGCGAGGTGGGCACCCGCTCGGTGCTCACGGGGTCGTCAGGCCTCCCCGCCGGCGGTGCCGCTGGTGCCGGCGGTGACGTCGTGCAGCTGGTAGCGATCGATGGCCTGCTGGACGACGCCCGGGTCGACCTCGCCCCGGCGGGCCAGGGCCTGCAGGGTGCGGACGACGACCGACGGGCCGTCGATCTTGAAGAACCGGCGAGCCGCGGCACGGGTGTCGCTGAAGCCGAAGCCGTCGGCACCGAGCGTCAGGTAGTCCCCGGGCACGTACTCGCGGATCTGGTCGGGCACTGCCGCCATGAAATCGCTGGTGGCGATGAACGGACCCTCGGAATCCTTGAGCTTCTCGGTGACGTAGGGCGTCTTCGGCTCGTCGTTCGGGTGCAGGAAGTTGTGCTCTTCCGCGGCCAGGCCGTCGCGGCGCAGTTCGGTCCAGCTGGTGACGCTCCAGACGTCGGCCGCGACGTTCCAGTCGTCGGCGAGCAGCTGCTGGGCCTCGAGCGCCCACGGCACACCGACGCCCGACGCGAGCAGCTGGGCACGGGGGCCCAGGTTCTCGGCGTCCTTGAGCTTGTAGATGCCGCGCACCACACCGTCGACGTCGAGGCCCTCGGGCTCGACGGGCTGGGCCATCGGCTCGTTGTAGACGGTGATGTAGTACATGACGTTCGGGTCGGAGTGCGAGGCGTTGCCGTGCTCGTCGGTGCCGTACATGCGGTCCATGCCCGACTTGACGATGTGGCCGAGCTCGTAGCCGAAGGCCGGGTCGAACGAGACGACCGCGGGGTTCGTCGAGGCGAGCAGCGGCGAGTGGCCGTCGGCGTGCTGGAGGCCTTCGCCGGTCAGTGTCGTGCGACCGGCCGTGGCACCGATGATGAACCCGCGGGCCATCTGGTCGCCGGCGGCCCACATGGCGTCGCCGGTGCGCTGGAACCCGAACATCGAGTAGAAGACGTAGACCGGGATGAGCGGTTCGCCCTGCGTGGAGTACGAGGTGCCGACGGCGGTGAAGGCCGCGAACGCGCCGGCCTCGTTGATGCCGACGTGGATGATCTGGCCCTGCGGGCTCTCCTTGTAGGCGAGCAGCAGTTCGCGGTCGACCGACGTGTAGTGCTGGCCGTTCGGGTTGTAGATCTTGGACGTCGGGAAGTAGGCGTCCATGCCGAAGGTGCGGGCCTCGTCGGGGATGATCGGCACGATGCGGTGGCCGAAGTCGGGCGAGCGCAACAGGTCTTTCAGCAGGCGGGCGAACGCCATCGTGGTGGCGACCTCTTGCTTGCCCGAGCCCTTCTTGACGACGTCGTACGTCTTCGCCTCGGGGACGGCGATCTGCGTGTACTTGCTGCGGCGCTCGGGCACGTAGCCGCCGAGCGCACGACGACGCTCCTGCATGTACTGGATCGCGTCGTCGTCCTGACCGGGGTGGTAGTACGGCGGCAGGTAGGGGTTCTCGTCGAGCTGGGCGTCGCTGATCGGGATGCGGAGCTCGTCGCGGAACTGCTTGAGGTTGTCGAGCGTCAGCTTCTTCATCTGGTGGGTCGCGTTGCGGCCCTCGAAGGACTTCCCGAGGCCGTAGCCCTTGACCGTCTTGGCGAGGATGACCGTCGGTTGGCCCTTGTGTTCGGTCGCGGCCTTGAACGCGGCGTAGACCTTGCGGTAGTCGTGGCCACCGCGCTTGAGGTTCCAGATGTCGTCGTCGGAGTAGTCCGCGACGAGCTCGAGGGCGCGCGGGTCGCGGCCGAAGAAGTTGTCGCGGACGTAACCGCCGCTCTCGGCCTTGTAGGTCTGGAAGTCGCCGTCGGGCGTGGTGTTCATGAGGTTGAGCAGCGCGCCGCTCGAGTCGTTCGCGAGCAGGGAGTCCCACTCGCGACCCCAGACGACCTTGATGACGTTCCAGCCCGCGCCGCGGAAGAACGACTCGAGCTCTTGGATGATCTTGCCGTTGCCGCGCACCGGGCCGTCGAGGCGCTGCAGGTTGCAGTTGATGATGAAGTTGAGGTTGTCGAGGCCCTCGTTGGCCGCCACCTGCAGCTGACCGCGGCTCTCGACCTCGTCCATCTCACCGTCGCCGAGGAACGCCCAGACCTGCTGGTCGCTGGCGTCCTTGATGCCGCGGTTCGTCAGGTACTTGGCGACCTGTGCCTGGTAGATCGCGTTGATCGGCCCGAGGCCCATCGACACGGTCGGGAACTGCCAGAACTCGGGCATGAGGCGCGGGTGCGGGTACGAGCTGAGTCCGCCGGAGGCGTGCGACTTCTCTTGGCGGAAGCCGTCGAGCTGGTCGGTGCCGAGACGGCCCTCGAGGTAGGCGCGCGCGTACATGCCGGGGGAGGCGTGGCCCTGGAAGAACACCTGGTCGCCGCCGCCGGAGTGGTCCTGACCGCGGAAGAAGTGGTTGTTGCCGACCTCGTACAGAGCGGCCGACGAGGCGTAGGTCGAGATGTGTCCGCCGACGGAGATGCCGGGGCGCTGAGCGCGGTGCACGGTGATCGCCGCGTTCCAGCGGACCCACTTGCGGTAGCGGCGCTCGAGCTCTTCGTCACCGGGGAACTCGGGCTCGTCTTCGGGGGCGATCGTGTTGACGTAGTCCGTCTTGGGGACCATCGGCACGCCCAGGTGCAGCTCGCTCGACCGGGTGAGCAGGCTCTTCATGATCTCGCGGGCACGTTCGTGACCCTGCGCCTTCACGAGAGCGTCGAGCGACTCGCGCCACTCGGCGGTCTCTTCGGGATCGCGATCGGCCTTGTCGACCGTGTACGGGTCCTGATCGTTAACCGTCACCCTTGACCTCAATCATCTGTGTGGAGCAGCCGTCTCTTGGAGGGCCACCGCGTGGAGTGGACAAACAGATGTCAGGCCCGTCGTGCCCGGGTTCCGAGACGTACTCCGCCTGACGCGACCACTCTAGTTGCCCCGACCGACACAGGCTCGGCACGCGCTGGGAACGCCCGGCCACGCCGTCGCTTGAAATCCGACGCGTGAGGCGTAGGATCGGCGATCGTGTCAGTCGCCGACCGCCCGGGTCGACGCGAAAGGAACGCACCCATGGCTCTGGAGAACGCCATCCAGGCTCCCGACTTCGACCTGCCGAACCAGTTCGGCGAGCGAGTGCGGTTGAGCGACTTCCGGGGCGTCAAGCCCGTGGCCCTGGTGTTCTTCCCCCTGGCGTTCAGCAGCACCTGCACCAAAGAGCTCTGCACGTTGCGCGACAACCTCGCGATGTTCCAGGACCACCGCGTCGAACTGCTGGTCGTCTCCGTCGACTCGAAGGCGACGCTTCGCGCTTTCGCCGAGGAGAAGGGCTACGACTTCACCCTGCTCGCGGACTTCTGGCCGCACGGCGAGGTCTCGAAGGAGTACGGCGTCTTCCTCGAGAACAAGGGCTTCGCGACCCGCACGACCTTCCTGATCGACGTCGACGGCGTCATCCGCGAGCACTTCGGCACCGAGCCCGGCCAGGAGCGTTCGCTCGCCGACTACCGCGCCGCGCTCGACCTGCTCGTCCCCGTCACGGCCTGAGGCCTCGGGCGACGGACCAGGAGGCGCGGGTCGGCTCGCTCACCCGCTAACCTGTACTCGCTCGCCCGGCTCGTCCCGGCGCGAGGGCCTTTAGCTCAGTTGGTAGAGCGCCACGTTTACACCGTGGATGTCATCGGTTCGAGCCCGGTAGGGCCCACCCTCAGAAGTGCTGGTCAGCAATGACCCCCTGAGCAAGACGACCGTGAGCACGTTCGGGAAGCGGCCACTGGCATCGCGCTTCAGGAAGCGGCTGACGAACGTGACGTGGTCACACACAGCCACGGTGGTGTTCTCGATGAGTACCTCGGCCGAATCGGGGCGGAGCTCGAGGACTTTCTGGCCTGGCATAGTCGAGTCATGTGGTGGAAGAAGACGAGCGACGACGAAGCGGTCCCGGTCGTCTCGCTGGAGCCTTCCCGTCACACGGCTGTCCCGGCGGCGCACCCGTTCTTCACCGGTGACGGGTTCACCCTGTCGAACCCGGAGCGGGAGACCATCGTTTACTCGGAGGGCGACCGGCGCTGGTCGCTGCTGGCGGCGTGGGGTGTGTCGCCTCCGGAAGTACGTGTCCCACGTCCCGAGGTGTGGGACGCGGTCGTCCCGCCGTGGCTCCGCGGCCGGTACGACATCGTCACCAGCCGGCTCATCGAGCATTCGGGTCACACGGTCGTGTTCGACCCTGACTCCTGGTACGACGAGACGCTGCAGTTAGTCGGCATGGAGACCGGCGGCACCCGGCAACCATGCCCGTGCTGCGACGCGGAGGTCATGACGGTCGAGCAGACGTACCCATCCGGGCAGGTCGCCCTCGAAGTCGGGCCGACGCAACGGGCCATCGAAGAGCGTCTGTCCGATGGCCGGTTCGAGGTCATCCGCGCCGACGTCCCTGTCGACGAGATCGTCGACTTGCTGATCAGCCACACGAAGTACACCATCATCACGTACCTGCGCTGCACAGTGTCGAACGAGACCATCCTGTGGGGCCTCGCCATCCGAGGCACCCCCATCTACCAGCACGTCCTGCCCATGGCGCCGTTCGCCCGGCGCTGGGAAGACGGCTACCCGCGCGTGGACAACGCACCCGACCGGCCGACGCTGAACCCCGACGCGAAAGTCTCCCCGGGCGTGCTTCCGGTGCCTGTACCGCCGTCGCGTCCGAGGCTGGCCGGCAACCGTCCCGGGGCCGACAGAGACCTCCACATCGGTGTCGGTTACTCCATCGCCGAGGCGAGCGACGGCGTCGCCTACCTGGTGCCGTTCCGCGGCCGTCACGTGTTCCCGACCCGGTGGACCGGCCGGAGGCCTGCTGTGCTCCTGCCCCGGCCCGAGCTGTGGGACGCGAATGTCCCACGGTTCCTTCGTGGGAGACGGGAGATCGTCGCCGCGCGGCTGCAGGAATGGAGCGGCCACGACGTCGAGTCCGTCACCGACGGCGTCGACGTCGAGGAGTGACACCGCACGTCAGGTGACCTGTCGGGGGTCGTCGTCGCGGCGGTCGTCGGATGTCCGACCGGTTGTCGCCGGGGCCACGTCGACGTGGTCGTCGCGACCCACGCCGGTCAGGAGGAGCGTCCCGCAGTCCTGCGTCCCGATGGGCCAGGATGGTCCCAGGACGTCGACAGGGGGCTGGGATGGACGGACGACCACAGGAGCCGGTCGACGGGGCGCAGGTCGAGGGCGCAGCGACCGAGCACACGACGACGACCGGTCGGGGCAGCGGCGTCGCGGTCGCCCTGACGTTGCCGGTGGCCCTCGTCGTGGGCTGGATCGTGCAGCTGACGGCCGTCCTGTCGCGCCTCCTCGAGCCGACCGACGATCCGACGGGCGGCTTCGGCCTCACCGGGTGGCTCGTCGTCGGTGCCGCGATCGGCGTCGGCGTGCCGCTGGTCGCGTTCGTCGGGCAGGTGCGCGCCCGGCGCCGCGACCCGTCGCTCTCGGGCGTGGCCTTCGTCGTGGCCACCCTCGTGCTCGTGGTCGGACTCGTGACCTGTGGACTCGCCGTCGTCCTGCAGTTCTCCTCGGTGGCGGCGGACCGGTACCGGACGGCGCAGCCGCCGTCCGTGGCCGAGCAGCGGTACACGGGCGAGGAGGCGGGCGACGAGCTGCGCGCGCTCGGTGACGACACCGTCCGAGCCCTCGGCGGCGATCCGACCGAGGGCTTGCGCGCCGACGGCTCGACCGTCCGGGCGTACAGCGAGGAGTGCCTCCTCGACAACGACGATCCCGGGGTCGTGTGGAGCTACTCGTACTCCGCGGACGGCCTCGTCGACGCGTCCGGCGACCCACTGCTGCCCGACGGGGTCCACGTGCTGCCGGGCACCCGCACCGACCTCGACGGCGTGCGCGAGCTCTGGTCGAGCGAGGGGATCGGGGCCGAGCAGGACCTGGTCGACTTCGACCAGATCGTCCCCGAGGCCGACTGGCTCGAGCGATGGTCGTACGTACGGGCCGGGCCGACGGTCGACATCACGACGATCTGCCTGGGGCCGTGACGGTCGAATCCGGTCGGGCGCCGGCGCGCTGATCGGCACTCAGTCGGGCGGCAGCCGGGGTATCGTCGCGGCCGTGACCACGCGCCTCACTCGGATGCTCTCCCGCGCCTCCCGCACCTCCCGCGACACCGTCCGGGTGCCGCTCGCCGCGAGGCTCGTCCTGCCACGGGCGGCGGTCCCGGTGTTCCTCCGGGCGACCGGGGCGAACCGCACCTTCGTCACCGAGGCCGGGGCGCGTCGGCGCATCCGACGAGCGTCCCTCCGCCCGGCACCGTACGGCCCGCCTGCCGTCCTCCGGGGCGACGTCCGGGTCGACGTCGAGCAGCGCGGCGGCTGGCCCGTCTACACGATCAGGCGGCGGGACGGCGCGTCGCGCGGCACCGTCGTCTACGCCCACGGCGGCGGCTGGGTGGGCGAGATCGTGTCGCAGCACTGGCACCTCGTCGCCCAGCTCGCCGCCGAGGCCCGCACGACGGTCGTCCTGCCGATCTACCCGCTGGTCCCGTACGGGACGGCTGAGGAGGCGCGGGTCGGCATCCTCGACCTGGTCGCCTCGGCAGACGGTCCGGTCGCCCTCGCGGGGGACTCGGCCGGCGGTCAGATCGTACTGTCGGCCGCCCTGTCGTTGCGTGTCGCGGGCGTCGTCGTCGCCCGGACGGTGCTGATCGCCCCGGCACTCGACCTCACCTGGAGCAACCCCCGCATCCCCGAGGTGCAGCCGACCGACCCGTGGCTCGGGACGCCCGGCGGACGCGTGCTCGCCGAGCACTGGCGGGGCGAGCTCGACCTGCGCGACCCCGTCGTCAGCCCCCTGTTCGGCGACCTCGCGGGGCTGGGCCCGGTGACGGTGTTCACGGGGACGCGAGACGTCCTGAACCCCGACGCGCACCTCCTTCGCGACCGTGCCGCGGCGGCCGGCGTCGAGCTCGAGTGGCACGAAGGGGAGGGCGACGTGCACGCCTACCCGCTGCTGCCCACCCGATCGGGTCGTGCCGCCCGCGCGCAGATCGTCCGCACGCTCCGCCGCTCGCTCGCGACCTGAGCCCGGCGGTCGATCGTCGGCCGGGGCGGCCGCTGCGTGCGACCACCCCGGCGACCGGGGCTCAGCGGCGAGCGGCGCTGCGGCGACCCGAGACGGTGACCCAGATCACGAGGACGACGATGGCGCCGATGATCGAGCCGATGATGCCGGCGGGCTGGAAGAAGCCGTCCGTCGGGTCGTGCTGGAACAGCAGGAACCCGAGGAACCCTCCGACGAACGAACCGATGATGCCCAGCAGGATCGTCATGGCGATCGAGAGGCTCTGGCGACCCGGGACGACCGCGCGGGCGATGAACCCTGCGATGAGGCCGACGACGAGCAAGCTGATGATGAGACCGATCATGGTGTTCTCCTTCCGGGAGAGATGGGCGACCGGCACCGTCGGTGCCGTGGTGTCGCAGGACCCAGCAGACCACCCCTGGAGGTGTGGCGGCACACCCCTCGGGGTGGGATGGTGTCCTCATGCCCCTCGCTCCGACCCGGTCGATCACCGTCGCACTCGTCGACGACTACGACGTCGTGCTCGCCGGTCTCGCCCACATGTTCGACCGCTACCGCGACCGGGTCGTCGTCGCCGAGATCGACGCCACGACGTCCCTGTCCGACCGGGTCGACGTCGTCCTCTACGACTCGTTCGCGCAGCCGGAGTCCGACCACCACGAGCTCGCCGAACTGGTCGCCAACCCGGCGGCCGGCAAGGTCGTCGTCTACACCTGGAACTTCCACCCCGAGCTCGTCGAGGCGGCTCTCGCGCAGGGCGTGCACGGGTACCTGTCGAAGACCCTCGCCGCCCGCGAGCTCGTGGAGGCGCTCGAAGCGGTCCATCGCGGAGAGCAGGTCGTCAGCGAGGTGCGGGGGCGCGCACCGAGCGCGCCGGGCCTCGACTGGCCCGGCCGCCGCGAGGGCATCACCGACCGTGAGTCCGAGATCCTGGCCCTGATCACCCAGGGTAAGAGCAACGCCGAGGTCGCGGCGCTGACCTACCTCAGCCCGAACACGGTCAAGTCCTACATCCGATCGGTCTACCGGAGGATCGGCGCGACGAGCCGGACGCAGGCCGTGCTGTGGGGCGTCCAGAACGGCTTCCGCCCGGACCACCACCGCATCGACCATTGGCTCGGCGGCCCGTAGGAGGCGCGCCGCGGCCTGGTCGACGGACGCTCGGCTCAGTGCGCCAGGGGTTCGCCGTCCCACGAGACGGCGACCCAGCCGCCGTCGGTCGAGCCCTCGAGGACGACGGAGCCGGTGTTGCGCAGCCCGTGGGTGCGGCTGAACTCGGCGTCGAGGTTGCGGGCGGTGTCGGCCGCCCAGACGCAGATGGCGGCTTCGTGCGACACGAGGACCGCCATCGAGTCCTCCGGCGTCGCCTCGACGACCCGATCGACCGCCGCGTGGAACCGGGCCGTGAACTCGGTGCCGCTCTCGCCCCCGGGGATGCGCGCCTCCGGATCGGTCCACCACTGCTGCATGGTGCCCGCGTACCGGGGCAGAGCCTCGGCGTAGGGCAGCCCCTCGAGATCGCCGGCGTCGATCTCGTGGGCGCCGTCGACCTCCTGGTGAGGGAGACCGAGGCTGTCGGCGACGATCGCAGCGGTCTCGCCGGCCCGGCGCAGGCGCGACGAGTGCACGGTGGCGATCGGTTCGTGGGTCAGGGCCGACGCGAGGTCGGCGGCCTGCTCGCGGCCGAGCGGAGAGAGCGGCGGGCCCGGGGGGCGCGAGCCGATGGTGCGGGCGACGTTGTCGGCGGTCTCGCCGTGGCGGATGAGGAGGAGGCGCATCGTGGCTTTCGATCGGGGCGGTTGATCCATCGTGCCACGGTGACCACCGCCGACCTGCTCCTAGCGCGCGGTGCGATCCGCCAACACGGCCCGGGCCGCCATGCCGATCACGGCGCTGTAGGTGGGGTAGGCGAAGCGCACCTCGGCCAGCGTGGCGACGTCGACACCGCCGGCCATGGCGGTGGTGACCGCCTGGACCACCTCGACGGCGTTCTCGCCGACGGCGTGGGCGCCGAGCACGAGTTCGCGCCGACGGTCGGCGATCAGCTTGAGGAAGCCCGTCTCACGGTCGTCGATCACGGCCCGGTCCACGGTCGAGTACGGGATCGTGACGACCACGCACGACTCGTCCGCCTCACGGGCCTGTTCTTCGGTGAGGCCGACGCCGGCGTAGTCCGGGTCGGTGAACCCTCCGGCCGGCAGGAGGTGGTGCGGCGTGCGGCGGTTGGCGCCGAGGACGGCGTTCTCGGCGGCGGCCTCGCCCTCGAACTGGGCGGCCTGGACGAGCATGTCGCGGCCGTTGGCGTCGCCCACGGCGAACACGTGCGGCACGACGGTCCGGAAGTACCGGTCGACGGGGATCGACGAGCGCTCCACGTCGATGCCGGCCTTCTCGAGACCGAGGTCGTCCACGTCGGCGGGCCAGCCCGTGGCCATGACGACGACGTCGAAGTCGGCCGAGGACGTCGTGTCGTCCTGCCGCCAGGTCAGGGTGATCGAGCCGTCGTCGACGCGGGCGAGGCTCTCGACGCCGTCGATGCCCGTCCGGACGTCGATGCCCTGATCGGTGAAGGCACCGGCGACGACCTCGGAGACGGAGGCGTCGGACGCCATCAGGACCCGCGGCGCGAGGTCGAGGAGCGTGACCGCACTGCCGAACGCGTCGAACACGGTGACGAGCTGCGCGCCCGTGTTGCCCGCGCCGATCACGGCGACCCGACGGGGGAGGGTCGGCAGGTCGAGGACGTGCTCGGGAACCGTGGCCAGTTCGCTACCCGGGATCGGCAGCCGGCGCGAGTGGCCACCGACGCAGATCAGGATCGACGCGGCCGAGATCGTCCGACCGCTGTCGAGGACGAGGGTGGAGTCGTCGACGAACCGGGCCCGGCCTTCGTGGACCAGGTCGACGCCGGCGGCCTCGAACCGCTCGGCCTCCCGCTTGATGGACCGCACCTTGTCGACGCGCTCCCGGACGCGCGCGACGGTCGACGCCCAGTCGATCGTCGGGGGAGCGACGTCGACGCCGTAGACGTCGGCATGTCGGGTCTCGCGGATCAGCCGGGCCGTCTTGGCCAGCACGCGCGTGGGCACGCACCCGGTGTTCACGCAGGTGCCGCCCTCGAGCCCCGCTTCGAGGACGACGACGCGTGCCCCGAGTTCGGCTGCGCGCAGGGCTGCCGCGGTGCCCGCCGGACCGGCGCCGATGACGGCGACGTCGTAGTCCTTCTCCGAGATGCCCATGTGCTGCCTGCCCTTCGTCGCGTCGGTCGTCTGGGCGAACTCAACCAGGTGCGGATGGGCGGAAGCCGTCGACGACAGCGGAGGCTAGGGAGCGTCCTGGGCCGGGGGCGCCGGACGGGGATGCCGGATGGTCGACACCGTGCCCGTCACGCACACCGCGCTCGCCAGCCCGAGGGCGACGAGGAAGAGGATGCCGAGCACACCGGGAGATCCCTCGCGCATCATGCCGAGACCCGAGCCCACGAAGCAGGACAGCCACACCACGGCCGAGATGCCCCACCCGACCGCCGACCCCCGGAACGTCGGCCGGTGCAGCCTCAGCCGGCCTCGGTCCCGTGTCGTCTCGTCATCCATGGAGCCCCCTCGTCGTCGTCGACCTCTCCACCGTACGTCTGGGGCCCGGTGGGCTCAAGGGTCCCCACGACGCCACGGCAGGGTTCAGATCCCGGGCTTGGCCAGCTCGCCCGTCACGTACTGGGCTCGTCCGAAGCCGAACGACCAGTCGGCGGCGGTGTTCTCGACGAAGCCGATCACGAGGTCCTCTCCGGCGACGCCGACGTCGGCGAGCCCGGACGCGAGCGCGGCGAAGAACGCCTGCTTCTCGTCGGTGCTGCGGCCTTCCTGGGTGAAGATCTGGATGATGACGACCTGCTCGGAGCGGTCGATGCCGAGACCGACGTCGAGGGCGGTCAACCTGCCGACGGGGTGCTCGGTCACGATCTGGAAGCGGTCCCGCTCGGGCAGGCCGTAGACCTCGACGAGCGTGGCCATGAGGGTGTCGCCGATGGCGGCGATCTGATCGTCGGTTCGACCCTCGACGAGGTCGATGCGGATGAGGGGCATGGGGGTCCTTGCGTGCGGGGAGAGGCGACCCGGTCGGGTCGCACCGACCATCTGTAGTCCTCGAGACCGGGAGCTGCTCGATCACGGCCGTCACCGACGGACCGCAGAGCGCAAGTCCCGGGGGCTCGTGTGTCGGTTTGAGACGACGGGTGTCGCGTGGCGTCACGCGACTGGTCGGGGGGTCGACGCGTCCGTAGGTTCGGGCCTCGACGAAAGGTTCGCCCATGCTCCGACCTCCTTCCCGACGCCTCCCCGTGGTCGCCACGACCGCCGCCGCGCTCGTCGCGCTGCTCGCCGGCTGCTCGGGCGCCGCCTCCGCCGAGGTCGTCGACCGTGGCCCCGTCCGCGGCGGCACCCTCGTCTACGCCACCGACCGCGAGCCCACCTGCCTCGACCCGCACAACTCCGGGGACATGCCCCAGACCTACGTCGCCCGGCAGTACCTCGACTCCCTCGTCTCGCTGCAGGCGGACGGCAGCGTCGTGCCCTGGCTCGCCACCTCGTGGACGATCTCGGACGACGGCACGCAGTACGACTTCACCCTGAAGGAGGGCGTCGAGTTCCACGACGGCACCCCGCTCGACGCGCAGGCCGTCGTCGACAACTTCACCCAGATCCTCGACCCGGCCACGCAGTCGTCGACCGACCTGCTCTACCTGACCGGGTACTTCGAGAGCGCGACCGCCCTGTCCGAGCACGTCGTCCGGATCGACCTCTCCCGCCCCTACTCGCCGCTGCTCGCCGCCCTGTCGCAGGCGTTCTTCGGCATCGAGTCGCCGACGGCGATGGCGCGCGGCCTCGAGGAGAACTGCGAGTCGCCGGTCGGCACCGGACCGTTCGAGGTCGTCGCGTGGAACCACGGCCGAGACGTGCAGCTCGTGCGCAACGACGACTACGACTCGGCCCCCGCCGACGCGAAGCACCAGGGCCCCGCCTACCTCGACGGCATCACCTGGCGGTTCCTCAAGGACAACACCACCCGGTACGGCGCGCTCGGCTCGGGCGAGGCCGACGTCATCTTCAACGTGCCGCCCGAGAGCCAGCAGCTCGCCGAGGCCGACCCCGCGATCAGCCTGCAGGAGTTCGTCCACTCGGGCTCGCCGTTCAGCCTCGACCTCAACACGACCAGCCCGGTGTTCGACGACATCCGCGTGCGGAAGGCCTTCGTCCACGCCTCGAACGCCCGCGCCGCCGTCGAGAGCGCCTACGCCGGCGTCTTCCCGTACGAAGGCGACGCCGTCTCGTCCGGCACGCCGCACTACGACGAGACCTACCACGAGCCGTTCCCGTACGACCCCGACGAAGCGAACCGCCTGCTCGACGACGCCGGGTGGACCGGCCGCGACGCCGACGGACACCGCACCAAGGACGGAGTGACCCTGACCGTGCGCCTGCCCTACAACGCGGACGGTGCCGAGACGCCGCCCGCCGACCTGACGATCCTGCAGAACATCCAGGCGATGGAGAAGGAGGTCGGCATCGAGGTCGACCTCGAGGCGCTGGACTCCGCCAGCATGAACGCCGTCTGGGGCGATCCCGACGCGTACGACCTCATCGGCAACTACTGGAACAGCCCCACGCCGCACGTGATGTACATCAAGTACTCGAAGGCGACCCTGGACGTCGGCAACGGCCAAAACTCGGCCTTCGCCTCGGACGACGAACTCGACCGCGTCCTGATCGCGGGCACGGCCACCACCGATCCGACCGAACAGGCGGCTCTCTACTCCGAGGCCCAGCGCATCCTCACCTCGAAGGCCTGGAGCCTGCCGCTCTACCCGATCCAGACACGGCTGGGCATCTCGAACCGGGTGAAGGACGTGTGGATCGAGCCCTCCGAAGGCGAGCCGGTGCTGTCGGACGCCTACTTCGTGGACGGCGGCGACCGATGAACCCCTGGGCCCTCCGCATCGCTCGTCGCGTCGCCGAGTCGGTCGTCCTGCTGCTGGCCGTCGGCACCATCGTGTTCTTCCTCGAGCACGCCGTGCCCGGCGACCCCGCCGTCGCCATCCTCGGGGGCGCGGCCGCCCACCCGACACCCGAGGCCGTCGCCGCCGTGACGGCCCAGTACGGGTTCGACCGCCCCCTGCTCGCGCAGTACGGCTCGTTCCTGCTCGGCCTCGTCCGGCTCGACTTCGGCGAGTCGTACACGCTGAAGCAGTCGGTCGTCAGTGTGATCGGCGGCCAGCTCGGCTCGACCCTGGCCCTCACGGCCACCGCGCTCGGTCTCGCCTGGCTGCTGTCGATCACGTCCACGCTGCTCACCGCCGGGAGGCGCGGCCTCCTGGGCCGGATCGGCTCGGTCGTCGAGACGGTCGCGGCCGGTCTGCCGCAGTTCTGGCTCGGCCTCGTCCTGTTGCTCGTCTTCGCGGTGCGCCTCGGCTGGTTCCCGGTGATCGGCACGGGACTGCCCGGACTCGTCCTGCCGGCCCTGACCCTCGCCATCCCGCTGGCCGGGTTCCTCGGGCAGGTCACGCGCGACGAGTTCGAGGACGCCCAGGACCAGCCGTTCGCGCTTTCGGCACGGGCTCGTGGCCTGTCCGAGGCCGCCGTCCGGGCACGACACCTCCTCCGCCACGCCGCTCTGCCGGGCATCACCCTCTCGGGGTGGGGCCTCGGCTCGCTGATCTCGGGAGCGGTCGTCGTCGAGGTCGTCTTCGCCCGCCAGGGAGTCGGCCAGGTGCTCGTCACCGCGGTGAACGCGCAGGACCTCCCTCTCGTCATCGGCATCACCTTCGTCGTGGCCCTCGTCTACGTCGTCGCGAACGTCCTCACCGACGTCGCGTACGTCGCCGTCGATCCCCGGCTGCGCACCACGATCGGAGCACCCGCATGAGCACCACGTCCACCGCCACCGCGGCGCCCCCCGTCCCCGCCGCGACCGACCGGCCGACCGGTCCGCACGACGCCGGTCCGCACGAGGTCGGTCTGCACGACGCCGACCCGGCGGCCACCGCGCCCGGACCGCGTCGCGTGCGCCGCGCCTCCCACCCGCTCCGCCGGGTCTCGACCTGGGTGGCCGCCGCCTTCATCGCGGCCGTCCTCCTCGCGGCGGTCTGGCCGAGTCTGCTCGCGCCGGCCGACCCCCTCGCGATCGACCTCGCGAAGAGCTTCGCAGCGCCGAGCGCCGAGCACGTGTTCGGCACGGACCAGTCCGGGCGCGACGTCTACTCGCGCGTCGTGCACGGGGCCGGGCAGTCGGTGCTGATCGGCGTGGGGGCGACCGCCCTCGGGCTGGCCGGCGCCACGTTGCTGGGCCTGCTCGGGGGACTCGGCGGTCGGGCCGTCGACGCGGTCGTCACCCGCGTGATCGAGGTGCTCTACGCGTTCCCCGGCATCCTGCTCGCCCTCATCCTCGTCGCGATCGCCGGCAACTCGGCCGGGACGCAGATCCTCGCCGTCGGCGTCGCCACGATCCCCGGCTACGCCCGGATGGTCCGAGGCCAGGTTCTCGCCGTGCGGGACTCGTCGTACGTCCAGGCGGAGCGCGCCCTGGGCCACGGGCCGGTCCACGTGCTCGTCCACACCCTGCTGCCCAACGCGTTCCGGCCGTTGACCGTGTTGGTCACCCTGGGCATCGGCCAGGCGATCGTCTGGGCGTCGGCGCTGGGCTTCCTCGGCATGGGCGTCCAGCCCCCGGCCCCGGAGTGGGGCGCGATGCTCAACGCCGGCCGCAACTACCTGCAGCAGGCCTGGTGGCTCGACTTCTTCCCCGGCGTCGTCATCGTGTTGCTCGCGTTGTCGCTGACGGCCGTCGGCCGGAGCATCCAGACCCTCACCACCCCGGGAGGCGCGCGATGAGCCCCGAACCCGTCGTCGACCCCGAGGCCGTGCGACTCGACACGGCCGGCCCGCTCGTCGACGTGCGGGGCCTGTCGGTCGCGTTCGGCGGCAGCACGGTCGTCCGCGACGTCTCGTTCACCGTCGAGGCCGGGCGCTGCACGGCCATCGTGGGGGAGTCCGGCTCGGGGAAGAGCGTCACGGCGAAGGCGCTGCTCGGACTCAACGGCCACACCGCCGCGACGACCGCCTCGACCCTCCGGCTCGCCGGTCGCGACCTCACCGACCTCGGCGACCGCGACTGGCAGCGCCTGCGCGGTCGTGAGATCGGGTACGTCCTGCAGGACGCCCTCGTTTCGCTCGACCCGCTGCGCCGCGTCGGGGCCGAGATCGCGGAGCCCCTCCGCGTCCACCGGTACGGCGATCGACGGGCCCGCGAGGCCCGGGTGATCGAGCTGCTCGAGCGGGTCGGCGTCCCCGAACCGCGCCTCCGGGCCCGCCAGCTGCCCTCGCAACTGTCCGGGGGCCTCCGGCAGCGTGCACTGATCGCCGCGGCCGTGGCCCTCGAGCCCGCGGTCCTGATCGCCGACGAGCCGACCACCGCGCTCGACACGACCGTCCAGGCGCAGATCCTCGCCCTGCTCGACGAGTTGCGCACCGGCGGCGCGGGACTCGTCCTGATCAGCCACGACCTCGGCGTGGTCGAACGTCTCGCCGACGAGGTCGTGGTCATGCAGCACGGCGTCGTGGTCGAGCAGGGGCCGACCGACCAGGTGCTCGGGGCGCCGAGCCACCCCTACACGCAGCGTCTGCTGGCGGCGATCCCCACGGCGCACGCCCGGGGCAGCCGCCTCTCGTCGGCGGCTCCGGCGACCCTCGCGGCCCGTCCCGCGGACCGGCCCGTCCCCGCCCCGGGCACCCCCGTGCTCGAGGTGCGTCACGTCAGCAAGCGCTACCGCGGGCCGGATCGCGTCACCCGCACGGTCGTCGACGACGTCTCGTTCACCCTGCACGCGGGCGAGACCCTCGGCATCGTCGGCGAGTCGGGCTCGGGCAAGTCGACCACCGCCGCGATCGCCCTGGCGCTGACGGTCCCGGACGAGGGCGAGGTGCTGTTCGAGGGCCGGCCCTGGTCGGCCCTGCGCGAGCGGGAGCGGCGACCCGACCGACCGCGCATCGCGACGGTCTCGCAGGACCCCCTGAGCTCGTTCGACCCCCGTCGGTCGGTCGGCCAGCTCGTCACGGGAGCCCTGCGCGCCGCGGCGAGCGCGCGGGGCGGTCAGGGGGCCACGGCGGCGGACGCCCGTGCCCGCGTCGACGACCTGCTCGCCGGAGTCGGGCTCGACCCCGGCCTGGCCGGCCGCCACCCGTCGACCCTCTCGGGCGGCCAGCGCCAGCGGGTGGCCATCGCCCGCGCGCTGGCCACCGACCCGGACGTGCTCGTCCTCGACGAGGCCGTGAGTGCCCTCGACGTGTCGGTGCAGGCGCAGGTGCTCGACCTGTTGGCCGACATCCGCGCCCGCTACGGCACCTCGGCCCTGTTCATCTCGCACGACCTCGGCGTCATCCGGAACGTGAGCGACCGCGTGCTCGTCCTGAAGGACGGACGGGTCGTCGAGGAGGGGCGGGTCGAGCAGGTGCTCGAGCGTCCCGTCGCCGAGTACACGCGCCGTCTGCTCGCCGCCGTTCCCGGTGGCGGCCTGTCCGCCACCACCACCCACACCACCACGACCACCACGACCACCACCGATCCCACCGGAGGCCCCCGATGACCGACACGACCACCGTCGCACCGACTCCCACGCCGACCCGCGAGGACCTGCTCGCCCGGTTCGAGCCCGTGTTCGACCGCATCGCCGAGGGCGCCGTCGACCGTGAGCGGAGGCGCGAGCTGCCGTTCGAGCAGGTGCGGCAGCTGGCGGAGTCCGGCTTCACGGCCGTCACCGTGCCGGTCGAGCTCGGCGGCTCGGGCGCCCGGCCGTCCGACCTTTTCGCCCTGCTCGTGCGGCTGGCGCGGGCCGACTCGAACCTGCCGCAGCTGCTGCGGGCGCACTTCGCCTTCGTCGAGGAGTTGCTGCTCGACACCTCGGACGACCTCGTGCGGCGCGGCCCCTGGCTCGAGCAGGTCGCGGCGGGCGAGGTGTTCGGCAATGCGAGCCACGAGCGCAGTGCCGCCCGGGTGGGGTCGCTCGTGACGCACCTCGTGCCGGACGGTGACGGCTGGCGGCTGCACGGCGAGAAGCACTACAGCACGGGCACGCTCTTCGCCGACTGGACGACCGTGACCGCGACGACGCCGGCCGGCCGGGTCGTCGGGGTGACGGTGCGGGTCGACGACGACGGGGTCGACGTGCGCGACGACTGGAACGGGTTCGGCCAGCGGCTCACCGGCAGCGGGACGACGCGCTTCGACGGCGTGCGGGTCGAGCCGTCCCAGATCAGGCCCCAGCGCGACGAGCGTCGCACGCCCTTGCCGGCCTTCCTGCAGACCGTGCTGTTGGCCTCGCTGGCCGGCGTCGCGTCGGCGGCGGAACGCGATGCCGTCGAGTTCGTGCGCACCCGCACCCGCACCTACAGTCAGGGCGTCGCGGCGACGGCCGCCGCCGACCCGCTGGTCCAGTCGGTCGTGGGGCGGGTCTCGGCGGACGCCCTCGCGGCCGAGTCCCTGGTGCTGAGCGCGGCCGCGGCGATCGACCGTGCCCACGACGCCGTGGTGGCCGGACATCCGGATGCATTCGACCGCATCGAGGCGGCCGAGCTCGTCACCATCCGGGCGCAGGTGACGGTGGTCGAGGTCGCGCTCCGGGCGACGACGACCCTGTTCGAGGTCGGGGGAGCCAGCGCCACCGATCGTGACCGTGCGCTCGACCGGCACTGGCGGAACGCCCGGACCCTCTCGTCGCACAACCCGGTCGTGCTGCAGCAGCGGGTGATCGGCGACCGTCTCGTCAACGACGCCCCGTTGACCTACTTCTGGTCCACCGGGCAGGCCTGAGGGACCGGCCCGAGCGGGGCGTCGGTGGGGCGGCGACCGGTCACCGGCCCGCGACGATCTCGTCGGCGTTGTCGAGGATCCAGTCCATCAGCGGCACGAGGCGGGCGGCGAGGTCGGTGCCGCGTTCGGTCAGCGAGTAGTCGACCCGCGGCGGGATCGTCGGCTGGGCGGCGCGGTGGACGATGCCGTCGGCCTCGAGGGTCTTCAGGGTCGAGGCGAGCATCTTCTCGCTGACGCCCTCGATCTCGCGTCTCAACTCGCCCCACCGCAGTGGACCGCGTTCGAGCGCCAGCAGGATGAGCACGCCCCACCGACTCGTCACGTGGGTCAGCACCACGCGGCTCGGGCACTCCGCCGGGAAACGACCGGAGGGGGCAGGGCGGGCAGGGTTCACGATTCCGACGTCCACGTCAGTAGCTTACGAAAAGGTGCGTACCTGCAGATGGGAAGTCCCGGTGGATCGTCGTCGTTGTCCCGGGCACGCAACCGAAAGGAACACCATGTCCACGATCGTCACCGCCGCCTCCGGTCAGCTCGGCCGCCTCGTCGTCGAGTCCCTCCTCGCCCGCGGCGCAGCCCCGGAGAGCGTCGTCGCCACGTCGCGCGACGTCTCGAAGCTGGCCGACCTCGCCGAGCGCGGCGTCCGCACCGCCGAGCTCGACTACACCCGACCCGACACGATCGCCGCCGTCGTCGACGCGGGCGACGTCGTCGTCCTGATCTCGAGCGACGCGGTGGGCCAGCGTGTCCCGCAGCACGCCGCCGTGATCGACGCGGCGAAGGCCGCCGGTGCCGCCCGCATCGTCTACACGAGCGTCCTCGCGGCCTCGACCTCGCCCCTGATCCTCGCGCCCGAGCACAAGGCGACCGAGGAGCACCTCGCCGCCTCCGGCGTCCCCGTCACGCTGCTGCGGAACGGCTGGTACACCGAGAACTACGTCGGCGAGATCGCCACCGCCCGCGACTCCGGCGTGGTCGCCGCGAGCGTGGGGAACGGCCGTCTCGCCAGCGCCAGCCGCCGGGACTACGCCGAGGCCGCCGCGGTCGCGGCCCTCGACGAGTCGACCGCCGGTCGCACCTTCGAGCTGTCCGGCGACCACGCCTGGGACTTCGACGAGTTCGCCGAGGCGCTCTCGGTCGTCACGGGCCGACCCGTCCGCTACGAGTCGCTCACGCCCGAGCAGCACGCCGAGCGCCTGCGCGGCTTCGGCCTGGACGAGGGCACGGTCGGCTTCGTCGTCGCGCTCGACGGCAACATCCGCGACGGGCTGCTCGCCGACACGAGCGGCGACCTCTCCGGTCTGATCGGCCGCCCGACGACCCCGCTCGTCGAGGCCCTCGCCGCCGCCTCGGCGTAGGAACGCCGCCCGCCGGACGGGAGACCGCAGGAGGCGCGGTGCCGGGACGACCGGCACCGCGCCTCCTCGTCGGATACCTTCCCGATGCGGGTGGGCCGGTCCCCGGCGTCGACGGTCGGGTCCCGGTGTCTAGGCTCGGGGCATGGCAACCCTCGTCCTCGTCCGACACGGACGCACCACCGCCAACGCGAGCGGCGTGCTCGCCGGACGGACGGCGGGCGTCCGGCTCGACGACGTCGGACGCGAGCAGGCGCGGCGGACGGCCGAGCGGCTCGCGGTCGTGCCGCTCGTCGGCGTCGTGTCGAGCCCGCTCGAGCGCTGCCGTCAGACGGCGCGGGCGATCCTCGACCGCCAGTCCGGCACGCCGGTGACGCCGATCGAGCGCGGCATCACCGAGTGCGACTACGGCGACTGGCAGGGTCGGCCCCTCAAGGAGCTCGCGGGCGAGTCGCTCTGGTCGGTCGTGCAGAACCAGCCGTCGGCCGCGGTGTTCCCCGGTGGCGAGTCGCTCCAGACCATGCAGGCCCGGGCGGTCGCCGCGGTCCGTCGTCACGACGCCGCGTTCGAGGCCGAACACGGTCCGGGCGCCGTGTGGGTCGCCGTCAGCCACGGCGACATCATCAAGTCGATCCTCGCCGATGCCTACGGCATGCACCTCGACCTCTTCCAGCGCATCAACGTCGGCCCGGCCTCGGTGTCGATCGTCCGCTACGGGCCGAACCGACCCGACGTCGTCGCCACGAACACCGACTCGGGCGACCTCTCGTGGCTGCGGCAGGCGGCTCCCGCGGCCGACGCCGCCGTCGGAGGAGGCGCGGGTCCGGCGAGCGGCTCGGCCGCCGACGACGAGCCTCCCGCGACCTGAGCGTCGGCGGCGGGGCGCTCGTAGACTCGCGGCATGCCCTCCATCGTCCACACCTTCGACTGGCCGGACCGAGTCGTCGTCGGGACCGTCGGTCGCCCCGGTTCCCGTGCGTTCTACCTCCAGGCCCGTGACGGCGCGCGCGTCACGAGCGTCGGCCTCGAGAAGATGCAGTCGGCCGCCCTCGCCGAGAAGATCGACGAGATCCTCGACCAGGTGATGGCCGCCGACGGCAACCCGGTCAGCGTGCCCACCGGCATCCCGGTCGAGCTCGTCGACAACGAGCCGCTCGACCAACCCGTCGAACCCGAGTTCCGGGCCGGGGCGCTCAGCCTCGGCTGGGACCCGTCGACCGCCCAGGTCGTCATCGAGGCGTTCCCGCTGATCGAGGTCGACGACGACGCCGAGGCCGACGACACCGAGCTCGAGCCCGACGAGGTCATGGTCGTGCGCATCCCCGTCGGCACGGCGCGGGCGTTCGCGGCGCGCACCCTCGAGATCGTCGGGGCCGGTCGGCCGCTCTGCCCCTTCTGCGGCCAGCCGATCGACCCCGAGGGGCACGTCTGCGTCCTGCCCGGCGACGTCTGATGTCGTCGGCGTCGGCGTCGGCCTCGGCTGAGGACGCTCCGACCGAGGTGACCGGCACCGTGCCCTCGGACGACGTCGAGCTCGAGCTCACCGGGCGCATCCGCACGGCCTCGAACGCGTCCTTCCTGGCCCGCCTCGGCGACGTGTCGGTCATCTACAAGCCCGTGGCCGGCGAACGGCCGCTCTGGGACTTCCCGGACGGACGGCTCGCCGACCGCGAGGTCGCGGCCTACCTCGTCTCCGAGGCCCTGGGCTGGGACGTCGTGCCGCGCACCTGGCTACGCGACGGTCCGCTCGGCGAGGGCATGGTCCAGCTCTGGCAGGACGTCGACCCGGAGCAGGACGCCGTCGACCTCGTGCCGGTCGACGACCTGCCCGACGACGGATGGCGGCTCGTGCTCGAGGGGGACGGCGACGACGGTCCGGTGGCCCTGATCCACGAGGACACCGCGGCCCTCCGACGCATGGCCGTCTTCGACGTCGTGGCCAACAACGCCGACCGCAAGGGTGCCCACGTGCTCGCGCTGCCCGACGGGCGGCGGTACGGCGTCGACCACGGCCTCACCTTCCACGCCGAACACAAGCTGCGCACGGTGCTGTGGGGGTGGATCGGCGACCCGCTGACCGCGGACGAGGTCGACGGGGTCGGCCGCGTCCGATCCGCCCTCTCGGGCTCGCTGGGCTCGACCCTGGCTGCTCTCCTCACCCCCGACGAACTCGAGGCGCTCGACGATCGCTGCGCGCGCCTCCTCGCGTCGCCCGTCTTCCCCGAGCCGCACGGCCCTATGCCGGCGGTTCCGTGGCCCGTGTTCTGACGTACGACCCGACGACGGCCGCCCCGAGGTCGTCCAGGTCGGGGGCCGTCACTGTGCCGTCGACGCGCCGCGCCATGCCCTCGACGAAGCGGGCGAGCCCCGGGTCGTCACCGAGCCGGAAGAACGTCGTGTGCGCGCCGAGGCGGCGGGCCACGTCGAGCTGCTCGACGGCCCGCAGGATCGTCACGGGGTGCGGCGGGTAGTCGAAGAAGACCTCACCGCCGGGCTCGAGGTGCGAGGTCGGCTCGCCGTCGGTCACGATCAGCAGGACGGGCTGTGCCGTGGGGTGCTTGCGGAAGTGCCGATTGGCGAGCAGCAGCGCGTGATGCAGGTTCGTGCCCTTGTCCCACTTCGCGTCGAGGGCGACGAGCTGCTCGATCGGCATGACCTCGGCGTGCCGGCCGAACCCGATGAGCTGCAGGTCGTCTCCGCGGAAGCGCGACGTGATCAGGGTGTGCAGGGCGAGGGCCGTGCGCTTCATCGGCACCCAGCGGTCCTCCATCGCCATGGAGAACGACGTGTCGACGAGCAGGGCGACGCAGGCCTGCGTCCGGGCGTCCGTCTCGTGCACCTCGACGTCGCCGATCTCGATCCGCACCCCGCCGTCGGTCCGGCCGCCCTCGGCGGCGGTCCGCGTGACCGCGTTCGTGATCGTCCGGGTCACGTCCCACGGCTCGGTGTCGCCGAAGGCCCATTCGCGACTCGCGCCGGAGCGATCGCCGAGGGCTCCCGTGGACCGCAACTCGCGCCTCCCCGCTCGTCCCGACATCTTCGCGGCGACGTCGCGCAGCAGTGTCTTGCCGAGCTGCCTCATGGCCCGGGGCGTCAGGGCCAGCGTGCCGTCGGCGCGACGGCGGAGGGCACCCGAGTCGCGGAGGGCCTTCTCGAGCCGCCGCAGGGCCGCGGCGTCAACGGCGGCCTGCTCGCCCAGCTGGCGGCGCAGGGCATCCAGGTCGACGTCGTCGAGCGAGGACCCACGCGACTGCTGGGCCAGTTGTTCCGCGAGCGCGTCGAGGTCGGCGAGGTCCTGGAAGACCCCCGTGCCGTCGCCGAGCCCGAGGCCCTGTTCGCCGTCGAGACCTTCCGATCCGCTCCAGTCCTGGCCCGGCCGGAGCGATCGCAGCGTGCCGTCCAGCTGCTCGAGCGACTGCATCAGCTCGGGCGAGCCGAAGGCCTGCTGCGCCAGCCCGTCCAGCTCGGCACGCTGCTCGGCCGACATCGAGTTGCGCAGCCGCTGGGCGGCCGCGGCCCGGGCGGCGAGGGCGTCGATCAGCTCGTCGACGTCGGACGGCTGCTCGGGGAACGTGTCGCCATGCTTCGCCATGAAGTCGTCGAACTGCTCAGGGGTGTCCTCGCCGCGGGCGTGCGCGTCGAGCAAGGCGTTGAGGTCGCGCAGCATCTCGGCGACGGCTGCGCGGTCGGCCTCGCTCGCGTTCTCGAGGGCACTCTTCATCCCCGCGAACCGCTGGTCGAGCATCTCGCGACCGAGGAGGTCCTTGATCTGCTCGTATGCCTGACCGGCCTCGCCGCTCTGCCACCGGTAGTCCGACAGCTCGGCCACGGCGCCGGCCGGGGACGGCGGCAGGCTGTCGAGCTGGAGCTGGGCCAGGGCGCGGTCGCCGTCGTCGAGGTCGACGTCGCGGGCGAGCTGGGCGCGTTCGGCTCGCAGGGCTCGGTCGAGCAGTTCGCGGACCTCCTGGAGCGTGCCGTCCAGGTGGTGGTCCCGGGTGAGGGCACGCCGACGTTCGGCGACCTGTCGGGCGAGGTCGTCGAGGCCGGTCCGGTCGCGGCCTCCACGGCGGAGGAACTCGCGGAGCGCCGCCTCGGCACTCGTGCCGGCCATGACGTCGCGCCCGACGGCGTCGAGCGCCTCGGACAGGTCGGCAGGAGGCGCGAGCGGGTCGGGACCGTCGGCGTACCTCTGGTAGCGCGCGGCCCGGTGCAACCGCCGGTTCGCCCTAGCCACGTCGCACCTCAGAACCCGTAGGCCGCTTCACCGTCGCCGCTCTCCTTGCTCACGCGCCGGGCCAGGAACAGGCCCTCGAGCGCCAGCTCGATCGCCCCGGCGCGCCCGCCGTCGGTCGTCGCGCCGAGCCGTTCGGCGACGCGGTCGTAGAGGTCGTCCTCACCGAGAGAGGGCAAGCCGGCCAGGAAGTCCCGGGCGGTGACCTGCTCACCGGTGGTCACCATGACGCCCGACTCGAGGGCGTCGACGAGTGCGTCGAAGTCGAGCCCGCGGAAGTGGGCACGGACGGTCTCGGCGGTGGCCGTCCTCAGAAGGTGCTCGAGGACCTCCTCGGCCCGGTCCTCCTCGCCCGACTCGAACTCGATCTTGCCGCCGAGCACGTCGACGGCCGTCTCGAGGTCGATCGGGCGCGCGACGGCCTCGTCCTCGCCCTGCCGGGTCGCGCGGTGCAGCGCGGCGGCGGCGATCGTCTCGGCCCCGGCGATCGCGAACCGGGCGCTGACGCCGCTGCGCTGGTCGACCGAGGGCGACTCGCGGAGGGCGCGGGTGAAGCGGGCGAGGATCTCGACGAGGTGGTCGGGGACCTCGGCGACGAGGTCGGCCTCCTGGCGGACGACCGCGACCTCGTCGGCCAGCTCGGTCGGGTAGTGCGTCCGGATCTCGGCGCCGAAGCGGTCCTTGAGGGGCGTGATGATCCGACCACGGTTGGTGTAGTCCTCGGGGTTGGCGCTGGCCACGACGAGCACGTCGAGGGGCAGCCGCAGGACGTACCCGCGGATCTGGATGTCGCGCTCCTCCATCACGTTGAGCATCGCCACCTGGATGCGCTCGGCGAGGTCCGGCAACTCGTTGACCGCGACGATGCCGCGGTGGCCGCGGGGGATGAGCCCGAAGTGGATCGTCTCGGGGTCGCCCAGGCTGCGTCCCTCGGCCACGCGCATCGGGTCGACGTCGCCGATCAGGTCGGCGACGCTCGTGTCGGGCGTCGCGAGCTTCTCGACGTAGCGCTCGTCGCGCCCTCGCCAGGCCACCGGCAGGTCGTCGCCGAGGTCGGCGGCTCGACGGCGGCTCTCGCTCGTGATCGGCTCGAAGGGGTGCTCGCCCAGTTCGGACCCCTCGATGACCGGGGACCACTCGTCGAGCAGACCCGCCAGCGTCCGCAGCAGGCGGGTCTTGCCCTGACCGCGTTCACCCAACAGGACGATGTCGTGACCCGCGATCAACGCCCGCTCGAGCTGGGGGATGACCGTCGACCCGAAGCCGTGGAGTCCCGGCCAGGGGTCGCGACCCTCTCTCAGGGCGTCGAGCAGGTTGTCTCGGATCTCGGTGCGGAGGGGCTTCGGGACGTGGCCCGAGCGCCTGAGTTCGCCGACGGTTATCGCGGAGGGAGGCATCACCCCGGCGACGCTACGCTCCCGATCCGGACCTGGCGAGGGGCGCCTCCTGCGAGCTTGCCGAGACGTCGCGTGTGGACGACGACCGTCGCATGACGGTCAGCCCGTGGCGGCGCGGGCGGCGGCCTCGACGCGGTCGTGGTGTCGACGCCATCCGGCGGCGTCGCGGTCGGGCACGTTCGGGTCGGCGGGACCGTTGCCGAGGCCCCCGTCGATCAGCTCGCGGACGACGTCGGCGTGGCCGGCGTGCCGCGCGGTCTCGACGGTCAGGTGCACGAGGATCTGGTGCAGGGTGACGGCACGGCGGTCGGGTCCCCACCAGGGGACGTCGCCGGGCGCGTCCAGCGGCAACGCCCGGACGGTCTCGTCGGCGTGGGCGTTCGACCGCCGCATGAGGTCGACGACGAAGGCGCGGCTCTCGTCCGGAGTCGCCCACAGGTCGGCTTCGGGTTCGCTCTCGTCGGTCAGCCACGGCGTCTCGATGCCGCTCGGTCGCCCGAAGACGTCTCCGAGATAGCCGAGCTGCACGGTGGCGACGTGCTTGACCAACCCGAGCAGGTTCGTGCCGCTCGGCACCAGCGGGCGACGGACGTCGTACTCGGACAGCCCGTCGAGCTTGTGCACCAGGTCGTCGCGAGAGCGGGTCAGGTACCGGCTGAGGTGTTCTTCGTGGTCCATGCCGACACTCTGCCGTTCGCCGGGCTGAGCGTCCACTGCACCACCACCACTGCGGGGCCGGCTACTGCACCGCCGCGGTGAGACGCGCGACGTTGTCGAGCACCTGCAGGGGAGCGGGCCGGGTCAGCCAACCGTCCAGGGTGATCTCGTGCGACTTCGCGCGGTAGTCCGCCTCGATCTCGCGGACCTGGTCGACGAAGCCCGCTCCCCGCACCATGAGCGACACCTCGAAGTTCAGGCTGAACGACCGCATGTCCATGTTGCTCGACCCGATGACCGCCACGTCGTCGTCGACCGTGAAATGCTTCGAGTGCAGCACGATCGGCTTCTCATAGAGGAAGATGCGCACGCCTGCCCGCAGCAGCGTCTCGTAGTAGGAGCGCTGGGCGTGGTAAACGAGGAACTGGTCGGCGACCTCGCAGGCGAACAACTGCACGTCGACCCCGCGCTCGGCGGCCGTGGTGATGGCGTAGAGCATCGACTCGTCGGGCACGAAGTAGGGGCTCGCGATGATCAACCGTTCTTGCGCCCCGTAGACCAGGGCGTTGAAGAGCCGCAGGTTGTTCTCACCGTCGAACCCGGGCCCGCTCGGCACGACCTGGCACTCGTAGGCGTCGTCGCCCGTGCGGCGCTCGACGAGCGGCTCGGCCTCGGCGTCGGTGGGCAGCTCGTCGGTCTCGCTGTACCAGTCGGTGATGAAGAGGGCGTTGAGGCCGACCGCGGCGGGCCCGTCGACGCGCACCATGAGGTCCTTCCACTGCAGGCCCCGCCGGATGTTGCCTCGCTTGTTGTAGCTGGGGTCGGTCATGTTCTGCGAGCCGGTGAAGGCCACGTCGCCGTCGACCACCACGATCTTGCGGTGGTTGCGGAGGTCGGGTCGACGCCACATGCCCTTCGTGGGGTGGAACGGCAGCATCTCCTCGAAGCGGATGCCGGCGTCACGCAGCCAGGTGCGCGTGACGCGGCCCTGCGGGTTGCGGATGGTCGCCCAGTGATCGTAGAGCACGCGGACCTTGACCCCGCGGTCGTGGGCCCGCTTGAGGGCGTCGAAGAAGAGGAAGGTCGACTCGTCGCGGGTCAGGATGTAGAACTCGACGTGGACGTACCGCTCGGCCGCGTCGACCGCCTCGGTCATGGCCGCGATCGACCCGGCGTAGTCCGGCAGCAGCCGCGTCGTGTTGCCGGGGATCAGGGGCATGGCACCGAGCGTGCGGTTCAGCTGGACGACCGTGCCGAACCACGGCGGCTGGGTGTCGGTCGGCACGCGGTTGTCGAGACCCTGCGTGTTCTCGAGGATGAGCGAGTTGATCTCGCGCTGCTTGTCCCGGCGGTCCTTCGGCAGCTTCGTGCTGCCGAGCAGGCCGTAGAGCACGCTGCCCGGGATGGGGGCGACGAAGATCGCCATCAGCCAGGCCATGGCCGAGCTCGGTCGCCGGTTGCGCGGCACCACCGCCACCGACACGATCCTGATGAGGATGTCGACCACCAGGATCACGGTGGGGAAGGCCTTGAGGAGCTTGCGCCAGGTCATCCGCCGATCATCGCAGGTCGGGGCCTCACGAGGCCGCCCCCGTTCGCGCTGCCGGCCGGGCGCTCCCGTGGGCAGGTCAGCGGCCGCTGCCCGCGAGGCTCGCCGTCTCGCCCTCGGGAGCCGTCGCGAGGTAGCAGGTGACCTCGCGGTCGCCGGTGGCCCAGGTGTCCTCGGTCGGCGTGAAATAGCCGTAGTCGAGGGCCGAGTCCTCCCAGGTCGACCCGACGTAGTCGTCGAAGGCCTCGTAGCAGGCGTCGTCGCCGAGCCGCGCGACCTCGTCGTCACCGGGGAACGCGGCGTCGTCGAGGTTCGGCTCGGCGAAGACCTCGAAGTGGTGCACCTCGCCGCAGGCGGTCACGTCGACGAAGGTCTGCATGTCGTCGTCGACGCCGTTCGTCATGTCGAAGCAGTCCCCGGTGGTCAGCTCGCTCACGAGCTCGGACCCGGTCTCGACGATGCCACCCTCGCCGCCGTTGGCCTGGTAGAGGGCGAAGGACACCCCGCCGAAGGCGATGACGCCGACCGCGCCCAGCACGCCGAACAGCACGCCTCGCGACCGCTTCGGAGCCGGGACGCCCGCCACGGCACCGGGTGCGAACGCCTGCGGGGCCGGCCAGGCCGTGCCCAGCCGCGACTCGGGCGGGACCAGGGCGGCCCACCGCCGCACCACGGCCGCGGCCGCGTCGAGCACCACGGACGTCGTCTCGCCGACGCCGACGCCGAGGGGGTCACGGCGCCGCTGGTCGAGGGGCGTGGGCCCCGACGCGTCGATGCGCAGGGGCACCGCGAACCAATGCGCCCCGTCGTGGACGAGGTCGACGAACTCGGTGGCGCCCAGCCGGACGCGCAGCATCTCGGCGTGCCCGGCTCCCGGCACGTCGACGTCACCGGCCGGGTAGTCGCTGGGAAGGACGCGCATCTCGAGTGGCCCGAACCGCTGCACGAGCCCCTCGGCCACGACGGACACGGGTGTCGCCCCCGAGGGTCCCGCGGTCGTCGTCTGGTCGTCCGGTCGGTCCACGAGGTCCCCCTGCTGTTGCGCGCGCCGCATCCCGAGGCGGCCGTCGAGGGATGCTACCGGCACCCGGCGCGTCGACAGCAGCCCCCGTCGGCGGGGCAGGAGACGGGCGTGCCTCGGGGGCGCGAGCCGGCGGGGCCGGGCCGCACCGTGCCTCCTATGCTCGGGGGATGTCGTCCGGTCACCCGAGTCCGTCCCGCACCGACGTCGACCTGGTCGTCGTCGGCGGAGGCGCCATGGGCCTCGCGACGGCCTGGCAGGCTGCGTCGCGGGGGCACGAGGTCGTGCTCGTCGAGCGGTTCGAGCAGGGGCACCACCGGGGGGCCTCGCACGGCGCGACCCGCAACCTCAACGTCGCCTACGACGACGCCGACTACGTCGCCCTCGTGCAGGAGGCGCGGGTGCGGTGGGACGCGCTGGCCGACGAGACCGGCACCCCGCTCCTCGACCTCGTCGGGGTCGTCAACCACGGTCGCCCGGCGATGCTCCGGCGCATGCGGGCTCTGCACGTCGATGCGGGCGTCCCCAGCGAACTCGTCGCCGCCGAGGACGCGGGGGAGCGGTGGAGGGGCATCCGCTTCGAGACCGAGGTGCTGCACGTGCCCGGCAGCGGACGCATCCGGGCCGCCGACGCCCTGGCGGCCCTCGCCCGGGCGGCGACGGCCCACGGGGCGCGACTGCGCTGGTCGACGCCGGTCACGGGCCTGCACGTCGAAGGGCCCGAGCACGTCCGGGTCGTCACGGCCGACGACGAGATCGTCGCCCGGCGCGTGGTGGTGACGGCGGGTGCCTGGACCGAGGACGTCGTCGGCGGCCTCGTCCGTCTCCCTCGGCTCACCGTGACGCAGGAGCAACCCGCGCACTTCGCCGTGACCGACCCCGAGGCCGTGTGGCCGAGCTTCAACCATCGTCCCGATCCCGACCGTCCCGCCGAGTCGTGGTGGCCGAGCGTCGTCTACGGCATGCTCACGCCGGGCGAGGGCGTCAAGGCGGGCTGGCACGGGGCCGGCCCCGTCGTGCACCCCGACCGCCGGTCCTTCGAGCCCGAACCCGAGCAATTGGAGCAGCTGCGGCGCTACGCACGGGAGTGGCTGCCCGGCGTCGACGCCGAGACGGCGGACCCGATCAGCTGCACGTACACGACGACCGACGACGAGGACTTCGTGCTCGACCGGGTCGGTCCCGTCGTGGTGGGGGCGGGCTTCTCCGGACACGGCTTCAAGTTCACGCCGCTCGTGGGGTCGATCCTCGTCGACCTCGTCGAGGGCGGCGAGGCCCCCGCGCGGTTCCGCCGACTGGGTCGATCGTGACCCGCCCGGCCTCGACGACCCGCGGCACCGTGGCGGGCCAGCCCTTCGTGCGCCGGGGGAGCGGCGCGCCCACGATCCTGCTGCCCGGGGTCGGTCCGGGTCGCCACCACCCCTCGACCTGGGACCGCACCCTGCTGCGGCTCGAGACGGCGCCGCTCGTCCGCGAGGTCGACCTGTGGACGCTGGGCCGTCGCCGTGGGCTGCCCGAGGGCACCACGATGAGCGACCTCGCCGACGACGTGGCCCGGGCCGCGGCCGAGATAGGTGACGGGCCCATCGACGTGGTCGGCACCTCGACGGGCGGCAGCATCGCCTTGCAGCTGGCCGTCGACCACCCCGAGCTGGTGCGGCGACTGGTCCTCGTGTCGGCCGCCCACCGGCTGGGCGACGGCGGGCGCGAGGCCCAGCGGCGCACGGCCGAGCGCCTCCGGGCCGGCGACGCGCGAGGCGCCTCGGCCGCCATGCTCGGTCAGACGACCACCGGCGTCCCCGCCTCGAACGCCCTGCGGCGCCTCGGGCGCGTGGCGCACCACGTCGTCGTCGGCGACCGGCACGACGACCTGGTCGTGACGCTCGACGCCGAGGACTCGTTCGACGTGGGCGACCGCCTCGGCGAGGTCACCGCGCCGACGCTCGTCGTGGCCGGGGGCGCCGACGGCTTCTACCCGCTCGACCTCGTGGCACGCACCGTGGCCGGCCTGCCGGACGCGACGCTCGCCGTGCACCCCCGGTCGGGTCACCTCGGCCTGGGGTCGCGCGGGGTGGCGCGCGAGGTGCTCGCCCACTTGACCCGTGCCTCCTGACGCTCCGATCGCCGCGGACGCCGAGCGATCGGCCGGTCGGCTCGCAACGGGGAATGTGCCGGTCGGACCGGCGAGTCCGCCCGGCGTGAGACCGTTCGTCACCTACCATCCGAGCATGGCCGACAACGTGCAGACCGCGAGCGTCGGGGGCATCGCACCCCTCGACGACGACGTCACGTTCCACCGGCGCCGTGTGACGTTCGTCGCACCCCTCGACGACACCGTCCCCGAGCCCTCCGCTCGCCCGGACCAGCAGGAGCACCACCCCGTGAACCAGACCCTCGCCCCCGTGGTGCCCCAGGCCCCCGTCGACCAGGCCGACGTCACCCCCGAGCCCGCGACGACCCACGCACCCCGCCCCGTCTCGATCCCCTCGCACCGCGCCGACGTCGTCCTGGACGACGTCGTCCCCACCGAGGCCTTCGAGGCCCGCCCGGCGAGCGTGGCCCGCCACTCGGTCGACACCTCGGCGATCACGCTGCCGGTGCTCGCCGTGTCGGTGCCCGACGACCTGCCCCAGCCGCCCGAGCGGCTGACGCTCGACGACGAGGTGCTCGCCCGTCTGGTCGAGAAGCGCCTCGAGGACACCGCGACGATCGACCTGATGGCCGTCGTCCAGGCCCAGCTCGCCCTCCGCCAGGTCGAGGCCGCGCGCTTCGCCTCGTGGGAGGACGAGATCACCCGCGTGGGCACGGACGAGGCGGCCCGCGCACTCGAGGCCACGCGCCTCCGCTTCACCGGTGTCGTCCCCGTCGTGACCCCCGGGGCGATCCGCGAGGCCCGTCCCGTCGTCGAGGCCGGCCACGCGCCGGACGCCCCGCTCGCCCCCGGCTCGGACGGCGACCGCCCCACGGCCTCCGCCCCGACCTCGTCCCCCGTCGTCGTCCCGTCGACCAGCCCCCGGCCCCTCGTCCGCGACGCGGACGACGCGGGCGAGACGGCCGAGCCCGGCGACCAGCAGGCGGCAGTCGACGAGCAGGCACCGGTCGACGAGCAGGCACCGGTCGACGAGCAGGCCGCAGCCGACCAGGAGGCGCTGGTCGCGCCGACCACGTCGGCCCCCGCCACCCAGGCGGTCGCCTCCGCCCCCGTCCCGTCCCTCCTGCGCCGTCCCCTCGCGCTCGTGGTCGCCGCCACGGCCGCCCTGGTCGTCGTCGCGGCCGTCGTGCTGGCCTTCGTGCCGGCCCTCGCCGTCGCCTCGGCCGTCCTCGCGACCGTCGCCGTCCCCGTCGCGACCGGCCTCGTCGGCCTGACCGCGCTCGCGTCGGTCTCGACCCGCCCCGACGACGCGACGCGCGTCGCCCGCCGCGGTCCGATCGGCGTCGTGGCCGGTGTCGTCGTCGGCACCGTCCTGGGCTTCGGGCTGCTGCTGAGCGACCTGGGGTCGTTCGCCTGGCAGGGCTTCCTCGTCCGGGCCGTGGGCCTGACCGGCCTCTCGACGTCGGTCTCGGTCGTCGTCGCCCTGCTCGGCGCCGCGGTCGTGGCGTTCATCGTCGCGGTGATGATCACGGGGTTCCGCTCGACGGCTCGCGACTAGGCTGTCGAGGTGTCCACCCTCGCCTCGGTCAATTCCGTCATCGAACGTCTCTGGCCTCTCGCGGGCGCCTCGTCGTGGGATTCTCCCGGCCTGGTCGTCGGTGACCCCGACCAGCCCGTGACCCACGTGCACCTCGCGGTCGACGCCGTGCTCGACACCGTCGACGAGGCCGTCGGCATGGGGGCCGACCTGCTGCTCGTCCACCACCCCCTGTTGTTCCACGGCGTCTCGACGGTCGCCGAAGACACCACCAAGGGCGCCGTCGTCGCGCGGCTCGTCCGGGCCGGGTGCGGCCTCGTCGCCGCCCACACCAACGCCGACGTCGTCGAGACCGGCACGTCGCGCGTGCTCGCCCACCAGCTCGGCCTCGTCGAGCAGCGCCCGATCACCCCGGGCACGACCGAGGGCACGGGCCTCGGCATCGTCGGCCGTCTGCCGCACGCGATGACCCTCGTGGCCCTCGCCCGCCAGCTCGGCGACGTCCTGCCTCCGACCGCGTCCGGCGTGCGCGTGGCCGGTGACGCCGATCGCGTCGTCGAGACGGTCGCCCTCTGCGCCGGTGCCGGCGACTCGCTGCTGGCCGACCCGGCGGTGCTCGCCGCCGACGTGTACGTGACGAGCGACCTGCGCCACCACCCCGCCTCCGACGCCCGCGAGCTCACGAGGCTCGGCCGCGGCCCCGCCCTCGTCGACGTGTCGCACTGGGCCGCCGAGTGGCTCTGGCTCGACACGGCGGCCGAACAGCTCCGCCGCGAGCTGCACGACGTCGAGGTCACCCTCAGCGACCTGCGCACCGACCCGTGGGACTTCGCCGTCGTGCAGTGAGCACCCCGAGCCGTCCCGGCGACGACGGCACGTGGCGAACCGCGAGACCTCGCGACCCGCGCCTCCTCGTCGCCCCGTCCCCGCCTCCCCCCGACCCCGAGAAGAGTCCCCATGCCCCTGATGAAAGCCAGCTACGAGCACCAGGCCCTGCTGCTCGACCTGCAGCAACTCGACACTGCACTGCGCCAGATCGCGCACAAGGGCGCCAACCTGCCCGAGATCGCCGTCCTCGCGTCGCTCGAGGGCGACGGCTCGCGCCTGCGCAGCCGGCTCGCGACCGAGCAGGGCGCCTGGGAGGACGCGCAGAGCGAGCTCAAGCGCATCGAGTCCGACGTCGCCGTCGTCGAGGCGCGCGTCGCCCGTGACGAGCAGCGCATCGCGTCGTCGTCGTCCACGAAGGACGTCGCCGCCCTCGAGGGTGAGCTCGCCGCCCTCGCCAAGCGTCGCTCCGACCTGGAAGACCTCGAGCTCGAGGTGATGGAGCGCGTCGAGAGCCTGGGCGCCGTCGCCGCGGTGACGCAGGGCGAGCTCGACCAGCTCGACACCCGCCGCGTCGACGCCGAGACCGGGCGCGACGCCAAGCTCGCCGAGCTCGAGGCCGATCGGGCCGAGGTCGTCGCCAACCGCGAGACGATCGCGGCGACGGTGCCCGCCGACCTGCTGGCCCTCTACGAACGTCAGCGCGACCGCTACGGCGTGGGTGCGTCCCTGCTGCGCGGCGGCGTGTCGAGCGCCAGTGGCGTGGCCCTGACGGGCAGCGACCTGGCGGCCGTGCGTGCCGCGGCCGAGGACGACGTCGTGCTCTGCCCCGACAGCAACGCCGTCCTCGTCCGCACCTACGAGTCGGGCATCTGACCCCTGCCGGTGCCCTGCTCGCCCCACGGCACCACGGGCGGGCGCCGCACCGCTAGGCTCGGTGTCGCGAATGGGTCGACAAGACGGTCGCGTCGGCGGGTGCAGATCCGCCGCCGAGGAACGTCCGGGCTCCACAGAGCAGGGCGGTGGGTAACACCCACCCGGGGCAACCCGCGAGAAAGTGCAACAGAGAGCAGACCGCCACGGGTCGCACCTTCGGGTGCGACACGGGGTAAGGGTGAAACGGCGGTGTAAGAGACCACCAGCGGCTCGGGTGACCGGCCGGCTATGTAAACCTCGCCCGGAGCAAGGTCAAAGAGGGGACGTCGAGGCTGCTCGCCGAGTCCCCGGGTAGACCGCTGGAGAGCTGCGGCAACGTAGTTCCGAGAGAGATGGCCGTCCATGGTGCTTCGGCACCGGGACAGAACCCGGCGTACCAGTCGGCCCATTCGCCTCATACGAGACAGACCCCGGGTGAGGAGGCGCGCCTCCTGACCCGGGGTCTTCTCGCGTCGGTCGTGCCTCGCCTCAGAACGCCGGGTTCGATTCGGCGGCCAGGGCGGCGGCACCCATGATGCCGGCGTTGTTGCGGAGCTTCGCGGGGACGATCTCGGCCCGCAGGTCGAGCAGCGGCAGGAACTCGTCGTGGTGCTTCGAGACGCCGCCGCCGACGATGATCAGGCGCGGGTAGAGCAGCGCCTCGAGGTGCGAGTAGTACTTCTGCAGGCGCTTGGCCCAGTGCTTCCAGCTGAGGTCGTCGCGCTCTTTCGCCGCGAACGAGGCCTTGGTCTCGTAGTCCTTGCCACCGATCTCGAGGTGCCCGAGCTCGGCGTTGACGATGAGCACGCCGTCGTTGATCAGGGCGGTGCCGATGCCCGTGCCGAGCGTCGTCATGATGACGAGGCCCTTCACGTCCTTCGCGGCCCCGAAGCGCGTCTCGGCGTAGCCGGCGGCGTCGGCGTCGTTGACGAAGTGGATGCCCCGGCCGAGCGTGGTCTCGAAGAGCTTCTCGGCCTCGAAGCCGATCCACTTCTTCGACACGTTGGCGGCCGAGAGGGTCTTGCCGTCCATGATGGCGGCCGGGAAGCAGACGCCGACCGGCACCGAGGCGTCGTCGAGGCCGAGTTCGTCGACGATCTGCTGGACGACCGCGACGATGGCGTCCGGCTCGCCGCCCTCGGGGGTGCTCTTCTTGATGCGGTCCGAGAGGAGTTCGCCGCTGTCGAGGTCGACGATCGCCCCCTTGATGCCTGTGCCGCCGATGTCGATTCCCACTGCGGTGCGTGCCATGGGTGGTCCTTTCTCAGGAGAGCGTGAGGATGTCGGCACCGCGTTCGGTGACGACCAGGGTGTGCTCGAACTGGGCCGTGAGGCTCTTGTCGCGGGTGGTGACGGTCCAGTCGTCGTCCCAGACGTCGGCGTCGATGCCGCCGAGGGTCAACATGGGCTCGATGGTGAACACCATGCCGACCTCGATGACGTCGTCGTACTGCGGGGCGTCGTAGTGGGGGATGATCAGGCCCGAGTGGAAGGCGCGTCCGACGCCGTGCCCGGTGTAGTCGCGGACGACGCCGAGGCCGAAGCGCTTGGCGTACGACTCGATGGCCCGACCGATCACGTTGACCTGGCGGCCCGGGGCGACGGCCTTGATGCCGCGGCGCAGCGCCTCGCGCGTGCGGTCGACGAGCTCGACGGTCTCGGGGGCGGCCTCGCCGACGACGAAGGTGCGGTTGAGGTCGCCGTGCACGCCGTTCTTGAAGGCGGTGATGTCGATGTTGATCAGGTCGCCGTCGACGAGGACGGTGTCGTCGGGGATGCCGTGGCAGATGACCTCGTTCACCGAGGTGCAGACCGACTTGGGGTAGCCGCGGTACCCCAGGGTCGAGGGGTAGGCGTCGTGCGCGACGACGAACTCGTGGGCGACGCGGTCGAGTTCGTCGGTGGTCACGCCGGGGCGGAGGGCGGCCTCGACCGCGTCGATGGCCTGCGAGGCGATGCGACCGCTCTCGCGGATGAGTTCGACGGTCTCGGCGTCGTACACGTCGCCGTCGGTGTACTCGGCGGGGGCGGCCTTGCCGACGTACTCGGGTCGGGTGATCGACGGGGGGACCGGACGCTGCGCTGAGATCCGGCCCGGGGTCAAGAATCCGTGGGAGTCCCGGGGCATACGATCAAGCTTAGGGGGAGCGCGACGGGCTCGCGTTCTCCACAGCCGCACCGAGAGGACGACACCATGGCCGAGTTCTGGTTCAACACGAAGACGCACGAGGTCGAAGAGGGCAAGGTCTCGCCGGCCGTCGACCGGGCGGGGCCCTACGCCACGCGCGACGAGGCGGCCCGGGCGATCGAGACCATCAAGGCCCGCAACGCCGCCCTCGACGCCGAAGAGGCCGCGAACGACTGACCGGATCGAGCGCCCCGTCGGCGGATCGCCGACGGGGCGCTCGGGCGTCAGACCGTCGTCGGTCGGTAGGTGATCGGAAGGCGGCGGTCGCGGCCGAAGGCCATGCCCGAGATCTTGGGGCCGATCGCCCCCTGGCGGCGCTTCCACTCGGACCGGTCGACCAGCTTCGTGATCTCGGCCACCGTGTCGGCGTCGTAGCCGAGCGCGACGACGTCGGCCGCGCCGAGCGCGTTCGTGATGTAGCCCTCGAGGATGCCGTCGAGCACCTCGTACGGCGGCAGCGAGTCCTCGTCCTTCTGGTCCGGCCGCAGCTCGGCCGACGGCGGCTTCGTGATCGAGTTCTCGGGGATCGGCGCGGTCTCGTCGATCGACTCGGCGTAGGCGTTGCGCCACCGGGCGAGCTCCCAGACCATCGTCTTGGGGACGTCCTTGATCGGTGCGAAGCCGCCGACCGAGTCGCCGTAGATCGTCGAGTAGCCCACGGCCAGCTCGGTCTTGTTGCCGGTGGTCAGCACGAGGTGGCCGTGCAGGTTCGACAAGCCCATCAGCACGAGCGCCCGGGCGCGGGCCTGCACGTTCTCGGCGGCGAGGCCCGTGAGGTGCAACTGGTCCTCGAACGGCGCGACGAGGTCGGCGATCGGCTCGGTCGAGTACCGCACGCCGATCCGCTCGGCGACGTCGTCGGCGTCGCTGCGGCTGTGATCACTCGACCACCGGCTCGGCATCGACACGCCGTACACGGCGTCGGCCCCGATGGCGTCGGCGGCGATCGCCGCGCACACGGCCGAGTCGATGCCACCCGAGAGGCCGAGGATCACGCTGCGGAACCCGTTCTTCCGCACGTAGTCGCGGGTGCCGAGCACCAGGGCGTTCCAGAGCTGCTGCCGATCGTCGGGCAGCTCGGCGACGTCGCGTTCGATCGTGGACGAGGAGGCGCGGTCCGCGTCGGACCCGGAGCCCCCGGCACCGCCGCCTGTCGCCTCGGTCGCCTCGGTCGCCGCCTCGAGCTCGACGCGGCGGATGCCCTCGGGCAGCTCGGTGTCCGTGGCCGGCTCGGGGTCGAGGTCGACGACCAGCAGGTGCTCGTCGAACTGCGGGGCCCGGGCCAGGATCGTCCCGTCGCCGTCGACCACCACGCTGTCGCCGTCGAAGACCAGGTCGTCCTGACCGCCGACGATGTTGACGTAGGCCACCAGGGTGTCGTTCTCGACGGCCCGGCGCGTGACGAGCGGGAGGCGCACCTCGTCCTTGTCGCGGACGAACGGGCTCGCGTTGATCACGAGGAGCAGACCCGCGTCGGCGTGCAGGACGCGCTCGACCGGGCCGCCGTCGCGCCAGAGGTCCTCACAGATCACGAGGGCGACGTCGACGCCGGCCACGCGGACGACGAGCAGCTCGTCACCGGGGATGAACACGCGGTACTCGTCGAAGACCGAGTAGTTCGGCAGGTGGTACTTGGCGGTGGTCGTCACGACACGCCCGCCCTGCAGGACGCTCGCGCAGTTCTTCGCGATGGCCGTGGGGGCGTTGCTCGTGCCCAGCAGGCGGGGCTCGAAGGGGCCGTCGGCATGGCCGACCACGACCGGCAGGTCACCCAGGCCTTCGGCTTGCAGGGTCTCGGCCAGGACCTCGACGGCGTGCCGGCTGGCCTGCAAGAAACTCGGCCGGCTGGCGAGGTCTTCGATCGGATAGCCCGTGACGCTCATCTCGCCCGCGGCGAGCAGGTCGGCACCGGCGGCACGGGCCCGACGGGCCGCCTCGACGATCTGGGCGGAGTTGCCGGCGAGGTCGCCGACGACGGGGTTGGTCTGCGCGAGCGCCAAGCGGAGTCGGGGCATGTCCACTACCGTAGTGGCGGAGCAGAAAGGCCGTGGCATGGACAAACAGAGGGACTTCGTCCTCCGCACGATCGAAGAGCGCGGCATCAAGTTCATCCGCCTCTGGTTCACCGACGTGATCGGCACCCTCAAGTCCGTCGCCATCGCCCCGGCCGAGGTCGAGGGGGCCTTCGCCGAGGGCATCGGCTTCGACGGCTCGGCCATCGAGGGCCTGACTCGGTCGTACGAGGCCGACGTGCTCGCGCAGCCCGACCCGACGACCTTCCAGATCCTGCCCTGGCGGGGCGAGATCGATCCGACCGCCCGCATGTTCTGCGACATCACGACCCCCGACGGCCAGCCCGCCGTCGCCGATCCGCGCAACGTGCTGAAGCGCACCCTGGCCCGGGCCGGCGAGCGCGGCTTCACCTTCTACACGCACCCCGAGGTCGAGTTCTACCTGCTGAAGAGCGCCCAGCTCGGCGCCGACGGCCCCCAGCCGGTCGACTCGGCCGGCTACTTCGACAACGTCCCCGGCGGCACCGCCCACGACTTCCGTCGCCGCTCGGTCCGCATGCTCGAAGACCTGGGCATCTCGGTCGAGTTCAGCCACCACGAGGCGGGGCCCGGTCAGAACGAGATCGACCTGCGTTACGCCGACGCGTTGACGACGGCCGACAACATCATGACCTTCCGCACGGTCATCAAAGAGGTCGCCATCGAGCAGGGCGTCTTCGCCTCGTTCATGCCCAAACCGTTCAGCCAGCACCCCGGCTCCGGCATGCACACGCACATGTCGCTGTTCGAGGGCGACTCCAACGCCTTCTACGAAGCGGGCGCCGAGTACCAGCTCTCGACCATCGGTCGTCAGTTCATCGCCGGCCTGCTCAAGCACGCCCCCGAGATCACGGCCGTGACGAACCAGTTCGTCAACAGCTACAAGCGTCTCTGGGGCGGCGACGAGGCACCGAGCTTCGTGACCTGGGGTCACAACAACCGCTCGGCACTCGTGCGCGTCCCGCTCTACAAGCCGAACAAGGGCAACTCGAGCCGCGTCGAGTACCGCGCCATCGACTCCGCCGCGAACCCGTACCTGGCCTTCTCGCTGATGCTGGCGGCGGGCCTCAAGGGCATCGAAGAGGGCTACGAACTGCCGGCCGAGGCAGAGGACAACGTCTGGGGCCTGAGCGACGCCGAGCGTCGCGCCCTGGGTTACCGTCAGCTGCCCGCCAGCCTCGACCACGCCCTGTCGATCATGGAGAACAGCGAACTCGTCGCCGAGACGCTGGGCGAGCAGGTCTTCAACTACGTGCTGCTCAACAAGCGACAAGAGTGGAAAGAGTACCGGGCACAGGTCACGCCGTTCGAGCTGCGCTCGAACCTCGAGATCCTCTAGCCGACCGGCCGCCCCGCCCTCATGCCCCGATCCGCGACCGGTCTCTCCGAGCTGGCGCGGCTCGGGTTCTCCGACCTCGGTGCGGGACGCGACCGGCTCGACCGCCTCGTCGCCGAGGTGCCCCAGGTGCGCGACCTCGTGCCGTGGTTCGCCACGGTGGCCGACCCGGACGCGGCCCTGGTGCACCTCGAGCGGTCGGTCGAGCGTGATCGTGCCGGCGTGGTCGAGTTGCTCGACGGCGAGGCCGGCCCGCGCCTCCTGAGGGTCCTCGGTGCGTCCGAGGGGCTCGCCGACTTCGTCTCGCGTCGCCCCGCCGAGGCGACCGTCCTGCTCGAGCCCCTGGGCGAGCCACCGTCGGCCACGACGTACCGAGACGACGTCCGTCGGGCGGCCGACGGGCTGACCGGCGACGAGGCCCGCGTCGCGCTGCGGGTCCGGTACCGACGCCACCTGCTGCAGCTGGCGTCGTACGACCTCGAGGCCGACGACCCCGTCGAGGTCCTGCCCCGGGTGGCCGCCGCCCTCGCCGACCTCGCGGGCGCCGCCCTCGACGCCGCCGTCGACGTCGCCCGACGCGAGGTCCCGTTCCCCGCCGCCGACGTCGAGCGCACCCGTCTGGCCGTCATCGGCATGGGCAAGGCCGGGGCCCGCGAACTGAACTACCTCAGCGACGTCGACGTGGTCTACGTCGCCGAGGGGGTCGACGGGCTCGAGAACGGGCGGGCCGTCGAGATCGGCAGCCGTCTCGCCATGCACGCCGCCCGGGCGATCTCCGACCTCGCCGTCGAACCCGACCTCTGGGAGGTCGACGCGAACCTCCGCCCCGAGGGCAAGGACGGCGCCCTGGTCCGGACGCTCGAGTCGCACGTCGCCTACTACGAGCGCTGGGCGAAGGGGTGGGAGTTCCAGGCCCTGCTGAAGGCGCGGCCCCTGGCCGGCGACGTCGACCTCGGCGAGCGCTACGTCGCCGCCGTCGCCCCGTTCGTCTGGTCGGCCGCCTCGCGCGAGAACTTCGTCGAGTCGGTCCAGGCCATGCGCGAACGGGTCACGGCCCTGATCCCCGTCGGCGAGGTCGACCGCCAGCTCAAGCTGGGTCCCGGCGGGCTGCGCGACATCGAGTTCACCATCCAGCTGCTGCAGCTGGTGCACGGGCAGGCCGACGAACGGGTGCACCAGCGCTCCACGCTCGACGCGCTCGGCGCCCTGGCCGCGCGGGGGTACGTCGGACGTGCCGAGGCCGCCGAGTTCGACCGCGACTACCGCGTGCTGCGGTTGCTCGAGCACCGCATCCAGCTGACGCGACTGCGGCGCACGCACCTCATGCCCACCGACGAGAACGCGCTCAGGGTCCTCGCCCGCGGCACCGGTCTCGCGCCGGGTGCGGCACAGCTCGTCGACCTGTGGCAGGGGGTCAAGCGTCGGGTCCGCACGTTGCACGTGCGCCTGTTCTACCGTCCGCTCCTCTCGGCCGTCGCGGCCCGTCCCGAAGAGGACCTCGCGCTCAGTTCCGACCAGGCGACGGCACGCCTCGCGGCCATCGGCTTCGCCGATCCGAAGGGCGCGCTCGGCCACATCGCGGCCCTGACGGCCGGTGTCTCGCGTCGGGCGAGCATCCAACGCCACCTGCTGCCCGCGATGCTGCAGTGGTTCGCCGACGGCACCGACCCCGACCTCGGCCTGCTCGCCTTCCGGCGCCTGAGCGACGGCCTGGGCGAGTCGTACTGGTTCCTCCGCATGCTGCGCGACTCGTCCGGGGCCGCCCACCGGCTGACGACCGTCCTGTCGTCGTCGACCTTCGCGGCCGACCTCCTCGAGCGCATCCCCGAGGCCGCGGCCTGGCTCGAGAACGACGCCGAGCTCCGGGCCCGCCCCCTCTCGAGCCTCCTCGACGAGACGGCCGCCACCCTCGCGCGACATCGCTCGCCCGATGCGGCGGCCACCGTCCTGCGCCAGGCGCGGCGCCGCGAGATCCTGCGACTCGCCGTCGGCGGCATCCTGGGCATCCTCGACATCGACACCCTCGCCCGGGGCCTGACCGCGGTGACGACGGCGTCGGTGACCGGGGCGTTGGCCCTGGCCCGCCGGGACGCCGGCGATCTCGAGTTCGCCGTGATCGCCATGGGGCGGTACGGGGGAGAAGAGCTCGGGTTCGGCTCGGACGCCGACGTGCTCTACGTCTACCGGGCTCCCGAGGGCGACGAGACGGCGCACCGTCGCGCCCTCACCGTGGCCGCCGAGATGAGCCGCCTCACCTCGGACGCCCTCGTGCCGTTCGACCTCGACACCGGCCTGCGTCCCGAGGGGAAGAACGGGCCGGTGGTGCGCTCGTTGTCCTCGTACCGTGCCTACTACGCGCGCTGGTCGCTCACCTGGGAGGCCCAGTCGTTGCTGCGCGCGCGACCCGTGGCCGGCGACCAGGCCCTCCTCGACGACTTCATGGTCGTCGCCGACTCGGTCCGGTACCCCGCCGAGCTGACCGAGCAGCAGGTCCGCGAGGTCAAGCGCATCAAGGCCCGGGTCGAGTCCGAGCGCCTGCCGAAGGGGGCCGAGCCCTCGCGCCACCTGAAACTCGGACGCGGGTCGCTCAGCGACGTCGAGTGGTTCGTCCAACTGCTCCAACTCCAGCACGGGGTCGACGTGCCCGGCCTCCGGACGCCGTCGACGCTCGACGCCCTCGCCGCGGCCGTGGACGCGGGCCTGGTCGCCGACGACGACGCGCGGCGGCTGCACGACGCCTGGATCATGGCGTCGAGGGCGCGGTCGGCGGTCACCCTCTGGACCTCCCGGACGCAGGACGTGCTGCCGCGGGACCGACGCCAACTCGAGGGTGTTGCACGCTTGATGGAGTACCCCCCGGGCTCCGCCACCACCCTCGAAGAGGACTACCTCGCCGCCACCCGCCGCTCGCGCGCCGTGTTCGAGCGCGAGTTCTACGGCATCGACGAGGCACCCGAACCACTCGGCTGATCGTCCCCGGGCCGTGCGACACGCCCGAGGTGCCGCGAGACCCCACGATCCTCGTGAGTCGATGTGGCCCTCTTTACGTGTACCCCATTTTACCTGCTTGTACCCTTCGCCACATGTCCATCACGTTTCGGGCAGATGACCCGCGTGTGGGGGGCGGCCAGGTCGAGAGCCCCGTCGGGAAACGTTGCCCATCGGGCAACGCAATCGTGATGCGGTGAATCGGGGCCTGTGACCAGGGTTTTCTGCCGACCCGTGATCACGGCTTCGTGCTCAGCCGTCATCCCTGCCGAACCGAACGGTTCGGCGCTTGCGGCGTCGAGCGCGTGTCAGCACTTCTGTCGACAGCACCTTGCCGGACTCGACGTACCCCGACCCGGCCATCCCGCCCCCCGCGGTCGGGGGGTGCTTGTGAGCCGCCCGTGAGTGACTGAGAATTCCCCTAACCCGATAGACCAATTCCCCAGCGTTGCGGAAGTCGATCCCTTCTCACACCTCAGGTGGCCATCGTGTTGACCTTCATCCTGCAGATCCGATCCATGGCGGGCGGATACCCCGAGATCTACCTCTTCGCCGCCTACAGCGCCCTCATCTGGGTGCTCTGGATCATCAAGGTCCTGCTCTCCCGCCGCTACCGCCCCTTCACGGGCGAGTTCCACGGGACCACCAGCGTCGTCGTCCCCGTCGTGGACGAACCGCTCGACCTCTTCCGGGACGTCATCGGCCGCATGGTCGAACAGGGTCCCGGCGAGATCATCGTCGTGATCAACGGCAAGCCCAACCCCGAGCTCGCGGCCGTCTGTGAGGAGTTCGGGCCGCTCGTGCGCTGGGTGCACACGCCGATCCCCGGAAAGCGCAACGCCGTCATGATCGGCACCGAGCTGAGCCGGGGCGACATCACCGTCCTCGTCGACTCCGACACGGTCTGGACGCCGGGCACCCTCTCCGAACTGCTCCGCCCGTTCGCCCAGGAGAACGTCGGGGGAGTAACCACCCGCCAGCGCATCCTCGAGCCCGAGCGCAGCTGGATCACCCGCTGGGCCGACTGGCTCGAGAACTCACGCGCCCTCTACTCGATGCCGGCGCAGAGCGTGCTGGGGCAGATCGGCTGCCTGCCGGGCCGCACGATCGCCTTCCGCCGCGAGATCCTCGTGCGCGTCATGGACAAGTTCATGACGGAGAAGTTCATGGGCGTGTTCCTCGAGGTCAGTGACGACCGCACCCTGACGAACCTCACGCTCAAGGAGGGCTACCGCACCGTCTACCAGCACACCAGCCTGGTCTACACGGATGCCCCGCTGCAGGTGAAGAAGCTCTACAAGCAGCAGCTGCGGTGGGCTCGCGGCAGCCAGTACAACACCCTCCGCATGATGCCGTGGATGGTCGGGCACGCCCCGCTGCTCGCGTTCTTCTTCGCGATGGACATCGTGCTGCCCTTCATGCTCATGGGCGTCATCGGCGGCTGGATCTACCGAGGGATCACCGGCCAGGGCGTGAACCTGTACCGGGGCATCCTCCAGGAGTACGGCGTGCAGACGGGCCTCATCAGCATCGTCGTCCTCATGGTGGTCTCGTCGGTCCTCAGCATGTCGATCCGTCAGATGCGCCACCTGGCCGAGAAGCCCTCGGACTTCTTCCGCCTCCCCGTGTTCATCATCGTGTCGACGTTCTTCCTCATGCCCATCCGGGTCATCGGGTTCTTCCGCATGGGTCACGCCAGCGGCTGGGGCACCCGGGCCGGGGCGTACGCAGGAGGCGCGGCGAACGACGAGATGCAGGGCGCGCTCGACGAGGTGGCCGAGGAGGCCCCCATCGACGCCCTCGAACGACAGTTCCGCGACGGCGTCGACCCCGGGGTCGACACGCTCTTCGACTTCGGCTCGGCGACCGACGAGACCGACGAGCAAGGAGCGGTCCTCGTCAAGAGCCGCAAGGCGGCCCTGGCCGCCGAGGCCGAGGGGGCGACCGCTCCGGCACCGGTGGCCGCCGTGGCCACCGCCACCGCGCCTCCTCGTCGTCGCCTCAACCCCAAAGCCGGATTCCCGTACCTGATCGGCGCCGCCATCATCGCCCTGGAGGTCTTCTTCATTGTCTGACTCGACGCAGGACTTCGTCACCCCCGTCCACATGCAGTCGGGAGCCTGGTGGGCGACCTCCCACGGCAACGCCCGCCGCACCGCGCTCGGCGCCACCGCCGTGGTGGTGCTGCTCGCCATGATCTCGTGGCTCATCTGGATCTCACCGTCCGACAACGTCGTCCGCAGCGCCGTCACCGAGGTCACGGGCGTCGACCCGTCGATCAACGTCTCGTCGCTCAAGGCCGACCGGTCCGCGCTGCTCGACCAGCTGGTCTCCGCCAAGAAGCAACTCGCCGAGAGCAAGGCGGCCCTGGCCGACGTGCAGCAGCAGGCCTGGACGTCCGAAGGACAGCTGACCGCGGCGCAGGCGAAGCTCGCCTCCGCCGAGTCGGCCCTGGCCCAGGCGCAGTCCGCCGCGGACGCCGGCGGCGGTGCCGGTTCGGGGGCCGCCGGGACCGCGACCGGTGGTCGTGGGAACGGTGCGTCCGGCGGCTCCGGGTCGGGAGGCACCGGCTCGAACGGTTCGACCGGTGGGGGAGCCACGGGCCCCGTCACGGTCGAGACGCCCTCCCTCGGCTCGATCGTCGATCCCGAGTCGCGCTACTTCGGGCTCTTCACGGACCAGGCGCCCTTCAACTGGGCGACCTACGACGCGCAGGAGGCGGCGGTCGGTTCCGAGGCGAACATGGTCGGCTACTTCCAGGGCTTCGACCAGGAGTTCCGCGCCGACGCCGTCCGGTCGTCCTGGTCGCGGGGCAAGCTGCCCGTGCTGACGTGGGAGTCGCAGCCGATCAAGGCCGGCAACAACGAGCCCGAACAGCCCGACTACAGCCTGACGAAGATCATCGACGGCAGCTTCGACTCGTACCTGACGACCTACGCCGACGACATCGTCGCGAACGGCATGCCGCTGGCGCTGCGGTTCGACCACGAGATGAACGGCACCTGGTACCCCTGGAGCACCGACTACGGCAACAGCAAGGGCGCCGTGAACGGCAACGGGCCCGGGGACTACGTGAAGGCCTGGCAGCACGTCCACGACCTGTTCGAGCGGCAGGGGGCGAACGACCTGGTCGCCTGGATCTGGGCGCCCACGCGCATCGATCGTCTCGCCACCGGCAAGACCGGCGGCAGCGACCACACGACTCAGGCCTTCCTCGCGAGCCTCTACCCGGGTGCCGACTACGTCGACATCGTGGGCATGTCGGGCTACTACCGGCCGCCGTACGACGACAAGTCGCAGCCGACGTTCGACAGCACCTTCGGAGCCACGCTGAAGCAGCTGCGTGCCATCGCACCGGGCAAGAACATCCTGCTCGCCGAGATCGGCGCGAGCGAGACGGGTGGCTCGTCGGATCCCACGGCCACGAGCGAGAAGGCGCAGTGGTTCAACTCGCTGTTCGACGCGCTGGCCAATCCCGCGAACGCGGACATCATCGGTTTCTCGTACTTCGACCTCGTGGCCACCACGGTCGTCGACGAGGTGCGGTCGACCAACGACTGGCGCCTCACGTCGCGGTCCGACAGCCTCGCCGCCTTCACGGCGGGGATCACCCGACGCGACGTCGGTTACGACCTCCAGCCGTCGCCGTGACGACACCCACTCCCGTCCTCGTCTCCCGCCTCTCCCTCACCCCCAGGAGCGCATCATGAAGAAAGACGCCACCAGCCCCCAGTCCGCCGTCGTCGAGACGGCAGCCGACACCCCCTCCGTGAAGCCCCGCATCAGCGTCATCGGCACCGGCTACCTCGGCGCCACGCACGCCGCGGCCATGGCCGAGATGGGCTTCGACGTGATCGGGGTCGACACCGACCCCGCCAAGGTCGCCGCCCTGGCCGAGGGGCGCGTGCCGTTCTTCGAGCCCGGCCTGCCCGAGCTGATCCTGAAGCACGTCGGTTCGGGCCGGCTCACCTTCACGACCGACCTCGCCGAGGCCGTCGCCCTGTCGGACGTGCACTTCATCTGCGTCGGCACGCCGCAGCGCCGGGGGAGCCACGCCGCGAACCTCTCGTACGTCGAGGAGGCGACCCGCAACGTCGCCGCCGCCCTGAGCCATGACGGCCTGATCGTCGGCAAGTCGACCGTCCCGGTCGGAACGGCGGCGCACCTGCGCGAGATCGTGGCGGCCGTCGTCCCCGCCGGCGTCTCGGCCGACCTCGTCTGGAACCCCGAGTTCCTCCGCGAGGGCCACGCCGTCGAGGACACCCTGCGTCCCGACCGCATCGTCTTCGGCGGGACCGACGTCCGCACCGAGGCCCTGATGCGCGAGGTCTACGCGATGCCCATCGCCACGGGCACGCCGGTCATCTCGTGCGACCTGCCGACCGCCGAGCTGGTCAAGGTCAGCGCCAACGCGTTCCTGGCGACGAAGATCTCGTTCATCAACGCGATCAGCGAGTTGTGCGAGGCGGCCGGCGCCAACGTGTCGACCCTCGCCGACGCTCTTGGCTTCGACGACCGGATCGGACGCAAGTTCCTCAACGCCGGCCTCGGCTTCGGCGGCGGGTGCCTGCCGAAGGACATCCGCGCCCTGATGTTCCGGGCCAACGAGTTGTCCGCCCACCGCGTCGTCGGGCTCATGCAACAGGTCGACGAGATCAACATGGCCCAGCGTCAGAGGGTCATCGATCAGGCGATCGACGCCTGCGGCGGCTCGGTGCTCAACCGGCGCATCGCCGTGCTCGGGGCGGCGTTCAAGCCGCACACCGACGACGTCCGCGACTCGCCGGCCCTGAACGTCGCGGCGGCCCTGCACCTGCGCGGCGCCCAGGTGCTCGTGGTCGACCCCGAGGCCACGCAGACGGCCCAGCGCAGCTTCCCGACGTTGTCGTTCGCCGACTCGGCCGCCGAGGCCGTGACGGACGCCGACGCCGTGCTGCTGCTCACCGAGTGGCCCGAGTTCGTCGGGGCGGACGCGGCCGGGCTCGCCGAGCTCGCCGCCAACCCCGTGGTGATCGACGCCCGCAACGTGCTCGACGCCGAGGTCTGGTCGGCCGCCGGGTGGGAGGTCCGTCCGCTGGGCGGCCGTCGCACCCTGGCCCAGCGTCGCGTGCTCACGCCGACCGCCGTACCCGCCTGACCGGATCGTCGGGCACGGGCTGACGGGCCGCTTCCTTCGGGAGGCGGCCCGTACTGCGTCCGCCACCCGCGCCTCCTGGTCGTCGACGACTCCGAGGAGGCGCGGGTCGCCTCCCCGAGGCTCCCTGCGTCGGCGATGCGAGAGGCCCGCACCCCCTGGGGGATGCGGGCCTCTCGTGGTGCGACCGGATCAGACGCCGAAGTACAGCTCGAACTCGAAGGGGTGAGGACGCTGCGCCATGGGCAGGATCTCCTTCTCGCGCTTGTACGCGATCCAGGTCTCGATGAGGTCCTCGGTGAAGACGTTGCCCTTGGTCAGGAACTCGTGGTCGGCCTCGAGTGCGTCGAGCGCACCCTCGAGCGACGCGGGCACCTGGGGGATGCCCTTCGCTTCCTCCGGGGGCAGCTCGTAGAGGTCCTTGTCGACCGGCTCGTGCGGCTCGATCCGGTTCTGGATGCCGTCGAGGCCGGCCATCAGCTGCGCGGCGAACGCCAGGTACGGGTTCGAGGCGGCGTCGGGGACGCGGAACTCGATGCGCTTGGCCTTCGGGTTCGTGCCCGTGATCGGGATGCGGATGGCCGCCGAGCGGTTGCCGGCCGAGTACACCAGGTTGACGGGGGCCTCGAAGCCCGGGATCAGGCGGTGGTACGAGTTGATCGACGGGTTGGTGAAGGCGAGCACCGCGGGGGCGTGCTTGAGCAGGCCGCCGATGTACCAGCGCGCGAGGTCGGAGAGCCCGCCGTAGCCGTTCTCGTCGTAGAACAGCGGCTTGCCGTCGTTCCAGAGCGACTGGTGCGTGTGCATGCCCGAGCCGTTGTCGCCGAAGAGCGGCTTGGGCATGAAGGTCGCGACCTTGCCCCACTGCTCGGCCGTGTTCTTGACGATGTACTTGAACTTCAGGATGTCGTCCGCGGCGTGGACCATCGTGTCGAACTTGTAGTTGATCTCCTGCTGGCCGCCGGTGCCCACCTCGTGGTGCGCGCGCTCGAGCTCGAGGCCCGAGTCGATCAGCTTGAGGCTGATGTCGTCGCGCAGGTCGGCCGTCTTGTCGACCGGGCTGACCGGGAAGTAGCCACCCTTGTAGGCCGTCTTGTTGGCGAGGTTGCCGCCCTCTTCGACGCGGCCGGTGTTCCAGGCGCCCTCTTCGGAGTCGACGCTGTAGAAGCTGGCGTTCTGCTTCACCTCGTAGCGGACGTCGTCGAAGATGTAGAACTCGGCCTCGGGGGCGAAGAACGCGGTGTCGGCGATGCCGGTCGACGCGAGGTACTTCTCGGCCTTCTTGGCGACCTGACGCGGGTCACGGCTGTAGAGCTCGCCGTTGCGCGGGTTGAAGATGTCGAAGACGAGGACGAGCGTGCGCTCGACGCGGAACGGGTCGACGTACCCGGTCGTGACGTCGGGGATGAGCTGCATGTCCGACTCGTGGATGGAGGCGAAGCCCCGGATGGAGGACCCGTCGAAGAGCTGTCCGACGGAGAAGAACTCCTCGTCGACCGTGGAGGCGGGGATGTTGAAGTGCTGCTGGACACCGGGAAGATCGGTGAAGCGGATGTCAAGGAACTTGACGTCGGTGTCCTTGATGAACTTCAGCACCTCGGAAGAATCAGTGAACATCTAGATGTCTCTCCAATGGGCTTGGAACGGATCGGATGCGGGACGCAGCCTCCGACGAGGCTACGGAGGGGCCGTTTCGCTGCGGTGTCCCTCATGTTTCCGGCATGTTACGGCTCGGCCCCTCGGTAGGCTCGGGGCATGCCCGATCGCACCGCGCCTCCTTCTCGTCCCGCCTCCGTGGGCGGCCCCGACGACGGGGCCCAGCGCTGGCCGGGCGAGCGGCTCGGGCTGCCCGAGAAGGGGCCGCGCTCCGTGGCCCGACTCGGGCGGCGGGTCGCGGGGCTCGCCGTGGACTGGGCGATCGCCTACGCCGTGGCCGCGCTCTTCTTCGGCGGCGAGGGCCTCGCCATCACCGGGGTGTTCCTGCTCATGCAGATGCTCTTCCTCGTGCTGTTCGGCGGCTCGCTCGGGCACCTCGCCCTGGGCATGCGTCTCGTGCCGATGGCCGGCGGCCGCATCGGCGTCGGACGGCCCGTCCTGCGGTCGGTGCTGCTCGTGCTCGTCATCCCGGCCGTCGTGTGGGACCTCGACCAGCGGGGCCTGCACGACCGTGTCGCCGGGACGCTGCTCGTCCGCGTCTGAGCCGCCCCGCCGACCCGACCGACGCACGACGGCGCCCCTCCTGGTCGGAGGGGCGCCGTCGTCACGTCACGTCGAGGCGGATGTCGCCGGGGTCAGCGCGGACGGCCCGACCGCACCTTGAAGGGGTCGACGCCCTTGGGGATGGGCAGGCCGTTCTGACCGAGGGACTGGAGCCGGTTGCTGACGGCGAGCACCTCGTTGCGGTTGATCGAGGACTTGAGCTTGTTCATGCGTCCTGCGAGCTTGTGCAGGGGCACGGAGTCGGCGTCGGGGCCGACGTTGAGGACGTGGACCGGGACGTTCGGCAGGATGCGGGTGACCTTGCGACGCTCTTCGTCGACGAGTCGGCGCGTCTGACCGGCGCCGCCCTCGGCGATGAGCACCACACCCGGCTTGCCGACCGCGCGGTACACCGCGGCCTGGCTGCGGCCCTGGACGGCCACGGGCATCTCGGCGGCGCGCCACGCTCGACGCAGGCCGCTCTTCATGACGGCACCGACGGCACCGGGCTGACCCTCGATCTGCGAGTACGCCGCGCGCTCGGCCTTCCGGCCCAGCACGATCAGCAGCAGCAGGAACCCCAGCATGACGCCGACGACGATGTACAGCACGAGGGCGAGCACGTTGCCGCCCGTGAGCAGCACCGCCGCGACCACACCGAGCAGCACGGGCACGAAGAACGCCAGCAGCATCATCGGCAGCGCCGTCTTGTCGACGCGGCGGGTCATCTGGAAGACCTGCCACATCTGCTTGAGACGGCCGGGTTCCTTCGGCGGTTTCGGGGACGTGTTCTCGGGGGGCGTGCGACGAGCCATGTGGACCAGGATACGGGGTAAGCGGTCCCGACGAGTCCTCCCCAGGGCCTCGGATCCGTCGGCGGTCGACAGCGGTCGTCGGCGGCACGACGCCGCCGGCCACAGGACGACACCATCGCCTCATGACGAGTGAGTCGATCGGCCCTTACCGCGTGCTCTCCCGGCGCCTCGACGGCGGGGTGGAGCGCATCCTCGCCGAAGCACCCGGCGGGTCACGCGTCGTGCTCAGGAGGCGCGGGTCGGGCTCGGCGGGACGCTCTCCCGTCGCCGAGGCGGTCGCCTTCGCACGCGCCGACCACCCGCACGTCGCGACCCTGGTCGACGTGCTGACGAGTCCGTCGGGCGAACTCGTGCTCGTCTTCGAGGACGTCGGCGGCGACCCGCTCGCCTCGTGGCTCGCCGCCCGGGGGCGTCCCGAGCCGGGGGAGGCCATCACCCTCGTCGTGCCCGTGCTGGATGCGGTCCAGCACCTGGCCCGCCGGGGGACGGCCATCGGTGCTCTCGACGTCGACGACGTCGAGATCGACGCCCGCGGGGCCCCTGTGCTGGTCGGCGTGCAGCAAGCGACAACCGGGCCGGACGCCGAGCGCGCGTCGTTGCCCGTGGCGGCGCAGTTCGCCCAGGCCGTCGTCGAGCGGGCGGCGCGACCGGCGTCGCGGGACTCGACGCCGACCCTGGACGCGACGAGCTTCGAGTCACTCGTCGAGTCGGTCTTCGACCTCGGCGAGGCCGTTCCGCTCTCGAGCGTCGACGACGTGGTCGAGGGCGTCGACGACGGTCTCGGGGGAGGCTCCCTCGTGTCGGCCCTCGAGGACGAACCGGTCCTGCGGGGCTGGCTCGCGCTCCTGCCCGAATCGGAGGTTCTCGACCGGGTGGTCGCCGGCGTGCGGGACCTGCGGCCGCGACAGGTGCTGACCGCAATCGGGGCCGTCCGACGGCGGTATCGACTGCTCGCGGCCGGTGCCGTCGTCGTCGCCGGTGCGGCGGTCGTCCTCGGCTCGGCCTCTACGACACGCCATGACGGATCCGCCGACGGGGTGGGTGCGGCCTCGGCCTCGGCGGGGGCCGAGGCATCGACGTCGGGGAGTCCCGCAGGCGGCTCCCCGGGGACCACCACGACCGCACCTGCTCGGACGGGCGGAACCGGGGCTCCCGACGAGGTCGAGGCGCTCGTGGTCGGTGACGATGCCGCCGCGGCCGCGGAGGTGCTCCTGGCGTCGCGGCTGGAGTGCCTGCGGGACGTGACCCCCAGTTGTCTCGCCGCCGTCGATCAACCGGGCTCACCGATCGCGCTCCGGGACGCGGCCGTGCTCGACGACCCCTCGCTGGCCGGCGCGGCGACGGTCCTGCTCGAGTTGACGGGTGGGGCGTCACGAACCGGCGGGACCGTCGTGCTCGAGGCGAGGGGCCCTCACGGCGAACCGGCCTCGGTCCTCGTGATGAGGACCGAGGCCGGTTGGCGGCTTCGCGATGTGTTCGTCGATCGGTGAGGCCCGGCCTCACCCGACGGGCGTCAGATGCCGAGCTTGGACGAGAAGTCCCCGCCCTCGAGACGCTCCTTGACGGCGACCAGGAAGCGCGCGGCGTCGGCACCGTCGACGATGCGGTGGTCGTACGACAGGGCCAGGTAGACCATCGACCGGATCGCGATGGACTCGGATCCGTCGGCCTTGATGACCACCGGTCGCTTGACGACGATGCCGGTGCCGAGGATGGCGACCTGCGGCAGGAAGACCACCGGGGTGTCGAACAGCGCACCGCGCGAACCCGTGTTCGTGACGGTGAACGTGCCGCCGGCCAGCTCGTCGGGCTTCAGCTTGTTGTCCCGCGTGCGCTGTGCCAGGTCGGCGATCTGACCGGCGATGCCCGCGAGGTCGAGGTCGGAGGCGTTCTTGATGACCGGCGTCAGCAGGCCGCGCTCGGTGTCGACCGCCATGGCCACGTGCTCGTGGTCGGGGTAGACGATCGAGTCGCCGTCGACGGTCGCGTTCAGCTTTGGGTGCGCCTTGAGTGCCTCGGCGGCCGCCAGGGTGAAGAAGGGCAGGAAGGACAGCTTGTTGCCGGTCTTCTCGAGGAAGGCACCCTTGTTCGCGTCGCGGAACGCCGCGACCTTGGTGACGTCGACCTCGACCACGCTGGTGAGCTGGGCCATGGCCTGCATCGACTGGACCGCGCGCTCGGCGACGACCTTGCGGAGGCGCGACATCGGGACGGTCGTGCCCCGCAGCGGCGAGACCTCGATCGGAGCGGGACCGGTGGAGGCCGGTGCCGAGGTGGTCGAGGACGCGGCGGTCTCGGCGGCTTCGGCGGCGGCGAGGACGTCCTCCTTGCGGATGCGACCCCCGACACCACTGCCCGTCAGGGTCGAGATGTCGACGCCCTTCTCGTTCGCCAGCTTGCGGACGAGCGGGGTGACGTAGCCGACCGGCGCCCCGCTGCTCGGGGCCGGGGTGGCGGGTGCCGACGTCTCGGACGAGCCCGTGGCAGGCGACGGGGTCGGTGCCGACGGGGCGGGCTGCTCGCTGCTGGGCTGGGTGGCCTCGGGCTGCGAGGCGGCGGGCTGCTGGCTGGCGGCGTCCTGCCGAGCCGCAGGAGCCGGGTCCACGGCGGGGGCGGGCTCGGGCGCGCTGGCCGCGGAGTCCTCGCCCGGGGCGGGTGCGGCGGACGAGGCGACCTCGGGCTCTTCGGCCTCTGCTTCGGCGGGTGCCGCGGGTGCCTGCTCGGGCTCTGCAGCGGCTTCGGGCTCGTCCGCGGGCGCCTCGGAGGCACTGCCGTCACCGATGCGGACCAGGGCGGTGCCGACCTCGACGGTCTCGTCCTCGGCGACGAGGATCTCTTCGATCACACCGGCGACGGGCGAAGGGATCTCGGTGTCGACCTTGTCGGTCGAGACCTCGAGCAGCGGCTCGTCGACCTCGACGCGGTCACCGACGTTCTTCAACCAGCGGGTGACCGTACCCTCGGTGACACTCTCACCGAGTGCCGGGAGGTTGACGGATTCGCTCATCTGTGGGGCTCCTTTGACGACATTTGTGTGTCTGTGTTTGCTGTGGTGGTGATGCGGGCCCCTGCTTCGCAGGAGCGATGGTGCTCGGGATCTACATCGCGTGGAGCGGCTTGCCCGCGAGGGCCAGCATGGCTTCTCCGAGGGCTTCGTTCTGGGTGGGGTGCGCGTGGATCAGGGGGGCGACGTCCTCCGGGTAGGCCTCCCAGTTGACGGCGAGCTGCGCCTCACCGATCAGCTCTCCGACGCGGGCGCCGATCATGTGCACGCCGACGACGGGGCCGTCGACCACGCGGACGACCTTGACCGAGCCGCTCGTGCCGATGATGTGGCTCTTGCCGTTGCCCGCGAGGTTGTAGTCGTAGCTGATGACCTTGTCGGCACCGTACTGGTCGGCGGCCTTGACCTCGGTCAGGCCGACCGACGCGACCTCGGGGTCGGAGTAGGTGACCTTGGGGATGTTCACGTCGGAGATCACCTGCGGCTTGAGGCCCGCGATCTCTTCGGCGACGAAGATGCCGTGCTGGAAGCTGCGGTGGGCGAGCTGCAGGCCGGGCACGATGTCGCCGAGGGCGTAGACGCCGGGGACGTTGGTCGCGAGGCGTTCGTTCGTCAGGACGAAACCGCGGTCCATCGTGATGCCGACCTCTTCGTAGCCGAGACCGGCGGTCGAGGGGCCGCGGCCGACGGCGACGAGCATGAGGTCGGCCTCGAACGTCTTGCCGTCCTCGAGGGTGACGACGACGCCGTCGTCGTTCTGCTCGACTCCCTGGAACCGAACGCCCAGCGAGAAGGCGATGCCGCGCTTGCGGAAGGCGCGCTCGAACTGCTTCGAGATCGACTCCTCCTCGTTGGGGACGAGGTGGGGCAGGGCCTCGACGATGGTCACGTCGACGCCGAAGCTCTTCCAGACGCTGGCGAACTCGACGCCGATGACACCGCCGCCGAGGATGACGACCTTGTTCGGTACGTGGTCGAGCGCGAGGGCGTGCTCGCTCGTGATGACCTTGCCGCCGATCTCGAGACCGGGGAGGCTGCGCGAGTACGAGCCGGTGGCGAGCACGACGTTCTTGGCCTTCAGGGTGGTCTCGCCGACCTGGACGGTCGACGGCGAGGTCAGCTTGCCTTCGCCCTCGACGGTCGTGATGCCACGAGCCTTGACGAGTCCTTGGAGACCCTTGTACTTGCTCGCGACGATGCCCTCGCGGTACGAGGTCACGGCGGCGATGTCGATGCCGTGGAAGTCGGTGTTGACGCCGTACTTGGCGGACTCGCGCGACACGTCGGCCACCTCGGCCGAGTGGAGCAACGCCTTGGTGGGGATGCAGCCACGGTGGAGGCAGGTGCCCCCGACCTTGTCCTTCTCGACGAGCGCGACGCTCAGGCCCAACTCGCTCGCTCGGAGCGCCGCGGCGTATCCGCCGCTCCCGCCACCGAGCACCACCAGGTCAAAATTCTGTTCCGACACCCAGCAACTCCCTCGTGCGTCCGCGGTGCCCCGACGCCGAGGCGGGGCCGTCGCGGTGGCGACGACGCCCGTCCCCGTACCGATCGCATCGTTCGGCGGCGTCGTCGTGACGCACGTCGGCGGATGCCCTCGGGGGACCGATCTCAGCGGGTTTCTCCCGCCCCCACGACCTTACTACGCAGCGGAAAACTTGTCGGCCAGCTCGATCAGGGTGCGGACGGTCACGCCCGTCGAGCCCTTGGCCGTGTAGCCGTAACCGCCGCCCTTGTTGTTCGACGGCCCCGCGATGTCGAGGTGCGCCCAGGGGATCGGCGTCGACGTGCCCTCGCGCGATCCGACGAACTCGTTCAGGAACACGCCGGCCAGCAGCATGCCGGCCGCCGTGTTGCCCGGGGTCGCGTTCACGAGGTCGGCCACGTCGGAGTTCAGGCGCGCGCGCAGTTCGGCGGCCAGCGGCATGCGCCAGAACGTCTCGCCCGTCGTGTCGGCGAGCGACACGATCTCGGACGCGAGGTCGTCGTTGCCCATGACGCCGACGTAGCGCATGCCCAGGGCGACGACCTGGGCGCCCGTGAGGGTGGCCACGTCGACGATGGCGTCGGGTTGCTCGTCGCTCGCCGCGACCAGGCCGTCCGCCATGACCAGTCGGCCCTCGGCGTCGGTGTTCGTCACCTCGACGGTGGTGCCGCCCTTGATGGTGAGGACGTCGTCGGGTCGGATCGCCGTGCCGCTCGGCATGTTCTCGGCGATGCAGAGCCACGCGGTCAGTCGCACGGGCAGCCGGAGCTTCGCCACGGCCACCGTCACGGCGAGGACCGTCGCGGCCCCCGTCATGTCGTCCTTCATGCCGAGCATGCTGGCGGCGGGCTTGAGGGACAGCCCACCCGTGTCGTACGTGATGCCCTTGCCGACCAGGGCGAGGTGCTTCGCGGCTCCGGTGGGGGAGTACTCGACCTTCACCAGCCGGGGTCCGCGACTCGACCCCTGGCCGACGCCGAGGATGCCTCCGTACCCGCCGTCGCGGAGACCGTCCTCGTCGAGGACGGTGACCGAGAGGGCGTCGTCCGCGGCATGCGCCACGGCGAAGTCGGCGAGTGCCTGGGGGTACATCTGCTGAGGGGGAGTCGTGGCCAGGTCGCGGACGGTGTGCACGGCCTCGGCCACCACGGCCGCGCGCTCGAGGACGGAGTCCTGCACGTCGGTCGACGTCGCCAGGGCGATGTCGCGGGCGTGTCGACGGGTGTCGGATGCCGAGGAGTGGCGGAAGGCGTCGAACTCGTACGAGGCGATCGCGGCGCCCTCGAGGGCGGCCAGCGCGTCGGCGGCGTCGCCCACGGGCAGAGCCAGGACGACCCGGTCGACGGCGGTGAGCTGACGGACGGCCGAGCCCGCGGCGTAGCGGAGGCTCTCGGCCGTGACGGAGTCGCCCAGGCCGACCAGGGCCACGATCGAGGCGGTGACGCCGGACACGGGGACCTTGACGAGTTCGTCCCGGGCGCCGGTCACCCCCAGGGCGGCGAACGACTCCGCGAGTCCCGGGACCTCGAGGGTCGGCTCGGGGCCGTCGGCCCCCTTCACGACGCCGACGACGAGGACGTCGGCCTCGGCGGCGATCGGATCGGACGGCAGGACGGAGAGCGTGGCGACGGTCATCGGCCCATCGTATCGACCGTGGTGTTCGCTCTCGGCACGTGGCCGTGGGCCCCTCCCGTCGACGCCCGGTGCCTAGCATGGAGACCATGCACGACCCCGCAGCTCTCTACGACATCACCCCCGACGCCGACGACGTACCCGAAGGCCTGCCGCTCGTCGCCGGCCTGACCGGGTTCGCCGACGCGGGCTCGGCGGTGAGCCAGCTGGCGGAGTACGTCCTCGACACCCTCGACCACACCCTCGTGGCGACCTTCGACGCCGACGAGCTCCTCGACTACCGGGCCCGTCGCCCGACCTTCACCTTCGACCAGGACCACATCTCCGAGATCGAGCCCTCGACCCTGTCGCTGTACCTCGTCCACGACGACCTCGGTCAACGGTTCCTCCTCCTGGCCGGGTTCGAACCCGACTTCCAGTGGCAGCGCTTCACCGCGGCCGTCGTGCAACTCGTCGAGCGCTACCGCGTCTCGACCACGACCTGGGTGCACGCCATCCCGATGCCCGTGCCCCACACCCGTCCGATCGGGGTCACGGTCAGCGGCAACCGCTCCGACCTGGTCGAGGCCATGTCCGTGTGGAAACCCGTCACCCAGGCGCCCGCCAACGCCTTGCACCTCGTCGAGCACCGCCTCGGCGAGACGGGGCACCCCACGGCGGGCTTCGTCCTGCTCGTGCCTCACTACCTGGCCGACACCGAGTTCCCCGACGCGGCCGTGGCGGCGCTGTCGAGCATCAGCGCCGCGACGGGGCTGATCTTCCCGACCGACCGCCTCCGCGAAGAGGGTCGCGACTTCATGGTCAAGGTCGACGAGCAGGTCGCCGGCAACCACGAGCTGTCCCGGTTGGTCGCCACGCTCGAGGAGCGTCACGACACCTACATGCAGGGCAACCCGCTGCCCTCCCCGCTGACCGACCAGGACGGCCAGGTGCCCTCGGCCGACGCCCTGGCGGCCGAACTCGAGAAGTTCCTCGCCACCCGGCGGGTGGACGGCGAGGGCGACGACCGCTCCTGACCGGCACCGCGCCTCCCGGGTCCGTTCCGACCCGGGAGCGCAGGAGGCGCGGGCCGGCGGCCAGCCCACGGTCGGCTAGGGTCGCGGGGTGAACTCCGCACGCGCCTGGCTCGTCTGGGGAGCCGCCGTCTTCGCCTACGTCGTCGCCGTCCTGCAGCGGTCGTCACTCGGCGTCTCGGGCGTCGAGGCGCAGCACCTCTTCGGCGTCTCGGCCTCCACCCTGTCGACCCTGGCCGTCGTGCAGCTCGTCGTCTACGCGGGGCTGCAGATCCCGGTCGGCGTCCTGCTCGACCGGGTGGGACCCAAGAGGCTCATCGTCGCCGGAGCCGTCCTGCTGGCCGCGGGCCAGCTCGTCGTGGCGCTCTCGCCGCCGACCATCGGCGTGGCCGTCGTGGGCCGTGTTCTCGTCGGTGCCGGCGACGCGATGACCTTCATCTCGGTGATCCGCCTGCTGCCCTCGTGGTTCCGGGGCCCGATCCTGCCGCAGGTGTCCCAGTGGACCGGCAACGTCGGACAGCTCGGCCAGGTGCTGTCGGCCGTGCCCCTGTCGATCGTCCTGCACGGGGCGGGGTGGGGCCCGGCCTTCCTCAGCGCGGCATCCCTCTCGGTCGTCGCTGCCGTGGTCGTGCTGCTGGTCGTGAAGGAGTCGCCGACCGGACGCGTCCGCTCCGAGGCGGTCGTCAGCTGGGCCGACGCGGGCCGACAGCTGGGGCAGAGCGTCCGTCGTCCGGGGACCCGGCTCGGGTTCTGGTCGCACTTCGTGACGCAGTCGTCGGGCACGGTCTTCAGCCTCCTGTGGGGCGTTCCTCTGCTGGTCGGCGGTCTCGGCTTCTCGACCGGGGAGGCCTCCGGCATGCTCTCGCTGCTCGTGCTGTCGGGCGTCGTCGCGGGGCCCGTCCTCGGGGTGCTGGTCGCCCGGTACCCGATGAGACGTTCCAACCTCGTCCTCGGGATCGTCACGGTGCTCGCCGTCGTCTGGACGACGTTGCTGGCGTGGCCCGGGACGCCACCTCACTGGCTCGCCTACGTGCTCGTCGTCGTGCTGGGCGTGGGCGGGCCGGGCTCCCTGATCGGCTTCGACTTCGCGCGGACGTTCAACCCGCTCCGGAGTCTCGGCGTCGCCAACGGCGTGGTCAACGTGGGCGGCTTCCTGGCGAGCTTCGTCATGATGTTCCTCATCGGCGTCGTCCTCGACCGACTCGACGCGGCCCGCATCGCCTCGGGTCAACCGAGCGACCTCTTCGCCTTCGAGTCGTTCCGCATCGCGCTGCTCGTCCAGTACGTGGTGGTCGGCGGCGGCGTGGTGGCCTTGCTCGTCGAGCGCCGCCGCACCCGTCGGGGCCTGCGCCTCGAGGAAGGAATAGAGGTGGCGCCCCTCTGGGTTGCCCTCAACAGGAGATGGCAGGCCGCGCGCAACCGGCCCCGACGGGGGCCGAACGCCTGACGTCGCCCGTGTCGCCCGGCACCGGCCGGACGTGCAATAATGGGATACGGACCCGTTCATGTCCATCGATCGAGTTCACGAGTCGGCACAGTCGGCGCGCTTTCGATCGAGGACTTGACATGGGTCCTAGTACTGCCCGAATTCGGCCGACGCCCAGTGCCGGTCGACGTCCCCACCGGCGCACGTGAACGCGACGATCGCGTCCGGTCCGGAACGTACCGAGAACTGAAAGGTGTTCGCATGGCTACACGCAGCAAAGCGACCGCGGCCCCCGACGAGGCCGTGACCGACGACACGTCCGTCGAGCCCGAGACCACGGCTCCCGCCGCCAAGAAGGCTCCGGTCAAGCGGGCTCCCGCCAAGAAGGCGGCGACGAAGGCTCCGGCCAAGACCGCAGCCGCCAAGAAGGCCGCCGCGGCCGAATCCGCCGACGACGAGGTCGACGCCGAGGCCGCCGTCGACCCGGCTGCCTCCGACGACGCCGACGGCGAGGGCACGAAGCCCGTCCCCGAGATCCTCCCGACCGGTGCGCTCGTCATCTCGCAGGACGACGACGACGAGATGCCCGTCTACTCGACGACCATCACCGGCGCGACGGCCGACCCCGTCAAGGACTACCTGAAGCAGATCGGCAAGGTCGCCCTGCTGAACGCGGCCGAAGAGGTCGAGCTCGCGATGCGCATCGAGGCGGGCCTCTTCGCGGACGACAAGCTCGCCAACAGCACCGGCCTGAGCCGCGAGCTCGAGCGCGAGCTGCGCTGGGTGTCCCGCGACGGTCAACGGGCCAAGAGCCACCTGCTCGGTGCCAACCTCCGACTCGTGGTCAGCCTCGCCAAGCGCTACACCGGCCGTGGCATGCAGTTCCTCGACCTGATCCAAGAGGGTAACCTGGGTCTGATCCGTGCCGTCGAGAAGTTCGACTACACCAAGGGCTTCAAGTTCTCCACGTACGCCACCTGGTGGATCCGCCAGGCCATCACGCGTGCCATGGCCGACCAGGCCCGCACGATCCGCATCCCGGTGCACATGGTCGAGGTCATCAACAAGCTCGCCCGCGTCCAGCGCCAGATGCTGCAAGACCTGGGACGCGAGCCCACGCCCGAAGAGCTCTCCCGTGAACTGGACATGACGCCCGAGAAGGTCGTCGAGGTCCAGAAGTACGGTCGCGAGCCCATCTCGCTCCACACGCCTCTGGGTGAAGACGGCGACAGCGAGTTCGGTGACCTCATCGAGGACACCGAGGCCGTGGTGCCCGCCGACGCCGTCGGATTCACGATGCTGCAGAAGCAGCTCGAGTCGCTGCTCGACAGCCTGTCCGAGCGTGAAGCCGGCGTCATCCGCATGCGCTTCGGCCTGGGCGACGGCATGCCGAAGACCCTCGACCAGATCGGTGACACGTTCGGCGTGACGCGCGAGCGCATCCGCCAGATCGAGTCCAAGACGATGGCGAAACTCCGCCACCCGTCGCGTTCGCAGTCGCTCCGCGACTACCTCGAGTAGGCCCGTGCGTTACCTGGTCCCCGTGCTGGCCGGCCGACTCGTCCGGGCGGTCGCCCGGTTGCGGGGCGGCGGGTCCGCGTACCCGGGGCAGACCGTCCTGAAGCTCGCGCCCGATTTCCTCACGCACGTCTCGTCGCAGTTCGAGCGCGGCGTCGTGTTCGTGCTCGGATCGAACGGCAAGTCGACGACGACGATGATGCTGACCGAGACGCTCCGGGCCCACGGGCTCAAGGTGTTCACGAACCCGACGGGTGCCAACCTGCCTCAGGGCATCGCGTCGGCCTTCCTCCGCGAGGTGACGCCGTTCGGTCGTGTCCGCGACGACATCGGCGTGATCGAGGTCGACGAGGCGTTCGCCGTCGAGCTGACGAAGTCCCTGCACCCCTCGACGGTGCTGATGCTCAACGTGCAGGTCGATCAGCTGTACCGGTTCTTCGAGACCGAGCGGGTCGGCACGATGATGACCGACACGGCTGCCGTGGCCACCGCCGCGGTCGTGACGAACCGCGACGACCAGCACCTGGGCCCGTACCAGGCCGTCGGTCGCCAGACGGTGACCCGTTTCGGTGCCTCACCCGAGGTCGTCTCCGCGTCACCCAACGGCCTCCAGAACGCCAACGACTTCAGCCGTGAGGCCGACACCTCGCTGACCGCCGAGACCGAGGTGACCGCTCTCACGGGCACGGGCGCCACCATCACCGTCTCCGGCGCCCCGATCGACGTCCGGCTGCCGGCGCGTGGTCTGCACTACGCCGTGGACGCCGCGGCGGCCCTCCAGACGGCTTCGATCGTCCTGGGGCACCCGGTCGACCCGACTGCCGTCCAGCGGGCCTTCGAGAGCATGAAGCCGGCCTACGGTCGCGGTGAGCGCATGTCCCTCGGCGCCGACGAGGCCGAGTTCATCATGTTCAAGAACGCGGCGAGCCTCCAGATGAACCTCGACGCACTCCCGCAGGGCGTCGAGCAGGTCATGTTGGCGATCGACGAGGGCACGCCCGACATCTCGTGGATCTACGACATCGACTTCTCGCGCCTCGACCACGTCGACGTCCTCGCGGGGGCGAAGGCATGGCAGTTGGCCTTGCGGCTCGAGCACGAGGGCATCCCCGTCCACGTGATCGAAGAGGACATCTCGAAGGCCATCCGCCTGATGCGGGCACTCCCGTCCCCGAGCGACAACACGAAGCACTTCGTGACGAACTACGAGCAGATGATGCTGGCCCGCCGCATCCTCGGCCACCCCGACCTGGAGAAGACCGCGTGAGCGACGACGTCCTCCGAATCGTCCACCTCTATCCGGAAGAGCTCGGTGTGAGCGGTGATCGGGGCAACGTGACGACGCTCGCGGTGCGCGCGCGCCGAGCCGGGGTCGACAGCACCGTCCTCGAGTACCGGGTGGGTGACGACGTGCCGACCGTGGCCGACGTGGTCGTGGTGGGGCACGGTCCCTTGTCCGGGGTCCGAGCCGTCGCCGCCGACGCTCGTCGCCTCGCGCCGGCACTCGAGTCGTTCGCCGCCTCCGGCGTCCCGGTGGTGGCAGTAGGAGGCGGTCTCGAGCTCCTGAGCCGCGGAGTCGAGGGCGTCGACGGCGAGTCGGTCGAGGGAGTCGGTTTCTTCGACGCCGTGGTCCGCCGCGGGGCTCCTCGTCGGACGAACTACCTGCAGGTGACGACCGACTACCAGGGTGACGAGATCACCCTCTTCGGCTTCGAGGACCATGCCGCCCACCTCGAACTCGGGACGGACGCCGAGCCGTTCGGTTCCGTGGTCCACGGCGGTGGGAACGGCGACGGCCGCGAGGGGGTGCGCCGGGGCGTGTCGTTCGGCACCCAGCTCAAGGGACCGGTCCTCCCTCTCAACCCCGCCCTGACCGACCGGGTCCTGCGAGTCGCGCTGAGCCGTCGCATGATCTCGTACTCGGCGGGCGCCGGGCACGCCAAGCTCGACGAGTACGCCGCCGCGTCGCAGAAGGTGATCGCCGACAACCTCGAACGGTCGTTCAAGGCCATGTGACGACGTCCGCACGGCGACATGACGAAAGCCCCGCATCGATCGGATGCGGGGCCTTCGTCGTGCTGCCGGCCCGGGCTGTGGTCCGGGGCGGCGCCGTGTCTCAGTGCGCGAGGAGCTTCGAGCTCTCGTCGAGCCATTCGATCGCGGTGGGCTGCAGCTTCTCTTTGAACTTCGCGCCGTGGTGGGCGCAGAAGAGCAGTTCGCCGGTGGCCATGGTCGCGCGGATGTAAGCCTGGGCTCCGCAGCTGTCGCAGCGGTCCGCGGCGCTCAACTGGTAACGGGAGCCGAGCTCGTCGACGGCGGTCTGGTCGGTGGCCATCTGAGTCATGTGATGCTCCTCCTGACGGTGGTGCGGTGGGTGAGACACTCATCAAAACACGCCCACGTCCGTATCGCGTGACATCGGCCCCGGATTTCGCTCATCGCGTAGCGGGGACCGGGCCGTCGAGTGTCGGGACTGCCGTGTCGGCGGCCCTCGGTAGGCTGTAACGCGGCCACCGCCTCCCCGCATTCCCGTCGTCGAGAGATGACGGTGGGCCCTTCAGGAGAACCATGCCCCCCACCTCGTCCGCACCCGCCTCCGACTACTCGGCCCGGCACCTCTCGGTGCTCGAAGGCCTCGAGGCCGTGCGCAAGCGTCCCGGCATGTACATCGGGTCGACCGACTCGCGCGGTCTCATGCACTGCCTCTGGGAGATCATCGACAACTCGGTCGACGAGGCGCTCGGGGGGCACGGCGACACGATCGACGTCGTGCTCCACTCGGACGACAGTGTCGAGGTCCGCGACAGTGGCCGCGGCGTGCCCGTCGACATCGAACCCAAGACGGGCCTCAGCGGCGTCGAGGTCGTGTTCACGAAGCTGCACGCCGGTGGAAAGTTCGGCGGCGGCTCGTACACGTCGTCCGGTGGCCTCCATGGCGTCGGTGCCTCCGTCGTCAACGCCCTGTCCGAGCGGCTCGACGTCGAGGTCGACCGGGGCGGCAAGACGTACGCCATGTCGTTCCGCCGCGGCGAACCCGGCACGTTCGACGACGAGGGCGAGCCCACCCCCGATTCACCGTTCACCCCGTTCGTCTCGGGCAGCGTGCTCCGCGAGGTCGGCAAGACCAAGCGCGGTGTCACCGGCACCCGGGTGCGGTACTGGGCCGATCGGCAGATCTTCACCCGGGGGGCCTCGTTCCAGACCGACGAGCTCTCGGCCAGGGCCCGGCAGACGGCCTTCCTCATCCCCGGGCTCACGCTCACCCTGCGCGACGAGCGTGCCGGCTCGCTCACCGACGGCGGCTTCCCCCTCGAGAGCACCTTCCGCTTCGACGGGGGCATCAGCGAGTACGTCGAGTTCCTCGCGCCCGACACGGCGGTGACCGACACGTGGCGCCTGACCGGGTCGGGCACCTACACCGAGACGGTTCCCGTGCTCACGGACGGCGGTGCCATGATCGCGACCGAACTCGAGCGCCAGTGCGACGTCGACATCGCACTGCGCTGGGGCGGGGGATACGAGACCGTCTTCCGCAGCTACGTGAACATCATCGCCACGCCGAAGGGCGGATCGCACCAGACCGGCTTCGAGACCGGGCTGCTGAAGTTCGTCCGGCAGCAGGTCGAGGCCAACGCCCGTCGCCTCAAGGTGGGCAACGACAAGATCGAGAAAGACGACGTCCTGGCCGGCCTGACGGCCGTGCTCACCGTGCGCCTCCCCGAGCCGCAGTTCGAGGGCCAGACCAAAGAGATCCTGGGCACGCCGGCCGTGCGGGCGATCGTGGCGAACGTCGTGGCCACCGAGCTGGGCTCGCTTTTCACGTCGACAAGGCGAGAGGACAAGGCCCAGACCGCCCTCGTGCTCGACAAGGTCGTCGCCGAGATGAAGACCCGAATCGCCGCCCGGGCGCACAAAGAGACCCAGCGTCGCAAGAACGCCCTCGAGAACTCGACCCTGCCGGCCAAGCTCGTCGACTGCCGGTCGAACGACGTGGCGAACAGCGAGCTGTTCATCGTCGAAGGCGACTCCGCGTTGGGCACGGCCAAGGTCGCCCGCAACAGCGAGTTCCAGGCGCTCCTGCCGATTCGCGGCAAGATCCTGAACGTCCAGAAGGCCTCGGTCAGCGACATGCTGTCCAACCTCGAGTGCGCCTCCATCATCCAGGTCCTGGGGGCCGGGTCCGGGCGGTCCTTCGATCTCGAGGCGGCCCGCTACGGCAAGGTGATCATCATGAGCGACGCCGACGTGGACGGTGCCCACATCCGGACGCTGCTGCTCACGCTGTTCTTCCGGTACATGCGACCGATGATCGAGGCCGGGCGCGTCTTCGCGGCTGTTCCCCCGCTGCACCGGGTGGTCGTGATGCACCCCGGCAGCAAGCCCAACGAGACGATCTACACGTACTCCGAGAAAGAGCTGCACGGCGTCCTCGCGGGGCTCAAGCGCACCAACAAGAAGTTCCAGGACCCCATCCAGCGGTACAAGGGTCTCGGCGAGATGGATGCCGAACAACTCCGGACCACGACGATGGAACGTCAGAACCGCATGCTGAGGCGCGTCAAGGTCGACGACGCCGAGAACGCCGCGCGGGTCTTCGAGTTGTTGATGGGCAATGACGTCGCCCCTCGCAAGGAGTTCATCATCGACGGAGCCGGTCTCAGCCGCGACCGCATCGACGTCTGAGTCCCGACCGATTCGTGGCCGACGAGGACGGCGCCGCCTCTCGACTCCGAGGTGCGGTGCCGTCTCGGTCGGTCGTCCGAAGCGTCACTCGCCGGGTTCGGCGCCGGCCTCGAGGCCCGTGGCCGAGTCGGTGATATGGGCCACCGAGGCCCCGACGGACCCGACGGGTGCGTCGAGGGGCGTGCCTGAGCCGTCCCGGCGTGACAGCTCGGTCGGCAGGCTCCGGACGGAGCCGTCCGGGCCGACCGCCTGCGCGGGGGCCGGTCCCACCCAGGCCAGCGACAGGGCGTCTTCGCCCTTGAGCAGCGAGTGGGACCGGACGCCGCCCGTGGCGCGCCCCTTGCCCGGGTACTCGTCGAAGGCGCTGAGCTTGGCACGTCCGGGGTCGGTGCCGGCGATCGTCGAGCTGCTCGACGACACCGTCGCGACGACGGCCTCGTGACCCGCGGGCACGGCGCCGAAGAAGATGACGCTCGCGTCGTCCGGGAGGTTGATGCCGGCCACCCCACCGCCGGCGGGCCCCTGCGGTCGGACCGCCGAGGCGGTGAACCGGAGCAACTGTGTGGCGGAGGTGACGAAGACGAGCTCGTCCTCGTCGACCCCTTGGGCGACACCGACCACCTGATCGCCCTTCTTCAGGGTGATGACCGGGAAGTCGGGTCGGGCGGGGTACTGGCCGGTCGCGACTCGTTTGACGACACCCCGGGCCGTGCCCAGCGCGATGCTCCGGTCCGCGGTGAGCGAGACGAGCCCGAGCACACGTTCTTTCTTGTCGACCAGGCCGACGTAGTCCCTGATGGGCACCCCCGCACCGAGCTGGACCGACGTGGGTGGCACCGACGGGAGGTCGACGGGGGTGAGCCGGACCAGACGTCCGAGGTTCGTCACGGCGCCGATCTCGGTCCTCGTGGTCGTGTCGATCGACGACAGGACGGCATCGTGCTTCGTGCGCCGGGCCGGGGGAGTGGGGGCCGCGGAGTCGGGGTCGAGGTGGTCCACGCGCAGGACGCGGCCCGTCGTCGAGAGGAACACCCGGGTCGGGGTGTCGGCGATCTCGAGGACGGGGGTGGACCTGCTGCCGCGACCCGTCGTGGCGACGCTCGGCTTGGCCTCGGTGAGGAGGGTCCGCCGCGGGGTGCCGAACTGCTCCGCGATCTCGCCGAGTTCACTCGAGACGAGGGCACGGAGGCGGGCGGGATCGGCCAGCAGGTCCTTGAGGTCGGCGATGGCCGCGAGCAGCTCGTCACGTTCGGCCTCGAGTTCGATGCGACTGAACCTGGTCAGGCGGCGCAACTGCAGGTCGAGGATGTACTCGGCCTGGATCTCGCTGAGGTCGAACACCTCGCGCAGTCGAGCGCGGGCGGCGGCCGTGTCGTCGCTCGTCCGGATCACCTGGATGACCTCGTCGATGTCGACGATGGCGACGAGCAGGCCCTCGACGAGGTGGAGGCGATCCTCTTTCTTGGCCAGCCGGTAGCGGCTGCGACGCGTGACGACCGACAGGCGGTGGGCGACGTAGACTTCGAGCATCTCTTTCAGCCCGAGCGTGCGCGGTTGCCCGTCGACGAGGGCGACGTTGTTGATGCTGAAGCCGTCCTCGAGCGGCGTGTACCGGTAGAGCTGCTCGAGGACGGCCTCGGGGCTGAACCCCGTCTTGATCCCGATCACGAGACGGAGACCGTGCTTGTGGTCGGTGAGGTCGGTGACGTCCGTGATGCCGGTGAGCTTCTTCGCCTGCACCCCGTCCTTGATCTTCTCGATCACCTTCTCGGGCCCCACCAGGTAGGGCAGCTCGGTGACCACGAGACCGTTCTTCCGCGCGGTGATGCTCTCGACGCCGACCCGCGCCCGGGTCTTGAAGCTGCCCCGACCCGTCGCGTAGGCGTCGCGGACCCCGGCGAGCCCGGCGATCGTGCCGCCGGTGGGCAGGTCGGGCCCGGGCACGAACGCCATCAGGTCGTCGAGGCTCGCGTCGGGGTGGTCGATGAGGTGTCTCGCGGCGCCGACGACCTCGACGAGGTTGTGGGGCGCCATGTTCGTGGCCATGCCCACCGCGATGCCGCTCGCACCGTTCACCAACAGGTTGGGGAAGGCCGCGGGAAGCACCTCGGGCTGCATCAACTGGTTGTCGTAGTTGGGCACGAAGTCGACGACGTCCTCGCCGAGTCCCTGCGTCATGGCCAGCGACGCCTCGGCGAGACGGGCCTCGGTGTACCGCGGTGCGGCGGGCCCGTCGTCCAGCGAGCCGAAGTTGCCGTGCCCGTCGATGAGCGGCACCCGCATGGTGAAGGGCTGCGCCTGACGCACCATGGCGTCGTAGATCGCGGTGTCGCCGTGCGGGTGGAGCTTGCCCATGACCTCACCGACGACGCGCGCGCTCTTCACGTGGCCGCGGTCGGGCCGCAGGCCCATCTCGGACATCTGGTAGAGGATGCGCCGCTGGACCGGCTTGAGGCCGTCCCGGGCGTCGGGGAGCGCCCGCGAGTAGATGACCGAGTACGCGTACTCGAGGAACGACCCCTGCATCTCGAGCGAGACGTCGATGTCCTCGATGCGTTCGCCGTGGTCGGGGCTGCTCGTGTTCTCGGTGGTGGTCATGCACTTCTCACGGATCGGGGTGGACGGGGCACCCGATCGTCGCTGTGCCAGACTGGGGCCGGTGTCCTCCATCGTACCGGCGCGCCCCCGGGGGGCCGTGAGCCTGGCCGACGTGGTGCCCTCGTGTCTCGCGTCCCTCCGGGGTGAGGTGAACGCGCTCCACCTGCCTGCCGCCCGGGCAGCCGTCGTCGTCCTGGTCGACGGCCTCGGCCAGGCAGCCCTCGGAGCCCGTCGAGGCCATGCCCGGACGTTGTCGGGCGTCAAGGGCAGCCTGTGGTCCGGGTGGCCCACGACCACCGCGGCGGCGCTCACGACGCTGACGACCGGGGCGCTTCCCGGCGAGCACGGCCTCGTCGGCTACTCCGCCCTCGACCCCGAGAACGATCGTGTCGTCAAGCAGCTCTCGGGGTGGGACGACCGCATGCGACCCGACGAGTGGCAGCGCCGTCCCACCCTGTTCGAGACGGCCCCCGACGTGGAGTCCCACGCCGTGGGCCCCAAGCGCTACCGATCGTCGGGTCTGACCGAAGCCATCCTCCGGGGCGCCACCTACGACGTGGCCGAGAGCGTGGCCGACCGCTTCGCGAGCGCGGCGAGGCTCGTCGACTCGACCCGCGCCTCCTTGGTGTACCTCTACGTCCCCGAACTCGACATGATCGCCCACCGTGCCGGATGGGAGTCCGACGAGTGGATCGACGCCCTCGAGGGCGTCGACGCCGAGGTGCGGAGGCTCGAGTCCACGGTCGCACCCGACGTCGGGGTGATCGTGACGGCCGACCACGGGATCGTCGACGTCGCCGAACGGCGACGCCTCGTGTTCGGAGGGACGCCGGCCCTGGTCGACGGGGTGAGGCACGTGGCGGGGGAGCCTCGCTGCCTGCAGCTGCACCTCGAACCCGACGCGGACGCGAGTCGACGGAGCGCACTGCTCGACGCCTGGCGGTCCGCCGAAGGCGACCGAGCCTGGGTGCTGACCCGGACCGAGGCGGTCGAGGCCGGGTGGTTCGGTGCCGTGGACCCCGCCGTGCTGCCGCGCATCGGCGACCTGATCATCGCGGCCCGGCGGGGCGTCGCCTACTACGACGGACGAGATCGCGGCGGTCAGCCCGGCACGATGGTCGGTCACCACGGGTCGTGGTCCGACGACGAGACCCTGGTTCCCCTGCGGACGTTCGGCGCCTACCGGCGGTGACGGTCGCCGACCCGGGCGGAAGGATCAGGCGGGGTCGTCGTCCGAGCGTGCTCCGAACACGATCTCGTCCCAGCTCGGCATCGAGGTGCGCCCGCGGGCCTTCTTCGTCGGCTGAGCCGCGCTGGGCATCTCGCGCCGGCCCGCCCGACCCCGGCTGCCCCGGATGCCGGTGGGCTGGACCGGTGCGTCGTCCGCGGAGGTGTCGCGCCGTGTCGACCGGTCGGGCAACACGGGCGTGGGCTTGGTGGCCCCCTCGGGCAGGTCGAAGTCGTCGAGGGGGACGTCGATCACGCGGATCGTCCCGGTGACCGGGTGGTCCGAGCGCCAGTCGTCGTCCGAGAACCGGGCGGCCTCGCGTTCTCCGCGACGACGTCGCAGGGCCTCGAGCAGGTCGGCGGTCTGGTCGTGCCCGCTCGCCTCGTCCGGCGCCCGGTTGGCGGCAGCGAAGGAGGCGGTGCCCCGGACACCGGGACGCAACCGGTCGGTCGCGGCCTCGGCCGGGAGCTCGACCTCGTCGACCTGGTCCACCAGGAAGGCACCGCTGTCGAAACGACCCGACGTGTCGTCGTGGCGTGGCTCGCGGGACACGGCCCGCAGACGCGGCACGAGCGGACCGGCCTCCTCGCCGTGCTGGGAGAGTCGGTGGGCGTCGCCACCGAGGGGGGCCAGGACCGACTTCTTCGGGTCGAAGCGCCACGTCGCGTCACGCTCGACCTCGTGCGTGACGAAGGCCAGGTGGATCACCCAGCCGTGCTCGGCGTCCTTGTAGGCGCTCCACTCGCGCTGCGAGGTCTCGGCGCCGTCGAGTCGCTCGTCGATCACGGCTCCGAAGGTCGTCGCCTGAACGCCGGAGGCCGCGTCGTCGGCGACGGACACCGTGACGGCCCGAGCGCTCTCGAGGACGAAGGCACGCTCGGCCAGGACCGGTCCCTCGAACCGGTGCACGTAGTCGAGGTCGGCGCCGGTCAGGTCGGCGACCTGCTGCGGGGTCCTGCCCGCCCGGACCAGGGCCTGGATCTCGCGCGGCGGTGCCTTCCGCTCGACCGGCGCGTCACCCGGGCTGGCCGCCCGGAGCTGGGAGTGGAGGGTGTGGGTGACGGGAAGGCGGTACTCGCCACCGGCGTCGGTGGAGACGAGCAGAGCTCCGCTCTGGACGCCGATGACCCTGAGATCCTGCATTTTCCACGCCTTTCACCGTCGTGATCCGGTGCCAAGAGTCGCACGTCGGCACCCGTTCTCGCGGGAATACGACGGGCGTGCCGTCAGTTCTTCCGAGGCGGCTGAAAGGCCGTGGGAACGGGTTTGCTATTCGACAACGAGTGATGCAAACTGCACCCGCCGAATCGGGCACACGAACGACCGAAGAACTGGATGGGCATGGCCACCGACTACGACGCACCTCGCAAGAACGACGACGACGGCTCGGAGTCGATCGAGGGGCTCAAAGAGAGGGTCCCCGACAAGATGACCGGCGTCGTCGACGACGACGCCGACAACCCGGGCTCGTTCGAGCTCGCCGGACAGGACCTCTCGGACCTCGACCTCGACGTCGTCGTCCTCCCTCCGCAGGTCGACGAGTTCACCTGTGTCGAGTGCTTCCTGGTGAAGCACCGCTCGCAGCTCGACCACGAGACCAAGCTGGGCGCTATCTGCCGGGAGTGCGCCGCCTGAGCGCCTCCAACCGCCGGACGACCTCGTCGGGACGACGGGTCGACACCAACCAATAGGGTGCCGGGTCGTCGAGGTCCGTCAACGAGATCTTGACCACCGGTCGCACCCACCCCCTGAAGAGGGTCCAGGCTCGCGCGTCGAGCCGGGGCCCTCTTTCTCGTGTGGCGTCGGCGCCGGTGAACCCCTCGGCCTCGCCGATCTCGTGGGAGTACAGACGGGCGCGACCCGCGGTGAAGCCCTCGTCGTCGATCGTCAGCACGGGCGAGGTCAGGACGAGCAGGACGATGGCGGCCGCGTAGAACACGACGGCCATCACCACGCCCACGGTCGAGTTGATCGGCAGGAAGACCAGCAGGGTGGCAGGGACGAGCAGCGCGCAGGCGACGAAGACGGAGAGCGGCGGGAGCAGGCGCTCACGGTAGGGGTTCATGACGTCCATTCGACCAGACTTCTGCACTACCCTCGACACGTGCCTCAGACCCTCGACGTCCTCATAGCCGCCGAGGCGACCTCGGTGCCCGTGTACTCCCACCCGGGCGACGCCGGCGCCGACCTGCTCTCGACACAAGACCTGGTGTTGCGTCCCGGGCACCGCGCCCTGGTCGGCACGGGCGTCTCCATCGCCCTGCCCGACGGTTTCGCCGCGTTCGTCATGCCCCGTAGCGGACTGGCCGCGAAGCACGGCATCACCGTCGTGAACGCCCCGGGTACGGTCGACGCCGGCTACCGCGGCGAGATCAAGGTCTCGCTGCTGAACACCGACCTCGAGGCCGAGCACCACGTCGCCGTCGGCGACAAGATCGCCCAACTCGTCATCATGCCGGTCGTCCGCGCGACCTTCGTCCCCGTCGCGACGCTCCCCGAGAGCGTGCGAGGGGCCGACGGGCACGGCTCCACCGGATACGCACACAACCCAGGAGGCACCGCGTGAGGAAGTCCAAACGCCGCGAGCAAGAACTGGCCGCGGTCGAGATCGACGTCGAGTCGGCGGACGTCGACGACGTCGAGATCGACATCGAGTCCCTCGACGACGCAGAGGTCGAGGTGTTCGACGACTCGAAGTCGGCACCCGAGGACCGTGCCGACGTCGGCCCCCTGGACGAGACCGAGGCCAACCCCGTCCGTCCGTACGTCGACCTCGGTGGCGTCAAGATCCTGCCCCGAGAGGGGCTCCACCTCCGGCTCGAGGTCGAAGAGGGAAGCAAGCGGGTCGTCGCCGTCGGCCTCGACTTCGCCAAGTCGACGCTGCAGGTGCAGCCGTTCGCCGCGCCGCGCACGACGGGTCTCTGGAACGAGATCCGGGGGCAGATCAGCGAGCAGATCGAGAAGCAGGGCGGTACGACGGCCGAGGTCGTGGGGCCGTTCGGCCCCGAGGTCCGCGCCGAGATCCCGGTGATGGGTGGCGACCCCGGCACGACCAGGCGAGCGCGCTTCATCGGCGTCGACGGTCCTCGATGGTTCCTCCGCGGCGTCATCGCGGGCGACGCGGCCCACGAGGGCGAGGCCGCGGAGAAGATCGAAGAGCTCTTCCGCAGCATCGTCGTGGTCCGCGGAACGACCCCCATGCCTCCGCGCGAGCTGATCCCGTTGGCCATGCCGAAGGCCGGCCCGACCGACGCCCCGGGCACCACGCCCTCGGTCGTCTGACCCGACGTGTCCGCGTCCGACGAGCGGCCCGACCCGGCTGATCCGTCGCCGCTCGACGACCCCCGGGTGTCGCTCGCGGCTCAGTTGCAGGCCGCCGCCCGGCGGGCCGGCATCGGCCAGGTCGCCCCCGGCGAGGTGCCCACGGCGGCTGCGCTGCTGACGGCGATCGGTGGGGTGCGCGGGCTCGTCGAGTCCATCGTCCCCGGCCTCGGCTTCGTGGTCGTCTACACGATCACCCGCGACGTCGTGCCGTCGGTCCTCATCCCGTTGGTCCTGGCCGTGGCATTCGTCGTCGCTCGGGCCGTCCAGCGTGGCCCGGTCGCCCAGGCACTCGCCGGCGTCTTCGGCATCGCCCTCTCCGCGGGGATCGCGCTGCTCTCCGGCCGGGCCGAGAACAACTTCGTCCCCGGGCTGCTCATCAACGCCGCTTCGCTCGCCGCCATGCTGGTCAGCATCGCCGTGCGCTGGCCCCTCATCGGCATCGTGGTGGGACTCCTCACGAACGAGGGCACGGGTTGGCGGGCCGATCGGGCGAAAAGGCGCGTCCTCGTCCTGGCCACGTGGTTGTGGGCCGGGCTCTTCGCCGCACGCCTCGCCGTCCAGGTGCCCCTCTGGCTTGCCGGTGACGTGGCGCTGCTCGGCACGCTCAAACTCGTCATGGGCGTTCCCCTGTACGCCGGGCTGCTCTGGGTGACCTGGCTCCTCGTCCGGACGGTCTATCGAGGACGCGAGGCGGCGGACGACGCGCGGGGCCCCTCGGCCTGACCCGCGCCTCCTGGTGCTATGTTTTGTCTCGACATCGAGACAAACCGCTGGGATCGGCCCCGGGGACACCCCGCGGACTTAGGCTGACCTCGCTGGTGGGCGTCGCGCGCACCGGCCAAGATGAGGGCGTAGTCAGCAAGGGAGACGGCACGTGTCTGCAATCAACAGTTTCGGCTCGAAGAACACCCTCACGGTCGGGTCCACCGACTACGAGGTCTACCGCATCGACGCGGTCGAGGGTTCTTCGAAGCTTCCGTTCAGCCTCAAGGTCCTCCTCGAGAACCTCCTCCGCACCGAAGACGGTGCGAACGTCACGGGCGACCAGATCCGGGCACTCGGCTCGTGGCAGCCCACCGCCGACCCCGACACCGAGATCCAGTTCACGCCGGCGCGCGTGGTCATGCAGGACTTCACCGGCGTGCCGTGCATCGTCGACCTCGCCACCATGCGCGAGGCCGTCGCCGAGCTGGGTGGGGACCCCACCAAGATCAACCCGCTGGCACCGGCCGAACTCGTCATCGACCACTCGGTCATCGCCGACCTGTTCGGCAGCGAGGACGCCCTCGAGCGCAACGTCGAGATCGAGTACGAACGCAACGGCGAGCGGTACCAGTTCCTCCGGTGGGGGCAGACGGCCTTCGACGACTTCAAGGTCGTCCCGCCGGGCACGGGCATCGTCCACCAGGTCAACATCGAGTACCTCGCGCGCGTCACCTACAGCCGTGAGGTCGGCGGGGTGCTGCAGGCCTACCCCGACACCCTCGTCGGCACCGACTCCCACACGACCATGGTCAACGGCCTGGGCGTGCTCGGGTGGGGCGTCGGCGGCATCGAGGCCGAGGCCGCCATGCTCGGTCAGCCCGTGTCGATGCTGATCCCCAAGGTCGTGGGCTTCAAGCTCTCCGGCTCGATCCCCACCGGCGTGACGGCCACCGACGTGGTGCTCACCATCACCCAGCAGCTGCGTCGCCACGGCGTCGTCGGCAAGTTCGTCGAGTTCTACGGCGAAGGCGTGGCCGAGGTCCCCCTGGCCAACCGCGCCACCATCGGCAACATGAGCCCCGAGTTCGGTTCGACGGCGGCGATCTTCCCGATCGACGACGTGACGCTCGACTACCTGCGTCTGACCGGGCGCTCGGACGAGCAGATCGACCTCGTCGAGCAGTACGCCAAGCTTCAGGGTCTGTGGCACGACCCGTCGACCGAGCCCGTCTTCAGCGAGTACCTCGAACTCGACCTCGCGACGGTCGTCCCGTCCATCGCCGGGCCCAAGCGCCCGCAGGATCGCATCGAGCTCACCGAGGCCAAGTCGCAGTTCGAGGTCGACCTCGAGAACTACGCCAGCACGGACCACTCGCACGTCGACGCCGCGGTCGAGGGCACGTTCCCCGCGTCCGACCCGATCGGCTTCACCGCCGAGGACGACGACGAGGCCCAGCCGCACTCGATCTCGCACACGTCGCACGCCCCGGCCAAGGTGTCCAAGCCGACCTCGGTCGCCCTCGGTGACGGCTCGACGTTCACCCTCGACCACGGTGCGGTCGCCATCGCAGCCATCACGTCGTGCACCAACACGTCGAACCCCTCCGTCATGCTCGCCGCGGGCCTTCTCGCCCGCAACGCCAGCAAGAGGGGCCTCAAGGCCAAGCCGTGGGTCAAGACGACCCTCGCGCCCGGTTCGAAGGTCGTCACCGACTACTACGAGAAAGCCGGCCTGACCGCTTACCTCGAAGACCTCGGCTTCTACACGGTCGGTTACGGCTGCACGACCTGCATCGGCAACTCGGGCCCCCTCCTCGACGAGATCTCGACCGCGGTGCAGGACAACGACCTGGCCGTCACGGCCGTCCTGTCCGGCAACCGCAACTTCGAGGGTCGCATCAACCCCGACGTCAAGATGAACTACCTGGCGAGCCCGCCCCTCGTCATCGCGTACGCCCTGGCCGGGTCGATGAACTTCGACTTCGAGAACGACGCCCTGGGCACGGCCGAGGACGGGACCGACGTCTACCTGCGGGACATCTGGCCCGACGCCGCCGAGGTGCAGGAGACGATCGACTCGTCCATCGACACCGGCATGTTCACCCACGAGTACGCGGGGGTGTTCGACGGTGACGAGCGCTGGCGCTCCCTGCCGACTCCCACCGGTGCCACCTTCGAGTGGGACTCCGAGTCGACCTACGTCCGCAAGCCCCCGTACTTCGAGGGCATGACGATCGAGACCACCCCGGTCACCGACATCCGGGGCGCCCGCGTCCTGGCGAAGCTCGGCGACTCGGTCACGACCGACCACATCAGCCCCGCCGGGTCGATCAAGGTCGACAGCCCGGCTGGCCACTACCTCGACGAGCACGGCGTCGACCGCAAGGACTTCAACTCCTATGGGTCCCGTCGCGGCAACCACGAGGTCATGATCCGGGGCACGTTCGCGAACATTCGCCTCAAGAACCAGCTCCTGGATGGCGTCGAGGGTGGTTACACCCGTGACTTCACGCAGGCCGAGGGCCCGCAGTCGTTCATCTACGACGCCAGTGCTCGCTACCAAGAGCAGGGCACGCCCCTGGTCATCCTCGGTGGCAAAGAGTACGGCTCGGGATCGTCCCGGGACTGGGCCGCGAAGGGCACGAGCCTGCTCGGGGTCAAGGCGGTCATCACCGAGAGCTTCGAGCGCATCCACCGGTCGAACCTCATCGGCATGGGCGTGGTCCCCTTGCAGTTCCCGCAGGGTGAGAGCTGGGAGTCGCTCGGACTCGACGGCACCGAGCAGATCGACATCGCCGGGATCGAGCAGCTGAACGAGGGCACGACGCCGAAGACGGTCCACGTGACCGCCACTCCGACCGCTCACTCGCCCGAGGGCAAGCAGCCGGTCGAGTTCGACGCCGTCGTGCGCATCGACACCCCGGGCGAGGCCGACTACTACCGCAACGGCGGCATCCTGCAGTACGTCCTGCGCAGCCTGGTCTGATCGACAGAACCCGCACCGACCAGACCCCCGGACGATCACCCGCATCGTCCGGGGGTCGTACGGCGTTCTCGCCGGTCGCGTGCCTAGACTGGCGGGATGCCCGAGAGGGCCGAAAGGGAAGGCCAGCATGAGCCTGTTGCAGACGATCACGGGGCCTCGTGACCTCGACCGCCTGACGAACGAACAGATGGTCGAACTGGCCGCCGACATCCGCCGGTTCCTGGTCACCGAGGTGTCGAAGACCGGGGGCCATCTCGGGCCGAACCTGGGCGTCGTCGAACTGACGTTGGCCATGCACCGTGTCTTCCACTCGCCACACGACGCCTTCGTCTTCGACACCGGCCACCAGTCGTACGTCCACAAACTCCTCACCGGTCGGCAGGACTTCTCCGCGCTCCGCCTCCGGGGCGGTCTCGCCGGCTACCCGCAGCGGTCAGAGTCCGAGCACGACATCGTCGAGAGTTCACACGCCTCGAGTTCTCTCTCGTGGGCCGACGGCATCTCCCGCGCGTTCCAGCTCACCGGCCGCGACGACCGGCACGTCGTGGCCGTCGTGGGCGACGGCGCGTTGACCGGGGGCATGACGTGGGAGGCCCTGAACAACATCAGCGACGACAACGACCGCCGTCTCACCATCGTCGTGAACGACAACGGCCGGTCGTACGCCCCCACCATCGGCGGCATGGCCCGCTTCCTCAACACCGTCCGCACCCGCCAGGCCTACCGTGAGCTCCACGTCGGCAGCCGCGCCGTCTTCGACCGGCTCGGACACCCGGGTCGCGCCGTCTACCGCGGTGTCCGGGGTGGACTGCACGGTTTCCTGAGCCGGTTCACCAACAACGAAGCGCTCTACTCGAACCTCGACATCAAATACATCGGGCCAGTCGACGGCCACGACCAGGTGGCGATGGAAGAAGCCCTCCTCCAGGCGAAGAACTACGGCGCCCCCGTGATCGTGCACGCGATCACCGAGAAGGGCCGGGGGTTCGATCCGGCTCGCGCCGACGTGGCCGACCAGTTCCACGCGGTCGGGCAGATCGATCCCGAGACGGGAGAGCCCCTCGAGACGGCCACCTCGCCGTCGTGGACGTCGGTCTTCGCCGACGAGATCGTCGACATCGCCGAGCACGACGAGAAGGTCGTCGGCATCACGGCCGCGATGCTGCGTCCCGTGGGCCTGCACAAGCTCGCCGAGCGGTTCCCGAAGCGCGTCTTCGACGTCGGCATCGCCGAACAGCACGCGGTGACGAGCGCTGCGGGTCTGGCGTTCGGCGGCCTCCACCCCGTCGTCGCTTTGTACGCGACCTTCGTGAACCGCGCCTTCGACCAGGTGTTGATGGATGTCGCCCTCCACCGGGCGGGGGTCACGTTCGTCCTCGACCGGGCCGGCGTCACCGGGCCGGACGGTCCGAGCCACCACGGCATGTGGGACCTTGCGCTGCTGCAGATCGTGCCGCACATCCGGTTGGCTGCACCCCGCGATGCGACACGCCTCCGCGAAGAACTCCGGGAGGCCGTCGCGGTCGACGACGCTCCCACCGTCATCCGGTTCTCCAAGGGCGCCGTCGGCGTCGAACACGAAGCCGTCGAACGTCTCGAGGACGGTGTCGAGGTGCTGCGTCGCGCGGGGCACGACGACGTCCTCATCGTCTGCGTCGGCCCGATGGCCGGGATCGGACTCGAGGTCGCCGAACGGCTGGAGGCCCAGGGCATCGGTGCCACGGTCGTCGATCCGCGATGGGTCGTCCCCGTGCCGGGGAGCATCATCGAACTCGCTGCGAACCACCGACTCGTCATCACGATCGAGGACGGAGTCCGGGTCGGCGGGATCGGCACCCGAGTGCGGCAGGACCTCCGGGGCGCAGGCGTCGACACGGCCGTGACCGAGCTGGGTCTGCCCGACGAGTTCCTCCAGCACGGGTCCCGGGCCGAGATCCTCGAAGAGGCCGGCCTCACCCCGCAGCACATCGCTCGCGACGTCGTGGCCCAGGTGCTCGGAAGTCGCATCCCCGTCGCGAGGCCCCTGGACGAGACCGCCGCCGCGACGAGGCACGAGGACGCCCGACACGACTGAGTCCCGGTGCGGTGGCACACCACACCGATCGACGTCGAACGCCCCGTCTCGTCCGAGACGGGGCGTTCGACGTCGATGGGCTACTCGACGCCGCGGATGGCCGGCTCGTGGAAGTCGCGACCGCGGACGCGCCGTGAGGCTCCGACGCGATCGAGGTACGGCGTGACCCCGCCCATCTGGAACGGGTACCCGGCTCCGAGGATCAAGCAGAGATCGATGTCCTCGGCGGCGGCGACCACGTGGTCGTCGAGCATGCGACCGACCTCGTCGGCGAGGCCGTCCTCGATGCGGATGCGCAGCTCGTCGTCGGTGAGTGCCGTGCCCGGCCCGGCGGCGAGGGCGACGGCCTTCTTGTCGAACCCCTTGCGACGGCCCTTCGAGTCCCGCTCGAAGATGGTGCCGTGCTCGGCCAGACGGTGCAGTCCCTCGCTGGCGAAGAACCGGTCGGGGAACGCGGCGTGGTGGGTGTCGAGCACGTGCGCCCCGACGGTCAGTCCCACCAGCTCGAGCAGCTCGAACGGCGTCATCGGCAGGCCGAACGGGGCGGTCGCTCGATCGACCACCTCGAACGGCGTCCCCGTCTCGACGGCGTGCATGGCCTCGCCCAGCAACTTGGCCAGGAGGCGGTTGACCACGAAACCAGGGGTGTCGGCCGTGATGACGGCGTTCTTCCGGAGGGCCTTCGCCGTCACCATCGCCGTGCTGAGCGTCTCGTCATCCGTCGCCGGTGTCTTGACGACCTCGACGAGGGGCATCACCGCGACCGGATTGAAGAAGTGGAACCCGACCAGGCGCTCGGGATGCGCGAGGCGCGCCCCGATCTGCTCGACGCTCAGCGACGAGGTGTTGGTCGCCAGCACCGTGGTGTCCGAGACGACGGCCTCGACGTTCGCGAACACCTCTTGCTTGACCGACAGCTCTTCGAAGACTGCTTCGATGACCCAGTCGGCGTCGGCGAAGTCGGCGAGGTCGGTCGTGCCCGTGATCAGCGCCTTGAGGCGGTTGGACTCGTCGCGCGAGATGCGCCCCTTGCCCTGCAACTCGTCGATCTCGCCTCTGATGCGGGCGAGCGCCGAGTCGACCCGGGCCTGGTCGAGGTCGGTGATGACGACCGGGACGCGCAGGCGCCGGACGAAGAGCAGGGCGAACTGGCTCGCCATGAGGCCGGCACCGACGACGCCCACCTTGCCGATCTTTCGGGCGAGGTCGGGGGAGGGGGCTCCGGCGGGCTTCTTGGCGCGCTTCTGGACGAGGTCGAAGGCGTACATGCTCGCGTGGAACTGGTCGCCCGCCACGAGGTCGGCCAGTGCTTCGTCCTCCGCCGCGAAGCCGGTCGCCCGGTCGGTGTTCTTCGCGGCCTTGAGCAGGTCGAGTGCGGCATAGGGCGATTTCGCGACGGTGCCGATCTTGGACTCGAGCGACTTGCGCGCCACCGAGATCGCGACGTCCCACTTGACCGCACGCTCGAGCTTGCCCGGGAGGTTCGGTCGCTTGACGGTGACGCGGCCGGTCAGCACCCCGTCGGCCCACCGGATGCTGTCCTCGAGGAAGGACGCGGGGCCGAACATCACGTCGACGATGCCGAGTTCGAGCGCCTGGGCGGGCTGCAGCGTGCGGTTGTTCTTCAGGGGGTTCTCGATGACGACCTTGAGCGCGTTCTCTATGCCGATCAGGTTCGGCAACAGCCAGGCCCCTCCCCAGCCGGGGATGATGCCGAGGAAGACCTCGGGCAGGGCGATGGCCGCCGCCGACGAGTCGACCGTCCGGTAGTCGGCGTGCAGGCCGATCTCGACGCCGCCCCCGAGGGCGAGGCCGTTCACGAAGACGAAGGTGGGGACCGCGGCGTCGTGCAGCTTGCCGAGCACCGCGTGCCCGAGCCGGGCGAGTTCGCGGGCGACGTCGCGGCTGGGGATGGCGCTGACCTTGCTGAGGTCGGCGCCCGCCGCCAGGAAGTAGGGCTTGCCGGTGACGGCGATCGCCGCGATCTCACCTGAGGAGGCGCGGGTGCGGACGGCGTCGAGGGTCGCCCCGAACTCGTGCAGCGTCGCCGGCCCCAGCGTGCTCGGCCGGGTGTGGTCGCGACCGTTGTCAAGGGTGATGAGGGCGAGGACGCCGCCGGAGGGCAACGGGACGTCGCGGACGTAGGAGTGCGTGACGACCTCGTCGGCCGACAGCTCGGTCAGTTGTTCGGTCGCCGAGCTCATGCGCGCGCCGCCTTCCGCGAGTAGTGGGGGTTCTCCCAGATGACGCTGCCGCCCTGGCCGAGGCCGATGCACATGGCCGTGAGGCCGTAGCGCACCTCGGGGTGCTGCTCGAACTGGCGGGCGAGCTGGATCATGAGCCGCACGCCCGAGGACGCGAGGGGATGGCCCACGGCGATGGCACCACCCCAGGGATTCACGCGCGGGTCGTCGTCGTCGATGCCGAAGTGGTCGAGCAGGGAGAGGACCTGCACCGCGAACGCCTCGTTCAGCTCGAAGAGGCCGATGTCGTCGATCGAGAGCCCGGCCTTCCGGAGCGCCTTCTCGGTGGACGGAACGGGGCCGATGCCCATGATCTCGGGCTCGACGCCGGCGAAGGCGAAGCTGACCAGGCGCATCTTGGGGGTGAGTCCGAGCTCTTTCGCCGCGGCGCCGGACGCCATCAGGCTGACCGTCGCCCCGTCGTTGAGTCCGGACGAGTTGCCGGCGGTGACGCGGCCGTGCGGCCGGAAGGGGGTCCGAAGCCCGGCCAGCCCCTCCATCGTGGTCTCGGGACGAGGGGCCTCGTCGCGCGTGGCCAACCCCCAGCCCTGATCCGTCCTGATCGCCACCGGGACGAGGTCGGGTTGGATCTGGCCGGCGTCGTAGGCGGCCGCGAGTTTCTGTTGCGATCGCAGGGCGTAGCGGTCGGACCGCTCTTTGGTCAGCTGGGGGAACCGGTCGTGGATGCGCTCCGCGGTGTTGCCCATGTTCAGGGCCTCGCCGCTGACGAGCTTCTCGGCGACGAATCGGGGGTTCGGGTCGGCAGCGAACCCCATCGGGTGCCGACCCATGTGCTCGACCCCGCCGGCGAGGGCGACGTCGTAGGCGCCGAAGGCGATGCCGCCGGCGACACTCGTCACGCTGGTCATGGCGCCGGCGCACATGCGGTCGATGGCGTACCCGGGCACGGACTGGGGAAGCCCCGCGAGCAGTGCCGTCGTGCGCCCCAGGGTGAGGCCCTGGTCGCCCTGCTGCGTCGTCGCCGCGATGGCGACGTCGTCGATGCGTTCGGGCGGGAGGGACGGATTGCGTTCGAGCAGACCCTTCATCGCCTTCACGACCAGGTCGTCGGCGCGGGTCTGCCAGTACATGCCTTTGTCGCCGGCCCGCCCGAACGGGGTGCGTACCCCGTCGACGAACACGACATCGTTGCTCTCGGCCACATTGCCTCCAGTGTCAGGATCTGGTCCCGATCTTAGGGACGACACCGAGGGGTCAAGAATCGTTCGAGCAATCCTACGAAGCGCCGTCGCCCGTCGCCTCGGGCTCTTGGTGGGCGTCGACAAAGGCCTCGGCGACCGCCTCGGCGACGGCCTCGACCTGCCAGGCCCGGGCACCGAGCTCCACCAACGTGGCCGCGATGGTCGGTGCGTCGAAGGGGATGGGCGGGTCCCAGGCGAGCCGCCGCAGGGTCTCGGGGGTGAGCAGGTTCTCCACCGGCAGGTCGAGGCCCTCGGCGATCTCGGTGACCTTGGGGCGGACTGCCTTGTAACGCGCGTCGGCCAGCGGGTTCTTGTCCGCCCACGATCGCGGCGGGGGGAGGGTGTCGCTCGCCGGCCCCCGGTGCGACGGGAGGTCGGTCGTCTCACGGCCGCGTTCGATCGCCGCGAACCAGCGGTCGAGCTCGCTGCGACTGGCGCGGCCGACGAACTCCTTGATGCCGGCGAGCGATCGTTTGTCGGTGGGCATCGCCTTGGTGGCGGCCACGAGCGACGAGTCCGGGACGAGTCGACCCGGGGCCGTGTCGATCTCACGGGCGTAGTCGTCGCGCGCCTGCCAGAGTTCACGGGCCACGGCGAGGGACCGGGATCCGCGCACGCTGTGCAGTCCGGTCAGTCGACGCCACGGGTCGACCTTCGCCGGCTTGGCCTCGCGCCGCAGGGTCGCCTCGAACTCCTGACGCGCGATCTCGAGCTTGCCCGCGTCCGCGAGCACCGCCTCCATGGCGTCCCGCAGGTCGACGAGCAGCTCGACGTCGAGCGCGGCGTAGACGAGCCAGCTCTGCGGCAACGGTCTCGTCGACCAGTCGGCGGCACTGTGCTCCTTCGCGAGGTGGACGCCCAGCAGCTGCTCGACGACGGCACCGAGCCCGACCTTCGGCAGACCGGCGAGACGCGCACCCAGTTCGGTGTCGAAGATGCGGCTCGGGTCGAGGCCGACCTCGCGCAGGCACGCCAGGTCCTGGCTGGCGGCGTGCAGCACCCACTCCTCGTCGCCGATCACGTCCTGCAGTTCGGCGAAGGAGCCGATGGCGGGCGGATCGAGCAGGAACACCCCCGAGCCGCGTCGGAACACCTGGATGAGGTAGGCCCGCTGCGAGTAGCGATAGCCGGAGGCGCGCTCGGCGTCGATCGAGATCGGCCCGGTCCCGGCGCGGATCGCCTCGACGGCGGCCAGGTAGCCCGGGCGGTCGTCGATGACCGTGACTTCGCCGTGCAGCGAGTCGGCGGTCTCGACGACGGGTCGGACGGTGACCCGGGGGCGCCTGTCTCGCGAGGCGGAGCCGCCGGGCGCGGAACCGCCGGGCGCGGAACCGGCGGGCGCAGAGCCGCCGGGTGCCGACTCGTCGGGTGCCGACTCGTCGGGTGCTGACTCGTCTGATGTCGCTGTGGTCATGTCTCCGCTGTTCTCTCCGGGGGCGCTGTTCTGTTCCGGTGGTTCAGTCTCGTCCGACCCGCCGCGAGGCGAGGAGCGTGACGCCCTCGACCGTCGGGGGCAGGCCCGCGAGTGTGCAGATCAACTCGCTCCAGGCCTCGATGTGCGGGGCCAGGTCGGTGGTGGTGGGGCTCCAGGACGCCCGGAGTTCGAGTTGGGCCCCGTCGCCGTGGCTGGCCAGCTCACCGTAGCCGGTCGAGAGGATCTTGGTCGCGGTGCCGGATGCCCGGTCGTACGAGGCCCCACGGGCGTCGAGGCTGTCGACGAGCCAGGACCACGCGACGTCGGCCACGAACGGGTCGAGCGCGATCTCGGTCTCGAGGGGCGCCTGCGCGAAACCCACGACCCGGAACGGCCCGCCCCAGGCCTCGGGTTCGTCGTCGTCGTAGAGCAGCACGAAGCGGCCCGTGCCGAGATCGGGGTCGGGGCGGCCGGACGCACCGATGACGTCCCCGGCGAGGGCCAGCGCATGGGGGGCGAGGCCGTTCGGGGCGGGGATCTCGGTCACGGCGAGGGCATCCCGCGCGGCGGCACGGCGGACGGACTCGACGGCCGCGGCGAACGCGGGCGGCCGGGTCGGCGTCGGGGGGATCTCGGACACCCTGGAAGACTAGGGTCGATCCCGAGGGCGACCCCCGCGGCACGCCGCGCCCGGCTCAGCAGATCCACAGGTCACCCTCGACCCCACCTCACGCCGCCCGAGGAGTCGCCCGTGAACCGCCCCGCATCCACCGAGCGACGGGGCATCGGCCCGGTCGCCGTCGTCTCGATCGTCGTCGGGGGCACCGTGGTGGTGTCGTCCGCCGCCCTCGCCTCGGGGATCGTCGCCATCGCCCGCAAGATCGTCACGCCCGCCCGCCGCCGACGTGACGACGTGCGGATCGAGGCCCACGACGCCGTCGCCGGGACGATCACCCTCCGGTCGACGCCTGACACGCGCCTCCCCGGTCGCTACAGCTTCTGGTACGCCCGGGGTCGTGGCCACGCCCGGGTCGGCGACGTCGTCCACGACGACGGCCGGTCCGTCGAGCGTCGCGTCGAGGGTGTCGACGGGCCCGGTCTCGAGCGGGCCCACCGGGGTCGCATCGGAGGCTGGCTGTTCCCGACACCGCGTGACGCGGGGCTCACGGGCGACGAGGTCGAGATCGACACCGAGGTCGGTCCGGCCCCCGCCTGGCTCGTCCCCGCCGAGGCCGGCCTCGTCGGTCCGTGGATGATCGGGGTGCACGGTCGCGGGGTGACCCGCGCCGAGACGATCAGGGCGGCTCCGGTCTTCCACCGAGAGGGCCTGACCTCGCTCCTCGTGTCGTACCGCAACGACGGCGAGGCGCCCCGATCGCCGGACGGCCGCTACGCCCTGGGCGACTCCGAGTGGCGTGACGTCGAGGCGGCGATCCGGTTCGCCCTCGACCGCGGGGCGACGTCCGTCGTGTTGATGGGTTGGTCCATGGGCGGGGCGCTCGTGCTGCAGGCCGCCACGCGCTCGTCCCTGCGCAGAGCCGTCTCGGGCCTCGTGCTCGAGTCGCCCGTCGTCGACTGGAGGACGACCCTCGCCTACCAGGGGGCGGCCATGCGGGTGCCGCGGGTCGTCCAGGGTCTGGTGCTGCGCCTCCTGGGCTCGCCCCTGCTCTGCCGGTTGGCCGGCAGCGCCGAGCCGATCGACTTCGACCGGCTCGACCTCGTCTCGCGGGCCGGCGAGCTCGACCTGCCGGTGCTGTTGCTGCACAGCGACGACGACGGCTTCGTGCCGTCGACCGCGTCACACGCGTTGGCCGAGGCACGGCCCGACCTCGTCACCTTCGAGGTGTTCGAGGTCGCGCGGCACACGAAGCTCTGGAACCTCGACCCCGAGCGCTTCGAGGGGGCGATCAGCGGGTGGCTCGGTCGTCACCGACTCGCGGGTCCGCCGTCGACCGACCACCGCGCGTAGAGCGTGCTCTGCTCGTCGACCAGCAGCTGGCCGAGCACGAGCGACGCGGGGTCGAAGCGTTCGCGACCGAAGACGGGCAGGCCGCTGCCGATCACGACGGGCGAGGTCGACAGGCACAGCTCGTCGACGAGGCCGTCCCGCAGGAACTGGCCGGCGAGCGACGGGCCGCCCTCGCAGACGAGCGAACGGAGGCGCTGGTCGCGCAGGCAACGCAGGATCGCGGCGGGCTCCAACCGTCCCTCGTCGTCGGGTGCGGTCAGCACGGTGGCGACCGCCCAGATCGCCTCGCCGAGGGTCTCGCGGACCCGGACCCGCGCGGATGCGGGGCACACGACGACGACCCGACCGGCCTCCGACGGGTCCATCCGATGGCCCGACAGGTCGCCCGACGACGTGACGACGACGAGTCGCGACGACTTCGGCACCCGGTAGCCCTCGGCCCGCACGCTGGCCGCACCGACGAGGACGCCGTCGGCCAACGAGCGGATGGCCGCCAGGATCGTGCGATCGGTGGCGTTGCTCAGCGTCTCGGAGGTGCCGTCCGACCCCGCGGCGTCGCCGCTGACCGCGGCGATCAGGTTGAGTCGAAGCCAGGTCTCGCGGGGCGGGGCGTACAGCTCGCGGATCCGGGCGGGTGTGGAGTCCTCGTCGATGTCGAGCTCGAGCCCGACGTCGCCCGGGCGCTCGAGGGCGTGCAGCACCCGGAGCGTCACGCGCCGGCGGTCCGTTCGCGGATCTGGCGCTTGGCGCGACCGAGCAGGGCGGTCATGCCACGGATCCGCAACGGGCTCACCGCCTCGGTCAGACCGATCGTCTGCGGGTAGTCGTCGGGGACGTCGTCGAGGACCTGGGCGACGGTGAGCCCGTCGAGCCCCTGGGCGAGGATCGACGCGAAGCCGCGGGTCGTCGGCGCCTCGCGCGGTGCCGTCGCGTGCAGATGCACCCGGTCGTCGGTCACCTCGACGAACAGGAACACGGGGGACTGACACTCGACCACCCGTTCGAGGAGGTCGGGGTGGTCGGCGTAGCGGGCCGGCAGCTCGGGCAGCTCGTTCGAGAACTCGAGCAGCAACTGCAGACGGTCGCGCACGTCGAGCGCGAGGAACTCCTCGCGGATCTCGACGAGCGCCTCGGGCAGGGCGGTGTCGGTCACCGGGCCGGCACCTCGCCGGGCTCGGTGCCCTGCACGATCGGCACGCGGACGGCGCTGCCCCACTCGGTCCAGGAGCCGTCGTAGTTGCGCACGTCCTCGAAGCCCATGAGGTGCGTGAGCACGAACCAGGTGTGACTCGACCGCTCGCCGATGCGGCAGTAGGCGACGACCTGGTCGCCGTCGGCGAGGCCCGCGCCGTCACGGTAGATGGCGTCGAGTTCGGCGAGCGGCCGGAAGGTGCCGTCGTCGGCCGCGGCCTTGCCCCACGGCACGTTCTGCGCGCTGGGGATGTGACCGGCGCGGAGGGCTCCCTCGTCGGGGTAGGCCGGAGCCGTGGTGCGCTGGCCCGAGAACTCCTCGGGCGAGCGCACGTCGATCAGGGGCTTGCCGAGGTGAGCGAGCACGTCGTCCTTGTAGGCCCGGATGACGCTGTCGTCGCGTTCGACGACGGGGTAGTCGGTGGCCTCGATCGCGGGGGCGTCGGTCGTGTACTCGCGTCCCTCGGCCTCCCATTTCGCCCGTCCGCCGTCGAGCAGGCGGACGTCCTCGTGCCCGAAGAGCGAGAACACCCAGAGGGCGTAGGCGGCCCACCAGTTGTTCTTGTCGCCGTAGATGACGACGGTGCTGTCGCGCGAGATGCCGCTGCGGGCCATCAACGCGGCGAAGCCCTCGCCGTCGACGTAGTCGCGCTGCACCGGGTCGTTGAGGTCGAGGTGCCAGTCGATCTTGACGGCGCCGGCGATGTGGCCGGTCTCGTACAGCAGGACGTCCTCGTCCGACTCGACGACGACGAGCCCGGGGGTGCCGAGGTGCTGCTGCAACCACTCGGTGCTGACGAGACGCTCGGGGTGGGCGTACTCGCCGAAGCGGGCGGACGTGTCGTGCTCGACGGCCATGGTGTCTCCTTGTGCGGGTGTCGGGGTGGAGCCGACGTCGGGCGACGGGTGGCGCCCGGCGGCGTAGGATCGCCTCTGGTCGGCCCCGTCGAGGTTACGCATGCCGCGTGACCGTCGCCCGGGAACCGTACGACTCTGACACAGATCCCCGCCCACACCGTTGCGAGGCCGCGCCCATGCCCCCCGAATCCGTCAGCACCCTCGTGTCGTTGACCGACCGCACCCCGACGATCACGGGGGCCGAGATCGTGACGCAACTCGTGCCTCCTCGTCAGTTCGCCGAGGCCTCGCTCGAGAACTACCGACCCGACCCGGACTTCGCCTCGCAGGCCGAGGCGGTCGCCGCCGTGACGGCGTTCGGAGGCGCGGGTGCCGACGCGCCGCGGAGGGGTCTGTTCCGCAAGAAGCCGGCCGCCCCGGCCGTGCGTCCCGGCCTCTACCTCGACGGCGGGTTCGGCGTGGGCAAGACCCACCTGCTCGCCGCCCTCTGGAACCGCACCCCCGGACGGCGTTACTTCGGCACCTTCATCGAGTACACCGCCCTGGTCGGTGCCGTCGGCTACGCCGGCGCCGCGGCGCAGCTCAAGGGCGCCGCCCTGGTCTGCATCGACGAGTTCGAGCTCGACGACCCGGGCGACACGATGATGATGACCCGACTGCTCGGCGACCTGGCCGACGACGGCACCCGCATCGCCGCCACCTCGAACACCCCGCCCAACGCCCTCGGCGAGGGCCGGTTCGCCGCCGCCGACTTCCTCCGCGAGATCCAGGGGTTGAGCGACAAGTTCCTCACCCTGCGCATCGACGGCAACGACTACCGGCGTCGCGAGGTCAAGGCTCGGGCACACGTGGTCGACGACGTCGACGCGGCGGCGGCGTCCCTCGGCGGCACCGTCTCCCTCGACGACTTCGACGGCGTCGTCGGCCACCTCGCGACGGTCCACCCCAGCAAGTACGTCAAGCTCGTCGACGACCTCGACGCGGTCGGCCTCCGTGGCGTGCACGTGCTCACCAGCCAGGTCGACGCGTTGCGCCTCGTCGCCTTCGTCGACCGCCTCTACGACGCGCAGATCCGGGTCGTCGCCTCGGGCACGCCCCTCGACCAGGTCTTCTCGGACGAGATGCTGGCCGGCGGCTACCGGAAGAAGTACCTGCGGGCCGTCTCGCGCCTGGTGGCGCTCACCTCGCTCTGAGGACATCCCCACCCGGTAGGGGGTGAGCCGAAACACGTTGTTTACCTGCGCCCGAATCGTGTTACATCGGGGAAACAATCCCGCACACGGCTGGAAACCTCACCCCGCGACACTGGGGGCGCACCGGACGAGAGCGTTCGTCACCACAGCCCGCGAACCCGCGCGGTCGACCTCGACGTCGGTGCCTCCCTGGCTCAGAAACTCGAGAGGTGACCCACCCATGGACCAAGGCAACACCGCCTTCATGTTGATCTGTGCGGCACTCGTGCTGCTCATGACCCCCGGCCTGGCCTTCTTCTACGGCGGCCTCGTCAAGGCCAAGAGCGTCATCAGCATGATGATGCTGAGCTTCGGCGCGATGGGCCTCATCGGCGTCCTGTGGGTGCTCTTCGGCTACGCGATCGCCTTCGGCAACCCGACCTCGATCCCCGGTGGCAGCGAGAGCTTCGTGGGCATCCAGGGCTTGTTCGGCCTCGACGTCGCGAACCTCGGCCTCGGCGCGGCCTTCGAGGACAGCCTCGATCCCACCGGCGCCTACCCGACGATCGCCTTCGCCGCGTTCCAGGCCACCTTCGCGATCATCACGGTCGCCCTCATCTCGGGCGCCATCGCCGACCGGGCCAAGTTCGGCGCGTGGATGATCTTCGCGGGCGTCTGGGCTACGGTCGTCTACTTCCCGGTCGCCAGCTGGGTCTTCAACTTCACCAAGGACGCCGACGGCAACACGGTCGGTGGCTGGATCGCCGCCATGGGCGTCATCGACTTCGCCGGCGGCACGGCCGTCCACATCAACGCCGGTGCCGCGGCCCTGGCTCTGGCGCTCGTCCTCGGCAAGCGCGTCGGTTTCGCCAAGGGTGCCGACAAGCCGCACAACCCGCCCTTCGTCCTGCTGGGCGCCGGCTTGCTCTGGTTCGGCTGGTTCGGCTTCAACGCCGGCTCCGAGCTCGCCGCCGACGGCGTCGCCGCCCTGGCGTTCCTCAACACCATCGCCGCCCCCGCCGCCGCCGTGCTCGGCTGGCTCGTCGTCGAGAAGCTGAAGGACGGCAAGGCCACCTCGGTCGGCGCCGCCTCGGGTGCCGTCGCGGGTCTCGTCGCCATCACCCCGGCCTGCGCCGCCCTCACCCCGGGATGGGCCGTCGTCCTCGGCGTCGTCGCGGGTGCCGTCTGCGCCCTGGCCATCGACCTCAAGTTCAAGCTCGGCTTCGACGACTCGCTCGACGTCGTGGGCATCCACCTCGTCGGTGGCCTCATCGGCACGCTGTACCTCGGCATCTTCGCCAACGACACCGGCCTGATCTTCTCGGGCACCTTCACGCAGCTCGGCATCCAGGCCCTGTCGGCGTTGGCCGTCATGCTCTACTCGTTCGTCCTGGCCTTCGTCATCGGCTTCGTGATCGAGAAGACCATCGGCTTCCGCGTCAAGAACGAGGACGAGGTGGCCGGCATCGACCTCGCCCTGCACGGCGAAGAGGGCTACGTCCTCGAGAACTCGCGCGCCTGACCCACCCCGCACGACGAACGGCCCCGGTCCTCGGACCGGGGCCGTTCCGCGTGCCGGCCCCGCGGACCGCGGCAGAGCGCAGGAGGCGCGGTGAGGGACCCCTCGCGCCGCGCCTCCTGCGGGTGGTCGCCTCGTGCGACCGGGCCCGGCTCTCAGGTCAGCGAGAACCAGACCGTGGTCTCGCCCGGCACCTCGGTGACGCCGGCGAGCGTGTCGTGCAGCGGCTCGCTGGAGGCCAGGACGCGCGCCCCGGCGGGCAGGTCGACCGGGCCGCCGCCGAAGTTCGTCAGCGAGTGCCAGCCGTCGTGGCGCGCGAAGTGCACGACGTCGTCCGAGGCGCCCTCGGCCCACCGCAGGCTCTCGCCCTGCTGCAGCTCGTGTCGCAGGGCGAGCGCGCGGCGGTAGATGGACAGGGTGGACTCGTCCTCGTCGTCCTGCACCGAGATGGCGAGGTCCTCGAACCACTCGGGCTGCGGCAGGTGCGGGGCGTGGTCGCCGAAGCCCAGTGCGGGCTCGCTGGTGTCCCAGGGCAGGGGGACGCGGCTGCCGTCGCGGCCCTTCCGTCGGTGGCCGGTGCGGGTCCAGACGGGGTCCTGCAGGTCGCCAGGCTGCAGGTCGGCCACCTCGAAGAGGCCCAGCTCTTCGCCCTGGTAGACGTAGGCCGAGCCGGGCAGGGCCAGCATCAGCAGCGTCGCGGCCCGAGCCCGACGCAGGCCTGCGTCCGGGTTCAGGGTCGGACGTCGTCCGTCGCTCAGCACGAAGGCGTCGAGGTCCTGCCCCTTCGGCAGGCCGTAGCGCGTGGCGTGACGGACGACGTCGTGGTTCGAGAGAACCCAGGTGCTCGTGGCCCCGCTGACCGCCGCCTGCTCGAGGGTCGACGCGATGATCGCGCGGTACTGGTCGGCGTCGAAGTCGGCCCGGGTGAGGGCGAAGCTGAAGGCCTGCCCCAGCTCGGTGGGGCGGGCGTAGAGCGGGACGCGCTCCGGCTGCACCCAGGCCTCGGCGACGGCGCTGCGGGGCGGGTCGTACTCGTCGAGGACGCGGCGCCAGCCTTCGAAGATCACGTGCACCTCGTCGCGGTCGTAGAGCGGGTCGCTGCCGTCGACCGGAAGGTCCTTGCGCTCCGCGGCGTCGCGGAGGGGTTCGGTGAGATCTTTCGCGAGCCCGTGGGCGACGTCGACCCGGAAGCCGTCGACGCCACGGTCCGACCAGAACCGCAGCGTCCCCTCGAAGTCGGCGCGGACCTCGGGGTTGCTCCAGTCGAGGTCGGGCTGCTCGGGGGCGAAGAGGTGCAGGTACCACTGCTCGGGTGTGCCGTCGGGGCGCGTCAGACGGGTCCATGCGCCTCCGCCGAAGTTCGACACCCAGGTGGACGGAGGAGTGGCACCGCCGTCGCCGAGGCCGTCCCGGAACACGTAACGGGCCCGGGCGGCGCTGCCGGGTTCGGACGCGACGGCCTCACGGAACCACTCGTGGTCGCTCGAGGTGTGGTTGGGGACGATGTCGACGACGACCTTCAGTCCCGCTGCGTGGAGGGCGGCGACCATCTCGTCGAAGTCGTCGAGGGTGCCCAGGCGGGGGTCCACGTCACGGTGGTCGGCGACGTCGTAGCCGCCGTCGGCGAGCGGGGACGGGTAGAAGGGGCTCAGCCAGACGGCGTCGACCCCCAACCGTTGCAGGTAGGGCACGCGCGAGGTCACGCCGGGCAGGTCGCCGATCCCGTCGCCGTTCGCGTCGGCGAAGCTCCGCGGGTACACCTGGTAGACGACGGCCTGCCGCCACCAGTCGGCGTCGGCAACGGGCGACGGGTGGATCGTGGACGCACGGGAGGCGGGGGAGTCGGTCATGGGCCGAGGATGCCACGTCTCGGGAGCGGGCGGCGTCGATGCCTCGACGGTGGCGCCGGGCCGGGGACCTCGGTCCAGGAACGACGAAAGGCCCTGCGGATGCAGGGCCTTTCGGTGATGGACGTGGGCGATACCGGGCTCGAACCGATGACCTCTTCCGTGTGAAGGAAGCGCGCTACCAACTGCGCCAATCGCCCGTGTGGGACTCGACGATGCTAGTGCATCGCGGGGCTCGAACGCCATTCGGTCGATCGTCGAGGCCCCCGTCGAGAGCTGCCCGGCTACCGATCAAGACACGAACTTCCCTCGATTTGGTTTCTGCCCCGGGGTGTGGGTATTGTTCTTTTGCACGCAGAAATGCAAAGCGAAATGCGGATGTGGCGCAGCGGTAGCGCATCACCTTGCCAAGGTGAGGGTCGCGAGTTCGAATCTCGTCATCCGCTCGAGTGTAATGCTCACCAGAGGGTGGTCCACCGACTGGTGGCCTCCCTCTGGGGGGCTACTCGTATGGTGGAGTGGCCGAGAGGCGAGGCACCGGCCTGCAAAGCCGTTCACGCGGGTTCAAATCCCGTCTCCACCTCCACTCGATCTAGACCTAGGTCTAGAATCGATGTTGCAATTGAATACTGCGGTTCGAGGGTTCGCTCTCGCATCGTTGAGACATGAGCGATTGGCGCAGCGGTAGCGCGCTTCCCTGACACGGAAGAGGTCGCTGGTTCGATCCCAGTATCGCTCACACACAGAAAGCCCCGGCCTCGGCCGGGGCTTTCGTCATGTTCGGGCAGAGCCCGAACATCCTGCCGAGATGTCACGACGTGCCGCTCACCTCTCGAAGTGAGCGGCACGTCGTGACATCTCGCCGCCTTGCCCTAAGGCGTGCCGGTCCCCGTCCCGAGACCGACTCCGTTGCCTCGGCCGTTCCCGTTCCCGCTGTTGCCCGGCCCGCTGTTCCCGTTGCCGTTCCCGCTGTTGCCCGGCCCGGTGTTCCCACCCGGGACGTCGACACCGGGAACGTCGACCGTCGGGGGCGTCACGGGGTCGACCGTGGGCTGCGTCGTCGGCTCGACCGGCGCCTCCTGGGTCGGGCTGACCTCGTCCGAGGGCGCCGGATCCGCCGGTGACTCGTCGGTGGAGTCCTCCGACGGCGACGGCGACTCGTCGTCCGACGACTCGGAGGGCGTCGTCGACGGGTCCGACTCGACACTCGGGCTCGTGCTCTCGGTCGGGCCGACCAGGTCGCCGTCGCGCGTGGCGGCCCAGCCGATGCCGACCGCCAGAAGCGCGGCGACGACGATCGCCGCCAGCACGAGGGGCCAGCGCCGGCGCTTCCGGGTCCCCTCGTCGGACTCGACGTCGGCGACGAGGTCCGCGGCATCCGCCCCGGACGCCGCCCCCGCTCCGAGCACCTGCGTGCGAGCGTCGTCCCGGGGCAGGACGCGAGTGGGCGTGTCGCCGCCGGGCAGGGCGGCCGTCGGCACGTCGGGAGCTGCCATGACGCGGGTGACGGCATCGGTCGACCCGGCGCCTTCGACGGCCAACGTGCGGGCCGCCCGTGCCACCTCGGCGGCGGCGGGACGGTCCTCCGGTGCGCGCGAGGTCATGCGCGTCAGCAGCTCCGCCCACCCCGAACCGATCGAGGCCGGGATCTCGGGGTCGCGAGTCAGACGAGCCATGACCGACTCGACGACCGAACCCGTGAAGACGCGCTTCCCGGTCAGAGCTTCGACCAGGACCAGTCCGAGTGAGTAGACGTCGGACGCGGGGGCCGGCGGTCGCCCCTCGGCCTGCTCCGGGCTGACGAAGGCGGCGGTGCCCATCAGGGTGCCCGTGGCCGTCACCCGCGTCGAGTCGATCAGGTAGGCGATGCCGAAGTCGGCGAGCTTGGCCCTGCGGGGGTCGCCCTCGTGGTGCGGAGCCGCGAGCAGGATGTTCGCGGGCTTGACGTCCCGGTGGACGACGCCGGCACGGTGGACCGCCGCCAGGCCGTCCGCGACGTCGCCGAGCAGCGCCGCGGCCTCGGCGTGTGACAGCGGCCCGTCGGCGAGCACGGTCTGCAGGGTCGGACCGTCGACGTACTCCATCACGAGGTAGGCGTCGTCGTCGTGTCCGTCGCCCTCGACGCGGGCGTCGTAGAGCGTCACGAGTCCCGGGTGGTTCAGTGAGGCGAGTAGGCGCACCTCGCTCACCTGTCGGGTGAGGTCGTGGACGTCGTGCCCGTCCGACGAGAAGAGCTTGACGGCGACGACCCGGCCGAGCTCGAGGTCGTTCGCTCGGTAGACGGCCCCCATGCCTCCGCGGCCGACGATCGCGTCGATGCGGTACCGACCGCCGACGGTCGTGCCGAGGCGGGGGTCGGCCTGCTCACGGGGGCTCATGCGCCGGCTCCCGTCGAGGCGTCGGTGAGCACCGGGGCGGTGCCACCACCCGACCCGCGACTCGCTGCGAGACGGTCGGCGACCGCGTCGAGCACGGTCTCGGCCACGGCGGCCTTCGACCCCTCGGCCTCGGCCACCACCTCACCGTCCGAGTCGATCACGACGACCGCCGTGTCGTCGCTGCCGAAACCGGTCGTCCAGCCGACCGCGTTCAGCACGAGCAGGTCCGCCCCCTTCCGTCGCTGCTTGGCGCGCCCGAGCGACAGCAGTTCGTCGCGGTCACCTGCCGTCTCGGCCGCGAAGCCGACGACCACCTGCCCCGCGGGACGACGGGCGACGAGTCCGGCCAGGACGTCCGGGGTCCGGACGAGGCGAACGATCAGTTCGTCGCCCGAGTCGTCCTTGCGGATCTTTCCGTCCGCCACCGAGAGGGGCCGGTAGTCGGCGACCGCGGCCGCCATGATGACGACGTCGGCTGGGGGGGAGTGCTCGGTCATGGCCGCCTCGAGTTCGAGGGCGGTGCCGACCTCGACGACGTCGACCGCGGCGTCGTCGACGAGCGTCTGCCGCACGGCTCCGTCGAGCGCGGCGGCGACGACGGTGACGCGGGCCCCGCGTCGGGCCGCCCCGAGGGCGAGCGCAGCTCCCTGGGTGCCGCTCGACCGGTTGCCGACGAACCGCACCGGATCGAGGGGCTCGCGGGTGCCACCGGCCGAGACGACCAGCCGCAGGCCGTCCAGGTCGCCGACCCGCGCCTCCTGGGCCCGTTTCCTCTGTGCCCGCGCACCGGGGACGGCGGCGGGGGAGGCGTCGAGGCCGGTCGGGCCGGTCACGCGGGCGAGTGCCGCGGCGACGATCTCGTCGGGCTCGCTGAGCCGGCCGGGCCCCACGTCGCCGCCGGTCAGCGGCCCGTCGTCGGGCCCGACGACGGTCACCCCGCGCGACCTCAGCAGGTCGACGTTCGCGACCGTGGCCGGATTCAGCCACATCTCGGTGTGCATGGCGGGCGCGACGACGAGCGGTGCGGTGCTCGCGAGGATCGTCGTGCCGAGCAGGTCGTCCGACAGCCCGTGCGCGATCTTCGCCAGGGTGTGCGCGGTCGCCGGCGCCACGACGATCAGGTCGGCCCGTTGCCCCAGGGTCACGTGCCGCACCTCGGCGACGTCGTCGAAGACGGACGTGTGGACGGGGTTGCGGCTCGTGGCCTCCCAGGTCGGCGCCCCGACGAAGCGCAGGGCGGCCTCGGTCGGGACGACGTGGACGTCGTGCCCGCGCAGCACGAGACCGCGGACGACCCCGACGGCCTTGTACGCCGCGATGCCGCCCGAGACGCCGACGACGACGGACAGGCGACGCGGGGCGTCGGGGGAGGAGCGGGGGTGGTCGTGCGTCACGGTGGGCCTCGTCGATCGATGCGTCGGTCGGCCGACCCGGTGCCGGGTCGGTAGCGTTGCCCCCCACGATGCCGCATCCCGCGGCCGAGCGTCGGCCCCGACCCGACGAGCCCCCACCCTGAGGACCCCATGTGCACCGTCGTCGTCGCCGTCCAGCCGGGTGCGCCCTGGCCCGTCGTCTTCCTGGGACTCCGTGACGAGTCGCCCGACCGCCCCTGGGACGAGCCGGGCCCCTGGTGGCCCGACCTCGGCGAGAGGGTGACCGGGGTGCACGACCGCGAGGCGGGTGGCGCGTGGTTGGCGACCGCCCGGGGGCCGAGTCGCGCGAGCGTCGTGCTCAACCGTCACGAGGCGCCGACGCCGCCGACCGGTGGGTGGACCACCCGCGGCGCGCTGCCCCTCCGGGCCGCCGCCGACGGGCTCCTGCCCGTGGGGTCCCAGACGACCCGCACCTTCAACCTGCTGACGGCGGACGCAGGAGGCGCGGTGCACTCCGTGTGGGACGGCGCCGTCACCGAGACGGCCCGCCTCGCCCCCGGGGTCCACCTGCTGACGCACGCCGCCCCCGACGACCGGTCCGTGTCCCGGGTCGACCGCTGGCTCCCTCGGTTCCGCGACGTCGCGCCTCCGACCGGTCCGCTGCCGCCGGCGACCGAGGGCGAGGGCAGCTGGACGCCGTGGCTCGACCTGCTGCGCGAGAGCAGCGCCCTGTCGACGGACGACGACGACGCGCTCGTACGGGCCGACCTCGTGGACGGGCACCTCTTCCATTCGTTGTCGCTCAGCACCGTCGCTGTCTCGGCCGACGACGTGGCCCACCGGCACGTGCGCCTCGACGGCGCGCCCTCGGTGGCGGAGGCGATCGCGCGGCGATGACGCGTGCGTCGCATCGGCCGGCGCCGGAGGCGTCACGTCACGCGAAGTCATCGGGAATCCCGCCCGCCCCCGCGGCGTTAGTGTCGGGAGGCTCGTCCGACCCCCGAGCCGCAGCAAAGGAACCCTCGTGAAGATCACCGCCGTCCGCACCGTCCGCCGCCTCGCCTCCGTCGGCGTCATCGCCGCCGCCGCCGTCGCCCTGGCCGCCTGCGCGCCCGCCTCCACCGACGGGGTCGTCCAGTCCACCGGCAGCGCGACCGCCGACACGAGCGCGGCGAAGAGCCTGTCCGACATCCAGGCGGCCGGCGAGATCGTCATCGGCACCGAGGGCACCTACCAGCCCTTCACCTACCACGAGGGCGGGGCCGGCGCGCTGACCGGCTACGACGTCGACGTCGCCACGGCCGTCGCCGAGAAGCTCGGCGTCACGCCGACCTTCGAAGAGACTCAGTTCGACGCCCTGCTCGCCGGGCTCACCGCCGGCCGCTTCGACCTCGTCGCGAACCAGATCTCGATCACCGACGAGCGCGAGGCGACGTACGACTTCTCGACGCCCTACACGGTCAGCCGCGGTGTCGTGATCACGCCCGCCGACAACACCGACATCACCTCGCTCGCCGACCTGAAGGGCAAGACGACGGCCCAGTCGCAGTCGAGCAACTTCTACACGACCGCAAAGGACGCGGGCGCCGACGTGCAGGTCGTCGAGGGCTGGGCCCAGTCGGTCGCACTCCTCGAGCAGGGCCGCATCGACGCGACGGTCAACGACGAGCTGACCTTCCTCGACTACGTCAAGACCAACCCGGACCAGGCCGCCGGCATCAAGATCGCGGCGACCACCGACGACGTGTCGCGCTCGGCCCTGGTCACCACGAAGGGCAGCGACGACCTCGTGACGGCGATCGACGACGCCCTCGCCGAGCTGAAGGCCGACGGCACGCTGTCGACCATCAGTGAGAAGTACTTCGGCCAGGACGTCAGCGAGTAGGCGTGCAGTCCTCCCTCGACCTCTTCTTGCGGTCGCTCTGGCCGATCGTGTCGGGGGCGCTCGTGGCGTCGATCCCGCTCGCCTTCGCGTCGATGGCGATCGGGCTGGTCATCGCCGTCGTCATCGCGCTCATGCGCCTGTCGGGCAAGGCGGTGCTCGCGGGCATCGCCCGGGTGTACATCTCGATCATCCGGGGCACGCCCCTGCTCGTGCAGCTCTTCGTCGTCTTCTACGGGCTGCCGTCGATCGGCGTCAGGCTCGATCCCTGGCCGAGCGCGATCATCGCGTTCTCGCTGAACGTCGGCGGGTACGCCGCCGAGGTCATCCGGGCCGCGATCCTCTCGGTGCCCAAGGGTCAATGGGAGGCCGCCCACACGATCGGCATGTCGCGGGGGCTCGCCCTGCGGCGGATCATCCTGCCGCAGGCGGCCCGCGTCTCGGTGCCGCCGCTGTCGAACACCTTCATCAGCCTGGTCAAGGACACCTCGTTGGCGAGTGTCATCCTCGTCGTCGAGCTCTTCCGTCAGGCGCAGCAGATCGCGACGGTCTCGAACCAGTTCCTGCTCATCTACCTCGAGGCCGCCCTGGTCTACTGGGTGATCTGCCTGATCCTGTCGTTCGGGCAGGACGCCCTCGAGAAGAGATTGGACCGCCACGTTGCCCGCTGACGTCACCCCGCCACGGCCCTCCGGGGCGACCGGTGCCCCCGTGCTGACCGTCCGCGGCCTGCACAAGGCGTTCGGCGCGAACGAGGTGCTGCGCGGCATCGACCTCGAGGTGCGGCGTGGACGCGTCGTCGCGATCATCGGCCCCTCGGGGTCGGGCAAGACGACCGTGCTGCGGTCGCTCAACAGCCTCGAGGTGCCCGACGGGGGAGTCGTCACGCTCTCCGACGGTCGGTCGATCGACTTCGGGGCCAAGGTCGGCAAGCGCGACCTGCTCGCCCTGCGCGACCGGTCGTCGATGGTGTTCCAGCACTTCAACCTGTTCCCGCACCTCACGGTGCTGCAGAACGTCGTCGAGGGCCCGGTGCGCGTCCAGGGACGCGATCCGAAGGAGGCGCGGGCCGAGGCCGAGGCGCTCCTCGCGCGGGTGGGCCTCGCCGAGAAGGCCGACGCCTACCCGTCCGAGCTCTCGGGCGGCCAGCAGCAGCGCGTCGGCATCGTGCGCGCACTCGCGCTGCGGCCCGAACTGCTGCTCTTCGACGAGCCGACCTCGGCCCTCGACCCCGAACTGGTCGGCGACGTCCTCACGGTCGTCAAAGAACTCGCCGACGAGGGCTGGACGATGATCGTCGTCACCCACGAGCTCGAGTTCGCCCGCCGGGTGGCCGACGAGCTGCTCTTCATGGACGCCGGTGTCGTCGTCGAGCGGGGCCGTCCCGCCGACGTGCTGTCCCGCCCGCGCGAGGCCCGCACGCAGCAGTTCCTGCGGCGGGTGCTCAAGCCGCTCGACGACTGACGGGGCGTCCGCTCGCGAGTCGACCCGCGCCTCCTCGTCCACCGGACCAGGAGGCGCGGGTCGTCACCCCGCGGACGCTCAGCCGAACAGACGGTGCGACGCGATGCGCGCGCCCTTGCCGAGCGACGCCAGCTTGGCGACGGCGATCTGCGGGTGGATGCGACCGCCCAGGCCGCAGTCGGTCGAGGCGACGACGTTCTCGGGTCCGACCAGCGACGCGAACCGTTCGATGCGGTCGGCCACGAGCTCGGGGTGCTCGACCACGTTCGTGGCGTGGCTGACGACGCCCGGCACGATCTTCTTGCCCTCGGGCAACTCCACGTCGCGCCAGAGCTTCCACTCGTGGTCGTGACGGACGTTGGCCGCCTCGAACGAGTACGAGCCGGCGTCGATCTCGAGCATGAGGTCGACGATGTGGCGGAACTCGACGTCGGTCGTGTGCGGGCCGTGCCACGAGCCCCAACAGAGGTGGAACCGCACCTGCTCGGGCGGCAGGCCGCGAAGGGCGTGGTTGAGCGCCTCGACTCGGATGCGCGTGAAGGCGCGGTAGTCCTCGACGCTCGGCTCGGGGTTGATCTGGTCCCAGTTCTCGGCGATCGAGGGGTCGTCGATCTGCACGGTCAGACCGGCCTCGACGATGGCCGTGTACTCCTCGCGCAGCACCTCGGCCCAGGCCCAGATGTGCTCTTCCTCGGTGGCGTAGAAGTCGTTCGCGATGCGGGCTCCGCTCCCCGGTGACAACGAGGTGATGAAGCCCGAGGGCGAACCGCTCGCCTGGAGGCCGGCCTTCAGGTTGGCGATGTCCGAGGCGATGGCGGACTGTCCGACGTACGCCAACGGGCCCGTCGTGCTCGGGAACGGCGTGGCGCCCGAGCCCGTGCCGATGCCCGAGGTCGGGTCGGTGTAGGCGTCGTGGAACGTCTGCCAGTCGCGGCGGTCGGGGAACGACGTCAGCCGCACGTCGCCGGGGGAGGACCGCACGGCCGGCTGGCTGAAGATGTCCGACCCGGTCAACGACAGCCCGCTCACGCGCTGGAACGAGTACGACCACCAGGCGCCGTAGTCGACGGCGCTCGTCATGGCCTTGCCGTACTCGCCGTCCCCGACGATCGTGATGCCGAGGTCGTGCTGGCGGCGCACGAGATCGACGACGGCGTCGGTCAACAGGGCGTCGAACTCGGGGGTGCGCTCGAGGGTGAAGCCGTCCTCGCCGAGGGCGCGCGCGTCGTTCGCCGCGATCAGCTCGGGCGTGCGCGGCAGGCTTCCCGCGTGGGTGGTCTCGATCCGGCCGGGGGTGGTCGTCATGGGGTGCTCCGTTCGTCGCCACCACTCTGGCCCTCGACCCCTGTCGTGTGCGACGTACACGACACGGGGCGTCACAGCCGCGGGGTCGGGAACACCATGAGGTCGGGAACACCATGCGGTCGGGAACACCATGCGGTCGGGAACACCGGGCGGTCGGCGACCGTTGCGTCCTGTGTCGGCCGACGCCGGGCCCCTCGGGGCGCCTCGCTACGATCGACGGGAAGGGACATCGTGACCACCACCTCCTCCGCACCATCCACCGCCCGTCCGGGGCTGTCCGACGACGACGCCCGCCGTCTGCGCGCCGACTTCCCCCTGCTGCGGCAGGACGTCAACGGCGAGCCGCTCGCCTACCTCGACTCGGGGGCGACCGCACAGCGACCGACCACCGTGCTCGACGCCGAGCGCCGCTTCCTCGAGACGACCAACTCGGCCGTGCACCGGGGCGCGCACACGCTCGCCGCCCTGTCGACCGAAGCCTACGAAGAGGCGCGAGAGACGGTCGCCCGCTTCGTCGGTGCCGACGTCGACGAGATCGTCTGGACCTCGAACGCGACCGACGCGCTCAACCTCGTGGCGTACGGCGTCGCGAACGCCACGCACGGCCGGGGTGGCGAGGCCGCGCGACGCTTCGCCCTCGCGCAAGGTGACGAGATCGTCGTCACCGAGGCCGAGCACCACGCGAACCTCGTCCCGTGGCAGGAACTCGCCGCGACGACGGGCGCCACGCTGCGGTTCGTGCCCGTCCACGACGACGGCACCTGGACCACCGCCGACGCGGCGTCCGTCATCGGACCCCGCACGCGCCTCCTCGCCTTCGCCCACGTCTCGAACGTCACCGGCTTCGTCGCGCCCGTCGCCGAGCTCGTGGCGCTGGCGCACGCCGTCGGCGCCCTCGTCGTCCTCGACGCCTGCCAATCGGCACCGCACCGCCCCGTCGACCTGCACGGCCTCGACGTCGACTTCGCCGCGTTCTCGGGCCACAAGATGCTGGGGCCCACGGGCATCGGCGTGCTCTACGGGCGGGCCGAGCTGCTGAACGCCCTGCCGCCGTTCCGCACCGGCGGGTCGATGATCACGACGGTCACGATGGAGGGCGCCGAATACCTCCCCGCCCCGCAACGCTTCGAGGCCGGCACGCAGCCCGTGTCGCAGGCCGTGGCCCTCGCCGAGGCCGTGCGCTACCTCGAGGCCGTCGGCATGGACCGCGTGCGCGAGCACGAAGAGGCCCTCGCCGACCTGCTCGTCCGCGGTCTCGACACGATCGACGGTGTCACGGTCGTCGGACCGCCGGCCGGGGTGCCACGATCGGGACTCGTGAGCTTCGTCGTCGACGGGGTGCACGCCCACGACGTCGGCCAGTTCCTCGACGCCCGGGGCATCGCCGTGCGCGTCGGCCACCACTGCGCCCAACCGCTGCACCGCCGTCTCGGGGTGACGGCCACGACGCGGGCCAGCACGTACCTGTACTCGTCGAGCGACGAGGTCGACCGGCTGGTCGCCGGGGTCGCCGAGGTCCGCGACTACTTCGGCGTCGCGGGCCCGACGGCCCCCGACGAGAAGGCCGAGGAGGCGCGGTGAGCGCCGCCCTCGACGGCCTGTACCAGCAGGTCATCCTCGATCACGCCAAGGCGCGCCACGGCGACGGCGAGCTGCCCGGGGCCGACGCGCAGCACCACGAACGCAACCCGACCTGCGGTGACGAGATCACCGTCCGCGTCGCCCTCGAGCCCGGCACGGACCGCATCGCCGACCTGCGCTGGCAGGGCGCGGGATGCAGCATCTCGATGGCCTCGGCCTCGGTGTTGGCACAGCTGGCCCCGGGCCGCACGCTGGCCGAGCTCGACGCACTCGTGGGGGAGTTCCGCGAGATGATGCGGTCCCGCGGAGCCGGCGAGCCCGACGACGAGGCGCTCGGCGACGCCGTGGTGTTCCACGGGGTCTCGAAGTTCGTCATGCGGGTGAAGTGCGGCATGCTCGCCTGGGTCGCGGCCGAGGCCTGTTCGACCGAGCTGCGCGCCGCCTGAGCCGTCCGCGGCCGCGTCGTCCGTCGGGGTGGCCCCGGCCGGGCGGCGGTCCGTCGACGGCTAAAGTGGTCACCGCCCCTCGACGATAGGAACCACCGCCGTGTCCGACCAGACCGACCTCGACCCGACCGCCTCCCCAGCTTCGTCCGGCCTCTCGGCCGTCGAGGCCACCGAGACGACGACCGGCTTCGACCTGTTCACCGACAAGGCGGTCGTGGCCGTCCGCGTGGCCGGCGAGCTGCGCGACCTGGCGACCGAGCTGCAGGCGGGCGACGTCGCCGAGCCGGTCACGATCGACTCGCCCGACGGCCTGGCGATCCTGCGCCACTCGGCGGCGCACGTCATGGCACAGGCCGTGCAGCAGATCGACCCCGAGGCGAAGCTCGGCATCGGGCCGCCCGTCACCGACGGCTTCTACTACGACTTCGACGTCGCGGAGCCCTTCACCCCCGACGACCTCAAGGCGATCGAGAAGGGCATGGAGCGCATCATCCGTCAGGGCCAGCGCTTCCGTCGCCGCGTCGTGACCGACGAAGAGGCCCGCGAACTGCTCGCCCACGAACCGTTCAAGCTCGAGCTGATCGGGCTCAAGGGCGGGTCGGCCGACGAGCTCGGCGCCGACGGCGAGTCCGTCGAGGTGGGCGGGGCCGAGCTCACGGTCTACGACAACCTCGACCCGAAGACCGGCGAGGTCGTGTGGTTCGACCTCTGCCGCGGTCCGCACGTGCCCAGCACGCGCCTCCTCGGCAACGCCACGAAGCTGATGCGCGTGGCGGCCGCCTACTGGCGCGGGTCCGAGAAGAACCCCCAGCTGCAGCGGATCTACGGTACGGCGTGGCCCACCAAGGACGACCTGCGCGCCTACCAGGCCCGACTCGAAGAGGCCGCCAAGCGTGACCACCGCAAGCTCGGCGCCGAGCTCGACCTCTTCTCGTTCCCCGACGAGATCGGCTCGGGGCTCGCGATCTTCCACCCCAAGGGCGGCATCATCCGTCGCCAGATGGAGGACTACTCGCGCGAGCGCCACGAGAAGGCCGGCTACGAGTTCGTCTACACGCCGCACATCACCAAGGCGGCCCTGTTCGAGACCTCGGGCCACCTGGGCTGGTACAAGGACGGCATGTTCCCGGCGATGCACCTCGACGAGGCCCGCAACGACGAGGGCGAGATCACCCGTCAGGGCGCGGACTACTACCTCAAGCCGATGAACTGCCCGATGCACATCCTGGCGTATCGGTCGTCGGCCAAGTCGTACCGCGACTTGCCGCAGCGCCTGTTCGAGTTCGGCACGGTCTACCGCAACGAGAAGTCGGGCGTCATCCACGGCCTCACCCGCGTGCGCGGCATGACCCAGGACGACGCGCACATTTTCACCACCCGTGACGACATGGCCGCCGAACTGAAGGGCACGCTCGACTTCGTCCTCAGCCTGCTGCGCGACTACGGCCTCGACGACTTCTACCTCGAGCTCTCCACGAAAGACCCCGAGAAGTACGTGGGCGACGACGCCACCTGGGACGAGGCCACGGCGACCCTGAGACAGGTCGCGGAAGAGACCGGCCTCGAGCTCGTGCCCGACCCGGCCGGCGCGGCGTTCTACGGGCCGAAGATCTCGGTCCAGGCGCGCGACGCGATCGGGCGCACCTGGCAGATGTCGACGGTCCAGCTCGACTTCAACCTGCCCGAGCGCTTCGACCTCGAGTACACGGCGGCCGACGGGTCGCGTCAGCGACCGGTGATGATCCACCGCGCGCTGTTCGGTTCGATCGAGCGCTTCTTCGGCGTGCTCACCGAGCACTACGCGGGTGCCTTCCCGGTCTGGCTGGCACCCGTCCAGGTCGTGGCGATCCCCGTCGCCGACGAGTACGGCGACTACCTCGACGAGGTCGTGGCGCGCCTCCGCCAGGTCGGCGTCCGGGCCCAGGTCGACCACAGCGACGACCGCATGCCGAAGAAGATCCGCACGCACACCAAGGCCAAGGTGCCGTTCCAGCTGATCGCCGGCGAGGACGACCGTGCGGCCGGTGCCGTCAGCTTCCGCTACCGCGACGGCTCCCAAGAGAACGGCGTGCCGCTCGACGAGGCGATCGCCAAGATCGTCTCGGCCATCGAGACCAAGGCCCAGGTCTGAGCGTGGGCGCCGAGGGGACCACGGCCGAGTCCTCTGCCGACTTCGCCGCGGTCCCCGACGCCTTCCAGCGGCTCTGGACCCCCCACCGCGCCGTCTACGTCGAGGCGGGCCAGGACGCCCACGACGACTCCTGCCCGTTCTGCAGTGCGCCGTCGAGGTCCGACGACGAGGCCCTCATCGTGGCGAGGGGTGAACACGCCTACGTGTTGCTCAACCTCTACCCCTACAACCCCGGCCACCTGTTGGTCTGCCCGTACCGGCACGTCCCGACCTACGACCTCGCCACCCCCGACGAGGTCGCCGAGATCGCGTCGCTGACCCAGACCGCCATGCGGGTCCTCACCCGGGTGTCGCACGCGCAGGGCTTCAACATCGGCATGAACCAGGGGCAGGTCGGCGGAGCCGGCATCGCCGCCCACCTGCACCAGCACGTGGTGCCACGCTACGGCGGCGATTCGAACTTCTTCCCGATCATCGCGCAGACGAAGGCCGTCACGCAGCTGCTCGGCGACGTCCGCGTCGCGGTCGCCGAGGCCTGGCCGACGGGCGACGACCGGACGACCCCGACGGCGTCCTCCGAGGTCTGAACGGGCCTAAGATGGGGGCTATCATGAGCGACACGACCCCTGCCTCCAGCCCGTCCTCCACCACCGGTTCCAGCCGCGTCAAGCGCGGCCTCGCCGAGATGCTCAAGGGCGGCGTCATCATGGACGTCGTCAACGTCGAGCAGGCGAAGATCGCCGAAGACGCCGGGGCCGTCGCCGTCATGGCCCTCGAGCGCGTCCCCGCCGACATCCGGTCGCAGGGCGGGGTCGCTCGCATGAGCGACCCCGACATGATCGACGAGATCGTCGCCGCCGTGTCGATCCCCGTCATGGCGAAGGCCCGCATCGGCCACTTCGTCGAGGCGCAGATCCTGCAGACGCTCGGCGTCGACTACATCGACGAGTCCGAGGTCCTCAGCCCGGCCGACTACGTCAACCACATCGACAAGTGGAACTTCACCGTCCCCTTCGTCTGCGGGGCCACCAACCTGGGCGAGGCGCTGCGCCGCATCACCGAGGGTGCGGCCATGATCCGCTCCAAGGGCGAGGCCGGCACGGGTGACGTGTCCGAGGCGACCAAGCACATCCGCACGATCTCGAAAGAGATCGCCCAGCTGCGGGGCCTCAAGGCCGACGAGCTCTACGTCGCCGCCAAAGAGCTGCAAGCTCCGTTCGAGCTCGTGAAAGAGATCGCCGAGACCGGCAAGCTGCCCGTCGTCCTCTTCACCGCCGGTGGCGTCGCGACGCCCGCGGACGCGGCGCTCATGATGCAGCTCGGCGCCGACGGCGTCTTCGTCGGTTCGGGCATCTTCAAGTCGGGCAACCCGGCCGACCGCGCCAAGGCGATCGTCAAGGCCACCACCTTCTTCGACGACCCCCAGGTCGTGGCCGATGCCTCACGCGGTCTCGGCGAGGCGATGGTCGGCATCAACGTGCCCGACCTGCCCGCACCCCACCGCCTCGCCGAGCGCGGCTGGTGACCCCCGGGGTCGATCGTCGGTGATGACCACCGTACGAACGCCTCGGGTCGGCGTCCTGGCCTTGCAGGGCGACTTCCGTGAGCACCTGGCCGTCCTCACCTCGCTGGGGGCCGAGGCCGTGCCCGTCCGCCGCGCGTCCGAGCTCGACGAGATCGACGGCCTGGTGATCCCGGGTGGCGAGTCCAGCGTGATGGACAAGCTGTCGCGCATGTTCGACCTCGACGAGCCGCTCCGGCGGGCCATCCGATCGGGGTTGCCCGTCTACGGCACCTGTGCCGGGCTCATCATGCTCGCCGACCGCATCGTCGACGGCATCCCTGGGCAGCGGAGCCTCGGTGGCCTGGACGTCTCGGTGCGACGCAACGCCTTCGGCTCGCAGACCGACTCGTTCGAGACCGACGTCGACGTCCCCGTGCTCGACGGTCCGCCGGTGCACGCGGTGTTCATCCGGGCCCCGGTGGTCGACGAGGTCGGGCCGGCCGCGACGGCCGTCGGCGTCCTCCAGGACGGCCGGGTCGTCGCCGTCGAGCAAGGCCCTCTCATGGGCACCTCGTTCCACCCCGAGGTCACCGACGACCTCCGGTTCCACGCACGGTTCCTCGACAAGGCCCGTGCGCGGGCGTCGCGGTAGACTCGTCGCGATCCACGTCAGCATCTGAAGGAGCACCGTGTCCGGGCATTCCAAGTGGGCAACGACCAAGCACAAGAAGGCCGTCATCGACAGCCGGCGTGCGAAGTCGTTCGCCAAGCTCATCAAGAACATCGAGGTCGCGGCCAAGCAGGGCGGTGCCGACATGTCCGGCAACCCCACGCTGGTCGACGCCGTCCAGAAGGCCAAGAAGACCTCGGTCCCCAACGACAACATCGACCGCGCCATCAAGCGCGGCGCCGGCCTCAGCGGCGAGAGCGTCGACTACCAGACCATCATGTACGAGGGCTACGGCCCGAACGGCGTCGCCCTGCTGATCGAGTGCCTCACCGACAACAAGAACCGCGCGGCCGCCAACGTGCGCACGGTGATGTCCCGCAACGGTGGCACCATGGCCGACCCCGGCAGCGTGGCCTACAACTTCAGCCGCAAGGGCGTGATCGCGGTCATGAAGACCGGCGACCTCACCGAGGACGACGTCCTCACGGCCGTCCTCGACGCCGGTGCCGAAGAGGTCACCGACCGCGGAGAAGGCTTCGAGATCGTGACCGAGGCCTCCGACCTCGTCCCGGCCCGCTCGGCCCTCCAGGACGCCGGCATCGACTACGACTCGGCCGACATCGAGTTCGTTCCCGGGCTCAAGATCGAGGTCGACCTCGAGACGGCCCGCAAGGTCTTCCGGCTCATCGACGCCCTCGACGACGACGACGACGTGCAGAACGTCTACGCGAACCACGACGTCCCCGCCGACGTCCAGGCCGCGCTCGACGACGAAGAGTAGGTCGTCGCGGTGACGCTCCGGGTGCTCGGCATCGACCCCGGGCTCACCCGGTGCGGGGTCGGGGTCGTCGAGGTAGACGCCCAGCGGCGCGCGACGCTGGTCGACGTGCAGGTCATCCGCACCACCCCCGACCTCGCCCTCGAACTGCGCCTCCTCGCCCTCGGTCGTGGCCTCGAGGCGCTCATCGACGAGCACCGGCCGGACGCCATGGCGATCGAGCGGGTGTTCGCCCAGCAGAACGTCCGCAGCGTCATGGGCGTCGCCCAGGTCAGCGGTCTCGCCCTGCGTGCGGCGGCCGAGCGAGACATTCCCGTCACCCTGCACACACCGTCCGAGGTCAAGGCGGCCGTCACGGGCTACGGGTCGGCCGACAAGAAGCAGGTCGGCGCGATGGTCGCCCGGTTGCTCGGGCTCGCCGAGGCGCCCCGACCGGCGGATGCCGCGGACGCCCTGGCCCTGGCCATCTGCCATGCCTGGCGGGGCGCGCCCGTCGCGGCCCGCGCCTCCTCGGGGTCGCTCACACCGGCCCAGCGAGCGTGGCGCGACGCCGAGAAGTCGGTGCGCACTCCTAGGCTGGGGGCATGATCTCGAGTGTCCGCGGTACCGTCCTGTCCGCGTCCGGCACGTCGGTCGTGGTCGAGGTCGGCGGGGTGGGCCTCCGGGTGTCGGTCACGCCACAACTCGCGTTGACGGTCCGCGTCGGCGAACAGGCGCTCGTGCACACGGCGTTGATCGTCCGCGAAGACGACCTCTCGCTCTTCGGGTTCGCCGAGCGTGAAGAACTCGAGGTCTTCGACCTGCTGCGCAGCGTCACCGGAGTCGGGCCGAAGTCGGCCCAGGGCGTCCTGTCGACGCTCACGCCCCACCAGGTCGCCACCGCCGTGGCGGACGACGACGATGCCGCCTTCCGGCGCGTCTCGGGCATCGGGCCGAAGACGGCCAAGCTGATCGTCCTGTCGTTGGCCGGCAAGCTCGACGTGGCACCGAGTGCACCGACCGTCACGGCCGCGTCCACGACCGCCGCCGACGTGCTCGTCGCGCTGGTCGGGCTCGGCTGGTCCGAGCGCGAGGCCCAGGCCGCGATCGACGCCGTCGTGGCCGACCGGGGCGACGCCGTCGCCGTGGCCGTGCCGCAGCTCCTGCGTGCGTCCCTCGGCCACCTGGGGCCGCAGAAATCCGCCGGGGCCCGCGCGTGAGCGACGACGACCTGACCCGTCCCACCCTCGAGTCCGAGGCCGAATTGGCCTTCGAGGGGGCGTTACGGCCCACCTCGCTCGGCGAGTTCGTCGGGCAGACCAAGGTGCGGGGCCAACTCGAGCTGCTGCTCAAGGCCGCGACGATGCAGGGCCGCACCCCCGACCACATCCTCCTCGCGGGGCCGCCCGGTCTCGGCAAGACGACCCTGGCCATGATCGTGGCCCACGAGGGGTCACGGCCGTTGCGCATGTCGTCGGGGCCGGCGATCCAGCACGCGGGCGACCTGGCCGCCGTCCTCTCCGCCCTCGTGCCGGGCGAGGTCCTCTTCATCGACGAGATCCACCGCATGGCGCGGCCGGCCGAAGAGATGCTGTACCTCGCGATGGAGGACTACCGCATCGACATCATGGTGGGCAAGGGCGCGGGCGCGACCAGCATCCCACTCGAGCTGTCGCCTTTCACGCTCGTGGGCGCGACCACCCGCAGCGGACTGCTGCCGAACCCCCTGCGCGATCGATTCGGCTTCACGGCGCACCTCGAGTTCTACGACGAGGCCGAACTGACCGAGGTCCTCCGTCGGGCGGCCTCGCTGCTCGGCATCGTCATCGACGCTGCCGCCCTGGCCGAGATCGCCGGACGCTGCCGCGGCACGCCCCGCATCGCGAACCGCCTGCTCCGGCGCGTGCGCGACTACGCGCTCGTCCACGGGCGGGACGCCGACCTGACGACCGTGCGCGAGGCACTCGACCTCTACGACGTCGACTCGCTGGGGCTCGACCGCCTCGACCGCGAGGTCGTCCAGACGGTGCTGACCCGTTTCGGCGGCGGGCCCGTCGGCCTCAACACGCTCGCGGTCTCGGTGGGCGAAGAGGCCGACACGATCGAGTCCGTCGTCGAGCCGTTCCTGGTCCGGGTCGGCCTGCTCACCCGCACGCCCCGGGGCCGCATCGCGACTCCCGAGGCCTGGCGGCACTTCGGTCTGGCGCACGCCTCAGGGGCGCTCTTCGGCGATGACCTATAATTCCTCCAGGTCCGAGGCCGTCGCTCGCTGAAGCGAGTCCCGCTCGGCCCACACCCCCAACAGCGAAAGGGAGTTCCGCATGGATCCCGCAACCCTCATCATGGTCCTCCTCCTGGTGGTCCTCGTGTTCTTCATGTTCCGCAACAAGAAGAAGCGCGACCGTCAGCAGGCCGAACTGCAGAACAAGCTCGTCCCCGGCGTCGAGGTCATGCTGTCGTTCGGCGTGTACGGCACCGTCGTATCCATCGACGACGAGAACAACGTGGCCGAGGTCGAGGTCTCGCCCGGCACGGTCCTCAAGGTCCACCGTCAGACCCTGGGTCGCGTCGTCGAGCCGGTCATCGACGAGCCCGTCACCGACGACGCCGACTCGCTGACCGAGGGCAGCACCGAGCACGACCGCGTCATCGGCGACGCGCCCGAGTTCGGTGAGCGCGCCACGTCCGCACCGGTCGACTCGACCGTCACCAAAGACACCGACAACAAGGCCTGACCTGACGACCGTCCCGACCGCCTGGCGCGGTCGGGTCCGATCCACGGCGCGCGCTCCGGGTGGGCGCGCGCTCCCATGAGAAAGCAGAGTTCCTCCGTGGCACGCTCGACGCCGGTGAAGAAAGCAATACGATCCCTGACCTGGTTGTTGGTCATCATCGCCGGCCTCACGGCCCTGAACGGCACGGCCACGTTCCTCAACGACTCCGGTCGTGACGGCTGGTGGAACGGTGCCAGCTGGGTGCCCGAACTCGCCCTCGACCTGCAGGGTGGGACGCAGATCACCCTCGCGGCCCAGCTCCAGAGCGGCGAGACGGTGTCGTCCCAGCAGCTCGACCAGGCCGTCACGATCATCCGGCAGCGCATCGACTCGGCCGGCGTCTCGGAATCCGAGATCACCAAGCAGGGCACGCAGAACATCGTCGTCTCCATCCCGGGGCGACCCGACAACGCGACCCTCGAGCGCATCGAGGCGTCGGCCAAGCTGACCTTCCGCCCCGTGCTCTACACCGAGGCCGTGTCGAACGCCGCGGTCGGCGGAGAAGGCGACGGTGCCACGGCCAGCCCGACCGCCACGCCGTACACTCCCAACCCCGACCTCGAGAGCACGCCGACGGCGTCCCCGACGAACGCGTCCGACCTGTCCTGGATCACCCCTCAGCTCGCAGACCTCTACCAGAACTACGACTGCGCAGCCGAGAACGACCTCGCCACGGCCCGTGACGACGAGCCGCTCGTGACCTGCTCCACCGACGGCACGGCCAAGTACATCCTCGGTCCGGTCGAGGTGCAGGGCTCCGACATCAGCGACGCCACTAACGGCCTCGCCGCCGACTCGCAGGGCAACTCGACGAACACCTGGGCCGTCAACCTCGAGTTCGACGGTCAGGGCACCGACCGGTTCTCCGAGGTCACCTCGCGCCTCGTCTCGTTGCAGGCGCCGCAGAACCAGTTCGCCGTGACCCTCGACAACAAGGTCATCACGGCTCCCTCCGCCAACGCCGCCATCACCGACGGCCGGGCCCAGATCACGGGCCAGTTCACGCAGGACTCCTCGAAGACCCTCGCCGACCAGCTGAAGTTCGGCGCCCTGCCGCTGAGCTTCTCGGTCCAGAGCAACGAGACGATCACCGCGACCCTGGGGCAGACCCAGTTGATCAGCGGTCTGATCGCCGGGCTCATCGGTCTGATCCTGGTCGTCATCTACTCGCTCATCCAGTACCGGGCTCTCGCGTTCGTGACGGTCCTGTCGCTCGTCATCGCCGCGGTCCTCACCTACCTCGTGATCGCCATCCTGTCCTGGCGCGAGGGTTACCGTCTCTCGCTCGCGGGAGTGACGGGTCTGATCGTGGCGATCGGCATCACGGCCGACTCCTTCATCGTCTACTTCGAACGCATCCGGGACGAACTGCGAGACGGCCGCATCCTCGAGAGCGCCGTCGAATCGGGCTGGAAGCGCGCCATCCGCACCATCGTCGCCTCCGACACGGTCAACTTCCTGGCGGCCATCACGCTCTTCATCCTCGCCGTGGGCAACGTCAAGGGCTTCGCGCTCACCCTGGGCATCACCACGGTGATCGACCTCATCGTCGTCTCGCTGTTCACGCACCCCATGCTCCAACTGATCGCCCGGACGCGGTTCTTCGGCGAGGGGCACTCGTTCAGCGGGCTCAACCCCCGTGCCCTCGGCGCCGTCTACCGTGGGCGGGCGCAGTTCCGCACGCCGGCCGTCGCCGGCCGCAAGGGAGCGGGCGGCCGCGAGGCCGTCAAGCGTCAGACCATCGCCGAGCGCAAAGCCGCCGAGAAGAACACCGAGCGCGTCGACACGTCGACCGCCGGTGAAGGGAAGAAGGACTCCTGATGGCCAGTTTCTCGAAGTTCGGCAACGACCTGTACACGGGTGCCCGGTCGTACGACATCGTCGGTCACCGCCGCCGCTGGTACTGGATCGCGGCCCTCGTCATCCTCATCTCGGTCACCGTCCCGTTCCTCCGTGGGGGCTTCCACTTCGGCATCGAGTTCACGGGCGGTTCGGAGTTCCAGATCGCACAGCCGGCCGAGCTGGACCAGGACGTCGCCTCGGCGACCGTCGACGAGGTCGTACCGGGGTCGAACCCCCGGGTCACCCAGGTGGGCACCGACACGATCCGCGTGCAGACCTCGCAGCTCGAGGCCGCCCAGACGAACGACGTGGCGGCAGCCCTGGCCACGGCGTACGACGTCCCCGACGACCGGGTCACCTCGTCCTTCATCGGTGCCTCGTGGGGCGCCGACATCACGAGCCAGGCCATCAAGGGGCTCGTGATCTTCCTGATCCTCGCCGCGATCGGCATGACGCTCTACTTCCGCACCTGGAAGATGTCGCTGGCGGCCATGGCCGCCCTGCTGCACGACCTCGTCCTCACCGCGGGCATCTACGGCATCGTCGGTTTCGAGGTCACCCCGGCGGCGGTCATCGGCTTCCTGACGATCCTCGGCTACTCGCTCTACGACACCGTGGTGGTGTTCGACAAGATCAGAGAGAACACGACCGAAGACGGCGAGGGTTCACGACGCACGTTCGGGCAGTCCGTGAACCTGGCGGTCAACCAGACGCTCGTCCGGTCCATCAACACGTCCGTCGTGGCGCTCCTCCCCGTCGCGGCCATCTTGTTCATCGGCGCGTTCGTCCTCGGAGCCGGCACGCTCCGCGACATCTCGCTCGCCCTGTTCATCGGCATCCTGGTCGGCACCTACTCGACGATCTTCATCGCCTCGCCTCTGTACGCCACCCTTCGCCTCCGTGAGCCCGACATCGCCAAGCGGGACGCCCGGAAGCTCGAGGCACAAAAGACCGAGCCGCTCACCGTCGACGAGACGGTGGGCGCATGATCGGCGACGACCGCCGACCCGAGATCGGGGCCGACGCCGCCATCGACGCCCTGGCCGAGGGCACCTACCTGCTCGACGTCCGAGAGCGACACGAGTGGGATGACGCGCACGCGCCCGGTGCGACGCTGATCCCGCTCTCCGAGCTGAACGATCGGGTCGACGAGGTCCCCACGGACCGTCCCGTCCTCGTCGTCTGCCACTCCGGCATGCGCTCGGCCCGCGCGACGGACGCCCTCCGCGGGATCGGTGTGGACGCCCGGAACGTCGTCGGCGGGATGCTCGCCTGGCGTGACGCCGGCGGAGGGGTCGTGGCGAGCGACGACCACCACGTGTCGTCGGCCGACTGACGGCCGGCGGGTACCCTTGACCCCACGGAGTCCACGTCCGACCATGACGGCCGGCGTCGTCACTCCGACCCGAGAGAACGAGGTGCTGCCGTGACCGAGATCACCACACGGAACAACTCCGCACCGTCCGAGGTGCCCGGCGGTCAGAACACGGCCTCGTTGCGCACGCTCCTGCCCCGTCTCTTCTCTCGGAGCCAACCGGCGGGTGCCGTCGACCGGTTGATCAAGACGGTGCGCATGCACCATCCCAAGGCCGACATCGTCCTCATCGAGCGGGCGTACTCGGTCGCCGAGAAGGCCCACACGGGTCAACTCCGCAAGAGCGGCGAGCCCTACATCACGCACCCGGTCGCCGTGGCGCAGATCCTCGCCGATCTGGGCATCGGTTCCAAGACCATCGCGGCCGCGCTCCTCCACGACACCGTCGAGGACACCGACTACACGCTGGCCATGCTGCAGCGCGACTTCGGCGACGAGATCGCGATGCTGGTCGACGGGGTCACCAAACTCGACAAGCTCAAATACGGCGACAGCGCGCAGGCCGAGACCGTCCGCAAGATGGTCGTCGCCATGTCGAAAGACATCCGGGTGCTCGTCATCAAGTTGGCCGACAGACTGCACAACGCGCGAACCTGGGGCTTCGTCGAGTCGGCGTCGGCCACGCGCAAGGCCACCGAGACCCTCGAGATCTACGCGCCCTTGGCCCACCGACTCGGCATCCAGACCATCAAGTGGGAGCTCGAGGACCTCTCGTTCGCCGTTCTCCACCCCAAGCTCTACGTCGAGATCGACAACCTGGTCAAGCAGCGCACGCCGCAACGCGAGCAGTTCGTCCAGAACGTCATCAACGCCGTCAAGTCCGACCTCAAGTCGACGAAGATCCGCGGCGACGTCATGGGTCGACCCAAGCAGTACTACTCGATCTACCAGAAGATGATCGTCCGGGGTCGCGAGTTCGACGAGATCTACGACCTCGTCGGCATCCGCATCCTCGTCAACTCGCTCCGGGACTGCTACGCCGTGCTGGGGTCGATCCATGCCCGGTGGAATCCCATCCCCGGCCGTTTCAAGGACTACATCGCGACGCCGAAGTTCAACCTGTACCAGTCGTTGCACACGACCGTGATCGGGCCCAAGGGGCGACCCGTCGAGATCCAGATCCGGACCCACGAGATGCACCAGCGGGCCGAGTTCGGCGTGGCCGCCCACTGGAAGTACAAGCAGCGCATGAACGGCGGGCGGGACGACCAGGGCGGAGCCAAGACCGAGACCGACATGGCCTGGCTCGCGCACATCTCGGACTGGCAGGCCGAGACCGCCGATCCCAGCGAGTTCCTCGACAGCCTCCGGTTCGAGATCGGCGCCAAGGAGGTCTACGTCTTCACGCCCCAGGGCAAGGTGATCGGCCTTCCGTCGGGTGCCACCCCGGTCGACTTCGCCTACGCGGTGCACACGGAGGTCGGCCACCGCACCATGGGAGCGAAGGTCAACGGGCGACTCGTGCCACTCGAGAGCGTCCTGTCGAGCGGTGACGTCGTCGAGGTCTTCACCTCCAAGAACCCCGACTCCGGGCCGAGTCAGGACTGGCTCGCCTTCGTCAAGAGCCCCCGCGCCCGGAACAAGATCCGCCAGTGGTTCACGAAAGAGCGCCGCGACGAGGCCATGGAGCAGGGCAAGGACGCCATCGCCCGGGCCATGCGGAAGCAGAACCTGCCGCTGCAGAAGCTGATGACGCAGGACAGCATCGCCGAAGTCGCCGCCACGATGCGGTACGACGACGTGTCGAGCCTCTACGCGGCCGTCGGCGAGGGCCACATCTCCACCCAGTCCGTCATCGAGAAGATCCTCGCGGCGGTCCACACGCAGACCGAGGTCGACGAGGGCGAGTTCGAGTTCCCCAGCCAGGGTCGGGCCCGGCCGCTGCGCAACAGCGACTCGGGCGTGCTGGTCCGTGGGGCGCCCGACATCTTGGTGAAGCTCGCCAAGTGCTGCACGCCGGTGCCCGGCGACCAGATCGTCGGATTCGTGACCCGTGGTCAGGGCGTCAGCGTCCACCAGGCCAACTGTCACAACGTCCAGGGTCTGCTGAAAGAGCCCGAACGGATGATCGAGGTCGAGTGGGCCCCGTCGTCGAAGAGCGTCTTCATGGTGCAGATCCAGATCGAAGCCCTCGATCGCAGCGGATTGCTGTCGGACGTGACCCGCGTGCTCTCGGAGCACCACGTGAACATCCTCTCCGCGACGGTGTCCACCTCCACCGAACGGCTCGCTCTCAGTCGGTTCGTGTTCGAGATGGGTGACACCACGCACCTCGACCGCGTCCTGAACGCCGTCCGACGCATCGACGCCGTGTACGACGTCTACCGGGTCAGCGCCGGCTGAGTCACGATCGTTGCCGCCCGACGGGGCGGGTGTGCGTCGTCTCGAGGTGACTCGTCACCCATCTGCGTGGAGGCATCGCCCGCACAGACCCGACCGAGGCGCTCGACTGTCCGTGCTCGGTGGGGGAGCCGCCCGCGTCGATCGAGGACGGCGACCGCATCGGCGCTCGTGACGCCCTGCTGAGTCGACACGTCCCGTGCGGCCGTCTCGTCCTGTGGCGTCCAGTCCTCGCGGCGTGCGAGATCGACCACGGTCCGGGCCGGCGTCGTGACCGCCACACCGTGGACGGTGACGATCTCGTCGTCGTCGATGACGACCTGTCGGATCACCGAACCCCGGCCTCGGTGTTTCACTCTCGCCGGCGACACCACCAGCCCGGAGTGGGGGAGTGGCGCCGGCCCTCGCGCTCCCCAGACCCAGGCGGCCGTCCGCTCGGCGGCGACGACTCCGGCCCCGAGGGCGAACCCCACCGCGATGGCTCGACCGACGTGGTCGTCGATCTCGGCGATGCTGCGCCACGAATCACCGACGGCGTAGACCTGGCCGTCCAGCGCTGCCGCCCGGAGTTCGGTTTCAGGCAGGTCGTCGTCCGTCAGGACCAGGGGGAGTCGCACAGGCATGTGCCCACCCTGGCCGACCCCGCCCGAGACGACGAACCGCCCGACCCTCCCTGTGGAGAATCGGACGGTTCATGACGTCGGTGGGCGACGGGCCGGTGGCGGTCAACCGATGGCGTCGAGCCAGACCTTTCGGGCGTCGAGGGCTTCACGAGCCTCTTTCACCCGACGCGCGTCGCCGCTCGCCTCGGCCGTCGCGAGCTCGTCCTCGAGCTTGCCGATGGCATCGTGCAGCTGGCTCGCGAGCCCCTGGGATCGTGCCTGACGCTCGGGGTTGTTCTTCTCCCAGAACTGCTCGTCGAGTTGGCGCACGTGGGATTCGACCTTGCGGAGGCGGTCCTCGACGACCCGGACCTGCTCACGGGGAACGCGACCGATCTCGTCCCACCGCAGCTGGATCGAGGTGAGGGCCTCTCGGGCCGGAACCCGATCCGTGACCGTCAGGATCTTCTCGGCCTCGGTGAGCAACTCGAGCTTCAGCTCGAGGTTGCCTTCGTATTCGGCAGCGTCCTGGGCGACGACCTCGGACTTGGCGGCGTAGAGCACGTCGCCTGCCCGCTTGAACTTCGCCCACAGGGCGTCGTCGTACTTCTTGCCGGCGCGTCCGGCGCGCTTCCAGTCGTCGAGCAGCCCCCGGTAGGCGGGGATGCCGTCGACGCCCTTCGGCGCGAGGGCCTCGGCCGACTCGACGAGGGCCTGTTTGCGCTGACGGGCGTCACGGTGCGTGGCGTCGAGGTCGGCGTAGAAGGCCTTGCGGTGCTGGTCGATCGTCGTGCGCGCGGCACGGAAGCGCTTCCAGAGGTCGTTGCCCTCGCCCTTCGGGATGCGGGGACCGTCCTGCTGGTGCTTCTGCCAGCGGGCGAAGATGTCGTCGATGCTGGCCGTCACCTGCTTCCACTGCACGCGGGCGGGGTCCTGGGCGGCGAGGGTCTCGGCCTCCACGACGAGCGCGGTGCGATAGGCGACCGCCTCGGTCAGGGCCTTCTGCGCCTCGGCGCTCTGCTGCTGCGTGAGCTCGTCGACCGTCGAGTCGAGTGCCGAGACACGAGCACGGAGGGCCTCGAGGTCACCGACCGCGCTCGGTTCGACGAGTTGCTCACGCAGGTGGGTGACGGTCTTGACGACGTCGCCCGCCGATGCGCCGCGCTTGATCCGCTGCTCGAGCAACGTCACCTGCCCGGCGAGCTCGACGAACTTGCGCTCGTAGTACGCCAGTGCCTCGGCAGGCGTCGCGTCCGGGTACTGCCCCACCGCGCGTTCGCCGTCGCCCTCGCGGAGGTAGACCGTGCCGTCGTCGTCGACGCGGCCCCAGGGTGCCTGATCGTCAGTAGCCACTTTTATCCCTTGCTGAAAGTGCTCGTCGCGGAACCAGGACAGGCCACCGCGATGGGTGCCCAGCCTATTGCACGGCGGGCCGCGGCGGACTACTCGATCGTGGCGCCCGTGATCGTGGTCGCCACGACGGGGGCACCGTCGGTCTCGCTCGAGCCGGGCGTGAGGCCCGCGTCCGTGATCTGGGCCTCGAGCTGGTCGAGTCCGCTCGTGACCCGTCCGACAACGGTGTAGCCGCCCGTCGAGCCGTCGAGGGTCGTGTCTCCGTAGGTGATGAAGAACTGCGTCGACTGCGAGTACGGGTCGGTGCTGCGAGCCATGGCGATCGTCCCGGTCGGGTACACGCCGTCCGTGGGGACGTTCTCGAGCGGGCCGAAGGTGAAGCCGGCGTCGCCCGTCCCGTCGCCGTTGGCCGAGCCGCACTGGATGAACTTCGCCGTCGCGGCATCGCTCATGCGGTGGCAGGTCGTGCCCGTGTAGAAGCCCTTCTGGATCAGGTCGATGACGACGCTCGCCGCCTGGGGGGCCTTCACCCCGTCCAGTTCGATCCCGAGGTCGACGCCGTCGTTGAGCGTCAGCCCGCCGGTCCAGGTGCGGCCCTCGGCGATCGACTCGCTGGGCACGTCGCCGACGTTCTCGCCTGCGGCGGGCGTCGAGGAGGCGCTGGGCACGTCCGAAGGAGTCGCCACGGGGGCACCGGGCCCGCTCGTCGACCAGAAGACCTGCGACACGGCCGCGAGTCCGACCACGACCACGACGGCGGTCACGGCGAGGACGTTGTCCCGACGACGCCGGGCGACCTGCATGGCGTGCACCTGCTGACGAGCGGTGTACCTGCGGAGCCGGTCTCGGTTCTCACGGTCCGGGTTCTTGCTCGGTGCCACGGGTCCTCCAGCTCGGTGATGTCCAGCCTGCACTGTATCGGAGGGCCGGTCTAGCATGGGTCACCATGAGCCCGCTCCCGCAGAGCTCGACCCCTCTCGCGGTCCGCATGCGTCCCACCACCCTCGACGAGGTCGCCGGCCAACGGCACCTGCTGCGGCCCGGCTCGCCCCTGGTCACCCTGGCGTCCGACACGGGTGCCGACCAAGGTGCGGTCTCCGTCATCCTCTGGGGTCCGCCGGGCACGGGCAAGACGACCCTCGCGCAAGCCATCGCACGCAGTTCGGGGCGACAGTTCATCGAGCTGTCCGCCGTGACCGCCGGCGTCAAGGACGTCCGACAGGTGATGGAGAAGGCCCTGTCGAACCGTGACCTCTACGGCACGACGACGGTGCTCTTCCTCGACGAGATCCATCGCTTCACCAAGGCGCAGCAGGACGCTCTGTTGCCGGGCGTCGAGAACGGCTGGGTCATCCTCATCGCCGCCACGACCGAGAACCCCTCGTTCTCGGTCATCACGCCGTTGCTGTCCCGCTCGCTGTTGCTGACCCTCGAACAGCTCAGCGACGACGACCTGGCCCAGCTGGTGCAACGAGCGGTCGTCGACCCCCGCGGTCTCGACGGAGCCGTCCGGCTCGACGACGAGGCCCTGGCCACGATCGTCCGGCTGGCCTCGGGCGATGCACGACGTGCGCTCACGGCGCTCGAGGCGTCCGCCCAGTCGGCGTGGGCCACGAAGCTCGAGGCCGACGCGGTGCCGACCGCCTCGCCCGACGACGCGGCCGACGCCGACTTCGACCCCGACGCCGAGTACGACGAGACCGATCCCGACGACGACCGCCCCGCGATCACGTCCGAGATCGTCGCCCAGTCGGTCGACCGCGCCCTGCTGCGGTACGACCGCAACGGGGACGAGCACTACGACGTCATCAGCGCCTTCATCAAGTCGATCCGGGGGTCCGACGTCGACGCGGCGCTCCACTACCTCGCCCGGATGATCGAGGCGGGCGAGGACCCGCGCTTCATCTGCCGACGGATCATCGTGTCGGCCGGCGAGGACATCGGAATAGCGGACCCGAACGCGCTGACCGTGGCGGTCTCGGCCGCGACCGCCGTGCAGATGATCGGCATGCCCGAGGGCCGCATCCCCATGGCCGAGGCCGTCGTCTACCTGGCGACCGCGCCCAAGTCGAACCGGTCCTACTCCGCGCTCGACGCCGCCATCGCCGACGTCCGGGCCGGCAAGGCGGGCCGCGTGCCCAAGCACCTGCGCGACGCCCATTACCCCGGGGCCAGACGCCTGGGGCACGGGAAGGGCTACCGTTACGCCCACGACTCCGAGTTCGGGGTGGTCGAGCAGCAGTACCTCCCCGACGAACTCGTCGGCCACGAGTACTACGACCCCACCGCCAACGGCAACGAGCGCGACGTGGCGGCGCGCCTCGAGAAGCTGCGCCGCATCACGCGGGGGCACTGACGGCACGATCGACGCGCTGCTCGCATCCGTCCCCGGGCTCCTGTATGCTCGGGTGGTTGCCTGTTCTCGGGCGTCGACGCGCGGCTGCTGACGACGACCCGATCAAGGTGCGACGACCTGTAGCCGGTCGCCACCGCGGCACTCACCCCTCTTGTTACGCCGCTCGGCGCTCGCGCGCTGGGGCGGTCCATGACGAACCACCGACAAGAAAAAGGAACAAGTGTCCACCAAGTCACGTACCCGCAGCAAGACCCGTCTCTCGCGTGCCCTCGGCATCGCGCTGACCCCGAAGGCCGCTCGCTACCTCGAGAAGCGCCCTTACGCTCCCGGTGAGCACGGTCGCACCAAGCGCAAGACCGACAGCGACTACGCCGTCCGCCTGCGTGAGAAGCAGCGCCTGCGCGCCCAGTACGGCATCCGCGAGGCCCAGCTCAAGATCGTCTTCAACGAGGCTCGCAAGGCCTCGGGCCTGACCGGTGAGAACCTGGTCGAGCTCCTCGAGACCCGTCTCGACGCCCTCGTCCTGCGTGCCGGCTTCGCCCGCACGACGGCCCAGGCCCGTCAGATGGTCGTGCACCGTCACATCCTCGTCGACGGCAAGCTCGTCGACCGCCCCTCGTTCCGCGTCAAGCCGGGTCAGATGATCCACGTGAAAGAGCGCAGCGAGAAGACCGAGCCCTTCCAGGTCGCCGCGGCCGGCGGTCACGTCGACCTGCTGCCCAAGGTGCCCGGCTACCTCGAGGTCGAGATCGACAAGCTGCAGGCCCGCCTCGTGCGCCGCCCGAAGCGCGTCGAGGTCCCGGTGACCTGCGAGGTCCAGCTCGTCGTCGAGTACTACGCCGCGCGCTAGAACTCGTCACCCCGTCAGGAGCGGGCCACGGTCGTGGCCCGCTCCTTTCGCGTTCCCGGGGCCGGGTAAGCTGATGTGTCGTCGCGCTCGCACGTCGCGGCACCAGCCCCAAGAGGAGTCCCCGTGAAGAGCCTGTTCCTGCTCGCCGTCGGTGTCGTCGGCGGTTTCGCCGTCGCCCACCAGTTCAACAAGACACCTCGGGGTCAGCAGTTCTTCGGCGGCCTCGACGGCAACGTGAAGTCGTTCCGCGCTGCCGTGGTCGACGGCTACAAGGCCCGCGAGGCCGAACTGCGCACCGACCGCGACGAGTCCTGAGCGCCCGGCCGCGCCTCCTCGTCCTGACACACGACCAACCCACCCTCGGGAGAACCATGCAGACCGCCGAAATCCGCCGCCGTTGGCTCGACTACTTCGGCGATCGGGGCCACACCGTCGTCCCGTCCGCGTCCCTGGTCAGCGACGACCCGAGCCTCCTCTTCACGGTCGCGGGCATGGTCCCGTTCATCCCGTACCTCACCGGGCTCGTCCCGACGCCGTACCCCCGCGCCACGAGCGTCCAGAAGTGCATCCGCACCAACGACATCGAAGAGGTCGGCAAGACGCCCCGACACGGCACGTTCTTCCAGATGAACGGCAACTTCTCCTTCGGCGACTACTTCAAAGAAGAGGCGATCGGCTACGCCTGGGAGCTCTTGACCTCGAGCGAGGCCGACGGCGGTCTCGCGTTCTCGCCCGGCGACCTGTGGGTGACGGTGTACGAAGAGGACGACGAGGCCATCGCCCTCTGGAAGAAGGTCGCCGGCCTGCCCGACGAGCGCATCCAGCGCCTCGGCAAGGACTCCAACTACTGGCACACCGGTCAGCCCGGGCCCGCGGGGCCGTGCTCCGAGATCTTCTTCGACCGTGGTCCCGCCTACGGCGCCGACGGCGGTCCGGCGACCGACGACGACCGCTACGTCGAGATCTGGAACCTCGTGTTCATGCAGTACCAGATCGAGAACGTCCGCTCGAAGGTCGACTTCGACATCGTGCGCGAACTGCCGAACAAGAACATCGACACCGGCATGGGTCTCGAACGCGTCGCCTTCCTCAAGCAGGGCGTCGACAACATGTACGAGATCGACCAGGTGCGCCCGGTCCTCGACAAGGCCGCCGAGCTGTCCGGGCGGCGTTACGGCGCGGTCCACGACGACGACGTCCGCATGCGGGTCATCGCCGACCACGTCCGTAGCTCGCTCATGCTGATGTCCGACGGCGTACGTCCGTCCAACGAGGGCCGCGGCTACATCCTCCGCCGCCTCCTGCGCCGCACGGTCCGCTCGATGCGACTGCTCGGCGTCGACGGCCCCACGTTCCCCGCGCTCTTCCCCGAGTCCCGCGACGCGATGAAGGCGGCCTACCCCGAGGTCGAGACCGACTACGACCGCATCTCGCGCCTGGCCTACGCCGAGGAGGAGACCTTCCTGCGCACCCTGGCCGCCGGCACGAACATCCTCGACATCGCCGTCGACGACACGAAGCAGCGCGCCTCGGCGGGCACGACCCCGCAGCTGCAGGGCGACACGGCGTTCCTGCTGCACGACACCTTCGGGTTCCCCATCGACCTCACCCTCGAGATCGCGGAAGAGAGCGGCCTGACGGTCGACCGCGAGGCGTTCGACCGGCTGATGTCCGAGCAGCGCGCCCGCGCGAAGGCCGACGCCAAGTCGCGGAAGGTGGCCCTGGCCGACCTGAGCGTCTACAGCGCCTTCCGCGCCCAGGGCGAGACGGTCTTCACGGGATACGACGAGCTCGACACCGAGACCCGCGTGCTCGGCCTGATCGTCGACGGGGCCGACGTCGACCGGGCCGTGGCGGGCGACATCGCCGAGGTCATCCTCGCCGAGACCTCGCTGTACGCCGAGTCCGGTGGACAAGAGGCCGACTCGGGTCGCATCGTCGGCGTGGGCTTCGACCTCGAGGTCCTCGACGTGCAGAAGCCGGTCAAGGGTCTCATCAGCCACCGCGTCCAGGTCACCTCCGGCGAGGTGGGGGTCGGCGACGCGGCGACCAGCGTGGTCGACCCCGCCTACCGCCGGGGCGCGACGCAGGCGCACTCCGCGACGCACCTGATCCACGCCGCCCTCCGAGAGGTGCTCGGCCCCGAGGCGCACCAGGCCGGGTCCTACAACAAGGCCGGCTACATGCGGCTGGACTTCAACTGGAACCAGGCGCTGAGCCCGCAGACACGGTCCGAGATCGAGGAGATCGCCAACAACGCGATCCGCGACGACCTGCAGGTCGTCACCCGCGAGATGCCCCTCGACGACGCCCGCGCCCTGGGTGCCATGGCACTGTTCGGCGAGAAGTACGGCGAGACCGTCCGCATGGTCGACATCGGTGGCCCCTGGTCGCGCGAGCTCTGCGCGGGCACGCACGTCTCCACCAGCTCGCAGGTCGGCCTCATCAACCTCGTCAGCGAGACCTCGGTGGGGTCGACGAACCGCCGCGTCGAGTCGCTCGTCGGCATGGACGCGTTCCGAGAGTTCGCCGCCGAGCGTGCCCTCGTGTCCCAACTGACCTCGTCGCTGAAGACCCCGCGCGATCAGCTGGCCGACCGCATCGGTGATATCGTCACGAGCCTCCGCACGGCCGAGAAGAAGATCGCCGAGTTCGAGTCCGCCCGCCTCGCCACGCGCGTCCCGGCGTTGGCCGAGACGGCGACCTCGATCGGCGACCTCACCGTCGTCGCCGAATCGGTCGGGTCGCTCGGTTCGACCGACGACCTGCGGTCGCTCGCCCTGTCGGTTCGCGAACGCCTCGGCGCCTCCAGCGCGGCGGTCGTCGCCCTGGCAGCGGACGTCGCGGGCAAGCCCGCCGTGATCGTGGCCACCACCGACGGCGCGCGCCGGGCCGGAGTCAAGGCCGGCCGTCTCGCCAAGGGCGCCGCCTCGGCTCTCGGTGGCGGCGGCGGCGGCAAGGACGACCTCGCACAGGGCGGCGGATCCGACGTCTCGGCGATTCCCACCGCGCTGGCCGGCATCGTCGCCGAACTCGGGGCCTGAGGACGGTCGTGCGGCGCGGCGTCCGCATCGGCATCGACGTGGGCAAGGCCCGGGTCGGAGTCGCTCGCACCGACCCGGACGGTCTGCTCGCCACCCCGGTCGAGACGGTCGCGCGTTCCGCCGACGGTGTGGCCGACATCGGTGCCGTCCGCGACCTGGTCGCCGAACTCGATGCGCTCGAGGTGATCGTCGGTCTGCCCATCGCCCTCTCGGGTCGCGACACGGCGTCCACGCAGGACGCGCGGGACTTCGCGGCGGCCATCGCGCAGGCCGTCACGGTGCCCGTCCGTCTCGTCGACGAGCGCCTCTCGACGGTCAGCGCCCAGGGTGCCCTCCGGGCCTCGGGCCGGAAGGGCAAGAGACAACGGTCCGTGATCGACCAAGTGGCCGCTGTTATCATCGTCCAGCACGCGCTCGACCTCGAGCGCTCGAGCGGTCAGCCGCCCGGGCGGGCGGTCGACGTGACCCGAGAGACGGGCGGCGACGTTGCCGCACCCGCCACCGACGAAAGACAGTGATTCGTGGCCGACGAACCCGATTGGGACGACATCTTCGCGTCCCAACCCCAGAACGACCGCCCTGCCGACAGCTCCGGACGCCGCCGAGGCGAGTCGGTCGACGGTCGGCCGGGCGCCGACGACGGCGCACCCCTCCGCCGCAGCACGCACGTCGAAGCCCCCGCTCTCTCCCGCCGCGAACAGCGTGAGCGCGAACGACGGGCCGAGCCCGTCGTCATTCCGCCCTCCGACGGTGGTGGCGATCGCGCACGCGCGACGCGGGAACCACGCGAACGACGGTCCAAGAAGGGCCCGATCGTCCTCGCCTCGATCCTCGTGCTCGTCCTGGCCGGGGGCACCGCCGGCGTCGCCGCCGCCTGGGGGCAGGTCCAACCCCTGATCGCCAAGTTCACGGGTGACGACGAACCGGCCGACTACGCCGGCAGCGGCAACGGCACGCCCGTCGACTTCGCCATCGTCTCGGGCCAGGTCGGCTCCGACATCGCGCAGAACCTGGCGGACGCCGGCGTCACGCAGAGCTACGAGTCGGCCTACTCGCTCCTGCTGTCCGACCCGTCGATGACCTTCCAGCCGGGCACCTACACCCTGCAGCAGCAGATGAGCGCCCAGTCGGCCCTCGACGCACTCCAGGACAGCGCCAACCGCATCACCAACAAGGTCGTCATCCCCGAGGGAACCGTGGCGGCGGACGTCTACGAGCTCCTCGCCTCCGCGACGTCGATCCCGATCGCCGACGTCCAGGCCGCCGCCGCGGACTACACGACGTTCGGCCTGCCCGCCGAGGCCACGAGCCTCGAGGGTTGGCTCTTCCCGGCGACCTACGAGCTCGACCCGGGCAAGACGGCCCACGACTACCTCCAAGACATGGTGACGACCATGACCCAGCACCTGCAGTCCGCCGGTGCACAACCCGCCGACTACCAGAAGACGATCGTCTTCGCGTCGCTCATCCAGAAAGAAGCCGGCCTCGCCGACGACTACCCCAAGGTCGCGCGGGTCTTCCAGAACCGTCTCGACCAGGGCATGCTCCTGCAGTCGGACGCCACGGTCGCCTACGGCACCGGGAACACCCACCGGGTCACGACGACCGACGAGGAGCGCGGCGACGCGAACAACGCCTACAACACCTACGTCCACGAGGGGCTGCCGGTCGGGCCGATCTCGAACCCGGGCGACCTCGCCCTGAACGCCGCCCTGAATCCGGCCGACGGCACCTGGCTGTTCTTCGTCACGGTCAACCTCGACACGGGCGAGACGGCCTTCTCGACCACGTACGCCGAGCACCAGGCCGCCGTGAAGCAATGGCAGGCCTGGATGCGGGAGCACCCCGAGTACCAGTGACCGACCGACGGTCGGTCGTCGAGCACTCGTGCCCGTCCCGAGGGGCCGACCGACCGTCACACGGTCGGTCGGCCCCTCTCTCTGTGGGAAGATCGACACCATGCTTCGTTGGTTGACCGCTGGAGAATCTCACGGGCCCGAGCTCGTCGCCGTCCTCGAGGGGCTGCCGGCCGGCGTGCCGGTGTCGCTCGACGCGATCCGTGCCGACCTCGCCCGTCGCAAGCTGGGCTACGGTCGCGGCTCCCGCATGAAGTTCGAGCAGGACGAGCTGAACATCTCGGGCGGCGTCCGCCACGGCCTGACGATGGGCAGTCCCGTCGCCCTGCGCATCGGCAACACCGAGTGGCCGAAGTGGGTCGAGGTCATGAGTCCCGAGCCCGTCGAGGTGAGCGACGCCTCACGAGGTAGAAGCGCGCCCCTCACGCGACCCCGTCCCGGCCACGCCGACCTCGTCGGCATGCAGAAGTACGACTTCGACGAGGCCCGGCCGATCCTCGAGCGTGCAAGTGCTCGCGAGACGGCGGCCCGCGTCGCCCTCGGTGCCGTGGCCCGGTCCTTCCTCGCCGAGCTCGGCATCGAGCTCGTCAGCCACACCCTGTCCATCGGCCCGGTGCGCGTGCCCGACGGCAGCCCGGTGCCCGTCCCCTCGGACGTCGACCGTCTCGACGACGATCCGCTGCGCTGCTTCGACCAGGCGACCAGCGCCCTCATGGTCGACGAGGTCGAGGCCGCCAAGAAGGACGGCGACACCCTGGGCGGCGTCGTCGAGGTGCTCGCCTACGGCGTGCCGCCGGGGCTCGGCTCGCACGTCCAGTGGGACCGTCGTCTCGACTCGCAGCTGGCCGCCGCGTTGATGGGCATCCAGGCGATCAAGGGCGTCGAGGTCGGGGACGGCTTCGAGACCACCCGCAGGCGCGGTTCGGTCGCCCACGACGAGCTCCACCGCACGGGCGGGGTCATCTCGCGAGACACCGATCGCGCCGGTGGGACCGAGGGGGGCATGAGCACGGGCACCGTCCTCCGCGTGCGTGCCGGCATGAAGCCGATCGCGACCGTTCCGCGGGCACTGGCCACGGTCGACGTCACGAGCGGCGAAGAGAGCAAGGCGCACCACCAGCGCTCCGACGTCTGTGCGGTCCCGGCCGCCGGCGTCGTCGCCGAGTCGATGGTCGCCCTCGTCCTGGCGAACTCGATCCTCGAGAAGTTCGGCGGCGACTCGCTGGGCGAGACGGCTCGCAACCTGCGGGGCTACCTCGACGCCATCCCCGAGAACCTGCGGACTCAGCCGGCGTCCGCCGCCGAGTGACGACCACGCGGCCGGTCGTCCTGATCGGCCCCATGGGGGCGGGCAAGACGAGCATCGGCAAGAAGCTCTCGCGCCGCCTCGACGTCCCGTTCGTCGACAGCGACCGCCTCGTCGTCCGACGGCACGGGCCCATCGCCGAGCTGTTCGAACGTCACGGTGAGGCACACTTCCGGGCGCTCGAACACGAAGCCGTGGTCGAGGCCCTGGCCGGTGACGGGGTGGTGTCGCTGGGCGGGGGAGCCGTCCTCGACGACCGGACCCGCGCCTCCTTGTCCGGCTTGCCCGTCGTCCTGCTCACCGTGACGGCCGAGGCCGTCGAATCGCGGTTGGCCGGCAGTGCCCGGCCACTGCTGCAGCGCGGGGGCATCGACGCCTGGCGCGCCATCGCCGCCGAGCGCGATCCCGTCTACCGGGCCCTGGCGTCCGTCGTGTTTGACACGTCCCACCGGCCCGTCTCGACCGTCGTCGACGACATCGAGACCTGGCTCGACTCCGAGAGAGGCACCGCATGACCGACGAGACCGACACCACGACCATCCACGTCGGGGGAGACGCCCCCTACGACGTCCTGATCGGTCGGGGACTCACCGGCCATCTGCCCGGCGTCCTGCACCCGCAGACGAAGAAGGTGCTGATCGTCCACGCGCCCACGCTGGGCCGCAAGGCGGGCGAGGTGCGCGACTCCCTCGTGGCGGCCGGCTACGAGGCTCTCATCGCCGAGGTGCCCGACGCCGAGGACGCCAAGCGCGTCGAGGTCGCCGCCTTCTGCTGGCAGGTGCTGGGCCAGGCCGACTTCACCCGCACCGACGCCGTCATCGGTCTCGGCGGCGGGGCCATCACCGACCTGGCCGGCTTCGTCGCGGGCACCTGGCTCCGGGGCGTCCCGCTCGTCCAGATGCCGACCAGCGTGCTCGGGCTCGTCGACGCGAGCGTCGGCGGCAAGACCGGTGTGAACACGGCCGAGGGCAAGAACCTCGTCGGCGTCTTCCACCCGCCGGTCGCGGTGCTGGCCGACCTCGACCACCTCGACACGTTGTCGAAGAACGAGATCCTGGCCGGCTTCGCCGAGGTCGTGAAGGTCGGGTTCATCGCCGAACCCGAGATCCTCGACATCGTCGAGGCCGACGTCGACCGGGCGACCGACCCGACGACGCCCGAGTTCCGACGGGTCGTCGAGTTGGCGATCGGTCTCAAGGCCCGCGTCGTCGGAGAAGACCTCACCGAGCAGGGTCTCCGCGAGATCCTGAACTACGGCCACACCCTCGGCCACGCCGTCGAGCACGCCGAGCGCTACCAGTGGCGCCACGGGGCCGCGGTCTCGGTGGGCATGGTCTTCGCCGCCGAGCTGGCGCGTCTGACCGGACGCCTGTCCGACGAGGCGGTCGACCGTCACCGGCGGATCCTCGAGTCGCTGACCCTGCCGGTCTCGTACCCCCTGGGCCGCTGGAACACCCTGCTCGCGACGATGCAGCGTGACAAGAAGGCCCGCGCGGGCCTGTTGCGCTTCATCGTCCTCGACGAGATCGGTCGGCCGACCGTGCTGCAGGGGCCCGACCAGAGCCTGCTCTTCGCGGCCTACCAAGAGATCGGTTCGTAGCCCTCCGGCCCGTCAGGGCGTCCGCTACACTCGACGATGGCCGATTCCGGCCGACCTCCCACCACCCCGAACGGATCATCCGCGCATGGCGACTACCAACGACATCAAGAACGGTGCCGTCCTCAACCTCGACGGCCAACTCTGGAACGTCATCGAGTTCCAGCACGTCAAGCCGGGCAAGGGTGGAGCGTTCGTCCGCACGAAGATGAAGAACGTGATGTCGGGCAAGGTCGTCGACAAGACGTTCAACGCCGGCACCAAGATCGACTTCGCCAACGTCGACCGTCGCGAGTACACGTACCTCTACGCCGAGGCCGACGGTTACGTGTTCATGGACACCAGCGACTACGACCAGATCAACGTGCCCGCCACGATCGTCGGCGACGCGAAGAACTTCATGCTCGAGAACCAGAACGTGCAGATGGCCCTGCACGACGGCGACCCGCTGTACATCGAGCTGCCCGCCTCGGTCATCCTCGAGGTCACCTACACCGAGCCCGGCCTCCAGGGCGACCGGTCGACCGGCGGCACCAAGCCCGCCACCGTCGAGACCGGCTACGAGATCCAGGTGCCGCTGTTCCTCGAGACCGGCACCAAGGTCAAGGTCGACACCCGCGACGGCGGCTACCTCGGCCGCGTCAACGACTAGTCGGTGAGCGCACGCACCAAGGCGCGCAAGCGCGCCCTCGACGTCCTGTATGTCGCCGACATCCGTCAGATCAGCATGACCGACGCTCTGGTCGCCGAGACCCAACGGGCCCTCGACCAGCCCGAGCGCGGGTCGAGCTGGGGTTACGCCCGCGACATCGTCCAGGGCGTCATCGACCACCGCGACGAGATCGACGAACTGATCGAGACGTACTCGCAGGGTTGGACCCTCGCGCGCATGCCCACCCTCGACCGCGGGATCATCCGCATCGGCATCTGGGAGCTCCGTCACAACGACGAGATCCCCGACGCCGTGGCGATCAGCGAGGCCGTCGAGCTCGCGCAGACGCTCAGCACCGACGACTCGGCCTCGTTCGTCAACGGCCTGCTCGGCCGCATCGCGACCGCCGACTGACGGTCGCCGGTTGATCACCACCGACTGATCGTCACCGGTCGACTCGTCGGTCGTACGACGAACCGATAGGGTTGAGCCACCCACACCGACATCCTTTAAGTTCCGTCCCGAGAGGCGGGGAAGGAGGTCCGATTGAGCACCCGTACCGTGCTGAGTCAGGCTGACATCGCGCGTGCCCTCACGCGCATCTCGCACGAGATCCTCGAGTCCAACAAGGGCGCCGACGACCTGGTCGTCCTGGGCATCCCGACGCGCGGCGTCGTGCTCGCCGACCGTCTCGCCGCGACCCTCTCGTCCATCTCGGGCAGCACCGTGCCCGGCGGATCGGTCGACGTGACGATGTACCGCGACGATCTCCGGCGACAGCCCACCCGGTCGCCCCGCCCCACCTCGGTGCCCTCCGGCGGCATCGACGGCAAGACCGTCGTCCTCGTCGACGACGTCCTCTACTCGGGCCGGACCATCCGTGCCGCGCTGGACGCGCTGAGCTCGATCGGTCGGCCCCGGGCGGTCCGCCTCGCCGTCCTCGTCGATCGCGGGCATCGAGAGCTTCCGATCCGCGCGGACTTCGTGGGCAAGAACCTGCCCACCTCGACCGTCGAGCGCATCTTCGTGCGACTGCACGGCGTCGACGACGACGAACTCGTGGCCATCGACGACGGCACGACCGCAGGAGGCGCGGGTTCCGACCCCGCGCCCGTCACCACCCCGGGGGCGAACCGATGAGGCACCTGCTCAGCACCGCCGATCTCTCGCGTGACGAGTCGATCCGCGTCCTCGACGTCGCGGAGGACATGGCCGACGTCGCCACCCGCGAGGTGCGCAAGCTGCCGACGCTCCGCGGCATCACGGTCGTCAACCTGTTCTACGAGGACAGCACCCGCACGCGCATCTCGTTCGAGGCCGCCGCCAAGCGTCTCAGTGCGGACGTCATCAACTTCGCGGCGAAGGGTTCGAGCGTCTCGAAGGGCGAGTCCCTGAAGGACACGGCCCAGACCCTCGCCGCCATGGGGGCGGACGGCATCGTGATCCGCCATCCGTCGAGCGGTGCCCCACGCGTGCTCGCCGACAGCGGCTGGGTCGACGCCGGCATCGTCAACGCGGGTGACGGCACCCACGAGCACCCCACGCAGGCCTTGCTCGACGCCTTCACGATCCGTCGTCGCGTCCACGGGGCGGTGAGCCGAGGGCGCGACCTCGACGGCGTCGAGGTGATGATCGTCGGCGACATCCTGCACTCCCGGGTCGCCCGATCCAACGCGTGGCTGCTGCGGACGCTCGGCGCCCACGTGACGGTGGTCGCGCCTCCCACGTTGATCCCGGTGGACGTCAGCCGCTTCGGCGTCGACGTCCGCTACGACCTCGACGAGGCGCTGGCCGACGTGCGACCGGACGTCGTCATGATGTTGCGCATCCAACAGGAGCGCATGAACGACGCGTTCTTCCCGAACCCGCGCGAGTACGCCCGGTCCTGGGGCCTCGGCGCGATGCGGTTCCGGTCGCTGCCCGAGTCGACGCTCGTCATGCACCCCGGCCCGATGAACCGCGGCCTCGAGATCAGCGACGAGGCCGCCGACTCGCCGCGGTCGACCGTCCGCGAGCAGGTCACCAACGGCGTGGCCGTCCGCATGGCCGTGCTCTACCTCACCCTCGCCGGCGACCGAGAGGACGCATCGTGACCACCACCCACCTCATCCGGGGCGCCGAGACCGTCGACGGCAGCCGGACGGACGTCGTCGTCCGCGACGGCGTCGTCGTCGAGCTCGGCACCGGCCTCACCGCCGCCGGCGCGACGGTCACCGACGCCGACGGCCTGCTCCTGCTGCCCGGCCTCGTCGACCTGCACACCCATCTGCGCGAGCCCGGCGGCGAGGGCAGCGAGACCGTCCTGACCGGGTCGCGCGCGGCGGCCGCCGGCGGGTACACCGCCGTCAACGCCATGGCGAACTCGTCGCCCGTGGCCGACACCGCGGGGGTCGTCGAACAGGTGCAGGCGTTGGGGGAGCGCGCCGGCTTCGTGACCGTCCGCCCGATCGGTGCCGTCAGCCAGGGGTTGAAGGGCACCCACCTCTCCGAGATCGGCGCCATGGCCCGCTCCCGTGCCGCCGTCCGGGTCTTCTCCGACGACGGGTCCTGCGTGGCGGACCCGCTGCTGATGCGTCGGGCGCTCGAGTACATCAAGGGTTTCGGGGGAGTCCTCGCCCAGCACGCCCAAGAGCCCCGGCTCACCGAGGGTGCCCAGATGAACGAGGGCGCACTGTCGGCCGAGCTCGGCCTGGGCGGCTGGCCCGCGGTGGCCGAAGAGGCGATCATCGCCCGCGACGTGCTGCTCGCCGACCACGTCGGCGCCCGACTGCACGTCTGCCACGTCTCGACCGCGGGCAGCGTCGAGGTCATCCGCTGGGCCAAGTCGCGCGGCATCGAGGTCACGGCCGAGGTCACCCCGCACCACCTGCTGCTCACCGAAGACCTCGTGTCGGGCTACGACTCGCGGTACAAGGTCAATCCACCGCTGCGACGCTCGGAAGACGTCGACGCGCTGCGTGCCGCCCTGGCCGACGGCACGATCGACATCGTGGCCACCGACCACGCCCCGCACACCTCCGAGGCGAAGTGCTGCGAGTGGGACGCCGCCGCCAACGGCATGGTCGGTCTCGAATCCGCCCTCTCGGTCGTCCACCACACCATGGTCGACACGGGTCTGATCGGCTGGGCCGACGTGGCCCGGGTGATGTCGATCACCCCGGCCGCCATCGGCCAGGTGACCGGGCACGGGCGTCCCCTCGCCGTGGGCGAGCCCGCCGAGCTCACGCTCTACGATCGAGAGGTGACCCGCACGTTCTCGACCGAGCACCTCGCGGGCAAGAGCCGCAACTCGCCCTACCTCGGACGCGTCCTGCCCGGTCAGGTGCGGGCGACCTTCCACCAGGGCTACGCGACCGTGGTCGACGGCCACGTCGTCGACAGCGAGGTCGTCGCCCACGCGGCCCGACTCGTCGACAGCGCCGCCGCCCTCGCCGCCACCGAGGGGACGTCCACCCGATGAGCCAGTGGATCATCGCTGCCCTCATCCTCGTCGGCGTCGGGCTGCTGATCGGTCTGATGGCCCGGTCCTGGCGGGCCCGCGGGCGCCGTCAGTCCGACATCCCCGCCCCCGACCGGGCGCCCGACGACCTGTCGGACCCCGTCGTGGCGGTCGACGCCCTCTACGTCGCGACGTCACGAGGCGGCGACCCGCTCGACCGCGTCGTCGTCCACGGCCTCGGGTTCCGCGGTCGGGCGATCGTGTCCGTCCACGCCGAGGGCGTGCGCCTCGAGATCGCGGGCGAACCGGCCGTGCTGATCCGCGCCTCCTCGTTGCGGGGCGTCGACCGCGCGACCTGGACCATCGACCGGGTCGTCGAGCGCGACGGCCTCGTGCTCGTCGGCTGGCGCCTCGGCGACGTCGACCTCGACACCTACCTGCGCATCACCGACGACCCGAGCCCCGTCGTCGCCGCGATCCGCCCCCTCGTCCCCACGGCCCCCGGGGCCGGCACCACCAAGGAGAAGACCATTGACTGACGCCTCCACCACCGACAGGGCCGTGCTGGTCCTCGCCGACGGCACCCGGTACACGGGTCGCGCCTACGGCGCCGTCGGACGCACCCTCGGCGAGGTCGTCTTCGCGACCGGCATGACCGGCTACCAGGAGACCCTCACCGACCCCTCGTACGCCGGGCAGATCGTCGTCATGACCGCCCCGCACATCGGCAACACGGGCGTGAACGACACCGACCCCGAGTCGCGCCGCATCTGGGTCGCCGGATACGTCGTCCGGGACGCGAGCCGCGTGGTCTCGAACCACCGCGCTCAGGGCAGCCTCGACGACCAGCTCGTCGCCGACGGCATCGTCGGCATCCGTGGCATCGACACCCGCGCCGTGACCCGCCGTCTGCGCGAGGTGGGCTCGATGAAGGGCGGGGTCTTCAGCGGGCCCGACGCCGGGCTCGACCCCGACGAGCAGCTCGCCCTCGTCACCGCCGGGGCCGACATGCGCGGCCTCAACCTGTCGAGTCAGGTGTCGACGGTCGAGCCGTACGTGCTGCAGGCCGAGGGCGACCGCATCGGATCCGTCGCCGTCCTCGACCTGGGCGTGAAGACCTCGACGCTGCGCTACCTCGCGCAGCGCGGCTTCGAGGTCCACGTGCTGCCGCAGTCCACGACCCTCGACGAACTCCGCACCCTCGCCCCCGACGCCCTCTTCTACTCGAACGGCCCCGGCGACCCGGCGGCGAGCGACTCGCAGGTCGAGCTGCTCCAGGGCGCCCTCCGCGACGGTCTGCCGTACTTCGGCATCTGCTTCGGCAACCAGCTGTTCGGCCGGGCCCTGGGCTTCGGAACGTACAAGCTGCCCTTCGGTCACCGCGGCATCAACCAGCCGGTGCTCGACAAGACGACGAACAAGGTCGAGATCACCAGCCAGAACCACGGGTTCGCGGTCGACGCACCGATCGACGGCGTCCTCGACTCGCCGGCCGGCTTCGGCCGGGTGGAGGTCAGCCACTACAGCCTGAACGACCAGGTCGTCGAGGGCCTCCGCGCCCTCGACATCCCCGCGTTCTCGGTGCAGTACCACCCCGAGGCCGCGGCGGGCCCCCACGACAGCAACCATCTCTTCGACCGCTTCCGTGACGCGGTCGTCGCCCGCACGACCGGCCAGGCCGTCGACTTCGGCTCCGACATCGAAAGCAGCAACTGATGCCCAAGCGTGACGACATCAACTCCGTCCTCGTGATCGGCTCCGGGCCGATCGTCATCGGCCAGGCGGCCGAGTTCGACTACTCGGGCACCCAGGCCTGCCGCGTGCTGCGCGAAGAGGGCGTCCGGGTCATCCTCGTGAACCCGAACCCGGCCACGATCATGACCGACCCCGACTTCGCCGACGCGACGTACATCGAGCCCATCACGTCCGAGGTGCTCGAGGCGATCATCGTCAAGGAGCGCCCGGACGCGATCCTGCCGACCCTCGGCGGGCAGACCGCCCTGAACGCGGCGATCAAGCTCGACGAGGAGGGCATCCTCGCCAAGCACGGCGTCGAGCTGATCGGCGCGAAGGTCGAGGCCATCCAGAAGGGCGAGGACCGCCAGCTCTTCAAGAAGCTCGTGCTCGAATCCGGTGCCGACGTCGCCAAGTCGCACATCGCCACGACCGTCGACCAGGCCGTCGAGTACGCCGAAGACCTGGGGTACCCGCTGGTCATCCGACCCTCGTTCACCATGGGCGGGCTCGGGTCGGGCTTCGCCTACACCCGCGACGAGCTGATCCGCATGGTCACGGACGGCCTCCACCAGAGCCCCACCACCGAGGTCCTGCTCGAGGAGAGCATCCTCGGCTGGAAAGAGTACGAGCTCGAGATGATGCGCGACACGGCCGACAACACGGTCGTCGTCTGCTCGATCGAGAACGTCGACCCGGTCGGCGTCCACACCGGCGACTCGATCACCGTCGCGCCGGCGTTGACCCTGACCGACCGCGAGTACCAGAACCTGCGCGACATCAGCATCGACATCATCCGTCGCGTCGGTGTCGACACCGGTGGCTGCAACATCCAGTTCGCGGTGGACCCCGCGGACGGCCGCGTCATCGTCATCGAGATGAACCCCCGCGTGTCGCGCTCCAGTGCCCTCGCGTCCAAGGCGACCGGCTTCCCGATCGCCAAGATCGCGGCGAAGCTGGCCCTCGGGTACCGTCTCGACGAGATCCCGAACGACATCACGAAGGTGACCCCCGCCTCCTTCGAACCGACGCTCGACTACGTCGTCGTCAAGGTGCCCCGGTTCGCGTTCGAGAAGTTCCCGGCGGCCGACACGACGCTCACCACGACGATGAAGAGCGTGGGCGAGGCCATGGCCCTCGGCCGCAACTTCACCCAGGCGCTGCAGAAGTCGCTCCGGTCGCTCGAGAAGCGCGGGTCGAGCTTCCACTGGCAGGGTGAACCCGGAGACCAGGAGGCGCTGCTCGCGTTGTCGTCGACGCCCACCGACGGCCGCATCGTCACCGTGCAGCAGGCCCTGCGGGCCGGTGCCACCGCCGAGCAGGTCTTCGACGCCACGAAGATCGACCCCTGGTTCATCGACCAGATCGTGCTGATCAACGAAGTCGCCGAGCAGGTCGCCTCGGCCGCCGAGCTCGACGCCGACACCCTCGTGGTCGCCAAGGACCACGGCTTCAGCGACGACCAGATCGGCCAGTTGCGCGGCCTCTCCGAGCAGCAGGTGCGCGATCACCGCCACGCCCTCGACGTGCGCCCCGTCTTCAAGACCGTCGACACCTGCGCGGGGGAGTTCCCCGCCCTGACGCCGTACCACTACTCGAGCTACGACACCGAGACCGAGGTCGTGGCCAGCGACCGCCGCAAGGTGATCATCCTCGGCTCCGGGCCGAACCGCATCGGGCAGGGCGTCGAGTTCGACTACTCGTGCGTCCACGCGAGCTTCGCCCTGAGCGACGCCGGCTTCGAGACGATCATGATCAACTGCAACCCCGAGACGGTCTCGACCGACTACGACACGAGCGACCGGTTGTACTTCGAGCCGCTCACCCTCGAGGACGTCCTCGAGGTCGTCCACGCCGAGAGCGCCAGCGGCGAGCTCGTCGGCGTCGTCGTGCAACTCGGCGGCCAGACGGCCCTCGGCCTGTCCAAGGGGCTCGAAGCGGCCGGCGTGCCCATCCTCGGCACGACACCCGACGCGATCGACTCGGCCGAAGAACGAGGCCTCTTCCAGGGCATCCTCGACGCCGCCGGCCTGCTCGCACCACGCAACGGCACGGCGACCGACTACGACAGCGCGGTCGCCGTCGCCGAAGAGATCGGCTACCCGGTGCTGGTGCGGCCCTCGTACGTCCTCGGCGGCCGCGGCATGGAGATCGTCTACGACAGCCCTTCGCTCGCCGACTACTTCGAGCGGGTCGCGGACCAGGCCATCATCGGCCCCGAGGCGCCCTTGCTGGTCGACCGCTTCCTGGACGACGCCGTCGAGATCGACGTCGACGCGCTCTACGACGGCACCGAGCTCTACGTCGGCGGCATCATGGAGCACATCGAGGAGGCCGGCATCCACTCCGGCGACTCCAGCTGCACCCTGCCGCCCGTCACGCTCGGGAAGGGCGAGATCGACCGCGTCCGCGACGCGACCCTCGCGATCGCGAAGGGCATCGGCGTGTCCGGTCTGCTCAACGTGCAGTTCGCGATCGCGGCCGGCGTGCTCTACGTCATCGAGGCCAACCCCCGGGCGAGCCGGACGGTGCCCTTCGTCTCGAAGGCCCTCGGCATCCCGCTGGCCAAGGCGGCCTCGCTGATCATGGTCGGGCACAGCGTGCGCGACCTCGTGGAGACGGGCCTGCTTCCCGAGCAGGACGGCTCGGACGTCCCCCTCGACTCGCCGATCTCGGTGAAGGAGGCCGTGCTGCCCTTCAAGCGGTTCCGCACGAAAGAGGGGCAGGTCGTCGACAGCGTCCTCAGCCCCGAGATGCGCTCGACCGGTGAGGTCATGGGCATCGACCGCGACTTCCCCCGGGCGTTCGCGAAGAGCCAGACGGCCGCCTACGGCGGGCTCCCGACGTCGGGCACCGTCTTCGTCAGCGTCGCCGACCGCGACAAGCGGGCGATCGTGTTGCCGGTCCTGCGCCTCCAGCAACTCGGGTTCCGCATCCTGGCGACCGAGGGGACGGCCACCGTCCTCGTGCGCAACGGCATCCACGCCGACACCGTCGACAAGTTCAGCGCCGGGGGCCACTCGGTCGTCGACCTGATCAACGCCGACGAGGTCGACATCGTGATCAACACCCCGAGCGGCTCGAGCGCCCGAGCGGACGGCTACGAGATCCGCGCGGCGACCGTGGCGGCCGACAAGGCCCTCTTCACGACCATCGCGCAGCTCGGAGCGGCCGTCGCATCGATCGAGGCCGTGCAGAGCGACCTCGAGGTCACGAGCCTGCAGGACTACGGTCTCGCCCGGGCGGCCCGACGGTGAGCTCGTCGTTCGGCGACCGGCTCGCGGCGGCGTTCGCCGCGAACGGTCCGCTCTGCGTCGGCATCGACCCCCACCCCTACCTCCTGGACCAGTGGGGTCTCTCGTCCGACGCCTCGGGCGTGCGCGAGTTCGGCCTGCGCGTCGTCGACGGCCTGGTCGGCTCGGCATCGATCGTCAAGCCGCAGGTCGCGTTCTTCGAGCGCTGGGGCTCCGCGGGGTTCGCAGCCCTCGAAGACGTCCTCGAGGCCGGTCGCGAGCGGGGCCTGCTGCAGATCGGTGACGCCAAGCGGGGCGACATCGGCTCGACGATGGACGGCTACGGTGACGCCTGGTTCGACGGGTCGTCGCCGTTGCGGGTCGACGCGCTGACCGTGTCGCCCTATCTCGGCTTCGAGTCCATGACCGGGCTGGTGACGCGGGCACGGGCCGTCGGCGCAGGTGTGTTCGTGTTGGCCGCGACGTCCAACGTCGAGGCCTTGGTGACCCAGACGGCCGTGCGGACCGACGCCCACGGCGCGGAGGGCACCGTCGCGAGCGGTATCGTCGACGACGTGCTCCATGACAACCAGACGGCGGGCGACGCCCCGTTCGGCAGCGTCGGCCTCGTGCTCGGCGCGACCGTCGACCTCGACGACTACGGCATCGACGCCGCCCGGCTGACGACGACGCCGGTGCTCGCCCCGGGGTTCGGCCACCAGGGCGCGTCCTATGCCGACCTCCCTCGACTCTTCGGCCCTGCCGCCGGCGCCGTGCTGGTCTCCGCCTCCCGTGCCCTCCTCTCGGCGGGTCCGGCGGGGTTCGCCGACGCGGTCCGTCGTGATGCCGACGAGGTGCGTTCGTGCCTCGTCTGACCCCGCCCCCCGTCGACCGTGCCGCGGCGGCCCGCGCCGCCGTGGCCGCACGACGTGGTCGCGCCGCCGTCAAGAACGCCGTCGCCTCGCGCACCCGGAGCGCCCTCGACGTCGCCGAGGCCGCCTGGGCCGGCGAACCCACGAGCCCCGAGGGGTCCCTCCGGGTCCGCGAGCTGCTCACCAGCATCCCGGGGATCGGCCCGACCCGCGTCGCCCGCATCATGACCGAGCTCGGCATCGCCGAGTCGAAACGGGTCGGCGGGCTCGGGGTCAGGCAACGCCGCATCCTCGGCGACTGGCTCGCCGTCCGCGAGGCCAAGGGGCGCCTCCGGTCCCGGCTGGTCGTCCTGGCCGGCCCCACGGCCGTGGGCAAGGGCACCGTCTCGACGTACATCCGCGAGAACTACCCCGACGTGCACCTCAGCGTGTCCGCGACGACCCGTGCCCCGCGACCCGGCGAGGTCGACGGCGTCCACTACTACTTCGTGGACGACGCCGAGTTCGACCGCATGATCCGCGACCGCGAACTGCTCGAGTACGCCACGGTCCACAACTCCTACCGCTACGGCACGCCCCGCCCCCCGCTGGACGCCGCCTTGAACGAGGGTCGCAGCGTGCTGCTCGAGATCGACCTGCAGGGCGCCCGACTCGTCCGGGCCGCGATGCCCGAGGCCGTGCTCGTCTTCCTGCTCCCCCCGACCTGGGACGAACTCGTCCGTCGACTCATCGGTCGAGGCACCGAGGACGCCGCCGAACAGCAGCGCCGACTCGAGACAGCGAAGGTCGAACTGGCCGCCCAGGACGAGTTCGACGCGCGTGTCGTGAACCACGACGTGGCCGAAGCGGCCCGCGAGGTCGTAGAATTGATGACTGCGCCCGAACCGGGCCGCACCCGCGCGTGACCCGCGCCCCGATCTTGGTGCCCACGCTCGTCCCGAGCGGTGTCGGCACCGACCCCCATCGACACGAGGAGCAACCAATGGCCGACAAGAACCAGGGCATCATCGATCCCCCCATCGACGAGCTGCTGTCGAAGGTCGAGTCGAAGTACGCACTCGTCATCTTCGCCTCCAAGCGCGCCCGTCAGATCAACGACTACTACGCCGACCTGCACGAGGGCAGCCTCTTCGACAACGTCGGCCCCCTCGTCGACAGCTCGATCGACGACAAGCCCCTGTCGGTCGCCATGCACGAGATCAACGAGGACAAGCTCGAGGTGAAGCCGCTCGCGGCTCCCGCCGAGTAGCGCGGCGACACGACCAGCCTCTCTGACGGTGGTCGGTCCTATCATCTGACGAGGCCCCCGGGAGTCCATCCCGCGGGGCCTCATCGCGTCCGCACCCGATCGACACCCAGAGGAACACCGTGAGCCTGACCGACACGACGACCGACCCCGCCACGACGGCATCGACCTCCCTGCGACTGTTCACGTCCGAGTCGGTCACCGAGGGCCACCCCGACAAGATCTGCGACCAGATCTCGGACGGCATCCTCGACGCGCTGCTCGCGGTCGACCCCGCCAGCAGGGTCGCGGTCGAGACGATGGTCACCACGGGGCTCGTGCACGTCGCCGGCGAGGTCACCACCAAGGGCTACGTCGACATCCCGACGATCGTGCGCGACCTCATCGTGGGCATCGGCTACGACTCGTCCGCCGTGAGCTTCGACGGGCGCACCTGCGGCGTCGAGGTCTCGATCGGCTCGCAGTCTCCCGACATCGCCCAGGGCGTCGACACCGCCCTGGAGGCGCGTGGCGGCGACGACGATCTGCTCAACCGTCAGGGGGCGGGCGACCAAGGCATCATGTTCGGCTACGCAACCAACGAGACGCCCCAGTTCATGCCGCTCCCGGTCTGGCTGGCCCACCGGCTGGCCGAGCGTCTCGCGGCCGTGCGCAAGTCGGGCACGCTCGACTACCTCCGACCCGACGGCAAGACCCAGGTGACGGTCGGTTACGACGGGGTCGTGCCCAAGACGGTCGACACGGTCGTCCTGTCGACGCAGCACTCACCCGCGGTCTCGAGCGAACAGCTCGAGTCCGACGTCATCGAGCACGTCATCCGCCCCGTCCTCGACGAGGCCGGGCTTTCGTCCGCCGACACGCGGTTCATCATCAACCCGACCGGCCGGTTCGAGATCGGCGGCCCACAGGGCGACGCCGGCCTCACCGGCCGCAAGATCATCGTCGACACCTACGGCGGCGCGAGCCGTCACGGCGGGGGTGCGTTCTCGGGCAAGGACCCCTCGAAGGTCGACCGCTCCGCCGCGTACGCCATGCGCTGGGTGGCCAAGAACGCCGTCGCCGCCGGCCTCGCCGACCGGCTCGAACTCCAGGTGGCCTACGCCATCGGGCGGGCCGCCCCCGTCGGCCTGTACGTCGAGACCTTCGGCACGGGGCACGTCGGCGACGACGTGATCACGGCCGCCATCGAGACGGTGTTCGACCTCCGCCCGGCGGCGATCATCCGCGACCTCGACCTGCTCCGGCCGATCTACTCGGCGACGTCGACCTACGGTCACTTCGGTCGCGACCTGCCCGAATTCACCTGGGAGGCGCTCGACCGCGTCGACGCCCTCCGGGCCGCCGCCGGGCTCTGATCGTGGCGGGGGTCGCCGATGCGGTCGTCGAGGCCGGCCCGCGCGTCGTCCGGGTGATGGTCGAATCGCCCCTGCCCCAGCTCGACCGGTTGTTCGACTACGCCGTGCCCGAGCGGCTGCGCGACCAGGTCGCCCCGGGCATCCGCGTCAAGGTCCCCCTCCGCTCGGCCGGACGCATCGCCGACGGATTCGTCGTCGAGGTCGCGTCGTCGTCCGAGCACGGTGGTGACCTGTCCGAGATCGAGGACGTCGTGTCGACCGTGTCGGTCCTGGCACCCGAGGTGTGGCGCCTGGCGCGTGCCGTGGCCGACCGGGCCGGCGGATCCGCCAGCGACGTCGTGCGGCTCGCGGTCCCTCCGCGCCAGGTCCGGGTCGAGAAGGCGTACCTGGCCGCCGCCGAGAACCCGTCCTCGCCGCCACAGGAACCCGCCGACCCGGCGCCGCCACCCGCGGACGCCGCGCCCCCAGCCGTGGACGCCGCGCCGCCCGTCGGGGACGACGATCCCATCCCGGTCGTCGTGGGTTACCGCTCGACCGACCTCGCCGGGCTCGTCGCTGCCCGTGGTCGCGCGGCCGTCGACGCCGTGCCGTTGCTGGTCGAGTTGCCCGACGGAGCATGGGTGGGTCACTGGGCGCTGACGGCCGCCCAGCTCGCCGCGGTCGCCGTCGCCGCAGGCGAGAACGCCGTGGTCGCCGTCCCCGACTACCGTGACGAAGAGCACGTCCTCCAGGCCCTCACGGCCGTCCTCCCGCCCGACCGCGTCGTGCGGCTCGACTCCCGGCAGTCCAACGCCGACCGGTACCGCGCGCTGCTCCGTGCCCGGGGCGACGAGCCCGTGGTCGTGGTCGGCAATCGCTCCGTCCTGCTCGCGCCCTCGGCCAGGCTCGGGGTCGTCGTGGTGTTCGACGACGGCGACCCGTCCTTCGGCGAGCCGCTCGCCCCCTACGTGCACGCCCGCGACACCGCTCTGCTCCGACAAGCACAGCAAGACACCGCTCTGGTGTTCCTCGGCCATTCCCGCAGCACCGACGTCCAGCGCCTCGTCGAGATCGGCTTCCTGGCCGAGGTGCGTCCCGATCCGCGCTACCAGCCCCGGGTCGTGCCGACCGTGCGTCAGGCGGCCACGGACGGCTTCGCGGCGCAGGCCCGGATCCCCTCCTCGGCCTACGCCGAGGCGCGGGCCGCGGTCGAGCACGGGCCGGTGCTGATCCAGGTCGCCTCACCGGGCTACTCGCCTCGTCTGGCCTGCGTCGACTGCGGCGACACCGCGCGCTGCCTGCGCTGCAACGGCCCCCTCCAGCAGCGCGAGCGCGGGGTGACCCCGGCCTGCGCCTGGTGCGGCGCCCTGGCCGTCTCGTGGCACTGCCGCACCTGTGAGGGCACGCGCATGCGGGCCGTCGGCACCGGTGCCTCGCGGACGGCCGACGAGCTCGGCAAGGCGTTCCCCGGGGTCCGCATCATCGTGTCGGACGGCACCCGGGCCCTGACCCACGTCGACGCCGACCCGGCCATCGTCGTCGCGACCCGCGGGGCCGAGCCGGTCGCCCCGGGTGGCTACCGAGCCGTGCTGCTGCTCGACGGCGAACGCATGCTCGCGCGCGAGAGCCTCCGCGTCGCCGAGGACTGCCTCCGCTGGTGGGCCAACGCCACGGCGCTGGCCGCACGACGGGCCCCGGTCGTGCTGGTCGGGGTGGGCGGCGCCATCGCCTCCGCCCTGGCCACGTGGGAGCTCGCCCGGTTCGTCTCCGCCGAGCTCGCCGATCGCCGCGTCCTGCGCTTCCCGCCGGCCGTCCGCGTGGCAACCGTGACCGGCACGGTCGACACCGTCGCGCGGGCGCTCGACGACCTGCCCGACGAGGTCCGATCCGAGACCCTCGGCCCGGTGGACGTCGAGTCCGCCGGGGTTCGTGCGATCGTCCGCTTCGACTACTCGCGGGGTCACGACGTGGCCCAGGCCCTTCGCTCCCAGGTCATCCGTGCGGCCACGGACCGACGCAAGGCGCTCGGTCAGAAGCGCGCACGCGCCGTCCCTACACTCAGAGTGCGGTTCGACGACGTCGAGCCGTTCGCCGACTGACCCGCCAGGAACCCCATGCGCCTCGTCTTCGCCGGCAGCCCCGCCGCTGCCGTGCCCTCGCTCACCGCCCTCGCCGACGGCCCTCACGAGGTCGTCGCCGTGCTGACCCGCGACGACACCCCCCAAGGACGCAAACGCGTCCTGACCCCCACCCCCGTCGCCGTCGAGGCCGACCGCCTCGGTCTCCGCGTCGTGAAGGCCCGACGCATCACACCCGAGGTCACGGCCGAGCTCTCGGCGCTCGATCCCGACCTCGGCGTCGTCGTGGCCTACGGCGCCCTGCTGCGTGAGCCCCTGCTCGGTGCGCCCCGCCTCGGCTGGGTCAACCTGCACTTCTCCCTGCTGCCCGCCTGGCGCGGTGCGGCTCCCGTCCAGCGGTCGCTCATGGCGGGCGACGTCGTGACGGGCGCGGCGGTGTTCCAGCTCGTCCCCGAGCTCGACGCGGGGGACGTCTACGGCTCCCTCGAACGCCGTCTCGACGGCACCGAGACCGCGGGAGTGCTCCTCGCCGAACTCGCGCAGTCCGGGTCCGACCTGCTGGTCGACGTCGTCGCTCGCCTCGCCGACGGCACGGCCGTGTCGACGGCTCAGACCGGCGAGGTCACGCTCGCCCCCAAGCTGACCCTCGCCGACGGCGTCCTCGACGTCTCGCGTCCGGCGGCCGAGCTGATCGACCGTTTCCGCGGCGTGACGCCCGAGCCCGGTGCCCGCGTCGACCTCGACGGCACGGTCCTCAAGATCACGGAGGCGCGGGTGACGTCGGTCGACGAGCCACCTCTCGAGGCCGGTCGCCTCGAGTCCCGGGGCCGCCGTGTGCTGCTGGGCACCGCCTCCTCGCCCGTCGAGCTCGTCCGCGTGCAACCGGCGGGCAAGAAAGAGATGTCGGCAGCCGACTGGTGGCGAGGGCTGCCCGGCGGGGTCGAGCGCCGCGTGACCCCGCCCACCGAGGCCCCCCGGCCCGACACCGACACCGACACCTCCACCGACACGGAGAGCGCCTCATGAGCCGAGTCCAGCCCGCCCGCCAGGTCGCCCTCGACGTCCTCCGGGCCGTCGAGCAGGACGACGCCTACGCGAACCTCCTGCTGCCGCAACGCATCGTCCGGGCCCGTCTCGGAGCACAGGACGCGGGGCTCGCGACCGAACTCACCTACGGCACCCTGCGCCTCCGGGGCTACTACGACCGCGTGATCGCGCTGGCCGCCCGCCGAGGCACCGACGCCATCGACCCGGCGCTCCTCGACGTCCTGAGACTCGGCACGCACCAGCTGCTCTCGACGCGGGTGGCGGTCCATGCCGCCGTCGACGAGAGCGTCGAGCTCGCCCGTCAGGTGGGCAGCCGGTCGGGCACGGGCTTCGTGAACGGGGTGCTCCGCACCATCTCGCGGTCGACGCCCGACGAGTGGCGCGATCGCGTCCTGGCCGGCACGACCGGTGACGACGACCGTCTGGCCGCGGAGTGGTCTCACCCCGCCTGGGTGGTGCGGGCGTTCCGTCGCTCGCTGGCCGCCGAGGGCCGCGAGGACGAACTCGTCGACCTGCTGTCGGCCGACAACGACGCCCCGAAGGTCAGTCTCGTCGCCCTGCCCGGGCTCGCCGAGGTCTCCGAGCTCGGTGCCCCGAGCAGGCGCCTCTCGCCGCTCGCCGCGACGAGCGGCGGGGGAGACCCGGCCCAACAGACCGCCGTCCGCGAGGGGCGCGCCCGCGTGCAGGACGAAGGTTCACAGCTCGCGGCCCTGCTGCTCAGCCGTCACCGGACCGCCGAGCCCGGAGAACGCTGGCTCGACATGTGCGCGGGTCCCGGCGGCAAGGCCGCCCTGCTGGGCGCCGAGGCGGCCCGGGCAGGCGCCCACCTCGTCGCCAACGAGCTCGTCCCGGCCCGGGCCGGTCTCGTCCGACAGGCCCTCGAGGCCGTCCCCGGCGACGTCGAGGTGCTCGAGGGTGACGCCACCCGGTTCGGGGCGGAACAGCCCGGAGGCTTCGACCGCATCCTGCTCGACGCGCCCTGCACCGGTCTCGGGGCCCTGCGGCGGCGGCCCGAGGCCCGGTGGCGCAAGCAGCCGGCCGACGTCGGACAGCTCACGGCCCTGCAGACGCGCCTGTTCGCCAGCGCACTGGACGCGCTCGCGCCCGGGGGAGTCCTCGCGTACGTGACCTGCTCGCCGCACACGGCCGAGACCCGCGGCGTCGTCGAGGCGGGGCTCCGGGGCCGCGACGACGACCTCGTGCTGCTCGACGCGACGGCGGGCGTCGAGCGCATCGCCGGCCGGTCCGTCGACCTGGCGTCGGCACCGTTCGTCCAGCTCTGGCCGCACCGTCACGGCACCGACGCCATGTTCGTCGCCCTGATCGAGAAACGCGCCGGACGGTAGGCTCGTCCCGTGTCGATCCGCATCAGCCCCAGCATCCTCTCGGCCGACTTCGCCAACCTCGAGCGCGACCTGCAGCGCATCTCGACCGCCGACCTCGTGCACGTCGACGTCATGGACGGCCACTTCGTGCCCAACCTGACCCTCGGTCTGCCCGTCGTGCAGCGTCTCGGCGAGGTCAGCCCGGTGCCGCTCGACCTGCACCTCATGGTCGACGACGCCGACCGCTGGGCGCCTCGCTACGCCGAGACGGGCGCCTTCTCCGTCACCTTCTCCGCCGAGGCCACGGTCGACCCCGTGTCGACGGCACGCGCCATCCGCAGCAACGGGGCCCGCGCCTCCGTCGCGGTCAAGCCGGGCACCGACCTCGAGCCCTACCTCCAGACCCTCGACGCGTACGACATGATCCTCGTCATGACCGTCGAGCCGGGCTTCGGTGGCCAGTCCTTCATGCCCGAGACGATGACCAAGCTGGCCCGCGCCCGCGACGCCGTGCGCGCCTCCGGGCTCGACGTCTGGCTCGAGGTCGACGGCGGCATCACGACCGAGACGATCGTCACCGCCGTCGAGAACGGTGCCGACACGGTGGTCGCCGGGTCCGCCGTCTACGGCGGGTCGCCCGTCGACAACATCGCTGCACTCCGGGCGGCCGCCGCGACGGTAGCCTTGACGTCGTGAAATCCTTCGACGACCTGTACCTCGAGCTCAGCGACAAGGCCCGCGACCGGCCCGAGGGGTCGGGCACCGTGGCCGAACTCGACGCCGGCGTGCACCAGATCGGCAAGAAGATCGTCGAAGAGGCCGCCGAGGTCTGGATGGCCGCCGAGTACGAGGGCGACGTCGCGACCGCCGAAGAGATCTCCCAGCTGCTCTACCACCTGCAGGTCATGATGATCGCGAAGGGCATCACCCCGGCCGACGTCTACCGGCATCTCTGAGTCGGCCTCCGTCACCCCCGTTCGTCACGCCGCTCGCGCGGCACCCCAGCAGACAGAGAACCCCATGCTCCGCGTCGCAGTGCCCAACAAGGGATCGCTCAGCGAGACCGCCTCCGCCATGCTCGCCGAGGCCGGCTACACCGGTCGCCGAGACCCCAAGACCCTGCACGTCGAAGACCCGCGCAACGGCGTCGAGTTCTTCTACCTCCGTCCGCGCGACATCGCGACCTACGTGGGGTCGGGCGCGCTCGACGTGGGCATCACGGGCCGCGACCTGCTGCTCGACTCGCACTCGCCGGCCCACGAGGTCGCGCCCCTCGACTTCGGTGGCTCGACCTTCCGCTTCGCGGGCCCTCCCGGCCGTTTCGCCGATCTGCGCCAACTGCAGGGCACTCGGGTCGCGACCAGCTACGCCGGCCTCGTCGGCTCCTTCCTCGAGAGCCACGGGGTCACGGCGACCCTGGTGCCGCTCGACGGCGCCGTCGAGAGCGCGGTGCAGCTGGGCGTCGCCGACGCCGTCGCCGACGTCGTCTCGACCGGTGCCACCCTGCGTGCGGCGGGGCTCGAGATCTTCGGGCCGGTCATCCTCGAGTCGACCGCCGTCCTCATCTCGTCCGATGCCGAGGTCGACGGCCTGGCGGTCCTGCACCGTCGCCTGCAGGGCGTGCTCGTGGCCCGGCAGTACGTCCTCATGGACTACGACGTCCCGGTCGCCAAGCTCGACGCCGCGACCGCCGTCGCCGGCGGCATGGAGTCGCCGACCGTCTCCCCGCTGCACGATCGCGACTGGGCCGCCGTCCGCGTGATGGTCCCGCGGTCCGACACGAACCAGGTCATGGACGCCCTCTACGACCTCGGTGCCCGGGCCATCCTGGTCAGCCCGATCCACGCCGCGAGGCTGTAGCCGTGGCCGCCGACGACGTGGTCGCCACCGGCGCGGCCGCCGCGGACGCGTCCCTCGCCGTCCGGGTCATCCCGTGCCTCGACGTGGCCGCGGGCCGCGTGGTGAAGGGCGTCAACTTCCTCGACCTGCGAGACGCGGGCGACCCGGTCGAGTTGGCCCGCACCTACTACGAGCAGGGTGCCGACGAGATCACCTTCCTGGACGTCACGGCCACGGTCGACGAACGGTCGACCACCTACGACGTCGTCCGGGCGACCGCCGAGCAGGTCTTCATCCCGTTGACGGTCGGTGGCGGCGTTCGCACCACCGACGACGTCGCACGGCTGCAGGCGGCCGGGGCGGACAAGATCGGCGTGAACAGCGCCGCCATCGCCCGACCCGATCTCATCGGCGAGATCGCCGACCGCTTCGGGGCACAGGCGGTCGTCCTCTCCCTCGACGTCAAGCGGTCCACCGGCACCCCGTCGGGCTTCGTCGTCACGACCCACGGCGGCCGCACCGAGACGACCCTCGACGCGCTCACCTGGGCCCGTGAGGCCATCGAACGCGGGGCGGGCGAACTGCTCGTCAACTCGATCGACGCCGACGGCACCAAGCAGGGCTTCGACCTCGAACTCGTCCGCGCCATGCGCGAGCTCAGCCGGGTGCCGGTCGTCGCGTCCGGAGGCGCGGGTCGACTCGAGCACTTCGCCCCCGCCATCGAGGCGGGTGCCGACGCCGTGCTCGCGGCCTCGGTCTTCCACAACGGCGAACTCACCGTCGGCCAGGTCAAGGACGAGCTGGCTCGGTCCGGGGCGATCGTCCGCTGAGGCGGGCCGTCACTCCTCAGAGACCGCATTCACCACGCGACACCGCACCGCACCGCACCGCACCGCACCGAGGAGCACACCATGACCGACCAGCTGACGCGTGAGACGGTCGAGCCCGTCGTCGCCCGTGCCCGGTTCGACGCGTCGGGCCTGCTGCCCGCCATCATCCAGCAGGAGGGCACGAAGGACGTGCTCATGATGGGCTGGATGGACGCCGAGGCGCTCCGCCGCACGCTCACCGAGGGGCGCGTCACCTTCTGGTCCCGGTCTCGTCAGGAGTACTGGCGGAAGGGCGACACGTCCGGTCACGCGCAGTTCGTCCGCGCCGCCGCCCTCGACTGCGACGACGACGTGCTGCTCGTCACCGTCGAGCAGATCGGCGCGGCCTGCCACACGGGGTCCCACTCCTGTTTCGAGGTCGACCCGCTCGAGCCGGCCACCGCCTCCTCGTCCCTGCCGTCCGGCGACACCGACCCCTCCGGAGGCCTCCGTGGCTGACGCCCCGATCCGCACCTCGACCACCCGGGCCCAGTTCGACGAGCGGCTGGCCGGTCATCGGGTCGTCCCGGTCGTGCGCGACATCTTCGCCGACGGCGAGACCCCGGTCGGGGTGTACCGCAAGCTGGCCGACGGCCGACCCGGCAGCTTCCTGCTCGAGTCGGCGGCCCAGGGCGGCATCTGGTCCCGGTGGTCCTTCGTGGGCGTCTCGTCCTTCGGGGTGCTCACCACCGACAACGGCGAAGCCCGGTGGATCGACTACGGCATCGACCGCGAGCGGGCCCTGGGCGACGCCACGGGCCGCCCGCTCGAGGTGCTCTCCGCCCTGCACCACCGGTGGGCCACCCCGCGCATCGACGGGATGCCGCCCCTCACCGGCGGCCTGGTCGGTTTCGTCGGCTGGGAGGCCGTTCGCGAGCTCGAGCACCTGCCCGACGTGCCGCCGGCCGAGTTCACGGTGCCCTCGCAGGCGCTCAGCTTCGTCTCCGAGCTCGTGGCCCTCGACCACCGCACGGGTGCCGTCCTGCTCGTCGCGACCGCGTTGAACGACGGCACCGACGAGCCCGACGTCCTGTGGGCCGACGCGCAGTCGCGACTCGACGACCTGCAGTCCCGCCTCGCGGCCCCGAGCGAGGCCTTCCTGTCCGACGTCGACCTGACGATCGAGGCCACGCCCACCCGACGCTCGACCGACGACGAGTACGCGCACGCCATCCAGCGGTCGAAGCAGTTCATCCACGACGGCGACGTCTTCCAGGTCGTCATCTCCCAGCGCTTCGACCACGAGGTCACGGCCCAACCGCTCGACGTCTACCGGGTGCTGCGGACGCTCAACCCGAGCCCGTACATGTACCTGGTGACGCTCGACGACGTGCAAGGCCGTCCGTACACCATCGTCGGCTCGTCGCCCGAGGCGCTGGTCAAGGTCGACGGACGGCGGGCCTACACGCATCCCATCGCCGGATCGAAGCCCCGGGGCGCGTCGCCCGACGAGGACCAGCGCTACGCCGACGAGCTCGCCTCGGACGAGAAAGAACGCGCCGAGCACCTCATGCTGGTCGACCTGGCCCGCAACGACCTGCTCAAGGTGTGCACGCCCGGCACCGTCGAGGTCACCGAGTTCATGCAGGTCGAACGGTTCAGCCACATCATGCACCTCGTGTCCAGCGTCGAGGGCGACCTCGCCCCCGGCAAGGACGCCATCGACGCGTTCCGGGCCACCTTCCCGGCCGGGACGCTGTCGGGTGCCCCCAAGCCCCGGGCCCTCGAGATCATCGACGAGCTCGAGCCGGCCCAGCGCGGCGTCTACGGGGGAGTCGTCGGTTACTTCGACTTCGCCGGCTCGGCCGACGTCGCGATCGCGATCCGCACCGTCCTCCTGCAGGACGGCGTGGCCCGCGTCCAGGCAGGCGCCGGACTCGTCGCCGACAGCGACCCTGTCGCCGAGAACCAGGAGGCGCGCAACAAGGCCGCGGCCCCCTTGCGTGCCGTCGCGGTCGCCAACGCCATGACACGGCTCCGCTGATGCCCGCTCGTCGCCTCAAGCTCACGACGATCCTGGCGGGCATCCTGCTCGCTGGGCTCGCCCTGCTGTCCTGGACGCAGGACTGGTTCCACGTCGTCGTCGCGTCACCCCAGGGTGGAGACCTGCCCCTGGACGTCGCCGGCGACGTCGCCGGTGCGCCGTTGTCCGCCCTCTCGCTGGCCAGCCTGGCACTCTTCGGGGCACTCACGATCGCCGGTCGGGTGTTCCGCGTCGTCCTGGGGGTGCTGCAGGTGGCGCTGGGAGTCAGCGTCGTCGTCACGACGGCGACGGCCCTGGCCGACCCCGTGCGCGCGTCGGGCAGCGCCGTGACGACCGCCACGGGAGTCGACGGCACCGACTCGATCCGGGGCATCGTCTCGTCGGTCGAGCCGACGGCCTGGCCCTGGCTCGGGCTCGTGGCCGGCGTGCTGGCCGCGCTCCTCGGCGTCGCCACCGTGCTCCTCGCGGGCGCCTGGCCCCAGGCCACCCGCAAGTACTCCGCGACGCGACTCGTCGCCGCAGATCCCGCGGCCGATCCCGCGGCCGCCTGGGACGCGCTCTCGGGCGGTGACGACCCGACCGACACCCCCTCGCGCCTCGACGAGGGCGGGTCGAGCCCCACCGAGCCGGGCCGTACCCGGTAGACTCGGCCCCCGTACCGACCTGATCCAAGGAGCACTGTGAGCACGAACACGACGAGCACCCCCTCCGGTGGCGACGCGCCTCTGAAGAACGCCCCGGCGAAGGTCGACCCCGGCTCGAAGGGCCGCGACACCGAGACGGCCGACGACCTCGGGCACGGCAACTCGCCCGCGGCCTGGACCGCCGTCGTCATCATGCTGGTCGGCTTCGCCATCGGCACCCTGGCGTTCTTCCTCGACGTCCCGTGGATCGTCTGGGCCTCCGCCGGCCTGGTCGTCGTCGGACTCGTCGTGGGTCTCGTGCTCAAGAAGGCCGGTTACGGCGTCGGCGGCCACCGCTACGTGCCGAAGGCCCACAACTAGGTGCTCGACGACCTGTACGCGGGTGCCGTGGCCGACGCCGCAGCACGCCGTGAGTCCCTTCCGTTCGCCGCCGTCGAGGCGGCGGCCCTCTCGCGCGAGCCCGCCCTCGACGCCCGCACCGCCCTCGCCCCGGCCGACCGCGTCAAGGTCATCGCCGAGGTCAAGCGTGCGAGCCCGTCCCGAGGCCACCTCTCCACCATCGCCGATCCGGCGTCGTTGGCCCTGTCCTACGCGGCCGGGGGAGCGAGCGCGATCAGCGTCCTCACCGAGGGCCGCAAGTTCAAGGGTTCCCTCGCCGACCTCGAAGCGGTCCGCGCCGCCGTCGACGTCCCCGTCCTCCGCAAGGACTTCATCGCCGACGCTTACCAGGTCTTCGAGGCCAGGGCGGCCGGTGCCGACCTCGTCCTGCTGATCGTGGCCGGGCTCGAGCAGCCCCGTCTCGTCGAGTTGCACGACCTCGTGCGGCAGCTGGGCATGACGGCCCTGATCGAGGCGCACTCGGCCGACGAGGTGTCGCGAGGCCTCGATGCCGGCGCCACCGTCCTCGGTGTCAACGCTCGCGACCTGACGACCTTCGAACTCGACCGTGACCTGTTCGGTCGCCTGTCCGACTCGATCCCGGCGGGCGTCACCCGCGTCGCCGAGTCGGCCGTCTCGTCTCCCGACGACGTCGCCCACTACCGTCGCTCGGGTGCCGACGTCGTGCTCGTGGGCGAAGCCCTCGTGACCCACGGCGACCCCGCCGACGCCATCACCCGCTTCCTGGAGGTCTGACCATGGCACTACGCGACGAGACGGGCCCGTACTTCGGCTCGTTCGGTGGGCGCTTCGTGCCCGAGTCCCTCGTGGCCGCTCTCGACGAGCTCGACGCGGCCTACAAGGCCGCCGCCGTCGACCCCGAGTTCGCCGCCGAGCTGACGGCTCTGCACGCCACCTACACGGGTCGGCCGTCGATCATCACCGAGGTGCCGCGATTCGCCCAGCACGCGGGCGGCGCACGCGTCATCCTGAAACGTGAAGACCTCAACCACACGGGGTCGCACAAGATCAACAACGTGCTCGGGCAGGCCCTGCTGGCCCGCAAACTCGGCAAGACCCGTCTGATCGCCGAGACCGGGGCGGGTCAGCACGGCGTCGCCACGGCCACCGCGGCCGCGCTCTTCGGCATGGAGTGCGTCGTCTACATGGGGCAGGTCGACACCGAGCGCCAGGCGCTCAACGTCGCACGGATGCGCTTGCTCGGGGCCGAGGTCGTCTCGGTCACGACCGGCTCCCGCACCCTCAAGGACGCCATCAACGACGCCATGCGCGATTGGGTGTCCAGCGTCGACACCACGCACTACGTGCTGGGCACGGTCGCCGGCCCGCACCCCTTCCCCGCCATGGTGCGCGACTTCCACAAGATCATCGGCGAAGAGGCCCGCCAGCAGGTCCTCGACCTGACCGGTTCGCTGCCCGACGCCGTCACGGCCTGCGTCGGCGGCGGCTCGAACGCGATGGGCATCTTCCATGCGTTCCTCGACGATCCCTCGGTCCGGCTCTTCGGCTTCGAGGCCGGCGGCGACGGCGTCGAGACGGGCCGTCACGCGGCCTCGATCACGCTGGGCCGCATCGGCAACCTGCAGGGCACCAAGTCCTACCTCATGCAGGACGAGGACGGTCAGACCCTCGAGAGCCACTCCATCTCGGCAGGTCTCGACTACCCGAGCGTCGGCCCGGAGCACGCCTGGCTGTCCGAGTCGGGTCGAGCCGAGTACCAGCCGATCACCGACGACGAGGCCATGCAGGCTTTCCGTCTGCTCTCGCAGACCGAGGGCATCATGCCGGCCATCGAGTCGGCGCACGCCCTGGCGGGCACGATCAAGCTCGGCCTCGAGCACCCGGACTGGACGATCCTGGTCTCTCTCAGCGGGCGTGGCGACAAGGACGTCTCGACCGCGAGCCGGTACTTCGGCGTCCTCGACGAGAAGGCGCAGCAGCTGTGACCGCGCAGGGCGCCAGCAAGGTCGGCGACGCGATCCGGGCTCGGCGAGATGCCGGGAGCGGTGCCGTCGTGGGGTACCTGCCCGTCGGGTTCCCCGACCTCGACACGAGCATCGAGGCCGCGGTGGCGATGGCCGAGAACGGCATCGACGTCATCGAGCTGGGCATCCCGTACTCCGACCCGGTGATGGACGGGCCGGTGATCCAGGCCGCGACGCAGCGATCCCTCGCCGAAGGGTTCCGCGTGCGCGACGTCTTCACGGCGATCCGCGAGATCACCTCGCGCGTCGACACCCCCGTCATCCCCATGACCTACTGGAACCCGGTCGAGCAGTACGGCGTCCAGCGCTTCGCCGACGACCTCGCGGCCGCGGGCGGTGCCGGGCTCATCACCCCCGACCTGATCCCCGACGAAGCCGACGCGTGGATGTCCGCCGCCCTGGCCGCCGATCTCGACCGTGTGTTCCTGGCAGCTCCGTCGTCCAGCGAATCGCGCCTCCGACAGGCCGTCGCGAGCAGCCGCGGCTTCGTCTACACCGTCTCGACGATGGGCATCACGGGTGCCCGCACCGACGTCGACGCAGCGGCGAGCACCCTCGTCGCCCGACTCCGCGAGGTGGGCGTCGAGAACGCCTGTGTCGGCCTCGGCATCTCCACCGCCCAGCAGGTCCGGGAAGTGCTCGAATACGCCGACGGTGCCATCATCGGTTCGGCCTTCGTGCGCGCCCTCGCCGACGGCGGGGTCGAACGCCTCGCCGAGGTCTCCGCCGACCTCTCGTCCGGCGCGGCCCCGTCCGCTTCCTGACCCCCTCGGGGCCGACGCCCTCGCGCTAGAGTCGTCATCCGTCGGGTGACCGACGCCCCGCACCCCTCCGAAAGGCACCACGCCCGTGTTCGTTCCCCTGAGCATCCCGAGCCCGTCGGCCGCCTGGCAGTACTTCGACGTCACCGCCTGGTTGAACTCGACCTTCGGGGCTTCGCTGCCCGGCTCGCTGCGCATCCACGCCTACGCCATCTGCATCCTCGTCGGCATCGTCGCGGCGGTCATCATCACGAACCACCGCCTCAACCGGCAGGGCGCCGAGAAGGGCATCGTCATCGACGTGGCCATCTGGGCCGTGATCTTCGGCATCGCCGGGGGACGCCTCTTCCACGTCATCACCCACCCGGCGGACTACTTCTCGTCGCCCGACCAGTACATCCACGTCCTGTTCGTGTGGGAAGGCGGCCTCGCCATCTACGGAGCTCTTTTGTTGGGTGCCGTGGGCGTCTGGCTCGGCTGCCGCTTCACCGGTCTGCGGTTCACGGTGTTCGCCGACGCCCTCGCCCCCGGGCTGCTCGTCGCGCAGGCCTTCGGTCGCCTCGGCAACTGGTTCAACCACGAGCTCTTCGGCATGCCGACCGACCTGCCCTGGGGCCTCGAGATCGAGTCGACGAACGCTGCCTACCCGACCGGCCTGCCCGAGGGCACGCTCTTCCACCCCACGTTCCTGTACGAGATCGTCTGGATGCTCGCCGGGGTCGCGATCCTGTTGCTCCTCGAGAAGAAGGCCCCGATGCAGTGGGGTCGGTCGCTGGCCTTCTACCTGGTCTGGTACGGCATCGGCCGCGCCTGGTTCGAGTCGATCCGCACCGATCCCAGCCTCCTGTTCTTCGGCATCCGGACGAACGTGTGGATGAGCTTCTTCGCCGTCGTCCTCGGCATCGTCCTCTTCGTCGTCGCCGCACGTCGTCACACAGGCACCGTCCCCGGCCCCTACGTGCCCGGTCGCGCACCGAGCGAGCGGGCGTCTGCTGTAGACTCCGACGACACGTACACGGAGAACGACGAACCCGAGTTGGTCACCGTCGGCGCATCGGACGACAACACCGATCGCTCACCGCGTCCCTAGGTCGTCCACTCCACGACGACCGCGGGCCCGGCGCCCCACCGTCGTGGCGCCCGATCCTCTCCACCCCATCCCGGTGCGAACGATCCGCCCGCGACACGGTTCTGTGCACGCACCCGCGCCTCGTAAGATCGAGCGCAGTCGGCCCCTCCTGCCGGCGTGCACGCCCACGGTCGCCACGAGCCGACCTCTCCCGCCGAGTCGGGGCCGCCACAGACCGCGGCCTCGTGAGGCACCTCGGGCCGACGTCGTCCCGCCCCCTGTCGGATCTCTTCGTGAGGACGGATTCCATGGCTCTCACGCCAGCACACCAGCAGTTCAGCACGGTCCCCGAGGCCAGCGGCCTCTACGACCCGCGCAACGAGAAGGATGCCTGCGGCCTCGCCATGGTCGCGACCCTCCGCGGAACCCCTGGCCACGACATCGTCGACACCGCCCTCCGAGCCCTTCGGAACCTCGAGCACCGAGGCGCCGTCGGCTCCGACGCCGGCACCGGCGACGGTGCGGGCATCCTCTGCCAGGTGCCGGACGAGTTCCTCCGCCACGAGGTCGACTTCGACCTGCCGCCGGCAGGTCAGTACGCGGTGGGCATCGCCTACCTGCCTCTCGACGAGCAGGAGCGCTCCGAGCTGAAGACGGGCATCGAGCGCATCGCCGACCTCGAGCACCTCGACGTGCTCGGCTGGCGCGAGGTCCCCGTCCGACCCGACGAGCTGGGCACTCTCGCGCGGAACGCCATGCCCGCCTTCGAGCAGCTCTTCGTCGCCAGCAGGCACCACGACGCCGACGGCGTCCCGCTCGCCGGTGTCGCGCTGGACCGCCAGGCGTTCCGGCTGCGCAAGCGTGCCGAGCGCAAGCTCTCGGCCTACTTCACCTCGCTGGGCAGCCGGACCATGGTCTACAAGGGCATGGTCACCACGTTGCAGCTGGAGCCGTTCTACCCCGACCTGAGCGACGAGCGCTTCGCGTCGAAGCTCGCCATCGTGCACTCTCGCTACTCGACGAACACGTTCCCGTCCTGGCCGTTGGCGCAACCGTTCCGCATGATCGCGCACAACGGCGAGATCAACACGGTGCGGGGCAACCGCAACTGGATGCGCGCCCGTCAGTCCCAGCTCGAGAACGAGCTGATCGGCGACCTCAAGCCCATCCTCCCGATCGTCAGCCCGGGGGCGAGTGACTCGGCGTCGTTCGACGAGGTCGTCGAACTGCTCAGCCTGACCGGCCGGTCGCTGCCGCACGCCGTCATGATGATGGTGCCCGAGGCCTGGGAGAACCAGGTCGACATCGACCCCACCCTGCGCGACTTCTACGAGTACCACTCCATGCTCATGGAGGCGTGGGACGGCCCGGCGGCCATCACGTTCACCGACGGCACGCACGTCGGTGCCACCCTCGACCGGAACGGTTTGCGACCGGGCCGCTACCTCGTCACCGACGACGGCCTCGTGGTCCTCGCGAGCGAGATCGGCGTCATCGACGTCGACCCCGCCAAGGTGGTCCGCAAGGGTCGGCTCCGCCCCGGCAAGATGTTCCTGGTCGACACCGAGGCCGGGCGCATCATCGAGGACGACGAGATCAAGCGTGACCTCGCCACGGCCGCGCCGTACGGCGAGTGGCTCGCCGAGGGGCGCATCCACCTCTCCGAGCTGCCCGAGCGCGAGCACATCGTGCACACGCCCGCGTCCGTCACCCGGCGTCAGCGCACCTTCGGGTACACCGAAGAAGAGGTCCGCATCCTGCTGACCCCGATGGCGAAGACCGGTGCGGAGCCCCTGGGGGCCATGGGAAGCGACACGCCGATCGCCGTCCTGTCGGAGCGCCCGCGCCTCCTGTTCGACTACTTCACGCAGCAGTTCGCCCAGGTGACGAACCCCCCGCTCGACTCGATCCGCGAGTCGGTGGTCACGTCGCTCAAGCTGGGCCTCGGTCCCGAGCGGAACCTGCTCGCCGCGACCCCCGAGCACGCCCGTCAGGTGATCCTGGACTTCCCGGTCATCGACAACGACGAGCTCGCGAAGATCCAACACATCGACCCGAGCCCCGGGTCCCGGAAGACGTCGACCATCCGTGGGCTCTACCGGGCGGACAAGGGCCCGCGGGCGCTCGAGAAGCGCATCGCCGCCATGTGCAACGAGGTGGACGACGCCATCGAGGCGGGCGCCGAGTTCATCGTGCTCTCCGACCGCGACTCGAACGCCGACTTCGCCCCCGTGCCGTCGCTGCTCATGATCGCCGCGGTGCACCACCACCTGATCCGCACCGAGAACCGCATGAAGGTCGGCCTGATCGTCGAGGCCGGCGACGTGCGCGAGGTGCACCACGTGGCCACCCTCATCGGCTACGGCGCGTCCGCGGTCAACCCGTACCTCGCGATGGAGACCTGCGAGAACCTCGTGCGCGCGGGCATGATCACGGGGTTGAGCCCCGAGGACGCCGTGCACAACCTGATCAAGGCGCTCGGCAAGGGCGTGCTGAAGATCATGTCGAAGATGGGCATCTCGACCGTGTCGAGCTATGCCGCGGCGCAGGCGTTCGAGGCCGTGGGCCTCAGCCAGGAGTTCGTCGACACCTACTTCACCGGCACCTCGTCGATGCTCGGCGGCGTCGGCATCGACGTCATCGCGGCCGAGAACAAGCAGCGTCACACGAGCGCCTACCCCAGCGACGGTTCCGTCATCGCCCACGAGCGGCTGGCCACGGGCGGCGAGTACCAGTGGCGCCGCGAGGGTCCTCGTCACCTCTTCAACCCCGACACCGTGTTCCGGCTGCAGCACGCCACGCGCACGCGCCGCTACGACATCTTCCGTGAGTACACCAAGCTGGTCGACGACCAGGCCGAGCAGCTGATGACGCTGCGCGGGCTGTTCAGGCTCAAGCACGGCGTGCGGCCGCCCGTACCGCTCGACGAGGTCGAGCCCATCGAGGCGATCGTCAAGCGGTTCTCGACAGGGGCGATGAGCTACGGCTCGATCTCGCAAGAGGCCCACGAGACGCTCGCGATCGCGATGAACCGCCTCGGCGGGAAGTCCAACACCGGCGAGGGCGGTGAGGACGTCGACCGACTGCTCGACCCCGAGCGCCGTAGCGCGGTCAAGCAGGTGGCCTCGGGCCGCTTCGGCGTCACGAGCATGTACCTGACGCACGCCACCGACATCCAGCTCAAGATGGCGCAGGGCGCCAAGCCCGGCGAGGGCGGTCAGCTGCCGCCGACCAAGGTCTACCCCTGGGTCGCGCGCACCCGCCACGCCACGGCGGGCGTCGGCCTCATCTCGCCGCCGCCGCACCACGACATCTACTCGATCGAAGACCTGAAGCAGCTCATCTTCGACGTCAAGCGCGCCAACCCCAAGGCCCGCGTCCACGTCAAGCTCGTGAGCCAGTCGGGCATCGGTGCCGTCGCGGCGGGGGTCACGAAGGCCCTGGCCGACGTCGTGCTCGTGTCCGGTCACGACGGGGGCACCGGCGCCAGTCCGCTGAACTCGCTGAAGCACGCGGGCACGCCCTGGGAGATCGGCCTGGCCGAGACCCAGCAGACCCTGATGCTGAACGGGATGCGCGACCGTGTGGTCGTGCAGGTCGACGGTCAGATGAAGACCGGTCGCGACGTCCTCATCGCCGCTCTGCTCGGCGGCGAGGAGTTCGGCTTCGCGACGGCGCCGCTCATCGTCGAGGGCTGCATCATGATGAGGGTCTGCCACCTCGACACCTGCCCGGTGGGCGTGGCGACGCAGAACCCCGAGCTCCGTGCCCGTTTCTCGGGCAAGCCCGAGTTCGTCGTCAACTTCTTCGAGTTCCTCGCTCAGGAGGTGCGCGAGTACCTGGCCGCCCTTGGGTTCCGCAGCCTCGACGAGGCCATCGGCCGGACGGACGTCCTCGACGTCGACCGCGCCGTCGACCACTGGAAGGCCTCGGGTCTCGACCTCGCCCCGGTGCTGGTCGGGCCGACCTTCGCCGACGACGAGCCCCGCCGCAACCACACCACGCAGGACCACGGCCTCGACGAGCACTTCGACGTCCAGTTGATCGAGCGCAGCGCCGACGTGCTCGAGAACGGCGGACACGTCGAGATCACCCTGCCCATCCGCAACACCGAGCGCGCGGTCGGCACCATGCTCGGGCACGAGGTCACCCTGCGACACGGCGAGCACGGGCTGCCCGACGGCAGCATCGAGATCAACCTCAGCGGTTCGGCCGGTCAGTCGCTCGGCGCCTTCCTGCCCTCCGGCATCACGCTGCGACTCGAGGGCGACAGCAACGACTACGTGGGCAAGGGCCTCTCCGGCGGCAACGTCGTCGTGCGCCCGCCCCGCGGCAGCGCGTTCGCCGCCGAGGAGAACGTCATCGCCGGCAACGTCATCGGCTACGGTGCCACCCAGGGCAGCATGTTCCTGCGCGGCATCGTGGGGGAGCGCTTCCTGGTCCGCAACTCCGGGGCCAGCGCGGTCGCCGAGGGCGTGGGCGACCACGCGCTCGAGTACATGACGGGCGGCCTCGCCGTCATCCTGGGCGACACGGGCCGCAACCTGGGTGCGGGCATGTCGGGAGGCACGGCCTACGTGCACCGGCTCAAGCCCGAACGGGTCAACGCCGAGGCGCTCACCTCGGGTGAACTCGAACTCCACCCGCTCGGCAGCGCCGACGTCGAGATCCTCACCGATCTGCTGCAACGGCACCTGGCCGAGACCGGATCACCCGTGGCTCAGCGCATGCTCGACGACCTCGACGCCACGGTGGCCGAGTTCGTCAAGGTGCTGCCCCGCGACTACGCCGCCGTCCTCGCCACCCGGCAGACGGCCGTCGACGAGGGTCTCGACCCCGATGGCGACGAGACATGGAAGAGAATCCTGGAGGTGACCGGTGGCTGACCCCAAAGGCTTCCTGAAGACGCAGTCCCGCGAGCTGCCCAAGCGCCGACCCGTGTCGGTCCGGCTCATGGACTGGAAAGAGGTCTACGAGCAACAAGAAAGCGGTGAGCTGCGTCGTCAGGCGGGCCGCTGCATGGACTGTGGTGTTCCGTTCTGCCATCAGGGCTGCCCGCTGGGCAACCTGATCCCCGAGTGGAACGACCTCATGTGGCGCGGCGAGGGCCGTCAGGCCATCGAGCGTCTGCACGCGACCAACAACTTCCCCGAGTTCACGGGTCGTCTCTGCCCCGCGCCGTGCGAGTCCTCCTGCGTGCTGGGCATCAACCAGCCCCCGGTGACGATCAAGCAGGTCGAGGTCTCGATCATCGACCAGGCCTTCGCCAACGGCTGGGTCACCCCGCACCCGCCCGAGCGCCTGACCGGCAAGACGGTCGCGGTGGTCGGTTCGGGCCCCGCCGGACTCGCCGCCGCCCAGCAGCTCACCCGCGCGGGCCACACGGTCGCCGTGTACGAGCGCGAGGACCGCATCGGCGGTCTCCTGCGCTACGGCATCCCCGACTTCAAGATGGAGAAGAAGCAACTCGAGCAGCGCATCGCCCAGATGCAGGCCGAGGGCACGCGCTTCCGCGCCCGGGTCGAGATCGGCCGCGACATCGCCTGGGACGACCTCCGGGCCCGCTACGACGCCGTCGTCGTCGCGACGGGGGCCACGGTTCCCCGCGACCTGCCCATCCCGGGACGTGACCTGTCCGGCATCCACTTCGCCATGGACTACCTCGTGCAGCAGAACAAGGCCGGCGCGGGCGACACGGTGGCCGACCAGATCACGGCCGAGGGCAAGCACGTCGTCGTCCTGGGCGGCGGCGACACCGGTGCGGACTGCATCGGCACCGCACACCGTCAGGGTGCCCTCTCGGTGACCAACCTCGCGATCGGTCAGCAGCCGCCCGAAGAACGCCCCGAGGCCCAGCCGTGGCCGATGTTCCCCACGCTGTTCGAGGTGTCCAGTGCCCACGAAGAGGGCGGCGAGCGGGTCTTCCTGGCCTCGACGGTCGAGTTCCTGACGAACGAGGTCGGAGAGGTGCGGGCCATCCGCGTCGCCGAGACCGAGTACGTCGACGGCCGGCGGGTTCCCAAGGCCGGCACCGAGCGCGAGGTCCCCGCCGACCTCGTCCTCCTCGCGCTCGGCTTCACCGGGCCCGAGCGCGACACCATCGAAGAGCAGCTGCGGCTCACCTTCGACGGTCGCGGATCCCTCGAGCGCGGCGCCACGTACGAGACCGGCGAGCCCGGCGTCTTCGTGACCGGTGACGCCGGTCGCGGACAGTCGCTCATCGTCTGGGCGATCGCCGAGGGTCGGGCCACCGCCTCGGCCGTCGACGCCTACCTCGAGGGCGAGACCGTGCTGCCCTTCCCGGTGAAGCCCACCGATCGGTCCATCTCGGTCTGATCCGGCCTTCCGACGGGAATAGGGTGGGAGTCGGGCTGTAGTCGTCCCACCCCCTTTCCCCCCCACACGAACGGAACACATGAGACGCGCAAAGATCGTCGCCACCCTCGGGCCGGCGACGTCGAGCTACGACGACATCCGGGCGATCATCGACGCCGGCGTCGACGTCGCCCGCATGAACCTCAGCCACGGCAGCTACGACGTCCACGAGGGCGTCTACGCGAACGTCCGCCAGGCGTCCGCCGACTCGGGTCGCGCCGTCGCGGTCCTCGTCGACCTGCAAGGCCCCAAGATCCGTCTCGGCAAGTTCGCCGACGGCCCGCACGATCTCGAGGTCGGCGACGTCTTCAAGATCACCACCGACGAGATCCTGGGCTCCAAAGAGATCTGCGGCACGACGTTCAAGGGTCTTCCCGACGACGTCAAGGCGGGTGACCCGCTCCTGATCGACGACGGCCGCGTCAAGCTCCGCGTCCTCGAGACCGACGGGACCGTCGTGACGACCGAGGTCGTCGTCGCCGGCACCGTCTCGAACAACAAGGGCATCAACCTCCCGGGCGTGGCGGTCAACGTCCCCGCCCTCTCCGACAAAGACGAGGCCGACCTGCGCTGGGGCCTCCAGCTGGGTGCCGACCTGATCGCCCTCTCGTTCGTGCGTGACGCGGACGACGTCGTGCGCGTGCACGAGATCATGGCCGAAGAGGGCCGCAAGGTCCCCGTCTACGCGAAGATCGAGAAGCCCCAGGCCGTCGACAACCTCGAGGCGATCATCGACGCGTTCGACGGCATCATGGTCGCCCGCGGCGACCTCGGCGTCGAGCTGCCCCTCGAGGCCGTGCCCATCGTGCAGAAGCACGCGGTCGAGCTGTCGCGTCGCATGGCCAAGCCGGTCATCGTCGCCACCCAGATGCTCGAGTCGATGATCTCGAGCCCGATCCCCACGCGTGCCGAGACCTCCGACGTCGCCAACGCCGTCCTCGACGGCACCGACGCGGTCATGCTCTCGGGCGAGACGAGCGTCGGCGAGTACCCCGTCATCACGGTGCAGACCATGGCGCGCATCGTCGCCTCCACCGAAGAGCACGGTCTCGAGCGCATCCCCCCGCTGGGCACCCGTCCCCGCACCCAGGGCGGCGCCATCACGCTGGCCGCGGCCGACGTCGCCGAGTTCGTCCAGGCGAAGTTCCTCTGCGTCTTCACCGAGTCTGGTGACTCGGTCCGTCGCATGTCGCGTCTGCGCCACTCGATCCCCATCCTGGCCTTCACGCCCAACGAGGCCATCCGACGCCGCATGGCGATCAGCTGGGGTGTGCAGTCCTACCTGGTCGAGACCGTCACGCACACCGACGCGATGTTCGCGCAGGTGGACGACATCCTGCTCGGCAACGATCTCGCCGAGTCGGGCGACAAGGTCATCGTGATCGCCGGGTCCCCTCCCGGGATCGCGGGTTCGACGAACGACCTCCGGGTGCATCGGGTGGGCGACGCCCACGGCGAGGCCGCCCCGGCCTACGCGTCGCAGCCCTGACACACCGCGACATCTCTGGCGAAGCCGGGGCGATCCCATCGGATCGTCCCGGCTTCGTCGTGTCGGCGGGGCGTACGCTCACGGCATGTCCGTGGACGCCCGACACCCCTCGTGCTTCGTATTCGAGGCCCGTCTGTACGTCGTACCGTCGTGGAGCGGTCACGGCGTGGCCGAGACGCGACGCAGCCTCGGCCCCGAGATCCGGGAGACCAGCCGAGGAGGCGCGGGGCCGGGCCGGTGGGCGGCTCTCGGTGCCCTCGTCGGCGGCTCGTTCCTCGGGGGAGTGGCCGCGACCGTGTGGCGGGTCGACGGCCTCTGGGCACTGTCGCTCGTCTTCGTCCTGGGTGCCGGGGTCGGTGCCGTGCTCGCCATCGGGACCCGGACGATCTTCCACGAGGGAGCGGGCGACCAGGTAGCAGCGGTCGAGGCCCCGAATCCGTCGGATCGACGCCTTCCGGCCGTCGAGGTCCCCTGGGACGTGGCCCGCGCGGCTCCCGAGGACTCCACCGGGGACGAACTCGTCCTCTGGTCGACCCTGACCAGCCGGTACCGCGACGCCCGAGAAGCCCTCGTCGCCGGTGGCGGTGACGACGACCGGTTCACCGACCCCCGCGAGGCCGGAGCACGAATGGCCGAGTGGGAGTCCGCCTACCGGACGGCGAGCCGGGACTACGAACCGGTGGCGCGCCTCCTCGGCTTTCCCCTGCCCTGACGTCACGATCTCTCGCACTCGTGCCGGGGACGGAGAAAGCCCCGACCCGCGTGAGCGGATCGGGGCTTTCGGTTCAGTGGCGGGCGAGCCCGCCGACTGACGGCGTCACGAGGACGCCACCGAGTCAGATGACGCGGATGTTCTCGGCCTGGAGGCCCTTGTTGCCCTGAGCCGTGTCGAACTCGACCTTCTGGTTCTCTTCCAGGTTGCGGTAGCCGTCGCCGGCGATCGCGGAGAAGTGCGCGAAGACGTCAGTGGTTCCGTCGTCGGGGGTGATGAAGCCGAAGCCCTTTTCGGAGTTGAACCACTTAACGGTGCCTGTTGCCATTTTTCTATTTCCTTCAATCAGAGTTGTCGATCCCGATTTCGAGATCGCTCGTCGCGGTGCCTTTTTGTCCGCTCCCTCTGAGAACGACGCCACCGTCGGAACCCCTCTCGGTGAGAGGAGGCCTCCGGCACGTCGCGAGATACAAATGCGTAACACAACAACCAGTTCCATCAGCGTAGTGCACGGAGGCCCGCGGGCACACCCTCTGAGCAGAACTCGTGTCGGCGTGTCGCCTCGACGGCCGGACGAGGCAAGGCGAGCCACATCTCGTCGGCACGGTCACGACAGGGCTGGTGCTCGTTCGCGCCGGGGCTGGTGCCGGATGTGGGACTCGAACCCACACGCCCTCACGGACAGAGCATTTTGAGTGCTCCGCGTCTGCCATTCCGCCAATCCGGCGCACAACAACCAGGTCGACAATACCGTAGGCTTCACGTCGTGAGTGACCAGGAAGCAACCCCAGCAGCACCCCGTCGCGTCGTCGTGGCCGAAGATGAGTCCCTCATCCGCCTCGACATCGTCGAGATCCTCCGCGACAACGGTTTCGAGGTGGTGGGCGAGGCCGGAGACGGCGAGACCGCCGTCGCCCTCGCGACCGAGCTGCGCCCCGACCTCGTCATCATGGACGTCAAGATGCCCCAGCTGGACGGCATCTCCGCCGCCGAGCGGCTCTCGAAGGCGCACATCGCGCCGGTCGTCCTGTTGACCGCGTTCAGCCAGAAAGAGCTCGTCGAGCGGGCGAGCGAGGCCGGCGCCCTCGCCTATGTCGTGAAGCCCTTCACGCCGAACGACCTGCTGCCCGCGATCGAGATCGCCCTCTCGCGGTACGCACAGATCATCACGCTCGAGGCCGAGGTCGCCGACCTGGTCGAGCGGTTCGAGACCCGCAAGCTCGTCGACCGGGCCAAGGGCCTGCTGAACGAGAAGATGGGGCTCACCGAGCCCGAGGCCTTCCGGTGGATCCAGAAGGCGTCCATGGACCGCCGTCTGACGATGCACGACGTCGCCCAGGCGATCATCGAACAGCTCAGCGCCAAGAAGTAGTCGTCCGCGACGAGAGAAGGCCCGCCCCGACGATCGGGGCGGGCCTTCTCTCGTCGGCGGCCTAGTCTCGGGCGTCCGTGAGGAAGTTCGTGATGCGGACCGTGGACAGGAGGCGGCCGCGGTCGTCGGTCATGACGACCTGGTGCGTGGTCAGGGTGGAGCCGAGGTGCAGGGCCGTGCAGGTGCCCGTCACCCAGCCGGTCGCAGCCGACCGACTGTGACTGGCGTTGAGTTCGATGCCCATGGCGACGCGGCCGGCTCCGGCGTGGACGTTCGCCGCGACCGACCCGAGGGTCTCGGCCAGGACGACGTGCGCGCCACCGTGCAGGATGCCGACCGGCTGCGTGTTGCCCTCCACGGGCATCCGGCCCACGGCCCGGTCGGCGCTCATCTCGTCGATGACGATGCCCATCTTCTCGGCAAGCGCGCCGACACCCCGACGGCCGAACAGCTCGACGGCGGCGGCACTCAGGGACGCGTCCGACGAGACGGTCCTCTCGGCGTCGTTCGGGACGGCGGACGGACTGCTCATGGTTCTCCGGGTGCTCGGACCGAGGCGCCCGGCGACGGTGTCGGGGGTGCCCGCTAGGCTGACGTGGTGACGGACGACACGAAGCCTACCCTCCTGGTCATCGACGGCCATTCCCTCGCTTTCCGGGCCTTCTACGCCCTGCCGGTCGACAGTTTCGTGAACCGCGAGGGCCAGCACACCAACGCCATCCACGGCTTCATCTCGATGCTGCTCAGCCTGCTCAAAGCCGAGAAGCCGACGCATCTGGCCGTCGCGTTCGACATCTCGCGATTCTCCTTCCGCACCCGTGAGTACCCCGAGTACAAGGGCACCCGGTCCGAGACCCCTCCCGAGTTCGTCGGTCAGATCCCGCTCCTGCAGGAGGCGCTGCACGCCATGGGCATCACGACCATCACGAAAGAGGACTTCGAGGCCGACGACATCCTCGCGACCCTCGCCACCCGCGGTCGCGACGACGGTTACCGGGTCCTGGTGGTGTCCGGCGACCGCGACGCCATCCAGATGGTCAACGACGACGTCACCCTCCTCTACCCCTCGGCCCGAGGCGTCAGCGAGCTCACCCGATACGACCGAGACAAGGTCTTCGAGCGGTACGGCATCGAGCCCCACCAGTACCCCGAGGTCGCCGCCCTGGTCGGCGAGACGAGCGACAACCTCATCGGCATCGACAAGGTGGGGGAGAAGACCGCCGTCAAGTGGATCAACCTCTACGGCGGTCTCGACGAGATCATCGCGCGTGCCGACGAGATCAAGGGCGTCGTCGGGCAGAAGCTGCGCGAGCAGAAAGAGAACGCCGTCCGCAACCGCCGACTGAACCGCCTCGTCACCGACGTCGAGCTCCCGGTGGGGCCCGGCGACCTCGAGCGCCGGGGCATCGACGAGGCCGCCGTCCGTGAGCTGTTCGACAAGCTGCAGTTCCGCACCCTGCTCGACCGCGTCCTGGCCCTGTCGGAATCGACCGACGCGTCTGCCGCGAACTCGGGCGAGCCGACCGTGACGGCGGCACCCGAGGGCCTCCCCGTGGTCCGGACCCTCATCGACGAAGAACTCGCCTTCTGGCTGAAGAAACACGCGTCCGATCCCGAGAAGCCCGTCGGCCTGACCGTCGAGTACGGCGCGGACGGCATCGTCGGGCTCGGCATCTCGTCCCTCGACGAGTCGGCGTACGTGCCCTGGGCCGCGGGTCGCGGCGACTACGTCGCCCTCGAGGCCTGGCTCGACGACGCCACGCCCAAGGTGGTCCACGACGCGAAGCGGGCCTACAAGGCGCTCTCCCGCGCCGGCCTGACCCTGACGGGCATCGTCGGCGACCCCCGGGTCGCCGCCTGGCTTCTGCGCCCGGGCCGCACGTCTTTCGCGCTCTCCGACCTCGTCTACGAACAGCTGGGCGAGACCCTGCCCGTCGGCGACCCCAACCAGCTCGTGTCCGCCGACGACGACGTCAACGTGGCCTCCGAGGCCTGGTATGTCCTCCGTCTGTCCGAGTCGCTGGTGACGGCCCTCGACGAAGGCTCTCGACGGGTGCTCACCGAGATCGAGTTGCCGCTCGTCCCGGTACTGGGCGACATGGAACTCACGGGTGTCGCGGCCGACCGCGACACGCTCAAGGCGCTCTCGCTGCGGTTGGGCGAACAGGCAGGCGAGTTGGCGTCGGCCGCCTTCGCCGAGATAGGACGAGAGGTCAACCTCGGCTCGCCCAAACAACTCCAAGAGGTGCTCTTCGAACAGCTCGAGATGCCCAAGACCCGGGCCACGAAGACGGGCTACTCGACGGACGCCGCCTCCCTGGCCGATCTGCAAGAGAAGCACCCGCACCCCTTCCTCGACCTGCTGTTGAAGCACCGCGACGCGACGAAACTGCGTCAGATCATCGAGACGCTCGAGAAGTCGATCGCGGACGACGCCCGCATCCACACGACCTACGACCAGACGGGCACGACGACCGGGCGCATCTCGTCCGTCGACCCCAACCTCCAGAACATCCCGGTCAAGGCCGCCGTCGGTCGCGAGATCCGTGCGGCGTTCGTGCACGGGCCCGACTACGAGACGCTCCTCACGGCCGATTACTCGCAGATCGAGATGCGCATCATGGCGCACCTCTCGGGTGACGAGGGGCTGATCCAGGCGTTCAACGAGGGCGAAGACCTCCACCGGTTCGTCGGTGCCCGCATCTTCGGGGTGGAACCCGCCGACGTCACCCCTGCCATGCGCACGAAGGTCAAGGCCATGTCCTACGGCCTCGCCTACGGACTCAGCGCCTTCGGTCTGTCGAAGCAGCTGCGCATCGAGACGGCCGAGGCCCGCCAGCTCATGACCGACTACTTCGCCCGGTTCGGTGCCGTACGCGAGTACCTCCGCAACGTCGTCGAGCAGGCACGCGAAGACGGTTACACCGAGACCATCTACGGTCGGCGCCGTCCCTTCGCCGACCTCAAGTCGCCGAACCGCGTCCTGCGCGAGAACGCCGAGCGAGCCGCGTTGAACGCACCGATCCAGGGCTCGGCGGCCGACATCATGAAGATCGCGATGCTCGGCGTCCGATCCGAACTCGACGAACGAGAGATGGGCTCGCGAGTGCTGCTGCAGGTGCACGACGAACTCATCGTCGAGGTCGCACCGGGCGAGGTCGACGACGTGCGAGAGATCGTCCGCCGACGCATGAGCAGCGCTGCAGATCTGCGGGTGCCGCTCGACGTCAGCGTCGGCCTCGGCGAGAGCTGGGACGCCGCCGCCCACTGAACCGACGACTCCGCCTCCCCGATGCGCGCCTCTGCCGGGCCCGCGTCCGGGAGGGGAGGGGCCGTCGGGGCGGATCGTCCTCCGGTTCGGAGGCCGCGCCTCCTCGTCCCTCATGTCCCGGGCGCACCCGATCCATGGCCCGGACGGCCCCGCTCGGGCATCTGATGCCCGATCGTCGGGCATCCGGCTGCCCATCGGGCAGCGAAATGCCCCTGACCCGGGCACAAACGGACACGACACGCGGCACAGACTTGACCGAGCCACACAAACGGACTTATATAAGCGCAGATCAACAGCAGTTGAACTCCTTCCGCACTTCCGCACCACCGGTCAGCCCTCGAGGCGACCGTGCAGTCCGACGACGAGGTCTTCCATGTACGCACCGGAGCGTCACCAGCAGATCCTCGACACCGCCCTGTCCCGGGGCCGGGTCGAGGTCGCCGGTCTCGCACGAGAGCTCTCCGTCGCGCCCGAGACCGTGCGCCGCGACCTGACGGCCCTCGAGCGCCGGGGAGTTCTGCGCCGCGTGCACGGGGGCGCCATCGCCATGGAGCGCCTCGGCATCGAGCCCCCCGTGGTCGACCGCGAGGGCACGGCCGCGGCCGAGAAGGAGCACATCGCCCGGGCAGCCCTCGACGAACTGCCCGACGGCGGCTCGATCATCGTCGACGCCGGCACCTCGACCATCCGTCTCGCCGAACTGCTGCCCCTCGACCGCGAGCTGACGGTGGTCACGCACTCCCTCGCCGTCGCCACCATCCTCATCAGCCGACCGAACGTCACGCTGCACCTGCTCGGTGGGCTCATCCGCACCCGCACGTACTCGGCGGTGGGGGACTGGACGCGGGCCCAGATAGCGGACGTCTTCGCCGACGTCGCGTTCATCGGCACGAACGGCGTGTCGGTCGAGCGCGGCATCAGCACCCCCGATCTGGCGGAGGCGCGGGTCAAGCGCGCGCTCATCGCCGCGTCACGACGCACCGTCGTCCTCGCCGACCACACCAAGTTCGGTCGCGAGGACTTCGCCAAGGTCGCGCCGCTCACCGACGTCGACACCGTCATCACCGACTCCGGCGTGGACGCCGAGCTGGCCGACGACGTCGAACAGGCCGGCCCCCGGGTCGTGATCGCATGACGCGAGTCCGGCCGGCCACCCTCGTACCACCCCGACGCACCACAGCACCTCACACCACCTCCACCACCTCACATCCCTCTCGTCGCTGAGAGCAACAAGGAGAAGTCCTCACCATGTCCGAATTCACCCCCACCGTCACCGGTACGGGAGCCCGAGCGCGCGTCCAGCGCTTCGGCGGCTTCCTGGCCGGCATGATCATGCCGAACATCGGCGCCTTCATCGCCTGGGGCCTCATCACGGCCCTCTTCATCCAGACCGGTTGGACGCCGGTTCCCCAGCTCGGCGGCTTCGGCGAGATGTCGGACGGCACGCCGTGGCCCGGTCTCGTCGGCCCGATCATCAAGTACCTCCTGCCGATCTTGATCGCCTACACGGGTGGTCGCATGGTCCACGGACAGCGCGGTGCCGTCATCGGTGCCGTCGCCGTCATGGGCGTCATCGTCGCCACCGACGTGCCGCAGTTCCTGGGCGCGATGATCGTCGGTCCGCTCGCCGCCTGGGTCCTGAAGCAGTTCGACAAGCTCGTCGACGGCCGCATCAAGTCCGGCTTCGAGATGCTCGTCAACAACTTCTCGCTCGGCATCATCGGTGGCGCCATGGGCGTCCTGGCCTTCTTCGGCCTGGCCCCGGTCACCACGGCGATCACCAACGTCTTCGGCGGTGCCGTCGGGTTCCTCGTCGACCGCGGCCTGCTGCCCCTCGCGTCGATCATCATCGAGCCCGCCAAGGTGCTGTTCCTCAACAACGCCATCAACCAGGGCATCCTGACCCCGCTCGGTGGCACGCAGGTGCAAGAGGCCGGCAAGTCGATCCTCTTCATGCTCGAGTCGAACCCCGGCCCGGGCCTCGGCATCCTCCTCGCGTACCTCTTCTTCGGTCCGCGCGCCATCCGCCCCTCCGCCCCGGCCGCGATCATCGTCCACTTCTTCGGCGGCATCCACGAGATCTACTTCCCGTACGTGCTCATGAAGCCGATCCTGCTCGTCGCCGCCGTCCTCGGTGGTGCGACCGGCATCGCGACCTTCGCGCTCTTCAACGTCGGCCTCGTCGGTCCCGCGTCGCCCGGCAGCATCATCGCCTACACGCTCGTCGCCGCCCGCGGGGACCTTCTCCCGATCTACCTGGGTATCCTGCTCTCGGCGGCCGTCTCGTTCGTCGTCTCGTCCCTCCTGATGGGCTTCGGCCGCAAGGAGAACCGCGAGGCCCGTGCCGAGGACGCCGCCGCGCAGGAGCAGGCTCTCGCCGACGCCCAGGCCGCCACCGCGGCCAACAAGGCCACCAGCAAGGGCACCGCGGCACCCACCGCCTAGCCGGCCCGCACCACCAGTCAGCACCACCACCACACAAGGAGAAGGTCATGGCAACCCTCGACGGTTCCAGCATCAAGAAACTCATCGTCGCGTGCGACGCGGGAATGGGCAGCAGCGTCATGCTGGCGTCCACGCTCAAGAAGCAGCTGAAGAAGAGCGGTGTCACCGTCGAGCACTCGCCCGTCGCGTCGATCCCGTCGGACGCCGACGTCGTCGTCACCCAGAACAACCTGGCCGAGCGTGCCCGCGGCGTCGTGCCGAACGTGCCCGTGGTGCCGTTCCAGTTGTTCATGGGAGACCCCAACGTCGCCAAGATCGTCAAGGCGATCCAGGACGGCTCGACGGTCGAGGTCTGACGATGACCGACCAGCAGGCACCCGAGCTCTCGGCGCTCCTCGCCGAGTCGTCCATCCGACTCGACGAGGTCGCAGCCTCGCGTGACGAGGCCATCCGCAAGACGGGTCAGGCCCTCATCGACGCGGGCGCGATCGACGAGACGTACGTCGACGCGATGTTCGAGCGTGAGAACTCGGTGTCCACCTACGTCGGCGAGGGTGTGGCGATCCCGCACGGCACCCTCGCCGGCAAGGACTCGGTCAAAGAGGACGCCCTCGTCGTCCTGCGGTTCCCGACCCCGGTCGACTGGCACGGCAACGAGGTCTCGGTCACGGTCGGCATCGCCGCCAAAGGTAACGGCCACATCGCGATCCTCAGCCAGCTCGCCAGCATCCTGATGGACCCTGACAAGGCCGCCGCCCTGCGCGGATCGACCACGACCGCCGAGGTCTACGAGTTGCTCGCGTCGACCGACGACGACGACTGACCCCCACCCCCCTCCAGAGGAGAAGACATGCCAGAACGTTCCGTCACCATCGCCTCGAGCGTCGGGCTGCACGCCCGTCCCGCCTCGTTGTTCAGCCAGGCCGCCGGCAAGACCGGCGCCAAGGTCACGCTGACCTCCGCGGCCGGCAAGAGCGTCAACGCCGCCAGCATCCTGGGCGTGCTCTCGCTGGGCATCGGCCACGGTGAAGAGGTCGTCGTCGCGACCGAAGGCGACAACGCCGAGGCCGCCCTCGACGAGCTCGTCGCGCTCCTCGCGACCGACCTCGACAAAGAGTAGACACCTTCACCAGCACGGGGCGCCCGCCGACGAGAGTCGGCGGGCGCCCCGTTCGTCGTGGGAGCCGAGGAGGCGCGGTCCGGGCCCTCCGGCACCGCGCCTCCTGCGTCACTAGGCTCGTCGGCATGACCGATCCCGCGACGACGCCCACCCCGCGCACACCGACCCCCGTCGACGGGGTCGCCGAACGCTGGGTGGACACCCTCTGCGAGCTCGACCCGACCACCGCGACCTGGATCGGCCGTGAGGGCCGCACCGGCGAGTACGGCGACTACTCGCCCGAGGGTCACGCACGCCGCGTCGAGGCCGTCCGGGCCGCTCTGGCCGAACTGCGGAGCACCGCCCCCGTGGACGACGTCGACCGCGTCACCCGGGACGACCTGACGAGCGAGCTCCAGCTCGACCTCGAGTACGCCGAGCAGCGACTCGAACTGCGCGACCTCAACGTCATCGCGTCGCCGGCACAGGGCATCCGCGAGGTGTTCGACCTGATGCCGACCGACTCCGAAGGGGACTGGGTCGACGTCGCGTCCCGCCTCGGTCGGGTACGGACCGCCGTCGACCAGTACGTCGAGACCTTGCGTGCCGGCATCGCCGGGGGAGTGACCCCCGCCCGCCGGCAGGTCGAGAAGGTGGCCGAGCAGTGCGCCCGCATCGGTGCCGCCGACGGCTTCTTCACCGAGTTCGTCGGCGGAGCCCGGCTCGGCGACGGCAGCGAACCCGGCACGGCACTGGCTCGGGACCTCGCCTCGGGTGCCTCGTCGGCCGCGGATGCCTACGTCCACCTGCGACGCTTCCTCCTGGACGACCTGCTCCCCGCCGCCACCGCCGTGGACGCCGTCGGACGCGACGCCTACGCCCTCCACTCGCGACGCTTCCTCGGGGCGACGGTCGACCTGGACGAGACCTACGACTGGGGGATCGACGAGCTCGCCCGGATGACGAGCGAACAAGAGGCCGTCGCTCGGCAGATCGAACCCGGGGCGTCGGTCTCCCGGGCCATCGAGCTGCTCGACGCCGACCCCGCACGCCAGCTCGTCGGCACCGACGCCCTCCGCGCCTGGATGCAAGAGCTGAGCGACCGGGCCGTCGCCGAGTTGGGACGCGACCAGTTCGACATCCCCGAGCCGGTCCGCCGGCTGGAGTGCCGCATCGCGCCGACGAAGGACGGCGGCATCTACTACACGAGCCCCAGTGACGACTTCTCGCGACCCGGCCGCATGTGGTGGTCGGTTCCCGAGGGCGTCACCCGCTTCGGCACCTGGCGTGAGACGACGACGGTCTTCCACGAGGGCGTCCCCGGCCACCACCTGCAACTCGGCCAGGCCGTCCACAACCGGGCCACGCTGAACACCTGGCGCCGACAGCTGGCGGGGACCTCGGGGCACGCCGAGGGGTGGGCCCTCTACGCGGAGCGACTGATGGACGAGCTCGGCTGGCTCGGCGACCCGGGCGACCGGTTGGGCATGCTCGACGGTCAGCGCATGCGGGCGGCGCGCGTCGTCCTCGACATCGGCGTCCACCTCGGCAAGCCGTTCCCCGGAGGCGGCGGGTCCTGGGACGCGACGAACGCCTTCGCCTTCATGTCGGAGAACGTCAACATGGACACCGAGTTCGTGCGCTTCGAGGTCGACAGGTATCTCGGCTGGCCGGGACAGGCGCCGTCGTACAAGGTCGGTCAACGCATCTGGGAGGACCTCCGCGCCGAACGTGCTCGGCGAGAAGGAGACGCGTTCGACGTCAAGTCCTTCCACCGGGACGCCTTGCGGCTGGGCGGAGTCGGGCTCGACACGCTCCGGCGAGCCCTGCTGCACTGAGCCGTTCCGGCTGCCGACACGCCGTTGCCCACACCTGCGGCACCGCGCTAAGATGATCGCGCGCTATCTGCGTCGATCTTTCCGCACGCCGCGTTCGACACATCCCCACGGACACCGTTCGAGGGGCGAACACGGCCCGATTCATGCCCGTACTGGAGCACTAACTACATGACAACCGTAACGACCAAGGCACCCAAGCAGGTCGCCATCAACGACATCGGATCCGCTGATGACTTCCTGGCCGCGGTCGAGAAGACCCTGAAGTTCTTCAACGACGGCGACCTCATCGAAGGCACCGTCGTGAAGATCGACCGCGACGAGGTCCTCCTCGACGTCGGCTACAAGACCGAGGGCGTCATCCCCTCGCGCGAACTCTCGATCAAGCACGACGTCGACCCCACCGAGGTCGTCGAGGTCGGCGACACGGTCGAAGCCCTCGTCCTCCAGAAGGAAGACAAAGAAGGCCGTCTGATCCTGTCCAAGAAGCGCGCTCAGTACGAGCGTGCCTGGGGCGACGTGGAGAAGATCAAGGACGCCGACGGCGTCGTCACCGGTACGGTCATCGAGGTCGTCAAGGGTGGCCTCATCGTCGACATCGGCCTCCGTGGCTTCCTCCCCGCCTCGCTCATCGAGCTGCGCCGCGTCCGCGACCTCACGCCCTACCTCGGCCAAGAGATCGAGGCCAAGATCCTCGAGCTCGACAAGAACCGCAACAACGTGGTCCTGTCGCGCCGTGCCCTGCTCGAGCAGACGCAGTCCGAGAGCCGCACGACCTTCCTGAACAACCTCCACAAGGGCCAGGTCCGCAAGGGCGTCGTCTCGTCGATCGTCAACTTCGGTGCGTTCGTCGACCTGGGCGGCGTCGACGGTCTGGTGCACGTCTCCGAGCTCAGCTGGAAGCACATCGAGCACGCCAGCGAGGTCGTCGAGGTGGGCCAGGAGGTCACCGTCGAGATCCTCGAGGTCGACCTCGACCGTGAGCGCGTGTCGCTCTCGCTCAAGGCCACCCAGGAAGACCCGTGGCAGGTGTTCGCCCGCACGCACGCGATCGGTCAGGTCGCTCCGGGCAAGGTCACCAAGCTCGTCCCCTTCGGTGCGTTCGTCCGCGTGGCCGACGGCATCGAGGGCCTCGTGCACATCTCCGAGCTGTCGGCGAAGCACGTCGAGCTGGCCGAGCAGGTCGTCGCCGTCGGCGACGAGGTGTTCGTCAAGGTCATCGACATCGACCTCGACCGCCGTCGCATCTCGCTGAGCCTCAAGCAGGCCAACGAGGGTGTCGACCCCGAGGGCACCGAGTTCGACCCGGCGCTCTACGGCATGCTCACCGAGTACGACGACCAGGGCAACTACAAGTACCCCGAGGGCTTCGACCCCGAGACGAACGAGTGGCGCGAGGGCTTCGACTCGCAGCGCGAGAAGTGGGAGCAGGACTACGCTGCCGCCCAGGCGCGCTGGGAAGCCCACAAGAAGCAGGTCGCTGCCTCGCTCGTCGAAGAGACGACGTTCGACGCTCCCACGGGTTCGTCGTTCTCGGCCGAGTCCGCCTCGGGCGCCGGCACCCTCGCCGACGACGAGTCGCTCGCCGCTCTGCGCGAGAAGCTGTCGAACAACAACTGAGTCCCTCCGGTCTCGACCAGAAGGCGGTTCCCCCTCGGGGGAGCCGCCTTCCGGCGTTCCCGGCGTAGTCTCGACGTCGTGTTCGTCTGTGGATTGACCGGTGGCATCGCCGCCGGCAAGTCGGTCGTGGCCCGTCGACTCGCCGAACGGGGGGCGGCGCACGTCGACGCCGACGCCCTCGCCCGCGAGGTGGTCGAACCCGGATCGGCGGGACTCGAGGCCGTGGTCGCCCGCTTCGGGTCCGACGTGCTGCAGCCCGACGGCTCCCTCGACCGGGCCGCCCTGGGGGCCGTCGTCTTCGCCGATCCTGCCGCCCGGCGTGATCTCGAGGGCATCACGCACCCGGCCGTGCACGCTCTCTCGGCCCGGCGCATGGCAGACGCCGTCGCCGACGACCCGGAACGCGTCGTGGTCTACGACGTGCCGCTCCTCGTCGAGTCGCGAGGGACCGCCGGCTTCGACGTGGTCGTCGTCGTGCACGCCCCGCGCGAGGTGCGCCTGCGGAGGCTCGTCGAGCTGCGGGGGATGAGCGACGAGGAGGCGCGGCGCCGAGTGGACGCGCAGGCGGACGACCGTTCGCGGCTCGCCGTCGCGGACGTCGTCGTCGACTCGTCCGGGTCGCTCGAGCACACGCTGGAGCAGGCGGACGACCTCTACGAGCGGTTGCGTTCGCTGTCAGCGGCGAAGCAGGCAGCCTCCCAGGACGCGAGTGTCGGTGGTCCCTCGTAAACTGGAATCCATGGAACCGACCCGCAGCGTCCGCCCGTTCGAAGTCATCAGTGAGTTCGAACCCAGCGGCGACCAGCCGGCTGCCATCGCCGAGCTGGCGGGACGCATCAACGCGGGTGAGACAGACGTCGTCCTGCTGGGCGCCACCGGAACGGGCAAGTCCGCGACCACGGCCTGGCTCGTCGAACAGGTGCAGCGCCCCACGCTCGTCCTGGCCCACAACAAGACGCTCGCGGCCCAGTTGGCCAACGAGTTCCGGTCACTCTTCCCGAACAACGCCGTCGAGTACTTCGTGTCGTACTACGACTACTACCAGCCCGAGGCCTACGTCCCGCAGACCGACACCTTCATCGAGAAGGACAGCTCCGTCAACGCCGAGGTCGAGCGCCTGCGGCACTCGACCACGAACTCCCTGCTGAGCCGACGCGACGTCATCGTCGTCTCGACGGTGTCCTGCATCTACGGCCTCGGCACTCCCGAGGGCTACATGGAAGCCATGATCGCCCTCCAGGTCGGCATGCGGATCGACCGCGAGACGCTGATCCGTCGCTTCGTCTCGATGCAGTACCAGCGCAACGACATCGACTTCTCCCGCGGCAACTTCCGGGTGCGGGGCGACACCATCGAGATCATCCCCATGTACGAGGAACTGGCCATCCGCATCGAGATGTTCGGCGACGAGGTCGAGGCCCTGTACGCCCTCCACCCGCTCACGGGCGACGTCGTGAAGACGATGGACGCGGTGTCGGTCTTCCCGGGGTCCCACTACGTCGCGGGGACCGACGTCATGCACCGGGCGATCGGGACCATCAAGGAAGAACTCGCCACCCGACTCGACGAGCTCGACAAGCAGGGCAAGCTCCTCGAGTCCCAGCGCCTGCGCATGCGCACGACCTTCGACCTCGAGATGATGGAACAGATCGGCTTCTGCAACGGCATCGAGAACTACTCGGCTCACATCGACGGTCGGTCGCCCGGCGAGGCGCCCCACTGTCTTCTCGACTACTTCCCCGACGACCTGCTCGTGGTGATCGACGAGTCGCACGTCACGGTGCCCCAGATCGGTGCCATGTACGAGGGCGACGCCTCGCGCAAACGCACCCTCGTCGACCACGGCTTCCGGCTGCCGAGTGCCCTCGACAACAGGCCGCTCAAGTTCGAGGAGTTCCTCGACCGCGTCGGCCAGAAGGTCTACCTCTCGGCGACACCCGGCAAGTACGAGCTGGGCATCACCGACAGCGTGGTCGAACAGATCATCCGCCCCACCGGGCTCATCGATCCCGAGATCGTGGTCAAGCCGTCCGCGGGCCAGATCGACGACCTGCTCGAAGAGATCCGCACACGGGTCGAGATCGACGAACGCGTCCTGGTCACCACCCTGACCAAGAAGATGGCCGAAGAACTCACCGACTTCCTCACCGAGGCAGGCGTGCGGGTTCGGTACCTGCACTCCGACGTCGACACGCTCCGACGGGTCGAACTGCTGACCGAACTGCGCCAGGGGGTCTACGACGTGCTCGTCGGCATCAACCTGCTCCGTGAGGGCCTCGACCTCCCTGAGGTGTCGCTCGTCGCCATCCTCGACGCCGACAAAGAGGGTTTCCTCCGCTCGTCGACATCCCTCATCCAGACCATCGGTCGTGCGGCCCGCAACGTGTCGGGCCAGGTGCACATGTACGCCGACGTGATGACCGACTCGATGAAACAAGCACTCGAAGAGACCGATCGTCGTCGCGAGAAGCAGGTCGCCTACAACCTCGAGCGCGGCATCGATCCCCAGCCGTTGCGGAAGAAGATCGCCGACATCACCGAGGTCCTGGCCCGAGAGGGCGCCGACACGGCTCGCCTCCTCGCGGATCGCCAGGGCGGCAAGCGCGCCCCCACGCCGAACCTCCGCCGCGAGGGCAAGGCGGCCAGCGCGGCGAACGGTCTCGAAGCCATCATCGCCGACCTCAACGAGCAGATGTTGCAGGCCTCGGCCGAGCTCAAGTTCGAGTTGGCCGGTCGGCTCCGCGACGAGGTCGCCGACCTCAAGAAAGACCTGCGCCAGATGGAGGCGGCCGGCCATGCCCGGTGATCGTCGCCGTGTCGTCGTCACGGGTGCGACCGCGGGGCTCGGCTATTACTCCGCCGAGCGGCTCGTCACGGCCGGTCATCAGGTCGTCCTCGCGGCCCGCGACGCCGAGAGAGCCGTCAGGGCCGCCGATCTCCTGCGCAGACGCGTGCCCGGGGCCGACGTCGACACCGTCGCCCTCGACCTCGCCGATCTCGCGTCGGTCCGCTCGGGTGCGTCCGCCATCGCCGCCGGGGGACCGGTCGACGGCCTGCTGGCCAACGCAGGCGTCGTCGGTTCCCGTCGGCGTCAGACGACGACCGACGGCTTCGAGCTCCAGTTCGGCACCAACCACCTCGGCCACTTCGCGCTGGTCTCGCACCTCCTTCCGGCACTCGAGTCGGCCGAGAGAGCACGAGTCGTGCACCTCGGCAGCATCAGCCACCGGTGGGTGCGACTCGACCTCGACGATCCCATGATGGTCTCGAGCTATTCGGGGGCCGTCGCCTACGCGCGATCCAAGCTCGCGGTCATGACCTTCGGGTTCGACCTCGATCGTCGACTCCGGGCGGCCGGATCGTCGATCTCGAGCGTCGTCGCCCACCCCGGGTTCTCGTGGGAGTCCCTGAGCGACCCACGCCCGCCCGTCGTCGAACCCCACCGTCCTCCCGCCGTCCTCACCTCGATGATGCACACGTTCTCCCAGGGCAAAGAGGTCGGAGCAGAGCCCCTCGTCCACGCCCTCGTGGGCGAAGACGTGGTCGGCGGGGAATACTGGGGTCCGGCCGGATGGTTCCAGCTGACCGGTGCTCCGGCTCGCGTGCCCGCCAAACGTCATACCCGCGACGAGTCGGTCGCAGCCCGTCTCTGGCAGGTGTCGACCGGCCTGACGGGCGTCCAACCGGTCATCTCGTCCCCGGCCCCCTGACCCTGCGCCGCCGGCTGCTTCTCCCGCGGGCCTGCCCGCCACGACGACGAGCGTCGTCCACATCGACAGAATGGTAAGAGTGTCCATCTCACCTGTAGAAGGTTCCTCCACGCTGAGCGTCCGGGGTGCCCGTGTGCACAACCTGAACAACGTCGACCTCGAGATCCCGCGTGACTCGTTGGTCGTCTTCACCGGGTTGTCCGGCTCCGGCAAGTCGTCCCTCGCGTTCGACACGATCTTCGCCGAAGGGCAGAGACGGTACGTCGAGTCGCTGTCCGCCTACGCGCGGCAATTCCTGGGTCAGGTCGACCGGCCCGACGTCGACTTCATCGAGGGCCTCAGCCCGGCCGTCTCCATCGATCAGAAGTCCACGAACCGCAACCCGCGTTCCACGGTCGGCACGATCACCGAGATCTACGACTACATGCGCCTCCTCTGGGCACGGATCGGCGTGCCGCACTGCGCCGTCTGCGGCGAGAAGATCAGCAAGCAGAGCGTGCAGCAGATCGCCGACCAGCTCATGACCCTCGAGACGGGCACCCGCTACCAGGTGCTGAGCCCTGTGGTCTCGCAGAAGAAGGGCGAGTTCGTCGATCTGTTCGCCGAGCTCGCGTCCACGGGGTACTCCCGGGCCATCGTCGACGGGGAGCAGATCCAGCTCAGTTCGCCGCCCAAGCTGAAGAAACAGATCAAGCACGACATCTCGGTCGTGGTCGACCGCCTCGTCGCCTCCGATCAGGCGCTGACCCGTCTGACCGACTCGCTCGAGACCGCCCTCCGCCTGACCGACGGCCTGGTCACCATCGACTTCGTCGACACCGACGAGGGCGCGGCCGGCAAGTACCGGACGTTCTCCGAGAAGCTCTCGTGCCCGAACAACCACCCGGTCCAGCTCACCGAGATCGAACCCCGCACGTTCTCGTTCAACGCGCCCTTCGGCGCCTGCCCCGAGTGCTCGGGTCTCGGCACCAAGATGTCGGTCGACTCCGACCTGCTCCTGGGCGATCCCGAGCTGAGCCTCGCCGACGGCGTCATCCTCCCGTGGACCCAATCGGGCAAGGGCCTCTACAACTACTTCCAGAAGCTCCTCGAGGGCCTGGCCGGCGATCTCGGCTTCAGCCTCAAGACTCCGTGGCACGACCTGTCCGAGAAGGTCCAGCAGGCCGTCCTGCAGGGCAACGACTTCGAGGTCACGGTCAAATGGCGTAACCGCTTCGGGCGAGAGATGACGTACTCGACGGGTTTCGAGGGTGTGATGCCCTACATCGAGCGCAAGTACGCCGAGGCCGAGACCGACACGCAGCGCCAGCGCTACGCGTCCTACCTCCGTGAGATCCCGTGCGTCGTCTGCAAGGGCAAGCGGCTCAAGCCCGAGGTCCTCGCCGTCCTGGTCGACGGGAACGACATCGCGACGGTGTCCGAACTCAGCCTCGCCGACGCCTTCGAGTTCATGAACAGCCTCACCCTCACGACCCGCGAGGCGCGCATCGCCGCCCAGGTCCTGCGTGAGATCCGGGTCCGGCTCGAGTTCCTCCTCGAGGTGGGCCTGACCTACCTCTCCTTGGCCCGCGCCGCCGGGTCCCTCTCGGGCGGCGAGGCCCAGCGCATCCGCCTCGCGACCCAGATCGGCTCGGGCCTCACCGGGGTGCTCTACGTCCTCGACGAGCCGAGCATCGGCCTGCACCAGCGGGACAACCGCCGACTGATCGACACGCTGGTCAAACTGAAGAACCTCGGCAACACGCTGATCGTCGTCGAGCACGACGAGGACACCATCAAGACGGCCGACTGGGTCGTCGACATCGGTCCGGGTGCCGGCGTCAACGGCGGCACGGTCGTGCACTCGGGCAGCTACGAGGACCTCGTCGCGAACACCGACTCGTACACGGGCGATTACCTCGCCGGGCGGCGCTCGATCGAGACGCCCACCAGCCGTCGTCCCGTCGACAAGAAGCGCATGATCTCGGTCGTGGGCGCCAAGGCCAACAACCTGCGCGACGTCACCGTCGACTTCCCCCTGGGCACCTTCGTCGCTGTGACGGGTGTCAGCGGTTCGGGCAAGTCCTCGCTCGTGAACGACATCTTGTACAAGGTCCTGGCGAACCAGCTCAACGGAGCCCGTCAGATCCCCGGCAAGCACACGCGTGTCACGGGGCTCGACGCCCTCGACAAGGTCGTCCACGTGGACCAGGCTCCGATCGGCCGCACCCCGCGCTCGAACCCCGCGACCTACACGGGCGTCTTCGACCGCATCCGCACCCTCTTCGCCGAGACGACCGACGCGAAGGCCCGCGGCTACCTGCCGGGACGCTTCAGCTTCAACGTCAAGGGCGGCCGCTGCGAGAACTGCGCGGGTGACGGCACCATCAAGATCGAGATGAACTTCCTGCCCGACGTCTACGTCGCCTGCGAGGTGTGCGGTGGTGCGCGGTACAACCGCGACACCCTGGCGGTGCGGTACAAGGGGAAGAACATCTCCGAGGTCCTCGAGATGCCGATCAGCGAGGCCGCCGAGTTCTTCGCGCCCATCTCGGCGATCTCACGGTTCATGTCGACGCTGGTCGACGTCGGCCTGGGCTACGTGCGACTCGGTCAGAGCGCCACCACGTTGAGCGGTGGCGAGGCCCAGCGCGTGAAGCTCGCGACCGAGCTCCAGAAGCGCTCCAACGGGCGCAGCGTCTACGTGCTCGACGAGCCGACCACGGGTCTGCACTTCGAGGACGTGCGCAAGCTCCTGCTCGTCCTGAACGGTCTCGTCGAGAAGGGCAACACCGTCATCACGATCGAGCACAACCTCGACGTCATCAAGTCCGCCGACTGGCTGATCGACATGGGCCCCGAAGGAGGCGCGGGTGGCGGTACCGTCATCGCCACCGGCACGCCCGAGCACCTCGCCACCGTGCCCGAGAGCCACACCGGTGTCTTCCTGAAAGAGATCCTCGAGTCGGGTCACACCGTTCCCCGGGTCCAGAAGAAGAAGGCCACGCCGACGCGACGTCGGGAGGCCGTCGAAGCACGATGAGCAACACCGTCTCCTGGCGTCCGAAAGCGGGCGAGATCCCGACCGACCCCGGCGTCTATCGCTGGCGTGACGAGCGGGGCCGGGTCTTGTACGTCGGCAAAGCCAAGAACCTCCGGGCCCGGCTGAGCAACTACTTCGCCCCGTTGCCTTCGTTGCACGAACGAACCCGACGAATGGTCCTGACGGCGCGGTCGGTCGAGTGGACCGTCGTGGGCAGCGACATCGAGGCCCTGCAGCTCGAGTACACGTGGATCAAAGAGTTCGACCCACCGTTCAACGTCAAGTTCCGCGACGACAAGACCTACCCCTTCATGGCCGTCACCCTGGCCGACGAGGCGCCCCGGGTCATGGTCACGCGGAACCCTCGCATCAAGGGGGCGAAGTACTTCGGGCCGTACCCGAAGATCTGGGCGGTCCACGACACCATCGACCTGATGATCAAGGTCTTCCCGATCCGCACCTGCTCGGACAGCAGCTACAAGAAGGCCATGCAGACGGGCAAGCCCTGCTTTCCGGGGCAGATCGGTCGATGCGGCGGGCCCTGCTCGCACAAGGTGTCGATCGAGGAACACCGGGCGATCGTCGACGAGTTCGTCAAGTTCATGGGCAGCTACGACAAGAGGGTGATCGCCGACCTGCAGCGCTCCATGAAGACGGCCGCCGTCGAGCAGCGCTTCGAGGACGCAGCCACGTACCGTGACCAGGTGCAGGCCCTCGAGGCCGTGCTCGACAAGTCGGCGGTCGTCCTGCGGGACAACGTCGACCTCGACCTCTACGCCCTCGCCGAGGACGAGTTGGCGGCCGCCGTCCAGCTCTTCACGGTGAGGGGCGGTCGCATCCGTGGTTCCCGCGGCTGGGTCGTCGACAAAGAGATCGACATCTCGACCGGCGACCTCGTCGAGCAAGTCCTGCAGGGCATCTACACCGCCGGCGCCGAGCTTCCCCGCGAGATCGTCGTGACCGAGACGCCGGACGACAACGACGCCCTCGAGAGCGTGCTGAGCACACTTCGCGGGCGCGGACGGGTGCAGATCCACACGGCACAGCGCGGCGAGAAGGCCAACCTCATGCAGACGGCGACCCTCAACGCGCAGCAGTCGCTCATGCTCTACAAGACCCGTCGCAGCGCCGACTTCGCCACCCGGTCGACCGCCCTGGCCGACATCCAGGAGGCCCTCGGCATGAGCGACGCGCCCTTGCGAATGGAGTGCTACGACGTGTCACACCTCTCGGGCACGAACATCGTCGCCTCGATGGTCGTCTTCGAGGACGGCCTGCCGCGGAAGGACCAGTACCGGCGCTTCAACATCCCTCAGTCGACCGACGACACCGAGTCGATCTACCAGACCCTCAGCCGCCGTCTCTCACGCCTCGACGACGAACTTGCGCCCGTCGAGGAGGTGGGTGAGCAACGCAAACGGTTCGCGTACCGCCCCAACCTCCTCATCGTCGACGGCGGACAACCCCAGGTGGCGGCGGCCCGACGAGCCCTCGACGACGCCGGCGTCACGGACATCGCGCTGTGCGGCATCGCCAAACGGCTCGAGGAGATCTGGTTGCCCGACGACGACTTCCCGGTCATCCTGCCGCGCAACAGCGACGCGCTGTTCCTGATCCAGCGCATCCGGGACGAGGCGCACCGGTTCGCGATCACACACCAGCGGCAACGACGCAAGCGTGACATCTCGACGCAACTCGCCGAGATCCCGGGGTTGGGGCCCTCCCGGGTGGCCGTGCTCCTGAAGCACTTCGGCTCGGTCAAGCGGCTGAAGGATGCCGAGCTCGCCGACATCTCGGCGATCCGCGGCATCGGACCGACCCTCGCCGCGGCCGTCGTCGAACGGCTCCGCGGAGCCGAGGACGTGACGGTCGACGACGCCGTGCCCCCCACGAGCCCCGCCTAGACTCGATGCACCGCCCGCCGACCCGGAGGACACCACCGACATGAGCGACGTCAGCGAACAACAAGAGGTCCTGATCGTGACGGGCATGTCCGGCGCCGGGCGGTCGACGGTCGGCAACGCCCTCGAAGACCTCGACTGGTACGTGGTCGACAACCTTCCCGCGCAGATGCTGCGACCGTTGCTCGACCTGGCCGAGCGCGCGGGGGACTCGCTCCCCAAGATCGCCGCCGTGGTCGACGTCCGCGGTGGTCGCCTCTTCAGCGAGGCGCAGGAGGCCGTCCGAACCCTGCGGGCGAGCATGCCCAGCAAGGTGCGCGTCCTCTTCCTCGATGCGACCGACGCGGCGTTGGTCCGCCGTTTCGAGCAGGTCAGGCGGCCGCACCCGCTGCAGGGTGACGGCACCTTGCTGGACGGCATCCTGGCCGAGCGTGCGCGCATGGAAGAGCTCCGCGAGACCAGCGACGTGATCATCGACACGTCAGAACTCAACATCCACCAGTTGGCCACGACGATCTCCGAGAAGTTCGCCGAGTCCGACCGTGCCGGGGTGCAGGTGACCGTCCTCAGCTTCGGGTTCAAGTACGGCCTGCCCACCGACGCCGACATGGTGGGCGACGCGCGGTTCCTCCCCAATCCCTTCTGGGTGCCCGCGCTCCGGCAGCAGTCGGGGCTCGACGAGCCGGTCACGACGTACGTCATGCAGCAGGACGGGGCACGAGAGTTCGTCGACGCCTTCGCCGCCTCGCTCGTCCCCGTGTTGTCGGGCTATCAGCGTGAGAACAAGAGACACGCTACGATCGCCATTGGCTGCACCGGGGGCAAACATCGATCGGTCACCCTCGTGGGTGAACTGGCGGCGCGTCTGCGTGGACTCCCCGGCGTGGCCGTCAGCGTGAAACACCGCGACCTCGGCCGAGAATGACCCACCGAGGTCCTTCAGCACGCCCGTGTACCGACGACAAGTCGACCTGACGAAAAGGAACAACCGGAGTGGCCCAGACTGCCGACGTCAAAGAAGAACTCGCCCGCGTCGAGGTGAGCAGGACGACGATCCGGGCCGCCGAGCTCGCCACCGTTCTCCGCTTCGCCGGGGGACTGCACCTGATCTCCGGTCGGATCGCGGTCGAGGCCGAACTCGACTCGGCCCTCATCGCCCGACGGGTCCGCAAAGACCTGGCCGAGCTGTACGGGGCCCGGAGCGACGTCGCCATGACGGCTCCCTCCGGTTCACGACGCACGCCCGGGTTCCTCGTGCGGGTCCACGAGGCCGGCGAGACGCTGGCGCGTCAGACCGGGCTCATGGACGCCCGCCGTCGACCCGTGCGAGGCTTGCCGAACCGACTCACGACCGGCTCGCGTGACGATCTCGCCGCGATCTGGCGCGGCGCCTTCCTCGCCCAGGGTTCACTGACCGACCCCGGTCGATCCGCCTCGCTCGAGGTCGTGTGCCCCGGCAACGAGACCGCCATGGCGCTCGTCGGGGCCGCCGGACGACTGGGCATCGCGGCGAAGGCCCGCGAGGTCCGGGGCGTGCACCGCGTGATCATCCGTGACGGCGAGGCGATCGGCACCATGCTCAAGGTGATGGGTGCCGAGAAGAGCGTGACCGACTGGGAAGAGATGCGCCAGCGCCGGGAGGTGCGCGCGACCGCCAACCGGCTCGTCAACTTCGACGACGCCAACCTGCGACGTTCGGCCCAGGCCGCCGTCGCCGCCTGTGCCCGGGTCGACCGGGCGATGGAACTCCTCGGCGACGACATCCCCGACCACCTCAAGTACGCGGGCGAGCTGCGACTGGCCCACCGTGACGCCAGCTTGGACGAACTCGGCCACCACGCCGACCCTCCGATGACCAAGGACGCCGTGGCGGGACGCATCCGCCGCCTGCTCGCCATGGCCGACAAGAAAGCCAGCGACCTGGGCTTGCCGGGTACGGACGCGAATCTCCCGAACGACCTCGACCTCGACTGAGGGCCGGCTGAGGGGGGTCCCGTGACGTCACGGGACGACGAATTCCGGAGGGCTGCTGCTACTGTCGTAAGCGGTGTCCGACCCGAGGTCATCGAGAGTTCGGGCGTCGCCACGGGCCTGGTCGCCCACACCCTCCACGCGTCCCCACGACGCCTGATCATCAGGAGTTTCATTGACCGTCAAGATCGGCATCAACGGCTTCGGTCGCATCGGCCGTAACTACTTCCGCGCGGCGCTCGCCAAGGGAACCGACATCGAGATCGTCGCCGTCAACGACCTGACCGACAACGCCGCCCTCGCGCACCTCCTCAAGTTCGACTCGATCACGGGTCGTCTCGACGCCACCGTCGAGCTCGACGGCGACTCGATCGTCGTCGACGGCAAGCCGATCAAGGTGCTCGCCGAGCGCGACCCCGCCAACCTGCCCTGGGGCGAGCTGGGCGTCGACATCGTCGTCGAGTCGACCGGTTTCTTCACGAAGGCCGAAGACGCACGCAAGCACATCACCGCGGGTGCGAAGAAGGTCCTCATCTCGGCTCCCGCCACCGGTGACGACGCGACCATCGTGCTGGGCGTGAACGAGGGCATCTACGACCCCGCCAACCACCACATCATCTCGAACGCGTCGTGCACGACGAACAGCCTCGCGCCCCTGATGAAGGTGTTCCTCGACAACTTCGGCGTCGAGCGCGGTCTCATGACGACGGTCCACGCGTACACGGCCGACCAGAACCTGCAGGACGGCCCGCACAAGGACCCCCGCCGTGCCCGTGCCGCCGCGCTCAACATCGTCCCGACGTCGACCGGTGCCGCCAAGGCCATCGGCCTCGTGATCCCCGAACTCGCCGGCAAGCTCGACGGCTACGCCCTGCGCGTCCCCGTCCCCACCGGCTCGATCACCGACGTGACCCTCGAGACCAGCACCCCGGTGACGGTCGAGCAGATCAACGCCGCGTACAAGGCCGCCGCCGAGGGCGAACTCAAGGGCATCCTCGCCTACTCCGAAGACCCGCTGGTGTCCACCGACATCACGACCGACCCCCACTCGTCGATCTACGACTCGGGGCTCACCAAGGTCATCGGCAACCTCGTCAAGATCACCTCGTGGTACGACAACGAGTGGGGCTACTCGAACCGCCTCGTCGACCTGACGAAGTACGTGGCCGACCGCCTCTAGTCCGACCCCGGTGCCCCGGCCCTCGCGGGCCGGGGCATCGTCCTCCAACCCCGAAACGAACCCATGAGCCTGCGAACCCTCGATTCCCTCGGTCCCTTGTCGGGCAAGCGCGTCATCGTCCGATGCGACCTCAACGTCCCCCTGAAGGACGGCGAGATCACCGACGACGGACGCATCCGTGCTTCCCTCGAGACCCTCGACCTGCTGATCAACCAGGGGGCCAGGGTCGTCGTCATCTCGCACCTCGGTCGCCCCGACGGCGAGGCGAAGGCCGAGTACAGCCTGCGACCTGTCGCCCAACGACTCAGCGAACTCCTCGGCAAGAGCGTCGGCTTCGCAGCGAGCACCGTCGGCGACGAGACCACCGCAGCGGTCGGCGGTCTGACCGACGGCCAGATCATCGTGCTCGAGAACCTCCGCTACAACGCTGCCGAGACGTCGAAGGACGAGTCGGAGCGTCAGGACTTCGCCCGTCGCCTGGCCGAACTCGGCGACGTGTTCGTCTCCGACGGCTTCGGCGTCGTGCACCGCAAGCAGGCGAGCGTGTACGAGCTCCCCGCGCTCCTCCCGAGCGCAGCCGGCACGCTGATCTCCCGCGAGCTCGAGGTCCTCGACAAGCTGACCGAGAACCCCACACGGCCCTACACCGTGGTCCTCGGCGGTTCGAAGGTGTCCGACAAGCTCGGCGTCATCGAGCACCTGCTCCCGCGGGTCGACAACCTGCTCATCGGTGGCGGCATGCTCTTCACGTTCCTCGCCGCCCAGGGGCTCCCCGTCGGCAAGAGCCTGCTCGAGAAGGACCAGCTCGACCGGGTCCGCGGCTACGTCGACGAAGCCGCGCGTCGGGGCGTCAACCTCGTCCTCCCCGTCGACGTGGTGGTCGCTTCGTCGTTCAGCGCCGATGCCGACCACACCGTGGTCGCCTCGGACGGCATCGAGTCCTCTCCGCTCGGTGCGGACGCCCTCGGGTTGGACATCGGTCCCGAGACGGCGGCACGCTTCGCGGAGACCGTCCAGACGTCTTCCACGGTCTTCTGGAACGGACCCATGGGAGTCTTCGAGTTCCCGGCCTTCGCACACGGCACCAAGGCGGTCGCCGAGGCTCTCACCCATGTCTCGGGTCTCGGTGTCGTCGGCGGTGGCGACTCGGCCGCGGCCGTTCGTGCCCTGGGCTTCACGGACGACCAGTTCGGCCACATCTCCACCGGTGGTGGAGCCAGCCTCGAGTTCCTCGAGGGCAAACGACTCCCCGGACTGGAGGTCCTCGGATGGTGACCACACGCACCCCCCTCATCGCCGGCAACTGGAAGATGAACCTCGATCACCTGCAGGCGATCGCGTTCGTCCAGAAACTCGCCTGGTCCCTCAAGGACGCCAAGCACGACTTCGATTCGGTCGAGACCGCGGTGTTCCCGCCGTTCACCGACCTCCGCAGCGTGCAGACCCTGCTCGACGCCGACAAGCTCGAACTGGCTCTCGGGGCCCAGGACCTCTCCGCCCACGATTCCGGCGCCTACACGGGCGAGGTCTCAGGGCAGTTCCTCGCCAAGCTCGACGTCCGCTACGTCCTGGTCGGGCACTCGGAGCGCCGGACGCTCCACGCCGAGGACGACGACGTCGTGGCGACGAAGGTCGCCGCTGCTCATCGGTCCGGCCTCGTGCCCGTGATCTGCGTCGGAGAGACGGCGGACGACCTCGAGCAGCACGGACCGAGCGCGGTGCCGGTGGCCCAGCTCCGTGCGGCGCTCGCCCAGGTGCCCGCGTCCGCCGAGATCGTCGTGGCCTACGAGCCCGTCTGGGCGATCGGGTCCGGGCAGGCCGCCACGGCCGAGCAGGCCGAGCAGGTCTGCGCCGCGCTGCGGGTGGCCCTGGTCGACATCGTCGGTTCGGATGCCGCCGCCGCGACCCGCGTCCTCTACGGCGGATCGGTCAAGTCCACCAACATCGCGTCCTTCATGCGTGAGCCGAACGTCGACGGAGCCCTCGTCGGTGGGGCGAGCCTCGACGTGTCCGAGTTCGCCAGCATCGTCCGCTTCCAGGCGCACGTCGGCGTCTGAGCCGATCGGGGCGCCGCTCGTCGGTGCCCTTCCGGCTCGTGCTGCCGGGGCGACGGTTTCTCGCGGTTATACTGGTCAGCGGTCTCACCGCATCGAAAGGTCCTACGTGGAAATTCTCCAGGTCATCCTGCAGGTGTTGCTCGGCATCACGAGCCTCCTGCTGACCCTCCTCATCCTGCTCCACCGCGGTCGCGGCGGCGGTCTGTCCGACATGTTCGGCGGTGGTGTCACGAGCAACCTCGGGGCGTCCGGCGTCGCCGAGCGCAACCTGAACCGCATCACGGTCTTCCTGGGTCTCGTCTGGATCACCTGCATCGTGGTCCTGGGCCTCATCACCAAGTTCGCGGCGGTCAGCTGATGGCCTCGGGCGGTAGTGCAATCCGCGGTTCGCGCGTCGGCGCGGGCCCCATGGGTGAACAAGATCGAGGCTTCCACGCCGAGCGGATCACCATCTCGTACTGGGACGCCCTCGGCAACGAGGTCGTGCGTCACTTCGCGGCCAACGTGCCCGACGAAGAGATCCCCGAGACCGTCGACTCGCCCTCGAGCGGGCTGCCTGCAGGTCGCGACAAGGCGAACCCACCGACGGTCGCCAAGCTCGAGCCCTACAAGACTCACCTCGCCTACGTGAAAGAGCGACGGACCGAAGAAGAAGCCGAGCAATTGCTCGAAGAGGCTCTCCAGCAGTTGCGCGTCCGACGCGGCAAGGCCTGACCAGGCCGAGCGCACCTCCTGGTGTCTCGACGCCGACGATGACGAAGGGCCCCGTAGCAGTCAGCTACGGGGCCCTTCGTCGTACCACGGACGCTCGGCCCGGACCGGGACTCAGTACGTGGAGGCGATCAAGTTCTCGGGGACCTCGGCCGCGGCGTCCTGGTCCACGAAGAAGACGGTGCGCTTGCGCCCCTTGACCCCGGCCACCGGCACCTGGTCCGCCCCGGCACCCGCGAGGGCGAGCCCCAGCGACGAGGCCTTCTCGGCTCCGGCGAGGATCATCCAGACGCGCTGCGAGTTGTTGATCACCGGCAGGCTCAGCGTCAGGCGCACCGGCGGCGGCTTGGGGGAGTCGTCAATCGTGAGCACGGTCGGCTCGAGCTGACGGATCTGCGGCTTGTCGGGGAACAGAGAGGCCACGTGGCCGTCGGGACCGACACCGAGAAGGGTGATGTCGAAGCGCGGGGCCTCGTCGTCGGCCTGCGCGTGCCGGCGGAGCTCGTCGCGGTAGGCGACGGCCGCTGCCTCGACGTCGGCGTAGTCACCGACAGCACCGAAACGGTGGACGTTCTCGGGCAGCAACCCGATGTGGTCGAGCAGATCGATGCCGGCCTGTGTGTCGTTGCGGTCGGAGTCTCCGGCGGCAACCCACCGTTCGTCGGCCCACCAGATCGAGACCTTGGACCAGTCGACGCTGTCGCGGGCCGGCGACGCGTTGATGGCCGCCAGCACGAGCGTGCTCACCGACCCGCCGCTCACGACGACCGACGCGTAGTTCTGCTCTTCGAGCACGTCGATGATCTTGGTGATGAAGCGGGCGGCCACGGACGCACCCAGCGATTCTTTGTCGGGGTGGACCAGCACCCGGCGTTCGTTCGTCACGGTTCTCTATCTGCTCTAGTTGCTCTGGACGGGTTCGCTCAGTTGGCCGACCCCGTGTCTCACGACGTTCCCGAACAGGTCGTCGGGGTCGAGTCTACGGAGTTCCTCGGCCAGGCAGTCGCGCAGCGAGCGGCGTGGCAGCGCGAGATCGTGCGTGGGCTGGCCTGGTTGGGTCAGTGTCGCGACGTCGTCGACGGAACGTTCGAGGACGATGGACCCGGAGGCGCGGACGAGTTGGACCCCGTGGATGCCGCTCGAGCCGGTCGCCCGGGTCGTCAACTCGCCGTCGACGGGAACCTGGAGCTGCAGACGCAGCCAGGCGGCCAGGAGCAGCGTCGAGGGGGAGTCGGGCGCACCGGAGACACCGACCTCGGTGACCGACTCGTAGGGCGGCTGGTCGAGCACCGCGGCGAGCTGTGCCCGCCACAGGGTGAGCCGGGTCCAGGCGAAGTCGGTGTCACCGGGAGCGTAGCTGCGGGCGAGGTCGATGATCGACTGGCGCGGGTTCGACTGACTGGCGGCGTCGGTGATGCGCCGTTGCGCGATGCGCCCCAGCGGAGACTCCGAGACGACGGCGGGAGCGGTCTTGGGCCACCACGCCACGACGGGAGCGTCGGGAAGGAGGAGCCCGGTGACGAGCCCCTCTTCGTCGCTCGCGGTCTCACCGTAGGCCCGGAGCAGGATGACCTCGCTGGCACCGGCGTCGCCCCCCACGCGGATCTGAGCGTCGAGCCGTCCCTCGCCGTCGTCGACGCCGGTCGACGTGGACACGACGATGACCCTCATGGGGTGTTCGCGGGAGGCGTCGTTCGCGGCCTCGATGGCTTCTTCCTCGTCACCGAGACGGGTGGAGATGATCAGGGTGAGGACACGGCCCAACGCGACCGCGCCTCCTTCTTCCCTGATCTTGACCAGCGTCTTCAGGACGCGGCTGATGGTGCTGTCGGGCAGGTCGACGATCACGGACGCCTCCAGGTGCGGCCGTCACGGGCCATGAGTTCATCGGCCGAGGCGGGGCCCCACGTGCCGGGTCGGTACTGTTCGGGCTGGCCTCGGGTGGCCCAGAACTCCTCGATCGGGTCGAGGATCTTCCACGAGAGCTCGACCTCCTCGTGCCTGGGGAACAAGGGGGGATCGCCGAGGAGGACGTCGAGGATCAGACGTTCGTAGGCTTCCGGGCTCGCCTCGGTGAAGGCGTGACCGTAGCCGAAGTCCATGGTGACGTCGCGGACCTGCGTGCCGATGCCGGGCACCTTGGACCCGAACCGGAGGGTCACTCCCTCGTCGGGCTGGACCCGGATCACGAGAGCGTTCTGGCCCAGGGACGTCTGGGTGCCGAAGATGTTCTCGGGCACCTGCTTGAAGACGACGGCGATCTCGGTCACGCGACGCCCGAGACGCTTGCCGGCACGGAGGTAGAAGGGCACGCCCGCCCAGCGTCGGGTGGCGATCTCGAGCTTGATGGCGGCGAAGGTCTCCGTCGTGCTCTCGGGGTCCATGCCCTCTTCGTCGAGGAAGCCGAGGACCTTCTCTCCGCCCTGCCACCCCCCGGCGTACTGGCCCCGCGCGGTGCCCGTGGCGAGGTCGGCGGGCAGGCGGACGGCCGACAGGATCTTCTCCTTCTCGGCCCGGAGGTCGCGGGCGGCGAACGTGACCGGCTCTTCCATCGCCGTCAGGGCGAGCAGTTGGAGGAGGTGGTTCTGGATGACGTCGCGGGCGGCACCGATGCCGTCGTAATAGCCGGCCCGGCCGCCGACGCCGATGTCCTCGGCCATGGTGATCTGGACGTGGTCCACGTAGTTGGAGTTCCAGAGGGGTTCGTACATCTGGTTGGCGAACCGCAGCGTGAGCAGGTTCTGCACCGTCTCTTTGCCGAGGTAGTGGTCGATGCGGAACACGCTGTCGGGCTCGAACACCGTCTCGACGACGGCGTTGAGCTCGCGCGCCGTCTTGAGGTCGCTGCCGAAGGGCTTCTCGATGACGACGCGTCGCCACGCACCGTCCTTCTCCTCGGCCAGCCCTGAGTTGCGAAGCTGCTCGGTGACCATCGGGAAGGCCTTGGGCGGGATCGAGAGGTAGAACGCGTGGTTCCCCATCGTGCCGCGCTCGCGATCGAGCTCCTCGATGGTGTCCTTGAGCCGAGCGAACGCGTCGGCGTCGTCGAAGACCCCCTGGACGAAACGGAAACCCTCTTTGAGCTGGCGCCAGACGTCTTCGTCGAACGGCGTGCGGGCGTGGTCCTTGACGGCTTGGTAGACGACCTGCTCGAAGTCCTGGCCCTCGAACTCACGTCGCGCGAAACCGACGAGTGCGAAGCCGGGTGGCAACAGGCCACGGTTGGCGAGGTCGTAGACGGCGGGCATGAGCTTCTTGCGGGAGAGGTCACCCGTCACGCCGAAGATGATCAGGCCGCTCGGGCCGGCGATGCGGTTGAGACGTCGGTCGGAGGGCAACCTCAGCGGGTTGGACTCCGGCGTGATCGGCACCGGTGACATGGGGTTCCGTTCTGTGGTTCGAGGGGTGATCCGGTCGAGGACGGGCGAGACCTGCGGCGACCACCCGGGGGCAAGACGAAAGGGCCGGCGCCCGTGAGGACGCCGGCCCTTTCGGCTCAGCGGAGTGCGGCGGTGATGACCGGCAGCGCGGCGGCCACGTCGGTCACCGTCAGCGTGAGCACGGGACGACCGTGCTCGGCCAGGACCTTCGCGTCACCGGCGGCCTGTGCCTGCACGAGCTGCCCGAACGTGAACGGGCTGTCCGGGATCTCGAGGTCCGTCTCGGGCACCTGCGTGATCTGCAGGAAGACACCGTTGGCGGGGCCGCCCTTGTGGTACTGGCCCGTCGAGTGCAAGAAGCGCGGCCCCCACCCGAAGGTGACCGGACGTTGCGTGCGCGCCGCGAGCAGGTCGCGGATCTCTTCGAGCTGCGGGTTCGCCACGCGGTCCACGTACGCCTGGATCGAGAGGTAACCGTCGTCGCTCAGGTGCGAGAGCAGCGCGGCCACGGCCGACTCGAGCGTGTCACCCAACTCGACGCCTCCGACCTCGCGGACCTCGACGCCCTCGGCCGTGAAGGCCGGGGGAGTGGGCTCGGGACGGTCGTCGAGCAGCGCACGCGTCGCGATCTTGGCCGACTCGACGTCGGGCTGGTCGAACGGGTTGATGTCGAGCAGACGCCCGGCCACAGCGACGGCGTACTCCCAGACCATGATCTGGCCGCCGAGCGAACCCGAGATCTCGACCTCGCCGGGAGCGACCTCACGGGTCTCGTCGGCGTTCGCCACGAGACGGACGACCTGCACGTCGTGCAGACCCGCCGTGATCTCGGGGGCGGAGGTGCCGATCACCACGGGGAGCAGGCCGCGACCCTGCTTGCCGGTCGACTCGGCGATGAGCTGTTCGGCCCAGTCCGGGAATCCGACGATGTGGGTGCCGTCACCGACGATCGCGATCTTGTCACGCAGCGGGGAGGTCCCGGCCAGCACGGCGCCCAACACGAGGCCGGGGTTGTCGGCACGGTCCTGAGCCAACTCGACCGTGACGGCGTCGGCCTCGGCGAGCAGCTCGCGGATGTCGGCACCGGCGAGGCCGGACGGCACGAGGCCGAACGCCGAGAGGGCCGAGTAGCGCCCGCCGATGTTGGGGTCGGCGTTGAAGACGCGGTAACCGGCCTCACGAGCCTGGCCGTCGAGGGGCGAACCCGGGTCGGTGACCACGACGATGCGCTCGACGGGGTCGATGCCGGCGTCGGTGAACGCCTTCTCGAACGTCTTGCGCTGGCTGGCCGTCTCGACGGTCGAGCCCGACTTCGACGACACGACGAGCACGGTGCGCTCGAGACGGTCGGCGAGAGCAGTGAGGACCTGGCCGGGCTCCGTGGCGTCGAGCACGGTGAGCTCGACGCCGTAGGTGCGCGTGATGACCTCGGGCGCGAGCGACGAACCGCCCATGCCCGCGAGCACGACATGGTCGACGCCCTTGGCGGCGAGTTCGTCGCGCAACGAGTCGATCTCGTCGAGCAGCGGGGTCGAGACCACGACGGCCTCGGTCCAGCCGAGCCGCTTGGCCGACTCGTCCTCGGCGTCAGGTCCCCACAGGGTGGGGTTCTGAGCCGTGATTCCCGAGGCGACGAGGTCACTCACGAGCTGCGGGACGACCGTCTCGACCGCCTGTGCCGCGTCTCCGCTGGCAGCGATGGTGATGGTCACTTGGACTCCCCGGCGGGCTTGGCTGCCTCGAGGGCCGCCGTGACCGTGTCGAGCAGCTCGTTCCACGACACGATGAACTTCTCGACGCCCTCTTTCTCGAGGGTCTCGGTCACGTCGTCGTACGAGACGCCCTGCGCGGCGATGGCGTCCATGGTCTCGTTGGCCGAGGCGTAGGAGGCGCTGATCGTGTCGCCACGGATCTCACCGTGGTCGAAGGTCGCCTCGAGCGTCTTCTCGGGCATCGTGTTGACGACGTCCTGGGCGACGAGCTCGACCACGTAGGTGGTGTCGAGGACCGCGGGGTCCTTGACGCCGGTCGAGGCCCAGAGGGGGCGCTGCTTGTTGGCACCGGCAGCGAGGAGGCCCTTGGCCCGCTCGGTGTCGAAGGCCTGCTGGTAGACCTCGTAGGCGAGCTGGGCGTTGGCCACGCCGGCCTTGCCCTTGAGGGCCTTGGCCTCGTCCGTTCCGACGGCGTCGAGGCGCTTGTCGATCTCGGTGTCGACGCGCGACACGAAGAACGAGGCGACCGAGTGGATCTCGGTGATGTCGATGCCGGCGGCCTTGGCCTGCTCGAGACCCGTGAGGTACGCGTTGATGACGGCGCGGTAGCGCTCGAGGCTGAAGATCAACGTCACGTTGACGCTGATGCCCTGGGCGATGACGGCGGTGATGGCCTCGAGACCCTCGACGGTCGCCGGGATCTTGATGAGGGCGTTGGGGCGACCGACCTTGGCGGCCAGCTTGACCGCCTGGTCGATGGTGCCCTGGGCGTCGTGTGCCAGGCCCGGCTCGACCTCGATCGAGACGCGGCCGTCGAAGCCGTCGGTCGTGTCGTAGACCTCGCGGAAGATGTCGCAGGCACGGGTGACGTCGTCGGTCGTGATCTCGAAGACGGCGTCGGTGACGCTGACACCGGTCTTGGCGAGCAGGGCGACCTGGTCGTCGTAGGCCTCGCCCTTGGCCAGAGCCGAGGCGAAGATCGTGGGGTTGGTGGTGACGCCGACGACGTTGCGCTCGGCGATCAGCTTCTGCAGGCCGCCCGCGTTGATGCGCTCGCGCGACAGGTCGTCGAGCCAGATGCTCACGCCGGCGGCGGAGAGCTGTGCGGTGTTCGAATCAGTCATGTTCTTCTTCTTCCTTTGTCGACGCTCAGAGAGCGGCGATCGAGTCCTTGGCGGCGGCGACGGCGGCTTCGGTCGTCATGCCGAACTGCTTGAACAGCGTCTTGTAGTCGGCCGAGGCACCGAAGTGCTCGATCGACACGCTGCGACCGGCGTCGCCGACGATGCCGCGCCACGGCATGGCCACGCCGGCCTCGATCGAGACGCGGGCCTTGACGGCGGCCGGGAGGACGGCCTCTTTGTACTCGTCGCTCTGCTCGTCGAACCATTCGATGCTCGGAGCCGAGACGACGCGGGCGTTGATGCCCTCGCCGCGCAGGACCTCACGGGCCTCGACGGCGATCTGCACCTCGGAGCCGGTGGCGACGAAGATCACGTCGGGCGTTCCGCCCGGCGCCTCGGCCAGGACGTAGGCGCCCTTCGCGACGTTCTTCGCCGACGCGAAGGTGTCGCCCTCGGCGTCACCGGTACCGCGCTCGAAGACGGGCAGGTTCTGACGGCTGAGCGCGATGCCGGCGGGGCCGTGGTGGCGCTCGAGGATGGTCGCCCAGGCCCAGGCCGTCTCGTTCGCGTCGGCAGGACGCACGACGTCGAGGTCGGGGATCGCCCGCAGGGAGGCGAGCTGCTCGATCGGCTGGTGGGTCGGGCCGTCCTCGCCGAGGGCCACGGAGTCGTGGGTCCAGACGTAGATCGCAGGCGACTTCATCAGTGCCGCGAGACGGACCGCGGGGCGCATGTAGTCGCTGAAGATCAGGAAGGTGCCACCGAACGGGCGCGTGTTGCCGTGCAGCGTGATGCCGTTGAGGATGGCGCCCATCGCGTGCTCGCGGATGCCGAAGTGCAGCACGCGACCGTAGGGGTCGCCGCTCCACTCGTCGGTCGACCACTCGGTCGGCACGAACGACTTCGAGCCCGTGATCGTCGTGAGGTTCGACTCGGCCAGGTCGGCCGAGCCGCCCCAGAGCTCGGGCACGACACCGGCGAGGGCGTTGATGACCTTGCCCGACGCGGCGCGGGTGGAGACGTCCTTGCCGGCCTCGAAGACGGGGAGTGCTTCTTCGATGCCCTCGGGCAGCTCGTTCGCGAGGATGCGGTCGAGCATGACCTTCTTGTCGGGGTTGGCCGACGCCCAGGCGGCGAGCTTCTCGTCCCACTCGGCGTGCTGGGCCTGGCCGCGCTCGACGGCCTTGCGGGTGTGCTCGAGGACGGCGGGGTCGACGTCGAACGACTTCTCGGGGTCGAAGCCGAGGACCGACTTCAGACCGGCGACCTCGTCGGCTCCGAGGGCCGAACCGTGGATCTTGCCGGAGTTCTGCTTCTTGGGCGAGGGCCAGCCGATGATCGTCTTGAGGATGATCAGCGAGGGCTTGTCGGTGACGGCCTTGGCCTTCTCGATGGCGTCGTGCAGTTCGGCGACGTCCTCGACGTACTCGCCGGTCTTCTTCCAGTCGACGACCTGGACGTCCCAGTCGTAGGACTCGAAGCGCTTGTGGACGTCCTCGGTGAAGGCGATGTTGGTGTCGTCCTCGATCGAGATCTGGTTCGAGTCGTAGATGGCGACGAGGTTGCCGAGCTTCTGGTGGCCGGCCAGCGACGCGGCCTCGCTCGTGACGCCCTCTTGCATGTCGCCGTCACCGGCGATGACGTAGACGAAGTGGTCGAACGGGCTCGTGCCGGGCGCGGCGTCGGGGTCGAAGAGGCCACGCTCGAAGCGGGCGGCGTAGGCGAAGCCCACCGAGCTGGCGAAGCCCTGGCCCAGCGGGCCGGTCGTGATCTCGATGCCGTCGGTGTGGCCGTACTCGGGGTGGCCGGGGGTCTTGGAGCCCCAGGTGCGCAGGGCCTCGAGGTCGTCGAGCTCGAGACCGTAGCCACCCAGGTAGAACTGGATGTACTGCGTCAGCGAGCTGTGGCCGACGGACAGGATGAACCGGTCGCGACCGATCCAGGTGCTGTCGCTCGGGTCACGACGCATGACCTTCTGGAAGAGCAGGTAGGCGGCGGGCGCCAGGCTCATCGCGGTGCCCGGGTGGCCGTTGCCGACCTTCTCGACCGCGTCGGCCGCGAGGACGCGGACCGTGTCTACTGCTTTGTTGTCAATGGATTCCCATTGCAGATCTGCCACTGGAAGTTGACCCTTCTTGATGCGAACTGCGCGGGGTCGATTCGCTCCCGCGCTGACGTGCGCCTGCCGAGACGTCGTCGGCTGGGTCGCACACACGCTGGGGGCGGGGATCGGGACGGTTCGTCCGGTGACTCGGGACCGAGAGGGCGTGCGACTGGCAAGCACCTGCAAGTATAGGGACGAACCCCCTCCGCCCGTCCGCATCCGGCCGAGGGTTCGCCGTCAGCGTCGACGTTCATCGCCTAGACTCCTTGGGCAAACCGTTCGTCTCGTTAGAGGACTCATGACCGCAGCCGTTGACATCCGCCCCGACACGTCACCCCGGGGCTTCCGTCGCAAGGCTCGGGCGTACGTCGCCCTCACGAAGCCCCGCGTGATGGAGCTCCTGCTCGTCACCACGGCGCCGACGATGTTCCTGGCCCAGGGCGGCATCCCCAACCTGTGGCTCGTGGCGGCGACGCTGATCGGCGGCGCCCTGAGCGCCGGCTCGGCCTCGGCCTTCAACTGCTACATCGATCGCGACATCGACCGCATCATGAAGCGCACGCAGGGTCGGCCGCTCGTCACGGGAGACGTCAGCGACCGCGAGGCGCTCGTCTTCTCGTACGTGGTCGGCGTCGCGTCGATCGTCTGGCTCGCCCTCACGGTGAACCTGCTCTCGGCGGCACTCTCGCTCGGCGCCATCCTGTTCTACGTCGTCGTCTACACGCTCTGGCTCAAACGCCGCACCCCGCAGAACATCGTGTGGGGCGGCATCGCCGGGTGCATGCCCGTGCTCATCGGCTGGGCCGCCGTCACGAACGACCTCTCGTGGTCGGCCGTCATCCTCTTCATGGTGATCTTCCTCTGGACGCCGCCGCACTACTGGCCGTTGTCGATGAAGTACCGCGACGACTACGCCGCGGCCGACGTCCCGATGCTCGCCGTGGTGCGCGGCCGGTCCATCGTCGGCCTGCAGGTCATCCTCTACGCCTGGGCCACCGTGGTCTGTTCCCTGATCCTCGTGCCCGTCGCCGGCATGGGCACGCTCTACACGGTCGTGGCCCTGGCCAGCGGCGCCTGGTTCGTGTGGGAGTCACACCGGCTCTACAGCCGTGCCATCCAGCAGGTCGCCGAGGTCCGGCCGATGCGTGTCTTCCACAGCTCGATCACGTACCTCACGTTGCTGTTCGTCGCCGTAGGCGTCGACCCCCTCCTCCCGTTCTAGCCCGGTGAGCACGTTCGACTGGACGGTCCGTCCGGCGAGCCCGGACGACGTCGGACCACTGACCGATCTGAAGCTCGTCGTCCTGAGGCCCGAGTTCGAGCGTCTCGGCATCTGGAACCCGCCCCGCCACCGTGCTCGCTTCGTGCGCGAGTTCGTCGCCGACGAGACGCGCGTCGTCGAGGGCGACCAGCGCCTCCTCGGCTGCATCGCCCTGCACCCGGACGGCGACACGACCTGGCTCCGTCACTTCTACCTGGCCGAGGAGGCGCGAGGTCGCGGCATCGGGACCGCCCTGCTCACCGAGGCGATCGGCTCGGTCACCACGGGGTCGATCACCCTCGACGTGCTCACCGGCAGTCGTGCCGTGTCGCTCTACGAGCGCACGGGATTCGTCGTCGTCGACCAGGACGACGTCGACACCGTCATGCGTCGCGAGTAGACCCCACGGTCGCGTCCGTCAGGCGCGGACGGCGGCCGCCTCGACGATCGGCTCGACCTCGTCCGGTGCCTGGTCGTTGCGCAGGGAGAGCATGACGGCGGTCGTCGCGGCGACGAGCAGCGCGGCCAGCACCATGTGACTGCCGACCAGCAGGGGCGGCAGTCCGGTGCGCGCCTGGGTGATGCCGACCGCGATCTGCACGAGCTCGACACCGAGCAGGGCCAAGGGGAATCGTCGGGGGAGGCCTGCCCTGATCGTCCAGACGACGACGGCCAGGGTGAGGGCGAGGGTGGCATAGGCCGGCCAGCTGTGGACGTGGTCCATGATCGCCGGGTCGAGACCGTTGCGGGGCGTGGCCGCGTCACCGGCGTGCGGGCCGGAGCCGGTCGTGAGGACGCCGACGACCACCGTGACGCCGACGACGGCCGCCGCCACGTGGACGAGCCGCGCGTAGCCCCGCGGCGTCGCCGCGTGGTGCCCCCGGGGCCCGCGGTACACCCGCCAGAGCAACGTGGTGGTCAGCGCGACAAGGACGATCGAGACGACGAAGTGGGCTCCGACGATGTAGGGGTTCAAGCCCGTGAGGACGGTGATGCCCCCGAGCACGGCCTGGAAGGGGATGCTCAGGCCCTGGACGAGGGTGAGCCAGAAGAAGTCGCGGCGGACCGTGCGCATCCGCAGCACGAAGAGGAAGGCGAGGATGACCACCAGGGTGAGCACGAAGGTGAGCAGGCGGTTGCCGAACTCGATCACGCCGTGGATGCCCATCTCGGGCGTGCTGACGAACGAGTCGGCCGTGCACCGGGGCCAGGTGGGGCAGCCGAGGCCCGATCCCGTGAGCCGCACCGCGCCTCCCGTGCCGATCAACAGCACCTGACAGACGAACGACGCCCAGGCGATGAAACGGACCCGGCGGTCGACGGTCGTGGGGAGCCACGACCAGGCTCGGGTCAGGACTCCGGTGGCGCCCACCTGTGCGTTGCTCACGACTTGCTGCCTTTCGTCACTTTCGGCGGTCGGCCCTGTAGAATCAACGGGTTCAGGAACACGACCCGGCAGGGTGTCGACGGAGACATCCGAAGACCGTGAGATCCGCAGAAGCGGTGCACGGCCTTCACCACCAGTCTAAGCAACGTCACCTGACGACTCGATCACGTCGAGCGTCGTCCGGCGGAGCGGCGACAGCCGGTGTGTTCGACTCGCAGGGCGAGCAACCGGGCCGCTCCACCCCCGGGGAATGCCGTTCGGCCGACCCGTGTTCGGTCCGGCAGAGAAAGAGGTAGTCATGTCAGACGTGTTGATCGATCGACCCGAGCTCGCGAGCCTGGGGCAGTACGAGTTCGGCTGGTCCGACTCCGACACCGCGGGCGCCTCGGCGCGCCGAGGGGTGTCACCCGAGGTCGTCACCGACATCTCGAACCTGAAGAGCGAACCCGAGTGGATGCTCAAGAACCGGTTGAAGGGCCTGACGCTGTTCGAGCGCAAGCCCATGCCGACGTGGGGCGCCGACCTGTCGGGCATCGACTTCGACAACATCAAGTACTTCGTGCGCTCGACCGAGAAGCAGGCGACCACCTGGGACGAGCTGCCGGACGACATCAAGAACACCTACGAGAAGCTCGGCATCCCCGAGGCCGAGCGCAACCGCCTCGTGGCGGGCGTCGCCGCCCAGTACGAGTCCGAGGTGGTCTACCACCAGATCCGCGAGGACCTCGAGCAGCAGGGTGTCATCTTCATGGACACCGACACGGCGCTGCGCGAGCACCCCGAGCTCTTCCAGGAGTACTTCGGCACCGTCATCCCCGCCGGCGACAACAAGTTCGCCGCGTTGAACACGGCCGTCTGGTCGGGCGGATCGTTCGTGTACGTCCCCAAGGGCGTCCACGTCGAGATCCCGCTGCAGGCCTACTTCCGCATCAACACCGAGAACATGGGTCAGTTCGAGCGGACGCTGATCATCGCCGACGAGGGCAGCTACGTCCACTACATCGAGGGCTGCACGGCCCCGATCTACAAGTCCGACTCCCTGCACTCGGCCGTGGTCGAGATCATCGTGAAGAAGAACGCCCGCGTGCGCTACACGACGATCCAGAACTGGTCCAACAACGTGTACAACCTGGTCACCAAGCGGGCGATCGCCCACGAGGGCGCGACCATGGAGTGGATCGACGGCAACATCGGCTCGAAGGTGACGATGAAGTACCCGTCGATCTACCTGGTCGGCGAGCACGCCAAGGGCGAGACCCTGTCCGTCGCCTTCGCGGGCCCCGGTCAGCACCAGGACGCCGGCGCGAAGATGATCCACATGGCGCCCTACACGACGTCCTCGATCGTCTCGAAGTCGATCGCCCGAGGCGGCGGTCGCGCGGGTTACCGCGGCGAGGTGCGTGTCGACGAAGCGGCCCACCACGCGGCCAACACGGTCCGCTGTGACGCCCTGCTGGTCGACACGATCTCTCGTTCCGACACCTACCCCGCCATCGACATCCGGGTCGACGACGTCCAACTGGGCCACGAGGCCACCGTGTCGCGGGTCAGCGAAGAGCAGCTCTTCTACCTCATGTCGCGCGGCATGGCCGAAGACGAAGCGATGGCCATGATCGTCCGTGGCTTCATCGAGCCCATCGCCCGCGAACTCCCGATGGAGTACGCGCTCGAACTCAACAAGCTCATCGAGATGAGCATGGAAGGATCAGTCGGCTAGATGTCCGCCGCAGCACCCACCACCACACCAGAGTCCACCACCACGCCGGGCGTCCAGCACGGCGCCGGTGCCCACAGCGACGGCGGCTGGGGCCTCGTGCCCGTGCAGACGCGTTCCGAGCGGTTCACCTCGGTCGACCCCGCGGCGTTCCCCGACGTGACCGGTCGCGAGGTGGACTGGAAGCTCAGCCCGGTGTCGCGCCTCCGTCCGTTGATCGACGGTGACCTCGACGGCTCGCCCTACGCGTACCTGGCTCGAGAGACGCCCGGCGCCACGGTCGAATGGATCGATCGCAGCGACTCTCGGGTCGGCACGGCCGGAACGCCCGAAGACAAGGCCGCGGCGAACGCGTGGTCGAGTGCCGAGAAGGTGCTGGCCGTGACGCTCGAGGGCGACGAGCCGTCGGCGATCACCATCGGACGCTCGGGACTCGATCGCGAGCCACGGGCCGGTCACACCCTGATCCACGCCAAGGCGAACAGCCAGGCCATGGTCGTCCTCCGCAACACCGGGTCGGCGCAGCTGGTCGAGAACGTCGAGATCGTCGTCGACGAGGGCGCGCACCTCACCGTCGTCACCCTGCAGGAGTGGGACGACGACGCCGTGCACCTCGCGAGCCACCACGCGCGCATCGGTCGCGACGCCCAGCTCAAGCACTTCGTCGTCAGCCTCGGCGGCTCGGTCGTCCGGGTCAACCCGTCGGCCCACCTGGCCGAGCAGGGTGCCGACGCCGAGCTCTACGGCGTCTACTTCGCCGACGCCGGCCAGCACCTCGAGCAGCAGGTCTACGTCAACCACGACGCCCCCAAGACGCGGAGCCGCGTCAACTACAAGGGTGCCCTCCAGGGTGCCGGCGCCCGGACCGTCTGGATCGGTGACGTTCTCATCGGGCGGACGGCACCGGGAACCGACAGCTACGAGCAGAACCGCAACCTGGTGCTGAGCGAGGGCACGCGTGCCGACTCGATCCCGAACCTCGAGATCGAGACCGGCGACATCGAGGGCGCGGGTCACGCCAGCGCGACCGGTCGCTTCGACGACGAGCACCTCTTCTACCTCCAGTCGCGCGGCATCTCCGAGCACGAGGCACGTCGCCTCGTCGTGCTCGGCTTCCTCGTCGAGGTCATCCAGAAGATCGGTGACGCCGACCTGCAGGCCCGGCTGGTGGATGCCATCGAGGTCGAACTGGCCGCAGGCGAGGCGACGTCGACCGAGACGGTCGCCTGATGGCGACGAAGGTCTGCGGCGTCGACGACGTCAGCCCCTCCCAAGCGCACCGCGTCGTCGTCGACGGTGTGGCGATCGCCGTCGTGAAAGACAGTGCCGGCACGATCCACGCGATCGGCGACACCTGCACCCACGGCGACATCTCGCTCTCCGAGGGCTTCGTCGAGGACGACACCCTCGAGTGCTGGGCCCACGGCTCGAAGTTCGAGCTCACCACCGGCAAGCCGCTCACGCTGCCCGCCTACGAACCCGTACCGGTCTTCTCGGTCTCCGTCATCGACGGCGAGGTGTACGTCGACACCACCTCGACCTCCACCGGCGCCGCACAGTAAAGGAACAGAACGCATGTCCACTCTCGAGATCCGCGACCTCAAGGTCAGCATCGACACCGACGCCGGCCCCAAGCCCATCCTCAAGGGCGTCGACCTCACCATCAACGAGGGCGAGATCCACGCCGTCATGGGCCCCAACGGCTCGGGCAAGTCGACTCTCGCCTACACGATCGCCGGCCACCCCCGCTACAACGTCGACGGGGGCTCCATCCTGCTCGACGGTCGCGAGGTGCTCGAGATGAGCGTCGACGAGCGCGCCAAGGCGGGGCTCTTCCTCGCCATGCAGTACCCCGTCGAGATCCCCGGCGTCACGGTCTCGAACTTCCTCCGCACGGCCAAGACCGCCCTCGACGGCGAGGCTCCGGCCATCCGCGGCTGGATCAAGGACCTCCGCGAGTCGATGAACGCCCTCAAGATGGACTCGGCCTTCGCCGAGCGCAACGTCAACGAAGGCTTCTCGGGTGGCGAGAAGAAGCGACACGAGATCATGCAGCTCGAGCTCCTCAAGCCGAAGTTCGCCGTCCTCGACGAGACCGACTCCGGTCTCGACGTCGACGCACTGAAGATCGTGTCCGAGGGCGTCAACCGTGCCAAGGCCAACACCGGGCTCGGCCTGTTGCTCATCACGCACTACACGCGCATCCTGCGCTACATCAAGCCCGACTTCGTCCACGTGTTCGTCGACGGCCACGTCGCCGACGAGGGTGGGCCCGAGCTGGCCGACCGCCTCGAGAACGAGGGCTACGACCGGTACGTCACGGCCGCCGCCGCCGAGGCCGCTGCGACCCAGGCGGTCTGACCGTGGCCGTCGCACTCAGCCCCGAGAAGTTCGATCAGACCATCGAGGCGCTGAAAGAGGTCGTCGACCCCGAGCTGGGCGTCAACATCGTCGATCTGGGGCTCATCTACGACCTCGCGATGGACGAAGAGCACGAGAACGCGCTCATCATCAGCATGACGCTGACGAGCGCGGGTTGCCCGTTGACGGACGTCATCGAGGGGGACACCGCCAACGCCCTCGACGGCGTCGTCGACGCCTTCCGCATCAACTGGGTGTGGATGCCGCCGTGGGGTCCCGATCGCATCACGGACGACGGTCGCGACATGATGCGCGCCATCGGGTTCTCCATCTGAACCCTCCCGTCGACACGACGACGAAGCCCCGCCCCTCCGAGAGGGGCGGGGCTTCGTCGTGCGTCCTCGACGATCACGCCGGGGAGCAGGAGGCGCTAGTCACCGATGCGCATCAGCGCACGCCAGGCGAGGGGCAGGGCCCCCGCCGCGATCAGCCACTTGGCGATGCCGCCGACGATGAACGGGTACAGCCCGGCCGCGAGGACGCTCGGCAGGTCGTTCGGCAGACCCAGCGATCCGAGCACGACCGCCAGATAGGGAAGGCCCACGGCGAAGGGGATGAGGCTCGCCAGGAAGAAGGCGGCCGCCGAGCGCCACCACTTCTTGTCCCAGTCCCGCTCGGACAGCCAGCCGATGACGGCAGCCGCCACGACGAATCCGATCACGAAGCCGAAGCTCGGCTTGAGGACGCTGAGGGGGCCGCCCGAGAACTCGGCGAAGATCGGCAACCCGGCGACACCCAGCACCAGGTAGGTGGCCAAGGAGAGCGCGCCGCGACGGGCGCCGAGGGAGGCGCCGACGAGCATCACGCCGAGCGTCTGTCCCGTGACGGGCACCGGCCAGAGCGGCACCTGCACCTGCGCGAGGGCCGAGACGACGGCGACCCCACCGAGGACGAGGGCCACGTCGGTGGCGGCGCCCCGGGCCACCAGACGGTCGGCGAGGACCGGCCGTGAGGTCGATGCGGCAGTGTTCGTCATGGGGACTCCTAGAATGGGTAGGTTGATCGGCCGAGCGGCTGGTCGGCAGCGCAGTGCTGCGACCCTCTCCACACGACGTCCCCATCCTATGGGCGGCCCCCTTCCGGGCCCCGTTGTGGACTCCTCACCAATCGATTGGACATCTGCTGTGCTCTCCGTGCACGATCTCGAGATCCGCGTCGGCGCGCGCCTCCTCATGGCCGACGTCTCGTTCCGGGTCGACCGGGGCGACAAGATCGGCCTCGTCGGCCGCAACGGCGCCGGCAAGACGACCATGACCAAGACGCTGGCCGGCGAGACCCTCCCGACGGGCGGCAAGATCGAGCGCTCCGGCGAGATCGGCTACCTCCCGCAGGACCCCCGCAGCGGCAACCCCGAAGACCTGGCCCGGACGCGCATCCTCGACGCCCGGGGTCTCGGCCAGCTGCTGCTCGGCATCCAGGAAGCCACCCTCGCCATGGGCGACCCCGATCCCGACGTCGCCGCCCGCGCCATGAAGCGCTATGGCGATCTCGACGACCAGTTCAACGCCCTCGGGGGGTACGCGGCCGAGGCCGAGGCCGCGTCCATCGCGAGCAACCTCAGCCTGCCGGACCGCATCCTCGACCAGCCCTTGTCGACGTTGTCGGGTGGTCAGCGCCGACGCATCGAGTTGGCCCGCATCCTGTTCTCGGCCGCCGACACGATGATCCTCGACGAGCCCACGAACCACCTCGACGCCGACTCGGTCGTCTGGCTCCGCGAGTACCTGAAGACCTACCAGGGCGGCGTCATCGTCATCAGCCACGACATCGAACTCGTCGAGGAGGTCGTCAACCGCGTCTTCTACCTCGACGCCAACCGACAGGCCATCGACGTCTACAACATGGGGTGGCGCAACTACCAGCGGCAGCGTGCTGCCGACGAGGAGCGCCGCAAGAAAGAGCGCTCCAACGCCGAGAAGCAGGCCTCGGCCCTGCAGAAGCAGGCGGCCCGCTTCGGCGCGAAGGCGTCGAAGGCCGCAGCGGCCCACCAGATGGTGGCACGAGCCGAGAAGCTCCTCTCGGGCCTCGACGAGGTCCGCGCGGTCGACCGCGTGGCCAAGCTGCGCTTCCCGACGCCGGTGGCGTGCGGCAAGACGCCCCTCATGGCCTCGAACCTGTCGAAGAGCTACGGGTCGCTCGAGATCTTCACCGCCGTCGACCTCGCCATCGACCGTGGCTCGAAGGTCGTCATCCTGGGCCTGAACGGTGCCGGCAAGACGACCCTGTTGCGCATCCTCGCCGGGGTCGACGCTCCCGACACGGGGCAGCTCGAGCCGGGTCACGGGCTGCGGGTCGGCTACTACGCCCAAGAGCACGAGACCATCGACGTCAAGCGCAGCGTGCTCGAGAACATGGTGTCGTCCTCACCGAACATCACCGAGATGGAGGCGCGGCGAGTGTTGGGCTCGTTCCTCTTCACCGGCGACGACTCGGCCAAGCCGGCCGGTGTGCTGTCCGGCGGCGAGAAGACACGGCTGGCTCTGGCGATGATCGTCGTCTCGGGGGCGAACGTCCTGCTGCTCGACGAGCCCACCAACAACCTCGACCCCGCGAGCCGCCTCGAGATCCTCGACGCGCTGAGCAACTACGAGGGCGCCGTCGTCCTGGTGAGCCACGACGAGGGTGCCGTCGAGGCGTTGAATCCCGAGCGCGTGCTGATCATGCCCGAGGGCACCGAGGACCACTGGACCCCGGACTACTCCGACCTGATCAACTTGGCGTGATCACCCCAGCGTGACCCGGTCCGGCGCCACGGCCACCGACGCCGTGGTCAGCGCCGCGCGCCGTCGAGGATCTCGTCCTCGACGTCGTTGTCGTGGCGAGGCCGGGCGTCGCGACGACGCTGGCGTTCGGCCTCACGCTCGACGAGTTCGTCGTCGTCGGCGTTCTGGTTGCGGTACTCCTGTCGGAAGACGTAGAACAGGAAACCGAAGGCTCCGACCGCGAACATGAGCCACTGGACGAAGTACGACAGGTTCAGTCCGGTGTCGATCTCGGGCTTCGAGGACGGCACGGGTGCCGTGGCCGGCGCGGGGCTCTCGCTGACGACGAGACCGTAGGCGCTCGAGTAGACGGGCTGCCCGACGCGGGACTCGACCTCGCTGAGTTGGATGGTCGCGATCTGGTTCGTGCCGGGAACGCCCGTCCGGTCGCCGAGGGCCGGTTCTCCCGGTTTCAGGCGTGCGACCACCGTGACGTCGCCCGAGGGAGGCGCGGGCACGACGTCGGGGGAGTCCTGGGCGTTGCCGGTCGGCACCCAGCCACGGTCGACGACGAAGATCTGGCCCTGCGTGGTGCGGAACGGCACGAGGACCTCGAAGCCGGGCTGCCCGTTGAGCGGGCGGTTGCGCACCAGCAACTCGTCGTCGGTGAGGTAGCGCCCGGTCATCTCGACCGGCTGCCACTCTTGGGCGGCGTCGTAGGAAGACAGTTCGGGCAACGCCTGCTGCAGGGGGATCGGATCGGCGTCGTAGGTCTGCTCGAGCTGGTGCACGACCGCGAGCTTCGCGTCGTGCCGCGACCACTGCCAGTGGGCGAGGAACACGCAGATGATCGCGAAGACGACGGCGACGGCGAGGTAGGCCAGCCATCTGCGCGAGAGGGCGAAGCGGATGTTCGTCACCGCGCCTCCGTTCCGACCTGTTCGACGACCTCTGACACCCCCGTCACGACGACCGGGAAGTCACGTGCCTCGAGGAACTCGCGCAAGAAGTCGACGTGCTCGTCGCATGCCGACCACACCTTGACCCGGTCGATGCCGTGGATCTTGGGGTTGCGCCAGTGGACATTATGCCGTGCCTCGGCTCGACAGGAGGCGCGAGAGCACTGCACGCCGACGGGATCGAGGCCCAGCATCAGGCGCTCCGCCGATCGTGATCCGCCTCGCCGGGCGCGTCGTCGGACGAGGCGGCGGGTCCGGCAGGACCTGCGTCGCCGTCGACCACGGTCGGCCGGAACGGCGCCTGAGGCTCGCGGTAGAGCTCGATGCCGCCCGGGCTCTCGACCGCGTCGCCCGCCTCGTGGCCCACGTTCGCGAAGACGACGGCGATGTAGGGGATGACGACGGCACCGATGACGGGCAACAGGGTCCACCAGCCGAGGGGGAAGACGAAGCAGAGGGCGATGCAGACCAACCTGATGCCCATCGCCACCAGGTACTTGACCATGCGGGAGTGCCGGTCGTCGGTGGGGGAGGGCGGAAGGGACGTGATCGTGTTCGAGGCCTTCACGGGGCACACCTCGATGTCGGGAAGAGGGCGGACGCACCACGGACGGGTGCCGGACGGATCTCGGGGGCGAGACGTCCGGGGGAGCGCCTCGATCCTAAGACCCGGGTCCGACAGTAGGCTGGTCGGCAGCCTGCCGATCACAGGTTCGCCGATCCGCGCCGCGACCTCGCGGCCACCGTCGAGATCGCTCACGAGGAGACAACCCATGAACACGCCCCGCACCGTCCTCGTCACCGGCGGCAACCGAGGCATCGGCTTCGCCATCGCCGAAGAGTTCGTCGCCCAGGGTCACCGTGTCGCCGTCACGGCCCGCAGCGGGCAGGGCCCCGAGGGCACGCTCACCGTCGTCGCCGACGTCACCGACGCCGCGTCGATCGACACGGCCTTCAGCACCGTCGAGGCCGAGCTCGGGCCGGTCGAGGTCGTCGTCGCCAACGCCGGCATCACGAAGGACGGTCTGCTCATGCGCATGACCGAGGACGACTTCACCTCGGTCGTCGACACCAACCTCGGCGGCGCCTTCCGCGTCGTCAAGCGGGCGTCCAAGGGCATGCTCAAGGCCCGCTTCGGACGCATCGTCCTCGTGTCGAGCGTCGTCGGCCTCTACGGCGGCCCGGGCCAGGCCAACTACGCAGCCTCGAAGGCGGGCCTGGTCGGCTTCGCCCGCTCGCTGACCCGCGAGCTCGGGGCCCGCGGCATCACCGCCAACGTGGTCGCCCCCGGCTTCGTCGAGACCGACATGACCGCCGTCCTGCCCGAGGCGCAGCAGGCCGAGTACAAGAAGAGCATCCCCGCCGGCCGGTACGGCACCACGGCCGAGGTCGCGAAGACGATCACGTGGCTCGCGGGCGACGACGCCGCCTACATCTCGGGGGCCGTGATCCCGGTCGACGGCGGCCTCGGCATGGGCCACTAGGTCCGACCACGCAGGAGGCGCGGGTCGTCCCCTCGAGGGACGCCCGCCTCCCGCCGCGGGTCAGCCGCGCAGCCCGAGCAGGGGCAGCAGCTGGGAGAGGTCGTTCGTCCCCACGACCACGTCGGCTCGCTCGCGGACCCGCGGCTTGGCGTTGAACGCGACCGAGAGTCCCGCGACCGCCATCATCTCGAGATCGTTGGCCCCGTCACCGACGGCGACGGTCTGCGCGAGGCCGACCCGCGCCTCCTCGGCCCATTGCCGCAGGGCGGCGGCCTTGGCGTGCGCGTCGATCACGGGGCCGTGGACCCGCCCGGTCAGCCGTCCATCCCGCACCTCGAGGCGGTTGGCCCGGCGGAAGTCGAGCCCCAGGTCGTCGGCCAGCGGGTCGAGGGTCTCGTGGAACCCGCCCGACACGACGCCGACGAGGCCACCCGCGGCGTGGACGCCGTCGAGAAGTTCACGGACGCCGCGGGTCGGCGTGAGGCGCGAACGCACCTCGGCGAAGACGGCGTCTGGCAACCCCTCGAGGGTCGCGACGCGCTCGGCGAGGCTCGTGGCGAAGTCGAGCTCACCCGCCATCGCCCGGGAGGTGACGTCCTCGACGCGCTCTCGCGAACCGGCGGCGTCGGCCAGCAGCTCGATCACCTCGTCCTCGATCAGGGTGGAGTCGACGTCGAGGACGATGAGGAAACGCGGCACGTCGACAGCCTAGGGCCGCCGACGCACCGCGTCGCTCGTGTGACCCGGGACGACTACTGGTCGACCCGGACGCCCTTGCCGACCACCGTGATGCCGGAAGGCGTGACGGTGAAGCCGCGGGCCCGGTCGGCCTCGGGATCGACGCCGACGGAGGCCCCGGCCGCGATGACGACGTCCTTGTCGAGGATCGCCCGGTTCACGACGGCGTTCGGGCCGACGTGCGCCCGCTCGAAGACCACCGAGTCGACGACCCGCGAGCCGCTGTCGAGGGTGCACCAGGGGCCCAGGACACTGCGTTCGACGTGCGCACCCGAGAGCAGCGAGCCCAGCGACACGATCGAGTCGATCGTCGTGCCGAGGTTGCCGTGGCCGTCGCGGACGAACTTCGCGGGGGGCGAGTTGAGCTGCTGGCTGAAGATCGGCCAGTCGGTGTTGTAGAGGTTGAAGATCGGCAGCGCCGAGATCAGGTCTCGGTGCGCGTCGTAGAACGAGTCGATGGTGCCGACGTCGCGCCAGTAGTAGCGGTCGCGCTCGGTCGACCCGGGCACCTCGTTGCGGTTGAGGTCGTAGACGGCCGCGTCGCCGCGGGAGACGAAGTCGGGCACGATGTCGCCGCCCATGTCGTGGTTCGAGTCGGGCTTCTCGCCGTCGCGCAGCACGGCGTCGATCAGGACGTCCGCGTCGAAGACGTAGTTGCCCATGGACGCGAGGATCTCGTCGGGGGAGTCCGGCAGGCCCGTGGCGTCCGTCGGCTTCTCGAGGAAGCGGCCGATGCGGGTCGGATCGTCGGAGTCGACCTCGATGACGCCGAACTGGTCGGCGAGGGAGATGGGCTGACGGATGGCGGCCACGGTGGCCCCGGCGCCCGAGGCGATGTGCGCCTCGATCATCTGGGAGAAGTCCATGCGGTAGACGTGGTCGGCACCCACCACCACGACGATGTCGGGTTTCTCGTCACGCAGCAGGTTGAGGCTCTGCAGGATGGCGTCGGCGCTGCCGGCGAACCAGCGCTTGCCGAGTCGCTGCTGGGCCGGGACCGAGGCGACGTACGCCCCGAGCAGGCCCTCGATGCTCCAGGTCTGCGAGACGTGGCGGTCGAGGCTGTGCGACTTGTACTGGGTCAACACGACGATCTGCCGCAGACCCGAGTTGATCAGGTTCGACAGGGCGAAGTCGATGAGACGGTAGTTGCCACCGAACGGGACAGCGGGTTTCGCGCGGTCTGCGGTCAGCGGCATCAGGCGCTTGCCCTCGCCACCAGCCAGGACGATGCCGAAGATCTTCTTTGATGCCATGGGGCCAGAATGGCACGATTCGCGGTCGCACGACTACGGTGAACCACGTGCGAGTCGATGTCATCACCAAGGAATACCCGCCCAACGTCTACGGGGGAGCGGGCGTCCACGTCGTCGAACTCGTCAAGGCCCTGCGTCAGGGCGTCGAGGTGCAGGTGCGGGCGTTCGGCGAGGTCGACCCCGAACCCGACACGACCGGATACCCCGACCTGCCCCAGCTCGACCAGGCGAACGCGACCCTGCGCACCCTCGGCGTCGACGTGACCATGGCCCAGGACGTCGCCGGAGCCGACGTCGTCCACAGCCACACCTGGTACGCGAACGCGGCCGGTCAGCTGGCGCAGATGCTGCACGGCGTCCCGCACGTGCTGACGGCCCACAGCCTCGAGCCGCTGCGTCCCTGGAAGGCCGAACAGCTCGGAGGCGGCTACCGCGTCTCGAGCTGGATCGAGCGCCAGGCCTACGAGACCGCCGATCGCGTCATCGCCGTCAGCGACGGCATGCGCCGCGACATCCTGCGCTCCTACCCGTCGATCGACGAGTCGAAGGTCCAGGTCGTCTACAACGGCATCGACCTCGACGGTTGGCAGCGCGTCGACGACGCCGAGCTGGTCCGGGGTCTGGGCATCGACCCCGACCGCCCGTCGGTCGTCTTCGTCGGTCGCATCACCCGCCAGAAGGGCCTCCCGTACCTGCTGCGCGCGGCGAAGCTGTTGCCCGCCGACGTGCAACTCGTGCTCTGCGCCGGCGCACCCGACACCCCCGAGATCATGGCCGAGGTCACGGGCCTGGTCCGCGAGCTCCAAGAGGAGCGCACCGGGGTCGTCTGGATCGACACCGTGCTGCCCCGGCACCAGCTCAGCGCCGTGCTGAGCCAGGCCACCACATTCGTCTGCCCTTCGGTCTACGAGCCCCTGGGCATCGTCAACCTCGAGGCGATGGCCTGCGGCGTGCCCGTCGTGGGCTCCGACACGGGCGGCATCCCCGAGGTCGTCGCGGACGGCCTGACCGGTCGCATCGTGCCCCTCGAGCAGGTGCAGGACGGCACCGGCACCCCGGTCGACCCCGATCGCTTCGTCGCCGACCTGGCGGCCACCCTCACCGAGGTCGTCTCCGACCCGGCCCTCGCGCGCCTCATGGGACGGGCCGGCCGCATGCGGGCCGAAGAAGAGTTCTCGTGGTCACGGATCGCCGAGCAGACCCTGGGGATCTACGAGGGCCTGCTCAACTAGGCTGAGGAGCATGCCTACCGTCCTGCAGCTGACCGATGTCTCGATCGTCCGAGGCGGCACCGCCGTCGTCGACAAGCTGACCTGGACGGTCGACTCCGACGAGCGCTGGGTCGTGCTCGGGCCCAACGGTGCCGGCAAGACCAGCCTGCTCCAGGTGGCCGCCGCGCAGAGTCATCCCTCCTCGGGCGAGGCCAGCATCCTCGGCTCCGACCTCGGCTCGGTCGACCTCTTCGACCTGCGGCCGCGCATCGGCTTCGCCTCGACGGCCATCGCCCGGCGCATCCCCGCCAAAGAGAAGGTGGTCGACGTCGTCCTGACGGCCGCCTACTCGGTCACCGGTCGCTGGAACGAAGAGTACGAGGGCGTCGACGTCCGTCGGGCGCACCGCGTGCTCGACGAGTGGAAGCTCGACCACCTCTCGGACCGCACCTTCGGCGAGCTGAGCGACGGCGAGCAGAAGCGCGTCCAGATCGCCCGCTCGGTCATGACCGACCCCGAGCTGCTGCTGCTCGACGAGCCGGCCGCGAGCCTCGACCTCGGCGCCCGCGAAGAGCTGCTGCAGATGCTGTCGGGCTACGCCTCGTCCGAGGGCGCTCCGGCCATCGTCATGGTGACCCACCACGTCGAAGAGATCCCCCGGGGCTTCACGCACGCCCTGCTGCTCGACCACGGCTCCGTCGTCGCGGCCGGTCCGCTCGACGAGGTCATCACGGCCGAGACCCTCGGCACCACCTTCGGCGTCGAACTGCGGGTCGAGTCCGACGGGGGCCGGTACTCGGCCCGCGCAGCCGGCTGACCCGCGCCTCCTACGATCCGGGCCGTCGGTCTGGTATCGTTGACAGCTGGTCCGCAGCGTCGCTGCGCGTGCCTCCTGAACTCACCATCATCACTCGTTCGCTAGACCTAGGACAATCATGAAGACCGACATCCACCCCGAGTACAAGCAGATCGTCTTCCGGGACCTCGCGTCGGGCGCCACGTTCCTCACGCGCTCCACCACGACGAGCGACAAGACCATCGAGCTCGACGGTGAGACCTACCCGGTCATCGACGTCGAGATCTCGTCCGAGTCGCACCCGTTCTACACGGGCAAGCAGCGCATCCTCGACTCGGCCGGTCGCGTCGAGAAGTTCAACTCGCGCTACAAGAACTTCGGCAAGTAGGCCTCAGCCCGCAGCCGTGTCAGAGGCGGCCCACTTCGGTGGGCCGCCTCTTTCGCGTACCCGGGCTGACACGTCTCGGGTGGGCACGACACGTCAGGTCACGTGGAGAGCACGAGACGCCCGGAAGCCCCGGGGAGGCGCGGGGCACGACTCCGCTCAGGCGAACGGCAGCGGGCGGTGCGGCCAGTCGCCGTGCGCCGTGAAGGTGGCGTCTTTCGCACGGCGCATGTACTGCTGGAAGCTCTCGGCCTGGGTCGAGCACCAGCCGACCTGGAGGTCGTGCAGCTCGGTGACGGGCACGTCGAGTCGGTCGGGGTACCGCTTCGCCATCGCCTGGGCCACGCGACCCGCGGCGATCGCGTCGGCCCCGGCGTCGTGCGCGTCGTCGAGCGACACACCGTAGACCGCGGCGGCGGCCTCGAGGGTGCGCTTGCCCTTGCGGTAGGTGTCGACGGCCTTGTCGATGACGAGGGGGTCGACGACGCAACCGATCTCGCCGACCTCGCCCAACGGCTCGACTCCGTGACGGCGGGCCTCGCGGTCGAGCAGGGTGAGGTCGTACGGTGCGTTGTAGACGACCAACGGCACGCCGCGGGCGAAGACGGCCCTGATGGCCGCGACGATCTCGGCCACGACCTCGGCGGCCGGACGCCCCTCGGCGCGGGCCCGCTCGGTGGAGATGCCGTGCACGGCGCTGGCCTGCTCGGGGATCTCGACGCCCGGGTCGGCCAGCCATTCGCCATGGGCGACGGTGGCCCCGGTGGCGTCGATCAGGCCGACGTGGGCGGTCACGATGCGGGCCGTCTCGACGTCGATGCCGGTGGTCTCGAGGTCGAAGACGCCGAGGGCCTGCCACCAGGCGGCCGGCGGCTCGCCCACGGCCGCGAGGTCGGGAGCGATGCCGGTCGTCTCGGTGTCAGTCACCCTGCGAGTTTAGGAGGCGCCACCGACAGCGGGTGCCGCCGCAGCGGGCACGTCGCCGACGTGCAGCCAGAAGAACGCCTGCGTCCCGAGGGTCAGCGTGACCTTGCCCTCGTCGTCGAAGGAGGGGAACTGCGCTCCACCGAACAGGTCGAACAACGTGCGCCCGGCGAACTGCGGGGCCACGATGTCGACCGAGGTCGGGTTGTGACCGAACGAGAACACGCAGAGGATGTCCTCGGCCGAGTCGCCGAACTGCGTCCCGGCCCCCTCGTACGAGCGGACGAACGACAGGACGGACTCCTGGTTGGTCTCGAGCACCTCGAGGGTGCCGAGGCCGAAGGTCGGGTGGGCCTTGCGCACGTGGATGACGTTGCGCACCCAGTGCAGCAGCGACCGTGACTGGGCCAGCTGGCTCTCGACGTTCACCAGGTTGTAGTTGTACACGAGCGACTGGACGACCGGCAGGAAGAGCTTGCCCGGGTCGGCGGTCGAGAAGCCGGCGTTGCGGTCGGGCGTCCACTGCATGGGCGTGCGGGACGAGTCGCGGTCCGGCAGCCAGATGTTGTCGCCCATCCCGATCTCGTCGCCGTAGTAGAGGAACGGACTGCCGGGCAGCGAGAACAGCAGCGCGTGCACGAGTTCGAGTTCGGCGCGCGAGTTGTCGAGCAGCGGGGCGAGACGGCGTCGGATGCCGATGTTGGACCGCATGCGCGGGTCGTAGGCGTACCAGCCGTACATCGCCTGCCGGTACTCCTCGCTGACCATCTCGAGGGTGAGCTCGTCGTGGTTGCGGAGGAACACCGCCCAGGCGGCGCCCGGCGGGACCTCGGTGGTCTCGGAGAGGATGCGCTTGAGCTCGTCGGCGCTCTGGGCGCGGAGCGAGTAGAAAATGCGGGGCATGACCGGGAAGTCGAAGGCCATGTGGCACTCGGGCTCGTCCTCGGTGCCGAAGAACGCCGCCGTCTCGGCCGGCCACTGGTTGGCCTCGGCGATCAGCACGCGTCCGGGGAACTCTTCGTCGACCATCGCGCGCAGGCGCTTGATCAGGTCGTGCGTGGCCGGTTCGCCCTCGCCGTTTCCCTCTTCGGTCTCGAACAGGTAGGGGATCGCGTCGAGCCGGAGGCCGTCGACGCCCATCGACAGCCAGTGACGGACGACGTCGAACACGGCCTCTTGGACGGCGGGGTTCTCGAAGTTGAGGTCGGGCTGGTGCGAGAAGAAGCGGTGGAAGAAGAACTGGCGACGCACCGGGTCGAACGTCCAGTTGGACTCTTCGGTGTCGACGAAGATGACGCGGATGTTCGAGTACTCCTCGTCGGTGTCGCGCCAGACGTAGAAGTCGCCGTAGGGACCCTCGGGGTCTTCGCGGCTCTGTTGGAACCACTCGTGCTGGTCGCTCGTGTGGTTCAGCACCATGTCGATGACGATGCGCATGTTGCGCTCGTGCGACTTGGTCACGAGGTCGCGGAACTCGTCGAGCGTGCCGAACTCGGGCAGGATCGCCTTGTAGTCCTGGATGTCGTAGCCGCCGTCGCGCAGGGGCGACTGGAAGAACGGCGGCAGCCAGAGGGCGTCGACGCCGAGCCACTGCAGGTAGTCCAGACGGGTGAGCAGACCCTGCAGGTCACCCGCACCGTCGCCGTTGCTGTCGACGAACGACCGCACCATCACCTCGTAGAACACCGCCCGGCGGTGCCAGTTGGGGTCGAGGGTCAGTCCGGGCTGCTGGATCGGGGCAGTGAAGCTCACCCGCCCACCCTACGGGGGCGCGCCCCGGGGCGCGCACTCCGCCCAGCGCGTCGCTCGTAGACTCGGCCCGTGATCGTCCGACCCCCGCGCGTGAAGTCGCCGTACCGTGCCCGCCTCGACGCCCGACCGGTGCGCGACGACGCCGTCGAGGTCGCCGGCAGCCTCACCCGCTACTGGACGTACGAACCGCCCGAGGGGCAGGAGGCGCGGGTCACCGTCGTCGCGGTGCACGGCTTCCGGGGCGACCACCACGGTCTCGAACCCGTCGTGGCGCACCTCGACCACGTGCGGGTGGTCATGCCCGACCTGCCGGGCTTCGGCGAGTCGACCCCGTTGGACGGAGAGCACAGCGTCGCGGCGTACGCGCGCTGGCTGACCGCGTTCGTGGCGACCCTCTCGCTCGGTGACGACGTCGTGGTGCTGGGGCACTCGTTCGGCTCGATCGTCACGTCGGCCGCGGTGGCCGACGGACTCCGCGCCTCCCGGTTGATCCTGGTCAACCCGATCGCCGCCCCCGCCCTGCAGGGCCCCCGTGGCGTGGTGACGCGCCTGGCCGTCTTCTACTACCGGGCCGGCGCCACCCTGCCCGAGCGCGCCGGACAGCAGCTGCTGCAGAACGCCGCCGTCACGCGGATCACGAGCCTCGCGATGGTCAAGACGCACGACCGGGCCCTGCGCCGGTGGATCCACGACCAGCACGACAGCTTCTTCTCGCGGTTCTCGGACCGTCGCGTGGTGCTCGACGCGTTCCGCGCCTCGGTCTCGAGCGACGTGAGCACGTACGCCGCCCGCGTCACCGTGCCCACGCTGCTGATCGCCGCCGACCGCGACGACATCACGGCCCTGCCGGCGCAGCACCGGTTGCAGGCGCTCTTCCCCGACGCGACGCTCGACGTGATCGAGGGGGTCGGCCACCTGATCCACTACGAGAAGCCGCGACAGGCCGCCGCCGCGATCGAGGCGTTCGTCCGATGAGGGTCGTCGTCGACTGCCGGTACGTCCGCGTCGGACGCCACGACGGCATCAGTCGGTTCAGCGCCGGCGTCGTGTCGGCCCTGGCCGAGCGCCACGAGGTGACGATGCTCGTCAGCGACCCACGCCAGCTCGACAAGCTGCCCGACCAGCCTCACCTGCTCGTCAGCTCGCCCACGAGCGTCCTCGAGCCCCTCGTCGCCCGGCAGGTGAACCGGCTGCGCCCCGACGTCGTCTGGTCGCCCATGCAGACCATGGGGTCGGCCGGGCGCCGGTACCCGCTCGTGCTGACCCTGCACGACCTGATCTACTACACGAACCGCACGCCACCACCCGAGTTCGCCCTGCCGATCAAGCTGCTGTGGCGGCTGTACCACCTGGCCTGGTGGCCCCAGAGGGTGCTGCTGAACCGGGCCGACGCGGTCGTCACGGTGAGCCGTACGACACGTGACGAGATGCGTCGCCACCGGCTGACCCGGCGTCCCGTGACGGTGGTGTACAACGCCGCCGATCCGGTCGACGCGGTCGAGCCGCGCACCGCACCCGCGCGGCGCGACCTCGTCTACATGGGGTCGTTCATGCCGTACAAGAACGTGACCGCGCTGGCCAGGGCACTGCCGTTGCTCGACGGGTACCGGCTGCACCTGATGAGCCGGGTGTCCGAGGCCGAGCGCGCCTCCTTGACGGCCCTGGCGCCCGCCGGGTCGCTGGTGTTCCACGACGGGGCGAGCGACGACGAGTACCGCGAGACCCTGCTCGGTGCGACCGCCGTCGTGACGGCGTCGCGCGCCGAGGGGTTCGGCATCCCGCTCGTCGAGGGCATGGCGCTCGGCACGCCGGCCGTGGTCAGCGACATCCCGATCTTCCGTGAGATCGGTGGCGACGCGGCGCTCTACTTCGACCCGTCGTCGCCGGCGTCGATCGCCGCCGCCGTCCGCCGGCTCGAGGGCGAGTGGGAGGCGCGCTCGGCCGCGTCGATCGACCAGGCCGCCCGGTTCAGCTGGCGCGACTCGGCCGACGTGCTGCTGCGCCTGCTGGCCGACGTGGCCGCGACGGGCAGCCACCGGCGTCGGCGCTCGGGACGCTGACCCGCGGGACGCCGGCCCCCGGGACACCGGCCCACGGGGCACCGGCCGGACGGGCGCCCTGGCCGGATCGGCGCTCAGGCCGGGCGGGTGCTCAGGCCGGATCGGCGTCGTCGCGCTCGAGGGCGTTCTGGTACTCGAAGGCGTAGGTGCCGGGCCGTTCGGACTCGACCTCGATCGGGTCGTCGAACTCCCGCAGCGTCAGGGCGTCGCCCGCGAACTCGAACGAGTGGATCGACCCGTTGCGGATGGGCACGCCGAGGTGCGCGTCGGTGTCGGGCGAGACGTGGTTGACCACCGCCCGGATGACCGCGCCGTGCGTCGCGACGACCACCGACGCGCCGTCGCCGTACCGGGCGGCGATCGCGGCGAGGGCGGGCAGGACCCGCGCGACGAGGGCCCCGCGGCTCTCGCGACCGGGCACCGGGGTGCCCGTGGGGAACCGTGCCTCGACCTGCTCGCCGGTCAGGCCCTCGGCGTCGCCGTAGCGGCGCTCGGCGACCTCGGGGACGAGCTCGGGCGCGCCCAGGCCCAGGCGCTCGGCGATGATCGAGCCGGTCTCGGCCGCCCGCGAGAGGGGGCTGGCGACGACGGCGTCGAACCGGCGGCGGGCGAGCAGGTCGCCAGTTTCTCGGGCCTGCGAGCGACCGAGGTCGTTCAGGGGGATGTCGGTGGAGCCCTGGATGCGTCGGGCGCGGTTCCAGTCGGTCTCGCCGTGGCGGACCAGGTACAAGAGCGTCATCGTTCCTCCGGTGGGCACGGCCCCGGAGGTCACGCGCCCAGGTGCTCGGCCAGGGCCGCCAGGGTCTCCGACGTGCCGGCGTCCAGCTTAACGGTGGCCCGCGAGTCGCCCTTGGTGACGCCCCGGTTCAGGACGACCACGGGCAGTTTGCGGCGCGTGGCCTGGTCGAGCAGGCGGATGCCGCTGTTGACGACGAGCGACGAGCCGGCGACGAGCAGCGCCTCGGCACTGACGACCATCGACCGCGCCTCGGCGAACCGCTCGGTGGGCACGAACTCGCCGAAGAACACGACGTCGGGCTTGAGCAGGCCGCCGCACACCGTGCAGGTCGGCACGACGAAGGCGTCGATGTCGTGCACCTCGACGTCGCCGTCCGGGGCGAGTCGCACCTGGTCGGGCTCGTCGATCCACGGGTTCTCGGCCGCCAGGCGCGCCGCGACCATGTCGCGGGCGAACGCCTGGCCGCAGGTGAGGCAGACCACGCGGTCGACGGTGCCGTGCAGGTCGACCACCCGGCGCGACCCGGCGCGGACGTGCAGGTTGTCCACGTTCTGGGTGATCACGCCGTTCGTCACGCCGGCGGCCTCGAGACGGGCCAGCGCCCGGTGCCCCTCGTTCGGCCCGGCGGCACGGAAGGACTTCCAGCCGAGGTGGCTGCCGGCCCAGTAGCGCTTGCGGTAGCCCTCGCTCGAGAGGAACTGCTGGAAGGTCATCGGGTTGCGCGGGGGAGCACCCTCGCCCCGGTAGTCGGGGATGCCCGAGTCGGTGCTGACCCCGGCCCCGGTGAGCACGGCCACGCGACGCCCGCGGAGGGCCTCGACCGCGGCCTCGAGGGCCTGCTCGTCGGTGGGGACCGCGGGGGCGTTCGACACGGGTGGGGCTCCTTCGGGTGCGGTGACGCTAGCCTAAACGCGTCCCCCTCCGAATCGATTCCAGCGGTCGCCCGTCCGCCGGGGCCGTCCCCCGTGGAGCACCGTGCACGTCACCCGCATCACCGACCTCGACCACGAGGCCCTCGCCGACTACAACCGGTTGACCGACGTCGCCCTGCGGCGCGTGTCCGAGCCCGAGGGCGGGCTCTACATCGCCGAGTCGACCAAGGTCATCGAGCGGGCGTTGCGGGCGGGCCACGTGCCCCGGTCGGTGCTGATGACCGACCGCTGGCTGCCCGACATCGAGCCCCTGGTGGCCGACCACGAGGGCGAGATCTTCGTCGGCGACGCGGCCCTGCTCGAGACCCTCACCGGCTACCACCTGCACCGTGGGGCCCTCGCCGCCATGCACCGTCCCGAGCTGCCCTCGGTCGAGTCGGTGCTCGACGGCGCCCGGCGAGTCGTCGTGCTCGAGGACATCGTCGACCACACGAACGTGGGCGCCATCTTCCGGGCCGTCGCGGGCCTGGGGGCGGACGCCGTGCTGATCACCCCGCGCTGCGCCGACCCGCTGTACCGTCGCAGCGTCCGCGTCAGCATGGGCACCGTCCTGCAGGTGCCGTGGACGCGCCTCCCCGAGTGGCCGGCCGGTGCCGGGCTGCTGCGCGAGGCAGGGTTCGAGGTGGCCGCCCTGGCGCTGAGCGACGACGCGGTGACCCTCGACGCCTATGCGGCCGCGCCTCCGGACCGCGTCGCCCTGCTGCTCGGCACCGAGGGCGACGGGCTCAGCCGTGCCGCCCTGCAGGCCGCCGACACCGTCGTCACCATCCCGATGCTGCACGGCGTTGACAGCCTGAACGTGGCCGCCGCCTCGGCCGTGGCCCTCTGGGCCCTCCGCGTGCCGACGGGTGGGTCGGAGGCGGTCGCGTGACCGGCGTCGACGGGCGTCGTCGCCCGGGCGTCGTCCGGAGGCGCGTGGGAGTGGTCGCGCTGCTCGCCCTGGTCGTCGCCGTCGGCGGGTACGTCCCCCTCGCGCTGCTCAGCCCGTTGGCGCCCGCGGCCGCGGACGTCGCCGCCTACACCGCGCCGGCCGAGGCGAGCCCCGACCTGACCTTCCCCGCGTACGGCGCGACGGCGGTCGAGGCGATCGGCTGGGACGACAGCCTGACGACGAGCGGCGACGAACGACCCCGCCCCATCGCGAGCATCAGCAAGGTGGTCACGGCCCTCGTCGTCCTCGACGAGAAGCCGCTCGACGGAGGCGACGGTCCGACCCTGACCTTCGGCCCCGCCGAGGCGGCCCTGGTCGACGCGTACCGGGCGCAGAACGGCAAGGTGGCGCCGATGGCGGCCGGTCAGGCCCTCACCGAACGACAGGTCCTCGAGGTGATGCTGATCGAGTCGGCCAACAACTACGCCGAGGTGCTGGCCCGGTGGGCGTTCGGCAGCGACCAGGCGTTCGTCGACGCCGCGGCGGCCTGGCTCGCCGACCACGGCCTCACCTCGACGACGCTCGTCGAGCCGACCGGGCTGTCACCCCAGAACACGAGCACCTCGACCGACCTGATCGCACTCGGCCGGCTGGCCCTGGCCGACCCCGACGTCGCCCGCACGGTCGGCACGACGACGACGACCGTGCCCGGCATCGGCGAGATCAGCAACAGCAACGAACTGCTCGGGCTGGACGGCGTCGTCGGCATCAAGACGGGCACCCTCGACGAGGCCGGGGCCTGCCTGTTGTTCGCGGCCGACTACACCGTCGGGGGTCAAGAGGTCACGGTCGTGGGCGCCATGCTCGGTGGAGTGGACCACGACCAGCTGGACCGTGACGTCCAGGCCCTGCTCGCCAGCGTCGCCGATCGTTTCCGGACCGTCACGCTGACCACCCGCGGCGACGCCTTCGCCGACTACGACCTGCCCTGGGGCGACGCCGCCCGCGCGGTCGCCGCGGAGGACGCCAGCGTGCTCGTTTGGGGCGACGAGACCGTCGAGGCCTCGGTCGAGACCGACGACGTGGGGGCGGCCCCGGCCGGCACCCACGTCGGTGACGTCACCTTCACCGTCGACGGAGAACGGCACGTCGTCCCCCTCGAGCTCGACTCGACCATCGGCGAGCCCGGGGCGTGGTGGCGGCTCACGCATCCCGACGAGGTGCTCTGAGCCGACCGATCAGGCGTCGTCGCGGTAGACCATCGTGACGGCGTCCGGCCGCTTTGCCTGGATGAAGTCGCCCGACGACTGGTGCCGGATGCGGCGCACGACCCAGGGCACGAGGTACTCGCGGGCCCAGCCCATGTCGTCGGCCCGGGCGCTGCGCCACGGTCGACGCTCGAGCGGCTCGGGCGCGAAGGGGGCGAGGTCGTTCTCGACCGCGAGGGCCTGCAGGACCATCCGCGCGATCGTGTGGTGGCCGAGAGGGCTGAAGTGCAGCCGGTCGGGTGCCCACATCCGTGGATCGACGAGCTGACGCAACGCCCACATGTCCGCCACCACGGCGTCGTGCCGCAGCGCGATGGCGTGGACGTGCTCGTTGTAGATCGCCACCTTGCCGCGGAGGCGACCGAGGACGGGGGTGAGGCCGATGTCCGGCCCGGTGAAGACCACGACCGTGGCGCCGTCGGATCGCAGCCGTTCGACGAGCCCCTCGAAGCGTGCGGCGACCTCGTCCGGGTCGGTGCCGGGCCGGATGATGTCGTTGCCCCCGGCCGAGACCGAGATGAGGTCGGGTCGCAGGGCGAGCGCGGCCTCGGACTGCTCGTCGTCGATCTGCTTCAGCAGCCGTCCCCGGACGGCGAGGTTCGCGTAGGCGAAGTCCTCGGTCGAGGAGCCGAGCACCTCGGCGACGCGGTCGGCCCACCCCCGGTGGCCCCCGGGGGAGCGCTCCTCGGGGTCACCGATCCCCTCGGTGAACGAGTCGCCGAGGGCGACGTAACGGGACCACGGGTGTTGCTGACTCATGTGACCAAACTACTCTCGACGCGTGCCCGCACCGAAGCCCGCCTCCGCGTCCGACCCGACCCGCGCCTCCTGGTCGCCCGACGAGCTGCTGCCCGACGGGCTGCTCGAACGCTTCCGGGGGCGGGCCGCGGGCCACGACCGCGAGAACACGTTCCCCCACGACGACCTCGCCGAGCTGCGCGAACGCGGCTACCTGCGGGCCTTCGTCCCGACCGACCGAGGAGGCGCGGGTCTCGGACTCGAGCAGGTCGCGTCCCTGCAGTCGCGCCTCGCGACCGCGGCCCCGGCGACCGCGCTGGCGGTCAACATGCACCTGGTCTGGACCGGGTGCGCGGCCGTGCTGCAGGCCCGGGGCGACGACTCGCTGGACCTCGTCCTGGAGGACGCCGCGCACGACGAGGTCTTCGCCTTCGGGGTGAGCGAGCCCGGCAACGACCTCGTCCTGTCCGACTCGACGACCTCGGCCGAGCCCACGGGCGACGGCGGCTTCCGGTTCACGGGCACGAAGGTCTCCACGTCGCTCTCGCCGGTCTGGACGCGCCTCGGGGTCTTCGGACGGGACGACTCCGACCGAGACGCGCCGACCCTGGTCCACGGGTTCGTGCACCGCGACCAGCCGGGCCATGCCTCACTCGGGGACTGGGACACGATCGGCATGCGGGCGACACAGAGCCACACGACCCGGCTCACCGGGGTCGAGGTGCCCGCCTCGCGCATCGTCCGTCGAATGCCCGTGGGCCCGAGCGCCGACCCGTTCCTCTTCGCCGTCTTCGCCGTGTTCGAGACGACCGTCGCCGCCGTGTACCGGGGCATCGCCCGCCGGGCCCTCGAGCTCGCCGTCGAGTCGGCCCTCGGGACGTCCTCGCGTCGCGCCGGGGGAGCGGCCCGCGCGCTCGACCCGGTCGTCCGGTGGCGCGTCGCCGACGCCGGGCTGGCGGTCGACGGGCTCGAACCCCAGGTGGACCAGGTCGCCCGGGACGTCGACGCGCTCGTCGACCACGGGGCGGACTGGCCGAGGCTCGTGGTCGGACTGAAGACGCGCGCGACCGAGACGGCCCGCGCGGTGGTCGAGCAGGCGGTCACGGTCGCCGGGGGCTCGTCGTACCGGTCGTCCTCCGAACTCGGACGCCTGCAACGCGACGTCCTCGCCGGCCGCTTCCACCCCTCGAGCACCGACTCGGCGCACGCCACGATCGCCGCCGCGCTGCTCGGACCGGGGGCCTGACGGGCTCGTGCCCGAGGCCGACCCGGGGTCGGCGCCCGGGCGCCCCAGGGACCCTCGGCCCCGGGCGGCTCCGGGGGCCGCGGCCCGGGCGACGCCGATGTCGGTGGCGCGTGTGAGGATGCTCCGGTGAGCAAACAAGACGGCAGCGGGCGGCTCGTCACCACGGTGCCGACCGACGACGCGACCGCGCCGATCTTCCACGTCGACATGGACGCCTTCTTCGCCTCCGTCGAACTGCTCGACCACCCCGAGTTGCGGGGTCGACCCGTCGTCATCGGGCACCGCTCCGACCGATCGGTCGTCACGGCCGCCACCTACGAGGCACGCAAGTACGGGGTCAACTCGGCGATGCCCATGGCCATCGCGTTGCGTCGCTGCCCGCAGGCGATCGTCCTCGAACCGCACTTCGAGAAGTACCAGCACTGGTCCTCGCGCGTCATGTCGATGTTCGACGACGTCACGCCGCTGGTCGAGCGCCTCGGCATCGACGAGGCGTTCCTCGACGTCAGCGGGTCGATCCGCCTCATGGGCTCCCCGTTCGAGATCGCGACGGCGCTGCGTCGACGGGTGCACGCCGAGACCGGCCTGCACTGCAGCATCGGTGCCGCGTCGACCAAGTTCGTCGCCAAGCTCGCCTCGAGCGTCGCCAAACCCGACGGGCTCCTGCTCGTGCCGCACCGCCACACCCTGGCCTTCCTGCATCCTCGGCCGATCAGCGCCCTCTGGGGCGTGGGCGGCAAGACCGAGCAGGTGCTGCTCGACCGCGGCCTGCGAACGGTCGGCGACGTCGCCGCCGCCCCCCTCGACATGCTCGTCCACGCGGTCGGGCCGGCGGCGGGCGCGAAGCTGCACGACCTGGCGTGGGGCCGCGACCCGCGCAGCGTCCACACCGAGACGGCCGAGAAGAGCGTCGGCAACGAGAACACCTTCGGCACCGACGTCGTCGACCCGGTCGTCGTCCGTCGCGAACTCCTCCGCCTGAGCGACAAGGTCGGCACCCGCCTGCGGGCCGCCGGCATGAGCGGTCGCACGGTCGTGCTCAAGCTGAGGACGACCGACTTCGTGACCATCACACGATCACGCACGCTCGCCGATCCGACCGACCTCGGTCGCCGCATCTACGACGAGGTCGTCTCCCTGTACGAGGCCACGGGCAAGCAGCACGAACGCATAAGGCTGGTCGGCGTGCGCGTCGAACAGCTCAGCGAGGGGACGGGCGGCGACTCGCTCGGCCTGTGGGACGACGACGCCGACTGGCGCGAGGCGGAGTCGACCATGGACGCCCTCCGGGCCAAGTTCGGGACGGCCATGTTGACGCCGGCCTCGCTGCTCGGCGCCTCGCGACGTCGGCCCGGCGCCTCCGGTCGGGACGCGGGCGCCGCGTCCGTGGACGACTCCGGTCGAGGGTAAACTCGGTTCGAGTGAGCACCGCCAACGCATCCGACCCCGCCGGGGGTGAGCAGCACCTCGACGGCACGTCGTCCGATCCGCTCGACGTCGGCGTCTCGGCAGGCAACTCGGCCGCCGAACACCTCTCGCCCGCGTTCCCCGAGCGGGCCGCCTGGGGCACCGCCAGCAAGTTGCGCGCCTGGCAGGCGGAGGCTCTCGAGCTCTACTTCTCGACGATGCCGAGGGACTTCCTCGCGGCGGCCACGCCGGGCGCCGGCAAGACGACCTTCGCCCTCCGCCTCGCCACCGAGCTCCTGTCCCGCGGCGAGGTCGACCGCGTGGTCGTCGTCGCCCCCACCGAGCACCTCAAGCGCCAGTGGGCGGACGCCGCCGACCGGGTCAACCTCCGCCTCGACCCGATGTTCAAGAACGCCGACGGCACCTTCGGGCGGCACTACCACGGCATCGCCGTCACCTACGCCCAGGTCGGCATGAAGCCCGAGGTGCACAAGGCCATCACGACGGCCGGACGCACCCTCGTGATCCTCGACGAGGTGCACCACGGCGGCGACGCGCTGAGCTGGGGCGACGGCATCCGCGAGGCCTACACCGGCGCGACCCGCCGCCTCTCGTTGACGGGCACCCCGTTCCGGTCCGACACGGCCCCGATCCCGTTCGTGCAGTACGCCCCCGACGAGCACGGCATCCGCACCTCGAGGGCCGACTACTCGTACGGCTACGGTCGCGCTCTCGCCGACGGCGTCGTGCGTCCCGTGCTCTTCATGGCGTACGCCGGGCAGATGCGCTGGCGCACCCGGATGGGCGACGAGATGAGCGCGTCCCTCGGCGAAGCCGTGACGAAGGACATCACGGCCCAGGCCTGGCGCACGGCGCTGTCACCCCAAGGCGACTGGATTCCGGCCGTCCTCTCGGCGGCCGACAAGCGCCTCACCGAGGTGCGCCGGGGCGTTCCCGACGCCGGGGGTCTCGTCATCGCCACCGACCACACCGCGGCCCGGCAGTACGCGGCCGTGCTGCAGAAGCTCACGGGCGAACGCCCGACCGTCGTGCTGAGCGACGAGAAGGCCGCCTCCGACCGCATCCAGGCCTTCTCCGACGGTGACAGCCGCTGGATGGTCGCCGTCCGCATGGTGTCCGAAGGCGTCGACGTCCCGCGCCTCGCCGTCGGCGTGTACGCCACCTCGGCCTCGACGCCGCTCTTCTTCGCCCAGGTGGTCGGCCGGTTCGTCCGGGCCCGGCGGCGGGGTGAGACCGCGTCGATCTTCCTGCCGAGCGTGCCCAGCCTGATGGCCCTGGCCAACCAGCTCGAGCTGCAACGCGACCACGCGCTCGACCGGCCCACCGACTCCGACGACGGCTTGTTCGCGCCCGAAGAAGACATGATGGCCGCGGCCAACCGTGACGAGAAGGCGTCGAGCCTGCTCGAGCAGCAACCGTTCGAGGCCCTCGACTCGCAGGCCTCGTTCGACCGGGTGCTCTACGACGGCGGCGAGTTCGGCACCGGAGGCGAGATCGGCAGCCTCGAAGAACTCGACTTCATCGGCATCCCCGGTCTGCTCGAGCCCGACCAGGTACGTGACCTGCTGCGACAGCGCCAGGCCACCCAGGCCCGACGCGCTCCCAAGACCGGGCTGCCCACGACGGCTCCGGTCGACGAGGCCCGGCCGCTGTACCAGACCATCAAAGAGCAGCGCCAGGAGCTCAGCCGCCTGGTGTCGATCTGGTCGCGTCACTCGAACGAGCCGCACGGGCTGATCCACGCCGACCTGAGGCGCATCAGCGGGGGTCCGTCGGTCGCCCAGGCCAGCACCGAGCAGATCCAGAAACGCATCGACGTGCTGCGCGGTCGCCTGGGCCAGCGCGCCTGACCCGGGTACGATCGGTCGATGCTCGACGAGAATGTCCCCGATCGGTGGACCGTGCGCGCCGACCCCGAGGCGGCACCCGAGGCGGTCGTCGAGCGCTTCGGCGGCGGGTACCGGCTGAGCCGGTGGAGTCCGACCGACGCCGAGCCGGCCCGGCTGGGCGTCTACACGTCCCCGGAACTCGCCGAGACCGCCTGGTGGCGACTCGTCGACCGCGAGCAGGGTCAGGGCAGGCGCACGATGTCGACCAGGCGGACGGGGCTCGAGGACGCCTGAGGGACGCCGCCCCGGGCCACGCGACCGTCGGCGCCGCTGATCGGGTCGAGCACCGACACGCCGTCGTCGCCGCACAGCAGCACCGGTCGGACCTCGAACGGTCGTCCTCGGCCGAGCGCCCGGAGCCCCTGGGCCCACCGACGGTCCGAGGGACGGGACGTCGCGGCCCCGACCCTCTCGAGGACGAACGCCACGGTCCCCGCGCCGAACTCCGTGGCGACGGCCGCCAGGGCGTCACCGTAGTGGTCCAGGGCGGAGGTGTCGGGCACCTCGGGGATGCCCTCGAGCGGAACCATGAGGGGCAGGGGGACGTCGTCGTCGTCGAAGAACAACGTCCAGAGCTGACGACGCACCGCCACGGGGACGATGGCCTCGACGTGTCGGACGAGGTCGCGGACGTCGCGCACGGGCGCGTGCGGATCGGCGACCCCTGCCGGGTCGGACGCGTCGCGGGGCCCGACCGGATCGGCGGGAGGGCGGTCGAGGGTGGTGTCGAGGACCGAGGTGAGTGTCATGGGTCGAGCATCTCGGGCCGCCACCACGCCCGGGGGGTTCTCCCCAGCCGCACCCGTCGACGACGGTCGACGCCGGGCTGGGGAGGACCGGTCAGCCCTGGAGTCGGACGGAGTCGCCGACGGCGACCGGTTCGGCTCCGTGGGCCGGTGCGCCGGAGAGTGCCCGGAGCGCCCGGCGGAGGACCGTGCTGGACGTGCTCATCGTGTACGGGAAGTAGACGACCTCGACCCCGACCGCGCCGAACTCCCGTTCGAGGCGAAGGCCCTTCTCGGTGCCCCGCCAGTCGTCGCCCTTGAAGAACACGTCGAAGCGCAGCTCGCGCCAGACGTCCATCTTGTCGGGCACGGTCTCGGCGTGGACGCCGTCCACGACGTCGATGTGACGGACGATCTCGAGTCGTTCGGCGAGGGGGACGACGGGCGAGATCCCCTTCGTGACCCGGAGCATCTCGTCGGACACGACCCCGGCGATGAGGTGGTCGCACTGCGCGGACGCGTGCCGCAGCAGGTTGAGGTGGCCGATGTGGAACAGGTCGAAGGCGCCGGCCGCGTAGCCGACCCGGCCCGCGCCTCCTCGTCCGCTCCCGACCTCGACGGGGTCGAGGGCGAGGCCGGTGGCGGGGGTGGGGATGACGTCCACGGGTGTGGTCCTCTCGTCGGGGTGCTGCTCGGGGGTGGTCACGACAGGGCACCGGGCCGACGTCGGAGGCGGGGGAGGTCCTGGAGCGGCCGGGAACCACCCGCGTGGTCGACGAGGTCGGCGATGCTGAAGGAAGGGGCGGGTTCCTCGACGGGGTGACGGACGTCGTCGTCGAGCCAGGTGGCACGCACCAGGACGCGGCGCCACGGGGGCACACCGGTCAGCACGACGCCCACGGGCTGCACGTCCAGGCTGAGCAGCTCGGCGCTCAGGCTCCGGAGGGACTCCACGGTCGTGACCCCGGAGCGGACGACGAGCAGCACGCCGTCGACCTCGTCGGTCACGCTGCGCAACGCGAGCGGGTGGGAGTCGCTCGAGGCCTGGACGACCGAGACGTCGTAGTCCTCCCGGAGGGCGGCGAAGAACGCGTGGGTCCCGGAGCGCACCAGGTGCCGGGACGACGCCACCACACCGTCGGGCACCGGTACGCGGTCGTACCCGTTCCGATCGGCCTCGACCTCCTCGGGCACCGCGCCGACGGGCACCGTCGACGGGCGCGAGAGGGTGCGGGTGTCGAAGTCGGACTGGACGAGGGCGCAGGTGGCGCCGAGCTCGACGACGGCGCGCGCGAGGCCGCCGTCGACGCCGACCGCCTCGCGGACCGAGTCCGTCCGTGCCAGCAGGAGGGTGGCGGGCAGCGCGCCACCGCGCAGTGCCCGCGTGTTCTGGACGACCTCGCGCATGGCCGTGCGGGTCCGGGCGGACGAGACCCCGGTGACCGGGTCGTCGCCGTGTCGGAGGGCCCCCGGGAGCTGTCCCACGACCGGGAGCCCCGTGATCCGGCGGACGTCGTCGACCGTGTCGACCGTCGGTCGGGCGCGGGAGAGGACGAGCGCGCCGGCGAGACCGACGGCCAGGCCGGCCAGGAGTCCCGAGAGGACCGAGAGCGCGAGGCCCGGTTCGTCGGGCGTCGTCGGCACGGCCGCGGGGGAGGTCAGGTCGAGTGCGACGGTCTGACCGTCCGACCCGGCCTGCGATTCGACGCGGTCGACGACCGCCGAGAGGCTCTCGGCGACGTCGTCGGCCAGCGAGGCCGCCCCGTCGGGCGTGCCGGCCGTCGTCTGCACGCGGAGGACGGCGGTGCCGCCCGGGTTGACCACCGAGACCCGCTCGGCGAGTTCGTCGACGGGGACGCCGAGGTCGGCCGCGACCGGTCCGAGGACCTCGGGGCTCGTCCCCAGCTCGGCGTAGGACGCCACACGCTGCTGCGCGAACTGCCCGCGGGCGGCGAGGCCCGATCCCGGGGACTCGACGCGGACGAGGAGGGTCGCCTCGGCGCGCCAACCGGCCGGTGCCAGCTGCGACGCGCCGACGCCGGCCGCCACCCCGAGGAGGGCCGCGACGCCGACGAGCGCGGCGTGGCGGGACACGGCCCGACCGAGACCGCCGACGAGGACACGTCGCGCCGGGGCGCCCTCGCGGCTCACGGCCTCGACCCGATCGACGGGGGCGTCACGGACTTCAGTTCGCGGAACCACTTCGGCAGCGCGAGGACGAGGTAGCCGGTGTTCGCGACGAGGAGGGCGAGGTAGACCACGGTGAACGCGGGCGGCCAGGCCAGCAGGACGAACGCGAGGCACATCAGGCCGTAGTCCGTCGGGACGACCGCAAGGGAGTAGAGCAGACCCGTGCGTCGTCCCACGGGCGCGGCGACGCCGGTCCGGGCCGCCTCCGCGCGGCGGAGCTGGTCGGTCAGGACGATGGCGAAGAAGGCCACCGTCGCCACGACCTGGTAGACGAGCGGCGCGGCCAGCAGGGCCTCGCGACCGTCCGGTTCACGCAACCACGACGCGAAGACGGCCAGGTGCAGCACCGCGATCTTGGTCGCGTCGATGACGTGGTCGAGCCACTCTCCCGCGGGGCTGCCGCCACCGCGGAGGCGGGCGACCTGCCCGTCCGCCGAGTCGAGCGCGTATCCCACGACGAGGAGCAGGACGACGGCCAGGGCGGTGCCGATGCCGGACGGTGCGAGGGCGAGGACGGCGATGCCCGCGAAGGTGCACGCGGCACTCAGGGCGGTGACCTGGTTCGGCGTGGCACCCAGCGTGTAGGCCACCGCGGCGGCCCAGCGACCGAGGCGGCGGTTGACGAAGCGGGAGTACGCGGGCGCACCCGTCGAGGGCTTCTGGGCCGACGCGAGGGCGGCGAGGGCGGGTCGCACGGCACGGGGCACGGCGGGTCGGGCCGAGGCCGCCTCGGCGGTCGGGGTCGTGGTGGTGTCGCTCACGAGGCCACCGCCAGCGAGTCGACGTCGGCCGTGTGCAGTTCGCGCGTGACGACGGCACCGATGCGACGGCGCATGCGTTCCGGTGTGAACCGCTGCAGGTAGGCCTCGCGGGCGTGGCGCCCGGCGACGGCCAGGGTGGCGACGTCCATCGACGCGAGGATCGTCGTCAGGCCGTCGACGTCGCGACGGTCGAAGAGCCAGCCCGTGCGACCTTCGTCGACGACCTCCTCGGGACCGCCGGAGCGGCTGGCGATGACGGGACGCCCCTGGCTGAACGCCTCGAGCGTCACGAGTCCGAACCCCTCGAGGGTGTCGGTCGGCAGGATGACCGCGTCGGCGTCGCGCAGGTAGGGCGACGCGTCGTCGACCTCTCCCACGACCGTGACCGTCTCGGGCCGCGAGACGATCGCGGCGACGAGACCGGGCACGTCGACGGAGGACCCGACGGCCGGGGGGCCGCCGAGGACGACGAGCTGGCCGGGGCAGCCCGCCGCGTTCCAGGCGGTGAGCAGCGTCGCGTGGCCCTTGTGGCCGTTCCATCGGCTCGCCACGACGTACTGGGGTGCGCGGCCCTCGGCGCGGTCGATCGCGGCGATCGATCGGTCCGAGACGCCGTTGTGGACCACGACGGCACGCGAGTCCTCCGCGAGGCCGGACGAGTCGAGCACCGAGCGGGACACGGCGACCAGCGAGGTGCAGGCACGGGCCAGGGGACGGAGGCCACGACGGTCACCGTCGCTCCAGGGCTCCTGCAGGTGTCCCACGACGCGGCGGACGCCCATGGCCCGGGCGACGGGAGCGACGACGAGACAGGCGCTCGTCGCGCAGTAGACGAGGTCGAAGTGGCGTCCCGACAGGCGGAGCGCCGTGCGGGCCGCGTCGCGGGCCAGGCGGACGAGTCCGAGCGCCCCGAGCCGGGTCCGGCGCAGGATCGGCAGGGGCGTCCGCTCGACGCGCGCCCCGAGCTCGCGCAGCCTCGGGCCCAGGGGCCCGACCGCGACGTCGGAGGGCAGCCAGACCGTGACGTCGAGGTCGTCGCGGGCGGCGAGCTCGCCGACCACCTCGAGCACGATCCGGTCCGAGCCGTACATCTCGTCGGACGAGTGCACGAGCAGCACCCGGCTGCGACGCGATCCCCTCCGGCGGCGGGGGAGTTCGGGCAGGTCGACGCCCGGGCGGGCGTCCTCCCGCGTGGCCGATGAGGCGGTCGCCGCCGGTGCGGACTGGCGGTCCCGGTAGTGCCTGATGTCGACGGACATGCTCTCTCCCCTGTCGTCGTGAGCGTGGTCCGGGCCCGTGATCGGCCCGTGGTGGTCTCGGATGCTGCTGGAGGGGCTCAATACGCTCCCCGGTGCTCGAAGAGGACGCGGACGGTGCGCCACATGATGACGAAGTCGACCGTCAGCGACCAGTTCTCGACGTAGTAGAGATCGAGGCGGACGCTCTCCTCCCAGCTGAGGTCGCTGCGTCCGTTCACCTGCCACATGCCGGTGAGGCCGGGCTTGATGTACAGGCGCCGGTGGACGTGGTCCTCGTACCCCTCGACCTCGCGCGGGAGGGGCGGGCGGGGCCCGACGACGCTCATCTCGCCCCGGACGATGTTCCACAGCTGGGGCAGCTCGTCGAGCGACCAGCGGCGGAGGACTCCACCGACGCGGGTGACCCGGGGGTCGGACTTCATCTTGAAGAGGAGGCCCGCACCCTCGTCGGCCTGCGTCAGGTCGGCGAGTCGGCTCTCGGCGTCGACGACCATCGAGCGGAACTTCAGCATCTCGAAGGTGCGCCCGTCCCGGCCGACCCGTCGCTGTCGGAACAGCACAGGGCCGGGGCCGTCGAGCCGCACCGCCAGGGCGACCACCGCGAACACCGGCGCGAGGACGATGAGGGCGGCGGACGCCAGCACCAGATCGGACAGACGCTTGAGGGCGTGCCGCGGACCGTCGAACTGAGGGAGCTCGACGTGCATCAGGGGGAGACCCTCGACCGGGCGGTAGTGGATGCGCGGCCCGGCCACGTTCGTCAGTCGCGAGGCGATGACGAGCTCCGTCGCGCGTCCTTCGAGCGACCATCCGAGGTCGCGGAGGTACTCGCGGCCACGTCCCGGTTCGCCGGCGACGATGACGCTCTCGGCGCCCAGACGCCAGACCGCACGGGGGACGCCGTCGAGGTCCGCCACCACGGGGACGACGCGGCCCCCGACGACGATGCCTCGCGGGTCGGCGTCCGGGACGGCGGCCCCGACGACGTCGTAGACGGCACCGCTCGTCTTGTCGATGCGACGGACGACGTCGGCGATGTCGTCGCGCGATCCCACGATGACCGCCCTCGAGAGGTAGTGGCCCTTCGCACGCTGACGCTCGAGCCAGCGCCGCATCGTCCACCGGCCGACGACCAGGCCGGCCCCGCCGACGGGCAGCGCCACCAGGAAGTAGCCCTCGCCGCCGATGTGACCGACCGAGGCGAACCCGATCGCCACGACGGCGAAGGCCCACACGCTGGCCGTGAGGAGGCGCTTGTACTCCACGACGCCGCTGCCGACGACCGCGAGGTCGCGGGTGCGGTGCAGCGTCAGGCACAGGGTCCAGACCAGTCCGACGACGACGGGCAACCCGGGCGAGCCGACCGACTCGACGAGGGTGGACGCGTCCGAGCCCTGACCGGCGGCGATGGCGCGCGCGGCGTCGACCGCGACGGCACCGACGATGCTCAGGGTCAGGACGACGGTGTCGACGAGGCGGAGACGGCGCCGGTAGCGGCGGGCCCAGGCGGCGCCGGACTCGGCGTCGTGGGTCGCGGCCGGGGAGGCGAGGGGCGCCTCCGACTCGGGCAGGTCGAACGGGGGGTCGATCCGTCGCGGTGACGACGGTCCGACCAGGACTGAGCGGAGTTCGCTCTGCGTGCTGGACATCGGGTCTCGGGTTCGGGTAGGGGACGGCACGCCCACGTCGGTGGTGACGACGGGGCGGTGGCGGGCGGTCGATCGAGGTTCGGGTTCGATCGACCGCCCAGGCGTCGCGCCGGAACACGGGCGTCACGAGGGTGCGGGACGTCCGGCGGGGCGGCGACGGGCGCGTCGGGCAGCGGGTCTGCTCGACGCACGATTCGGGTCGGTGCGGTGATGCGGGAGCAGATGCTCCCGGTGAGAGGGTCGGGTTTCTCGGTTCCTGGTGATTTCGGGTCGACCAGGAGGATGCTGTGACTCTAGTTCGGGGGGCACCCGACACTGGAGCCTATCAAGACCCCCCGTTCGGGGGCGTTCGTGTCCCCCCTGTTGCCGACACCCGAACGGGTGACCCCCGACCCCCGTCGTGTCACCCGTGCGGGGGTGACAAGGAGCCGTGAAACGCGGTGGCGCGGCGTGTCCCTCCGAGGGCAGGATGCGAGCCTCCGGGCGCCCTGTGCAAAACACCTGATCAGAAGCCTGATCACACGGACCGATGAGTGCCCGACACGCAGACGAGGGCGGGGTTCACGTTCCCGACACGTGTCGTTCATCTGACCTCGTCCCCCTCTCGGAGGACACCCGTGGGGTACACACGAACAGCGCCCCCCGACCGATCGGTCGAGGGGCGCATCACCCGTCACAATCACCCTCGTCCGCGTGTCACGGACGGGTGACGAATCCCTGCTCGACCATCCAGTCGAAGGCCACGTCGGCCGGCTCCTCGCCCTCGACGTCGACCGCCAGGTTGAGACGGCGCATCTCGGTGTCGGTGAGGGCGGGCGAGATCTCGTCGTAGACCTCGGCCAGCTGGGGGTACTCCTCGAGCGTGGCCGTCGAGAGCACCGGTGCCGCGTTGTAGGCGGGGAAGAACCCGCGGTCGTCCTCGAGCACGTCGAGGTCGAGCGAGTCGATCCGACCGTCGGTCGTGAAGACCTCGCCGAAGTTGCAGCTGCCCCGGTCCGTCGCGGTGTAGACCGTGCCCGTGTCGAGGATGCTGACGTTGCTCGTCGGCACGCCGTCCGCGGCCCCGAGTTCGAGCCCGTAGGCCGCGAGCATGGGGGCGAAGCCGTCGGCCCGCGAGTTGAACTCGGCCTCGACGCAGAAGGTGCGCTGGTCGACGGGCAGGTCGGCGATCTGCGAGAGCGACGTGATGTCGCCCAGCTCGGGCACGGCCTCCGCCCGGACGGCCATGGCGTAGGTGTTGTTGAGGGGCGCCGGCTCGAGCCAGGTCAGTCCGTTGTCGGCGTCCGCGTCACGGACGGCCTCGTACTGCTCCTGCTGGTCGGGGATGCCCTCCGCCTCGGCGAGGTAGGTCAGCCAGGCGGTGCCGGTGTACTCGTAGGTCATGTCGGCCGTGCCGTCGAGCATCAGCTGTCGCACCGCCACCGACCCCGGCACGTTCGTCATGTCGGTCACCTCGAAGCCCGCGGCCTGGGCGGCGAGCACCGCGATCTTGCCGAGGATGAGTTGCTCGGTGAAGTTCTTCGCCGTCACGGTGATGGCTGCGTCCTCGGGCAGCCCCTCGATGGCGCGGATCGAGCCGGGTGCCACCGCGGGCACGAACGCCGTCGCCGGTTGCAGGCCGCATCCGGTCAGCGCGACCGTCGCCGCGGCGGCGACGGCGAGGGCCGAGGAGGCGCGGCGCAGCCGGCGGGGGAGGCGTGAGGCGGTCATTCGCGGAGTCCCTTCGGACGGGCGACGTACTCGACGACGCGACCCAGCCAGTCGATCATGAGGGCGAGCAGGGCGATGAGCAGGGCCCCGGAGACGAGGACCCGGGGCAGGAAGAGGTTGACCCCGGTGGTGATGAGCAGGCCCAGGCCGCCGGCGCCGATGAAGGTGGCGAGGGCCGCCGACCCGACGAGCAGCACGAGGGCCGTGCGGATGCCGGAGAGCATCACGGGGACGGCCAGCGGCAGCTCGACCTTGAGCAGGACCGACGACGCGCTCATGCCCATGCCTCGACCGGCCTCGACGAGGCGGGCGTCGACGCTCTGCAGTCCGATCATGGTGTTCCGCAGCACCGGCAGCACCGCGTACAGCACGAGCGCCACGACGGCCGCCCAGAAGGTGAAGCCGAGCCAGAACGCGAGCAGCACGATGAGACCGATGGCCGGTGCGGCCTGCCCGAAGTTCGCGACGACCAGCACGGGTCCGCTGATGCGGACGAACGGGCGCCGGGTGAGCAGCACCCCGAGGGGGATCGCGAGCACGAGCACGATCGCCGCCGACACGAACGTCAGGGCGAGGTGCTCGCCCGTGTAGGCCAGCAGGTCGGAGGGGTTGAGGGTGGTGCGTTCGGCCGTCGTCAGGTCGGCCGTGGTCAGCCAGACGACGAACGCCGCGAACACGGCGAGCACGGCCACGGGTTGCACGAGCAGTCCGAGCCACGCCGGGCGGGACCCGCGCCGACCGGACGAGCTCCCGTCGACCGGGGCCGAGGCCGGGGCGACCGAGGCGGTCATGCCGCGTCCTCGTCGTCCGCGGGGGCCCCCGGCACGACGTCGAACGAGCCCGTGTTGGTGCCCACCGGCGCGTCGTGCTGGGCCTCGGCGGCCGACGCGCGCGCCCGGGTGATGGCCTCCATCACGACCTCGACCGTGATGACGCCGATGAAGGCGTCGCGCCGGCCCGTGACGAGCGCGGCACCCGCACTCGAGACCAGCATGGTGTCGAGTGCGTCGTTCAGCGTGGCGCCGCTGCCGATGACGGGCAGGTCGGCGTCGGGTGTCGAGCCCAGCACGCCGAGACGGCCGAGCTGTCGGCGCGAGGGCCACGAGACCGGTCGTTCCCGATCGTCGACGACGACCGCGTGGCCGTGGCCTGCCGCCTCGACGCGGGCGAGGACGTCGACGGCGGACTCGCCCGAGCGGGCGACGACGGCCTCGGCGAGGTCGACGTCGCGCACGCGCGTCAACGTCAGCTGCTTGAGGCCGGCCCCCGACCCGATGAAGTTCTCGACGAACTCGTTCGCCGGCTCCGCGAGGATGCGCTCGGGGGTGTCGTACTGCACGATCCGTGCGCCCTCGGAGAAGATGACGATCCAGTCGCCGAGCTTGACGGCCTCGTCGAAGTCGTGGGTGACGATGACGATGGTCTTCTGCAGCTCGTGCTGGATGTTGATCAGCTCGTCCTGCAGGCGCTGACGGGTGATCGGGTCCACGGCGCCGAAGGGCTCGTCCATCAGCAGCACGGGCGGGTCCGCCGCCAGCGCCCGGGCGACGCCGACGCGCTGCTGCTGACCGCCGGAGAGCTCGCGCGGGTACCGGTCTCGGTACGTGGCCGGATCGAGCGACACGAGTTCGAGCAACTCGTCGACGCGGGCCGCGATGCGCTCCTTCGACCAGCCGAGCATCTTCGGCACGATCGCGATGTTCGCCGCGACGCTCATGTGCGGGAACAGTCCGCCGGCCTGGATCACGTAGCCGATGCGACGGCGCAGCTCGTCGCCGTCGATCGAAGTGACGTCGTCGTCGCCGAGGACGATGCGTCCCTCGGAGGGCTCGATCAACCGGTTGATCATCTTGAGCGTGGTCGTCTTGCCGCAGCCCGAGGGCCCGACGAGCATGACGATCTTCCCGGCGGGGATCTCGAGGGTGATGCCGTCCACGGCCGGCTTCGCCTGGCCGGGGTACCGCTTCGTGACCTGGTCGAGGGTGATGCTGCGACCCGAGACCTCGTCCGAGGGGGACGAGGAGGCGCGGGTGGGGTCAGTTCTGGACACGGATGCCTCTCGAGACGGTCAGGCGGCCGAGGCCGACGAGGAGGAGGTCGAGGACGAGGGCGAGCAGGACGACGCCCACCACGCCCGTGACCACGGAGGCGAGCGCGTTCGCCCCGCCGAGTCGGGACAGGCCCGAGAAGATGAAGCCGCCGAGGCCGGGCCCCAGCGCGTAGGCCGCCACGGCGGCGATGCCCATGACCATCTGCGCGCTCACGCGGATGCCCGTGAGGATGATCGGCCACGCGAGGGGCATCTGGACGGTCGCGAGGGTGCGGAACCGGCCCATGCCGATGCCCCGCGCCGACTCGACGACGGAGCCGTCGACCTCGTGGAGTCCGACGACGGCGTTGCGCAGGATCGGCAGGGCGGCGAAGAACGTCACGACGATGACCGACGGTGCGACGCCGAAGCCCGCGAAGGGGATCAGGAGGCCGACGAGCGCGAACGACGGGAGGGTCAGCCCGACGGCGGAGACGCCGTTCGCCAGGGAGTAGAGCCTGGGACTGCGGTGCACGAGGGCGGCGAGACCGACCGAGATGAGCACGGCCAGGACGAGGCACTGCACCACGAGGGAGAAGTGCTGCCAGGAGGCGAACCAGATCTGGCTCCACCGGTCCACCACGAAATCCCACGCCACGCAGACCATCTCCCCGTCGCCGGCACCGACCGTCGGTCCGGACGGCCGCACCTCGGAGGACGACCGGCGTCCACCCTAGCCACGGCCCCTGCGCCGCGTCATGTCGCAGAGCACCGCGCACGGGGCCGGGGTGTCCGCTGCCGTTACCAGATCGGATGAAGAGAATCCCTGGTGGCGACGGCTTGTCGACTGCAGCCGACACCCCGTTGTAACGATCCTGGGTTTCGTGCCCGTCGGGCCTCCGTCAGGGGGCCGACACCTCGGTCGAGACCTTGTACCGGGCTCCGTGGTGTTCGTCCGGCAACCGGTCGCCGCGCCCGAACAGCTTCTGCCGCAGGGTGCCCGGTTCGTACTCGGTGGGATAGACGCCCCGGGCCTGGAGCACGGGGATCACGTGCTCGACGACGTCCTCGAACGTGCCGGGCGTGATCGCGTAGGCCAGGTTGAAGCCGTCGACGTCGGTCTCGTCGACCCACTCCTGCAACTGGTCCGCGATCTCGTCGCCGGACCCGACGATGCGGGGCCCGAGACCGCCGATCCCCGCCGCCTCGGCGATGTCGCGGATCGTCCACTCCTTGCCCGTGTCGCCCTCCTGCGCCTGGAAGTTCGCGAGTGCCGACTGGATGGCGTTGCTCTCGACGTCACCCACGGGGTCGTCGAGCGAGTAGGTCGACAGGTCGACGCCCATCCAGCCCGACATCAGCGTCAGGGCCCCTTCGTGGGAGGCGTAGCGCCGGTACTCGTCGTGCTTGGCCCGGGCCGCCTCGGGGGTGGCGTCGGTGATGATCGTCAGCAACGTGTAGATGCGCGCCGAGTAGCGGTCCCGACCCGCGGCCTCGAGGGCGTCCCGGATCTTTCCGACGGTCGCGGCCAGGCGTTCCTTGGTCGGGGCTGCCACGAAGATCGACTCGGCGTTGCCGGCGGCGAAGCGGATGCCCCGCGGCGAGGCACCGGCCTGGTAGATGACGGGCGTGCGTTGAGGGCTGGGCTCGGCGATGTGGATGCCGGGCACCTTGTAGTACGTGCCGTCGTGGCCGATCTCGTGGACCTTCGTCGGGTCCGTGAAGACGCCCGACTCGCGATCGCGCACGACGGCGTCGTCCTCCCACGACCCCTCCCACAACTTGTAGAGGACCTCGAGGTACTCGTCCGCCTGGTCGTAGCGGGTGTCGTGGTCGAGCTGGTCGTCGGCGCCCATGTTGCGGGCGGCGCTCGGCAGGTAGCCGGTGACGACGTTCCAGCCGACCCGCCCCTCGGTGAGGTGGTCGAGCGTGGACATGCGCCGCGCGAACGGGTAGGGGTGCTCGTAGGCCGTGCCGGCCGTGATGCCGAAGCCGAGGTGCTCAGTCGCGGCGGCCATGGCCGAGACGAGCAGGACCGGGTCGCCGACCGGTGTCTGGGTGCCGTTGCGCAGGGCCGCGTCGTGGTTGCCGCCGTAGACGTCGTAGGTGCCCAGCACGTCGGCGATGAAGAGGCCGTCGAAGACGCCCTTCTCGAGGAGGCGCGCGAGGGAGGTCCAGTAGCTCAGCTTCGTGTAGTCGGCCGAGCGGTCGTCGGGGTGCCGCCAGAGACCGGGGGACTGGTGCCCCACGCAGTTCATGTCGAAGGCGTTGAACCGGATTCGTCGAGTCATGAGGCCATCCTCACGACCCGGGCTCGGGCTGTCGTCCGTGCCGACACACGACGTCACACTCCACGCCCCGTAGCCTGTGTCGGTGCTCCCGTTCCGCCCCCGCGTCGCCGACGTCGACCGCCCCCGTCTCACCCGCGACGTCTACGTCCTCGGCGTGATCGCCTTCTTCGTCATGGTCGGCTTCGGCGTGGTCGTCCCCGTCCTGCCGGTCTACGCCCGCAGCTTCGGCGTCGACCACGCCCTGGTGGGCGCCGTCCTCTCGGCCTTCGCCCTCATGCGCCTCGTGGCGAGCCCGTTCGTGGGGCGACTCATCGACCTGATGGGCGAGCGGGTCGTGCTCTCGGTGGGCATCGGCATCGTGGCGCTGTCGAGCGGGCTCGCCGGGCTCGCCCAGACCTACCCGCAGCTGCTGCTGCTCCGAGGTGCGGGCGGCATCGGCTCGGCCATGTTCAGCATCGCGGCGATGACGTTGCTGCTCGGCGCGACCGACCCGTCGCTCCGGGCCCGGGCCGTCGGCTTCTACCAGGGCGGGTTCCTCGTCGGCGGCATGGCGGGGCCGGCACTCGGCGGACTGCTCGCCACCATCTCGTTGACGGCACCGTTCTTCTTCTACGCGGGCACGCTCGCCGTGGCCGGCCTGGTGGGCGTCGTGCTGTTGCGCCGGGCTCCGCAGCAGTCCTCGACGACCGTCACCGCGCCTCCGGTGTCCCTCGGGGTCGTGCTGCGCGACGTGCGGTTCCGGACCGCGTGCGTGGCCAACTTCGCGCAGGGCTGGTCGTCGCTGGGGGTGCGCAGCGCCCTCGTCCCCGTCCTCGTGGTCGAGGTCCTGCGCGGACCGACGGCGTGGACGGGCCTGCTCTTCGCCGCGTCGGCGGTGGCCCAGACCATCGCGCTGGCACCGGCCGCGCGCTTCGTCGACACGGTCGGCCGTCGACCGGCCGTGATCGGCGCGTTCGCGGTGGCCGCCGTGACCCTGTTCGCGGTGTCGCTCGCCCCGGACGTCTGGACCCTCGGCGCCCTGCTCTGCGTCTACGGCGTGGCGACGGCGTTCATGGGCACCGCGCCGGCAGCGCTCGTCGGCGACGCCGCGGGCGCCCGGGGCGGTCGTCCGGTCGCGATCTTCTCGATGTGCTCCGACGTCGGGGCGATCGCCGGGCCGCTCGTCGCCGGACTGTTGGTCGACACGGTCTCGTACCCCGCGGCGTTCGGCGTGGCGGCCGTCCTGCTGGCGGTGGCGGCCGGGGCGGCGGTGCGTCTGCCCCGGACCACCACCGCCGCGCCGACCCCCGCCTGATCAGCCGAGGTGCACGGGCGCCTCGGTGGGCAGCAGGTCCTCCTTGCGGCCACGGATCAGGAAGAACGAGATCGGCGCCGCGAGCAGCATGGCGATCGCGGCGGCGAGGAACGCCACCGAGTAGCCGTCGACCAGCGCACCGAGCGGCCCGCCCACCGCCGACGTCGAGGACGCGACGGCCCCGGCGTAGAGGTTCGTGAACACGGCGAGACCGATCGATCCGCCGATCTGCATCATGGCGTTCGAGGTCGCGCTGGCGGCACCGGCGTCGTGCGGCGCGACCCGGCTGAGCGCCAGGTTCTGCATGGGCACGAAGACCCCGGCGAGGCCGACGCCCATGACGAGCAGGGCCGGCAGCACCTGCACCGCGTACGAGCCGTCGGCCGTGATCTGCGTGGCGAGCCAGAGCAGCCCCGCCCCGGCGACGAGCGGCCCGACGATCATCATCGGGCGAGGGCCGACGACCGGCAGCAGCTTGGTCAGCAGGGGAGCGCAGACCATGATGACGAGCGTCATCGGCAGGCTGGCGAGCCCCGCCTCGAGCGGACCGAAGCCGAGCACGATCTGCAGGTGAAAGGTCAGGTAGAGCAGGGCGCCGATCATGACGCTCCCGACGATCAACTGCACCAGGAAGGCCCCGCCCCGGACGCGGTCGGCGAGCACGCGCATCGGCAGCAGCGGGTGGTCGCTCCGTCGCTCGACGACGACGAACAGGGCGAGCAGGCCGGCCCCCAGGGCGATGAAACCGATGACGACGGCCGACCCCCAGCCGTCCTCGGCCCGGGTGAAGCCGTAGACGAGGCTCGCGAGGCCGGCGGCGACGACGATCGTCCCGACGACGTCGAGACGGTTGCGTCCCTCGGCCCGGCTCTCGCTCACCACGAAGGCGGCGGCGACGATGGCGACGAGCACGATGGGCACGTTGACGAGCAGGCACCAGCGCCAGCTGACGAACTCGGTCAGCACTCCGCCGAGCACGAGTCCGACGGCGGCACCCGCGCCCGAGATGGCACCGAAGACGGCGAAGGCGGTGTTCCGGTCCCGGCCGGACGCGAAGGTCGTGGTGAGCACGGCGAGGGCCGCGGGGGCGAGCAGGGCGGCGAACACGCCCTGGAGGCCGCGGGCGAGGATGAGCTCGCCCCCGGTCTGCACGAGGCCGCCGAACGCCGAGGCGGCCCCGAAGCCGACCATGCCGACGATGAAGGTGCGCTTGCGCCCCCAGAAGTCGGCGATGCGGCCGCCGAGCAGCAGCAGGGCGCCGAACGCGAGCGCGTAGGCCGTGACGACCCACTGGCGGTTCTCGTCGCTGAGGCCGAGGTCGGCCTGGGCGTCAGGCAGGGCGATGTTGACGATGGTGCCGTCGAGGACGACGACGAGTTGCGCGAGGGCGACGATGACGAGCACCCACCAGCGGCGCGACGAGCGCGTCTCGGTGGGAGCGGGGGCGACGGTGGTCACTGCGGTACCTGTTTCTCTGAGGGGACGACGAATCACCCTACCTACTAGTTGGTTGGTTCGTAAGTCGGCTACGGTGATCCGATGCGAACCGATGCCGCCGAGACCCGTCGAGCCATCCTCGAGGCCGCGACCGCCGAGTTCTCGCGACACGGGCTGGCCGGGTCGCGCGTGGACCGCATCGCGGCCGAGGCCGGCTGCAGCAAGGAGCGCCTCTACGCGAACTTCGGCGACAAGCGTTCGCTCTTCACGACCGTCCTCAACGGCACCTTCGAGACGATGGGCGACGCGGCGTCGCGCCCGGCCGAGAGCATCGAGGAGTTCGCCCTCGCCGTCTTCGACCACATGCAGGCCCACCCCGACCACAGCCGACTGATCGCCTGGGCCCGACTCGAGGGAGAGCACGACTGGGAGGCCTCGGTCCCCACCCTGCGCGCCGTCCAGGACGCGGCCCTGTCCCAACTCGACCGCCTCCGTGACGACCCGGCCGTGACGGTGTCCTGGAGCAGCGACGACATCTTCGCCCTCGTCATGTCGCTCGCCCGCGCCTGGCAGAACCTCCCCGGTCTCGGCGAGGCACACCCCGGTGTGGTCCTCGACCCCGCCCTGCAGCGCGAGATCGTGCGCGAGGCCGTGCGGCGCCTCACCACCGCCTGAGCCGCGCCCGAGGCAGCCGACCGCACCGACGACGAAGGAGGCGCGCCCCGGTCACCCGGGACGCGCCTCCTTCGCACGGTCGGTCGCGTCTACTTCTTCGCGTCGACCTTCGGGGTCACCTTGAGGAAGCCCGCGCGCGGGTCGCCGAGGCCGACCAGCGGAGTCGTGTCGCGGCCGCCGACGAAGTTCGTCACCCAGCCGGACAGGATGCGGAACTTGCGGTTGAGCGTCGGCATCGCGTACAGGTGGTAGCCGCGGTGGGCCATCCAGGCCGGCACGTTCTTGAGCTGCAGGCCGAACATGCTGGCCGCGCCCTTGCCGATGCCGTAGCTCGCCACGGTGCCGAGGGACTCGTGGCGGTACTCCTTGACGGGCTCGCCCGAGAGGGTGGCGATGACGTTGTCGGCCACGGTGACCGCCTGGCGCACGGCGTTCTGCGCGTTCGGCGGGTAGTACGCGGGCTGCTTCTCGGCGAGGAGGTCGGGGACCTGCGCGCCGTCGCCGAGAGCCCAGACGCCGTCGAGCTTCTGGCCGTCCTCGGTCTGCACCTGCAGCGTCGCGCTGACGTTGACGTGCCCCTTCGGGCCGAGGGGCAGGCCCATGTCGCCCAGGACCGGGTTCGGCTTGACGCCGGCCGTCCACACGATCGTGCCCGCGGGGATGGTCTCGCCGTCGCTCAGCACGACGTCGCCGTCGATGCACGAGGGCATCGTCGTCTTGAGGCGGATGTCGATGCCGCGGCCGCGCAGCTGGCCGAGGGTCCACTTCGAGAGCTCGGGGCCGACCTCGGGGGCGACGCGGTCGAGGGCCTCGACCAGCACGAAGCGCAGTTCGTCGCGCGACAGGTTGGGGAACGTGTCGACTGCCGAGTTCGCGGCGTCGGACAGCTCGGCGAGGGCCTCGACGCCGGTGTAGCCGCCACCGACGAAGACGACGGTCAGGAGCTTGCGACGGACGGCGGGGTCCTTGACGCTGGCCGCCTCGGCGATGTTGCCGAGGATGCGGTCACGCACGTACTGCGCCTCTTCGACGCTCTTGAAGCCGACGCCGTTCTCGGCGAGTCCCGGGGTCGGGAAGGTGCGGGTGACCGCACCGAGGGCGACGACCAGCTGGTCGTAGGCGATGTCGCTCGACTCGCCGTCCGCACTGGTGACGGTGACCTTCTTGGCCTCGCTGTCGAGCCCGGTGACGGACGCCTCGACGACCTTCGTGCGCTTGAGCGTCTTGCGCAGCGGCACGGTGACGTCGCGCGCGGCGATGTGGCCACCGGCGACCTCGGGCAAGAACGGCTGGTAGGTGAAGTACGGAGCCTGGTCGACGAGGGTGATGCTCGCCGCCTGGGGTGGGTGTCGCTTCTGCAGTTCGAGTGCAGTGGTGAGCCCGGCGGAACCGCCGCCGAGAATTACGATTCGCTTGGTCATGTATGTGTTCCTCCCTCAGACGACCGTACCCCCGGGGCCGGTCGACGGGACGCCACGCGCCGAACGGCCCGGCACCCGCAGGGGCCGGGCCGGGCGCCGGAGGGCGGTGGGGTCAGCGGCCGCCGTCGACGTCGCTCTGCGTGAACGCCCCGTCGGGCTCGCCGTCGTGGGGTCCGCCGTCCGCGGCGGGCTCGTCCGGCACCTGGGCGTCGACGTACGAACCGTCGCCCTCGCTCGTGCCGGATTCCTCGGTGTAGGTGCCGTCGGCCTCGCCGTCGTGCGGACCACGGGTGCGGGCACCGCCCTCGAGGTCGTCGTCGACGTAGGAGCCGTCCTCGCCCGAGGTGGGTCCGCCCGTGCTCGACCGGTCGTGCTCGTGGTGGTTGGCGTCGCTGCCCATGGGTGCTGCCTCTCGTCGGTGTCGGTCGGCGTCCTCGCCGCCCGTGCCGCTCACCCTAGACCGACGCGACCACGGTCGACCGGGCGGAGCGGTCGCGTCAGAACCCCTCGTTCTCGCGCGTCACGTAGGGCGACTCGAGCGCGTCCAGCTCGTCGTCGGTGAGCCACAGGTCGACCGAGGCCACGGCGTCGTCGAGGTGCTGCATCTTCGTGGCTCCGACGATGGGCGAGGTGACCGCGTCCTGCTGCCGCACCCAGGCCAGGGCGACCTGTGCGCGCGAGACGCCCCGCGCCTCCGCGACGTCGGCGACGGCCCGGGCGACCGCACGGTCGCCGTCCTCGCGCTGCTTGTAGAGCGTCTGACCGAAGCGGTCGGTCTCGGTCCGGGCCGTGGTGGCGTCCCAGTCGCGGGTCAGCTTCCCGCGGGCCAGGGGCGACCAGGGAAGCACGCCGACGCCCTGGTCGACGCAGTACGGGTGCATCTCACGTTCTTCCTCGCGCTGGATCAGGTTGTACTGGTCCTGCATCGAGACGAAGCGAGTCCAGCCGCCGAGGTCGGCCGCGTGCTGCATCGTGGCGAACTGCCAGGCCCACATGCTCGAGGCGCCGATGTAGCGGGCCTTTCCTGCCTTGACGACGTCGTGAAGCGCCTCCATCGTCTCCTCCACCGGCACCTCGGGGTCGAAGCGGTGGATCTGGTACAGGTCGACGTAGTCGGTGCCGAGCCGGCGCAGGCTGTCGTCGATCGCGCTCATCACGTGGCCCCGGCTGAGCCCGGCGCCGTTGGGCCCGGGGCGCATGCGCCCGTGCACCTTGGTCGCCAGCACGACCTCCTCGCGGGTGGCGAAGTCGCGCAGCGCCCGGCCGACGATCTCCTCGCTGGTGCCGTCCGAGTAGACGTCCGCGGTGTCGAAGGTCGTGATGCCGAGCTCGAGCGCCCGCGCGATGAACGGGCGGCTCTCGTCCTCGGGCAGGCTCCACTCGTGCGTGCCGCGGTCGGGCACGCCGTAGCTCATGCAGCCGAGGGTCACCGCCGAGACGGTCAGGCCGCTCGTGCCCAGTCGTGCGTACTCCATGTGTGGTCCCTCTCGTCGTGGGGCGGGGCACCGGCGGCCGCGCCGACTGCGACCCTACGCGCGGGGCGGCGCGGCCCGACCCGCGGTCGACGCGTCGCCGCGGACGACGGAGGCGGCGTGTCGGAGCGCACGCCGCGCCTCCGGCGTCCAGGGCGCGCCGACGAAGACGTGGAACGCTCCGCGGTAGAGCCGCAACTCGGCGCGTCCACCCGCAGCGGTCACGCCGCGGACCAGCCGCTTCACGTCGGGCGTGAGCAGGTCGCGGTCGCCGGCGTAGGCGGACACGGGCGGCAGACCCGAGAGATCGCCCCGCACCGGACTGACCTCGGGCGAGGCCGGGTCGCGGTCGCCGGCCCACCATCGACCCGCCGCGACGAGGCCGTCGCGCCCCAGCATGGGGTCGAGCGGTGCGACCTCGTCCACCGCGGGGGAGTCGAGCAGGGCGTCCACCCACGGCGAGAAGAGCACGAGGGCGTCCGGCACCGGCCGACCGGCGTCGCGTTCCCGCATCGCCGCGACGAGGGCGAGCGCCCCGCCCGCCGAGTCGCCGGCCACGACGACCCGGGACGGGGAGGCGCGGCGCACGTCCTCGAGGACGGCGTCCAGCAGCGGCAGCACCTCGTCCACGTCGTGGGCCGGGGCGAGCCCGTAGAGCGGCACCGTCACGACGGCCCCGGAGGCGCGGACCAGTCGGGCGAGGAGGTCCCAGTGCGTGGTCAGGACGGGGTGCACGTAGGCGCCGCCGTGCAGGTAGACGACGTGCACGCCGCTCGGGGCCCGACGCGGCCGGAGGGTGACGACGCGGACCTCGCCGACCCGCGCCTCCTCGACGGTCGCGACCCGCCGCACTGCCCGCGTGACCGGGGCCCCGGAGCCCTGACGGGCGATGGAACGCACCAGGGAGTCCTCGGTCTCGGTCGAGCGGGGGCGGAAGCGTAGCAGGGCACGCGTGGCGGCCATCGAGAGCGACATGTCACGACCCTACGCACGTGCCGGGGGAGGGCGGGCGACCCGGGAACCCGACCCGGGAACCAAGGAAGGCCCGGACACCTGAGGTGTTCGGGCCTTCCGTCGCTTGCGAACAAGCATCTGTCTCAACACAGATCTGGTGAAACTTCTCTCGGGAGAGCATGTTTCGAGTGTCCGAGGGGGGACTTGAACCCCCACGCCCTATACGGGCACTAGCACCTCAAGCTAGCGCGTCTGCCATTTCCGCCACCCGGACTGGATGGTGCCGACCGAAGCCGACACGAAAGATTAGCACGGCTCGGAGGGCCCTCGTGACCACCGCCACGTCCGTCGGGGCGAGGGGCACGGCAGGTAGCGTGGGACGCATGACGACGACCCCCACGAGCACCGGCCCGACCGAGTCCGAACTCGACGAGACGGCCCGCATCGCCCGCGACCTCATCCGGTTCGACACGTCGAACTACGGCGGTGGGCGGTCGAACGGAGAAGCCGACGCGGCCGAGTACGTCGAGGCGGCCCTCCGCGAGCTCGGCCTCGAGCCGCAGCTGTTCGAATCCGAACCCGGCCGGGTCAGCGTGATCGCCCGGGTCGATGGAGCCGAGCCGGCGAAGCCCGGCCTGGTGGTGCACGGCCACCTCGACGTCGTGCCGGCCGACCCGGCGAACTGGTCGGTCGATCCGTTCGGCGGGGTCGTTCAGGGCGGCATGCTCTGGGGGCGCGGGGCCGTCGACATGAAGAACATGGACGCCATGATGTTGACGGCCGTCGGCGACATCCTGCGGGCGGGCGAACGACCGGCCCGCGACCTGGTGCTGGGGTTCCTCGCCGACGAGGAGGCCGGGGGAGTCCTCGGCTCGCACTTCCTGGTCAAGGAGCACCCCGGGTTGTTCGACGGCGCCACCGAGGCGATCAGCGAGGTCGGCGGTTACTCGACGTTCATCGACGGACGCCGCTCGTACCTGCTGCAGACGGGGGAGAAGGCCCTGATCTGGATCAAGCTCCGGGCACGGGGCACCGCCGGCCACGGCTCCCAGATGATCGAGGCGAACGCCGTGACGCGCCTGGCCGAGGCCGTGGCCGTCCTCGGCCGCCAGCAGTGGCCGATCGTGCTGACCGACACGACGACCGCCCTGCTGGGCGAGGTGGCCCGCATCCTCGACGTCGACGTGCACGAGGTCGCCCCCGACGAACTGGTCCTGCGTACCGGCACGGCCAAGGGCTTCATCCGCGGGTCGCTGCGGACGACGACCAACCCCACGATGCTGACGGCGGGCTACAAGCACAACGTCGTGCCCGACACGGCCGAGGCCCTGGTCGACATCCGATGCATGCCGGGGCAGGAACAGGCCGTGCTCGCCGAGGTCCAGGCGCTGATCGGCGACGACGTCGAGATCGAGACCCTGCACACCGACATCGGGCTCGAGACGCCGTTCTCGGGCCCCCTGGTCGACGCGATCACCGCCACCCTCGATCGCCACGACCCGGGGGCACCCGTCCTGCCGTACCTGCTCTCGGGCGGCACCGACAACAAGGCCCTCAGCCTGCTCGGCATCGCCGGGTACGGCTTCGCCCCGCTCCGGCTCGACGAGGGCATGGACTTCCCGGCCATGTTCCACGGCGTCGACGAACGGGTGCCACTCGACGCACTATCCTTTGGCAGTCGCGTCCTGCGGGACCTCTTGTCGACGTACTAGCAACCCCCGCACCAGAAGGGTCACCCGCGTGGAGCATCTCCTCCAGGCACTCCTGCTCGGCCTCGTCCAGGGCCTCACGGAGTTCCTCCCCGTCTCGTCGAGCGCCCACCTGCGGCTCGTCGGCCTGTTCTTCAGCCACCCCGGGGCGGCGGTCGAGTTCGACCCGGGCGCCACCTTCACCGCCATCACGCAGCTCGGCACCGAACTGGCGGTCGTCATCTACTTCTGGCGTGACATCACCCGCATCGTCTCGCGCTGGTTCGCCGGCGTGACCGGCAAGATCCCGCGGACCGACCCCGACGTCCGCATGGGCTGGCTCGTGATCATCGGCACCGTCCCGATCGTGCTCGTGGGCTACGTCGCGCAGGAGTACATCCGCACGGTGTTCCGCTCGCTCTGGATCGTGGCGATCGTGTTGATCGTGTTCGGCGTGCTGCTCGGCCTGGCCGACCGTCTCGGCAAGAAGACCGAGCGCTTCGAGGACATGCGCTTTGGCCACGGCATCGCCGTCGGCGTCGCCCAGGTGCTGGCGCTCTTCCCCGGCGTCTCGCGGTCGGGCGCCACCACGACCACGGCCCTCGCCCTCGGCTACACGCGGCCGGCCGCCGCGCGGTTCTCGTTCCTGCTGGCCGTGCCCGCCGTCTTCGGCAGCGGCCTCTACGAACTCGTCCAGAGCTTCAGCGACCCCGGGCCCTACTCGCTGGGTGAGACCCTGGCCGCCACGGTCGTCGCCTTCGTCGTCGGCTTCGTCGTCATCGCGTTCTTCATGAACTACATCTCGCGCCGCAGCTTCGCCCCCTTCGTGGCCTACCGCATCGTGCTCGGCGTCGTCCTGCTCGTCCTGCTCGGCACGGGCGTGGTGGCTGCATGAGGTCCTGGGCCGAACCCGTCGTCCCGCGCCTCCCCGGCCTCGGCGACCTCCCGGCACTCCACGACACGTCGACCGGCACGGTGCACCCGACCGAGGTCGACGGTTCGCGGGCCGGCCTGTACGTGTGCGGCATCACGCCCTACGACGCCACCCACCTGGGTCACGCGTCGACCTACCTGGCCTTCGACACCCTGCTGCGCGTCTGGCGCGACGCCGGGGTCGAGGTGGTCTACGCCCAGAACACGACCGACGTCGACGACCCGCTGCTCGAGCGGGCGACGGCCACCGGCGTCGACTGGCGCGAGCTCGCCGACGACCAGACCGACCTCTTCCGCAGCGACATGCAGCACCTGGCCGTGGTGCCACCGACGCACTACGTCGCGGTGACCGAGGTGGTGACCGACGTCGCCGACGCCGTGGCGCGCCTCCTCGACCGGGGTCTCGCGTACCCCGTGCCGACCGACGCCTCCGGTGCGGGCGACGACCTGTACTTCGACGTCCGGGCCGCCGAACGCGACACCGACTGGCACCTGGGCCTCGAGAGCCGCTACGACGCCGAGACGATGGCCCGGTTCTTCGCCGAGCGCGGCGGGGACCCCGACCGCCCCGGGAAGCGCGACCCGCTCGACCCGCTGCTCTGGCGCGCGGCCCGTGACGACGAGCCGTCCTGGCCGACCACGCTGGGGGCCGGCCGTCCGGGCTGGCACATCGAGTGCACGGTGATCGCCCAACAGCACCTCGACGTCCCGATCACGGTGAACGGCGGCGGCAGCGACCTGGTGTTCCCGCACCACGAGATGAGCACGGCGCACGGCACGGCCCTCACCGGCCGCCCCTACGCCGTGCACCACACGCACACCGGCATGGTCGCGTACCAGGGCGAGAAGATGAGCAAGTCGCTCGGCAACCTCGTGAAGGTCAGCGAGCTCGTCGCCGAGGGCCACGACCCTCGCGCCGTGCGGCTCGCCCTCCTGGCGCACCACTACCGCTCCGACCGGGAGTGGTTCGACGCCGACCTCGTCGCCGCCGAGCAGCGCCTCGGCCGCTGGGTCGCCTGGGCGACCACGAGCGAAGGAGGCGCGGCGCCGGTCACGGCCCCCACCCCCTTGGTCGTCGCCCTGCGTTCCTCCCTCGCGGACGACCTCGACACGCCGTCGGCCCTCGACGGCGTCGACGCCGTCGTGGCCCGGGCAGCAGCCCCGTCCGAGGTCGACGTGGACGCCGTCCAGGCGCTGCTGGGCATCGACCTGCGCGCCTGAGCGCGTCCCGGAGCACGCACGCGCCCGACCGCCCTGGGCGACTCCGGGAAACAGGTCACCCGCCCCGTTTTCCATGCGTATGCATGAGTGTTCCTCAATCAGCACGGCCGTCTGCCCTACGATGGTCGGCGTGGAACCGTCGATCACCGCTCCGGCCCCGGCCGCGACGCCGAGCGACGCCCGCCGTCCACTCACCCGACGCGACACGCGCGTCGACCTCTGGATCGCGGCCCTCACCGCCGTGCTGGGCCTCGCCACGCTCTGGCTCAGTGCCGTCATCGTCGCGGACGCCGACGGGGCGGCTTCCCCGTCGATCGTCGAGAGCGTGCTGTGGCTCGTGGGCCTCTGCGCGCCGCTCGCGTTCCGTCGGCAGAGGCCCGTGGCCGTCCTCGTCGTCGTGTCGGCCGTGTTCCTGGCCGCCCAGCTGAGGGGCTATCCCGACACGCTGACGCCGTCGATCGTCGAGTTCGTGGCCATCTTCACCGCGAACGCCTGGGCCGCCCGGCGCGCCCGTGCGCTCGTCGTCAGCGTCGTCGTGACCGCGGTCATGTTCGTCTGGCTCGGGGTGTGGCTGCGCTCGGTCTACGTGTCGGACGCCGAGGCCCCCGACCCCGTGACCCTCGCCACGATCGCCTACACGCTCGTGTCGAACGGCATCGTCCTCGTCACGGCCATCGCCTTCGGCCGCGCGGCCCGCGTGTCGGCCACCAGGCTGCACGCGCTCGAGCGCACGGGGGTCGAACTGCGGGCCGCACACGAACTCGTCGCCGACCGGGCCATCAACGAGGAGCGCACGCGCCTCGCCCGCGAGTTGCACGACGTGGTCGCCCACCACGTCGCCGTCATCGGCATCCAGGCGGGCGCGGCCCGGCGGACCCTCGACCGGCCCGAGATCGCACGGGGCGCCCTCTCGGCCGTCGAGGGCACGGCGCGCACGACCATCGACGAGCTCGACCGCCTGCTGTCCGTGCTGCGGTCGCGTGACGGCGAGGCCGGGTCCGCCCCCGCGGGCCTCGGTGCGCTGCCCGAACTCATGGCCGACACGCGCGCCCTCGGTCTCGAGGTCCGGTTCTCGGTGCACGGCGACGCCCACGACGTCCCCGAGAGCATCGGGGTGACGCTCTACCGCATCACCCAAGAGGCGCTCACCAACACCCTCAAGCACGGCAACGCCTCGCTCGCCGAGGTGCAGCTCCGCTACGGCGACCGCACCGTCGAGGTCGAGGTCGTCGACGACGGCCGTCCCGGCCCCACGCCCTACCCCGGGGCAGGCCCGCCACAGGGCACGGCGGCGTCCGGCGCCGGACTGGGCCAACGGGGCATGCGCGAACGGGTCGACCTGCACGGCGGTGAGCTCCAGCTCGGCCCGCGACCGCGCGGGGGCTACCGGGTGCACGCCGTCCTGCCCGTGAGCGCCTGCGCCGACGCCCGCCCCCGCGACCACGTCGCCACCGACCCCTCCGGGAGATCATGACCGACACGACCGATCCCGTCACCGTCCTGCTCGTCGACGACCAGGATCTCGTCCGCACGGGTTTCCGCATCATCCTCGACACCGCGCCCGACGTCCGCGTCGTGGGCGAGGCCTGCGACGGTCTCGAGGCCGTCGACCTCGTCCGGCGACTCCGCCCCGACGTCGTCGTGATGGACATCGAGATGCCCGTCCTCGACGGGCTCGAGGCGACGCGCCGCATCCTCGCGCAGTCTCCCGAGGGCGGCCCGGCGGTCCTGGTCCTCACGACGTTCGGCCGAGACGACTACGTCTTCCGGGCCCTCCAGGCGGGGGCGAGCGGCTTCCTGCTCAAGACGGCCACGCCCGAGGACCTCATCGAGGCGATCGCCGTCGTGCACCGCGGCGACGCCCTGCTCTCGCCCCAGCTCACCCGTGCCGTCGTCGAACGCGCCGTAGGCGACCCGGCGACGTCACGGGTCGTCGTCCCCAGTCCGGCCCTGGCGACCCTCACCGAACGCGAACGCGAGGTCCTCGACCGGCTCGCCTCCGGTGCCTCGAACGCCGAGATCGCCCGTCGACTGTTCCTCGGCGAGGCCACGGTCAAGACGCACGTCTCCAACGTGCTCGGCAAGCTCGGCCTCCGTGACCGGACGGCGGCCGTGGTGTTCGCCTACGAGAACGGCGTCGCCGTCCCGGGCGAGCCCGCCACCTGAGGGGGGCGCCGAGCCGGGGCCACCGAGCCCCGTCCGACGGGGTCACGGCACGGCGACTCAGGGGACCGGGGGATACCGCGGGTCGTCCGGTCGGCCGTCCCCGCCCTTGCCGTCGCGCCGCCGCAGGTACCGTTCGAACTCCTGCGCGATGGCCTCCCCGCTCGCCTCGGGGCTGTCCACCGTGTCGCGGGCCTGCTCGAGCTGTTCGATGTAGCCGGCCATGTCCTCGTCGTCGGCCGCGAGGGCGTCGATGCCGGACTCCCAGGCCGTCGACTCGGCGGCGAGCTCACCCCGGGGGATCGTCACGCCCGAGAGCTCGTCGAGCTTCTCGATGAGTGCGAGCGTCGCCTTGGGCGACGGGGCGTTGTGGACGTAGTGCGGCACCGAGGCCCAGATCGAGAGGGTCGGCACGCCGGCGGCCTCGGCGGCGTCGGCGAGGACCGACAAGATGCCCACCGGCCCCTCGTAGGTGCTGCGCTCGAGGGTGTACTCGTCGCGGACGGCCTCGTTCTCGCTGCTGACGAAGACCGAGATGGGCCGCGTGTGGGGGACGTCGGCGAGCATGGCCCCGAGGAACACCACGCCCGTGACGTCGTGCACGTCGATCAGGTCGACGATCTCGGCGGCGAAGCCCCGCCAGCTGCGCGACGGTTCGGCACCCAGCAGCACGAGCACCTCGGTGGCGGGCGACGCGGGGTCGCGGGGGAGGACCGTCGCGGCGTCGGCGGCCGCGTGCAGCTGGATGCGGGGCCACACGAGGGTCCGCACGCCGTCGTCGTCGAGCCCCACCTGCGGACGGTTGAACTGGTAGTCGATGTACCGTTCGCCGTCGAGCTCGGCCACCGGTTCGAGCGAGAGCGTCTCGACCAGGCTGCGCGCGACACCGCTGGCGGCCTCACCGGCGTCGTTCCAGCCCTCGAAGGCCACCACCAGCAGGCGTCCCGCAGCGAAATCCGACGTGTTCGTCAACCTGAGTCCTCACCGTGCCGGAAGGGCGTCCGGCGCTTGACCCTCCACGATAGACCGTGACCGCCACCAGGAGGCGCGGGCCGGGAGGCCACGCCGGTCACGCCCGGTAGACTCGTCCGCCGTGACCGAAACCCTGCCTGCCGCCGTCCTGTGGGACATGGACGGAACCCTCGTCGACACCGAGCCGTACTGGTTCCTCTGCCAGGTCGAACTGGTCGAGTCGTTCGGCGGCACCTGGAGCCGTGAGGACGGCGACGCCATGATCGGCAGCGGCCTGTGGCAGTCCGCCCGCGTCCTGCAGTCACACGGCGTCGACCTGTCCGAGGACGAGATCATCGACCGCCTGACCACCGCGGTCCTCGAGCGTGCCGCGGTCGAGATCCCCTGGCGTCCCGGTGCGAAAGAGCTCCTCGCCGAGCTCCGCCGAGAAGGGGTCCCGACGGCCCTGGTCACCATGTCGATCCGTCGCATGGCCCAGTTCATGGTCGACGCCATCGAGTTCGAGGCCTTCGACGCGATCGTCGCCGGCGACGACGTCGAGCACGCCAAGCCGCACCCCGAGGCCTACCTCCGGGGCGCCGCGCTGCTGGGCGTCGACCCCGCCGACTGCATCGCCATCGAGGACAGCACGCCCGGCCTCGCCTCGGCCGTCGCCGCCGGCACCGTCGCGATCGGCGTCGAGCACCACGCGCCGCTCGCCGACGACGGCCCCTACATCCGCCGCGACACCCTCGTCGGCACCACGGTCGGCGACCTCCGCGAACTGCACCGTGCCGGGCGCGCCGTCCGCGACCAGGCGGCCTCCGACTCCTGACCCCGGTGCGCACGCCGCGCCTCCTGCGCCCCTCGGGGTGCGACCCGATCGAAAGCAGCACCCCCGCATGACCGCGTTCCGCCGCCAGTCCGGCCCCTTCGTCGAAGGCGACAAGGTCCAGCTCACGGGCCCCAAGGGCAAGATGAACACCATCGTGCTGACCCCGGGCACCGTGTTCCACACGCACCGCGGCATGATCGCGCACGACGACGTCGTCGGTCTGCCCGACGGGTCGGTCGTCCCGAGCACGACAGGCGACGAGTACCTCGCGCTCCGTCCGCTGCTGAGCGACTTCGTGATGTCCATGCCCCGGGGCGCCGCCATCGTCTACCCGAAGGACGCCGCACAGATCGTGGCGTTCGCCGACATCTTCCCCGGCGCGACCGTCGTCGAGGCGGGAGTGGGGTCGGGTGCGCTGTCGCTCTGGCTGCTGCGCGCCGTCGGCCCCGAGGGACGCCTGGCGTCCTTCGAGCGCCGTCAGGAGTTCGCCGACGTGGCCGAGGGCAACGTCGCGAGCTTCTTCGGCGCCGAGCCCGAGAACTGGTCGGTCACGGTCGGCGACCTGGCCGACGAGCTCCCGGCGGCGATGCCCGACGGGACGGTCGACCGCGTCGTACTCGACATGCTCGCGCCGTGGGAGAACGTCGACGTCACGGCCGACGCGCTCAAGCCGGGCGGCCTGGTCATCTGCTACGTCGCCACGGCCACCCAGCTCTCGCGGACGGCCGAGGCCCTGCGCGCCTCGGGGTCCTTCACCGAACCCGACGCGTCCGAGACCCTCGTCCGCGGCTGGCACGTCGAAGGCCTCGCCGTCCGCCCCGACCACCGGATGATCGGGCACACCGGCTTCCTGATCACCGCACGACGACTGGCCCCCGGTGCGGTGCTCCCGCAGCTCAAGCGCCGCCCCTCCAAGTCCGACTACAGCGACGCCGACGTCGAGGCCTGGACCCCCGGAGCCCTCGGCGAGCGGTCGGCCAGCGACAAGAAGCTGCGCAAGACCGCCCGCCAGGCCCGGACGGCCGCCGACGCCGCCATCGCGGCGACCGGAGCCGTCGACGTCGGCACCACCGACGGCCCGTCGACCGGTTCCACACCGGCCTGACCGTCACGGGGCGACCCGATCGCCCCCGCTAAGCTGTCCCCGCATCCGAACGACCCGACCGGTCGCCCCACTCGACCCCCGGTCGCCTCCACGAAATGAGTCCCCGTGCGCAAGATCCCCGCCCTCGTCGTGACGGTCGGCCTGCTCGCCTCGATGACGGCCTGCTCGACCACGGCCGGACCCGGCTCGACCGGCTGCCCCCCCACGGGTGACGCCGCCTCGGTCGTCACGGCGACCGGTGACTTCGGCACGAAGCCCGACGTCGACGTGCCGACCCCGATCGTGACGAAGAAGACCGAGGTCTCGACGCTCATCCAGGGCGACGGTCAGCGACTCGTCGACGGCACCCCGGTCGTCATCGACTACACCCTCTTCGACGGCTCCACGGGGCAAGAACTCGAGGACAGCGGCTACGACGGCTCGACGAACGTCCCGTTGACCGTCGGTGGCCAGACCCTCGCCCCGCTCGTCGACGCGCTCGAGTGCTCCACGGTGGGCTCGCGCGTGGCGGTCGCCGTCAAGGCGAGCGACCTCTCCGCATCGATCAACGGTGCCGCGGCGACCCCGAACGACGACCCCGACGCCGCCTACGTCGCCGTGGTCGACGTCAAGCGGGCGTTCCTCGCGAAGGCCGACGGGGCCCTCCAGCTCGGCGCGAACGGCCTCCCGGCCGTCGTCACCGCACCCGACGGCGCACCCGGCATCACGATCCCCGCAGGCGACGCACCGGCCGACGAGGTCGTGCACCTCGTCCGCAAGGGCCACGGCACGACGCTGACGGCCGACGACACGGCCGTGGTGCAGTTCACGGCCGTCACCTGGAGCCAGCCCTCCACCGTCGCCGGTTCGACCTGGACGAACGGCGGATCGGCGACGCCGGTCGACCTCGGCGACGAGCAGATCCCCGACGACATCCGCTCGGCCCTGGTGGGGCAGCAGGTCGGCTCGCAGGTCATGGTCGTGCTCCCCGCGTCCGCCGAGAGCGGCGGCTCCGCCTACGTCTACGTCTTCGACGTGCTCGGGGCGATCCGATGACGCTGCCCTGCTGAGCCGGTCGCCGTGCCCGCTGCCCGCACCCCCCGCGTCCCCGTCGAAGAGCGTCTGTTCAGCCTCGTGCTGGCCCTGCTCGCGACGGATTCCGGGCTGAGCAAGACCGAGATCCTGTCGACCGTCCAGGGCTACCGCCAGAAGTACTCACGTGCCGGCGACAACGCCGCTCTCGAGCGGCAGTTCGAGCGGGACAAGGACGACATCCGCGAACTCGGCGTCCCCCTCGAGACGATCGACGACCCCTCGGCGGCGGGCAACAACCAGGCCCTGCGCTACCGAATCCCTCGCGGGGCGTACGAACTGCCTGAGGACATCTCGTTCTCCTCCGAAGAGACCGCCCTCCTCACCCTGGCCGCGATGGTCTGGCGCGAGGGGTCCCTCTCGCACGAGTCCCGCCGGGCCCTCCTCAAGCTGCGGTCGCTGGGGGGCGCCGCCAGCGTGCCCGAGCTCGAGTACGCGCCTCGACTCCGCTCCCGGGACGCGGCGTTCGAGCCGCTGCGCACCGCGCTCGACCGCGGCGTCGTCGTCCGGTTCGACTACCTCAAGCCCGGCGACGAGTCCGCCCGTCGACGCGAGGTCGCCCCGGCCGCCCTGGTCCAGCACCACGGTCGGTGGTTGGTGTCCGCGGTCGAGGTCGACACGGGAACGCTCAAGACGTTCCTGCTGTCGAGGGTGGTCGGTCCCGTCCAGCTGACGTCCTCCCCGTTCACGCGCCCCGACGACGCCACGGCCGACCGTGCGCTGGCCGACCTCGAGCAGGTCTGGCGCGACCGCACCGCGACCCTCCGCGTCGAGCCGATGTCCGACGCCGAGACCCGACTCGGCAAACGTCGCGGCACCACGCGCGTCGATGCCGACACCCTCACCGTCCACTGGACCGACGAACACCTGCTCGCCGACGAACTGGCCTCCTTCGGACCCGAGGTGACGGTCGTCGAGCCCGAGAGCCTGCGCCTCCTCGTGCGGCACCGCCTCGCGAACGTGCTCGCCGCCCACGAGGGAGGCGTCCGTGGCTGAATCCCGGGGGGCCCTCCACGCGGCCGACAAACTCGCCTTCCTGCTGTCGCTCGTCCCCTGGCTCATGGACCACGAGCGCGTCAGCGTGGCCGAGGCCGCCGCCCACTTCGGCGTGAGCGTGGCCGAGATCCGTCGTGCGGTCGAGCTCATCGCCGTCTCGGGCATCCCCGGCGAGACCACCCAGTACCAGCACGGCGACCTCTTCGACATCGCCTGGGACGACTTCGAGCAGAACGACGTCATCGTGCTGACCAACCTCGTCGCCATCGACGACTCGCCGCGGTTCTCGGCTCGCGAGGCCGCCGCGCTCATCGCCGGGCTGCAGTACCTGTCGTCGCTGCCCGAGAACGCCGATCGCGCGGCCATCGCCACCCTGATGAGCAAGCTCTCCCGAGGGGCCTCCAGCGAGCCGAGCCAGGTCGCCGTCGACCAGTCCGAGACGAACGAGGTCCTGGGACTCGTCGGACGGGCGGTCGAAGCCGGCGTCCAGCTCGAGTTCGACTACCGCGGCACCCGCGGCGTCGCCGAACGCCGCCGGGTCGACCCGCTTCGGGTCGAGTCGGTCGACGCCGACTGGTACCTCAGGGCCTGGGACCACCTGCGCGAGGCCCCCCGCACGTTCCGGCTCGACCGCATCGCCGCACCGGCGCTCACCTCGACGCCGATCGCTCACCGGGCCGACGACGTCACCCTGCCCGAGACGCTCTTCGAGGGGTCTCCGGACGACCTCGTCGTGGTGCTCGACCTCGACGCGGCCGCGGCCCCACTCCTCGCGGACTACGGCCCCGACGAACCCGAGCCCCTCGAGGACGACCGCGTGCGACTCCGACTGCGCGTCAACCGCCTCGGCACGCTCTGTCGTCTCGTCGCAGGGCTGCCGGGGCGCCCCGAGGTCGTCGCGCCCGAGTCGGCACGCACGGCCGTGGCGGACTGGGCCCGCCGGGCGATCGAGCGTTACGACGCCGACCCGCCCCGCGCCTCCTAGGCTCTCCGGCTCGACCGGCGCTGTGGATCGTCTGCGCCGCGCCCGTCGCGGCCGACCCCGCACGATAGACTGATCGTCACCCTGCCCCGCAAGGAGACCCCATCATGTTCGGAAACGCACTGTCAGGCTGGCACCTGATCATCATCCTGGCGATCGTCCTGCTCCTCTTCGGTGCGCCGAAGCTCCCCGCCCTCGCGAAGAGCATCGCCCAATCGATGCGCATCTTCAAGAACGAGGTCAACAGCGACAAGAAAGAGTCGTCGGTCGACGACGACTTCGACGACCGTCCGGTCCGTCGCTCCGACGACTCGACCGCCCGGTACACCGACGGGTCGACCGCTCGCCGCTCCGACGACGGCTATTCGTCGCCGAATCGCGACGTCCCGCCGAAGTCCTGACGCGTGGCCACGACGACGACTCGTGGCGACAGCACCCGGGGGAGGGGCACAGGCCGCAGCCGTGGCCGCGACGGCAAGATGTCGCTCGGCCAACACCTGCTCGAGCTGCGCAAGCGCCTCTTCATCTCCGCCCTGGCCCTCATCCTGGCCGCTGTCGCCGGCTGGTTCCTCGCGCCCTTCGTCCTCGACGCCCTGAGGTCACCGGTCGAGGCCATCGCCGCGGCGCGGACGGGTGAGACCACCCTCAACTATTCGAACATCACCGGCGCGTTCGACCTCAAGCTGCAGATCGCGGTCACCGTCGGCGTCGTCATTTCGAGCCCCGTGTGGCTCTACCAGGTCTGGGCCTTCATCGTCCCGGCTCTCGTGCGCAAAGAGAAGCTCTACGCGGTCGGCTTCATCGGCACCGCCATCCCTCTCTTCCTGGGCGGCTGCCTGGCGGGCTGGTACGTCCTTCCCCATATCGTCGAGGTCATGACCGGCTTCGTCGACACCCAGGACGCCACGATCATCGAGTCGAAGGTCTACTACGACTTCGTCCTCAAGCTGGTCCTCGCCGTGGGCATCGCCTTCGTCATGCCGGTGTTCCTCGTGCTGCTGAACTTCGTGGGCGTCGTCTCGGCCGCGGCGATCGTCAGGGGGTGGCGCGTGGCCATCCTCGTCATCGTCCTGTTCACCGCCATCGCGACGCCGTCAGCCGACATCTTCTCGATGTTCCTGCTGGCGATCCCGATGATCATCTTGTTCTTCCTCGCGGCCGGGGTGGCCTGGTTGCACGATCGCCGGGCCGCCAAGCGCGCCGCGGCCCTCGACGCCGAGCTGGCGGCGGGGTGACCCGATGAGCCCCGACCTCAGCCCGGCGGAGCGCTTCGCCGCGGCGAAGACACGCGTGAAGACCCCCAAGCTCCAGGCCTTCCGGTCCCGCCTGGGCTTCACCCTCGACCCGTTCCAGATCGCCGCCTGCGCCGCCCTCGAAGAAGGCGACAGCGTCCTCGTCGCCGCTCCCACGGGCGCCGGCAAGACGCTGGTGGCCGAGTACGCCATCCACCTCGCCATGCAAGACCCTCGGGCCAAGGTCTTCTACACCGCCCCGATGAAGGCTCTGAGCAACCAGAAGTTCCAAGAGCTCGTGGCCGAGTACGGCGCGTCCGAGGTCGGGCTGCTGACCGGCGACACGAACGTCAACTCGAGGGCGCGCATCGTCGTGATGACGACAGAGGTCCTCCGCAACATGATCTACGCCGGGTCCGAGATGTTGACCGACCTGCGTTACGTCGTCCTCGACGAGGTCCACTTCCTCGCGGACCGGTTCCGGGGCGCGGTGTGGGAAGAGGTCATCATCCACCTGCCCCTCGACGTCAGGCTCATCTCGCTCAGCGCGACGGTGTCCAACGCCGAAGAGTTCGGTGACTGGTTGCAGACGGTCCGCGGCAGCACCGAGGTCATCGTCTCCGAGGACCGCCCCGTGCCCCTCGACCAGCACGTCCTCGTCGGGGGCAAGTTCCTCGACCTGTTCGACTCCTCGGGGCAGGCGGCGACGAACCGGGTGAACCCCGAACTCCTCCGGGCCACGTCGCTCGGCCGGCGTGGCGGTCGCAGCGGCGGACGCCGGGACTCCCATTCCAGCGGACGGACAGGCCCCCGGGGCCACGTCGTCCCGCCCACGCAGGGCGGCCCCGGACGCCTCGACCGCTGGAAGATCGTCGAGATGCTCGACGACCAGAACCTGCTTCCCGCCATCTTCTTCGTCTTCAGTCGGGTGGGCTGCGACCAGGCCGTGTCCCAGGTGCTGAGGTCGGGCATCCGTCTGACGACCGCCGACCAGCGTCGAGAGATCCGCGAGATCGTCGAGGCCCGCTGCCGCACCCTGCGCGACGAAGACCTGGCCGTGCTCGGCTACTGGCGCTGGCTCGACGGTCTCGAACGGGGCGTGGCCGCCCACCACGCCGGCCTGTTGCCGGCGTTCAAAGAGGTCGTCGAAGAGCTGTTCCAGAAGAAGCTCGTCAAGGTCGTGTTCGCGACCGAGACGCTCGCACTGGGCATCAACATGCCGGCCCGCACCGTCGTGCTCGAGAAGCTCGAGAAGTTCAACGGCGAGGCCCGGGTGCCCATCACCCCCGGCGAGTACACCCAGCTGACCGGTCGCGCCGGCCGTCGCGGCATCGACGTCGAGGGCCACTCGCTCGTCCAGTGGCAGCAGGGCCTCGATCCTCAGGCCGTCGCCTCGCTGGCCTCGCGGCGCACCTATCCGATGAACAGCAGCTTCCGGCCCACGTACAACATGGCCGTGAACCTCATCGAGCAGTTCGGTCGATCGCGCACCCGCGAGGTGCTCGAGACCTCGTTCGCCCAGTTCCAGGCCGACCGCTCGGTCGTCGACCTGGCCCGCAAGGTGCGGTCGCAGCAGCAGTCGCTCGACGGCTACGCCGCGTCGATGGCCTGCCACCTGGGCGACTTCGGCGAGTACACGATGTTGCGTCGCGAGGTGGGCGACCTCGAGAAGCAGGGGGCGGCTCGCGCCGACTCCCAGTCGCGGGCCGAACGCGACAAACGCCAGCGACGCATCGTCGAACTCCGACGGCAGGTCCGGCAGCATCCCTGCCACGCCTGCCCCGATCGCGAGCAGCACGCCCGCTGGTCCGAGCGCTGGTTCAAGCTCAAGAAGCAGACCGACCAGCTGTCAGCGCAGATCCGCAGCCGGACCGGCGCCGTGGCCAAGGTCTTCGACCGCGTCACCGACGTGCTGCTCGACCGCGGCTACCTCCTCCCGACGGGAACGAACGCCGGAGGCGCGGGTCGCGTCCCCCGGGACGCCGAGGTCACCGTCGCCCCGACCGGTCGCACGTTGCGCCGCATCTACGGTGATCGCGACCTGCTCGTGGCCGAGAGCCTCCGCCTCGGTCTGTGGAACATGCTCGACGTGCCGTCGATGGCCGCGATGGCCGCCACGCTCGTGTACGAGCCCCGGCGGGACGAGGGCCAGCTCTCCGAGCGGTTCCTGCCCCGAGGCGAGTTCCGTGCCGCCCTCGACGCCACCCAGCTGCTCTGGGCCGAGCTCGACGACCTCGAGCACGAACACCGCCTGCCCGGCAGCCAGCCTCCCGCACCGGGTCTCGCCCTGGCGATGCACCGTTGGGCCCGAGGTGCCGCACTCGACTCGGTGCTCGACGACGCCGACCTCGCAGCCGGCGACTTCGTGCGCTGGACGAAACAGACGATCGACCTGCTCGACCAGCTGTCGGTCGTGGGGGACCTGCCGGTCGGCCCGACGGCACGGCAGGCGCTCGACGCCGTCCGTCGCGGCATCGTGGCCTACACCGCGGTCGGCCCCTGAGCCCTCTGCCCGCCGAGGCCTGACGACGACCGGCGACGACCGGCCTCCCAGACGCCGCCACCTAGAATCGCGGGGTGTCTTCCCGAGCGACCGACGTCCGACTGCCCCTCTGGCTGGCCCTCATCGTCGCGCTCGGCGCCGGCGCCGTCCTCGACGGCGGTTTCCCCGACGGTGACGTCTGGCCGTTGACGTTCGTCGGCATCGGCTTCGTCCTGTTGGCCCTCCGAGGCCGGTCGCTCGGTGGTTCCTTCCTGGTCGGCCTCGTGGCAGGCCTGTCCTTCTACCTGATCCACATCTCGTGGGCGACGCTCTTCCTCGGCGTCGTGCCCTGGGCCGCCCTGTCGACGCTCGAGGCTCTCTTCTTCGCCGCGGGGGCGATGCTCATCACCCTGGCGTACCGCTGGGTCCCGCGCATCTGGCCCGGCACCCTGGGCCGCACGGTCCTGCTGCCCGTCGTCGTCGGGGGGCTCTGGACGCTCCGTGAGTTCGTCGCCGGCACCTGGCCCTACGGCGGGTTCGCCTGGGGTCGGGTGGCGCTCAGCCAATCCGAGAGCCCGTTCGCCGGCCTCGTCGCCTGGCTCGGCATCTCGGGGCTGTCGTTCCTCATGGTGGCGATCGTCGCCGCGCTGATCCAGCTCGCCCTCCAGACGACCGTCCGGGGTTCGACCCGTGTGCTCGCGGGTGCCACGGTCGTGGTCGCCGCCCTCGCGGTGCCCGCCTGGCCGACGCACTCCTCCGGCACGGCCACCATCGCCGCCGTCCAGGGTGACGGCGACGCGGGCTACTTCGCCGACCGGCAGTACGGCGACCTGACCAACGCCCAGGTGCTCGCGATGAGCGACCTGCAGGCCCAGCTCGCGCAGTTGCCGGAAGACCAGCGCTCCCTCGACATGATCGTCTGGCCCGAGGGCGGCAGCGACCGCGATCCCACTCGCGACGCCACCGGCCGATACGTCTTCGATGCGATCTCCCGAGGCTACGACGCACCCCTCGTGTCGGGAGTCATCACCGAGAGCGACGACGGCGAGACCGTCTACAACTCGTCCCTCCTCTGGTCCGACGGAGGCGTGCGAGACCAGTACGACAAGAAGCACCCGGTCCCGTTCGGCGAGTACGTCCCCGCCCGTGATTTCTGGCGGCCCTTCGCCCCCGATCTCATCGACCTGATCGGCCGGGACTACACCCCGGGCACGCGTGACGAGGTCTTCGACCTGGGTGACTTCCGGGCGGGCATCTCGATCTGCTTCGACATCGTCGACGACCAGCTCATCACGAACATGATGGACGAGGGTGCGCAGGTCATCATCGGCCAGACGAACAACGCCGACTTCGGCACCCGTCCCGGCCAGACGGACGAGAACGAGCAGCAGCTCGCGATCGCCCGCCTGCGCGCCATCGAGACGGCCCGGCCCCTCGTCAACGTCTCGACCGTCGCTTCGACGCGGGCCATCGACGCCTCGGGCAGGACCACCGCCAGCATCCCCGACTACGAGCCCGGCACCATGGTGGCGGTGGTCGACCTCGGCACCGGGACGACGCCCGCCGTCGCGGCGAGTCGTGCGATCGAGCTGCTCGTGTCGTTCTTCGGTCTCGCGATGCTGCTGCTGTCCCGTCTGTTCATCGGTACCCGCCGGTCGGCTCGTCGTCGCCGGCTCGACGAGGCACCCGATCCGATCCTGCCGCGGTGGCGCGTCGTCGACTGACGTCTCGCGACGCCCCGGCACGAGAGAAGGCCCGACCACCATGCGGTGGTCGGGCCTTCTCGTCTTGGTGGTGCCGTGCGGGCCGTCAGGCGCCGATCTTGTGCTGACCCTTGCGGGCCCGCAGGAAATCGAGTCGTTCTTGGAGGAGCTCCTCGAGCTCGTCACGGCTGCGACGCTCGAGCAGCATGTCCCAGTGACTGCGGGGGACCTTCACGTCACCGGCGTCGATCTCGACCGGCTTGCCGTCGGCCGACAGCAGACGACCCTCTTGGCCACTCTTGGGGGACTGCCAGATGTCCGGGATCTCGGCGTCCGCAGCGAACACCATGTCGAACGTCTGACCGTCGGTCGTCTGGTAGACGGCCTTCTTGCGGGGCGAGAACTCCACGCCCTCTTCGCTCTGCAGGCTCTGGCTGCCGAGCCTCATTCCGCGCAAACTGCGATCTGCCATTGTGTGGTCTCCTCTCGCGTTGCAATCACCCGTTGTAACCCGTTCTGGACCCCCACCGTTCCGAGCCGTGCGATTTCACAGTCCCTTCACAGTGCCCGGGCAGCCTGCGACGACGGTCACGAAGCGCGCCGACGCACCTCGTCGAGGGCCAGGTCGGCACGGTCGGTGACGATCCCGTGGACGCCCAAGGTGAGCAGCCGGACCATGTCGACGGGCTCGTTGACGGTCCAGACATGCGTCTCGACACCCAGCTCAGCCCACTCGGCGACGCGTGCGGCAGTGACGACGCGCACCGGCCCCTTGCGCTCGGGGACCTGAACCGCCCGGCACCCGACGAGGGCGCGCCGCATCAGCGTCCGCCTGAGCCCGGGGAGGGGCACGAGGCCTGCCGCCATCGCCGCGACGATGCCCCGGGACGAGGCCGACGTCGCGACTCCCGGCAGGGCCCGGACCGCCCGGAGACGCCTGCGGTGGTCGAACGAGGTCACCAGGACGCGATCCGTCGCCCGGACCCGGGCGATCGCTCGGACGGCCGGCGCCACGGCCTCGTCGGACTTGAGGTCGACGTTGAACCGGGTCTCGGGGAAGGCGTCGAGCGCCTCGTCGAGGGTGGGGATCTCGTGCTCACCGTCGAGCCGGATCGCCTTCACGTCCGCGAGGTCGAGGTCGAGGAGGCGCTGCTCGCGTCCCGCGACCCGCCTCAGGTCGGGATCGTGGCTGATGACCGCGATGCCGTCGCGCGTGGCGTGCACGTCGGTCTCGACGTACGTCGTGCCGGCCGACACGGCGAGGGCGAACGCCAGCATGGTGTTCTCGGGAGCATCGACGGCGAGGCCCCGGTGCGCCAGCACCCGGGGGCCGGCCGGTGCGAACCAGCCGGCCGAGACCGGGGGAGCGGACGGCACTACGAGGTCGCCGGGGGAGCGGTCGGACCGGTGCCCGGGGCACCCGTCTCGGGAGCCGGACCGTCGGGGCCCGCGGCACCCGCGCCTCCGGACCCCGTGGTGGTGCCCGTCCCACCGGGCGTGGTCACCGTCGGGAAGCCGAGGTCGGGTTCGGCCTCGAGGTCGACGGTCGACGCGAGGTCGGGCGTGACGTCCATCTCGGAGACCTTGGGAGCCTCGGTCGGGGTCCACCCGGGTGCGTTCGGGTCGCGAGGCGCGAAGAAGCCCTGACCGATTCCCTTGAGGGCCTCGGTCAGCTCGCTGGGGATGATCCACATGGTGTTGGCCGAGCCGTCCGCGATCTTCGGCAGGGTCTGGAGGTACTGGTAGGCGAGCAGCTTCGGGTCGGGGTCGCCGGCGTGGATGGCGTTGAAGACGGTGGCGATGGCCTCGGCCTCGCCCTGTGCCCGGAGCACCTGCGCCTTGGCGTCACCCTCGGCCTTGAGGATCGACGACTGTCGCGACCCCTCGGCCTCGAGGATCTGCGACTGCTTGGTGCCCTCGGCGGTGAGGATGGCCGCGCGCCGGCTGCGCTCGGCACGCATCTGCTGCTCCATGGAGTCCTGGATCGACAAGGGCGGGTCGATGGCCTTCAGTTCGACACGTCCGACCCGGATGCCCCACTTGCCGGTCGCCTCGTCGAGCACGATGCGCAGCTGGCCGTTGATGTTGTCCCGGCTGGTGAGGGCCTGCTCGAGGTTGAGCCCACCGACCACGTTGCGCAGCGTGGTGGTCGTGAGCTGTTCGACGGCCCCGAGGTAGTTGGCGATCTCGTAGGTGGCCGCGCGCGCGTCGGTCACCTGGAAGTACACGACCGTGTCGATCGAGACGACCAGGTTGTCCTCGGTGATGACGGGCTGCGGGGGGAACGAGACGACCTGCTCGCGCATGTCGATCAGGGGCCGCACCCGGTCGATGAACGGCACGAGCAGGTTGAGCCCGGGGGAGAGGGTCTTGTGGTACCGCCCCAGTCGCTCGACCACGCCGGCACTCGCCTGCGGGATGATGCGGACCGAGCGGAACAGGATGACGAGGACGAGCACGACGACGATCGCGACGACCACGATGGTGACGACGGTGCCGGCACTGATGGTGTCCATGGCTTCAGGACCTCTCTGCGGGGGCGACGAACGCCGTCGACCCCTCGATGGCGGTCACGACGACCGGGGACCCGGTGTCGAGTGCGAGGTCGGCGCCCGCCGACGTCGCAAGGGAGGACAGCACCCGTGCCGTCCAGGTCTCGCCGTTCGACAGCTTCACCTGACCCGGGTCGGAGCCGATGGGCACGACGACCGTGCCGCGCAGCCCGAGCAGCGCCTCGACGTTGCTGGGGGTCGGATCGCCCCCGCGGCGGAGCGCCCGGAGCAGCGGCGGCCGCACCGTGAACAGCAGCAGGACGGCGAGGACGCCGGCGATGATCGCCTGCAGCCACCACGGGGCGCCGAAGAGTCCGGCGAGCAGACCGCCGACGCTGCCGATGGCCAGCATGAGGAAGGTGAACTCGAGCGTCGTCACCTCGACGATGACGAACACCAGGATGAGCGCGATCCACGCGACCCATGCGTAATCGTTCAGGACGTCCATGTCGACCTTCTCTCGTTCCCCTGTTATGGAAACTACCACCCACCACCGACGGTGACGAGGGGGATTGGTAGGGTCGAGTCCGGTCCACGGGCCGATCGATCCCCGCACAGTCTGGAGCACGCCTTGTCCAACCCCCTCGCCGCAGAGTCCCTCGCAGGAGCCCGAGTCCTGGTCACCGGGTCGTCCCGGGGGATCGGCGCCGACACCGTGCGCTACTTCGCCGAGGCCGGCGCCAAGGTCGTCGTGAACTACCGCAACAAGGAGAAGCGCGCGCTGCAGCTCGTCTCGAAGATCGAGGAGGCCGGCGGCGAGGCGATCGCCATCGGGGCCGACCTGACCGACGAGGCCAGCCTGGCGACGATGTTCGAGACCGTGCGCGAGGCCTGGGGCGGCCTCGACGTCCTCGTCATGAACGCCTCGGGCGGCATGGAGACGGGCATGGCCGAGGACTACGCGCTCAAGCTGAACCGCGACGCCCAGGTGGCGCTGTTGACCGCGGCCCTGCCGCTGCTCGCCCCGGGCTCGCGCGTCGTCTTCGTCACGAGCCACCAGGCCCACTTCATCCGCACGACCGAGACGATGCCCGAGTACCTTCCCGTCGCCCTGAGCAAGCGCGCCGGCGAAGACGCCCTGCGCGAGATGCTGCCGCAGCTCGAGAACGCGGGCGTCGAGTTCGTCGTGGTCTCGGGCGACATGATCGAGGGCACGATCACGGCGACCCTGCTCGAACGGTCGAATCCCGGGGCCATCTCCTCGCGGAAAGAGAGCGCGGGCAAGCTGTACAACGTCGCCGAGTTCGCCGCCGAGGTCGCATCGGCCGCCGTCGACCCCGTCCCGGCCGACCACACCCGACTGGTGGGCGACACCAGCGACTTCGCGCCGATCGTCTGAGCCGGGGCACTTCGTGACCGAGCGCATCGTCCGACCGACCTCGCGCCTCCTCGTCCTCGACGGGGACGACCGAGTGCTGCTGATGAAGACGGTGGCGCCCGACACCAGTCGGTCGGCGCGCTGGATCACCCCGGGTGGCGGTGTCGACCCGGGCGAGACCCATGTCGAGGCGGCCGTCCGCGAGCTGCACGAAGAGACCGGCCAGGTGGTCACCGAGGTCGGCGACGTCGTGCGCGTGGACGACTTCGAGGTGGCCTGGGACGACGCCGACCACACGCACGGTCACGCGGAGTTCTTCGTCGTCCGCCTGCCGCACTTCGAGGTCGTCGACGACGACTGGACCGACGACGAGCGAACAGACATCCTCGAGTCGCGCTGGTTCGGCCTCGACGAGCTGACGACCATCGACGAGCCGGTCGAGCCCGGCGACCTGGCCGACCTGCTGCGCGAGGTGCTGGACGGATCGTCCGGCGCCTAGGGGTCGGAGGGCGCCCGCACACCCCTTCCGGCATCGCGATCGATGACTGATAATGCACATTATGTCAAGTAACCGGGAATCGGGCGACGGAACCGCTCCCCGCTGACGCACACCGCGCCTCCTCGGAGTTGCCTGGTCGCATGACGACCGATGCGACCCACACACCGCCCGACGACGCGCACCGCCGACCCGACGGGCTCGACGACGACACCGTCGCGGCGCTCGGCGAACTCTCGGCCGCGCTCGAGATCGTCGAGCAGGCCCGAGGATTCCTCTACGGATTCCACCGACTGACCGGCAAGGCCGACCTGGCACTCGGCGACGCCGTCGAGTCGCTCCGTCGAGCCGGCCACGACGAGGTCGCGGACCTGCTCGATCGGGACCTCGTCGGTCGCAACGTCGTGGAGGGCCGCTGGACCTACCAGATCGTCGAGGACTACGACGACGGGTACTACGCCGCGTTCCGCGACCATGAGCAGAACATACGTGATTCTCTCGCGGGCGGCAAGAGGCATCTCTTCGAGGCCGAGATGAAGGAGGCGCGGCGCAGCCACGGACGGCGGCACCACGAGGCGCTCCCCCGCGAATCGACGACACCGGGCGCGGACGAGAACGACGCCGCGGCCGACCCCGTCGCCTGAGAAGATGGTCCGATGACTCCCCCGTCCATCGACCGGCCCCGCATCGAGGCCGCCGTGCTCGAACTGCTCGCCGCGATCGGTGAGGACGTCGACCGTCCTGGGCTCGAGTCCACCCCTCGACGCGTGGCCGACGCCTACGCCGAGTTCTTCTCCGGTCTGTCCGTCGACGCGGCCGATCTCGTCCGCCAGGCCACCGTCCCGGCCGAGGCCCATCAACTCGGCGAGGTCGTGATCGTCCGCGACATCTCGTTCCGGTCGGTGTGCGAGCACCATCTGTTGCCCTTCGTCGGCGTCGCGCACGTGGCCTACGTGCCGGGCGAGACGATCGTCGGGTTGGGCGCGCTCCCCCGGGTGGTCGACGCCGTGGCCTCGCGCCCCCAGCTCCAGGAGCGCCTCGGCGAGGAGATCGCCGAGGCCGTGCAGGCGGGCGCCCGGCCGGACGGCGTCCTCGTGGTGCTCGACGCCTCGCACGGGTGCGTCACGACCCGGGGCCCCCGCCAGACCGGCAGCACGACGGTGACGCTCGCGAGCCGGGGCGTCCTTTCCGAGGCGTCGGCGCGGGCCGAGGCGGTCGCCCTGATCGGCGCGCCTCGTGCGTGAGGCCGCGGCGCAGCCCGTCGATGCCGACTCCCCCGGGCTCGCCCTGCCCCCTCTGCTCGTGCCCCGACGGCGCATCGGGTCGCGGACCTTCGACTTCTCCCGCCAGGTCGCGGTGATGGCGATCGTGAACCGCACGCCCGACTCGTTCTTCGACCGGGGTGCGACCTTCGCCCTCGACCGCGCCGTGCAGGCCGCCGTGGACGCGGCCGCGGCGGGCGCCGACTGGGTCGACATCGGGGGCGTCCCCTTCGCGCCCGGGCCCGAGCTGTCCGCGTCCGACGAACTCGACCGGGTCCTGCCCGTGGTGGAAGCGCTCGCGAGTCGCTCGGACGTCGTGATCTCGGTCGACACCTTCCGCCCCGAGGTCGCCGAACGCGTCGTCGCCGCCGGGGCCCACGTCGTCAACGACACCACGGGGCTCCACGACCCTCGGTTGGCCGACGTGGTCGCCGACAGCGGCGCCACGCTGGTCGTCACCCACAGCCTGGCCGCACCCCGACGCCCGCATCCCCGGCCGCACTACGACGACGTCGTCGCCGAGGTCGTCGAGTTCCTCGCGCGGCGGGTCGACGTGGCCCGCGCCCACGGGGTGCCCGACGACCGACTCGTCGTCGACCCGGGGCACGACCTGAACAAGACGACCCGGCACTCGCTCGAACTCACCCGGCGCCTGTCCGAGGTGGCCGCCCTGGGCCACCCGACGCTCGCCGCGGTGTCCAACAAGGACTTCGTCGGCGAGTCGCTCGGTCGCGACAAACCCGACCGCCTGGCCGGCTCGCTCGCGGCGGCCACGATGAGCGTGCTGCAGGGCGCGCGCATCGTCCGGATGCACGACGTCCGGGCCAGCGTCGACGCCGTCCGCATGATCGAGGCGATCCTCGGCTGGCGCGACCCCGTCGTCGAGCGCCACAACGTCGCCGAGGACGTCTCGTGACCGCGACCGCCATCTCGCAACTGCATCCCGCTCCCCCGGCGGGCGGTGGTGCACTGACCGTCGACGACCTCGTCGATCTCCACCGGCCCCACGACCGGACGACGCCTCGCGTGCGGGCGAACTTCGTCGCGAGCGTCGACGGCTCGGCAACGGCCTCCGGACGGACCCGCGACCTGGGCGGCCCCGCCGACCTGCTCGTCTTCGACCTGTTGCGTCAGCTCTCCGACGTCGTCGTGGTCGGTGCGGGCACGGTCCGCGACGAGGGTTACGGCCCGATGCGGCTCGGCGACGAGGCTGTGGCCTGGCGGCGCGAGGCCGGCCTGCCCGATCATCCTGTCTTCGCCCTCGTCTCCGGGCGGCTCGGGCTCGACCCGACGACGGACGTGTTCGCCGATGCGCCCGTCCGGCCCCTCGTCCTCACCCACGACGAGGCACCTCGCGCGGCTCGGTCCCGCCTCGACGAGGTCGCCGACGTCGTGTCGTGCGGTCGCGACCGGGTCGACCCGCGCCTCCTCGTCCGGGCCCTGGTCGAGCGGGGACTGCCGCAGATCCACACCGAGGGCGGGCCGGCGTTGCTCGGCGACCTGGTCGCCGCCGACGTCGTCGACGAACTGTGCCTCACCGTCTCGCCGAACCTCGAGGGCGGGGCCGGGCCGCGCATCGTCGCGGCTCGTGAGGCCATGGCGCTGCGCGGCCTCGCCCTCGACCACGTCCTGCTGTCGGGCGACATGCTGCTGACGAAGTGGTCGCGACGACGCTGACCCCCGGCACCCCCACGACCCCGAGGTCAGGCGGCGACCCCCGAGGTCAGGAGGCGCGGTGTCCGCGTCCGATCACCTCGCCTTCTCGCCGAAGCCGCCCTCGATCAGCGTGATGAGGTCGTCCACGGCGGCCGCGGCGTCCGGGCCGGTCGCCATCACGGCCACCGTCGAACCGACGCCCACGTTCAACCCCATGATGCGCAACAGGCTCTTGGCGTCGACGCCGTTCACCGTGACGTCGGCCTGGAACCGCGACGCGTGGGTGACGAGGTCGGCGGCCGGGCGGGCGTGCAGCCCCGACGCGTTGACGAGCACGGCCGAACGCTCGACGGCGTCGCCACCGCGGAGGTCGCGCTCGTCGGCATGGGCGTCGGCGACGCCGGTGGCCGTCCGGGCCGCCGCCGCGACGGCCTCGAGGTCTCCCCCGGTCTCGGCGGAGACGGCCGCGGCCACCGTGCCTTCGACCAGAGGGGCGTCGGCGATGACCACGCGCTGCTTGTCGGCGTCGTCGAGGAAGTCGACGGCCGTCTCGCTCGTGAGGATGGCGGAGCCGAGGTCGCAGAGCACCACGGCTCCGCCGCCTCGCGATGCCTCGGCGAGGGCGGCGGAGATCTTGTCGAAGCTGGTGCCGACGGACCCGTCGTCGGTCCCTCCGGCAGCCACGAGGGTGGTCGTGGGGGCCATCTGGCGGGCCAGGTCGACCACGCCCTCGGCGATCTTGGCACTGTGCGAGACGACGACGATTCCGATGGTGGGCATGCTCAGGACTCCTTGCTCGAGCCGTCGGCGGCGTCGGCCGCCGCGGCGATGATGAGGGACGACGACTGCGCGCCGGGGTCACGGTGACCCACGGCACGCTCGCCGAGGTAGCTGGCTCGACCCTTGCGGGCGACGAGGGGTTCGGTCGACGCGGCACCGGTCGCCGCGGCGTCGGCTGCGGCGCGGAGGACGGCCGCGGGAGACGCTCCGTCCGCGGCGGCCGCGGCCGCCGCGTCGACGGCCGGGGTCCACGCGTCGATCATGGTCTTGTCGCCGACCTCCGCCTTGCCTCTCAGCACGACGCCGTCGCGGGCCGCCGTGAGGAAGGCGACCAGCGCCTCCGCGTCCAGCTCGGTGGCGTCGCCCAGCGCCGCCGACCCCTTGAGGTACGCCGTGCCGAGCAGGGGGCCCGAGGCGCCCCCCACCGTCGAGATGAGGGTCGTGGCAACGAGCTTGAGCGCGGCTCCGGGCGTCGCGTCGGCGGGGAGGTCGGCGAGCTTGGCCCGGACGGCGGTGAAGCCCCGCAACAGGTTCTCACCGTGGTCGCCGTCGCCGATCTGCCGGTCGAGCTCGCTGAGTGCCGTGTGCTCGGCGGCGACGACGTCGGCCGTCCGATCGATCCAGGCCCGGGTCCAGGTGGCGTCGAGTGTCATGCGGTGGTCGTTCCTCTCGTGGTGCGGTCATGCGGTGCTGCGCCCGCGGTCGGGGCTCCGGGGTCCGGGGTCCGGGGTCCGGGGTCCGGGGTCCGGGCGGACGTCTATCGGCCCCGGCGCAACGCCACGGTCTCGACCGGGGCGTCCCAGAGCTCGGTCAGCTCGTCGTCCAGGCGGGTCAGCGTGATCGACATGCCCTGCATCTCGAGCGACGTGACGTACGAGCCGACCAGGCTGCGGTAGACCTCGACGCCTCGCGCCTCGAGGGCCTCGGCCGCCCGGCGGTAGGCGATGTACAGCTCGACGAGAGGCGTGCCTCCCATGCCGTTCACGAAGAGCAGCACCCGCTCGCCGGAGGCGAGCCCCAGATCGTCGGTGACGGCGTCGAGCAGGCGGTCGACGATGGCGTCGACCGGCTCGAGGGGGATGCGCTCACGGCCGGGTTCACCGTGGATGCCGATCCCGATCTCGACCTCGTCGTCGGCCAGGGTGAAGCTCGGCTCACCGGCGTGCGGGACCGTGCCCGCCGAGAGCGCGACGCCCATCGACCGGGTCGCCGCGTTCGTCCGTCGGGCCACCTCGGCGACGGCGTCGAGGGAGTCGCCCCGCTCGGCGGCGGCCCCTGCGGTCTTCTCGACCACGACCGTTCCGGCGACTCCTCGACGGCCGGCGGTGTACAGCGAGTCCTTGACCGCGACGTCGTCGTCGACGAGCACCGTCCGGACCGTGATGCCCTCGGCCTCGGCGAGGTCGGCCGCCGTCTCGAAGTTGAGCACGTCGCCCGTGTAGTTCTTGACGATGTAGAGCACGCCTGCCCCGGCGTCCACGGCCTGCGTGGCGGCGACGATCGGATCGGGCGTGGGCGACGTGAAGACCGGGCCCGGCACCGCGGCCGACAGCATGCCGAGGCCGACGAACCCCGCGTGCAGGGGCTCGTGACCGCTGCCGCCACCGCTGACGAGTGCGACCTTGCCCGGCACGGGAGCCGCCGAACGGCGGACGAACGTCGGATCGTGGGAGACGACCACGAGGTCGGCGTGCGCAGCGCCGAAGCCGGCGACGGCCTCGTCGACGACGTCGGACGGATCGTTGATGAGCTTCTTCATCGAAGTCCCTTTCTCGGCGCCGGGGAGGGTGCTCGGGTGCACCAGGCTGCCGCTCAACCTACTCCCGGCACCCCCGGATGCACATATGTGCAAACACCTGATCTTTCCTTCTCGTCGCATGTGATCACAGCACTAAGGTGTTGACACACGCTCACCGCGGGTGCACTGTCGCCCCGCCGTACGACAAGGAAGGTCGACGTGAACCTGGGATTGATTTTTCTTTCAGAAACGGTGGGCACCGCATTGCTGCTCACCCTCGGTGGCGGAGTCGTCGCCAACGTCGCCCTCACGAAGACGAAGGGCTTCAACGGCGGCACGCTCATGGTCAACTTCGGCTGGGGCCTCGCGGTCTTCGTCGGCATCCTGGCCTCGTACTCGTCCGGGGCACACCTGAACCCGGCCGTCAGCATCGCGCAACTCATCCTCGGCAACATCACCTTCGCCGCGTTCCTGGTCTACGTCGCGGCGCAGATGGTCGGTGCCATCATCGGTGCGGTCGTCGTCTGGCTGGCCTACAAGCAGCACTTCGACGACGAGCCCGACCCCGCCACGAAGCTGGGCGTGTTCTCGACCGGCCCTGCGATCCGCAACTACGGCTGGAACCTCGTGACCGAGATCATCGGCACCTTCGTCCTGGTCTTCACGATCATCGCGATCACCAACGGTGCCTCCCCGAACGCCGCCAACCTCGGCCCGCTCGGCGGCCTGGCCGTCGCGCTGCTCGTGGTCGGCATCGGCGCCTCGCTCGGTGGCCCCACCGGCTACGCCATCAACCCCGCCCGTGACCTCGGACCCCGCATCGCCCACGCGTTCCTGCCCATCAAGGGCAAGGGCGGCAGCGACTGGTCCTACGCCTGGGTGCCGGTCGTCGGCCCTCTCGTCGGCGGTGCCCTCGCCGCACTGCTGTCCTTCCCGCTCCTCCCCCTCGCCGCCTGACCCGGCGACCCACTGATCGGTCGAGGCCGGCTCCCCCGGGCCGCCCGACGCCGATCGATCCACCCGCTCCCAGCAGAGGCTCGGGCCCGTCCGCTCGAATGGACCGACCCGAGCCTCCGTGCGAGCTGCATCCATCAACGACGAAGGAGTTCCACCCGTGAGCGACACCGACTACGTCCTGGCCATCGACCAGGGAACCACCAGCACCCGCGCCATCATCTTCGACCACTCGGGTTCGATCGTGGCCACCGGCCAGAAGGAGCACGAGCAGATCTTCCCCCGCGCCGGCTGGGTCGAGCACGACCCCGCCGAGATCTGGGAGAACACCCGCGAGGTCATCGGTCAGGCCCTCTCCCGCGCCGACATCACGCGCCACAACATCAAGGCCGTCGGCATCACCAACCAGCGCGAGACCGCCGTGGTCTGGGACAAGACCACCGGCAAGGCCGTGTACAACGCCATCGTCTGGCAGGACACCCGCACGCAACCCATCGTCGACCGCCTGGCCGCCGACGGAGGCGTCGAGCGCTTCAAGCCCATCGTCGGCCTGCCGCTCGCGACCTACTTCTCGGGCACGAAGGTCGTCTGGATCCTCGAGAACGTCGAGGGCGCCCGTGAGAAGGCCGAGGCCGGCGACCTGCTGTTCGGCACGACCGACACCTGGGTCCTCTGGAACCTCACCGGTGGCACCGACGGCGGCGTCCACGTCACCGACGTCACGAACGCCTCGCGCACCCTCTTCATGGACCTCGAGACGCTCGAGTGGCGCGACGACATCCTCGAGGCGTTCGACGTGCCGAGGTCGATGCTCCCCGAGATCAAGAGCTCGTCCGAGGTGTACGGCACGGTCGAGGCCTCGAGCCTGCTGCGCGAGGTGCCCATCGCCGGCATCCTCGGCGACCAGCAGGCCGCCACGTTCGGTCAGGCCGCGTTCGACCAGGGCGAGTCGAAGAACACATACGGCACCGGCAACTTCCTGATCTTCAACACGGGCGAAGAGATCGTCCACTCGAAGAACGGGCTGCTCACGACGCTCGGCTACAAGCTCGGCGACGCCGCACCGCACTACGCCCTCGAAGGGTCGATCGCCGTCACGGGCTCGCTGATCCAGTGGCTGCGCGACAACCTGGGCATGATCGGCTCGGCCCCCGAGGTAGAAGAGCTGGCCAAGACCGTCGAGGACAACGGCGGGGTCTACTTCGTGCCCGCGTTCTCGGGTCTGTTCGCGCCCTACTGGCGTTCGGACGCGCGAGGCGCCCTCGTGGGCCTCACCCGCTACGTCAACAAGGGCCACATCGCTCGTGCCGCCCTCGAGGCGACCGCGTTCCAGACCCGTGAGGTGCTCGACGCGGTCAACGCCGACTCGGGCGTCGACCTGACCGAGCTCAAGGTCGACGGTGGCATGACCGCCAACGACGCTCTCATGCAGTTCCAGGCCGACATCCTCGACGTCCCGGTCGTCCGCCCGGTGGTCGCCGAGACCACCGCGCTCGGCGCGGCCTACGCGGCCGGTCTCGCGGTCGGCTTCTGGGAGACCCTCGACGACCTCCGTGCCAACTGGCAGGAGGACAAGCGCTGGACCCCGAACATCGACGCCGACGAGCGTGACCGCACGCTGCGTCTCTGGAAGAAGGCCGTCACGAAGACCTTCGACTGGGTCGACGACGACGTCAACTGATCCCCCGCGCGAAGGGCCCGTCCGACCGGACGGGCCCTTCGTCGTCCACCCCCTCAGGACGAGGAGGCGCGGTGCGTCTCAGGAGGCGCGGGTCGCCGCCACCCACTGGTCCAGTTTCGCGATCGCCGCGCCCGAGTCGACGGCCCGGGCCGCGACGTCCAGCTGCTCCCGGAAGCGAGCGAGGAGCGGCCGTTCGCGCTGGCCCGGGTCGGCCGCCAGCCCGTAGGCCACCAGTCCGGCCGCGGCGTTGAGCAGCACGATGTCGCGGACCGGACCGCGCTCCCCCGCCAGGACCTGACGGGCGATGCCCGCGTTGTGCGCCGCGTCCCCGCCGACGAGGTCGGAGATGCGCGCGCGAGGGATGCCGAACTCGAGTGGATCGAGGTCGTGCTCGGTCACCGAGCCCCCGGTGACCTCCCAGATGTGGCTGTGACCCGTCGTGGTCAATTCGTCGAGGCCGTCGTCGCCGCGGAACACGAGTGCGGTCGCGCCGCGCGTCTGGAACACGCCGACGATCAGCGGCACCTTGTCGAGCGACGCGACGCCGACGGCGCTCGCCTCGGGGCGGGCCGGGTTCACGAGGGGACCCAGGAAGTTGAAGACCGTCGGGACGCCGATCTCGCGACGCACGGCGGCGGCGTTGCCGAAACCCGGGTGGAATGCGGCGGCGAAGGCGAAGGTCAACCCCGCCTCGCGCAAGACCTCCGCCACACGGTCGGCCCCGATGGTCAGGTCGATGCCGAGGGCCGACAGCACGTCCGACGAGCCGGACGACGAGCTCGCCGCCCGGTTGCCGTGCTTGATGACCGGCACCCCGGTCGCCGCCACGACGACCGAGGCCATGGTCGAGACGTTCACCGTCCCGAAGCGGTCACCACCCGTCCCGACGATGTCGACCGCCATGCTGTCGACCGGAAGGGGCACGGCGTGGGCGAGGACGGCGTCGCGGAAGCCGACGATCTCGTCCACCGTCTCGCCCTTGGCACGGAGGGCGACCAGGAAGGCTCCGAGCTGGGCAGGGGTGACGTCGCCCGTCATGACCTGCTCCATGGACCACGTGGCCTCGCTGATCGAGAGGTCGCGCCCGGTGAGGAGCGCGTCGATGATCGAGGGCCAGGTGAGCTCGGAGGTCATGGTCCCAGGCTACCGGCGGAGCATAAGACACTTCGATGTCTCGGCGTCAAGGGAAATTCCCGACCCGGGGTTTCGAGCGCAAACCCAAAGCGACTTACCAGGCATAATGGACCTCGTGACAAGTACCTCTCTCTCGAGACCTTCTGGCGGCCCTGTCGTCAATCGACCCAGCACGGTTGCCGTGGGCACCATCGTGTGGCTCGGCAGCGAGGTCATGTTCTTCGCCGGCCTCTTCGCGATCTACTTCACGCTTCGCTCGACGTCTCCCGGCCTCTGGGCCGATCAGACGGCGCTGCACAACGTGCCGTTCGCGCTGACCAACACCATCACCCTGGTGCTGTCCTCGGTCGCCTGCCAGTTCGGCGTGTTCGCCGCCGAGCGCATGCAGCCGCACCGCACGGGCCGCCTGTTCCAGGTCAGTCGATGGGGCATGGTCGAGTGGTTCTTCCTCACCTACGCCATGGGTGCGGTCTTCGTCTGCGGTCAGGTCTTCGAGTACGCCACCCTGATCTCCGAGCACGTCACCCTCAGCTCGAGCGCCTACGGCTCGGCCTTCTACATGACGACCGGCTTCCACGGGGCACACGTCATCGGTGGTCTGATCGCCTTCCTGCTCACCATCGGTCGCGCCTACGCAGTCAAGAACTTCGGGCACAAAGAGGCGACCACGGCCATCGTGGTGTCGTACTACTGGCACTTCGTCGACGTGGTCTGGATCGGCCTCTTCATCGTCATCTACCTCCTCAAATAGGCATTGGATCGTCTGCACAGCATGTTCACGAGAACCTCGTCCTCCCGACGCACCAAGAAGGCCGGCCGTCGCGGCCCCGTCGCCACCGCCTCCCTGCTGCTGGTCGGTCTGCTCACCACGGGCGGTGCCTACGCGCTCTTCTCCTCGACCGCCTCGGCGGACGAGAGCAGCGCGACCGCGACCTCGCAGCAGAGCATCGACGAGGGCCAGAAGCTCTTCGCCTCGAACTGCGCGACCTGCCACGGCCTGAGCGCGGCCGGCACCGACAGCGGTCCGAGCCTGATCGGCGTCGGGGCCGCCTCGGTCGACTTCCAGGTCGGCACGGGCCGCATGCCCATGGCAGTCAACGGTCCGCAGGCCGAACAGAAGCCGACGCAGTTCTCCGACGAGCAGGTCGCCGCCATGGCCGCCTACGTCGCGTCGCTGGCCCCCGGTCCCGCGATCCCCGACGAGTCATTGCTCCAGGCCGACGGCGACACGACCAACGGTGCCGAGCTGTTCCGCATCAACTGCGCCATGTGCCACAACGTGGCCGGCGCGGGTGGGGCACTCACCCAGGGCAAGTTCGCTCCCGCACTCGACGGCGTGACGGCCCACCACATCTACGAGGCCATGCAGACGGGCCCGCAGAACATGCCGGTCTTCAACGACCTCAACCTGTCGCCCCAAGACAAGGCCGACATCATCACGTACCTCAAGTACGTCGAGAACAACCCGTCCCCGGGTGGATTCGAGCTCGGGAGCCTCGGCCCCGTCGCCGAAGGTCTCTTCATCTGGATCTTCGGGCTCGGTGCGATCGTCGCGATCACCATCTGGCTGACCGCCCGGTCGAACTGACCCGCGTTCTCTCCGTACTTCACGAAAGGCAGAATCAATGGCAGAGCACGACGACGAGGCCCCCACGGCGGGCTCGGCTGTCGAGAAGCGCGAGCCTCGACAGGTCTCGGCCGGCACGGCGGTCGTGACGTCCGACGTGTTCCAGAACCCGGGTGAGCCGCCGCACCGCGATCGCGTGACCGACATCGACCCCAAGGTCGAGAAGCGTGCCGAACGCCAGGTCAGCCTGTTCTTCTTCCTGTCGATCGTCGGCAGCATCGCCGCCATCGGCGCCTACGTCGCATTCCCCATCACGTCGGGCGACTCGGGTTCGGTCCGACTCAACAACCTGTTCCTCGGTCTCGGCATCGCCCTCGGACTGCTCTCGGTCGGAATCGGCGCGGTGCACTGGTCCAAGACGCTCATGCCGGCTCGAGAGATCACCGAGATGCGCCACGACACGCGCGGCTCCGAGCCGACGCGTGAGAAGGCCGTCGAGGTCTTCGCGTTGGGCAATCACGAAAGTGGATTCGGTCGCCGGTCGCTCATCCGCAACAGCCTGATCGGTGCCCTCGTCGCGACTCCCCTGCCGGCCGTCGTGCTGTTCCGCGACCTCGCACCGGCCGAAGATCCCAATGCGGTCCTGCGCCACACGCTGTGGGAAGAGGGCATGCACCTCGCCGCCGACCCATCCGGCACCCGCATCAAGGCGTCGGACGTCACCCTCGGATCGGTGTTCCACGTCATCCCCGAGAACCTCAACGAATCAGAACACCTGCTCGAAGAGAAAGCCAAAGCGGCCGTCCTTCTCATGCGCCTCAAGCCGGAAGATCTCAATCCGGCCGAAGGACGCGAAGACTGGCAGTACGACGGAATCGTCGCCTACTCGAAGATCTGCACGCACGTCGGGTGCCCCGTGGCCCTCTACGAACAGCAGACACACCACCTGCTCTGCCCCTGCCACCAGTCCACGTTCGACGTGACGAACAACTGCGAAGTGATCTTCGGGCCCGCCAAACGCCCCCTGCCGCAGCTGCCCATCACGGTCGACGCCGACGGGTACCTCGTCGCGCAGAGCGACTTCCACGAACCTGTGGGCCCGAGCTTCTGGGAGCGCGAAAAGTGATCACCACCACCCCGGCACAGGGTGCCGAACCGGCCACGTCGGACAACATCGGCAAGGCTCCGGCCTTCGCCCCGACGAAGACCAACAAATTCCTCGGCGCCACGGCGAACTACATCGACGAGCGAACGAGCATGTCCGGCCTGGTCAAAGAGGTGGGTCGCAAGATCTTCCCCGACCACTGGTCGTTCATGTTGGGCGAGGTCGCGCTGTACTCATTCGTCGTCATCCTGCTCTCGGGCACGTTCCTGACGTTCTTCTTCCAGCCGTCGATGGCCGAGGTCAACTACAACGGTTCGTACGTTCCGCTCAAGGGCCTCAACATGTCGGCCGCCATGGCGTCGACGCTCGACATCTCGTTCGACATCCGCGGTGGTCTGCTGTTCCGGCAGATCCACCACTGGGCGGCCCTGCTGTTCGTCGCGGCGATCATGCTCCACATGCTGCGCGTGTACTTCACCGGTGCGTTCCGCAAGCCCCGCGAAATCAACTGGGTCGTGGGATTCACGCTGTGGATCCTCGCCATGGCCGAGGGCTTCACCGGGTACTCGCTTCCCGACGACCTGCTCTCGGGCAACGGTGCGCGCATCATCGACGGCATGATCAAGGGCATCCCCGTGATCGGCGTCTGGATCTCGTACCTCGTGTTCGGTGGTGAGTTCCCGGGGACCGACATGGTCGGCCGCTTCTACTCGCTGCACATCATGCTGCTGCCGGCGCTGTTGATCGCCCTGCTGGGCGTGCACCTGCTGCTGCTGATCATCAACAAGCACACGCAGTTCGCCGGTCCCGGCAAGACGAACCAGAACGTCGTGGGCGTCCCGGTCATGCCCGTGTTCGCTGCGAAGGCCGGTGGGTTCTTCTTCATCGTCTTCGGCGTGATCGTCCTGATCGCCTCGCTGTTCACGATCAACCCCATCTGGAACTACGGGCCCTACGATCCCTCCCCCGTGTCGGCAGGTACCCAGCCTGACTGGTACATCGGCTTCGCCGACGGGGCCCTGCGCCTCGTGCCCCCGGGTTGGGAGTTCGTCGCCTTCGGCTACACGGTCTCGATGAACATCCTCGTGCCGATCACGGTGCTCGGTCTCTTCATCGTCGTGGTCCTGCTCTACCCGTTCTTCGAGGCCTGGGTGACCGGGGACAAGCGCGAGCACCACATCCTCGACCGACCGCGCAACGCCCCGACACGCACCGCCATCGGTGCGGCCGGCATCGTGTTCTATGCCAGCCTCTGGGCGGCGGCGAGCTCGGACATCATGGCGACCCACTTCCACCTGTCGTTGAACTACGTGATCCACGCCTGCCAGGCAGCGCTGATCCTCGGTCCGTTCATCGCCTTCTGGGTCACGAAGCGTGTATGCCTCGCCCTTCAGAAGAAGGACCGCGAGATCGCTCTGCACGGCTACGAGTCGGGACGCATCGTCCGTCTGCCGGGTGGCGAGTACATCGAGGTGCACGAGCAGCTCGACGAGTACGAGCGCTGGCGTCTGCTCGACTTCAACGAGTACGAGCCCCTCATGGTCCGTCCGAACGCCAACGGGAAGATCACGGCCCTGCAGCGGGCGCGTGCGTCGGCATCGTCGTTCTTCTTTGAGGACCGCATCGCTCCGGTGAAGCGTTCCGAGATCGAGGCATCGCACCACGACGAAGGCCACTGACCTTCGCCAGTCCCCAGGCCCGGTTGCACGCTCTGTGCAGCCGGGCCTTCGGCATTCCCTGAGGAGGCCGGCACGCCCCCCTTGGCGGTGCTCGGGGGGAGCCCCGGGCTACCCCTCCGGCTCAGCCACTGCTGGTCAGGCACGCACCCCGGAGAGACGTCCGACGACAGAGGCGACCAGTCCCACCCCGTCGCGAAGAGTTCTCCAGCTTCGGCAGCTCTCGGACGCCTTCACGACATTCGCTACGCGTGGTGGGCTACCGGGGGCCGGCCAGGGCCCTTTCGTTTCGCCCCGTCCACGAGGCCACCAGGGTGACCTTCCCCGCTCGACGGGCTCCTGTCCTCCTCCTTGTCCGCCCGAACCCCAGCTGGCCCCCTGGCGTCCGCAGTCGAGGATCACGACAGACCCCTCCCCCGCTCGCGGTCTCCATGCCGGCGCTTGTCGTCGACAGGACGTGACTCGGCCCTGTAGCCGCTGGTTCGTCCCGGGCAGTGAGCAGACACAGGCTCGACCTCCCGGGAGCCACGGCGCCTGACCTCATCTGACGGCAGCCTCGGACCTCGCCTCGCAGAGCTTGGTCCCGCCGGTCCCCACGTCCCGGTGAGTCGCTCCTGGTCGCGCCGAAGGCGATTCCCTCGGCGGATGAGGTGCAAGGCGTCGTGGCTGCTCTATGGGCGTGACCGACTGCCGGTGAACGAAATGCGCGCGGCCTCTGTCGACTGCCCGGAGACCGGCCAACCGAGCGGACGGTCACGGCCCTCAGGCCGGTCGCTCGTCGCGTAACAAGCATCCCGGGTCGAGTAGTCGCTCGGACCTGCGGCGGCGAGAAGTTTGGCATGCAGCAGACGTCGGAAGACCTGGCCCCTGCCTCACCGAAGAGGCTTCTCCCCCACGTCACCGCCTGGTGCGCCGCGCGCGATGCGGCCTCGCCCCCCACGGTACGGCCTGGCCCGCCGCCCGCGATGCGGCCCCTCCCCCACGGTACGGCCTGGTGCGCCGCGCACGGTACGGCCTCGTGCGCCGCCCGCGGTACGGCCTGGTGCGCCGCCCGCGGTACGGCCGGGCTCGCCCACTCTGCCGCCCAGGGCGTCGGGCTCGAGGGCCCCGGCAGCAGCGTCTGCTGCCGTCGTCACCAGGGCCGTCAGGACCCGCGCTACCAACTGGTCTCGTGGGTCCACCCTCAGTCGCTGGGCTGACGTCGTGAAGACCGTCAGGTTCATGACCGACGGCCGATGGCGCTCCCAAGAAGCTGACGTGGTGAGACTCGCGCCGGACGCGAGACGACGAAGGGCGCCGGTCCGAAGACCGACGCCCTTTCCGCTCGAACGAGCAGGCGAACTAGTGTGCGAAGTTGCCGCGGTAGTACTCGTAGACCCAGCCGACGAGAGCCACGGCCGTCAGGGCCGCACCGATGTAGATGATCCACATGCCCACGGCCAACGCCAGGAAGATGAGGGAGCAACCAGCAGCGAGGATGATGGGCCACCACGACCACGGGCTGAAGAAGCCCATCTCGGGGTCACCGTCGTCGATGTTGGCGTCCAGACGGTCTTCGGGGAGTTCGCCGCCCTGGGTGGCGTGCGAGCGGCCCATGTAGAACGCCAGGAAGGCCCCGAGCATGCCGGCCAGCCCGATGCCGAGCGTGCCGGCCCATTCGACCTGACCGGTGTCGAGCAGGCTCCAGAGCACGTAGACCGCGCACATGAGGAAGAAGAAGATCGCGAGGATCCAGAACAGCGTCGCGTTGGTCTTCATCGGGGTTACTTCACTTTCTCGCTGGACGCGTCGTACGTGGGTGCGTCAGGTGCGTCCTTCACCGGCCCGATGCCGACGGGCAGTCCGGCCTCGGGGTGGTTCAGGTCGAATGCCGGCGACTCGGAACGGATGCGCGGGATCGACGTGAAGTTGTGTCGCGGCGGCGGGCACGACGTCGCCCACTCGAGCGAACGTGAGTAACCCCACGGGTCGTTGACCTCGACCTTGGGTGCACGACGAGCCGTGATGTACACGTTGTAGAGGAACGGCAGGATCGAGACACCGAGCAACATGGCCCCGATGGTCGAGAGCTGGTTCATCCACGTGAAGTGGTCTTCGGGCTGGTACGTGGCGTAGCGACGGGGCATGCCCATGACGCCGAGCCAGTGCTGCACGAGGAACGTCGTGTGGAAACCGATGAACAGCATCCAGAAGTGGATCTTGCCGAGACGCTCGTTGAGCATCTTGCCCGTCCACTTCGGCCACCAGAAGTAGAAGCCGGAGAACATGGCGAAGACGACCGTGCCGAAGACCACGTAGTGGAAGTGCGCCACGACGAAGTACGTGTCGGACACGTGGAAGTCGAGCGGGGGCGACGCCAGGATCACGCCGGTGAGGCCACCGAAGGTGAAGGTGATCAGGAAGCCGATCGCCCAGAGCATCGGCGTCTCGAAGGTGACCGAGCCGCGCCACATCGTGCCGATCCAGTTGAAGATCTTCACACCGGTGGGGACCGCGATGAGCATCGTCATCAGGGAGAAGAACGGCAGCAGGACGGAGCCGGTGACGTACATGTGGTGCGCCCAGACCGTCACGGACAGGGCCGCGATCGAGATGGTGGCGTAGACGAGGGTCTTGTACCCGAAGATCGGCTTGCGGCTGAAGACCGGGAACACCTCGGACACGATGCCGAAGAACGGCAGGGCGATGATGTAGACCTCGGGGTGACCGAAGAACCAGAACAGGTGCTGCCAGAGGATGGCGCCACCGTTGGCGGGGTTGAAGACCTGCGCGTCGAAGACGCGGTCGAAGCCGAGGCCGAAGAGAGCCGCGGCCAACACCGGGAAGGCCATGATCACGAGGATCGAGGTGATCAGGGTGTTCCAGGTGAAGATGGGCATGCGCCACATGGTCATGCCCGGTGCGCGCATCGAGACGATCGTAGTGATGAAGTTGACCGAACCGAGGATCGTGCTGAAGCCGGTGAGGCCGAGACCGAACACCCACAGGTTTCCGCCCAGTCCCGGAGAGAACGTCGTGTCACTCAGGGGCGCATAGGCGAACCAACCGAACGACGCCGCACCCTGCGGGGTGAGGAAGCCGGCGACGGCGATGATCGAGCCGAAGGAGTAGAGCCAGAAGGCGAAGCCGTTCAGTCGGGGGAACGCGACGTCCGGCGCACCGATCTGCAGCGGCATCAGGACGTTCGCGAAGCCCGAGAACAGGGGGGTCGCGAACATGAGCAACATGATCGTGCCGTGCATCGTGAAGAGCTGGTTGTACTGCTCCTTGGTGGCGACGATCTCGAGGCCCGGGGCGAAGAGCTGTGCGCGGATGATCAATGCCATGACCCCGCCGAGGCAGAAGAAGAGGAACGACGTGATCAGGTACATGTACCCGATGGTCTTGTGGTCGGTCGACGTGATCCAGTTGACGACGACGTTGCCCTTGCGGCCGACCTTCGAGGCGCCGAAGTTCTGACCGGACGAGGTCCCACCGGTGGTGGGGCGGGTGGCGGTGGCTGAGCTCATCGAACCGTGCCTTACTTCTCGGAGTCTTCGGTGCCGGCGGCGTTGGCAGGTGCCTCGGTGCCGGGCTGGTTGGTGTTGGTGTTGTACTGATCGCCCAGGAGGCCGGTGTTGCCCTCGGCATCAAGCGTCTGCAGGTACTGGTCGTACTCGGACTGCGACACGACCTTGACGTTGAAGAGCATCAGCGAGTGGTACTCGCCACACAGCTCAGCGCACTTTCCGCTGAACGTGCCTTCTTTCTCGGGCGTGAAGTACATCGAGTTGGTCTTGCCGGGGATCGTGTCCTTCTTGTAGAGGAAGTCGATTATCCAGAAGGAGTGGGCCACGTCGCGCGACTTGAGGTCGATCTGCACGGTCTTGCCGACGGGGAGGTAGAGCTCGGGGAGCTGACTCTCGTCGATCGTGCCGTCACCCAGCTCTTGTGCCTGGATGCCCTGGTAGTAGACGCTCTCGTCTTCGTTCTGCTGGTCGATGTAGTTGAAGTCCCAGGCCCAGCGCTTGGCGTAGACGTCGATCTTCACGTCGGGGCTCGCGGTGGGCGCCTCGATGGCGGCCTGGTCGCGGGCGGTGAAGGCGAAGAAGCCCAGAACGAGGATCAGCGGCACGACCGTGTAGAAGATCTCGATCGGCATGTTGTAGCGCAGCTGGACGGGCAGACCCGTCTGGCCCTTGCGCCGGCGGTAGGCCACGCACACCCAGATGATCAGGCCCCACACGATGACGCCGACGATCAGCAACACGATCCACGAGGTGACCCAGAGGCCGATGACGCGGTCCACGTGGTTGGTCGTGCCCGCGGTGGTGGGCAGCCACCCCTGCAGCTGATCGGTGGTGCACCCCGCTAGCACGAGAGCCAGGACGACTGCCATGGGGGCGGCAGCCCAACGAAGACGGCGGTTAGAACGCACTGTTACCTCTCGGATGACACGACAGTGGGGGGTGTTCCCAGTGTTGACGGGGACCTGCCTAGCTTACTCGCAGGTTCGACCCCCCAGCGCACGGCACGCGCCGGAAGCCTCTCGACGTCGAGCGAGAACGTCCCCAGGACACGCGAGAGGGGATCACCCTCGCGGATGATCCCCTCTCGACGCGCGGCTCGGAGCCGCCCGTCGACGATCAGTGGAAGCTGTCGCCGCAGGCGCAGCTGCCCTGCGCGTTGGGGTTGTCGATGGTGAACCCCTGCTTCTGGATGGTGTCCTCGAAGTCGATGGCTGCGCCGTCGAGGTAGGGGACGCTCATCTTGTCGACGATGACCTCGACGCCGTCGAAGTCGACCGTCGCGTCGCCGTCGAGCATGCGCTCGTCGAAGTACAGCTGGTAGATGAGCCCCGAGCAGCCACCGGGCTGGACGGCCACACGGAGGCGGAGGTCGTCCCGACCCTCTTGCGTGAGCAGGCTCTTCACCTTGTCCGCGGCGGTGGACGTGATCGTCACGCCGTGCGCCTTCGCGTCGACGGGAGCGGTTGCGATGTCGGTCATGGTGCCTCCTTCGGGCCGGGTCGAGTGCGGGGCACTCGTCGTCGACCAGTGTAAGCAGCCGGGGGCCGGTTTTGTTCCGGACCCGCGCCTCCCCGGTCGTCGCCGGCGCCGAGGAGGCGCGGGTCGCGCCGTTCAGCCCCTCGCGTCGAGGCGCGCCAACAGGATCGCCTCGCTGAGGATCGCCCGGTGCAGCACGCCGAGGTGCTGCGATTCGTTCGGGCTGTGCGCCCGCGTGTCGGGGTCCTCGACGCCCGTCACGAGGATCTGGGCCTCGGGGAAGGTCCGGACGAGGTCGGCGATGAACGGGATCGACCCGCCGATGCCCGTCTGGACCGGCGCCTCGCCCCAGCCCTCGGTCATCGCGACGGTGGCGTCGGCGATGGCCGTGCCGGTCGTGTCCACCAGGAAGGGATCGCCCCGGTCGACGTCGTCGATCTGCACGTGGGCGCCGAACGGTGCGTGCTCACGCAGGTGCGCCTCCAGGGCGGCGTAGGCGTCCTCGGCGGTCTGCCCGGGAGCGATGCGGGCGCTGATGCGGACCGACACCTCGGGGCTCAGCGTGTTGGACGCGTTGGCGACCGACGGGGCGTCGATGCCGGTCACGGTGATCGACGGCTGTGACCACACCCGGCTCAGGATGGGACCGCGTCCGATGGGAGTCACGCCCTCGAGCAGGCCGCTCTCGTCCCGCAGCTGCTGCTCGCTCTGCTGCGGATGCTCGGCCTCGCGACTCGTCAACCCGGCCACGGCCACGCTGCCGTCGTCGTCGTGCAGGGTCGCGAGCAGCTTCACCATGGCCAGCATGGCGTCGGGCACCGCCCCGCCGAGCATGCCGGAGTGGGACGCGTGCGCCAGGGTGCGGACGGTCAGGCGGAAGGTCACGTTGCCGCGCAGACCGACGGTGATCGCGGGGACCGTCGTGCTCCAGTTGTCGGAGTCGGCGACGACGATGACGTCGGCACGCAACTCGTCCTCGTGCTGCACGAGGAAGTCGGCGAAGGAGCGGGAGCCGAACTCCTCCTCGCCCTCGACGAACAACGAGACGCCGACGCCGAGGTCGTCTCCGAGCACCTCGTGCACCGCGCGCAGGGCCGCCACGTGCGTCATCACGCCGGCCTTGTCGTCGGAGGCTCCGCGCCCGTACAGCCGGTCGCCCTTGACCGTCGGCTCGAACGGAGGGGTGTCCCAGTCGGCGTCGTCGCCCTGGGGCTGCACGTCGTGGTGCGCGTACAGGAGGATGGTCGGCTTGCCGTCGCGGGCCGGACGTCGGGCGAGCACGGCGGGCTGGCCGAGGGTGCCGCTGTCACCGACGGGGGCCCTGCTCACGGTCACCTGGTCGAAGAGGCCCGTGCCCTCGACGAGGGCGGCGACCGCGTCGGCGCTGCGTCGCACGTGCTCGGGGTCGAAGGCGTCCCACGAGACGGAGGGGATGCGCACGAGGGCGCCGAGGTCACTGATCGTCGCGGGCAGACCCGCGTGCACGGCCTCCGCGAGTTCGCTGACAGTACGGGGATCGGTCGGTCGGACGGGATGCTGCGAGTCGCTCATGCAGGTAATCTTAGGAACTCGGACAACCCTGAGGATCTCCCGTGGCCAAGCCAGACAGCAAGACGACCGAGACGACCACCGTCGCCGAGCCCGAGTCGACCGCGGTCGGCAAGGGTCGGCCGACGCCCACGCGACGTGAGCGCGAGGCCGCCAACCAGAGGCCCCTCGTCGCCTCGGGCAAAGAAGCCCAGAAGGCCCAGCGGGCCCGTCTCGCGGAGCAGCGTGACCGTGCCCGTGTCGGCCTCGCGAACGGCGAGGAGCGATTCCTGCCCGACCGCGACAAGGGACCGCAGCGTCGCTTCATCCGCGACCACGTCGACGCCCGCTTCAGCGTCGGCGAGGCCATGATCCCCATCATGGTCGTCGTCATCGCCATGACGCTCGTGCAGTCCGCGGCCATCCAGTCGATTACGTTGCTCGTGCTCTGGGGATTCTTCGCCCTCGCCGTCGTCGACTGCCTGATCGTCGGCCGCAGCGTCAACCGCAAGCTCGCGGCCAAGTACGGTGCCGAGAACGTCCGCAAGGGCAACCGTTGGTACGCGGCCATGCGAGCGATGCAACTCAAGCCCATGCGCCTGCCCAAGCCGCAGGTCAAGCGCGGCGAGTACCCGACCGCCTAGGCGGCACGTCGCCCCGGACGACGAACGGCGTCATCCCTCGCGGGTGACGCCGTTTCGCGTCGGCGGCTGCGTGGACCGGAGGTCTCGTCAGGCGATGGGCCGTCGCCGGCGCATGGCGACGAGCCCTCGGTTGACCTGGCGCGCCCAGAGCGGCCCCCGGTAGAGGAAGGCCGTGTAGCCCTGCACCAGCGTGGCCCCGGCGCGCAGTCGTTCGTCGACGTCCTCGGCGCTCGACACCCCTCCGACCGAGATGACGCACGTCTCGCTCGGGACGGACTCCCGGACGAGCGCCAGGACCTCGAGCGACCGGGCGGCGAGCGGTGCGCCCGACAGACCACCGGCGCCCGCGGCCTCGACGACGGCCCCCTCGGTGACGAGGCCCTCTCTCGACACCGTCGTGTTGGTCGCGATCACGCCCGCCAGGCCGAGCTCGGTGACGAGGGCACCGATCCGGCGAACCCCGTCGTCGTCGAGGTCGGGTGCGATCTTGACCAGCACGGGGGTGTGCCCCGCGGCGTCGCGGACGGCCTCGAGGAGCGGTGCGAGCCGGTCGAGCTCTTGCAGCCCGCGGAGTCCCGGCGTGTTGGGCGAACTGACGTTCACGGCGAGGTAGTCGGCCAGAGGAGCCAGGAGGCGCGTGCTGGCGAGGTAGTCGTCGATCGCGTCGTCGACGTCCACGACGCGACTCTTGCCGATGTTCACGCCGATGACGGGCCGCGACGGAGCGGACCGTGCCCGGCTGAGTTCGAGGGCCGCCGCGTGGGCACCGGAGTTGTTGAACCCCATGCGGTTCACGACGGCGAGGTCGGGGACGAGGCGGAAGAGACGAGGACGGTCGTTGCCGGGCTGCGGCCGAGCCGTCACGGTGCCCACCTCGACGTGCCCGAACCCGAGCGCGCCGAGACCGGCGATGCCCTTGGCGTCCTTGTCGAAGCCTGCTGCGACGCCGAAGGGCGAGGCGAAATGGAGTCCGAGCGCCTCGACGGCGAGGGATGGCGCCGGGGCAGTCAGGCGTCCGACGACGCCGGCCAGGCCCAGCTTGGGGATCGTCTTGATGACTCGGAAGGCGAGATGGTGGGCGTCCTCGGGGTCCATCTTGGCGAAGACGACGTCGAACAGGACGCGGTACGGGGTCCTCACTCGTCGACCGACCGGGTGGAGAGCGGACGGGAGGCGTGCTCTTCGCGCAGCTGGCCGATCGAGGCCTCGAAGTCCTCGAGCGAGTCGAAGGCCTGGTAGACGCTCGCGAAACGCAGGTACGCCACCTCGTCGAGGTCGCGGAGCGGAGGCAGGATGGCCAGACCGATGTCGTTCGCCTCGATCTGCGACGCACCGCTCGCCCGGACGGCCTCCTCGACCTTCTGCGCCAGGACGGCGAGGTCGCCGTCGGTCACCGGACGGCCCTGGCAGGCCTTGCGGACGCCCGAGATGATCTTGTCGCGGCTGAACGGTTCGAGGACGCCGTTGCGCTTCACCACGTTCAGGCTCGCGGTCTCGGTCGTGCTGAACCGACGACCGCAGTTCGGGCACTGCCTGCGACGACGGATCGACGTGCCGTCGTCACTGGTGCGGGAGTCGACGACTCGGGAGTCGGGGTGGCGGCAGAAGGGGCAGAACATGGTGCGGCCAGATTATCGGACGCCGGGGGCGGCGTCGGACGTCCGGGTCGACCGAGTGCCGGCCCGCCGGGACCGGACCCGGCTCAGGGCCGGGAGAGCCGGGCCGCGACGGCCTCGCCGTGGGCGGGCAGCAGCTCGGCGTTCGACAGCGCCACGAGCCGCTCGGCCACGACGCCGAGGGCCTCGGCGTCGTATCGGACGATCTGCTGGGGTCGGAGGAACGTGAACGCGCCGAGCCCGGACGAGAAGCGCGACTGCCCGCTGGTGGGCAGGACGTGGTTCGAACCGGCGAGGTAGTCGCCCAGGCTGACGGGCGTGTCGGGCCCCACGAAGATCGCCCCGGCGTCGGTTATGTCGGCCAGGACGGCGTCGTCGTCGCGGGTCTGGACCTCGAGGTGCTCGGGACCGTAGGCGTTGCTGAAGGCGGCGGCCTGCCGGAGGTCGTCGACCAGGACCACCGCCGACTGGCGACCGGAGAGGGCGGTCCGGACTCGGGCGGCGCTCAGGGTGCGGGGCACGAGCCGGGTCAGTTCGGCGACGACGGCCTCGCCGAAGGCGGCCGAGTCCGTCACGAGGACGGCCGAGGCCTCCTCGTCGTGCTCGGCCTGGCTGATGAGGTCGACGGCGACCAACGTGGCGTCCGCCGAGTCGTCGGCGATGACGAGGATCTCGGTCGCGCCGGCCACCGAATCGATGCCGACTCGACCGCGCACGAGTTGCTTCGCAGCGGCGACGAAGTTGTTGCCGGGACCCGTGATGACCTGGACCGGCTCGAGCTCGAGCTCGGGCACGCCGTAGGCGAGCGCACCGATCGCCCCGGCACCACCGATGGCGTACACCTCGTCGATTCCCAGCAGGCCGGCGGCACCCAGGATGACGGGGTGGACTCCCCCGCCGTGTTCGCGCTGCGCGGGCGACACGAGGGCGATCGACGACACCCCGGCCACCTGTGCGGGGACGACGTTCATCACCACGCTGGAGGGATACACGGCCTTGCCGCCGGGGACGTACACCCCGGCTCGCGTGACGGGCTGCCACCGCTGCTCGATGACGGCGCCCGGGGCGGGTCGGGTCGTGGTCGGCGCGGGGATCTGCGCACGGCTCGCCTGCGTGACTCGCGCGATCGACTCGACCAGCGCCTCCTTGACCAGGGGGTCGAGGGCCGCGACGGCGTCGTCGATGGTCTGCGTCGCGACGCGCAGCGTGTCGGGCCGGACGCCGTCGAAGCGTGCCGCCTGGTCGCGCAGGGCTGCGGCACCCCGCTCGCGGACGTCGTCGACGAGACGCCGGGCGGCGTCCGTCGCGGCGCCGACGTCGGCGTGGGACCGCGGGACGAGGTCGAGCAGCTGGGCGTGGGTCGGCGCGAGACCGCGCAGATCTGTGGTCTGGATCATGGCCTGTCCAGCCTAGTCAGTAGGGTCGGGAGCATGACGGACGACAACGCCACGACCTCGCGGCCCGACGACTCTCTCGAGGTGTTCAAGGATGCCTTCCGACGCCACGCCGCCGGCGTCGCGATCGTGACGGCGCGTGACGGCGACGGCGCCCCGGTCGGGTTCACGGCCACGTCACTGGCGTCACTGGCCGCGGTGCCGCCGCTCGCGACCTTCAACATGGCCAGGACGGCGAGTTCATGGCCCGCCCTCTCGGAGACGGACCAGGTCATCGTGCACCTGCTCGGCCTGCGCAATCGGGACCTCGCGCGACGCATGGCGGGTCCCGCCGCCGAGCGCTTCGCCGGGGACCACTGGACCGACGGGCCGAACGGAGTGCCGCTGCTGACGGGCGTGACCGCCTGGATGACCGGGACCGTCGTCGAGCGGTTGCCTGTCCACGGCAACGCCGTCGTGGTCGTGCGCGTCGGGACGGGCGGCGTCGGCGAGGACGACGACGCCCTGCTGTACCACGACCGGCGGTACCTGAGGCCTGTGCACCTCGAGGACTGACACCGGGCGCGCCTCGCGCCGGCAGCCTCGCGCCGGCAGCCGGGCGCCGACCACCTCAGACGAGGCAGCCGGGACCCAACAGGCTCTTGAGTTCGCCGAACAGGTCGGCCGTGACGTCGACCGGCATGGGGATCTCGAACACGCGGGCGGCCTCGCCCTTGACGAGTCGGAGGCGGACCTCGGTGCCCCCGGCGTGACGGCCGAGCACCGCCGCCAGCTCGGTGACCGTGTCGTGCGTGGCCCGGTATTCGGGCATCTGCAGGAGCAACGGCCCGTGGTTGACGCCGACGCCCAGGTCGGGCATGAACATGCTCGCGGCGTGCATGTTCATGCCGTCGTCGCGGACGCTGACCCGGCCCTTGAGCACGATGATGGAGTCACCGACGAGCGACGGCCCGAACTCTTGGTAGGTCTTGCCGAGGAACATGGCCGAGATCTCGCCCCCGAAGTCCTCGACGGTGATGATGCCGTAAGGGTTGCCCGAGTTGCGCGCGACGCGGTGCTGCACGCTGGTGATGAGCCCGGCGATCGTGACCGTCTCGCCGTCGATCGTCGCGGGGTCGCTCGCCAGGATGTCGGTGACCGTCGTCTGGGCGTGCTTCGCCAGGGGCAGCTCGAGACCGGCGAGCGGGTGGTCGGAGACGTACAGGCCCAGCATGTCTCGCTCGAACGCCAGCTTGTCGCGTTTGGACCACTCGGGACGTTCGGGCACGTGCTGGACGTCCTGCGGCTCGTCCCACAGGGAGTCGAAGTCGAAGCCGACCTGACCGTTCGCCTCGGCCCGCTTCTCGCTGACCGCGGCCTCGACGGCGGACTCGTGGATCTCGACGAGGGCACGCCGCGTCGATCCCAGCGAGTCGAACGCCCCTGCCTTGACGAGAGACTCGACGGTGCGCTTGTTCGCCACGGGCAGCGGCACCTTGCGCAGGAAGTCGTGGAACGAGGTGAACGCACCCTCTTTCTTGCGTGCGGCGATGACGTGGTCGACCACGTTGAAGCCGACGTTGCGCACGGCCCCCATGCCGAAGCGGATGTCGTCGCCGACGGCCGCGAAGAACCCGATGGATTCGTTGACGTCGGGCGGCAGCACCTTGATGCCCATCCGCCGGCACTCGTTGAGGTAGAGGCCCAGCTTGTCTCGGGAGTCCCCCGTGCTCGTGAGCAGGGCGGCCATGTACTCGGCCGGGTAGTGGGCCTTGAGGTAGGCCGTCCAGTACGAGACCACACCGTACGCAGCCGAGTGCGCCTTGTTGAAGGCGTAGTCGGAGAAGGGCAGCAGGATGTCCCAGAGCATCTTGACGGCATCGGGCGAGAACCCGTTGTCGAACATGCCCTTCTCGAACCCGGCGTACTGCTTGTCGAGCTCGGACTTCTTCTTCTTGCCCATGGCGCGTCGGAGGATGTCGGCCTGACCCAGCGAGAAGCCGGCGACCTTCTGCGCAATGGCCATGACCTGCTCTTGGTAGATGATCAGGCCGTAGCTGGTCGAGAGGATCTCTTGCAGCGGCTCTTCGAGCTCGGGGTGGATCGGGGTGATGTCTTGCGCGCCGTTCTTGCGCAAGGCGTAGTTCGTGTGCGAGTTGGCGCCCATGGGGCCCGGTCGGTAGAGCGCGATGACGGCCGAGATGTCTTCGAAGTTGTCGGGCTTCATCAGGCGGAGGAGCCCGCGCATGGGCCCGCCGTCGAGTTGGAACACCCCGAGGGTGTCACCGCGCCCCAGCAGTTCGTAGGCACCCCGGTCGTCGAGCTCGAGGTCTTCGAGCACGAGGTCGAAGCCACGGTTCGTCTTGATGTTGTCGAGGGCGTCGTTGATGATCGTGAGGTTGCGCAACCCCAGGAAGTCCATCTTGATCAGCCCGAGGGACTCGCAGGCCGGGTAGTCGAACTGCGTGACGATCTGACCGTCCTGCTCGCGCTTCATGATCGGGATGATGTCGATGAGCGGATCGCTCGACATGATGACGCCGGCGGCGTGCACACCCCATTGGCGCTTCAGCCCCTCGAGGCCGAGCGCCGTGTCGAAGACGGTCTTGGCCTCGGGGTCGGACTCGACCACGGTGCGGATGTCGCCGGCCTCTTTGTAGCGCTCGTGCTGCTTGTCGAAGATGCCGGTGAGGGGGATGTCCTTGCCCATCACGGCGGGGGGCATGGCCTTGGTGAGCTTCTCACCCATGCCGAAGGGGAACCCGAGCACTCGAGAGCTGTCCTTCAGGGCCTGCTTCGCCTTGATGGTGCCGTACGTGACGATCTGAGCGACGCGTTCGTCGCCGTACTTCTCGGTGACGTACTGGATCACCTCGCCGCGACGACGGTCGTCGAAGTCGACGTCGAAGTCGGGCATGGAGACGCGATCGGGGTTGAGGAACCGCTCGAAGATCAGACCGTGGCGCAGCGGATCGAGGTCGGTGATGCGCATGGCGTAGGCGGCCATCGAGCCGGCCCCCGAGCCACGGCCCGGCCCGACCCGGATGCCGTTCTCCTTCGACCAGTTGATGAAGTCGGCGACCACGAGGAAGTACCCGGGGAATCCCATGCCGGTGATGACGCCGATCTCGTACTCGGCCTGCTTGCGCACGTCGTCGGGGATGCCCGCCGGGTAGCGGTAGACGAGTCCCTTCTCGACCTCTTTGATGAACCAGGTCTCTTCGGTCTCGCCCTCGGGCACCGGGTAGCGCGGCATGTAGTTGGCCGAGGTGTTGAACTGCACGTCGCACCGCTCGGCGATGAGCAGCGTGTTGTCACACGCCTCGGGGTGGTCGCGGAAGAGGTGTCGCATCTGCTGGGCGGACTTGAGGTAGAACTCGTCGGCGTCGAACTTGAAGCGGTTCGGGTCGTTCAGCGTCGAGCCGGACTGGACGCAGAGGAGCGCCGCGTGGCTGGTGGCATCGTGCTCGTGCGTGTAATGGAGGTCGTTCGTCGCGACGAGCGGCAGGTCGAGGTCTTTCGCCAGGCGCAGCAGGTCGCCCATGATCTGGCGCTCGATGCCGAGACCGTGGTCCATGATCTCGGCGAAGTAGTTCTCTCGGCCGAAGATGTCGCGGAAGTCGGAGGCCGCCTTCAGCGCCTCGTCGTACTGGCCGAGCCGCAGGCGGGTCTGCACCTCGCCACTCGGGCACCCGGTCGTGGCGATCAGGCCCTCGGAGTACTGCGACAGCAGTTCGCGGTCCATGCGGGGCTTGAAGTAGTACCCCTCGAGCGAGGCCCGGGACGAGAGGCGGAACAGGTTGTGCATGCCCGTGGTGTTCTCGGACAGCAGGGTCATGTGCGTGTACGCACCGGAGCCCGACACGTCGTCGCGTCCGCCGTCGCCCCACCGGACGCGCGTCTTGTCGCCCCGGTGCGTGCCCGGCGTGATGTAGGCCTCGGTGCCGATGATGGGCTTGACGCCCGCCTCGGTCGCGGTCTTCCAGAAGTCGTAGGCGCCGAACACGTTGCCGTGGTCGGTGACCGCCACCGCGGGCATCCCCTGCGCCGCGGCCTCGGTGACCAGCGGCTTGACCCGGGCCGCACCGTCGAGCATCGAGTACTCGCTGTGCACGTGCAGATGGACGAATGAGTCTTTGCTCGAGGCCACGGGGCTCCTCGTCTGGTGGTGGATCTGGCGACTAGGGGAACAGCCTAACTCCGACGGAGGACATCGAGAGCGTGCTGCAGGTCGGTGGGGTAGGTCGACCGGTACACCACCGGCTCACCCGTCCCGGGGTGACGGAAACCGAGCTGCACGGCGTGCAGCCACTGCCGCGTGAGACCGAGCGTCGCCGAGAGCGTCGGGTCGGCGCCGTAGGTCGCGTCACCGACGCAGGGGTGTCGCTGGGCCGCCATGTGGACGCGGATCTGGTGGGTCCGACCCGTCTCGAGGTGGATCTCGAGCAACGAGGCGGACGGGAACGCCTCGACCGTCTCGTAGTGGGTGACCGACGGCTTGCCGTCGACGACCACCGCGAACTTCCAGTCGGACGACGGGTGGCGCCCGATGGGCGCGTCGATCGTCCCGGTCAGCGGGTCGGGGTGGCCCTGGACGACCGCGTTGTAGATCTTTTCGACGGTTCGCTCACGGAACGCCTGCTTGAGCAGCGTGTAGGCACGCTCGGTCTTGGCCACGACCATGAGTCCGCTGGTGCCGACGTCGAGGCGGTGGACGATGCCGGCCCGTTCGGACGCACCCGACGTCGACACGGTGAAGCCCGCGGCGGCGAGCCCGCCGAGCACGGTCGGACCGGTCCATCCCACCGACGGGTGAGCAGCGACGCCGACGGGCTTGTCGACGACCACGATCTCGTCGTCGTCGTGCACGACTGCCATGCCCGGTACGTCGACGGCTACCACGGCGGGGGCCTCGCGCGGTGACCAGGTGACGTCGAGCCACGCACCGGCCTCGAGCCGGTCCGACTTGCCGGCGGTGCGACCGTCGACCGTCACCCCACCCGAGGCAGCGACCTCGGCCGCGAACGTGCGGCTGAAGCCGAGCAACTTCGCCAGGGCGGCGTCGACACGCTCGCCGGCGAGCCCGTCGGGCACCGGGAGGGCGCGCGTCTCGCTCACGAATCTCTCCGGCGGTCGGCAGGAGGCGCGGTGTCGGCAGAAGCACTCGGCTCACCGTCAGGAGTCGTCGGCTGGCCGTCCGGCGCCGGGTCGACGACCGGCGAACCGCCGTCCTGCCCGTCCTCCGCCGAACGCCGAGCCTTCTTCGTGCTCGGCGTGCGCGTGCCGTCGAGCCCGATGCCCAGCAACGTGAGCAGGAGGAGCAACCCCATGCTCGAGACGATGAAGACGTCCGCCACGTTGAAGATGGCCGGCAGGAGGGACGGGAAGTAGATGAAGTCGATGACGTGTCCCTGCCCGAAGGAGGGCTCTCGGAGCAGGCGGTCGGTGAGGTTGCCGAGGGTGCCACCGAGCAGCATGCCCAGCATGATCGACCAGGCCAGCGATCGGATGCGCCGGGCCACGATCAGGATCGCGACGGCGACACCGGCGGCGGCGATCGAGAAGATCCACGTCGAACCGCTCGCGAACGAGAAGGCGGCGCCGGGGTTCTTGACGAAGTGCAGTTGGAAGAAGTCGCCGACGACGTCGACGGAAGCGCCTTCGACGAGGGTGCGGGTGACCAGCAGTTTGGTGCCCTGGTCGAGGCCGTAGGCCACGACCGCGACGAAGGCCAGCGTCGCGAGAACGCGGACGCTGGCCTTCGTGGTGGGCTTGTCGCTCGACAAGACCTTAGTTCGAGCCGAAGCCCTGGGCGCTGGCCGGTGTCGACCGGGCGGCCTCACCCGTGCCGTCGCCGTCGAGCTCGTGGAGCTGACCTTCGATGTAGCTCTTGAGCTTGGAGCGGTAGTCACGCTCGAACGACCGCAGGTCGTCGATGCGACGTTCGACACTCGAGCGCTCGGTGTTGAGGCGCTCGAGGATCTCGCGCTGCTGGGTCTCGGCGGCACCGACGATGTCACGCGACTTCGTCTCGGCCTCGGACACGAGACGTGCGGCGGTGGCGTGGCCTTCGGCGATGAGAGCGTCACGCTTCTCGACACCCTCGCGGACGTGCTCTTCGTGCAGACGGCGGGCGAGCTGCAGCAGGCTGTTGGTGCTGCTGGTCTCGTCGGCCTCGGACACGGCCGGGGCGGAGTAGGCGGGAGCGGACGCGACGGCGGCGGGGGCCGCCACGACGGGCTCGGGCTCGACGACCGGCTCGGGCTCGACGGCCTCGGGAGCCGAGGCGGGAGCGGGTGCCGACGCAGGAGCCGGCGCACTGGCCACGGGGGCCGACACGGGGGCGGCCTGCGTCGCGGGAGCGGACTCACCCGACGAGAGTCGCTGGCGCAGCTCGTCGTTCTCCTGGTTGAGACGTCGCAGCTCGGCGACGACCTCGTCGAGGAAGTCGTCGACCTCGTCCTGGTCGTATCCCTCGCGGAACTTCGTCGGCTGGAACCGCTTGTTGACTACGTCTTCCGGCGTCAAAGCCATTGCCGTCACCTCGTGCATCTGTTGGATCGTGTGATCGTGGTCTGTGTCGTTCTTCTACACCGTAGAGGAACGGGACCCGGTCGGGCCGGGGTCGTGCCGTTCGGGCGCTGCAGTGAGCCTACCCTGTCACTCGCCGACGACGTGGTCAGCCGAAGGTGCGGAGCCCGGAGGCGACGCTCATCAGGATGATCACGGCCAGCATGATGATGCTCCAGCCGAAGTCGAGTGCGACCGAACCGAGCCGCACGGGCGGCAGGATCTTGCGCACACGACGGATGGGCGGGTCGGTCACGGTGTAGGCCACCTCGGCCAGCACGAGGACGGGCCCCTTGGGTCGCCAGCCGCGACTGAACGACTGCGCCAGGTCGAGCACGAACCGCGCCCACATGAGCAAGAAGAAGATCAGCAGTGCGTAGTACGCGATCGTGGCGATCAGGTAAGTGATCATCGGGGGGTCATCAGCTCACACGAGTCGGCGCGAGGGGACTCGCGGGCGGGCAGGTCGGCACGTCGACGCGGAGGAGCCGCGACGACGGACTCGTCAGGACTGGGCGAAGAACGACGCTTCGATGTCGGATTCTACCTCAGCCTGCTCGCCGCTCACCGCGATGTGCGCCGGTGACAACAGGAAGACCTTGTTGGTCACGCGCTCGATCTTGCCGTACAGCCCCTGCGAGAGTCCGCTGGCGAAGTCGACCAGACGACGGGCGTCCGCCTCGGTCATCTGCGACAGGTTGATGATCACCGGGATGCCGTCACGGAAGCTCTCGGCGATCGCCTGGGCGTCCTTGTACTCGCGGGGGTGGACCGTCAGGATCTCGTTCATGTCGTGGGGCACCGTGTTCTTCGGGGGCGAGGAGCGACGCAGGGGCGTCACGGGGGCGCGGGTGGGCGCGGGGGCGGCAGTGGGAGCCGAATGGACCGGGGCGACGGGAGCCGGAGCCTGAGAGGCCGCCTGCGGTCGCGACGACTGCTGGGGCTGCGCTCGCTCGTGGGGCTGCTCGTCGTACTCGAGCTCTTCGTCGGCGAGGCCCAGGTAGACCATCGTCTTGCGCAGCGGGTTGGCCATGGTGTTCCTCCGAGTCAGTGGATCGTCAGGTCCGACATTAACGAGCATCGGGGCGAGAACCCGTGATTGCCGTGCCGATCCGTAGGTGTGTCGCGCCCTCGGCGACGGCCTCGGCGAAGTCGGGCGACATGCCGGCCGAGATCGCGTCGGCCGTGGCCTCGAGGGACCGCACCCGCTCGGAGACCGCCCGGAGGCGCGCGAAGGCGGGTCGCGCCTCCTCGTCCAAGGGGGCGACGGCCATGACGCCCCGCAGTCGCAACCCCGGGGTCGAGAGGACTCTCTCGGCCAGCCGCTCGACGTCGCGCTCGGCCACTCCCCCGCGGCCGGGGTCGTCGGTCAGGTTGACCTGGACGAATCCGTCGACGACGGAACCGGAGTCGTCGGACAGGGCGTCGACCACGGAGTCACGGTCGAGCGAGTGCACGGCGTGTGCGTAGCGCCGGGCCTGCCGCGCCTTCTTCGACTGCAACTGACCGACGAAGTGCCATCGGAGCCCCTCGAGGTCGCTCAGCTCGGCGGCCTTGGCCTGGGCCTCTTGATGACGGTTCTCGCCGACGTCGCGGACCCCCAGGGCGTACAACGCCCGGATCAGGCCGGGTGGGTGGAACTTCGTGACGACGATCGTCGTGAGCTCGTCCGGGGACCGCCCCACGGCGGCGCAGGCACCGTCGACGGCCGCGACGACCCGGGCGAGACGCTCGCCCAGGTCGCCGTCGACACTCATCGTGTCGGTCACTCGTCGTTACTTGAGGAAGTCCGGGACGTCGAGGTCGTCGTCACCGTCGTCGAAGGCCGGGTCGACGGCCTGGGTCGCAGGCTCTTCGGGCCGCTTCCAGGCGGCGGGCTCGTGCGTGGCACCGCTGTCGGCGATGGCCGAGACACCGGCGACCGACGTCGCCGTGGGGCCGTCGGAGTCGACGAAGCTCGAGCGGCGGTCCTTGACCTTGGTCGAGGGCTCGCCACCGTCGAAGCCGGCCGCGATGACCGTCACGCGCACCTCGTCGCCGAGGGTGTCGTCGATCACGGCACCGAAGATGATGTTGGCCTCGGCGTGGACGGCCTCTTGGACCAGACGGGCTGCGTCGTTGATCTCGAAGATGCCCAGGTTCGAACCGCCCTGGATGGACAGCAGCACGCCGTGCGCACCGTCGATGCTCGCCTCGAGCAGCGGGGACGCCACGGCCAGCTCTGCCGCCTTGATGGCGCGGTCGGCACCCCGCGACGAACCGATGCCCATGAGGGCCGAACCCGCGCCCTGCATGACCGACTTGACGTCGGCGAAGTCGAGGTTGATCAGACCGGGCGTGGTGATCAGGTCGGTGATGCCCTGGACACCGGCGAGGAGCACCTGGTCGGCCGTGCCGAAGGCCTCGACCATGCTGATGCCGCGTTCGCTGATCTCGAGCAGACGGTCGTTGGGGACGACGATGAGGGTGTCGACCTCGTCCTTCAGGGCGGCGACCCCGGCCTCGGCCTGGGCCTGGCGGCGTTTGCCCTCGAAGCCGAAGGGCTTCGTGACGACACCGATGGTCAAGGCGCCGATCGACTTGGCGATGCGGGCGACGACCGGGGCGCCGCCCGTACCGGTGCCACCGCCTTCGCCGGCCGTGACGAAGACCATGTCGGCCCCCGCGAGGGCCTCTTCGATCTCTTCGGCGTGGTCCTCGGCCGCACGGCGGCCGACTTCGGGGTCGGCACCGGCGCCGAGGCCCCGGGTGAGCTCGCGACCGACGTCGAGCTTGACGTCGGCATCGCTCAACAGCAGCGCCTGGGCGTCGGTGTTGATGGCGATGAACTCCACCCCGCGGAGCCCGAGTTCGATCATGCGGTTGACGGCGTTGACGCCACCGCCGCCGACACCGACGACCTTGATCACGGCTAGGTAGTTATGGTTCGTTGTCACGTCCGGGCCTCCGCTTGAACCTTAACTCTGCAGTTGAAGGTTAAAGTTGTACATGGTATGCAAGTTCTGCAGTCACAAGGTATGGGTGCGCTGCAGGCGTCGTCGCCAGGGTGTCCAGCGTGTCGCGAACACACCCTCTCATCTCGTCCTGATGATCCCGTTGTCGGGGGCGGACACGTCGTACTCGACGCTCGCGCCCGGGTCGCGGCGTGCCTGGTCCGCGATCAGCCCCGCGAGCACCTGAGCTTTCTTCGCCGACTCGTCGGCGCTGCCCCACACGACCCGTTCACCGGAGGTGAGCTGCAGGGTCACGTCGTCGGCCGTCGAGGCGGTCACGGTGTCGACGGTGGACCGCAGCGTGACCGGCAGCGCCAACAGCACCTCGGCGACCGAGCGGTACGCGGGGCCGTCCAGGGCCGCTCCCCCGACGTCGACGAGGGGCACCCCCTCTTGCCGGGCGTCGAGTTCTTGCACGACGACGCCGGCCGGGTCGACGAGTTCGAAGCCCTCCCCCGCGGCGACCGTGGCGACGGGCTGGCGCTCCTGGATGCGGACGACGAGCGTGTGCGGCGGAGCGGTCTCTGTCACGTAGCTGGCGATGAGGGGGAAGGCCGCGAGCTCGCGGGTGACCTCGTCGAAGTCGATCATCGCGAGGGGCGTCCCGAGCTGTCCGTCGAGTGCCGTCTGAACCGCCGAGGCGTCGACGCGTTCGGTCCCTTCGACGCGGATGGTCTGCAACGACAGCAGCGGGGAGAACACGGCGACCGCGACGGACGCGACGAGGAGGAGGACGACGGCCCCGAGCGACACCAGGGTCGCCCGACGGTGTCGGCTGCGACGCGTGAAGCGACGGACCTCGACGCGCTCGACGCGCCTCCGTTCGCTCGACGCCCGACGTGCCTGCTTGCGGGCCGCGGCGGCTCGCGCCTTGGCCTCGGCGGCCGTGCCGTCGGGTGCCTCGATGCGCGGCGGCTCGGAGCCGCCGGGGGCGCCCGTCGCGCGCGAGTCGGTCGCGTCCGTGGACGCGGGCTTCGACACGCGGTCACGCCAGGCCGCAGGGGCTCCGGCGACCGTCCCGAGACGATCCCTCAGCGTGGACGGGGACGACGACGGGCCGGTGCCCCCGTCGCCCTGCGCCGTCGAGCCACCCGTCGCCACGCGCGGAGGACGCGGATCGCCCACGACGGGGACGGGCCCCGTGGCGTCCGAGTCCCGGCCTCGCCGACGTCGGGTCGGGGCCGCCGGCGGGGTCGCGGCGGGTTCCGGCTCGTCGAATCCGTCGGGCCGCTTCATCGGAGGGCCCCCGACGCCACGGACCTGCTGTGACGAGTCACTCCGCGGAGTCCTCCGCGACGGCGACGACGGGCTCGTGAGCCGCGTCGAGCGAGCCGAGCAGTTGCGGCACGATGCGGTAGACGTCGCCGCAACCGAGCGTGATGACGAAGTCCCCGTCGCGCGCGACCTCGGCGGTGCGGTCGGCCGCGGCCTGCCAGTCGGACACGAAGTCCACGCGGTCGGGGTCGGCGAAGCGTTCGGACACGAGCGCGCCGGTGACGCCGGGCTCGGGGTCCTCGCGCGCACCGTACACGTCGAGCACGATGGTGTGGTCCGCGAGGCGCTCGTAGGTCTCGGCGAACTCGCCGGCCATCATCCGCGTCCGGCTGTAGAGATGGGGTTGGTGCACGGCGATGAGGCGCCCGTCGCCCACCACGGAGCGCGCGGCCTGCAGGGCGGCGGCGACCTCGGTGGGGTGGTGGGCGTAGTCGTCGTACACGCTGACGCCCCGGACGACACCGTGGAGCTCGAACCGCCGCTCGGTGCCCCCGAAGGTCTCGAGACCTGCGATGGCGGCCTCGGGGTCGACCCCCAGACCGACGAGGACGGCGAAGGCACCGGCGGCGTTGACGGCGTTGTGCCGCCCGGGCACGCGCAACTGCACGGGCCACGAACGCCCCTCGGCGTGCAGCGTGAACGAGACCGGACCGGTCGAGGCGACGTCGCTCAGGCGCACGTCGGCGTCGGCGGCTGCGCCGAAGGTCACGACGTGCGGGTGGTCGAGACGCCCGGCGACACGGACGGCACCGGCGTCGTCGCTCGAGACCACGACGAACTCGCGCGCGGCCGACGCGAACCGGACGAAGGCGTCGTCGAACGCCTCGTGCGAGCCGTAATGGTCGAGGTGATCGGCGTCGACGTTGGTGATCAGGGCGACCGAGGTGTCGTAGAGCAGGAACGACCCGTCGGACTCGTCGGCCTCGACGACGAAGAGGTCGTCGTCGCCGCCGCGGGCGCTGACGCCCAGAGACTGGATGACCCCGCCGTTCACGAAGCTCGGGTCGTGCCCGGCGGCGAGCAGGGCGGTGACGATCATGCCCGTCGACGTGGTCTTCCCGTGCGCTCCGGCCACCGACACGAGCCGCTGCTGCCCGATGAGCCAGGCGAGTGCCTGCGAACGGTGCAGGACGGGCAGGCCCTTCGTCAGCGCGAGCTGGTACTCGGGGTTGTCCTGCCAGAGGGCACCGGTCACCACGAGCGTGTCGGCGTCGCCGACGTTGGCGGCGTCGTGACCGATGGAGATCTCGGCGCCCAGCGACCGGAGCGACTCGACGGCTGCGCTGTCACGGGCGTCCGACCCCGTGACCCGGTGGCCGGCGGCGAGGAACACGCGGGCGATGCCGCTCATGCCGGAGCCGCCTATGCCGACGAAGTGGACGGCGCCGAGTTCGGCGGGGATCGGCTGGTCGAGGTCGGGCTTGATCATGATGTCTCGCTGAGGTCGGAGTTCTGGGAGGACGAGGAGGCGCGGCCCACGGCGTCGAGGACGAGGTCGACCGTGCGGTCGGTGCCGTCGCGCACTCCGACCGAGGCGGCACGGACCGCCATGTCGGCCACGACGGCCCGGTCGAGCAGCAGCGGGACGAGCGTGCGCTCGACCCACGAGGGCGTGAAATCGGCGTCGGCGACGAGCAGTGCTCCCCCGGCACCGACGACGTCGGTGGCGTTGTGTCGCTGTTCGCCGTTGCCCACCGGGTAGGGCACGAGCGCCGAGGGCAGGCCGAGCGCGGTGAGCTCGCTCACCGTCGCCGAACCGGCCCGGGAGACGACGAAGTCGGCCGCCGAGAGCGCGAGGTCCATGCGGTCGCAGTACCGGACCAGGTGGTGGCCGTCGAGATCGGTCGAGGTGAGGTCGGACTTCTCACCCGTGATGTGCAGGATCTGCCAGCCGGCGCCGAGCACGCTGACGGCTGCCTTCGACATGGTCTCGTTGAGGCGCCGGGCACCGGTCGAGCCTCCCGTGACGAGCAGCGTCGGACGCGAGGGGTCGAGGTCGAACGCCGCGACGGCCTCGTCGCGGTGGGCCCGCCGGTCGAGGGACTCGATCTCGTCACGCAACGGCATGCCGACCTGCCGTCCACCCCGGAGGCGGGTGGAGCGGAAGACGACGCCGACGTGGGACGAGAGGAACGAGCCGAGCACGTTGGCCATGCCGGGCTTCGCGTTGGCCTCGTGGACGACCACGGGCACCTTCGACCGCCATGCGGCGACGTAGGCGGGGGCGGCTGCGTAGCCGCCGAATCCCACGACGACGTCGACGTCGTGTTGTGCGAGCAGGGACCGGATGCCGTCGATCGCACCCGCGAGTCGGCCCGGGAAACGCAGGGCCGCCGCCGAGGGCTTCCGGGGGAAGGGAAGCCGGGGCACGGTCAACAACTCGTATCCGCGTTGCGGGACGAGCCGGGCCTCGAGCCCCTCGGCCGTGCCGAGCACGAGGACGGTCGCGTCGGGCTCGCGTCGTCGGAGCCGATCGGCCACGGCGAGGAGGGGGTTCACGTGCCCGGCGGTGCCACCGCCGGCGAGGAGATACGTCGTCACCGCAGAGACCCTACCCGTTGTCGCGGGAGCCCCTGCGGCGCGTCGGCCTCTTCGGGCACCCGGGCGAACGAGAGCACCACGCCGATGGCCACGAGCGTGACGATCAACGCCGACCCACCCGCCGAGATGAGCGGTAGAGGGACGCCCAGCACGGGCAGCAGCCCCAGCACGACCGCGATGTTGACGAGCGCCTGGCCGATGATCCACGCCGTGATGGCCCCGGTCGTCACGCGGACGAAGGGGTCGTTGGTGCGACGGATGATCTTGACGAAGCCCACGGCGAGGACGATGAACAGCGCCAACACGACCATCGCACCGATCAACCCGAGCTCTTCACCGACGATGGCGAAGATGAAGTCGTTGTCGGCCTCGGGCAGCCAGGACCACTTCGACTTCGAGTTGCCGAGGCCGACGCCGAAGAGTCCCCCCGAGGCCAGCGCCCAGGTGCCGTGCAGGGTCTGCCAGCACTCGGCCTGGTACTGGCTCGAATCGGTGCAGCCCGACAGCCAGGCGGCGATGCGTGAGTTGCGCGAGCTGGAGCCCTGGGCGATCAGGGGCACGACGACCGCCAGGAACGCGAGCGGCGCGAGCAGGTAGCGCAGACGGACGCCGGCGAACCAGACGGCCGCGAAGACGAGCAGGAGCATGATCATGGTCGTCCCGAGGTCGCCGCCGAGCACGACGAGACCGATCGCGACGCCGGCCACGGGCACGAGCGGGATCGCCAGGTGCTTCCAGTCGTCGAGCAGGTCGCGCTTGACGGAGAGGATCATGCCGAGCCAGATCGCCAACGCGAGCTTGACGGCCTCGGAGGGCTGCGCCGTGAACGAGCCGAGGTCGATCCAGTTGCGGTTGCCCCCGATCTCGTAGCCGAGGGGCGAGAAGACGAGGAGTTGCAGGACGATCGTCGCGCCGAGGACGTGCCACGCCCAGCGCTTGAGGAACGACACGGGCAGCCGCGACACGATGAGCATGAGCGGGATGCCCACGGCCGCGTACGTGCCCTGTCGGATGAACGCGCCGAAGAACGACGTGTGACGCGACGAGATGTACTGCTCGACCGACGAGGACGAGAGCACCATGACGAGCCCGAGCACGACCATGAACAACGTCGTGCCGAGGATCACGAAGTACGAGCCGGTCTCGGCGGCGAAGAGCTTCTTGACGCGGACGACCGCACCGGCGGTGCGTTTCGAGGACCCCAGCCCGGTCGACGCGTCGTCGGTCGGCCGGACGGGCCCGCGGCTCGTGCGACCCGACTCAGTCGGCCGACGGCGCGGGAGGCTGGACGGCGGGTTGGCCATCGACGTCACCCCTCAAGTGTTCGTGTACGGCTTGGGCGAAGGATCGCCCGCGGGCCGTGTAGTCGGTGAACTGGTCCATGGACGCCGCCGCCGGGGCGAGGAGCACGGTGTCTCCGGGTCGGGCCACGCTCGCGGCGAGGCGCACGGCCGTCGGCATCACCTGCCCAGTGTCGGTGGCGTCGACCTCGAAGACGGGGATGCCGGGCGCGTGTCGGGAGAAGGCCTGCCGGAGGGGCTCACGGTCGACGCCCACGAACACGGCCGCCCGGACGGCGCCCGTCGACTCGAGGACGAGCGGCTCGACGTCGACGCCCTTGAAGAGGCCACCGACGATCCACACGACCGACGGGAAGGCCGTCAAGGAGGCGCGCGCGGCGTGGGGGTTGGTCGCCTTCGAGTCGTCCACCCACGTCACTCCGCCGGACTCGGCCACGACCTCGGTGCGGTGGTGGTCCACCGCGAAGCCGGCGAGGGCGTCGCGGATCGAGACGGGGGCGACACCCACCGCACGCACGAGCGCGGCGGCGGCGAGCACGTCCTCGACGAGGTGGTCGGCCCCGAGACCGACACCCTGGAGCGCCTCCCGGGTGGTCAGTTCGAGCGCCTGGGTCCGACGCTCGGCGAGGAACGCACGGTCGGCCAGCACGGCGACGCCGTCGCCCGTCACGATGCCGACCTCGCTCGGCCCCGGGGCGTCGAGCCCGAAGCCCACGGCGCGGCAGCCCTCCTCGACGTCCGCCTCCTCGACCATGCGGAGGGTGGCCTCGTCATCCTTGTTGTAGACGCAGGCCACGACCGTGTTCTCGTACACCTTGGCCTTGGCGGCACGGTAGGCGTCCACGCCGCCGTGCCACTCGAGGTGGTCCGCCTCGAGGTTGAGACAGACGGAGGCGCGGGGCCGGAGGGCACCGGGGCCCTCGGTGGGCAGATAGTGCAGTTGGTGGCTGGAGAGCTCGACGACGAACAGGTCGAAGCCGTCGGGGTCGCGCACCGCGTCGAGGACGGGGACGCCGATGTTGCCGCAGGGCGCCACGCGACGGCCGTCCGCGGCGGCCATCGCCGCCGCCAGCTGCGTCGTCGTGGTCTTGCCGTTGGTCCCCGTGACGAGCACCCAGTCGGCCACGCGCTCCACCTTGTCGCGGACGCGCCAGGCGAGTTCGACGTCGCCCCAGACGGCCAGCCCCGACCCGACGGCCCACCGGACCAGGGGGTGATGCGGGGCGAAGCCCGGGCTGGCGACCACGAGCTGCGCGTCGAAGGCCGTGAGCGTCGACGAGGGCGCCTCGAGGGACTCGACCTCGTCGAGACGCGCCCCGATCAGCTGCAGCAGTTCGGCCTTGTCGGGATCGACCGCGGGTGCCACGACGAGGACGTCGGCGCCCAGCTCGGCCAGGGTGTCGGCCACCGAGAAACCGGTCGCGCCGAGCCCGAGGACGGCCACGCGCAGGCCCGACCAGTCGGCGTGCCAGCTGTCGAGCCCGGCCAGTCGCTCGACGAGGGGGGCGGTGCTGCCGTCGCTCATGAGGTGCGGAGGATCCATTCGAGGTAGAAGGTGCCGACGCCGGCGGCGACGAAGAGCCCGGCGATGATCCAGAAGCGGACGACGACGGTCACCTCGGCCCAGCCCTTGAGCTCGAAGTGGTGGTGCAGGGGGCTCATCAGGAAGATGCGCTTGCCCTTCGTGATCTTGAAGTACGCGCGTTGCAGGATCACCGACCCCGTGACCACGATGAAGAGACCACCGATCAGGACGAGCAGCAGTTCGGTGCGGCTGAGGATGGCCAGGGCGGCCAGCGCCCCGCCGAGGCCGAGCGACCCGGTGTCGCCCAGGAAGATCTGTGCGGGCGAGGTGTTCCACCAGAGGAACCCGATGAGCCCACCGCAGATGCAGGCGGCGACCACGGCGAGGTCGAGCGGGTCGGCCACCTGGTAGCAGGCGCCCCGCGTGGCCTCGTCGAGACGCACGCTGGTGCAGAGCTGGTTGTTCTGCCAGAAGCCGATGAAGATGTACGACGCGATCGCGAGGATCGACGCACCCGTGGCGAGGCCGTCCAGGCCGTCGGCGACGTTGACGCCGTTCGAGGTGCTCACGGTGATCAGGACGACCCAGATCAGGAACAAGCCGCCGCCGATGATCGTCCCGAAGAACATGAAGTCGAGCCACGGGATGTCCCGGAGGCCGGAGATCATCGTCGACGCGGGTGCGAGACCGCGATCGTTCGTGAACGAGAGCGCCAGGACGGCGAACACCGCCCCCACGACGACCTGCCCGGCGATCTTCGCCCAGCCGCCGAGCCCGAGGCTGCGCTGGTTGCGCACCTTGAGGAAGTCGTCGAGGAACCCGACCACGCCGAGGCCGACCATCATGAAGAGGACGAGCATCCCGCTGAGCGTGAGCTCGTCCCGGCCTGCCAGGTGACCGATGAAGTAGCCGAGCACCGTGCCGATGATCAGGACGATGCCGCCCATGGTCGCCGTGCCGCGCTTCGTGTGGTGCGACTGCGGACCGTCGTCGCGGATGAACTGGCCCCAGCCGAGGCGGTGGAAGAGCTTGATGAACGCCGGCGTCATCAGCAGCGTGAACGCGAGGGAGAACCCGCCGCCGATCAACAGCGCGATCATGCGGTCACCCCGGCCAGACGGTCGCCCAGGAGGCGCAGGCCGGCCGACTTGGACGACTTCACGAGGACGACGTCCCCGGCTCGCAGGGTGCCCTGCAGGAGGTCGTAGGCCTCGTCGATCGTGTCGACCAGCACGCTTTCTCCGTCCCACGAGCCTTCGAGGCCCGCCGCCATGTGGATGTGCCGCGCCTCGTGGCCGACGACCACGAGCTGGCGGACGTTCAGCCGGACGACCAGTCGGCCGACGCGGTCGTGCTCGTCCCGTGCGTACTCGCCGAGCTCGGCCATCTCGCCGAGGACGGCCACCGAGCGATGGTCGGGACCCGTGATCTGGGCGAGCGTCTTCAGGGCCGCGGCGACCGAGTCGGGGCTCGCGTTGTAGGCGTCGTTCACGACGGTGACGCCGCCGGGCGCGTCGAGGACCTCCATGCGCCAACGCTCGGCCCGCGTCACGCCCTCGAGGACCGTGACGGCCCGGTCGAGGTCGACGCCCCACTCGCCGACGACGCTGAGGGCCGCCAGGGCGTTCATCACGTGGTGCTCGCCGAGGATGCGCAGCGACACCCGGCGACTCGTGTCGCCGTGCTCGAAGGTGAAGGACGTGCCGGCGGCCGAGACGTCGATGTCGGACGCCCGGTAGTCGGCCGACGGGCTCTGCCCGAAGGTCACGACCCGGGCGGCGGTCACGGACGCCATGCCCGCGACGCGATCGTCGTCCGCGTTGAGGACGGCCGTCCCCGTGGCGGGCAGGTCGGTCACCATCTCGGCCTTGGCCGCACGGGTGCCCTCGATGCCGCCGAAGCCGCCCGCGTGGGCGAGGCCGACCTTCAGCACCACCCCTGTGTCGGGACGGGCGATGTCGACGAGACGGGCGATCTCGCCCGGCCCGCTCGCACCCATCTCGACGACCAGGTACTCGGTGGCCTCGTCGATGCGCAGCATCGAGATCGGAGCGCCGACGTGGTTGTTGAACGACCCCTGCGGCGCGACGGTGGCCGCGACGTCGCTCAGGACGGCGCGCAGCATGTTCTTGGTGCTCGTCTTGCCGTTGGAGCCCGTGACACCGACGACCTTGAGCCGGCCGAGACCTCGGACGTGCTCGACGACGGCGGCGGCGAGGCGCGACAGCGCGACGACTCCGTCGTCGACGACGACGAGCGGCGCGGTCGTGTCGACCTCGCGCTCGGCGACCACCAAAGCCGCGCCGTTCGCGGTGGCGGCCTCGACGAAGAGGTGGCCGTCGGTGACCTCACCACGCAGGGCGAAGAAGACGGACCCCGGGGTGACCAGACGCGAGTCGGTCTCGACGGTGCCGTCGACCGGGGTCGCGACCCGCGCCTCCTCGGGGTGGACCAGGCGTCCGCCGGTGATCTCGGCGATCTGGAGGGGCGTGAGCGCGATCACTCGGACCACCCGGCTTCGCGAAGGGCCGCTCGGGCCTCGTCGCGAGCGGAGTACGGGGTTCGCTCGCCACGGATGTCGCGGTAGTCCTGGTGGCCGGGGCCGGCCCAGAGGATCGAGTCCCCCGCACCGGCCAGGGCCACGGCCGCACGGATGGCGGCCTCGGGCGGGCTGACCTCGTGGATCTCGTGCTCGGGGTAGGCCTCGCGGGCGGCGTCGACGAGGGTCTTGCGGATCGAGGCCGGGTCTTCGAAGCGGGGGTGGTGGTCGGTCACGACCAGGATGTCGGAACCGGCGGCGGCCACCCGGGCCATCTCACCGCGCTTCGTCGTGTCGCGGTCGCCGTCCGCGCCGAACAGCATGATGACCTTGCCGGGTGTGAAGGTGCGGACCGCGGCGAGCGTGGTCAGGAACGCGTCGGGGCTGTGGCCGAAGTCGACGTAGACGCTGGGGCCGGTGTCGCCCGAGACGCGCTCGGTGCGTCCGGGCAGGTAGGCCACGATGCCGCCGTCCGCGTCGAGGGCCTGGCCGATGGCCTCGAGCTCGAAGCCCGCCTCGACCAGCATGACGATCGCCAGGGCCGCGTTCGCGACCATGTGCCACCCGATCAGCGGGACGCGCGTCACGAGCGAGCGCTGCTCGGGACCCGACAGGCGGAACTCGGTGTACGCGGCCTGCTCGTCGAGGATCTCGATCGTCCAGTCGGCCTCGACGTCGGGGAGGATCGTGATGGTCGTCAGGGGGATGCGGGCGTTGTCCACCACGCGCTGGCCGTACGGCGAGTCGAGCGACACCACGGCACGTCGGGCACGGTCGGGCTGGAAGAGCGGCAACTTGGCCTGGAAGTACTCCTCCATGTCGGCGTAGTCGTCGAGGTGGTCGTGGCTGAGGTTGGTGAAGGCGGCGACGTCGAAGACGAGACCGTCGACGCGGTTGCGGCTGAGCGCCTGCGCACTGACCTCGACGGCCACCGCGCGCACCTCGCTCTCGCGCATGCGGGCCAGCAGCGCGTGCATCTCGCTGGCCTCGGGGGTGGTGAGGCGGCTGACGACGGTGAGGTCGCCGATGTGACGCTCGGCCGTGCTGCTGAGACCGGTGACGAGGCCCAGCTGGCGCAGGACGCCCTCGAGCAGGTACGACGTGCTGGTCTTCCCGTTGGTGCCGGTGACCGCGAGGAGCAGGGGCGCGTCGTCGCTGTCGGTGCGGTAGATCCAGGCCGAGAGCTCGCCGAGGGCCGCCCGGGGCGAGTCGACGAGGACGACGGGCAGCCCGCTGGACCGGGCCAGCTCGGCACCCGCGGCGTCGGTCAGCAGGGCCACGGCACCGCCGTCACGTGCCTGGTCGGCGAACTCGGCTCCGTGCCGGTGCGCGCCGGGCACGCCCACGTACAGGTCGCCGGGGTGGAGGTCCGCCGTGCTCAGCGTGATGCCGGTGATCTCGATGCCGTCGAGGGAACCCTCGTGCTCGAGTCCGAACTCGCTGACCAGTTGGGCGAGTGACCTCGCCGACGGATGTTCCGGTCGAAGGACCGGGGGGATCCGGGCGCTCAAAGAATCCTCTTCTCTCACCAGGTCTCGGGCAGGCTGGGTGCCGGCTCCGTCGACGGAGGGACCCGATACATCTCGAGGACCTGGGACATGATCTTGTTGAAGGTCGGCGCCGCAGCGGCCGACGTCTTGATGGTACTGGGCTTGGTGAAGGTCACGACGACGACGTATTGCGGGTTCTCGGCCGGAGCGATGCCCGCCACCGAGACGATGCGGTCAGAACCGTAGCCGGTTCCGTCCGAGCGCGCGACCTCGGCGGTACCGGTCTTGGCGGCGACGCGGTACCCGGGGATCGACAGGACGTCCTTGAGGTCGCCGTCGCTGACGACCTTCTCGAGCATGTTGACGGTCGTGTCGGCGGCCCACGGGGAGACGACGCTCGTGCCCTCGGCCGAGGGGGTCTCGGTGACGGTGCCGTCGGGGGCCGTGCACCCGGCGACGAGGTTGACCGGCAGACGGGTCCCGTGGTTGGCCAGCGTCTGGTAGATGCTCGCGATGTGGATGGCCGTCGTCGAGACACCCTGCCCGAACATCGTGTTGATGCTCGTCTGCTGGTCCCACTGCGAGGCCGGCCGGATGCCCGTCGTGGGCTCGCCGAGGAAGGCCACGCCGGTCGGGTCGTTCAGACCGAACTTCACCATGTAGTCGTGACGCTGCTGGGCCGACAGCGACTGGCCGAGCAGCGAGATCCCGACGTTGGACGAGTCGCGCAGGATGCCCGTCAGCGTGAGGTTCTCGGTCGGGTGGAAGGTCGCGTCGTGGATCTCGCCGCCCCAGGGGAACGTGCGCGAGTACGGCACCGTCGCCCGCGTCGCGGGATCGGCCTTGCCCGAGTCGAGCAGCATGGCAGCGGTCATCGCCTTGAAGGTCGACCCCGGCTCGTACGAGTAGGTGAAGGCCTTGCTGCCGAGGTCGTCGACGGCGGTGCCGTTGACGTCGTTGGGGTCGACGGCCGGGTAGTCGGCGACCGCGAGCAGCGAGGCGTCGCTCGCCTTCATGACGACGGCAGTGGCCGATTCGGCCCCGATGGCCTCGGCCTGCTCTCCCAGCGCCTGCTGGGTCATGTACTGGAGGTCGCTGTCGACGGTGAGACGGAGCGTGCCACCGGCGACGGCCTCCTTGGTCGTGACGGTGCTGCCGGGCAGCTGGACGCCGTCGGCTCCGCGCTCGTAGGTCTCGGAGCCGTCGGTGCCCGCCAGGCACGAGTCCTGGCTCAGCTCGAGTCCGGCCTGCGGACCGTCGGTGCCGATGAAGCCCGTGAGGTTGCCCGCCACCGCTCCGTTGGGATAGGTGCGCGCGGCCTGGCGCTGGAAGTACACCCACGACACGTTCATCTCGCGGACCTCACGGAAGGCGTCGACGTCGACGCCCTTGACCAGGTACGCGAAGTTCGCCTCGGGGTCGGTGGTCAACGCCTTCGTCATGGTGTCGGCGTCGCCCCCGGTGATCTTCGCGATGCGCTCGACGACCTGGTCGACGGTCAGCTCGGTGGTCTTGCCGTCCTCGCCCTTCACCTTGGCCGTCGTGGCGAACGCCGGAGCCGCCGTGATGTTGTACCGGGTGACGCTGCCGGCGAGCACGGTGCCGTCCACGTCGGTGATGTCGCCACGGTCGCCGTAGGTCGTCTGGACGATCTCGCGCTTGTTCTGGGACTGCTCGTTGAGCTCGGCCGCCTGCACGAGCTGGATGTCTGCCAGGCGCACCACGAACACGCCGACGAGGGCGATGATCAGCGCCATCGCCAGCGTCACGCGGAGACGGCGGCTTCGGGGAGCTGCTTTCACGAGAGGTTCCTCACCGCGGCCGGGCGCCTGCCCGACCCGCTGTCGTCGATCGATGTACCGGTGACGGCACGTCGCTAGCGGGTCTGGGGAGCCGCCAGCTCGTTCGCGCCCGACGCTACCGACTCGTCAGCCGATCCCCCGTCCGCCGCGCCTGCGTCGGTCGGAACGGCCGCGGCTCCCGCCGTCGTCGGAGCACCGATGGACGTGGCGGCGGGGCCTGTGCCGGTACCGGTGCCGGCAGCGGCGTCGTCGGCGGAGGTCGCGGGGGCCTTGGTCGTGAGCGGGACGCCCTCGAGGAGGGTGTTCGGGATCAGGTTGCCGGACGTCGCCTCGTCGGCACCCGCCGCGGGGGCGGGTGACCCGTGGACCGCGCCCGTGGCGAGATCGAGGTAGACGGGGTTCGAGTTGCGGACCATGCCGAGTTCGTCCGCGTTGGCGGCGAGGTTCTGCGGCGAGGACAGGACGTCGCGTTGCTCGCTGTACTTCTGCTGGTCCCGGACGAGCTCGGTCTTGGCGGCCTGCAGGTCGGAGATCTTGTACGCACCGTCGCTGAGGGCGATGCTGATGGCCAGTTGGGCCAGCAGGAGGACGAACAGCGCCGCCGTCGCGATGAGTGCGTAGGCGATCTTCGGCCGGGCCCGTCGCTGTGCCCGACTCGTGACGATCTCGACCGGTCGCGCCACCGGGGTGGACGACGCCTGCGGACGCGTCGACGGGGTCGCGATGGCCAGGTTGCTGCTCATGCTGTTCTCCGGATTCGTTCGGCGGCGCGCAGTCTCACGGGCTTGGCTCGGGGGTTGAGGTCGCGCTCGGCGTCGGAGGCCAGTTCGGCCCCGCGGACGAGCAGGCGGAAGTCGGGACGGTGCTCGGGCAGTTCGACCGGAAGACCCTGCGGTGCCGTGGACGTCGTGCGGGCGGCCAACTCGCGCTTGACGAAACGGTCCTCGAGGGACTGGTAGGCCAGCACGACGATCCGCCCCTCGACGGCGAGACGGTCGAGGGCCACCGGGACGGCCGCCTCGAGCGAGGCCAGCTCGCCGTTGACCTCGATGCGCAGCGCCTGGAACACGCGCTTGGCGGGGTGACCGGCACGCTGCAACGCCATGGGCGTCGCCGCGATCAGGAGGTCGACGAGCTCGCCGCTGCGGGTGAGCGGTGAGTCGGCCCGGTGCTCGACGATCCGTCGGGCGTACCGCGGAGCCAGCTTCTCCTCGCCGTACTGGTAGAAGATGCGACGCAGTTCGCTCTCGGGGTACTCGGCGAGGACGCGCTCCGCCGTGACGGGAGAGGTGGGGTCCATGCGCATGTCGAGCGGGGCGTCCTTCGAGTACGAGAAGCCGCGCTCGACCCGGTCGAGTTGCAGTGACGACACGCCGAGGTCGAAGAGCACCCCGTCGACCGTGTCGAGGTCCAGGTCGTCGAGAGCCTCGGCGATGCCGTCGTACGTCGTGTGCACGAGGCGGGCACGCTCGCCGAAGGGCGCGAGCCGCTCGCCGGCCAGGGCGAGGGCCTCGGTGTCGCGGTCGAGTCCGACGACCGTGAGCTCGGGGAAGGCCTGCAGCATCGCTTCGCTGTGGCCCCCCATGCCGAGGGTGCAGTCGACGACGACGGCACCGGGACGCGAGACGGCCGGGGCGAGGAGCTCGAGGGTGCGCTCGAGGAGGACGGGGGTGTGGATCTGATCGGCCATGACGACACGGGCTGTGCTCGTCGGCCCTGATCCCCATCCGTCGGGACCTGGCACCGGGGAAGGTGCGCCAGGGCTGACGGCTGAGGGTCGGGGCCCACGGGCTAGAAGAGCCCGGGGATCACCTCCTCGGTGGTGTTGGCGAACTCGGCCTCCTGGGCCTCGTAGTAGGTGTTCCACGCGTCGGTGGCCCAGATCTCGGCACGGTTGCCCGCGCCGATCACGGTGAGGTCTCGACCGAGACCGGCGTACTCGCGCAGCGTCGCCGGGATGGTCACCCGATGCTGCTTGTCGGGGATCTCGTCACTCGCGCCGGAGAGGAAGAGACGCATGTAGTCACGGGCCTGTTTGCTCGTGACCGGCGCCTGGCGGATGCGCGAGTGCATGTCTTCGAACTCGCGCTGGCTGAAGACGTAGACGCACCGCTCTTGCCCGCGGGTCATGACGAGGCCGGAGGCCAGTTCGTCACGGAATTTTGCGGGGAGGATGATGCGCCCTTTCTCGTCGAGCTTGGGCGAATAGGTGCCGAGGAACATGCGCCCGTCTCCCCTCGCCCCGCACCCCTCTGTGGCACGTACCTCCACTTTACTCCACAACCCACCACCCAGCAACGGAAAGGCGGGTGCAACCACGCGTGTCTCGCCTGCGATCCGCTCCAGTTCGGGGGTCACGCGGGTGGAGGACGGTGGAGGGAAAACGACCCGAGGAGGCGCGTCCTGCGTGTCGCAGACGACCCGCCGGTCGATCCGGCGCACGAAAAAGGGGCCGGCCCGAAGGCCGACCCCTGAGGTCGTGGTGCTCGTGGAGGCTAGGCGTCGCGCCCGTCACCGTCTTGGCGGCGGTCCCACCGGTCGTTGAGACGGTCCATCAGACCGCCCTTGGCGGGATGCGCCGGACGCGAGGTGGAGGAACGGGGAGCGGACGGCACGGAAGCCGCCGGCGAGCCCTTGCGCTTGGGCGGCGCGATGGCGAAGAGGACGCCGGCCAGCATGACCACGAACCCCGCCACGCCGATCAACGGTTGGCGGAAGATGACGCCTGCGACGATGACGGCGATGCCGACGAGCGCACCGAGGACCCCGACCACGACCAGCGTGTAGTTGGGTCGGCCACCGCGGTTGCCGACCGTCGCCACGAAGTCGGAGTCGTTGTTGTAGAGACTCCGCTCCATCTCTTCGAGGAGTCGCTGCTCCTGTTCGGAAAGTGGCATCTTGGTGTTCCCTTCGAGCACGGGCTCTCAAGCGCGAGGCGGGAGCCTCGGGATCGACGCGATGAGTAGCTGCGAGTGTATGCCCGACAGCTATCGCTAGGCTAGGCAGCGTGGCTGAGAGTACGCGGTTAGTGGACGTCGTTCAAGAGCGCATCGACCGGTTCCTCGAGCGGCAGCGTCCGGCCCTGGCGGGCATCGCTCCCGACCTCGATCCCTTCTCCCTCTATTCGAGCGATCTGCTCCGGGGTGGGAAGCGCTTCCGGGCTCTCTTCTGCTATTGGGGCTGGCAGTCGGTCGCCGGGCTCGACACGGGCTTCGACCCGCTCGGCGAGGCCCGCGACGAGCGCGAGATCGGCGCGGTCATGACCGCCTCGGCAGGGCTCGAGTTCTTCCACGCGGCGGCGCTCGTGCACGACGACATCATGGACAACTCCGACACGCGCCGGGGGCTGCCGGCGGCCCATCGGCGCTTCGAGGCCCTGCACCGCGAGGGGTCCTGGCTCGGGTCTCCCGAGGCGTTCGGCCGGTCGGGCGCCCTCCTCATGGGCGACCTGCTGCTGGCGTGGAGCGACGAGCTGCTGAGCGAGGCGCTCGACTCCCTCCCGTCCCGCGAGGCCGCCCGGGCGGCGCGCCTCGAGCTCAACCGCATGCGGACCGAGGTCACGGTGGGCCAGTACCTCGACATCCTCGAGGAGAACGCCTGGCGGACGGTCGACGAACTGCAGCTGTTGCCGCGTGCCCAGCGCGTCATCGTCTACAAGTCCGCGAAGTACAGCGTCGAGGCCCCACTGACCGTGGGCGCGGCGATGGCCGGTGCCGACCGGACCGCCCTCGAGTCCCTGCGGCACTTCGGACTGCCCCTCGGCATCGCCTACCAACTGCGTGACGACCTCCTCGGCGTGTTCGGTGACCCGTCGGTCACGGGCAAGCCCGCAGGCGACGACCTCCGAGAGGGCAAGCGCACGGTCCTCGTGGCGACCGCTCGTCGGGCCCTGCCCCCGGGGGCCGTCCGCCTGCTCGACGAACTCCTCGGTGACCCCGAACTCGACGACGACCAGATCAGCATGCTGCAGGCGACGCTGCGCGACAGCGGTGCCGTCGACGCCGTCGAGCAGACGATCACCGATCAGGTCGAGCGTGCCGTCCACGCACTCGATCGGTCGGGACTCGCGCCGTCGGCACGGACGCAGCTGACGCGACTCGCCGAGACCGTCACGCGCCGCGCCTCCTGAACCCGCCCACGGGTCGACGGCCGTCGCCTGACGGCCCGCCGGGGGCGGTGCGGGGTCGAGGCTAGAGCAGGCTCTGCGCGATGCGCCGGACCTCGGCCTTGCGCCCGGCCTGGAGGGCCGCGACGGGACTCGTGCCGAGCGCCTCGTCGTGGGACAGCATCCAGTCGATGGCCTCGTCGTCGTCGAATCCGTTGTCCGAGAGGACCGTCAGGGTGCCTCGGAGGTCGTGCCTCGGCTCGGAGCCGTCGAGGAAGACGGCCGGCACCTTCGTGACGCCGTCCACGCGGGTCCCGACGAGGACGTGCTCCTCGAGCAGGCGACGCACGCGACTCACCCCGAGGCCGAGCCGCTCGACGAGGTCGGGCACGGTGAGCCATTCGGTGTCGGCGAACCAGGGGCGTTGAGAGAGATCGGTCACGCGACAACCTTGCCACGGGTTCGTGACCCTCGCCGCGCCTCCTCCACCTCCTCCCCCGAGGCGAGTCACATGCGCAACATGCGTCCCACTGATTGACTTGGATATCCACGTGTGCCAACTTGGGACGACGTGGCACCGCGGCTCACCGATCACCCAGCGACCGTGTCCCCGCCCCCGAACCGAGGATCAGCCCATGAACGACGTCAGTCCCGCCCGCCCCGACTCCGAGTCCGCGACGACCCAGGACGCCCGGTCGACGAGTGCGTTCGGCCCTCTCGGTGGGGGCGACGAGCGCAAACCGCTCTCGCGCATGGCTCGGTCCATGCTCAACACGGTTCCCATCGTCCTGGCGGGCTCCATGGCCCTCAGCATGGGCGTCACCGGTCCCGTGTTCGCCCTCGACCAGGGCCCGACGAAGAAGCCCGACGCGTCTCCTCGTCCCGTGCTGCCCCCTCGACTGTCGGCACCCGAGCAGAAGACCGCGGCCACCGTCGAGACCGCCGCGAGCTCGGCCCGCGTCTTCGGTGCCGCCCCGGCCACCTACACCGTCAAGTCGGGTGACACCGTCGCGAGCATCGCCGGATCGTTCGGCCTGAGCACCGCGTCGGTGCTCGCCCTGAACGGCCTCAGCTGGAAGTCCACCATCTTCCCGGGCCAGACCCTGAGCCTGAGCGCCGCCACGAGTGCCGCCGCCAAACCGTCGTCCGCGCCCGCCCCGGTCAAGGCGACGGGCGGCCGGTACGTCATCGTCCGTGGGGACACGCTGAGTTCCATCGCGCGAGCCCACGGGGTCACGACGAGCGCGCTCATCCAGGCGAACGGGCTGGGACTGTCGAGCATCATCTACCCGGGCCAGACCCTGACCGTCCCCGCGGGATCGTCCGCGTCCACCGCCACGACGCCGGCCCCTGCCGCAGGACCCGCCGTGGGCAGCTACGTCATCCAGCGGGGCGACACGATCGCCTCCATCGCCTCGAAGTCGGGCACGAGCGTCAAGGCCCTGCTCGCCGCGAACGGGCTCTCGTTCACCAGCACCATCTACGCCGGCAAGACCCTCACCCTGCCCGGTGCCGCAGCGCCGACCGCCACGACCGTGGTCGCGTCGACGTCGGCCGCGCCGTTGGGCGTCAGTGCGACGCTGACGGCCGAGCAGGCCGGCAACGCCCGGACCATCATCTCGGTGGGACGCCAGCTCGGGGTCGGAGACCGTGCCATCGTCATCGCCCTGGCCGCGGCCGCACAAGAGAGCAGCCTGCGCAACCTCGACCACGGCGACCGGGATTCCCTCGGCCTGTTCCAGCAGCGCCCGAGCACGGGGTGGGGAACCCCCGCCCAGCTGCGCGACCCGGTGCACGCGACCAAGCTCTTCTTCGGTGGTGCGAGCAACCCGAACACGGGCAAGACGCGAGGCCTCCTCGACGTCAAGGGGTGGCAGTCGATGTCCCTGACGAAGGCGGCACAGGCCGTGCAGTACTCGGCGTTCCCCGACGCCTACGCCAAGTGGGAGGCTCCCGCCACCACCTGGCTCGCGACCCTCCGCTGAACCGCCGACGACCTGCGCGTCGGGCGGTTTGCCGCCGTGCGGTGAGTTGAGGCGCCGGCGCGGCCCTCGGTCCGTAAAATCACGAGGGTGAGCGTGAACCAGACTGACCCGATGATCGGCCGTCTCATCGAGGGCCGGTACGAGGTCCGTTCACGCATCGCCCGAGGCGGCATGGCCACGGTGTACCTCGCCACCGACCTGCGACTCGAGCGTCGCGTGGCCATCAAGATCATGCACGGCCACCTCGCCGACGACGCGTCGTTCAAGGAGCGCTTCATCCAGGAGGCGCGCTCGGCCGCCCGCTTGGCCCACCCCAACGTCGTCAACGTCTTCGACCAGGGCCAGGACGACGACTCGGCGTACCTCGTCATGGAGTACCTGCCCGGCATCACGTTGCGAGAACTCCTGCAGGACCACAAGGTGCTCACGCCCGAACAGGCGATGGACATCCTCGAGGCGGTCCTCGCCGGTCTCGCCGCCGCCCACCGCGCCGGCATCGTCCACCGCGACCTCAAGCCCGAGAACGTCCTCCTCGCCGACGACGGACGCATCAAGATCGGCGACTTCGGCCTGGCGCGCGCCGCGACGGCCAACACGGCCACGGGCGCCGCCCTGCTGGGGACGATCGCCTACCTCTCCCCCGAACTCGTGACCCGCGGCATCGCCGACACCCGCAGCGACATCTACGCGCTCGGCATCATGATGTACGAGATGCTCACGGGCGAGCAGCCCTACAAGGGCGACCAGCCCATGCAGATCGCCTACCAGCACGCCAACGACACCGTCCCCACCCCCAGTTCTGCGAACCCTCGCGTACCGGTCGAGCTGGACGAGCTCGTCCTCTGGGCCACCGCACGCGACCCCGAGCAGCGCCCGCGCGACGCCCGAGCCCTCCTCGACCAGCTGCTCGACGTGCAACGGGTGCTCGCCGATCCGTCGGGACCGCCCGCCAACAGGACGATGGTGCTCCCGGCCGCGGGCGCGACCTCCGTCCTGCCGTCCGTCGGCACGGGCGAGACGCAGATCCTGCCGAAGGCACGGCACCGGACCGGACCGGTCCAGGCGGAACCCGACGACGCCGCCACGACGCTCGCCGCCGTCGCCGACCGGCGTCGACGTCGGGGTCGCGTGCTCATGGCCCTCGTCGTCGTGGTGGCCCTGCTCGCCGGAGGGGTGGGCTGGTGGTTCGGTTCCGGGCCCGGCGCCCAGGCGTCCGTCCCCGACGTGACGGGACAGGACCCTGCCGCGGCATCGGCCGCCCTCACGTCGGCCGGGTTCGTCGTCGCACCCGACCCCCGGTCGGACTTCTCCCCGGTGGTACCCACGGGCCAGGTCACACGCACGGACCCCGACGCCACGACCCGGGTGCAGAAGGGTTCCACGATCACCCTCGTGGTCTCCCAGGGACCCCGTCAGCTGCCGGTGCCCACGGTCGTCGGCGAGACCGAGAAAGCTGCCACGGACGCGCTCTCGGACTTCACGCTGCAGCCCACGTCGAGCCAGTTCGACGCGTCGGCCGCCGGCACCGTCCTCGCGATCAGCGGCGTGGACGATGCGGGCACCCCGGTCGATCTCGCCGGGGCTGCCCAGTACGGCGAGCAGCAGCCGGTGACGCTCACCGTCTCGCTCGGACCCGTTCCGGACGTGGCCGGCCTCTCGGTGGCGGATGCCCAGAGCACCCTCGCCGGGGTCCAGTTGACGGGCGTCGAGAGCGGGACGGAGTTCAGCGACGGAGTCGCCTCCGGGGAGGTCATCCGTTACGAGCAACAGGCCGAGGGGGCGCTCCACCAGGGCGACACGGTCAACCTCGTCGTGTCGAAGGGCCCACCGCCCATCACGATCCCGGACGTCCGAGGCAAGACCATCGACGCGGCCACGTCTCAGTTGCAGGGACTCGGCTTCCGGGTGAGCTACCCCAGCTGCACGGCCTTCACCTGCGCGTTCTACGACTGGGAGGCCAGCCTGCCGGTCACCGCGACCGACCCCGAGGCCGGCCTGACCGCCATCAAGGGCGCGACCATCACCCTTTCGTACCGGGTGGAATGACACGCGACGCCGCCTGACGTCGAGGCCACCCACACGACGACGGCCCCGGGACCGATGGTCCCGGGGCCGTCGTCGTGCCGACGAGACTCAGTCCGCAGCGAGCTCTTCGGACACCAGGAAGGCCAATTCGAGCGACTGCATGTGGTTGAGACGCGGGTCGCAGAGGGACTCGTAGCGAGTGGCGAGCGTCGCTTCGTCGATGTGCTCGGAACCACCCAGGCACTCGGTGACGTCGTCACCCGTCAGCTCGATGTGGATTCCGCCGGGGTGCGTCCCGGCCGCACGATGCGCCTCGAAGAACCCCTTCACCTCGTCCATGATCTCTTCGAACCGCCGGGTCTTGTAGCCCGTGGGCGTCGTCAGACCGTTGCCGTGCATCGGATCGCTCACCCACAGGGGCGTCGCATCCGCCTTCTTGATGGCCTCGAGGAGGGGAGGCAGGGCATCCCGGATCGTGCCCGCGCCCATGCGGGTGATGAAGGTCAGACGCCCGGGTTCACGCTCGGGGTCGAGCTTGTCGATGAGGCGCAGCATGTCGTCGGCGGTCGTCGTCGGGCCCAGCTTCACACCGATCGGGTTGCGCACCCGGGAGAGGAAGTCGACGTGGGCGCCGTCGAGGTCGCGGGTCCGCTCGCCGATCCACACGAAGTGCGACGAGAGCACGTACGGAGTGCCCGTGCGCGAGTCGATCCGGGTCAGGGGTCGCTCGTAGTCCATGAGCAGGCCCTCGTGGCTGGTGTAGAACTCGACGCGCTTGAGCTCGTCGAAGTCCGCCCCGGCCGCCTCCATGAAGCGGATCGCCTTGTCGATCTCTCGGGCGAGGTGTTCGTACTGGGCGTTGGCCGGGTTGCTGGCGAAGCCCTTGTTCCAGCTGTGCACCTGACGGAGGTCGGCGAAGCCGCCTTGCGTGAAGGCCCGGATCAGGTTGATCGTCGAGGCCGACGTGTGGTAGCCCTTCACCAGCCGAGACGCATCCGCGCGCCGGGACTCGGGGGTGAAGTCGTAGCCGTTCACGATGTCACCGCGGTAGGCCGGCAGCGTGACGCCGTCACGGGTCTCGGTGTCGCTGGAGCGCGGCTTGGCGAACTGGCCGGCCATGCGGCCCATCTTGATGACGGGGACGGACGCGCCGTACGTGAGGACCACCGCCATCTGCAGGATGGTCTTGACGCGGTCACGGATCTGGTCGGCGGTCGCTCCCGCGAAGGTCTCGGCGCAGTCACCGCCCTGCAGCAGGAACGCCTCGCCCCGGGCCGCCGACGCCAACCGCGTGCGGAGGGTGTCGACCTCGCCGGCGAAGACGAGTGGCGGCAGGGTGGACAGCTCGGCCGAAGCGGCCTCGACGGCTGCACCGTCGTGCCAGGTGGGCTGCTGCTTGATGGGGAGCGTGCGCCAATGGTCGAGACCGTCGATCACGTCGGGATCGGTGACGACGAACGGTTCGGTGAGCTGGGCCACGGTCTTCCTTGCCAGTTGACGGTCTCGAGGCCGAACGACCTCGACAGGCGAGCCTACCGTGAAAGGGTCGAGCGCTTCTCTTTCACGCTGGTCGCGTAGACGTCGCTGTACTGCTGGCCGCTGAGGGCGTTGAGCTCGTACATGATCTCGTCCGTGATGGACCGCAGGATGAACCGGTCGCCTTCCATGCCCTCGAACCGGCTGAAGTCGAGCGGCTCGCCGAAGACGATTCCGACGCGGTGCAGGCGCGGGATCTTGGTCCCGGTCCTCATGACCTTCTCGGTTCCGATCATGGCGACGGGGATCACGGGCACGTGGCCCTCGAGGATCATGCGCGCCACCCCCGTCCGGCCGCGGTACAGCTTGCCGTCGGGGCTCCGGGTGCCCTCGGGGTAGATGCCGAGTTGCTCTCCGCGGCGCAGGACCGACAGGCCCGTCGCCAGCGACGCCTCGGAGGCCTTGCCCCCGGACCGGTCGATGGAGAGCTGCCCCGTGGCCGTGAAGAACAGCCGGATGGCCCAGCCCTTGATGCCCTTGCCGGTGAAGTAGTCGCTCTTGGCGAGGAAGGAGATCCGCCGATCGAGGGCGAGCGGCAGGAAGATCGAGTCGACGAACGAGAGGTGGTTGCTCGCGAAGATGACGGCACCCGAGGCCGGGACGTGCTCGCGACCACTGACCCACGGTCGGAAGATCGACAGGACGAGCGGACTCGCGACCATCGTCTTCAGGAACCAGTAGAGCATCGGTGCTCCTCTCGTCGGGGCGTCGGGAGTCTAGCGGTCGCCGGCGTGGAGGCGGGCGAGGTCGGCGGCACCCACGACCCCCGCGTCGTTCACGAGCTCGGCGATCACGAAGTCGGGCTCGGGGTGGTAGCCGCGAGCAGGCAGGTGCTCGAGGTACGCCGCGCGCACGGGTGCCAGCAGCAGCTCGCCGGACTGCGCCACGCCGCCGCCGAAGACGAAGACCTGCGGGTCGAGGATCGCGCTCAGCGACGCGGCGGCCTGACCGAGCCAGGTGCCGAGGCGGCGCAGGGCCTCGACGGCGCCGGCGTCACCGGACTGGAGCAACAGGCTGACGTCGTGGCCGGAGAGCTCGCCGCTCTCGGCGCGCAGATCGGCGAGGCCTCGGCCGACGCCGCCCTCGTCGGCGACCTCACCCGCGATCCGCAACAGGGCGCGGCCCGAGCCGTACTGCTCGATGCACCCGCGGGCCCCGCAGCCGCAGGGAAGGCCGTCGGGCACGATCCGCATGTGGCCGAGCTCGCCGCCGGTGCCGAAGCCCCCGCGCAGGAGGCGGTCCTGCGCCACGATGGCACCGCCCACCCCCGTGCCGATGGTGAGCATGGTCATGTCGCTGGCGAGGCGACCGGCCCCGAACCGGAACTCGGCCCAGCCGGCGGCGTTCGCGTCGTTGTCGATCGTGATGTGCAGGTCGAGTCGTTCGGACAGCCGCGCCCGGAGGGGTTCGTTCCGCCACGCGATGTTGGGCGTGTAGTAGACGGTCGACTGGGCGGCGTCGATGAAGCCGGGAGCAGCCACGCCCGCGGCGACGACGTCGGGGTGACGTGCCTGCAACGAGGTGATCATGTCGACGACCGCGTCGACGATCGCCCCCGCGTCGCCCGCGGGCGTCGCGACTCGCTCTTCGGCGACGATCTCGCCGAACTCGGTGACCACCCCGCCCGCGATCTTCGTCCCGCCGATGTCGATTCCGATTGCCTGCACGAGGATCGAGTCTATCCTCGACGACCGATCACCTTCAGCACCGTTCCCGGCGAGGTCGCGTTAGGGTTGTCGAACCATCGTTCGGTACCGAAGGAGCTGCCGTGAACGAACACATCGTCCCATCCGCCGTCCCCGCCGACCCGTCCGCCAACGCGACCGACCTCCTGCTCGCCCGGGCCGCGGCCACGCCCGACGAACCCCTGTTCGCCGTCCCGGACGGGACGGGCGGGTGGCGCGACGTCACGGCAGCCCGCTTCCTCGAGCAGGTGAGCGCACTCGCGAAGGGGCTCATCGCAGCAGGCGTCGAACCAGGCGACAAGATCGGCCTCATGTGCCGCACGCGCTACGAGTGGACCCTCATCGACTTCGCGACCTGGTTCGCCGGTGCCCTGCTCGTCCCTGTCTACGAGACGTCGTCGCCCGCACAGGTCCACTGGAACCTCAGCGACTCGGGGGCCGTGGCCGTCATCGTCGAGACCGCGGACCACTTCTCGCGGTTCGACGAGGTGCACCCCGAGTTGCCTGCCGTGACGCGCGTCTGGCAGGTCGACCTGGGCGACCTCGACAAACTCGCCGCATCGGGCGTCGACGTGTCCGACGACGAACTCGAGGCCCGCCGCAGTGCGGCCGTCGCCGACGACGTCGCCACGATCATCTACACCTCGGGCACCACGGGCCGCCCCAAGGGATGCGTGCTGACCCACGCCAACTTCGTCGAGACGAGCCGCAACGCCGCCGTCGCCATGAGCGACGTCGTGGCCCCCGGCTCGTCCACCCTCTTGTTCGTGACGACCGCGCACGTCTTCGCGCGCTTCATCGCGGTGATGTCGGTCCACGCCGGGGTGAAGGTCGGCCACCAGGCCGACACGAAGCAGTTGCTGCCGTCGCTGGCCTCGTTCAAGCCGAGCTTCCTGCTCGCGGTCCCCCGCGTCTTCGAGAAGGTCTACAACTCGGCCGAGCAGAAGGCCGAGGCCGGGGGGAAGGGCGGCATCTTCCGGCAGGCCGTCGCCGTCGCGATCGCCCACAGCAAGGCACTCGACGAGGGCACCGTGCCCCTGGGCCTGAAGCTCCGCTTCGCGCTGTTCGACCGACTCGTGTACGGCAAGCTCAAGAAGGCCATGGGCGGCAACATCCGCTACGCCGTCTCGGGATCGGCTCCACTCGGCACGCGCCTCGGCCACTTCTTCCGCAGTCTCGACATCCGCATCCTCGAGGGCTACGGGCTGACCGAGACCACGGCTCCGGCGGCCGTCAACCTCGTCTCGAAGTTCAAGATCGGAACGGTCGGGCCGGCGTTGCCCGGGGTCGGCATCAGGATCGCCGACGACGGAGAAGTGCTCGTCAAGGGCGTCAACGTCTTCGCGGGGTACTGGAAGGACGACGAGGCCACGGCCGACGTCCTGGACGACGGATGGTTCCGCACCGGAGACCTCGGCTCGCTCGACGCCGACGGCTATCTCACCATCACCGGCCGGAAGAAGGAGATCATCGTCACCGCCGGAGGCAAGAACGTCTCCCCCGCGGCTCTCGAGGACCCGATCAGGGCGAACCCCCTGGTCGGTCAGGTCGTCGTGGTGGGCGACCAGCGCCCGTTCGTCGCCGCCCTCGTCACCCTCGACACCGAGATGCTGCCCGTGTGGCTGAACAACGCGGGCGAGGCGGCCGACATGCCCCTGGCCGAGGCCGCCCGGCATCCGAAGGTCCGCGCCGAGGTCCAACGGGCCGTCGACGCCGCGAACACCGCGGTCTCGCGGGCCGAGTCGATCCGCAAGTTCGAGATCCTCCCGGTCGAGTTCACCGAGGCCGGAGGTCACCTCACTCCCAAGATGAGCGTCAAGCGTGCCGTCGTGGTGGACGACTTCGCTCAACAGATCGCCGACATCTACACGGCCCACCCCGACACCGAGTCGGTGCGGACGATCACCGCACGGGGACGGTGATCAGGCCCGCCACCAGTCGGCGGCACGGATCTCGCGCATGGCCTCGCGCTTCGTCTCGGGCTCGAGGGTGAGCACGTAGAGCGTGCCGTCGAGGTGGTCCGTCTCGTGTTGGAGGGCCTGGGCCATGAGCCCGGTGCCCTCGAGCACGACCTTCCGGCCCTCGAGGTCGACCCCCTCGACCCGCGCGTACTCGTGGCGTGGGGTCGGGAACCAGAACCCGGGCACCGAGAGACAGCCCTCGTCGACCAGGGTCTTCTCGCCCGAGACCTCGACGACGACGGGGTTCAGGACGTAACCGACCTGCCCGTCGACGTTGTAGCTGAAGGCCCGGAGCGACACCCCGATCTGGGCGGCCGCGACCCCGGCCCGCCCCGGCTCGCGAACGGTGTCGAGGAGATCCTCGACCAGGGACGCGAGGCGCGGGTCACCGATCGTCACGGGGTCCGACGTCGATCGAAGGACGGGATCGCCGAACAGGCGGATGGGTCTCACGCTCACGGCGCGCCTCCTGGGGTGGGTCTGGGTGTGGTGCGGACGACGCGTCGCGACACCGTGACGACGACGGGCGAGCTGGCGCGGTCACTTCGTCGAAGCGGACGCGGGCCGCATCGACGTGGCTGTTGGGTGATTCAACAGTAGTGAAGGTATCGTCTGTGTCGTGCATGTACTCAGCGTCAGCTCTCTCAAAGGGGGCGTCGGCAAGACGACGGTGACGCTCGGACTCACGTCGGCCGCCTTCGCCAAAGGTCTCAGGACCCTCGTCGTCGACCTCGATCCCCAGTCCGACGTCTCGACCGGCCTCGACATCACGGTCTCGGGCCACCTGAACGTCGCGGACGTCCTCGCTTCCCCGAAGGAGAAGACGGTCCGGGCGGCGATCGCGCCCAGCGGCTGGACGAAGGGCCGCCAGGGCAAGGTCGACGTCATGATCGGAAGCCCCTCGGCCATCAACTTCGACGGTCCGCACCCGTCGATCCGCGACATCTGGAAGCTCGAGGAGGCCCTGGCGAACGTCGAGGCCGACTACGACCTCGTCCTGATCGACTGCGCGCCGTCACTGAACGCCCTCACCCGCACCGCCTGGGCCGCATCCGACCGCGTGACGGTCGTCACCGAACCCGGCCTGTTCAGCGTGGCCGCAGCCGACCGAGCCCTCCGGGCCATCGAGGAGATCCGTCGGGGTCTGTCACCGCGCCTCCAGCCTCTCGGCATCATCGTCAACCGTGCCCGCGTGCAGTCGCTCGAGCACCAGTTCCGCATCAAAGAGCTCCGCGACATGTTCGGCCCACTCGTCCTGTCGCCCCAGCTGCCCGAGCGCACGTCGCTGCAGCAGGCCCAGGGTGCGGCCAAGCCTCTGCACGCCTGGCCCGGCGAGAGTGCTCAGGAGATGGCCCGCAACTTCGACCAGCTGCTCGAGCGCATCATGCGGACGGCCAAGATCGGCGACTACGCCGAGCCCGCAGCCCGCTGAACCGGCGCCCGTCCCCGACGCGACGACGAAGGCCCCGCACGAGATCGTGCGGGGCCTTCGTCGTCCTCGACCGCGCGTCGCGGTCGCGGGCTGATCAGCTGGCGCGTGTGCCGCGTCGGGCGGCGAGTTCGTCGGAAGGGTCGGCGGCGGGTGTGCTGTCGATCTCGACGAGACTCGACTCGACCTCGCGAAGGACCTTGCCCACGGCGATGCCGAAGACGCCCTGACCGCGGCTGACGAGGTCGATGACCTCGTCGTCCGACGTGCACAGGTAGACGCTCGCCCCGTCGCTCATCAGGGTCGTCTGGGCGAGGTCGTTCACCCCGGCTTCGCGGAGCTGGTTGACGGCCGTGCGGATCTGCTGGAGCGAGATGCCCGTGTCGAGGAGGCGCTTGACGAGCTTGAGGACGAGGATGTCGCGGAAACCGTAGAGGCGTTGCGAGCCGGAGCCGGCCGCCCCGCGGATGGTCGGCTCGACCAGTTCGGTGCGCGCCCAGTAGTCGAGCTGGCGGTAGCTGATGCCGGCGGCCTTGGCCGCGACGGTGCCGCGGTAGCCGCTGTCGGCGTCGTGTTCGGGCAGGCCGTCGGTGAAGAGCAGACCCAGCTCGTAGCGGGATTCCTCGGGGGAACCTGACTCACTCATGCTGTTGCCTTCCACGTTCTTCTTCCGGAGCTCAACGTTCAACATCGGGTTGATGGTTGTACAGGACTCACGGTACCCACAACGGGGAGCTGCCTGGGCGACATTCGCTCCGACGGGTCGGCGTGTCGAGGATATTCGCCCGGAGCGTGGACGTCTAGGCGTCGAGACGCCCCAGAGCCGATCGGACGAGGCCCGACCGGACGACGTCGACCTGCGCCGCGAGCTCACGGGAGAGCTCGGCGACCCGCGCCCGGGACGCCGCGTCGTGCTTGCGCGCGAGTGGCGCGAGGGCCGTCTCGATGAGTCCGAGTTCGCGGTCGACCGAAGCCCGGACCGTCCGCAGGTGACGGGGTTCGATGCCCGACCTGCCCAGCTCGACCAGGGCCGACAGCACCGAGACCGACTCGTCACCGTATCGACCCGCCGACGGCAGGAGCGACGCCGAGACGGCCTCGTCGAGCAGGGTGGGCGATGCCCCCGTCTCGCGGAGCAACTCGTCGCGACCCAGCCGACGACCGTGCGTCAGGATCGAGACGGGTGCCGCCCCGGACGGGAGCGACGCCGGGCGACCGGCGTCGAGGTCGGCAAGATGCTGACGGATGACCTTGAGCGGCAGGTAGTGGTCACGCTGGAGTCCGAGGATGAAGCGGAGGCGTTCGACGTCTGCCGGCGAGAACTTGCGGTAGCCGGACGGGGTACGCACCGGAGTGACCAACTCGCGCTCTTCCAGGAAGCGCAGCTTGCTGTTCGACAGGTCGGGGAACTCGGGCTTGAGCCGCGAGAGGACCTGCCCGATCGTCAACAGGTCGGACGGCCCGGTCTGCGACGACCGGGCGGCGGCGGTGCGGGGCACGACTACTTGATCGCCAGGTTCGCGAGGTCGACCCGCGATGCGTAGAACGTGAGGCGGAACTTGCCGACCTGGACCTCGGCCCCGTCGGAGAGCCGGGCCTCGTCGATGCGGACGCCGTCGAAGTAGGTGCCGTTCAAAGACCCGAGATCGCGCACGCTGAAGCTGATGCCCTCGCGGCGGAACTCGGCGTGCTTGCGGCTGACCGTGACGTCGTCGAGGAAGATGCCGGCCTCGGGGTGACGACCGGCGATCGTGACGTCGGAATCGAGGAGGAATCGTGCGCCGATGTTGGGGCCGCGGCGGACCACGAGCAGCGCGGAACCCGAGGGCAGGGCGGCGACGGCGTCACGCTCGTCGGTGGACACGCCTCCCTCGAGGGCGGCCAGTTGCGCCTGGAACTCTTCGTTGAAGCTGAGGGTCGTGTCGACCTCGCGAGGGGCGCCGGGAGCGCGGTCCTGCTCGCCGGGTGCCGGGTTGGCGGGCTCTGCCATCGTGGACCTCCTTTGGCGTCCCAGCGTATCGGAACTCCGACCCTCGTCGGGAACCGATTTCGGGGACCGCCCACTCCGATGGCGGTGCCGGCGACGGTGAGACGCTCTCGGCTCCCTTCACCGCGCCTCCTCATGGGACTCCCGACCGCCTCAGGGTCTGGTCATAGGGATCTCTTGGGGTCGCGCCGTTCCATGGACCCATCGTCACCACCACCGCCACAGGAGGCACACCATGAACGACCGAGACGGCGACACCACGACCGGCACCCCGAACGACGCCACGCCCGTGACGCCCTCCGCGTCGACCGAGCAGCAGGCCGGGGAGAACGCCGAGCAGGCCATCGGGCAGCCCGCCGAGGCGCGCACCCTCCCCCACGTCACCGGCGCATCCGACGCACGCTACGTGTCGGCGGCCCCGACCTGGATGGCCCACGACGACTCGCACCAGTCGTACGACGCGACGTCGGGCACCTCGACGGCGGCCGGTGGCGACGGCGCACGGGGCACGGTGCCGCCGGCCTTCGGCGGCTCGCCCAAGCCCCGCCGCTCGAAGAAGTGGCTCGCCCTCACCGGTGCGGCGGCCGCCGTCGTCATCGTCGCGGGTGCGGCGGGCGGCGGTGCCTACGCCGCCGGTCGCTCGGCCGGAACCGCGGCGGCACAGGCCGCCAGCGAACGCCAGGCCCTCGAGCTGCTGCCCCAGCTCACGCAGCCGGGCGGCGGGTCGAGCGGCTCGACGTCCCCGTTCGGCGGCTCGACCCCGCAGGACGGATCGTCACAGGGAGGGTCGTCACAGGGCGGGTCGTCGCAGCAGGGCACCTCGACCCAGACCAGCGCCACGGCGGCGACCGACGACGAGAAGGCCGGCGTCGTCACCATCGTGTCGACCCTGAACTACGACGCCTCGTACAAGTCCGCGGGCACGGGCATGATCCTGACCTCGGGCGGGCTCATCCTGACGAACAACCACGTCGTCCAGGGCGCCACCAGCATCCAGGTCACCGTCGAGTCGACGGGCGAGACCTACACGGCCGACGTCGTGGGCACGGACGCCACGAACGACGTGGCGGTGCTGAAGCTGCAGGACGCGACCGGCCTCACCCCGGTGAGCTTCGACTCGTCCGGCGACGTGTCCACGGGCGACGTCGTCCACTCGACGGGCAACGCCGAGGGCACGGGCGACCTGGTCACCGCCCAGGGCACGGTCCTCGCCACGGACCAGTCGATCACGGTCCAGAGCGAGTCCGGCTCGGGCACCGAGTCGCTGTCGGGCCTCATCGAGGTCGACGCGGACGTGGTCTCGGGCGACTCCGGAGGCCCCCTGCGCGACAGTGACGGTGACGTCGTCGGCATCGTGACGGCGGCCTCGCAGGGCTCGTCGACGATCACCGGGTACGCCATCCCGATCGACCACGCCCTGTCGATCGCCAAGCAGATCCAGTCGGGCACGGGCAGCTCCACCGTGCAGATCGGCCTGCCCGCTTTCCTCGGCGCGCAGATCTCGAGCACGGCGACCGGCACCGCGGGCGGCGTCACGATCGCCGGCGCCGTCGAGGGCAGCGCGGCGGCGTCGGCCGGCCTCGTCGCCGGCGACGTGATCACCGCGATCGACGGGACGCCCGTGGCGGACTCGTCCGCACTCACGGCCGCGATCCAGGCGCACGACTCGGGCGACCAGGTCTCGGTGACCTGGACCGACACGGCCGGCACGTCCCACACCGCGACCGTCACGTTGGGCGACGGCCCCGCCGCCTGAGCCGAGATCGAGGACGGACGGGCCCGCTCCACCGGTCGGTGGGGCGGGCCCGTCCGTCCGTGTCAGTCGAGGCCGACGGCGTGGCGGAAGACGCCCGGACGCACGACGGTCGCCCCGAGGGCGGCCACCCGGTCGGTGAGGCCCCGGTCGGCGGTCACGACGACGACACGAGGTGCCACGCCGGACCCGTCACGCAGGCCGCGCACGCGGGCCACGATCGCCGAGTCGCCGTCGGCCTCGGCACGGTCGACGGTCAGACCGGGGAACGTGTCTCCGACGGCCCGCGCCTCGCCTTCGACGACGGCGGTCGTCTCCGGCCACCGCCAGGTGGGCGCCCCGGGCGGCTCGGCGGCGGAGCCGTCCGCGAACGCCGCGGCGTCCGTCGGGGAGGCGTGCCGGTCCGGCCCACTCGCCACGACCGGCGTGTCGTCCCCTCCGCCGCCGGACGAGACGAGCGACTCGGCCACTCCGTCCCGGGCGCCGCGCGAGAGGGCGTCGAGGAACCGGTTCGTGGCACCGACGCGGTCGCGCCACCAGCCGTCGGGTCGGGAGCCGAGGACGTTCGCGACGTCGACGACGACGTGCACCTCGCCCCTGAGCTCGGGCCGGAGCCTCGGCCACGACGCGGCGAAACCGGGGTGCAGCGGGAGACCGGCCACCTCGTCTGCCGGCACCCAGCCCAGGGCGATGCTCTCGGCGTCCGAGACCACGGGTTCGAACGGTCGCACGGCGCGGGCGACGACGGTGGTGTACGACCAGAAGCCGAGGTCGAGCTCGGCGGCGAACAGGAGTCGCAACGCGTCGCGCGGCACGGCTGCCTCCTCACCGCTCTCGCGCAGGGCGCCCTCGACCGCGCTCTCGCCGTGATGGCGTGCTCCGCCGGGCAGTCCCCAGGTGCCGCCGAAGTGGCTCCAGTCGGCCCGGTGCTGCAGCAGCACCCGGTCGTCGGGGTCGACGACGAGCAGACCCGCGGCCCCGGCGCGGCCCCAGAACCGACGTCCGTCGGGGGCCTCGACCCAGCCGTCCGCGGGCTCCTGCGTGTTCACACGGTCGAGCTTGCCACAGGGACGCGGAGGCGGTGCCCGCGTCGGGCACAGGACGTCACGTCGACCGGTCGGCCCGGTGACGGGCGACCAAACCGTCGAGGCGGGAGCTCCGAAGGCATGCATGGGGCTGGCCCGGAACCCGATGTCGGGCCAGCCCTCCCCCGGTTCCGGCACCGCGCCTCCTCGGGGCTTGTGTCGGGTCGAGCGGGTCAGGGCTGCTGCACCGAGAAGACGTTGCCGGCCGGGTCCGTGAACCAGGCGATGTCGGGGCCCCACCCCATGCTGCGCCCGCGCATGACGCCGCGTTCGTCGGAGTGGCCGCCGAGGTGCTGTGGTTCGAGGCCGAGCTCGGCCAGCCCGTCGAGGGCGGCGTCGACGTCGTCGACGACGAGGTTGAGGACGGTGTACGACGCGGCCACGTGGTCGGGCTTGCCGTAGACGAAGACCCACGCCGCGCCTCCCGGCAGGCGCAGGCGGAACATCTCACCGTCGACGACGACCTCGGTCTCGAGGCCGAGGACGTCGCGGTAGAAGGACGTGGCGGCGGGCACGTCGTCGACGCTGAACCCGGAGTAGCCGGACTGCGGACGGAACACGGTGGCCCCTCTCTGGCGCGGGACGACCGACGGACGCCGGCGTCACGCCCAGGGTGGCCCCTGTCGGGCCCCGGGCGCCAGCCCCCGTCAGACGAACCGGATGGCCTGCTGAAGCCGCGCCCGCACCTCGAAGACGTCCGAGATGCTCGTGCGGTCGCCGAGCTCGGGCCCGTGCCGCAGGACCTGCGGCAGCAGCGACCGGCGCACGACCCAGGTGCCGCCTGCCCGGCGCCCGACCTTCTCGAGGGCGGGAGCGAAGTCGTCGTCGGGCACGACGATCAGCTGGGCCGTGAACGACACGCGGGTCTCTCGTCGGACGGCCCGGGCCTGACGCGTGAGGTCGCGGACGGGCTCTTCGTCGGCGGGGATGCCCCGACCGACGAGCTCGCCCCGGGACACCTGGACCTCGCTGCCCCAGTCGGAGGACTGGACCGCGAAGAGGCCCGACGGCCCGAGCACGACGTGGTCGAGCTTGCCCTCGGCACCCGCGTCGACGTCGCTCCAGATGGTGAAGCCGATGCCCAGCTCGGTGACGGCGGCGACGGTGGCCTCTTCGGCCATGGCGTCGGCCAGGACGTGACGGATCTCGGGAGGCGCGCTCCGGACGAGGCGCTCGTCGTACGGGTCGTCGAGCGGGACTCCCCGACCGACCCACTCGCGCATCAGTCCGAGGTACCGCTCGCGGTTCGCGCCGCCGGGGTGACCGTGGACCCGGGCCTTGGGCTTGGAATCGGTGCGAGCCGGCTCGCGGGGCGGCGGTGACCAGCCGGGGGCACTCGACCCCGCGGACCGCGCGCTGCCCGTGGGAGCGGTGCTTCGTGAGCCCGACCCCCGGTCGTAGGCGGCACGGGCCTCGGGCGTGCCCACCTGTTGCCAGGCGTGCTGCAGGTCGCGGAAGGCCTGCGCGGTGCCCCCGAGGTCGGGGTGGGTCTGGCGGGCCAGCCGTCGGTAGGCGCGGCGCAGATCGTCGGTCGACGCCGTCGACGGCACGCCGAGCACCTCGTAGGGCGTGGCGGAGGCGGGACTGGGCGTCACGACGGCGACATTACCGAACGTCCGCTGGGCGTCCGATCGACGGCCGCCGAGACGCGGTCGGCCCTGCGGATCACCGCGACGGGGCGGCCGAGGGGTCCACGGTCGACGATCGGCGCACCGCCCGGGCGACCCGCCAGGCGCGCCACCGGAGACGAGCGCGCCGCGCGAGCCGACGCGCCCACCGGGTGATGCGGTGGGCGGCCGGGAACTCGGTGCCGAGCACGGCGACGCCGACGAAGACGATGAGCCAACCGGGCCCGGGCAGCGGGACGAGGACCAGGCCCACGACGACGATCAAGGCCCCGAGCACCCCGACGCCGATCTTGTAGAGCAACCGGAGACGCGGATGCCCGTCGAGCCGGAGTCGCATCCTCGCGTGACCGTCCCTCAGCGCACGGCGCCGCCTGCCGCGGTGCGGGCCGGCCCCGCGGTTCTCGACCGGGGGCACACCGTCCGGGGTCTCGGGCTGCTCGTCCATGACGGCGACGTTAGGGGGCGTTCCTGTGAGCAGCACGCCCCACGAGGGGGTAGCCAGGGAACATGGATTACACACACCTCGGACGCACAGGGTTGTCCGTCTCCCGGGCCGTGCTCGGCACGATGAACTTCGGGCCGCAGACCACGGAGGACGACTCCCACGCGATCATGGACCGGGCGCACGAGCTCGGCGTCAACTTCTTCGACACGGCGAACGTCTACGGCTGGGAGAAGGGCGAAGGCATCACCGAACAGATCATCGGTCGCTGGTTCGCCCGCGGAGGTGGGCGGCGGGAGAAGACCGTCCTCGCCACCAAGCTGTACGGCGACATGGGCGACTGGCCGAACGACGGGAAGCTCAGTGCGCTGAACATCCGACGTGCGCTCGACGCGAGCCTGAAGCGACTCCAGACGGACCACATCGACCTCTACCAGTTCCACCACGTGGACCGTGAGACCCCGTGGGACGAGATCTGGCAGGCGATGGAGGTCGCCGTCCAGCAGGGCAAGGTGCTCTACGTCGGCAGCAGCAACTTCGCCGGCTGGCACATCGCGCAGGCCCAGGAGGCCGCCAAGGCTCGACACTTCAGCGGTCTCGTGAGCGAGCAGTCGATCTACAACCTGATCGTTCGGGACGTCGAGCGCGAGACCCTTCCCGCCACCCGGCACTATGGCCTCGGCATGATCCCGTGGTCGCCGCTGAACGGCGGCCTGCTCGGTGGCGTGATCGAGAAGACCGAAGAGGGGTCGCGTCGACTCGAGGGACGGAGCGCCGACTACGTGGCCGAGCACCGCGACCAGCTGGAGGCCTACGAGGCATTCGCGCGAGAGCTCGGGCACGCCCCGGGCGAGGTCGCACTCGCGTGGCTGCTGCACCAGCCGGGCGTCACCGGACCGATCACCGGCCCCCGGACCATGGCACAACTGGAGTCGGCGGTCGCCGCCGTCGACGTGAAGCTGGACGAGACCGCGCTGGCGCGGTTGGACGAGATCTTCCCCGGGCACGAGACGTCGCCCGAGGACTACGCGTGGTGAACCGGAGGACGACATGAAGACCAGGACAATCGGAGACGTGACGGTCAGTGCCATCGGCTTGGGCGGCATGCCCCTGTCGATCGAGGGCCGACCCGACGAGAAGCAGGGAATCGCGACGATCCACGCCGCCCTCGAGCAGGGCATCACCCTGATCGACACGGCCGACGCGTACCACCAGGCCGGCAAGGACGAGGTCGGACACAACGAGCTGCTCATCGCCAAGGCGCTGAAGAGCTACCACGCCGACACCGACCAGGTGCTCGTCGCGACGAAGGGCGGGCACCTCCGCCCCGAGGCGGGAGCCTGGGCGCAGAACGGCGACCCTGCGTACCTCAAGGAGGCCGCGAAGGCCTCCGCGAAGCGGCTCGGCGTCGAGACGATCGGGCTGTACCAGTTCCACCGCCCGGACCCGGCGGTGCCCTACGCCGACTCGATCGGCGCCCTGGCGGAGCTGCTCGACGAGGGCGTCATCCGCATGGCGGGCATCTCGAACGCCACCCCGGAGCAGATCCGCGAGGCGAACGAGGTCCTCGACGACCGCCTCGTCTCGGTCCAGAACCAGTACTCGCCCGCGTTCCGGTCGAGCGAGGCGGAGCTCGTGCTGTGCGACGAGATGGGCATCGCCTTCCTGCCGTGGAGCCCCCTCGGCGGGATCACGAACGCGGGTGAGCTCGGAGCGAAGCACGCCGTGTTCGCCGAGATCGCCAACGCCCGACGGGTGACCCCCCAGGTCCTGACGCTCGCCTGGGAGCTCGCCAAGTCCGAGCTCGTCATCCCCATCCCGGGGTCGACCCGACCGCAGACGATCATGAACTCGGCCACGGCGACGTCGATCAAGCTCTCGGCCGACGAGATCCAGCGGCTCGACGCCGCCTGACCGGACACCGGTGCGCCCGCCCCTCGGGGCGGGCGCACCGTCACGACCACCCCGAACGAACAGGAGACAGCCATGGCCGACGCCAACCTGACCCGCCCGTACGACATCATCGGCATCGTGCCCGAGTTCGCGCTCTCGAGCACGGACCTCACCCACGGGGGCGAGCTGCAGCGAGCCCAGGTGAGCGGCATCATGGGCCCCGGCGGAGACGACGCCAGCCCCCAGCTGAGCTGGTCCGGCGCACCCGAGGGCACCAAGAGCTACGCCGTCACCGTCTACGACCCCTACGCCCCCACGGGGTCGGGCTTCTGGCACTGGGCCGTGGCCGACCTTCCCGCCGACACGACGTCGCTGCCCTCCGGTGCAGGTGACGACCAGGGCTCGGGTCTGCCCGAGGGGGCGATCCAGTTGAAGAACGACGGCGGGCTCGCCCGCTACGTCGGCGCCGCACCGCCCGAGGGCCACGGACCGCACACCTACTTCGTCGCGGTGCACGCCCTCGACGTCGAGAAGGTCGGGGTCGACGAGACCGCCAGCCCGGCGTACCTCGGCTTCAACCTGCACTTCCACACGCTGGCCCGCGCGGTGATCTCGGCCACCTTCGAGGTCCCGGCGGCCTGATCCGACACGCTCGACGTCGACACGACGACGCCCCGCCACGATCTCGCGGCGGGGCGTCGTCGTGTCGTGTCGTGTCGATCAGGCTTCGCGGCCGCTCGGCATCTGCGTCTTGCGCGGGTCCGTCTCGGCGAGGCCGTCGAAGATCGACTCGATGCGCGACAGGACGTCGGCCTCGAGGGTCACTCCCGAGGCCTTCGCGTTCGACTCGACCTGCTCGGGACGCGAGGCCCCGATGATCGCCGAGGCGACGTTCTCGTTCGACAGCACCCATGCCAACGAGAGCTGGGCCTGTGTGAGGCCCAGGTCGGCCGCGATCGGCTCCAGCTGGGCCACGGCGTCGAGGACGTCGTCGCGCAGCCAGCGCTCGATCATGCCCGCGCCGCCCTTCTGGTCGGTCGCCCGGCTACCCGCCGGCAACTCGGCGCCGACGGTGTACTTTCCGGTCAGGACGCCTTGGGCGACGGGCGACCAGACGATCTGCGAGATGCCGAGCTCGGCCGACGCGGGGACGACCTCGCCCTCGATGACCCGCCAGAGCAGCGAGTACTCGGGCTGGTTCGAGACGAGCTGGATCTTCAGCTCGCGGGCCAGGGCGTGCGCCTCGCGGAGCTGCTCGGCATTCCACTCCGAGACGCCGATGTAGAGCACCTTGCCCTGGCGGACGAGGTCGGCGAAGGTCTCCATCGTCTCGTCGAGGGGCGTCTCGACGTCGTACCGGTGTGCCTGGTAGAGGTCGACGTAATCGGTCTGCAGGCGCGTGAGCGACCCGTTGATCGACTCGGTGATGTGCTTCCGGCTGAGCCCGGTGTCGTTGTGCCCCTTCGGTCCGGTGGGACCGTAGACCTTGGTGAAGATCTCGAGCGACTCGCGACGCTCACCCTTCAGCGCCTCGCCGAGGACCGTCTCGGCCTGGGTGTTGGCGTAGACGTCGGCCGTGTCGAACGAGCTGATGCCGACGTCGAGGGCCGCGCGGACGCAGCGCGTCGCCGTGTCGTTCTCGACCTGGGACCCGTGGGTGAGCCAGTTGCCGTAGGTGAGCTCGCTGACCTTGAGCCCGCTGTTGCCGAGGTACCTGAACTTCATGGACGACCCTTCTCGGTGGTGCCGCGTCGATGCGGCACCCCGTCGACGCTAGTCACCGGCTGCCCCGCCCGCCCGGTCGCCGAACCGTCCGGGCACGGTGAACCCCGACGGCGTGCGATGCCAGAACGCCCGCAACCGGAGGGGGCCGGCTCCGAGAGACCGGTCCAGGCCGGAGGCCCAGGCGTCGACCGCGATCCGGTCGAGCTCGTCGTCGTCGACCGTCTGCCAGACGCACACCACCTGCCGCGCTCTCGCCCGGAGCCCTTGATGCCGGAACAGGTCGACCAGTTCGTCGACGTCACGTCGCCGCGGCAGTCGCGGCACGTTGTGCAGACGACCGGCGGGGGCGGCCTGCCGACCGTCGGCGTCGAGGAAGGCGAAGTGCACGACCTCGCGATCGCAGCTCTCGGCGCACAGCTCGGTCGCGTGGTCGAGCAACGCCCGGTCGTCGGCGTCGGGCCCGAGGACGGGGAGTCGGAGGAGGTCGGGATCGGGGTCGAAGGGTCGGGAGCCTCCGCGGACGCGCATGCCTCAGTCCACCGGGAGGAGGGGGCGGACGTCGGACGGGGTGCGACGCATCGGCGGATGGACCGTGAGGTCGCCGGGTTCGATCACCGCCAGGATCGCCGCGGCCCACCGCTGGTCGTCGCACGACGCCGTCAGCGACTCGTCGGCGCTCTGCCACACCAGCAGGACGGACGTGGCGTCGACCCAGGCAGCCACCTCGACGATGCGCAGCGCCAGGGTCTCGACCCCGTCACGGGTGGGCTCGACCGGAGAGCCGCCGAGCGCGATGGGCGGCGCGACGGGGACGCCGTCCGGCCCGAGGTAGATCCACAGCAGCGCGCGGTCGTCGCAGGGCTCGAGGCAGAACTCGTCGACGAAGTCCTCGAGCTGCTCGTCGGTGGGGTCGGGGGCGAGTACGGGTGGGTAGGTGTCGATCGTCGTCATGGTCCGAGGCTGGCGGACCGCGCCGCTGTGGGGGCCTGCGGACACCCGGCCTGTGGAGGGGGCCGCTTCTCGTCGGACTGGGGAGGAGCCGACCGGGCGGGGAGCGACGGACGCGACGTCGCGTGCGACCGCACCCGCGCCTCCTGCACCGGATACGCTCGCCCGGTGGCGGTGATCGGGGAGTTCTTCGGCGGGGTGGGCTTGCTCGGCCGGGGGCTGCGGCTGTGGGCGACGTCCCCGCGGCTGATGCTGCTGGGTGCGGTGCCCGCCCTCGTCGTGGGTGCGGTCTTCGCCACCGGCCTCGTCGTCGTCGGTCTCGCCGCCGACGACATCGCCCGCGCCGTGACGCCGTTCGCGGACGAGTGGCCCGAGTGGCAGCGCACCCTCGTGCGCCTCGGCGGAGGTCTCGCCGTGGCGGCCCTGGCCGTGCTGCTCGCGGTCGTCGCGTTCACCGCCGTCACGCTGCTCGTCGGCGATCCCTTCTACGAGCGCATCTGGCGCCGCGTCGAAGCGCGAGAGGGCGACCCGCCGGCCGACGTCGATCGTGGCTTCTGGCGCGGGCTCGCCCGGAGTGCCGGCGACTCGCTCCGACTGCTGCTGGCCACGGCCGGGGTGGGCGTCCTGCTGTTCGTCGGAGGATTCGTGCCGATCGTCGGCCAGACCGTCGTGCCGGTCCTCGGTGCGCTGGTCGGCGGATGGTTCCTCGCGGTCGAGCTCACCGGCTACGCCTTCGACGCCCGGGGGCGCTCGCTCGCCGAGCGCCGCCGCGGGCTCGCCGTCAACCGGGCGCGCACCCTGGGGCTGGGCACCGCGACCTACCTGCTGTTCTTCGTCCCGCTCGGGGCGGTGCTCGTCATGCCGGCGGCCGTCGCCGCGGCCACCCTGCTCGCCCGCGAGGTGACCGCCGAGCCGACCGGACCGGCCGGGCCGACGCCCGGGGCACCGCCCGCGACACCGGTCGTCGGACCCCCCGCCCCGGCCGGCGACTACCATCCCCCGGCATGACCACCCCCGCCACACCGACCAACCCCGCCGTCACCCTGCCCGACGGGCGCGTCGTCCCGGCCCTCGGCCAGGGCACCTGGAACATCGGCGACGACCCACGCCGCCGCACCGACGAGATCGCCGCCCTCCGGGCCGGCCTCGATGCCGGCCTGACGATGGTCGACACCGCCGAGATGTACGGCGGCGGGAGGTCCGAGTCGCTGGTCGGCGAGGCGATCGCGGGTCGACGCGACGAGGTGTTCCTGGTCGGCAAGGTGTTGCCGAGCAACGCCTCGCGGCAGGGCACCGTCGACGCCTGCCATGCCAGCCTCCGGCGGCTGGGCACCGACCGCCTCGACCTCTACCTGCTGCACTGGCGCGGACGCCATCCCCTCGCCGAGACGGTCGAGGCCCTGGAGGCGCTGGTCACCGAGGGGGCGATCGGCGGCTGGGGGGTCAGCAACTTCGACGTCGACGACCTGCACGAGCTGCTCTCGGTGCCCGGTGGCGAGAACGTCCAGACGAACCAGGTCCTCTACAACCTGGCCCGTCGCGGGCCCGAGTTCGACCTGCTGCCCTGGGCACGCGAGCACGGCGTGCCGCTCACGTCGTACTCCCCCGTCGACGGCGGAGAGCTGCTCGGCCACCCCGTGCTCGAGCAGGTCGCGACCGACCTCGGCGTCTCGTCGGCTCAACTCGCCCTGGCCTGGGTGCTGCGCCTCGTGCCCGACCTGATGGTCGCCGTCAAGGCGGGCACGGCCGAGCACACGCTCGAGAACGCGGCGGCCCTGGCGATCGACCTCGGCGACCAGGCGTTCGTGCAGCTCGAGCGGGCGTTCCCCGCGCCGACGACCAAGGTGCCCCTCGAGATGCGCTGACCCGCGCCTCCCGGGCTCGCCTCCCGCTCACGCATGCGCCAGAGTGGAGGGACCAGCCCGGGTGACATCGACGTCGCCTGGACGCGAGCTCCAGAGGACACCGCATGATCATCGACAGAGCCGACGTGATCGTCACCAGCCCCGACCGCAACTTCGTGACGCTCAAGATCACGACGTCCGACGGGGTCACCGGCCTCGGCGACGCCACCCTGAACGGGCGCGAACTCGCCGTCGTCGCCTACCTGACCGAGCACGTCGTGCCCCTGTTGGTCGGGCGCGACCCGGCCCGCATCGAGGACACCTGGCAGTTCCTCTACCGCAGCGCCTACTGGCGGCGCGGGCCGGTCACGATGGCCGCCATCGCCGCCGTCGACGTCGCCCTGTGGGACATCAAGGCCAAGGTCGCCGGCCTGCCCCTCTACCAACTGCTCGGCGGCGCCTCGCGCACCGGGTTGCTGACCTACGGCCACGCCTCGGGGAAGGACCTCGAGGAACTGTTCGACAGCGTCCGCGACCACCAGGAGCAGGGCTACAAGGCGATCCGCGTGCAGACCGGCGTGCCCGGCCTGAAGTCGATCTACGGCATCGCCTCGAACGCCACGTTCGACGCCAACAGCGGCGTGCGCTACGACCACGAACCCGCCCAGCGCGGAGCCCTGCCGAACGAGGAGGACTGGGACACCCGCTCGTACCTGCGGCACGTGCCCACCGTCTTCGAGGCCGTGCGGGCCGAGTTCGGCCCCGAGATCCCCCTGCTGCACGACGGCCACCACCGCATGACGCCGATCCAGGCGGCGCGGCTCGGCAAGAGCCTCGAGCCCTACGACCTGTTCTGGCTCGAGGACGTCACCCCCGCCGAGAACCCCGAGGCGCTGCGGCTCGTCCGACAGCACACGACGACCCCGCTGGCCATCGGTGAGATCTTCAACACCGTCTGGGACTACCAGCAGATCATCCGCGAGCAGCTGATCGACTACGTGCGCAGCGCCGTGACGCACACGGGTGGCATCACCCACCTCAAGAAGGTGCTCGAGTACGCCTCGCAGTACCAGATCAAGTCGGGCATGCACGGGCCGACCGACATCTCGCCCGTCGGCATGGCGGCCGCGATGCACCTCGGGCTCGCGATCCACAACTTCGGCATCCAGGAGTACATGAAGCACGGCGCGAAGACCGACGAGGTCTTCGAGCAGAGCTTCACCTTCGAGGACGGCATGCTGCACCCGGGCGAGCAGCCCGGGATCGGCGTCGAGCTGAACGAGCGGGCCGCTGCGGCCTACCCGTACGCGCAGGCCTACCTGCCCTACAACAGGCTGGCGGACGGCACCGTCCACGACTGGTGACCGGGACGAGGAGGCGCGGCGCGGGCGAGCGCGCCGGTCACCCCTCGTAGGCAGCCGCCAGCTCGGCGATGACCAGCCGGTTCATGCCCATCATCGCGGCCATGGCCCGGGCGGCGCCCTCGGGGTCGGGTCCGCCGAGGTAGCGGTCCATCACCGACGGGACGACCTGCCAGGAGAAGCCCCAACGGTCCGTCACCCAGCCGCACCGCCCCTCCTGGCCACCGTCCGCGGCGAAGGCGTCCCAGTAGTGGTCGAGCTCGTCCTGTGTCTCGACCGAGATCGAGAACGACGTGGCCTCGGTGGGTCTCGGACCGCCGTCGCCGCCGTTCAGCAGGCGGTACGGCTGGCCGTCGAGCTCGAGGTCGACGACGAGCGCCTGGCCCGCCATCGACGCGTCGGGGAAGTCCTCGGGGTAGCGCGACACGTCGGTGACGCGCGACGACGGGAACAGGGCGACGTAGAAGTCCGCGGCGGTCTCGATGTCACGACCGAACCAGAACGTGGGGGTGATGCGGGGCATGACGCGCCTCCTCGGGGTGGCCGGCGGCACCGTCGCCGCCTGGCGCTCAGGGTAGCCGCGCCGGGCGTCGAGGTCGAGAAGTCACGACATGCCGCTCACCTTCGAAGGTGAGCGGCATGTCGTGACATCTCGGGGAGGCGGGCCAGTGGGGCCAGTGGGTCAGCCCAGCAGCGCCTCGATCGGGCCGCGCACGAAGTAGACCAGGAAGCCCGCGGCCACGATCCACAGCAGCGGGCTGATCGTGCGGGCCTTGCCGGCGAACGCCCGCACGACGACCCAGCTGACGAAGCCGACGCCGATGCCGTTCGCGATCGAGTACGTCAGCGGCATGGTGATGATCGTCAGGAACACCGGCAGTGCGACCGAGAAGTCGGTCCAGTCGATCTGACTGATCTGCGACACCATCAGGGCACCGACGATCACGAGGGCCGACGCCGCGACCTCGAGCGGCACGACCTGGGTCAGCGGCGTGAAGAACATCGCGAGCAGGAACAGCGCGCCGGTGACGACCGAGGCGAAGCCGGTCCGGGCGCCCTCGCCGATGCCCGAGGCCGACTCGACGAACACCGTGTTCGACGACGAGCTCGTCGCACCACCGGCGACCGCACCGACGCCCTCGACGATCAGGGCCGAGCGCAGGCGGGGGAAGGTGCCGTCCGCGTCCGCGACGTCGCCCGCCTTGGCCAGTCCGGTCATCGTGCCCATGGCGTCGAAGAAGTTGGTGAAGACGAGGGTGAAGACCAGCATGACGGCCGACAGCACGCCGATGCGGGCGAAGGCGCCGAAGCTGAACTGGCCGACGAGCGACAGGTCGGGCAGGGCCACGATCTGGGTGGGCAGCACCGGGGCGTTGAGGTTCCAGTCGTCGAGGTTCTGGCCGTTCGACGGCGGCACCTGGAAGATCGCCTGCAGGGCGATGGCGATGACGGTGGTCGCGACGATGCCGATGAAGATTGCCCCGCGCACCTTGCGGGCCATCAGCACGCCGATGACGAGCAGGCCGATGACGAAGGTGATTGTCGGCAGGGTCGCCACCGAGCCGGCGTCGCCGAGCTGCACGGGCGGCGACGCCGTGCCGCTGGTGCGGACGAAGCCCGAGTCGACGAGGCCGATGAACGCGATGAACAGGCCGATGCCGACGGTGATCGCCGTCTTGAGGGCGGCCGGCACGGCGGTGAAGATCATGCTGCGCAGGCCGGTCACGGCGAGGATCGTGATGACGAGCCCGTTGATCACCACGAGGCCCATGGCCTCGGGCCAGGTGACGTCCTGCACGACGTTGACGGCCAGGAACGAGTTGATGCCGAGACCGGCGGCGAACGCGAACGGGAGGCGCGCGACGGTGCCGAAGAGGATCGTCATGACCCCGGCGGTGAGGGCGGTGACCGCGCCCACCTGGCCGTTCTGCAGCCAGTTGCCGGCCACGTCCTTGGCCGCCTGGTCGGCGCTGAAGCCGCCGAGGATCAGAGGGTTCAGGATGACGATGTAGGCCATCGTGACGAAGGTGACGACGCCGCCGCGGATCTCGCGGGCCCAGGTCGAACCGCGGTGGGTGATCTCGAAGAACCGGTCGAGGGTGCCCCCGACTCCGGGTCTCGGCGGCGTGGTGGCGGGGGCGTTCGTGGCCATGGCGATGCGTCTCCGGTGTGATCGGATGTCGAGGGGGAAGAGAACAGGATAGGGCGTGCCGGGGGTGCACCATGCAACCGGTCAGGTCGACCCGCGGTCGGTCGGCCCGCTCAGCCCCCGAGTCCGGCGATCAGGTTGACCGTCGAGGCCAGGATCACCGATCCGAAGAGGTACGACAGCAGCATGTGCCGCAGGACGACGGCACGGATGACGCTCGACCCGATGTCGGTGTCGGCGATCTGGAACGTCATGCCGAGGCCGAAGGCCACGTACGCGAAGTCGGCGTACCGCGGCGGCTCCGGCTGGTTGAACGAGATGCCTCCCACCTCGTCGCCGCTGTAGTACAGCACGGCGTACCGCAGCGTGAAGAGGGTGTGCACGAGGAACCACGACAGGGCGATGCTGACGACCGCGAGTCCGGCGAGCAGGTCCTCGACCGCACCGCCCGTGCTCGTCGTGCGGACGAGCACGACCCCGACCGCGAGCAGGCTCGCCACGCTGGCGATGACGAGCAACAGGTCGCCTGCCGGTCGCGACGGGTCCTCGCGCGTGGCCCAGCGGCGGGTGTCGTCGGCGTCGAGACGACCGACCGCGAGCCAGACCCAGGCGAGGTAGACGACGCAGGCCGCGGCCCAGCCGATCGCGAGCGCGACCGAGGGCAGCACCCACGGCCAGGTGCCGGCGGCGCCGGCGACACCGACGACGGCCATGACGACGAACCGGAGGCGCGACCGGCGCACGCGGACGGCCGTGGCCTGGGCGTCGACTCGGGGGGACATGACCCGATCGTGCCAGACGAGGCCGGAGCGGGGTCGACACGCCCCCGGTGACCGCAGGGCCTAGGAGGCGCGGTGCACGCCGAGAGCGCGCGTCACGAGGGGCACCTGCAACGGCAGCCGCACGAGGGTGACGGCCGTGCGCCCCGTCGTGGCCCGCTCGCTCCTCACGGCGCGCAGGGCCATCGAGACGTTCGCCGGGAACACGGCCACGAACAGCGCGGCGGCGGCGAGCCCGCCGACCGGACGGGTCCTCGGGACGAGGAGGGCGGCGGCGATGCCGACCTCGGCGAGACCGGAGCCGATCGTCCAGAACCGAGCCGGGCCCGGGATGCTCCTCGGGACGACCGCGTCGTAGACCGCGGGCTTCGCGAGGTGCAGGAGGCCGGAACCGCCCAGGATCGCGGCGAGGACGCGGGCGTCCCGACGGGCAGCGGATTTCTGGCGACGTGTGGGGCGGTGACTCATGCGACCATCTTGCGCGCGCCTCCCGGGGTGGGGCGCGGTCGGCGCGCCGGGGCGGCCGGTCGGTGCGACCGCACCGCCCGGTTCAGACGGCGCGGCTGACGCCCCGGCTGGTGATCGCCGACATGAGGGCGTCCACGGGCTCGCGGGCGGCCCCCGGGTTGGCGACGAGCACGTAGTCGACGTCACCGAGGGTGGGCAGCGAGAACCGGTCGCTGACCTTGACGAGGTCGGTGGGGATGAGCGAGAACGGGAACACGGCGACCCCCATGCCGGCGCGCACGGCGGCGAGGACGCCGTTGACGTCGCGTGTGTTGCAGGTGATCCGCCACGTGCGGCCGGCGCGCTCGAGGGCGTCGATGGCCATCTGCCGGCTGAGGCTGGGCGCCTGGTAGGCGATGAGCGGCACGGGCTGGCCGGGCTCGACGACGAGCTTCTCCTGGCCGATCCAGACCATGGCGTCGCCGGCGACGCGCGTGCCCTCGTCGGACTCGCCCGCCGTCTGCTTGACGAAGATCAGGTCGAGGTGGCCGGCGGCCAGTCGGCGGCGCAGGGGCGCGGACTGGTTGACGGTGAGCTCGAGGTTGATCTGGGGGTAGAGCTGGCGGAAGTGGCGCAGGATGCGGGGCAGCTGGGTGATGGCGAGGTCGTCGGCCGCACCGAAGCGCAGACGGCCCCGCATGGCCGAGCCGCTGAAGTAGCTCTCGGCGGCGGCGTGCGCGGCGAGGATGGTCCGCGCGAAGCCGGCCATGGCGTCGCCGTTGTCGGTCAGGCGCACGTCCCGGGTGTCGCGGGCGACGAGCGTCCGGCCTGCAGCCTTCTCGAGCCGCCCGACCTGCTGGCTGACCGTCGGCTGACTGATGCCGAGGCGCTGCGCGGCCCGGGTGAAGCTCTGGGTCTCGGCCACGACGAGGAACGTCGCGAGCAGCGTGGGGTCGTACACCGCGCCTCCTTCGTCCTGCCGACTCGAGACCCCGTCATTCACGAAGCCAATGTGATTGATCATCCCCCACCGGGGTCCGAATGACCAGGCCGGCCCTACCGTTGATGCAGACCGTGAACCGAACCACCAGCGCAGGAACGTGATGTCCGCCCCGCCCCGCCCCGACTTCCCCCCGACCGCCCCCCTTCCGATCAGTACCGCCCGCCCGCCGTGGCGACACACCTTCATCGCCCTGAGCGTGCCGAACTTCCGCCTCTGGACGGCCGGCAACGTCGTGGCGATGACCGCCGGGTGGATGCAGCGCATCGCCCAGGACTGGCTCGTCCTCGAGCTGACCGGCAGCGCCACGGCCGTCGGCATCACCGTGGCGATGCAGTTCGCCCCGATGCTCTTCTTCGGCCTGCTCGGCGGGGTGATCGTCGACCGCTTCTCGAAGCGTGCCCTCATGCTCGTGACCCAGAGCGTCTTCGCCGTGCTCAGCCTGGGGCTCGCCGCCCTGACCCTCGCCGGCGTGGTCGAGGCCTTGCACGTCTTCGCCATCGCCTTCGCCACGGGCCTGGTGACCGTCGTCGACAACCCGGCCCGCCAGGTGATCGTCACCGAACTCGTCGGCCACACCCACCTCCGCAACGCGATCAGCGTGAACTCGAGCGTGTTCCAGCTCGGGGGCATGGTCGGCCCCGCGATCGCCGGCGTGCTGCTGCTGGCGGTCGGCGCGGGCTGGGCGTTCGTCGTCAACGGCGTCGCCTGCCTCGTGGTCGTCGTGATGCTGACCATGCTGCGGACGGCGCAGATGACGCGCGTCACCTCGTCCGCCCGAGGACGCGGCCAGTTGCGGCAGGGCCTCGCCTACGCCCGCTCGAAGCCGACGATCGTCGTGCCCGTGCTGCTCGTCGGCGTCTACGCCGTCTTCGGCCTCACGATGCCCGTGCTGCTGGCGTCGTTCGCGGCGGACGTCTACGACGTCGGGCCGGGTGGCTACGGCCTGTTCAACTCGATGATCGCCGTCGGGGCGTTGACCGGCGCCCTGCTGTCGACGCGGCGCGCGACCATCCGGCTGCGGACCATCGTCCTCGGCGTGCTCGTCACCGGTGTGCTGCAGGCCGTGGCCGGGTCGATGCCGTCACTCGTGCCGTTCGCCGTCGTGCTCGTCGGCGTCGGGCTCGCCTCGCTGCTGTTCTTGACGGCCGCGAACCAGCTGGTGCAGATGTCGAGCAACATCGCGATCCGGGGGCGCGTCATGTCGCTGTACATCCTCGTCCTGCTCGGTGGGCAGGCGATCGGTGGACCGCTCATGGGCGTGATCGTCGAGACGTTCGGCACGCACGTCGGCATGATCGTCTCGGGCGGCGTGCCCGCCGTCGCCGCCGCCGTGACGGCGCTGGTACTCGCCCGGCGGGGGCAGCTGACCCTGCAGGTGCGCACGCGGTGGCACGTGCCCGTCGTCACGATCGAGCATCGCTAGGCACGGCCGACGCGCCCGATCGCCGAAGCGGGCGTGTTCGTCGGTCCTGGTCGTGCGCGAGCGCCCGTCCGGCACGGACTCGCCCGGGTTCGGCGGGCGTCAGGCCGTCGAACCGTCAGACAGTCAGGCCGCGGGTGAGGGCGGCGACGACGTCGCCCATGAGTTCGCCGGCCGCCTGCTCGCCCGTGGCCGGCCAGTCGAAGGCGACGCCGAGGGTGATGCAGATGAGCACGCGGGCCAACGTCCGCGGCTCGAGCCCGGTCACCTGCACGGCCTGCCCCTGGAAGACCTCCTCGACGAGGCCGTGCAGGGCGTCGAGCACCTCGCGGCGCTGGCGGACGAAGTCGGCCATGACCTCGGGGTGGGAGAGGGCGTGGGCCCGGAACTCGCTCATCAGCGCGAAGTCCTCGACCTGTCCGGGGCCGTAGGGCGCGAACGCCGTGCCGATCTTCTCCGGCAACTGGTCGAGCGAGGTGCCCGGGAAGAACATGCCCTGCAGGGCGCCGAGCGCACCGTCGGTCTCGCGACGCATGAGACTGCGGACGAGATCGTCCTTCGAGGAGAAGTTCGAGTAGACCGCGCCCTTGCTGAACCCGGCGGCCCGCGCGACGTCGTCGAGGGTGGTCGCGTGGACCCCGCGTCGCGAGAACAGATCGGCCGCCGCGTCGAGCAGTCGCTGCTTGACCTCGGCTCGTGGGATGCGGGGAACGGGAGCCCCGTCGTTGGTGGCCATGCAGCGACCCTAACGGGTGCGGGTGATCCTCAGAAGTCACCCGCGCCACCCCCGGAGAAGTCGCATACCGAAGGGTATCGAGGCGCTACCATCGTGATCGCCTGGTGAACCCGAAGCATCAGGAGACCGCGCGGGTGCGCGACCGTCCGACCCTCACCACGTCGCCAGGTCGGGCGCGCACCCCGCACCTCGCTCGCCGACAGGGGCCGTCCCCAGGGGCTCGACCCGCGCCTCCTGATGCCGTCCGCGACCCGCCTCAGATCGCGGTGCGTCGCGCCGACCCGCCGAAGCCGATCGAGACGTCCAGGCGCCACGCCTTCGGTTCGCCCGAGACGTGGGTCGTTCCCACGAAGCGCAGCCGGTCGCCGGCGCCGAGGCTCAGCACCCCGTGCACGTCGAGGTTCTCGCCGAGCCGGAAGACGATCTCGTGCTCGTCGAGCAGCTCGTCGTCGACCGTGGCGCCGAAGGTGGCGCCGTCGAACTTCACGGGCACGTCACGGAACACCAGCGACGGCGGCTCGTCGGACCAGTCCGCCACCTCGGGCACCCGCCCCGCGACGATGCGGGCGTCCACGACGCCGTCGTCTCCGAGCGTGACCGAGGAGGCGCGCAGGTCGATGCCGAGCTCGTCACCGTCGATGCGAAAGCGGTTCTCCACGGCCCCACGCTACCCAGCACGGGCGTCGGGCGGAATGGCCGGACCGGGTCCGGGGTTCGCCCGGTCATGAAGAAGCGCATCGGGTTCCTGTCGTTCGGCCACTACCAGGACGTGCGCGGCTCGGCGACGCCGACCGCCCGGGAGGCGCTGGTCCAGTCGATCGAGCTGGCCGAGGCCGCGGAGGAGATCGGCATCGACGTGGCCGCCGTGCGCGTCCACCACTTCGTGCGCCAGGCCGCCAACCCGTTCCCGCTGCTCGCGGCGATGGCCGCGCGCACGAGCCGCATCGAACTCGGCACCGGAGTCATCGACATGCGTTACGAGAACCCGCTCTCGATGGCGGAGCAGGCCGCGGCCGCCGACCTGATCAGCGCCGGCCGACTGCAGCTCGGCGTGAGCCGCGGCTCACCCGAGCCCTCCCTGCGGGGCTGGGAGGCGTTCGGCCACGTCCCCCTCGACGGTGAGAGCGACGCCGACCTCGCCCGCCGGCACACCAAGCTGTTCCGTGCGGCGATCGACGGCGCCGACGTCGCCGAGTCCGACCCGAAGATGACCGGCTGGTCGCACGGCCTCTCGGTCGAGCCCCACTCCCCCGGCCTCGGCGAGCGCATCTGGTGGGGTTCGGGCAGCCGCTCGACGGCCGTCTGGACCGGCGAGCAGGGCATGAACCTGATGAGCAGCACCCTGTTGACCGAGGACACCGGGGTGCCGTTCGACGAACTGCAGGCCGAGCAGATCTCGCTCTACCGCGAGGCCTACCGCGCCGCCGGTCACACGCGTGAGCCGCGGGTGTCGGTCAGCCGCAGCGTGATCCCGATCACGACCGACGAGGACCGTCGGTACTTCGGCGTCCGCGCCCAGGCCGACTCGCAGGACCAGGTCGGGCTGCTGGACGGCGTCCAGTCGCGGTTCGGCAAGAGCTACGTGGGCGAGCCCGACGTCATCGCCGAGCAGTTGGCGGCCGACGCCGCGGTGCGGGCCGCCGACACGATCCTGCTGACCGTGCCGAACCAGCTCGGGGTCGCCTACAACGCCCGCCTGCTGCAGACGGTGGCCGACCACGTCGCCCCGGCGTTCGGCTGGGAGCCGAACCTGGCCCGCGCGAGCTGAGCCGCGCCTCCTGCACCGCGCCTCCTCGGCTGGCGTCACGGGCTGCGGTAGACAAGGGGCATGTTCACCGACCTGCCCGAGCCCGCCCTGCGGGAGTACCGCAGCACCCAGACCGACCCGGACGACTTCGACGAGTTCTGGGCCACGACGCTCGCCGAGACCCGGGCGCACCCGCTCGACCTGAGGGTCGAACGGGTCGACACGGGGCTGACGACGGTCGACGTGTACGACGTGACCTTCGCCGGGTGGGCGGGTCAGCCCGTGCGGGCCTGGCTGCGCGTGCCGGCCGCGGCGAAGGGACCGCTGCCGGCGGTCGTCCAGTTCGTCGGCTACGGCGGCGGGCGCGGTGCCGCCGTCGAGAACCTGTTCTGGTCGTCCGCCGGGTTCGCCCACCTGCAGATGGACACCCGGGGTCAGGGCTCGGGGTGGAGTCTCGGCGCCACCCCCGACCCCGACGGTTCAGGCCCGGCCCACCCCGGCGTCATGACGCGGGGCGTGGACTCGCGTGAGACGTACTACTACCGGCGGGTGTTCACGGACGCCGTCCGGGCAGTCGAGGCCGCCCGCGAGCTCGACGTCGTCGACGCCTCCCGGGTGTCCGTCGTCGGCGGCAGCCAGGGCGGCGGCATCGCCCTCGCCGTCGCGGGACTCGTCCCCGACCTCGCCGCCGTCGCGGCGTACGTCCCGTTCCTTTGCGACTTCCGGCGGGCGACCGTCATCACCGACGCCGACCCGTACAAGGAGATCGGACGCTACCTGGCGGTCCATCGACACCGCGCCTCCTCGGTGCACGACGTGCTCGCCTACTTCGACGGCGTCAACTTCGCCAAGCGGGCGGCGGCCCCGGCTACGTTCACGACCGCGTTGATGGACCCGACCTGCCCGCCGTCGACCGTGTTCGGCGCGTTCCACGCGTACGCCGGGGCGGCCGACATCACGGTCTGGCCGTACAACGGGCACGAGGGCGGCGGGTTCGAGGACGACCTGCTCGCGCTCGCCCTCTTCCGCGGCGCCGGGGCCTGAGCCCGGGGCCGCGCACCCGCCGAGATGTCACGACCGGCCGCTCATCTCCGAAGGTGAGCGGCCGGTCGTCACATCTCGGCACGAACGGCAGGAACACTCCGGGGCCGGGTCTGGTTGGCTCCGGACATGAAGTCGATCGTGTACTCCGAGACCGGACCCGCTCCCACCGTGCTGCAGCTCGTCGACCGAGACCTGCCCGAACCCGCCGCCGGCGAGGTGCGGGTGCGCGTCGTGTTCTCGGGCGTCAACCCCACCGACTGGAAGTCCCGCGCGGGCGGCGGCCCCGGCGAGTCCCTGCCGTTCCCCGAGGTCACGCCGAACCAGGACGGCTCGGGCGTCGTCGACGCCGTCGGCGAGGGTGTCACCGGCCTGTCGGTCGGCGACCGCGTCTGGACCTACCTCTCGGCCCACCAACGCCCCACCGGCACCGCGCAGGAGTTCACCGTGCTGCCCGCCTCGCGCGTCGTCCCGCTGCCCGAGGGCGTCGGCCTCGACGTCGGCGCGAGCCTCGGCGTCCCCGCCATGACCGCCCACCGCGCACTCACCGTGTGGGAGGACGGCCCGAGCCGCCTGACCCCCGGCAGCCTCGACGGCGCCGTCGTCCTCGTCGCCGGAGGCGCGGGTGCGGTCGGCCACGCCGCCATCCAGCTCGCCCGTTGGGCCGGGGCCACCGTCGTCACGACGATCAGCAACGACGAGAAGGCCGCCCTCGCGACGGCCGCCGGCGCGCACCACGTCGTCAACTACCGCACGGACGACGCCGCCACTCGCATCCGCGAGATCGCCCCCGACGGCGTCGACGTCGTCGTGGAGGTCGCGATCTCGCAGAACGCGGACCTGCTGTCCGAGGTCGTCGCGCACCGCGCCTCCGTGGCCATCTACGCCGACAACGGCGGCGACACGACGACCATCCCGATCCGCGCGAACATGATCACCAACACCCGGTTCCAATTCGTCCTGCTCTACACCGTGGGCGAGGAGGCGCTGCAGGCGGCCGTCGAGGACGTCACCGCAGCCCTGCGCGACGGCGTCCTGCCGGTCGGCGAGGCCGCCGGCCTGCCGCTGCACACCTTCCCGCTCGCCGAGACGGCCGCCGCCCACGAGGCCGTCGAGGGCGACGTGGTCGGCAAGGTGCTGATCGAGGTCTCCACCGAGTAGTCGAAAGGCGCGGCGTCGAAGGGCGCGGGTGGCGCGGCGCTGGTTAGGCTCGCGGGGTGACCGACGCCGACCGCCGACCCGCGCCTCCCGCACCTCCCGTCCCGCTCAGCCCGGTGCAGGCCGAGGCCGTCCGTCGGGGTGTCCTGCCACCCGTCGAGGAGGTCCGGCACGGTGTCTGGTCCGTCGCGTTCGAGTTCGGCGACGGCATCGACGACCACTCGCTGGGCTACGTCGTCGAGGGCTCGGACGGCGTCCTGACCGTCATCGACCCCGGGTGGGGTGTCGCCGCCAACCTCGACCGGCTCGAGACCGCCCTCGCCGAGGTCGACCACTCGCTCGCCGACGTCGACCTGATCGCCGTGACCCACCTGCACGCCGACCACCTGGGCGGCGCCGAGGCGCTGCGCCGGGCCTCCGGCGCCCGGATCGCCCTGCACGCCGCCGAGCAGCGCGCACTGGGGGAGCGAACGTCCGACGCCGCGGCCGCCGACGCCGACATCGCCCGATGGGGCGCACCCGGAGACGACCAGGAGGCGCTGGTCGCCTCCTGGGGGTCGGGTCGCCACCTGCCCGCGGTCACCGCCGACCTGCTGCTCGGCGACGGCGACGTGCTGCCGATCGCGGGACGACTGCTGCGTGCCGTGCACACCCCGGGTCACACCGCGGGCCACCTCTGCTTCGTCGAACCCGAGCAGCGACTCGTCTTCACGGGCGACCACGTCCTGCCGCGCATCAACCCCGGGATCGGCCTCGGCGGACGCACCGGGACGAACCCGCTGACGGACTACCTCGCGTCACTCGACCGCATGGTGGCGCTCGACGTCGCCGGACCCGACGCCCTCGAGGTCTGCCCCGGGCACGAGTACCGCTTCGTCGGCCTCCGCGGGAGGGCCGAGGCTCTCATCGCCCACCGCGCCGACCGCAGCCGGGACGCCGCCGCCGCCCTGGACGCGCTCGACCGGCCGACGGTCTGGCAGGTCGCCGAGCGCATGTCGTGGAGCGGCGGCATCGCCTCACTGCACGGCTACCGGTTGGGCTCGGCGCTCGCCCAGACCGAGTGGCACGTGCAGGACCTCGGCCGCGCAGACGAGTTGCACGGCGCCTGACACCTGCCCGAGGACGCTGCGAGGCGACCGGCCTATTGTCGAGCGCGGCCCCGAGGGACGCACCGCGCCTCCTGCCCGGACCGCCACCACGACCGAGGAGAGACATGAGCACGACCACGCCCCCCACCCGCACCCGCACCGCCCTCGTCCTGGGCGGCGGTGGCATCACCGGCATCGCGTGGGAGCTCGGCGTGCTGTCACGACTGCTCGAGGCCGGCGTGCCCGTGGACGACGCCGACCTCGTCGTCGGCACCTCGGCCGGGTCGGTCGTCGGCACGATGGTGCGGCTCGGCCGCGTCGACGAAGGATTGCGCGAGCAGTTCGAGGCCGTCACCGAGCTGCCGTCGGGCTCGATCGACCCCGACGTGTTCCAGCAGACGCTCGGCCAGGCCCTGGCCGGGGTGACCAACCAGCAGGAGGCGCGGGCCCGGATCGGCGCACTGGCGCGCGAGACGCCCGTGGTCGCGGACGAACCCGAGCTCGTCACGACGATGCGGGACCGCTTCGGAGGCGCCGCCTGGCCCGACGCGGCCCTGACCGTCTGCACCGTGGACGCCACCGACGGCACGTTCCGCCCGCTGGACGCCGACTCGGGCGTCGACCTGTACCGCGCCGTGGCCGCGAGCTGCTCGGTGCCCGTGGTCTGGCCCACCGTCGAGGTCGACGGCCGCCCGACCATGGACGGCGGCGTCCGCTCGGGCACCAACGCCGACCTGGCCGACGACTACGACCGGGTGCTGGTGCTGTCGTGCGGACCCGAGCTCGACGTCTCGCCGCTCGGCCCGACCCTGCCGCAGGTCGTCGCCGCCCGACGCGCCGCCGGTCGGGACGTGCTGGTCGTCGAGGCCGACGCCGAATCCCTGCAGGCGTTCGGCACCGACGTGCTCGCCACGAGCACCCGGCGCCCGGCTGCCGAAGCCGGTCGTCGGCAGGCCGAGGCCGTCCTCGGCGACGTCCGCGCCTTCTGGACGGGCATCACCGCCTGACCCGCGCCGCCCGTCACAGAGCCAGGACGGCACGCAGTCCGGCGTCGACGTCGTCCCGGAGGTACACGGGAAGCGTGGCGACCGTCGGACCCAGGTCGCCCTCGTCGACCGTCGAGATCTGGGTGACGTTCGCGACGGAATCCCGGTCGAGCCCCGAGGCGGCGGCGGGCACGAACACATTGCCGGGATGGGCCGCGAGCCAGGTGGAACTGGTGAGGCTCACGACGACCACAGTCGACAGTGCGCTGTGAGAGTAGGCATCGGCTTGCACGACGACCACGGGTCGGTGTTTCGCCGGAGAGCTACCCCTCGGGTCGCCCAGATCGACCCAGCAGACGTCGCCCCGGCTCACCATGCGTCGTCCACCGTCGCGGACTCGAGACGTCGCTTCGAGAACCCGACGAAGTCGGCGGTCTCGGAGTCGCTGCGGCCCGCGTCGAGGGCGATGGCCGTGTTGAGGCGTTCGGTCACGGACCGTTGCTCGAGTTCGTCCAAGTAACGCTCGGCGGCTCGAGCGAAGAATTGTGATCGGTTGATGCCCAGTTCGGCCACACGACGCTCGACGCGTTCGAAGGTGGCATCGGGGAGGGAGATCGCTGTCTTCATCGATGGAGTATAACCCGGTATGACCTGTGGCGAAGAGGTGGACGAGAGCGCGCGTGCAGGGGAGGAATTTCTCATGTCGGAAGCGTAGGGAGTGCCTCCGACACCGAGCATCGTCCCGCGACGGGCAGGCCGTGGGGCTGCCGGGCCGGTACCCTCGGGACGTGACCACCGCCTCCCCCACGCTCCGCATCGCCCTCGTGTCGCTGCACACGTCCCCCGGTGCCGAGCCCGGATCGGGTGACGTCGGCGGCATGAACGTCGTCGTGCGGAACCAGGCCGAGGCGCTCGGGGCCGCGGGGCACGAGGTCGAGATCCTGACCCGTCGCTCGTCGCCCGACGAGCCCTCGAGCGTGGCCCTGTCGCCCGGCGTGACCCTCCGGTTCCTCGACGCCGGCCCGGCCGAGCCCGTCACCAAGGGGCGCAACGAGCTCTTCGTCGACGAGTTCCGCGACCGGCTCGCCGAGCTCGGGCCGTGGGACGTCGTCCACTCGCACCACTGGTTCTCGGGCATGGCCGCCCTGCCCGTGGCCCGCGCCCTCGGCGTGCCCCACCTGCAGAGCTTCCACTCGATCGCCGCCCACGACTCGACCCCCCTCTCGCACGGCGAACGCGCCGAGTCCCCCGGCCGCCTCGCCGGAGAAGAGATGCTCGCCCGAGAGTCGGACGCCGTCGTCGCCATCAGCCACGCCGAGGCCGCGACCGTCACGTCCCGGCTCGGCGGCCGGGCCGACCGGGTCCACGTCGTCCTGCCGGGCGTCGACGCCGAGCTGTTCCACCCCGCGGCGGCCGACCACCCCGCTCCGGCCCGCCCCTACGTCGTCGTGGCCGGTCGGCTCGAACCCCTCAAGGCCCCCGACCTCGCCATCCGCGCCGTGGCGGCCGTGCCCGCCGAGGTCCGCCCCGAGCTCGTCATCGCCGGGGGCGCCTCGACCGAGTTCGCCGGCTACGAGTCCGAGCTGAGCGCGTTGAGCGACGAACTCGACCTCACCGTGCACTTCCTCGGCCCGCGCTCGCGGCCGGGCCTCGCCGCGCTGCTGCGCGACGCGTCGCTCGTGCTCGTGCCCTCGCACTCCGAGACCTACGGGCTCATCGCCCTCGAGGCCGCGGCCAGCGGCGTCCCCGTGATCGCCGCGGCCTCGGGCGGGCTCCGCGAGTCGGTGGTCGACGGCGTGACGGGCATCGTGCTCACGCTGCGCGATCCGCAGACCTGGGCCCGGGCCCTGACGCAGGTGCTCGCGGACGCGGGGCTGCGCGACCGGCTCTCGCGCGCCTCCCGGTCCCATGCGCTCGACCACCCGTGGTCGCGCTCGGCCGACGACCTCGTGGGCGTCTACTGCGGCTTGCTCGCCCGCCAGGGGTCGCCCTGCGTCGCGGCCTCGGCCTGACCACTCCGCGCTCGGGCGCACGCCCCGGCACCAGCCCGTCGACGGGGGTCGGGCCTAGGCTCTGACCGTGTCGCGCCGAGGCGCCGGCACATCCCGCGCAGACCGCCCGACCACCACAGGAGGCCACCGATGACCGACGACACCTTGCTGCAGACGCTCATCGAGCAAGAAGAGCGTCTCGTCTTCCGGCGGTTCACCCTCGACGTCGCCCTCGACCTGGGCGCCCACCTGCTGGCCGAGGCCCGGCGCCGTGACCTCGCCGTCGCCGTCACCGTGCGACACGGTCGGCAGCGGGCCTTCCACGCGGCCCTGCCCGGCAGCAGCCTCGACAACGACGAGTGGCTCGACCGCAAGGCCCGCGTCGTCGAGCGGTACGGGCAGAGCTCGTACCGGGTGGGCGAGGCGTTCCGGGTGCAGGGCGGCAGCTTCGACGAGAAGTCGCGCCTCGACACCGGCCTGTACGCCGCGCACGGCGGGCTCTTCCCCGTCCGCGTCGTCGGCGTCGGCGTCGTCGGCTCGGCCGGCGTCTCGGGCCTGCCGCAGGCCGACGACCACGCGTTCGTCGTCGACGTGATCGAGGACTTCCTCGACCACGGCTACGACGCCTGACCCCACCGCCCGGGCATCACGTGGACGACCCGACCGCAGGAGGCGCGGTGCCGGCCCCTGACTCCCCCTCCGACGACGAGGCGGCCGCGTCGCTGCGCGCCCTCGTCGAGCACGCGGCCGCCGACCTGGCCGCCCGTGACGCGCGCACCGAGGCCCTCGCCCGGTACAAGCCCGCCCGCCGCATCGTCGTGGTGAAGACGGCGGAGTCGCTCGAGCCCGCCGGGCGTGCCTGGCGCCTCGGGGTGCTGCTGCTCGGCACGGACGGCCGCGTCTTCGAGACCGGTCGCATCACGCGTGCCGTGACGCCGACCCGCTCGCAGCACCTGTCCGCCCAGGTCGAGCAACGCAAGGCCGAACGGCGCGCGGCGGTGCGGGGCCACTTCGCCGAGGGCGAGGTCGTGAACTACGGGTACGAGCCGGTGGACCTGTCGACCGGGGCGTTGCAGGGCGGCGAGCAGCGCCTCCTCGTCCGTGACGGACGTGCCCTCGTGCGCTGGGGCACGGCGGCCGGCGAGGTCCGCGACCTCGCCGCGTACCTCGCCGACCGCGCCGAGCTGCTCTAGCGGGCCGTCTGCTGCGGGGCGGTCTCCCGAGCTGCCGGCGCGGGCTCGGTGGGGTCGGCGTCGAGGAAAGGCAGGTCCTCGAGGTCGATGTTCGGGTTGGCGTCCTGCGACTCGACCAGCTCGTGCGCCTCGGCCTCGGTGGCCACGCTCGGCATGGAGCCGGGCAGGGGGCGTTGCGACGACTCCTTCATGAACCAGACCGCCACGGCTCCGACCAGCGAGGTCGCCATGAGGAAGAACGCCGGCACGAGCTCGTTGCCCGTCGCCTGCAGCAGCGCCTGGATGATCAGCGGCGTCGTCCCGCCGAACACGGCGATCGCGACGTTGTACGACACGCCCATCGCGCCGTAGCGGCTGGCGGTCGGGAACAGTGCGGGCAGCGACGAGGCCTGGCTCGACACCCAGAGCGCCACGCTGACGGCCAGCAACGAGAGTCCGGCGAGCGTCGTCGCGATGCTGCCGAGGCCGATCAGCAGGAACGCCGGCAAAGCGAGCAACAGCACCGACGCGGCGCCGAGCCACATGACGGGTCGACGACCGATGCGGTCGCTGAGCCGCCCGGCCACCGGCAGGAGCAGGGCGAGCAGCACGAGCACCGGGATCGTCAGCAACGTGCCGTGCAGCGGGTCGTAGCCGAGCGAGTCGGTCAGGTAGGTCGGCATGTAGCTGGTCAGGGCGTAGCCGACGGTGTTGGACGCGGCGACGAGGCCGATCGCGATGACGATCGGACGCCAGTGCTGACGGACGAGGGCCAGGGTGTTGCGCGGACGGCCCTGCGCGTCGGCGATCTCGCCGACCTTGTTCTCCTGAGCGTCCTGCGTCGCCTGGAACGCGGGCGACTCCTCGATCTTCAGGCGGAAGTAGATCGCGACGACCCCGAGCACGCCGGCCAGCAGGAACGGCAGCCGCCAGGCCCAGTCGAGCATCTGCTGCTCGGTGGTCAGCAGCTGCAGCACCGACACGACGGCGGCACCGAGCGCGAAGCCCAGGTAGCTGCCGAGGTCGAGGATGCTCGCGAAGAAGCCGCGTCGCTTGTCAGGTGCGTACTCGCTGACGAACGTCGTCGCCCCGGCGTACTCGCCGCCGGTCGAGAAGCCCTGCAGCAGCTTGAGCACGACGAGGGCGACCGGGGCGAGGGCGCCGATCGCGGCGAAGTCGGGCAGCACGCCGATCAGGAAGGTCGCGCCCGCCATCAGGATGAGCGTGGTCGCGAGCACCTTCTGACGTCCGACCCGGTCACCGAGGCGGCCGAAGACGACCCCGCCGAGCGGGCGCGCGACGTAGGTCGAGGCGAAGACGCCGAGGCTGAACAGGATCTGCAGCGACGGGTCGGCCTCGGGCAGGAAGACCCGGCCCATCGTGACGGCGAGGTAGCCGTAGACGCCGACGTCGTACCACTCCATGGTGTTGCCGACGACGGTGCCGCCGATGGCGCGCTTCATCATCGCCGGATCGACGACGGTGACGTCGTCGACGCGCAGACGCCTCGGACTCCGCCGTCCGGAGGCGCGGGTCGGGCGGTCGGGACGGGTCTCGCGGGCAGGGGTGGGTGGGGTTCCCATGAACGACGTTCCTCTGGATCTCGGGCGCCGGTCGGTCGGACGGGCGCCTCGGCGATCGAGCTGCGGAGGGGCGGTGCCCGGCTGCCGCGGCCCGAGTGGTCGGGTCGACGGCGGGCAACGTTACCGGCATCTCGGCGGCGGATTGCCAGGGCATTCGGAGGGAGGCTCACTGATCACCCAGGCGGCGAGGAAGGAACTCCCGAGCGGATCGCCTATCGTCGATGTCGACTTCCGTGCCGGTCGCCGCCCGCTGATCGCCACACGACCCGACCCCCAGGAGGCCCGCCGTGCGCCGCGTGCTGATCGCCGTCTCCGTCGTCTTCGGCGTCGGGCTCGTCGCCTTCGTCGTCGCGATCGCCATGGTCGTCTCGGCCCTCACCGCACCCCGCGACGAGAGCGTCACGGCGATCACGTCGACGCCGACCCCGGCCTGTCCCGAGGTCGACCCGGTGATGGTCGGCGACATCGAGGTGCCGGCCGGGCCGGTCGCCGGCTACTGCCAGGACCGTCTCGTGAACGCCGCCTACATCATGCTGGCGGCGCGGGCCCAGGGCATCGGCGAACACACCCAGGCCATCGGCGTGATGACCGCGATGGGCGAGTCGAGCCTGCGCAACATCGACTACGGCGACGCCGTCGGTCCCGACAGCCGAGGGCTCTTCCAGCAGCGCGACAACGGCCAGTGGGGCACCTACGAACAGCGGATGGACCCGTACACGGCGGCGACCAGCTTCTTCACGAAGCTCGTGGCGATCCCGGGTTGGAAGGACCTGACGCCGACCCAGGCGGCGCACGCCGTGCAGGTCAACGCCGACCCCGACCACTACACGAGGTGGTTCCCCGACGCCGAGGTGGTCGTGGCGGAGCTGTCGAGCTGAGCCGCGCCTCCTCGGGTCGGGGACCGGCCGCGTCCGGGACCCCGTCGCGACGGGGGCCCGGGCGCGGCTGCTCGGCGCAGCTACTTCGCGCGGCGGCCGATGCTGCGACGGTCGCGCCAGGCACCCGTCGACCAGAGCGACAGCAGGACGAGCAGCGGCTGGAAGATCAGGCGGAAGGCGCGCTTGCCGTCGGTGTCGAGGCCGAACGCGTCGGTGTGCGTGACGAGCTGGGAGATGTTGCCGGGGAAGATCGCGGTGAAGAAGGCGGCCGCGATCCAGCCGACCGTGACGCGGTGCTTCGGGGCCACGACGAGGGCCGCTCCGATGCCGATCTCGACGACGCCGGACGCGAGCACGACGAAGTCGTCGTCGAGCGGCAGCCACTCGGGCACCTGGGCCTGGAACGGCTCACGGGCGAACGTGAGGTGGCTCGTGCCGGCGAAGACGAGTGCCCCTCCGAGGGCGACGCGGCCCAGGGTGCGGGCGAGGGATGTGGGACGGGGGCGGGGACGTTTCGACATCCGAACAGTCTGCTCCTGTCGGGGCCGGGTCCTCACCAGCCCATCGTGCCGGGCGCGCCCTTGAACGGACCGACCAGGTTCGCGGTGATCCAGCCGCCGTAGAAGTCGCCCTCCTGCGCCTGGACCACCTCGCCGTCGATCTCGCACGAGTCCATCGCGCCCGGATAGATCGCGACGTGGTCGACGAGGGACTCGTAGCCGGGCCAGGGCTCGGCGTAGAACCAGCCGGAGCGGCGGGCTGCGACTCCCCCGCCGGTGACGTCCACGTAGCCGGCCTGACCCTTGAACTCGCACAGGCTGCGGCCTTCGGCCCGCGACAACGCCCCGGGGGCGAAGTCGGCGCGCGGCAGGTAGTACACGGGCGGGTGGCTCGTCTCGAGCACGCGGATCGCGGCCGTCGTGTCGGCCACCACGACGCCGCCGAGACGGACGACGACGCGCTCGTTCCGGGACTCGACGCGCGGCGGGCGAGGATAGTCCCAGACGGACTCCTGCCCGGGGCCGGGCTCGACGCGGACGGGGTGGGACGGACGGGAGGGGCGGCGGAAGGCGGGCATGAGCCCATGATGCGCCGCGGGGCTGGGACGACCTGCGTAGGATCGCTCACCATGAAGCTCGCCGAAGCCCTCCTGCAACGGTCCGACGCCCAGCGCCGGGTCGACCAGCTGCGTGATCGCGTCACCGCGAACGCCCGCTACCAGGAGGGCGAGGAGCCCACCGAGGACGCCGCCGAGCTGTTGCGCCAGGCGGTCGACACCCTCGCCGTCCTCGAGTCGCTCGTCGTGCGCATCAACCTCACCAACGCTCGCACGACCCTCGCCGACGGCAGCACGATGACCGCTGCCCTGGCCCGCCGCGAGACCCTGCGCGCCACCCACGCTCTACTCGTCACGGCGTCGGACGCGGCCCGCGGCGCCTCCGGCGGCTACCGCCAGCTGCGCAGCGAACTGCGGATGTTCTCGGCCCTGCCGGTCGCCGAGCTGCGCGACCGGGCCGACGTCGTCGCCCGCGAGTTGCGCGAACTCGACGTCGAGATCCAGAGGACCAACTGGGAGGCCGACCTGCAGAACTGACCTGCGCGGTGAGTCGGTAGACGTCACCGGGGCGAGCACGAACCGCGACCGGCGGTCATCCCGGTCTCTGCAGGCGCGGAGGGCAGCGTCACGACTCACGTCGTCACCACTCAGCCCCGCACCGATCACCGGTGACCGCGCACCCTGCACTGTTCACCACCGTGTGCTGACCGGAGACGTCGAGGGCGGGAACGGGGACCTCACCGCGCCTCCTCGGGTGTCGCGCAGCGGCGCGGACCCGGGGCGCCGCAGCACGACCTCGTCGCGTGACGCGGCCGTCGCGTGACGCGGCCGTCGCGTGACGCGGCCGTCGCGTGACGCGGCCGTCGCCTCGGCGGGCCCCGCGCTCGGTAGGCTCGTCGGGTGACGGAACAGGCAGCCCGCGGGGCGTTCATCGTGTTCGAGGGCATCGACGGGTCGGGCAAATCGACGCAGGCACGCCTGCTCGCCGCCCGCCTCCAGGACGCGGGGGTGCCCGTGCACCAGACGGCCGAGCCGACGAACGGCCCCGTCGGCACGCTGATCCGCAACGGCTTCAACCGCCGGGTCGACCTCGACGACCGCGTCATCGCGTCGCTCTTCGTCGCCGACCGCCTCGACCACATCACCAACGCCCACGACGGCATGCTCGGCATCGTCGAGCGCGGCACGACCGTCCTCTGCGACCGGTACCACCTGTCGTCGCAGGCCTACCAGGCGTCCGACGTGGGCAGCGACTGGATCGCCTCGTCGAACTCGATCAGCACCGACCTGATGCTGCCCGACCTGACGATCTACCTCGACGTCTCGCCCGAGGTCGCCCTCGAGCGCCTCGCCAGCGGACGCACGACGACGGACCGCTTCGAGGTCGACGAACGCCTGCGGGCCGCGCGCGATCGCTACGCCGAGGCGATCGCCGCCGCCGCCGAGGTCGTCGTCACGGTCGACGCCGACCGCGCGACGGACGAGCTCGCCGACGCCGTCTGGCACGAGGTGTCGACCCGGCTCGACCTCGGGTCGCTGGCGCGTCCGCGGGGCTGACACCGCGCCTTCTCGGGGCTCGCGAGACGTCGCGACGTGCCGCCCACCTCAGGACGCGAGCGGCGCGTCGTGACATGCCGACGGGGTCAGGAGGCGCGGGCCGCGTCGACGACGGACGGTGCGTCGGTCGTCCGTCGGGCTCCGTCGCGAGTGATCTCGGCCCAGACGTCGTCGAGCGACAATCCGACGACGGCGGCGATCGCGGCGATGGTCGAGAAGGCCGGGGTCGCCACGCGACCGGTCTCGATCTTGCGCAGGGTCTCGGGAGACAGGCCGGCGTCGAGGGCGACCTGCAGCATCGGCCGCGGACCACGGGCCCGTCTCAGCAACACCCCGAGGCGGCGACCGCGCTCGATCTCGGCAGGGGTGAGCGGCAGACGGACCATGCCCCGAGCGTAGTGCGCCGGAGCGCCCGGTGGGATACCTTTACCGGGATGATCTTCGGCACGAGAACGGCAGGACACCCATGATCGAGATCTTGAACCCCTCCGAGATCGAGCGGGCCCGGGCGACGGGCGCGCTGGTCGGCACCATCTTGCAGACGCTGCGCGATCGCGTGACGGTGGGCACGAACCTGCTCGACGTCGACTCGTGGACGAAGACGATGATCGACGAGGCCGGCGCCGTCTCGTGCTACGTCGACTACGCGCCCTCGTTCGGCCGGGGACCGTTCGGCCACTACGTCTGCACGGCCGTCAACGACGCCGTGCTGCACGGGCTGCCGCACGACCGGCGACTCGTCGACGGCGACCTGCTGACGCTCGACCTCGCCGTCGTGCTCGACGGAGTGGCGGCCGACTCGGCGGTGAGCTTCGTCGTGGGCGACTCCCGGCCGGCCGAGAGCGTGCGCCTGATCGAGACGACCGAACGAGCCCTCGAGGCCGGCATCGCGGCGGCCGGGCCCGGGGCACGCATCGGCGACCTGTCGCACGCCATCGGCTCGGTGCTGTCGGACGCGGGGTACCCGATCAACGTCGAGTTCGGCGGCCACGGCATCGGGTCGACCATGCACCAGGACCCCCACGTCTCGAACACCGGGCGCCCGGGGCGGGGCTACCGGCTGCGGCCCGGGCTGTTGCTCGCCCTCGAGCCGTGGGTGATGACCGACACCGACGAGCTCGTCACGGACGCCGACGGCTGGACGCTGCGCAGCGCGACCGGCTGCCGCACGGCCCACAGCGAGCACACGATCGCCATCACCGAGGACGGCGCCGAGGTGCTGACGCTGCGGCCCGGCCGCTGAGCCCGGCCAGGCCCGCTGGCTCGAGATGTCAGGACTTGCCGCTCACTTTCAGACCTGAGCGGCAAGTCGTGATATCTCGGCAGAACCCCTCGGGCCGGGCCCGGCCCGGACCGGCCCGGGCCGGGCCTGTCAGACCTCGACGGCCGGCTGGCCCTGGCCGGTCAGACGGAGGAAGCCGCTGAGCAGGCCGAGGCCCGCGATCGAGGTGGGCAACCCCGTGGCGAGCAGCGGGGAGTGCACCAGGAACGCCGCCCACTTCGCCCGCGACAGGGCGACGTTCAGCCGGTTCGGCATCAACAGGAAGTCGAGCCCGCGCGGGATGTCGGCCGCACTCGACGCCGCCAGCGACACGACGGCCACGACCGCCTCTTGCCCCTGGAAGAGGTCGACCGTGCCGACGGGCGTCTCGTCGAACCCGGCCGCGTCGAGGTGCTCGCGCAGCGCGGCCCCGTGGGCGTTGTACGGCGCGACGACGATCACGTCGGCCGCGGTCAGCGGTCTGGTGCCGTCGGCGTCCGACCAGTCGAGACCGACGACCGAGCGCACGATCTCGACGACCGCACGGGCCTCCTCGACCGACGAGGTCGTGTTGCCGACGTGCACCACGGGCTCGACGTGCAGGCCGGGCGTCACGCCCTCGAGCCGGCGATCGGACGCGTGGGCGGTCAGCGCCCCTCCGTAGGACAGCTCGCTGACCGGGGCGCACAACGCCGGGTGCATCCGCCAGGTGGTCGCGAGGAAGTAGCCGTACTCGGCGGGCAGCACGTCGTGGCCGTCGGCCAGCCAGCCGAGGGCCGACTCGTCGACGGGCTCGGGATGGCTGCCCTGGCTGACCTGCGGCAGCTGCTGCGGGTCGCCGAGCAGCAGCAACCGCGTCGCGGCGACCGAGGCCGCCACGGTCGAGGCGAGCGAGAACTGCCCGGCCTCGTCGACGACCAGCAGGTCGAGGGAGGCGCGGGCCACCTTGTCGGCGTTGGCGAACCCCCAGGCGGTCGCCCCGAACACGGCCCCCACGGCCTGCCCGCCGCCGTCGACCCCGGCACCGCCCGCCCCGCCGTCGGCCTCGGCGAGGAACGCGGCCTCGCCGCCGGACTTCAGGGCGCGCCAGGGCTGCTCGTCGGCCTGGTCGGCGGTCGTGCCCGACTTGGGCACCTTGCCCACCCGCTCGGGGTCGACGCCGGCCGTGATCGCCGCACGCAGCACGTTCTCGACCACGGCGTGCGACTGCCCTACGACGCCGACGCGCCAGCCGTGCTCCCGCACCAGCCGGGCGATGACCCGCGAGCCGACGTAGGTCTTGCCCGTGCCGGGAGGGCCCTGCACGGCCAGGTAGGACCGGTCGAGGTCGAGCAGGGTCTCGACGACGGCCGAGACGGTGTCGTGCCCGCCCACGGGCGCGGGCCCGCCGCCCGACCGGAGGCGCGGAGGCTGCCGCCGCAGCAGGTCGAAGGCCGGATCGGGGAGCATCTCGGGAAGGGCGTCGAGCACGTGCCCGCCCCATCCGGCGATCGCCTCGGGCTGCGGGGTGGCCCGAGGAGGCGCGGCGGGCGTGAGCGCGACCGGCAACGCGTCGTGCCGGTCGTCGTCACCCGAGACGCGTTCGAGCAGGACGACCTCGTGCCGGTCGCCGTTCGGGCCGGCCTCGACCACGGTCGACCCCACGGCACCGCGCAGCCCCGGGCCGAGCGAGGCGACCCCCGACGGGAGGGGGGCGTCGTAGACCGCGTAGGGCGCGCCTCCTTCGGTGAGGCGGCTGCCCGGCGCGAGCCGACCGCGCAGCCGCACCTCGCGGCTGAGCTTGCGGGCCCGGGGCAGCTTCTGCCACTCCCGCTCGACCGAGGCCGTCTCGACGACGAACACGTCGCGGGTGTCCGCCCAGTCGTCGACCGGGTTGCGCAGCCGGTCGAAGTGCTCTTGCCAGAACGTCTTGGCCTCGCGGCGGTGGTAGTCGATGGCCGAGGCCGCGAGGGCGACCGCGGTCTGGTCGGGGGTGCGCTCGAGCGGGTCGACGTCGGCCACGTGAGCCGCGAGGCCCAGGGCGACCGGGTTCGGTTCGCGCGGCACCCGGGCGAGTTCGAGCGGGTCGGGCGCGGTCGGGCCGTCGGGGTCGTCGGCCCGGGTGCCGTGCCGGTCGGCGAGCTCGAGCAACCAGTCGCGAAGCCGCAGGGTCGACCGGCAGTCGTACTCGTTGTAGTCGCGGACTTCCTCGAGCATGCGGTCGCCGCGCTCGGGGTCGCCCGTGGTGCGCTCGGCGATCGCGTCGACGTACATCGTGATGCTCGCTGTCGCGGTCTTGACGTCGCTCTGCCGCAGGTCGTCGCCCATGTAGAGCGGCTCGAGCTTCTTGAGCGAGTAGCTGTGCGACCCGACGAGCAGCGCCTGCCGCACGACCGGGTACAGGTCGACGAGCACGCCGTCGCGCAGCAGGTCGTCGACCGCGTCCTCGCCGACGCCGTGACGGGCCGCGAGCGAGAGCAGGTGGCTGCGCTCGTACGAGGCGTAGTGGTACACGTGCAGGTCGGGGAAGCGTCGGCGGCGCTCGGCGAGGTACTCGAGGAAGTCGATCAGCGCCTGCCGCTCGCCCGCGAAGTCGTGCGCCCAGAAGGCGCGGAAGGTGCCGTCGGCCTCGATCAGCCCGAAGAGGTAGTCGAGTCCCCAGGCCCGCCCGTCGCCCTCGGTGTAGAGCGGGTCGCCCTCGAAGTCGAAGAACACGTCGCCGGCGTCGGGTCGCGGGATCGTCCGCAGGGCGTCGGCGTCGACGACCTCGACCGCGGGGGCACCGGTGTGGTCGCGCTCGGTGGCGAGCTGCACCCGGGCCTGCCCCCGCAGCCGGGCGAGGGCCGTCGCCCCGATGCCGGCGACGGGCCCGCTCGAGTCGGCGAGGTCGTCGATCGTGGCGACCCCGGCCAGGTGCAGTCGCTGGCGTTGCTCGCCGCGCAGGCCGGCGACGAGCACGAGGTCGCGGTGCTCGTCGACCTGCGCCTGGCAGGCCGTGCAGCGCCCGCAGGCGGTGACGCCCGGGTCACCCCAGGCGAGCGGCCCGTCGGCGGCGAGCCGCTCGGCGAGGGCGGCCCGCAAGCGGTCCCGCTGGACGCGGTAGACCGGCAGGACGTCGGCCACGTCGTGCACGCTCTCGCTGCCGTCGCCGAGCACGAGGCGCACCGTGTCGGCCGACGGCAGCCCGAGAGCACGGATCTGGTCGGTGTAGGCCGCCACCTGCAGCAGGGCGGGGATCTTGGCGTGGCGGGCGAGCTTGGTGTCGTATACCTCGTACGTGCCCGCCTCGGTGCGCACCACGAAGTCGCTGAAGCCGATGAACGATCCGTCGAAGAACGTCGCCTGGAAGAGCACGTCGGCCCCGGAGGCCATGGCGAGCCGCGCCTCCTCGGCGGCCGCCGCGTAGCCCGAGGGCGCCGGCCGCTCGAACTCGACCACGTCACGGGTCGCCCGCAGCGCCTCGAGGTACCGCAGCTCGTGGGCGTCGCCGAGCCGGGCCGTGCGGTCGAGCATGTCGTCGGAGGCGTCGGCGACGGCTTCGGCCCGGCCGAGCTTCGCGTCGAGCCGTCGGAGGAACGACCACTCGCACGCGGCCCAGGTCGTCAGGTCGGACGGGCTGGTGACCACCCGGTCGTCGTCGAGGTACACGCGGACTCCTTCTGTCGGGACGCGGCCTGGACGCCCGCCCCGAGCCTAGGAGGCGCCACCGACACCCCGGGACGCCCCACCCGGGCGGCGCCTGCTCTGCGTCCACCCCGTGTCGCCGGGTCCGCCCTGGAGGTGCAATTCGCGACACCCGGCGGCCGACACGCCGCTCATCTCCGGTCGGAAGCGTCCTCGGCGCCACCCGTTGTCGGGTTTGGTACGCCCCGCGGCGGATCGGGAGTCGGGTTTGGTACGCCCGGCGAGCCGGGCGCCGTGCCCCGGACACCGGGCGTGTTCGGCGGAGACGGGCCGTCGTGGACGCCCGCCTCCGACGAACCCGCCCGGCAACCGCAGCGCCGACGTCAGTCAGCCGCCGGCGAACCCGGCGCGGTGCGCAGGTGCAGCCGCTCCCCCTGGCGGCCGAACAGGCTGAGCACCTCGACCGCGTGCTCGTCTGCGCGGCCGAACCAGTGCGGCGTGCGCGTGTCGAACTCGGCCGCCTCGCCGGCGGGCAGCACGAGGTCGAGGTCGCCCAGCACGAGCCGGATGCGTCCGCGCAGCACGTACAGCCAGTCGTAGCCCTCGTGGGTGCGGAGCACGGGCTCCGTACGGGGCGAGTCGGCCGGGATGACCATCTTGAAGGCCTGGATCGCGCCGCCACCGCGCGAGAGCGGCACGACGGTCATGCCGTACTGCTGCCGCGGCTTGAGGTGCACCCGCGGGTCGCCGGTCTCGGGCGCCCCGACGAGGTCGTCGAGCGGCACCCCGTGCTCACGGGCGAGCGGCAGCAACTGCTCGAGGGTCGGCCGCCGGAGCCCCGACTCGAGTCGGGACAGGGTGCTGACCGAGATGCCGGTGCGCTCCCCCAGCTCGGCGAGGGTCACGCCCCGCCGCGCGCGCAGGGCACGGAGGCGCGGGCCGACCGCGGCGAGGACGTCGTCGGTGCTCGCGGCGTCGGCACCGGGATCGGTCGTGGGCTGGCTCATGCCCGCCATCTTGCCACTTCGGCAACGGAGATTGCCAGACTGACGATCGAGGTCGCAGGATCGGGTCAGGAGGTCACACCATGAACCAGAACACCCACCCGGTCCACACCGTCCACGACGTCGTCGTGATCGGCGGAGGCGCCGCCGGGCTCAGCGGGGCGCTCTCGCTGGTCCGCGCCCGCCGCGCCGTGCTCGTCGTCGACGACGACCGGCCCCGCAACGCACCCGCCGAGGGCGTCCACGCGTTCCTCACCCGCGACGGGGTCGCCCCGCGCGAACTCACCCGCCTCGGCCGAGCAGAGGTCGACGCGTACGGAGGCGCGTTCACGTCGGGCACCGTGACCGGCGTCCGCCGCGACGACGACCCCGACGCACCCTTCGTCGTGACCGTCACCGGCCCGGGCGGTGACGCGTCCGAGGTGCGTGCCCGGCGCCTCCTCGTCACCTCCGGGCTCGTCGACGAGCTGCCCGCCGTCGACGGCCTCGCCGAGCGCTGGGGGCGCGACGCCGTGCACTGCCCGTACTGCCACGGCTGGGAGGTGCAGGACCGCGTGATCGGCGTGCTGGCCACGAGCCCGTTCGCGATGCACCAGGCCCTGCTCTTCGGGCAGTGGAGCCGCGACATCGTGCTCTTCACGAACGACTCCTTCACGCCCGACGACGAACAGGCCGAGCAACTGCGGGCCCGTGGCGTCACGGTGGTCGACGGCCCGGTCGCGCGGGTGCGGGTCGAGGACGACGCGCTGACCGGGGTCACGCTCGTCGACGGTCGCACGGTCGACGTCGGCGCCCTGGCCGTCATGGCCCGGGTGCGCTCCCGGGCCGACTTCGTGGCCGACCTCGGACTCGAGGCGACCGAGCACCCCGCCGGCGTCGGCACACACGTCGCGACCGTCGAACCGCTCACCGGCCGGTCGGCCGTGCCCGGGGTGTGGGTGGCGGGCAACGTCACCGAGCCGATGGCGCAGGTCGTCGCGGCGGCCGCGGCGGGCACGATGGCCGGCGCCGCGATCAACATGGACCTGGTCACGGCAGAGGTCGCGGCGTCCGTCGCCGCCCTCCGCACCGCGGAGAGGATCGACGCATGAGCGAGTCGGAGCAGCAGCGCCAGCACCAGCACCAGCACCCGCAACCGCACGGGCACGAGCACGAGCACGGGCACGGCCATCCCGTCTACGACCGCGACTACTGGGAGGACCGCTACGGGCAGCCCGGCCGCGCCTGGAGCGGTCGCCCCAACGCCGCCCTCGTCGCCGAGGCCGCGGCCCTGACCCCCGGCCGGGCCCTCGACGTCGGCAGCGGAGAAGGCGGCGACGCCCTCTGGCTGGCCGCGCGGGGCTGGCAGGTCACCGGCGTCGACATCTCGCAGAACGCCCTCGACAAGGCGGCCGCCCTCGCCCGCGAGCGGGAGGACGTCGACCCCGGGCAGCTCACCTGGCAGCAGGCGGATCTGACGGCGTGGAGCCCGACCCGCGCCTCCTTCGATCTGGTCACGGCGCACTTCATGCAACTGCCGCCCGCCGACCGCGAGCGGCTGTTCCCCGCGCTGGCCGACGGCGTGGCGCCGGGCGGCACCCTGCTGATCGTCGGACACGACGCCGACGCCCTGCCGCTCGGCGCCGAGAAGCACGGCGACCCGGGCATGCTCTTCACCGTCGACGAGGTGGTCGGCAGGCTCTCCCCCGACGCGTGGCAGGTCGAAGTCGCCGAGGTGCGACCGCGCGACATGACGGGCCCCGACGGGGACGTGTGGCACGTCGCCGACGTGGTCGTCCGGGCCACGCGCCGCGACGGCTGAGCAGGTCACCGCACCGGCCGCACGCCGTACCCCGCACCTGCCGCACGCCGCACCCCGCACCTGCCGCACGCCGCACGCCGCGGCACCGAGAACGGGCGGGTCCGTCCGGCACGGGCGTCCTGGGACGCCCGCCCGACACGGACCCGCCCGTTCTCGGCGGCGGCAGCCTGCTACAGCGCGCTGATCTTCAGGCGCAGCTGGTGGGCGCCCGGCCGCAGCACGTGCCGCGACGCCACGTCCGGACCGCACGCCCGCGACCCGACGCCGTGCTGGGCGGCGTCGAGGTACAGGTAGGTGCGGTCGCTCGCGGGCAGCTCGTGCGGGTGCTCGGCCACGCCGATCTGCTGGGCCGTGTGGCGACTCAGCGTGAAACCTGGTCGCTCGCCCGTGGCGCTCGGCACGGCCTCGACCCGCAACCACGGCTGACCGGCCGGCCCGAGGTCGAGCGTGCGCAGGTCGCTGCGGTGCCCCGTCTCTTGCGGGCGGGCGTACCCGGCCGACAGGTCGTCGATGCCCGACTCGTAGCGTCCGACGAAGGCCGAGTGACGGCTGTCGGGGTAGGACTCGCGCGGACCGGTGCCGAACCACGAGGCGTGGTCGACGTCGCCCGGCAGGTCGAAGCGCACGCCCACGCGCGGCCAGACCATGTCCCACCACCCGGTGGGCACGATGTCGACCGACAGCCACAGGTCGTCGCCGACGAGCGTCCACTGCTCGTCGGTCGTCACGGCGTTGCGCGTGTCGGCGGCGGCGTAGCGGGTGCGCACCCGGACCGAGCCCGGGGCGACGCTCACCGACTCGACGCGCGCGGTCAGGCGGTCGAGCCCGGCGAGCAGCCAGGTGTCCTGCGAACTCGGCAGCACACCGACCTCGTACAGATCGACGCGGTGGCGGTTGCGCATCACGTCGCGGTCGCGGTCCTTCGGCGTCATCCACTCGCCGCGGTCGTTGTCGGTCGGCGCGCGCCACAGCTCGAGGCGGGCACCGTCGACGGGACGTCCGGCCAGCGAGACCAGTCGCCCGTCGTCGAACACGGCCGGGCCGAGCTCGACGCGCCCCGAGGAGGCGCGGGCCGCGCGGTCGCGTCCGTCGCCCACGACCGCGGGGCGGGGTGTCGCGACCTGCACCGGTGCCGGCGTGAGGTCGAGCTGCTGCGTCGAGAGCACGTGACCCGCATCCGCCCACACGGTGGCGTCGGCCAGCTCGGCCGTCACCGTGAGCCAGGTCTCGCCGGAGCCCGACACGGGCACCTCGGGCAGCGAGACGACCACCGTCTCGTGGGCGGCCAGGGCGCCGCCCTCGAGGCCGACCACGTCGAGGGTGCCCGAGCGCGCCTCCTCGCCGTCGTGGGAGGCGACCCAGCGGAAGACGACGTCGGAGGCGTCGGCCGAGTGCCGCAGGTTCGACACGACGAGCACCGGCGCGCCGTCGACCGTGGGCGACTCGAAGCGCAGGCGGATCGGGGCGACGACCTGGGCCCACTCGTACAGGCCGGGCGACGGGGTGTCGTCGCTCAGCACCATGCCGTCCATGACGAAGTTGCCGTCGTGGACGACCTCGCCGAAGTCCCCGCCGTAGCCGAAGTACTCGACGCCGTCGGCCGTGTGCGTGCGCAGACCGTGGTCGCGCCACTCCCAGACGAAGCCGCCGTGCAGGCGCGGGTAGGCGTCCACGAGGCCTTCGTACTCGTCGATCGCCCCGGGACCGTTGCCCATGGCGTGGACGTACTCGCAGAGCAGGAACGGCTTCGAGCGCTGGCGCGCGGCCTCGGCCGGCGTGCAGCCCAGCAGCGTGACGGACTCGTCGCCCGAGCCGATGGCGCGCGTCTCGTCGATCCACGAGTACATGCGCGAGTAGACGTCGGTGTAGGCGCCCGTGTAGTCGCCCTCGTAGTGCACGGGACGGCCGCCGTCGCGGGCGTGCGTCCAGGCCGACATCGCCGCGAGGTTGTGTCCCGTGCCCGCCTCGTTGCCGAGCGACCACATGACGATGCTGGGGTGGTTCTTGTCGCGCTCGACGGTGCGGACCATGCGGTCGACGTAGGCGTCGTGCCAGGCCGGGTCGTCGCTCGGGTTGCCGATCCATTCCTGGCGTTCGAAGGCGTGGGTCTCGAGGTCGCACTCGAGGACGACCCAGAAGCCCAGCTCGTCCGCGAGGTCGAGGAGGCGCGGGTGCGGCGGGTAGTGCGAGGTGCGGATCGCGTTCACGTTGAACCGCTTCATCTGGGCGAGGTCGCGACGCGACCACTCCTCGTCGAAGACGCGGCCGCGGTCGGGGTGGGTCTCGTGGCGGTTGACGCCGTGGAAGACGACGCGGCGGCCGTTGACCTCGAACCGGTCACCGACGATGCGGACGGTGCGGAAGCCGAGGCGCAGCGAGATCGTCTCGGCGCCGCCCGTGCTCGAGACGGTCGCGTCGTAGAGGCGCGGGGTCTCGGCGCTCCACGGCTCGACCGCGTCCAGCTCGACCGGCGCGACGTCGGACGGGGTGGCCCAGGTGACCTCGACGCCGAGCTCGGGCACCGAGAGCGTGACCGGGTACGCGGCCTCGCCGGCGGTGATCTCGGGGACGATCGCCGCGCCTCCTTCGCCCTGACCGGCCGTGCCGTGGAACGGCGTCCGCAGCCAGACGTCGTCGAGGCCGCCGACCGGGCGGGCCTGCAGCGTGACGCTGCGGAAGATGCCGGGCAGCCACCACTGGTCTTGATCTTCGACGTAGCTCGACGCCGACCACTGGTGCACGCGCACCGCGATGACGTTCTCGCCCGGGTGCAGGGCGTCGGTGACGTCGAACTCCTGGGCGAGACGGCTGCCGACGCCCATGCCGATCTCGACGCCGTTCAGCCACACGACGTAGCGCGACTCGACGCCGTCGAAGCGCAGCAGCACGCGCTCGGCTCCGTCGAAGGTCGACGGCAACTCGAAGCTGCGGCGGTGGTCGCCGGTCGGGTTCGCGTCGGGCACGAAGGGCGGCTCGGTCGGGAACGGGAACTGCACGTTGGTGTAGATCGGGGCGCCGCGCGAACCGTCGCCGCCGAGCACCCAGTGCGACGGCACCTCGATCTCGCCCCAGGACGAGTCGTCGAGGTCGACCGCGCCGACGCCGTCGACGGGCTCGCCCTCGGGCAGGGCGCCGCGGCCGCCGAGCGTGCCCGGGGCACCGGGCAGCAGGCGGAACGACCAGGTGCCGTCGAGCGAGAGGGTCGGGGCGTCGGTGTGCAGCCAGGAGCGCGCCGGGGTGCGGGCGCCCTGCCCGGGGCCGGTGTCGGTGAGGTAGTCGGCGGAGACGGTGGGAGTGGTGCCGTTGGTGGTGCTGGGGGTCACTTGACGCTTCCTTCGGTGAGGCCGCCGCGCCAGAAGCGCTGGAGGACGACCATGGCGATGACCAGCGGGATGATCGACAGCAGCACGCCGCCGGTCGTCAGCTGGTAGAACTCGGGCAGGCGGTCGGTCTGGCTGAGCCAGTTGTTGAGGCCGAGCGTGACGGGGAACTTGTCGACGTCGCTCAGCATGACCAGGGGCAGGAAGTAGTTGTTCCAGATGCCCACGAGCTGGAACAGGAACACCGTGACGAGCGCCGGGGTGAGGATGCGCAGTCCCAGGGTGTGGAAGATGCGCAGCTCGCTGGCGCCGTCGAGGCGGGCGGCCTCCATCAGCGAGGTGTCGACCGTGGCCTGCGCGTAGATGCGGCAGAGGAACAGGCCGAACGGCGACACGAGCGACGGCAGCAGCACGCTCCAGTAGGTGTTGGCGATGCCCATCTGGCTGAACAGCAGGAACAGGGGCAGGGCCGTGGCGGTGCCGGGCACCAACACGCCGCCGAGGATCGTGCCGAAGACGACGTTGCGGCCGCGGAACTCGTACTTGGCGAGGGCGTAGCCGCCGGCCGCGGCGAAGTACGTCGCGATCAGGGCGCCGACGCCGGCGTAGAGCACCGAGTTGAGCACCCAGCGCACGAAGATGCCGTCGCCGTAGGTCAGCACCTGGCCGAGGTTGTCCCAGAGCGAGAACGTCGGGGCGAACCAGAAGCCGAACGTGCCGAACAGGTCGGGCGTGGTCTTGGTCGCCGCGACGACGACCCAGTAGACCGGCACGAGGAAGTACAGCGCGACGACGACCAGGATCGCCGTGACGATGATGGTGGACGCCTTCGAGCGACCGGCCGTGCGGTCGGGGCCCGCGCTGCGGGCACGTCGGCGGGCGGGCTTGTCGGCGCCGCGGCCGCGACCCTGCGCCGTCACGATGGACTCGGTCTCGGTGGCGTGCTCGGCACCCTTCGTCGAGAGGCTCATTTCTGCTTCCTGTTCGTGATGCTGAGGAACGTGATCGACAGCGCGAACGCGACGAGGGCGATCAGGACCGACTGGGCGGCCGCCACGTTGTAGTCGTTGTAGGCGAAGGCCGTGGTGTACGCGCTGAGGTTCGGCGTGTACTGGCTGTCGATCGCCGGCGAGACGCGTTGCAGCACCTGGGCCTCGGCGAACAGCTGCAGGGTGCCGATGATCGAGAACACGGCGGTGAGCAGCAGGGCCGGGCGGATCAGCGGCAGCTGGATGCTGAACGCGACGCGCAGCGACGAGGCGCCGTCGACCTTGGCGGCCTCGTACAGCTCGACCGGGATCGACTTCAGCTGGGCGATGATGATCAGCATGTTGTAGCCGGTGTAGCTCCAGGTCACGATGTTCGCGATCGACCAGAGCACCGTGTTCGCGCCGAGGAAGTCGGGCGTGACGCCGAACACCTCGCCGATGTCGATGATCGGGCTGAGACCGGGCACGTACAGGAACGACCAGAGGATCGTCGCGATGACACCGGGCACGCCGTACGGCAGGAAGTACGCGGCACGGAACACGCCCGGCCATTTCGCCGACGCCGACTCGAGCAGCAGCGCGAGCACGGTGCAGAGGATCAGCATGACCGGCACCTGCACGATGCCGAACAGGAACATGCGGCCGATCGAGGCGACGAAATTGGGGTCGCCGATCACCTGGGCGTAGTTGTCGAAGCCGGCGAAGCCGCTCGTGACGCCGCCCTCGCCGAACAGGCCGCTGCGGGTGACCTTGGTAAAGCTCGAGAACACGGCGATGATGATCGGGATCACGAAGGTCAGCGCGAAGAGCGCCAGGAACGGCGCGAGCAGCACCCAGGGCGCCCGCTTGACGGCGCCCTTAGAGCTGCTGCGGCGAGGACCCGAGGAGGCGCGGGTCGAGTCGGTCGCGGCCTCGGGTCGCGTGTCGGTCGCGGCGCTCATGCGTTCGCCTTCCGGATGGTGAGGCCCTTGTTCTGGAAGACGGCCATGATGTCCTTCTCGGCCTGCGCCACGGCGTCGACGAGCGTGCCGCCCGACGCCTTGCCACGGAAGCCGTCGCTCAAGATGTTGAAGGACTGCTGGGTGATGGGCCACCAGCTCCAGTCCTGGTTCTGGGCGGACTCCTTCGTGGCGGGCACGAAGACCTCCTGGTTGTAGTTCTGCCCGCTGAAGAACGGGCTGGGCTGCTCGCGCAGCGAGCCGACGACGTCGCGGGCCGGCGACCAGCCGATGCCGCAGAACTCGATCAGGGCGTTGATGCCCTCGGGCGTCGTGGTCATCCAGACGGCGAAGTCGAGCGCCTCTTGCGGGTGCTTGCTGTTCGCGAGGATCGCCGCGGTGGAGCCACCGAGGAAGCTCGAGGCGTAGCCCGTCTGCCAGGTCGGCAGCGGGGCGCACTTCCACTTGCCCTCGGCGCCGCTGACGCCCTCGATCAGGGCGTCGCCCCACGAGCCGGTCGCGACCGACGCGATGGTGCCCGCGCTGGCGGCCGAGAACCAGGCCGGCGTGTAGGCGCCGTAGGCGGTCGTGACGATGCCGTCGTCGATCGCCTTGTCGAAGAAGCGGGCGACGGTGAGGGTCGCCTCGTCGGTCATGTCGATGACCCAGCCGTCGTCCTCGGCGCGCAGCCACGAGGCACCGGCCTGGGTGGCGTACGCGGCGAAGAGCGAGGCGTCGGCGAGGGGGAACGAGTCCATCAGCACGCCGGCCCCCTTCAGCTCGGTGCCGACCGCGGCCCATTCGTCCCACGTGGTGGGGACGGCGGCGCCGACCGTGTCGAAGACGGCCGGCTGGTAGAACATGCCCATCGGGCCGCTGTCCTGCGGGATCGCGTAGATGCCGTCGGTGTAGCTGACCTGGTTCCACAGCGTGGGGTCGTAGAGGTCCGCGTACTGCTCGGCGCCGTAGCGCTTGAGGTCGACGACGCCGTTGGCGAGGAGGAACTCGGGCAGCGAGCGCAGCTCGACCTGGGCGATGTCGGGCCCTGCCCCCGCGGCGAGCGCCGAGTACAACTTCTGGTAGCCGCCCGCGTTGCCGCCGGGGATGAAGACCGTCTCGACCTGCACGCGAGACTGGCTCTTGTTGTAGAGGGCGGTGACCTGGTCGAGGCCCTTGAGCCAGGCCCAGTACTGCAGCTTGACGGGGCCGTCGGCCGCGGGGATGGTCGGCAGGGAGTTCACGGAGGTCGTCCCGGGTGTGGCGCAGCCGGCGAGCATGGCAGTGGCGCCGGCGGTCACCCCCAGGCCGAGCAACTGCCGTCGGGAAATCGGGCTCATGTTCATCTCACTTCGTCGTGGGGCCGTGGCGTGAGCGACGCTAACACAAATTCGAGTGGTCGTTCGATTTTCACCTGCGGGGTGCCTGGGAGGTCGTAGAGTGGCCGATCATGACGACCATCGGCCCTCCCGCGAGCGCCTCGGGCCCGTCCGGCTCCGCTCGTCCCGCGCGTCGCGGCCCGTACGCGAAGTCGGCCGAGCGGCGGGCCTCGATCGTCGACGCCGCCTTCGAGGTGTTCTCGACGAAGGGTTACGTCGGCGGCTCCCTCCGTGACGTGGCCGAGGTGGTCGGCATGAGCCAGACGAGCCTGCTGCACTACTTCCCGTCGAAGAGCGCCCTGCTGCTCGCCGTGCTCGAGCGACGCGACGCGGTCTCGGACCGCTCGGCCGCGCCTCCGGACTGTGGGGGTCTCGTCGAGACCGTCCTCGGGCAGGCTCGGCACAACGAGACCGTGCCCGGGCTCATCGCGTTGTACGCGGTGTTGGCGGGCGAGGCGGTCACGACCGGCAACCCCGGCAGCGACTACGTCCGCGAGCGCTTCGAGCGCCTGCGTGTCGAGTACGGCGACGCCCTGCGAGCCCTGGAGGCGCGGGGCCGGTTGCGCCCCGGGGTCGACCCCGACCGTGCGGCGTCCGGGCTCGTGGCCCTGTGGGACGGCATCCAGCTGCAGTGGCTGCTCGACCCGGGGCGCATCGACGTGGTGCGGCAGTTGCAGGACCACCTCGACCTGCTCATCCTGCCCGGCGACGCGGTCGACCCGGCGTGAGCGGCATCGTCCCCCTCGGGTCCGCGGTGCCCGTCCGCTGGTACGAGCCGTGGCCGGGGTCGACGGGCTCGCCCGGGCCGACGCTGCTGTGGCTGCACGGCGGCGGGTTCTTCCGCGGAGGGCTCGACCAGCCGGAGGCGCACGACGTGGCGCGGTCGCTCGCCGCACGCGGGGTGAGGGTCGCGACGGTGGACTACCGTCTCGCGCCTCCCCCGGGTCTCGGTCCCGCCGCTCGGCGGCTGATGCCGTCCCGAGGCCGGTACCCGCTGCCACTCGACGACGTGCTCTCGGCCTACCGCGAGGTGGGCGGCCGGTCGACCGAGGGCGTGATCGTGGGAGGCGCGAGTGCGGGGGCGTGTCTGGCCGCGGCGGCCACCCTCCGCACGATCGACGACGGTCGCCCTCCGATCGGCGCCGTCTTCGCCTACGGCTTCTTCCACGCCGCACACCCCCGGGTGGCGGAGGCGCACCACCGGTCCGGCGGTCACCGTGGCCTCAGCCACGCGAGGTGGGCGCTCGACGCGATGAACCGCAACTACGCCGGCTCTCGGAGCGCCCTGGCCGACCGTCTCGCCTTCCCCGGAGGTCACGGCCTCTCGGACTTCCCCCGCACCCTCGTGGTGAACGCCGAGCGCGACAACATGCGCGCCTCGGGCGACCTCTTCGCCGCCGAGCTCGCCGACGCGGGGGTCGACGTGCGGCACCACGTCCTGCCGGGCACCCGCCACGCCTTCTTGAACCGGCCCCGGCTCGCCGCGTACGCCCACGCCGTCTCGCTCGTCGCGGAGTGGACCCGCGGCGGCTAGCCCGCCCCGCCGACGGGTGCTCAGCGGGACCGGCTTGACTGGGCGCCGTGAACACGCTCATCGTCACCGCCCACCCCGATCACGAGTCACTGACCGCCGGTCTCGCCCAACGACTGGAGCAGGCCCTGCCCCATGACTCGGTCGAGGTGGCCGATCTGGCGGTGGAGGGGTTCGACCCGCGCTTCGGCACCGCGGACCGTGAGGCCTACCGGGGTCACGGGGACGCTCCCGCCGACGTCGTGCGCGAACAGGGTCGGATCGATCGGGCCGAGCACCTCGTCCTGGTGTTCCCGGTCTACTGGTGGTCGATGCCCGCCCTGCTGAAGGGCTGGATCGACCGGGTCTTCGTCGACGGGTGGGCGTTCGAGATCGACCCCGAGGGCGGCACGCGTCGCCTGCTCGGACGGTTGACCGTCCATCTGCTCGCCGTGGCCGGCGACTCGGCCGGCACGTACGAGCGGCACGGCTACGAGGCGGCGATGCGGACGCAGATCGAGCACGGGATCGTGGACTACGTCGGCGCGCGGCGCGGCACGACGGTCGTCCTGCACGAGTCCGAACGGGACGACGCCGCAGCCCGGGACGCCCTCGTCCTCGACGCCGTCGACACGGTGGCTCGCGCCGTCCTCGGGAACGCGCCCCGCGCCTCCTCGGGGGCGTAGTCAGCGGAAGTCGCCGACCTGGCGGTCGACGGGCACGGTGCGGTCGACGACGACGTCACCGGTGTGGGCCGTCGTGGTGGTCTCGACGAGGACGATCTCGACCTCCTCGTCGGCGACGGGGTTGTGCTGCACGCCCCGCGGGACGACGTAGAACTGGCCCGGGGTGAGCACCACCTCGTGGTCGTCGGGGAGCTGGATGCGCAGGGTGCCCGAGACGACGAGGAACATCTCGTCCTCGGCGTCGTGGGCGTGCCAGACGAGTTCGCCGAGCAGTTTCGCGACCTTCACGTACTGGTCGTTGACCTGCCCGACGACCCGAGGGGTCCAATGGTCGGTCACCTGTCGGAGTTCGGCCGCGACGTCGATTCCCTGGAGAGCAGTCATGGGGCCATTCTCCCCGGACGACCGGCCGTCACGGCTCGCACCACTGCCGGAGGTGTCCGTGGACCCCCTCGCGGACGTCGAGGAGGGATGACAACATCAGGCATGACGTCGAATCCCCCGCCCACGATCGGTCGGACGACCTGGTCGGTACTCCTGTCCGTAGCCCTGACGCTGGCGGCCTGCTCCGTGGTGCTCATCGTCCTCGATCCAGGGCAGGCGAGCTCGTACTTCACACTGATCGGCATGCTCTGCCTGATCTGGTCGAGCATCACCAACCTGCGGCGGCTGAGGTAGGTCGGGTCAGAACACGGCCACCGTCATGCCGGCCGTGACCGCCGGTCGATCCATGGCGGCCAAGGCGTCGGGCAGGTCGTCGAAGGCGATCGTCCGGCCGATGGACTCCTGCGGACGCAGTCGACCCGCGACCACGTCGTCGATCATCGCGGCGTACTCGCCGACCGAGATGCCGTGGCTTCCCAGCAGTTCGAGCTCGTCCGCGATCACCCGCCCCATCGGGATCACCGGGGCCGCCTCGTCGTCGAGCAGCAGGCCCACCTGGACGTGCCGACCCCTCGGCCGGAGGGACGCCACGGATGCCGCCGACGTCACCCGGCTGCCGAACGCGTCGAGCGCCACGTCGGCCCCTCCACCGGTGAGGGCTCGCACCCGGTCCACGGCGAGGTCGTCCATCGGAACGACCTCGGCGCCCAGGGCGGTGGCCCGCTCGAGCGCGGCGGGAGAGATGTCCGACGCCACGACCCGAGCACCGGCGGCGACCGCCACGGCGACCGCGGAGAGCCCCACTCCACCGCAGCCGAAGACGGCCACCCACTCCCCTGCTTCGACCCGTGCCCGGGCGTGCAGCGCGTGGTACGCCGTACCGAATCGGCAGCCGAGCGCCGCCGCCTCGACGAATCCGACCTCGTCCGGCAGGACGATGACGTTCACGTCGGCGTGCGGGACGACCAGGGACTCGGCGTACGACCCGGGAAGCGTGAAGCCGGGCTGCTGCTGACGGGAACACACCTGGGTGTCACCGGCACGGCATTGGTCGCACGTGCCGCACGCGAAGACGAAGGGGGCCGTCACGCGGGTCCCCACGACGACCCGGGCGACGTCGGCCGCGACGGCCGTCACCACGCCCGCGAACTCGTGACCCGGCACATGCGGAAGGCGCACCGAGTCGTCGTGGCCCTTCCAGGCGTGCCAGTCGCTCCGGCACACCCCCGTGGCCGCGACGCGGACCACCACTCCGTGAGCCGGCGGCACGGGTGCCGGGAGGTCGACGATGGTCGGAATCGACCCGAACTGGTCGTACTGGACGGCGCGCATCCCCCGATCCTGACACGAGCGGGCGAACCGGACGCTCCCCGCCGCGGACGGTGACGGCCCACACCGGGTAGGAACGGTGCATGAGCCTCGCATCCACCCTCCTCCGCCTGACCGTCGGCGGTTTCTTCGTCGGCCACGGACTCCAGAAGCTGACCGGCGCCTTCGACGGACCGGGCCTCGCCGGCACCGAGCAGATGATGGCCGGCACGGGAATGCACCCCGCAGCCCGCAACGCCCGTCTCGTCGCCGTCACCGAGACCGCCGGTGGCGCCGCCCTCGCCCTCGGCGCGGCGACCCCGCTCGCCGCCGCCGGCATCGTCGGCACGATGGTCACCGCCGTCCGCAAGGTGCACCTCGCCAAGGGCCCGTGGGTGACCGAGGGCGGCTACGAGTACAACGCCGTCCTGATCGCTGCCGCTGCTGCCCTGGCCTCCGGCCCCGGCGGCCCGTCGGTCGACCAACTCTTCGGCAAGAAGTCGTGGGGCGCCGGCGGAACGGTCTTCGCCCTCGTCGCCGGCGTCGCCGCCTCGTTCGTCGCGGTCGAGCTGGGCAAGCGGGCGACTCCCCCGGCCGAGCCGGGCTCGGACTCCTCGGCGGGCTGACCAGCCCTCCTCGTCTCGTCCCCAGGGCGCGACCACCCGGTGACGGGCGGTCGCGCCCTCCGTCCGTCAGGCGGGTGACGGTGGGCTCTGCGACCATGGGCCCATGACACCGACGAGCACCGCGACCGACATCGACGCCGAGGCCCTCGAGCTGCTGCGTGCGCTCACCGGGCGCGACGACGCCGTCTTCCACGACGGGCAGCTCGAGGCCATCCGGGCACTCGTCGCCGATCGTCGCCGGGCCCTCGTCGTGCAGCGCACCGGGTGGGGCAAGTCCGCGGTGTACTTCATCGCCACCCTGCTGCTGCGCCGACGCGGCACCGGCCCGACCCTGCTCGTGTCACCTCTGCTCGCCCTGATGCGCGACCAGGTGGCCGCCGCCGCCCGGGCCGGGGTGCGGGCCGTCGCGGTCAACTCGGCGAACGCCCACGAGTGGTCCGACGTCCAGCAGCAGCTCGTCGACGACGAGATCGACGTGCTGCTCGTCTCCCCCGAGCGACTCAACAACCCGCGGTTCCGCGACGAGCAGCTGCCCGTCCTCATCGCCCGGCTCGGCATGCTCGTCGTCGACGAGGCGCACTGCATCTCGGACTGGGGCCACGACTTCCGACCCGACTACCGTCGCCTCGCCGACCTCATCCGCACCCTGCCCGCGGGCGTGCCCGTCCTCGCCACGACCGCCACGGCCAACGCCCGCGTCGTGGCCGACGTCGCCGAGCAACTCGCCGTGGGGCCGGACGACGAGGTGCTGACGATCCGCGGATCACTGGCGCGCGCCTCCCTGCGTCTCGGGGTGCTGCAGCTGCCGACGTCGCGCGACCGCCTCGGCTGGCTGCTCAGCCACCTCGCCGACCTGCCCGGCAGCGGCATCATCTACACGCTCACCATCTCGGCGGCCGACGACACCGCCCGCCTGCTGCGCGAGGCCGGGCACGACGTCCGGTCGTACTCGGGACGTACCGACCCCGAAGAACGCGAACAGCTCGAACAGCGCCTCAAGGGCAACGACCTCAAGGCCCTGGTCGCGACGAGCGCCCTCGGCATGGGCTTCGACAAGCCCGACCTCGGCTTCGTGATCCACCTCGGCGCGCCGTCGTCGCCCGTCGCGTACTACCAGCAGATCGGGCGTGCGGGTCGCGCGACCGACAACGCCGACGTCCTGCTGCTGCCCGGCACCGAGGACGCCGAGATCTGGCAGTACTTCGCCACGGCGTCGATGCCGTCCGAGGCACGAGCGGCAGCCGTGCTGGCCGAGCTGAGCGAGACGCCGCTGTCGACGCCGGCCCTCGAGGCGCGGGTCGACGTCAAGCGCACCCCGCTCGAACTCATGCTCAAGGTGCTCGACGTCGACGGCGCCGTCCGCCGGGTGCAGGGCGGCTGGGTCAGCACGGGCGAGCCCTGGGTCTACGACGCCGAACGCTACGACCGCATCGCCGCCGCCCGGGTGGCCGAGCAAGAGTCGATGCTCGCGTTCGAACGCGGCGAGACCTGCCGCATGCAGATGCTGCAGGTCGACCTCGACGACCCGGCCGCCGAACCCTGCGGCCGGTGCGACGTCTGCGCGGGCGCCTGGTACCCGACCGACATCGCCGGTGAGGCGGCCACCTCGGCCGCGAGCACCCTCGACCGGGTCGGCGTCGAGATCGACCCCCGGGCCCAGTGGCCCACGGGGGCCGACCGGGCCGGAGTGGCCGTCAAGGGCAAGATCCCCGACGGCGAACGGGTCGAGCCGGGTCGTGCGCTCGCCCGACTGACCGACCTCGGGTGGGGCAACACGCTGCGCGAGGTCTTCGCGGCGAACGCCCCCGACGCTCCGCTGTCGAAGCACCTGCTCAACGGTGTCGTCCGTGTCCTGAAGGAGTGGCCGTGGGCCGAACGGCCCGTGGGCGTCGTGGCGATGCCGTCGACGTCACGGCCGCAGCTCGTCGGGTCGCTCGCCGAGGCGATCAGCACGGTCGGGCGGCTGCCGCTGCTCGGCACGCTCGGCAGCGCCCGCCCCTCGGCCGGTCGCGGCCAGGGCGGCAACAGCGTCTACCGACTCGCCGACGTCTGGCAGTCGTTCGAGGTCGGCCCCGAGCTGGCCGCAGCCCTCGCCGAGGTGACCGGGCCGGTGCTGCTCGTCGACGACCTCGTCGACAGCCGCTGGACGGTCACGGTGGCCGGGCGCGAGCTGCGCCGAGCCGGCGCCCCGGCCGTCCTGCCCTTCGCCCTCGCGGTGGTCGGCTGAGTCCGCCGCCCTCGACCGGGGCCGCCGGGCCGCAGGCGACGACGAGCCCGACACCGGGCGCGACACCGGGCGCGACGACGTGGGCGATGCCCCGGGCCGCTCAGCCCTCGACGGGTGTCAGCGTCCGAACCGCATGCCGTCCCGGGTCAGGGTGCTGTGTCGCATCAGCCAGACGTCGCGCGGATAGTTCTGGTGCATGCGCCACGGCGACCGCGAACCCTGCCGGGGCATCAGGTGCACCCCACGCGAGACGTAGCCGCTCCTCAGGTCGATCAGCGGGCTCGTCGGCCCCGGCCGCTCGGGCGCGACCGGCACGGCCACTCGGAACCCGTGACGGTCGGCGTGACGCAGCAGCCGGGCGACGTAGTGCACGACGAGGTCGATCTTCAGCGTCCACGACGCGTTCGTGTAGCCGATCGCGAACGCCAGGTTCGGCACCCCCGAGAGCATGAACCCCTTGTAGGTCAGCCGCGTCGCCGGATCGACCTCGACCCCGTCGACCGACAACCTCATGCCGCCGAACAGCAGCAGGTTGAGCCCGGTGGCCGTGACGACGACGTCGGCGGGCAGCTCACGAGCCCGCTGGCCGTCGCGACCCGCGACCCGGACGCCGCCGGGCGTGAACGAGTCGATGTCGTCGGTCACGATCGACGCCGACCCCGAGCGCAGCGCCCGGAACAGGGCCCCGTCCGGGGTGATGCAGAGGCGCTGGTCCCACGGGTCGTAGCTCGGCTGGAAGTGCCGGTCGACGTCGAAGTCGTCCGGCAGGCGCCGGGCTACCTGGGCCCGGAGGAACGCCTTCATCTTCTCGGGCGAGCGTCGGCTCGTCTGGAAGCTGAGCAGCGCCATGCCGATGCTGCGCCACCGGATCAGCCGGTCGTCGACGCCCTGCGGCAGCAGCCGACGCCAGGCGCGGGGCTCCTTCCGACGCGACGGAAGCGAGAGCACGTAGGTCGGCGACCGCTGCAGCATCGTCACCTGCTCGGCGCTCTCGGCGAGGGCGGGCACCAGCGTCACCGCCGTCGCTCCCGATCCGATGACGACGACGCGCTTCCCGGCGACGTCGAGGTCCTCGGGCCAGTGCTGGGGGTGCACGACGCGACCGGCGAACGACTCCTGCCCCGGGAACGTAGGCGACCAGCCCTCGTCGTAGCGGTAGTAGCCCGAGCAGACGAACAAGAACGAGCACGTGATCGTGACGCGACCGGACGCCGGGGCGGCACCCGCGCCTCCTGCGCTCGACGCGTCGGCGGCGGCGGGCGACCCGCTCGGCCCGCGCGAGCTCACGACCTCTATCGTCACGGTCCACCGGGCGTCGGCCGACGACCAATCGGCGGCGACGACCCGGTGCCCGAACCGGATCAGCCCGGCCACGCCGGTCTCGTCGGCCGTGTCGCGGACGTAGTCCCGGATCGCCGCGCCCGGGGCGATCGCGCGGGCGTCCCGCCAGGGTCGGAACCCGTAGCCGAGGGTGAACATGTCACTGTCCGAGCGGACGCCCGGGTACCGGAAGAGGTCCCAGGTGCCCCCGACCGCGTCGCGCGCCTCGACGACGGCGAGGCTGCGTCCGGGGAAGTCCCGGTGCAGCTGTGCCGCCACCCCGACGCCGGACAGGCCGGCCCCGACGACGAGCAGGTCGACGTGCTCGGCCGCGCCCGGATGGTCGCGGCCGTCGAGCCCGTCGGGGACCGAGGAGGCGCGGGTCGCGTCGCTCACGGGACCAGCACGATCCGGATCGGGTCGCCTTCCTTGCGCTCGAGCATCTGGACCGCCCGCTCGGCCTCGGCCAGCGGCACGGTCGCGCTGACCGACTTCGAGAAGTCGAGCCTCCCCCGGGCCGTCAGGGCGACGAGCGTGGTGACGTCGGCGGGCTCGGAGCCGTAGTGGCCGAGGACCTGCTGCTGCAGAAAGCTGAACCTCGTGCCGTCGGTGATCGTGATCGGCTTGTCCGAGAGGCCGACCAGGGTCAGGCGTCCGCGGTAGCCGAGGCAGGCGATGGCCTGCTCGCGCACGGCGGGCACGCCGGCGAAGTCGAAGGCCCGGGCGAGGCCCCGGCCACCGGTCGCGCGGCCGAGTGCCGTGGCGAAGTCCGGATCGGCGGGGTCGAGCGCGAGGTCGGCGCCGAAGTCGAGGGCCCGGTCCCGGGCACCCGGCAGGGGGTCGACGGCGATGATCGGCGCGGCCCCGAGCAGGGCGAGCAACTGCACGGCGTGGGCGCCGAGACCGCCGATGCCCCAGACGCCGACCGCCGTGCCTGGCCGGGTGTCGGCCGTCGTGGTGAGCGCCGCCCACGGTGTCGAGACGGCGTCCGGGATGAAGCAGGCCTGCTCGAAGGGCAGGGAGTCGGGGATCGGCACGACCGTGTCGGCGCGGGCCACGGCGAACTCGGCCCAGCCGCCGTCGTAGTCGACGCCGCGGGTGAAGACCTGCCCGTCGCGCTCTTCTCCGGCCTGCAGCAGCACGCGGTCGCCGACGGCGACGTGCGTGACGCCCTCGCCCACCTGGTCGACGGTGCCCGCGACCTCGTGGCCGAGGGTGACGGTGTCGCCGGGCAGGTTCAACGGCGTGAGCGAACCCTGGATCAGGTGCACGTCGCTGAGGCACACGCCGGCGGCGGCGACGGCGATGCGCACCTGCCCCGGGCCGGCGTCGGGGGTGGGGACCTCGGTGACCGAGAAGTGGCGGGTGGTGACGTCGAGGCGTCCGGCGAGCATGGTGGCTCCGTCCTGCGGGGCCCGGTCGGTCGGCTCTGACCGCGGGGCGTGACCGCACATCGGATGCGACGGTACGCCTCCGACACGGATGTTGCACGCTGCATCGCCCGGGCACGGCGAGACCCCAGGAACGCGCCGAGACCCCCGCGCGCGCACGGGGGTCTCGGTGACTTCCTGGGGTCTGAGCCGCGCCCTACCCGCGGCGGGGCTCGTCGTCGGCGGGGGCGTCGGCGAGGTGCTCCTCGGCCCGGCGGCCGTCGGTGCCGACCATGGCGTGCAGCGAGCCGGTCGAGATGCGGTCGGGCGAGGTGCCCTCGAGCGAGCCCAGCCCGCCCGTACGGCCGTCGAGCAGACGGGCCCCGGCGGGTCGGCCGGCGTCGTCGGTCGAGAGGGCGGCCTCGTCCTCGTGCGAGGCGGCGGCCTCCGAGCCTGCCGAACCGGCCGAGCCCGCCGAGCCCGCCGAGCCGGAATCCGAGGAGGCGCCGTGCCCGTCCGCGTTCATGGTCGCCTCGTCGAAGGGCGCGCGACCCGACAGCACGGTCTCGACGCGGTCCTTGTCGATCTGCTTCGTCCAGGTGCCGACGAGGATGGTCGCGACGGCGTTGCCGGTGAAGTTGGTCAGGGCGCGGGCCTCGGACATGAACCGGTCGATGCCGACGATCACGCCGACGCCGTCGACCAGGTCCGGGCGGTGCGCCTGCAGGCCGCCGGCCAGGGTGGCGATGCCGGCCCCTGTGACGCCGGCGGCACCCTTCGACGCGATCATCATGAAGAGCAGCAGCGAGACCTGCTCGCCGACGTTCAGTGGCGTGCCCATGGCGTTGGCGATGAACAGCGACGCCATGGTCAGGTAGATCGCCGTGCCGTCGAGGTTGAACGAGTAGCCGGTGGGCACCGTGATGCCGACGACCGGCTTCGAGACGCCGAGGTGCTCCATCTTGGCGATGAGGCGGGGCAGGGCGACCTCGCTCGACGACGTCGAGACGATCAGCAGGTACTCGCGTCCGAGGTACTTCATCACCCGGAAGATGTTGACGCCCGTGGCGAGCTTGAGGATCGTCCCGAGCACGACGGCGACGAACAGGATGCAGGTGATGTAGAAGGCGACCATCAGGGTGCCGAGCGCGACGATGGCGGCGACGCCCGTCTCGCCGACGACCGCGGCGATCGCGCCGAAGGCACCGATCGGGGCGACCCACATGATCATCGCGAGGATGCGGAACACCAGCACCTGCAGGTTGCGGACGCCCTCGAGGATCGTCGTGCCGCGGTCACCCATGCGCTGCAGGGCGAAGCCGACGAGCAGCGCCACGAACAGCGTCTGCAGGATGGAGCCGCTGGTCAGCGACGACACGAGCGTCTCGGGGATGATGCCGAGCAGGAACCCTGCGGTGCCCCCGGCCTCTTCGGCGGCGGGCGCCTCGTATCCGGTCGAGCCGATCATCAGGCCCTCGCCCGGGTGGATCAGGTTGCCGACCACGAGACCGATCGCGAGGGCGAAGGTCGACATCGCGATGAAGTAGCCGAGCGCGAGCCCGCCGACCTTGCCGACGGTCGCCGCCTTGGCGATCGAGCCGACGCCGAGCACGATGGTGCAGAAGATCACCGGCGCGATCATCATCGAGATCAGCGACACGAAGGCGGTGCCGATCGGCTTCAGCTGCACCGCGACCTCGGGTGCCGCGAGGCCGACGATAATGCCGGCCGCGACGGCGACGATCACCGCGATGTAGAGCCAGTGCGAGCGGTCGATGCGACGTCGGGCGCGGACGCCGTCCGCCGTCGTCGTTCCGCCGGGCGTGGGGGTCTGCGGGCCCTTGTGCGTCTTTGCCATGGGGGTCTTCCTCGAGCTCGTGACCGGCGGCGTCGTCGTCGACGGTCGTGCGGGGTTCGTTGCCGCGACTCTGGTCGGTCGCCGGGTGGGCGTCGACGTTGTGGTCATACTGGTCGCGCCGGTGGTGAGTCATGATGGAGCCCGGCCGCAGCGCAGCGAGGAGCCCGCCCGAGATGACCGTCGATCCCACCCGGTGGAGCATCGCCACCCGGCTCTTCGCCCTGCTCGTCGTCTTCGTCGTCGCCGTGACCGTGCTCGCGACGGCGTGGACGGTCCGTTCGGCCCGCGACGACGCCGACCGCTCGGCCGCGCGGGCCTGCCTGGCCCTCGCCACCTCGATCGCCGACAACCCGTACGTCGTCGAGGCCCTCGGGACGTCCGACCCGAGCGCCCGTCTGCAGCCCTACGCCGTGGCCCTGATGAGCGACACATCGACCGACTTCGTCACGATCATGCGGCCCGATCGCACCCGTCTGACGCACCCCGATCCCGACGAGATCGGCCGACCGTTCGTCGGCACCATCGCCCCGGCCCTGCGTGGGGAGTCGTTCACCGAGACGTACGCCGGCACCCTCGGCCCGTCGGTGCGCGCGGTGGTGCCGATCGAGAGCGACGGCCAGGTCGTCGCCCTCGTCTCGGCCGGGGTCACGGTCGACACCATCACGCAGTCGGTCGGCGAGCGGCTGCCGCTCGTGTTCGCCGCCGCCGGGGCGACCGTGCTGCTCGGTGGCGTCGTCTCGTGGCTGCTCAGCCGCTACCTGCGGCGGGTGACCTGGGGCCGCGGCCCCGAAGAACTCGCGCGGATGTTCTCGTACTACGAGGGGGTGCTGCACTCGGTGCGTGAGGGGCTCGTGCTCGTCGACGACCGCGGCCGGCTGACGCTCTACAACGACCAGGCGGCCGAACTGCTCGACCTGCCACGAGGAGGCATCGCGGCACCCGTCCCGCTGACCGAGCTGCAGCTGCCCGCCTCGCTGCGCGAGCTGCTCGCCTCCGGACGCCGCGCCTCCGACGAGGTGCACGTGACGGACGACCGCGTGCTCGTCGTCAACCAGGAACTCACCGAGCCCACCGACGGCCCGCGACCGACCCCCGCGACCGGTCGAGGAGGCGCGGCACCGTCAGGAGGCGCGGCCTCGGTGACCGGCGCGGCCCGCCCGCGCTCCCGGCGCACGCTCGGGACGGTGACGACCCTGCGCGACCACACCGAGCTCACCCATCTCACGGGCGAGGTCGAGACCATGCGCACCCTCTCGGACGCGCTGCGCTCGCAGACCCACGAGTTCTCGAACCGGTTGCACACCATCGTGTCGTTGATCGAGCTCGGGCGCGGTGACGAGGCCCTTCGGTTCGCGGCCGACGAGCTCGACCTCGGCCAGCGGCTCGCCGACCGGGTCGTGGCCTCGATCGACGAGCCGACGCTCGCCGCCCTGCTGCTCGGCAAGGCGGCGCAGGCCCGCGAACGCTCGATCGAGCTGCGCGTCGACGTCGAGCCCGACCTCGGGACGATCGACGTCGAGCCCGGCGACCTCGTCACGATCCTGGGCAACCTGGTCGACAACGCCTTCGACGCGGTGGCGCCGACGCTCGATGCCGACGTTCTCGACCCCGCCGGCCGACCGGCCCGGCCGCCGCGGGTCGAGGTGACCGTCGCCCGGGTCGAGGGCGGCGTCCAACTCGACGTCGAGGACGACGGTCCGGGGCTGGGCGACGTCGAGCTCGCCTTCCGCCGGGGGTTCAGCACGAAGCCGGCGGTGCCGGGCGGGCGCGGCATCGGCCTCGCGCTCGTGCGTCAGGCCGTGGGTCGGGTCGGGGGTCGCCTCGACGTCGCCACGGGACCCGACGGGACCACCTTCTCGGTGCTGCTGCCCGACCGGCGGCCGGACGACGCCGACGCCACCGCCCGACGTCGGGGCGGGGTGCGGTCGTGACCCGCGCCTCCTCGTCCGGTGACCGGGTGCGCGTGCTGGTCGTCGAGGACGAGCCCTTGACCGCCGAGGCGCACGTCGCCTACCTCGAGCGGCTGGACGGTTTCGAGGTGGTCGGCCGAGCGCGGGACGGCCGCGAGACCCTCGACGCGGTCCGCACGGCCGGTGGGCCCGACGGAGCAGGCCTCGATCTCGTGCTGCTCGACATGAACCTGCCCGACACGCACGGCCTGCAGCTCTGCCGGGCCCTGCGCGCGGCGGGCTCGACCGTGGACGTCATCGCGATCACGGCCGTGCGGGACGCCGCCGTCGTGCGGACGGCGGTGTCGCTCGGCATCGTCCAGTACCTGATCAAACCGTTCACCTTCGCGACCTTCGCCGACCGGCTCGGGGCCTACCGGTCGTTCCGCGAGTCGCTCGCCGAAGGGCAGGGGCAGGTGACCCAGTCGGACGTCGACTCGGGGTTCGCCACCCTGCGCCGGGCACCGGCGCCGACGCTGGCCAAGGGCCTGGCGCCGGCCACGCTCGAGCAGGTCGTGGCGGTGCTGCGCCGAGGCGGGTCACCGTCGGCGGGAGAAGTGGCCGACGCCGCCGGGGTGTCGCGGGTGACGGCACGCCGATACCTCGAGCACCTCGCCGACACGGGGGCGGCGACCCGCGAACCCCGGTACGGCAGCCCCGGCCGACCCGAGCACGGCTACCGCTGGAACTGAGCGGACCGGATGCCGTGGGGGTCACCTGAGACCAGGACGGTTCGCTGACACCGGGCGGGTCCGGTGGAACCGGGCGTTCGTCATGGACCGGCTCGGCCGAAGTCGCCCGGAATGCCCGACGGTCTCGACGGGCGGACGCCCGGAGCTCAGCGGCGGACGAGTCGCGCGATCTCGGGCAGCGCCGCGAGGGTGCCGGACGCCCCGTGCTGGTCGGGGTCGAGCGCGAGCCGCCCCAACCCGGCACGCGTGTAGGTGCCGACGTCCGCCACGAAGTCGACGGGCGCACGCCAGACCAGCCGGTCGGCGGCCGACGCGTCGAGGCCGCGGGCGAGGGCGGCGTCCCGGGCGCGTTCGGGCGAGGTGAAGGCGAGCAGGGTCGGGGTGCCCTCGTCGACGACGGCGAAGGGCTTCGAGGCCCCGGCCGTGCCGCGGTCGACGAACCACCAGGCCTCGAGCCGGAAAGCCGAGCGCCAGAGGGCGACCGGGTCGTCGACCACGACGGCCGTGGCCCGCACCGGTGTCGCGTCGACCGCAGGGGGCGGCACGAGGACCGGTGCCGAGCTGCCGGGAGCGACCCGAGGAGGCGCGGGGCGCGTCGACGGCGTCGGTCCCGCCGGCGGGGCGGCCCGGTCGACGACCTTCGCGAGTCGGGCTCGACGGCGCTGACCCACCCCGATCCGCACGAGCACGACACCGCCGGCGACGAGGACGGCGACCACGGCGAGGGCGACGACGACGTCCACGGACGACTGCCGGCCGGGCGCCACGAGTCCGACGAGCAGCACCGACGCGCCGATCGGCGACCCGACCACGGCGATCGCGAGCAGCACGACGCCCCAGGTGAGCGTGGCGGTGCCGGACGAGCCCCGAGGGCTCGACGGGCGGCGGGGGTCGGACGGGTCGGAGCTCGGCATCGCCCCAGCGTAGGGCGGCCGGCCGGGTGTGGTCCGGGTGGGCGGGCGGTGCCCGACGCGACCCCACCCGCAGTCCCCGAGGGTCTGCGGCCTACTCGGCCGCGCGGGACCAGCCGAGCCCACGGGCCTCGACCAGGCGGTGCAGCACCACGGTCATGGCGGCGAAGTCGGTCGACCCGAGGGCGTCGGTGAGGACGGCGTAGGCGTGCGCTGCGTCCGCCGGCAGCGACGGCGTCGCGCGGGTCGGGTCGACCAGGCGGGTCGTCCCCTCGCTGCCGGCGTGACGGCGCACCTCGTCGTGGTCGCGCAGGTGGAAGTTGACCAGCCGCTTCCCGTCACCGATCGCGAACAGACGGGCGATGATCGAGAGACGCCGCATCGGTCGACCGGCCCCACCGGCGAGGTTGCCGGCCGGCCCGTCGACCCAGCTCACCCGGGTGACCGAGTCCCACGGCACGACGACGCTGCCGTCGATGACGATCGCGGACGCGTGGACCGACAGGGACGGCCGCCCCCGCCGACGCGCGGCCCCGACGTACTCGGAGAACGTCGCGATCGGCAACAGCGTCGGCAGGAGCCAGAGGGCGACCACGATCCAGAGCAGCGCCGTGCTGGTGATCGCCCACGTCACGAGCGCGGCCAACAGGGCGAGGGCGAGGAGGACGCCGATCCCGGAACCGACGAGCTGACGCCGGAGCCGCCGACCGTCGTGGGCGACCACGAGCACCGGTGCGTCCGTCGGCGGGGCGAAGCGGTCCGGGCCGACCGGCGACGGGGCCGGGATCGGGATCGGGATCGGGGCGGGCGGCGTTGCCGACGATGCCGTCGCCGCTGGCGTCGCTGCCGCCGGCGGCAGCGATGCCGAGGCGTCCGACGAGCGCCGCGCCTGCCGATCGACGCCGAACCCTCGCATCGCGTCGAGTGCGCCCAGGGGTGCGTAGGGCCCCTTCCCCTCGACGTCGAAGAGCACGCCGAACACGCCGGTGCGCTCACGCGCGACGGCATCGTCGACGAAGCCGCTCGACGGCAGCGCGAGGAGCCTGCCCGCCTCCTCCTCCGACAGTCCTCGCGCGAGGCCGTGCTGTCGCGCCCGCTCGGGCGAGGTGAAGGCCAGGACCATCAGACGTCCGTCGACGTCGACCACCAGGGGCTGCACGTCCGGCAGTTCACCACGCGCGATGAACCACCAGCGATCGAGGGCGAAGAGCGCGTCCCAGAGGTCGGCCTGGGCATCGGTGTCGTCGATGCCCCGCAGTTCGGACACCCGGGTCAGCTCGTCGATCCGTTCACTCGTCGCCCGCATCTCGTCGTCTGACGGCGGCGGAGGCAGGGGGACTCGGCCCGAGTCAGGCAGAGGGGTCTGTTCACTCATGGGCCCAGCGTAGGGGAACGGCGAAGTCGGCCGAGAGATCCTCATGGCCCACCGCCCAGGGTGATCGACGAAGCCGCCCGTCGGCATTACGCTCCGACCATGGCCGACACGCGTGGACCCCAGATCGTCCGAGGCGACCCCGAGGTGACCCGGGCGACGCTCGACCTCAAGCTGCCGGTGGCGATGCTGCCCGGTCTCGTGCGCCGGGCACTGCAGGCGAGCCCGACGTTCTCGCTGGGCGACGCCGACGAGACGGGGGCCACGCTGCTGCGCCGGTCGGCCTCCGCGGGTGGCGCGGACACCGTCCGCCTCGACTTCACCGCGTCCGAGAAGGGCACCCGGGTCTCGGCCGAGGTCCACTCCCCCGGCGGCACGATCGGCACGTCGGTCAAACGCCGCGACGACGACACCACCGCCCTGTTCGAGGCGATCGCGAAGGCCGCCGGGCCCTTCTGACCGGTGCCGGGGCAGGGGACGGCACCGCGCCTCCCGACGTCTCCCGTCGTCTCCCGTCGTCTCCCCGGCGACTCAGCCGCCGACGATCCAGGTGTCCTTCGCGCCCCCGCCCTGCGACGAGTTGACGATCATGCTGCCCTCGGGCGCCACGCGGGTGAGCCCCAGGTCGGCCAGCACGCTCTCGCCCGCCCCCGTGCCGGTGAGGTAGACGAAGCAGCGCAGGTCGACGTGCCGCGGCTGCAGCCCCGTCGAGGTCAGGGTCGGGTGCGACGACAGCCTCACGACCTCCTGTGCGACCCAGCCGGACGGATCACGGGCGATGTCGGCCCGACGCTCGGCCAAGACCGCCGCGCTCCCCGAGGGGCCGATCAGCACGCCCCGGCCGCCCTCGCCGTCGACCGGCTTCGTGACGAGCTCGCCCACCCGGTCGAGCACCGCGATCCGCTCGGCCGGGTCGCCCGTCCGGTAGGTCGGGACCGACTCGAGCAGCGGACGCTCCCCCAGGTAGTACCAGATGAGGTCGGGCACGGCGCAGTACATCGACTTGTCGTCGGCGAGCCCGTTGCCCGGGGCGTTGGCCAGCACGACGCCGCCCGCGGCCGCCACGTCCATGAGGTGCTCGCCGAGCAACGGGTCGTGCGGGGCGTGCACGTCGACGAGCTCGCGGTCGAGACGCAGGTAGAGGGCGTCGACGACGGTGCCGGTCCTGCGGTCGACGACCCGCGCCTCCTGCACCTCGACGTCGTCGGCCTGCAGCAGCAGCAGCCCCGCGCCCTCGGCGAGGGTGCGGTGCTCGTACCAGGCCGGACTCGTCGGGCCCTCGCTGAGAACCGCGCCGACCGGGTCGCCTCCGCCCCGAGGAGGCGCGGCGTGCGCCAGCAGCGTCGCCCGCAGCACCGCGAACACGCTCGTCGGGTCGAGCAGCCCCGTCGGCCGCGGAGCGTCCGGCACCACCTCGTCGAGCAGCCGTCGCACCGCGATCGAGAACGCGGCCCCGCTCGGCGCCCGGACGTTGTCCTCGAGCACCCGCCACCCACCCAGCTCGTCGCGCACCAGGTCGAAGCCCTGCACCGCGGCCCGCACGGCGTCGGTGGGCAGCCGGGTGGCCTCGTCCCGCCAGCCCGCCGCCCCGACGACCTGCTCGTGCGACAGCACACCGTCCGCCACGACCCGACGCTCACCGTAGGCGTCGCGCAGGAACGCCTCGATCGCCCGGGCCCGCTGCGTCAGACCGGCCTCGAGTCGGCTCCACTCGTGCCGCGTGACGATGCGGGGCACGAGGTCGCAGTGGAACGCCCGGTGGTCGCCGCCCACGCCGAATCCGAGACCGGCCCGCTCGCACCAGGCGTCTCGCGCGACGGAGCGGGCGTGGGCCTCGGTCGCGCCGAGCTCCTGGAAGAACCCGGCGACGTCACGGTAGGCCGGGCGCGGGTGCAGTCCCGGGCCGATCGCCTCGTCGCCGGCGCGGAACCGGTACCCCACGAGCGTCGGCGCGGGGGCGTCGAGCCCGGCGGCGGGGCCGTGCGTCTCGCGGACGACCAGGTCGACCACGTCGTCGAGCCGTCCTCGCTCGGCGAAGGCGGCGCGCTGCCGGTCGGCCGAGTTGCCGCGGGCGAGCGTGGCCTCGGCGAGATCGGTCACGGTCTGCCAGTCGCCGAACTCCTCGAGCTGCGGGCGCAACCGGGTCACGAGCTGCCGGACGGCCTCGGCCGCGGGCAGCCGCGACGGGTGCTGTTCGAGGTCGAGCAGCTCGCCGCCGAGCCCGCTGCGCGCCGCCTGCCACATCGCGGCGCGGTGCAGCGGGGCCGCCCGGTGCTCGGCGGGGCGACCGGCCTCGACGTCGATCTCGGCCCGACGCACCGCGGCACGGTAGAGGCCGGCGATCAGCACCGCGTCGTCGACCAGCGGGCAGGCGTCACAGGTGCGCAGTTCGAGGGTGGGCGCGTGGCTCGACGGTCGGACGTCGAAGTAGGCCATCCCGCTGTCGGCGATGACGCCCGATCCGATCAGGTCGGCGAGCAACCGGTCGTACTCGGCGGCGTCGGCCATCGGCCCGGTCGCCCCGGCGCTCGGCCACCGCTGCCAGATGAGCGAGCGGATGCTCGCGTAGCCGGTGTCCTGGCCGTTCCAGAAGGGAGAGCTGGCACTCAGGGCGAGCAGGGCCGGCAGCACGGGGGCGATCCGCCCGGCGATCTGCACGGCGAGGTCGCGGTCGGCCACCCCCACGTGGATCTGCAGGCCGCAGATCAGCTGCTCGTCGACGAGCAGGCGGTACTGCTCGTGCATGCGGCCGTAGCGTCCGGTCGTGGTCAGTTCGAAGTCGGCGAACTCGCTGCGCGGGGCCGTGCCGACGGCGCCGATGGCGAGCCCCTCGGCGGAGGTCACCTCGACCAGGTCGCGACGAAGGGTCAGGATCTCGCGCCGCAGGTCGTCGAGCGTGGTCACCACCGGCACGTTGGTCTCGATGGTGGTGCGCTGCAGCTCCGCCCCGTAGCGGTCGGCGGGCAGCCGGGTGAGGAGGTGCGGGGCACGGGCCGACAGACGCTTCGTCTCGAGGTCGATCAGGTGCAGCTCTTCTTCGGCCCCCAGCGTCAGCTCTGCGCTCATGCCTGCACAGTACGGGCGCGGCCCGGTTCTGCCCGCCTCTTCATGAGGATTTCACATGAACGGAACGCGAGGAGGCGCGGGCCCGGTCGGCCGTGGAGTCAGACCCGAGCGGTCTGGCGCACCCCCGCGGCGGGCAGCAACACGCCGTCGATGAGCCCCACGAGGTAGTCGCGGTCGACGGGCTTCCGCAGGACGAGCACGCGGTACGACACCATCGACGGGGTGACGAGGGCGAGCGCCTCGATGTCGGTGTCGGCCGCGATCTCGCCTCGCTCGAGGGCCCGGCGCAGCAGCAGCCGATTGGCCTCGGCGCGGGGCTGGACGATCGCGGCGTCGACGGCCTCGGCGAGCTCGGGCGTGGTCGAGAGCATCGTGACGACACCCGCCATGACGCGCATCTTCTTCTCGGCGTCGTCGATGCTGTGCGGCTTGATCATGGCCACGAGGTCACCCCGCAGCGTGCCGGTGTCGGGCAGGCCGTCGAGGTCGACGGCGCCCTGCTTCAGGCAGGCCACCGCGTCGACGACGAGCTCGCCCTTGGACGCCCAGCGGCGGTACAGCGTGGCCTTGCCGGCCTTGGCGCGGGCGGCGACCATCTCGATGGTCATGCCCTCGAACCCGGTCTCGGCGAGCACGTCGATGGTGCAGCGGAGGATCTCGGGGTCGCGACTGTGGTCGCGCTTTCGACCCGGTCGCGAGGGTGTCGCGGGGTCGGTCTCGGCGGGCGTCGTCGCCGCGCCTTCCCTGTCGGTCATGGGGTGACTCTACATCGGATGTTTACGAAACTGCCTGTATCCGAAACTGGCGAGACTCGTATATGCTCGCGCTCATGTCTCAGGCCTCCACCTCCCCTGACGGCGCGACCCGCGCCTCCTCGTCCTCCCCCACCCCGCCGTCGTCACGGCGCTGGTGGACCCTCACCACCGTCGCCCTCGCCCAACTCATGGTCGTGCTCGACTCCACGGTCGTGAACATCGCCCTGCCCGCCGCCCAGACCGACCTCGGCTTCTCGGACGGCGACCGGCAGTGGATCATCACCGCCTACTCGCTCGCCTTCGGCAGCCTGCTGCTCGTCGGCGGCCGCGTCAGCGACCTGATCGGCCGCAAGCGCACGTTCATCATCGGCCTGATCGGCTTCGCCCTGGCCTCGGCCCTCGGCGGCGCCGCCGGCACCTTCGGGTTGCTCGTCTTCGCCCGCGCCCTGCAGGGCGCGTTCGGCGCGCTGCTCGCCCCGACCGCTCTGGCCGTGCTGACCACGACCTTCACCATCCCCAAGGAGCGCGCCCGCGCGTTCGGCGTCTTCGGCGCGATCGCCGGAGCCGGCGGGGCCATCGGCCTGCTGCTCGGCGGGTTCCTCACCCAGTACGCCTCGTGGCGCTGGAACCTCTACATCAACGTCGTCATCGCCGCCGTCGCGATCGTCGGCGCCGCGATCTTCGTGTCGCACGTCACGCGCACCGGCCCGCGCCCGAAGCTCGACGTGCCCGGCACGCTGCTCGTCTCGGGTGCGCTCTTCTCGCTGGTCTACGGCTTCTCGAACGCCGAGACCCAGGGCTGGGACTCGCCCCTGACCTGGGGCTTCCTGGCGGCGGCCGTCGTGCTGCTCACCTCGTTCGTCGCGTGGCAGCGCCGTGCCGAGCACCCGCTGCTGCCCCTGTCCATCGTGCTCGACCGCAACCGCGGGGCCGCCTACGCGTCCGTGACGATCGCGGGAGCCGGCATGTTCGGCATCTTCCTGTTCGTGACGTACTACCTGCAGACCTCGCTCGGCTACACGCCGACCAAGACCGGCCTGGCCTTCCTGCCGATGATCGCGATGCTCGTGCTCGCGGCCCAGCTGTCGACGAACATCTTCGTTCCTCGCTTCGGGCCCAAGATCATGGTGCCGTTCGGCATGACCCTCGGCGTGATCGGCATGCTGCTGCTCACCCGGCTCGACCTCGAGAGCCTGTACGCCGCCAACGTGCTGCCCGCCCTGATGGTGCTCGGTTTCGGCATGGGCTCGATCATGCCCGCGTCGATCCAGACCGCCACGCTCGGCGTCGACCGCGGCCACGCGGGCGTCGCCTCGGCCATGGTCAACACGAGCCAGCAGGTCGGCGGGTCGATCGGCACGGCACTCCTTAACACGCTGGCGGCGACCGCCGCGGCGAACTACGTCGCCGACCACCTGCCCGCGACCGGAGCCGTCGCGGCCGAGGCCGCCGTCACCGGCTACGCCACGGCCTACTGGTGGGGGGCAGGGTTCTTCGCCGTCGGCGCGGTGGTCGCGGCCCTGCTGTTCCGTCGCCGCGTCCCGCAGTCGGACGACGTCGACGCCTCGGCCTCGCCGGCCGTCGACACGCCGGTCCCCGTGCACTGACGCGACCCCCTCGCGCAGACGACCCGCGCCTCCTCAGCCCTCGGGGCCGGGGAGGCGCGGGTCGTCTGAGCGACGGACGTCGCGTCGGTCAGGACGCGGCTTCGTCCTCGTCGTAGCGGTCGACGCTGATCGTCGGGATGGACGCCGTGATGACCGAGCCGTCGGCCCGCATCAAGCCGCGCAGGTCGCTCGTCGTGGGGACGCGCGTCGTGATGCGCGGGCCCTGACCGTCGAGGGCGACGCGGACCGGGGCGTCGGACGACACGTGCACCTCGTCGCCGCGGACGGCCAGCGTGACGGGGCCACCCGTCTCGACCGTGAAGACGATCTCGTGCTGGGCGAGGTCGACCCGCACCCGGCTGCCCTTGACGGCCACGCGGAACGAGAGTTCTTCCCAGTCGGCCGGCAGGCGCGGGTCGAAGGTGATCGACCCGAGCCAGTCGCGCATGCCACCGTAGCCGTTGACGAGCGCGCTCCAGATGCCACCGGTCGACGCGACGTGCACGCCGTCGGAGGTGTTCTTGTGCAGGTCGGCCAGGTCGACGTACAGCGACGACAGGAAGTACTGCTGCGACAGCTGGTGGTGGCCCACCTCGGCCGCGATGATCGACTGCACGACGCCGGACAGGGTGGAGTCGCCCGTCGTCAGCGCGTCGTAGTACTCGAAGTTGCGCAGCTTCTGCTCGGGCGTGAACTCGTCGCCCTGCAGGTACAGCGCGAGCACGACGTCGGCCTGCTTCAGCACCTGGAAGCGGTAGATGACCAGCGGGTGGTAGTGCAACAGCAGCGGACGCTTGTTCGCCGGGGTGGCCTCGAGGTCCCAGAGCTCTTTGTCGAGGAACTGTGCGTCCTGCGGGTGGATGCCCCGGTGGTCGTCGTACGGGATGTGCATCGCCTCGGCCGCGAGCTGCCAGCCGGTGATCTCGTGCTCCTCGAGACCGAGTCGGGCCACCATGCGGTCGAACGCGACCGGCGCGTCGTCCTTCAAGCGGGTGACCGCCCGCACGGCCGCACGCAGGTTCGCCCGCGCCATGACGTTCGTGTAGAGGTTGTCGTCGACGACGGTCGTGTACTCGTCGGGCCCGGTGACGCCGTCGATGTGGAACCGCTGGTCGCCGTTCGAGCGCCAGAAGCCGAGGTCGGCCCAGAGGCGGGCGGTCTCGACGAGGATGTCGACGGCGCCCCGCTGCAGGAAGTCCTCGTCACCCGTCGCCTGGACGTACTGGCTGAGCGCGTGGCTGATGTCGGCGTCGATGTGGTACTGCGCCGTGCCGGCCGCGTAGTAGGCGCTCGACTCGAGCCCGTTGATGGTGCGCCACGGGAAGAGGGCACCTCGCTGGTTCAACTCGACGGCCCGGTCGCGGGCGGCGTCGAGCATGCCGAGGCGGAAGCGCAGGGCGTTGCGGGCGACGTTCGGCGACGTGTACGTCAGGAACGGCAGGACGTAGATCTCGGTGTCCCAGAAGTAGTGCCCGCCGTAGCCCGACCCCGTCACGCCCTTGGCGGCGACGCCCTGACCGTCGGTGCGGGCGGTGGCCTGGGCGAGCTGGAAGAGGTTCCACCGGACGGCCTGCTGGATCTCGGGCTGACCGGCCACCTGCACGTCGCTGCGCTGCCAGAAGTCGTCGAGCCAGGCGCGCTGGTGGGCGAAGATCTCGGACGTGGGCGTCTCGCCGGCCCGGTCGAGGGTGCGGTCGCAGCGATCGGCCAGCTCGCGCGGGGGCACGCCCCGGCTCGTGTGGTAGCTGATCGTCTTGACCAGGCGGACCCTCTGCCCGGCCTGGGCCTTGACCCGGTAGACGTGCTTGGCGATGTCGTCGTCGATCTGCGACGACTGGTCCCACTCGGCGTCGGTCTCGATGCGGTGGTCGGCGCCGACCGCGATCGTCATGCCCGAGTTCGTCGTGCGGTAGCCGAGGACGGCCCGCGTGCCGCCGTTGCGCTTGAGCACGGGCTGCAGCACGCGGTCCTCGAACGACTCGGCCTTCCGCGGGTCGAAGGCCTCGGCCGCGGCACGCATGCCGGCGTGGTACTGGTCGCCCAGGTCTTGACGGTTCAGGATCTGGCTCGAGATGAGCAGCGACGCCGACGAGTCGAGCATCGTGACCTCGTACTCGATGACGACGAGGTGTCGGTCCTCGAAGCTGACCAGGCGACGACTCGTCACGAGGACGCGCTTGCCCGAGGGGGTGCGCCAGTCGATCTCGCGGACGAGCACGCCGTCGCGGAACTCGAGACGCCGGGTGTGGCGCAGGATGTCGGCTTCGAACAGCACGAAGGGCTCGTCGTCGACGTAGAGGCGGATCACCTTGGCGTCGGGGACGTTGACGATCGTCTGGCCGACCCGGGCGAACCCGAAGGCCTCTTCGGCGTGCCGGATGGGCCACGTCTCGTGGAACCCGTTGACGAAGGTGCCGAACGAGTGGCCGCCGCGACCCTCGTCGGGGTTGCCGCGCAGGCCGAGGTAGCCGTTGCCGACCGCGAACACGGTCTCGGTGAGGCCCTCGTCGCCCTGGATGTACTCGTCCTCGACGAAGGCCCATTCGTCGACGGGGAACCGCGAGCGGTCGAGCGGGTCGGACGTGATGTGGTTCACGACTGTGCCTCCGTGGTGCCGGTGGTGCTGCTGCTGCTGGTCGAGGGGGTGCCCGGTGTCGCCTGGTCGGGGTTCGGAGCCGAGGAGGCGCGGGTTCGGTCGAGCGCCTCGACCAACGTTCCGAGGTCGTCGACCACGAGGTCGGCGCCGAAGTCGAGCAGGGTCTGCGCGCCCGTGCCGCGGTCGACCCCGAGGACGAGGCCGAAGGCACCACGGCGACCGGCTTCGACACCGGACTGCGCGTCCTCGACGACCACGCAGTCGTCGGCGGTGAGACCGAGGCGGCGGGCGCCCTCGAGGTACGTGTCGGGCGCCGGCTTGCCGGTGATGCCCTCAGCCGCGGCCACGACACCGTCGACGATCACGTCGAACCGGTCGCGGAGACCCGCGGCCTCGAGCACGGGCACGGCGTTGCGCGAGCTGGAGACCACGGCGACGCGGACTCCCTCGGCGATGGCCCGGTCGAGGAAGGCCACCGACCCCGGGTACGGCGTCACACCGTTCTCGGCGAGCTCGGCGGCGAAGGCCGCGTTCTTGCGGTTGCCGAGGCCGCAGACGGTGTCGGCCTCGGGGTCGTCGTCGGGTGACCCCTCGGGCAGGACGACGTCGCGGGCGGCGAGCATCGCCCGGACACCGTCGTAACGGGGCCGACCGTCGACGTGCTCGAAGTAGTCGGCCTCCGTGTAGGGCGCGAGGTCGTGCGCGGTGAAGTAGTCGCCGAAGAGGCGGGCCCACGCGCGCATGTGGACCTCGGCGGTCGGCGTCAGGACGCCGTCGAGGTCGAAGAGCAGGGCACTGAGGTGCGAGAGGCGCGAGGCGTCGCGAGGCATGGCGGAGGACACGGGGTGCCGATCCCTTCGAGCGTGGGGGCAGGGTGAGCGGCACCGGGGCGACGGCGGCCCGGTGCCGGTGAGGCGGGAACGATGCGGGGGTGGCACGACAGAGGTGAGCGGGGATGGTGCGAACCGCCTGCTGCGCCGTCGGGGGTGCGGCGTGAACCGCACGGCTCAAGTGTGGCACCGCTCCGCCCGCACACCTAGCCACCCGACCGGGGTGCCTAGCAGAGGTTGAATAGCAAAATACCGCCGGGCTTCCAGCGCCTGACGCAAATGACCACCCACCAACAACTTGGGGTCCTGTAGGGGTTATTCAGAGCTCATATCGATACATCGTCGTTGTCGGGCGGCGCTCGAGGCGAGGTGCGACGCGCGTGCTTATTGGCGCTGACGCCATTCGGAGATGTCTAAGACATAACAGGTTCATCGACCAGGGTTTCCAGTAGCCCTTGTGCTGTCAAGTGCGAGTGAGAACTGGAGGATCTGAACACGCCTAACAATGACTCTAAGCGGTCCATGTCTTCACTGTTGTCGACGGCATCCAAGAATATGATGTTTGCCTTACTCCATTTCGCGAGAGTTAAGTCGAACAACGTCTTATTTGCAACTCCAACGACGTGAACACACGACGCTAAGACCCGCTGCACCAACGCGAATGAGGGGTCCAACCCGTATCGCTTGGAATTTAGTTCGGTTATACCTAAGGCGTGCATCGTCTCCGAATCCAACCCGCCCCGCCAGTGGACCATGGAGTGCCTGCATGTGCACGCGACCTCGAAGGCGTCGACTGCCGCTTTAAGCTCATCGTTATCTTTAACTTGAATACCGATAAACTTCTGAAGTTGCTGGGCAATGACACCCCGGGAGCTAAAGAGAGTCCGCTCGAGACTTGCTAGAGCAAGCATGTTGGACGGATACGACATCGCCGCCCCGAAGCTTATTGTGTCGCCCTTGATTCGTTCGATCGTCAAAGGACACACACCAGCTAGGAGGCTTAGCACGCCCCGGAAATAGGACTCGACACTGGCGACCGCGGCTACGACGACCATCTCGCCGAGCACATCTTGAGAAGATTTGTCCCCGGCGCCATCGCCTGCCGCGATTTTCGCGAGAACGCGGATCGACGCTTCAAATTCGTCAATCGGACTGACAAGCGCCCCGCTTGCCTCTCTGACACAATCAGAGATTTGCATATTTTCTGGCTGCGTGTCGCGGGAAACACTGACTAACGTGCGAGGCGCCTTACTCATAAACAAATTCTTCCGCAAGGGCCTTGATCGCTACAGCGCGCACTGGCCCGATGTAATTCGTGCCAAGAAGTTTCTGACTGTCTTCGTCGAGGATGATGTCGTTTACGGTCAGCAACTCTCCTCCTGAAATAAGGCGTTGGGAGATAGCTTCCGACAGGGGAAGTGCCTCGACGCTCTGTCGAAGCAGTTCCTCGTAGACAGAGACTTGAGGCAGGCTGGCCCCGCAATTTGAACAGAATCTTGCCTCAGGATTCTCCCGTTCGAAGCCGCACGCTGGACACGCACCAAGGTCAAGGCGACAACGTTCTAAGTAGTCCGGCCCTAGCAGGGTCGTGACTTGCCGTCGGACGCGAACGGTGTGTTGACGAGACAAAAGGCTCTCGACCGCATTAGCAGTGCTTGGATTTCGACCCAATGCGAGAGCATTTCCATCTAGCAACAGTGCATAATGCGGAACTATGACCTTGAACGATCGTTCACCGTTTGAGATGCGCGTAAGCTGTTGCCTGACCACGCCGGCGTACTCAAGGAAACCCAGCACACGCTCCACCTCCGGCCCGAGGGGCTCTTGGAGAAGAATGCGAATGGCACGCTCATCGGTATCAGGATTTCGCTGTTCGTTGTACTCACGAATCGCGTTTACACAGGCGTCCACTAGCTCCCTTCCCACCTGAACAAAGTTCTTGTACCGGGGCAGCTTCGACTCAAGGGATGTGAACACCTTGAGCGCGTTGTGGGCTGTCTCACTCACCGCAGTGCTCGTGAACGTCAGTGTCGACGTCGGCGTGCTGTTGCGTTTCTTCTCAACCACTTGCGCGAGCATGGAGAGCATCGCGCGAGGCAACCCAAAACTGGCCAGAGCAATAAAATCTAAGAGCCCGTCGCGTTGTTCTAGATCAGCAAAAACGTCGTGTGGAAGTCGCTTCTGAGCGATCTCTTTCATGAGGTCGAGATATTGAACGTCGTCGGGTCGCAACCACACGTCGATTAGCTGCGCGTCATGACCGACGTGGAAGCGCGGTGTATAGCTTGTGACACCAGGGTAGACGGCTGCCTTGGAGCTAACGACGCGTGACCGGAGCCCACTGAATATCTCGAAGAATTCTCTCTGCTGCTCAGCCGCGAACGCATGCGCAGCATCGTCGAGGAGAAGGACCACCCTCCGACGCGAGGTCAAATCCGCGCACCTTTCCAGGAACTCGAGTACGCCGGTTAGGTCCAGCCGAGTTTCAGGGGCCTCATCGACCTGCCGCCTCTCAATCGCCGAAACGACGGCAGCCGCCTGTCGGCCATAGTCCTCGTCCAGATCGGGAGCCTCCAGACCCAGGTCGCTGAATGTAGAGAGCGCGCCGACAACAATCTGAGCTAGGACCCACTGACGAAATAGCGGCAGTGCTGTTGCGGATGTCTTGAATGTGGGTTCCAAGCTGATGGATTTGGAGTAGTTGACGTAAACCGGAAAAGCCCTGTCGCCTTCGATCGCGCCGAAGTAGGCAGACTTGAGGTAGGTGCTCTTGCCCGAACCTCTAGGTCCAATCAATAGGCGCTGTCCGCCTGATTCGAGAGCCTTTACGATCTCGCGCTCGCGAAACGAGAGGACAGTGAGCTGTTCCAGGTCTGAGCGACTGAGATCCTCAGCACGAAAGTTGCTTGCCAAGGAGTCTTCGTGCTCAAGTTCGTCGTAGGTTTCCAAGGACCTCTCCGCATTCTGATCGAGGCCGAGGCCAGTCGAGCTGTCGGCAATGGTCCCATTATGCACAACACTTGATCAGACATTGAGCCCGCACGATCTCCACATGTTCGACTCAGGTGTTCTTGCAAGGACCACCTCAGAACATGCTTCGCGCGACGTCACATCGGCCAGCTTCGACTGGAGAGATACGCGTCTCGGCGGCGACCCGTATCTGTGTCGGCGGCGGCTGACATCATGGGCGACATGGACCTGGGCGACGAGTTCGACGTGCACGGCGGCTTCGTCGCCGGCGACGGTGCCGCGACTCGTGACGCCGTCAACGCCGACGACCCCGTCCACTCGACGGCCGTGCCGCTGGTCGACGCCGTCGACGTCATCCGGCTCGTCGGGCCCCGCGCCTTCAACCGGGCGAAAGAGTACGTCCGCGACTCAGCCGTGCTCACCACGGAATGGCACCCGGCCGACGAGCGCCTCGAGGGCACCGTCCAGGGCGCCGAGTCGACGCCGTACCAGGTCGTCGTCGACCTGCGGGCGACCCGCGGCGAGTACAGCCGACCGGTCCGCAGCCGGTGCACCTGCCCGATCGGCGGCGACTGCAAGCACGTCGCGGCGACTCTGCTCCAGAGCAACTCCCGAGCCGTGGCCGATCGCAGTGCTCCGACACCCACCGTCGCCGACCTGACGACCGGGGGCGTGACCGCGCTCGGCGCTGCACGGACCGGCACGGGCGGGAGCGACTGGCGGTCGACGGTGGGTGCGATCGGGCAGCCGACCCGCGCCTCCTCGGCCCGGACGACCCGCATGGGTCTGCTGTTCGAACTGCGCGACCGGGCTCACTCGACCCGGGGGCGCGCGGTCGCGCCCTCCGCCCGCCGTCAGGGCGGACCGACGGTGCAGCGACTCGGCGTGCGGCCGGTCACCCTGAGCGGCACGGGCAACTGGGTGCGGGGCAACCTCACCTGGTCGTCGTTGCCGTACCAACTCAACCGGCTCGCCATCGACCCCGAGCACCACGCCTGGTTCGGCCAGTTCGCGGCGCTGCACCGGTCGGCCGTCTCGACCTACACGCCGGGCGACGCCGACTGGCTGTTCGTCGACGACTTCGGCAGCCCCCTGCTCTGGCCGCTGCTGGCCGAGGCCGAGCGCCTCGGCATCTCGCTCGTGACGGGCAAGCGCTCGACCGACGTCCTCGTCGGTGACGAGGCCCGGGTGACCGTCGACGCGGTGCGCGGCGATGACGGCTCGATGCTGCTGACCGCCGGGGTCACCGTCGACGGCGTGGCCCAGCGTGCGGAGTCGACCGGCGTGATCGCCGACCACGGGGTGTGGTGCGTCGCGCACGAACCTGCGCTGACCTTCACCCTCGCGCCGACCGCGGCCCCGCTCGACGACGAGCAACGCCGGCTCTTGACCGTCACGCCCGAGGTGGTCGTGCCCGCCGCCGACTCCGACGAGTTCCTGCGCGACTACTACCCCACCCTGCGCCGGCGCGTCGACGTCGTCAGCTCGGACGCCTCGATCGAGTTCCCGACGATCGTGCCGCCCGTGCTGACGCTGACGGTCACCTTCGAGAAGGGGCAGGCGATACGGCTGACGTGGGGGTGGACGATCGACGGCACGCTGCGGCCGCCGACGGCGCACTCCCCCGTCCCCGACCTGGGCGAGCTCGACGTCGTCCCCCGCGATCAGGTGCTGAAGGGGGTGACCGCAGCCGAGTTCGCGACGGGCACGCTGCCCGCCCTCGAGGCGCGAACCGACCTGCAGGTCGACCTCGTCGGCACGCGGCCCGACTATCGCGAGCTGACCGACGAGCCACGTCTGACCATCACCACCATGCCGACCGACAAGCGCGACTGGTTCAACCTCGGCGTGCTGGTGACCGTCGAGGGACGGACCGTCCCCTTCACACCGCTCATCACCGCCCTCGCGAAGGGGCGGAAGAAGCTGCTGCTCGTCGACCACTCCTACCTCTCCCTCGACCACCCGGCCTTCGACGAGCTGAAGAGACTGATCGACGAGGCGTCGGCGCTCGACGAGTGGCAGGTCGCCCCGCGCATCAACCGCTACCAGGCGAGTCTCTGGTCCGAACTCGACGAACTCGCCGACGAGACCGTCCCCGCCGCCGAGTGGCAGCAGGCGGTCGGCGGGCTCCTGGCCCTCGCCGACGCCGGCGGCCTCGAGGCCGCCACGGCGATCCCCGTGCCGGCCGCGGTGGACGCGACCCTGCGCCCGTACCAGCACGAGGGGTTCGCCTGGCTCGCCTTCCTCCACGACCAGGGGCTCGGTGGCGTCCTGGCCGACGACATGGGGCTCGGCAAGACGCTGCAGACGCTCGCGCTCGTCGCACACGTGCGCGAGACCGAACGAGCCCGGGCCGGCGACCCCGCAGTCGCAGCCGCAGCCGCAGCCGGAGCCGTGTCGGACGGTCCGAGCATCCCGCCCGCACCCTTCCTCGTCGTCGCTCCGACCTCGGTGGTGTCGAACTGGGCGGCCGAGGCTGCACGGTTCACCCCGGGGCTGACCGTCCGGGCCGTGACCGCCACCCAGGCGAAGGGCGGGCGGGGGTCGGTGCACGACCTCGCGCAAGGTGCCGACGTCGTCGTGACCTCGTACGCACTGTTCCGCCTCGACTTCGCCGCGTACCAGGCCGAAGGCTGGGCGGGGCTGATCCTCGACGAGGCGCAGTTCGTCAAGAACCGCGCCTCGCAGGCTCACCGTTGCGCGGTCGACCTCGACGTGCCGTTCAAGCTCGCGATCACCGGAACGCCGCTCGAGAACAGCCTCACCGACCTGTGGTCGCTGCTGCACGTCGTGGCACCCGGCCTGCTCGGCAGCAGCGTCCGGTTCGCCGACGACTACGTCAAACCGATCACGACGGGCGAGGCGCCTGACCTGCTGCAGAAGCTGCGCAAGCGCATCCGACCGTTGATGATGCGCCGCACGAAAGAGCAGGTCGCCTCCGACCTGCCGGCCAAGCAAGAGCAGGTGCTGCGCGTCGACCTCGACCCCGCGCACCGCGACCTCTACGACGCCTTCCTGCAGCGTGAACGGCAGAAGCTGCTCGGCCTGATGGACGACCTCGACCGCAACCGGTTCATCGTCTTCCGGTCGCTCACCTTGCTGCGACTGCTGTCGCTCGACGCCTCGCTCGTCGACGAGGCCTACGCCGACATCCCCTCGGCGAAGCTCGACCAGCTGCTCGACGAACTCGAGGACGTCGTCGCCGAGGGGCATCGTGCGCTGATCTTCAGCCAGTTCACGACCTTCCTGCACAAGGTCGCCGCGCGACTCGAACAGCGTGGGGTCGCCTTCGAGTACCTCGACGGGTCGACCCGGCGTCGGGGCGAGGTGATCGACCGGTTCAAGACGGGCGACGCCCCGGCGTTCCTGATCAGCCTCAAGGCCGGCGGGTTCGGGCTCAACCTCACCGAGGCCGACTACGTCTTCATCCTGGACCCGTGGTGGAACCCGGCGACCGAGGCCCAGGCCGTCGACCGCACGCACCGCATCGGCCAGACGGACAACGTCATGGTCTACCGGATGATCGCGAACGACACCATCGAAGAGAAGGTGCTGGCCCTCCAGGCGCAGAAGTCGCAGCTCTTCGACGCCGTCATGGACGACGACGCCGTGTTCAGCGCGGCACTCACCGCCGACGACATCCGCGGCCTGCTCGACGCCTGACCCGGAACGGGCCGGTGCCGGCGCCGGGCGCCGGGTGCCCGTGCCGGCGCCGGGTGCCGGGTGCCGGGTGCCGGGCGCCGGGTGCCGGGCGCCGGGTGCCGGGTGCCTTCCCTGCCGGACGGGCGGGTTCGTCGACGGCGGTCGCTCTCGAGCGACCGCGTCCGACGAACCCGCCCGTTGCCGCGGGGCGCGCGTCAGCCCAGCGACACCGTCTCGGCGAAGGTGCGGGTCGTCGGCGGGGCGAGCAGCACCTCGGGCAGACGGTTCGCCCCCTCGGGGGTGGCCCGCCAGGCGACGTAGGCGTCGTGGTCGGCCGACGAGGCCCAGGTCTCGACGACGATCATCACCGACGGGTCGGCGTCGTCGATCAGCACCTCGAGCCCCTCGCAGCCGGGCCAGGCGCGCGTGGCGACGAGGGTCTCGCGGGCGATCTCGTGAGCGAGGTCGAGCCGGGCGGGGTCGACGTGGAGTTCGAGGTGGACGATGGTGGGCATGGTGGTTCCTTCGATCGGGCGGCGACCCCGGGAGCGGGCCGCGCGGCGGACGGGCCGCGACCTCCCACCCTGGCACCCGCGCCTCCTCGTCCGCCGGGTCAGGCGACGTCGACGGTCACGCGATGCCACCCCTCGGCCCCGTTCGGAGCCGGCTGCACGTATGCCTCGGGTTGCCACGTGCCGTCCGTGCCCTGCGCCCGCACGTCGATGGTGTGCGACCCCGACCCGGCCGCCCCGGCGTCCCACCGGTAGACCCACTGGCGCCAGGTGTCGGCCGACACCGAGTCGGCCAGCGTCGCGTCGAGCCACGAGCCGCCGTCGATCCGCACCTGGACCGCCTCGACCCCGGTGTGCGGCTGCCAGGCCACGCCCGCGATCGACACCGTCCCCGCGTCCACCGATCCCCCGTCGCGGGGCACGTCGATGCGTGATTCGAGCTTGACCGGCCCGAGGGCGTCCCAGCCTCGCGGCGTCCAGTAGCCCTCGGCGTCGGCGAAGCGGGTGACCTCCATCTCGACGACCCACTTGGTCGCCGACACGTAGCCGAACAGGCCGGGCACGACCATCCGCACCGGGAAGCCGTGCTCGATCGGCAGCGGCTGGCCGTTCATGCCGACCGCGAGCAGCGCGTCGGTGCCCTCGTCCTGCAGCACGTCGAGCGGGGTGCCGGCCGAGAAGCCGTCGATGCTGCGGGACAGCACCATGTCGGCGCCACCGTTCGGACCCGCCCGGTCGAGCAGCGAGCGGATCGGGTAGCCGAGCCAGAGCGCGTTGCCGATGAGGTCGCCGCCGACGTCGTTCGAGACGCAGCTGAGGGTCGCCATGTGCTCCTCGAGCGGCAGGGCGAGCAGCTCGTCGAACGAGATCGACACCTCGCGATCGACCAGGCCGTGGATGCGCAGGCTCCAGTCGGCCGGGTCGATCGACGGCACCTGGAGGGCCGTGTCGATGCGGTAGAAGTCGGCGTTGGGCGTGACGTAGGGCGTGATTCCCTCGACGTCCAGGGAGGCGCCGGCCGGCACCGCGGTCTCGGTCACACTCGCGCGCGGCAGCGTCAGGGCACGCCGCAGCGCCGCCGCGTTCGCGCGGCCCGCGTTCACCACGCGCGCCCCCGTGCCGACGACGACCGCGGCCACGCCGGCCACCACCGTGTAGGTCAGGAACGACCGGCGCTCGAGCCCGGGCCCGCGCAGCGGCGGGACGGGCTGCGTCTGCTCGGCCCACCCGGGCGACGTCGAAAAGACCCACCGACGGAGGCGCGAGGCGAGCTTGTCGACGAGCAGCACGGCTGCGAAGGTGCCGACGAGGCTCGGGATGGCGTCCACCTGGCCGGCGTCCGCGCGGGTCAGGACGGCGATCACGGCGAGCGCCCCGCCCGCCACGAAGGCGATCTTGCCGATCGGCTGGCGGCGGTACTCGCCGTAGCCGGCCGCGCCGGTGATGACGACGAGCAGCACGCCCATCAGCACGAAGAGGGCGACCTTGTCGCCGGTGCCGAACAGCGACACCATGGTGTCCTTCACGCCGGCGGGGGCGAGGTCGATGACCGCTGAGCCGACGGCGAAGAGCGGGCTGCCGGTGGGTCCGGTGACGAGGGCGACGACCTCGGCGGCGGCGAGGAACGCGGCCATCGACACGACGCCGGCGAGTGCGGCCCACAGGCCGGCGGCGCGGGGGGTCATCGGGTCGCCGGGCCCGGGCGTCGGGGCGGGGTCGGGCGTCGCCGACTCGGGTGGGGACAGGCGGACCGACATGGGCTCAGGGTACGACGCGTGGCTCGGGAACCGCCTGCGTCCTCGGGTGCCGGCCCGCGCCTCCTCGCCGTGAGGCCGTGGGGCGGACGCCCTCCCGCGTTTCGGGGCCGTGACGATGTGCGGCCGCCTCTTCCGTCGCCGCGACGACCGGAGCAGGATGACCGGAACGCCCGAGACACACCGATGCGCCCCCGGAGGTCAGCATGTCGACGACGAACCAGCAGCCCGCGAACCGGCCGCCCGCGAACCAGGCCCAGCCGCCCACGACCGACACGGGTGAGAGTCCCACCGAGCTGAAGCGGGCCATCGGCCCGAAGCTGTTGTTGCTCTTCATCGTCGGCGACATCCTGGGCACGGGCGTCTACGCCCTGACCGGGCAGGTCGCGGCCGAGGTCGGCGGTGCGGCCTGGCTGCCGTTCCTGATCGCGTTCGCCGTGGCGCTGGTGACGGCGTTCTCGTACCTCGAACTCGTGACGAAGTACCCGCAGACCGCGGGCGCGGCCCTCTACGTGCACAAGGCGTTCGGCATCCACTTCGTGACGTTCATCGTCTGCTTCGTGGTGATGTGCTCGGGCATCACGAGCGCGTCGACCGCGTCACGGGCGTTCGCGGCCAACCTGGCGGCGGGCATCGGCGTCGAGCTGTCGAACTCGGCCGTGATGCTGATCGCGATGGCGTTCATGCTGCTCGTGATGGCGGTGAACTTCCGCGGCGTGAGCGAGAGCGTCAAGGCGAACGTCGTACTCACCCTGATCGAGCTCTCGGGCCTCGTCATGGTGATCCTGATCGGCTTCTGGTTCATCGCCGGCGGCAACGCCGACTGGGGCCAGGTCGTGCTGTTCGAGACGCCCGGTGACAAGTCGCTGCTGTTGAGCGTCAGCACGGCGACGTCGCTCGCGTTCTTCGCCATGGTCGGCTTCGAGGACTCGGTCAACATGGCGGAGGAGACGAAGGACCCGAGCCGCATCTTCCCCAAGGTCATGCTGACCGGTCTGGGCATCACCGCGGTGATCTACGTGCTCGTCTCGATCTGCGCCGTGGCGATCGTGCCCATCGGCGAGCTGGCCGACAACGAGACACCGCTGGTCACGGTGGTGAACACCGCCGCCCCGGACTTCCCGATCGGCGGGCTGCTGCCGTTCATCTCGATGTTCGCCGTCGCGAACAGCGCCCTGATCAACATGATGATGGCCAGCAGACTGCTCTACGGCATGAGCAAGCAGGGCGTGCTGCCGGGCTTCCTGGGCAAGGTGCACGCCACACGCCAGACCCCGTGGGCGTCGATCGTCTTCACGACGGCGCTCAGCCTGGTGCTGATCGGCTACGTCTCGCTGTCGCCCGAGTCGCCCATCGTGGCCGTGCTCGGCGGCACGACGTCCCTCCTGCTGCTGTCGGTGTTCGCCCTGGTCAACGTCGTCGTCCTGGTGTTGCGGCGCGACGCGGTGACGCACAAGCATTTCCGGGCGGGCACGGTGCTGCCGATCATCGGCGTCGTGGCGTGCCTCTGGCTCGTGCTGCCGGTGTCCTCCGGGCGCGGCGCCGAGCAGTACACGATCGCCGGCGGCCTGCTCGCGATCGGCGTCGTCCTCTGGCTCGTGACGTTCGTGTCGCGCCGGGGCCGGCCGGTGCCGAGCGACGCGATCGCCGACGCCGAGCGCGCCGACCCGCGGGTGTAGAGGGACCGAGGCGCGGGTCGAGGACGCAGGAGGCGCGGCGCCGGTCCCGTGACCGACACCGCACCAGCCCTGCCGCCGACCCGCGCCTCCTCGGCCGATCGCGCCTCCTCGGCCGATCGCGCCTACGGGATGAGGCGGGCGGAGCGGTACCGCTCGAACAGGTCGACGAACGCCTGCTCGGTGCGGCGGTACCGGGTGAAGCCGGCGTCACGGGCCTTGCCCATGTCGGTGACGACCTCGATGTCGCGGCCGAGGTCGCCGTCGGTGTGCCACCACGAGGCGACCCGCGACAGCTCGGGCTCGGCGAGGTCGTGCTCGGCGACGAGGTCGCGCCACTCCTGCTCGAGGCCGACCATCTGCTGCTCGAGCGGCCGCGGCTCGCCCTCGAAGCCCTCGACGAGCGCGGGGTCGATGCCGAGATGGCCGGCGAGGCGCGGCCACAGCCAACGCCAGCGGAAGACGTCGCCGTTGACGACGTTGAACGGCTCGTCGGCGCCGGCCGGGTCGGTCGCGGCCCAGATCATCTGCTCGGCAAGGACGCCCGCGTCGGTGACGTCGACGAGCGAGTTCCACTGCGTCTCGCTGCCGGGGAAGACGAACGGGCGGCCGAGGCGCTTGCTCAGCGCGGCCTGCACGGCGATGGTCAGCCCCATGTTCATGGCGTTGCCGACGGCGAACCCGATGACGGTGTGCGAACGGTGCACCGACCACGTGAAGCCCTGGCGCTCGGCGGCGGCGAAGAGCTCGTCCTCCTGGGCGTAGTAGAAGTTCGGGTAGGGCAGGCGCTCCTCGTCCTCGTGGAAGGGCGTGTCGGGCATGTTCCCCGTGCCGTAGGCCTCGAACGGGCCGAGGTAGTGCTTCAGCCCGGTCACGAGCGACACGTGCCGCACCGGCGCGTGGTCGAGGGCGGCCAGCAGGTCGCGGACCATGGCGCCGTTGACGGCGATGTTCTCCGCCTCGGTGTCGCGCTTCTGCCACGCGGCGAAGAACACGTGCGTCGGCTTCGCGTCGGCCAGCGCGGTGCGCAGGCTCTCGGCGCTCGTCAGGTCGGCGGCGATGCCCGTCACCCCCGCGGACGAGGAGGCGCGGCGCGAGAGGGCGAGGACGTCCCACCCCTCGCGCGTCAACTGCTCGACGAGGGCGGTGCCGGTGATGCCGCTGGCGCCGACGACGAGGGCGGTGCCGGGGACGCTTCCGCCGGCACCGGGCTGGGTGCTGTCGGTCTGGGGTGTCTCGGTGGTGCTCATCCGTGGTCCAAGCCGCGCGCGCCTCCTCGCATTCCCGCGACGGCGCGTCGCCCCGTACCCCGGGCCCCGCCACCTGACAGGCCCCCGGGTTCGCCGAGCGTACGGTCAGCCCATGGATCAGCACACGAACGAGCCCACGGACCGGACGCCCGAAGAAGAAGCGGCCGCCCTCGCGCTCGCCGTCGTGTCGCAGGCCGCGGCCATCACCCAGGGCGACCCCGAGGCCGTCGAGGCCAGCGACGAGAACCTGCGGGAGGTCGTCGCCGAGCTGACCGACCAGCCGCTCACCCCCCGGCAGGAGGACGTCGTCGCGACCCTCGGTGCCGCCGGTGGCAGCCTCGCGGCCGGCCTGACGGCCGCCCTCGCCCACGAGAAGGGCGTCGACCCCGGCATCATCCTCGGCTCGACCTCGCAGGCCATCGTGGCCCAGACGCAGTCGCCGTTCGTCGGCGGACACGACGACGGGGACGACGACCCCGAACTCGTCACGCGGGCCGAGCGCGACGCCCGGGCCCATGCGGCCGAGCGGGACGGTGCCGACCGCGGCGACGACGACGACGCCGACCACGCGTCCTAGGGCCGCGGGCCTGCACGACGTGACGGGCCCGGACGACCGGCGCCGCGCCTCCTAGACTCGACGGACGGGTCCGCGCGGGACCGCCTCGGCGGTGCCCCGGCCCGGCCGGTCGTGAGCGAGGAAGAGGTCAGCGTGTCAGACGCCAGGCGCCCGGAGCGGCCCACCCCGGTGAGGCCCCGCCCGCCGCGGGTGCCCAAGGCACCGAAGGGCAAGCCGCGGGGTCCGGCCCAGTCACGACTGGTCAATCAGCACGAGCTGCGCGACGTCCGGGCCCGGCTTCGCGGCACCATCTACGAAGGCACGACGCCCGAGCACGGCATCGGCGGCGACCTCTACTCGCCGCGTCAGATCGTCGACTTCTGCCTCGACCTGGGCGACGTCATGCTGTCGTCGGGTGCCGACGTCCGCAGCACCGAGGTCGCGATCGTCGCCGTCAGCACCAAGTGGAACCTGGCCCCGCTCGAGCTCGACATCACGGGCACGGCCATCACCATCCAGTACGCCCCGGCCGGCGACCACCCGCTGGTCAAGACCCGGGTCATCTACGCCGAGGGGTCGAACCTGCACCGGCTGTCGCGGGTCTACCAGATCGTCGACGACCTGCTGCACGACGACCGCGACATGACCGAGGCGGTCGCCGGCCTCGTCGAGGTGCTGAAGTCCCCGCCCCGCTGGCCGTCGTGGCTGACCGATCTGGCGATGGGCCTGCTCGGCGTGTCCGTGACGCTGCAGGCCGGCGGCACGTGGCAGGCCGCCGTCGGCGCCTTCGTGGTGATGATCGGCATCATGGCGTCGGGTCGCGGGCTGACCGCCCGCGGCATCCCCCAGTTCTTCGTGATCGGCCTGCAGGCCGCATCGACCGCCGCACTCGGCACGCTCGGCATCTGGGCGGGGCTGCTGACCACGGGAGGCGCGGCGGCGATGGTCGCGGCCGTGGTCGTCCTCGTCCTGCCGCACCCCACGATCGTCACCTGGGCCCAGGACGCGATCTCGGGCTTCCGGTCGATGGCCGTCGGCCGCGCCCTGGTGATCGGGCTGATCGTCGCGGGGGTGGTCTGCGGCATCCCGGCCGGTCTCGCCGTGACCGCCCGGTTCGCGGACATCGAGGTCGACCCGACGAACATCACGCTGCAGGCGCTGCCGCTCTGGCTCTCGCTCATCTCGAGCTTCGCCGCGGCGTCAGCCAACTCGATCGCCCAGGGGTCGACCGCCCGCATGATCCCGATCACGATCGGCGTCGCCCTGGTCGGCAACCTCTCGCTCTTCACCCTGCGCCACCTCGGACTGCCGCTGATGGGCGCGACGTTCGTCGCGGCGACCTTGTTGGGCGCGCTCTCGACCGTGGCCGCGGCACGCCTGCGGACGGCGGCGACGGTCATCGCCGTGCCGGCGTTCTGCGGGTCGTTGCTGCCGTCGCTCGCCGTGGCGTCGTCGCTGCTGAACTTCATGGCCGGCAACGACGGCGCCGAGGTCGACTTCGTGTTCTCGATGCTCACGACGCTGGCGATCGGTGCCGGACTCGTGCTCGGCAGCCTGCTCGCGACCCCGGGCGCCCGACGGTGGCTGCGCCGGGCCAAGCGCGTGCGGGTGCAGTCGGTGCACACGGACACGACGCCGATCAGCGTCATCGTGCCGACGGTCGCAGCGGAGCCGCCGGTCGTGGCGGAGCCGCCGGTCGCGCCGACGCCGCCGGTCGCGCCGACGCCGCCGGTCGCGGCGAAGCCGCCGGTCTCACCGGGGCCGCCGGTCGACCCGTCCACGTCGCCTGCGTCCGTGGTCAGGACCGCGCCGATCCCCGTGGCCCCGTCCGTCCCCGAGACCGGGTCGGAACCGATGCCGACCCCGCAGCGGCCGCGCCTCGCGGACCCCACCGCACCGCGCCTCCCCGGGGTCGCCCTCTCGACACCGGTCCGATCCGCCCCACCCGCGGCGGACCCCGGGACCTCGAGCGACTAGCGCTCGGCCCCGGCGGCCACGCCGCGCCCGGTGTCTCCGCGCCCCGGCAGCTCGACCTGGGCGTCCTCGCCCTCGAGACGGCGGATGATCGGTCGGACGTCGCCGATCTCGGCACCGACCCAGTGTCGGTGCATCTTCTCGGCCACGGCGTAGGTGGTGCCCGACCCGCCGAAGGGGTCGAGGACGAGGTCGCCGGGCTCGGAGCTGATGGTGAGCACGCGCTCGAGCAGCTTCTCGCTGAGCTCGTTCGCCCCCCGGGTCTTCGTCGCCCGGTGTCGCACCGGGGGGATGTCGAGCCAGACGTCGGTCAGGTTGATGCCGTCGGGGTGCAGCTTGCTGCGGTGGCCGCCGTAGTCCTTGATGTCTCGGCCGCAGTGACGGCAGACCTGGATCGGGAGGCGGGGTCGGACGAAGCGCGACGGCTTGCCCTTGCTGTAGTAGAGCAGCGAGTAGTGCGACGGGTAGAGCTTGTTGGGGATCGGCAGACCGTACTTGATGTCGACGGCGACCCAGTGGCGGAAGGTCATGCCCTCGCCGTTGAGCACGTGGCCCAGCTCGATGTTCCAGCGGGGGAGGTTGAAGAGGTAGAAGGAGCCGCCCGGCCGCAGCACCCGGACGCACTCGGCGATCCACCGGCGGCACCAGGCCAGGTAGGCGTCCTCGTCGAGCGAGTCGTCGATGCCCGCCCCGTAGACCTTGCCCAGGTTGAAGGGCGGATCGGCGAACACGAGGTCGACCGACTCGTCGTCGAGCTCGGCGAGGACCTCGAGGCAATCGGCCTGGAAGAGCCGACCGCTGGCGGTGCGGTACGTCGGTTGCACGTCGTCCTTCGGGGTGTCGCGGGGCGGGATCGGTCGTCGAGAAGACTACTTCGGGCCGCCGACATCGAGACCCGCCCGTTGGGCAGACGACCGGTATGCTGACGACCGTGTCGTCCCCTGCGAAGAAGCAGATACCGTACTCGAGGCGCCCTCGGCCGGTCGACGAGGTGATCGTGCTGCACCGACAGGGTCGGCTCCCGCTCGACGACACGCTCGACCCCGACGACCCGATCCTTCAGCCGCGCCGTCACCCTCGGCGGGCTCCCCCGACGGTCTACGTCCATCGCGAGCCGATCCCCCACCGGCCGACCCTCGCGCTCGCCTTGTCGGCCGTGGCCACCGCCGGGTACGTCGCCTGGGGCTGGGCCGAACTGCACGAGGGAGCCGCCGAGTTCCCGCTCGACCTCGCTCGAGGCCGGCGAGCCTCGGCGCCCGTGGTCGGCGTGACCTCGGCCGCCTTCGCCGTGACGGCCCTTCTGTCGGCCACCGTCGGGCGGCGGCCGGGCCGGTCGCGGGCCCTGCGCCGGCTCGCCGTCGCGTCCTCGGCACTGGTCGCGACGGTCGTCGTGACCACGCTCGCCGTGGCGCTGCTGCCCCCCGCACCGCCATGACTCGACCCGCCTCGCGGGCGGGAGCAACGGCGGAGGCCCCGGACGAGATACCGTTGCACCATGAGTGACACCACCGAGCAAGCCCCGAGCGACGCCACAGAGCAAGCCGACACGACGCCGACGTTCGCCGATCTGGGCTTGAGCGACCAGGTCCTGAAGGCCATTCGTGAGATCGGCTACGAGACCCCTTCGGCCATCCAGGCCGCCACGATCCCCACCCTGCTCGACGGCCGCGACGTCGTCGGCCTCGCGCAGACCGGCACCGGCAAGACCGCGGCCTTCGCCCTCCCCATCCTGTCGCGCCTCGACGTCTCGGCCAAGAAGCCGCAGGCCCTCGTGCTGTCGCCGACGCGCGAGCTCGCGTTGCAGGTCTGCGAGGCGTTCGAGCAGTTCGCCTCCGGCATGCGTGGCGTCCACGTCCTGCCCGTCTACGGCGGCCAGGCCTACGGCGTGCAGCTGAGCGCCCTGCGCCGCGGCGTCCACGTCGTCGTCGGCACGCCCGGTCGCATCATGGACCACCTCGCCAAGGGCACCCTCGATCTCAGCGAGCTCAAGTACCTCGTGCTCGACGAGGCCGACGAGATGCTCAAGATGGGCTTCGCCGAGGACGTCGAGACGATCCTCGCCGACACCCCCGACGACAAGCAGGTGGCGCTGTTCTCGGCCACGATGCCGCCGCAGATCCGTCGCATCTCGAAGCAGTACCTGAACGACGCCGAAGAGATCACGGTCAAGGCGAAGACCACGACCTCGGTCAACACCACCCAGCGCTACCTGATGGTGTCGTACCCGCAGAAGGTCGACGCCCTGACGCGCATCCTCGAGGTCGAGAACTTCGAGGGCATGATCATCTTCGTCCGCACCAAGAGCGAGACCGAGACCCTCGCCGAGAAGCTGCGCGCCCGCGGCTACTCGGCCGCGGCCATCAGCGGTGACGTCGCCCAGGCCCAGCGCGAGCGCACGGTCAACCAGCTGAAGAGCGGCAAGCTCGACATCCTCGTGGCGACCGACGTCGCGGCCCGTGGTCTCGACGTCGACCGCATCAGCCACGTCGTCAACTACGACATCCCGATCGACACCGAGTCGTACGTGCACCGCATCGGTCGCACCGGCCGTGCCGGCCGCAGCGGTGCCGCGATCAGCTTCGTCACGCCGCGCGAGCGCCGCCTGCTGGGTGCGATCGAGAAGGCCACCCGTCAGCCGCTCACGCAGATGCAGCTGCCGACCGTCGAGGACGTCAACAGCACCCGGCTCACCCGGTTCGACGACGCCATCACCGAGGCCCTGTCGCAGGACAGCCGCATCTCGGCGTTCCGCGACATCATCAGCCACTACGTCGAGCACCACGACGTGCCCGAAGCCGACGTCGCCGCGGCCCTCGCCGTGGTCGCCCAGGGCGAGACGCCCCTGCTGCTCGACCCGAAGGACGAGCGACCGCAGCGCGACGAGCGTCCGCTGCGCGAGCGCGACGACCGCGCCCCGCGCGGCGGCCGCGACGACGACCGGGGCGAGCGCCGCGAGCGCGGACCGCGCACGTCGAAGCCGATGACGGCGTACCGCATCGAGGTCGGTCGTCGTCACCGTGTCGAGCCGCGTCAGATCGTCGGTGCCCTGGCGAACGAGGGCGGTCTCAGCCGTGACGACTTCGGGGCGATCCAGATCCGTCCCGACTTCTCGGTCGTCGAGCTCGCCTCGGACGTCTCGACCGACATGCTCGACCGTCTGAGCGACACCCGCATCAGCGGCAAGCTCATCGAGATCAAGCCCGACCGCCGAGGAGGCGCGCCCCGCCGCGACGACCGCCCCGACCGGTCGCAGGGTGGCGAGCGGCCCGCCCGCAAGCCCCGCTACTAGACACCCGGCCGCACGGCCCACGACGCCGACCTCGCCTCCCGCCTGGTCGGCGTCGTCGTGTCCGGTCCGCTTGTCGGCCCCTCGGCCCGGGACGGTCGCGGACGGGCGAGTTCGTGGTCCCCGGGCCGTCGGAGGCGCCCGTCTGCGACGAACCCGCCCGTGAACCCACCATCCCGCTCGAACGGAGTCCGATGAGCACCCCGCCCTCCCCCGGTGGCACCGACGCCCTGTTCGGCGTCGTGCAGACCGCCCTCACGATCGGCAGTGCGATCCCGCTGCTGCTGTCGGTCGTCGCGTTCGTGCTCTACGTGCGGATGCGACGCCGACTCTCGTCCGGCCTGCCAGAAGCGTCGGACAAGCGCCGTCTCGCCGACGGGACGCAACGACTGCACGACCTGGCCCGGGTGAGCCTGCTCGGCTCCGGCTTCGGCCTCGTGCTCCTGCTGATCGGCCAGCTCGTCGTCGGCCTCGGCACACCTGTCGGGCTCGCCGGGGCGTTCGCCGGGCCGCTCGCACCCGTGACGATCGGTGCGGTCGTGCTGACCGGCCTCGCGGCCGTGGCGTTCGCGACCTCGCCGGCGCCACCCGCGCCTCCGCGTCGCTAGCCCGTCTCGGCGTCTGTCAGCAACGCTCTCGCAGAGTGCGCAGAGGGAAATGTTCCCTGCCCCGTGAAGGACCATCGCGACCCACTCGTGCGGCGAGCACGCCGGGCAGCCATCAGGGACGCCTCGGCCACAGGCCGCTCGTGAGGGGAAATCGTCCACACGGCGACGAGGCACCGCCCTGTGGCAGCGAGCCCATCCGTACCGTCGACGCATGATCATCGAAGCGGGATGCGACCTCCATGAACTGCTCTACCCGAGACTCATCCGCGACCACGAGGCGAACGGCGTCGAGGGCGCACCGCTCTGGGTCGCCGCGCTGGACGACGAACTCCGGTACCTCTTCACGCGACCGGCCGTGACGCCCCTCCGCCTGCCCCTGTCCGATCACGCAGCAGACATCGCAGCGTGCCTCGACGACGCCGACCGATCCGTCGAGGAGTGCCCCGAGCTCGCTGCCTTCGACCTCCTCGGGCAGATCGCGTTCGACGAGGCCGGCTACTACTCGACCCTGCCGCGGCATTCGTTCCGGGACTACGCAGGCCGCCAGGACTTGCCTCGAGCCGCCGTCATCGCCGGCCCTCACGAATACGGGTGTTCGTGCCTCGCGTGCGAGCAGTACGCCGACGACATCGCCGAGCTGAGGCGCCGCGCCCGAGAGTGCGAGGGCGGAGGTGTGACAGGCGATGACGACCCGCTCCGAGACGGTCTCGATCCGCTCGTCCGCCACTGACACCCTCGACTGCGACGCAGCCACCAGCCAGCGGATGATTCGGATCGCCCGCACGGACACCGCGCCGGAGCTCGCTCTCAGGAGGGCGCTCCACTCCCGGGGCTGGCGGTACTTCGTCGACCGTACGATCGAAGGGACCCGGTGTCGACCTGACCTGTCCTTTCCCCGGCTCCGAGTCGCCGTGTTCGTCGACGGCTGCTTCTGGCACTACTGCGAGGAGCACGCGCAGCTTCCCCGACGAAACGGCGATTACTGGCTCGACAAGCTGCTCGGCAATCGCCGACGCGACGTGACGACGACCTCCCGCCTCGAGCGAGCTGGCTGGTCGGTGGTTCGCGTCTGGGAACACGAACCCCTCCGAGAAGCAGCAGGAAAGGTGGAGGCCGAACTCCTCTCCGCCCGCCGCCGACTGGGCGTCTCCCACGGCCCAGCAGAGCGGACCGGACCGGATGAGCCCGCGCACCCGTCCACCTGCCCGGGGTGAGGTCTGTACCGTGGCCGGATGACGTCGTCGACGAAGTCCTGCAGCTCGAGGCCGAGTTCGACCGGAGAACCGGGCCGATGATGCCCGACGAGCGCGCGGTCGACCGGGTTGGCCTGGCCATCCGCACGGCCGTCGTCGCGTTGGCCGTCGGGCTGATCTCGGCCGTGGTCGCCGTGGCCGTCCCGTGGGGCGCCGACGACGCCGTCCGTTGGGTCCCCGTCGCGATCGTGCCGGTGGCCGGTGTGATCGGCGCCGTGGTCTGCCTGCGAGCCGTTCGCCCGTCGACGCCCGCCCGTGAGCCAGCAACACGGGGCGGGTCGCCGCCCCGTGCCGGACGCGAGGCCCGCGTGACCGCGCTCCTCGTGGCCAACGTGATCATGGCCGTGGCCCTGCTGCCCGCCGCCTGGGCCCTGGTCGTCCTGATCGCCGGCCCCTGACACCCCGGCCGGCGACACCACCGAGTGGACGACGAACCGCGGAACGACGGGGTGCCGTCCACTCGGCGGTGTCGACGTGCACGACGCGAGGCCGGCGTCGACGTGAACGGCGCCAGGCGGGTGTCGATGTGAAGGCCGCTAGGCGGGTGTCGCGGCGTACTCCGCCGCCAGCACCTCGCCCAGCCACGCGGCGAGCGTCGCCGCGGCCGACACCGAGGACGACCGCTCGACGTCGGGGTTGTAGTTGGTGTTCGTGTTGACGTCGTACGGCACGAAGCGACCGTCGACGGTCTCGATGAACTCGATGCCGGCGACCTCGATGCCGTGCTCGGCGACGAAGGCCTCGAGCCGCCGGACGAGCGGGTGCTCGGCGGTCACCGACGGGCGGACCGCGAACGGCGCGAACGTGGCCGGGTCGGCACCGTCGGGCACGACGCACGCGTCGGCCGGGCACAGTTCGAAGCTGCCCGCCGAGGTGTCGACCCGCACCGCGTAGACGAACCGCCCGCCGACGAACTCGACGCGGGTGTTGAAGGGTTCCTCGGCCTGCAGGAACTCCTGCAGCAGGGTGATCCCGTCGACCGGCACCTCGAAGTCGGGCCCGTCGACGTACGCGTCGAACGAGTCGAGGTCGTCGAAGCGGCGCACCCCGAGGCCCTTGCCGCCCTGGTTGTGCTTCGTGATGAACGGCAGCGTCTGCTCGCGGGCCCGTGCCTTGAGGTCGGCGGTGCCGAACACGGCGGTCGTCGCGGGCACGTCGAAGCCGGCGGATGCCAGCGCCAGGTACTGCGCCACCTTGCTCACCTCGAGTTCGACGACACCGCTGCCGTTGATGGTCCGGCGCCCGTGCCGTTCGGCCCAGCGCAGGGTCGCGCGGGCGACCTCCTTGGCGGTCCCCCGGCCGCGTGTGTGGGCCGAGCCGCTCAACCGCGACCAGAACACCCCCTCAGGAGGCGCGGCCGCGAGGTCGAAGGACGTCCCGTCGAGCAGGTGCTCGCGGTGGGGCACCCCCGCGGCGTCGAGCGCAGCGACGAGCGGCGGCAGCCACTCGGCGTTGTCGTGCAGCACGTGCACGACGGGTGTCGGGTCGGCGTGGTCGATCGGCGAGGTCATCGTTCGATCGTGCACCGTTCGGGCCCGGGGTGCCAGCCCGGCCGACACACGCGGACACGTCGCGTCACGTCGGCCGGGGCGTGCGCGCCGCGAACGCGTCGACGAGCACGGGGTCGTCACTGCGCTGCCGTTCGAGGAAGAGCACGATCGAGGCCGTCACCGTGCGGTGGCCGGGCCCCCGCAGCACGTCGTGCCCGCCCTGGCCGACGAGGCGGACAGAACCCCGCGGCAGCTGGGCCGCCCAGGCGACGGCGTCCGCGACCTCGGTGACCCGGTCCCCGTCGCCGTGGAAGACCAGGGTGGGCTGCACCACCGACCGTGCCGCCGGCAGGGACAACCCCGTCGGCAGCGCCCTCCGGGTCCGGTCGTCCCGTCGGTCGGGCCCGAGGCCTCGTCGCGAGGCCGGGGTGAGCACGCCGGTCAGCACGACCGCGTCCACGGCCGCGACCGAGTCGGCCGCGACGGATGCCGCGAGGGTCGCGCCGACGTCGGAGCCGAGCAGCACGACGGGTCTCGGCAGTGTCCGGTCGCGCACGAGCCGCTCGACGCCCGCCCGCACGGCGCGGACGTCGGTCGAGACGTCGTCGAACAGCTCGACCCGGTACCCGTCGAAGACGAGACGGTCGGTGAGCCTCGCGAAGTCGTCCGCTCGCTCGCCCGCCCCGAGCAGGACGACCACGGTGCCGCGCACGTGGACGGTCGGGGTCGGGCCGACCTCGCTCGAGCCCGCCGGGTCGAGCACTGTGTCGCCGACACCGCTCACGACGCCGCGCCCGCGGTGTGCTGCAGCGTGTGCCGGAGATCGCTCGGCGCCCGGCGGGACGCCGAAGACGGACGGGTGCTCCTGCTGGTCACGACGACTCCCCTGCGCTCGACGACGGATCGGTGCGGAGCGTCGGCGAGCGGCGACCCCGCGTCCCGTCATCTTCTGCCCGGAGGCTCGGGCCACACGAACGACGTGACGTTTCGTGACGGACGGTGACGCCGTGTCGCAAGACGATGGTCACGGCGACGGCCACCATCGTGGCTCCTGGCTCGTGGGCCCCTGCCGGGGCGTGACGATCAGTACGTGTCGTACGAGTTCTCGCCCTCGCGCAGCGCGAAGCACCGAGAGGCCGAGGCGAGGGTCACGAGGTGGGAGGACTCGTCGAACCGACCCACGTAGGCCGCACCGTCGGGGCCCGTCACGAGGAGGCGAGGGTCACCGGTCTGCTCGTCGATCGCGGAGTCGTACCCCTTCCGATCGTCGAAGGCGCCCGCGATGACGTCGAGGACGGCCGTGCGGTCCGAGGCACCGTCCATCTGCACCGTGACCCGGCCCGTCCACTGGTAGGTGTCGTCGGAGCAGCTCAGCAGGACACCCGTGGGTGCCTGATCGACCGACACCACCTCGGCCGCCGGGAAGGAGTCCACGACCGACCTCTCGACCGCCATCGTCTCCGTCTTGGCGTCGTCCACGGTCAGGCCGTCCTGCCCGGTGCCCTCGCCCTCGGCCGCACACCCCGTCACGGCCAGCGAGACCGCCAGGGCCAGGACGGCCGCCGCAGGGCTGCTTCTGACGGCGAGGGTTCCGGCCACCGCACCGACCATCACGCACCCCATGCGGACCGGACGATCGCGCACGATGCCGCGTCGTCGGCGTCGAGCGTCGAGCAGTCGCTCGTCGCCCCCTGGCCGACCGTCTCGGTGGCGAGGTCGCCCGCCCCTCGGACGTCTCGCCGGAACGTCACGACGGTCCCGGCCGGTGCCGTCCGAACCGCGCCGACGACGCCCGCGAGGGCTGCGTCGGTGACGGTGTCACCGAGCTCGATGCTGACTCGACCCGCCGTGGCTGTCACGGCCAGGCCCTCGATCCGGGGAGAGGCCACGATCGCGCCCGCGACGGCGGCGAGCACGGCGAGCGCCTCGGGCCGGCCCGAGAACGAGAGACCCCTGCGGTCGGCTCCACCGGACAAGACGCGGATCTCGTCCATCCCGGACACGGCCGCGGAACCACTGATGGCCTGCATCGCGGGCACGACGCCCTCGAGCCCCGATGTCCGTACCTCGACCGACCGGGCGCTGATGGCCGAGTAGGTGACCGTGCCGGGCGCCACGACGTCCACCAACGACTCGGCGGCGGACAGGTCGCCGTCGAGCTCCCGCCGTTCGTCCGGTGAGTCGACGAAGCCGATCGACGTGCCGGGCACCTCCGACACGGCGACGAGGACGCCGGCGATCCGGGCGGCTCGGGGGGACGCCTCCGCCACCTCGTCGGGCGAGTGGTATCCCGTGACGGTCGGTGCGTCGAGATCGACCCTGATGCCCTCCGGCAACACCTCGACCTGCCCGGCCCCGAGGTCGGCGGCCTCGACCGCGTCGAGCAGACCAGCCTGGTCGGCGGCGTCGAGGACGACGCGGGACGTCGCGGGGTCGTCGAGGACCGAGGGGAACCCGCTGACGTTCTCGGTGACGAACCGGCGGGAGTCCGGGCTCCAGGCCGTCACGTCGACGTCGGTCAGCTGAGCGGCGGCGTCCCGCAGAGACCGTGCCCGCTGCCACGCCGAGACGACGTCCGACGAGTCCGAGGGAACCACCGTGATCCCGAACCCCTGCCGAGGCGAGTCGGTTCCGATCGCCCGGCCTTCGCCGAACGCGTGCGTGGTGAGGGACACCTCGGCGAAGACCGGGTCGTCCGCGACGCGCCGGGCGAGGTCGAGCTGGGCCGCCGTGTCGCCCTCCTCGGCGAGCACCTCGAACGAGACGGTGCCTCGCCGGACATCGACGAACTGCCAGCCGAAGGAGTCGCCGACGTTGCGGGCCACGAACGGCCTGACGTGCTCGGCGACGGCCGCGAGGTCGGCGTCGGGGAGGTCGTCCTCGACCACGACCGTGGCCTGGGCGACCACGGTGCCGAGGGGAGAGTCGGACCCTGCGGTCTCGAGCTCGACGACGCCGTCGACACCCTCCATGAGCGACTCGAACCGTCGGTGTTCGTCCTGCGAGCTGGCGCACCCGGCGCCGAGCACGAGGACGGCCACGACGACGGTCGCCACGACGCCCCATCTGGACCGATTCCCCGTCCCCACATCCTGGCCTCTGCGGACCACGAGCGACACCGTCGCAGGGCGGACCGTCGCCAGTTGGTATCGTCGTCCGACGATTGCCGGAGGTCTTGCTTGGTGAACCACCCGTCGGGGCACGACGACGCCCTGAGCCGCGACGACGTGCGCGCGGCGTACGAAGACGACCCCACCTGGGCCCTGCTCCGCGGCTACAACGCCCGGTGGATGCTGCCGCTCTTCTCCCACCACCTCGAGCACGCCGAGGGGCCGGTGTCGGCCGACTGGTTCCACCGGCAGGTCGCCGACGCCCTCGAGCAGAACGCCGCCGAGCAGGCCGCGCTCGAGCAGGCCACCCCCGAGCACCCGGCCTCCGAGCCGGCGACGACCGAGCGGGACCTCGAGGAGGCGCGGCCCGCGTCCCCGACGCCCGTCGCCACGCCGGCCCCCGCCGAGCAGAAGACCACCCCGGCCGAGTACTGCCGCAGCTGGGTCGAGAGCCGCTGGCTCGTCCGCACCCGCGCCTCCGGACCGGACGCCCGCGCCGAGTACCGCCTGTCGCCGCACGCGCTCAAGGCGCTGCGTCTCGTGCGCGACCTCGTCGAGCGCGACAACGCCGTCAGCGAGGCCCGCCTCGGCAGCATCGCCCATGCCGTCGGGCAGCTCGCCGGCCTCGCCGACCCCAGCCGCGAGTCGCAGCTCGCGCGCCTCGACGAGCAGATCGCCGAGCTCGAGCGCCGCAAGGCCGAGATCGAGCGGCACGGCACCGAACCCACCGCTCCCGACGTGCTGCGCCGACAGGTCCGCGAGGTGGTGCGTCTGACCGCGTCGCTGCCCGAGGACTTCCGGCAGCTCGGCGCCATGGTCGAGCAGCGGCACCGCGAGGTCGCGCGCCGGGCGTCGTCCGAACACGTCGGCAAGGGTGCGCTCGTCGACCAGTACCTGCGCGACAACGACCTGCTCGAGCAGACCCCCGAGGGACGCGCTTACCGCGGCTTCGCCCAGATGTTGTCGTCGCGCGGCATCGACGTGATGCGGGCCGACATCGAGAAGGTCCTCGCCCAGCCCGACGCCGCCGCACAGCTCACCGAGCGGCAGCGCACGCAGCTCGAGTCGCTCATCTCGTCGCTGCTCGCCGAAGAGCAGAGCGTGCAAGAGACCTACGGTCGCTGGACGTCCTCGCTGCGGCGATTCCTCAGCCGGTCGGGTTCCGACCAGCAGCAGCGCCTGCTGACCCTCGCCGACCGGGCGCTGCACGCGGGCGGCGTCTGGGCCGAGCGTCGGCCGGGCCACGCCATGCTGCCGGTCGAGCACGGCGACGGACTGGGCCTCGGGGCGCTCGACGTCCGCGACGTCAGCCAGGTGCAGCTGCACACCGACCGCGCACGGCCGACGGTCGACGTGCAGGTGACGATCGGCGACGCGACCCTGCCCGAGGCCGACCGGGCCGCCCTCCGCCTCACCTCGGGCACGAGCACGGCGGCCGTCTCGGCGACGATCGACCGGCTGCTCGCCGACCACGACGAGGTCACGAGCGTCGACGTGTACCGCGCCACCGAGCCCGAGTTCCGCCGCCTCGCGCTCGTCCTCAGCATGCTCGACCTGGCGCTCGAGCGCGGCGTCGTCGGCGACGACACCGAGACCGTCGAGCTCGCCGGCGATCCCACCGGCCCCGGCGCGTCGGCGGACGCGAGGCCGGGAGGCGCGGGTCCAGGAGGCGCGGGTCGGCAGGTCACGCTGCCCCGCCTCGTCTTCCGGCGCGATCCCGCGGGGCCGCCCGACGCCGAGCCCGCCGCCCCCACCGCCGCCGACCTCACGACCAGCCCGACCTCCACGAAGGACCCCGCATGAGCCCCGCAGCCCCCTCGGACGAGACCGGCGTCGACGAGGCGACCCGCGCCTCCTTCGCCGAGGCGACCGCCCCCTCCGTCGACGAGTCGGCGCGCGCCTCCCGCGATGCCTTCGACGACGGCGACGCCGACGACGGGGCGGCCGGCGTCCCGGACGCGCTGCCGCTGGCCGGGCGCAAGGCCCTGGTCACGCTGTTGACCCACCGGTTCGTGTCGCGCGCCCGGCAGCAGGAGGCCTGGGCCGGGCTGCTCGCCCACGAACCCGAGATCCGGGCGAGGCTCGACGAGCTGTTCCTCGTACTCGTCGTCGATCACGACCACGAGGTCGCCTTCAAGCGGCAGAGCGGCGAGGACGACGTGCCCGTGCTGCTGCGCCGTGAGAAGCCCCTCTCGCGGGACGCCTCGCTGCTGATGGTCTTCGCCCGCCGCGAGCACGCCTTCACCGACGGTCTCGACGAGGCCGTCGTCATCTCGAAGGACTCCGTCGCCGAGTTCCTCGGGCGGTACCACGACGACTCGGGCTCCGACGAGGTGCGGGCGCGTCGCCGGGTCGACGCCGCGATCGCCGCGCTCGTCGCCCGCGACCTGCTGACGGCCGAGCCCGACGACCCCGAGCTGTTCGTCGTCTCGCCCGCGATCGTTCCGCTGATGACCGCCGACCGGCTGGCGCACCTCGAGCGGGTGTACCTCGAGGCGGCGGGGGTCGAGGGCGACGTGACCGGCGAGGGCGAGGTCGAGGTCGACGCACCGGGCGACGCGCGCGCCGAGGCCGACGCCGACGCCGACGCGACGGACGACGCCGAGGACATCGCCGTCGAACCCGAGGTCGAACCCGACCCCGCCGAGGACGACGACCCCGCCGCCCAGGCCGACGACGCCCCCGAGCCCGAACCCGACCCGACCGCCGTCCCGCTCGACCTCGACCTCGACCTCGAGCCCCCGCACGACGCCGACACGGACACCGACACCGACCCGGAAGCACCCCAGGCATGAGCATCGCCGACACCTCGCCCGACCTCGGCATGTTCCACTCGGGCCAGTACCGCATCGAGCAGGTGCAGCTGCTCAACTGGGGCAGCTACGCCGGCCTGCACCGCATGCCCGTGGGGCGCGGTGGCATCGCCATCCTCGGCCCCACCGGCCGCGGCAAGTCGACCGTGCTCGACGCGATGGCCGCGGTGATCATGCCCAACCCGCAAGAGTTCAACCGGGCCGCCCGCGACGACAGCCGTCAGCGGTCCGAGCGCACGGTCTACAGCTACGCACGCGGCAAGACCGACGAGGTGCGCGACGCCGCCTCCGACCGGACGACGACGCGGTTCCTGCGACCGCTCGGCCAGGCGTTCCCGAGCGGTGCCGCGATCACCTGGTCGACCGAGCTCGGCCAGACCGTCACGGCCGTCCGCGTCGCCTGGATCGGCGAGGACACCGCGAGCCAGGACGACGTCACCCAGGCGAGCGTCTACCTGCTCGTGCAGGGCCGCTTCGACCTCAGCCGCCTCTCCGAGGTGACCCGCGAGGGCACGAGCCAGAACCCGCTGACCCGCGGCTCTCTCGCCCGTCTGCTCGACCCCGCCCACGACCTCGCGACCTCGTCGCAGCCCGAGCTGCGGGTGCAGCTCTGCGGTCAGCTCGGCATCGGCGGCAGCGACGAGTCGCAACTCAAGGCCCTGACCCTCCTGCGGCGGGCGCAGGCGTCCAAGGGCGTGTTCTCGATCGACGACCTCTTCAAGCAGTTCGTGCTCGTCCAGCCGCAGGCGCTCAGCCGGTGGGAGACCACGCTCGCCACCTACCGCGAGGCGTCCGCGCTCTACGACGTGTTCGAGACGACCCGCAAGAAGCTCGACGTGCTCGAGGGCGTGCCGACGCTCGCCGACCGGTACGAGCTCGCCGGCCGCGACGGGTCGGCCAAGCGCCGCCTGCTCGCGGACGCCGACGGGCCCAGCCGCCTGCGCGTCTGGCTGGCCGAACGCGTCGGCAGCTGGGTCAGCGGCGAGGTCGACCGCGTCACGACCGAGAAGCGCGAGCAGGGCGAACGCCGGAGGCGCGCCCAGGCGGACGAGCAGCTCGCGTTCCGGTCCCGTGAACAGGCCCTGGCGCGGATCAGCGAGCTCGGGGGCGATCCCACGCAGTCGCTCCGCGAGCACGTGGCCGCCGCCGAGGCCGAGCTCGCCGCCGTCGAGCGCACCCGCGGCCGGCTCGCCGCCGCCCTGGACGGGACCGGCGAGTCCCTCCCCCGGAACGACGAGCAACTCGTCGCCCTCGGGCAGCGCGCCGACCGCCTCGCGGCCGACGACGCCGCGGCCCGCGCCGCGACCGCCGACGCCCGCAGCGACCTCGCCGCCCGCATCGGCGAGACCAAGCGGGCCCTCGCCGCCCTCGAGAAGCAGAAGCGGTCGTTCGAGCAGCGCCGCAGCAACGTGCCCGACGACGCGATCGAGCGACGTCGCCGCATCGCCGAGGGGGCGGGCGTGCCGGTGTCGAGCCTGCCCTACGCCGGCGAGCTGTTCGAGGTCGCGCCCGAGCACACCGGGTGGGCCGTCGCGATCGAGCGGGTGCTCGGCGATCTCGCCACGCACCTCCTCGTCGACCGCGCGCACTTCGACGCCGTGCGCCGCTGGGTGAACGAGAACGACGTGCGCGGACGCGTCACGCTCGTGCCGGCGACCGCCGAGGCCGAGCCGACCCTCACGCCCGTCGACCACACCGTGCCCGCGATGGTGCGGCTCGACCCGGCCAGCCCGTTCCGGGGCTGGCTGCACGACGAGCTCGTCGCCGACCGGAGCGTGCTCTGCGTCGAGGGTCCCGACGACTTGGACGACCCGCGCCCGGCCGGCACCCGCGGCGCCGTCACCCGGCGGGGCCTCCGCACCGGGTCGCGCGACCGCGTGATCAAGGACGACCGGGCGACCCGCTCGTGGATCGGCCTCGACAACGCGGCACGCATCGCCGAGCTCGGCGACGAGATCGTCGACCTGGAAGCCGTGCTGGCCCGGGTCCGTGGCGAGTACGACGCGATCGAGGCCGAGGCGGCCGACCGCCGTCGCGTCGCCGACGCCGTCGCCCGGGCGAAGGAGTTCACCTGGGACGAGCTCGACACCGCCCCCGCGCAGGCGAGGCTCGACGACCTGCGCGCCCAGGTCGACCGCATCGCGGTCGAGCGTCCCGAGCTCGCGACGTTGCAGGCCGAGGCCACGCAGCACGACGACGACCGCTCCGCCGCGACGCGCCGCCTGGCCGAGATCGACCAGGTCCTCGCGCAGCTCGACGAGAAGCACGCGACGCTCGTCGACATCGAGGACGAGTTCGCGGACGCCGCCGACGCCGAGCCCCTCACCGACGACGAACGGGCACTCCTCGCGCCGCTGCCGTTCGCCGCACCCCGCGAGGCGACCGACGTCGCCCGGCTCTACCGGGACGCCGCGTCGCAGCTGCGGGCCCAGGTCGACGCGCACGACCGCGACCGGGCGAACGCCGAGTCGACGCTCGTCGTCGTCTTCGAGCGATACCTCGAACTCGACCGCACCGCGGGCATCGACGCGACGATCGAGAGCCTGCCGTCGGTCAGGGCGATCCACCGGCAGCTCGTCGAGGACGACCTGCCGCACGCGAAGCAGCGGTGGCTCGAGAAGGCCGGCAGCGACGTGGGCGACAGCCTGCGGGCGCTGCTCGTCCAGATCGAGGAGGACGGCCACGTCATCCGCCGCGGCGTCCGCCCGATCTCGCAGGCGTTGCGGTCGATCGAGTTCCGCCAGGGCTCGACGCTCGACATCGAGCCGCGGCCGGTGTCGAACGGCGACCTGCTCGAGTTCAAGCGCACCCTGCGAGAGCACACCGGCGGGGCCGAGGGCACGTCCGAGGCACGGTCCTCGGACGGACGGTCCTCGCAGGCGCAGACCCCGGAGGCGCGGGACGCGTCCGAGGTCGAGCGCCGGTTCCTGAGGCTCCGCCGCGACCTCGCCCACCTCGAGGAGAAGTCGAAGGTCGGCGACGCCTGGCGACGCCGGGTGCTGGACGCCCGCGAGCACTACCAGTTCCGGGCGATCGAGACCCGGGCCGACGGCACGCAGATCGTGCACGAGGGTGTGGCCGGCAAGTCCGGTGGCGAGGGGCAGGAGCTCATCGCGTTCGTGCTCGGGGCCGCCCTGCGGTTCCGGCTGGGCGACGGCACCGACCGGGTGCCGACCTACGCGCCGATCGTGCTCGACGAGGGCTTCGTCAAGGCCGACGCCGAGTACACCGGCCGGGCGCTGGCGGCGCTGACCTCGCTGGGCTTCCAGCTCGTGGTGGGCGCGCCGCGCGACAAGGTCAACGCGTTCGAGCAGCACGTCGAGAGCGTGGCCTACATCTCGAGCGACCCGTCGAGCCCCGAGCTGTCGCGCATCTACCCGCTGACGATCCGCCAGGCGATCGAGGTCGAGCAGCACGGCCTCGACCCGGCCGCGCTCGCCTGACCCGCGGTCGACTCATCCGGGCTTCCGGGCGGGTTCGACCTTCCGGGCGAGTTCGGCGGACACGGGCGTCCGCGTCGGCCCGTGTCCGCCGACCTCGCCCGGTTCCCGGAGCGGGCCTCACCGGTGCGACCGCGGGAACGGCTGCCGGGAACTCAGAGGTCGCGGGTGGCGGGGCCCGTGTAGTCGGCCAGGAAGCCCTTGGGCAGCGGACCCTTGATGCGCTGGCCCGAGCCGCGCTCCTCCCAGGCGTGGGCGAGGATGCCCACCGACCGCGACAGCACGAACAGCCCGCGGGCCAGTTCGGGTTCGATGCCGAGTTCGCCGTAGACCACGGCCGACACCCCGTCGATGTTCATCGGCACGTTCCGGGACACCAGCACGCCTTCGACGGCGAGGGCCGCGTCGAGGTGACGCCCCTCGACCACGCCGTCGTCGCGCGCCCGCTCGACGAGGGCCAGCAGCGGGTCGCGGCGCGGGTCGCGCGGGTGGAAGCGGTGCCCGAACCCGGGCACGAACTCGCCCCGGGCCTTGTGGGCCGCGACCTCGGCGGCGGCCAGGGCGTCGAGCGGTGCACCGGTGTCGCGGTGTGAGGCGACCAGACGGTTCAGCAGCTGGACGCACTGCTGACCCGCGCCTCCGTGGGTGTCGCCCAGCACGTTGACGCCGTTGGCGACGGCCGAGTTCAGGCCGACCCCGCAGGTGATCGCCATGCGCGCGCCGGCGATCGACGGCGCCTGCGGGCCGTGGTCGACGCTCGCGACGAGCGCGGCCTCGAGCAGCGCGGCCTGCGCCGGATCGGGCCGTTCGCCGCGCGTCATCAGCCAGACCGTCTCGACGAAGCCGAGGTTGCCGATCAGCTGCTGCACGGGGTAGCCGCGCAGCTCGATGACGCCGGGTTCGATCTTGGTGATGCCGGTCGACCACCAAGCGGTGGTCGAGGCGATCTTCGCCTCGAGCCGGACGGTCTCGGCCTGTGCCGCGGCGAGGCGGGCCTCGAGGTCGGCTCTGTCGTCGGCGCTCACACCGCGCCTCCTTCCCTGAGGTCGTGGATCTCGTCGGCGTCGAAGCCGAGCTCGGCGAGGATCTCGTCGGTGTGCTGCCCGAGCAGAGGTGGCGGCAGGGTCGGTGCCCCGGGCACGCCGTCGACGCGGATGCCGTGCCCCATCACGCGCAACGGGTCGTCGCCCTCCGCGCCGCCCGGGAAGGGCAGCTCGTGCACGAGTTCGCGGTCGCGCACCTGCGGGCTGTCGAGCATCTCGGCCACGGTCAGCACCGCCGCGGCGGGCACGCCGGCGTCGCTCAGCAGCGCCTCCCACTCGGCGGCGCCGCGGGTGGCCAGCGCCGCCTCGATCTCGTGGGTGAGCGCGGCGCGGTGGGTCTTGCGGTCCTCGCGGGCGGCGAACCGGGCGTCGACGGCGAGGTCGGCACGACCGATCAGGGTGCAGAGCGACTCGAACTGCTCCTGCTTGTTGGCCGCGATGTTGAGCGCTCCGTCGCCGGTCGCGAACGTGCCCGAGGGAGCCGCCGTGCCGTTGTCGTTGCCGAGCGGCCGCGGCTCGGTGCCGGCGACGAGGTGGTTCGAGACGACCCAGCCCATGGCGGTCGCCGCGGTCTCGAGCATGGACACGTCGATGACCGAACCCACCCCGGTCCGCTCGCGACCGAGCAGCGCCGACGAGATCGCGAACGCCGCCGCCAGCCCGCCGAGCGTGTCGGCGATCGGGTAACCGGCCCGCAACGGGGCCGTCTCGGGCGTGCCGGTGACGCTCATCATGCCCGAGCTGCCCTGGATGATCTGGTCGTACGCGGGCTTGCCGCGCAGCGGGCCGGTCTGCCCGAACCCCGAGATCGCCGCGTACACGAGCCGCGGGTTGATCCCCCGCAGCACGTCCCAGCCGAAGCCGAGCCGTTCGAGCACCCCGGGTCGGAAGTTCTCGAGCAGCACGTCGGCCTCGGCCACCGCCCGCCGCAGCACCTCGGCCCCGCCCGGCTTCTTCAGGTCGACCGTCAGCGACCGCTTCTGCGCGTTCTGCGCCAGGAACGAGATGCCGAGGAGGCGCTGGTTCAGTTCTGCGGACGCCCCCAGCTGGCGGGCGAGGTCGCCCCCGTGCGGCGTCTCGACCTTGATCACGTCGGCACCGAGCAGGGCGAGCTGGTACGCCGCGTAGGGGCCGGCGAGGACGTTGGTCATGTCGAGGACGCGGACGCCGTCGAGCGGTCGGGGGCGGTCGTGGGGCGGGGCGGGGTCGTGGGGCTGGGTCACACGGTCTCTCTCTGGCGGTCGGCGATCGCCTGGGCGACGGTCCTCCGGCTGCGGATCTTCTGGAAGGCGGCGCCGGCGACGGCGAGCAGGAGCACGACGTAGAGGGTCACCGAGATCGGGCTCGACACGAGGATGGCCGGGTCGCTCTCGCTGACGGCCATCGCCCGCCGGAACTCGGTCTCGGCGAGCGGGCCGAGGATGATCGCGATGAGCATCGGTGCGACCGGCAGTCCGTAGCGGCGCATGAGGAACCCGATCAGCCCGATCACCGTGACGAGCACGAGGTCGAGGATCTTCGCGCTCGTCGCGTAGACGCCGAGCATCGCGAAGACCGAGATGCCCGCGTACAGGTAGTGGCGCGGCACCTTGAGCAGCTTGGCCCAGAGCGGGGCGAACGGCAGGTTGAGGATCAGCAGCACCACCATGCCGACGAAGAAGCTGGCGAGCAGTGCCCAGACGAGGTCGGGGGCGCGCTCGAACAGCAGGGGCCCGGGCTGCAGGCCGTACTGGCGGAACGCGGCGAGCAGGATCGCCGCCGTGGCGGAGGTCGGCAGCCCGAGCGCGAGCAGCGCGCCCATCGCCGTGCCGGCCGTGGCGTTGCCGGCGGCTTCCGGGCCGGCGACGCCCTGGATGGCACCGCGGCCGAACATCGAGTCCTTGCGGCGGGCGTCGAGTCGGCGCTCGGTGCCGTAGGCGAGGAAGGTCGGCACCTCGGCGCCGCCCACCGGGATGATGCCGAACGGGATGCCGATCGCCGTGCCGCGCAGCCAGGCCGGCGCCGCGAGGCGGAACTCGTGACGGGACAGCCAGAGACGACCGCGCGAGGGCACGAGCGCCGTCTCGTCGGGGGTGCCTCGCTTCGCCGCGACGCTGAAGACCTCGCCGAGCGCCAGCAGACCGACGGTGATCACGACGATGTCGATGCCGTCGAACAGCTCGGGCACGCCGGCCGTGAAGCGCGAGGCGCCCGAGATGCCGTCGATGCCGACGACCGAGATCGCCAGGCCGATGCCGAGGGCGGCGAGGCCGCGCAGCACCGACTCGGTGACGACCGCCGAGATCGCCACGAAGGCGAACACCGCCAGGGCGAGGTACTCGGCCGGGCCGAACAGCGTCGCGAGCTCGGCGAGCCGTGGGGCGAAGAACACGACCAGCACCGACGCGATGATGCCGCCGATGAAGGCGCCGATCGCCGAGGTCGCGAGGGCCTGGGCGGCCCGGCCGCTCGTGGCCATCTTGTGGCCCTCGATCGTGCCGGCGATGGCCGTGCTGTTGCCCGGCGTGTTCATCAGGATGCCCGAGATCGAGTCACCGAACAGACCGCCGAAGAGCACGCCCGCGAACATGATGAAGGCGCCGATCGGGTCGAGCGAGAAGGTCACGGGCAGCAGGAGGGCGACGGCCATGGCCGAGCCGAGGCCGGGCAGGACGCCGACGGCCGTGCCGAGCACGGCCCCGATCAGCACCCAGAGCATGTTGATCGGGGTCAGGACGGTGAGGAACCCGTCCCCGAGGTTGGCGAGCGATTCCATCAGAAGATCCCCTCGAGGATGCCGGGAGGCAGGTTGAGGCCGAGTCCGGCCGAGAAGGCGAGCTGCACGATCGACGAGATCGCCAGTGCCAGGAAGATGTCGAAGACCGGACGCTGACTGCCGAGCGACCGGGCGATGCCCCAGAACAGCACGGCTCCGGCGAGCAGCCAGCCGAGCGGCGTGAGGGCGGCGATGAACACCACCACCGTGCCGAGTGCGCCGAGCAGGGCCCGGTGGTTGCTGGTCGGGCGTCGCTCGACGGGTTCGCCGTCGAGGTCGAGGTCGTCCACGTCGCCGGGGGCGGCGGGCTGGGCGATCTCGACGGTGGCGGCCTCGGGCTTGCGCAGCACGTCGATCGCGAGCAGCACGGCCACGATCAGCACGAGGGCCGCCACGATCGCCGGGAAGACCTGGGGCCCGGGCGAGGTGGCGGTGTCGGGCACGCGCATCGTCACCGTGCCGACGACGAGGGCCAACCCGATGACCAGCATGAGCGCCGGCACGATCAGGCCCGTGCGTCGGCGCCAGAACCCGTCCGCGACGACGACGGCCCGGCGCGTGACCGAGACGGTCCGGATGACGCCGCTCACAGGCCCAGCTCCTCGATGATCGTGTTCACCCGGGCCTGGTCCTCGGCGATGAAGTCGGCGAAGTCCTCTCCGGTGACCACCGCCGGGGCCCAGGAGTTGCGCCTCAGGGTGTCCTGCCACTCGTCGGAGGCGACCATCTCGTCGATGATCGCGACGAGTTCGTCGCGCTCGGCGTCGGTGATGTCCTTCGGGGCGACGAGACCGCGCCAGTTCGGCAGGTGCACGTCGATGCCCTGCTCGATGAACGTCGGGGCGTCGATGCCGTCGACGGGTTCCTCGGCCGAGAGCGCGAGGGCCCGCAGGTTGCCGGCCTCGATCTGGTCGCTGAACTCGTTGTAGCCGCTGACGCCGATCTCGACCGTGCCCGAGAGCAGGGCGGTCAACACCTCGCCACCGCCCGCGTAAGAGACGTAGTTGATGTCACCGGGGTCGACGCCGACCTCGCGGGCGAACAGGCCGGCGAGCAGGTGGTCGGTCCCGCCGAGCCCGCCGCCGCCGATCGGGTGGCTCTGCGGGGCCTCGCTCCAGGCCGCGACGAAGTCGTCGATCGTCTCGTAGGGCGAGTCCGCGGGGACGATGAAGACCTCGTAGTCCTCGGCCAACTTGGCGATGGGCGTCGTGTCCGAGAGGTCGACGTCCGACCCGTTGACCGTGATCGCGCCTTCCATGACCGTGCCGGTCATCATGAGGTTCGTGGGGTCGGCACCCAGGCCGACGAACTGGCTGAGGCCGATGGTGCCGCCGGCGCCGGGCACGTTCACCACCTGCACGTTGTTGACGATCGACGCCGCGCGAAGGGCCTGCTGCGCCTCACGGGCCGCGAGGTCCCACCCGCCGCCGGGCGCCGCGGGCGCCATCATCGTCAGCTTGGCGCGGGGGTCGGCGCCCGCCGTGCCGTCGCCGGCGTCGACGGCCGCGAAGCCGACGAGCACCGCGGTCGCGACGATGCCGACGGCCCCCGTGACGACCTTGCGCCTGTTCCTGTCGATCAGATTGCCCACACGATCACTCCCTTGTGATGGTTGCAGCGGTTCGCACCGGCGATCCCACCCCGAAGGGTGTCCACCTGGTGGATGTCTGTGTCCGCCTGATGGTAGCTTCGCCGTGGAAGTCCCCGCAAGGGCGGCCCCACCCGGGCCCCGCGCTTCCCCGGCGAGAGGTCGACACGATGACACCAGCTGAGGCGACACCGCCCCTCATGACACCGACCCCTGCGGTCGCGGGCCGGGGCGACGCGAGCGGCGTCCGCGCCGTCAGCCGGGCCCTCGCCGTCCTGCAGGCGTTCACGCCCGAGCGCAGCACGCAGACCCTCTCCGAACTCGTGCGCGCCTCGGGCCTGCCTCGCACGACCGTCCTGCGACTGGTGGACACCCTCGTCGCCGAGGGCATGTTGCAGCACGGGCCCGACGGGCGGGTCGGCGTGGGCACGCGGATGATCCACTGGGGAGCCTTCGCCGCCCGCGCCTGGGCCGTGCCCGCCGCCACCGCCGACCGCATGGCCGCGCTCGCCGCCGTGACGGGCGAGACCGTCAGCCTCTACGTCCGCAGCGGCGTGGCCCGAGTCGTCGTGGCGCAGTCGCCCAGCCCGCACAGCCTCCGTCACGTCGTCCAGGTGGGCGACGAACTGCCGCTGTGGATCGGTGCCGCGGGCGCCGTGCTGCTGAGCGGCGAGCCCGCCGAGGCGCTCGACGCCACCCTCGACGACGTCGACGCCACGGCGGACACGAGCACGAGCGGCTCGAGCCCGACCACGCCGTTCTCCCCGGCGCCGGTGCTGCCCGTCGACCGCGACGCCGTGCGGGCCCGGGTCGAGCAGGCCCGTCACGACGGCTGGTCGGTGTCGCACGGAACGCGGGAGCCGGGCAACTCGGGCGTGGCCGTCCTCGTCCCGGGACGCCCGCCGGGCCGACCCGTCGCCCTCGCCCTGGGCGGGCCGACGAGTCGCTTCACCGACGACGCGGTCCCGCGGTTCGCGGACGAGCTGCGCCGCGCCTCCTCGGAGCTCGCCCGCACCGGGCTGCCGCCCGCCCTCGACTGACCGACCGCACCCGCACCCGCACCTGCACCACGGCCACCGCCACCGCCACCGACCGAGAGCCCCCGCACCCCGAACGACAGGAGCACCATGAGCACCACCTCGACCTCCCCGGCCTCACGGCCCCTCCGACCGGTGCTGCCCGCCCCCGGGGAACTCCCCGTCGCCACCGTCTCGGACGCCATGGAGCGCTTCGGCGTCGCGGACGGCGTCCGCCCGCTCTGGCGCGGAGCCGCCCTCTCGGGCCCGGCGTTCACCGTGTGGACCCGGCCGGGCGACAACGCCGGCCTGCACGCCGCGTTCGAGCGCATCCGTCGGGGCGAGATCCTCGTGGTGAACGGTGGCGGTGACGAGACCCGCGCCCTGATCGGCGAGCTCGTGGCCGAGAAGGCCAAGGCGCTCGGCGTCGGCGGCATCGTGCTCGACGCCGCCGCCCGTGACGTGGTCGAGCTGGAGCGCGTCGGCGTGCCGGTGTTCGCGCGGTCCGTGACGCCGGCGGGGCCGTGGAAGACCGGACCGTTCCGCACCGGCGAGACGATCGCGGTCGGTGGCGTGCCGGTGTCGCCGGGCGACTGGGTGCTCGGGGACGACGACGGGGTGGCGATCGTGCCGGCCGCCCGGGTCGACGAGGTCGTGGCGGCGACGCACGAACTGCTGCGCGGAGAAGGCGACCGTCGAACGGCGAACCGGAAGCTGGTGCCGCGTGACTGACCCGGGAGCGGCGGGGTCGACGGGCTCGACGGGATCGCCGCGGGCGACCGGCTCAGCTGGATCGACAGACCCGATGGGCCGCACGCCCGTCGTCTGGGTGCCGCGGCCGATCGACGACGACGTGGTCGCGTCGCTGCTTGCCTGGGCCGACGTGCGGCTCGGCTGGGGAGACGACGCCGCGGGCTGGTCCGACGTCGCGGCCGAGGTCGAGGGCGTGCTGCTGCGCACGGCACGGGTCGACGGCGCGATGATGCGCGAGGCACCGCGGCTCCTCATCGTCGCGCGGCACGGCGTCGGCCTCGACACGGTCGACGTCGACACCGCGGCCGAGCTCGGCATCACCGTCACCACGACCCCCGCCGCGAACAGCCGGTCGGTCGCCGAGCTCGCCGTGACGTTGCTGATGGTGACCAGGCGCGGACTCGGGGCGGCGTGGTCGGGCGGCGGCTCGGGGGCCAGGGACTCGGGTGCCGACGACTCCGGGACCGTGCCGACCCGCGCCTCCTTCGTGGGGCGCGAACTGCACGGCGCGACGCTCGGGCTGCTCGGCTTCGGGCGGATCGCGCGGCTCGTGGCCGACGCGGCCCGTGACGGGCTCGGCATGCGCGTCGTCGCCCACGACCCGCACCTCTCGGACGACGCCGTCCGGGCGGCCGGAGCCGAGCCCGCCGACCTCGACGCCCTGCTCGCGGCGTCGGACGCACTGAGCGTCCACGTGCCTCTGACGCCCACCACCGTCGGCCTGATCGGCGCGCGTGAGCTCGCCCTGTTGCGCCCGGGCGCGGTGGTCGTCAACACCTCGCGCGGCGGCGTCGTGGACGAGGAGGCGCTGGTCGCCTCGCTCGACGCCGGTCACCTCGCGGGGGCCGGTCTCGACGTCACCACGGTCGAGCCGTTGCCCGCCGACCACCCCCTCCGCGGCCGATCCGACGTCGTGCTCACCCCGCACGTCGGAGGCCAGACCCGCGAGGCCATGGCCCGCGTCGGGCACGAGGCCGCCGAGCACCTGCGCCGCCACCTCCGCGCGTGAGCCAGCCCGCGCCTCCGCGTGCCGCCTGGCCGGTCCGTGGGCCCGGGCGGCGGTCGCGCGGGCGAGTCCGTGGTCGCCGGGCGTCCACGCACGCCCGCGTCCGCCGAACCCGCCCGCCTGCAGGAGGCGCGGGTCGGCCCCCGCAGGACCCGCAGTATCCGCAGGCCCCGCCGGGCTCCGGCACCTCGTTCCCCGCTCGTCAGGAACCCGGCGCGAGCAACCCCGTCTCGTAGGCGAGGATCACCAGCTGCGCCCGGTCGTGGGCGTCTAGCTTGGTCATGATGCGGTTGACGTGGGTCTTCGCGGTGTGCGGCGAGATGACCAGGTCGGTGGCGATCTCGGCGTTCGCGCGACCCCGCGCGACGAGCAGCAGCACCTCGCGCTCGCGGTCGGTCAGGTGCGCGAGTTCGGGCGGCACGGCCCGGGACGACGGGCCCCTCGACGACGCTGTCCCCGAGGCCGCGCCCGTCCCGGCGCCACCGTCCCCCGAGCCCGTCGCGTCGCGGCCGCCACCGGGCAGCACGTACTTCTCGATCAGGCTGCGCGTCGCGACGGGCGACAGCAGCGACTCCCCCGCGTGCACGGCCCGCACCGCACGGACGATCTCGTCGGGCTCCGCACCCTTGCCGATGAACCCGCTCGCCCCGGCACGCAGGGCGGCGACGAGGTACTCGTCCTCCTCGAACGTCGTGAGGATCAGCACCTTCGTGTCGACGAGCAGCGGGTCGGCGCAGATCGCGGCCGTCGCGCCGATTCCGTCGAGCTCGGGCATGCGGATGTCCATCACGACCACGTCCGGCCTCAGCGCCGAGGCCCGCAGGACCGCCTCACGACCGTTGACGGCGTCGCCCACGACCTCGACCCCGTCCTCGCCGTCGAGGATGTCGGTCACGGCCTGACGGATGAGCGGCTGGTCGTCGACGACGAGCACGGTGGTCACGAGACTCCCCCGTCGACATCGGCCGCACGCGTCACCGGCAGCACGGCCGCCAGCCGGAAGCCGCCCGGCGTGAGCCCGGTCTCGACCACCCCGCGCACCGAGGCGACGCGTTCGCGCAGCCCGAGCAACCCGTGCCCACCCCGCACGTCGTCCGGGTCGGGCTCGACCCGCGCCACCGGCACGGGGTTCGTCACGACGATCGACACCTCGTGCTCGTCGACCGCGACGAGCACGTGCGCGCGGTGCTCGGCGCCGTGCTTGCTGGCGTTCGTCAGCCCCTCCTGCACGACCCGGTACGCGACGAGGTCGGCCGCGCCCGTCACCGAGGCGAGCGGCCCCTCGACCCGGGTGCCCACGACGAGCCCGGCGTCGGCGAACCCGGCCACGAGTTCGTCGAGTCGCGCGAGTCCCGGCTGGGGCGACGGGGCGCGGTCCGAGTCCCCGGCGCGCAGCACCTCGAGCAGGTCGCCGATCTCGCCGAGGACGGTCCGGGAGGCGCGGCGGATGGTCGCGAGGGCCGTCACCGCCTTCTCGGGTCGCGTCTCGATCGCCGACGACGCGACCCCGGCGTTGAGGCTGATCACCGAGATCTGGTGGGCGACGGCGTCGTGCAGGTCGCGGGCGATGCGCAGCCGCTCCTCGGCCACCCGGCGCGAGGCCTCGGCCTCACGGGTGCGCTCGGCCCGTTCGGCCCGCTCGGTGACGGCCTCGATGTACTCGCGCCGCGAGCGGCTGGCGTCGCCCGCGGCGGCGGCGAAGGCGATGAGGAGGGCGAACTGCACGATGCGCGGGTCGGAGACTCCCCCGAGGGCCGCCAGCAGGCTGAGCAGCACGATCGCGGCCGCCGCGGCCACCGTCACGACGATGGTGCGACGACGCGGGGTCCGTGCAGCCACGGCGAACACGGCGATCCCGGCGGCGAGCACGATGCCCGGCGCGAGCGTGCCGAGCAGGGCACCGACGCCGAAGAGCCCGACGATCGCGGCGAGCACCGGGACGGGACGCCGGCGGCGGAACGGCAGCAGGACGACCGGGGCGAGGACGACCGCGACGGCCAGTCCGCCGGTCGGCCGGAACTCCGCGACGGGGAAGGGGGCGAACGCCGCACCGACGACGAGCACCGCGGCGAGCGTGTCGGCCAGCCACCCGGGGACGCGAGGTCGTGGGTAGGCCGGCTCGCGCCTCCTGCCGTCCGTCGTCGTCATGACCCCATCGTGCCCTGGAACGCCGGCGGCCGAGTCCCCCTGGGGCCCGACGTCGCGTACCGCGGTCGCGGTACGGCCGGTCGGGCAGGTGTCCGCGGTGGGGGGACGCCCCGGGCGGCGCGGCCCGCGAGTGTGGGTCTCGGCCCCGGAGACACCGGGCCGTCAGCGACAGGAGCACCATGGCGCCGATCATCTCGGTCCGAGACGTCCACCGTTCGTACGGGCGCGGCCCGAACCGGTTCGAGGCACTCAAGGGGGTGAGCTTCGACATCGCCGAGGGCGAGAGCGTGGCGATCGTCGGCAAGAGCGGCTCGGGCAAGTCGACCCTGATGCACGTGCTCGCCCTGCTCGACGCCCCGACGACCGGCACCGTCGAGCTCGAGGGCGTCGACACGAGCACGCTCGAGGGCGGGCGCCTGAACCGGACGCGCAACAAGACGTTCGGCTTCGTGTTCCAGCAGTTCTTCCTCACGTCGAGCTCGTCGGTGCTCGAGAACGTCGTGCTGCCGATGAAGATCGCGGGCGTGCCCCGCGGCGAGCGCCGTCGTCGCGGTCTGGCGGCCCTCGAGCAGCTCGAGCTCGCCGACAAGGCGAAGAACAAGGCCCTGAACCTGTCGGGTGGTCAGAAGCAGCGCACGGTGATCGCACGGGCGTTGGTGAACGATCCGCGCATCATCTTCGCCGACGAGCCCACGGGCAACCTCGACACGGCGACCGGGGCGGTCGTCGAGGACATCCTGTTCTCGTTGAACCGGGAGAACGGCATCACGCTGATCGTGGTGACCCACGACGAGGAGCTCGCGGCGCGCTGCGACCGGCGCATCGTGATCCGCGACGGGCTGATCGTCGACGACGAGGCCGAGGTGGCCGCATGAAGACCACCGACCTGCTGTCGACCGCCGTCTCGAACACGTTCCGGTCGAAGACGCGGACGATCCTGACCATCCTGGCGATCTTCGTCGGCGCGTTCACGCTGACGCTGACGAGCGGGCTGGGCACCGGCATCAACGCGTACATCGACGACACGGTCTCGGCCGTCGGCTCGTCCGACACCATGACGGTCACGAAGGCGTCCGACGACGCGGAGGGCCTCAGCGTGGGCGGCTCGGGCCCGACCGAGTACGACCCCGACACCGTCGCCGCCGGCGGGTTCGGTGCCCCCGGGTCGACCGTCGTCGCCCTGACCCCTGACGACGTGACGACCCTCGAGGGCGTCGACGGCGTGCTGGACGTGCAGCCGACCCAGTCGCTCTCGACCGACTACGTCGAGGGCGAGAGCGGCACGAAGTACGTCGTGTCGGCGAGCGCGCTCGTCCCCGGGCAGCAGCTCACCCTGACCGCGGGTGCCCAGCCCGACGACGACGGCGCCGACCTGCAGGTGGCGATCCCCACGTCCTACGTCGGGCCGCTGGGGTACCGCGACGACGAGGCGGCCGTCGGTCAGCCGGTCACGCTGGCCGTGACCGACGCCATGCGCACGCAGCACACGGTCATCGCGACCGTCGTCGGCGTCGCAGAGGAGAGCATCGCGTCGCCCGCCGGCGCGTCGGTCACCCCGAACGCGGCGCTCGGCACGGCCCTGTTCGACGCGCAGAACGTCGGGCTGCCCGCCGACCAGGTCGACCGCTACGCGCAGGCCACGGTGCGGTTCGCCGCGGACGCGTCCGACCAGCAGGTCACGGACCTCAAGGACCGTCTGACGGCCGCCGGCTACACCGGCACCACCGTCGCCGACCAGCTGGGCACCTTCACGACGGTGATCGACGGCATCGTGCTCGTGCTCAACGCCTTCGCGATCATCGCCCTGCTCGCGGCGAGCTTCGGCATCGTCAACACGTTGCTCATGTCCGTGCAGGAGCGCACCCGCGAGATCGGCCTGATGAAGGCCATGGGCATGGGCAGCGGCAAAGTCTTCGGACTGTTCAGCCTCGAGGCGGCGTTCATCGGGTTCCTCGGCAGCGCGATCGGCGTGGGCATCGCGATGATCGCGGGCAGCCTCGCCAGCGCGGCCCTGGCCGGGTCGTTGCTGTCCGACCTGCCCGGGCTGACGCTGATCGCGTTCGACCCCGTGTCGATCGCCCTGATCATCGTCGTGGTGATGGTGATCGCGTTCCTGGCCGGGACGCTCCCCGCCGCCCGCGCCGCCAAGGCCGACCCGGTGGAGTCGCTCCGCTACGAGTAAGGCCGGTGCGGGCCCAGGCGCCGAGCCGCTGGCGCAGGCGCGTGCCCGAGCGGGCGGGTCCGGTGGAAGCGGGCGTCTCCGGACGCCCGGTTCCGCCGGACCCGCCCGTCTCCGAACGAGGAGGCGCGGGTCAGCCCCGGAAGGACGCCCCGGTCTCGTGCTCCAGCAGCGTCCACATCCAGTCGAGCGCGAGGGCGGGCGTGAGGCCGGGAGCCTTCTGGGCGAGCTGCGTCGCGAGGCCGTCGCTGTAGGCCGCGAGCTTGAGGGCGAGCGCAGACGGGTCCTCCGTCGCGAAGCGCCCCTGCTCGACCCCGCGCCGGAGGGTGCGGGTCAGGCAGGCCTCCCACACGCGGATGCGCTCGACGTACTCGGCGGCGACCGCGGGTTTGCGTGCCACGGCGGTCCAGTAGTCCGACCAGAGCCGCCAGTGCTCGTCGGTCGCGTCGGTGTCGGCGAACAGGGGCTCGACGAGCATCCGCACCCCGACGACCGGGTCGGACTCGGCGTCCACCGCCTCGATGATCGACGAGTAGAACCGCGCCGTCTCGAGGACGACGACCTCGTTGAGGATCTCGGCGACGCCGTCGAAGTGGTACGTCACGGTGCCGACCGAGACCCCGGCCGCGGCGGCGATGTCGCGCAGACGGGTCGCACCCATGCCCTCGCGCACGATCACCTCGCGGGCCGCCTCGACGATCGACGCGCGACGCACCACCGGCTTCTGCCGGGCGCTCACGCCACTCACGCCGCTCATGCGGACGTCCGCGGTACGAGCTCGTCGAAGGTCCGGTCGGCGACGAGCACCGTCTCGGCGTCGGGTCCGCCGTCCCGGGCCCAGGCCCGCACCGTGTTCTCGACCCGGAACGCCTCCGCCGACGCCGTCACGCGGGACGTCGTCTCGAGCCACGCCTTCCAGCTCGGCTTCTCGAGCCCGATCGCCCAGCGCGACTCGGCCGACGCCGACAGCGGGTCACCGTCGACGATGCGGTAGGTCTCGCGGCTCTCCTCGGTGAAGACGAGCCCGTCCGGGTACTCGCGCCCGCCGCCGTAGCCGGGGTCGACGTCGAGCACCCACTCGCCGGTGCCGACGTCGTGCGACACGCTGCGCTGCGGCAGGTCCGACACCGAGGGCAGGGCGCGGATCGCCAGGGGCTCGGCCCGCTCGGGCGCCTCGAACGCGACGCCGTCGTCGACCGGGTGCTCCGCGGACCCGTCGCCGGGCCCGGGCGTCCACACCGGCAGCGTCACGCTGCTGCGCGTGGGGTCGACCGTGAGGGTCGCCTCGACCGGGTGCGGCCAGACCCACGGCCAGTAGGCGCTCGACAGGGCGATCCGGAGGCGGTGGCCGGCCGGGAAGGAGTGTCCGGTCGAGACCAGGGCGACGCGGACGACCTGCTCGACCCGCGCCTCCATCGGGTCGTCGGCGCGGTCTCGTCCGTTCCGTTTGTTCAGGTTGAGCACGCCGCGGGTGACGAGCGTCGACGAGCCGTCGGGGGCGACGTCGCACAGGCGCACGATCACGGTGCCGTCGGGCACGTCGCAGGTCACGGCGAGGTCGGCCACGACGCTGCCCAGGACGTCGAGCGTGGAGTCGACCGGCAGGTCGAAGCAGATCGAGCGGCCGTCCTCGGCGCGCTGGTCGGGCGGCAGGTCGGTCGCGTTGCCGAACGGGAAGAACCGCCCGGCGTCGAGCCCGGTGCTCTGCGGCGAACGTACGACGACGGGACCGTCCGCCCCGCCGCGCAGCGAGTCCAGCGGCACGGCGCGCGCCTCGGTCGAGGGCGACGGCCACGACGACGCGGCGACCCACCGCCCGGTCCGCTCGGCGTAGTAGGTCGCCGGCGGCTCGGAGTCGTTGATCCAGGCGCGCAGCGCGGGCTCGGCGTCGGCGCCGTTGGGGCAGTCGAGCAGCCAGCGGTCCCACCAGCGCAGGGTCTCCTGCAAGAAGCCGATGCCCGGGCCGGGGGCGAAGCCGCGGTCGGGGTATTGGTGCGACCACGGCCCGATGATGCCCTTGACCGGCGCGTCGACGTTCTCGACCAGACGCAGCACGGCGTCGCGGTACGGGTCGGCCCAGCCGCCCACGGCCAGGACGGCGGCCGTGATCGACGAGTAGTCCTCGCAGACGCTGCCGTGCTGCCAGTAGTCGTCGCGTTCCTGGTGCGACAGCCACGTCGTCGTCATCGGACGGTTGTGTTCCAGGCGTTCCCGCCACCGGGCGACCCAGTCGGCGCCCACCACCTCGGGCCGCGGCGGCCTCGAGTTGAAGGCGAACATCGTGCCGCCCCACGACGCCATGTCGATGCCGAGCACCGCGCCGCCCATGTAGTGCACGTCGTTGTCGTACCGGTCGTCGGTCGAGCAGACGGTGACGATCGCCTTGAGCGCCGCCGGAGCCCGCCCGGCCAGCTGCAGCGCGTTGAACCCGCCCCACGAGATGCCGAACGCGCCGACCGCACCGGTCGACCAGGGTTGCGCGGCAAGCCACTCGATCAGGGCGATGCCGTCGTCGAGCTCCTGCTCGGAGTACTCGTCGTCGAACAGGCCGTCGCTCGACCCCGTGCCGCGGATGTCGACCCGCACCGACGCGTAGCCGTGCGCGGCGTACCAGGGGTGGCGCTCGCTGTCGCGGGGCGCCGTCCAGTCGTCGAGCCGGTAGGGCAGGTACTCGAGCAGCACCGGCACCGGCTCGTCCACCACGGGAGCCCAGATGCGGGCGTGCAACCGCGTCCCGTCATGCAACGGCACCCACTCGTCCCGCACCTCGACCTCGAGCGGCCCGCTGCCCCGGGGACGGTCGGACGCCGGCGGCCGGGTCTCGGCGAGGTCGGGCCGCGGGGCACCCAGGGTGCGGCCCGCCCCGGCCCAGGCCGGCTCCTGCAGGAGGCGCGGGTCACCGAGGAGGCGCGGGTCGCGCTCGCCGTCCCCCCGCTCGTCTCCCCCGCGTGCCGTGTCGGTCGTGCCGCTCGTGCTCACATCGCCTCCCAGCGCTTCACGTGGTGTCCGTCGCCGTGGTCGTCCCAGCCGTCGGCGTCCCGCCAACGCGGGCGTGCGTCGCCGACGTCGGGCAGCTCGGTCGTGCCCGGGTCGAGCGTGGCGTCGAGGAGGGTCCGCGTGTACGGGTGGTTCGGCCCCTGGAAGACCCGCTCGGTCGGGCCGACCTCGACGATGCGACCGCCGGTCATGACGGCGACCCGGTCGGCGACACCGCGGACGACTGCGAGGTCGTGGCTGATGAAGAGGCAGCTGAGCCCCTTCTCGTCACGCAGTCCGGCGAGCAGGTCGAGCACGCCGGACTGCACGCGGACGTCGAGCGCCGTCGTGATCTCGTCGGCGATGATCAGCTCGGGCCCGGCGGCGAGCGCCCGGGCGATGCCGACGCGCTGGCGTTGGCCACCCGAGAGCTGGGCGGGCAGGCGCGAGGCGAACTCGGGCGGCAGGCCGACCTCGACGAGCAGTTCGGCGACGCGCTCGGGGCTCGACTCACCGGTGAAGAGCTTGAGCGGTCGGGCGATCGCGGCGCCGACGGTGCGGCGCGGGTTGAGCGAGGTGTCGGCGTTCTGGAAGATCAGCTGGATCGACCGGCGCAGCGTCGCCGTGCGCCCGGCGACGGGTCGGGTGAGGTCGCTCTCGACCCCGTCGGCACCGTGGAAGGCGAATCGGCCCGACTCGGCGGGGATCAGCCCGGCGAGGGCCGTGGCGAGCGTGGACTTGCCGCTGCCGGACTCCCCCACGACGGCGAGGGTCTCGCGGCGGCCGATGGTGAACGAGACACCGTCGACCGCGGCGGGCAGGCCGCGCCCGTACCGGACGACGAGGTCGCTCGCCGTGACGACCGGCCCGGTGGCGGGTGCGGTCCTCGGGTCCTGCGCCGCGCCTCCTGCGGGTGCGGCGGGGGCATCGTCCTCGTCGCGCCGCGTTTCGTGCTGCACACCCGGACTAGTCGCGGTGCCGTGCACGGAACGCGGTGCGGTGGCGGCGGCGTGCACGCGCGGGATGCTCGCGAGCAACTCGCGGGTGTACTCGTGCTGCGGGTCCGCGAACAGCGAGGCGGTCGGCGCGTGTTCGACGATCCGCCCCTCGTGCATGACCGCGATCTCGTCCGCCATGGTCGACACGACGCCGAGGTCGTGGCTGACCAGCACGATCGCCATGCCGAGTTCGACCGCCAGGTCGCGGATCAGCTCGAGCACGGCCGACTGCGTCACGACGTCGAGGGCGGTGGTCGGCTCGTCGAGCACCAGGAGCTTCGGTCGAGCAGCGATGGCCATGGCGATCGCGACGCGCTGCTGCTGTCCGCCCGACAGCTGGTGCGGGTAGCGCCGCACGATGGTCTCGGGGTCGGGCAGGCGCACGTGGCGCACGAGTTCGAGCACGCGGTCGTCGCCGCCGGGCAGTCCGTGGCTCTCGAGTGCCTCGCGCAGCTGGCGTCCGACGCGCATCGACGGGGTGAGCGCCTGACCGGCGTTCTGGGCGACGAGGGCCGCCGTGCCGCCGCGCAGGGCCCGGCGCGCCCGCTCGTCGAGGGCGAACACGTCGTCCCCGGCCACGCGGACGCTGCCCGACACGACCCGCGACCCGCGTCGCAGGTGCGCAAGCAGGGTCCGGGCGACCGTCGACTTGCCGCTGCCGCTCTCGCCGACCAGGCCGAGAGCGCGTCCGACGCCGACCTCGAAGCTCACGCCCCGCACGACCGGCACCTCGCGGCGACCGGCGGCGTACGAGATGGAGAGGTCGTCGACGCGGACGACGGGATCGGTGGCGACGTCGACGGGGCGACCCGCGCCTCCTGCGGTGGTACCGGCGGTGGTGAGGGGCTCGTTCACGAGACCGCCCCCTTCTGCGCGCGGTCGACGCCCAGCGACTTGCTGAGCCCGTCCGCGCTGAGGTTGAGCCCGATGACGAGCGTGGCGAGGGCGACGACGGGGGCGAGCGTGCCCCACGGGACGACGGTGAGGGCGGTGCGGTTCTCCTGCACCATGAGCCCCCAGTCCGGAGTCGGCGGGTTGGCGCCGAACCCGAGGAACGACAGGGTCGAGATCAACAGGACGATCCAGGAGGCGCGCATCGCGTACTCGACGAGCACCACGTCGGTGACGTTGGGCACGATCTCGCGGAACACGATGCTCAGCGGCTTCTCGCCGCGGGCGCGGGCGGCGGTCACGTAGTCCTGCGTGATCACGGTGCGGGCGGCGCCGCGGACGACGCGGGTCACGGCCGGCGCGTAGATCACGGTGACGGCGAGCACGATCACCCAGAGGCCCGAGTCGAACACGGTCACGACGACGAGCAGCGCCAGGATCGACGGCACGCTGAGCAGTGCGTCGACGATGCGCATGACGACCTCGTCGAACCAGTTGTCGGCGTAGGCGGTGACACAGCCGAGCACCGTACCGATGCCGACCGCGATCGTCGTCGCGAGGAAGGTGACGACGAGCGCGTACCGGCCGCCGTTGAGCGTGCGCGACAGGATGTCGCGGCCGTACTGGTCGGTGCCGAGCCAATGCGCCCAGCTCGTGCCGGTCAGGGCGGCGCCCGAGTCGGTGGCGACCGGGTCGTGGCCGGTCAGCACCGGGGCGAGCAGCGCCAGCACCACGTGCAGCGCGATGAGGGCCAACCCGATGCTCAGGGCCGAGGAGGCGCTGAGGCCGCTGGTCAGGGACGTCGCGCTCGTGCGCAGTCGCCTCGGCCACCCACCCGCTGCCTGCGGGCCGGCCGATGCCGGGCCGCCGACCTGCGCGCCCGGGGTGGCGACGTCCGCGGTCGTGGCGACCCGCGCCTCCTCGGCCCTGTCGAGATCGGTGCTGCCGTGGCCGGTTCCACCCTGGCCGGTGCTGCCGTGCTCGGTCCTGTCGCGTGCGGGGCTCATGAGCGGGCCTTCCGTCGGGTGCGCAGCCTCGGGTCGAGGGCGAGCGCGATGAGGTCGGCGGCGAGGTTGCACACCACGTAGACGAGGGCGCTGACCACCGCGATCGCCTGGATCGTCGGCAGGTCGCGGTTGAAGACGGACTCGAGCATGAGCTTGCCCATGCCCGGGTAGTTGAAGACGTTCTCGACCACGACGACGCCGCCGAGCAGCCACGCGACGTTCAGCGCGACGACGTTGAGCGTCGGCAGCAGGGCGCTCGGGACGGCGTGACGCCAGACGACCTGGCGCGTCGACAGGCCCTTGAGCTCGGCCGTCGTGACGAACTCGCTCGCCATGACGTCGATCGTCGACGAGCGGGCCGTCCGCACGATGTAGGCGGCCATGGCGAGGGTCAGCACGATGACGGGCAGCCAGATGCTCGGCAGCAGTTCGGCGATGGTCGCGTCCTGGCCGCGCAGCACGACGGCCGGGAAGATCGGCAGCGCGATGGCGAACAGCAGCACGAGCACGGTGGCGACCATGAACTCGGGCACGCTCATGACGACGAGGCTGATCAGCGAGATCGCGTGGTCGCTCGGACGGCCGCGGCGCACGCCGGCGATGACGCCGAGGGTCAGCGACAGGGTGACGCCGACGATCATGGCGGGCAGCGCGATCAGCATGCTGTTGCGGAAGGCGATCAGCAGGTCGGGGCCGACCGGCAGGCCGCTGACCAGCGAGACGCCGAAGTCGCCGTGCGCGGCGCCGAGCAGCCACTGGCCGTAGCGCACCCAGACGTTCTGGTCGAGGCCGAGCGTCTCGCGCAGGGCGGCGACGGCGTCGGGGGTGGCGTCCTGGCCGAGCAGCTGCTGGGCCACGTCGCCGGGCAGGGCCTGCACGGCGAAGAAGACGAAGAACGAGGCGAGCAGCACCGTGAGCAGGGCGGTGCCGACGCGGCGGGCGACGACGATCAGGGTCGCGGTGACCGGGTTGCTCGCGCCCGCGTTCGCGGCGCCCGGGCCGCCGGACGAGGAGGCGCGTGTCGGGTCGCCGTCGGAGAGTTCCTTCTCGAGGGCGCGCGTGGCCGCCCGTCCGCGGGCCTCGGCGGAGGTGGCCAGCGGTGGGGTGGGTCGGGTGACGGTGGGGTCGTTCGTGCCGCGGGCGTTCGTGCCGCCGGTCGGTGAGGGGCTCATGCGCGGAGGCCGATCTGCAGGTAGTCGAACTCGAAGCCGAACTCGCGGTAGTTGAGGACGTCGCGCGACAGGCCGACGAGGCGGTCGCCGAACATGGGGGTCATGTCGGCGGAGTCCTCGACGACGATGCGCTGGGCGTCCTGGTAGAGCGTCATGCGGCGGGTGTCGTCCATCTCGGCGCGGGCGTCGTCGAGCAGCCCGTCGAAGATCGGGTTCGACCAGGCGCTCTCGTTGTAGGACGAGCCGGTGCGGAAGATCTGGTTGAGCAGCTGGTCGATCGGGCGGCCGGTGAACCAGTAGCTGACCATGAGGGGCTTCTGCATCCATATCTGTGTGTAGTACGAGTCCGACGAGGCGTTGCGCACGGTCAGGTCGATGCCCGCGTCGCGGACGGCGTCGCGGTAGGCGACCGCCATCGGGGTGAAGACCGACTCGTAGCTGGACGTGTAGATCTCGGTCTTCAGCCCCTCGCGGCCGGCCTGCTTGAGCAGGGCCCGGGCCTGGTCGGGGTCATAGGCGCGCTGATCGTCGAGCCAGACGGCCTGCGACGGAGGCACGGGGTTGTCCCAGCCGGGCGAGCCGGTGCCCTGCAGTGCGGTGGCGACGACGGCCTGCGGGTCGTAGGCGAGCTTCATGGCCTGGCGTACGAGCGGGTCGCTGAACTCGGCGCTCGTGGCGAGCATCGGGATCGTGTACCACTGGGCGTCGGGCGCGCGGGCGACGGTGGCGCCGGCCGAGGCGCTGACGACCTGGGCGGTGGCGAAGTCGAGGTTGGTCTGGCTGATGAGGTCGATCTGGCCGGCGAGCAGGGCGTTGACGCGGGCGGTGGTGTCCTGGATCGAGTAGAAGTCGATGCCGTCGAGCACGGGGCGGCCGGCGAAGTGGTCGTCGAACGCCTCGACGCTGCCGGTGCCCGCGGGCTCGAAGCTCGACAGGCGGAACGGGCCGGTGCCGATGCCCGTGCGTCCGATGCCGCCGCCCTGGCTCGGGTCGGCGCTGCCCTCGGGCACGATGTAGCACTGGTACGCGGTCAGCAGCGAGGGGAACTCGGCGTTCGGCGTCAGCAGGTCGAAGCGCAGGGTGAGCGGGTCGACGGCGGTCATGCCGCCGGGGCCGATCATCGCGGCGAGCACCTCGCCCTGGGGTGAGGCGGTGTCGGGGTCGAGGATGTGCTCGATCGAGTAGATGGCGTCGGCGGCGGTGAAGCGGCGGCCGTCGTGGAAGCGGACGCCTTCGCGGAGGCGGAAGGTCCAGCTCGTGCCGTCGGCGTTCGCGGACCAGTCGTCGGCGAGGTCGGGCACGGTGACGCCGGCGTCGTCGAGCTTGACGAGCCGGTTGTAGAGGGCGCCGAGGTACTCGTAGGCCGAGAGCGAGCTGGCGGAGTCGAGGGTCTCGGCGGCGGAGGCGGCCGGGCGCGCGATGCGCAGGCGTCCGCCGCGGCGCGGGGTGCCGGTGGCGGCGGCCTCGGGGATGGTCGGGGTGCTGCGGGCGGGGGTGCAGCCGGCGAGGGTGAGCAGGCCGAGGCCGGCGAGCCCTGCGGCGCCGGCGAGGACGGTGCGGCGGCTCGGGCCTGTGCCGCGGTCGGCGCTGCCGTCGGCGCCTCGCGCCGGGCTGAGCGCATGTCGGTGTTCGGGGACGATCGGTGTCATGCGGGGATGGCCTTCCGTTTATCGTTCGGGTGAACGATAAGGGAGGTTCGCGGCCGCGGCCAGTTCACCAGGGCCCCGGAGGTGCGGGTCGGCACCTCCCCGAATCCTCCGTTCTCCGCGCCCCGCCGCGGATGCGGGCGTCCCCGTGCCGCAGCGTGCACGGGCTGCAGTCTTCACCCAGTCGTTACACGAGGGTGCCTCGCCGACGCGACCCGCGCCTCCTCGGGCTGGCCCTCTCGTCTCGGTCGAGTGGTCCCAAAACGTCCCTCCCCGCCCCACGAAGGACGTTTTCTGACCACTCGATCGGTCCGCCGGGGCACCCCGGCCCGCCCGGGCGTTGACTGGCGCTCGCGACGGCCTACCCACCGAACCGTCCTCGCGAACGGAGCCACCCATGCCCCTGATCGGCATCGAAGAGCACTGGACCACCCCCGAGCTGAAGGCCGCGCTCGAGTCGCTGCCACCCGAGCTGCGGGACGACAGCCTCGCGTTCAACGAGCGGGGTGACCACCTGACCCGACTCGAGGACGTCGGAGACGGGCGCATCGCCGCGATGGACGAGCAGGGCGTCGACGTGCAGGTGTTGTCGGTGGCTCCCCCGGCGACCGGGCAGTTGCCTCCGGCCGATGCGCGTCGGCTCGCTCGGGAGCTCAACGACGTCGCGGCGGAGGCCGTGGCGCGGCATCCCACGCGCCTCCGGGCGTTGGCGACCCTGCCGATGGCCGACCCGCAGGCGGTGTCGGGCGAGTTCGAGCGGGCGTCCGCGGCCGGTTTCGTGGGGGCGATGGTCTACGGCCGGACCGGTGACGTGCCCCTCGACGATTCGCGGTACGACGACCTGTTGGCGACGGCGGCTCGGCTCGGCAGGCCACTCTTCATCCACCCGCAGATCCCGACGCGGGAGGTGCGCGCGGCCCAGTACGGAGGCCTCGGCGACCTGACGGGGCTGGCCCTGTCGACGTTCGCGTGGGGCTGGCACCTCGAGGCGGCGACGGCGGCGTTGCGGTTGATCGCGAGCGGGGCGTTCGACCGGCACCCCGAGCTGCAGATCGTGTTGGGGCACTGGGGCGAGCTGTTGCTGTTCTGGTTGAGCCGGGCCGACGGGCTGGCGGGGCTGGCGGGCCTCGATCGCACGGTGAGCGAGTACGTGCGGCAGAACGTGCACATCACGGCGTCGGGCATGTTCGAGCCGGCGCTGCTGCGGCACGCGCTCGAGGTGACGACGATCGACCGACTGCTCTTCTCGACCGACTACCCCTTCCAGCACCCGACGGGCGACGAGGTGCAGGCCTTCCTCGGCGAGTTCGCGACGGACGCCGACCGCGACGCCTTCGCCGGCGGCAACGCGGCCCGCCTCTTCGGCATCGACGTCTGAGAAGGAGGCGCGGGTCGGTTCGCCCGCGTCTGTCACCCCGGTGCTCGCGCGAGTGGGCAGAAGGTGCTCGTCCCGAGCCACCGAGCAACAACTCCTGCCCACTCGATGTCTTCGGGTGGGCCGCATGACCGGGGTGACCGGGGTGACCCTCGAAGCGGGACGCCGTCCGGCGCCGTGCGGCGCCGTAGTCTGTGCGCATGGCCACCCCGACCACTCCCCGTCTCGGCCGCCTGGCCGTCGTCGCCGCGATCGTCGGTGCCGTGGGCTACGGCGTGGCCGTGCTGCTCATCTGGGCGCCGTTCGGTCCGACGGGCAGCGTCCGGTACTCGACCGAGCCACCCGTCGACTGGTTGACCATCCGTCGGACGGCGGCCGCCGTGCTCGGGACCTTCGGACTCGCCGCCCTGGCGACGGCCCTCGTGCTCGCACTGGTCGTGCTGGTGCGGTGGGCCGTCGCGAGGCGCCCGACCCGCGCCTCCTGATCGGGTCGTCCGTGATCAACCTCGTCGCACTCGTCCCGGCCCTGCTCACGGCGGCCGTTCTGGCCGTCGTGCGCTGGGCGCCCCGAGGTACCCGGTCGGATCTCCGCCGGTGGGGCACCCGGGCCTTCGTGTTCTGGACGGCGGTCGCCGCAGGCGCCCTCGTCGCCCTGCTCACGGGTCTGCGCATGCAACACGCCGACCTCGCCGTGTGGTCGGCCTTCGCTCTCGTCGCGGCGGGCGTCGCGGCCGTGACCGCCGTGGCCGTGCGGTTGGTGTCGTCGTTCAGACGGTGATCCGGTAAGGACCGGATCATCGAACGGGCGACCTGGCGTCACCCGGGCTCCGAGTTCGGGGCACAGGGCTCGGGGCACCTACCCGAACGTCGCCACGAGCGTGCTCGTGAACGTCGCCACCAACGCTATGACGACTCCCCCGCTCGCGCCGAGCACGCCGAGGGCCGCTCCGACCCGCCACCGCCGTCGACGACGGGCCGCGTCGTCGATGTCGCGGCGCAGGCGCTCGAAGCGGTGTTCGTGACGGAGCGTGTCCGTCAGCACCAGCGCCTCCTTGTGCCAGGTGCCGCGCTCTTCGGCGACCATGGTCAGGTAGGCCAGCGCCTCAGGCGAGAGCACCCGCGGCCCGTTCATCAGCCACTTCCGCAGGCGGGCGGCGACGACCACCGGCACGGTGGGCGTCTTGTTGCCGACGGTCAGTGAGGCCTCACCCACAAGCACGATGACGGGCTTGACGAAGATCTCGGTACCGGCCGCCCTCGACAACAGCCGGGAGGCGCGGGTCGCCTCATGAAGGGAGTTGCGAGAGTGGTCGGTCCGGTGTCCGCCGACTGTGACCAAGCCGCCGCCGACCCAGACCTTCTTGCCGGCGTGGTGCTTCGTGTTGACGGTGAAGACGCCCGTCGGGCCGATGACGACGTGGTCGATGTCGGACTCGCCCGAGCCGACCGGGACGGAGTGCAGCACGGTCCACTCGGGCCCGAGCTCGGCGAGCACGCGGGCGACCTCGATCTCACCGAGGGCTCCTTGGTACCAGCTGCGAGCGTCGGCCGAGAGCGGGTCCCCACCGAAGAACCGTTGCCGCCGGGTGAGGGCGGGTGCGGCGGCCTGGACGCGGAGGCACGCCTGCATCACCGAGTAGGCCGGTCGTCGGGCCTTCAACGTCATCGCCACGCTTCCGCGCGCCACGGTCTCGCTCATGTGATTCCCCCTGCCCACACGGTAGGGCGACACATGACGTGCAGACGAGCCCCCGTTGGGAGGCCAGCCCGGTCCTTGGTCAGCGGGCTCGATCGAGTGGTCAGAAAACGTCCTTCCGCCGCGGGCGAAGGACACTTTCTGACCACTCGACCCTTGTCGGGAGGCACTTCTGGCGAGCGCCTACCGGTCGCAGGCGATCCGGTCGCCGTCACGGTCGAGGTCGTAGATGTCCGAGCCGACGACGGTGACCGGCCCCTGGACGTAGGCGGGGCCGTTGCCGCTGCCCCCGGCGCAGTCGACGTCCGAGGCGACGGGGACGCACGCCCCGGAGTAGTTCGAGTCGCACCCACCCGCAGCCGGAGCCGGCGCCGGCGCCGGTGCAGCGACGGGTGCCGGGGCGACGTAGGGCACGCGAGTCCCGACGCTCGTGACCTGTGACACCGGGGCGACCGTGACGGTCTCGCTGACGAGGGTGCGGGCGGTCTCGACTCCGTCGGTGGTCGTCACCTCGTAGGTGTGGATCTTCGTGCCCGCCTGTCCGGTGGTCGTCACGGCGCTGGTGCCGACGTCGAGGTTCGGGTCGTCGACCGAGACCGACTCGAACGGGACGCTCTCGCTCTCGTCGACGCGGGTGACGCTGACGACCGGGGTGGGAGTCGGAGTGGGGGTCGGGCTCGTCGTGGCGTCGACGGCGACGAAGGGCTGCGCCGCACCGTCCGGGCCGGCAGCCTCGCCCGCCCCGGAGAAAGCACCGACGGCGGCCGCGTTCGCCGCGCCTCCGACGACCAGCAGGAAGGCCATGAAGCCACACGCGATCAACACCCGGCCCGTGTTCGTGAGCCTGTTCCACCACAACGTCATCGTCGTTCCCCTCGACACCTGGCCGGAATCGACCTCGCACAGTGTCAGCAGGAACGAAGGCGTGAGGCAGCCCCCGTCCGGGGGTAGAACGACTTCTTTCACCTCCAGGTCATCGCACGTCTGACACCGGCCACCTCACCGTCACCTGGCGGTGAATGAACATCACTCACGAGGTGAAAGAGACACCCGTTGTCGAAAACGGGCCTCTGGAATCGACCCCGACCCATAAGGTCCTGAGGATTGCTCTGCACCCGAATGCGAGCTATCCCATCGCCTAAGACCCGTAGAAAGAGACATACGATGTCCCGCGCCACGAAGATCACCACTGCCCTCGCCGCTGCCTCCATCATCGGCCTGACCCTCGCCGGCTGTTCAGGCAGCCCGGCAACGGGAACGAGCGGCGAAGCCGCACCCAACATGACCGAGGTCGCGGCCGCTGCCGGCAACTCCGCTCCCGCGACCGAGGCCGCCAAGACCACCTTCACCTTCGGCGAGACGGCGACCTTCGACGGCCTCACCCTCGGCATCAGTGCCCCGGAAGCCTTCACTCCGAGCCAGTACGCCTACACCGGCTCGCAGCCCAACAACGTCAAGTTCACGATCACCATCACGAACACAGCGACCGAGGGCTACGACCCGACTCTGACCTTCATCTCCGCGTCGTCGGGTAGCCAGGAGGCAGAGCAGATCTTCGACACCGAGGGTGGGCTCACCCTCGCTCCCTCGACGACCATCCTCCCGGGCGCCTCTGTCAGCTACCCCGTCGGCTTCAACGTCGCCGACCCGGCCCAGATCGTCATGGACGTCACCGGCGGTTTCGACTACGAGAAGACCACCTGGACCAACTGATCGTCGATGGCGTCGCCCTTCCCCACCGCGGGAAGGGCGACATCGTGGTCGTGATCCTTGCGGCTCAGCTCCCGAGCACGTCCGTGGCCGCCTGATCCGCCCGCCACGCCCCGACGAGCGTGCCGAACAGCAGTGCCACCATGCTCCCGATCGCCCAGATGGCCATCGCGTCCTCCGACGGGCCCATGACGAGCGGCACCACGACCAACCCCACGGCGAGCGCGCACCCCACCGTCACCGGCACGAGTGCTGCACGGTGCCCGGCCTGCCACGCCTCGGGCGACGCCATCACGTGCCGGAAGCGGATGCCGGCTAGGTGGTTCACGCCGAGCCGTCCCCGGGCGGCGGCGAGCGTCGTCCAGAAGACGACGATGCACCCGGCTAACACGATGAGCGGAACGACGACGAGCATCCCACCAGGCTAGGTCGGCGCCTCCGGACACGACTCCCCCGTGCGGCCCGTTCTGATCCGCCGTGGCCCGCCCTGGCGGCTCGAGTGGGCACAAAGTGTCTTTCCGCCGCCGGCGAAGGACATCTTCTGCCCACTAGAGCCCCACGAGCCCCAGGAAGAATGGTCCCCATGCCCCTCGTCCCCGTCGCCCCGACCGACGCCGACGCCGACGCCGAGGCCCGAGCCGACCTCCGGGCCTTCCTCGCCGCCGCCGACCTCACCCTCGCCGGTCTCGACTCCCCCACGCCGCGCCTCCGGCTCTGGGTCGACCGTGACGCCACCGGCACGGTCGTCGGCAGCACCGGCTACGAGCTGAGCGCCGACGGCCGGCACGCCCTGATCCGCAGCGTCGCCGTCGCTCCCGCCGCCCGCACGCGCGGCGCGGGCTCCCGTCTCGCCCGCCACGCCCTCACCGACGCCGCCGCGCACGGAGCCCGCCACGCCTGGCTCTTCTCCCGCCGCTCCGGACCGTTCTGGCAGAAGCTCGGCTTCACCCCCGCCGACCGCGACGCCCTCGCCTCGGCCCTCCCCGACACGCACCAGGTGCAGCTCTTCCGCGCCACCGGCCAGCTCGCCCGCGAGGTCGCCTGGTCGCGCCCCCTCGCCGACCTCCGCCCGACGACCCCCTAGGAGGCGCGGGTCGGTCCACGCCCGCCCCTCCGGTCATCGAGTGGTCCCGAAACGTCCTTCGCCCTTGCCCGAACGACGATCCGGGACCACTCGACCCCGCCCCGCCGAGAGTGACACCCCGTACGATCGCCCCGATGGTCGATCTGCAGCCGCACTCCCCCGCCTGGGCCGACGACTACCGCCGTGAGGCCGAACGTCTCGCAACCGCCCTCGGCACCCGCGTCGACGCGCTGGAGCACATCGGCAGCACGGCCGTCCCCGGCCTCTTCGCGAAGCCGATCATCGACGTCGCCGCCCGCACGTCTCCCGGCACCGACCCGTTCGCCCTCGGCGCCGACCTGATCGACCTCGGCTACGAACGACACGCAGCGGGCCCGAAGACCCACGCGGTCTACGTCCGGCTGCACGGAGCGCGACGCACGCACATCCTCCACGCCTTCCGCCCCGACCAGTGGGACGACTGCAACCAGCGACTGTTCCGCGACGCCTTACTGCGCGACCCGGTCGCGCGGCAGCGCTACGCGACCCTCAAGGAGGCGCTGGCCGGCCTCGACGACGGACGCGCCTACACAGCCGCCAAGACCGCGCTGATCACCGACCTCGTCACCGATGAGCGAGCGGCTCGTGGTCTCCCTGCGGTGACGGTGTGGGACAAATGAGCCGCCCCCGTTCGACCACCCCAGCCCGCCGCGCCCGTTAGCGTTGATCCGATGAGCACCCGCACACGGATCGAGCTGGGCCGACGCGCCGACCTCGGAGCCGACTGCGCCAACTGCTTCGGCCTGTGCTGCGTGGCCCTGGCGTTCACGAAGAGCGCCGACTTCCCGTTCGACAAGCCGGCCGGCGACCCCTGCACGAACCTGGACGAGCACGACGGGTGCAGCATCCACCCGCAGTTGCGCGAGCGCGGGTTCAAGGGCTGCACGGTGTTCGACTGCTTCGGGGCGGGCCAGAAGGTCAGCCGGCAGACGTTCGCCGGGCGCTCGTGGCGTGACGACACCGCGACCCGTGAGGCGATGTTCTCGACGTTCCCGCTCGTGCGGAGGCTGCACGAGCTGCTCTGGTACCTCGACGAGGCCATCACGCTGGTCGAACGCGAACGCGAGCGCGATCTCGCACGCGAAGGCGAGCAGGCACACGCCGCCGCGCACGGCCGCACCCGCACCGCCGCCACTCCTGACCCGGACCCATGGCTCGCCGCCTTCGAGCACGTTCGGCGCCTCACCGACGGCACGCCCGACGACCTGGACGCCCTCGACGTCGACGCCGAGTACGACGCGGTGCGCTCGCTGTTGGTGCAGGCGAGTGAGGTCGCCCGGGCGTCCGTACCCGCGCCTCCTCGGCGGTCGAGGGGCAAGGGGCCGACGCTCGAGCCGGGGAGCGACCTGATGGGTGTGGCCCTGGCCGGGGAGGATCTGCGGGGGCGGACGCTCCGCGGCAGCATCGCGATCGCGGCGGACCTGCGCGGGGCCGACCTCGACCGCTGTGACCTGCTCGGTGTCGACGTGCGGGACGCCGACCTCGGTGGGGCGGACCTGTCGGGGGCGATCTACTTGACGCAGATGCAGGTAAACAGCGCCCGGGGTGATGCGGCGACGCGCCTGCCCGAGGGCTTCGCGCGGCCGACGCACTGGGCTGGCGAGAGGTAGGACCCACGCCTCTGGTGGCGCCTCCGCAGCAGAGCTAGCCTCCCCGGCATGAGGACGCTCACGTACGCCATCAACGTCACGCTCGACGGCTGTATCGACCACCGCGAGGGCCGGCCGGATGCCGAGGTCCACCAACTTGCCACGGAGGCTCTCGCGCAGGCCGACGGTCTGTTGCTGGGTCGGGTCACCTACGAGCTGATGGAGCAGTCCTGGCGTCCGCCCGCCTCCGATGCGTTCCCCGACTGGATGAAGCCCTTCGCCCGGACCATCCATGAGATCCCGAAGTACGTGGCGTCGACGACGCTCGAGAGTGTCGACTAGAACGCCGAGCTGCTCGGCGGCGACCTGCGTGAGGCGGTGCGCGAACTGAAGAGCCGCCCCGGCGGCCCGCTCCGCCTCGGGGGTTCCACCTTCGCCACCGACGTCGTCGGCTGCGGCCTGGTCGACGAGTACGAGTTCACCGTCTACCCCTGGGTCGCCGGCCACGGCCCCTATCTGCTCGCCGGCCTCCCCCACCCCCTCGACCTCACCCCGACCGCCCGCCACGACCTCGCCTCCGGCGCCGTCGCGACGACGTACCGCCCGCGGGTTCTGAGAGGCTGAAGCAGTTGCGTCCACATGGGCCAAGTCAAGGAGGCGCGGGTCGTCATCGCGCGAAGCCCCAGCTCACCAGCTGCCCCCGGCTGTACGGGCATGCGCTGGACCTCGCCGATCGAGAACTGTCGCCTCTTTTTTTGTAGGTGATCGCCTCAGGTGAGGCAGAGTGTCCACGTGACATCCGTAGACCACGATTCCGTGTCCATCGTCCCGATCTGGCCGGCGTTCGTCGTCCCTGTCCTCCATGTTCTCGAGTCCGGTAGCACTCTCCATCGGAAGGACCTGGTCGACGGCGCTGCCGACGACTTGCAACTGTCAGCACCGGCCCGCGCGGAAACTCTTAACTCAGGTGGTTTTCGATATGAGCAACGCATTGGCTGGGCCATAAGCCACTTGACGAAGGCCGGTTGGATCACGCGTCCTTCGCGAGCCCATTACGCGATCTCGGACGAGGGCCGTAGGGGACTCGCGAAGTACCCCGGTGGCTTTGATTACGCTTTGGGCAAGGCTGTCTTTGCCCCGTTCTGGCCAGAACGTCGAAGCAGCGAATCGACTCCTGAGCTCCAGTTGGACGTGCAAGACGCCGTAGACATCCTCGACCCGGTCGAGCAGATCGCCGATGGCATCAGCCGCATCGAGGATGAGGTTGGCATCGAACTGCTGTCGCGGCTTCGAGAAAGCCACCCGGACTTCTTCGAGCAGGCCGTGGTCGATCTGCTGCTTGCAATGGGTTACGGAGGTGCGGAGCAGCGCGGTACTCGAATCGGCGGGTCGGGCGACGCGGGCATCGACGGTGTCATCGATCAAGATGCCCTTGGTCTTGACCGTATCTACGTCCAGGCCAAGCGGTACAAAGAGGGCAGCAACATCGGGCGCGAAACCATTCAAGCCTTCGTAGGCGCCTTGCAAGGTTTCGGCGCAACTCGAGGAATCTTCCTGACAACCAGTGCCTTCACGCCACTCGCCATCACCTACGCCGACAACGTCCAATCACGGGTGATTCTGATTGATGGGCAGCGACTCGTAGCCTTGATGATCAAGTACCGCGTGGGCGTGCAAGTCAAGAAGACGTATACAGCCGTTGAGATCGACGCCGACTTCTTCGACTGACTGTCGTCCACTAGCGGGAATTGCGACAATTCCAGCTAGAACGACCCCGCGAGGATGAATTCAGCGTCGATGGCCGTCCTGGTGGAGGACGGTGTCAACCGCGAGCGCGGCGCAGACTACAAGTGCTAGCAATGGCCCCTCGAGTGACCGGTGGAGTTCAAGAACATAGTTGTCAGCCTTGGTCCAATTCTGCTTCGTGAAACCAGCCCACGTCTTGGTGATGCGGCCCAATTCGGAGCCGTGATTGTCTTGAATGCTGAAATCCCATGCCTGCCAGCTCTCAGCATTGATAGTGCCGAGGGTCATACCCTCGGACTCCATCCGGAATCGGACGTTGAACTTGCCGCCGAGGACAGACGCCATCATCCCCAAGTTCTCCTGCACGATCTGTCCGACATGCGAGCCGTCTTCCCCCATGACAACGACTTTCGATTTGAGCATTGTCGCCGGGCGCGTGAGCGTGAACACAGGCTGGCCATTCGCATCGACTACTTGGAGCCTCTTGGTGCCGTTCTCGCGACCGACGACCATTCGCGACATGCTCGTTCCGAACTCGCGCACACCACCAACCTTGTGGCCGTACTGGTCGTAGACCCCGTATTCAGCTCGCCTCTCGAAGAGCTTGGCCTTCTGGTTCACGACCAGCAGCCGCTCGGTCAGGAGCGTGCCACCGCCTGAGCCTGCTCGACCTTCTAAACCCAGCTTCTGCACCTGACGCTGGACCTTCAGGTCGGCTGGAGCGCTCAAAACGGATCGATCATCCCCCTCGTCACCCTTCGCAATCATTGGGACTTCGGGCGGTGACGCGACGACTGGCGGATCTATCGATTGTTGGCCCGAGGCACTGACATGCTGGGTCCACTGGAATCCGTCCCAGTATCGGTGTTCAAACCGCGCAAACGGATCTGGAAACCAGCCTGCGGGCGCGGTGGAAGTCATATCACGGAGGCTAACAGCGAGGACAGAAGCCATCGCCGCGTCCGGCGCTAGACAAGGCATCGGCAGCGGTGGCTGACGCCGCAACGGACAAGCGCGACGGGCTCGAGAGGGTGAGTGCCATGGACATGGTGATCTCCTTCGATGGTGGTCACTGAGACAAGGGATACGCCGAACACCGGCGTGGTGAAGAGGGAGAAAAGGGGCGGACTGACACCACGGCGACCGCAACGGCCTCAGTCGTCCCGAAGCCCAGGCAGGCCGACCGTCACGAACAACGCCGTCGAGAGCATCGCCGCAGCCGCCACCGCGATGGCGTCCCCCGCGATCCGCGCGCCCCACTTGCCCTGCTGCAGCTCGCGCCCGCGGGTGTAGACGTCGCCCGACCACGGGATGTCCCGGTGCAGCGCCGGCAGCGCCCCACTCGCCGACACCAGTGCCGCTAGGGCGGCGGTGCGCACCGACGGATCGGCACCCTCTGCGAGGACGCTCCTCAGCGACGCGACGAGTTCGCCCCGCCGACCCGCGCCTCCTGCCCCCTCGGCAAGGCGCAGCCGAGAGCCGGGGATGAAGCCGAGCGTCGTCGTCTTCTCGCGGAGCAGCGCACCACGCGCCACCAGCCGGTCGAGGGTCAGCGCCCGCAGCGCCGGACCGATCTCGAGCACGAGCGAGTACGCGTCCGTCGGCTTGCGCTCGACCCGCTGCCAGGTGCCGAGCAGCAGCTCGTCCGTCGGCGCCGCGGAGGACGTCACCCGCACCTGCCTCCCCCGCAGCGTGGTCTTCCGGTCGATGTCGACCGCGCCGGACAGCGCCAGCTCGGTCAGCACCGCCCCGGCCAAGACGTGGAACAGCGGAGACCCCTCGCTGTGGATCGATCCCGACCGAGGGTCGAACAGCACGAGCAGCAGGTCCTCGGCCAGTGTGGGCGCGAGCGTCGTCTCGCTCATCGCCGGCCTCCCTCGGAGTCGGAACCCGAGGAGGCGCGGCTCGGCCCGGTGCCGCCACCCGGGTCCCCGACACCGGTCGCCTCGCCACCGATCGCCTGGGCACCGCAAGGCGTCTCGGCGGCATCGAGTGCCGCTTCGAGCGCGGCCAGCTCGTCGAGCTTGCCGGCACCGATCAGTGACGCCCGGTAGAGCACCTCGCGCTGGGCACCGTTGTACAGCTCGGCGACCGCCTCGGTCACGGTGTGCTGAGCGAACGCCGCACCCCGCGGAGCCCGCTCGCCCGGGGCACCCAACCACTCGTACCGCTGGGTCACCGCCGCCAGCACGGGAGCGTACTGCTCCCCCAGCCGCCGCCGCGTCTCGCGGTCGGCGTCGTCGGCGAGCCCGTCGAGCTCGGCGTCGGCAGCGGTCTTGGGCGAGTCGATGAGCATCTGCTTCAGGTCGTCCATCGCCCCCTCGTCGAACACCTTCGACCAGATCAGCAGCAGCGACTGGTCGGCTTCGCTGAGGTCGCGTCCCGCTTCGGCGAACCCGGCAGGCAAGGAGGCGCTGGTCCGGTTCTCGAGAATCGCCGCCAGCTCGGCGCGGATGCGTTGCAGCCGCTCGATGGTGGCGGCGAGTTCGGCGTCGATGGTGCGGAGGGCGCCGGCGGGGTCGTCGACGGACGAGCCGATCGATTCGATCTGGGCGAGCGGGACGCCGAGGTCGGTCAGGCGGGTGATCTGCAGGAGGCGCACGAGGTGCCGTACCTCGTACTGCTTGTACCCGTTCGTCAGCCGCTCGGGCTCGTCGAGCAGCCCGAGCTGGTGGTAGTACCGCACCGACTTGACGGTCGTGCCGGCCAGCTCGGCCAGCTCGCGTGTGCTCCAGGCCACGGGAGGCTCCTCTCGGTCACGCCGGCTCGGTGCCGGCGTGTGACCAAGTAGAGACCATGCCCTTGGGGCAGGGTCAAGAGGGTTCCTGATTGGCCCGGGTCACCCGCGACTCCGGAAGGGCATGCCTGGCGTCCGCCCGCCTCGGAGGCGTTCCCCAACTGGATTCAGCCTTTTGCGGGGCCATTTACTAGATCCCCAAGTACGTTGCGTCGACTACGCTCAGAGCGCCGACTCGAACGCCGAGCTGCTCGGAGGCGACATGCTTGAGCCAGTACGCGAGCTGAAGAGCCACCCCGGAGGCCCGCTCCCCGCTGGAGGCGCCACCTTTGCCACCGACGTCGTCGGCTGGGACCAGGTCGACGAGTACAAGTTCACCGTCTAGCCTGGGGCACCGGCCTTATTCAGCCCTCACCCCGACTCTTCATCCGCAATTTCACCTCGAGCACCTATACGAAGACCAAGCAGCCGCGCCTTGCTTCCTGGAACAATTTACACGTACCCAGCTGCATCTAGTTCCCGATCATCTACGGGGCCAGGCGACAAGGCAGGACGGACACAGCTCATCTAGTGCGGGCTGCAACTCTTGCCTAGACCCTGCCAAAATGTGGCAACACTTTTTTCCTTTTTGCAGACGATAGCCTCAGGCCGATTTCCACGCTGCCGCGACGCATAGCAAGGCTTAGCAGGTCTCACGACTCTTGCAAGCAGTGCCCCATGCTAAAACTGCCATGGAGCTGAGACCAGCGTCGCCAGCGTCTTGCGGGCGACTGGATTGAGCGGGCGGTCAGCGTTTCTTGCCTGCCAGGCTGCGATTTCAAGACTCACGCCATAACGCCGGCTTAATTCGCGCACTGCGATCATGATGTCGCCCCGATCCTGGCTAACGTCGAAAGCCTCACGAGCCGTTGAGCGTGGAATGAGCAGCTCTGCAGCGAACGCCCTGGCTCTCCGTTCAACCCGTGGATTCGCTCTGCCGCCTAGGACCTCAGCCGCAGGCAGCGCCTCGTGCCTATCAAGAATCAGGTGCGCTATCTCATGAGCGATGCTTGCATTTCGACCCACTTCAGAATTACTGTGACGGCCATCGCGATTGATGACAACTACAGGGCCATATTCCTCACCCCACGCTGCCACAGCATCGATTCCTTCGACCCCAAGAGATACTTCTCTATACTCGACTCCGAGCCGATTCAGCAGGGCGCCGGGGTCGAGTCGCTCGTGAGGGGAGAGGCCGAGGACCGAACGGGTGCGCTGGGCAACCCAGTGCCCCTGGGCATAAGGAACGAGAACGGCGACTTCCTCGGAGTCAACCAAAACCCGCTCCATGAGCTCATCTACGGCCGTATGGCTACCGCGGCGAGCTGACGCAATTTCAGCCAGAACAGCAGCAACAGTCTCGCTCGGGAGCTCAGACGCCATACGGGCTGCCGCCAACACCTCGCTCCTGGCGACCGCGTCCGCAAGAGATCGGCCGTTGTGCTGGAAACGCCAATTTGCCAGGACTGCGGGCGCTTCGCGAGATGTCAGCCCGGTTACCTGTTTCACAATGTCCGCTTCTACAGAGGAATTTCGACTGCGCCACGACTTGACTGCGCGGACACTCCGCGCGTCTGTGCCGGCCTCTATCTTGGCAGCTATCTCTTCACCAATCGAAACTAGGAACTGCTCTACCAAGATCCATCTCCTGAATCGGTGATGAGAATCCTGCGTAAGGATGTGCCCGCCGAGCCCCTCCCTCCAAACAATGAGGGAAGGCGGTAACGTCCCAGGTAACGCTCTAGCAAAATCGTGAGTCTCTCTGAACTCCCAAAGAGCCATCTCATAATCTTCTGCCAGGCTTCCTGATGAGTTCGACACAACTTTAGCTGGTGTCAAATCCCATGAACTGGTTGGCTCAGCCGCGAAGGGTAAGCCGTCGTCCACTGAAATGGCTAACCAGTTCGAGGCGAGCCATTCGAGCAATTCGACCCAAGTCCACTTAAATTCCGCCGAGCCCCAGAAAAGATTGCCGTTGGCAAACAGCCGCAGGCTCCCTCGAGATAAAGACGCAGCTGTAACTTTTCCAAGAGGTTCTTCCCAAGCGAAATCGACTGAAAGCGCGGATTCGTTCACTTCAGCCATTTCTTCACCGTTTCCTCGCTGCCATCTTTTCTCGCAAGTTCGAGCAGAGCCTCGCGCACCTCTCGAGACGGCGGGAGGTTTTCGCGAAGCTCCGGAAACCCATGGTAAGACACGCCTGGATTCGTGGGGCTTGCCCTGTAAACGACGCCGTCCAACACGGCGTAGATACGGGTTGGAAAGTCCCGCGATCGTTTTGGTCGGTAGAACTCGAATCCGTTGTTTAGGAGGGCGGTAATGGTGGCAAGAGAAAGATTCGCGGGGCACTTCGAGACTTTAATTCCGTATTCAATCGTGAAGCCGGCCGTGTTCTTACTCCAGTGATGTTTCCTCTTTGGGTCTTCATCAGTCTCGTATACCCACATTTATGACTTGCTTTCCCCATGTCAATGGCCGGATTCTTTTCGACGGGCGCGGGCCATGACCGAATCGATCACCAACACCTGTGACGGCAGTCTATTCGACAATGTTCGTTGTAGACGATCCGCGCCAAAACCACCTACCAGTCTGTGCCGCACGGAGCTCGTGTCGGACTTACTTTCTACAAAGCCGGAGTGGAAGCAGAACGGTCGTTGGAGTGAACCTAGCGCACAATATGGCCATCGCCGCCCTGGTCCACAGCACGGTTGTTATGACCCACCACGGCATTGGTTAGCCACTCGACACCCGGTACCGATGAAGCTCCGGGTGAAAACATGCTTGACAGCAGCCGGTGCCGCTACAGGCGCTCCATGCACCTCGGACTTTATGGACATAAAGTCATGCACCTGCTTACCCCCGTCGTTAGCACGCCCCGGGCCGATTCGCCGGCACCACCAGCTGGTCCGGTTGTCCGCGTCAATCTGCATTGCGGCAAAGCTACTCGAGGACAGGTGCTGGCTGGCGCTCGATCGCGCAGGGGTGTGGGCAGGTTCGTCAAGGGATGACCGATGGACAGTTTCAGAACGTGTTGGATGCCATCACGTTTTGACAGAAGGTCTGCGGCGGCCTAGCGCGGTACAACACCTCCGATTGCCTCCATCCGTGACTAACCACTCGTGACCGCTGGCCAGCCCCAAACCGGTGGTGACACCCCGTCGACTGAACAGTCGTGCCGACCGCCGCGCCGACGCTCCTCTCGGCTACGTCGGCTCCGTGCCTGAAGAGAGTAGAGACCATTCGATCGGAGCAGGCTCAGAGACCACGCTCGACGAGACCTCGAGAAGATGAATGTCGGAGGTGCTGCCTATAGTGGTCCTAGTCCTTCAGCCAGGAAAACAGATAGGTAAGTCTTTGTCACCCTCTCTCCGAGTAGCTTCATTTTTCGCCGGCATAGGCGGCTTTGACCTCGGATTCGAGCGATCCGGGATGAAAACGGTTTGGCAGTGCGAAATCAAAGATTTCTGTACTGACGTTCTTGAACGACACTGGCCAGAAGTTCCACGGAAACGAGACATTAGGGATGTGCAGCCCAAGGACATCCCAGAAGCCGACGTATGGGCTGGCGGATTTCCATGCCAAGACATCTCACTAGCACGAATGGGCCCAAGGAGCGGACTTAATGGCAATCAATCAGGACTCTTCTTCGAGTTTGCTCGGCTACTTGAAGCGCGTCGCCCCGAAGTTGTCGTCATCGAGAACGTTGCGGGTCTCCTCTCTTCCAACCAAGGACGAGATTTCGGACTTGTCATTCGAACGCTGGCCGACCTCGGGTATGGCGTGGCGTGGCGAGTTCTTGACAGTAGACACTTCGGCATCCCCCAGAGTCGAACGCGAGTCTTCATTGTCGGAACTCTTGGAAAACCAGCGGCCGCCGCAGCGGTACTTTTTGAGCCAGAATGCGGCGATCGGGATTCTGAGAAGAGCCGATCGAATGGGCCGAAACCTGTTTCCCCCTTTGCGATCAGCGTTGGAGACGCTCAGCGGGGATTCGTCAAGAAACTCGCCCATTGCCTCTATGCTGAGTCTGCCCGCCACACAGGCACAGACTGGTCCCGAAACTACGTCTCTTATCCTGAAGGAAAAGTCCGAAGATTGACGCCCCTTGAAGCTGAGCGTCTCCAGGGATTCCCTGACGGCTGGACAGATCTTCCGGACTCAATTCGGGACATTGAAAAAAGAGATTCAGCTCGGTATCATGCTTGCGGTAACGCCGTGACAGTTAATGTCATTGAGTGGATTGGTAGTCGCCTAGTTGGTGCAATCCGAAACAGTTCCGAGACTTCGATTTCCTCCTCTGTCAAGTCGATAGCCTAATCGTCACATTTATTTCTTAAGCACGCTCGTAAAGAATGTCTAAATAGATGCGACTGGGTCGGTCCGACTTGCGCTTAGGTAGGAACTGGGGAGGCACAAACCCACAAACGCTTTCCAATTCTCGCAACGTTCGCTCATCTTCACGAAGCAGTAGTTCGGCGTCAGGTACAAGCGAAATGACATAATCGGTTCCATCCGATCGAAGCTCAAGAATGTGGCTGTCAAAAGCCCAGTGATGCAATTTGCAAAGGATCATCCCGTTTTGAACTACGTCTAATTCATAGTTTCCGTACGGTAAAATATGAGCCGCGTCAACGCCCGGAAGCATTCGCCCCGGGTGACCCGGTGCCCGGAAGCCGCACATGAGGCAGCGAGAGTTGTAGACACGCCGAAGTTGCTCCTTGAACCGCACTGACGCTGACGACCGTATTCTTCGAGCACGATAGATATGCTCGGACCGCAACTTGATCTCCGGTACTTCTTGGCTGATCTCGACGGGGGTTGGTATTCCGACCTGGTCGCTACTTAGGCCCGCCAGATACTCAAGCCTAGGCAGTGGATCGCTTTCGCTAAGGTACTCATCGTCAGTGGCCGTCAACTCTTCTATTATTCTGCGAACAACGAGCTCATCTTGCTTTGTTACAGGCGCGTCCGTTTCGAAGAAGCGAGCTTGAGAAGCTATGAGAGCATCCAAATCGCCAGGAAGGCTCCTAGTCCGCTCATGAAGACGAGCTAGACGGCTGATTCTCTCGCCCACATCGATTTCCTCGTGGGGTGCCCCAACACCAATATCGCCCGAGCGCGCCAACAGACGAGTTGGCTTAATTAATGCGGAGCCTAAGTCGCTGCGTATATATTCGAAAGAGAAGTCAAGAATATACCTATCCTGAAGTAAGATAGGCAGAGCCTGAGAAACTTGTCTTTCATCGCGCGCATTTCTTGGCAGCAGAAGTAGCGTTGCGAGTTGACGAGCTAAGTGGGGAAAATGCAAGTTCATTAGGCGCAAGCGCCTTTTGCCACCCTGATTGGTAAGTTGAACCGACGTCCGCTTTTCTAGGGATGGAAACGAGAATAGGAATTCTCGCCCGATGAAATCGGCGGCATTGATAGGGCCCTGCCTGCCTACCAGCTCGTATTCACCCCTGCCGCCACTGGGCATTTTTCGAATTTGCAGGCCATCCATTCCTACCTGCGGAGAATTACTCATAGTTCATGCTAGTTGGGCTAACAGTTTCGTCACAACCAATTGACCCTTAGTTTCAAGGTCAAATTTTGCCGCCCCACAGCCACAAGCCGAATTTGGAGAAGTCTTCCTAGAATTGCAAGCCACCAAATGGTGTCTTCTAGGTTTTCGCCTCGGGCGTTTAACGTCGACCCTATTCCCGATTCGCGGCGATCAGCGCACGACTGAACCAAGACAAGCGTTGCGGCGACGATAACCTGGAACGCCTAAAAAGCAGCATTATCATGCCCAAGCTTCTGCACGACATTCCTATGTTCCATGGTCGGGCTGACAGGATTTGAACCTGCGACCCCTTGACCCCCAGTCAAGTGCGCTACCAAGCTGCGCCACAGCCCGAGATCCGAGTTCGAATTGCAACCCAGGTCTTGGTGTTGCCCCGACCGAGGCAACCCCACAACTATAGCCGATGAATGGGGGTGCCTGAGACCGGCCACGGACGAGGGCGGCCCGGCGGGCAAGACGAGCCACGACCCGGCGGCAACCACGGGGACGGGCGACGACGACAGGCCGACACCACGCGACCGCGGGGCGGACCGAACGGAGTGTTTCGCCCCGTTACACCCGCCGCCCCGGCAGACCACGCACGCACCTACCGTCGTGACATGCCCACCTCGACGACCCGCGCCTCCTCGGCTCTGCCGATCCGTCTGCGCGGCGTCGGGAGGCGCTTCGGCGAGCGCCCCGTCCTCCACGCCCTCGACCTGGACGTGACGGCCGGCGAGATCATCGCCATCGTCGGCCCCTCCGGCTGCGGCAAGTCGACCCTGCTGCGCCAGGTGGGTGGCCTTGACCAGCCCGATGCCGGCACCGTCGACATCGACGACTCCCCCACCCGGCCCACCGACCAACGCTGCGCCATCGCGTTCCAGGAGCCGCGCCTCCTGCCCTGGCGCACCCTCCGCCAGAACGTCGAACTCGGTCTGCCGAAAGGTGAGCGAGGCAGCAAACCAGACAAGGCCGCAGGCCACGCCCGCATCACCGAACTGCTCGACCTCGTCGGACTCGGCAGCTCGGCCGGCCTCCGCCCCCGCCAGGTGTCCGGAGGCATGGCCCAACGCACCTCCCTCGCCCGCGCCCTCGCCCGGGCCCCCAAAGTGCTGCTGCTCGACGAACCGTTCGGAGCCCTCGACGCCCTCACCCGCCTCCGCATGCACGACCTGCTGCTCGACATCCACCGCGCCGAACCCACCACCGTCCTGCTCGTCACCCACGACGTCGACGAAGCCCTCTACCTCGCCGATCGCATCGTCGTCCTCGCCGACCTCTCGCAGCAGCAGTCCGCCGGCACCACGGGCGCGGCCGTCGCTACCGCAGGAGGCGCGGCGCACGCCGACACCGCAGCGGGAGCCCACAGCATCCAGCGCATCGTCACCGTGCCCGGCGACCGACCCCGTGACCGCGACGACCCCGCCCTGGCCGAGCTGCGCCTCCAGCTGCTCGCCGACCTCGGCGTCCACCGCGTCCACGCCGGCAACTCGACGACCCGCGCGCTGACCGCGACGACCGCCGACGCATACGCCGGTACCAAGACCGCATCCGACCACCGCACCGCCCCCGACAGCACGGAGACGAACCGATGACCTTTCGCACCTCCCCCACCACCCGCACCCGCGCCTCCTGGGCCGGCGGTCTCGCCCTCGCCGCGGCGAGCGCCCTCCTCCTCACCGGCTGCGTCGCGGGTGAGGACGCTGGCACCGGCTCGGCCGACGCGGCAGGCACCGGCGCGAGCGACGGCGAGTGGTCGACCGACACCCTCGACATCGACTTCGCGACCTACAACCCGCTCAGCCTCGTCGTGAAGGACCAGGGCTACCTCGAGGACGCCCTCGGCGACGGAGTCACCGTCAACTGGACCCAGTCGGCCGGCTCGAACAAGGCCAACGAGCTGCTGCGCGCCGGAGCGGTCGACGTCGGCTCGACCGCTGGCTCGGCCGCGCTGCTCGCCCGCTCGAACGGCTCCCCCATCAAGACGATCGACGTGTACTCGCAGCCCGAGTGGTCGGCGCTCGTCGTCCCGGGCGACTCGACCATCACCGACGTCGAAGGCCTGCGCGGCAAGACGATCGCGGCCACCAGCGGCACCGACCCGTACTTCTTCCTGCTGCAGGCACTCGACCAGGCCGGGCTGAGCGCGTCGGACGTGACGATCCAGAACCTGCAGCACGCCGACGGACGCGCCGCCCTCGAGAACGGCAGCGTCGACGCCTGGTCCGGACTCGACCCGATCATGGCCGCGAGCGAGGCCGAGTCGGGCACCAAGCTGCTCTACCGCAATGTGGACTTCCTCAGCTACGGGTTCCTCAACGCGACCGAGTCGTTCCTCGAGGCGTCGCCCGACGTCGCGCAGGTCGTCGTCGACTCGTACGAGAAGGCCCGCGCCTGGGCGCTCGAGAACCCGGACGAGACCGCCGCCATCCTGGCGAAGGCCGCCGCGATCGACCCCGCCGTCGCCACCACGGTGATCGACCGCACCCACCTCGACATCGACCCCGCCCCCGGAGCCGACCAGCAGGCCGTCCTCTCGACCGTCGGCCCGATCCTCGTCGAGTCCGGCGACGTCCCCTCGCAGGACGACGTCGACGCCGCCCTCGACTCGCTCTTCGACGACTCGTACGCCAAGGCCGCGTCGACCTCGTGAGCGACAACCTCAGCGGCCGTGAGGCGGACGCCCGCCAGGCCGTCCGCTCGGAAGCGACGCGCGGCTCGGGCACCGTCGTCGACGGAGCCCGGCGCGGCGACGTCACACACGCCGTGACCGGCACCCCCCTCGAGGAGGCGCGGGTCGCGTCCGACGCGCACCGCGCCTCCTCGTCAGGACCGCAGGAGGCGCGGGTCGCGGAGAACGGACGCCGCGCCTCCTCGACCGGGTCGACCGCGCCGCGACGCCCGGGCACCCCGGGCGCGACCCCTCCCCCCCGCCTGGCACTGCTCGGGGTGCTCGTGCCGGCCGCCGTGCTCGCCGCCTGGGTGCTCGCCACCACCGTCGGCGGAGTGCCCTCGTACCGTCTGCCGTCCCCCGCGGACGTGGTGCGGGCAGGAGTGGACCTCGCCGCCACGGGTCAGCTCGGCCTCTACGTCGCCATCTCGGTGCAGCGGGTGCTGATCGGGTTCGTGGTCGGATCGGTGATCGGGCTGGTCGTCGGCGCCGTCGTCGGGCTGTCGCGGGTGGGCGAAGCGCTGCTCGCCCCGTCGATCGCGGCCGTGCGCGCGGTGCCGTCGCTGGCCTGGGTGCCACTACTGATCCTGTATCTCGGCATCGGCGAGGACTCGAAGGTGACGTTGATCGCGATCGGCGCGGCCTTCCCGGTGTTCACCACGGTCGCGGGGTCGCTGCGGCACGTCGACCCGCAGCTCGTCGAGGCCGGACGCGCCTACGGCCTACGGCGGGTGTCGCTCTTCACCCGGGTGCAGCTGCCGGCCGTGCTGCCGTCGCTCGTGTCGGGACTGCGGCTCGCGCTGGCGCAGGCGTGGCTGTTCCTGGTCGCGGCCGAGCTGATCGCGTCGTCGATGGGCCTCGGCTTCCTGCTGACCGAGTCGCAGTCGAACGGACGCGTCGACCGGATCTTCCTCGCCATCGTGCTGCTGGCGCTGCTCGGGACGCTGAGCGACACCGTGCTGAACGTGGTGCAGCGCGTGGCGCTGCGGCGCTGGCGGTAGGTGCCGGGCGGCCGCGCCGCCCGCATCGCCCGCGTACGACGCCAGGAAGTGGTCACCGCGCCAGGTTTAGTCCTGGCGCGGTGACCACTTCCCGGCGTCGTGACGCGCCCCGCCCCGCCACGAGGTAAACACGCCGCCACGAGATCGCGTGGCGGCGTGTTTACCTCGTGGCGGGATGCAAGCCGACCCCCTGTCGTCCGCACCCCGCGCACCCTGCCCGACCCGCGCCTCCTGCATTAAGCCCTGCCGCCCCTACGCCGCGACCCGCCCGCGCCGCTCCCGCCCGCGCATCACGACCACGACGGCCACCATCGCCGCGAGCGCCAGCCCGACGATCGCCGGGGCTCCGACGTCGACGGCGCTCTCGAGCCCTCCGCGGGTCGCTTGCGCGCCGAGCCACAGCGCGGTCGCCCCCTGCACCAGGTAGGCGACGAGGTAGACGGCCGACAACGTCCCGGCGCGGTGATGCTCCGGAGCGAACCGCGACACGATCCCCAGCCCCGACGCGAAGAACAGGCTGTAGCCGACCCCCGACAGCACGCAGAACGCCAGGAACAACCCCAACGACTGCTGTGCCGCAGCCAGCACGAGCGCCGTGAAGCTGAGCGCCGTCGCCACCGCGGCCACGACGACGGCGACGACCACCGGCACCCGTCGCGACGCCAGTGCCACCACGGCGATGACCACCATCGACAGGGCGATCACCGCACCGGTGACGAACGCGTTGTCGCTGCCGATCAAGGTCACGCCGATCTCGGCTCCGAGCGAGAGCACGACCGCCCCCAGAGCGTAGGAGGCGCTGACACAGACGGCCGCGGCCCCCACGGCCCCGAGGAGCGCGCGCGGCACGCTCGGCCACCGTGGCCTCCAGCGCCCGGCCTGCTCGTCCCGGTCCCGCGGCAGCCGCCAGACGAGGACGAGCACGCCGACCTCGACGACGAGCAGCACCCAGTACGTGAGGTGCAGCGGTTCGGGCGCGTACTGGACGAGCGCTCCCCCGAGCAGCGTCGCGAAGACGAGGCCGACGGCGGTGGAGGCGGTGCTGATGGCTCCGGTGCGGGCCGAGTTGACGGGCCCGGCGATGTCGATCATGGCGGCGGTGGCGGGGCTGAGCGACAGGCCGACGCCGAGGCCCATGAACGCGCGGCCGACCAGCACCCAGCCGACGTCCGGAGCCAACGCGAACAGCAGCACGCCCACGATCGACGCGCTCACGCCGAGCAGGATGCTCGCCCGCCGACCGATCGTGTCGCTGAGGCCGCCGAAGACTAGCAGCACGACGACGAGGACGAGCGGGTAGACGGCGAAGATCGCGGTCGTCACGAAGGGCGTCAGCTGCCAGTCCGTCGCGTAGAGCGGGTAGACCGGCGTCGCGGCGCCGCTCGTCCACAGGGCGAGGGCGAGGACGGAGGCGCAGGTCCAGAACGCGAGCCGGTCCGGCCCGGTCGGACGAACGGACGCAGCGAGATCACGGGGCATGACGGCGACGCTAGCACCCTGGATACGAAAAGCCTACCGAGGTAGGGTGTCGGCATGGCATCACGTGGACCCCTCGATCCGCGCTGCGGCATCGCGCGCAGCTTGGACCTGCTCGGCGAGCGCTGGGCGCTGCTCGTCGTGCGCGAAGCGCTGCTCGGGCACACGCGGTTCTCGCAGTTCCGGGCGCGACTCGGCCTGTCGCCCGACGTGCTGACCGCGCGGCTCGACTCGCTGGTCGCTGCGGGCGTGCTCGAGCGATCGACCTACCGTGAGGCCGGGGCCCGAGAGCGCGTCGAGTACCTGCTCACCGACGCGGGCCGCGACCTCGCCCCCGTGCTGGCCGCCCTCGCCGTCTGGGGCGACGAGCACGATCCGCACCCCGACGGCGCCGCACGCCGGTTCAGCGTCGCCCGGTCGGGCGAGCCCGTGCGGGTCGCGTTCGTCACGGGCGACGGGCACGTGGTCGAGCCCGCCGACGTCGAGATGGTGCCTCGCGCGGGCGACTAGGCCGCGCCTCCTCGGGTCTGCGGCCGCCCGGCCTGCCTGCCCGCCCGCCAGCCCGCCAGCCCGCCAGCCCGCCAGCCCGCCAGCCCGCCTGCCCGCCACGAAGTAAACACCCCGCCACGGAATCGGATGGCGGGTTGTTTACCTCGTGGCGTGGTGCGGGGCGAGCGGGCTCTCAGCTCGCGCCGTCGACCGCGTCGGGTTTGGTCGGCCGCGGGAAGGCCGCGCGCATGTGGTCGCTGGTGAGCAGGTCGCCGATGCCGATCATCAGCAGCGAGAAGACGATCTGCTCGACGACCATCCATCCGGGGTAGAGCCCGGGGATGGTGGCGATGATGAGCGTCACGATCGGGAAGATGCGACTGAACAGGCGGAGGCGTGAGTAGGCCCAGTAGTAGCCGAGCTGTGCCCTCCATGCGAAGACGTAGAGCGAGGCGGTGATGAAGAGGACGACGGTGGACCGGAACCACACGGCCCACGGCACGTGTTCTCCGCGGCTGGTGAGGACGGCGGCGATGAAGATGGCGGTGAGCCCGACGACGGTCTCGCCGAACAGCAGCCACCGGATGCCGACGAAGCTGCGGACGGTCCGCGGGTGCTGCCGCATGTCTTCGTGGATCACATACCCCGAGTGCCGCCCGCCGGCGAGCCGGTCGAGCTGCAGCCGCTGCCACACCCGGTCGGCCGCGGCCGACAACCCCACCCCCGAGGAGGCGCGGTGCCACAGCCCAGCGCCCGTCACCTTCGCACCCCGTCCGCTCGTCTCACGAACACCAATGGTGCCCTATCCCACCCTCAGAACTCACCACCCTCTGTCTGCCCCGGCTGAACCGTGAAGCACCACGAACTCGACGACACCTGGACTTTCGAGAGCCCCGTGTAGACCGTGATGGAGTAACGAGTTCCATCTTTGCTCCACACGACGAGCCATTCGTCTCTGCCGTCGGGCGTGAACACCCGTTCGGTGCGGAAGTCCGCGGAGTCAGCCAGTTCCGATTCCACCAGGGAGAAGTACGCCTCTTGTTCTTTTGCTTCGGCGTACTCGATCGTCGTCGAACCCGTCCATTGGTGTCGCCCCCCGGAACACGACATCAGGACTCCGGTCGCTGGTTCGAGCATGCCCACGATGCTCTCCGCATCCCCCATGGACGCCAGTTCCCGCTGAGTCACCATGATGTCGCGTTTCAAGGCCGGGAGATCCACTCGATCGGTCTCCTCGTCTATGTACTTCATCTGCTCAAGGTCTTCCGGGGTTTCCCTTGCGCAACCCACGACGAAGCAGGACAACACTACGAACACGGCTGCACACCGTACCGAGATGCGCGCCACATCATTTCGACGCATTCAGGTGAATCTCTTCCTTCAGGGCAGCTCTCGCCACCGCATTGTCATTGACTTCATGCGCGACGAGCGCATGGTTGGCGTCCAGCTTCCGGGCCGGTCTGTGACTGGCCCCAGTTCCTTCCAGCTCCACGCCACGTGGATTCACGAAGAATCCGCGCGACTCAAACTCACCCAACCGGTTCGGGTTCCGCCCGCCCCAGACACCATCGATCGGCTGCGCCTCCATCAGGAAGTCCCTGTAGCTGTGGCACGCCAATGGCGGACGTCCCACCCTCAGAACCGACCACGCTCCGTCTGCCCCGGCTGAACCATGAAGCACCACGAACTCGCCGACACTTGCACCTTCGAGATACCCGCCCAGAGGGTGATCGAGTAGCGAGTACCGTCTTCGCCTCGAACTATGAGCCATTCGTCTTCGCCATCTGGTGAGAACTGTCGAGACGTCGTCAGCTCATCGGACCCCTCAAGCTCTGCCTCGACCAGGCGGTAGTACTCCTCCTGGCTTGGCATGGTCGAGTACTCGGCGGTCGTCGACCCCGTCCATTGGTGCCGGCCACCCGAACAGGACATGAGAACGCCGTTCGATGACTCCTCGACACTCCCTTCGACGAGTTCAGACCCCATGGACACGAGGCGGCGTTGAACGACACGGATGTCTTGCCGCAATTGACCGAGATCGACTCGGTCAGATCCCTCTTCCATGTACTTCTCTCTCTTCGTGTCCTCGCTGCTCGGACTCGAACACGCGACGAGGTTTGCAACAGCGATGGATATTGCGGCTGCAACCAGCCACGGTCGCTGGGGCATCCTTCTAACGAACATGCGGATGGACTTCCTTCGTGAGGGCATCTCTCACAGCGGCGTTTGCCTCGCTGGATTCGGCAACGAGTGAATGATTGTCATCCAGCTTCGTGAGAGGTGTCAGATTGGCCATGTCTCCGAACCTGATGTCATCAGGCCCCAGGTAGTACCCCTTGGAGTCGAACTCATCCGACCGGTTCGGGTTACGCCCTTCCCAGACACCACCCGTGCGCTGGGCAGCCTGGAGGAAGTCCCAGTAGCTGTAATCGGTGTAGGTCGTGCCGGGACGCGCCTGCCACTCGGGCGGCATGCCCGCGCCAGCGAGCGAGATGACCTTGTCGTAGGTGGCACCCCGCACCTCGGCCGACGTGATGTTCGCGAGCCCCCAACTGTGGCCGATCGCGATCTCTCGATGGCCGGGCTTGAGCGAGACCGGGTCGACCGCCAATCCTCGTTGAAAGTCGTACAGGGTCTTGCTCGACTTACGAGCGAATTCGGGGTCGTTCGCCTCGGCGAAGGCCCCGACGAACTCGGCGGGGTTCTTGCTGCCCTCCGCCCCTCCAGGAAAGAACCCGTCCTTGAACACGAACGCGACCGTGGTCTTGCTCGCGTCGCTATCGTGCAGCCACCGCGCCATCTGCTGCACACTTTCGGGGTCCCGGTAGAACGAGTCCATGTTCGTCAGCGTTCCCGGCACGTAGGTCAGTACCGTCCTGGTCTTGTCGTTCCACTCCCCGATCATCTCGATGATTCGACTCTTCGACGGGTCGAAGAGATAAAGCTGGACGTGAGGTGGTTCCGCCACAGCGTCCGTGAGGTACGCGCGCTCGCGCGCCAGTGCGGCCAGCAGCTCATCGTCGCCTTCCAGCCCCCTGCGCTTGATCGGCCCCACCATCTCGTCGATCTCGGCCATCCGACGCTTCGCGTTGAACACGTTCGCCGCGACCCGCACCGACGGCGGCAGACCGTCGAGCGCTCCGATGATCGCTGGCGCCCCTCGCACCAGCGCCACTTGCATCGCAGTGAGCCCGTCGGGGTTCCGCGCACCCTGCTGCCCGAGCTCGTCCCACCAGGCCCGCACCCGCTCAGGATCGGCCAGGAACGCCTTGTCGACCAGTTCGGGGTGCTGCTCGAGCAGCATCGTCAGCTCGGTGGCCGAGAGCCCTGCCAGCAACGCCAGCAATTCCTCGGACGACCCCGCGGCCAGGGCCTCCCCGGTGACCTGAGGCAACGCCCCCATCGCCTCGGGGCTCTGCAGCGCAGCGATGCACCGGCGATCAGCCGCAGCCCGCTCTTCGACCAGGTCGGTCCACAAGCCCGCCACGACCTCGAGTTCTCGTTGCTCGTCGTCGATGCGGCGCTGCAAGGTCGACCGTTCACCCGAGCGGTACTCGGACTCCACGACGATGCCGATCAGGTCGTCCCGCGCCGCGCCCTGCGCCTCACGCATGATCGTCTTCAGGGCGACCCCCGTCGAGAGGATGTTCTGCTCGGCCATCGCACGCCGCGCCTCCAGGGTCTGCTGCGACCCCTGGATCAACGACACGTCGACCGCGTACGCCTCGAGCGCCGCCGCATGGTGTTCGAGGCCCCGGGCGACAGCAGTCACCTCGGTGGACACGTCGGTCATCGACGCGACGAACTGCTCGCCCGACTGCCCCCGCCAGCACTCGGCACCCCAGCTCGCCGCCTCGGCCAACCGGTAGGCAGCCACCTCGAGATCGTCGACCTCGGTTCGCCTCGTCTTCGCGAGCTGTCTGATGCCCTCCACCGAGCCCACGCCCGGGTCGTCGTCGGTGCTCACTTCGAGCCCACCCCCGCAGGGTCGTCCGCCGGCAGTCCGGCAGCGAGCCGGGACTCGACCTGCTCGAACTCGCGCACGAAGGTCGTCGTGAAGTCACCCACCGCCTGGATGGCCTCGACGGCCAACCCCGCCCGCCTCACCAACTGCCCCGTCGCCTCGTCGAGGACCCCCGCCACGCTCGGCGAGCCGACGTCGGCCGCCGACCCGAGTGTCAGCGTCGCCGACACCTCGGCGTCGACGGCCGCCGTCGACACCCGCCACGCAACGGACGTCAACGTCTTCTCGTCCACCACCAGGTCTGCCATGCACCCTCGCCCTCCGTCATGCGACATTCACATATCGCGACCAATGAAAGCCACCCTAGCAATGCAGAACGCCCGGTGTGGAAACGATCCACAACCGGGCGTTCAGTCCACAGGCGAGCCTGCGGGCGGTGCCGATCCGTCGACGGGACAGGCACGGGAGAAGGACTACGGGCGCTTGCGCTTCTCGCGCACGCGCATGTTCACCGTGATGGGCGTGCCCTCGAAGCCGAAGATCTCGCGCAGGCGCCGCGTGATGAACCGGCGGTACTGCGGGTCGAGGAACCCGGTCGTGAAGAGCACGAAGGTCGGCGGGCGGTTCGCGGCCTGGGTGCCGAACAGGATGCGCGGCTGCTTGCCCGACCGCAGCGGGTGCGGGTGCTCGGCGACGAGCTCGGCGAGCAGGGCGTTGAACTTGCCGGTCGGGATGCGGGTGTCCCACGACTCGAGGGCGAGCTCGAGGGCGGGGACGAGCTTCTCGAGGTGACGACCCGTGCGGGCCGAGATGTTCACGCGCGGGGCCCACGACACGTGGTCGAGGTCCTGCTCGATCTCGCGCTCGAGGTAGCGGCGACGGTCGTCGTCCAGGAGGTCCCACTTGTTGAACGCGAGCACGAGCGCACGGCCCGACTCGAGCACCAGGTCGATGATGCGCAGGTCTTGCGTCGAGATCTGCTCGGTGACGTCGATCACGACGACGGCGACCTCGGCCTTCTCGAGCGCTGCCGAGGTGCGGAGCGACGCGTAGAAGTCGGCGCCCTGCTGCAGGTGGACGCGCTTGCGGATGCCGGCGGTGTCGACGAAGGTCCACACGCGACCGGCGATCTCGACCTGCTCGTCGACGGGGTCGCGGGTCGTGCCGGCCAGCTCGTTGACGACGACGCGCTCTTCGCCCGCAGCCCGGTTGAGGAGCGAGCTCTTGCCGACGTTCGGTCGACCGAGGATCGCGACGCGACGCGGGCCGCCGATCTCTTGCTTGGCCACGGTCGACACCGCGGGCAGCTTGGTCATGCAGAGGTCGAGGAGGTCGGCGACGTTGCGGCCGTGCAGGGCCGACGCGGGGAACGGCTCGCCGAGCCCCAGCGACCACAGCGACGCGGCCTCGAGGTCTTTCCGGGCGTCGTCGCTCTTGTTGGCGACGAGGATGACGGGCTTGTGCGACGCCCGCAGCATGCGCACGACGGCTTCGTCGGTGGCGGTCGCCCCGACGTTGACGTCGACGACGAACAGCACGGCGTCGGCCAGGTCGACGGCGATCTCGGCCTGCATGGCGACCGAACGGTCGATGCCGATCGCGTCGGGCTCCCACCCGCCGGTGTCGACGAGGGTGAAGCGGCGACCGCCCCACTCGGCCTTGTACGAGACGCGGTCGCGCGTGACACCGGGCTTGTCCTCGACGACGGCCTCGCGCCTCCCGAGGATGCGGTTGACCATGGCGCTCTTGCCGACGTTCGGTCGGCCGACGATGGCCAGCACCGGCAGCGCCGGGGCGTAGGTCAGTGCGTCAGGGTCCCACTCGGCGCCCTCGAGGACGTCGATGTCGCCCTCGTCGAGGTCGTAGTCGGTCAGGCCGGCACGCAGGGCCCGGGCGCGCTGGTCGGCGTCCTCGTCGGGCATCGTCTGGATGCGGTCGACCATCTGCTCGTCGAGCTCGGGGTACTTGTCGTCGTCTGCCATGGGGACTTCCTTAAGAAATGGGGGTGCTCGCTCGCACGAGCTCGACCACGGCCTGCACGGTCTGGTCGAAGTCGAGTTGGGTGGAGTCGACGGTGGAGACGCCGGGTGCGGCGGTCATGAAGTCGACGACCTTGCTGTCGAGCCGGTCGCGGGTCGAGAGCTGCCGAGCTGTCTCTTCGGCACTCTGCCCGGTCACCTCGGCCGAACGCCTGGCCATTCTAGCGGCTTCGCTGGCGGTCAACAGGATTCTGACCTGGGCATCCGGTGCGACGACGGTCGTGATGTCACGCCCCTCGGTGACGATGCCCGGCTTGTCGGTCGACGCGATGATGCGGCGGAAGAGGTCGACCATGAAGCGTCGGACCTCGGGCACCTTGGCCACGTGGCTCACGGCGGTCGTCACGCGCGGCGTGCGGATCTCGTCCGTCACGTCGCGACCGCCGATCGTCACCGAGGAGGCGCGGGCCGGGTCGATCCCGATCGCGTAGCGGAACGTCGGCAAGACGGCGATGACGGCCTCGGCGTCGTCGAGGTCGACGCCGCTGTCGAGGGCGTGCAGGGCGAAAGCCCGGTAGGCCGCCCCCGTGTCTTGGTAGTCGAAGCCGAGGGACGCAGCGGAGGCGCGGCTGACGCTGGACTTGCCGCTTCCGGCCGGTCCGTCGACGGCCACCACGACGTGGCGGTGCACGGCCTCGGCGGTCTCGGCCCGTAGCTCTTCGACGTGGGCCTCGCCGGCGGGACCGCCGACGCCGTGCTCCCCCGGCGAGCGCTCGGGATCGACGTCGGCCGAGTCGACGGGACCGGTTGCACGCGGGTCGCCGCTCATGCGAACGCCCCCGCGACGGTCCAGCCCCGGGCTTCGAGCTCGGTCACGAGTCGGTCTTCTAGTTCGGGCACGATCGATACCTCCGCGAGTCCTACCTGCGCACCCGGCGAGTGCTCGAGCCGCAGGTCTTCCAGGTTGACGCCGATCTCACCGATCTCGGTGAGCAGGCGGGCCAGCTGCCCGGGGGTGTCGTCGACCATGACGATCACCGAGCTGAACTGGGTCTGTTGTCCGTGCTTGCCGGGCAGACGGGCGACGCCGCCGTTGCCCGCGCCGATGCTCTCGGCCACGGTGCGCCGGCTGCCGGGCGCGTCCGGGGCCTCGAGGGCGCCGAGGACCCGGTCGAGGTCGGCGCGCAGGTCGCGCAGCACGTCGGCCACTCGTGAGGCGTTCGCCCCGAGGATCTGCGTCCAGAGGACCGGGTCGCTGCTCGCGATGCGCGTGACGTCCCGGACGCCCTGGCCAGCGAGACCGAGCGAGGCGTCGGGCGCGTCGCGCAAGCGTGTCGCCATCAGCGAGGCGACGACTTGCGGCGCGTGGCTCACGAGGGCGACGCCGGCGTCGTGCTCTTCCGGCGTCATCTCGACCGGGGTCGCGCCCAGGTCGAGCGCCAGGTCCTCGACGGCGGCGGCGCGTCGGTACGTGATGTCGTCGTGCCCGGCGATGACCCAGGGCCGGCCGACGAAGAGGTCGGCGCGGGCCGAGACGGCTCCCCCGCGTTCGCGCCCGGCCATGGGGTGCGAGCCGATGTAGCGCGAGACGTCGGCTCCGCGCGCCCGCAGTTCGGCGAGCGGGGCGACCTTGACCGACGCGACGTCGGTCACGAGCGCCTCGGGCCAGGCGTCGAGTTCGCGGGCGACGATGTCGCTGGTGACGTCGGGCGGCACGGCGACGACGACGAGCACGGGGTCGTCGCTCTCGGCGGGTGCCCGCCCGGCGCCGTAGTCGACGGCGAGGCTGCGCGCGGCCGGCGACACGTCGTCGAGGATGACGTCGACCCCGTGTTGACGCAGTCGCAGACCGATGCTTGCACCGAGCAGACCCGAGCCGACGATGCGCACCTGGCCCGCCAGCCGCCGGCTGCCGGACGTCAGCGCGTCAGCAGTCAGCGCCTCAGCCGTCCGCGCGCCAGCCGTCGGCACGCTAGCCGTCAGCGCGCCAGCCGTCGGCACGCCATCGATCGGCGCGTCGAGCGTGGTGGCGTCGTCAGCCGAGGAGGTGCGGTGCGCGTCGGTCACGACCGGCCGCCCCCTCGAGGACCACGTCCCCCGGCGTCGGGTCGGCCACGGTACGGACGGTCGCCGCCGCGCTCGTCGCGCCCGCCACGGTCGTCGCGCCCGCCACGGTTGTCACGGCCGCCGCGGTCGTCTCGCGGGCCGCGCGCGGGACCGCCGCGCGAACCGCCACGGTCGTCGCGCTGCTCACGGCCCTGGTAGCCGCCGCTGCGCGAGCCGTCACGCCCTGCACGATCGTCGCGGCCCTGGTACCCCGCGCCACGCGAGCCACCTCGGTCGTCGCGACCTTGGTAGCCGCCGCGAGAGTCGCCACGGTCGTCACGCTGCTCACGGCCCTGGTAGCCGCCACGCGACGCGCCGCGGTCGTCACGACCGCCGCGCTCGTCTCGGCCCTGGTACCCGCCCCGCGAACCCCCACGGTCGTCACGACCGCCGCGGTCGTCCCGGCCCTGGTACCCGCCACGCGAGCCCCCACGGTCGTCGCGCGAGTCGCGACCGCCCTGGTAGCCACCGGCGGCACCGCGGTCGTCACGACCGCCTCGTTCGTCCTCGCCGCGCTCGGCCGCGCCGCGGTCGACCCACCCACGGTTGGTCGCCTTGCCGCCGGCGCGGATGCCCGAGGGGCGTCCGGTGCGCGGGTCCCGGTTGGCGTCGCGGTTCGGGTAGCCCGCCGCGCGCTCTTCACCCGGGCTCAGCGGACGGTCGCCGCCACCCCGCGGGGCACGGTCGTCGCGCGAGACGAACCCGCCTCGCGAACCACGGTCGTCGCGCGACACGAAGCCACCGCGATCGTCGCGTCCGCGCCCGTCGTCGTTGCGGCCCTGGTAGCCGGGACGCGACCCACCGCGGTCGTCCCGCCCCTGGTAGCCACCACGGGCGGGGCGCTCGTCGCGTCCCCGGCCGTCGTCGTTGCGACCCTGGTACCCACCGCGCGACTCGCCTCGGCCGTCGTCGTTACGGCCCTGGTACCCACCGCGCGACTCACCGCGGCCGTCACGGCCCTGGTAGCCGCCACGAGCCGGACGCTCGTCGCTCCCGTGGTAACCGGTGCGAGCCGGGCGCCCCTCGCGTCCCCGGCCGTCGTCGTTGTTGCCCTGGTACCCACGAACCGGGCGCTCGTCACCGGAGCGTCCGTCGTTCCGGTTGCCCTGGTAGCCAGCTCGGGTCGGTCGCTCGTCGCGTTGCCCGCGGCGCGCCTCCTGCTCTCGGCGGACCTGCGCACGGCGCGAGGTCGACTCGGCCTGGTCGCGGGCCGCCGCACGACGGCGCTCGGCACGGGCGTCGGTGGCGGGGTCGTACTCTTCGTCGTCCTCGTCGTAGTAGTCCTTCTCGACCTCGTCGTCGGCGAGGGCCAGCTCGACGACGTCGGCCTCGTCGACGGGGGCGTCGGGGCTCTCGGTGATCGGGGCGGCGTCGACCGTCGAGTCCGCCGTGGCGTCGCGCGAGATCGTGAGGATCGCCCCGAGCTCGACCTTGGTCAGCGACCGCATGTGGCCGACCTTCAGCGTGCCGAGGTGGAGCGGGCCGAACGAACGGCGGACGAGGTCGATGACCGGGTGGCCGACGGCCTCGAGCATGCGACGGACGATGCGGTTGCGCCCCGAGTGCAGGGTGATCTCGATCAGCGACGAGTCGGACGAGCGGGAGAGACCCGCGCCACCGGCGACGAGCGTCGCCTTGTCGGCCGCGATCGGGCCGTCGTCGAGCTCGACACCGGTCATGAGCTCGTTGAGCACCGAGGGCGTGACGACGCCCTTGACCTTCGCGATGTAGGTCTTGGTCACGCCGAACGACGGGTGCGCGAGCACGTGCGCGAGCTCGCCGTCGTTGGTCAGGACGAGCAGGCCGCTCGTCTCGACGTCGAGGCGGCCGACGTTGAAGAGGCGCTCTTCGTACTGCTCGGTGAACTGGCGCAGGTCGGGGCGACCGTTCTCGTCGCTCAGGGTGCTGACGATGCCGACCGGCTTGTTGAGCATGACGTAGCGACGCGTGGCGTCGAGCTGCACGGCGCTGCCGTCGACGACGATCTTGTCCTTCGCCGGGTCGATGCGTCGGCCGGGCTCGGTGACGACCTTGCCGTTCACCGTCACCCGACCGGCGGCGATCATGTCTTCGCTGACGCGGCGCGAGGCCACGCCCGCGGCCGCCATGACCTTCTGCAGGCGTTCGCCCGAGGCCAGCTCGGAATCGTCGGAGGAGGACTGACTACGCGACATCGTCGAAACCCCCTTGGCCGTCCGAGAGGAGGGGCGAGATGAGCGGGAGCTCATCGAGCGAGTTGATGCCGAGATGGGTCAAGAGGAGGCCTGTCGTTTCGTAGTTGATGGCGCCTGTCTCGGGGTCGGTGGACGACTCCGTGATCAGGCCGCGACCCAGCAGCGTACGGACGACCGAGTCGACGTTGACCGCCCGGATCTGGGCGATGCTGCTGCGGGTGATGGGTTGCTTGTAGGCGATGACCGCCAGCGTCTCGAGAGCCGCTGAGGACAGTTTCGTCGGGTTCTGCGTCAGCACGAAATCGCGCACGACCGGATCGTGCTCGTCACGCACGTAGAATCGCCAGCCGCCACCGACCTCACGCAGCTCGAAACCGCGCCGGACGGTGCCGTCGACCCCGTCGAAATCGGCCACCAGCGCCGCGATCGCCTGCCGCACCGCGGCGACCGGCGCGCCGACGGCGGTCGCCAGGTCGACGAGCGGCTGCGGCTCGTCGGCGACCATCAGCAGCGCCTCGAGCTGGCGTGCGATCGCGCTGGTCGGGTCGGCCTCACGGTTCTGGGCCCCCTCGGCCCGGGCCTCGGGCGTCTCGACGGACGAGGAGGCGCGGGTCGCGTCAGCCCTCATAATCGGCCCCCAGCGCCGCCAGGTTCTCTTCGGTCCAGGTCTCGGCCACCCAGCGGACGCTGAGTTCGCCGAGCGGCTCGACCTGCTCGAACGAGATGGACGCGTGACGGTACAGCTCGAGCAGGGCCAGGAACCGGGCGACGACGACGCCCTTCTCGTCGATGCCGGCGACGAGTTCGCGAAAGGTGAGGACCGCGCCGCGACGCAGCAACGACACGACGATGGCCGCCTGCTCGCGGATGCTGACCAGGGGGGCGTGCAGGTGGTCGAGGCCGACCGTGGGGATCTCGCGTGGCGTCAGCGCCAGGGTGGCGAGGGCGGCGAAGCCGTCGGGCGAGAGCGTCCAGACGAGTTCGGGGGTCGTGACGCGGTACTTCTGTTCGAGTCGCACCGAGCGGGCGTGCCGGGCCGCCTCGGCGGCTCCGTGCTGCGCGAACCATTCGGCGGCCTGCTTGAAGGCCCGGTACTGCAGCAGCCGGGCGAAGAGCAGGTCGCGCGCCTCGAGCAGTGCGACGTCCTCGGCGTCGACGAGTTCGCCCTGCGGCAGCAGCCCCGCCACCTTGAGGTCGAGCAGCGTGGCCGCGACGACGATGAACTCGCTGGCCTGGTCGAGGTTCTCGTCGGTGTCGAGGCGGCGGAGGAACGACAGGAACTCGTCGGTCACGGCGTTGAGGGCGACCTCGGTGATGTCCATCTCGCGCTTGGTGATCAACGAGAGCAGCAGGTCGAACGGGCCGCTGAAGTTCTCGAGTCGCACCTCGAAGCCGGGCGAGACCTCAGGAGCCGCGAGGGCGGTCTCGTCGGGGTCGACCTCGGCGTTTGCCGACTCAGGCCGCGGCACCACGCGCGATCAGCTCTCGGGCCAGCTGGCGGTAGGCCTGCGCCGCCGGGTGCTCGGGGGCGAACTTGGTGATCGGCGTGCCGGCGACCGACGCGTCGGGGAACTTCACGGTGCGACCGATGACGGTCTCGAGCACCTGGTCGTCGAACGCCTCGACGACGCGCTCGAGCACCTCGCGGCTGTGCAGCGTGCGCGAGTCGAACATGGTCGGCAGGATGCCGTCGAGCGTGATCGCGGGGTTCAGCCGGTCGCGCACCTTCTCGATGGTCTCGACGAGCAGGGCGACGCCGCGGAGCGCGAAGAACTCGCACTCGAGCGGGATCAGCACCCCGTGCGCCGCGGTGAGGGCGTTGACGGTCAGCAGGCCGAGCGAGGGCTGGCAGTCGATCAGGACGACGTCGTACTCGTCGCTGACCTGGCGCAGGATGCGCGCGAGGATCTGCTCGCGCGCGACCTCGTTGACGAGGTGGACCTCGGCGGCGGAGAGGTCGATGTTGGCCGGCATGACGTCGAGGTTCTCGACGCGCGTGGGCACGATGACGTCGTGGGCGTCTTTCACGGCGCCGATCATGAGGTCGTAGATCGTGGCCTGGTCGTGCGACTGCACGCCGAGGCCCGCGGTCAGGGCGCCCTGCGGGTCGAAGTCGATGGCCAACACACGGCGGCCGTACTCGGCGAACGCGGCGCCGAGGTTGATCGTCGTGGTGGTCTTGCCGACGCCGCCCTTCTGGTTGCAGAGGGTGATGATGCGGGCCGGGCCGTGGCTCGACAGGGGCTCGGGAGTCGGGAACTCGGTACGCGGGCGCCCGGTGGGGCCGTTCGCGGGGACGGTCGCCGGAGCGCTCTCGAAGAGGGCGGGGGTGCTCGAGGTCGGCTTGGTGCTCACGGGTACGAGAGTACCGGCGACCCCCGACGCCCACGGGCTGCCGCGCCCGGCCCGTCACCAGGAAGCCTCATGCCTTGCTTGAGGGTTTTGCCTGGTCAGCGAGGGGTCAGCGCCGGGTCGGGGCTCGATCGGGGCTCGGTCTGCGCCCGGTCACGACGCCCATCGTGCCCGCGGGTGCGCCGTCGAGTAGACGTCCCGCAGCGCGTCCGCCGTCACCAGCGTGTAGATCTGCGTCGTCGCCACGGACGAGTGCCCCAGCAGCTCTTGAACGACCCGGACGTCGGCCCCGCCCTCGAGCAGGTGCGTCGCGAAGGAGTGCCGCAGCGTGTGCGGCGACACCTCGAGGCCGAGCTGGGCCCGCTCGGCCGCCGCCTGGATGATGAGCCACGCGTTCTGCCGCGACACCCTGGCCCCGCGCGTGCCGAGGAACAGCGCGGGCGTCGGTTCTCCCCGCGGCGAGAACACTGGTCGGGCACGCACGAGGTACGCGTCCAGCGCCCGCCGCGCGTAGCTACCGAGCGGCACGATGCGCTGCTTGTTCCCCTTGCCGAACAGGCGCACGACGTCACCCTCGACCACGTCGTCGACGTTGAGCGACACCGCCTCGCTCACCCGCGCCCCCGTCGCGTAGAGCAGCTCGAGCAGGGCCTTGTCGCGCAGTCGGGTCGGCTCGTCGCCGTCGGTGGCGGCGAGCAGCGCCTCGACCTGGCCGACCGAGATGGCCTTCGGGAGGCGGCTCGGCAGCTTGGGAGGCCGGGTGGTGGCGGCCACGTCCACCGCGACCAGCCCCTCCTCGAGGGCGAAGCGGTGGAACCCCCGCACCGACGACAGCACCCGGGCAACCGAGGAGGCGCCCAGCGGCTTCTCGGCGCGGGTCGCCAGCGCCGCCGGGAACGTCGCGACGTCCCCGGGCTCGACCTCGTCGAGGGTGAGGCGACCGGCCTCCGCCAGGTGAGCCCGCCAGAGGACGAGGTCGCGGCGGTACGCCGCCGTCGTGTTCGGGCTGAGGCCGCGCTCGACCGAGACGTGTCTCAGGTACCGGTCCAGCGCCTCCTCGATCGTCACCAGGCCACGCTACGGCCGGGGCCGCCGCGCCGACGGGGCGACGCGCACCTCAGCGGGACGCGACCGCGGCGAGCGCCGCGATGCTGAGGATCGAGTTGTGCAGGCGTCCGGCGAGGACGCCGTCGACGATCTCGTCGAGCGAGACCCAACGCTTCTCGATGTCGGCCTCTTCGTCGCTGCGCTCGAACGCACCCTCCGTCGCACTGACACCGGTGGCACGGTAGACCGTGACCATCTCGTCGTTGCCGCCGGGCGTGGTGTGGAACGAGACGAGTTCGTCCCAGGTCGTCGCCTGCAGGTCGGCCTCTTCGGCGAGCTCGCGCTTGGCGGCGTCGAGCTTGCTCTCGTCCTCGGCGTCGAGCAGGCCCGCGGGCAGCTCCCAGTCGCGGGTGCGGATCGGGTGCCGGTACTGCTTGATGACGAGCACGCGCTGCTCGTCGTCGACGGCCAGGACGGCGACGGCCCCGGTGTGCGCGACGTACTCGCGCACCATCGGCGAGCCGTTGTAGTCGACGGTGTCGCGCTTGACGTTCCAGACGGCGCCTTCGAAGACGACCTCGGTCTTCGTGACCGTCGGCGTCGCCGGCTCGTCGGCGAGCAGGCCGCCGGCGGTGGCACCCGCCCCGGCGGCCGTCGTGCCCGCACCCGAGGCGTCGGTCACGCGACGACCTCGGCGGCGTCGGCCTCATCGGCCTCGTCGGCGAACAGCTTGCTCGCGTCGTGGCGCTCGAGGGATGCGGCGACGAGCCCGGCGAACAGCGGGTGCGCGTCGTTGGGGCGCGACCGCAGCTCGGGGTGTGCCTGCGTGCCGATGTAGAACGGGTGGACGTCGCGGTCGAGCTCGACGTACTCGACGAGCGTGCCGTCGGGCGAGGTGCCCGAGAAGCGGAGGCCCGCGTCGGCGATCTGCTGACGGTACTGGTTCGAGACCTCGTAGCGGTGGCGGTGACGCTCGGACACCAGCTCGGAGCCGTACAGGTCGGCGGCGAGCGAGCCCGGCGTGAGGGCGGCCGGGTAGAGGCCGAGGCGCATGGTGCCGCCCAGGTCGCCGTCGGCGATGATGTCGACCTGCTCGGCCATGGTCGCGACGACCGCGTACTCGGTGTCGGGGTCGAACTCGGACGAGGAGGCGCCGGTCAGGCCGGCCTCGTTGCGTGCGTACTCGATGACCATGCACTGCAGGCCCAGGCAGAGGCCGAGCGCCGGCAGGCCGTTCTCGCGGGCGTAGCGGAGCGCGCCGAGCTTGCCCTCGATGCCGCGGATGCCGAAGCCGCCGGGCACGCAGATGCCGTCGACGCCACGGAGCGCCTTCGCGGCCCCCTCGGGGGTCTCGCAGTCGTCGGAGGGGATCCAGGTCAGCGACACCTTGGTCTGGTGCGCGAACCCGCCCGCCTTGAGCGCCTCGGTGACCGACAGGTAGGCGTCGGGCAGGTCGATGTACTTGCCGACCAGGCCGATCGTGACCTCGTGCTTCGGCTCGTGAACCGCGGTCAGCACGGGCTGCCAGCCCGACCAGTCGACGTCGCCGGCCTTCTCGCCGAGACCCAGGTGATCGATGATGTACGCGTCGAGCCCCTGGTCGTTCAGCATGGCCGGGATGTCGTAGATGCTCGCGACGTCCTTCGCGTTGACGACCGCGTCTTCGTCGACGTCGCACATCAGGGCGATCTTCTTCTTGTTGCTCTCGCTGACCGGGCGATCGCTGCGCAGGACGAGGGCGTCGGGCTGGATGCCGATCGAGCGCAGGGCGGCGACGCTGTGCTGCGTCGGCTTGGTCTTCTGTTCGCCGGACGCGCCCATGTAGGGCACGAGCGAGACGTGCACGAAGAACACGTTCTTGCGACCGAGCTCGTGGCGCACCTGACGGGCGGCCTCGATGAACGGCTGGCTCTCGATGTCGCCGACCGTGCCGCCGACCTCGGTGATGATCACGTCGGGCTTCGGGTCGTCGTCGGCCTGCTGGCGCATGCGCCGCTTGATCTCGTCGGTGATGTGCGGGATGACCTGCACGGTGTCACCGAGGTACTCGCCGCGTCGCTCTTTCGCGATGACGGTCGAGTAGATCTGGCCGGTCGTGACGTTCGCCGACTGACCGAGGTCGATGTCGAGGAATCGCTCGTAGTGCCCGATGTCGAGGTCGGTCTCGGCACCGTCGTCGGTGACGAAGACCTCACCGTGCTGGAACGGGTTCATCGTGCCCGGATCGACGTTCAGGTACGGATCGAGCTTCTGCATGACCACGCGCAGCCCGCGGGCCGTGAGCAGATTGCCCAGGCTGGCGGCCGTCAGGCCTTTTCCGAGGGAGGAGACGACGCCTCCGGTGACGAAGATGTGCTTCGTCGTGCTGGCATCTGGACCCGAGTTCTCAACGTTCACCACGGGATTCCATCCTATGTCACACCGAGCCGTTCCGACAGACCACGCCTGTTACGAACGTGTGTCGGCTGTGGCCAGTCGTCGGGCCGACGAGGCGAGCTCGAGCAGCTCGCGCGCGTGTTCGAGGCCACTGGAGCTGTCGGGCAATCCCGAGAGGAGACGGGCCATCTCGGCGACTCGCTCGTCGCCGTCGAGCTGGTGCACGCTGCTGGCGGTCACCTCGCCCGAGGCGTCCTTCACGACGCGGAGGTGGTTCGTGGCGAACGCGGCGACCTGGGCCAGGTGCGTCACCACGATGACCTGTGCCCGTTCGGCGAGCGCCGCCAGTCGTCGACCGATCTCGATCGCGGCCGATCCGCCGACGCCCGCGTCGACCTCGTCGAACACGAACGTGGGCACGTCGCTCGACCCGGCCATGACGACCTCGAGCGCGAGCATCACGCGGGACAGCTCGCCGCCGGATGCGCCCTTGCCGAGCGGCCGGGGTTCGCTGCCGGGGTGCGGCCTCAGCAGCAGCGACACGACGTCGCCGCCGCTCGTCCCGAGCTCGTCGCGCGGTGAGACCTCGACGACGATCTCGGCACCGGTCATGGCCAGGGCGCTCAACTCGGCGCTGACGCGCGTGGAGAGGTCGGCCCCGGAGGCGCGGCGCAGCTCGCCCAGGACGCCCGCCCGCCGCTCGGCCTCGGCCCGCAGCTCGGCCACGTCGTCGTCGAGGTGCGCGAGTCGGTCGTCGTCGCCGTCGAGCTCGACCAGGCGTCGGCTTCCGTCGTCGAGCAGCCGGATGACGTCGTCGAGGGTGGGGCCGTACTTGCGGACGAGCCCGGCCAGATCGGCGCGACGCGTCTGCACCGACTCGAGTTCGACGGCGACGTCGGCGTCGAGGGTGCCGAGGTAGCTCGACAGGCGTGACGCGGATTCACCGACCTGGACGCTGACCTCGGCCAGCAGGTCGGCGATCGGCTCGAGGGCCGGATCGTGAGGCGCGACGCGTTCGATCTGACGCCGGGCCTCTTCGACGAGGGAAACGACGTCGCGGGTGCCGTCGACCGCGTCGGTCGAGAGCACCTCGTGGGCGAGCCCGGCCGCCAGCCGCAGGTCTTCGGCGTTGCTCAGCCGCTCGGCCGTGGCGTCGAGTTCGTCGAGTTCGCCGGCCACGGGGGCGAGCCCCTCGATCTCGTCGATCGCGGTGCGGAGGCTCTCGGCCTCGTCGCGTCGCGCGTCGCGGTCGCGGGTGATCTCGTCGAGTTCGGCGCGGGCGGCCAGCCAGGCGTCGTAGGCCATGCGGTAGTGTGCGGCGGCCTGGGCCAGGGCGGCCCCGCCGTGCGCGTCGACGGCCGCACGCTGGGCCGCGGCGGACTTGAGACGGATCTGCTCGGACTGGCCGTGCACCACCACGAGATGGTCGGCGAGGTCACCGAGCACGCCGATGGGAGCCGTACGCCCGCCGACGACCGCACGACTGCGCCCCTCGGCCGAGACGACACGACTGAGGAAGAGTTCGCCGTCGTCGACGTCGCCGCCCGCGTCACGGACCCGCTCGACGATGGCCCCCTCGGCGGGGACCAGCCAGCGGCCGTCCACCACGGCCTGGGGGCTGCCCGAGCGGACGACCCCGCTCTCGGCACGCTGGCCGAGCAGGAGGCCGAGCGCCGACACGACCATGGTCTTGCCCGCACCGGTCTCGCCCGTGACGGCCGTGAAGCCGGGACCGAGCGGCAGCGTGGCACGACCGATCACACCGAGGTCGCGGATCGAGATCTCTTCGATCATCGGTCGCCCTCGGGCGCTGCGACGGTCGGCGACGTCGAGGTGCCCGACACAGCGGGGGCGTCCTCGACGGGGGCAGGACCGCGCCAGCCGGTGACCGGCAGCTGGAACTTGGCCACGAGACGGTCCGTGAACGGGCCCGTCCGCAGGCGGGCGAGTCGCACGGGCTGGTCGGAGCGGCTGCACTCGACCCGGGCCCCCGGGGGCAGGTCGTGCTCGCGACGACCGTCGCACCACAGGATGCCGCGGGCGTCGGTGCGGCTCAGCACCTCGACGGCGAGCACCGAGTCGGGCCCGACGACGAGCGGGCGGGCGAAGAGGGCGTGGGCACTGAGCGGCACGAGTAGGAGCGCCTGCACGGCAGGCCACACCACGGGGCCGCCGGCCGAGAACGAGTAGGCCGTCGAGCCCGTCGGCGTCGACATGACCACACCGTCGCAGCCGAACGACGACAGGGGGCGACCGTCGACCTCGATGACGACCTCGAGCATGCGTTCGCGCGAGGCCTTCTCGACCGTCGCCTCGTTCATGGCCCAGGTCTCGTAGACGACCTCGTCACGGTTGGTGACCTTGACGTCGAGCGCGAAACGCTCCTCGACCTCGTAGTCGGCGGCGAGCACGCGAGCGACGGTGTCGGCCATCTCGTCGCGCTCGCTCTCGGCCAGGAACCCGACGTGCCCGAGGTTGACGCCGACGATGGGTGCCCGGGTGCCGCGGATCAACTCGGCGGCACGCAGGATCGTGCCGTCGCCGCCGAGGACGATGACGCATTCGAGGTCGTCGCAGGCCACGCCGTCGAAGAGGATCTCGACGTCGTCGATGGCGGCCGTGGGCTGGGCCCGACGGATGTCGTCCCACTCGTCACGGGGCAGCACGGGAACCACGCCGGCGTCGCCCAGCAGCCCGCAGACCTCGAGGGCGGCGTCGATCGAGTCGGGGCGCCCCGTGTGCGAGACGACCAGGATGTGTCGTGTCGAAGAGATGTCGTTCACCCTCTCGTCAAGCTGTCGGCCGTGCTGAGCCATTCTGTCGGATTCGTCCCGGCCGAGGCCGAGAAGTGCACACAGTACTCGCGGTTGCCCGAGCCACCGACGATCGGGGACGAGATGAGGCCCGCCGTGCCGAGCCCCAGGTCGTGGGCGGCCCACAACACGGTCGTGACGGCCTCGTTCCGCAACACGGGGTCGAGCACGAGGCCTTCGCGGACCCCCTGCCGACCCACCTCGAACTGCGGCTTGATCAGCAGGACGAAGTCGTTGTCCACACCCACGCTCGCCACGAGCGCGGGCAGCACCATCGTCAGCGAGATGAAGGACACGTCGGCCACGACGAGCGACACCGAGGAGGCGCGGGTCGTCAACGCCGCGAACCGCTCGGCCGTCAGGTACCTCGCGTTCTCGCCCTCGATGATCGTGACCCGCGGGTCGAAGCGCACGGGGTTCGCCAGCTGACCGTGGCCGACGTCGAGGGCGACGACGTGGTCGGCACCGCGCTCGAGGAGGACCTGGGTGAACCCGCCCGTGGACGCGCCGACGTCGAGGGCCGTGCGGCCCGTCGGGTCGACACCGAACGCGTCGAGAGCACCCAGCAGCTTGTGTGCCGCACGACTGACGTAGTGGTCGAGACCGGCGACGGCGACGTCGTCCGACTCGCCCACCCGGGCGGAGGCCTTCACGACCCCGACGCCGTTGACCGTCACCAGCCCGTCCGACAGCAGCCGGGCTGCATGCGTCCGCGACCGGGCGAGACCGCGCCGGGCGAGCACGGAGTCGAGTCGCTCCCCCGGCGCCTCGGAGGCCGTCATCGACCGCCCTGACCGGTGTCGCCCGTGGTGCCTTCGAGCACCGAGCGGAGTTCGTCGTGGACCTCTCCGAAGGCCTGGGCCCGGGAGGCCAAGGGCTGGGATTCGATGTCGGCCAGGCGGGTGGCGGACGCGACCCGCGCCTCCTGACGGTCTGCGGCATCGACGACGTCGAGGTCGGTGTCGCCGCGGACGGTGGCGTCGGGATGGTCGCTCATGGTGCCGTCCAGACTAGCCGCCGCCCCTGACGGTCGGGGCGGACGCGATCAGCCGTCGGCGTGCAGCGTGGGGTCGACGTCGAGCCCGTAGATCGCCTTGCCGGTCCCCCACACAGCGGTGGCCCCGGCGCGCAGCAGGTCGACGGGGTCGTCCCCCTCGGACAACACACGCACGACGTGACCGCGGACGGCGACGCTCGCACCCCGGACAGTGACGACGTGCACGTCCTCTTCGTCGTGCTCGACGGTCTCGGGATACGGCTGGTCCAGCTCGCGGAGGTCGCCGACGATGAAGTCCGGCCGCGACTTGGTGTCCGCGGCGAGCACCTGCTTCGCACCGTCGATGCCGGTCAGCACGAGGATGGAGACGAGCCCCGCCGCGTTCGCACCCACGATGTCGGTGTCGAGCCGGTCGCCGATGAACGCGGCCTTCGTCGCCCCGAACCGCTCGACGGCGGCGGTGAAGATCGGCGTCTCGGGCTTGCCGGCGGTCACGGGCAAGCGCCCGACGGCCGTGTGCACCGCGGACACGAGCGTGCCGTTGCCCGGTGCGACGCCACGCTCTTGCGGGATCGTCCAGTCCGTGTTCGTCGCGATCCACGGGATGCCCGTGTGCAACGCGAAGGAGGCCTCGGCGAGCTGCGCCCACCCGACGTCGGGGCTGAAGCCCTGGACGACCGCGGCGGGGGCGTCGTCGGCCGATCGGGTCACGACGAATCCCTCGGCCTCGAGGACCGACGTCAGCCCCTCTCCACCGACCACGAGAACCGTCGAGCCGGCGGGCACGGCATCGACGAGGAGGCGCACCGCGGCCTGCGGGGACGTCACCACGTCGTCGGCACCCACCTCGAGCCCGTAGCCGGCCAGCTGACCGGCCACCGTCTCGGCCGTCCGCGACGCGTTGTTCGTGATGTACCCGACGCGACGGGTGCGAGCCACGTGCGTCAAGCTGTCGACCGCGTGGTCGATGGCGTGTCGCCCCCGGTACACCACCCCGTCCAGATCGGCGAGGACGGTGTCGACGCCGTCGAGCGGCGTCGCCGCGTCAGCCACGGTGGTCGTCGACGTCGTCCGCGAGCGGCGGAGTCGTCTCGGGATCGGCAGTCTCATCGTGCTGTCCGTGCTCCTCGTCGTGCGTCTCTTCCGAGTCGTCATCCGGCTCGGTCTCGGGGTCGACCACGACGACCTCGTCGCCGTCCGGGGCCCCCGCGTCCACGTCGTCGTCCACGTACCCGTCGGCTTCATCGGACTCGTCGTCGGACTCGTCGAGCGTGACGGGCAGGTCGTCCACGATGTCGACGTCCTCCTCGACGATCTCCACGGTCTCACCGTCGGCACCACCGTTTTCGAGCGCCGCGAGAGCGTCCTCGGCGCGGTCGGCGAGTTCGAGCCACTTCTCCCCCTCGTCGGGACGTCCGAGATCTTCGAGGACCGTGCCGTAGGCAGCGAAGAGGGCGGGGCTGTAGCTGAAGGCCTTCGTGCGGTCCAGCTGGGGAATCTCGAGTTCGCCCAAGGCAGCCTGCGCTTGGCCGAGGTCGAGACGCGCACCCGACATCGCGATGGCCAACGAGACGCGCACCTGCACGTCGAGGGTCGACACGTCGACGGACCGCCCGAGCTCGAGCGCCCGCTCGGGGCGACCGAGACCGCGTTCGCTGTCGACCATCAGGGGCAACTGGTCGTCGCGGCCCGAGATGCGGCGGTAGGTGCGGAGTTCTCGCAACGTGAGGGCGTAGTCGCCCACCTGGTAGGCGGTGATGGCGATCGTCTCGCGGACGACCGAGATGCGCCCCGCGCGACGACCTGCCGACAGGGCATGCTTGTGGGCTTCTTCCGGGTCCTCGTCGATCAGTCGACCGGCCATGACCAAGTGCTTGGCGACCCAGTCCGCGTTCTCCTTGCTGAGCGTCTTGAGCTCACCACGCGCCACCTTGTCGAGGTCACGGGGCTCGACGTCGTCGGGCACGTGCGCGACCTCTTGCGCCGGACGGACCGACTTGATGCCGAACGGATCGCGGTCCTCAGGGGTCTCCCGCGGCTTCCATGCCTCTCGGCGATCACCACGTCCGGTCGAGCCGGCACGAGGGCCCGCTCCGCGACGATCATCGCCGCCGGGGCGACCACCGCGCTGAGGCCGATCACCGGAAGACGGACGATCCCCACGCTGGGGCCTGTCGCCGTAAGAAGGACGGTCACCCCGCTGAGGGCGATCACCCGACGACGGACGATCGCCACGCTGAGGGCGATCACCGTAGGAGGGACGGTCCCCCCGCTGAGGACGCTCACCCGAAGACGGGCGTTCCCCGCGCTGGGGGCGGTCGTTCGACGGGCGCCCTCCGGTCGGTCGTCCGCCGGACGGACGGCCCTCGGCCGAACGGCCACCCTGCTGAGGGCGACCACCGGTGGGACGATCCCCTGAAGGACGCCCTCGATCACCGGAAGACGGGCGGCCACTTCCACCACCGCCGTGAGGGCCACTGCTGCCAGAGCCCGAGGAGGGGCGGCGCGGGCCGTCCTTGCGGTCATCGTCGTCGCGATCAGTCACCGAAGTGCTCCTCTGTTGTTCTCTGCCAGCTGTCGAGTTGTGAAGGGATGACTCTACCAAAGTGACCGCAAGCGCAGGAGGCGCGGTGCGAGTACTCGACGTTCGTCCCGTAACGCAGAAAAGCCGCCCCAACTGGGGCGGCTATTCTGGTGTTGCATGTGCTTTTCGCACTAAAAGGAGTCCGGCGGTGTCCTACTCTCCCACAAGGTCCCCCTTGCAGTACCATCGGCGCTGAGAGTCTTAGCTTCCGGGTTCGGAATGTGACCGGGCGTTTCCCTCTCGCTATGGCCGCCGAAACATTTACCACACACCATTACTGGTGGTGAAGTCTGTTTTTAGACCATGCACCCCATCCGTTATGGATGTGGCGGTGGGTGGGTCAGTGTTAAACGCAGAAAGGCCCCTTCCGAGGAAGGGGCCTTTCTGGTGTTTCGTGTGCTGTTCGCACTAAAAGGAGTCCGGCGGTGTCCTACTCTCCCACAAGGTCCCCCTTGCAGTACCATCGGCGCTGAGAGTCTTAGCTTCCGGGTTCGGAATGTGACCGGGCGTTTCCCTCTCGCTATGGCCGCCGAAACATTTACCACACACCATCACTGGTGGTGAAGTCTGTTTCAGACCATGCGCCCCATCCGTTAYRGRTGTGGCGACTTGTCTGTTGAGTTGTTCCCGACCGTATTTCGGGAACCACATAGTGGACGCAAGCAGCTTTCCCCCACCTCTACAGGGAGGGAGTGTTGTCAAGTTATCGGCTTATTAGTACCGGTCAGCTCCATGGGTCGTTAGTCCCCACTTCCACATCCGGCCTATCAACCCAGTAGTCTAGCTGGGAGCCTCTCACCCCTAAGGGTATGGAAATCTCATCTCGAAGCCGGCTTCCCGCTTAGATGCTTTCAGCGGTTATCCGTTCCGAACGTAGCTAATCAGCGGTGCCCTTGGCAGGACAACTGACACACCAGAGGTTCGTCCATCCCGGTCCTCTCGTACTAGGGATAGATCTTCTCAAATTTCCTACGCGCGCAGCGGATAGGGACCGAACTGTCTCACGACGTTCTAAACCCAGCTCGCGTACCGCTTTAATGGGCGAACAGCCCAACCCTTGGGACCTACTCCAGCCCCAGGATGCGACGAGCCGACATCGAGGTGCCAAACCATGCCGTCGATATGGACTCTTGGGCAAGATCAGCCTGTTATCCCCGAGGTACCTTTTATCCGTTGAGCGACAGCGCTTCCACAAGCCACTGCCGGATCACTAGTCCCGACTTTCGTCCCTGCTCGACTTGTCAGTCTCACAGTCAAGCTCCCTTGTGCACTTACACTCGACACCTGATTGCCAACCAGGTTGAGGGAACCTTTGGGCGCCTCCGTTACTTTTTGGGAGGCAACCGCCCCAGTTAAACTACCCACCAGGCACTGTCCCAGAACCGGATCACGGTTCGTAGTTAGATATCCAAAGTGACCAGAGTGGTATTTCAACAATGACTCCACCTGAACTAGCGTCCAAGCTTCACAGTCTCCCACCTATCCTACACAAGCCACTCCGAACACCAATACCAAGCTGTAGTAAAGGTCACGGGGTCTTTCCGTCCTGCTGCGCGTAACGAGCATCTTTACTCGTAGTGCAATTTCGCCGAGTTCGCGGTTGAGACAGCTGGGAAGTCGTTACGCCATTCGTGCAGGTCGGAACTTACCCGACAAGGAATTTCGCTACCTTAGGATGGTTATAGTTACCACCGCCGTTTACTGGGGCTTAAATTCTSAGCTTCGCTTGCGCTAACCSTTCCTCTTAACCTTCCAGCACCGGGCAGGCGTCAGTCCGTATACATCGTCTTGCGACTTGGCACGGACCTGTGTTTTTAGTAAACAGTCGCTTCCCACTGGTCTCTGCGGCCTTTCCCGCTCCGGGAGTAAATCCCATCACGGTTCCGGCCCCCCTTCTCCCGAAGTTACGGGGGCATTTTGCCGAGTTCCTTAACCACGATTCTCTCGATCTCCTTGGTATTCTCTACCTGACCACCTGAGTCGGTTTGGGGTACGGGCGGCTTGAACCTCACGTCGATGCTTTTCTCGGCAGCATAGGATCACTGATTTCCCCCAATCGGGGTACGCATCGGATCTCAGGCGCATTGACGACGGATTTGCCTATCGTCAGCCCTACATCCTTACACCAGGTTCACCTTACGGATACCATCGCCTGGCTCAGCTACCTTCCTGCGTCACACCTGTTAATACGTTAACCGCACCAGCATGGGGTCGAGCGTTAGACCGGCCGGCATCACCCCGAAGGGATCCACTCAGCCGGGTTAGGACTCTTAGCACCACTGGATTAGCTTGGGCGGTTCTTCGCCGGTACGGGAATATCAACCCGTTGTCCATCGACTACGCCTGTCGGCCTCGCCTTAGGTCCCGACTTACCCAGGGCGGATTAACCTGGCCCTGGAACCCTTGGTCTTTCGGAGGACGGGTTTCTCACCCGTCTTTCGCTACTCATGCCTGCATTCTCACTCGTGTGGCCTCCACGGCTGGTTTACACCGCCGCTTCACTGGCCACACGACGCTCTCCTACCACTCCGTACGACTGAACCACGAAGGCTTGTCTATAATACGAAATCTACAACTTCGGTGGTGTGCTTGAGCCCCGTTACATTGTCGGCGCGGAATCACTTGACCAGTGAGCTATTACGCACTCTTTCAAGGGTGGCTGCTTCTAAGCCAACCTCCTGGTTGTCTATGCAACTCCACATCCTTTCCCACTTAGCACACGCTTAGGGACCTTAGTTGGTAGTCTGGGTTGTTTCCCTCTCGACGATGAAGCTTATCCCCCACCGTCTCACTGCTGCGCTCTCACTTACCGGCATTCGGAGTTTGGCTGACGTCAGTAAGCTTTTGGGCCCCATCGGCCATCCAGTAGCTCTACCTCCGGCAAGAAACACGCAACGCTGCACCTAAATGCATTTCGGAGAGAACCAGCTATCACGAAGTTTGATTGGCCTTTCACCCCTATCCACAGCTCATCCCCTCAGTTTTCAACCTAAGTGGGTTCGGTCCTCCACGACGTCTTACCGTCGCTTCAACCTGGCCATGGATAGATCACTTCGCTTCGGGTCTAGGACATGCGACTGGATCGCCCTATTAAGACTCGCTTTCGCTACGGCTACCCCACACGGGTTAACCTCGCCACATATCGCTAACTCGCAGGCTCATTCTTCAAAAGGCACGCTGTCACCCCTACAAGGAGGCTCCAACGGTTTGTAAGCAAACGGTTTCAGGTACTATTTCACTCCCCTCCCGGGGTACTTTTCACCTTTCCCTCACGGTACTTGTCCGCTATCGGTCATCTGGGAGTATTTAGGCTTATCAGGTGGTCCTGACAGATTCACACGGGATTTCTCGGGCCCCGAGCTACTTGGGATCCCCATTCAGCCAGCGCCAGCATTTCGGCTACGGGGTTCGCACCCTCTATGACCAGCCATTCAAAGCTGTTCGCCTATACTGCGCTGTAACTGTYCCTGTCCGGCAGAACAGGACAACGGGTCCCACAACCCCGACCATGCAACGACCGCCGTCTATCACACATGACCGGTTTAGCCTCTTCCGATTTCGCTCGCCACTACTGACGGAATCACTGTTGTTTTCTCTTCCTGTGGGTACTGAGATGTTTCACTTCCCCACGTTCCCTCTACCCGCCCTATATATTCAGGCGGGAGTCACCAGACATAACGCCTGGCGGGGTTTCCCCATTCGGAAATCCTCGGATCAGGGCTCGATTATCAGCTCCCCGAGGCTTATCGCAGATTTCTACGTCCTTCTTCGGCTCCAGATGCCAAGGCATCCACCGTTTGCTCTTAGAAACTTGACCACAAAGTTGCTGCCAGCCAAAGACTGACAGCTCAGTGTTATCTCATTCGCCAACCACACCCAAAGGGCGGATTGGTCTAAGAAATTGCACTTAGTATCACAAACAACAACCAACCCGAAGGCCGGCCCTGCTTGCGACTAAGATGCTCGCGTCCACTGTGTAGTTCTCAAAATACGGGCGGCACCATGATNTAGTATCACAAACAACAACCAACCCGAAGGCCGGCCCTGCTTGCGACTAAGATGCTCGCGTCCACTGTGTAGTTCTCAAAATACGGGCGGCACCATGATCACCCTGCGATTGATGCAGGACTTTCATGGCCCAGAGGAAAAACCCCCACACGAAAAGCATGGGTGCTTGGTCCCTCAGGACCCAACAGCGTGCACGCCCCCCACCTCGAACACCCTCACCTTCCAGACACCCGAAGGTGCCGTACTAGCGCTGATGCTCTCCGCGAAGAGCCATTGTCAATGTTCCACCCATGAGCGCCGGCCGAAGACATTCGCTTCGAAACCGACTTGACYCGTTGACCCCCGTGTATACCGCGGGGCGAGTACATGCTCCTTAGAAAGGAGGTGATCCAGCCGCACCTTCCGGTACGGCTACCTTGTTACGACTTAGTCCTAATCACCGATCCCACNCCCCGTGTATACCGCGGGGCGAGTACATGCTCCTTAGAAAGGAGGTGATCCAGCCGCACCTTCCGGTACGGCTACCTTGTTACGACTTAGTCCTAATCACCGATCCCACCTTCGACAGCTCCATCCACAAGGGTTAGGCCACTGGCTTCGGGTGTTACCGACTTTCATGACTTGACGGGCGGTGTGTACAAGGCCCGGGAACGTATTCACCGCAGCGTTGCTGATCTGCGATTACTAGCGACTCCGACTTCATGAGGTCGAGTTGCAGACCTCAATCCGAACTGAGACCGGCTTTTTGGGATTCGCTCCACCTTACGGTATCGCAGCCCTTTGTACCGGCCATTGTAGCATGCGTGAAGCCCAAGACATAAGGGGCATGATGATTTGACGTCATCCCCACCTTCCTCCGAGTTGACCCCGGCAGTCTCCTATGAGTTCCCACCATAACGTGCTGGCAACATAGAACGAGGGTTGCGCTCGTTGCGGGACTTAACCCAACATCTCACGACACGAGCTGACGACAACCATGCACCACCTGTATACCGACCTTGCGGGGCGACCATCTCTGGACGTTTCCGGTATATGTCAAGCCTTGGTAAGGTTCTTCGCGTTGCATCGAATTAATCCGCATGCTCCGCCGCTTGTGCGGGCCCCCGTCAATTCCTTTGAGTTTTAGCCTTGCGGCCGTACTCCCCAGGCGGGGAACTTAATGCGTTAGCTGCGACACGGAGACCGTGGAATGGCCCCCACATCTAGTTCCCAACGTTTACGGCATGGACTACCAGGGTATCTAATCCTGTTCGCTCCCCATGCTTTCGCWCCTCAGCGTCAGTTACGGCCCAGAGATCTGCCTTCGCCATCGGTGTTCCTCCTGATATCTGCGCATTCCACCGCTACACCAGGAATTCCAATCTCCCCTACCGCACTCTAGTCTGCCCGTACCCACTGCAGGCTGGGGGTTGAGCCCCCAGATTTCACAGCAGACGCGACAAACCGCCTACGAGCTCTTTACGCCCAATAATTCCGGACAACGCTTGCACCCTACGTATTACCGCGGCTGCTGGCACGTAGTTAGCCGGTGCTTTTTCTGCAGGTACCGTCACTTTCGCTTCTTCCCTACTAAAAGAGGTTTACAACCCGAAGGCCGTCATCCCTCACGCGGCGTTGCTGCATCAGGCTTTCGCCCATTGTGCAATATTCCCCACTGCTGCCTCCCGTAGGAGTCTGGGCCGTGTCTCAGTCCCAGTGTGGCCGGTCACCCTCTCAGGCCGGCTACCCGTCGTCGCCTTGGTGAGCCATTACCTCACCAACTAGCTGATAGGCCGCGAGTCCATCCTTGACCAAAATTCTTTCCAACTCCTAGCCATGCGGCTGAAGCTCGTATCCGGTATTAGACGCCATTTCTAGCGCTTATCCCAGAGTCAAGGGCAGGTTACTCACGTGTTACTCACCCGTTCGCCACTAATCCCTGGAGCAAGCTCCAGTTCATCGTTCGACTTGCATGTGTTAAGCACGCCGCCAGCGTTCGTCCTGAGCCAGGATCAAACTCTCCGTAAAAGAAAAAACAGCACAACCGGAATAGGYCATKACTGCTGAATTTGATGCTGACTAAAGAACAAAACAATCTGACGATTGTTGTTGTCCATCAATCTCAAAGAAACCTAAACACCACTCACAACCCCACCAAAGATGAAGCCACAAGCAATGCCAGGGTATAATTTGGCATTTGACAATGTGCACGCTGTTGAGTTCTCAAGGACCAAACGCACCCACCCGAGACCCGGCCAGAAAGACCTTCGCCCGAAGCAGCTGTGGAACCATACCACCCCGATGGACCAAGTCAAAACGACTCGATTTCCGATCCCCACCACGTGAAGACCAGCACCTGGCATAAACCAGAGGATGGATTTGAAACCCTACCACACGAATCACAAGTCGTAAACGACTCGATCTCGGGGAGGATGCCACCACTTGAGGCCGGGAAGCTCCGAATCAGAACCATCACTGGTCACTGTCCTAGCCGCTCCGCCGCACCTTTGGGCTGACTCGGATTACTTTACACAGCCCCCCGCCCCCACCCCCAAACCTCCGTGCATCCCGGGCGTGTCGCCCTGGGCAGGCCCGGAAACATGGGGATCGGAGCGCTGAGCGCGTGCCGGAACGAGAGAAGCCCGCTTCCTCGGAGAGGAAGCGGGCTTCTCTGACGCAGCATGTCGGCTCGGGATCAGAGCTTCACGGTCACGCCGGCCAGCGTCTTCTTGCCGCGCCGGAGTACGACGACTCCCCCGTCGAGTCGAGAGTCCGCCACGAGGGCTTCACCGTTCTCGACCCGGACGTTGTTCACGTAGACCCCGCCCTCGGCCGTGGCCCGGCGAGCCGCACCCAATGAGGCGACGAGTCCGGTGTCGACCAACGCCTGCGCGATGGTGGTCGACGCATCGGCCGTCGCTGCCGGCAACTCGGCGATCGCACTGGCGAGCGTCCGTTGATCGAGGACGGCGAGATCGCCCTGTCCGAAGAGGGCTGCGGCGGCGTCGATGGCCGACTGGGTGGCCGAGGTGCCGTGGACCAGGGACGTGACGTTCCAGGCCAACGCCCGCTGCGCCTCCCGACGGAAGGGTTCGTCGGCGACGGCCTTCTCGAGCCGCTCGATCTCGGCACGCGAGAGGAACGTGAACACCTTGAGCCGTGGGACGACGTCGGCGTCGTCGGTGTTGAGCCAGAACTGGTACATCGCGTACGGGCTGGTCAGCTCGGCGTCGAGCCAGACCGCGTTGCCCTCGCTCTTGCCGAACTTGGTGCCGTCGGTGTTGGTGATCAGCGGGGTGCCGATCGCGTGCACCGAGACGCCCTCGGTACGGCGGATCAGCTCGGTGCCGCTGGTCAGGTTGCCCCACTGGTCGCTGCCGCCGGTCTGCAGGACGCAGTCGTAGCTGCGGTAGAGCTCACGGAAGTCGAGACCCTGGAGGATCTGGTAGCTGAACTCGGTGTAGCTGATGCCGGCGTCGGAGTTCAGACGCGCGGCCACTGCGTCTTTCTTGAGCATCGTGTTGACGCGGAAGTTCTTGCCGATGTCGCGCAGGAACTCGATGGCGCTGAGCGGAGACGTCCAATCGAGGTTGTTCACCACCCGGAGACCGTTGTCACCGTCGGGCGAGAGGAACTTCTCGACGTGCACGCGGATTCGGTCGACCCACTCGGCCGTCTGCTCGGGCGTCTTGAGCACCCGCTCGGCCGTCGGCCGGGGATCGCCGATGAGGCCGGTGGACCCACCCACGAGACCCAGGGGCCGGTGACCGGCGAGCTGGAGCCGACGCATGGTGAGCAACTGCACGAGATTGCCGAGGTGCAGGCTGGGGGCGGTCGGGTCGAAGCCGCAGTAGTACGTGATCGGCGGGCCGGCGAGCAGGGTCTTCAGGGCGTCGGCGTCGGTCGAGACGTGCACCAGGCCGCGCCACTGCATCTCGTCCCACACGTCGTCGAACGAGGGATCGTTGCTCTGGGCGGCCAGGACGTCTGCGGTCGTTTCACTGGTCACCCGCGAAACGCTACCAGCGGCCACCGTCTGCGCCGTCACGCCCCACCGCGCCTTCGTCGGACGGCGGCACGGTACGGCGAGACCGTCGGATCGCCCTCGAGCGAGAACCGCCACGGGAAGGCGTCGCCACCGGCGTGACCCGACACACCGACACGCGGGCCGGCGGCGATCGGGCCGACCGGTGCGGACGGGAGGCGCAACCGGAACCGCGCCTCCTGACCGGGGGTGTCGGCGACGAGGCGCGAGCCGTCGTCGTCGAGCTCGATGCCGAGCGCGGAACCGAGCCGGCCGGGACCGCGAGCCAGGTCGGCCGGGGTCCGCGACGTCGACCGGCGGGCTCGTGCCTCGTCGACGCCGGCCACCACCTCACCCGAGCGCAACAGGACACCGGACGCGTAGCCCTCGGGACCGCACACGACGTTGACGCAGCGGTGGATGCCGTACGACAGGTAGACGTAGAGCGTCCCGCCACCTTCGAACATGCTGCCGTTGCGGGCCGACGGGCCACGGTGTGCATGCGAGCCGGGGTCCTGCCCCTGACCGTGGTACGCCTCGACCTCGGTCAGGCGCACCCCCACACCACCCGACCAGAAGACCGAGCCGAGGAGGCGCGGCGCGACGACCAGCGCCGGCTCGGCCAGCAAGGCCGCCAGGACGTCGTCGGCCGGTGTCGTCGTCACCGCTCCCCCGTGTCCACCGCGATCATCGCGGTCAGAAGAAGCGCTGGCCGCTGGCGACCGCGATCACCGCGACGGCGACGAGCACCGCCACGGCGATCGCGACGACGACCGGCACGACCCAGGCACGGACCGGCCGGTCGTCTCGAGACCCCGGTCGTCGACGACTCACGCCGCCGCCGGTGCGAGGGCCTGGACGAGGTGTCGCATCTGCTCGGTGAGCTGCGCGAGCTGCTCGGCGACCCGCTCGGGAGCCGTGCCGCCGGCACCGCGACGGCTGGCGATGGAGCCCTCGACCGTCAGGACCGGACGGATCTCGGGCGTGAGGTGCGCCGAGATCGACCGGTACTGCTCGTCGGAGGGCTCGTGCAGCTCGAGGTCGTGCTGCTCGCAGAACCGGACCAGTTCGCCGCTGATCTCGTGTGCGTCACGGAACGGGACCCCCTGACGGACGAGCCACTCGGCGACGTCGGTCGCGAGCGAGAACCCCTGCGGGGCGAGCTCGGCCATGCGTTGCTCGTCGAAGTCGAGGGTCGCGACCATGCCCGTGAACGCCGGGAGCAGGACTTCGAGCTGGCCGACCGAGTCGAACACCGGTTCTTTGTCTTCTTGCAGATCTCGGTTGTACGCCAGCGGCAACCCCTTGAGCGTCGCGAGCAGACCGGTCAGGTTGCCGATGAGTCGGCCCGACTTGCCGCGCGCGAGCTCGGCGATGTCGGGGTTCTTCTTCTGCGGCATGATGCTCGACCCGGTCGAGAACGCGTCGTGCAGTCGGACGAAGCCGAATTCGCGCGTGTTCCAGAGGATGATCTCTTCGGCGAGCCGCGACAGGTCGATGCCGATGGACGCCGTGACGAACGCGAATTCGGACACCACGTCGCGACTGGCCGTCGCGTCGATCGAGTTCTCGGTCGTGCGGTCGAAGCCGAGATCGGTCGCCACGAGCAGCGGGTCGAGCCCCAGCGAGCTGCCGGCGAGGGCGCCCGCCCCGTAGGGCGAGGCACCGGCCCGTCGCGACCAGTCGCGCAGGCGCTCGAGGTCGCGGACCAGGGGCCAGGCGTGCGCGAGCAGGTGGTGCGCCAGCAGGACCGGCTGGGCGTGCTGCAGGTGCGTGCGGCCAGGCATGACAGCCGTCGGGTGAGCCGTCGCCTGACCCGCGATGGCGTCGACCAGGTCGACGACCTGCCGACCGATGACTCGGGCGTGGTCGCGCAGGTACAAGCGCACGAGCGTCGCGATCTGGTCGTTCCGGCTGCGCCCCGCCCGGAGCTTGCCACCGAGCTCGACACCGGCGATGCCGATGAGCCCTCGCTCGAGCGCGGAGTGGACGTCCTCGTCGGACTCGGCCGCGGTGAACGTCCCGTCGAGCACGTCCGACTCGAGCCGGTCGAGAGCCGACAGCATGGCCTCGAGCTCTGACGCGTCGAGGTAACCCGCCGACGCCAGGGCACGGGCATGCGCCCGGGACCCGGCGATGTCGTACGAGGCCAGCTGCCAGTCGAACTGCGTGGACTTGCTCAGCGCCGCGAGCTCGGCGGACGGCCCGGAGGCGAAGCGGCCGCCCCAGAGGGCACCCGCCTCGCCGGCGCGCTCGTTCTTGCCGGGCCCGTCGCCCGACCCGGTGGCGTCGGTCACGCCCCGTGGGCCAGGTCGCGACGAGCCGAGATCTTGCTGGGCAGCGACCAGATCTCGATGAAGCCCTTCGACAGGGACTGGTCGAAGGTGTCGCCCGTGTCGTAGGTCGCGAGGTCGAAGTCGTAGAGGCTCGCGTCGCTCTTCTGCCCGGTGACGACCGCGCGTCCGCCCTGCAGCTTGAGACGGATCTCGCCCGACACGTACTTCTGCGTGTCGTCGATGAAGACGTCGAGCGAGCGCTTGAGACCAGAGAACCACAGGCCGTCGTAGACCAGGTTCGACCATTCGGCCTCGACCCCGCGCTTGTAGCGACCGAGGTCGCGCTCGATGGTCAGGGCCTCGAGCGCCTCGTGCGCGGCGATGAGGGCCATCGCGCCGGGTGCCTCGTAGACCTCGCGGCTCTTGATGCCGACGAGACGGTCCTCGACGACGTCGATGCGGCCGACGCCGTGCTTGCCGGCGAGCTCGTTCATGCGCTCGACGATGCCCAGCGGGGTGAACGCCACGCCGTCGATCGCTGTCGGGACGCCGGCCTCGAACGTGATGACGACCTCGTCGGCGTCCTTGACGATCGCCGGGTCTTGCGTGTACTCGTACAGGTCCTCGATCGGGGCGTTCCAGGGGTCCTCGAGGAATCCGGTCTCGACCGCGCGGCCCCAGACGTTCTTGTCGATCGAGTAGGGGTTCTTGGCGCTCTGGCGGATGGGCAGGTTGTGCTCTTCCGCGTACACGATCGCCTTGTCCCGGGTGAGGGCCAGGTCGCGGACCGGGGCGATGCTCGTCAGGTCGGGAGCGAGGGCCGCCACGGCCGCCTCGAAGCGGACCTGGTCGTTGCCCTTGCCGGTGCAGCCGTGGGCGACGCTGTTCGCGCCCAGCTCTTTCGCGACCGACGCCAGGTGGCGAGCGATCAACGGGCGGCTGAGGGCGGAGACCAACGGGTAGGTCTTCTGGTACAGCGCGTTGGCCTTGAGGGCCGGCATCAGGTAGTCGGTGCCGAATTCCTCTTTGGCGTCCACGACGACCGACTCGACCGCTCCGCAGTCGAGGGCGCGCTGCCGGATGTCTTCCATGTCCTCGCCGCCCTGTCCGACGTCGACGGCGAGGGCGACCACCTCTTTTCCGGTGGCATCGGCCAACCAGCCGATGCCGACCGAGGTGTCGAGGCCTCCTGAGTATGCGAGGACGACGCGTTCCGCCATGGTTCTCCTTGTGTGGTGTGGGTGTGTCTACGTGTGTGAGGTGGTGGGGGTGCTCAGCGGGCCAGCAGCCAGGTGAGCAGCGCCTTCTGAGCGTGCAGCCGGTTCTCGGCCTCGTCCCAGATGACGCTGGTCGGGCCGTCGATGACGTCGGCCGTGACCTCGTACCCGCGGTCGGCGGGGAGGCAGTGCAGGAAGATCGCGTCGTCGTCGGCCTGGGCCATCAACGCCTGGTCGACCTTGAACGATCCGAAGACGGCGACTCGTTCGTCTTTCTCGTCTTCCTTGCCCATCGAGACCCAGGTGTCGGTCACGACGACGTCGACTCCGGCGACGGCCTCGGTCGCGTCGGTGGTGACCAGGACGGAGCCGCCCGTCCGCGCGGCGATCGCCTCGGCGTCCGTGACGACGGTCGGGTCGGGCAGGAAGCCCTCGGGGGCGCCGATGCGGACGTGCATGCCCGCGGTCGCGCAGGCGAGCAGGTACGACTGGCCCATGTTGCAGCGTCCGTCACCGACGAACGCCACCGAGAGCCCGGCGAGCGTGCCCTTCTTCTCGCGGATGGTCTGCAGGTCGGCGAGCAGCTGGCACGGGTGGAAGTCGTCGCTCAGTGCGTTGACGACGGGCACGGTCGTGCCGGCCGCCATCTCTTCGAGGCCGGACTGCGCGTAGGTGCGCCAGACGATGGCGGAGACCATGCGCTCGAGGACGCGCGCCGTGTCGGACGGGGTCTCTTTGCCGCCGAGCTGGCTGTTCGCCGTGGCGATGATCAAGGGGCTGCCGCCGAGGTCGGCGATGCCGACCGCGAACGACACCCGGGTACGCGTCGACGACTTGTCGAAGATGACGGCGACGGTCTGCGGACCGGCCAGCGGCCGCTGCGACCAGCGGTCGCGCTTGAGCTCGTCGGCGAGGTCGAGCACCTCGAGCTGCTCGGCCGTGGTCAGGTCGTCGTCCCGGAGGAAGTGGCGGGTCATTCGAGGCCTTTCAGGACGGTGGTCATGATCTGGGTGAACTCGGCGATCTCGTCGTCGCCGACGATCAGAGGAGGCGCGAGGCGGATGCTCGAGTCGTTCGGCGCGTTGACGATGAGGCCGGCTTCGAGGGCATCGGCGGCGACCCGGGCCGCGACGGGCTTCGCCAGCCCCAGGCCGATGAGGAGGCCGTTGCCCCGGACCTCGCGGACGAGGGGCGAACCGATGGACGCGATCGCCGCACGCAGCTGGTCGCCGCGGACGATCGCGTTGAGCACCAGCTGGCTGGCCTCGATCTCGCCGAGCACGGCGTTGGCCGCGGCGGTGGCGAGCGGGTTGCCGCCGAAGGTGCTGCCGTGCTGCCCGGCCTCGAACAGGTCGGACGTGTCGCCGAAGGTGATGAGCGCACCGATGGGGACTCCCCCGGCGATGCCCTTGGCGACGGTGATGGCGTCGGGGACGATGTCGTGCTGCTGGAAGGCGAACCACGAGCCGGTCCGACCGATGCCGGTCTGGATCTCGTCGAGGATCAGGAGGGCCCCGTGCTTCGTGGTGAGCTCGCGGGCGCGCTCGAGGTAGCCGTCGGGCAGGTCGACGACGCCGGCCTCACCCTTGATCGGCTCGACGAACAGGGCGGCCACCGTACCGTCGAGGGCCGCCTCGAGGGCCTCGACGGTCGTGTCGATGTGCTCGACCCCGGGCATCATCGGCTCGAACGGCTCACGCAGCGACGGCTTGCCGGTCAGCGCGAGCGAGCCCATGGTGCGCCCGTGGAACGAGTTCTGGAGGGCGAGGATGCGGGTGCGTGAGCCGTCACCCCGGTTGAGTCGAGCCAGTTTGACCGCGGCCTCGTTGGCCTCGGCTCCGCTGTTGCCGAAGTAGACGCGCCCACGCTCGCCGGCGCCGCTGATGCGGGTCAGCCGCTCGGCGAGCTCGACCTGCGGGGCCGTCGCGAAGTAGTTGGAGACGTGGATCAGCTTGCTCGCCTGCTCGGTGAGCGCCTCGACGAGCACCGGGTGGGCGTGTCCGAGGGCGTTCACGGCGATGCCCGCCAGGAAGTCGAGGTAGCGCTTGCCGTCGACGTCCCAGACCTGGCAGCCCTCGCCGCGGTCGAGCATCACCTTCGGAGTGGACAGCGAGCGCATCATCGAGTCGCCGAATCGGCGCTGCCAGGTACCGCCTTGGGTCTGGATCATGGTCACGACTGTCCTTTCGTGTCGGTGCCGCTCGCGGCAGGGCCACCCGGGGCGGTGCCCCCGGTGGTGACGATCTCGCCGGCGGGGGTGCCGAACGAGGTGACGACGGGGGCGCCGGTCGACGCCGCCCGGTCGTCGGGGACCACCTCGGTGCCCGACCCGCGCTGGGTGAACACCTCGAGGAGGATCGAGTGCGGGATGCGACCGTCGATGATGGTCGCCCCGCCCACGCCGCCCACGACCGAGTCGAGGCAGGCGCGCATCTTGGGGATCATGCCCGACTCGAGGGTCGGGAGCATGTCGGTGAGGGCCGAGACCGTGATGGCCTCGACGAGCGAGTCGCGGTTCGGCCAGTCGGCGTAGAGCCCCGCCACGTCGGTCAGGACGACGAGCTTGGCCGCCCCGAGGGCGATCGCCAGCGCACCCGCGGCGGCGTCGGCGTTGACGTTGAGGGCGTGCTCGGGGTCGATGGTGTTCGTCGCGATGGACGACACCACGGGGATGCGCCCCGCCTCGATCTCGGCCAGCACCGACGACGGGTCGACGCGGGTCACGTCACCCACGTGGCCCAGGTCGAAGGTCTCGCCGTCGACCACCACACCGCGCTTGCGCCCCTCGAACAAGGTCGAGCCCTCGCCCGAGACACCGCGGGCCAGGTCGCCGTGCTCGTTGATCAGGTCGACGATCTCGCGGTTGACCTCGCCGGCCAGGACGTCGCGCACGACCGAGATCGCCTCGGTCGACGTGTAGCGGTAGCCGCCCCGGAACTCGCTCTCGATGCCGGCCGCGTCGAGGGCGGCCGAGATCTGCGGCCCCCCGCCGTGGACGACCACCGGGTGCAACCCGGCGTAGCGCAGGTAGACCATGTCCTCGGCGAACGCCTGCTTGAGGGCGTCGTCGACCATGGCGTTGCCGCCGAACTTGACGACGACGACCTTGCCCGAGAAGCGTTTCAGCCAGGGCAGCGACTCGATCAGCGTCGAGGCCTTGACCGCGGCCAGCTCTTGCTCGTCGGCCGCCGTGGCGCCGGTGCTCGTGTGGACGCCCATCAGCTGGAGTACGCGCTGTTCTCGTGCACGTAGTCGTGCGTGAGGTCGTTCGTCAGGATGGTCGCCTCGGCCGGGCCCGTCTTCAGGTCGACGAGCACGTGGACCGCTCGCGGGGTCAGATCGACCTCGTCGCTCGGCCGATCGGGTGCCCCGGCGTGGCAGACGCGGACGCCGTTGATGGTCACGTCGACGTCGTACGGGTCGAACTCGGCCGACGTGGTGCCGATGGCCGCGAGCACGCGACCCCAGTTGGGATCGTTGCCGAAGACGGCCGCCTTGAACAGGTTGTTGCGCGCGATCGAACGACCCACCTCGACGGCGTCGTCGTCGGACGCGGCCCCCACGATCTCGATGCGGATGTCGTGCGAGGCGCCCTCGGCGTCGGCCTGCAGCTGCTCGGCGAGGTCGGCGCAGAGCGCCGTGACCGCCGCCGCGAAGACATCGGCAGGAGGCGCGACACCGGACTCGGCGCTGGCCAGCAACACGACGGTGTCGTTCGTCGACATGCAGCCGTCCGAGTCGAGACGGTCGAAGGTGACCCGGGTCGCCTCGCGGAGTGCGGAGTCGAGACCCGACGCGTCGACGTCGGCGTCCGTCGTGAGGACCACGAGCATCGTGGCGAGGCCGGGGGCCAGCATGCCTGCACCCTTGGCCATTCCGCCGACGACCCATCCGTCGCCCGAGACGACGGCCTGCTTGGGTGTGGTGTCGGTCGTCATGATGGCCGTGGCGGCGTCGAGGCCGCCGTCGGCCGACAGGGCGCCGGCCGCCGCGGTGGAACCGCTCAGCACCTTGTCGCGGAAGATCTGGTCGCCGACTCCGATGAGGCCCGTCGAGCAGACGAGGACGTCCGTCGCCGACAGCTCGAGGGCGGCGGCCACGGTCTCGGCCGTGGAGTGGGTCGTCTGGAAGCCGAACCCTCCTGTGAAGCAGTTCGCGCCTCCCGAATTGAGGACGACGGCGTCCACGCGACCGTCGGCGATCACCTGCTGCGACCAGAGGACGGGGTTCGCCTTGGCCCGGTTGCTGGTGAAGACGGCCGCCGCAGCCGTGCTGCGACCCCGGTTGACGACCAAGGCCACGTCGGGCGCGCCCGTGCTCTTGAGGCCGGCGACGACGCCGGAGGCCTCGAAACCGGCTGCTGCGGTGACGCTCACGGGGCGACTCCGTTCTGGCCGAGGCCGGTGGTCTCGGGCAGGCCGAGAGCGATGTTGGCGGACTGGACGGCGGCACCGGCCGTGCCCTTGACGAGGTTGTCGAGGGCCGTGACCACGACGACGCGGTCCGCGGCCTCGTCGACGGCGAGCCCGATCAGGGCGGTGTTGGCCCCGATCGTGTCGGCCGTGCGGGGGAACTCGCCATCGGGCAGGAGGTGCACGAAGGGCTCGTTCGCATAGGCCTGCTGCCAGGCCGATCGCACGTCGTGGGCGGTGACGCCCGGCGCGAGACGAGCGGTCGTCGTGGCGAGGATGCCGCGCGCCATCGGGACGAGCACCGGGGTGAACGAGACGTTCACCTCGGTCGCGCCGGCCACGCGCAGGTTCTGCTGGATCTCGGGGATGTGTCGGTGGCTGCCGCCCACGCCGTAGGCCGAGGCCGACCCCATGAGCTCGCTCGCCAGCAGATGCGTCTTCAGCCCCTTGCCCGCCCCGGACGGGCCCACGGCCAGGACGGTCACGATGTCGGCGGTCTCGACGACGCCCGCCTGCACGCCGGGTGCCAGGCCCAGGGTGACCGCGGTGACGTTGCAGCCGGGAACCGCGATGCGCTTGGCCCCGACCAGGACGTCTCGCTGGCGGCCCGGGGTGTCGCCCAGGACGAGCTCGGGCAGGCCGTACGACCACGCTCCGTAGAACTCGCCACCGTAGAACGCCTGCCAGGCGGACTCGTCGGTCAGTCGGTGGTCGGCACCGCAGTCGACGACGAGCGTGTCGTCGGGCAGCTGGGCGGTGATCGCCCCCGACTTGCCGTGGGGCAGGGCGAGGAACACGACGTCGTGGCCCGCGAGGGCCTCGGGCGTCGTCTCGACCAGGGTCAGGTGCGCCAAGGAGCGCAGATGCGGCTGCACCGAGAGGAGTCGCTGACCGGCGTTCTGGAACGCGGTGACGGTCTGCACCTCGAAGTCGGGATGCTCGGCCAGCAAGCGCAGGAGCTCACCACCGGCGTAACCACTCGCACCGGCCACGGCAACGGAGAAAGGCATGCGTCCACCCTAATGTTCGAAATCGGCCTGGGATCAGGGGCGGCGGCGCCGGGCGAGTGTCAGTCGCGGAGCGCCGCCCCGAATCGCTCGCCGGCCAGGCGGACGGAGCCGGACTTGGCCTCGGAGGCCTCGGCGGCGGTGAGGGTGCGGTCGTCGGCCCGGAAGCGGAGGGCGAAGGTGAGCGACTTCGACGCGTCGGGGAGACCGGCACCTCGGTAGTCGTCGACCAACCGGACGGTCTCGAGCAGGGGTCCGGCGCCCTCGCGCACGGTGGCGAGCACGTCGCCCGCGGGGACGTGGACGCCCACCACGAGGGAGAGGTCTTGAGTGGCCGCGGGGTAGGACGACAGGGCCGACGTGGCCGGTTCGACGACTGCGAGGGCGATCAGACGGTCGAGGTCGAGTTCGGCCACGGCGACCACCCGGGGCAGGTCGAGCTCGGCTGCCACGCTCGGCAGCAGTTCACCCGCGATGCCCACGACCTCGTCACCGACGAGCACCTCGGCCGTGCGGCCGGGGTGCAGCGAGACGTGACGGGCCTGCCGGAAGGTGACCTCGGCGGCGACGGCCGACGCGGCGACGCGCACGGCGTCGAGCACTTCGGCGAGGGACGCCGGGACGGCGGATTGCCCCGGGCCGCGGTCGACCACCGTGCCGACCGTGAGGAGGCCGAGGTGCCGTGGCTGGGGCGGCAAGGCCTCGGCGAGGGAGCGCAGCGTCGCATCGTCGGGGCGGGCGGCCCCGAACGGGACGTCGTCGCTGCCGTAGGTGATGCCCTCGGCAGGCAGGAAGACCGTGCCCACCTCGAACACCGAGAGATCGACGAGACCCCGACCGAGGTTGCGGCGGGCGACCTCGAGCAGCCCGGGCACCAACGACCGACGGAGTTCGGGCGCTGCCGAGTCGAGGGGGTTCGCGAGCCGGACGACCGGCAGCGACGTGCCGTCGGCCGAGCCGAATGCGAGGTTCTGGGCCGACGAGACGAACGGGTACGCGGCGACCTCGGTGGAGCCGGCCGCGGCGAGCCCGTTCGACACCTGCCGGCGCAGCTGCTGCTCACGCGACAGCCCACGACCGGCCGGGGCGACGGGCAGCACCGACGGGATGCGGTCGTAACCCGTGATGCGGGCGACCTCTTCGACGAGCGACGCGGAGTCGACCAGATCACTGCGCCAGGTCGGCGGGGTCACGAGCCAGTCGTGACCGGACCGCTCGACGCTCGCCCCGATGGCCGTGAGAGCACCGGAGACCTCGTCGTCGGTGTAGTCGACGCCCATGAGGCGCGCGGCGCGGTCGACCGGCAGGGTGATCGTGTCGGGAGCGGTGGAGGCGTCCCACCGTGACCCGAGCGTGTCGGCCGTACCACCGGCGAGCTCGACGAGCAGGTCGACCACGCGCTGGGCGGCCGCCTCGGCCACCTGCGGGTCGACACCGCGCTCGAAGCGCTTGGACGCCTCGCTCGGCAGCTTGTGACGGCGGGCGGTCCGCGCGATCGACGTGGGGTCGAAGGTCGCGGCCTCGACGAGGACGTCGGTCGTGGTCGCACCGATCTCGGTCGAGGCGCCGCCCATGACACCCGCCAGGCCGACGGCACCCGACTCGTCGGCGATCACGAGGTCCTCGGCGTGCAGGTCGCGGACCTGGCCGTCGAGGGTCTCGAGGCGCTCGCCCGGAGCCGCCCGGCGGACCGAGAGGCCGCCGCTGACCTTGTCGAGGTCGTAGCCGTGGATCGGTTGGCCGAGCTCGAACATGACGTAGTTGGTGACGTCGACCGGCAGCGAGATGCTGCGGACCCCCGCCAGCCGCAGGCGCGACGCGAGCCACGGAGGGGTGGGACGGGTCGCGTCGATGCCGCGGACCACCTTGGTGGTGAAGGTCTGGACGCCGACGCGGTCGCGCACGGGCGCCTGGTCGTCCACGACGACCGAGAAGCCCGAGGACACGTTCGGCGAGACGAGTGACGCGGGGTCGCGGAAGGTCGCCCCGGTGGCGTGCGAGTACTCGCGGGCCACCCCCCGGATGCTGAAGGCGTAACCCCGGTCGGGCGTGACGTTGATCTCGACCGCCGCCTCGTCGAGGCCGAGCAGCGCGATCGCGTCGGTGCCGGCCTCGGGGTCGAGACCCAGCGACGAGAGGACGAGGATGCCGTCGTGCTCGTCGCCGAGGCCGAGCTCGCGGGTCGAGGCGATCATGCCGTCGGAGACGTGCCCGTAGGTCTTGCGGGCCGCGATCGGGAAGGGCCCGGGCAGCACGGCTCCGGGCAAGGACACGACGACCTTGTCGCCGACGACGAAGTTGTGGGCGCCGCAGACGATGCCACGGACGTCGTCCGGGTCGGTGGCCGCGTTCGGACCCACGGCGACCTGGCACCAGTTGATCGTCTTGCCGTTCTTCTGCGGCTCGGGCGTGAACTCGAGCACCTGACCGACCACGAGGGGCCCGGTCACGTCGCCGACGTGCACGTCTTCTTCTTCGAAGCCGACCGAAACGAGGGCGGCGTGGATGCTCTCGAGCGACACGTCGCCCGGCAACTCGACGAACTCACCGAGCCAACTCAGCGGAACCCGCATCAGACCACCATCCCGAACTGCTCGCTGAACCTGACGTCGCCCTCGACCATGTCGCGCATGTCGTTGAGGTCGTTGCGGAACTGCAGGGTGCGCTCGATGCCCATTCCGAAGGCGAAGCCCTGGTAGCGCTCGGGGTCGATGCCCGCCGCACGCAACACGTTGGGGTTGACCATGCCGCAGCCACCCCATTCGACCCACCGCGCGCCGCCCTTGGCGTTCGGCTGCCAGACGTCCATCTCGGCACTGGGCTCGGTGAAGGGGAAGTAGTTGGGGCGCAGGCGGATCTGCGCCTCGGCGCCGAACATCGACCGTGCGAGGTGCTCGAGGGTGCCGCGCAGGTGCGCCATCGTCAGGCCCTCGTCGACGGCGATGCCCTCGAGCTGGGTGAAGACGGGCGTGTGCGTCGCGTCGAGCTCGTCGGTCCGGAACACCCGGCCGACGGCGACGTTGTAGACCGGAAGCTCTCTCGACAGCAGGGTGCGGATCTGCACCGGCGACGTGTGCGTGCGAAGGACCAGGTGACGGTCGACGGGGTCGACGAAGAACGTGTCCTGCATGGCTCGCGCCGGGTGGTCGGCGTCGAAGTTCAGGGCGTCGAAGTTGAACCACTCGTGCTCGAGCTCGGGGCCCTCGTTGACCTCCCACCCCATGCCGACGAACAGGTCGGCCATCCGCTCTTGCAGCAGCGTCAAGGGGTGACGGGCCCCGGGGCGACGACGGGACGGCAGGGCCGTGACGTCGACCGTCTCGGCCTCGAGCCGGGCGTTCTCTTCGATCACGGCCAGCTCGGCCTCGCGCGTGGCGACGGCTTGGCCGACGCGCCCGCGGGCCTGGCCGACGAGCTTGCCCGCCGCGGCCTTCTGGTCGTTCGGCAGGTCGCGCAGACCGGCGTTCAGGCGGGCCAGCACCGACGCCTCGCCGACGTGCTGCGCACGGGCGGTCTTGAGCTCGGCGACGGTGGCGGCCGTGGCGATCGCCGCGAGGGCGGCGTCGACCGCCGACGCGACGGCGTCTTCGGAGAGGGGGGCGGAGTCTGACACGAGAACCAAGCTTAGCGATCGTTGGGAGGCGACCCGCGCCTCCTGGTCGAGGTCGACGAGGAGGCGCGGGCCGGGGACGAGAGGACGGACCGGGTCAGGTCGCGCGGCCCGACACGTGGTCGGACTCGAAGCGACCGCCGCGGGCGGACATGCCCGGGTCCTTCGGGGTGCCGCGGCGCTTGGCGACGACCGCTCGCCGACCCGTGCGTCGGTCGACGACGCGGACGACCCACGAGAGCAGGAGGTTCGTCGCGAGGTAGACGACGAGCACGACGGCGAAGAGGGTGAACGTGTAGGTGCTGCCGTAGTACGTGCCCAGGCGGGTGAGACCGCTTCGGGTCAGTTCGACGTAACCGACGATGTAGCCGAGCGACGTGTCCTTCAACAGGACGACGAGCTGCGCCAGGATGATCGGCAGCATCTGCCGGAAAGCCTGGGGGAACTCGATGGCGAACCGTGTGCGGATCGGGGTGAGCCCGATCGCGAGACCGGCCTCGCGCTGCCCCTTCGGCAGCGAGGCGATGCCCGCGCGCAGCGCCTCGCCGATGAGCGCGCCGTTGTAGACCGCGAGGGCCGCGACCACGGCCCAGAAGGCCCCGGTCGAGAAGACCAGCAGGATGAACAGCATCATCAGCAGGACGGGCATGCCGCGGAAGAACTCGAGCACCACCGTCGTGGGAACCCGCACCCAGGCGGACCGTGCCGTCCGGAGGAACGAGAACAGCACTCCGATGACCACCGCGAGGACGGACGCGACGGCCGCGGCTTGCACGGTGGCCAGCCAGCCCCGTCCGATCGCCCGCCAGAGCGCGAGGTCACCGAGGATGTCCCAGCGTGACGCGTCGAGCACGCCGGGGCTCTCGGCACCGTTCGCGCTGATGCGGGGTCGGCCGAGGAGGTACACGAGGTAGGCGATCAGAGCCAGGACGAGCACGACTCCGACCACCGAGATGATCCGCGACGTGCGGCGGGCCTTCGGCCCCGGGGCGTCGTAGAGGACGGAGGTGCTCATCGGAGGACTGCGACCTTCTTCTCGACCACGGCCGCGAGACGACCGAGCGTGATGGTGACGATCAGGTAGAAGAACGCCACGGCGAGCAGCGTCGTGATGACGGCGTCACCGCGGTCGTTGGCGATGTAGCGTCCGGCGGCGAACAGCTCGGCGACGAAGAACCCGCCCGCCACCGAGGTGTTCTTGGTGAGGGCGATGAACACGTTGATCAGCGGCGGCACCACCATGCGCATGGCCTGCGGGAGGATCACGTGGCCCAGCGTCTGTCCGAAGCCGAGCCCGAGGCTGCGCGCCGCCTCGGCCTGCCCGACCGGGACGCCGTTGATGCCCGACCGGATGGCCTCGGCCACGAACGGCGAGGTGTAGGCCGTCAGCCCGATGACGGCCAACGGGAAGTACGTGCCGAAGTCGACGCCGAGGTACGGCAGGACGAAAGCGCAGAAGAAGAGCACGAGCGTGAGCGGGATGTTGCGCAGCGCCTCGGTGTAGACCGTCGCGAACGTGCGGAAGGACGCCACGGGCGAGATGCGCAGGGCGGCCACGAAGAAGCCGATCACGAGGGCCCCGAGGCCCGACAGAACGAGCAACTGCAGCGTCGTGACGAAGCCGCCCCAGAAGCGGGGCCAGTTGTCGGTCACGGCGTCGAAGCCGGGGATGACGTCCAAGGGGTTCAACGGGGTCCTTCGGTCGGGGCAGGACACGGGCACCCGGGGCTGGTCGCCCCGGGTGCCCGCGCGGTGTCAGTAGCGGTCGATCGTGGGCGGCGTCGGGGTGTCGAGCACCTTGCCCGCGGTCTTCTCCCACAGCTCGTCCCAGGTGCCGTCGTCCTCGGCCTCCTGCAACGTGTCGTTGACGAACGTGCGGAAGTCGGTGTCGTCGAGCGCCAGACCGATGCCGTAGGGCTCTTCGGTGAAGGGCTCGCCCACGACCTCGAACTCGCCCTCGTTCTGGTCGGCGAGGCCGGCCAGGATCACGTTGTCGGTCGTCACGGCCGAGACCGCACCGGTGCGCAGGGGCTCGAGGCAGTTCGAGTACGTGTCGGTGGCGAGGATGTCGGTGGTGTACTCGGCCACGTTCTTCTCGCTGGTCGAGCCGCTGACGGTGCAGACCTTCTTGCCGGCCAGGTCGTCGGCGGACTCGATGCCCTCGGGGTTGCCGTCGAGCACGAGCAGGTCTTGACCGGCCGTGTAGTACGGGCCGGCGAACGAGACGACCTTCTTGCGATCGTCGTTGATCGTGTAGGTCGCGATGACGAGGTCCACCTGACCGTTCTGGATGAACGGCTCGCGGTTGGCCGAGACGGTCTCGACCCACGTGATCTTGTCGGCCTCGATGCCGAGCTTCGCGGCGACGAGCTTGCCGATCTCGGCGTCGAACCCCTCGGGCACGCCGTCGGGGTTGGCCAGGCCGAACAGCGGCTGGTCGAACTTGGTGCCGATGGTGATCTCACCGGCGTCGGCGAGGCGGGCCATGGTGCTGCCTTCGGCGAAGTCGGCCGGCGTCTCGACGTCGACGGCCGGGGCCGACGAGTCGGTGCAGGCCGTGAGGCCGAGGACCACGGCGGCTGCTGCGGCTACGGCGACGAATCCCTTGCTGAGTCGCATTCTGATCTCCTTGCTGGGTGACCCGGACGCCGGGCGGCGATCGGGTGTCGTGGGCCGGCGGTTCGGGTGCCGGGTGGCGGGCGCGGACTCGGCCGCGCCCGCTCAGTGCGTCAGGATCTTCGCGAGGAAGTCCTGGGCACGGGTCGACTGCGGGTCGGTGAAGAACTGCTCGGGCGTCGCCTCTTCGACGATCTGACCGTCGGCCATGAAGACGACGCGGTCGGCGGCCTTGCGGGCGAACCCCATCTCGTGGGTGACGACGATCATCGTCATGCCGTCTTTCGCGAGCTGCACCATGACGTCGAGGACCTCGGTGATCATCTCGGGGTCGAGCGCGCTGGTGGGCTCGTCGAGGAGCATCACCTTGGGGTCCATCGCCAGCGCCCGGGCGATCGCGACGCGCTGCTGCTGCCCGCCCGAGAGCTGCGACGGCATCTTGTCGGCCTGGTTCGCGACACCGACGCGCTCGAGCAGCTGCATCGCCCGCTCACGGGCCTTGGCCTTGCTGCGCTTGCGCACCTTGAGCTGGCCCAGCATGACGTTCTCGAGGATCGTCTTGTGCGAGAACAGGTTGAAGCTCTGGAACACCATGCCGACGTCGGCACGCAGACGGGCGAGCGCCGCACCCTCTTCGGGCAGACGCGTGCCGTCGATCGTGATGACGCCGTCGTCGATGGTCTCGAGGCGGTTGATCGCCCGGCAGAGGGTCGACTTGCCCGAACCGCTCGGGCCGATGACGACGACCACCTCGCCCTTGCCCACCGTCGTGGTGATGTCCTTCAGGACGTGCAGGTCACCGAAGTGCTTGTTGACGTGGTCGACCACGACGAGGGGTTCCATGCGCCCACACAAACAGACCCCCAGGTCGGGGTCAAATTCACAGTCGATTCTTAATGAAAACGAAACGACGCGTTCGGTCGCGACGTACGCAGGGGACCCGACCCGCGCCTCCTGGTGGACGAGGAGGCGCTAGCTGCGGTGGGCGAAGGCACTCTCGTAGAGGCACACCGAGGCCGCCGTCGCGAGGTTCATCGATTCGGCGTGACCGTAGATGGGCACCACCAGGGCACGGTCGGCACGCGCGAGGTCCACGTCGGTGAGGCCTCGGGCCTCGTTGCCGAAGAGCCAGGCGGTCGGCTCGGCGAGCACGCCCTCGGTGCGGGCGGCGAGCAGGTCGTCTCCCTTGACGTCGGCGGCGAGCACCTGCAGGCCGACCTCACGGCACCGGTCGACGATCGCCGGAAGCTCGACGCCCACGGCGACCGGTACGTGGAACAGCGAACCCGTCGTGGACCGCACGACCTTGGGGTTGTAGAGGTCGACGCTGCGGCCGGTCATGATGACCGCGTCGGCGCCCGCGGCGTCCGCGGCCCGGATGATGGTGCCGGCGTTGCCGGGGTCGCGGACCTCTTCGAGGATCACGATGAGCTTCGGCTCGGCAGCGAAGACGTCCTTCACCGACGTGGGGAACTGTCGGCAGACGGCGACGATGCCCTGCGGCGTGACCGTGTCGGCCATGGCCTCGAGCACCGGTTCGGTGACGAACTGGACGTCGATGCCCTCGGCGTCGGCAGCGGCCGCCACCTCGGGGTAGCGCTCGAGCGCGGTCGGGGTGCCGAAGAGCTCGACGATCAGCTCGGGCCGGAAGGCCAGGGCCTCACCGACCGACTGCGGCCCCTCGAGCAGGAACGTGCGGGTCTCGGTGCGGGCGTCGCGCTTCGACAGCTTGGCCACCGCCCGGACTCGGGGTGAACGGGGATTGTCGAGCAGGGAGTCGTGGGGCACCCGTCCATGATGCCGCACGAGGACGGACGCCTGCCGCAGACGAACGAGACCCGACGGCGACACCGGTGTGGGTGTCGGGCCGTCGGGCCTCGAGGGTGGTGCGGGTGCGACTACGCGGCGACCTTGGGGGCCGAGGTGTCGGCGGGCAGCGCGGCCTTGGCGGTGGCGACGAGCGACGCGAACGTGGCGGGCTCGTTGACGGCCAGCTCGGCCAGGATGCGACGGTCGACCTCGACGCCGGCCAGGGACAGACCCTGGATGAGGCGGTTGTAGGTCAGGCCGTTCGCACGCGACGCGGCGTTGATGCGCTGGATCCACAGGCGGCGGAACTCGCCCTTGCGTGCACGACGGTCACGGTACGAGTAGACGAGCGAGTGCGTGACCTGCTCTTTGGCCTTGCGGTACAGGCGCGAACGCTGACCGCGGTAACCCTCGGCACGCTCGAGGATGACGCGACGCTTCTTGGCGGCGTTGACCGCTCTCTTGACTCTTGCCATTTTCTTGTTCCTCTACGTTCGTGTCAGCGGTCAGTGACCGAGAAGCTTCTTGGCGACCTTGGCGTCAGCGGGCGCGAGCACCTGGTCCTGGTTCAGGCGAGCCTTGCGCTTGGCGCTCTTCACCTCGAGGTTGTGGCGCATGCCGGCCTGCTGCTTCATGATCTTGCCGGAACCGGTGACCTTGAAGCGCTTCTTGGCGCCGGAGTGGGTCTTCTGCTTGGGCATGTCTTACTTACTTTCTTCTGTCGGTCGGTCGGCCGGTGCATCGGCCGGGACCTCGTCGGACGTCGGGTGCTTCGGCGGCTTGTTGGCCGCCTTGCGAGCTTCTGCCTCGGCCTTGGCCTCGGACTTGTTCTTGTGCGGGCCGATGACCATGACCATGTTGCGGCCGTCGATGGTGGGCGTCGACTCGACGCTGCCCCACTCGGAGACGTCTTCGGCGAAGCGCTGGAGGAGGCGGACACCCTGGTCGGGACGCGACTGCTCGCGGCCACGGAAGAGGATCATGGCCTTGACCTTGTCGCCGCCCTGGAGGAAGCCCTCGGCGCGCTTGCGCTTCGTCTCGTAGTCGTGCTTGTCGATCTTCAGGCGGAAACGGACCTCTTTGAGGATCGTGTTCGCCTGGTTGCGACGGGCTTCTTTCGCCTTCTGCGCAGCCTCGTACTTGAACTTTCCGTGATCCATGATCTTGGCCACGGGAGGCTTCGAGTTGGGGGCCACCTCGACCAGGTCGAGCTCGGCCTCTGCGGCGAGACGCAGGGCCATGGCGATGGGAACGACGCCGATCTGCTCACCTGCGGGCCCGACGAGGCGGACCTCGGGGACGCGGATACGGTCGTTCGTACGGGGATCGCTGATGCGGAACTCCTCTGTCGTTTCTTCTGCATCTGGCGGGGCCGGACGGCCTCGCCAGAGAAAGAGGAGTTTCGCGCGGGCGTCATCTAGGAACGCATCACACTGCACCCTGGCTGCTCGATCGCCGTCTGCTGCACCCCTCTGACGAGGAGCGAGGCGGGACGGTGGTGCTGATCGAACGGGGTGCCAACAACCCGGTAACCTTGTCTAACGGTCAAGCGCGGGTGGGAGAATCTCCACTTTCGCACGGAGCAGACGCTCCGAGCCTGGACGAGTTTAGCAGAGGATCAGTTCGTGAGCCACTCCCCCGACGACGCACCCATTCCCGACGCCCGCTTCGGCGATCCGGCACCGGCCACGTCGCCCGAATCCTCCCCCGCGACGGCGCGGTTCGAGGACGACCTGCGGTTCGGTGACGACGCCGCACGCGACATCGCGGACGTCAACGCGGTCGAGGTGATCAACACGGTCTGCGTCCACCTGATGAGCGCAGCCGCGGTCAAGGTCGGCCTGGCCGACGACCCGCAGCGACAGACCGACCTCGACGAGGCCCGCAAGCTCATCACCTCGCTCGCCGGGCTCGTGACCGCCAGCGCTCCCGAGATCGGCGACCAGCACGCCCGCGCGCTGCGCGACGGCTTGCGATCGCTGCAACTCGCCTTCCGCGAGGCGTCGGCCATCCCCGACGCCATCGGTCAGGGGCCCGGCGAGAAGTACACCGGCCCCGTCAACTGACCGGCACGTCGGACACCACCGGCCCCGTCGACCGAACAGCGCGTCGAGCACCGCCGGCACCTCGTGCACGACGTGGCCGCTCGAGCGGCGGGCACCTCAGCCCGGTACGACCTTGACCGCCATGCTGTCGACCCGGTCGACGATCACCGGGTCGGCGGCCCAGGCCGCCTGCAGTCGCTGCAGCAACGACTGCAGGGCGTCCCGGTCGAGGCCGGACGTCACGCCCAGCTGGACGACGATCTCGGGGGCACCGAGCCGGGCGTCTCGATAACCGGGCGCGACGACCAGGCTGACCAGCGCCTCCTCGTCGCGTGACGCGTCGAGGAACGCACGCAGGACGTCCTCGTCGTGGTGACTCGGCACCCACGGCAGGTCTTGCGCGACCGCCCAGACGGCCGGACGACGCAGACCGAACTCGGTGATCGATCCGGGGTCGATCACGATGCGGTCGGTCGACTCCGAGGCGGCCGCGAGGGCCACGCGCCGAGCCTCCACCGGCACCGGTCGGGCCGCAGGACGCCAGCGCGTCAGGGTCTCGACCGAGGTGAAGGCCGGCAAGACGTCGCGGCCGTCCGGACCCGAGACCGTGACGATCGAGAGCTCCTGCGTCTTGTCGACACGGCGGCCGTGGTCGTCGAGACCCTCGTCACCCGCCACCGCGACCAGCGGCACGAGCAGACGAGCGGGACGCAGGGCGTCGACGACCTCGCTCTCGCCGAGCCGCCCCTCGCGGAACCCGAGGAGGGCGTCGAGCAGCCTCGGGTCGGCGGACCCGTCGTCGCCCGCGTGGGCCGTGTCGTGGTGGTCGAAGGTGCGTCCCGCCCAGGGCCGCCCGGCGCTGTCGGCGCCGTGGCCGGGATCGTCGGGGGCGTGCCCCGGTTCGTCCGGCACGGTCGTCATCAGTTCGACGCGACGTCGAGGGCAGCGGCGAGCGTGAACGCCCCCGAGTAGAGCGCCTTGCCGACGATGGCGCCCTCGAGCCCCTGGGGCACGAGCTCGCGCAGGGCCGCGAGGTCGTCGAGGCTCGAGATGCCGCCCGACGCGATCACCGGACGGTCGGTGTGTTCCATCACCTGCCGCAGCAGGTCGACGTTGGGCCCCTGGAGCGTGCCGTCCTTCGTCACGTCGGTGACGACGTACCGCGCACAACCGGCCTCTTCCAGCCGCGCGAGGACCGTCCAGAGATCGCCGCCCTCTTCGGTCCAGCCCCGTGCCGCCAGCGTCGTGCCGCGGACGTCGAGCCCGACGGCCACCGCCTCGCCGTACTCGGCGATGACGTGGGCGGCCCATTCGGGGTTCTCGAGGGCCGCCGTGCCGAGGTTGATGCGCTTCACGCCGGTGCTCAGCGCGTCCTCGAGGGACTTGTCGTCGCGGATGCCACCGCTGAGCTCGACGTTGACGCCCTTGACCTGCTTGATGACCTTCTTGATCACGGCACGGTTGTCACCTCGCCCGAAGGCGGCGTCGAGGTCGACCAGGTGCAGCCATTCGGCGCCCTGGCTCGCCCAGTCGTCGGCTGCCGAGACCGGGTCGCCGTAGTTCGTCTCGCTGCCGGCCTCACCCTGGGTCAGGCGCACGGCCTGACCGCCCGCCACGTCGACGGCGGGGAACAGGGTCAGGGCGGGGGTGGTGCAGAACTCGCTCATGTCGTCTCTCTCACGGTGCCGGGGCACCGCAGGGTCAGGAGGCGCGATCGGGTCGGTCGCGTCGGGGTCAGAGGGTGCCGAGCCAGTTCGAGAGCAACCGGATGCCCGGCTGCCCCGACTTCTCGGGGTGGAACTGCGTCGCCCAGAGCGGGCCGTTCTCGACGGCGGCGACGAAGCGGCCGCCGTGGTCGGCCCAGGTCACGTGCGGCTCGGTGAAGGGACGGATCACGTCGAGCGACCACTCTTGCGCGGCGTACGAGTGGACGAAGTAGAACCGCTCGTCGGCGACTCCGTCGAACAGCACGCTGCCCTCGGGCACGTCGACGGTGTTCCAGCCCATGTGCGGCAGCACGTCGGCCTTCAGCTCGTCGACCACGCCGGGCCACGCCCCGAGGCCACCCGTGCTGTTGCCGCGTTCGACGCCGCCCTCGAAGAAGACCTGCATGCCCACGCAGATGCCCATGACCGGACGCCCGCCGGCCAGCCGCCGGTCGATCAGCTCGCCACCGCGCACGGACTCGAGCTGACTCATGACGGCCGAGAACGCGCCGACACCGGGGACGAAGAGGCCGTCGGCCGCCTGTACCCGGGCACGGTCGGCGGTCAGCTCGACGTCGGCGCCGGCGAGCTCGAGTGCCTTGACAGCCGAGTGGACGTTGCCGCTGCCGTAGTCGAGGACGACGACGGAGGGACGGGCGCCCGTCACAGGGCACCCTTCGTCGACGGGATGCCACTGACGCGCGGGTCGGGCTGGACGGCCTGACGGAGCGCCCGGGCGAACGCCTTGAACTCGGCCTCGGCGATGTGGTGCGGATCTCGCCCGCCCAGCACGCGGACGTGCACGGTGATGCCGGCGTGGAAGGTGATCGCCTCGAAGACGTGACGGACCATCGAGCCGGTGAAGTGCCCGCCGATGAGGTGGTACTCGAACCCCTCGGGCTCACCCGTGTGCACGAGGTACGGACGCCCCGACACGTCGACGACCGCCTGCACGAGGGCCTCGTCGAGCGGGACGAGCGCGTCGCCGTAGCGCGAGATGCCGGACTTGTCGCCGAGCGCCTGCTTCAAAGCGGTGCCGAACGTGATGCCGATGTCTTCGACCGTGTGGTGCACGTCGATGTGGGTGTCACCCGTCGCCGCGACGTCGAGGTCGATCAACGAGTGCTTCGAGAGCGCCGTCAGGAGGTGGTCGAAGAAGGGCACCGACGAGTCGATCGTCGATCGGCCTGAGCCGTCGAGATCGAGGGCGAGCGTGATGCTCGACTCGCTCGTGGCACGCGAGAGGGAGGCGGTACGGGCGGCACTGGTCGTCTCGGTCACGTCGGTCACGAAGAGAGCCTAATGTCGCGGAGCGCCTCGAGGAACGCGGTGGTCTCGGCCTCGGTGCCCGCACTGACCCTCAGGTGGTTCGGGATGCCGAGGTTGCGGACGATGACACCCCGCTCGAGCAGGCGCTCGAAGACGTCGGTGGGGTCGTCGACCCCGCCGAAGAGGACGAAGTTCGACCACGTGGGCCACGGCTCGTACCCGAGTTCGGTCAAGTCGTGCACGATGCGATCACGCTGGGCCTTGATGTCGTCGACCATGGCGAGCATCTCGCTCGCGTGCGAGAGCGCTGCGACGGCCGCCGCCTGCGTCAGGGACGAGAGGTGGTACGGGAGGCGCACGAGACGCATCGCGTCGGCCACGGCCGGGTGCGCGGCCAGGTAGCCGACCCGGGCACCGGCGAACGCGAACGCCTTGCTCATCGTGCGGGACACGATCAGCCGCTCGCGGCCTGCCAGCAGGGTCAGTGCCGTCGGCTGATCGGCGGGCATGAACTCGGCGTAGGCCTCGTCGACGAAGACGATGCCGTCCGTGGCGTCGTAGGCAGCCTCGATCGTGGCGAGATCGAGGGGGGTACCCGTGGGGTTGTTCGGCCCGCAGAAGAAGACGATGTCGGGACGGGTGCGTTCGATCTCGGAGACCGCGGTCTCGGGTGAGATGCGGAACCCCTCGTCACGGCGACCCTCGACCCACCGACTGCCGGTGCCCGTGGCGATGATCGAGTGCATCGAGTAGGTGGGAGGAAACCCCAGGACGGAGCGGCCCGGGCCGCCGAAGGCCTGGAGGAGCTGCTGGATGACCTCGTTGGAGCCGTTCGCCGCCCAGATGTTGTCTCGGGTGAGACCGTGCCCGAGGTAAGCCGCGAGCGAGTCACGCAACGTCGTGAACTCGCGATCGGGGTACCGGTTGACGTCGAGGACCGCCCGGGCCACCGACTCGACGATGTCGCGAGCGACGTCTTCGGGAATGGGATGCGTGTTCTCGTTGACGTTGAGAGCGACCGGGACCTTCTTCTGGGGAGCGCCGTACGGCGTCAGTCCCCGGAGGTCGTCACGGATGGGCAGGTCGTCGAGACTGAAGGACACCCCACCATCGTACGGGTGGGCCGACGGGGTGTCGGCTCGGTCACCATCGCGCAGACACGACGCCGACGGGCCGGATCGCCCGCCTCGTCGGCGACGGCGCTTCAGCGGGCGTACTGAGCGGGGACGGCGAGGCTCTGACCGGCGGAGACCTCGGCGCTAGGAAGGTTGTTGAGCGAGACGAGGTCGGCGATGACGTCGCGGGGATCGGCATCGGGGTCGATCTCAGACGCGACCTGCCAGAGCGTCTCGCCGCCGTCGACGGTCACGTGCTGGAACTCGGTGCGACCCGTCGTGTCGGACGCCACCGCGCCGCCTCCGTTGAGGACGAGCGCGCCTGCCACGACGACGAGCGGGACCGCCACGAGCGCGGCGACGACCGCACGGCCCCGTCGGGTGATGCGCAGACGCGTGCGCACGACTCGGGTCGAGTCGACGGGGGACGCAACTGCTGATGCTGAGGTGACGCTCATGAGGTGGTCCTTTCACCGTGGAAGACAGGGGACGAGTTCGTGCCCGGCACTCGGCCGGGAATGCCGGACACGAAGACGTGTTCCGAACATACATTCGATTGCCGACGCTTTCAACCCCTGTGATGGCTGATCCAGGTCGGAATCGATGCGGATCGGGGAGCGAGAACGCGACACACTCGAACATGTGTTTTGTCGACACGGCCTGATCGGATACGGTTTCGATCGGTGGTAGGAGTCAAACAGGGACCACCGACATCGACGGCAGGAGACCCATGAGCGACCCGAAGCGCACCCCGCAGGCGGCCCCCGACGCCCCCCGTCAGCTCGATCCCGGCGTCCTCCCCCGCAAGGAGTTGACGGCGAAGCAAGCGTCGATCCTCGCCGCGATCACCGAGAGCATCGGTCACCGCGGGTATCCGCCGAGCATGCGCGAGATCGGCGACGCCGTCGGCCTCAAGTCCCTGTCGAGCGTCACGCACCAGCTCAACCAGCTCGAACTAGCCGGCAAGATCCGCCGTGACCCCAACCGACCCCGAGCCCTCGAGGTCCTCGTGGACGCCACGGCGCCGGCGACTCCCCCGGCGACCGTCTTCACGACGAGTGACGACGGCGACACGGCTCACGTCCCCATGGTCGGACGGATCGCCGCCGGCATCCCCATCACAGCCGAGCAGCAGATCGAGGACGTGATGCCCCTGCCGCGTCAACTGGTCGGCAAGGGCGAACTGTTCATGTTGCGGGTGGTCGGCGACTCGATGATCGACGCGGCCATCTGCGACGGGGACTGGGTCGTCGTGCGGCAGCAGCAGGACGCCGAGAACGGTGACATCGTCGCGGCCATGCTCGACGACGAGGCGACCGTCAAGGTGTTCCGCCAGCGAGACGGCCACACCTGGTTGCTTCCCCGCAACAGCGCCTTCGAGCCCATCGTCGGCGACCACGCCCAGATCGTCGGCAAGGTCGTCGCCGTCCTGCGGTCGGTCTGACAGGCGCACCCCCGACTCACGCGCCACCCGGCACACGACGAAGCGCCGACCACCTCGAGGTGGTCGGCGCTTCGTCGTATGACGATCCGGGACTCGGCGTCAGCGGCCGACGCCCACGGGTGCGACATAGGGCGTGAGCCCGGCGACGTCACTCGGGTACACCCGGGCGTGGACCCGGGTGCCCTCTTCTTCGTAGTCGGTGCTGACGATGCGTCCGGAGTCGTGTAGGTGCGAGACCACGTCGCCGCGGTCGTACGGCACCAGCAGGTCGAGTTCGATCTCGGGCTCCGGCAACACGGCCGCGATGCGGGCGAGGAGCTCGTCGATGCCCTCGCCCGTCCGAGCCGAGACGAAGACCGCCGTCGGTTCGAGCCCGAGCAGGACGAGACGCTGGTCGTCGTCGACGAGGTCGCTCTTGTTGAAGACGACGATCTCGGCGATGTCACGACCGTCGACCTCGGCGATGACGTCGCGGACGGTCGCGAGCTGGGCTGCAGGGTCGGGGTGCGACCCGTCGACGACGTGCACGATCACGTCGGACGCCTCGACCTCTTCGAGCGTCGACCGGAACGCCTCGACCAGCTGGTGAGGCAGGTTGCGCACGAATCCGACGGTGTCCGCGTACGTGAAGGGACGGCCGTCCGTCGTCACGCTCTTGCGGACCGTCGCGTCGAGGGTGGCGAACAACGCGTTCTCGACCAGGACGCCCGCGCTGGTGAGCCGGTTGAGCAGGCTGGACTTGCCCGCGTTGGTGTAGCCCGCGATGGCGACCGTGGGCACCTCGTTGCGGTCGCGGTTGGCCCGCTTGGCGTCGCGGGCCGGCTTCATCTCTTTGATCTGTTTGCGGAGCCGGGCCATGCGGGTGTGGATGCGGCGCCGGTCGAGCTCGATCTTGGTCTCACCGGGCCCGCGGCTGCCCATTCCGGCACCCGCGCCTCCGACTTGCCCACCGGCTTGGCGCGACATCGAGTCGCCCCAACCGCGGAGGCGCGGCAGCAGGTACTCGAGCTGGGCCAGTTCGACCTGCGCCTTGCCCTCGCGGCTCTTGGCGTGCTGGCTGAAGATGTCGAGGATCACGGCGGTGCGGTCGATGACCTTCACCTTGACGACGTCTTCGAGGGCGCGCCGCTGGCTGGGGGCCAGCTCGGTGTCGGCGATCACGGTGTCGGCACCGAGGGCTGCGACCGTCCCCCGGAGCTCTTCGGCTTTGCCCTTGCCCAGGTAGGTGCTCGGGTCGGGATTCGGTCGTCTCTGCAGCAGCCCGTCGAGGACGACGGCACCCGCCGTCTCGGCGAGGGCGGCGAGCTCACGCAGGGAGTTCTCGGCGTCGGACATCGAACCCTGCGAGTACACGCCGATGAGGACGACGTTCTCGAGGCGCAGTTGGCGGTACTCGACCTCGGTGACGTCCTGCAGTTCGGTCGAGAGGCCCGCGACGCGGCGCAGGGCCTGGCGGTCGTCGCGCTCCGACTGGTCGCCGTCGGAGCCGCCGTCGTCGTGGAGCGAGCGGGTCTGGATGGCCTGGGCCGGAGAGAAGACGGTGTAGCCGGAGGCCCTCTGGGCCGCACGATCGAGGACGCGCGCGACGACGTCGTCGGGCTGGTCGTTCCGCTCGGAGTCGAGCGGTGTCGTGGTGTGGTCTGTCATCGGGGTGATACTAACCCTTTCGGTGTGCGGAGAGCAGGGAACGACGCCCCTGCGGATGTTCGGTAGGTTGGCGAGCATGGCCAGCGAGCACTACTTCTCACCCCAGCCCGGCAGCGCGGCCAAGCCCAGGACGATCGACGTCGTCCTCGCGGGACGTGAGTTGACGCTCACCACGGCCGCGGGGGTGTTCAGCCCGGGCCGCGTCGACCCGGGCACCTCGGTGCTGCTTGCGGGCACGCCGACGCCGCCGAGGGCGGGCCATCTGCTGGACGTCGGATGCGGTTGGGGCCCCATCACACTGAGCCTCGCGTTGTCGTCACCCGACGCGACGGTCTGGGCCGTCGACGTGAACGAGAGAGTGCTCGACCTCGTGCGCGCGAACGCACGGTCGAGCGGCCTCGAGAACGTCAACGCCGTGACCCCCGACGATGTTCCCGCCGACCTGCGCTTCGCGACGATCTGGTCGAATCCGCCGATCCGGGTCGGCAAGGCGGAGCTGCACTCCCTGCTCGAACGGTGGCTCCCCCGACTCGACGTGGGATCGGACGCCTGGCTGGTCGTGCAGAAGAACCTGGGGGCCGACTCCCTGCAGCGCTGGATGAACGAGACCATGGCCGGCGTCGTGGACGTGACCCGCGCCTCCACCAGCAAGGGGTACCGGATCTTGCGCGCCGAGCGCCTCATCGACCCCGACTGACCGGAGGCGCTGGGCGGGCCTCGACGTCGCCCCGGTCGACCTCAGAGGTCGAGCGCGCCGGTGAAGACGAGTTCGGCCGGCCCGCTGAGCGAGACGTGCTCGCCGTCGTCGTGGTGGCTGATCGAGACGCCCACGACCCCGCCGGGAACGTCGACCAACCAGCCCTCGGGTGCCGAGGCCCCAGCCCAGTACCGCGTGGCCAGGGCTGCCGCTGCCGCACCGGTGCCGCACGAGAGCGTCTCGCCGCTGCCGCGCTCGTGGACCCGCATGCGGATGCGCCCGAGCCCGTCGACCACGAGCGGATCCGCGGGAACCACGAACTCGACGTTCGCCCCGCCGGCCGGAGCCGGGTCGATGATCGGCACGTAGGTCAGGTCGAGGCCGTCCAGTTCGTCGTCACCGGCGAGGGCCACCACCACGTGGGGGTTGCCGACCGAGATCGGCAGGCCCGGACGGGCGGCGTGCAGTTCGCGCGCCCGGACGACCGGATCGTCGTCGCCGAGTCGCCAGGGCCCCAGATCGACGCGGAAACCCGTGCCGTCGCGACGCACCTCACGAGCGCCGGCCCGCGTGCCGACGACGAGCACGTCGTCCTCGCCCAGCTGGACCAGCCCCCGCTCGAGGAGATAGCGCGCGAAGACGCGGATGCCGTTGCCACACATCTCGGCTGGACTGCCGTCGGCGTTGTGGTAGTCCATGAACCACTCGGCGCGCGGCTCGGCCTCGAGCAGGGCCGCCTCGGTGGAGAGCGCCGCTGTACGGACCGCACGGATGACACCGTCGCCGCCCACCCCGAACCGCCTGTCGGCCAGGGCCCGGATCATGGCGGGCGTCAGGTCGGTGCCTGCGTCGGGATCGGTGAACAGGACGAAGTCGTTGCCGGTGCCCTGACCCTTGGTGAACTGCAGCGTGGTGGTCACCCGAGGAGTCTAGCCACGGCCCGGTCGACGGCCTGGGCGTCGCCCGAGCGAGACCACTCGACGTCGTCGTACCGGCGGAACCAGCTCGCCTGACGGCGAGCGTAGCGACGCGTGAGGGCCGCCGTGGCCTCGATCGCCTCGGTCTCGGCGAGTTCACCCCGGATCTGGGCGACGGCCTGCGCGTAGCCGATCGCCCGGCCCGCCGTCACCCCTCGCTCGAGCCCGAGGGGAAGCAGACCCCGGACCTCGTCGACGAGACCGTCTCGCCACATCCGGTCGACGCGTCGGTCGAGACGTTCGACGAGCACGGGGCGCTCTTCCGCGACGCCGAAGACGCTCGACGGGCGCCACGGCGACGACTTCTCGGGGAGGGTTCCCGAGAGAGGGCGCCCGGTGAGGTCGCCCACCTCGAGTGCCCGGACGAGACGCCGAGCGTTGGAACGACCGATCGAGGCGGCCGACACCGGATCACGCTGACTCAACAGGTCGTACAGAGCCCCGGGCCCCCGCTCGTCGGCGATCGCCTCGTATCGACGCCGGATCACCGGGTCGGTGCCGGGGAACCGGAAGTCGAACAACACGCTCGAGACGTAGAGGCCGGACCCGCCGACGAGGACCGCCACCGCCCCACGGGCCACGATGCCGTCGATCAGGGCTCGAGCCTCGCGCTGGTACCACTCGACGCTCGCCTCGTCGGTGACGTCGAGGACGTCGAGGAGATGGTGCGGGACGCCTCGTCGTTCGGCGGCGGGCAGTTTCGCCGTGCCGACGTCCATGCCGCGGTAGAGCTGCATGGCGTCCGCGTTGACGATCTCGACGGCCTCGCCCCGGGCTGCCAGCGCCTCGGCGAGGTCGAGTGAGAACGCCGACTTGCCCGTGCCGGTCGCCCCGACGATCGCGACCAGCACGTCAGCGGAGGTCGTCGGTCGTGCTGTAGATCGGTGTGGTCGCCACCCGAAGCGTGGGGAGCCCGAGGCTCACCCTCGCCGGCCGAGCCGAGGAGGCGCGGGTCGCGTCACCGGCGGACGGCACCCCGCACGAGGCGGCCTGCGCGGCATCCCAGGCGTCGCCCGCGCGCGTGCGACGGACCTCGAAGAGGGACCCGGGCCCGTCGACCGCATCGGCCAGCAGGTAGAACGCTGCGGCGTCGGTGACGCGCACGCTGACGACGTCGCCGGGGCGCGGAACGGCCCGACCCGGCGGCACCTCGAAGTGGACGAGACGGCTGTCTTCCGCACGCCCCGAGAGACGGTGGGTGGAGGCGTCTTTCCGTCCCTCGTCGGTGGCCACGAGGACGTCGACGGTCCGGCCGACCTGACGACGGTTCTCTTCGGCCGAGATGCGGTCCTGCAGAGCGGTCAGCCGCTCGAACCGTTCTTGCACGACGGCCTTCGGGATCTGGTCGGCCATCTCGCCCGCCGGCGTCCCGGGGCGCACGGAGTACTGGAAGGTGAATGCCGAGGCGAACCGGGACCGCTCGACGACCCTGAGGGTCTCGGCGAAGTCCTCCTCGGTCTCACCCGGGAATCCGACGATGATGTCGGTGCTGATCGCGGCGTCGGGCATGGCCACCCGCACACGGTCGATGATGCCGAGGAACTTCTCGCTGCGGTAGCTGCGCCGCATGGCCCTCAGCACGCGGTCGGAACCCGACTGCAGGGGCATGTGCAACTGCGGCATGACGGCAGGCGTCTCGGCCATCGCGGCGATCACGTCGTCGGTGAAGGACGCCGGGTGCGGGCTGGTGAACCGCACCCGCTCGAGCCCGGGGATCGCACCGACGGCACGCAGCAGCTTGCCGAAGGCGAACCGGTCGCCGAACTCGACACCGTACGAGTTGACGTTCTGCCCGAGCAGCGTCACCTCGACGGCACCGTCGTCGACGAGCGCCTGCACCTCGGCCAGGATGTCACCGGGACGGCGGTCCTTCTCCTTGCCGCGGAGCGACGGCACGATGCAGAAGGTGCAGGTGTTGTTGCAGCCGACCGAGATCGAGACCCAGCCGCTGTGGGTGGAGTCGCGCTTGGTCGGCAGCGTCGAGGGGAACACCTCGAGTGCCTCGAGGATCTCGAGCTGGGCCTCGTCGTTGTGACGCGCGCGCTCGAGGAGCGTGGGCAGGGCACCCATGTTGTGCGTACCGAAGACCACGTCGACCCACGGCGCCTTGTCGAGGATGACGTCCTTGTCTTTCTGGGCGAGACACCCGCCGACGGCGATCTGCATGCCCTCGTGCTTCTTCTTCTGGCCGGCGAGCGTCCCCAGCGTGCCGTAGAGCTTCTTGTCGGCGTTCTCGCGCACCGCACAGGTGTTGATGACGACGATGTCCGCCTCGGCTCCGTCGGCCGGTACGTAACCAGCCGCCTCGAGCGAGCCGCTGAGACGCTCGGAGTCGTGGACGTTCATCTGGCACCCGAAGGTGCGGACCTCGTACGTACGGGCCGGACCGTCGACCGACGAAGGGATGGGGGTGGTGGCGACCGTCGTCATGGTGACTCAGTGTAGATCGCCGCCACCCCCGAGCCGGTCACTCGAAGCGGACGCCGCCGCGGCCGCTGCCACCACGGGGCAGGGCCTTCTCGATCGCGCGACGGACGACCTCGGAGCGATACCCCCGGCGCATCAGGTAACCGTTGAGACGACGTTCGGCCGTCTCGCGGTCGAGGCCGCGCAACGATCCTGCGCGTTTGCGAGCCCACTCGTCGGCACGCTCTTGCTCTTCGTCGTCGTCCGTGTCGGACAGGGCCTCGTCGATGATCGACGGGTCGATGCCCCGGGCGCGGAGTTCGGATGTGACAGCGCCCCGGCCGAGACCCTTTCGTTCTTGCTTCGACCGGATCAGGGTGGCGGCCAGTTCGGTGTCGTCGAGGAGACCGACCCGCTCGAGACGAGCGATCTCGTCGGCCACGACCGATTCGTCGAGATCGCGGGAGAGGAGCAGCTTCTCCATCTCGTGAGACGACACTCCCCGGCGCGAAAGGGCGTGCAGGCTGACGTTCTCGGCGCGTCGCTGCTGCGCTTCGAGGTCTTCGGGCCCGTCGTCGGGTTGGTCGTCGAATCCGGTCGCCTTGGGCCGGCCGGCAGCCCCCGCCCGAGAACCTCGAGCGGACGGATGGTCGCCATCCGAGGCCACGGATGTCACACCGCCGGCCCAATGAGAGCTGATGGCCGTCAGGACGGCCTCGGAACCGCTCGTCGTCTGATCGGAAGCCTGGCGATCGGTCGTCGCCTCGGGAACCGATGCACCGCTCACCGCACCGAAGAGAGGCGTGACGGGCGCGAGCCGCCCGGTGTCGACACCGTCGTCAGACGGACGCGACACCGGGGCGTCGTCGTCGCGCGAGGTCATGCGCCCTTACGAGCGGCGATCTTCGCCTCGATCGATTCGACGGGCGCCTCGATGGGCTTGACCCCGCCGACTCCGAGCTTGGCGAGGATCTTCTGCTCGATCTCTTGCGCGATGGCGGCGTTCTTGATCAGGAAGTTGCGCGAGTTCTCTTTGCCCTGGCCGAGTTGGTCGCCCTCGTAGGTGTACCAAGCACCCGACTTGCGGACGATGCCGTGCTCGACACCGAAGTCGATCAGGCTGCCCTCGCGCGAGATGCCCACACCGTAGAGGATGTCGAACTCGGCCTGCTTGAAGGGCGGCGCCATCTTGTTCTTGACGACCTTGACGCGGGTGCGGTTGCCGACCGCGTCGGTACCGTCTTTCAGCGTCTCGATGCGCCGGATGTCGAGGCGGACGGACGCGTAGAACTTGAGCGCCTTGCCACCGGCCGTCGTCTCGGGGCTGCCGAAGAAGACACCGATCTTCTCGCGCAGCTGGTTGATGAAGATCATGGTGGTGCCGGTCTGGCTGAGCCCACCGGTCAACTTGCGCAACGCCTGAGACATGAGTCGAGCCTGCAGACCGACGTGCGAGTCACCCATCTCGCCCTCGATCTCGGCACGCGGCACGAGGGCGGCGACCGAGTCGATGACGACGAGGTCGATCGACCCCGAGCGGACGAGCATGTCGGCGATCTCGAGCGCCTGCTCGCCGGTGTCGGGCTGCGACACCAGCAGGGCGTCGATGTCGACACCGAGCTTCTTGGCGTACTCGGGGTCGAGAGCGTGCTCGGCGTCGATGAAGGCGGCGATGCCGCCGTTGCGCTGGGCGTTGGCGATGGCGTGCAGGGTCAGGGTCGTCTTACCCGACGACTCGGGACCGTAGATCTCGACGATGCGGCCGCGGGGGATGCCACCGATGCCGAGAGCGACGTCGAGGGCGATCGAGCCGGTCGGGATCACCGCCACGGGAGCACGCTCGTCGCTGCCGAGGCGCATGACGGCGCCCTTGCCGAACTGTCGGTCGATCTGGGCGAGAGCCGTCTCGAGGGCCTTCTCGCGGTTTTCGGCTGAGGGCATGTCGTTCTCCTTCGTGGTGGTCGTCCGTGCGCCTGTAGGCTGTCGCGTCGACGTCGACCGGTGGTGCAGGGTCGTCGTCGCTACGACAAGGCTGGTGTCATCGGCATGTGCCGGTGACGCGGGACGTCGATGCCAGAAACGCTACGGGCCACCCCCGACATCGCGGTGGCGGTGGCGGCCCGACGTGTAGAACTCGTTCGTCGACGTCCTTGTGGAGGACGCTACCACCCGTCCGAACACGTGTTCGACCCATCGCTCCCGGCGTGTCGAACACACGCGCGAGCGAGCGGCACCTCAGCTCGTCGGTTCGGGCAGCCCGACACCGTACCGACGGGACACCGGGACGCCCTCGGCCTCGCAGAGTGCGAGCCACACGTCGCGGGGCGACTCCCCCTGGGCGATCGCCTGGTCGGCGGTCCGGTCACCGAGCGACTGGATGACGAGATCCCGGGTGATCACTCGGCCGTAGGCGTCTCCGAACTCGTCCTCGACGGCTCGGGCGAACTCGCTCTTGCGCATCAGACGAGGGTACCCCGGACGACGAACGCCCCCGGCGTGGGCCGGGGGCGTTCGGAGGGACGTCGGGCGATCAGCGGACCGCGAGGTCGGAGTCGAACTCGGCGACGAGGTCGTCCGGCAGGGTGTCGGGGATCGGGTTGAGCCCCTCGATGACGGCCATGCGGTCGCCGACCTCGCGCATGATCACGGAGATGGGGGTCTCGAGGGCGTCGGCGACGGACGCGAGGATCTCTGAACTCGCCTCTTTCTGACCCCGCTCGACCTCGCTGAGGTAACCGAGGGCGACGCTGGCCTTGCTCGCGACCTGGCGGAGCGTGCGGCCCTTCTGCAGGCGGAAGTCGCGAAGGACGTCGCCGATTTCTTGACGTACCAGGACCATGGGGACCCTCCTTCGGGGACGACCCATCTGACGGGATGGTTGCAGATGGGGGACGACGGGTGGTGCTCGGACCGACTGACCACGACTGTAGCCATCGGGGACTGTGCACCTGTTGTGAACTCGGGAGATGTAACGAGACCGAAACGCCCGCTATTCCCTCGTCTCGACCAGCCATCGGTCGAGTACTGCCAGGGATTCGGAGACCGTGGCGTTTCGGATGGCCTGTCGGTCGCCCGTGAGCGAGAGCGAGACGACGCGGACGCCGCCGGGTACGGCCAGACCGACGAAGACCGTACCGGGTTCGTGCCCGCTCTGGGGATCGGGGCCGGCGACGCCGGTGGTCGCGAGGCCGATGTCGGCCGGGTGCCCGTCGGCCGCCAGTCGGTCACGGACCCCGGTGGCCATGGAGGCGGCCACGTCGGGATGCACGGGCCCGTGTCGCGCCAGCAGTTCCGCATCGACCCCGAGCAGCGTGTGCTTGAGCTCGGTCTGGTAGGCGACCACCCCACCACGGACGACGGCCGAGGCGCCGGGCACGGACACGAGTTCGGAGACCAGGGCACCGCCGGTGAGGGACTCGGCGACGGCGACCGTCAGACGCCTGCGCGTCAGCTCGGCGACGAGGTCGGCAGCCAGCGTCACGCGCCGGCCTTGCCGTGCTTCAGCGCCACGCGCATGTAGTCGGCCCCGGAGACGAGAGTGGCGACCGTGGCCGCCGTCATGAGCACGCCGTTGACCCAGTGCATCCCCTCGCCGACGACGTTCCAGAGGGGGAAGAGCGCCAGGGTCACCGCGACCGCTTGCAGCACCGTCTTGACCTTGCCGCCGCGGGACGCCGGGATCACTCGATCACGCAGGACGGCGAAGCGGTAGACGGTGATGCCGACCTCGCGGACGAGGATGAGCGCGGTGATCCACCACGGCAGCTCGCCGAGGATCGTGAGCGAGACGAGCGCTCCGCCGATCAGCACCTTGTCGGCGATCGGATCCACGATCTTGCCGAAGTCGGTCACGAGGTCGAGACCACGGGCCAGCATGCCGTCGAGGCTGTCGGTCAGGATCGCCACGACGAACAACGCAGCGGCCCAGACACGGAGCGAACCGTCCGCCCCGTCGTCGATCAGCAACCACGCGATGAACAACGGAGCCATGAGTATGCGGACGACCGTGATGACGTTCGCGATGTTGCCGGTGCTGGCCGGCCCGGGCCCCTTCGACGCCACGCGTCCGCGGAACGAGAAGGCCGAGCGCGGGGAGGTCGGGCCGGACGCGTCGTCGTGGCTCATGGTCTACTCCCTGCCCGTCAGGTGCCAGGCGTCTTCGCTTCCGGCGTCGTCGTCTTCCGCGTACCCGCGGGTCATGGCCTCGACGGGGTCGCCGTCGTAGTCACCGGCGTCGGCCCGCGTGGCGGAGGCAGAACCCGAGGAGGCGCGACCGGCGCCGGCCTCGGTGGCCGCGTCACCGCCGCGCAGCTTCGCGAGCACGCCCGGGAGCTGCTCGGTCGTGACGAGCACGTCGCGAGCCTTCGACCCTTCGGACGGCCCGACGATGTCGCGCGATTCCATGAGGTCCATGAGACGGCCGGCCTTGGCGAAGCCGACCCGGAGCTTGCGCTGGAGCATCGAGGTCGAACCGAACTGCGTGCTGACGACGAGTTCGGCGGCCGCGAGGAGCAACTCGAGGTCGTCACCGATGTCGCCGTCGATCTCGCGCTTCTCGACCACCGCGGCGACGTCGGGGCGGTAGTCGGGACGAGCCTGGCGGGTGACGTGGGCGACGACCTGGGCGATCTCGTTCTCTTGCACCCAGGCCCCCTGCACGCGCATGGCCTTGGAGGCACCCATGGGCAGGAACAGCCCGTCGCCCTGTCCGATGAGCTTGTCGGCCCCGGGCTGGTCGAGGATGACCCGGGAGTCGGTGACGCTCGAGACGGCGAAGGCGAACCGCGAGGGGACGTTGGCCTTGATCAGACCGGTCACGACGTCGACCGAGGGGCGTTGCGTCGCGAGCACCAGGTGGATTCCGGAGGCGCGGGCCAGCTGGGTGATGCGGACGATGCTGTCCTCGACGTCGCGCGGAGCGACCATCATGAGGTCGGCCAACTCGTCGACCACCACGAGGAGGTAGGGATAGGGCTTGAGCTTGCGTTGGCTACCGGCCGGGAGGACGATCTCGCCGCCGACGACGGCACGGTTGAAGTCGTCGATGTGACGGAAGCCGAAGCTGGCGAGGTCGTCGTACCTCATGTCCATCTCTTTGACCACCCACTGCAGGGCCTCGGCGGCCTTCTTGGGGTTCGTGATGATGGGCGTGATCAGATGCGGTACGCCCGCGTAGATCGAGAGTTCGACCCGCTTAGGGTCGATCAGCACCATGCGCACGTCGGTCGGCTTGGCCCGCATCAGCAGCGACGTGATCATCGAGTTGATGAAGCTCGACTTGCCCGAACCGGTGGCTCCGGCGACGAGGAGGTGGGGCATCTTGGCCAGGTTGGCCACGACGTAGCCGCCCTCGACGTCCTTGCCGACGCCGATGGTGAGCGGGTGCACGCTCTTGCTCGCCGCCGAGGACCGCAGGACGTCGCCGAGGGCGACGATCTCTTTGTCGGTGTTGGGGATCTCGACGCCGATGGCGCTCTTGCCGGGGATCGGCGACAGGATGCGGACCTCGTTGGAGGCCACCGCGTAGGCCAGGTTCTTGGTCAGGGCGGTGACCCGCTCGACCTTGACGCCGGGGCCGAGTTCGATCTCGTAGCGCGTGACGGTCGGACCGCGCTTGAGGCCGGTCACCTTGGCGTCGACGTTGAACTGGTCGAGCACCTGGCTGATGGCGGCCACGATCGCGTCGTTCGCCTCGCTGCGCGCCTTGGCGGGCTCACCGACCGACAGGCTCGAGGCGGCAGGGAGACGGTAGGGGGCGCTCTCGGCACCGTCGTCCACGTCTTCGAGCGAGGGCGGGGCTGCTTCGTCGGGATCGACCGCGAGGAAGTCGGCGGCGGCGTCGCTCTCGCCGACGGGTTCGGCCGGCACCACCGGGAGGATCGTCGTCGACGCGGTCGCCTGGACGGGCGGGACGTCGAACCCCTGGGCGCGGACGGCGTCCTCGGCTCGATCGAGGTCACCGAGGAGGTCAGCCGAGAAGACGTCGGTCGGAGCCGTCGGTGGAGCGGCGGCCCCGGCGGCACCGGCCGCCGCAGCACCGATCGCCTCGTCGGGGCTCGCTTCGAACGCGGGCTTCTTGCGACGACGACGCCCGAGCGTCTCGGTGGCGGAGGTCTCTTCCGCTTCCACGAGCGGGGTGTCGTACGCCGGGTCGTCTTCGCGCTGGTCCTTGTTGCGCCGCCACCAGGGCAGCGACTCGGACTCGGCCAGGTCGACGAGGTCGGCATCACCGTCGGCCCCGGCCGCCCCAGAGGTCGTCTCGCCGAAGAGGTAGGAGTACAACTCGCCGAGCCGACGGTGGATGCGGTTCGGCGGGGTCTTGGTGATGATGAGCAGCGAGAACGCCAGCAGGATGACGACCAGAGGAACCGCGACCCATTCGGTGGCGAGGGCGACGAGCCAGGACGCGACGACCCAGCCCAGCACGCCGCCACCCGTGGCGAGGGCGGGGAGCCCTGCTGCGGCTTCGGGTTGCCCGCCGAAGATGTGACACAGCGCGCTGATCGAGACGATCGAGAGGCCGAGCCCGATGCCGATGCGGGTGTTGTCGTGCACGGACGCCGGGTGCCGGAAGAGCCAGCCCGCGAAGAGGATCATGATGACCGGCAGGGCGTAGGCGACGCGTCCCACGAGCCCGCCGAACGTGTACGCGTCGAATCCGATCGCGACGGGGCTGGTCGGATTGAGCCACTCGACGACCGCCCCGGCGATGGCGAGCAGGACGAGCAGGAACGGCACGCCGTCTCGTCGCTCGTCTTTCGCCAAGGACTCCTTGCCCAGGAGCCGGAACGCGCCGCCGGTCAGGTGTGCGAGCCCCATCCACGCCGCCACGAGCGGCCCCGGGCCCTCACGGACCGGGTCGGGTTGGCGGGGTGCGGGCAGCTTCTTGGTCGCCTTCGTGGCGCCGGAGGTCTGCGACGCTCGCGACGACGAACGCGCGCGCGCAGTCGACTTGGTGGGCGTGGCCATGGGCTCCAAGGTACCTCTCAGCACCGACAGCGGCCGGAGGTGCTCCGGTGTGTGTCAGTAGCGGATGGCGTCGATCACCTTCACACGGATCGCCACGAGAGCCGGGAGCAGACCGGCCACCGCCCCGATCGCCGTGGCCGACGCCAGACCGATCAGGGCCGCCTCGACGGGGAACGGGGGGAGGTCGCTGACGGCACCCTGGGCGATGAAGCCCTGCACCGTCGGGTTCTCGACGACGAGGACGGCCACCATCACGCCCACGGCGCCCGCCACGACCGTGCCGACGACGCTCTCGAGCATGACCGAGAAGAAGACCCGAGGAGCCGTGGCCCCGAAGGACCGACGAACGCCGATCTCGCGGATGCGCTGGCGGACGGTCACGAGCGCGATGTTGACGAGGCCGAGACCACCGAGCAGCAACACCAGCACGCCGACCCCCGTGATGATCAACTTGATCGGACCGAACGGGTCGGCGTCCCCGCCCGCGGCGTAGTCCTGCCGCGAGACGTCGACCTGCACGTCTTTGCCGAGGGTGGCCCCCATGTCGGACGCCACCTGGGCGCTCAGGGCGTCGCTGGTCTCGGGCGGCAGCCACATCTCGTACTGCGGGGTCTCGACGCCGTAGGTCGCCAGGGCGAGGTCGTAGTCGGGTATCGGCAGGAGGTACATCTGCGGGCCGTCGTACTCGGACGAGGCCGAGACACCGGTGACGACGAGCGTGACGGAGTCGGCCCCCCGGACGAGCAAGGTCGGATGGGACGACAACGGCGGGGAGCCGAGCTGCCGCCAGAGCACCTCGTTGACGATGACGGGCGGCGCGAGACGGGAGGCGTCGGCGTCGGTGAACCACGAACCGTCGGTCATGACGACCCGGTGCATCTCGCCGTAGGGGACGTCGACCGTGACGGCCCCGACCTCGGTCACCCCGTCCGGCAGCTGGACGGCGCGGTTGCCGTAGACGACGCGACTGGTCTGCTCGATCCCGTAGCGTGCCGTCGTCGTGGCGAACGCGTCCTCGATCGCCTCGGTGCTCGGTGAGGTGGCGCCGTTCGAGTACGCGTTGACGTAGTAGTTCGCGGGGCGCCCGCCGAACCGCTCGGCGCTCTCGCGAGACGACTGCTCGGCGAGCCCACCGAGGGCGACCACGCCGGTCAGGGCCGCGACGGCGACGGCCACCCCGATCAGGCTGAGCAGCACGCGCAGCTTGTTGACGCGCAGTTCGGCCCAGGCCTCGGCGAAGGCCCCCACCACGTCGGCCACCGCGCGCTTCACGCGTCGACCTCGTCCCGGAGGGGCGACGTCGACGCGGCAGGTGCCGACATCGGTCTCGGCGTCCCGAGGGTTCCGTCGACCGACGCCGAGAGGACTCCGGTGTCGAGCTGGTAGTGCCGCGAGGCCCGGGCCGCGACCGCGAGGTCGTGGGTGATGGTCACCAGGGCGGCCTCGTTCTCGGTCGCGATGCCGTCGAGCAGCGTCATCACCCCCGCGCCGGTCTCGACGTCGAGCGCACCGGTGGGTTCGTCGGCGAGGATGACGCGCGGCCGACGGACGAGCGACCGGGCGATCGCCACGCGCTGCTGTTCGCCGCCCGACAGGCGGTGGGGCATCGAGTCGGCCCGGTGGCCGAGGCCGACGCGCTCGAGCATCTCGCCCGCGATGGACCGGCGACGCCAGAACTCGGCACCCGACGAGTAGAGCAGCGGGGTCATGACGTTCTCGAGTGCCGTGCGCCCCTGCAGCAGGTTGAACTGCTGGAAGATGAACCCGACCTGGGCGCCTCTCAGCCGATCGCGCCGACCGCGACGGATCGAGCGCACGTCGACGTCGTCGAACCAGTGCGTCCCCGTCGTGGGCTCGTCGATGAGCCCGAGGATGTTGAGCAACGTCGACTTGCCCGACCCCGAGCGCCCCACGATGCTGACGTGCTCGCCCGCGTCCACCTCGAGGTCGACGCCCGTGAGGATGTCCAGGGTCTGATCGTCGGCGAGCGGGACCGTCTTGGTGACCGCCTCGAGCCTGATGAGGGCCATCAGCTGCAGAGGTCCGCGCCAGTGGCAGGGTCGACGCAGTCGTCCTGCGGCGCGGCAGCGGCGCCCGGGACGAACTCGAGCACCAGGTCGCCCTCGGCCAGACCACCGGTGACCTCGACGATCGTGCCGTCGTTGATGCCGAGCGTGACGTCGCGCTTCTCGGCGGAGCCGTCCGCCCCGACGACCGAGACGACGCCCTTCCCGGCCGCGCCCTCGACGGCCGTGAGGGGCACGGTGAGGACGTCGGTGGCGACGCCGGCCGGGATGGTCAGCTCGGCGGCGAGCCCGCTGAAGACGGTGACGTCGCCCGGGACGACGCAGGAGACGCTCTGGCCCGACGCGTCCCCCGTCGACGCGGAGGCGTCACCGCCGTCGTCCGGCCCGGTGGAGGACGAGGCGCTCCCCCCGACGGTGAGCGCCGTGCACGGGAACGGCGCCGGCCCCCCGGTGATCGCGACGGACCCCTCGGCCGGCCGACTGACGAGACGGTAAAGCTGGTCCGCGGCGAGGGACCCCGTCACGTGGAACGTGGGAGGCGCGACCTGCGCGACCGCGTCACCCACGACGACCGTCTGGTCCTTGATCACGGCGACCGACGTGATCGTCCCGGCCACGGGTGCCGTGATGACGGCCGTCTTGACGATCGGCTTGCGCTCGGTCACGGTGCCGTCGGCGGCCACGAGGGGCTCTTGCGGGGTCTCGGACCGGAGCGTCGCGAGCCGGTCGCCCGCGGCGACCGCCTGCCCCTTCACGACGTCGACGCCGGTGACCGTGCCCGCGAGCGTCGCGGGCACGGGAGCCGCCGGGTCGGCGACCACGGTCGCGTCGACCACCACGTCGTTCGTGATGGTGCCGACGGCCACCGCGATCTGCGGTTCGACGAGCTCTCCGGTGGGGACGGCGACGGTGTCGTCACCGGCGGCCGGGGCCGCGAAGAACGCGAGCTTGACGAGTGCCGCCGCGATGGCGACGAAGATCAGGATGCGCAGGATCGGGAAGACCCAGACTTTGGCGATGCGCACGGCTACCCCCGGTCGATGTACTGACGTGTCAGACGTCACCGTAGCGAGGCCCAGGGCGTCGCCGCCTCACCCCGGAGGATGACCCGAGGCATGAGATCTCCTCCGCGAGGATCGAGGAGGCCCGGGACCGGCCCCGGGGACGACGACGGCCCGCCGGGTCTCCCCCGCGGGCCGTCGTCGTGAACATGTGGCTCAGGCGCTGATGACCACGGGCACGATCATCGGGCGACGACGGTGCTGCGTGTTCACCCACCGGCCGACCGTGCGACGCACGACCTGGCTGAAGGCGTGCGTGTCCCGTGTGCCGTTCTCGGCGGCCTCGGTGAGGGCTGCGATGATCTTCGGCTTGACGTCGTCGAACACCCGCTCGTCTTCGGCGAAGCCGCGCGACTGGATCTCGGGCCCGACGACGACACGGCCCGTCGACGCGTCCATGGCGATGAAGACCGAGATGAAGCCTTCTTCGCTCAGGATGCGGCGGTCCTTCAGATCGGCGTCGGTGATCTCGCCGACGGTCGAGCCGTCGACGTAGACGTAGCCGATGTCGAGCTGGCCGACGACCTTGGCGACGCCGTCGCGCAGGTCGACGACGATGCCGTCCTCGCCGAGGATGGTGTTCTTCTGCGGCACACCCGTCCGGACCGCCAGCGCCGCGTTCGCGTACAGGTGGCGGTGTTCGCCGTGGACCGGCATGACGTTCTTCGGCCGCAGGATGTTGTAGCAGTACAGCAGCTCGCCGGCGGAGGCGTGCCCCGAGACGTGCACCTTGGCGTTGCCCTTGTGGACGACCTTGGCCCCGAGCTTCGTGAGGCCGTCGATGACGCGGTAGACCGCGTTCTCGTTGCCGGGGATCAGGCTCGACGCGAGGATGATCGTGTCGTCCGCGCCGATCTCGATCTGGTGCTCGAGGTTCGCCATGCGGGCGAGGACGGCCATCGGCTCGCCCTGCGACCCGGTGCTCATGTAGACGATGCGGTCGTCGGGAAGGTCCTTCGCCTTCTTGGCGTCGATCAGGACGCCGTCCGGCACCTTCAGGTAGCCCAGGTCGGCAGCGATGCCCATGTTGCGCACCATCGAGCGCCCCATGAAGGCGACGCGGCGACCGTTGGCGTGGGCCGCGTCGAGCACCTGCTGGACGCGGTGCACGTGGCTCGAGAAGCTCGCGACGACCACGCGGCGGGGAGCCCGGCGGATCACGTCGTCGAGCACGGGTCCGATGTCCCGCTCGAGCGCGGTGAACCCGGGCACGTCGGCGTTCGTCGAGTCGGGCAGGAACAGGTCGACGCCCTCTTCACCGAGGCGGGCGAACGCCCGCAGGTCGGTGATGCGGTCGTCGAGCGGCAGCTGGTCCATCTTGAAGTCGCCGGTGTGGAGCACGGTGCCCGCCGAGGTGCGGATGGCGACCGCGAGGGCGTCCGGGATCGAGTGGTTGACCGCGATGAACTCGAGGTCGTACGGCCCGAGCGATTCACGCCCGCCCTCTTTGACGGCGAGGGTGTACGGCGTGATGCGGTGCTCTTTGAGCTTCGCCTCGATCAGCGCGAGCGTCAGCTGCGAGCCGATGAGCGGGATGTCCTTCCGGAGGCGCAGCAGGTAGGGCACGGCACCGATGTGGTCCTCGTGCCCGTGCGTGAGCACGACGGCCAGGATGTCGTCGAGACGATCGCGGATGGGCGAGAAGTCGGGCAGGATCAGGTCGACTCCGGGCTGGTGCTCTTCGGGGAAGAGCACGCCGCAGTCGACGATCAGCAGCTTGCCGTCGATCTCGTAGACCGTCATGTTGCGGCCGATCTCGCCGAGACCGCCGACGGGGATCACGCGGAGCGTGCCCGGGGCGAGGTCTCGGGGAGCGTGGATTGTCGTGGGCATCTGTTCCTTCGGTTGGCGTGGGGCTCGTGCCCCGGTGTGCGGGAGGTCTGGGTCCGACGGCGTCGTCGGCGGGGATCAGGAGGTCAGCGAGTGGTGCCGTGCACCTTGGGCAGCGCACCGCCGGCGGCCGCGTTGCGGTCGGGCCGGAAGCGGCTGAGGTCGAGGCCGGGGATCGACCCGACGTGCGACAGCTCGTCTTCGATCAGGGCGGCCTCGCTGTCTTCCGGGCCGACCAGGGGCAGACGCACCCGGGGGCTCGAGATGCGACCGAGGCCGTGCAGGATGTACTTCGCCGCGACGGTGCCCGGCACGTGGGTCATGACGGCGCGGACGAGGGGCTCGAGCATCTGGTGCGCCTCGGTCGCCGTGTGCAGGTCACCGGCGTTCACGGCGTCGACGATGGTGCGGTACGGGGCTGCGGCGATGTTGGCGGTGACGCCGATGAGGCCCGAGGCGCCGATGGCGAGGTGCGGCAGCACGTTCGCGTCGTCGCCCGAGAAGTAGAGCAGGTCGGTCTGGTTGAGGACCCGGCTGACCTCGGCGAAGTCGCCCTTGGCGTCCTTCACCGCGACGATGTTCGGGTGCTTGGCGGCCCGCAGCAGGGTCTCGTACTTGATGGGGATGCCGGTGCGGCCGGGGATGTCGTACAAGATGACCGGCAGGTCGGTCGCGTCGGCGATCATGCGGAAGTGCGTCAGGACACCGGCCTGCGTGGGCTTGTTGTAGTACGGGGTGACGATCATGACGCCGTCGGCGCCGGCCTTCTCGCTGGCCTTGTAGAGCTGGATGGCGTGCGCGGTCTCGTTCGACCCGCCACCCGTGATGATCTTGGCCCGACCGGCGGCCACCGACTTGCCCACCTCGACGAGACGGAGCTTCTCGGGGTCTGTCAGGGTGCTGGTCTCGCCCGTGGTGCCGGTGACGACGATGCCGTCGGCGCCGGCGGTGATGCAGTCGTCGATGTGCTTCTCGACGGCAGGCCAGTCGACCTCGCCGTCAGCGGTGAACGGCGTCACGAGGGCGACGAGGACCTGACCGAAGGGGTTGTTGATGTTCGACACGCCCTCCAGCGTACTGGCTCGCATCGGGCCCGACCTCCCCCGCGCCGCGTCCGACGACCCGGTCAGGAGGCGCGGGTCGCGTCGGCGGGGACGGCCGTCAGGGGGCGACGCGCCCGTTCGCCCCGAACGCCGCGTAGGTGAGGGGCATGAGCTCGGCCCAGAGGTCTTCCATCTTCTCGGCGCACATCTCGATCTCACGCTGCGGGAAGGACGGGAAGTGGGTGCCCTCGCGCTTGGTCCGGAGGCTGAGGAAGTTCATCAGGGACCGGGCGTTCACGGTCACGTACATCGACGAGTAGATGTTCAACGGCAGCACGATGCGCGCGACCTCGCGAGCGATGCCGGCGTCGAGCATGCGCTGGTAGGCCTCGAACGCCTGGACGGACGCGGCGCGGGTGGCCTCGTCGACCAGGGCGGACTGCTCGGGCGTGCCGGGCAGGAAGTCGTAGGCGCCGGGCTTTCCGACCTGCTGCAGGTTGCGGGTCGGGGCGGGCACGTAGAAGACGGGGTTGAGCTCGCGGTAACGACCGCTCTCTTCGTTGTAGCTCGCCATGCGGTGACGCATGAACTCGCGGAAGACGAAGATCGGCGCCTGCACGTAGAAGGTCATCGAGTTGTGCTCGAAGGGCGAACCGTGGCGGTCGCGCATGAGGTAGTTGATGAGACCTGCGCCCTTGGTCGCCTGGGCACCGTCGGCCGACGCCTGGGCGCCGTCGAGGGTCAACTCGCCCATGGTGGAGACCCGGGCGGCGAACAGCACGTCGGAATCGTGGGCGCTCGAGCGGACCAGCTCGACGGTGACGTCGGAGCGGAACTCGGGGGTCTTGGCGGAGGGCACGGCGGGGGTGGCTTCGGTCTCGGGCACGGCGTCGACTCTACCTCGGAGGACCCGCCGACGGGCAGCACCGCGGCCACCGGCGGACGCTCCCCCAGCGGGCCGGATTACGGTGTCCCCATGACCGACGCACTCACCGTCCTGATCTCCGGCGCCAGCGGCATGATCGGCACCGAACTCATCCGCCAGCTGCGCGAGGCCGGCCACCGTCCGCTCTCGTTGGTGCGTCACGAACCCCGAGCCGAGGACGAGCACACCTGGGTGCCGAGTGCCGGCATCGTCGACCACGACCTGATCGCCCGCGCGGACGCCGTCGTGAACCTGGCCGGCGCCTCCTTGGGTCGTCTGCCCTGGACGGCCGGGTACAAGCGCGACATCCTCGAGTCGCGCCTGGCCGCGACGTCGACCCTCGTCGACGGCATGGCGGCGGCCTCGACACCACCCGCGACGTTCCTCAGCGGCTCGGCCGTCGGCGTCTACGGCGACCGTCCGGGCGAACGACTGACCGAGTCGAGCGGCCGGGGTGAGGGATTCCTCAGCGACGTCGTCGTCGCCTGGGAGGCCGCCGCCGAGAAGGCCCCCGAGGCCACGCGCGTCGTGACGCTGCGGACCGGCATCGTGATCGGACCCGGAGGAGGCGCGCTCAAGCCCCTGCTGCCGCTCACCAAGCTGGGCCTCGGCTCGCGACTGGGCACCGGCGACCAGTTCTGGCCCTGGATCAGCCTGCACGACGAGGCCGCCGCGATCGTGCACCTGCTCACGTCGTCCGTGTCGGGACCCGTGAACCTGGTCGGACCCACGCCTGCGACGAGTGACCTGATCACGCGGACCCTGGCGGCCGACCTGCACCGCCCCTACCTGTTGGGCGTGCCCGAGGTCGTCATCTCGACCGCCATGCAGGAGGCCGGGCGCGAGATGCTGCTGCCCAGCCAGCAGGTCGTGCCCGAGGCGCTCGAGCGCGACGGCTTCGTGTTCGAGCACCGCACCGTCGAGGACGCGCTGACGGCGTTCGTCGACGCGCTCTGACCACTCGCCCGAGCCGGGCCGGCGTGATCAGCCGGTCGTCTCGCGTCGGAGCCTGATGGCCCAGCGCAGGGATTGGCGGGCCCGCCGGCGATCGCCGCAGGCGTCGTAGGCCAGGCCGAGCCGGAACCACGCCCGCCAGTCGTCGGGGGCCGCCTCGACGGCCGCCTTGTAGGCCGGGAACGCGGCGTCCGCCGCCTCACGCTCGTACCGACCGGAGGTGCGGCGCGGCAGGTCGTCGACCGGCAGCGCGCCCTCGTCCGCGAGCTGTCGGACGATCTGTTGCGTGCGGAGACCGAAGCGCAGTTCGACCACGAGGGCGAAGAGCCCCAGGAGGGGAAGGACGAGCAGGGCGACACCGAGCGCGATCGCCACCGGCTCGCCGGTCGACAGGAACAACACGGCCCGTTGACCGACCAGCACGACGTAGAGCAGCAGGAGCAGCGCCATCAGCAGCGCTGCGGTACGCCCCTTCACGACTCGAGGGGCAGGACGGCATCGAGACCCACGACGACCCCGGTGACGCCGGGGGCGGCCTCGATGGCGACGCGCAGCCCCTGCTCGTAGGCACGCTGCGAGAGCGTGTCGTGCGTGATCGTGAGGGTCTCGCCCTCTCCGCCGAAGACGACCTCCTGCTTCGCGACGACGCCGCGCAGACGCATGCTGTGCACCGGCACGCTCGCCACCTGCTGCCCCCTGGCCCGCTGGTCGGCGTGCGGCGCCGACACGGGGCCGAGGTCGCGACGGGCCTCGGCGATGAGTTCGGCCGTGCGGACGGCCGTGCCCGAGGGCGAGTCGACCTTGCCCTGGTGATGGGCCTCGACGATCTCGACGGACTCGTAGAAGCGCGCCGCGAGGGTCGCGAACCGTGTCGCGAGGACCGAACCGATCGAGAAGTTCGGCACGACCAGGACGCCGGGACCACCCGCGTCGGCGACGACCGTCGTGAGTCGGGCCAGCCGTTCGGCGTTGTAGCCCGAGGTGCCGACGAGCACCGGGATGCCCGCGCGGACGACGTGTTCGACGATGCCCGGGCTGACGGCCGGGTGCGTGACGTCGATGACGAGGTCGGCCCCGAGGACGTCGTCCAGATCGTCGCGGGACGAGAGACCGGCGTGGAGTTGGAGGCCCGGGGTGCGCTCGACGAGGTCGACGATGAACGAGCCGAGGGTGCCGGTGGCTCCCACCACGGCGATGCGCGAAGTCATGCCGTCCAACCTACCGGGGGCACCCGGACGGACGGGGGCCGTGCCTCGACCTAGCATGGAGGACATGCCCCGGTTCCGCGAGACGAGCGTCTCCTCCCCCGATGCCGCCGCCCTCCTGACGGAGTACTTCACCGAGCGTGAGAGCACCTTCCCCTCGGCACAGGGCAGCTACACGACGAGCCTGCCCGACGCCACGGCCTTCCTGCCCCCGGGCGGCGTGTTCGTCGTCGTCGACGGCGAACCGGCGGGCTCGGACCCCGGCCGGGCCGCCGAGCCGTCCGCGTGCGGCGGCATCCGACTCATCGCGCCCTCGGCCTCGGGGGCCGTGCGGTACGAGGTCAAGCACCTCTACGTGCGACCCACGGGTCGGGGGCAGGGCCTCGGGCGGGCCCTTCTCGACGAGCTCGAACGTCGGGCCTCCGATCTCGGCGCCGACGAGATCGTGCTCGACACCAACGACAGCCTGGCGGCTGCCGGAGGGCTCTACCGCAGCGCGGGGTACGCGACGATCGAGCCCTACAACGCGAACCCGAACGCGACGACCTGGTACGGCAAGACCGTCCGGCCAGAGACCCCCCACGGCGCCGCCTGACGACGGGCGGCCCCGGCACACGACGGGGTCAGAAAGGCTGTTCGACCGGCAGACCGGTGCGCAGCTCGACCGGCAGGTGACCGAGGTCGTTGTGTGTGACGAGCTCGGGCGGCTTCGCCGATCGCACGCGGATGATCGTCAACCCCGCGTTGGCCTGGTTGACGCCCATCCACCGCCAGTCGGGCGCCCCGAACACCTCGCGGACGAACCACCCGATCACGAAGTTGTGCGTGATGAGCAGGTCGTGGCGGTCCTCTCGGGCCGGGGTGAGCCACTCGGCGACGGCGTCCGACATCTGGGCCTGCCCGGCCTCGATCTGCTCGTCCGTGACCCCGCCGAAGAACGGCTTGTAGGACGACGGCATGTCGGGCGTCGGGCCGGACGGCACGCAGTCGAAGAGAAGGGTCGACGGCTGCGACTCGAGTGCGGGCATGCGCTCGGTCATGATCGCAGCCGTCTCTTCGGCGCGCTCGAGCGGCGAGTGCCACGCCGCGTCGAAGGGGACGCCGCCGAGCCGTTCGGCGAGCAGGCGCACCTGGCGTTTGCCTCGTTCGCTGAGGGGACCGTCGGGCAGCCCGTGCTCGGCATCCTGCTGTTCGCCGTGCCGGACGAGGTAGAGGTAGTGGGACACCGTCGTCTCCTGGTTCATCGAGGGGTCGATCCCGACGTCGTCGTCGGGACAGGGAAGGACGTCTCGTCGACCTCGCCGACCACGACGGTCGACAAGGGGCCGGAGAGGAGCTGGGCCGCCAACGACCGGACGTCGTCGGAGGTCACGGCCTCGACGCGAGCGAGGGACGTGTCGAGGTCGACGAACTCGCCCGTCGAGATCTCGGCTCGACCGAGGCGGTTCATGCGGGTGTCGCTGTCCTCGAGGGCGAGGGCTGCAGCCCCTCCCAACTGGCCGAGGGCCCGACGACGCTCGTCGTCGGTGATGCCGTCGGTGGCGAGTCCGGCGAGTTCGTCGAGCATGAGGCGGGCCACGTCGCCCGCGTTGGCGGGGGTGCACCCGGCGTAGAGCCCGAACAGACCGGCGTCCGAGTAGCTCGGGGCGAACGAGTAGACCGAGTAGGCGAGGCCACGGCGCTCTCGGACCTCTTGGAACAGGCGGGACGACATGCCCCCGCCCAGCACCGAGTTCAACACGGCCAACGTGGGTCGGCGGTCGTCCCCGACGGAGATGCCCGGCAGGCCCAGCAGGACCGTGGCCTGCTCGAGGGGACGCCGGATCACCTGCAACGCTTCGCCGGCGACGAGCCCGACGGGCGTGTCGTCGCGACGGGGTACCGGCGACGCCGCGTCGGTGGGCCACCCGGCCCGGTCGAGCGCCGCGGTCAACCGGTCGAGGGCGCGGTCGTGGTCGACGGCACCGGCGATCGACACGACGAGGTCCTGGGGACGGTAGTTCTCGCGGTAGTGCCGGTCGACGTCGTCGCGTGCCGCGGCGCGGATGCTCTCGGGTGAGCCTCCGATCGGACGCCCGAGCGGATGGTCGCCGAAGACCGACTCGAAGAGCCGCTCACCGGCCATGTCGGCGGGATCGTCGTCCGCCATCGCGAGTTCTTCGAGGATCACCCCGCGCTCGGTCTCGAACTCGGCCGGTTCGAGGGTCGACGAGGTCACCATGTCGCTCAGCACGTCGATGGCGTCGTCGAGGTCCACGTCGCGCACCCGGGCGTAGTAGCAGGTGTACTCCTTGGCGGTCGCGGCGTTGTGCTCACCGCCCACCGACTCGAACGACACCGCGATGTCGAGGGCCGAGCGGGTCGGCGTGCCTTTGAAGAGGAGGTGCTCGAGGAAGTGCGTCGACCCCCGTTCGGCGTCGGACTCGTCGCGGGAACCGACCGCCACCCACAGGCCGATGGTCGTGCTGCGAGCCCCGGGCATGCGCTCGCTGAGCACACGGACGCCGGAGGGCAGCACGGTGCGCCTCACGAGCGCGTCGCCCGTGGCGCGGAAGGAGATCTCGACCTCGTCGAGTGGGAAGGAGACAGGGCCGTTCATCACGTCGAGCCTAGGCGACCTCCCCTGCAGTCGTCCGTGAGCGGCTCGGAACGGCTGGCACCCGAAGTGGGGGACGATCTTGGGGACAAACAGACAACTCTGTTTGTCCTCATCGGTGTTAGAGTCGATCCACCGACGACGACCACATCCCCCCTGATGGTCGCCGTCGGCGGCTGGTCGGACGTCGTCAGAAGGTCCGGAGCGCGCGTCCCCCACGCGGCTTCAAGCCGAGACGTCCCAAGGAGCCACGCTGTGACGGTCGATTCCCCCCAACCGGCCGTCCAGCGTCTCCCTGGTCGCCCTCGCGCCGACTCCCCCGTCCCCGGTGCTCGGTCCCGCGTCCTCACGACCGCCGACCGCCTGTTCTACGGCGAAGGCGTCCGCGTCGTGGGCGTCGACCGCCTCATCGCCGAGTCCTCGGTGACCAAGGCCACGTTCTACAAGCACTTCGGCGCGAAGGACACGCTCGTGCTCGAGTACCTCGCCGGTCGCCACGACCTCGAGGCCTCCGAGCTGGCGGCCCTGGTCGAAGCCCACGACGGGGGCCGTGCGACCCTCGAGGCCTACCTCGACGTGGTCGTCGCCCGTGTCCAGACCGTGTCGTTCCGAGGCTCGGCCTTCGCGAACGCGGCGTCCGAGTTCAGCGACCCGACCCACCCCGTGCGCGTCGCCATCGCCGAGCACCGCGAGTGGCTGACGGGCGAGATGGTCTCCCTCTTCAAGGCGGCCGGCCACCCCCTGCCGGGCGACGCCGCCGACGATCTCGTCCTCGCCCTGGACGGTGCCCAGGTGGGCGCCTACGCCGGCGACGCCATCGCGGCGGCAGCATCGCTCCGCCGCACGGCGGAGCGACTCCTCGCCGCCTAGGTCACCTAGGCCGACCACATCGGACGCCCGCCTGACCGCGGGGCACTGTCGTCAGGCACCCCGCAGGGCACCGGCCGAGCACGTCACCTGACGGTCAGGCGGAGGCGCGATCGAGGTCGAGCACCTGGTTGCGCGTGAGCTGGACCCGTGCGGCCTGTGCGAGTTCGTAGACCTGCTTCGCGTTCGTCGCACTCGCGACCGGTGCCACGACGTTCGGCTTGGCGAGCAGCCAGGCGAGCGCGATGGCGGCACTCGAGACCTCGTGGACGGACGCGATGCGGTCGAGCTCGTGCACGACCTTGAGCCCTCTCTTGGAGAGGTACTTCGCGAGCACGCGACGACGAGGGCTGTGCGCCACGTCGGAGCGGGAACGGTACTTGCCGGTGAGGAAGCCGCTCGCGAGGGCGAAGCGCGGCATCACGGCGAGACGCTGCTGTGCGGCGACGTGCGCCAGGCCCTTCTCGTACTCGGTCCGGTCGAGGAGGTTGTACTGGTTCTGCAGGGCCACCATCGGGGCGATGCCGAGCATCCCCGCCGCGATGCGGGCCTCGTAGAGGCGGTTGCCCGAGTGGTGGGAACCACCGAACCACCGGACCTTGCCCACCCGGATGAGGTGGTCGACGGCCAGGAGCGTGCGCTCGAACGCCACCTCCGTGTCGTCCACGTGCAGGTAGAGCAGGTCGATGCGATCGGTGCCGAGCCGCTCGAGCGAGGCGTCGACGGCTCGCTCGATCGCCCGCGGGGTCAACCCGGGGTTGTCGGCGCTCTTGCCCACCTTGGTGGAGACGACCATGTCGTCACGAGACCGGCGGGAGCGCATCCACGACCCGATCATGATCTCGCTGCGGCCGCCTGCGTAGGAGTCGGCCGTGTCGACGAAATTGCCGCCGAGGTCGAAGTAGGCGTCCAGCACGGAGGTCGTCTCGGCCTGGTCGGCAGTCCAGCCGAAGACGTTGCCCCCGAGGGCCAGGGGGAAGACCTTGAGGTCGGAGAGACCGAGGCGCCGGCGCGGCTGGATGATGCCGAGATCGACCGGAACGGTGGGCTGGGCGGCCGATGCACGAGCCGCGGCATCCGCGACGGCGGCAGCGGCAGCGGCAGCGGCAGCGGCAGCGGCAGCGGCAGCGGCAGCGAAGTCTGACGTGGCTGAACGGGCGAGCTCGGCCGTCGTCTCGGTCACGCCGTCCCCTTCTCGTCGCGAACCCCCGATGCGACTCTGTGCGATCGCATGGGGTATGGTTCGCCCTCCGCCATCAAGAATACGACCACGCGCCCGGTTTCCGCCGCCGCCGCACCCAATCGTTACGCCGTGTCGCCGCCCCGGTCCGGGGGGCGCGCCTCCTGGTCGGACCGCGACCCGCGAGCGCTGCACCGACGGCGAAGGGCCCGCCCCGACCGAGGTCGGAACGGGCCCTTCGTGGCGTGCTGACTACGCGTCGACGGACTCGTCGGTCGACTGCTCGGTCGCTCCGCTCGAGTCGGTGTCGGCCTCGTCGGCCACGACCGGGGCGAGCGAGAGCTTGCCGCGGTCGTCGATCTTGGTGATCTCGACGAGGATCTTCTGGCCGACGCCGAGGACGTCCTCGACGTTCTCGACGCGCTTGCCGCCGGCGAGCTTGCGGACCTCGCTGATGTGCAGCAGGCCGTCCTTGCCGGGGAGGAGCGAGACGAACGCACCGAACGACGCGATCTTGACGACCGTTCCGAGGAACTGCTCGCCGATCTCGGGGTTGGTCGGGTTGGCGATCGCGTTGACCTGGGCACGGGCGGCCTCGGCCGACGGGCCGTCGACGGCACCGATGTAGACGGTGCCGTCTTCTTCGATGCTGATGTCGGCGCCGGTCTCGTCCTGGATGGCGTTGATCGTCTTGCCCTTGGGGCCGATCAGCTCGCCGATCTTGTCCTGCGGGATCTGGACCGAGATCACGCGGGGCGCGGTCGGGGCCATCTCGTCGGGGGCGTCGATCGCCGAGTTGAGCACGCCGAGGATCGCGGTGCGCGCCTCTTTCGCCTGCTTGAGTGCGGCGTCGAGCACGGCGGTCGGCAGACCGTCGAGCTTGGTGTCGAGCTGGATCGCCGTGACGAACTCGCTCGTGCCGGCCACCTTGAAGTCCATGTCGCCCAGGGCGTCCTCGGCTCCGAGGATGTCGGTCAGGGCCGCGTAGCGGGTCTGACCGTCGACCGTGTCGGAGACGAGGCCCATGGCGATGCCGGCGACCGGGGCCTTGAGGGGCACACCGGCGTTGAGCAGCGACAGGGTCGACGCGCAGACCGAGCCCATCGACGTCGAGCCGTTGGAGCCGAGGGCCTCGGACACCTGACGGATGGCGTAGGGGAACTCTTCGCGGCTGGGCAGCACCGGCACGAGGGCGCGCTCGGCGAGGAAGCCGTGCCCGATCTCGCGACGCTTCGGCGATCCCACGCGGCCGGTCTCACCGGTCGAGTAGGGCGGGAAGTTGTAGTGGTGCAGGTAGCGCTTCTTGGTGACCGGGCTCAGCGAGTCGATCTGCTGCTCCATCTTGAGCATGTTCAGCGTGGTGACGCCCATGATCTGGGTCTCGCCGCGCTGGAAGATGGCGGAGCCGTGGACGCGCGGGATGACCTGGACCTCGGCGTCGAGCGGACGGATGTCGGCGAGGCCGCGGCCGTCCATGCGGATCTGCTCGGTGAGGATGCGGTCGCGGACGACCTTCTTCGTGGCCGACTTGTAGGCGGCACCGACCTGGCCGAGAGCCGTGTCGGGCAGCTCGCCCGCGTCGACCTTGGCGGCGACGGCGTCCTTGACGCGCGACTTGAGGGCGTCGTCGGCGTCTTGGCGCTCGATCTTGCCGGCGATCTTGTAGACCTCGGCGAGCTCGGTGCCGGCGGCGGCCGTGACGGCCTCGAGCACCTCGTCGGTGTAGGGGAGGAAGACCGGGTAGTCGGCGATCTCTTTCGCGGCCTGGGCGGCCATCGTCGCCTGGGCGTCCACGAGCTGCTTGAGGAAGGGCTTGGCGGCCTCGAGGCCCTGGGCCACGATCGCCTCGTCGGGCTTCGTGGCGCCGCCCTGGATGAGACCCCAGGCGTGCTCGGTGGCCTCGGCCTCGACCATCATGATCGCGACGTCCTCGTTGCCGGCGGCGTCGGTGACGACACGGCCCGCGACGGTCAGGTCGAAGACGGCGTCGGCGAGCTGGCTGGCCTTGGGGAAGGCGACCCACTGGTCACCGATCAGGGCGAGACGCACACCGGCGATCGGCCCGGAGAACGGCAGACCCGAGATCTGGGTGGAGGCGCTGGCCGCGTTGATCGCGAGGGCGTCGTAGAACTCGTCGGGAGCGATGCTCAGCACCGTGATGACGACCTGGACCTCGTTGCGGAGACCCTCGACGAACGAGGGACGCAGCGGCCGGTCGATGAGGCGGCAGACCAGGATGGCCTCGGTCGAGGGGCGACCCTCGCGACGGAAGAACGAGCCGGGGATCTTGCCCGCGGCGTACGAGCGCTCTTCGACGTCGATGGTGAGCGGGAAGAAGTCGAAGTTGTCCTTCGGCTTCTTGCTGGCGCTCGTGGCCGACAGAAGCATGGTGTCTTCGTCGAGGTAGGCAGCGACGGCTCCCTGAGCCTGCTGGGCGAGACGACCGGTCTCGAATCGGATGGTGCGCTTGCCGAACTTGCCGTTGTCGAGGACGGCTTCGCCGAACTTGATCTCTGGACCCTCCATGTGGGGGCTACTCCTCTTTGTTTTGCATCGAGGCCCCGTGTGGGCATCGATGTGTACCGGGAGCGGGCGGCGTGGACGGCATGGCGACATGCACGTGCAACAACGCGACGGAGGCGGTGGCACGTCTGGCCAACAGTAGAAACGGTCGGACCCCGCACCCGACCCGGACGCTCGGCGTCGGTCGGGGCATTCCGCCTGTCACCACCGGTGACCAGCAGCCGTACCGGCCTGCTCCGAGGGCGATGCTAGCACTCGCACCCTTCCGACCGGGGTGCGGACGGCGGGTGTCGCCCGGACGGGGAGGCGCGGTGCCGGGGGGACGGCGTTAGGGTCGTCTCCATGCGTGCTCACGACAGGTCCGGCCGGGATCGTCGCGCGAGCCGTCTCGCGGTGGCGACCGGCGCCTCCTCGGCTCTCGTCCTGGCGATGCTCGTGGCACCGTCCGCCGCGTCCGCCGCGGGGTACCCGACCTGGGCTCAGGTCGAGGCCGCGAAGGGGAACGCCGCGGCGACCCAGGCGCAGGTCGACCTGATCGACGCGTCGCTGGACAGCCTCGAGAAGGCCGCGTCCGACCGCAGCGACGAGGCCGTCCTCGCCGACCAGGCGAACGCGACGGCGCAGGCCGACCTCGCGGCCGCCGCGCAACGTGCGGACGAACTCGCCGCGGACGCCGAGCGTGCGCGGGCCACCGCCGACACCGCGAAGCAGGAGGCCGGCCAGCTGGCCGGCAGCCTGTTCCGCACCGGCGGCACGCAGACCATGGGCACCGACCTCTTCACGTCGCCCGACCCCGGGGCCGCCCTCTACCAGCTGGGCTCGCTGACGCAGCTCGGCGACCGGTGGCAGACGGTGCTGGCCGATGCGACCACGGCGAGCAACACCGTGTCCTCGCTCAGCCAGCAGGCGACGACCGCGGCCGATCGCCGCGACGCTCTCGCCCGTGACGCGCAGGCCACGGCAGACCAGGCCACCGCGGCACAGGCGACCGCGGACACCGAGGTCGCCGACGCCACCCGGCGGTCGGCCGACCTCTACGCCCAGCTCGCCGCCCTCGAGGACTCGACGGCCGAGCTCGAACAGCAGTACCGCACCGGGGTCGCGGCGCAGCAGGCGTACGCGGCGCAGCAGGCCGCGGCGAAGGCACAGGCCGCGTCGGCAGCGAAGGCGCCGTCGGGCTCGTCGGGAGGCGGCGGCGCGTCGTCAGGACGCGGTGCATCGCCAGGAGGCACGGCACCCGGCACGGGCGGCGGCGGTTCGGGCGGCGGCGGCACGGCTCCCCCGGTCGGCGCCGTCAACGATCCGGCCGGCGCGAAGGCCTACGCCGCGACGAAGGTCGGCACCGGGGCCGAGTACACGTGCCTCGTCCAGCTCTGGAACAAGGAGTCCGGCTGGCGCACCAACGCGACGAACCCGTCGGGCGGCGCCTACGGCATCCCCCAGGCCCTGCCCGGCAACAAGATGGCCTCGAGCGGGCTCGACTGGCAGACGAACTACCGCACCCAGGTGAACTGGGGCATCGGCTACATCCAGGGCCGCTACGGCACGATGTGCGCCGCGTGGGCGCACTCGGTCGCGAACAACTGGTACTGAGGCGTCGGACCCGACGTCCGGGCGCGACGTCCGTCCGGCCCGGGACGAGAGAACGGCCCCCTCGGGCTGCAGCCGGAGCTGCGTGCCGAGAGGGCCGTCGTCGAGACGTTCGGAGCGCGAAGACTAGCGGCGCAGGCCGAGACGACCGATGAGCGTACGGTAGCGCTCGATGTCGACCTTGGACAGGTAGCCCAGGAGGCGACGGCGCTGGCCGACGAGCAACAGCAGGCCACGACGAGAGTGGTGGTCGTGCTTGTGCTCTTTGAGGTGCTCGGTGAGGTCGAGGATGCGCTGCGTCATCACGGCGACCTGGACCTCGGGGGATCCGGTGTCGCCGGGGTGGGTCGCGTATTCTTCGATGATCCGGGTCTTGACGTCAGGTGCGAGTGCCATGGATGGATCCCCTTTCAGTTCGTTGCGCGGTGCTCGTCACCGGATGTGCGAGCTCTCTTGATCCGCGGCCGTTCAGACGGCAACCTGAGGAGCCTACCAGACGGGCGACGCCGCCCGCTGTCGCGGTCGACTCCGACCACGACGCCGACGGGGCAGGACGAGTCCGACGAACGCCGCACCGATCGCCGCCCCGAGGGTGTTCATCACGAGGTCCTGCGGGTCGGAGAAGCGCGTCGCCGACAGGTACGTCGCCTGCACGGTCTCGATGCCCACCGTCGCGGCGAAGCCCACCACGATGCCGACCCACCAGAACCGCTTGGGCACCAGCAGCGCCGGGAACATGCCCATCGGCACGAACATCGCCACGTTCGCGGCGGCCTCGACCCGGGCGAAGGTGATCCACGACGTCTCGTCGTGCCGGGCGAACACGTCGAGCGCCCGCCAGAGCAGCGCCCCCGTGTGCGCGTCGTAGACGCTGGGGCGAAGGGTCATCCAGGCGACCCCGGCGAGGTAGACGAGGGTGAGCAGGAGGAGGACGGCGCGACGCATCCGTCCATCGTGCGGCACCGGTCGGTGGGAGGACGCCCGGAACGGCCGAAGATCAGCCTGGAGGACGACCCGCCCCGGGGGCGACCGCGGCAGGGCCGAGGAGGCGCGGTGTCCGACCGCGCGCACCGCGCCTCCTAGGCTCGTCGCGTGGACGCACTCACCGACCTCTGGGCCCGGATCAGCCAGCTCGCCGCCCCCCTGCCCGGCTCGTGGCTGCTCGGCAGCGTCGCCGCGGGCCTGCTGCTGGTGCTGCCGCCGGGCACCTGGCACACCGTGCGGCACGCCGTCACCGTCGTGCACGAGGGCGGGCACGGGCTCGCTGCGGTGCTGACCGGGCGGCGGCTGACGGGCATCCGGCTGCACTCGGACACCTCGGGGCTGACCGTGTCGAAGGGGCCGCGGACCGGGCCGGGCATGATCATCACGCTCCTCGCCGGCTACACCGCACCCGCGATCGCCGCCCTGGGCGCCGCCTGGCTGCTGTCGGGGGGCTACGCGGCCGGACTGCTCTGGGCGCTGCTGCTGCTGCTCGCGCTGATGCTCGTGCAGATCCGCAACTGGTTCGGGCTCTGGGTGGTGCTCTTGGGCGCCGCCCTCGTCGTCGTCGTGACGTTCTTCGCGTCACCGACCTGGCAGGCCGTGTTCGGGCTGGTCGTCACGTCGGTGCTGGGCTTCGGGGCGCTGCGCGCGTCGCTCGAGCTGCAGCGCAGCCGGCGTCGCTCACGCTCGACCGCGTCGGACGCCGACCAGCTCGCCGGGTTGACCCGGGTGCCGGGCGTCGTCTGGGTAGCGGTGTTCGTGCTCGTCGCCCTCGCCTGCCTGCTCGGCGGGGCCGGGCTGCTCTTCCCCGGGGCGCTCGAGGCCGCGCGCTCGTTCGCCTGAGGCCGGTCGGCGCCCGGCGCGAGGCGTCGGGTGCGAGGCGCCGGGCGAGAGGCGTCGGGTGGGAGGCCTCAGGCGGGAAGCGTCAGGCGGGGGCGGACGAGAGGGCGTGCACCGGGACGTGGCCCTCGAGGCGGGCCCGGCCGCCGAGACCGTCGAGCTCGAGCAGCACGGCGACGCCGGCCACGACGTAGCCCGCCCGTTCGAGCAGGGTGACGGTCGCCTCGACCGTGCCGCCGGTCGCGAGCACGTCGTCGACGATCAGGACACTCGACCCCGCGGGGATCTGGTTCGGACGCAGTTCGAGCGTGGCCTCGCCGTACTCGAGGGCGTAGCTCTCGCTGAGCACTTCGCCGGGCAGCTTGCCCGCCTTGCGCACCGTCAGCACGCCGACGCCCTGCTCGATCGCGATGGCCCCGGCGAGCGCGAAGCCCCGCGCCTCGATCCCGGCGACCGCGACGAACCCCCCGTCGAACGGCTCGGAGAGCGCCGTGGTCACGGTGGCGAAGGCGTCGGCGTCGGAGAAGAGCGGGGTGACGTCGCGGAAGAGGATGCCGGGCTTGGGGAAGTCGGGGACGACGGCGATCTTGCTGTCGACGAACGAGGAGGCATCGGTGACGGTCATGCCGTCAACGGTAGCCGGACGGACGGCGCCCCCCCCGCCCCCGAGGCGCCGGTCGTCCGGCCGGCCACGCGCGACCGACCGGTACGTCACGATCGTGTCAACGGTCCGGCCCGATGTCGGAGGCCCGTGGAAGAGTGCACGCATGTCGCGGTTCATCGTCCCCCCGTACCTGCTCGCCCACCTCGCCGAGGCCGACTCGCCCCGCCTGCACCGGGCGCCGCAGGCCGCGCGCAACGGTCTGCTCGCGATGGAGGCCGTCGACCGCAACGCGACTCCCCCGGTGGTGCAGGGGGCACTCGGCGGCGAGGCCGTGCTCGAGCGCACGGTGTTCGACGCGCAGGGAACCGAGGAGTTGCCGGGGGTGCGCGTGCGCGGCGAGGGCGAACCGGCCACCGACGACGTCGCCGCCACCGAGGCGTACGAGGCCCTCGGCGCCACCTACGCCCTGTTCCGCGAGGTGTACGGGCGGTCGTCGATCGACGGCGCCGGGCTGCCCCTCGACGCGACCGTCCACTACGGCCAGGACTACGACAACGCCTTCTGGAACGGCGAGCGCATGGTGTTCGGCGACGGCGACGGAGAGGTCTTCGAGCGCTTCACGGCATCGGTCAGCGTCATCGGGCACGAACTCACCCACGGCGTGACCCAGTACACCGCGAACCTCACCTACCAGGGGCAGTCGGGTGCGCTCAACGAGTCGGTCAGCGACGTGTTCGGGGCGCTCGTCGAACAGCACCTGTTCGGCCAGACGGCCGACGAGGCGACCTGGCTCATCGGCGAGGGACTCTTCACCCCCGAGGTGCAGGGTCGGGCGCTGCGGTCGATGAAGGCTCCGGGCACCGCCTACGACGACGACGTCCTCGGGAAGGACCCCCAACCCGGCCACCTGGACGACTACGTCGAGACCACCGACGACAACGGCGGGGTGCACCTCAACTCGGGCATCCCCAACCGGGCCTTCTACCTGGTCGCCGAGGCCCTCGGGGGCGAGGCCTGGCTGCGCGCCGGTCAGGTCTGGTACGACACGCTCACCGGCGGCAGCCTCTCGACCGAGGCCACCTTCGCCCAGTTCGCGGCGGCGACCGTCCAGGCGGCCACGGCACGATACGGAGCGGATTCCGACGAGACCCGGGCGACCACTGCCGGGTGGGAGGGCGTCGGGGTCACCCCGGCGGCCTGAGGCCGCTCGTCGCGAGACCCTGCTGCCCCGGACACCGCGGGGGTAGCATCGCGCCCATGAAGGTCACCGTGTCACGCTCCGGTGGTTTCGCCGGCCTCACCCGCAGCTGGTCGGTCGACGTCGACTCCGAGCCCGACACCGAGTCGTGGCTCGTCCTCATCGACCAGGTGCCCTGGTCGCAGGCCCCGGCATCCGCCCAGGCGGTGCAACCCGATCGCTTCGTGTGGGTCATCACGGCCGAGACCCGCCCGACCCGCAAGGCCAAGCTGCCCGAGCAGCAGGTCACCGGGCCGTGGCGCGAGCTCGTGGACCGTGTCCGCAGCACCTCCGAGGCCGAGGCGAAGACCGGTCCGACTCGATGAGCGACCGGGCGCGCCGACCTCGCCGACGACTCTCGGGCGAGGTGCTGGCCGGGCTGCTCGCCCTCGTCGTCCTCGTGGCGGGCGGGGTCGGTGTGGCCGTGGTGCAGAGCGGCAACCCGCTGAACGTCCGCGGGGCCGCCACCGCGCCTCCGTGGGGTCGCCCCGCGACCGACCGGCTCGAGACCCGGGCGGCCGCCGCCGGCCTCGAGAACGTCTGGGGCCAGGACCTCGCCATGCACGTGCACACGCACCTCTCGATCACCGTCGACGGACAGGCGGTCACGGTGCCCGGTGACATCGGGCACGACTCCGACACGAAATTCGCCGCCGAGATCCACACGCACGACACGAGCGGCATCGTGCACGTCGAGTCGCCCACGCGCGAGACGTTCGTCCTGGGGCAGCTGTTCAGCGAATGGGACGTCGCGCTCGACGGACGGGGCGTGGGGTCGCTCGGGCACGACGACGGGCTCGAGCTGCACACCTTCGTCGGGGGCAGCCCCTACACGGCCGATCCGGCCGGCATCCCGCTGCGGGACTTCGAGCGCATCGACCTCGTGCTCGCGCCGATCGGCGAGACGGTCACCGCGCCTCCGGCCTTCGCCTGGCCTGCCGACTACCGCTGAGCCGCGCCGGGCGCTCAGCGCGGGGCGTCGGAGCCCGCCGACGAGGTCAGGGCCAGCGGACCGGGACCGGGAGGCGCGTCGTCGTCGGCTCGGACGGCCCGCCCGGTGCCAACAGCTCGAGCAGTCGACCGGCCGCGACCCGCCCCAGGTGCTCGCCGTCGACGTCGATCGCCGGGACACCGACGAGCCCGAGGGCGTCGACGACCATGCGTTCCGAGCTGACCGTGACGGAACGGTCGCGGTGCTCGTCGGCCCGGAGGACGAACATCAGGCCGAGCCCGATCGCCGTGGCGTAGGGAACGACGGCCGACGCCCCGGAGGCGAGGACGTCGTCGCTCGCCCGGACCCCGGCCTCGAAGGTGGACGGGTAGGGCCCCAGCACCGTGAGCTCGGCCCGGCCGGCGGCGGCCTCGACCACCGCGGCCGTGCGCTGGACGTTCTGCCACGAGCCGTCGGGCCCGCCCAGGTAGGCGACGCGGTCGTGCCCCTCGGCGACGAAGCGAGACACGAGCGAACCGAACGCGGTCGCCGTGTCGGCCACGACCGACGACGCCCCGGCCACCTCGCGGTCGACGAGCACGGTCGGCTTGTGGCCCGTCGCGGCCCGCACGACGTCGTCGGCCCCCCGCGGGGCCACGACGATGAACCCGTCGACCTGGTGCGACAGCCGCTCGAACGCGGCCAGCTCGCCCGCCTCGGCCAACGGGTGGACCGCGACCGTCAGCTGCAGGTCGGCCTCGCCCGCCGCAGCCTGGGCCCCGGCGATGATCGGCGTGAAGAACGCGTTGTCGAGGGTCGGCACGACGAGGGCCACGACGCCCGTCCGCCCGCGGGCCAGTTGACGAGCCGCACGATTGGGCACGAAGCCGAGCTTGGCGGCCGCGGCGAGCACACGACCGGCCGTGTCGGGCGACACCAGCTCGGGGCGGCTGAGCACCCGCGAGGCGGTGGCCTTCGAGACGCCCGCGAGCGTCGCCACGTCCGCCAGCGTCGCGAGCCGCCCTGCCCCAGTCATGCCCCCACCCTAGGGCCTCCCTGAAACCGGTCCCGCGCGACGTCCTGACGCTCGTAACAAGCTGTTTACACGGCGGGACCGGCGCGAGCGATCCACGCCCTTAGGGTCGATGTAACCGGTTTCACCCGACGTGGAGCCGACATCCCCCTGAGGCAGAACCCATCGGAGGACACCCGTGACGTCCCGCAAACCCGCGCTGCTGTTGCTGCTGCCGGGCCTCGCCTTCTTGCTGATCGGCTTCGCGGTGCCGTCGCTCGCGATGCTCTTCGCCCCGCCCGGCGTGACCGCCGGCGAGATCGTCGGCCGCCTCGGCCAGATGCTCACCGACCCCTTCGACCTGCGCATCATCGGGCGCACCGTCGGGCTCGGGCTCGTCGTGACCGTGATCTGCGTGGCCCTCGGCTTCCCCATCGCCTACCTGCTCGCCCGCTCGACCTCGCGCTGGTCGGGCGTCCTGCTCGCCCTGGCGATCTTCCCGCTGCTGCTCAGCAACGTCGTCCGCACCTTCGGGTGGCTCGTGGTGCTCGGCAAGAACGGCGCCATCGGTCAACTGCTCACGACGCTCGGCCTGGTCGACGAGGCCCCGCAGCTGCTCTACACCGAGCTGGCGATCGTCCTGGGCCTGACCCAGTTGTTCCTGCCGCTCGCGATCATCTCGTGCTACTCGGCGGTGGCCCAGGTCGACCCGGGCCTCGACGACGCCGCCCGCGGGCTCGGCGCCAGCCGCACCCGCACCTTCTGGAGCATCGTCGTCCCCCTCTCGCTGCCCGGCGTCGTCGTCGCCGCGACCCTCGTCTTCGCCGGCTCGGTCACCGCCTACACGACCCCGTACCTGCTCGGCGGCTCGGGCCAGCGCATGCTCGCCACGCAGCTCTTCTCGTACTCGAGCGTGACGATCGACTGGGCGGGGGCGTCGGCCACCGCCCTGATCATGACCGTCCTCGTCTTCGTCGTGTCGGGTCTCTCGTCCCTCGTCGCCCGGAAGGGAGCCACCTCGTGACCACCCGTCGCCCGGTCGCCGGCACGCTCGCCGTCGCGGGCTACGTCGTGATGATCGTCCCGATCCTCTTCGTCGTCGCCACCGCGTTCACGAGCGAACGCACCCTGCGCTTCCCGCCCCAGGGGTTCTCGCTGCGCTGGTTCGAGGCCGCGCTCGGCTACGACCCGTTCACCCAGGCCCTCGTCTCGAGCCTCCAGCTCGCCCTGATCGCCACCGTGCTCGCCCTGCTCGTCGGCATCCCCGCGACGCTGGCGATCCACCGCGGCAGGTTGCCGGGCAAGGGGCTCGTCGAGGCGCTGTTCCTGTCGCCGCTGATCGTCCCCGAGCTCGTGGTGGGCCTCGCGCTCTACCAGCAGCTCGTCATCGGGTTCCGGCTCGACAACTTCCCCGTGCTGTTGATCGGACACACCGTCCTGATGCTGCCCTACGCGGTCCGGGTGACCGGCGCCTCCCTGGCCCTGGCCGACCCCGCGCTCGAGGAGGCCGCCCGCGGGCTCGGCGCCTCGCCCCTGCGGGCCTTCTTCACGGTGACCCTGCCCCTGCTGCGCCCCGGCATCTTCTCGGCGGCGCTGCTCAGCTTCGTCACCTCGTTCAACAACGTCCCCCTGTCGCTGCTGCTGCAGAGCCGCGACTTCCGCACCCTGCCCGTCACGATGCTCGACTACGTGCAGCAGAGCTACGACCCCATGGTCGCGGCGATGGCCACGCTCATCCTCGCGGGCACCGTCGTCATCGCCGTCATCGCCGAACGCACCGTCGGCTTCGCCAAGATCTTCGGAGGCATCAGCAGATGAGCACCGCAGCAGAATTCGTCGCCGTCAGCCAGGTCTTCGGCGACTTCACCGCCGTCGACTCGATCGACCTGTCGATCGCCGAGGGCAAGCTCACGACGCTGCTCGGCCCGAGCGGCTGCGGCAAGACGACGAGCCTGCGCATGCTCGCCGGCTACGCCGCCCCGACGTCGGGCACGATCCGCATCGCCGGCGTCGACAGCACGCGCACCCCGCCCGAGAAGCGCGACCTGGGCATGGTGTTCCAGTCGTACGCGCTCTTCCCGCACCTCAGCGTCGCCGACAACGTCGGCTACGGCCTGAAGCTGCGCGGCGTCGACACCGCCGAGCGCCGCCGTCGCGTGATGGAGACCCTCGACCTGGTCGGCCTGGCCCACCTCGCCGGGAGCAAGCCCAAGAAGCTGTCGGGCGGCCAGCAACAGCGCGTGGCCCTGGCCCGCGCCATCGCGATCCGCCCGAAGCTGCTGCTGCTCGACGAGCCGCTGTCGAACCTCGACGCGCGCCTGCGCGTGCAGATGCGCGCCGAGATCCGCCGCATCCAGGGCGAGACGGGCCTCACCGTCGTGCTCGTCACGCACGACCAGGACGAAGCGCTCGAGATGAGCGACGACATGGTGCTCATGCGCGCCGGCCGGATCATGCAGCAGGGTTCGCCGCAGCACGTGTTCCCGAACCCGGCGAACCGCTTCGTCGCCGACTTCCTCGGCTACGAGAACTTCGTCACGGCGGCCGACGGCACCCTGCTCGCGATCCGCCCCGAGCACCTCGGGGTCACACCCGAGACCCCCGCAGGAGGCGCGGCGCACGACGGCCTGCACCTCGCCGGGGTCGTCGGCGACGTCGCGTACCGCGGGGTCGACCTGCTCGTCACCGTGCAGGCCGTCGACGCCACCGGCGCGGAGGTGCGCCTGCTGTCGGACGTCCGCAGCACGGGCTCCGAGACGGTCGCGATCGGCGACCGGGTGACCGTCACGGCACCGGCCTCGCGGCTCGTGGCCCTCGCCGACTGACCCGCCCGGTGCGCGGAGCCGCGCGCGCCTCCTCGTCACCAGCCTCCATCGGACCCACCCACCCGCGTTCCACACCGCCCGGTCTCGCCGAGACCGCCCCGAAAGGACACGACCATGACCCCCACCCTCCGCACCCGCCTGGCGATCGTCGCCGGCGTCGCCGCGACGACCCTCGTGCTCGCCGGCTGCTCGGCCGACGGCGGCGGCGAGCCCGACGCCGACACGATCACCGTGAGCACGTTCCCGTTCGGCGTCGAGGAGTTCCAGGAAGCCGTCATCGACCCGTTCACCGAGAAGACCGGCATCGAGGTCGTCGTCGACACCGGCTCGAACTCGGACCGCCTGTCGCAGCTGCAGGTCGCGGGCGGGCAGCCCGACGTCGACGTCATGCTGATCTCGGACTACTACGCGGCCCTCGGCCAGGAGGACGACCTCTTCCAGCAGGTGGACGCCTCGGCCGTGCCGTCGCTCGACGAGATCGCGGACTTCGCGAAGGAGGACACCTACCTCGGCCCGGCCTACAGCTACCAGCTCAACGGGACGATGTACTCCACCGACGAGCTGACCGCCGACGAGGCCGCGCAGTGGAGCCTCTACGGCGAGAAGAGTGTCTCGGGCAAGGTCGCCCTGCCGGACATCTCGGTGACGGCGGGCCAGCTGATGGTCTCGGGCGTCGCCGCCGAGTACGGCGACGGACCCTACGACATCGACGCGGCCCTCGACCAGCTCGGCGAGTGGGCCCCGGGCGTGCTGCAGTTCTACAGCTCGTCCACCGAGGTGACCAACCTGCTGACGCAGGGCGAGATCGTCGCCGCGGACTCGCTCAGCGGATTCGCGACCGACCTCGTCGAGTCGGGTGAACCGATCGCCTGGACGGCGCCGGCCACCGGCCGCTACATGGCCACCAACCGCGCGATGATCCCGACCGGTGCCGAGAACGTCGACGGGGCGAACCAGTTCGTCGACTACCTGCTCTCGGTCGAGGCGCAGACCTCGTCCGCCGAGATCGTCGGCGACCTGCCGGTCAACCCGGGCGCCACGGTGCCCGACACGATCGAGGCCGTCGTGGGCGACATCGCCGCCGACCCGGTCGCCGCGGGCTACTCGACCCTCGACCCGACCGAGCTCGTCCCCACCCGCTCGGAGTGGGTCGACCGCTTCGCGCGTGAGGTGACCTCGCGCTGATGAGCACCACCCTGCCCCCGGCCTACCTGGACCGCATGCCCAAGGCCGACCTGCACTGCCACGTGATCGGGACGGTCCGCGCGAGCACCTTCGCCGAGTTGGCCCGCCGCGAGGGGCTAGTCCTGCCCGACGAGCCCGAGCAGATCTTCGCCGACATCAACTCGCTGCCGCCCGACCCGGCGCTCTACCGCGACACGCGCATCCCCGTGCCGCAGGGGCGCAGCGCCGACGAGCCCGAGGTGTCGTACTCGCTGTTCCAGGCGTCGAACTGGGTCGTCGAGGTGCTGCGCGACGCGGACGACCTCACGCGGATCGTCTACGAGGCCTTCGAGGACGCCCACCGGACGAGTGCGACCAGGCACCTCGAGCTGTTCTTCGACGCCGTCCCCCCGCACCTCGCGTCGCTCGGCTACACCGGTTCGGTGGAGGCCTACGCCGAGGGCATCCGGCTCGCCGAGCGCGACTTCGGCATGACCGGACGCATGATCCAGGGCATCGACCGCAGCAGGAGCGGCGAGCACGCCCTCGAGCTCGTCCGTCAGGTGGTCGACCACCCGCACGAGTACGTGGCCGGCATCGGCCTCGACAACCTCGAGACGAGCGGCCCCCCGGAGCGCTTCGTCGAGGCGTACCGGCTCGCGGGCGAGGCCGGGCTGGGCCGGACGGCGCACTCGTCCGAGCACTCCCCCACGGCGGTCAACACGATCACCTGCCTCGACCAGCTGGGCTGCGACCGCATCGACCACGGGTACTACGTGCTCGAGGACGACGAGGTCGTCGCCCGCGTGCGTGACGAGCAGGTGGCGTTCACCGTCGTGTCGACGACCTCGCGACGGTCGTGGCGTCCCTGGCGCCGCGCCTCCATCGAGGCCATGCTCGAGGCAGGCCTGAACGTCGTGCCGGCGTCCGACGACCCGGGCATGTTCCCGACGACCCTCGCCGCCGAGTACCGCATCGTGCACGAGCAGATCGGGGCGACCGCCGACCAGGTGCGCTCGATGGCCCTGGCGGGCGTCGACGCCAGCTGGCTGCCCGGTGCCGAGAAGGAGGCGCTGCGGGCGCGGTTCGACCGCGAGCTGGCGGCCCTCGACCTCGAGTTCGGGGTGGCCGCGGTCTGAGCCCGGCCCGGGCGAGCCGGCGCGGGGCGAGCCGGCGCGGGGCCGAACCGGACGGCCCGGCCCCCGCGACCCGGCCTACGAGACGACCGTGAGGCGTTGCGTGGGCCGGGTCATCGCCACGTAGAGGCTGGCGTTGCCGCGTCGGCTGGCCTGCCGGACGCGCTCGGGGTCGACCACGACGACCGAGTCGAACTCGAGCCCCTTGGACGTCGCCGGGCTCAGCACCGAGATCGGCTTGGTCAGCGACGCCGTGCCGGCGGCCACGAGGCCGTCGAACTCGGCCGACAGGGCCTCGAGCAATGCCTGGACGGCCTGCTCGGGGGCGATCACCGCGAGCGTGCCCTCGGAGTCGATCGCCCGGTCGGCCCGGACGGCCTCGACGGTGGCGCGCACGAAGTCGTCCTTCGAGGAGGCGCCGGTCACCTCGCGCACCGGCCACTCGCTCGAGCGCACCGACCGGCTCGGGGTGATCCGCAGCCCGGTCGCCGTCGCGACGTCCTCGGCGTAGGTCACGATCTGCGCCGGCGTCCGGTAGTTGACGGTGAGCTCTTCGAGCCGCCACGGAGCCGAGGTGCCCTGTGCTCCGCCGCCTCGACGACGGCCGAGCAGGGCCTGCAGGGCGCGATCCCACGAGCTCGCCGACGCGGGGCTCGACGCCTGGGCGATGTCGCCGACGACGGTGAACGACCGCAGCGGGCAGCGCCGTGAGAGCAGGCGCCACTGCATGGGCGACAGTTCTTGCGCCTCGTCGACCACCACGTGGCCGAAGGCCCAGGTGCGGTCCCCCGCCGCCCGCTCGGCGGTCGTCATCGACGCCGCGCGCTCGGCGAAGCCCCCGGCGATCTGCTCGGCACTGACCATGCCCTCGACGCCCATGTTCTCGATGGCCCGCTCGGCGTTCTCGATGTCGCGCTTGCGCTGGGCTTTGCGGGCCAGACGCTCGGGGTCGACGCCGGTCTGGAACTCGCCGAGCAGCTCGGCGGCCTCGTCGAGCAACGGCACGTCGGAGACCGTGAAGCCCGCCCCGCGTTCGCGCCGCAGCAAGGCGCGCTGCTCGGGCGTCCAGCGCGGGGTGATCGAGGCGAGCCAGTTCGGCCGGGCGAAGAGGTCTTCGACGAGCTTCTCGGCGCTGAGCGGCAGCCAGGCGGTGTTGAGCAGCACGCGCACGTCGTAGGACTGCCGGATGTCTTCTCGGAGGACGGCCTCGTCGGACTCGTCGACCGTCGTGCCGTGCTCGCGCATCTGGTCGACCAGCTGACGCGTCAGGGCCGAGAGGGCCGCCTTGTTGAACGTGACCCTCGCCACGTTGTGGGGCTTGCCGCGCTCCTGGGCCTTGCGCATGGCCTCGCCGACGAGCTCGGGGCGCACCACGAGGCGTTCGCCGTTGATGTCGATGGTCGTCGGCTCGGCCGGGCGGATCTGCCGCGACCGGACGGCGCGGCGCATCAGCTCGGCCATCTCGGCGGACCCCTTGAGGGCGGCGACGTCGGGCGCGTCGTCGGTCTGGGCCTCGACGCCCGGGTACAGGCCGCCGAGGCTCGACAGGACGACGCCGCTCTCGCCGAGCGAGGGCAGCACCTGTTCGATGTAGCGCAGGAACGACCGCGACGGCCCGACGACGAGCACGCCCGAGCCCTTGAGCCGGTCGCGATGCGAGTAGAGCAGGTACGCGGCCCGGTGCAGCGCGACGGCCGTCTTGCCCGTGCCGGGGCCGCCCTGGACGACGAGCACGCCGTCGAGCTGAGACCGGATGATGCGGTCCTGCTCGCCCTGGATCGTGGCGACGATGTCGGTCATGCGGCCGGTGCGCTGCGCCGTCAGCGCGGCCATGAGCGCCCCCTCGCCCTGCAGCTGCACGTCGTCGCGGTCGAGCAGGTCGGGGTCGAACACCTCGTCCTCGAGACGGGTGACGGTGCGACCCTCGAGGGTCAGGTGGCGACGGGCGCGGGCCCCCATGGGCGTCGCGGCGGTCGCCTGGTAGAAGGCGCTGGCGCCGGGCACACGCCAGTCGAGCAGGATCGGGTGGTGGGCCTCGTCGCGCAGGCCGATGCGGCCGATGTAGCGGTAGCGCCCGCCCTCGCCGGGCTCGGCCGGACGGTCGACGTCGCCGGTCTGCCCGAGCAGGTCGGGCGTCTCGAGTTCGAGGCGACCGAACGCGAGCCGCTCGTCGACCGAGCCCAGCTGGACGATGGTGTCTTCGTAGAGCCGCGCGTAGGCGTCGCGCTCGCTGCGGCTCTGGTGGTTGCCGCCGACGGTCTCGCGGCGGGTCCGCTCGAGGCGGACGCGGGCGTCGGCCTTCAGCTCGTCGAGGCGTTCGTAGAGGGTGCCCACATAGGCGCGTTCGCGGTCGATCTCGGATGACAACAGGTGTTCGTACCCTTCGGGAAAAGTCGGCACGCCAGTCTAGCTTCCGGCCACCGACGGCGAGGCCCGGAATCGGTCCGGGGACGCAGGAGGCGCGCCCGTCCTCGAGGGGACGAGCGCGCCTCCTGGGGTGGTCGCGTCGGAGCCGGGTCTAGAACTCCTCGTGCGTCAGCGGGTCGCCGTCCCACAGCCGACCGCGCTCGAGGCCGCTGAGCGACTCGACCTCGTCGGGCGTGAGCTCGAAGTCGAAGACGTCGAGGTTCTCGCGCTGACGACCGGCGTCGGCCGACTTCGGCACGGGGACCGCGCCGAGCTGCACATGCCAGCGGAGGACGACCTGCGTGGGCGTCTTGCCGTAGGCCTCCGCGATCGCGATGACGCGTGCCTCGTGCAGGAGTTCGCTCTGCTTCGCGAGCGGGCTCCAGCTCTCGGTGACGACGCCCATGCTCTCGTGCACGGCGCGCAGCTCGGCCTGCGGGAAGTACGGGTGCAGCTCGATCTGGTTGACCGCGGGCACCACGCCCGTCTCGTCGGCGACTCGCTGCAGGTGCTCGGCCGTGAAGTTCGAGACGCCGATCGAGCCGACGAGCCCGTCCTCCTGCAGCCGGACGAAGGCCTTGAACGTCTCGACGTACTTGTCGATCCGCGGCAGCGGCCAGTGGATCAGGTAGAGGTCGACGAAGTCGAGGCCGAGGTTCGCCCGGCTCTCGTCGAAGCTCGCCAGGGTCTCGTCGTACCCGTGGTGCCGACCGGGCAGCTTCGTCGTGACGACCAGGTCGTCGCGGGACACGTCGCTCTGACGGATCGCCGCCCCGACGGCCGCCTCGTTGCCGTAGTTCAGCGCCGTGTCGAGCAGACGGTAGCCCGACGAGATCGCCGTGACGACCTGTGCCGTGCCCTCGTCGCCGTTCAGTCCGTAGGTGCCGAGGCCGAGCTGGGGCAGCGTGCGCCCGTCGTTGAGGCCGACCGAGGGGGCGACCGTCATCAGCTGACGCCGAGCAGGTCGATGACGAAGATCAGCGTCTTGCCCGAGAGCGGGTGGCCTCCGCCGGCGGGGCCGTAGGCCAGGTGGGGCGGCACGACGAGCTCGCGACGTCCGCCGACCTTCATGCCGGGGATGCCCTCCTGCCAGCCGCGGACCAGGGCCTGCAGCGGGAAGTTGATGGCCTCGCCGCGGCTCCACGACGAGTCGAACTCTTCGCCGGAGTCGTGCTCGACGCCGAGGTAGTGGACGTTGACGGTCGAGCCGGACTGCGCTTCGGCTCCGTCGCCGACGGTGACGTCGGTGATCTTCAGCTCGGTGGGGGCGGGGCCGGTGGGGGCGTCGATCTCGGGCTTGGTCTGGGGGTCGTGAGTCATGCCGACCATCCAACCACCCCGCCGAGGGGCGGGTCGGCCGCTCGCGTCCTCCCTGCGAGGCTCGAGAAGCCGACCCACGTTCGCACCGAGAACAAGTCATCGATGCGAACACATGGACGCTACTCCCGTGATGTCGCGCCGCCAAATCGGCCGAGAGCCGGCCCGGACCGAGTCGCGCGGGTCGCGCCGCACGGGCCGCGCCACCCGGGCCTGCGGCAATCTGCACGATCGGCAAGAATGGCAGCTTGTCCGCCACCCCGCCTCCGTCACCGCCGTCGCCCCGCTCTGCGCCGCCGGCCCGTCGCCCGCTGTTCGTCGACGTCACCCCGCTCCGCACCAGCCCCGCCTTCGCCCGGCTGTTCGCGGGCAGCGCCATCAGCGGCATCGGGACGCAGCTCACGCTCGTCGCCGTCGGCCTCGAGATCTTCGAGATCACCCGCTCGACCTTCGCCGTCGCCCTGGTCGGCGTCGTCTCGCTCGTGCCGATGATCCTGGCCGGTCTCTACGGCGGCATGCTCGCCGACGCCTTCGACCGGCGGAAGGTCGCGCTGGTCGCCGCCGTCTTCGCCTGGCTCTCGACCGCCGCCATCGCGCTGCACGCCTACCTCGGACTGCACGAGGTGTGGCTGCTCTACCTGTTGACCACGGTCAACGCCGTGGCGGGCACGATGATCGCGACCTCCCGCGCCTCGATCGTGCCGCGCCTCCTGCCCCGCGAGCTGCTGCCGGCCGCCTCGGCGCTGAGCGGCATCAGCATGGGCCTGATGCTGACCGTCGGGCCCGCGCTGGCCGGCGTGCTGGTCGCGGGCGTGGGGTTTCCGTTGACGTACACGGTCGACGTCGTGCTGTTCTCGACGGCGTTCCTCGGGATCGTCACGCTGCCCCCGATCCGGCCCGAGGGCGAGACCCAGCGCCCGGGGCTCGAGTCGCTGCGCTTCGGTCTGGCGTTCCTGAAACGGTCGCCGAACATCCGGACGACCTTCGTCATGGACATCGTGGCGATGACGTTCGGCATGCCCCGCGTGCTCTACCCGGTGGTCGGCACGCTCGTGATCGGAGGAGGCGCGGTGACGGTCGGCGTCCTCTCCGCCTCGTTCGCGGTGGGGGCGCTGCTGAGCAGCGTCTTCTCGGGACGCCTCGGCCACGTGCGCCGTCAGGGTGTCGCCGTGCGGTGGGCGATCACCGCCTACGGGCTCTGCATCGCCGCGTTCGGCGTCGTGCTGCTCGTGACACCGGCCCACGGCGGCGACGTCACGGCGGGACTCGACCAGGCGAACCTGGCCGCCCTCGGCGGGGCGGCGATCGCGCTGGCCGGAGCGGGTGCGAGCGACAACGTCAGCTCGATCTTCCGGTCGACCATCCTGCAGTCGGCCGCACCCGACGCCATGCGGGGCCGCCTGCAGGGCATCTTCATCGTGGTGGTCACGGGCGGGCCCCGGGTGGGCGACCTGTTCGTCGGACTCGTCGCCGGCATCGCCGTCTTCTGGCCGCCCCTGCTCGGCGGGCTCCTCGTCGTGGCGCTCGTCGCGCTCGTGGCCCGACTGACCCCCGCGTTCGGACGCTACGACGCCGAGGCACCGACTCCCTGACCCGAGGCGGCGGTGGCGGTGGCGGTGGCGGTGGCGGTAGCCGACGCACCCGGGCTCGAGGCGGGAGGGTTCGTGGAGGCGCGCGTCACCACCCGGGGCCGGACTGCGGCGAACCGGGGTGCCCGGGCCCCTGCGGCGGCCAACCGGGGTGCTGCGGGTACCCGACGAAGGCCGTGGGCGGAGCCTGCAGGGCGACCCGGCTCGCGGTGAGGGCGGAGAGCAGTTCGGCCTCGTCGCGTTGGACCGCCTCGTCGAGCGCGCGGCGGCCCTTCACCAGCCGCTGGCGGGTGAAGGCCAGACGGGTCGCGTTCGAGATGAAGACCTTCATCGCGGGTCGGATGCCCCGGGACGCGGCCCACGACCGCGCACGACGCCGACCGGCGCTCGACGAGAGCATGCCGACCTCGTCGGCACTGAACCAGCCCACCGCGGCGTACTCGGCGAGCCGGTCGTGGGTGACCCTCCGCTCGTTGCGGCGCAGGAACACCACGAGCAGCACCATGGCCACGAAGATCGGCACCTGCACGAGCAGGTAGTAGACGAAGAAGCCATCGCCGACCACGAACAGGGCACCGTTCCACAGCGCGTGCAGTCCCGCCGCAGGGACGAGGCCGACGAAGAACCAGCCGATCGCGCCGTAGGGGCCGGTCCGGCGTGCCGCGAGACCGAGGGCGAAGCCGGTGCAGGCCGTGTACATCACGTGCGCGAACGGCGACATCAGGGCGCGCACGAAGAAGACGTAGGCGAGGCCCTGGCTGCCCGTCGCGAGGTCTTCTCCGACCTGCAGGGCGAAGTACTGGATGTTCTCGACGAAGGCGAAGCCCGCCGCCACCGTGGCCGCGTAGACGATCCCGTCGACCGGGCCGTCGAAGTGCCGTCGGAAGATCCACAGGACGAGCAGCACCCCGAGCCCCTTCGCGCCCTCCTCGACGAGCGGCGCCTGGACCACCGCCCCGAGCACGTCCTCGAGCCCGCTCGACCGGACCCCGAGCACCGACCGCGCCGTCGTCAAGGCGATGTCGACGATCAGTGCGGTGCCGACCGCGACCGCCGCACCCCAGAGGAACGCGAAGAGCAGCGCCACGCGCGGCTCGGGCTCCCATCGGTCGACCAACCAGATGCCGACCAGGACGATGGCCAACGGGACGAAGGCGAGCAGGCTCCCGGCCAGCAGGACGGCGGGCTGGACGAAGATCAGGAAGTACAAGCCGACGGCCAGGGCGAAGGTGCCGATCACGGTGAATCCCACCGCGAGCGCCACCGCGCTGGCGACCCGGCGTCGCGGGGTCGGCTGCACGAAGACCGGCTGCACGGGGTACCAGACCGGCTCGGGGTTGACCGCCGGACCGTGGCCCGGCCACCCGGCACCCGCCGTCGGGGTGACGGACGAGGGATCGGCGTAGGGCGTCAGCGGGCGTCCGTACGCGTCGTGTCCGACGCCGCGGGGATCGGACCAGGTCATCCCCCGACCCTACGGGCTGACGCCGGGGTCGGCGCGGGGTGCGAGACGGGCCGCGACGTCCCGGACGGCCCGGTAATCTCGCAGGATGGCCCCGACGCGTTCCCTGCCCGAGGACCCGTCGCTGTTCCGGTACGTGATCATGCGGGTCTGGCACGATTTCCTGCGCCACCGCACCATCGACGCCGCCGGCTCGCTCACCTTCTTCTCGATGCTCGCCCTGGTGCCCGGCGCGCTCGCGCTCGTCTCGGGGGTCGCCCTGTTCGTCGACGACGGCGACGCCGTGGACGAGATCCTCTCGGTGGCCCGGTACGTCCTGAGCCCCGACGCGATCGAGACCCTGCGCTGGCCACTCGAACAGATGCTCAGCCTGTCCAACCCCGGCGTCGCGTTCGGCATCGGCCTCTGGCTCACCCTGTGGTCGCTGTCCGCCTACACGACGGCGTTCGGCCGGGCGATGAACACCGCCTACGAGGTCGAGGAGGGACGCCGCATCTGGAAGTTCCGCGGCCACATGATGATCGTCACGCTCGTGCTGATGGTGTCGTTCGCCGTCATCGCGGTCATCCTGCTCGTGACGCCCACGTTGAGCGACGCGGTCGCCGCACGGTTGGGCATCGGCCGACCGTGGACCGACCTCTACAACGTCGTCAAGTGGCCCGTGCTCGTGGTCCTGGCCGTCCTCTCGGTCGCGATGCTCTACTTCTTCACGCCCAACGTGCGACCACCGCGCCTGCGCTGGGTGTCGTACGGAGCCATGGTCGCCCTCGGCGGCTGGGCCGTCGCGACGGTGGGCTTCGCGGTCTACGTCGCGACGGTGTCGAACTACGACCGCTTCTACGGCTGGGTGGGCGGCGTCGTGGTCGTGTTGCTCTACGCGTACATCAGCAACTTCGTGCTCGTGATCGGCGGCGAGCTCGACAGCGAGATCCTGCGCATGCGTCAGCTGCGTCGGGGGGTGCAGGCCGAGGAGGTCATCCCTCTGCCGCTGCGTGACACCGCACGCAACCACATCCTGGCGCGCAACCTCGCCTGGGACGTCCGGGTGGGTCGGGCGATCCGCGAGCGGGCCCTGCGCGAGAACGGCGGCGTGCTCGAGCCCGACGAACTGCGGCGCGTCCATCTGCGGGGTGATCGCGACCGGCCGGCCGACGAGCGGCCCCAGGCCGCGCAGCGAGCCGACCAGGTCGACCCGAGCACCCACGCCCCGTCGACGCCTTAGCGGCGCGGACCCTCAGGAGGCGCGGTGCCGGTCGACCGACGCCGCGCCTCCTGCCTGTGGTCCCGTCAGCCGGCGGTCTCGTCGCCCGGGTTGCGGGCGCCCGACGTGTTGGCGGCCCGGGCCACCGCCGCGGCGGGGTCGTCGACGTCGATGACGGTGATCGCGCTGGTGATCGGTGCGAGCCCCGAGAGGCGGGCGGGCGAGAGCACCTTGCGCACCTGCTCGTCGGTCATCAGGCCGGCCGCGACGACGAGCGGCGCGATCGCCGCGTTCGTCGTCAGCGCGGTGTGCGCGATCGCCGCGGCCGCCGTGTAGCCGATGTAGGGCGTGAGCGCCGTCACGCTGCCGACGTTCGTCTCGACCTGCTGGGTCAGGCGGGCGCGGTTCGCCTCGATGCCGTCGACGCAGTTGATCCGCAGCGTCTGGCAGGCGTAGGTCATCCACTGCAGGCTCTGCATGACCGAGTGGGTGATGACGGGCTCGAACGCGTTGAGCTGCAGCTGCCCGGCCTCGGCGGCCATCGTGACCGTCACGTCGGCCCCGGCCACCGAGAACGCGACCTGGTTGACCACCTCGGGGATCACCGGGTTCACCTTGCCCGGCATGATCGACGACCCGGCCTGGCGCGGCGGCAGCGTGATCTCGCTGATGCCGGCCTGCGGGCCCGACGACAGCAGTCGCAGGTCGTTGCAGATCTTGGACAACTTGATCGCGCTGCGCTTCAGGGCGCCGCTCAACGTCATGAAGACGCCCGTGTCGCTCGTCGCCTCGATGAGGTCGGGGGCCGTGACGAGGTCCATGCCCGAGAGCGTGCTGAGGTGGCGGCGGACGGCGTCGGCGTAGAGCGGGTCGGCCGTGATGCCCGTGCCGATGGCCGTGGCACCGAGGTTGATCTCGCCGAGCAGCGGCACCACGTCGCGCAGTCGCTGGACGTCTTCGGCCAGGGTGTGCGCGAAGCCCGTGAACTCCTGCCCGAGGGTCATGGGCACGGCGTCCTGCAGCTGGGTGCGGCCGACCTTGAGCACGTCGTGGAACTCGGCGCCCTTGGCGGCGAACGAGTCGGCGAGCAGGTCGAGCTCGACGAGGAGGCGGCGCAGGGTGAGCACCATCGCGATCTTGATCGAGGTGGGGTAGGTGTCGTTGGTGCTCTGGCTGCGGTTGACGTCGTCGATCGGGTGCAGGTGGCGGTACTCGCCCTTGGCGTGGCCGAGCAGCTCGAGGGCGCGGTTGGCGATGACCTCGTTGCTGTTCATGTTCGTCGACGTCCCGGCGCCGCCCTGGATGACCCCGACGGCGAACTGGTCGTGCAACGCGCCGCCCCGGATCTCTTCGCAGGCGCGTTCGATGGCCTCGGCCTTGATCGGGTCGAGCACGCCGATCTCGACGTTGGCGCGGGCCGCCGCCTGCTTCACGAGGGCGAGGGCCGTGACGAGGTCGGGGTAGACCGAGATCGGCCGCTGCGAGATCGGGAAGTTCTCGAGCGCCCGGGCGGTGTGGATGCCCCAGTAGACGTCGGCGGGGACCTCTCGGCTGCCCAGCGAATCGGTCTCGGTGCGGGTCGGTGCTGCTGTCTCGGTCGTCACGTGTGGTGAGCCTCCGTCGTCAGTCGGGGCCCGGTCGTCGTCGACCGGACGCTTCCGTCGACCCTACCGGCGGGACGGCGGACGGGTCCCTCCCGGGGAGGCGCGGCTCGGCCGCCCGGGACGGTCTCGCCCCTGGGGACGAGGCGACCCGAGGGGTGCCGGGTCAGCGGTGGAAGCCCGGGACGATCAGGTAGATGCCGTACAGCACACCGAGGGCGCAGACCACGAAGCAGGCGTACCCGGCGGCGGTGCGGACGGGCGTCCGGCCCTCGACGGTCAGGAGGCGCAGGCCGAACGAGTAGAGCGAGACGAGGGCGGCGGCGGAGAAGAGCGCGACGAGCGCCACCACGACGAAGGCGGACCAGTCGATCATCAGCGCACCTCGTCATCGGCCGGCGCCGTGCCGCGGGGGGCGGGGACGGGCTCGGGTGGGTCGTCCATCCGGACGAAGGGGGCCTCGACGCCGGACGCCGGGGTGTCGACGCGGCCCTTGCGGACGGCTCGCCGGGCACGACGACGCGAGAGCACCGAGGTGGCCGCGACGTCGACCTCGATGGCCGAGCCCTGGTCGTGCGGTCGACGGCGGGAGAGGACGAAGATGCCGGCGATGACGACCGCGCCGACGACGGCGTCGATCACGAGTCCCGTGACGCCCAGCGTGGCGATGAGCGCCGCGACGGCACCGACGGCCGCCGAGGCGGGCAGCGTGATGAACCAGGCCACGACGATCTTGCCGGCCGTGCCCCACTGGATCTTCGAGCCGCGGCGTCCGAGGCCGGCGCCGATGATCGATCCGCTCGCGACCTGCGTCGTCGACAAGGCGAAGCCCAGGTGGCTCGAGGCCAACACGGTCGCGGTGGTCGACGCCTCGGCCGAGAAGCCCTGCGTGGGCTTGACCTCGGTGAGGCCGCCGCCCATCGTCTGGATGATGCGCCAGCCGCCCGTGTACGTGCCCAGCGCGATGGCGAAGGCGCAGACCACGACGACCCAGAAGGGCGGGCCGGAGTCGGGCGTGAGCAGCCCGCCCGCGATGAGCGTGAGCGTGATGACGCCCATGGTCTTCTGCGCGTCGTTCGTGCCGTGTGCCAGGGCGACCAGGGACGACGTGAAGATCTGGCCGTAGCGGAAGCCGCCCCGCTCGCTCTTGTCGTCACGGCGTCGGGTGATCGTGTAGGCGAGACGCGTGGCGGTGTACCCCACGACGCCGGCGATCAACGGCGCGAGCAGGGCGGGCAGCACGACCTTCGACAACACGACGCCGAAGTCCACCGACCCCATGCCGGCACCGACGATCGCCGCGCCGATCAACCCGCCGAACAGGGCGTGCGACGAGCTGGACGGCAATCCGCGCAGCCACGTGAACATGTTCCAGACGACGGCGCCGATGAGGCCGGCGAAGATCATCTCGGGGGTGATCTGCACCCCGCCGTCGCCCTCACGGATGATGCCGCCCGAGACGGTCTTGGCGACCTCGGTGCTGAGGAAGGCCCCGACCAGGTTGAGGATCGCCGCCACCGTGACCGCGACCTTGGGCTTCATCGCTCCGGTCGCGATCGGGGTCGCCATGGCGTTGGCCGTGTCGTGGAACCCGTTCGTGAAGTCGAAGAAGAGTGCCAGCGCGATGACCAGGACGACGATGAGTGTGATGTCCACCGGCCTGAGTGTCACAGTTGGGTGGACGCGGGTCAACTCGACGGTGACCTACGGGGTACATCTCGGTGAACGGTGGGTGACGCAGGCCGTCGCACGGCCGTGGGCACGCCTCAGACGTGCGGCACGAAGTCCTGCCAGGCCCGTCGCCGTTCGCCCCGCGGGTCGTGCTCGACACGGTCGCGGGCGTCGATGATCAGGGTGCGCCTCCGGTGCGGGTCGTAGGTCGGCCAGTCGGCGACCGCCCCCGTGCGGACGAACTCGAGCCAACGCGAGCGCGTCCGCGCGGCCGTCCGCAGGAAGGCCCGGCGGCCGCCCAGCAGGCTCATCGCCCACCCGAACGCGGAGCCCATGCGGTCGTAGATCGCCCAGAGCTCGAGACCGTGGAACGCGTCGACCCCGGCCGTGCGCAGGATGCGGGTCGTCGCGTCGAACCGGTAGAACCGGACCGGCTGGTGCAGCGCGTGCCGCTCGGCGACCTTGACGCTCGGGAACCAGAACGCGTAGTCGCCGCCGAAGTCGAGGGCGGCCGGGCGGGCGGGAAGCCCCGGGTAGTGCTTCTTGATCGCCTTCCGCGCCTTCTTCTCGGTCGCGGCGAAGATGGCCCGGATGCGCGGCTTGGTCGTGGCGAGGATGTCTCGGCGCCCGGTGAACACCGACCCCTCGCGGTCGTTCGTGCCGATGATCAACGGCACCGGGTGGGCGCGGCCCGCCTTGAAGGCGTCGAGCGGGCGTTCGGGCAGGAACTCGCCGTCGATGACCGGGCTGAAGCAGATCGTGCCGGGGTCCTCGTCGGGGATGCGCAGCTGCAGTCGGCTGGCCGCCCGGACGATCGCGGTCGTCGGTGCCTCGGCGAGCATCGTCGCCGCGTCGTCGACGCTCGTGGCCTCGAGGTCGTCGTCGTCCAGGTCGTGCGCCAGCAGCTCGAGGAACTCCCCCGCCCAGCGCTGCGTCACGTCCGGCGGGTAGATCGCGTTCGGCGGCGCGCTCTGCGCGACGACCCCGCGGAACAGGCCGCGAGCGCGCGGCACCGTCATGAGGGTCGTCACGGCGTTGCCACCCGAGCTCTCGCCCGACACGGTCACGCGGTCGGGGTCGCCGCCGAACGCGGCGACGTTGTCGCGGACCCATTCGAGGGCGGCGACCTGGTCGCGCAGCCCGAGGTTGGAGTCGAACGGGCGCTCCGGGGTCGCCCAGTGGCTGAAGTCGAGGTAGCCGAAGGCGCCCAGCCGGTAGTTGAGGCTGACGTAGACGATGCCGCCCTCGCGGACGAGCGTCTCGCCCTGTCTCGGGAACTCGCGCGACGACCCCACGCTGTACGCGCCTCCGTGGACGAACACGAGCACGGGCAGCGCGTCCCCCGGCGCGGTGCCGTCCGGCGTGATCACGTTGACCGTCAGGCAGTCCTCGCTGAGAGGGGTGGTGGCGTCGACGCCGACGAACTGGACGCGGTCCTGCGGGGCGGCGGGGCCGAACCGGCCGGCGTCGCGGACGCCCGTCCAGGCCGCGGGCGGCTCGGGGGCCCGGAACCGGAGGCGCCCCACGGGTGGTGCCGCGAAGGGGATGCCGCGCCAGGCGAGCACGCCGCGCTCCCGCACGCCGCGGACCTCGCCCGAGCGGGTGGTGCGGACGAGGTCGGGGGCCGGGACGGTCGCCCGGGGCTGTGCGGTCACGCAGCGATGTTACGGGCCGTCGGACGGCCGACCGGGGCCGTTCACCCGACGTTCTCCTAGGGGGTGCCTGGGAGGATGGGTCGGACTTTGCAGTCGGTGCACATCGCACGACTGCCCTCGACGACTGGACGGAGCCCGGCGCACATGGAACTCGGCGAGCTGCTGATCATCTTGACCGGGTCGCTCGTCGTGACCGCCTTCGCCCGCTGGCGGGGGCTGCCCGCCCCTCTGCTCACCGTGGGCATCGCCCTGCTCGTGTCGTTGATCCCCGGCGTGCCCGACATCGAGATCGACTCCGAGGTCATCCTGACGGTGGTCCTGCCGCCGCTGCTCTACTCGGCCGCGCTCGACGTCAGCCTGCTGAACTTCCGCGAGAGCCGGGTGCAGATCGCCCGACTGGGCGTGGGCGCCGTGATCGTGACCGCGTTCGCCGTCGGGCTCGTCGCCTACGTGATGATCCCCGACATGACCCTGCCCGCCGCACTCCTCGTCGGGGCCGTGGTCGCGCCTCCCGACGCCGTGTCGGCGGCCGCCATCGGCCGCAAGCTCGGGCTGCCCCGCAAGGTGATGACCGTGCTGTCGGGTGAGAGCCTGATCAACGACGCCGCGTCGCTCACCCTGGTGAAGGTGTTCCTGGCGATCGTGGGCGGAGCGAGCCTGACGCTCTGGGACGACCTCGGCATCTTCGGCCTCGCGATCGGCGTGGGCGTCGCCGTGGGCCTCGCGCTCGGCTTCGTCGCCCACCGGGTGCGGATGCGCATCGACGACCCCGTGGTCGAGAACGTCATCGGCCTCCTGCTGCCGTTCATCGCCTACATCGCCGCCGAAGAGCTGAGCGGCTCGGGCGTGCTCGCGGTCGTGGCCGCCGGGCTCTACGTGGGCTTCAACTCACCCCGCACGGGCTACGCGACCCGCCTGCAGGAGCGCCCGTTCTGGTCGGCCGCCGACGTCGTGCTCGAGGGCTTCGTCTTCGCGCTGATCGGCCTCCAGCTCCGGGCCGTCGTGATCGACGTCAGCGAGAGCGAGCGCGGCCTCGGACAGAGCGTCGGCGTCGCCGTCGCCGTCCTGGCCGTGGTCGTCCTCGTGCGGCCGGTCTTCGTGTTCGGCACCTACCACGCGGCCCGGGCGGGCCGGTACCTCTTCCTCTCGACGGTGCTGCGGAGGCTCCGCCGGGTGCCCGCGCTCCGCCGGCTGCGGCGAGCGCCGGCGTTGCGGACGGTGCGCTACCACCCGCAGCCCCGAATGGACTGGCGACAGCTGAGCGTCATCTCGTGGACCGGCATGCGGGGCGTGGTCACCCTCGCCGCGGCCGTGTCGATCCCGGCGGTCACCGAGTCGACCATCCCCGTGCCGGCGCGCGACACGATGTTCCTCATCGCGTTCATCGTCACGGTCGGCACCCTGCTGCTGCAGGGACTCACGCTGCCGGTCGTCATCCGGGTGCTCGGCGTCCGCGACGACACGCAACGCGACCGCGACCTCGCCGCAGAGCTGGCGGTCTTCGCGACGAGCACGGACGAGACCATGGCCTACGTCGCCGAGCGTCGCGCCGAGTGGGAGAAACGGTGGGGGCCCGAGCTCACGGAGCGCGCGGTGCAGCTCTCGACGACCCGACTGCTGCGACAGAACGAGGCGCTGCAACGCACGGCCCTCGACGACGCCGACGAACGGGACGTCTCGGGGGCCACCGCCGCCCAGCGCGCCCGCCGTCGTGCGGCACCCCAGGCGCTCGGCTCGATCCGACGCGAGCTGCTCGCCAAGCGACGCGAGGTGGTGCTGCGCGAGCGGGATGCCGGCGCCCTGGACGAGGAGGTCATGAGGCGGGTGCTGCTCGGGCTCGACGCCGAGGAGCTCGCGATGGACACCTCGGCCTTCACGAGCACGAGGTCGTGACGCCCGCGCGGCGTATCGTGAGCGGCACCCGCGGCGAGACGGGAACACGACCGAGAGCAGGAGGGCGCGGCACCGTGGCGACCACGACGAACCAGACGACCACGGACCCCGCGGGCGGCCCGGCGAAGCCCGAGCCCGGTCGCTACCGCCGCTGGTACTCGACCCTCCACCCGTCGTTGCAGCTGATCGGCCTGCAGCTCTGGCTGCCGCTCTTCTTCATCGTCGGTTTCTGCCTCTGCTACATCGCGGCCTTCCATGCCCCGCACCCGCACGACGTCCCCGTCGCCCTCGTCGGATCGTCGTCGGCCGCCGTCGACCTCCAGACGAGCCTCGACGAGGCCCGCCCCGGCGTGATCGACGTCCGCGCCTACGGTTCTGCCGACGAGGCCGAGCAGGCGGTGCTCGCCGGTCACGTCGCCGTGGCCTACGACCCGGCCGACACCACCGTCTACACGGCGAGCGCCCACCAGTACCAGGTCGCCGCCCTCATCCCGGCGACGATCACCCCCGTGCTCGAGGCCCAGGGGGTCACGCCCACCGTCACCGACCTGGCCCCCCTGCCCGCGAACGACGAGTACGGCACCGTGTCGATGTACCTGATGCTCTCGTGGTGCATCGGCGGCTACATGGTCGCGATGTTCATCGGGCTGATGGGCGCCCCGCTGCGCCATCGCACCCGGGTGACCGTGATCGGCGTCGGCGGCGGCGTGATCTCGCTCGTGACGAACGTCCTCGCGGGGCCGGTGATCGGGGCCGTCGACGGGCACTTCGTGCCGCTCTTCTTCATCGCCTGGGCCTGGATCATCGCGATCGGCCTCGCGGTCAACGGCATCAGCTACTTCGTCGGACGGTTCGTCGCCCTGCCCGCCATGATCGTCTTCGTCTTCCTGTCCATGCCGTCGTCCGGCGCCGCCTACCCCGCGTGGTTCATGCCCCAACCGTTCGCGTGGCTCAACGCCGTCGTGGTCGGCAGCGGCATCACCGAGATGCTGAAGCGCGTGCTCTACGGCGTGGGCCCCGGGTACGGCCGCGGCGTGACGATGATGCTCTGCTACGCCGCCCTCGGCATCGTGCTGATGATCGTCGGCAAACGCTGGTGGGAGAACCGTCGCATCGCCCGCATCGTCTCGGGTCGCACCACGATGTTCGCCGACGCCCAGAACGCGAACCGCGAGTTCCTCGTCGCCGAGCGCGACGAGGTGCTCGCCCGCCACGGCCTCGTGGCGACGGACACGGGCACGATCAACACGATCCCCGAGGACGAGCGCGGCGATCTCGGCGATGCCGGCGAGCGGGGCGACATGTTCCTAGGCGCACCCGGGGGGCTCGAGAACGACGAACTCTCGACGCGACCCGTGCGGGTCGTGCCGAGCGACCGGGCCGGGTCGGCGCACCCCGCGCGAGGCTCCGGTGCGGCGCGCTGAGGCGGTACCCTCGACGCTCGTGACCACGAACACCCTGCATCGTCTGCTCGTCGCCCTCGTCGTCCTGCTGCTCGTCGCGGCCGGGACGCTCTACGTGCTCTCGGTCACGCTGGCACCACAGGGTGGTCCCGACGTCGCGGCACGCTTCGTCGGCTACGCGTGGATCGCGGTCGTCGGCGCCGTGCTCACGGGTGTCGTCGACTTCTTCGTGCGGGCGGGGCTGTCCGGCACCAGGACTCGACGCGGGCGCTGACCCCGAGCGGGTGAGGTACCGGTCTCAGACGAGTCGGGCCTCGGCGGCCGACGCACGTCGCTCGGCCAGCTCGTTCGCGGCGAGGCGTTCGATGCGGTGCCACCGCGCGGCCGTGGCGGCCATGCCCGCGACGAGGGCGACCACGCCGAGGCTCGAGAGTGCCAACAGGATGCCGCCGAACGCCGCTCCGACCACGACGGCGACGAGGCCGAGGGCCCAGGCGACCGCGGGCAGCCACAGCGGCAGCGACAGGTGGCGGGGCGCCGTGGCGGTGCCGGCCGCGCTCCGGACCGTGGTCGTGGTCAGGCCGTCGTAGCTGGTCATGTCGCTCCCCGTGAGATCCGTCCGACGGCGGGGGTGTCCCCCGGAATCCGTCTCGGGTCCGACCCTAAGCGGGGCGCGCCGCCGCCGCGCCCCCCTCTGCGAGGGCCACGCGTCCGGGCCGGAACGCCTCAGGGACCAGCATGTCCGGCGGGGAGAGGGGCCTCGGAGGCCACCGTCGCGAGGTCGGCCGCGAAGACGAACGTCCGGGCGACCCGTCCCCCGGCGAGCACCCCGGGCAGCCAGCGCGACGCGTCGTCCCACATCTCGTCCAGGGGCAGGTCGCCGAGGTCGAACCACCGCGGCACCAGCTCGTCGCTCTCGGCCGGTTCGCCGCGCCACGTGGTGACGACGAAGACCGTCGACCGCTGGCTCCAGCTCTCGCGGTGCGGGAAGAGGTAGAGCAGGTCGCCCCGCCGGTCGAGGTCGGACGCGACCACCTCGACGCCGCTCTCCTCGGCGATCTCGCGGACCACCGCCTCCTCGACCCCCTCGCCCGGCTCGAGCTTGCCGCCGAGGCCGACCCAGTGCCCCGTGCCGAGTCCGCGCTTCTTGCGACCCAGCAGCACCTGCGTGCGACCCTCGTGTTCCCGCAACAGGTAGGCGACGCAGACGCGGTAGACCGGCATGACGGCAGGCTATCGGCTGCCCTCCCGCCCGCAGGACGGACGGACGACAGGAGGCGCGGGGCGGGTCCCCGGGAACGGCTCGGCGGCTCGCGCGTAGGCTCGTCGGCATGTCCGAAGCACGATCGAGCGAGGGGCGACGCCCCGGGCCCGAGTTCCGCGGTGCCGGTCGCAGCCTCGAGGTGCTGCGCGCCGAGGCCCACGACGAGCTCTCCGCCCTCATCGAACTGCGCTGCCGCAACGGAGAGGACCCCTGGGACGTCATCCCCGGGCTGCCCACCGTCGACGAACAGGTCGTCATCTCGCTGCGGGCCGACGCCCTCGGCACCGACGGCGTGCCGACCGCGACGGGGCTCGGGCTCGCCGACGAACTCGGCTACCTGCGCACCATCGCCTTGTGGCACCCCGAGCTCTCACGGGCCGTCTGGTCGCTCATGGGTCGGCTCGACGACGCCTCCCGCTGACGACGCTCCCCCGCCCCGCCTGTCGGTGGTGCGCCGTAGCGTGACCCCATGAGCTGGTGGGACGTCGTGACGGTGACCGTGGGTGCCTTCGTGGGTGCCGGGGCGGCGTTCGCGTCGAACCTGCTCGTGCGTCTGATCGAGTCGCGGCGGCGCGAGGCGTCCGCCCTCAACGAGCTGATCACCGAGATCCACTTCCGGCGCGTGCTGCGCCGGGTGGCGCCGAGGCTCAGCCCCAACCCCCGCGCCCTCGACCCCGTCTACGAGCAGGCGCGTCATTCGATCTCGGCCCTCCGGGGCGAGATCCGGCGGGCCCGACGAGCACTCCGCCCCCGCTCGTCGGCCCTACCCGTGCTCAACGAGATGACGCTCGCCTGCAACACGTTCCTCGACGACAGCGACGACGCTCCCGAGCGCTACCGCCTTCACCTCATGCAGCTGCACGCCCGGCTGAACGCTTCGGTCCGACGGCTGAGGTCCGACCGCCGGTCCATCTCCGACCTCGAACCCGGAGAGGCTCACCTCGGCGCCACCGTCCAGGGGTTGACCGCGCCGACCACGGCCTTGCCGGTCGACGACTGACCGCCGGGTCGGGCGGTGACCCACGGCAGGGCCGAGCCCCGGCAGGGCCGACCCACGGCAGGGCCGGACGTCGCCGAGGAGGCGCGGGTACCGTCCCCGACATGAGCGACCGCGACGAGACCACGACTCCCGACACCACGGCACCCCGCGACGGCGCGTCGGCTGCGCCCGACCCCGCCGGGCACGACGTCGACGCCACGTACACCGTCCCCGGTACGCACTCCGAGTCGGCGGCCGAGAAGGCCGGCACCCCCGAGCAGGCGATCGACGAGGCCCGCGAAGGCGAGGCCCCCGACCCGGCCGACGTCCACGTCGCCTCGGACGAGTACCCCGAGGTGCCGGCCTTCGGCGGCATCACGGCCAGCGACCGCTCGATCTGAGCCGCCGTTAGGCTCGGGTGATGGCCTCCGTTCCTGCTCCCCGCGCCCCCCAGAAGCCCGTCACCCGCTCGCACCACGGTCACGACTTCGTCGACGACTACGAGTGGCTCCGTGCGAAGGACGACCCCGAGGTCGTCGCGCACCTCGAGGCCGAGAACGCGCACACCGAGGCCGAGACGGCCCACCTCGCCGACCTGCGGCAGACGGTCTTCGACGAGATCAAGGGCCGGGTGCAAGAGACCGACCTCGGCGTCCCCGTCCGCGAGGGCTCGTGGTGGTACTACTCGCGCACGGCCGAGGGGCAGCAGTACGGCATCCACTGCCGCGCGCCGATCGCCGGGCCCGACGACTGGACTCCCCCGTCGATCGAGGCGGGCGAGGCCGCCGAGGGCGAGCAGGTGCTGCTCGACGGCAACGTCGAGGCCGAGGGTCACGACTTCTTCTCGATCGGCAGCTTCGACGTCTCGCCCGACGGATCGCTGCTCGCCTACGCGGTCGACGTCGAGGGCGACGAGCGCTACACGCTGCGCATCCGGGACCTGGCGACCGGTCGTGACCTCGACGACGTGGTCACCGGCACGGCCGCCGGCGCCCTGTTCGACGCCACCGGCCGCTACGTCTTCTACCCCACGGTCGACGAGTCCTGGCGGCCCGACACCATCTGGCGGCACGAGGTCGGGCAGCCCGGCGACGACGTCACGGTGTTCACCGAGACCGACGACCGCTACTGGATCGGGGTGGGCCTCACCCGCAGCCGCCAGTACCTCGTCGTCGACGTCGGCTCGAAGATCACCAGCGAGACCTGGTTGCTCGACGCGGCCGACCCGACCGGCGAGTTCCGGGTCGTGTGGCCGCGTCGCGAGGGCGTCGAGTACGACGTCGAGCACGCGATCGTCGCGGGCAGCGACCGCCTGCTGATCGTCCACAACGACGGCGCCGAGAACTTCGAGCTGGTCGACGTGCCGGCCGACGACCCCACCTCGACGACCGACCGCCGCGTGATCGTCGAGCACCGCGCCTCCGTCCGGCTCGAGTCCGTCGACGCGTTCGCCGGGCACCTCGTGGTCGAGTACCGCCGCGACGCGCTGCCGCGCTTCGCCGTCGTGCCGCTCGGACCCGACGGCTACGGCGACGTGGCCGAGGTCGGCTTCGACGAGCCGCTGTTCGCCGCCGGCGCGGGTGGCAACCCCGAGTTCGACCAGCCGACCGTCCGCTTCGGTTACACCTCGTTCGTCACCCCGTCGACGGTCTACGACCTCGACGTCCGGACGGGCGAGCGTCACCTGCTCAAGCGCCAGAACGTCCTCGGCGGCTACGACCCGGCCGACTACGACCAGGCCCGCGAGTGGGCCACGGCGGCCGACGGCACCCGCGTGCCCGTGTCGCTCGTCTGGCGCCGTGACGCCGTCCCCGCCGAGGGGCCCTCACCGGTGCACCTCTACGGCTACGGCTCGTACGAGCACAGCATCGACCCGGGCTTCAGCGTCGCCCGCCTGTCGTTGCTCGACCGTGGCGTCGTGTTCGCCGTGGCCCACGTCCGCGGCGGCGGCGAGCTGGGACGCTCGTGGTACGAGGACGGCAAGACGCTCACCAAGAAGAACACCTTCACCGACTTCGTCGCCGTCGCCGACCACCTGATCGCCGAGGGTCGCACGACCCCCGAGCTGATGGTGGCCGAGGGTGGCAGCGCCGGCGGCCTGCTGATGGGCGCGGTGGCGAACATCGCTCCCGACCGGTTCGCCGGCATCGTCGCGGCCGTCCCGTTCGTCGACGCGCTGACGAGCATCCTCGACCCCGACCTGCCGCTCACCGTAATCGAGTGGGACGAGTGGGGCGACCCCCTGCACGACCCCGAGGTCTACGAGTACATGCGCGGCTACAGCCCGTACGAGAACGTCCGGGACGACGTCACGTACCCGCGCATCCTCGCCGTGACCTCGATCAACGACACCCGGGTGCTCTACGTCGAACCCGCCAAGTGGGTCGCCAAGCTGCGCGAGGTCGACGCGCCGGTGCTGCTCAAGACCGAGATGTCGGCCGGGCACGGCGGCGTCAGCGGCCGGTACGAGTCCTGGCGTGAGCGGGCGTTCGAGATCGCGTGGATCCTCGACGTGCTCGGGCGCGCCTGACCGTCGTGGACCACACTGCCCTGCTGCGGGGCGTCAACGTCGGCACGGCCAAGCGGGTGGCCATGGCCGACCTGCGCCGCGTCGCAGCCGACCTCGGCTTCGAGCACCCCGAGACGCTGCTGAACAGCGGCAACCTGGTCTTCGGTGCGTCGTCCGTGCTCGGTGCCGACGACGCGGCGGGGCTACGAGCGGCGATCGCCCGGGCCACCGGTGTCGACGCCGACCTCGTGCTGCTCGACGCCGAACGGTTCGGGCGGCTGGCCGTGGCGAACCCGCTGCGCGACGACGGGAACGACGGCCGCGAGGCGCGCGACGACAGCCCGGCGCCCGAGGGGCGCGAGGGGCGCGAGCCGAAGCTGCTGTCGGTGGCGTTCGCCGAGGTGCCGGGCGCGCTCGACGGGGTCGCGCCTCCGGACGTCGACCTGGGCGACGAAGAACTGGTCGTCTCGCCCGACGCCGTCTACCAGTGGCTGCCGGCGGGCGTTCTCGCCTCGCGGGTTCCCGCCGCCTGGTGGCGCGGACTGCCGACCCCGGTCACGGCCCGCAACGACGCCACCGTCCGCAAACTCGAGGCCCTGCTCGCCCGCCGCGCCCCCTGACCCCGTCCCTGCCCGGCCCGGCCCGCCCCGCCCTGCCTGTCCTGCCCTGTGCACATCGCGACCACCGGGCGACGACACGCCGCTCATGTCTCCTTGGGTGCGGCGTGTCGGGCCGCCGATGTCGGGTTCGGCCCGCCGTCGGAGGGACGCACGGTCGGGTTCGGCCCGCCGCCCGAGGTACGCACGGTCGGGTCAGGCCCGTCGCCCGAGGGAAGCGCGACCCGGCCGTCCTGACCCGGCCGTCCTGACCCGACCGGCGTCGGCGGGCCGTCCGAGAACGGGCGAGTCCGACGCATGCGGGCGGGCGAGATCGACCGTCCGCCACGAACAAGCCCGTGTTCGGCCTCCGGCGCGGTCGGCGGCGGCACGCCCACCGGCCTCCGGCCTCCGGCCTCCGGCCTCCGCGGTCAGAGTCGTCGGGCAGCGCGGCGCAAGCGGCGGAGGGCGTCCTCGGCCTGCCGCACCTCGAGGATCGCCAGCACGCCGTAGCCGAAGGCGTCCTCGCCGGACCGGTGGGCGAACGCCGCGACCTCGCGCACCGTCCGCACCGCGGCCAGGGCGTCCCGGTGCTCGCCGAGGGCGTCCTGCACGGCCTCGGCCCGGCGCGCACGGCCGCGACCCGACCCGCTGCGGGGCCGATCGGCCTCGAGGGCGTACCGCAGCCGCCGGGCGGCCTTCCGCCCCGCGTGCAGGGCCGGGACCGCCTCCGCTCCGGTCTCGCGGTCCGTCGCGTCGAGGGCCGCGAGCCCCGCCCGGACGGCCCGCTTCGCCCGCTTCCGCTCGGCCCGCAGCCGCGCGGCCGAGAGCTCGGCCGCCGGGTCCGCCGCATGCTCCCCCGTCGCCGGAGCCGCCACGAGCGCGTCCACCGCGTCCAGCAGGTCGAACCAGGCGCCCGAGTCGAGCAGGCGTCGCACGTCACCGACGGCCTCGCCGCGTCGTTCGCCGAGCCGGGCGTCGAGCCGCCCCGTGGCCTGGGCGGCCACGAACCCCACCGGAGCCGAGGAGGCGCGGGTCGCCACCCGGCCCCGGGCCACCTCGACGTCGCGCGCGGCCCCCGTCACGTGGCCGACGTGGGCCGCACTCGCCACGACGGTCGCGGCCAGCCCCGGGTCGAGGACGCCGTCCCACACCGTCAGGAGGACGCGCAGCCGCCGCGTCGTCGTCCGGAGCCGGTGGACCGCGTCCGGCTCGTCGTCGCGCACGGCGGCGTCGACCGCGAGCAACTCGTCGCGCAGGCCCGCCGCGGCGGACGCGACGAAGGCCGCGGCCGACTTCTTCTTCGGGGCCGGGGCAGCCGGGGCCGTCGAGACCTCCGCCCCGCTCGTGCCGTCGCCGGAGTCCGCCCCTGACACGGCCGGCTCGGAGCCCAGCCCGCGCGCGAGCTTCGACTTCGACGACGAGACCGACGCCCCGGCCGACTCGAGCCGTTCGGCGACGGCGTCGAGCAGCAGCTCGCCCTCGTCTCCGTCGACGCCCGGGGCCAGCTCGACCTCCCACTCGCGCCAGGTGCGCACCGCGGCCGTGTCGGGGTTCGACGCCCGCACGACGTCGTCGGCGAGCTCGGCCAGCTCGCGGCCCGAGCCGTCGAGCAGGCGGGTCACGGTGCGCGTCGTCTCGAGTCGCAGCACGGGGTGCACGGGCCGGCCCCGCAGCCGCGCCTCGACGAGCCGCCGCAGGGCGTCCGGCACGGGCTCGTCGGGGTCGCCGAGCGGCCAGTGGACCTCGCGGCGCCCGGACCTGCCGGCCGACGGCGGCAGCTTGAGGTGCCAGCCGGCGTCGCCACCGCCCTCGCGCCTCCTGAGGGTCGTCCGGGCCCCGAGCAACGTGTGGTCGACGGTGTCCCAGTAGGTCGCGGCGAGCTCGACGGGGTCGTCGTGCCCGAGGCCGACGACGACCGGCGCATCGGTGCCGGTGCCTCCCCCCACCCCGGCCAGGTCGGGCACCCCGGCACTCTCGTGGACGTCGTACTTGCGCTCGATTTCGGTCTGTTCGGTGCGGCGCGGGGATGCGGTGCTCATCACCCCGTTGTAGTCGAGGGGGCTGGTCGGCCGCCTCCCGGACCCCGCGGGGCGCCCCGGCGTAGGGTCGTCGCATGAGCGATGTGGCCCCGAGCCTTGCCGGATGGATGGCGCGACAGCGCTGGTACGCGACGAAGGGACGGACGCCCGCCTTGCGGGTGATCGGCTCGTTCGAGGCCGAGGTGGACGACGCCCTCGCCATGACGCTGCTGATCATCGACGAGGCGGCCGACGTCCCCGTCCTCTATCAGGTGCCCCTCGTGAGCCGAGCGACTCCCCTGCCCGGCGGCGACGCGGCCTTCATCGGCTCCGCCGACGGTCGCTACCTCTACGACGGGCCGCACGACCCGGCCTACGCCCGTGAGCTGCTGCGCTCGATGTCGGCCGAGGCACACGTGGCCGGTGCGGACGTCACGGTGGACGGCACACGCATCGTCGACCCCGGGCAGGTGCGCCGCTCGCGCGTCCTCTCGGGCGAGCAGTCGAACACGTCGATCGTCTACGACGTCGAGGGCGGCCCAGTCGACCAGGTCATCGCGAAGGTCTTCCGCGTGCTGCACCACGGCGACAACCCCGACGTCACCACCCAGGCCGCCCTGACCCGGGGCGGCTCGACCCACGTCCCCTCGTCGTTCGGCTCGCTGCGGGCGACCTGGCCCGACGTCGGACGCGAGGGCGGCACGGCCACCGGCCACCTCGCCTTCTCCCAAGAGTTCCTGCCCGGCCTCGAGGACGCCTGGCGCGTCGCCCTGACCGCCGCGGCCGACGGCACCGACTTCACCGCCGAGGCCCACGCGCTCGGCGTGGCCGTCGCCGAGGTGCACGCGACCCTCGCCACCGACCTCGGCACGGTGCCCGCCGGCGACGACGAGATCGCCGGGGCCCTGACGAGCATGCGTCGGCGCATCACGACCGCCGCGCGCGAGGTGCCGCAGATCGCCGAGCACGCCGACGCGATCGGAGCGGTCTACGACGCGGCCGAGCACCTGCACTGGCCCGACCTGCAGCGCATCCACGGCGACCTGCACCTCGGCCAGGCCCTGCTCTCGCCCGAGCGCGGCTGGATGCTGATCGACTTCGAGGGCGAGCCCCTGCGGCCGATGCCCGAGCGCTCACGCCCCGACCTGCCGATCCGCGACATCGCGGGCATGCTGCGGTCCTTCGACTACGTCGCCGGCTCGCTTGCGCAAGAGGACGTCCCCGTCGACGCCAAGGCCTGGGCGCACGACGCCCGTCGCGCGTTCGTCGACGGGTACGTCGCCTCGTCCGGAGTCGACGTCCGTGCCGCCCGCGCCCTGCTCGACGCGTTCGAGATCGACAAGGCCGTGTACGAGGCGATCTACGAGAGCCGCAACCGGCCCGACTGGATCGACATCCCGCTCGCGGCCGTCGCCCGTCTCGCGGCACGCAGCGCCCCCGCCGCCGGCTGAGCCGGGCGGGCAGGGTCGCGAGGCGTCCCGCGCGTCACGCACCGCGCCTCCTGACCCCTCGAGAGCGAGGACGCAGGAGGCGCGGCGACGGTTTCAGGGACGGGGCACGTTGCGCAGGTTCGACCGCGCCATGGCCACGGCCTCGCCGGCCCCGCCGTTCATGACGATCTTCGACATGGCGAGCGAGAAGCCCTTCACCTGGGCACCCGTGATCGTCGGCGGCAGCGACAGCGCCTTGGGGTCGGTCGCGATGTCGACCAGCGCCGGGCCCTCGTGCTCGAAGGCGGCCTCGTACGCGGCCCGTAGGTCGCGAGGGTCGTCGACGTGGACGGCGTGGATGCCGATCGCCCGCGCCACGGCGGCGTAGTCCGTGTAGGGCACGTCGACGCCGAAGTCGGGGAACCCGTCGACGAGCATCTCGAGCTTCACGAGGCCCAGCGTCGAGTTGTTGAAGACCACGATCTTGACCGGCAGCTGGTACATCTGCGCCGTCACGAGCTCGCCCATCAGCATCGACAGTCCGCCGTCGCCCGAGATCGAGACGACCTGGCGGTCGGGGTAGGCCATCTGCGCGCCGAGCGCGTGCGGCAGGGCGTTGGCCATCGAGCCGTGCAGGTACGAACCGAAGATGCGACGGCGCGGGGTCGGTGTGACGTACCGGGCGGCCCACACGTTGCCCATGCCCGTGTCGGCGGTGAAGATCGCGTTGTCGGCGGCGACCTCGTCGAGCAGCGAGGCCGCGTACTCGGGGTGGATCGGCCGCATCTTCTCGACGTTCTTCGTGTAGGCCCCGACCGCACCCGTCATCAGCTTCTCGTGCTTCTTGAGCGTCTTGTCGAGGAACTTCCGGTTCTTCTTGCGGGTCACGAGCGGCATGAGCGCCCGTAGGGTCGGGGCGATCGCACCGTGCACGGGCACCTGCACGTCGGCGCGACGGCCGATGACGGCGGCGTCGACGTCGACCTGCGCGATGGTCACCTTCGAGGCGTCGGGCAGGAACTGCGGATACGGGAAGTCGGTCCCGAGTAGCACGAGCAGGTCGGCGTCGTGGATGCCGGCGTGGGCGGCCCCGTAGCCGAGCAGGCCGGTCATGCCGACGTCGAACGGGTTGTCGTACTGGATGACGTCCTTGCCGCGCAGGCTGTGCCCGATCGGGGCGGCCACGAGGTCGGCCAGCGCGATGATCTCGTCGTGCGACCCGCGGCCGCCCTCGCCGACGAAGAACGCGACGGTGTCGGCCTGGTTGATGGCATCGGCCAGGGCCTGCACGTCGTGCCGGTCGGGCACGAGCTCGGGCGGGCGGACGCTGACGTACGCGGGCACCTTGCCGCCCGCGTCGAGCTCGGCGATGTCGCCCGGCAGCGTGATGACGCTGACGCCCTCGCCCGCCAGGGTGTGCCGGATCGCGCTGGCGACGACCATCGGCGACTGCTCGGCCGTCGAGATCATCTCGCTGTAGCCCGAGCACTCGACGAAGAGGCGGTCGGGGTGGGTCTCCTGGAAGTAGTCCGAGCCGATCATCGTGCTCGGGATGTGGCTCGCGATGGCCAGGACCTTGGCGCGGCTGCGGTGGGCGTCGTACAGGCCGTTGATCAGGTGCAGGTTGCCCGGCCCGCACGACCCGGCGCAGACGGCGAGTTCGCCGCTCATCTGGGCGTCGCCCGAGGCCATGAACGCCGCGGCCTCCTCGTTGCGGACGTGGATCCAGTCGATCCCGCCCTTCGCCGACCCGCCGGTGCGACGCACGGCGTCGACGATCGGGTTCAGGCTGTCGCCGACGATGCCGTAGATGCGCCGGACCCCGGCGGTGACGAGCTGGGCGATGATCTGGTCGGCGACCGTGTCTGCCATGGTGTTCCCTTCGTGGTGCGTGCTGGTACGCCTCCCAGCCAACTCCCCCGGCGCTCACCGCCGACCGGGCTTAGCCTGGGGCCATGAGCGACATCGCGAGCACGTACGTCCCCGACTCCGGCAGCATCACCATGTTCAGCACCTCGTGGTGCGGCTACTGCGCCCGACTCAAGCAGCAGCTCGGCAAGCAGGGCATCGCCTTCACCGAGGTCAACATCGAAGAGGTGCCGGGCACGGCCGAGATCGTCGAGAAGGCCAACGGCGGCAACCAGACCGTGCCGACGATCATCTACCCCGACGGCTCGACGGCCACGAACCCGTCGCTCGCCGACGTGCAGGCCAAGCTCGGTCTCTGACATCGCGATCGTGGGTTCGACCGGCGTGGGCTCGGCCTCGGCCTCGGCCCCGGCCCCGGTGCGTCCGCTCCGCCTGCTGGCGCTCGGCGGCACCGCCTGGCTCGGCCGGACGATCGTCGAGGCGGCCCTCGGGCGTGGTCACGACGTCACGTGTCTCGCCCGGGGCGCGTCGGGCGGCGTGCCCGAGGGCGCGACGTTCGTGCGGGCCGACCGCGGCACGTCCGGGGCGTACGACCCCGTGGTCGAGGGCGGGCGACGCTGGGACGCGGTCGTCGACCTGGGTCGCGACGCGTCGCACGTCCGGGACGCCGTGGCGGTGCTCGAGCCGGCCAGCGCCTCCTTCGTCTTCGTGTCGAGCGTCAGCGTCTACGCCGACACGGCCACCACCGGGGCCGACGAGTCGGCAGCCCTCGTCGACGCCGACGAGGCGGATTACGGCGGGTCCAAGGTCGCGGCCGAGCGGGCCGTCGTCGACGCGTTCGGCGCCGACCGGTCGCTGATCGTGCGCGCAGGGCTCATCGGCGGACCGGGCGACCACACGGGTCGCACCGGCTGGTGGCCGCTCCGCTTCGCCCGGGCTGCCGCGTCGACCGCGCCCGACCCGGTGCTCGTGCCGGACGTCCCCGGTCTCGACGTGCAGCCCGTGGACGTGCGCGACCTCGCGAGCTGGATCGTCCTGGCCGCCGAGCGCGGCCTCTCGGGAACGATCGACGCGGTGGGCGAGCGGCAGTCGCTGGTCGACCACCTCGCCGCGGCCCGTCGGGTCGCCGGGCACACGGGCGAGGTCGTCCCGGTCGACGAGGCCTGGCTCGAGGCGCACGAGGTCGGGCCGTGGGCCGGGCCCCGGTCGATGCCCCTCTGGGTGCCCGTCGCCACGCACGCGGGCTTCGGTGCCCGGTCAGGAGGCGCGGGTCGGGCCGCGGGCCTCGTGCCGCGCCCCGTGGACGAGACGCTGCGCGACGTCCTCGCGTGGGAACTCTCGCGTCCCGGCCCGGTCGGCCCCCACGGCGCGGGGCTCGAGCCCGACGACGAACGCGACCTGCTCGCCGCCGCCCGCGCCCGCTGAAGACGACCGGCGCGGCAGGCCGGCACGTCGTCCCGGATCGTGACACCCGGGGATGCAGGAACGGGCGAGTCCGTGTCGGACGGTCCGTCTCGACGGACCGTCGGGCACGAACCCGCCCGTTCTGCGGGCGCTGAGGTCAGTCCTGTGCCGGCGGGGCGAAGAACTCGATCTGGTTGCCGTCGGGGTCCTTGATCATCAGGGCGTGGCCGAAGTCGACGTCCTGCAGGTCGGACTCGATGCCGACGGACGTGGCGTGCTCCTGCCAGGCGACGACGCCGGCGCGGTCGGTCACGGCGAGACCGATGTGGTCGAGCCCGGGGACGGTCGGATCGAAGGCCGCGGACGAACCGTCGGTGTAGGCCGTCACCCCGAGGATCTGGCCGTTGCCGACGGAGAAGATGCGGCGGTCGAGGCCGTCGAGCTCGATGCGGCCGACCGGGCCGGCACCGAGCAGCTTCTCGTAGAAGGCGAGGCTCGCGTCGAGGTCGGAAACGGTGATGGCGACGTGGGCGTAGCCGGAGAGTTCGGGCATGGGGTGCTCCTTCGGTGGTCGGGTGTTCTCCGACCACCGAACCCCTGCCCGCTGGGAGGGCACGGAACGGGGTACCGATCGGGGGTCGCGTCCGTCGTCGACGCGACCCCCGGCCGGGTCAGGCCTCGAGGGCGTCCGTGAGCAGGGCGACCAGGGCCGAGAGCTGCACGTCGACGGAGTCGACGACCTCGGAGTCGTCGCCGTCGAGTGCGCGGGCGGCGAGGCCGGCCTTGCTGTCGATCAGTTCGGCGATCTTCGTGTCGATCGTCTGCGCCGCGATGACGCGCCACGCCGTGACCGGCTCGGCCTGGCCGATGCGGTGCACGCGGTCGATGGCCTGCGTCTGCTCGGCGTCCGTCCACGACAACTCGGCCAGCACGACGTTCGAGGCGACCTGCAGGTTGAGCCCGACGCCGGCCGCGGTCAGCGAACAGACGACGACCTCGACCTCGGGGTCGTCGACGAACGCGTCGATCTGCCGCTGACGGACGGCCGGGGTCTGGTCTCCGCGGATCGACGAGTACTTGATGCCCCGCTTGGCGAAGGTGGCCTCGGCGACGTCCATGACGTCGATGTGCTTGGCGAAGAACACCACCTTGCCGACGTTGCGGGCGAGCTGGGCCGTGTAGTCGGCGGCGAGGCCGGCCTTGGCCTGACCGATGCGTCGCACCATGCTGAAGACGTTCTCGCCGGTGCTCGACGCGCTGGCGTCCTCGAGCTCCCACTTGGCGACCTGGCGGACGAGGTCGTGGTCGATGCCCTCGACGCGAACGCCCGACGTGCGGGTGGTGAGCGCGGTGCGGTACTTCTGCACCATGCGGCGGGCCAGCTCGCGCTCGGCGTCGCGGATGGACCGGCCCACCTCGTCGTCGAGCTCGACCGGCAGGTCGGCGATGCGACGGGCGGGGATGTCGGAGGCGACGTCGACCTTCTTGCGGCGGACGATGCCGAGATCGATCACGATCTCGCGTGCCGACGAGAAGAACCCGGGATCGGCAGGGGTCAGGCCGACCTCTTCGAGGCGCTCCATCAACTCGGCGTTGGGCTTCTTGTCGCCGATCCAGCCCAGGAACTCCCAGATGGCGCGGAAGTCCTCGATGTCGTTGATCAGCGGGGTGCCGGTCAGCGCCATGAGCAGGGGGTGCGCGGTGCGCGACCGGATGCGCTGGGCGAGCTGCAGCACGTGGCGCGACCGCTGGGATTCTTTGTTCTTGATGAAGTGGGCCTCGTCGACGATCATGCCCTTGAAGCCGAGGTCGCCGAGCCAGCCGACGTGACGGTCCAGCACCTCGTAGTTGACGATGACCACGTCGGCGAAGGCGTCGAGCTTCTCACCGTCGCCGTGGATGACGGTCGCCGTGCGCGTCGGCGTCCACAGCTGGACCTCGCGGGCCCAGTTCGTCTTGACGACGTTCGGCACGACCACGAGCAGCGGGTACGCGGCGGCCGCCTGCGCGGCCAGCAGGGCCTGGGCGGTCTTGCCGAGGCCGGGCTCGTCGGCGAGCAGGTAGGTGCGGTGGCCCTGGCGGGCGGACTCGACGAGCTGAGCCTGGTGGTGCATCAGGGTGGCGCCCGCGGGGGCGTCGACCGTGGTGGGCTCGGGCAGCGGCATGCAGGCCGAGCCGCCGCCGGCGCCGTACTCGAAGGACTTGAAGAGGGGGCCGAAGAGCTCCCAGTTGGCGAGGCGACGCGGGTGCGCCTCGCGGGCGACCTCGGCGAGGGCGAAGTCGGGCGGCAGGAACGGGTTCGCCAGCTGTCGCGAGATGACCGACTGCGGGACGACCTGCCGCTCGGAGGTCGGCACCACCGGCGCGGCCTCGGTGACGATGATCTGCTGCTCGGGCTCGAGTTCGAGCCCGGCCGACATCTGCATGTCGCGCTTGAGGGTCTTGGCCGCCTCGCTGACCGTCGCCTGATCACCCAGCAGGGTGATCAGCGACGTGTCGCGGGCGGCGGTCTTGGCGAGGATCTGCGCGACGCCGTCGAGTCGCTTCATCTGCTCGGCGCGCTCGGACTCGCTGATGGCCTTGTCGACCTTGACCCGGGCGCGTTCCTCGCGCATGAGCAGGGCGATGACCTGGAACTTGGTGCGGCTCGAGGGCTTGACCTGACCGCGTTGCGCGGCAGCCTCGACCTCGCGCACGGCGCGGGCGAGGACGGGGATGAGCCCGTCGTTGTCGACCTCGCGGCGACGGTTCGGACGCTGGGCGGTGCGGGTTCCACCCGATTGACGCTGGCCTGGTCGAGCCAAGGCTCCTCCTCGTGGTCGACGCGGGGCGTCGACGGTGCTGTGCCGCCATGTCGGCGGTGGGTGCTGCGCGGGACACCGAGAGGCTCGGCGACCCGGACGGACGGCGACCGTGACGGTCGCGCCGGATGCGTGCGGGGCGGGGTGCCGCGCGATGGACAGCTGTACCGGCTTCGCGACGGGCGACCTTCGTGGCGGGCAGTCCGACGACGGCGCGTGCCCCGAAGCCCCGTCACGCCGAGGTGTCGACTCGCACCGAAGGAGGCGCGGACCGGAGAACACCCGGGCGGTGAAGCTGGGGACAGTTTACGCGTACGACGCGCCGGTACGCCACCAGCGCCTCCTCGTGTCTCGCGGGCCGGCGACCGCGGTCGGTCGCCGCGGGTCGGTTGTCACGGTCGGTCGCGGCGGGCCGGTTGTCGCGGTCGGGCGCCGCGGGTCGGTAGCCCGTCAGCCGCGGCGACGCAGGCCGCGGGTCGCGGGCCCCTCGAGCACGCTGCCGTCGGCGGCGAACCGCGAACCGTGCAGCGGGCAGTCCCACGACCGTTCCGAGTCGTTCCAGGTGACGATGCCGACGAGGTGCGGGCAGATCGCCGACACGGTGCACACCTCGCCGTCCACGGTCGAGCGCGCGACCGGGGCGAAGCCGCCCGAGCGTCCGACCTCGCCCTGTCCCTCGGCGGGGGCGACGGCGACCAGCCGGCGGGTCATCGCGCCGGCCCAGCTCTTGGCCGCCCACCAGGCGTCGGCCGCGTTGATCCCGATTCCGGAGGCGATGGCGATCGGCGTGGTGACCCTCTTGTGCAGCGTGGTCATCCACGGCTGCGGATCGCCGAGCACGTCCGAGACGAGGGTCATCGCCGCCTGGACCGCGTTCGTCAGCCCCCAGTGCTCGTACCCGGTCGCGAGGTAGATCCGCCCGCGACCGCGCGGCAGCCAGCCGACGAACGGCACGTGGTGCGGCGTGCCGTAGTCCTGACCGCTCCACGAGTGGGTCAGCCGGGCACCGGGCCAGTGGCGCGTCGTCCAGTCGGCGAGGTCGTCGACCAGTGCGCTCGTCGAGGAGGCGCGGCCCACCGGGTGCCGGTTGCCCCCGGTCACGAGGCGGTCGCCCACCGCGGAGAACGACCGGGTGGGACCGTCGACCGCCTGGTACATGCCGTCGGGCAGGTCGTAGGCGCCCTCGAAGGCGAGGCCGTAGGAACGCTCGCTGCGGAGCTTCGCGAAGTAGAGGCCGCGGTCGAGCACGGGGCTGCCGGTGGTGACGTGGACCCGGTGGCCGCGGACGTCGGGGCCGTCGCTGTGGGTCACCGTCGGACTGGTCGCGTCGACGCCGGTCACGCGCACGCCCTCGACGACGACGCCGCCGAGGGCCCGGACGTCCGCCACGAGCGCGGCGATCGCCTGCATCGGGTCGAACTGCGCTTGGTCGGGCAGCCGCAGCCCGCCCGTGGTGCCGAACGGCAGGTCGAGGCCGAACTCCTTGACGACGGGTAGACCGGCCTTGCGGGCGACGAGGTACTCGTCGTCGACCGTGGCGATGCCGCCGCGGGTCGTCGAGTAGCTGAACGCGTCCCGGCGCTCGACCTCGACACCGGCCTCGTCCAGGTAGTCGACCATCCAGTCGAAGCCCGCCCGGTTGCCCGCGACGTAGGCGTCGACGACGCTCTGGTAGGTGTTCGTGCGGATGCGCTGGAGCTGCTTGCCCTGCAGCAGCGACATCGACGCCGTGCCGCTGCCGCTCGCGACGCTGCCCACCGAGCGCGCCTCCAGGACGGCGACACGATGGCCGCGCCGCGCGAAGAGCAGGGCGGTGACCAGGCCGGTCAGGCCGCCGCCGACGATCACGTCGTCGTAGACGGTCTCGGGGTCGATCCTGTCGGTCGTGACGTCGTGCGCGGCGTCGAGCCAGGGTGACGGCATGGGGCCTCCAGGTGCGCGGGTGGGTGCTGCGCGCCACGGTAGGCCCGTCGGCCGGTCCGTGTGTGTCCGACGGAGAGACCGCGGGTCAGGCAGGGCGGGCGAGCGTGCCGGCGGCGGCACCGATCAGCTGGACGGCCTTGCGGCGGCCGGTGTCGGTGCCGAGGGTGGCCTGTCCGCCGGCGTGGGCGAGCAGCTGCGAGGCGACGCCGGGCGCGAGCCGGTCGGCGAGGCCGGGCATGCGGTCGACCCAGGTGCGCGTCACGTCGTCGGCGAGGCCCTCGCAGGCGCGGGCCTCTGCCTCGTCGCCGTTGCCCCGGTGCCACTGCCCGGTCACGACCAGGTGGGCGACGAGGGCCGCGGCGTCGCGGGCCGGGTGCCCGAGCCCCGCGGTGTCGACGTCGAGCAGACCGGTGACCCGCCACGGCTCGGACGGGTGCACGAACAGCTGCTCGAGGTGCAGGTCGCCGTGGATCACGGCCAGGGCGTCCGAGGCGGAGGAGGCGCGGCGCCGGTCGATCTCGTCGTAGAGGCCGTCGATCTCGGTCGCCCGGTCGGGCAGCCCGGCTCGCAGCGTCGAGCGGTGCCAGGCTCCGTGGTCGAGGGCGTCGGACTGCGCCCGGGCGGTCACCTCGACCCGGGCGATGCGCGTGCCGAGGTCGACCATCTGCTCGACGAACCGGGGGTCGTCGGCGAGTTCGACGACACGCTGCCCGGCCGGCACCCCGGGGACGCGCTCGAGGACGAGCAGGCCGTCCGGTCGCGACGCGAGCACGGCGGGCACCGGCAGCCCCTGCGCCCGGAACGCCTCGTGCAGGGCGACGATCGGCCCCACCCGGTCGGGCCGGACCACCTTGAGGAAGACGGTCGTCTCGGCGGCGTCGAGGCGGATCACGGCCCGCTTGCCGGGTCGGTACGCCGCGACGCTCAGACGGGGTTCGGTGACGACGACGCCGAGGGCCGCGAGCGCGTCGGCCACCCGGTCGGGGTAGGTGGCCCCGGCGAGCGCCGGCAGCATGGGGTCGGCCGGGTAGGCCCAGACGGCGAGCGGCTGACCGGTGGTCGGGTCGCGGGTGAGCACCGACGACGCGTCGGCGGCCCGGGTGTCGGTGTCGATGAAGGTGAGCACGGTCGAGGTCGCGCCGGCGGGGTCGACCGTGTCGACCTCGTAGCCGTAGAGGAACCCGGCGCCCGAGGGCTCGACCGAGTGGGGTCGGAAGGCGACGACGGTCAGCCCCGAGTTCGCGAACGCGGCGGGGAGCACCTCGGCGGAGTTGGGCCACACGGGGAGGCAGTCAACCAGCACCCGACCCGATCGGCGGGGAGGCGCGGGCGGGGTGACCGATTCGTGACCTGACGCGGCGGCGCGACGCGGGCCGCGCCTCCCCGTCTACCCTGGGGTCGTGAAGATCGTCTCGCGCATCCGCCAGACGAAGCGCACCCCCCTGTTGCAGGTGGTGAAGACCAGCGTCGCGGTGATGGCGGCCTGGTTCGCCTCGGTGGCCCTGTTGCAGCAGCCGTTGCCGATCTTCGCGGCGATCGCGGCCCTGCTCGTGGTGCTCCCGAGCGTCAACCAGTCGTTCGTCCGAGGGCTCGAGCGCAGTGTGGGCGTCATCGCCGGCGTGCTCATCGCGTTCGCGGCCGGCCAGCTGTTCGGTGACGCGACCTGGATCGTGCTGGCGATCGTCGTGGTGAGCCTGCTCGTGGCGTGGGCGTTCCGGCTGACCCCGAGCTCGGCGAACCAGGTGCCGATCTCGGCGATGCTCGTGCTGGCGATCGGCGCCCAGACGCCCGACTACGCGCTCGACCGGGTGCTCGAGACGATCATCGGCGCGGCGATCGCCCTGGCGATCAACGCCTTGATCGTGCCTCCCGTCGCGCTCGCGCCGGCGCACCTCGCCGTCGGCCGCCTGGCGCGCGACATCGCGTCCGTGCTCGACGAGACCGCCGCCGTGCTCGACGAGCCGGTCGACGGGTCGCGGCTCGCCACCGGCTTGACCAAGGCCCGCGAGCTGAGAGTGACCCAGGCCCGGGCGGTCGACGCGGTCACCGCGGGCGAGGAGAGCCTGCAGCTCAACCCCCGCGCGAGCCGCAACCGCAGCGTGCTCGAGGCCGACGCGGCGCTGCTCCGGCGCCTGACCGTGCTCGTCAACCGCGTCGTGGGCATGGTCCGGTCGGTCCACGACAACTACGACCCGGGGTTGGCCGACGACCCCGTGGTGCAGAGCATCGCCGAAGACCTGCGACGGGCCGCCCACGACGTGCGCCTGCTGGCGCGGACCACCGAGGAGGCGCTGCCGGCCGGGCGCGCCTCCCGCGTCCCCGACACCGCCGGCGGACACGGGACGGGCCTCGGGCACGACGACGGCCCGGCCCTCACCTCGCCGGTGAGCGTGCTGCGACCCGACCCGGACAACTGGGTGCTGGTCGGGTCGCTGCTCGAGGATCTGAGACGCGTGCGGGAAGAGATCATCGGGTAGCATCCGACGATGCGACGGGGCCGGGCGACAGGGGTGGTCCCTCCGACCGCCGACGCGTACGCCCCGTTCGACCTGGTCACCGATCCCCGGGCCCTCGGGCTCGCCCGCGAGACGATCGACACGGCGCACGGCCGCACGGTCGTGCACCACGCGGCCTCGCCGACCGACCGGTCAGCACGACGCCGGGCGACCGTCATGCTGCACGGCGCGGCCGGCTCGTGGACGACCTGGACCCCCCTGCTGCAGGCCGCCCGCGAGGTGGACGCGGTCGTCTCCCGTCCGGTGCTGATCGACCTGCCCGGCTGGGGTGACTCGCCCGAGCCCGACCCGGGCCTCGACGTCGAGTCGGCCGCCGCCGTGGTGGTCGAGGTCGCCGAGGCGCTGGGGGTCACCGAGTTCGACCTCGTGGGCCACTCGATGGGCGCCTTCGTCGCCCTGCACCTGGCCGCCGTCCGCCCCGACCTCGTGCTCAGCGTCTCGGTCGTGTCGGCCACGTCCTTCTCGGCGATCGACGCCGTCACGCACCCGGTGCGCGGCCTCGTGCGACTGCCGGCCTTCACGCTGCTGCGCGCGGTGTTCGGGGTGCTGCCCCGCGCCTCCGCATCCTTGCTGCGCGGCGCGGCGCGCATCGGACTGCTGCGTGCCCTGTCGTCACCCGTGTTCCGCCACGTCGACCGCGTCCCGCGCTCGGTCCTGCAGGCGTTCGTCGCCGAGCTGCGGCCCCGGGGGTTCCTCGCGGCCTCGCGGTCGGGGCAGGGGTACGACGCCTCCCTGTGGCGCGCGATCGACTGCGACGTGGCCGCCGTGAGCGGCGCCGACGACGTCTTCGCCCGGTCGTCCGACCTCGACCGCCTGGGCGAGGTCGTGCGGCACGCCCGGACGACCCTGCTCGCCGACTGCGGGCACTTCGCCCACGTCGAACGACCCCATGAGACGATGCGGGCCCTGGGCTGGGTCGAGGGCTAGGACGCCTCGGCCGTCGGCCCCGTGCCCGCCCCGGCCTCGACCTCGCGCACGATCATCGCGACGCACCGCGCGTGGCCCAGCGGCCGGAAGTGCCCGTCGACCGGGAACTCGAGGTTGACCGCCCCCGGCAGCACGCTCCCCTCGGTGACGTGGGCGTCGAACCGGGACGCCATCGAGGTGATGGTGCGGTTCGCCTCACGCTGCTCGGCGAGCCGCAGCAGGTCGGCGTCGCGGGGCGAGAAGGGCCGCAGCGCCCTGACGGGCAGCACCGTCGCCCAGCGTGACCCCGAGAACGGACTGTTCACCGTCACCATGCGGGCGATGCGTCGATCGGTGTCGGTCGAGACCATCATCGTCTTCCCGACCAGTCCGCCCTTGCTGTGCGCCAGCACCACGACGTCCCGCAGGTCGTGGGCGTCGAGGATGCGCTGGGCGACCTCGGCGGTCGCCGCGATCGGGCGACGGTTGTGCCCCATCCCCGGCACGACGACGATCGGGTGCCCCAGGTCGTTCAGCCGGTCGGCCACTGGACGGAGGAACCGCCAGGTCTCGTAGACGCCCGGCAGCAGCAGCACCGGCTCACGGTCGCCGTCGCGGTAGCGCCTCGGCACCACCCGACCGGACCGCGGCACGAGGTGCACCCACCAGACGTACCGGTAGTCGAGCACGACGGTGCGGAGGAACCGCCGGAGGCCGACCCGACGACGTCCGTGCCCGCGCGACGGTGTGGAGCTCATGCCGCCACGCTAGGCGACGTCAGGCGGCCGTGCCCACCAACGGCAGCTCGCCCCAGGGCTCGCCCTCGGGCCAGGCGATCGACTCGACCGCGGCCCGGGCCATCTCGAGCGTGAGGTCCCAGCGGCCGCAGATCGATGCCCACGGGGGCGGGAAGGAGGCCGCGTCGTCGAGCAGGGCGAGGGCGAGACCGCCGAGCCCGGCTCGGGCCGCCGCACTCGCCGCGTCGGGCAGGGCGTCGGCGAGACCGTGGACGACCCTCACCCGGTGGGCGAAGTCCATCTGCTCGATGTCGTCGAACGCGCCCCAGGCACTCTCGATCTCACGTCGCAGCCGGGTGATCTCGGTCGCGTCGAATCCAGGACGGTCGGCGCGTCCGGGTACCGCTCGTGCCATGTCAGCCCCCCTCAGAGCATGGGCCGAGGATCGGGTACCCGCGGCCGGGCGTCGGCTTCGGTGCCGATGCAGGCGAACATACCATCCGGTACGGTCCGTCCTCCAGGGCCGTGGATCACGAGTCGATCACGGCCGGGAACGCCCCGTCGGCGCGTCCCCGGGGCCGGGTCCGCTGCTCCGGTCGGGCCGTCCTGCCCGCCTGTCCCCCGAAGACTGAGTCGTTGTCGAGGGCCGCGGTCTACCGTCCACCTCGCACCCACCGGTGCGACGACTCCGCACGAACCCACGACGAACGGGAGACATCATGTTCCAGGGATCCGACCAACTCCGCGACAACATGCAGAAGGTCCTCGTCGACCTCATCGAACTGCACGTCCAGGGCAAGCAGGCGCACTGGAACCTGCTCGGCTCGAACTTCCGCGACCTCCACCTGCAGCTCGACGAGATCGTCGACGCCGCCCGCGAGTTCAGCGACGAGGTGGCCGAGCGCATGCGCGCCGTCTACCTGATCCCCGACGGCCGCACCTCGACCGTCACCCGTGGCACCAGCCTGCCCGAGTTCCCCGCCGGCCCCGTCGAGACCACCGCGGTGGTCGACCTGATCGTCGACCGCATGTACGCCGTCACCGGCACGATGCGGACGGTCCACGACGACGTCGACGACGAGGACCCCACGACGGCCGACGTGCTGCACAGCATCCTCGAGCGCCTCGAGCAGCTCGCCTGGATGACCGGTGCCGAGAACCGTCACCCCGAGAAGGACGCCCGCCAGGACGACACCCGTCGGCGTGACGAGGACGCCGCGGCCGAGGGCCTCGACCGCGTCGGCGCCGTCGCCAACTGACCCGACCACCTCACGAGGGCACCGTCCGGAAGCGCGCGACCCGCGCCTCCCGGGCGGTGCCCTCTCTCGTCGAGAGGACGACCCCATGACCGAATCGTTCGACCACGTCATCGTGGGCGGCGGCATGACCGCCGACGCCGCCGCGAAGGCCATCCACGAGGCCACGCCCGACGCGTCGGTGCTGATCGTGAGCGCCGACGTCGACGCGCCCTACACGCGTCCGGCGCTGTCCAAGAAGCTCTGGACCGACCCCGACTACACCGAGGCCGACAACGACCTCGGCACCGTCGCCGACTCGGGCGCCGAGATCCGGCTGCGCACGCTCGTCGAGTCGATCGACCGCGACGCCCGCACCGTGACCACGAGCGCCGGCGACGTCGTCGGCTACGGCGCCCTGCTGCTCGCCACGGGCGGCAGCCCCACCGCCCTCGACCTGCCGGACGACGACCGCGTCGTGTACTTCCGGACCGCCGAGGACTACCGCCGACTGCGCTCGCTCTCGGGCGACGGTCGGCACGTCGTCGTCGTGGGGGGCAGCTACATCGGCACCGAGCTCGCCGCGGCCCTCGTCCAGAACGACACCCGCGTGACGCTGGTCTTCCCCGACGACGTGCTCGGCGGCTCGGTGTTCCCCGCGTCGATCGCCTCGACGTTCGAGGGGGCCTTCGAGGAGGCGCGGGTCGAGCTGGCCCGCGGACGTCGCGTCGAGAGCGGCACGGCCGACGACGCCGGCGTCCACCTGCGGCTCGACGACGGCTCGACCCTCGACGCCGACGCGGTCGTCGTCGGGCTCGGCATCTCGGTCGACGACCAGCTCGCGGCCGACGCGGGTCTGACCGTCGACGACGGCATCGTGGTCGACGAGCACCTGCGGACGAGCGACCCGAACGTGTTCGCCGCCGGCGACGTGGCCTCGTACCCGGACGCGATCCTCGGGCGCCGCCGCGTCGAGCACGTCGACAACGCGAAGTCGCAGGGCCCCGTCGTCGGACGCAACATGACCGGCGCCGACGAGGTCTACGACCACACGCCGTACTACTACTCGAAGGTGTTCGACATCTCGTACGAGGCCGTCGGCACGCTCGACGCGTCGCTCGAGACCGTCGTCGACGACCGGGGCGACGGCACGGCCGTGGCGTACTACCTGGGCGACGACGGCGCGGTCGAGGGCGTGCTGCTCTGGAACGTCGAGGAGGCCCGCGACGCCGCCCGGGCCGTCATCGCGGCGGGGGCCGTGCCGCGGGACGAGCTGGTGGGGCGCATCTGACGCGTCGCCGACCACACGACGACGACGCCCGCCCGATCGCGTGATCGGGCGGGCGTCGTCGTGTGGGTGGGCTCGTGCGGGTGCGTGTGGGCGCGCGGGCTCGTGTGGAGCCCCGAGTCAGCCGAACAGGAACGGCGGGCGGGCGGCCCGGTCGAGGTCGAGCGCGAAGATGCCGCCGCTCAGCGGGGACTCGTCGAGCTGCTCGTCACTCAGCCCCTCCCGGGCCGACAGCACGAACAGCGTGCGCAGGTCGTCACCGCCGAAGCCGATGCCGGTCAGGTTCGGCACCGGGAAGGTGATCTCGTCCACGAGACCGCCGTCGGCGTCGAGGTGCACCACCTTGCCCTCGCCGTAGATGGCCCCCCAGAACTCGCCGCGCTCGTCGCGGGCCAGGCCGTCGTGGGCGCCCTGCGACGAGAACGGGACGAGCTCGCCCAGCGTGCCGTCGGCATCCCACGACGCCCGGTAGATCGTGTCGTCACCGGTGTCGGTGAGGTAGATCTCGCTGCCGTCGTCGTTCCACTCGAACCCGTTGGTCGTGGCGAAGTCGTCGCGCAGCTGGGTGAGCGTGCCGTCCGGGGCGACGCGGTAGAGACCGGCCACGGGGCTGCCCTCGGGGTCGGTGGCGCCGACGACGAAGGCGCCGAACGGGTCGCACTTCCCCTCGTTCAGCCGGAGGCGCTCGTCGGCGTGGTCGACGGTCGCGATCGTCCGCTGCTCGGTCCCGTCGTCGCGCATGACGATCACCGTGTCGTCGAGTGCGGCGATCAGGCCGCCGCCGCGACGACGCTGGAAGCTCGGCAGGGGCGGGTCGACGACGACCGTCGTGTCGCGTGTGCCGTCCGCCGAGGTGCGGTGCAGGAGGCCGTTCGTGATGTCGGTCCAGACCAGCTCGTGGGCGTCGACGTCCCAGACGGGGCTCTCGCCGAGGGTGGCCCTCGCGTCGAAGAACAGGCGGGGTTCGGACATGGTTCCGGTCGGAAGGGACATCCGACCGGTCTACGCGCCCGACATGTCCACCGGCTCCGTTTCTCGCCCCCAGGGGTACGGAGGCCGTGTCTTGCACACAGAACACTGCGAGGGACGGGCACGAGGAGGCGCGCCGGGCCACCGTAGGAGGAGTGACGGACACCCTCGAGACCACCGACGACATCCAGGCCGACCACTTCGGCGCGACGACGGCCGCCGCCGGCGAATGGCACCGCCCCGACCCCCGGGACGACGGCTACGTGCCGCTGCGCTCCTACGGGGCGATCGGCGACGGTCGGACCGTCGCCCTCATCGCCCGAGACGGCCAGATCGACTGGCTGCCGATGCCCGACATGAACAGCGACCCGGTGTTCTCCGGCATCGTCGACTCGGGCAAGGGCGGACGCATCGAGCTGCGCCCCGTCGACGACGACTTCGAGGTCCAGCGCGAGTACGTCGAGAACACGAACGTCCTCGTGACCCGCTTCCGCACCTCCACGGGTGTGGTGCAGGTCACCGACGCTCTCGTGACGGGCATCGCGGGGCGTCTGCCGTGGGCCGAGCTCGCCCGTCGCATCGAGGGCGTCACCGGGTCGGTCGACATGCGCTGGGCGGTGATCCCGGGCAACACGTTCGGCACGCATCCGATCCGCCGGGTCGACACGTTGCACGGGCCGGTCCTGCGGGCCGCCGACATCAACCTGGCGCTGGTCGGCTTCGAGCACGGCCGCCTCGACTCGGTCGAGCCCGGCGACGGCGAGGCCCACGGCGGCCCGCATCGGTTCTGGGGCGAGTTCTCCACCCACGAGGGCTCGCGCTCGTTGATCTGCCTCTGCGGCGTCGAGGACGAACCCCTGCACCTGCCCGACCCGCGCGTGGTCGACCAGGGCATCGACCGCACGGTTCGCAACTGGCAGACCTGGTCGGACGAGTTCAACTGGGACGGTCCGTGGTCGGGCGCCGTGCAGCGCAGCGCACTGGCGCTCAAGCTGCTGATCTTCAGCCCCACCGGTGCGATCGCGGCCGCCGCCACGGCGGCCCTGCCCGAGAACTTCACCGGCGACAAGAACTGGGACTACCGCTTCGCGTGGGTGCGCGACTTGGCCTACACGGTCAACGCGCTCGTCCGCTTCGGCCTGCGCGAAGAGACCCAGGCGGCCGTCTCGTGGTTGCTCTCGGCGCTCAAGGCCAACGGCCGGACGATGCACATCTTCCTCAACCTCGACGGCTCGGTGCCGGACGGCACCCACGAGACCGGCTCCGAGGGCTGGCGCGGCATCGGCCCGGTCTACAAGGGCAATCCGGCGGGCGAGCAGCTGCAGCTCGGCACCTACGCGGACATCCTGGCGATCATGAGCCAGTACGCGGCCGACGGCAACATCCTCGACGAGTCCACCGGCGACCTGCTCGCCGGTTTCGCCGACGACGCCTGCCGTCGCTGGCAGGAGAAGGACTCGGGCATGTGGGAGCTGCCGGACGAGCAGCACTACGTCAGCAGCAAGATGGGCTGCTGGCAGGCCATCGACGCCGCCCTGCACCTCACCGAGGTGGGCCAGATGCACCCCGACCCCGAGGACGTCGTCTTCTGGCGGAAGAACCGCGACCTCATCAAGGACTGGGTCGACGAGCACGGCTGGAACGAGAAGATCGGCTCGTACGTCATGTACCCGGGCAGCGAGAAGCTCGACGCCTCGGTGCTGCTGCACGCCCCCAGCGGTTTCGACCGCGGCGAGCGCATGTCCCGCACGATCGACGCGATGCAGCGCGAGCTCTCCGCCGGTCCGCTGGTGTTCCGCTACAGCGAGGTCGACCAGGAAGAGGGCACGTTCGTGGCCTGCGCCTTCTGGCTTGCCAGCGCCCTGGCGTGCGTGGGCCGTCAGGACGAGGCGGTCGAGCTGATGGACCAGCTCGTGCAGCAGCCGAACGACGTGGGCCTGCTGACCGAGATGATCAGCGCCGACGACGGGCAGTTCCTCGGAAACCTGCCTCAGGGTCTCAGCCACCTCGCCCTCGTCAACGCGGCGATCACCATCGACGAGATGGGCCGTGAGGGCACGACCGACGACATGGAGGGCCAGTGACCGCGACGATGACCGCGGGCGTACGGTCGGGCGCATGACGCCGAAGGACGAGACTCCCCCACAGCTGAAGAAGCCCGACATGTACGAGGCGCTCCGCGACGAGGGCGCCTCGAAGGAGAAAGCCGCGCGCATCTCGAACGCTGCCGCCCAGAAGGGCAACAGTGAGAAGAAGGTGGCCGCGAAGGGCGGGAAGTCCGGTTCGTACGACGACTGGACGGTGGACGAACTCAGAGGACGCGCGAAAGAACTCGGCGTGACCGGCTACTCAGACCTGAAGAAGGCCGACCTGATCGAGGCGCTCCGCGAGCACTGACCGCTAGGGTCAGCTGGCCTTCTTCTCGGGGGCCGCCTTCTTCTCGGGAGCCGGCTTCTTCTCGGAGGCAGACCTGGCGGGCTTCTTCGTCGCAGCAGGCTTCTTCGGGGCCGGCTTCTTCCCGGCAGGTTTCGTCGCGGCCGGCTTCTTCGCAGCAGGTTTCGTCGCGGCCGCCGACGAGGTCGACGACGCCGGCGTCGATGCTGCCGCCTTCTTGGTCGGCTTGCGGTGTCCGCCCGACCGGTTCTCCTCGACCGACCGGCGCAGCGCCTCCATCAGGTCGATGACCTCGCCGCCCTCACCATCGTCGTCCTCCGGCTTCTCGCCGAAGGTGGCGTCGGTGTCGAGCGACTCCCCCTCCTCGAGCTTTGCGTCGATCAGCTGTCGCAGCTCTTCCTGGTAGTCGTCGCTGAAGTCGGCGGGCTCGAAGTCGTCGCTCAGCGAGTCGACGAGCGACGACGACATGTCGAGCTCCTTGTCGGTGATGCGCGTCTGCTTCTCGAGTGCCGGGAACCGCGCCTCGCGCACCTCGTCGTCCCAGAGCAGGGTCTGCAGCATGAGCACGTCGCCCCGCACGCGCAGGGCGGCGAGCCGCGTCTTCTGCCGCAGCGAGAAGTGCACGATCGCGGTGCGGTCGGTCTCCTCCAGGGTGCGGCGCAGCAGGACGTAGGCCTTCGGCGAGGTGCCGTCCGGCTCGAGGAAGTAGCTGCGGTCGAGCATGATCGGGTCGACCTGGTCGCTCGGCACGAACTCGAGCACGTCGATCTCGCGCGAGCGTTCCTCGGGCAACGACTTGAGATCGTCACCGGTGATCACCACGGTGCGGTCGCCGTCGTCGTACGCCTTGTCGATGTGCTCGTAGTCGACGACCTTGCCGCAGATCTCGCACTTCCGCTGGTACCGGATGCGCCCGCCGTCCGCGTCGTGCACCTGGTGCAGGGACACGTCGTGGTCCTCGGTGGCGCTGTACAGCTTGACGGGCACGTTGACGAGCCCGAACGTGATCGCGCCCTTCCAGATCGATCGCATGACGCTCATCTTTCTCCGCGTGCGCTCCGAATGACCGCCCACGGGGTACAGGCCCCGACCGCAGGAGGCCCGGTGCGGGCAGCGTGGGCTCATGAGCCAATACGACAAGAAGAACCCGGTCGACCTCTACCCCGCACCGCCGTTCCCGAAGCAGGAGCAGTCGTTGCCGGGCGAGGCCTGGAAGATGGACCCGAAGCCCGACCACGGCGAGACCAGCTACGTCGGCAAGGAGCGCCTCACCGGCTTCCGCGGCATCGTCACCGGTGGCGACTCGGGCATCGGTCGCGCCGCCGCGATCGCGCTCAGCCGCGAGGGCGCCGACCTCGTGCTCAGCTACCTGCCCAGCGAGCAGAAGGACGCCGAAGAGGTGCGCGACCTGCTCGAGGGAGAGGGTCGCAAGGCCGTCCTCGTCCCCGGCGACATCTCGGATGAGCAGTACTGCAAGGACCTCGTGCAGAAGGCGGTCGACGAGCTCGGCGGCCTCGACACCCTCGTCATGGTGGCCGGTCGCATGAAGAGCAACGACGACATCCTCACGCTCACCACCGAGGACATCGACTCGACCATCAAGACCAACGTCTACTCGCTGTTCTGGCTGACCCAGGCCGCGATCCCCCACCTCGAGCCCGGCTCGTCGATCGTGACGACCGGTTCGGTGCAGGGCACGCAGCCCAGCCCCGACAAGATCGACTACGCCCTGACCAAGGGTGCGATCGGCGTCTTCACCTCGGGCCTCGCGCAGCAGCTCGCCCCCAAGGGCATCCGCGTCAACCAGGTCTCGCCCGGCCCGGTGTGGACTCCCCTGCAGCCCGGCTCCGACGACGCCGAGACGGTGTCGGAGTTCGGCGGCCAGGCGCCGTTCGGCCGTCCCGGTCAGCCCGCCGAGCTCGCCGCCGCCTACGTGCACCTGGTGAGCCCCGAGTCGAGCTACACCTCGGGCGCGACCATCACGATCGCCGGAGCGATGCCCGCGGTCTGACCCGCGCCTCCTCGGCTCCGTCGTCCCGGCGACACCACGGCCCGTCGTCCCGCTCGCGCGGGGCGGCGGGCCGTGGTCGATGCGGCGGGTCCCCGTCGTCGGCGGCGGGCCGGCGCCGACCCGCCGACGACGACACGGACCCGCCGCGGCCGGGTAGAACGAGAAGCAGACGACACGAGGAGGCGCGCGATGGCGGGCAAGGGACGCGGCGAATCCGTCGAGGTCGGCGGGCACCGGCTGCAGTTGACGAACCTCGACAAGGTGCTCTACCCCGACGCGGGCACGACCAAGGCCGACGTGCTGGGCTACTACGCCGCCGTCGCCGAGTGGATGCTGCCGCACGTCGAGGGCCGCCCGGCGACCCGCAAGCGCTGGGTGAACGGTGTCGAGGGCGAGGTGTTCTTCGAGAAGAACCTGCCCGACTCCGCACCCGACTGGGTCGCGCGGCACACCATCGAGCACAAGGACCACGCGAACGTCTACCCGATGGTCAACGACATGGCGACGCTCACCTGGCTGGCGCAGGTCGCCGCGCTCGAGGTGCACGTCCCGCAGTGGCGGTTCGGCCCGAAGGGGGCGCAGCGCAACCCCGACCGGCTGGTGCTCGACCTCGACCCGGGCGAGGGCGTCGGCCTCGCCGAGTGCGTCGCGGTGGCGCAGCTGCTGAAGCCCATCGTCGAGGGCATGGGCCTCGAGCTGATGCCCGTGACCAGCGGCAGCAAGGGCGTGCACCTGTACGCCCGGCTCGACGGGAAGCAGACCAGCGCCCAGGTCGGCGAGGTCGCCCACGAGCTGGCCCGCGCGATGGAGGCCGACCACCCAGACCTCGTGCTCAGCACCATGGGGAAGGCCGACCGCCGGGGCAAGGTGCTGCTCGACTGGTCGCAGAACAACGGGAACAAGACCACCGTGGCGCCGTACTCGCTGCGCGGTCGGTCCCGACCGACCGTGGCGATGCCCCGCACCTGGCGCGAGCTCGCGTCGAAGACGCTGGTGCAGCTCGAGTACACCGACGTGCTCTCGCGCCTGAAGCGGCGTGGCGACCCCCTGGCCGACGTCTCGGCGCACGTGCCGGTGCCGTCCGGCGAGCTGGGCGAGGACTTCCGCAACACCGAGGCCCCCGACCACGACCCGTCCGAGAAGGTGCGCGACCGCCTCGAGGTCTACCGCTCGAAGCGTGACGCGTCGAAGACCGCCGAACCGGTGCCCGCCGAGGCCCCGGCCTCGACCGACGGCACGAGCTTCGTCATCCAGGAGCACCACGCCAGCTCGCTGCACTGGGACTTCCGCCTCGAGCACGACGGCGTGCTGGTCAGCTGGGCGCTGCCGAAGGGCGAGCCCGACGACCCCGGCACGAACCACCTCGCCGTGCAGACCGAGGACCACCCGCTCGAGTACGGCACGTTCGAGGGCACCATCGCCAAGGGCGAGTACGGCGCCGGCGAGGTCACGATCTGGGACTCGGGCGAGTACGACCTCGAGAAGTGGCGCGACGGGAAAGAGGTCATCGTCGTGCTGCACGGCGAGCAGCGCGGCACCCGACGCGTCGCGCTGATCCACACCGGGCACGGCGGCGGGCGGGCCGAGTCGAACTGGCTCATCCACCGCATGAAGGACGACGCCGACGGCTCGCACGACGGCGCTTCCGCCGGCAATTCAGGAAAACGACCGCATCACGCCCGGAAGACGACCGACGACGCGCGTTCTCCGGAGTTGCCGTCTTCTGCGCAGGCGAGCCGGGGCGGCCCTGTCGGCAACTCCTCACGCGCGTCGCGCGCGGCCGGCGGCTCCCCCGGAAAGGCGGGCCGCGCCTCCTCGACTCGCGACAGGAAGCAGGAGTTCCCGGCACCCGACCCGGTCGCACCGATGCTGGCGACGACGGGCGACGCGCACGACGTGTCCGAGGGCGGGTGGGCGTTCGAGATGAAGTGGGACGGCATCCGCGCCGTGGCCGTCGTCCACGACGGCGCCGTCACGCTGACCAGCCGCAACGGCAACGACCTGACCCCGGCCTACCCCGAGCTGCAGGTGCTGGCCGAGCGGGTCGACAGTGACGGAGGCTCGGTGCTGGACGGCGAGATCGTCGCCGTCGACGAGAAGGGTCGCCCCGACTTCGGGCTGCTCCAGACGCGCATGGGGCTGACGCGGCCGCGCGACGTGGCGCGAGCCGCCGAAGGCGCGCCGGTGAAGCTGTTGCTGTTCGACGTCATGCGGGCCGAGGGTCGCTCGCTCGTGAGGGACGAGTACGACGACCGGCGCGAGGTGCTGGAGCGGATCGTCGAGAGCGGCGGGGCCGTCGACGTGCCCCCGGCGTTCGACGGGGACCTGGAGGCGGCGGTCGCCACCTCGAAGCGCCTCCGGCTCGAGGGCGTGGTCGCCAAGCGACGCGACGCGACCTACAGCGCCGGCCGCCGCTCGCGGGCCTGGATCAAGATGAAGCACCACCAGACGCAGGAGGTCGTGATCGCCGGCTGGCGGCCCGGTGCGGGTCGGCGGGCGGACGGCGTCGGCTCGCTGCTGATGGGCGTGCCGGGCGACGACGGGCTGCAGTACGTCGGCCGGGTCGGCACCGGGTTCACCGATCGCGAGCTCGACGAGCTGCTGCCGTCGTTGCGGGCGGCCGAGCGGAAGACCAGCCCGCTGGTGGGCGTGCCCGCGGTCGACGCGCGCGACGCGCATTGGGTCACCCCGTCGCGGGTCGGCGAGGTGTCGATCGCCGAGTGGACCTCGACCGGCCGGCTTCGGCAGCCGAGCTGGCGCGGGTGGCGGCCCGACAAGTCGCCGGACGACGTCGTCCGCGAGGGGTGAGGCAGCGCACGACGCCAGGAGATGGGCAGGGCGCCAGGAAAAAGCCTGGCGCTGTGTCCATCGCCTGGCGTCGTCTCGTCGGGTATCGGTCGGGGCCGCCCGGGTGTTGAGTGCAGCATGAGCACACCTCCCCCGGCCCCGAGCGACGCCGCGACCCTGCGCGGGCGGCGGGTCGTGCTCGTCGTCGCCGTGCTGGCCTCGTTCGTCGCGTTCCTCGACGGGTCCATCGTCACGGTGGCCCTGCCAGCGATCGCGCGCGAGCTCGGCAGCGGCACGGTCGGCGGCGCCGCGACGGCCGACGACGGAGCCGGTCTCGCCCTGCAGCAGTGGGTGGTCGACGCCTACCTGCTGACGCTCGGGTCGCTCATGCTCGTGGCCGGCTCGCTCAGCGACACGTTCGGCCGGGTGCGGGTGCTGCGCGCGGGGCTGATCGGCTTCGCCGTGACGAGCGTGCTCGCCGCCCTCGCCCCCGACCCGGGCCTGCTGATCGCCGCCCGGGCCCTGCAGGGCGTCACCGCGGCCCTCCTCGTGCCGAGCAGCCTCGCCCTGATCACCTCGACCTTCAGCGGGCCCGCGCAGGGCAAGGCCATCGGCAGCTGGACGGCCTGGACCGGCGTCGCGTTCCTGATCGGCCCGCTGACCGGCGGCGCGCTCGTCGACACGCTCGGCTGGCGTTGGGTGTTCGCCGTCGTGGTCGTGCCGGTCGTCCTCACCCTCGTGCTGATGACCCGCCTGCCCGGTGACGCCCACCGGGGACGCGACGGCGCTCCCCCACGGGTCGACGGCGTGGGCGCCGTCCTGGCCGCGGTCGGCCTCGCCGGGCCGGTCTTCGCGCTGATCGAGGGGCAGCGGGTCGGGTTCGGCGCGTGGTTCGTCGTCCTGCCGCTCGTGGTCGGCCTCGCCGCGCTCGCCGCCTTCGTCTGGTGGGAGCGCCGCACGCCCGCCCCGATGATGCCCCTCACGCTGTTCCGCACCCGCAGCTTCACGGTCGGCAACCTGGCCACGGTCGGCATCTACGCGGCACTCAGCCTCGGCACCCTGACCATCCCGCTGGTGGTGCAAGAGCTGGCGGGTCTGACGGCGACCCTGGCCGGGCTCGTCACCCTGCCGACGACGATCGTGTCGCTGCTGTTCTCGACCCTGTTCGGCACGCTCGCCGCCACCCACGGCCCCCGCCTGTTCATGACGGTCGGGCCGCTGATCACGGCGAGCGGGTTCCTCTGGATGCTGCTCGTCCGCGATCCGATCGACGTCTGGTGGCAGGTCGTGCCCGGAGTGGTCCTGTTCGGCTTCGGCCTGTCGGTGACCGTGGCTCCGCTCACCTCGACGGTGCTGTCGCAGATCCCGGCGGCGCAGTCGGGCATCGCCTCCGCGGTCAACAACGCGATCTCACGGGTGGCCGGGCTCGTCGCGGTCGCGTTCCTGGGCGTCATCGCCGGAGGCGCGCTCACGGTGGGCGGGTTCCACCGCGTCGTGATCGTGGTCGCCGTGCTGCTCGGGGTGAGCGCGCTGGTGTCGTTCGTCGGTCTGCGCGACCGCACCCGCGCCTCCTGAGCGGGGTCGCGCCCCCAGGCGACCGGCAGGAGGCGCGGTGTCAGCCCCCGAAGCGGCGCCAGGAGGCGTCCTGCTGGGCCAGGCGACGAAGGGCCAGCAGCAGCGGCTCGACGAGCACGGTGCCGAGCACGACGTACCGCACCGCGGCGTCCACGGAGTCGACCGGGATGCCCGCGATCTCGGCCTCGGCGACCTCGGCCATCGACCGCGCGTAGCCGTCGAGTGCCCCTTCGGGTAGCTCGAAACCGGCGGCGTCGAGCCCGTCGACCGCGGCCTCGAGCGCGGCGAGCACGTCGACCGACCCCGGGTCGATCGTCCACCCCCAGCCGGCCACGAGCGCTTCGGCACGGCCGAGGTCGACGCCCTCGGGGGCCGTCGTGGTGACCGCCGTCTGCGCGACGCCGAGGACCTCGGCCACGCTCTCGTGCTCTCCGTCGAGTTGACCGAGGACGGCCCGGACCCCGGCGACGCTCAGCCCGCCCGCACCGAGCAGGGCCCGCACGAGCCGCAGCCGACGCACGTGCTCGTCGCCGTAGCGGGCCTGGGTCGCGCTGGTGCGCTCGCCCTCGGGCAGCAGCCCCTCGCGCAGGTAGTACTTGATCGTGGCGACCGGCACGCCGGTCGTCTCGGCGAGCTGGGAGATGCGCACGGATTGCCCCTTGACATTGGATAGCGTGACTCTCCAATATTGGAGAGCGCCACTATCCATCTAAGGAGACATCATGCCGCGAGTCAACCCGGGCCGCACCACGCACGAGCACGACGGCGAGCTCGTCGTCGTCCTGATCGGCATGACGATCAACCGCTGGTGGCGACCCGACCTGTGGCTGCCCGTCTTCGGCGCGATGACCCCGATGCTGACCGAACTGATGCGCGACCCCGAGAGCGGGCTCGCCGGCACGCGCCTGACGATCGGCCGCGGGGGGCCGGTGCTCGTGCAGTACTGGACCTCGCTCGAGAAGCTCTACGCGTACGCGAGCTCGCCCCAGCAGGCGCACCGACCGGCCTGGACGGCGTTCAACCGCCGGGCGCGCAAGGCCCCGGGAGCCGTCGGCATCTGGCACGAGACCTTCGTGGTCGAGCGGGCCGAGAGCCTGTACGTGGGCATGGCGCCGTCGGGGCTGGCCAAGGCGACGCGGTCGGTGCCGGTCGGTCCGCGCAGCGACACCGCACGCGCCCGGGCCGCGAGCGGCCGGACCCCCGGCGCCGCGTCGTCCTGACGGGTCCCGCGTCGAGCCCCGGAGCCCCCCATTGCCCTGAGCCGCCTGTGACCCTACGATGAGCCAGACGTGAGCCGCCCTCGTTCGGGGGTGGCTCCAGCTCTGTCGTGAGACAGCCGTGATTACAAGGGAGTAATCGTGTCCGCTGCCCCTGCCCGGTCTTCCTCGACGCCCCGATCGCGGCCCGTCCGGCCCGCGCGCCGTCCGCGCCGCGGCCTCGCGCTCGCCGCCGCCACCGCCGCCGCGGCGCTGCTGCTCAGCGGCCTGCCCGCGATCGCCGCGCAGGCCGCCCCGGTCGACCTCGCCCGCTTCGGTACGGTCACCGCCTCGGCGAGCCAGGCCGACGGTGACGGGACGTTCCCCGCCGACGCCCTGATCGACGGCGACCCGACGACCCGTTGGGCCAGCGGCAACGGCCCCGACGAGGACGTCGAGTTCACCGCCTCGGTGATCGTCGACCTCGGCGGCACCACGCGCGTCGACGCGATCGGCCTCGACTGGGAGGCCTCGTACGCGACCGACTACACGGTCGACGTCACGTCGGGCGACCCGACCCTGCCCGAGGGCTGGACCACCGCGCAGACCGTCACGAGCGACGGCGGGCGCGACGACGTCACGCTGTCGACCCCGACCGACGCCCGCTACGTCCGGGTCAGCATGCTGCAGCGCTCGGCGGCGACCTGGGACCCGGCCCGCCCCCACTTCTACGGCTACTCGGCCTTCGGCCTGCAGGTCTTCGGTGAAGCGCAGACCCGCTCGGTCACCTTCGACCGGTCGACCGCGACCGTCGCGGCCGGCCAGACCCTGACCGCGGGACTCAGCCTCACCGGCCCGAGCGACGAACCGGTCACCGTCCGCGTGCGCTCCACCGGCGGCACGGCCACGGCGGGCACCGACTACGCGGCCCTCGACGAGACCGTGACCTTCGCGCCCGGCGAGACCAGCGCCTCCGTCGCCCTCGTCACGACCTCGACGGGCGCCCTCAGCCCGCGCAGGACGATCGAGCTGACGGCGTCCGAGCCGAGTGATCCGACCGTCGTCGGCACGCGCGCCACCCTCACCGTGACGCTCACGCCGACGGGCGCCCTGCCGAACGTCGGCGCGACGACCGTGCTCGACGACTTCGAGGGCGGCGTGCCGACCGGCTACTTCGGCTGGGGCCAGAGCCCCGCCGTCACGCCGGCGCTCGACACCGTGGAGGCGCAGCGCGAGGGAGCGACGGGCGTCCGGGCCCTGCGTGCCACCGTCGCCGGCCCGACCACCGCCGAGAGCTGGTTCGGGTTCTCGCACGACGTCCCCGCCACCGACTGGAGCGACCACGACGGCTTCTCGTTCTGGTTCCGGGGCACCGCCTCGGGCCTGCCCCTGCGCTACGAGCTGAAGAACGGCGACGGCGCCCTCTTCGAGCAGACCGTGGTCGACGACAGCGCCGACTGGAAGCAGGTCAGCGTGCTGTTCGCCGACCTGCGGCAGAAGGGCCAGCCGTCGAGCGACCTGCGCTTCGACCCGTCGGCCTCGACCGGCTTCGCCGTCACCCTGACCCCCCTCGGCGCCGGCACCTGGCAGTTCGACGACGTCGCCCTGTTCGAGCGCGCGACGATGATCGAGGACTTCGAGGGCGAGGTCCCGCTCGGCACGACCGCCGACCCGGTCGGCTTCTTCACCTGGGGCTCCCCCGCCCCGCTCGAGCCCACGATCAGCCGCGACGTCACCGTGCAGGAGCGCGACGGCCGCGCCGACAACCACGTGCTGAGCGGCACCTCGTCGATCCCCGCGGGCGGCTACGGCGGACTCAGCCACAACCTCGCCGACAGCCAGGACTGGTCGAGCTACCAGGGGCTGCGCTTCTGGTGGTACGCCTCGCAGGCGAACAACCCGGCCTCGCCGACGGCGGGTGCCGACATCAAGGTCGAGATCAAGGACGGCGACCCGGCCGGCGGCGACACCGCCGAGACCGGCGAGCTCTGGGCGACGACCTTCAAGGACAACTGGGGCAGCAGCACCAGCCGCTGGAAGCTCGTCGAACTGCCCTTCTCGGCGTTCACCCCGTCGGGTTACCAGCCGGGCGACGCGGCGACGACGAACGGCACGCTCGACCTGACGAGCGCGTTCGGCTACTCGTTCACCTTCACGCCGGGCACGCCCGCCCCGGTCGGCTACGCGATCGACGACACGCAGCTCTACGGCACCCCGGCGAGCGCCGCGTCCGTCACGGTCGACCCGTCGCAGGACGTCTACCTGGTGGACGCCGGCGGCTCGGTCGAGATCCCGCTGACGGTGACGACGGCGGGCGACGAGCCGCTGGCGTCGGACGTGTCGGTCGACTGGTCGACCGCCGACGGCACCGCCGTCGAGGGCACCGACTACGACGCGGCGTCGGGCACGGTGACCTTCGCGGCGGGGACCGCCTCGGGGACGGCGCAGTCCGTGACCGTGTCGACCCGCGCCTCCTCGGGGGCCGCCGAGTCGAAGGAGTTCGCGGTGTCGCTGGCGTCGACCACGGCGAAGGTCGGTGACGGTCCGCGCGTCGTGATCGGCGCGCACGACCTGCCGTACCTCGACCCGTCGCTGCCGACGGCGGACCGCGTGGCCGACCTGCTCGGTCGCATGACGCTGGACGAGAAGGTGGGGCAGATGGCACAGGCCGAGCGGCTCGGCCTGTCGTCGCCGCAGGACGTCAGCGGACGCGCGCTCGGCTCGCTGCTGAGCGGTGGCGGCTCGGTGCCCGAGGGCAACACCGCGGTGGCGTGGGCCGACATGGTCGACGCGTACCAGCGCGAGGCACTCTCGACGCGGTTGCAGATCCCGATGGTCTACGGCGTGGACGCCGTGCACGGCCACAGCAACGTGGTGGGTGCGACGATCTTCCCGCACAACACCGGCCTCGGCGCGACCCGTGACCCGGCCCTGGTCGAGCGCATCGCCGAGGTCACCGCGACCGAGGTGCGGGCGACCGGCGTGCCGTGGACCTTCGCCCCCTGCCTCTGCGTCTCGCGCGACGAGCGATGGGGTCGCAGCTACGAGTCCTTCGGCGAGGACCCCGACCTGGTGCGCACGTTCGCGGCCCCGTCGGTGATCGGCCTGCAGGGCGACGACCCGACCGACATCGGCGGCGCCGACGAGGTGCTCGCCACGGCCAAGCACTGGGCCGGCGACGGCGGCACGAGCTACGACGAGTCCGTGGCCGGCACGGGTGCGTACCCGATCGACCAGGGCGTCACGAACGCCGACTCACTCGAGGACTTCACCCGACTGCACGTCGACCCCTACCTGCCGGCCCTCGAGGCGGGTGTGGGCACGATCATGCCGTCGTACTCGGCGGTCGATCTGGGCGACGGGCCCGTGCGCATGCACGAGAACGCCGCGCTCAACAACGACCTGCTGAAGGGCGACCTGGGGTTCCAGGGCTTCCTCATCAGCGACTGGGAGGGCATCGACAAGCTGCCCGGCGGCGACTACGCCGACAAGGCCGTCCGGTCGGTGAACGCGGGACTCGACATGGCGATGGCGCCCTACAACTACGGGGCGTTCATCGACGCGATCGTGGCGGCCGTCCGCTCGGGCGACGTGGCCGAGTCGCGGGTCGACGACGCCGTGCGGCGCATCCTCACCCAGAAGTTCGACCTGAACCTGTTCGAGCAGCCCTTCGCCGACCGGACCAACGTCGACGGCGTCGGATCGGCCGAGAACCGCGCCGTGGCCCGTCAGGCCGCCGGCGAGTCGCAGGTGCTGCTGAAGAACACAGGAGGCGCGCTGCCGTTGGCCGCGGACGCCGACCTGTACGTGGCCGGCTCCACCGCGGACGACCTCGGTCGCCAGATGGGCGGCTGGACGATCAGCTGGCAGGGCGGATCGGGCGACACGACGACCGGCACGAGCATCGCCGAGGGCATCCGCGAGGTGGCGCCCGGGGCGTCGGTCACGCTGAGCCCCGACGCGTCGGCACCGATCGGAGCCGGTCAGACCGGCGTCGTCGTGGTCGGCGAGCGCCCGTACGCCGAGGGCCAGGGCGACGTGCCGAACAACGGCTCGAGCCTGTCGCTGACGGCCTCGGACCAGGCGATCGTGGACGAGGTCTGCGCCGCCACCGCGTCGTGCGTGGTGCTGGTCGTCTCGGGCCGCCCGCAGCTGCTCGGCGACGTCGTGAGCGTGGCCGACGCGGTCGTCGCGTCGTCACTGCCCGGCTCCGAGGGCGCCGGCGTCGCCGACGTGCTGTTCGGCGACCGGCCCTTCACCGGGCGCCTGCCCGTGACCTGGGCGGCCCGCGCCGACCAGGTGCCGATCAACGTCGGCGACGCCGACTACGAGCCGCTCTACCCGTACGGCTGGGGCCTGCGCACCGACGGTGCCCGCGAGCGTCTGGAGGCGCTGGTCGCCTCCCTGCCCGAGGGTGCGTCCCGTGCCGCGGTGCAGGCCGTGCTCGACTCCGACGTGTGGGACGGCGACGGTGCGGTGACGGACGCTGCCGCCGCGTTGCGCCTCCTGCTCGCCGCGGTGACCCCGTTCGCCGGCACCGACCTCGGCACGATGGCCACGGCGGACGACCTCGTGTCGGTCGCCCGCGACCTCGCCCAGCAGGCGATGGTCGACGGCACCGCGGTCGACGGGTCGGCGGCCCTGACGGCCGACGCCGAGAACGCGCTGCAACGCGGGCTGCCCGACGTGGCGCTCTCGCGGTTCGCCTCGGTGCTCGGCATCGACCTGGGCGTCGTCGAGCCGACCAAGGACGTCGTGCCCGGCACGCTCGATCCCTCCACCGCCCGCCCGGGCGACACGGTCTCGATCACGGCGACCGGCTTCGCCGCCGGCGAGGACCTCGCGGGCACCGTGTTCTCGGAACCGCAGTCGATCGGCGGGACCACGGCCACGGCGGCCGGGGTCGGCGTGCTGCGGTTCGTCGTGCCGGCCGACCTCGAGCCGGGCGCGCACGTCGTCGAGCTCGAGGGGACGGGACAGATCGCCCGGGCCACGCTGACGGTGCTCGCCGCGGCGGTGCCGGGTGACCCGGGGACGCCGGGTGGCGGGACGCCCGGCACGCCGGGTGGTGGCGGGCCGGGCAGCGGCTCGGGCTCGGGCTCGGGCTCGGGCTCGGGCTCGGGCTCGGGTGGCACCGTCGTGGCGTCGCCGGTCGGGCTCGCCTGGACCGGCTCGGGCGAGTGGATCGGAATCGCCGTCGCGGCGTTCCTCATCGTGGCGCTCGGGGTCGCCCTGCGGCTGCGTCGCCCGCGCGACCGCGGCTGACGCGCCGCGCCTCCCCCTCGAACCCCGTTTCGAACGATGCACCCCGTTTCTTCCGGGTTCATCGTTCGAAACGGGGTTCTTCGTCAGGTCGTCGCTCTCGATCCGGGTCGGGCCCCGCTGCTACCGTCGCGGGGTGCTCACCACCGACCGCCTGCTGCTGCGCCGCTGGCGCGAGTCCGACCGGGAGCCGTTCGCGGCCCTCAACGCCGACCCCGAGGTGATGCGGTACTTCCCCGCGACCCGTACGCGCGCCGAGAGCGACGCCATGGTCGACCGGCTCGACGCCGCGATCGAGGCGGACGGCTTCGGGCTGTGGGCCGTCGAGCGTCGCGACTCGGCGACCTTCGTCGGCTTCGTCGGGTTGTCCCGCCCGACCTTCGATCCGGCGCTCGTCGGCCAGGTCGAGATCGGCTGGCGCCTCGCCCGCGAGGCCTGGGGTCAGGGCTTCGCCACCGAGGCCGCCCGGGAGGCCGTCCGGTTCGCGTTCGACCCGTCCGGTGCCGACCTGCCCGCCCTGATCAGCTTCACGGCAGCGGTCAACGAACCGTCCCGCCGCGTGATGCGCCGCCTCGGCATGACCCACGAGCCCGCCGACGACTTCGAGCACCCCGCGCTGCCGCCCGGCCACGAGCTGCGACCGCACGTTCTGTACCGGCTGAGCCGCGCCTCCTGACCCCGCCGGTAACCCCCTTCCGCGGCATGAACCACGAAGGAACGGGGTTCGCCGCACGGAACGGGGTTCATCGCGTGGTGGGCCCGACGTCGACGCCGACCCCGATCAGCCCGTCGTCCGCGTCCGTCGCGACGAGCGCCTCGCCCACCTCGGCCAGCGGGATCGTCCTGCCGACGAGCGACTCGAGCGGCCATCGCCGCCACGCCTCGGACGCCCACGCCACAGCCGAGTCCAGCCGCTCGGGCTCGGCGTCGCGCACACCGGTGACCGTCACGAGCCCCTCGACGAGCCGGGCACCGCTCACGCGCGTCTCCCTGCCGCCCGCCGCCGCCCCCGCCAGCACCACGACTCCCCCGACGGCCACCTGCCCGACCAGGGCCGCCACCCCGGCGACCCCGTCGAACGCGAGTCCGACCGTGCGGTGACGCCCGGACCGGTCGACCGACGCGAGCACCCGCGACAGGGCGTGCGACCCGGTCGACGCACGGGGATCGGCCACGGCGACGGCGCCGAACGCGCGCGACCGCTCACGCCGCGCCTCCTGGGGGTCGACGACCACGACGCGTGCCCCGGCGTCGGTGGCCATCGCCGTCGCGACCAGTCCGACGGCACCCGCGACGGACACGACGACGACCTGACCCGCGAGCGACGGCACCCCCGAGAGCCCGAGCACCGAGGAGGCGCGGTGCAGCACCTCCGCGGCCCTCGCGGTCACGTCCGCCACCGGGGCGAGCACGGCGGCGGGGACGTCGTCGGCGACGACCACCACGGCGGTTCCCCGGCGCAGGTGCACGTGGCTCGCGACCGCGCCGGACAGCTGCCAGCTGCGCCGCGTGCGCTCCTCGCCGTACCGCTCGCCCGAGACGCACGCCGAGGCCAGACCCCGATGACAGGGGACGCACCGCCCGCACGTCACCGTGCCGGACCAGACGACGCGCATGCCGGGCCGCAGCCGACGGCCGTCGTGCGCCCGGGCGTGCTCGTCGGCCTCGACGACCCGCCCGACCGCCGAGCCACCCGGCACCACGGGCAGGGACGCCGCACCCCGACCGGTGAGCGAGCGCACCTCGTCCGGGCCGAAGGCGGCGAGCTCGACGGCGACCAGGGCGTCCCCCCGCGCCAGGCGCACCCCGGGCACCGCGATCTCGCTGAAGCCGAGCCCCGTGCCGAGCCAGACCTGCGCCGTCGCCGGCGGGTCCAGGCACACGTCGTGGCCGTCGAGCACGGGGCGCATCGGGTCGACCCGCAGCCGCCCCGCCGGCGTCGCCCTCGACATCGTCCCCCACCCCTCGCACCCGGCCTCCGGTGCACGCCGCGAGCCTAGGCAGGGCGGGTGGCGGCCCGGCGAACCCCCGGCGTCCACCGGGTGAACGCGCCGATCCGCGGGAGGCGCGGGTCGGGTCAGGCGACCGGCGTCAGCCCCAGGGCCCGGATCACGTCGTCGGCCTCGTCCTCGGGCGACCGGCCGGCGTCGACCACGACGTGGCGTTCGTCGGCCTCGGGCGGTTCGAGCGTCGCGACCTGCGAGTCGAGCAGCGTGGTCGGCATGAAGTGGCCCTCGCGGGCGGCCATGCGGTCGCCGAGCAGGTCGCGGCTGCCGCGCAGGTAGACGAAGACGACGTTGTGCTCGCGCAGCACGTCGCGGTACTTCCGCTTCAGCGCCGAGCAGGTGATCACGCCCGGCACGCCCGCCATGGCGTGCTCCACGATCCAGGACGAGACCGTGTCGAGCCAGGGGGCCCGGTCGTCGTCGTCGAGCGGGGTGCCGGCCGCCATCTTCGCGACGTTCTCGTCGGGGTGCAGGTCGTCGCCCTCGTACGAGTCCCAGCCGAGCCGTTCGGCGAGCAGGCCCGCGACAGTCGACTTGCCCGAACCCGACACGCCCATGACGACGAGCACGGGATCGGCGGCGTAGGGCCCGCCCGCCGGCGCCGCGCCTCCTGCGTCCGTCGCGGCACCCGAGGAGGCGCGGTCCGCGTTCTGGAGGACGGGCATCAGATGAACACGCTCGCGAGCATGACCCCGGCGAGGGCCGTGAGGCTGAGGACGCACTCCATCAGGCTCCAGGTCTTGAAGTTCTGCCCCACCGTGGTGCCGAGGTACTCCTTGATGAGCCAGAAGCCGGCGTCGTTCACGTGCGACAGGAAGACCGAGCCCGCACCGATGGCGAGCACCAGCAGCGAGGCCTCGGGGGTCGACATGTCGGCGGCGAGCGGGGCCATGATGCCGGCGGCCGTGACCGTGGCGACGGTGGCGGACCCGGTGGCGACGCGCACGAGGGCCGCGACGACCCAGGCGACGAGCAGGACGCTGACGCCCGACTCCGAGACGGCGTCACCGATCACGGTGCCGATGCCGGTGTCGATGAGCACCTGCTTGAACCCGCCGCCGGCACCGACGATGAGCAGGATGCCGGCGACGTCGGGCAGCGACGAGCCGAGCGTCTTCGACACGGCGGCCTTGTCCATGCCCCCGGCGCGGGCGTAGAAGACCATCGCGTAGAGCACGGCGACGGTCAGCGCGACCATGGGCGTCCCGAGGAACTCGAGCAGGTCGACCCAGGAGCCCGTGGCCGTCGGCAGCGCCGCCTCGCGGATCGATCGGGCGAGCATCAGCACGACGGGCAGCAGGATGCCGATCAGGGCGTTCACGAAGCTGGGGCGCTTGCGGGCCGAGCCCTCGCCGCCGTCCTCCTCTTTCGAGACGAAGAGGTCGGGCACCGGAACGGGAGCCCACTTCGCGGCGAGCTTCGAGAACAGCGGCCCGGCCACGATCACGGTGGGGATGGCCACGAGCACGCCGAGGCCGAGGGTGAGACCGAGGTCGGCGCCGACGGTCGACACGGCGAGCAGCGGACCGGGGTGCGGAGGCACGAGGGCGTGCATCGCCGAGAGGCCGGCGAGCGCCGGGATCGCGATGCGCATGAGCGGCAGACCCGAGCGGCGGGCGACGAGCACGATCACCGGGATGAGCAGCACGAGGCCGACCTCGAAGAACATCGGCAGGCCGATCAGCGCGCCGATCAGGGCCATCACCCAGGGCAGTGCCTTCTGGGACGAGCGCGAGATCAGGGTGTCGACGATGCGGTCGGCTCCGCCCGAGTCGCTGAGCAGCTTGCCGAACATCGCGCCGAGTCCGATGAGGATGCCGACGCTCGTCATGGTCGAGCCGAAGCCGGTGCCGAAGCTCGTGACGGCGTCGCCCGGGGCGAGGCCCGCGCCGATGCCGACCCCGACGGCGCCGAGCAGCAGCGCGAGGAAGGGGTGGACCTTCAGCCAGGTGATGAGGCCGACGATCACGACGATGCCCACGAGGGCCGCGATGATCAACTGCGCGTCGGTGCCCGAGGGCGTGGGGGCGGCGGTCGCCGCGGCGAGGAGGTGCATTCCGTCGCGTCCTTCCGAGGACGCTTCACTGCGACCTCTTCGTCGTGGGCCGGAGCCCGTGGGGTTGTCGTCCGGCTGCGCCCGACGGATGTCTGGCAGTCTTGTCTCGCGGACGAGTCTGATTAGTGTGAATAATCAGACTTATGGAGTGTGCCACAGTCACCACGACCGCGCCACCCCTCCTTTCCGCACCTCTCTCCCCTAGGAGTCGACGATGACACCCGGTCTCTCTTCCTCACGAGAACGCGGCCTGCACGCCCGCGTGGTGGACGTCCTCGGCACCGAGATCGTCGACGGCCGGCTCGCCGTGGGCTCCATCCTGAACCTCGACGACCTCGCGGCCCGGTTCACCGTCTCGCGGTCGGTGCTGCGCGAGGCCCTGCGGGTGCTGCAGTCGCTCGGCATGGTCGAACCGCGACAGCGCATCGGCACGCAGGTGCTCCCCCGCACCTCGTGGGACCTCATGAACCCGCAGATCATCCTCTGGCGCGGCCGCAGCCCCGAGTACTTCGTCCAGATGCGCGAACTGCTCGAGCTGCGACTCGGCCTCGAGCCGGTCGCGGCCCGCTTGAGCGCCCTGGCCTTCACGCCCGACCAGGCCTCGGTCGTAGAGGACGCGGCGCGCACGATGGTGGCGGCCGCCGAGTCCGGGGACGGCCGCGCCTACCTCGAGGCCGACGTCGCCTTCCACACCGCCGTGCTGCGCGGCTCGGGCAACGACGTGATCGGGCACTTCGCCTCGACCGTCGAGGCCCTGCTGCGCACCCGCACCGAAGAACGCCGGTTCACCATCACCGAGTACACGCCCGCGGCGGCCGAGCTGCACCTCGACCTGGCCCTCGCGATCCGGGCCGGCGACGCGGACGCCGCCTTCTCCCGCTCGTGGCAGCTGATCGACACGACCGTCGACGAGTTCGTCGCCGAGTCCGGCGGCTCCCCCGCGACCTGATCCGCGCCTCCTGCCCTCACGCCGAATGCCGGCCGGCCCCTCCCTCCCGCTGTGCAATTCGCGACCACTCGACTGCGACACGCCGCCCGAAGCCCCTCTCAGGCGGCGCGTCGCTCGTACCCGCACGGCGCACACGGCCGACACACCGAGGAGGCGCGGCGAACGCACAGGCGCCCGTCACGTCCCGTTCACGTCCGGGTCGCCCCCGTGGTGGAGCATCGACGCATGATCTCGCTCAGCGCCCTCGTGAAGCCGAAGGACGGAATCCACTCGGTCCGCCTGCTCGAGAAGAGCCTCCGCGACCACTACGAGAACGTGCCCGTGAAGGACCACCAGTACCTGGTCCGCTTCGCCGACGGCCCGGCTCTCGTGACCGACGAGCTCGCGGGCCTGCGGGTCGACGTCGTCGTCTCGGACGAGCGGGCCGCGACGCACTTCCGCGAGGCGCTCGCCGGCGAGATCGCGACCCGCGTCCTCGGCCGGACCGTCGACGTCGTGTGGTCGCGCTCGGCGACCGTGCCCGCGCCGCTGCGCTGAGGCGCGCCGGAGACCGACGGGGTCAGTCGCCCTCGGCGTCCGCGGCGACGATCAACTTCGTCATCGTGCGGTGCAGCACGACGAGCTCGTCGTGCGTCAGTCCGAGCCGCGCCATCATGCGCCCGGGGATGCTCTCGGCCTCGCGCCTCAGCCCGGCACCCGCCGGGGTCAGCTCGATCGACAACGCCCGCTCGTCGTCGGCCCGTCGTCCGCGCGTCAGCAGCCCCTGGGCCTCGAGCCGCTTCAGCAGCGGACTGAGCGTGCCCGGGTCGAGCCGGAGCAGTCGGCTGAGCTCTCGACCCGAGAGCGGTGCGTGCTGCCACAGGGCCAGCATGACGAGGTACTGCGGGTGCGTCAGCCCGAGAGGCTCGAGCACCGGACGGTAGGCCGCCACGACCCCCCGCGACGCGACCGAGAGCGCGAAGCAGATCTGGCTCTCGAGCTCGAGCGGGTCCGCGACCTCGCGTGAGCCGGAACCCGCGTCGCCGGCAGCGCTCCGGCCCGCGGCACCGGCGGCACCCACGCCCGCGGCCCCGGCGGCGTTCATGCCCGCGGCACCGGGCAGTGCACCATGGTGCGGACGCCCGTCCGGTCGACGACGTGCTCGTCCATCGGTGCACCGCAGAGCGGGCAGACGCCACCGTGCTGCGGCGCGACCGCCGGCGCCTCGTTCTTCAACCCCAACTGAGCGCCGCCGATGTAGGGCCGCAGCCGGGCGTTCATGCGCTCGACCAGGTCGCCGAACCTGCTGCCGTGGTCGTGGTGCCGCTCGGGTCTCGTCATGATCGTGAGTCTACCAACGATTGGTGCCCCAACGACAGGGCGTCAACCCGAGACACACGACCGCGCCCGCCCCGACGAACGGGGCGGGCGCGGACAGGCGGAACCGAGGAGGCGCGGCGGCCGCCGGTCAGGCGACCTTGCGACCCTGCGCCAACGTCTGGTGCGCCCGGGCGGCGAGTTCGCCGCGGACCAGCACCTCGTACCGGCCGGCCTCCATGGTGCGGACCGACGAGAAGTCGCGACGACCACGCAGCATCTTGTGGCCGACGAAGCCCCACAGGGCACCCCACAGGGCACCGAGGCCGACGGCCACGAGCAGCACGCCGATCCAGGCGTCGCTCGGGGCGAAGATGCCGAACAGCAGCCCGAGCAGCAGGCCGAACCAGGCGCCGCCACCGGCGCCGCGTCCGGCGGCCTTGCCCGAGGTCAGCCGACCCGAGACGTTCTCGACGGTGCGGATGTCGTGACCGACGATCGAGACGCTCTCGACGGGGAACCCCTCGTCGGACAACAGGTCGACGGCCGACTGCGCGTCCTCGTACTTGGTGAACGAGGCCAGCACCTGGGGGTAGCCGGCGCCGGCGAATGCGCCGATGCCACCGGGGCCGGGCGTGCCCGTCGTCGGGGTCGCCTGCGGCCCGGGCTGACCGTAGCCGGAGGGGCCGTAGCCGGGCTGGCCGTACGGCGCGCCCTGTTGACCGGGCGCCTGCCCCGGCTGCTGCCCCTGGTCGGGAGAGGCCGGCTGACCGGCGGGCTGCTGCCCGGTGCCCTGCGGCGCGTACTCGCCGTACGCGGGGCGCGGGCGGTCGTCGGGGGTGGGCGTGGTGTCCTGCTCGTTGCTCATGCTCCCGTTCTATCGCGCCCGCGTCGACGCGGAGGGAATGCACAGTCGGCCCACAGCATTCCTTGGCCCGCTCCCAGCCGTGCCGTCCGCACCACGACCCCTCCCCACGCTCCGGTCGCGACGCCGACCCGCCGACCCACGTCACGTGGGGCAGGATCGAGGGATGACCACCACCCACGTCCTCGTGCTCGACTTCGACGGGACCGTCTGCCTGGGCGACGGTCCGGTGCTGACCTACGCGCGCCTCCTCGACGAGGCCCTCGCGGCGACCGACGAACAGCACCCGCCCCGGTTGGTCGAGGCGGTGCTCGCTCGGTTCGTGGGCAGCCCGCTCGACGACGAGCCGGCCGGGATCGACGACGCGATCGCGCACGCGGACGGCTCCCCCGACGGGTACGTCGTCGCCGAGCGGGTCTCGCGAGCCCTGGGCGTCGACGACGCGGCCCGCTCGGCCGCCTACGCCGGGGCTCGCGCGGCCCTGGCCGACGGCCGTCTCGAGACCACGGCCCCCGAGGGACTCGCCGAGCTGCTCGACTCGTTGCCCGACGGCGTGCACGTGGTGCTCGTCACGAACTCCCCCGAGCACGGCGTCGTCCAGCCGCTCGAGCGGCTCGGGCTCGCCGACCGCGTCGACGAGATCGTCACCGACGCGCGCAAGCCGTCCGGGCTGCCTGCCGTGCTCGATCGGCTCCGGGCCGACGCGGGCCTCGACGACCGGCCCGACCGACTGCTCAGCGTCGGCGACATCTGGCCGAACGACCTCGAGCCGGCCGCGGCCCAGGGATCGCCGACCGCCCTGGTCGAGCGGTTCCCCGCCCCGGACGCGCGGCCCACGCATCGCGCGACGACGCTGCCCGAGCTGTACCCGGCGATCCGCGCCTGGGCGACCCGCGCCTCCTGAGCCGAGGACGACCTCAGACCGTCGCCGGCACCACCGCGAAGCGTGCGCCGGGGTGGTCGGCCGAGAGGTGCGGACCGGGACGGCCGAGCATCTGCTCGCGCAGCGTGCCCGTGGCGGGCTCGGCCGGCATGCGGCCACGGCGGCGCAGCTCGGGCACGACGAGGTCGGCGAAGTCGGCCAGGTCGGCGGTGCCGAAGATCGGCTCGAGCAGGAAGCCGTCGAGGTCGGTCTCGTCGACCAGGCGCTCGAGCTCGTCCGCGACCTCGACGGGGTCGCCGACCAGCTGGAGCCCGCGGGTGCCCTTGCCGCGCAGGTCGTCGAGGATCTCGCGCACGGTCGGCGCCGGCGAGCCGTCCTTCGGCAGGAAGCGGTCGATGTTGCTCTGCCCCATCTGCCCGACGGGTCCGCCGTCGTCCTGCAGCTGGGTCAGGTCGCGGGACGGGTCGAGCGAGAGCAGGTCGATGCCGGTGTTGCCCGCGTAGAGGACGGCGACGACCTCGTCGGTCTGCAGGTCGTCGAACCCCTTCCGCAGGGCGACGGCCTCGTCGTGGGTCGGGGCGACCGTGACGGTCAGCCCGACCATGATCTTCACCGACTCGGGGTCACGGCCGAGGGCGGCGGCCTTGGCCCGGATGTCGGCGACGTTCGCCGCGGTCTTCGGCACCGTCGTCCCCTGCACGAAGACGCACTCCGCGTTGCGCGCGGCGTAGGCGCGGCCCCGGTCGGACGTGCCGGCCTGGAACAGCACGGGCGTCCGCTGCGGCGAGGGGGCGACCGTGAAGTAGCCCGACGAGCGGAAGTGCTCGCCGGCGAACTCGACCCGGTGGATGCGGTCGCGATCGGCGAGGACGCCGGCCGCGGCGTCGCCGCGGAAGGCGCCGTCCTCCCAGCAGCCCTCCCAGAGCGTCATGGCCAGGTCGACGTACTCGTCCGCCTGGTCGTAGCGGGCGTCGTGGCCGCGCATCTCGTCGTGGCCGAAGAGCTCGGCGACGGTGTTCTGCGAGGCGCCCGTGACGATGTTCCAGCCGATGCGGCCGCCCGTCAGGTGGTCGAGCGTGGCAAAGCGGCGAGCCGACTGCACGGGGTGGTCGAGGCCGGTCGACGAGGTGACGACGAAGCCGAGACGCTCGGTCTCGCGGGCCAGGGTCGGGATCAGCAAGGCGGGGTCCATGCCGGGGAAGTTGATGCCCCCGCGGGCCGCGGTCTCGGGCAGGTCGCCGTCGATCGACGGGTAGCCGAACCCGTCGGCGAAGAACAGGAAGTCGAAGCCCGCACGATCGAGCAGCTTCGCCATGCCGATCCACAGGTCGAGCCCGTGGTAGCCGAGCGAGTCGCTGCGCGGGTGGGACCAGCTGAGGGTGCCGCCGACCTGGGGGCCGGCGACTTCGAACACACCGAGACGGATCTGCTTCATGCCGTCAGTGAACCGGATGGTTCACCCAGAGTCCAGCCCCGAAACAAGCTCTTAACACGGGTGGCCCGTCAGCGGGCGACGGCGGCGGCGCGGACGCGGGCGACGAGCGCCTCGATCGCGTCGACGGCCGCACGGTCGACGGCAGCGCTCGACCCGGCGCTGAGCAACGTGGCCTGGAAGCCGCGCCAGAGTGCGACCGTCTCGTGCGCGAGCGACTCGGCCCGCGCCTCCTCGACGCCCTCGGCGCGGTACGCCGCCGCGACCTGGCCCACCCACTCGGTGCCGATGTCGCCGAGCAGCGACGCGTAGCGCTCGCGGTCGAAGCTCGCGAGGCCGAACACCTCGAAGAACAGTCGGTTGAAGGGCTGGTTGACGGGGTCGGACACCGTCCGCCAGACGGCGAGGAGGCGCTGGTCGAGCGGCAGGTCCGGCCCGGCCAGGTGGTCCACGACCCCGACGATGCCCGGGAACCGCCGTTCGGCGCCGTGCAGCGCCGCCACGACCAGTTCTTCGCGGCTGCCGAAGTAGTACAGCAGCATGCGGTTGTTCGAGCCGACCGCCGTCGCGAGGGCGCGCAGGGTGAGCTGGCCGACCCCGTTCTCGAGCACGTGGTCGACGACGCGTTCGAGGAGTTCGGCCCTCTTGTCGGACGACTCCCGGGTGGCCATGCCCCGAAACTAACGTCCCGCGAGGTCGACGACGACGGCAACACGACCGAAACGACGATGAAACAGTCCGGGTCTAGCTTTTCGACACCTCACCCGAACGAACCTCAGGAGTTCCCCCATGAGCCCTCTCTCCGTTCCTCCCGCCTTCCGCGACTCGTCCCTCGACCGCCGCGGGTTCCTGCGTCTGGGCGGTTCGGCCGCCCTCGTCGTCGGCACGACCGCCCTGCTCGCCGCCTGCACCGACTCGTCGGCCGGCACGGGCGCGGCATCCGGCGGAGCCGCGTCGGGCGGCTCGTTCGGCACCATCGCCGTCCAGCTCTCGTGGATCAAGAACATCGAGTTCGCGGGTGAGTACTTCGCCACGGAGAAGGGCTACTACACCGACGCGGGCTTCAGCGAGGTCACGCTGCTGGCCGGTGGCGGACAGACCGGAGCCGAGGAGGCGCTGCTCGCCGGACAGGCCAAGGTCGGGTTGTCGTCGGCCTCGCTCACCGGCCCCTCGGTCGCGCAGGGCGCGGCGCTCAAGATCATCGGCACGACGTTCCAGAAGAACCCGTTCTGCCTGCTCTCCCTCGAGGAGGGGAAGCCGATCCGCACCCTGGCCGACCTCAAGGGCAAGAAGATCGGCGTGCAGTCGGGCGGCAACCAGACGATCTTCGAGGGCTTCCTCAAGGCCAACGACATGACGCTCGACGACGTCGAGCTCGTCGCCACGCAGTACGACATCGCCCCGCTCGAGACCAACGCGTACGACGCGCACATGTCGTACATCACGAACGAGCCGATCCTCGCCGAGATGGACGGCTTCACCCCCGTCGTGCTGGGCTTCGCCGACAACGGGCTGCCGTTCGTCGCCGAGACCTTCACCGTCACGCAGGACACCATCGACAACGAGCGCGACATGCTCAAGGCCTTCCTGGTCGCCGAGATCAAGGGCTGGACCGACGCGGTCAAGGACCCGGAACAGAGCGCGAAGTACGCCGCCGAGAAGTACGGCAAGGACCAGGACCTCGACGTCGAGGAGCAGACCGCCGAGGCCGAGGCGCAGAACACCCTGATCCTCACCGAGGACGTCAACGCCAACGGCCTGTTCACCATGACCGACGAGCTGGTCGCCGAGAACATCGCCTCGCTGAAGGCCATGGGCACCGACGTGTCGGCCGACGACCTCTTCGACCTCAGCATCATCAAAGAGGTCTACGAGGAGAACCCCGACCTCATCACGACCTTCACGATCCCCACGGCATGACCACGACGGACGGCACCACGACCGCACTCACGACGGCGACGGGCGACCCCGCGGGTCGCCCCGAGCTCGCCACCGGCATCAACATCCAGGGGCTGACCAAGTCGTTCCAGCTCGGCCGGAAGAGCGTGCAGGCCCTGACGCAGATCGACCTGGGCACCAAGAAGGATTCGTTCCTCAGCCTGCTCGGGCCCTCGGGCTGCGGCAAGTCGACCATCCTGCGCATCCTGGCCGGGCTCGAGACGCCCACGTCGGGCAGCGTCGTCATCAACGGCAAGACCGCGGTCGAGGTGCAACGCGGCCACGAGACGGGCATCGCGTTCCAGGACTCGGCCCTGCTGCCCTGGCGCAGCGTCGAGAACAACATCCGGTTGCCGCTCGAGGTCGCCGGGCTGACTCCCCCGGCCGGCCTGATCGCCGACCTGATCGACCTCGTCGGCCTGAAGGGCTTCGAGAAGGCCAAGCCGGCGCAGCTGTCGGGCGGCATGCGGCAGCGCGTCTCGATCGCCCGCTGCCTCGCCGTGCAGCCGACCATCATGCTGCTCGACGAGCCGTTCGGCGCGCTCGACGACATGACCCGGCAGCGCATGAACGTCGAGCTGCTGCGCATCTGGGGCGAGAAGCCCGCCACCACGCTGATGGTGACGCACGGCATCGCCGAGGCCGTGTTCCTGTCCGACGTCGTCGCCGTGATGAGCGCCCGGCCCGGCCGCATCGCCGAGGTGGTCGAGATCGACCTGCCCCGACCGCGCCTGCCCGAGCTGACCCGCACCCCGGAGTTCCACGCGTACGTCGACCGCATCTCGGAGATCCTGTTCGGCTCGCACGGGACGGTGGCCGATGACTGACCTGCACACGTCGCCGCGCGAGACCGCCGAGCGCGAGGTCGAGGCGGAGCTGGGCCAGAGCGTCGCGCTCCAGGCCGAGACCGCCCGGGGGCGTGAGCGACGGTCGGTGCTCGGCTCGATGGCGGCAGCGCCTCCGTGGGTCGGCGCCCTCGTCGGCATCGTGCTGATCGTCGCGATCTGGCAGGTCGTGGCCGTCACGCTCTTCTCGGTGACCGGGTCGGTTCCCCCACCCGGCCAGGTGCTCGTCCAGCTCGTCACGGATCTCAGCGACCTCGTCTACTGGCGCGCCATCGGCGCGACCGCCGGCAGCGCGGCCTGGGGCTTCCTCTGGGGCAACCTGATCGCGTTCGCGCTGGCCTTCGCCGTGCTGCTCGTGCCGTGGTTCGAGGGCCTCTCGACCCAGCTCGCCGTGGTCTGCTCGTGCATCCCGCTGACCGCGATCGCGCCGATCGTCACGCTCATGTCGCCCGCCGGCGGCCGGACGACGTCGATCTTCCTGGCCGCGCTCAGCGTGATCTTCACCACCGTGATCGGCACGCTGCTCGGCCTGCGGGCCGCGAGCGAGACCCAGCTCGACGTGATCACGGCCTACGGCGGCTCGCGCTGGACGCAGCTGGTCAAGGTCCGTCTGATCGCCGCCCTGCCCAGCATCCTCGCGGCGCTGAAGCTGGCGGCGCCCGCCGCGTTCCTCGGCGCGGTGCTCGGCGAGTACTTCCTCATCGGCGTCGACCAGGGCCTCGGCATCCTGCTGCTCGCGGCGCAGGCCACGGCGGCGTCGGTGAAGCTCTGGGCCCTGGCCCTGATCTCGGGCGGCATCGCGGGGATCGCCTACTTCGTCATCGGGCGAATCAGCCGACTGGTCACGCCCTGGTCGGCCGGCGACAGCCGCGCCGGAGAGGGGTTCTGATGGCCACGACCCTGCCCACGGGCACCGGCACCCGCGTCGCCGCCCCCGCGGACTCGACCAGCGCCTCTTCGACGGCCCGGTTCGTCCTGCGACGCATCGGCCGCACCGTGCTGACGATCGCGATCTCGGCGATCATCCTCGGCATCCTGTGGAACCTCGCCATCGTCGTGCTGCAGGCCAACGCGTTCATCGCGAAGACCCCGGCGGACGTGTTCCGCTGGTTCTTCGTCGACTCCGAGCTCAGCCAGACCACGGCGGCCGAGAACCGCGTGCACATCGCCGGACTGCTCGGGGTGACCCTCTGGCACGCCGCGATCGGCTTCGTCTTCGGCGTCGGCGGCTCGCTGGTCGTGGCGATCGTCTTCACGCTGATCAGACCCGTCGAGTTCATGTTCATGCCGATCGCCATGCTGCTGCGCACCGTGCCGCTGCTCGCGATGGCCCCCGTCATCTACCTCGTGCTGGGCAACGGGATCGTCACCGCCGGCTTCATCGGTGGCGTGGTCGTGTTCTTCCCGTTGCTCGTCAACCTGAGCCTCGGCTTCCGCTCGGTCAGCGCCCAGTCGGTCGACCTCATCCGGGTCTACGGCGGCAGCCGCTGGACGATCATGCGCAAGGTCGCGTTCCCCACGGCCCTGCCGTACTTCTTCGCCTCGATGCGCATCGCCGTGCCGGGAGCCATCACCGGCGCGATGCTCTACGAGTGGCTCTTCACCTACGAGGGCCTCGGCGCCGCCATCACGGCCGCCAAGTCGCAGTCTCAGTACGGCGAGATCTGGGCGATCGTCGTGCTGATCACGCTCGTCTCGATCGTGCTCTACACGATCACGACGTTCGTCGAGACGGCGGTGCTCGCGAAGTGGGGCCCCAACGCCGGCAAGGCGACCGCGTCGTGACCGGTTCCAGCGTGACCCGCCCCAGCGTGACCCGCCGCGTGCTGGTCGACACGGACACGGGCATCGACGACGCCCTCGCCCTGCTCTGGCTCGCCGCGCAGCCCGACGTCGAGATCGTGGGCATCACGGCCGTCTACGGCAACTGCGTCGTCGACGACGCCCTGCGCAACGTCGGACACGTGCTCGGGCTCGTCGGACTCGACGACGTGCCGGTCGCCCGAGGTGCCGAGGGACCCCTGGACGCGGAGGCGCACATCGCCCACTACGTGCACGGTCACGACGGTCTCGGTGACGTCGTCGCCGAGCGGCCGCTCCCCCGCGTGCTCCTCGACACCCCGGCGGCGGAGCGACTCGTCGAGGTCGCCCGGGCGTCCCCGGGCGAGATCGACCTGCTCACCCTGGGGCCGCTGACGAACGTGGCCCTGGCGCTGAGGGCCGAACCGCGCCTCCTGACGCTGTTCCGGTCGGTGACGATCATGGGCGGCAGCGGACCCTTCCCGGCCCTCGGCCGCACCGACATGGTGGACGCGAACGTGCAGAACGACGGCGTGGCCGCCCGCGAGGTCTTCGCCGCCCCGGCGACCTCGCGTCTCATGGTCGGCGTGAACGCGACGTCCCAGGTCATCACCGACGAGTCGCACGTCGCCGCGCTGCGCGACTCGGGCACGCCGACCGCCACCTTCGCCGCCGACGTCCTGGCGACCTACCTCGACTTCTACCGGAACGCCTGGGGCCGCCGGGTCAGCCCCGTGCACGACGGCCTCGCCGCGGCGCTGCTGGTGCACCCCGAGTGGATCGCCGACAGCGTCACCGGCCCCGTCGGCATCACCCACGACGGCTTCGCGACGCGGGGCCGGGTGATGCGCACGGCCGACGGCGACGAGGTCGACTGGCACCCGGACGGCCCCGTGCCGACCGGCGACCCATCCACCGACACGACGGCGGTGACCGCCGTCCACACCGACCTCTTCCTGCCGTCGTTCGTCGACGCCCTGATCCACGGAGCCCGCTCGTGACCACCACCTCCCCCGCCGACGCGACCCGCGCCTCCTCGGCGACCTCCCCCTCGCCCGTCGACGCCGTGGTGCGCGACCTGCGGGCCCTGCCCAAGGGACACCTGCACCTGCACATGGAGGCGGCGATCCGCCCGGCCTCGCTGGCCGACATGGCGGCGTCGTCGGGCGTCGTCGTGCCGATGCCGACCAGCTTCGGCGACTTCAGCGAGTTCAGCGCGACGTACCAGGGCATGCTCGTGGTCCTCGCCGAGAGCGAGAACCTCTTCCGCCTGATCGACGAGGCGATCGAGGACTGCGCCGACGAGGGCGTCGCCTACGTCGAGTTCGGGGCGAGCCCGCAGTTCTACGTCGACACCTTCGGGTCGCTCGACGCCTCGCTGCGGGCGATGCTCGCGGCCTGCGCCGAGAGCGGCGAGCGATGGGGCGTCGAGGTCGGCCTGATGATCACGGTCGACCGCACCGAGAGCGTCGAGGCCGCGAACGAGCTGGCCCACCTGGCCGCCGCGTACGCCGACCGCGGCGTCGTCTCGCTCGGCCTCGCGAACGACGAGCGCGGCAACCCCGCGGCGCGCTACGAGGAGGCGTTCCGCATCGCCAAGCACGCGGGCCTGCTCTCGACGCCGCACGCCGGCGAGCTCGCCGGGCCGGACCAGATCGAGGAGGCGCTGGACGTCCTCGGCGCCGACCGCGTGCTGCACGGCGTGACGGCCGTGCAGAGCGAGCCTCTGATGGCGCGCCTCGCCGCCGAGGGCGTCTGCCTCGACGTGTGCCTCACCTCGAACGTGCTGCTCTCGGTGATCCCGACCATCGAGGACCACCCGCTGAAGCGCCTCGTCGAAGCCGGTGTGCGGTGCTCGATCAACGCCGACGACCCGATCCTGTTCGGCCCCGGCGTGCTCGCCGAGTACGAGCTGGCCCGCACGACCCTCGGCCTGTCCGACGAGCAGCTCGCCGCGTGCGCGCTGAGCTCGATCGAGTGCTCGGGGGCGTCGGCGGAACTCAAGGGGCGGGCCGCGGCCGAGATCGCGGCGTGGCTGGCGGCGTGACCTCGCCCGCACCCGCACCCGCACCCGCCTCGGCGGCGCCGGCCCGGCGGCTCGTCGTCGAGAACGTCCACGTCGCGATGGTCGACGCCCACGACACCGAGCACGCCGGCGGTCACGTCGTCGTCGACGGGTCGCGCATCGTCGCCGTCGGGCCCGGGCCGGCCCCCGCGTGGTGCACCGCCGGGCTGGCCCCACCCGGGTCGGTCCCCGGTTCGGCCGCGCCGGATGCAGCGCCGATCCCGGTCGAGCGCGTCGACGGCCGGGGCCACCTGCTGACCCCCGGCCTGGTGAACACCCACCACCACCTCTACCAGTGGCTGACCCGCGGCATCGCCCAGGACTCGATCCTGTTCGACTGGCTCGTCGCGCTCTACCCGACCTGGGCCCGCATCGACGAGCCTCTCGTCGAGGCCGGGGCCGCCGCCGCGATCGCCGTGCTGGCGCGGTCGGGCTGCACGACCGTCGGCGACCACCACTACGTCTTCCCGGCCGGTGCCGGCGACCTCCTGGGCGGCATCGTCCGGGCCGCCGGCACGGTCGGCGTCCGCCTGCACGCCACACGCGGCTCGATGGACCTCGGTCGGTCGCAGGGTGGCCTGCCCCCGGACTTCGCCGTCGAGACGACGGACGCCGCGCTGCGTGCCGGTCAGGAGGCGGTGGCCCGGTTCCACGACCCGTCCGGTGACGCGCGGGTCCAGATCGCGATCGCGCCCTGCTCTCCGTTCTCGGTCACTCCCGACCTGCTCCGCGAGGCCGCCGTGCTCGGACGGCAGCTCGGCGTCCGGCTGCACACCCACGGCTCGGAGACCGTCGAGGAGGACGCCTTCTGCCTCGAGCGCTTCGGCCGCACGCCCACCCAGTACCTCGAGGACCTCGGCTGGCTCGGCGACGACGTCTGGATGGCTCACTGCGTCCACCTCGACGACCACGCGATCGGACGGTTCGCCGCGACGGGGACGGGTGTGGCGCACTGCCCCTCGTCGAACGGTCGACTCGCCGCGGGCATCGCTCCGATCGCGTCCCTGCTGCGCGCGGGGGCACCCGTGGGGCTCGGGGTCGACGGTGCCGCGTCGAACGAGTCCGGGCAGCTCGGCACCGAGATCCGGCAGGCGGTGCTGTTCGGGCGCCTGCGCTCGGGCGCGGATGCGTTCTCGGTCCGACAGGGCCTGCGCCTGGCGACGATCGGCGGCGCCCGCGTGCTCGGCCGGGACGCCGACCTCGGCTCGATCGAGGTCGGCAAGCTCGCCGACCTCGCCCTCTGGCGCGTCGACGGGGTGGAGTTCGCCGGCATCGCCGACCCGGTGGCCGCCCTCGGGCTGGCCTCGATGCCTCCGCTGGCCCGGCTCTGGGTCGGCGGCGACGCGGTCGTGGCGGACGGCGAGCTCGTGCACGCGGACCAGGGTCTGCTCGCCGAGGGCGCGGCCCGGGCGTCGGCGGACCTGCGCGCCCGCGTCTGACGCGACCCGCGCCTCCTGCGCCCGCTGCGCCTCCTGCGCCCGTCGGCGCGGGTACAGGCCAGGGCATACGCGCGTCAGCGTGAGCGCACGGCGTGGCCGACCCGCCACGACCCGCCCGACCCGCCACGAACTGAACACTCCGCCACGACATCTCGTGGCGGAGTGTTCACTTCGTGGCGGCGTCGGCACCGTCGCCTCAGAACGAATGCCCCACACACGACGAAGGCCCCTCTCGAGGAGGGGCCTTCGTGTGGTTCTCTCGAACCCGTTCTGGTGGATCTGAGGGGACTCGAACCCCTGACCCCCTGCATGCCATGCAGGTGCGCTACCAGCTGCGCCACAGACCCAGAACTGTTGCTCTTGTGAGGTTTTCACCCCGTCGGAAGCAACTCGTCTACATTACTACATTTTTCGAGGGCGCAAGTTCACCCCGACTCGAGCCCTCATCGCGGGCCGCCGAGAAGACGCGACATGCCGCCCACCTCCAGAGGTGAGCGGCATGTCGTGACATCTCGCCGACGCGGCGAACCAAAGGAGGCGCGGGCCGACTAGGCCTCGGCCGGTGCGTCGGCTGCGACCTCGGCCGGTGCCGTGGCCGACTCGGTCAGCACGTCGAGAGGGATCGTCGGGCAGTCGCTCCAGAGGCGCTCGAGCGCGTAGTACTGACGGTCCTCGTCGTGGAAGACGTGCGCGACGACGTCACCGAAGTCGAGCAGGACCCAACGGCCCTCGGCACGACCCTCGCGGCGGAGCGTCTTGACGCCGGCCTCGAGCATCTTGTCCTCGATCTCGCCGGCGATAGCGACCACGTTGCGTTCGCTGCGGCCCGTGGCGAGCAGGAACACGTCGGTCAGGGGCAGGGGGCCGGACACGTCGAGGGCGACGAGGTCGTCGGCCTGCTTGTCGTCGGCCGCGCGTGCGGCGATCTGCAGCAGCTCGATGGCACGAGGGGTGGCTGTCACGTGTTCCTTAGGGGGTAGGTGGTGATGCGGGCCGACCGGGGTCGGTTCGGGTGGGTCGGACCTCAGCCCAGCACCCCGGTGGCGAAGCCACCGATGATCAAGCCGATGATACCGAGGCCCAGGACGCCGCCCGAGATGCCGAGGATCAGCGGGAGGTGGTTGCCCTTGGGCTGCGACGCGGCCAGCACGACGGCGCGGGTGGACGTGTGCGTGCTGATGGCCCGGCTGGCGCGGACGGGCTCGGCGTCGCTCGACGCCTGCTCGGCGTCGCCCTGCTCGAGGATGCGGTCCATGTCGGAGTTGTCGATCCGCGCCTGCGAGCCGGTCGACGCCAGGCTGCGGGGCAGGTCGATCGAGCCCGTGATGATGATCTCGCCGGTCGCGTTGAGCGCACCGGTCACGTCGGCGACCTGAGCGTCGGTGAGGATCAAGGCGTTCTGCTGACCCGTGCTGGTGCCGAGCTGACGGCCCGGGACGGACTGCGCGTCGGGCTCGTCGGACTGGGTCGACCAGTGACCGGACGCCACGACGGGCGCGGCGTCGGACGGCTCGTCGCGCTGCTCGGGCGCCGAAGCGGCACCGGACGGGCGCGGCGTCGTCGACGCCACGGGGCGGGACGGGGCAGGAGGCGCGCTCGGCGAGCCCTGTCCGCCGCGGCCCTGCTCGTCGGACAACGCGAACGGGAAGACGGTCGGCGTCGACGTCGGCGTGGGGGTCGAGGACACCGGAGGGACCGTGGGCGCCGCACCCGTGCGTCGGGGCCCGGGGGCGTCACCCGACGAGTCGGCGTCATCATCCGACGCAGCGGACGGCACGGGCGCCGAGGCGGGGCGGACCGCTGCCGGAGCCGGGACGGCCGCGCCGGGCGCGGAGACCGGTCGGTCGGCGGCGGGGGCGATCTCGTCGACCGTGTTGAGCGCGTCGGCCAGCGGACGACGGGGTTCGGGGGCCGGGGCCTGCAGGGGCACGGGAGAGGCGTCGCGGGACTGGCTGGCGTCGCGCAGGGCACGCATCTGTCGGCGGGTCAGGCCGGTGCCGGGGTCGACGACCGAACCGGGCGCGGGTGGCGGGACCTCCCGCAGCGCGGCGGACGAGGGAACCGGCGTCGGCAGCGGCACGTCGCCCGTCGCGCCGGCGGCAGCGCGTGGGGCGGGCGTGGAGGTCGAAGCGGGCACCACGGGCACGGCGCCGGTGATGGCCTGACCGCCCTCGCGGGCTCGCTCGAGGTCGCGGATCTGTCGCCGGGTGAGGGGCGGCTGACCGTCGGACGTGCTCATGAAACGCTCCGATACAGATGGTGCTTGGAGATGTACTGGACGACGCCGTCGGGGACCAAGTACCACACCGGAAAGTCTCGACCCACCCGGGCGCGGCAATCGGTCGACGAGATGGCCAGTGCGGGGACTTCGAGCAAGCTTACGTCGCTCTCGGGCAAACCGCTAACGCTGAGGTCGTGCCCCGGACGGGAGACGGCGACGAAGTGGGCGAGGTCCCAGAGCTCTTGGACGTCTTTCCAGTCGAGGATCTGGGCCACGGCGTCGGCGCCGGTGATGAAGAAGAGCTCGGCCGTCGGACGCAGGCGACGGATGTCGCGCAGGGTGTCGATGGTGTAGGTCGGACCCTCGCGGTCGACGTCGACGCGGCTGACCGTGAAGGTCGGGTTGGACGCCGTGGCGATGACCGTCATGAGGTAGCGGTGCTCGGCCTCGCTGACCTCGGGCTTCATCCACGGTTGGCCGGTCGGCACGAAGACGACCTCGTCGAGGTGGAACGACTGCGCGACCTCGCTGGCCGCGACCAGGTGCCCGTGGTGGATCGGGTCGAACGTGCCGCCCATGATGCCGACGCGGGGTCGCCTGACGCCCTCGCCGTCGGGCACGGTGGCGCCCGTCACGACCATCTCGGTGGCCTCGGCGGTCAGTGCTTCTCGGGGTGACCGAACTCGTCGATCGGACCGTCGTGGTGGTCGAGCTTGTTCGCCTTGCGCAGCGAACGGTTGGCGACGTCGCGGTAGCTGAAGACCACGTAGCCGAGGACGAGGAACGCGATGGCGAAGACGCCGGCGATGACCGGGGCCGGGGCGATCAGCGGTGCGAGTTCTTCGTGGGCTTCGGCGAGCAGCAGCGAGGCGTCGAGCATGGGTTCTCCCGTTCAGGCGGTGACGATCGTCGGACAGTCTACCCGCGCACCTGGCCCTGGCCCCGCACGACCCATTTGGTGCTCGTGAGTTCGGCGAGCCCCATCGGTCCACGGGCGTGGAGCTTCTGAGTCGAGATGCCGACCTCGGCCCCGAAGCCGAACTCGCCGCCGTCGGTGAAGCGGGTCGAGGCGTTGACCATGACGACCGCGCTGTCGACCTCGGCGAGGAACCGCTCGGCGGTCGCCAGGTCGTTGGTCACGATCGACTCGGTGTGGTGGGTCGACCATCGGGCGATGTGGGCCATGGCCTCGTCGACGTCGGCCACGACCCGGACCGCGAGGTCGAGCCCCATGTACTCCGTCGCCCAGTCGTCGTCGGTGGCCGGCACGCCGTCCGGGAACACCTCGAGCGTGCGCCGGTCGCCGTGGATCGTCACCCCGGAGGCGCGCAGGGCACCCAGCACCGGTCGCAGCAGGCGGTCCGCCGCGTCGCGGTGGACGAGCAGCGTCTCGAGGGCGTTGCACACGCTCGGCCGCTGCACCTTGGCGTTCTGCACGATGTCGACGGCCCAGCCCTCGTCGGCGCTGGCGTCGAGGAAGACGTGAACGACCCCGGCTCCGGTCTCGATGACCGGCACCGTCGACTCGCGGACGACGGTGTCGATCAATTCGGCGCTGCCCCGTGGGATCAGCACGTCGACCAGCCCTCGGGCCCGCATCAGCTCACCGGCCCCGTCGCGGCCGAACTCGTCGATGGTGACGACGGCGTCGGCGGGCAGTCCCACCTCGGCCAGCGCCTCGCGCATGACCTCGACCAGCACGCGGTTGGACTGCTGCGCCGCGCTGCCGCCGCGCAGGACGGCCGCGTTGCCGCTCTTCAGGGCGAGCGCCGCGATGTCCACCGTCACGTTGGGCCGGGCCTCGTAGATCGCACCCACCACACCGAACGGCACGCGGACCTGGTCGAGGCGCAGCCCGTTCGGCAGCACCTTGCCCCGCACCGACTCGCCGACCGGGTCGACGAGCGAGGCCACCAGCTCGGTGGCCGACGCGAGCCCGGCCAGTCGACCGGAGTCGAGTCGCAGGCGGTCCTGGAGTGACGCACCGACGCCGTTCTCGCGCGCGTTCGCCAGATCGAGCTCGTTGGCCGCGACGATGCGGTCGACGTTCGCGACCAGGGCGGCGGCGACGGCCCGCAACCCCGCGTCCTTGCGGTCGGCCGTCGCGGTGGCGAGCACGCGCGAGGCGGCCTTGGCGGCGGTCAGCTTGTCGGTGAGCGACGGGGCCGGGGCATCGATGAGCGACATGCACGAAGCCTATGCGCCGCTCCCCCCGTCCCGCGAGACCGCCGACGATCGCCGCCGGTCGCCCCGGTCGCCGCCGCTCGCCCCGACGACACCCGGGAGGCGCGGGTCAGGCCGGTCGCTCGCCCGCGGACCCGGCGTCCCCCGCCGCAGGTCCCGACCCCGCGGCTCCCGCCGCCTCGAAGAAGGTGCCGACCTGCTCGCCCGCGAGGGCCCGGGCGACGTTGCCGGTGCTCGTCACGAGGACGGGTGTGCCGGCCTCGGCCGCGAACCGGGCGGCCGCGACCTTCGTGCCCGCGCCTCCGGTCCCGACGCCGGCCGCGCCGGCCTCGCCGAAGGTGACCCCGGCGAGCTCGTCCCCGAAGGGCACGTCGACGAGGGCGACGGCGCCGGGTTCGTGCGGCGGCCGGGTGTACAGGGCGTCGACGTCGCTGAGCAGCACGAGCGCGTCGGCACCGATCAGCTGCGACACCAGCGCCGCGAGCCGGTCGTTGTCGCCGAAGCGGATCTCGTGGGTGGCGACGGTGTCGTTCTCGTTGACGATCGGCAGGATGCGCAGTTCGAGCAGGCGCTCCATGGCGCGCTGGGCGTTGCTGCGGTGCGTCGGGTTCTGCATGTCGCCGGCGGTCAACAGCACCTGCCCGGCCACGATGCCGTAGCGGCGCAGACTTTGCTGGTACCGGTAGATGAGGACGTTCTGCCCGACGGCGGCGGCCGCCTGCTGGGTCGCGAGGTCGGTCGGCCGGGAGTCGACCCGCAGGTGCGGCAGGCCCGTGGCGATGGCCCCGGACGAGACGAGCACGACCTGGGCACCTCGACCGTACGTCGCGGCGAGGGCGTCGACCAGCGGCTCGATCTGGCCCGCGTTCTCACCACTGATCGACGACGAGCCGACCTTGACCACGATGCGACGGGCCGTACCGAGGCCGGCGCGGTCGACGACGCCCCCGGTCACGCCCGCTCGTCGCCTTCGACGTCGTCGCCCTCTTTCACCAGGAACCCCTCGTCGTCGGTCCACAGGCCGGCAGCGCGCTCGCGCTGCAGCTCGGCGCGGGCCTCGGCCTTGGCGTCCATGCGCTCGAAATACTCCTCACGACGCTGGTTGCGGGTCGGGCGGTCGTTCTGGATCAGGCGCGGGTCGGTGCCACGGGCGCTCGTCATCAGCTCGGCCGTCGAGGTGAGGGTGGGCTCCCAGTCGAAGACGATGCCGCCCTCGGGGCCGATGACGACCGTCGAACCGGCCTGCGCGCCGGCCTTGAACAGGGCGTCCTCGACGCCGATGGCGTTGAGCCGGTCGGCGAGGTACCCCACGGCCTCTTCGTTGTTGAAGTCGGTCTGCACGACCCAGCGCTCGGGCTTCTGGCCCAGGATGCGGTACACGTTGCCGTAGGTGCCGCCCTCGACCCTGATGACGAAGGGCTTCTCGTTGACGGCGCGGGGGCGCATGACGATGCGAGGAGGCGCGGGGCGCGCCGCGATCTCGGCCCGGCTGGTCTCGACGACCTCGGCCAGGGCGAAGGACAGGTTGCGCAGGCCCTCGTGGCTCACGGCGGAGATCTCGAAGACCCGGTAGCCGCGGACCTCGAGCTCGGGCGTGACGAAGTCGGCCAGCTCGCGACCGTCGGGCACGTCGACCTTGTTGAGCGCGATCAGCTGCGGGCGGTCGAGCAGCGGCTTCTGACCGTCGGGGACGGGATAGGCCTCGAGTTCGCGCAGGATGACGTCGAGGTCGGTCAGCGGGTCGCGGCCCGGGTCGAGGGTCGCGCAGTCGAGGACGTGCAGCAGCGCCGAGCAGCGCTCGACGTGGCGCAGGAACTCGAGCCCGAGCCCCTTGCCCTCGCTGGCACCCTCGATCAGCCCGGGGACGTCGGCGACCGTGTAGCGCGTGTCACCCGACTCGACGACGCCGAGGTTGGGGTGCAGCGTCGTGAAGGGGTAGTCGGCGATCTTCGGCTTCGCGGCCGACAGGGCGGCGACGAGGCTCGACTTGCCGGCCGACGGGTAGCCCACCAGGGCGATGTCGGCGACGACCTTCAGTTCGAGAAGCACGTCCCCGGCCCAGCCGGGGGTGCCCAGCAGGGCGAAGCCGGGGGCCTTGCGCTTGGTCGACGAGAGGGCCGCGTTGCCCAGCCCGCCGATGCCGCCCTCGGCGGCGACGTAGCGCATGCCGGGCTCGACCATGTCGATCAGCTCGGTGCCGTCGGCGGACTTGACGACCGTGCCCACGGGGACGACGAGCTCGAGGGTCTCGCCGTTCGTGCCGGCACGGTGGTCTCCCATGCCGAAGCCGCCGTTGTCACTGGACCGGTGCGGGGCACGGTGGAACCCGAGCAGCGTCGTGACGCCGCTGTCGCTGACGATGACGACGTCGCCGCCGTGACCGCCGTTGCCCCCGTCGGGGCCGGCCAGCGGCTTGAACTTCTCGCGCTTGACGGACACGCAGCCGTTGCCGCCGTTGCCGGCGCGGAGGTGGAGGGTCACTTGGTCGACGAATGTGGCCATGAGGTGCTTGATCTCTTTGTCTGTGCGTGCCGGTGCGAGCTGCCCGGGTCAAACACGTCTGGGGCGAGCAGGATGCTCGCCCCAGACGGTGCGACCCGCGAGGGGCCGCCGATGCGGGTCGTGTGTCGACGCCGCGTGGTCGTGCTAGACCGTCGCCGTCGTGGAGGCGACGATGTTGACGACCTTGCGGCCGCCCTTGGCGCCGAACTCGACCGAGCCGGGGGCGAGGGCGAAGAGGGTGTCGTCGCCGCCGCGGCCGACGTTCACGCCGGGGTGGAAGTGGGTGCCGCGCTGACGGACGATGATCTCGCCGGCCAGGACGACCTGGCCGCCGAAGCGCTTCACGCCGAGGCGCTGCGCGTTCGAGTCACGACCGTTGCGGGTGGACGATGCGCCCTTTTTGTGTGCCATGTGTTCTCAGCCCCTGGTTCAGTTGATCGAGGTGATCTTGACGCGGGTCAGGTCGGCACGGAAGCCCATGCGACGCTTGTAACCGGTCTTGTTCTTGTAGTTCTGGATGACGATCTTCGGGCCGCGCAGGTCGTTCAGCACCTCGGCGGTCACGGTGATCTTCGCCAGGTCGTCGGCGGCCGAGGTGACCGTGTCACCGTCGACGTGGAGGACGGCGGGAAGGGTGATGGCGTCGCCCTCGGCGGCCTTGAGGCGATCGAGGGTGACGATCGTGCCGACCTCGACCTTCTCCTGCCGACCACCGGCGCGCACGACTGCGTAGACCATGACTGTTCCTTAAGAGTTGGGGGTGTCCGGCACGACACGGCCTCGAGCCAGCGCGCACCAACCGCCCATCGTACAGGGGGCCGCTGGGGCCGTCAACGCGTCCACCGGCCGGCCCCGCGCCTCCTCCGCTCGGGGACTCGCGCGCCCGTCGGCGGGCCGACGACTAGCATCCAGGGCGTGATCCTGATCGACGAGGCCGTGTGGCCGGCCCACGACACCCTGTGGGCACACCTGGTGAGCGACGACTCGTACGACGAGTTGCACGCCTTCGCCGCGCGTCACGGCATCCCCCGCCGCGGCTTCGACCACGACCACTACGACGTGCCCGAGTCACGACGGGCCGACTTGATCGCCGGGGGCGCCGTCGCCGTGACGGGCCTCGACCTGGCCCGCCGTCTCGAGCGCAGCGGACTACGGGTGTCCCAGCGGGTCAAACGCGGTCTCACGGCCTGAGCCCCCGTCCACCGGATGACCCCGCCCAGCGCGGTCACCAGGTCGTGTCGAAGCCCTCGTAGCTGGCCACGACCGCACCCGAGGCGATGTCGACGATGGTGGTCGTGACCCCGTCGGCCACGGGGTCGATCGTGTACGAGTAGTCCGTCGGCGTCGTCGCGTCCCCGACCGACTGGACCGCCAGGTACTGCCCGTTCGGCGAGACGTCGAAGCCCTCGATCACACCCGTCGCGCTCGGGGGCTGCCAGAGCGTCCGCGACGTGGTGCCGTCGTCGGCGACCACGAGCGTGCGGTACGTGAGCCCGTCGTCGGACGGCACCGACACCTGCTGCACGACGTGGTCGGAGTCGAGGGCCACGAGGGGTCCGGCGAACGGGAGGACCCCGTCGACCGGTGCGGGCGCGCGGGGGCGCTCGTCCCCCGTGGCGAGGTCGACGACCATGGACGCGATGGCCGACGCCGCGATCAGGGTGGTGCCGTCGAGCGAGACGCCCTGCAACAGCGAGTACGTGCCGACCGGGCGGACCGGGTCGACTCCCGAGAGGTCGATGACGCTCACCGAGTCGTCGACGGCCTGGACGACGACGACGTCCTCACCCGGCACGAAGGCCCAGCCGGCCGGTTCGACGGGCTGCCCGGAGAGTCCGAGGACCGGGGCCACCGCCCGCTGCCCCTGCAAGGGCAGCGTGTAGAGCGTCTCGACGTCCGAGCCCGTGGGACGGAACGAGAACGCCAGCGTCGTGGTGGCTCGGTCGGCCGCGAAGCGCGTGATCAGGCCCGGCTGGTCGGGCACGGGGAGGGTCTCGACGGCGGCCCCGTCGAGCGACACGAGGCTGAGGCTGCTCTGCGTCCCGTCGTCCGTGACGACCGCGACCGCCGAGTCGAACACCTCATAGGCCTGGATGCGCGGCGCCGACCAGACGGTCGTGCGATCGGAGCCCCGCAGCCCGGCTCGTTCGATGTGGTCGTCGGCCCCGCCGGTGCCCCGCACGAGCCGGTACAGCGTCGCCGGGGGCGTGCTGAACCGCGCCTCCAGGGTCGAGGTCTGTCGTTGGTAGACGCTCGAGACGCCGCCGATGCGGACGTGGTAGTCGGTGTCGTAGGCGAGCCGGACGGTGAAGGTCACCGCGACCACGTCGCCCGAGGTCTGCACCGTGAACGCGGCCGCGGGCGTCACGACCACCTGCGAAGCGTCGACGTGGGCGAGCGCCTGGTTGGCGAACACCCGCAGCTGTTGGCCGGGACGTTCGACCACGGCCGTCGTGTCGACCTGCGTCTCGCCCGCCTTCGGACCCTGGAAGTAGGTCAGCCCGACGAAGGCGGCGCAGACGACCGCGAGCACGGTGACGACGGCGATCCACCGCGTGCGCCAGCGGGCGCCGGCCTCACGGGCGTCCTGCTCGGTGAGGAACACGGGGTCGGAGGCGAACGGGTCGGGCGTGGCCCCTCCCGTCGTGCCCCGGCCCCGCCCGCCCTCAGTAGAGGTACGGGTCACTGGGCTGTCCCACGGTCGTGACGTCGTCGGGCACGAGGGCGACGGGGTCCTGGCTCGAGCTGCTGCGGTTGGTGTCGAAGCCACCCGTGACCTCGACCCAGTCGTCGGCGGCGACCTGGTCCTGCCAGCCCGGCAGGTAGACCGGCACGCCGACGGGCTGGGCGTCGACCGCGCAGCAGGTGATGACGAAGCGCGAGACGTAGAAGACGTCGTCGGGGTCGGTGTCGGACGGCGTGACGAAGCCGACTACGTCGGCGGTCTTGCCCTCGTAGAAGGCGAGGTCGGTCGTCTGCCGCAGCAGGCCGGCCCAGTCGAGGACGCTGAACGACCGGTAGGCGTCCGAGGAGGCGCCGGTCGCGTCGGCCACGGTCGTGCGGTCGAGCGCCGCGGTCGACGAGTTCACGTCGCGCTGGCCGGCCGTGGCACTGGTGAGGGTGGCCGGGGGCAGGGCGACGACGGCGATCGCGATGGCCGCGGTGACGGCGACGCCCGCCGAGAAGGCGAGGCGGCGGGCACCCGTGGCGACCGGCCGGCGTCGGCGCGGGCGGAGGGCGCCCTCGGCCGCGGGCACCTCGGCCGCGGCGAGACGTCCGTCGTGGTCGTGGTCGTGGTCGTGGCCGTCGTGCGCGTCGTCGTCCCGGACGGGCGAGAACGCCAGCGTGGCCAGCGACAACGCGATGCCGATGAGGATCATCACGACCGTGAAGACGTCGTACCGGGGGTGGATGTACAGCACGAGCTGGCCGGTCGCGGCGAGCCAGAGGGTCGCGACGCCGACGACGAGCGTCAGCAGCACCCCCTGCCACCGGTCGAGCAGTCGGCGCCAGGGGCCGGGAGCAGGGCTAGGCGACATAGTTGACCACCAGTCCGATCGCGGCACTCGTCAGGGCCACCACGAGGGTGACCTGCCCGAGCACCTTGGGTGTGTAGGTCGTCCGCAGCAGGGCCAGCATCTTGACGTCGATGATGGGGCCGAAGACGAGGAAGGCGGCGATGCCGCCGGGCATGAACGTCGAGGCGAACGGCAACACGAAGAACGCGTCGACGTTCGAGCAGATCGAGATGACGAAGGCCAGCACCATCATCGCCAGCACCGACCAGACCGGGTTGCTGCCGAGCGTCACGAGCACCGACCGCGGCACGATCGTCTGGATCGCGCCGGCGATGGCCGCCCCGATGAAGAGCGCCGGCATCATCGTCGACATCTCGCGGCGGAACAGGTCGACGCTCTTCGCCGTGCGACCCCGCCCGTGCGCGTGGCCGTCGTCGACCCGGCACTCGGCCGCGAACGACGAGGTGAGCAGGCTCTGCTGGTTCGGGTGCTTGCTGAACAGCCAGCCGATCAGGTTCGCGATGACGAACCCGCCGATCAGCCGGGCCACGAGGATGCCGTTGTCCCACCCGAACGCCTGGTGCGTGGTGATGATCGTGATCGGGTTGAGGATCGGCGCCGCCAGCAGGAAGGTCATGGACTCCGAGACCGTGAAGCCCTTGAGCACGAGGCCGCGCGCCAACGGCACGTTGCCGCACTCGCAGACCGGCAGGAACATGCCGAGGAACGAGATGACCGCGCGACGGGGCAGCCCCCTCTTGGGCAGCCAGGACGAGAAGAACGCCTGCGGCAGCCACTCCTGAACGACGATGGACAGCACGATGCCGAGCAGGACGAACGGCATGGACTCGACGATGACGCTGATGGTCAGCGTGACGAAGTCCTGCAGTGCGTTCGGCAGCAGACCCGGGCCGAGCAGGGGCGAGGCGAGGCGGACCGCCACGAGCACGGCGAGCACGAGCCCTCCGGCCACGAGCAGGGGGACGCGCGACGGCGCCCGGCGCGCACGACGACCGACGCCGTGCCCGGCGTGCTCGGTGCGCTCCTGGACGGGAGCGCTCATCGGTCGTCCTCGCTCGGACCGGCGGGGGGCGCGAAGCGCGACCAGTCGTCCGGTGCGGGGGCCGGGTGCGCCGGCACGACGGGACGCTCGGGCGGCACGACGGGGGCCGACGGCCCCGCGGAGACGATCGTCGGGAGGCGGGTGAGCCGGTCGTCCGCGACGGCAGGAGGCGCGGTGTCGTCGTCGACGTCGGTCGCGTCGTCGTCCGCCTCGGCCTCGGCGGCCCGGGGCGCGGGCTCGACCGCCCAGACCTCGTCACCCTCGCCGCCGCCCAGCCACAGTCGGGCGAGCACGGCGCCGGCGACGAGCAGGGCCGTGTCGACGATGCCGGCCGACAGCGGGATGGTCGTCAGGTAGAGGGCGAGGTTCACCCAGGTGCCGCCGTCGATCGAGAGCACGATGCCCGGGACGATTCCGACGACCGCCAACGCGATCGTCCCGACGCCGCCCGCGACGACCGCGTGGCGGACCACCGTCCGGAGGTCGGACCGCGGCGTCAGCGGCCGGACGGCGACGAGCACGACGAACGAGGCGACGTAGAACGGGAACGGGTAGAGCACGAAGCTGCCGAGGAACTGCCCGACCGGCGTCGCGACGAACCCGCTGGGGAACGCCGTCACCGAGAAGCCGACCGCCGACCCGACGAGGGCGACGAGACCGAGGGCGAAGCGGGCCACCAGGACGACGACGAGGGCCGTGCCCGCCACGAGCAGACGTTCGCGCCCCTCGGGCCCCGAGGCCGAGACGGACACAGCCCGGAACCTCGACCTGACGGTCGGGGTTCCGGGCTGGGTCAGAGGCACGAAGTCACCCTAGACGACTCACAGATCGTCGGAGCTGACCCCCACGCCCAGGATGAACGGACCGGACTCGCCGGACGCCGTCGGCTCGGCCGGAGCCGCCGCGGTCGTGCCCTGGCTGGAGGCGCGGCGCGAACGCGAACGCCCCTGTCCGGGCTGCTTCGGCTCGGGCAACGCACCCAGCACCGAGTCGAGCAGCTGCTCGGCGTCCTGGCTGCTGATGCGACGAGGCTCGCGACGCGTGGTCGCCACGGGGATGTCGAGGATCGCGACCGTGGCGTCCGGGGTCGAGACCGTGGCCGACGAGCGGCGACGCTCCGTGGTCTTCGCGACCGGCGCCTCCGTGGGTTCGTCGACGGGTGCGGCCTCGGCAGCGGCCGGGGCCGACCGCTCGGCCGGAGCCGCCGCGGGGATCTCGATCACGCCGGCGCTCGAGTCGGTGGTCGTCGACTCGGCGGGTGCCGACTCGGCGCGTGCCGACTCGTCGGTGGTCTCGCCTGCCTCGCGGGCGGCGCGGGACGAACCACGGCGACCCTTGCGTCCCGAACGACCGCGACGGCCGTCGTCCGTGGTGTCACCGGTGGTCTCGGCAGCCGGCTCGGCCTTCGTGGCGCCCGCCGCTGCGGCGTCGATGGCGGCCTCGACGGCCGCCGCGGCCTGGCTGGCCGCGTCGTCGTCCTTGACGCCGCCTTCTTCGGCGTGGGCGATGGTGCTCGCCGCGATGCGCGAGAGGGCGTTCTTCACGTCGTCGGTGATGGCGTGGGTGCCCGTCGTGGGGTGCGCCCCACCGGTCGGCGCCGAGGGGCCGCCACGACCGGACTGCGGAGCGGTGCCCGCACCGGCGCCCGTGTTGTGGCCGTTGCCGCCCGACTTGCCGGACCCGCCGGCCTGGCCGCCCCGTCGGCGATCGCCCTGCTGGCCGCCCTTGCGGGGCTGCTGCTCCTGGACGCGCGCGGCGCTGCCGGCCTCGGAGAACGACTCGGCCAGGCCGAGGCCCAGCTTCTTGCGCGTCATCTGGACGAGCCCGAGCGACGTGACCTCGGCGACCTGGTGCTTGGTGCGGTCACGGCTGAGGCACTCGACCAGGCGACGCAGCACGAGGTCGCGGTTGGACTCGAGCACCATGTCGATGAAGTCGACGACGATGATGCCGCCGATGTCGCGCAGACGCAGCTGACGGACGATCTCTTCGGCGGCCTCGAGGTTGTTCTTGGTGACCGTCTCTTCGAGGTTGCCGCCCGAGCCGACGAACTTGCCGGTGTTGACGTCGACGACGGTCATCGCCTCGGTGCGGTCGATGACGAGCGAGCCGCCCGAGGGCAGCCAGACCTTGCGGTCGAGGGCCTTCTCGATCTGCTCGTTGAGGCGGTACTCGTCGAACGCGTCCTTGTCGCCCTCGTAGCGCTTGACGCGGTCCATGAGGTCGGGGGCCACGGCCGACAGGTAGGACTGCAGCGTGTCGAACGCCTCGTCACCGTCGATGACCATCTCGTGGAAGTCCTCGTTGAAGACGTCGCGCACGATCTTGATCAGCAGGTCGGGCTCGGAGTGCAGCTGGTTCGGGGCGTTGCCCGCCGCGACCTTCTTCTCGATGTCGGCCCACTGGTTCGTGAGGCGCTTGACGTCGAGGGTCAGCTGCTCTTCGGTCGCACCCTCGGCCGCCGTGCGCACGATGACGCCGGTGTTCTCGGGCAGGGCCTCTTTGAGGATCTTCTTGAGACGCGCACGCTCGGTGTCGGGCAGCTTGCGGCTGATGCCGTTCATCGAGCCGTTGGGCACGTAGACGAGGTAGCGGCCCGGCAGCGAGATCTGGCTCGTGAGACGAGCGCCCTTGTGTCCGACCGGGTCCTTCGTGACCTGGACGAGCACGCGGTCGCCGGGCTTGAGGGCCAGCTCGATGCGACGGGGCTGGTTGCCCGTCGTCAGGGAGTCCCAGTCGACCTCGCCCGAGTAGAGGACGGCGTTGCGGCCACGTCCGATGTCGACGAAGGCGGCTTCCATGCTGGGCAGCACGTTCTGCACGCGACCGAGGTAGACGTTGCCGATGAGCGACACGTTCTGCGCCTTGGCGACGTAGTGCTCGGCCAGGGTGCCGTCCTCCATCACGCCGATCTCGATGCGGTCGCCCGACGAGCGGACGATCATCTTGCGGTCGACGCTCTCGCGACGGGCGAGGAACTCGGCCTCGGTGATGACGGTGCGGCGGCGCCCGGCGTCGCGGCCGTCGCGGCGACGCTGCTTCTTCGCCTCGAGACGCGTCGAGCCCTTGATGCGCTGCGGCTCGGTGATGAGCTCCGCCTGACGGGGCGCGCGGTCGCGGTCGCGACCACGGGTCTCGGAGTCGCGCTCTTCGCGGTCCTGCGAGCGGCCGCGCTGACGGCGGCGTGAGGCGGGCTGCTGCTCGCGGTCGTCACGGTCGTCGCGCTCGTCACGGTCGTCGTCGCCATCGCGGTCGTCGTCCCACGAATCGTCGCGGTCGTACCGGTCGTCGCGGTCGTCGCGCTGTCGTCGCCCGGGGCGTGCCGGCAGGACGGTGATCTCGGGTGCGTGGAAGATCAGCGTCGTGGTCGTCAGGTTCGCCGGGATCGGCGACGCGGACGATTCGTCGTCCGCCTGGGCCGGCCGGGTCGCCGTGGCGACGAACGCCTCGGCGACGGCGTCGGTGGTGAACGGCTCGGAGGTCGGGGCCTGGGCCGCGACCTGCTCGTCGGTGGTCTCGGTCTCGTGGGTCACGGGTGATGCCTCCTGGGCGTCGTCTGTCGTCCGGACGGGTGAAGGGAGTGCTGGCTGCTGCGCGGCCGGGGTCGTCGCCGAGGCGGCGTCGACCGCCGCCTGGCGAGCCCTGAGGCCTGCGAACAATCCCCTTCTCTTCTTCGGACGTCCGTCGTTGTCTGTGTTGTCGTTCACCACTTGCGGTGCGCTCCTCGCCCCGCCGAGGCCATGCCGTCGGCAGGAATTCTCGTGTCGTGGTCGGGCGGTGACGTCGCACCTGCCCCTGACCACCGCGCCCTCTCACGGCGCGCCTTGTCGGACACGCCACGTTCGGTCACCCGGGGTGTCGACCGACCTGCGGTCGTCGCCCTCGATGTCGTTCGTCGACGTGCTGTTCTTCGTGTCGCCTTGCTGGTTCGGAACTGGCCATCCGACGATGAGCGCCTGCGCTCTGGCCCGGTTTCGGCTCGACCTGGTCGAGAACGCGATCTCTCGCGTGACGACGACGGCCGGCAGTGCCCGGTAAGCCTGGATCTCGGGGCCTGGGCCCCACGACTGGCTCGATTATCGCACGCCCACGCCGGTGCGGGGTCAAAGTGGACGCCCCGACGGCCCGTGCGATACTGCTGAACGTGACCGTCGAGACGCCTCGGGCCGTGACCCTGCCCACCGGCCGCACCCCGTTCGTCGCGGCCGTGCTGCTCATCGTCGCCGGTCTCGGCGGCCTCGTGGGCGCCTTCGCCCTCACCCTCGACAAGTTCAGGCTGCTCGAGAACCCGGGCGCGGCGCTCGGCTGCGACGTCAACCCGTTCGTGGGCTGCTCGCCGGTCATCAACAGCTGGCAGGCCTCGCTCTTCGGCTTCCCCAACCCGATCCTCGGCCTGATCGGCTTCGCCGCCCCCGTGGCGGTGGGCCTCGGCCTCCTCGCCGGCGCCCGCTTCGCCCGGTGGTTCTGGCTGGCGTTCAACCTCGGGCTGCTGCTCGCCTGGGTCTTCGTCACCTGGCTCTTCACGCAGACGGTGTTCGTCATCGGTGCGCTCTGCCCGTGGTGCATGCTCGTCTGGCTCTTCACCATCCCGCTGTTCTGGGTGTTCACGGTGTGGGGCGCCGCTCGGGGCGTCACCGTCCCCGAGGGGCCGCTCCAGCGGGCGGCGGCACGGTTCCTCCCCTACTCGTGGGTGCTGCCGGTGCTGAACTACATCGTCGTCGCCACGACCATCGTCGTCGTGTTCCCGCTGCTGCTGCCGACGCTGTTCGGGTGACCCGCGCCTCCTCTCGTCCCCGGCGCGGTCGCGCGGGCGCCGTCCGTCGCACTCAGGGTGCTCCCAGCGGAATCCAGGACGACCTCGCCAGTCTGGTCCGACGACCACCGAGCCACGACGAGGACTGATGACGCCACCCACCGACTCCCCCGCCAGCAAGAAGGAACGCCGAGAGGCGGCCCGCGAGAAGGCCCGCATCACCCGTGAGGCCGAGGCCCGACGGCGCCGACGCAACAAGTGGCTCCTGCAGGGCGGCCTGGTCGTCGGTGTGGTGGCGGTCCTCGCGATCGTCGCGCTCGTCATCACGCAGTCGATCAAGCCGGCCGGTCCCGGCCCCGCGAACATGGCGAGCGACGGCCTCGTGCTCGAGGGCTCGAACGGAGCGGTCACCGCCGTCCCGAGTGGCGCCCTCGCGGCCGACGCGACGCCGACCCCGGCCCCGAGCGCCTCGGGTGACGTGCCGTCGATCGTGGTCTACCTCGACTACATGTGCCCGTTCTGCGGCCAGTTCGACACGACGAACGCCCAGCAGCTCGACGAGGCCGTGTCGAGCGGCGCCGCGACGCTGGCGATCCACCCCATCGGGTTCCTCGACAACGCCTCGCAGGGCAGCCGGTACTCGACCCGGGCCGCCAACGCCTTCGCCTGCGTCGCCAACCACGAGCCCGACAAGGCGCTCGACGTCAACACGGCCCTGTTCGCGCAGCAGCCCGAAGAGAACACCCGGGGCCTGACGAACGACGAGCTCGTCACCCTGGTGCAGGGTGCCGGGGCGACCGACGACCAGATCCCCTCGTGCATCAAGGGCGGTGACTTCGAGGACTGGGTCGCCTCGGCCACCCAGCGGGCGCTGAACGACCCGATCCCGAACTCGTCGCTCGACAAGCTCGCGAGCACCCCGCTCGTCCTGGTGAACGGCCAGCAGTACCAGGGCTCGCTGACCGACGCGAGCACCTTCGCCCAGTTCGTCGCCGAGGTGCAGAACGGCGCCTCGACCGACGACACCAGCACGGGCGAGACCGAGGGCTCGACGGCGACGCCGACCCCCTGACGACGCGAGCCGTCGACACGACCGAGCCCGCGCCTCCTGAGTCGATCAGGAGGCGCGGGCTCGGTGGTCTCCGGCGTCACGCCGGCGGGTGGCTCAGAACCAGAGGGCCAGCTCGCGCGCGGCGCTCTCGGGGCTGTCGCTGCCGTGCACCAGGTTCTGCTGCACCTTCAGGCCCCAGTCGCGGCCGAGGTCGCCCCGGATCGTGCCGGGAGCCGCGGTCGTGGGGTCGGTCGTGCCGGCCAGCGAGCGGAAGCCCGCGATGACGGCGTTGCCCGCGATCCGCAGCGCGACGGTCGGGCCGCTCTGCATGAACTCGACGAGGGGCTCGTAGAAGGGCTTGCCCACGTGCTCCTCGTAGTGCTTCGCGAGCAGGTCGCGGTCGGCCTGCACGAGGCGGACGTCGACGAGCGAGTACCCCTTGGCCTCGATGCGGCGCAGGATCTCGCCGGTCAGGCCGCGGGCGACGCCGTCGGGCTTGACGAGGACGAGGGTTTCTTCGAGATCGGACATTGCTCCTCTTTCGGTGGGTGGCGGGTGGCTCGTGGGCGGACGCCCGGCGAACGGGTCGGTGGGTCTCGGCTCAGGCCCCGTCGCCGGGGGCGTCGCGCAGCCGGGCGGCGTTCATGCGGTCGAGCTGCGTGCCCTTGACGAGGCAGTAGGTCCAGATCGCGACGAACAGGGCGGCCACGACGAACATGACCGGGTCGAGGAACCCGCAGGCCACCAGGCCGAGCTGGACGAGCCAGCCGAGGGCGACGCCCCAGCGCCAGCGCAGGGTCTGCGAGACGATCAGCGTCAGCACGATCGCGCCGAGGCCTCCGCCCCAGGCGACGCCGGCGGGCAGCAACTGCCGCCCGAAGACGACGAGGGTGACGAAGAACAGCGTCATGGCCTCGAGCACGAGGACGATCGAGAGCAAGCTCTCCGCCGCTCCGCGACGTCGGCGCGGGCGACGCGATCGCCCGCCGGCTCCGGCGTCGGCTCCCCCTCCGGCAGGAGGCGGCGCGGTCGTCACGAGAGACCCTCGGGCTGCTGCGACAGGGCGATGACGTCGCCGACCAGCGTGATCGAACCCGTCACGACGACGCCGCCGGGCTCGTCGCCCTCGACCTCGTCGGCCAGGTCGCGCGCCGTGCGGAGGGCCGCCACGAGGTCGGTCTCGACGACGACGCGGTCCGCGCCCACGACGCCCACCGCGATGGCGGCGAGCTCGTCGGCGTCGATCGCTCGGTCGGACTGCGAGCTGGTCACGACGAACTGGGTGACCGTGGGCGCCAGGGCGCGGACGATGCCCGCGGCATCCTTGTCGGCCAGCACGCTGAGCACCGCGACGACGCCGCCGAACTGGAAATAGTCGTCGAGCGCCTTGGCCAGGGCGCGGGCGCCGTGCGGGTTGTGCGCGGCGTCGACCAGGATCGTCGGCTCGTTGGCCACGATCTGCAGGCGACCGGGAGAGGTCGCGCTCGCGAGTCCTTCGGCGAGGACCTCGTGGTCGAGCGGTTGCGACCCGCCGCCGAGGAAGGACTCGACGGCCGCGACCGCGACGGCCGCGTTCTGGGCCTGGTGGTCACCGAACTGCGGCAGCAGCAGGTCGTCGTAGCGGCCGGCGAGCCCGCGGATGGTGACGACCTGGCCGCCGACCGCGACGGTGGTCGACTCGACGCCGAAGGCGGTGCCCTCGACCGCGAGCGACCCCTCGCTCAGCTCGACGGCGCGTTCGAGCTCGGCCAGCGCCTCGGGGGTCTGCGACGCCGAGACGACGGCGGCGGTGGGCTTGACGATGCCGGCCTTGGTGCGGGCGATCTCGGCCACGGTCGAGCCGAGTCGGTTCTGGTGGTCGAGCGCGATCGGGGTGAAGACGGCGACCTGGCCGTCCGCGACGTTCGTGCTGTCCCATTCGCCTCCCATGCCGACCTCGAGCACGACCACGTCGGCGGGGGCGTCGGCGAAGCAGGCGAAGGCGAGCACCGTCAGGGCCTCGAAGAAGGTCAGGGCGGGCTCGCCCGAGGCCTCGAGGTCGGTGTCGACCATGGTCAGGTAGGGCTGGATGTCGTCCCAGTTGGCGACCAGGCGCTCGTCGCTGATCGGTTCGCCGTCGACGACGATGCGCTCGTTGAGGCGCACGAGGTGCGGGCTCGTCATCAAGCCGGTGCGCAGGCCGTGCGCCCGCAGGATGCTCTCGATCATGCGGCTGGTCGACGTCTTGCCGTTGGTGCCCGTGAGGTGGATCACCGGGTAGGCCCGCTGCGGGTCGCCGAGCAGCTCGACGGCGCGCCGGGTCGGTTCGAGCCGGGGCTGCGGGGCCTGCTCGCCGATGCGCGCCGTCAGCTCGTCGGAGACGCGCTGCGCCCCGGCCGCGAACTCGCCCCCGCGGTCGTCCGCGGGTTCGCCGGTGCGGTCGTTCTTCTTGGGGGTCATGCGCGTCGTACCTCCACGACGACGGCCGAGCCGGGGCCCGATCCGACGACGGTCTTCTCGGGCCTGTCATCGACGCCCTCGTGGACGTCGACGATCAGCTCGGCGGTCAGGGTCTCGCGAGAGATCAGCTCGCGGTGTGCCTCGACGGCGGCGGCCGCGACGGCGTCGGTCGTGAGCGTCGTCGTGATGCGGTCGGACACGTCGAGGTCGGCGACCTTGCGGGCCTGCTGGACGGCGCGGACGACGTCACGAGCCAGGCCCTCGGCCTCGAGTTCGGGCGTGGTCGCGGTGTCGAGCAGCACGAAGCCGCCGTCGCCCACGAAGGCGAGGGCGCTCGACGCGTCCGCGACCGCCAGCTCGAGGGTGAACTCCCCCGGCAGCAGCTCGACGCCGCCGACGACGACGTTCTCGCCCGCGGGCTGCCAGTCGCCCTTCTTCGCCGCGGGGATGACCTGCTGCACCTGCTTGCCGATGCGGGGGCCGGCGGCCCGGGCGTTGACGGTGAGCTTGCGGGTGACGCCGTACTCGCCGAGGCTCTCCTCGGTCAGGCGGGTCACGACGACCTGCTTGACGTTGAGTTCGTCGCGCACGATGTCGGCGAAGGCCTCGAGGCCCGCCGGGTCGGGCGTGACGACCGTCAGACGGGCCAGCGGCAGACGGACGCGCAGACCTTGGGCCTTGCGCAGCGCCAGGCCGCTCGACGCGACGGCCCGGACGGCGTCCATCGAGGCCACGAGGGCGTCGTCGGCCGGGAACGCCGAGGCGTCGGGCCAGTCGGTCAGGTGCACCGAGCGCCCCCCGGTGAGGCCCTTGTAGATCTCGTCCGCGACGAGCGGGGCGAGCGGGGCCGCGACCCGCGTGAGGGTCTCGAGCACCGTGAAGAGGGTGTCGAACGCGTCGACGTCGTCGCCGGACCAGAACCGGTCGCGCGAGCGCCGGACGTACCAGTTGGTCAGCACGTCGGCGAAGTCGCGCAGCGTCGCGGTGGCCCGCGGCGTGTCGAGGGCGTCGAGCGCGGCCTCGACGTCGGAGACCAGGAGGCGCGTCTTCGCGAGCAGGTAGCGGTCGAGGACGTCGCTCGAGTCGGTTCGCCACTGCGCGTCGTAACCGGGGGCGGCGTGACGACCCGCGCCTCCGGACGCGGCGTTGGCGTAGAGCGAGAAGAAGTACCAGGTGCTCCAGAGAGGCAGCAGGAACTGCCGGACGCCCTCGCGGATGCCTTCTTCGGTGACGACGAGGTTGCCGCCGCGGATCACCGAGCTCGACATGAGGAACCAACGCATGGCGTCGGCCCCGTCGCGGTCGAAGACCTCGCTCACGTCGGGGTAGTTGCGCAGGCTCTTCGACATCTTCTGGCCGTCGGAGCCGAGCACGATGCCGTGGCTGACCACGTTCGAGAAGGCCGGACGGTCGAACAGCGCGGTGGACAGCGTGTGCAGCGTGTAGAACCAGCCGCGGGTCTGGCCGATGTACTCGACGATGAAGTCGGCGGGGCTGTGCTCGTCGAACCACTGCTGGTTCTCGAACGGGTAGTGCACCTGGGCGAACGGCATCGAGCCGCTGTCGAACCAGACGTCGAGGACGTCCTCGATGCGGCGCATGGTGCTCTGCCCGGTCGGGTCGTCGGGGTTCGGGCGGGTGAGCTCGTCGATGTACGGACGGTGCAGGTCGGGCTCGCCGTCGGCGTTCGTCGGGAGGCGACCGAAGTCGGCCTCCATCTCGGCCAGCGAGCCGTAGACGTCGACGCGCGGATAGGCGGGGTCGTCGCTCTTCCACACCGGGATCGGCGAGCCCCAGTAGCGGTTGCGCGAGATCGACCAGTCGCGGGCGTTGCCGACCCACTTGCCGAACTGGCCGTCCTTGACGTTGTCGGGCACCCAGGTGATCTGCTGGTTCAGCTCGCCCATGCGGTCGCGGAACTCGGTGACGCGCACGAACCAGCTCGACACCGCCTTGTAGATCAGGGGGTTGCGGCAGCGCCAGCAGTGCGGGTAGCTGTGCTCGTAGCTGGCGAGGCGCAGCAGGCGACCGTCGGCGCGGAGGCGCTGCACGAGCGGCTTGTTGGCCTCGAAGACCTGCAGGCCGGCGACGCCCAGCTCGTCGAACATCGGCAGGAAGCGCCCCCCGTCGTCGACCGAGACGATGACGGGGATGCCGGCGGCGGCGCAGACCAGCTGGTCGTCCTCGCCGTACGCCGGGGCCTGGTGCACGATGCCGGTGCCCTCGCCGGTGGCGACGTAGTCGGCGACCAGCAGGCGCCAGGCGTTCTCGGTGCCCCAGGCCTCGGTGTCGGCGTAGACGTCCCAGATGCGGTCGTACTCGACGCCCTCGAGCTCGGCGCCGGTGAAGGTCGCGGTGACGGCGGCCTGGGCGGCCTCGGCGGACTCGTAGCCCAGGTCGCGCGCGTAGGCGCCGAGCGTGTCGGCGGCGAGCAGGAACACGCTGCCGGTCAGCAGCTCTTGGTCGCCGGTGCGCACGCCCGGCAACAGGGCGTGGGGCACGGCGACGTAGTCGATGGCCGGCCCCACGGCGAGGGCCATGTTGGTCGGGAGGGTCCACGGGGTGGTCGTCCAAGCCAGCGCCTCGACGCCGGTCAGGCCGAGCGCCTCGGCCTTGGCGCCGACGAGCGGGAAGGCGACGGTGACCGTCTGGTCCTGTCGGTTCTTGTAGACGTCGTCGTCCATGCGGAGCTCGTGGTTCGACAGGGGCGTCTGGTCGTGCCAGCAGTAGGGCAGCACACGGAAGCCCTCGTACGCGAGGCCCTTGTCGTGCAGTTGCTTGAAGGCCCAGACGACGCTCTCCATGTAGTCGACGTCCAGGGTCTTGTAGTCGTGGTCGAAGTCGACCCAGCGCGCCTGGCGGGTGACGTACTGCTGCCACTCGTCGGTGTACTGCAGCACCGATTTGCGGGCGGCGGCGTTGAAGACGTCGATGCCCATGTCGTCGATCTCGTGCTTCTCGGTCAGCCCGAGCTGGCGCATCGCCTCGAGCTCGGCGGGCAGCCCGTGGGTGTCCCAGCCGAAGCGTCGGTGCACCTGCTTGCCGCGCATGGTCTGGTACCGCGGGAACACGTCCTTGGCGTAGCCCGTCAGCAGGTGGCCGTAGTGCGGCAGCCCGTTGGCGAACGGCGGGCCGTCGTAGAAGACCCACTCGTCGCAGCCCTCGCGGGCCCGGATCGACTCGGCGAAGGTGTCGTCGCGCTTCCAGAAGGCGAGGACGCCGGTCTCGATCTCGGGGAAGCGCGGCGAGGCGGGGACGCCGGTGGCGTCGGAACCCTTGGGGTAGGTCATCGGTTCTCCAGGTCGTGCGGTGGGTCGCCCCCGCTGCACTGGCCGAGGGACCTTCTGACCACGAGGACGCCGACCGGGTGCCTGACCCGGGTGGCGCGGTACCACCCCGCTTGCCGCCGTCGTCGCCCTCTCGGACGGTGACCGCGACCGCTCTGCTGCGGCTGTGACGGGCCTGCCCCGCCCGGTTCTACCGACGACCACCGGGCCGTGGCCCGCCGGTCGCTTTCTTCCGGGTGCTCCCCGGTGATGGCCGGATCGATGCGTGGTCGATCCTACCGTCAGAGCCGAGGAGGCGCGAGGCCGTCCCGAGGAGCAGGATCGAGGCCATGTCCTCCACCCCGTCCGCCCCACCGGCCAAGCCCGAGAGCACGGTCACCGTGATCGTGGCGTTCCTCGCCAACCTGCTGATCGCCGTCGCGAAGACGGTCGCCGCCTTCCTGACGGGATCGGCGTCGATGGTCGCCGAGTCGGCGCACTCGTGGGCGGACACGGGCAACGAGGTCTTCCTCTTCATCGCCGACAAGCGCGGCGTCAAGCGCCGGGACGACGCGCACCCTCTCGGCTACGGCAAGGAGACGTACGTCTGGTCGATGTTCGCCGCCTTCGGCCTGTTCACCGTCGGCGCCGTCGTGTCGATCCAGCACGGCATCTCGCAGTTGACCGCCGAAGAAGAGGCGGAGAACTATCTGATCAACTACGTCGTCCTCGCGATCGCCTTCGTGCTCGAGGGCACCTCGTTCTTGCAGGCCTTCCGCCAGGCCCGCGGCTCGGCGGCCGAACGCCGGGTGCCGACGCTGCGGCACGTGCTGCGCAGCTCGAACTCGACGCTACGGGCGGTGTTCGCCGAGGACGCGGCGGCCCTGATCGGCCTGCTGATCGCCTTCCTCGGCATCTTCCTGCACCAGGTCACCGGGTCGGCGGTGTTCGACGCGATCGGTTCGATCGCCGTCGGCGTGCTGCTCGGGGTGGTCGCGCTGGTGCTGATCGACCGCAACCGGCGGTTCCTCGTCGGCGAGAGCCCCTCGGACGAACTCGAGTCGACCGTGCTCGAACGACTGCTGGCCCGACCCGAGATCGAGCGGGTCACCTACCTGCACACCGAGTTCGTCGGACCGGGCCGGCTCTACCTGGTCGCCGCCGTCGACATGACGGGCGACGACAGCGAGGAGCACGTCGCCGTCGCCCTGCGCCGCGTGGAGCGTCAGCTCGAGGACCACGACGCCGTCGAGGAAGCGGTGCTCACCCTCTCGACACCGGACGAGCCGAGCCTGACGCCCCGGAAGGCGTCCGACCCGGCTCGTCGCTGACCGCGGACCGCTCAGGCGTCAGCCCCGGGAGGCGCGGCGCCGGGTGACGAGGACGGTCGCCGCCCCGAGACCCACGAGCACCATCCCGGCGAGACCCGCCCACGGCGTCGTCTCGGACGAGCCGGTGGAGGCAAGGGCCGTGGTGTTCTTCGCGGCTCGGATCGGCAGCCCCGAACCGGTCGCCACCACGACGGGCGTCACGCCCGGGTCGCCGGTCTCGGTCGGCATCGTGGCCCGCGCACCGACCGAGTAGCCGACCGTGTCCGCGCCGGCCGAGAAGACCGGGACGGTGAAGGCCGCGTCGTACTGGACCGCCGTGAAGAGGTAGTCACCGGGTACCTGGGCTCCGTAGATCTTCCAGGTCCCGTCCTCGCCGATCACGATCGGGAAGTCGTAGGGCGGATTCGGTTCGGTCACGACGGTCGCGAGGAAGTCGTCGACCTCGGCGCGGGTGCCCGAGAACGGCAGCAGGATCGCCCCGGGCTCCCCGGTGCCCTCGAAGACGGTGTCGACGTAGCCGGGCGACTCGTCGGTCGACTGCTCGAACCGGTGGCCCTCCCGAGGCGACAGGACGACGGGCGCCGCCAGGCGGTCGCGGGCCTCGACGACGAAGGTCCCACCCAGGACGCCCGGCGACGTCCGCGTGACGACCGCGTCGACCACGACGTCCTGGATCGCACCGAGGGTCCAGGTCCCGACGGGTACCCGGACGGTGGCGGACCACCGACCGGCGTCGTCGACCGACGTCGACCCGTCGTAGTCGAGGTCGGTCCCGTCCTCGGCCGCGGCCGCCAGTCGGACGCGAGCGCCCGGCTCACCACCCCCGGTCACCGTGACGGCGGCCTCTTCTCCCCCGACGGACGCGAACCGGTCGCCGGTCGCCGGTCCGTCGATCGTGGGTGCCGGGAGCGTCACGGCGACGACCCGGAACTCCACCGGCGCCGACGCGGGCGAGTCCTCGCTCACGCGCTCACCGGCGGGGTCGACGAGGTGCTGGGTGGTCGTCACCGACCAGTCCCCGCTCGCCAGCCTCGTGGTCGCGGTCCATCGGCCGGAGTCGTCGGTGCCGACCGTGGCCGGACCGGCCGAGGCCCCGTCTGCTTCGAGGCGCTCGAACGTGATCGTCACGACGGCGCCCACCGCGCCGGTGCCCGACACGGTGACGGGCAGGGTCGCCCCCTCGGCTCCCCCCGCCGTCGAGACCGAGACGTACGCGTCGGGCGCCGGTGACTCCACGACAGGGGTGCCAGGTGCGACGACCGCCGCCTGGTCGTCGGCCTCGTCGTCGGCCTGCACCTCGGACGCGGGCACCTCCTCGGCTGAACCGGGCACCTCCTCGGCCGGCGTGGGCTCGTCCTCGCCCGCGGCGGCTGCCTCCACAGCAGGTGCGGGCACCTCCGGGGCCGGCGTGACGGTGACCGGAGCCCGGGCCTCGTCGCCCTCGTCCGCCGAGACGGGATCTCCCTGCGGTCGGGCGAGGTCGCCCCCCGACTCGACGGCGGGCTGGGCGAGTGCCGCCTGTCCGCTCAGTGCGATGCCCCCCAGGGCGATGACGATGGCCGTCGACAGCGCGGTGGCGGTCGACACGGTCTTCTTCATGAGTGGTGTCCTCTTCCGTGAGTCAGGGTGGACCGGTCGCCCCTGACCCACCCCGGGGCGACCGGTCGTCGTCCCGGTGACCCGGTCCGACGAGCACGACGTTAGCCAAGAGTGACGACGATTCCTCACGCCGTGATGAGGCCGTGACCAGATGTCATCCGCAAGTGTGAGACCGCCTCACTCCTCCGGCGTCGCGCGGGATCACCCTCTCGTTCGGGGGGTGATTTGTGACGCATCCCGTGGTCGCTTCCAGCCACTTCTTGACGCTCTCGGCTACCGTGATGCAGTGCAAGCAGTCATCAAGCTCATCAGAGAGCACCCCTCCGCGGCGCGGTTCCTCGTCGTCGGGGGCATCGGCTTCGTGATCACCATGGTGATCAACTACGGGCTCAAGCTGTTCGTCATCCCCCAGCATCCGGTCACCGCCCTCGCGCTGGGCATCATCGTCGCGACGGTCTTCTCGTACTGGATGAACAAGAAGTGGTCGTTCGACGACCGGAGCGAGCGTCACACCGCCCACGAGATGCTGTTGTTCGTGATCGTCAGCCTCGTCGGCGTCGCCATCAACTCGGCCCCCGCCTACCTGTCCCGCTACGGCCTCGGCCTCGAGGTGCCGAACGTCTCGCTGGCCACGCAAGAGATCGCCGACTTCGTCAGCGGCCCGATCATCGGCACCATGCTCGCCATGGTCTTCCGCTACTGGGCCATGAACAAGTGGGTCTTCCCGAAGCGCGCCGAGCTCGTCGACGTCCTGTCGCCCACGTCCCCCTCGACGTCGCCGACACCGACCGTCTAGGCGGAGCGCGCCTCCTGGGCGTCGAGTCCGTCCGCGACGGGCCCCACGGCCGCCGCCACCACGGGGCCCAGAGGACCCCGCCTCACCCCGGCTCGAGCCCAGGTCGAGATCGCGGCCGCCGCGGCGGCGATCAGGGCCGATCCGACCACCTGGGCCGAGAGATCCGGGCGATCGCGACCCGAGCGCTCGGCGACGTACGACGCGACGGCTCCCTGCTGGCGCACGAACCGGACGGCGGCCGACGCGACGAGGTCGTCGCCGAGGGCCATCGCCTCGGACTGGGTCAGCGCCCAGGGCACGCGCTCGGGGTCGTGGGCCTCGGCGAGCGCCACGAGCGCGGCCTCGACCGCGCGGACCGGCGAGAGCTCCGAGGAGGCGCGCAGCAGGTCCCCGAGTCCGGCGAGGCTCTGGTCGAGGTCGAGCCAGAAGAGGTCGGACTTGGCCTCGAAGTAGTTGAAGAACGTGCCGCGGCTCACGCCGGCCCGGCGGGCGATGTCGTCGACGGTCGTCCCGGCGTAGCCGTTCTCGAGGAACAGCTCGGCGGCCGCGTCGGCCAGCATCTCGGCGGACGAACGGCGGGGTCGGCCGACCGGCCGCCGAGGGCGGGTCGGGCCTGGTCCATCTGACATGGCCACCATCATGCCGCTAGACTCGACGGCGCACTTGTTGCACCCGGTCCACGAATGCCGTCCTCGTCTCGGCGGCAGCGGATCCCACCCGACGTCCCGTCACTCCCCACGCCCGGAGCCCCATGCGCAGCCGCCTGCCCGTCCTGATCGCCGCCACCGCCGTCGCGAGCCTCGTGCTCGCCGGCTGCACGAGCGGCGGCGACCCCGACGCCTCGTCCACCCCGGTCTCCGGGGGCACGCTCACCTACGCCTCGGGCGACGCCGAGCCGACCTGCCTCGACCCCCACGTGGGCGGCAACTACCCGCAGGCGCTCGTGTCGACGCAGTACCTCGAGTCGCTCGTCTCGAAGGACGCGAACGGTGACATCGTGCCGTGGCTGGCCGACTCCTGGCAAGAGGCCTCCGACGGCCTCAGCTGGACCTTCACGCTGAAGGACGGCGTGACCTTCACCGACGGCACGCCGTTCGACGCCGCCGCCGTGGCGGCCAACGTCGCCCACCTCCAAGACCCCACGACGCTGTCGTCGACCGGGTACCTCGCCCTCGGCAAGGTCACGGGCGTCGAGGCGGTCGACGCCCGCACGGCACGCTTCGACCTGAGCGAGCCCGACAGCGCCCTCCTCGAGTCCCTCTCGCAGCCCTGGCTCGCGATGGAGTCACCCGAGGCCCTGACCCGCAGCCAAGAGGTCAACTGCGAGTCGCCGGTCGGCACCGGCCCGTTCGTGGTCGACTCGTGGACCAAGCAGCAGCAGGTCGTCCTCAGCCGCAACGACGACTACAGCTCCCCGCCGGCCGACGCCGGGCACCAGGGGCCCGCGTACCTCGACGAGATCGTCTGGCGGTTCATCCCCGACTCGGCGTCCCGCTACGCGGCGCTGCAGGCCGGCCAGGTCGACGTGATCGACAACGCGCAGCCCGACACCCTCGTCGCCGCGGCGAAGGACGACTCGCTCGACGAGATCGACGCCCCGCGCCCGGGCGCCTCCAACCGCATCGAGCTCAACGCCGGCAAGGCGCCCTTCGACGACCCGAGCGTCCGCGAGGCGTTCATCCGCGGCGTCGACGTCGACTCGGGCATCGACTCGTTGTTCTTCGGCACGGCGAAGCGGTCGTACAGCCCGCTGTCGAGCGTCGAGCCGCTGGCGTTCTCCGACGAGTCGCTCTTCGACGTCGACACCGACGCGGCGAACGACCTGCTCGACCGGGCCGGGTGGACCACCCGCGACGCGGACGGGTACCGGACGAAGGACGGCGTGCGCCTCGCCGCGACGTTCCCGGTGAGCACGAACCAGTCGATCCCGGCCGAGCAGTCGCTCTTCGAGCAGGTCCAGGCCGGCGCGAAGGACCTCGGCTTCGACGTCACCCTCGAGCCCCTCGACCTCTCGAGCTGGTACGGCGCCCTCGCCGCGAACGAGTACGACCTGGTGAGCGCGCCGTACACGAAGGTCGGCCCCGACGTGTTGCGCATCCTCTACGACAGCGACGGCATCACCCCGGCCCCGAGCGGCTACTTCGCCAACCTGTCGCAGACGAGCGACCCGGCCCTCGACGACCTGTTGACCCGCGCCTCCGAGACGAGTGACGCCGACGAGCGCGCCGACCTCTACCAGCAGGCGCAGCAGATCATCCTCGAGGGGTGGCACGTCCTGCCGCTGTACGACCAGCAGAACCACTACCTGGTGCGCTCGGCCGTCCAGGGCGTCCGTGCCCTGCCGACGGTCCAGGCGCCGACGATGTACGACGCGTACAAGGCGAGCTGACCGGGTGCGTCCGGGGCGGTGGCGACGGGCGGGTCGGTGGCTCGTCGGCCGCCTGCTCGGTGCGGTCTTCGTGCTCTGGGCCGTCGCGACGCTGATCTTCTTCGCCATCCGGCTCGTGCCCGGCGACCCGGCCGAGGCGATCCTCGGCGGTCCGGGGTCGCAGGCGTCGGCGGAGGCCCTCGACACGGTCCGCCGGCAGTACGGCCTCGACCAGCCGCTGCTCGTCCAGTACCTCGCGCAGCTCGGTCGACTCGCGACGGGTGACCTCGGCACCTCGTACTCGCTGCGCACCGACGTCGGCCGGTTGCTGCTCGACCAGTTGCCGGGCACGATCGGCCTCGCCCTGCTGGCCCTGGTCGTGGCCTGGCTGCTGGCGATCGCGACGGCCTGGTGGGCGTCGCTCAGCGGCCGGGTCGCCTCGGCGGTGTCGTCCGGGCTCGAGGTCGTCGCCTCGGCCGTGCCGCACTTCTGGCTGGCCAGCCTGCTGATCCTGGTCCTCAGCACCGAGCTCGGGCTGCTGCCCCCGGTGAGCACGGGCACTCCCGCGGGGCTCGTCCTGCCGGTCGTCACGCTCGCGATCCCCGTCGCGGGGTTCCTCGGCCAGGTCACCCGCGACTCGCTCCTCGACGCCGCGGCCACTCCGTTCGCCCTCTCGGCTCGTGCCCGGGGCGAGGGCCCGTCGGGGCTCTTCGTCCGCCACCTGCTCCGGCACGCGGCCCTGCCCGGGCTCGCCCTGTCGGGTTGGGCGTTCGGCTCGCTGCTCAGCGGGGCCGTCGTGGTCGAGTCGGTCTTCGCCCGCCCGGGCCTCGGCCGCACCCTGCTCGGGGCGGTCACGTTGCGCGACATCCCGCTCGTGACCGGTGTCGCCCTCGTCTCGGCCCTCGCCTACGTCGTCGTGGTGGCCCTCGGCGACCTGGCCGAGCGCGCCGTCGACCCGAGAGGACGCGCGGCATGACCGCGCTGCCCGACCTGCCCCGGGGCGCCGACCCGGCCAGCGCCTCCTCGTCCCGCGTGGCCAGGCGGCGCCTGCCGCTCGGCCCGGCGGAACTCGTCGCGGCCGCCCTGCTCCTGCTGGTCGTCGTGATGGCCATCGCACCCGGCCTGTTGGCCCCCGCCGACCCGCTCGCCGTGTCGCCGACCGACGCGTTCGCCGGTCCGTCGCCCGCGCACCCGTTCGGCACCGACGAGTCGGGGCGAGGCGTGTGGACCCGCGTCGTCCACGGGGCCGGCGCCTCGCTGACGATCGGGCTCGTCGCCACGCTGATCGGCACCGGGCTGGGTGTGGCCCTCGGCGTCCTGGCGGGCCTCGGCGGTCGCGGCCTCGTCGGTCGGGCGACCGACGCGGGCGTCAGTCGCATGCTCGAGGTCCTCTTCGCCCTGCCCGGCCTGCTGCTGGCGCTCGTCGTCATCGCGTTCACCGGGCCCGGGGCCGTGCCGGCGACGATCGCCGTCGGCCTCGCGACGGCCCCCGGGTACGCCCGCATCGTCCGCAGTCAGGTGGCGGCCGTCCGCCGGTCTCCGATGGTCGAGGCCGCGACCGTGCTCGGCCGCCGCCCGGCGACCGTCCTGCTGCGTCACGTGCTGCCGAACGCCCTCGCCCCCGTCGTCGTCCTCGCCACGCTGGGCCTCGGTCAGGCCGTGGTCTGGGCGTCGTCGCTGAGCTACCTCGGGCTGGGATCGCCGCCCCCGGCACCCGAGTGGGGCGCGATGCTCTCGGCCGGGCGCACGTACCTCGCGGTCGCCTGGTGGATGACCGTCTTCCCGGGGCTGGCCGTCGTGGTGACGGCCGCGTCGGCCACGGTGCTGGGGCGCGGTCTCGCACGACGCGGACGAGGAGGACGACGATGAGCACGCACCCGCCGCCGACAGGCGCCGTTCGGGGTGACCTCCACCGCGCCTCCTCGGACGACCTCGTCGTCGACCGCCTGCACGTCGCGTTCGACGGGGTGACCGCCGTCGACGACGTGTCGTTCTCGCTGCGTCCCGGTGAATGCGTGGCCCTGGTCGGCGAGTCCGGCTCGGGCAAGAGCGTGACCGCCCGGGCCCTGCTCGGGCTGACCGGCGGCACCGTGACGGCCGACGCCCTGCGACTCGGCGACGACGACCTGCTCACGCTGACCGAACGACGCTGGCGTCGACTGCGCGGCCCGCGCATCGGGCTCGTGCTGCAGGACGCCCTGGTCTCACTCGACCCCCTGCGCCCGGTCGGCCGTGAGATCGACGACGCCCTGCGACTGCACACGCGACTCTCGCCGACCGCCCGTCGGGCCCGTGTGCTCGAGGTCCTCACCGAGGTCGGCATGCCCGACCCCGAGGTGCGCCGCGGCCTGCGATCGGGCGAGCTCTCGGGCGGGCTGCGGCAACGGGCGCTCATCGCCGCGGCCCTCGCCCTGCGGCCCGGTGTGATCGTCGCCGACGAGCCCACCACCGCCCTGGACGCCGAGGTGCAGCGCCTGGTCGTCGACCGGCTCGCCGCCCTGCGCGACGCGGGCACGGCCGTCCTCGCGATCAGTCACGACCTCGGGGTCGTGCGTCGGCTGGCCGACCGCGTCGTCGTGATGCGCGACGGGCGCGTGGTCGAGCAGGGCCCCACGGCGACCGTGCTCGACTCGCCGCAGGCCGACTACACGCGCATGCTCCTCGCCGCCCTGCCGGGTGGGGCCCCGCGGGGTCGGCGCCTGTCCACCCCTGTGACTCCCGACGGCCCGGACGCAGGAGGCGCGCCCGCGTCGACGACGCCGGTCCCCTCCGACGCACCCCCACCAGGAGGCGCGCGCGGCTCGTCGACGCCGGTCGCGTCGGCGACTCCCCCGGCCGGTCCCGTCCTCGTGGCGACGGGCCTGCGCCGCGTCTTCGCGGGGCGCCGGGGGCCCGACCGGGTCGCCGTGGACGACGTCTCGCTCTCGCTGCGGGCCGGCGAGACGCTCGGCCTCGTCGGAGCGTCGGGCTCGGGCAAGACGACCACGGCCCGCCTGCTGCTCGGCCTCGACGACCCCGACGCCGGGACGGTCGAGCTGCTCGGCACACCCTGGGCCCCGGCGCGCGAGCGCGATCGCCGTCCCCGCCGCGGCGACCTCGGGGCCGTCTACCAGGATCCCTCGAGCTCGTTCGACCCGCGCTTCACGGTCGGCCGCCTGCTGGCCGACGCGCTGACGGCCGGCCGCAGCACGCGCCTCGGCCCCGTCGAGCCCGAGGTCGTCGCCTTGCTGGCACGGGTCGGACTCGACGCCGACACGGTGGCACGACGGCCCGACACGTTGTCCGGCGGCCAGCGGCAGCGGGTGGCGATCGCCCGTGCCCTGGCCCCGCGGCCCCGCGTGATCGTCTGCGACGAGCCGGTCTCGGCGCTCGACGTCTCGGTGCAGGCCCAGGTGCTCGACCTGCTGGACGAGCTGCAGCGACAGGACGGGCTCGCCTACGTCTTCATCTCGCACGACCTGGACGTCGTCGAGCACATGTCCGACCGGGTCGCCGTGATGCACGAGGGCCGGATCGTCGAGCAGGGCCGCACGGACGAGGTGTTCTCCGCCCCGCAGCACGCCCACACCCGCGCCCTGCTCGCCGCCCGCCCCTAGCCGGGCCCGGGTCCGGGCCCGGCCCAGCCTGGCCCGGCCGGCCCGGCAAGTCGTGACATCTCAAGCCAGGACGGGTGGGCGGCAGGCCCGACCGGCGGGCCCGGGCCGGGTCAGCCGCGGCGGGCGGCGTCGGCCTCGGCGGCCTTCGGGTCGACCACGTCGATCAGTCCGGACTGCGCCCACTCGAGCGCCCAGTCCGACTTCGCGACCTCGCTCGACTCGTCGGCGTAGGCCTCGACCAACTCGCGCGCCTCGTCGTCGGTGGCGACCGACGGGCCCGAGCCGAGCAACGGCTCGTTGGCGGTCTCCTTCGTGAACCACACGGCGACGAGGCCGATCACGGCCGCGGCCATCAGGTAGAAGGCGGGGATGTCGTGGGCCCACGAGAAGTTCTTCCCCTCGGCCCAGACGACCAGCGCCTCGGTGGCCAGGGGCGTGGTGCCGCCGAACAGCGACACCGACACGTTGAACGCGATGGCCAGGGCGCCGTAACGGATGATCGTCGGGAACAGCGCGGGCAGCGTCGACGGCATGGTCGACGTGAACGTGACGAGCACCAGGCCGAGCACCAGCAGGCCCACGAAGACGAGGGGCGTGCTCTCGGACTGCACGAGCTTGAGGGCCGGCCACGACAGCACCAGGAACCCGATGCAGCCCGCGAACAGCACGGGGCGTCGCCCGAACCGGTCGCTCAGTCGCCCGCTGAACGTGATGACGATCATCATCAGCACCATCACGACGATCACGAGCAGCAGGCCCGAGGTCGCGCTGCGGCCGAGCGTGTTCGTGAGGTAGGTCGGCATGTACGACAGCAGCATGTAGTCGGTCACGTTGAAGACCAGCACCAGGCCGATGCAGACGATCAGCGCACGCCAGTTCTCGGCGAAGAGCTTCACGAACGGCACCTTGACGTGCTCGCGCCCGGCGGCTTCTTCCTGCTGCTTCTGGAACGCCGGCGTCTCCTCGAGCTTGAGGCGCAGGTAGAGCCCGATCAGGCCGAGCGGTCCGGCGATCAGGAACGGGATGCGCCACCCCCAGGCGAGCAGCGCCTCCTCGCTCATGCCGAGCTGCAGACCGGTGACCAGCGAGGCCCCGAGCACGTAGCCGGCCAGCGTGCCGAACTCGAGCCACGAGCCCATGAAGCCGCGGCGCTTGTCGGGCGAGTACTCGGCGATGAACGTGGCCGCGCCTCCGTACTCGCCACCGGTCGAGAAGCCCTGCAGGAGGCGCGCCAGCAGCAGCAGGACGGGCGCCCAGAGCCCGATGGTCGCGTACGACGGGATGAGGCCGATGGCGAGCGTCCCCGCGGCCATGAGGATCATCGTGAGCGCGAGCACCTTCTGGCGTCCGATGCGGTCGCCGAGCGGGCCGAAGAACGCGCCGCCGATCGGGCGCACGATGAACGCGGCGGTGAAGGTGCCGAAGGTGAACAGGATGTTCAACGCGTCGTTGCCCGGCGGGAAGAACACCTGGGCGATCGTCGTCGTGATGTAGGCGTAGACGCCGAAGTCGAACCACTCCATGGCGTTGCCGAGGGCGGCGGCGCTGACCGCGCGCTTGAGCAGACCCTCTTCGACGACGGTGACGTCGTCGGTGGTGAGCTTCCGGCGGGCGGGTGTCTTGCTGTCGTTCTTCTTGGCTGACATCGGTTGAGGCCTCCAGGTCGTCGGGCGGTGGCAGTCGACCCCAGCGTCGGCAAAAAACCCGTCGAGCCTAGCAGAACCGCCATGTCAGTACCAGTGCAGCGTGCGCAGGGGTGCAGTGGACGCAGCGCCCAGGAGGCGCGGTGGCGGTTCCCGAGGAGCCCTCGCGAGGGTGCGTACACTGGTCGGAGTCCCACAACCAGGCACCTCCCCACCGACACGGTGCCGTCCACAGAACCGGAGAAGACCATGCCGTCAGCGATGCCCGAGAAGCCCGCCCTCGAAGGACTCGAGGCCCGTTGGGGTCAGGTCTGGGAGGCCGACGGCACCTACCGCTTCGACCGCGCGGACGCGACCCGCGCCTCCGTGTTCTCGGTCGACACCCCGCCGCCGACCGCCTCGGGCAGCCTGCACATCGGCCACGTGTTCAGCTACACGCACACCGACGTCAAGGCCCGGTTCGAGCGCATGCGCGGCAAGCGCGTGTTCTACCCGATGGGCTGGGACGACAACGGCCTGCCGACCGAGCGTCGCGTGCAGAACTTCTACGGCGTGCGCTGCGACCCGTCGCTGCCCTACGACGCCGACTTCACCCCGCCCTTCGAGGGTGGCGACAACAAGTCGTCGAAGGCCGCCGACCAGGTGCCGATCTCGCGTCGCAACTTCATCGAGCTGTGCGAGCGCCTCACGGTCGAGGACGAGAAGCAGTTCGAGGACGTCTGGCGGAAGCTCGGCCTCTCGGTCGACTGGACCCAGAGCTACCGCACCATCGACGACGACTCGCAGGCCATCGCGCAGAAGGCCTTCCTCCGCAACCTGGCCCGCGGCGAGGCCTACCAGGCCGACGCGCCCACGCTCTGGGACGTCACGTTCCGCACGGCCGTGGCCCAGGCCGAGCTCGAGGACAAAGAGATGCCCGGGGCGTACCACAAGCTCGCCTTCCACCGCACCGACGGCCAGGGCGACGTGCTCATCGACACCACGCGGCCCGAGCTGCTGCCGGCCTGCGTGGCCCTCGTCGCGCACCCCGACGACGAGCGCTACCAGGCTCTGTTCGGCACGACCGTGCGCTCGCCCCTGTTCGACGTCGAGGTGCCGGTGGTGGCGCACCACCTCGCCCAGCCCGACAAGGGCTCCGGCATCGCCATGGTCTGCACCTTCGGCGACACCAACGACGTGGTCTGGTGGCGCGAGCTGCAGCTGCCGAACCGCGCCGTGATCGGCTTCGACGGCCGCTTCGTCAGCGAGGCCCCCGAGGCGATCACGTCCGAGGCGGGGCGCGCCTCCTACGCCCAGCTGGCCGGCAAGACGGTGTTCAGCGCCAAACAGTCCGTGGTCGAGCAGTTGACCGCGTCGGGCGAGCTCGTGGGCGAGATCCGCAAGATCTCGCACCCCGTGAAGTTCTTCGAGAAGGGCGACAAGCCGCTCGAGATCGTCTCGACCCGCCAGTGGTACATCGTCAACGGCGCCCGCGACGAGCAGCTCAAGGGTTCGCTGCTCGAGCGCGGCGGCGAGGTGGCGTTCCACCCCGACTTCATGCGCGTCCGCTACGACAACTGGGTCAACGGCCTCAACGGCGACTGGCTGATCTCGCGCCAACGGTTCTTCGGCGTCCCGATCCCGGTCTGGTACCCGCTCGACGGCGACGGCAACCCCGTCTTCGAGCAGGTGATCGTGCCCACCGAGGCACAGCTGCCCATCGACCCGGCGTCCCAGGCGGCCCCCGGCTACGACGAGTCGCAGCGCGGCGTGCCCGGCGGCTTCGTCGGCGAGGTCGACGTGATGGACACGTGGGCGACCTCGTCGCTCACCCCGCAGCTGGCCGGCGGGTGGGAGCGCGACCCCGAGCTGTTCGACCTCGTGTTCCCGTACGACGTGCGCCCCCAGGGGCAGGACATCATCCGCACCTGGCTGTTCTCGACGATGCTGCGGTCGCAGCTCGAGTCGGGCACCGTGCCGTGGAAAAACGCGTCGATCTCTGGCTTCATCGTCGACCCCGACCGCAAGAAGATGTCGAAGTCGAAGGGCAACGTGGTCACCCCGGCCGCCATGCTCGACGACCACGGCTCGGACTCGGTGCGCTACTGGGCGGCGTCGAGCCGGCTGGGCACCGACGCGGCGTTCGACCCGCAGAACCCGAAGCAGATCAAGATCGGCCGCCGTCTGGCGATCAAGGTGCTCAACGCGGCGAAGTTCGTCTACTCGTTCGAGCTGCCCTCGGGCGAGTTCGAGATCACGCAGCCGCTCGACCGCGACCTGCTCGCGTCGTTCGCCGCCGTGATCGAGACCGCGACCGAGGCACTCGAGGGCTACGACCACGCCCGGGCGCTCGAGACGACCGAGAAGTTCTTCTGGACGTTCTGCGACGACTACCTCGAGCTCGTGAAGGAGCGCGCCTACGGTGCCACCACGCCGGCCGAGCAGGCCTCGGCCGTGCTCGCGCTGCGCACGGTGCTCGAGGGCCTGCTGCGACTGCTCGCGCCCTACCTGCCGTTCGCCACCGAAGAGGTCTGGTCCTGGACGCACGACGACTCGGTGCACCGGGCCGCGTGGCCGACCGTCGACGAACTCGGCCTCACCGAGGGCGAGACATCGTCCGGTCTCGTCGGCCTCGTCGGGCAGGCGCTCATCTTCGTCCGGCGGGCCAAGTCAGATGCCAAGGCCTCGCAGAAGACCCCGGTCGCCTCGGCCGTCATCACGGGCCCCTCGGCCCAGCTGGAGCTCGTGAAGCTCGCGGCGGGTGACCTCGCGGCGGTGGGCAAGATCGCCGAGCTGTCCTTCGCCGAGGGCGACGAGCTGGCGGTCGGTGACATCGTGTTCGCCGAGATGCCGGCCGACGCCGGTGCGGCCGGGTCCGGCTCCGGTGCCGGCGCTGCTGCCGCTCCTGCCCCGACGGCGGGTGCCTGATGCAGCTCGGCACGCGGTGGAGCGTGGGAGGCGCGGCTCCGGCCGACCTGCCCGCCGCGGTCCTCGGGGCGGTCGCGCAGGTCGAGCGTGAACTCGCCGACCAGAAGGTGGACGCGACGTCCTGGCGCTGGACGCTCACCTGGCTCGAGCACCGCCCCGTCGTCGAGCTCGACGACGGCACGGTCATCCGGGTCGACGCCGTCACCGGCGAGGCCCGCATCCACGAGCCCGTCGACGCCGAGGGCGACGACGACTAGCGCCACGTCGGCCGAGATGTCACGACATGCCGCTCACCTTCGAAGGTGAGCGGCATGTCGTGCCTTCTCGATGACTCGCCGGCGGCTGCCAGCCGTCAGGCGCGGGCGAGCAGCTCGCCGTGCGGCATGATCAACCAGCCGTCGGGGGCGTCGCGCCAGGTGCGCCAGGCGTCGGCGATCGCGTGCAGCTCGTCGTGCGTGGCCGCACCCTTCTCGATCGCGTCGGCGTAGAACGCCGACTCCGTCGCCCGGGCCGCCCAGCTGTCGCCCCACCAGGTGCGATCCTCGTCCGAGGCGAAGCACCACACGGAGGCGCTGCTCGCCACGTCGACGAAGCCCGCCTCGAGCGCCCAGCCCTTGAGGCGCCTCCCGGCGTCGGGTTCGCCGCCGTTGCCGCGGTGCACGGCCTGGTAGACGTCCATCCACCGGTCGAGACCGGGGTTCTCGGGAGCCCAGACGCAGCCGTGGTAGTCGACGTCGCGGACGGCCACGACTCCCCCGGGGCGGGTCACCCGACGCATCTCGCGAAGGGCGGCGACCGGGTCGCCCACGTGCTGCAGCACCTGGTGCGCGTGGACGACGTCGAACGCGTCGTCGTCGAACGGCAGGGCGAACAGGTCGGCGGTCTCGAAGCGGACGTTGTGCAGGCCGGCCTCGACCGCGAGGGACGTCGCCTGTTCGACGATGCCGGCCGCGGCGTCGATGCCGATCACCCGACCGGGCGCGACGCGTCCGGCGATGTCGACGGTGATGGTCCCCGGCCCCGACCCGACGTCGAGGACGCTCACCCCGGGCACGAGGTGCGGCTCGAGGTACGCGGCCGAGTTCTCGACCGTCCGCCACGAGTGGCTGCGCAGCACGCTCTCGTGGTGGCCATGGGTGTACCGGGCGTGCGTCTCGGGGCGTTCGCTCATGCGGCGACCCTAGCGCGCCTCCTAGTGTGGGCTGATGACGAACCCGTTCCTCTCCCCCAGCACGCTGCCGTACTCGCTGCCGCCGTTCGCGAGCATCACCGACGACGACTACGGCCCCGCGTTCGAGGCCGGGTTCGCCGAGCAGCTGGCCGAGGTCGAGGTCATCGCGACCGACCCGGACGAGCCGACCTTCGAGAACACGGTCGCCGCCCTCGAACGCAGCGGCGCCACGCTCACCCGCGTCGAGCACGTCTTCTTCAACAAGACCTCGTCGGACTCGACCGAGGCCACCGACGCCCTCGAACTCGAGCTCGCTCCGCGACTGGCGGCACACGCCGACGCCATCCGCCTCGACCCGCGTCTCTTCGCCCGTCTCCGCAGAGTGCACGAGCGCCGGGACGCCCTCGACCTGACCGCCGAGCAGCGCTACCTCGTCGAGCGACTCGTCGCCGAGGCCACTCGCTCGGGGGCTGCCCTCGGCGACGACGACAAGGACCGCCTGCGTGACCTCAACGGCCGGCTCTCGACCCTGACCACGCGGTTCGAGAAGAACCTGCTGGCCGACACGAACGACCTCGCCGTCGTGGTCGACGACGTCGCCGAACTCGACGGACTCGACGCCGGGACGATCGCGGCCGCCGCCGAGGCAGCGCGAGAGCGTGGACTCGAGGGGCGCTACGTCATCACCCTCGTGTTGTTCAGCGGCCACCCCTACCTGGCGAGCCTCACCGACGAGGGACTGCGCGAGCGGATCATGCAGGCGTCGCTCTCGCGCGGACGCCGCGGCGGCGACCACGACAACCGCGAGCTCGTGCTCGAGATCGCCCGCCTGCGCGCCGAGCGGGCCGAGCTGCTCGGGTTCCGGTCGCACGCCGCCTACGTCACGGCGGGCGAGACCGCGGGCACCCCCGAGGCGGTGGCCGACCTGCTCGGGCGACTCGCGCCTCCTGCCGCCCGCAACGCGCGCGCGGAACAGGCCGAGCTCGAGCGCGTCGCCGGCCGCGAGATCCGGGCCTCGGACTGGGCCTTCTACGCCGAACGGGTGCGCACCGAGAAGCACGACGTCGACACGGCGGCGATGCGCCCGTACTTCGAGGCCGAGCGCGTGCTGCACGACGGCGTCTTCTTCGCCGCGGGGCTGCTCTACGGCCTGCGGTTCGCCGAGCGCCCCGACCTGGTCGCGTACCACCCCGAGGCGCGGGTCTTCGAGGTGACCGACGCCGACGGCGGCGAGGTCGGCCTCTACGTGCTCGACCTGTACACGCGCGACAGCAAGCGCGGCGGTGCCTGGATGAACCCGCTCGTCTCGCAGTCCGCCCTGACCGGACTGCCGACGGTCGTGGTCAACAACCTCAACGTGCCGAAACCGCCCGCCGGCCGGCCGGCCCTGCTGACGCTCGACGAGGTGACGACGTTCTTCCACGAGTTCGGGCACGCCCTGCACGGTCTCGTCGCCCGGGTGACCTACCCGAGCTTCTCGGGCACGAACGTCTTCCGCGACTTCGTCGAGTTCCCCAGCCAGGTGAACGAGATGTGGATGCTCTGGCCCGAGGTGCTCGCGAACTACGCCGTGCACCACGAGACCGGCGAGCGACTCCCGCAGCCGCTGGTCGACGCGCTCATCGCCTCGCAGGGGTTCGACCAGGGCTTCGAGACGAGCGAGTACCTCGCCGCGGCGCTGCTCGACCAGGCGTGGCACGCGTTGTCCTCGGCCGAGGCGGCGGCGGTCACCGACGTCGAGGCGTTCGAGCAGGAGGCGCTGGCCGCGGTGGGCCTCGACCTCGCGTCGGTCCCCACCCGCTACTCGAGCACGTACTTCGCCCACACCTTCTCGGGCGGCTACGACGCCGGCTACTACTCGTACATCTGGAGCGAGGTGCTCGACGCCGACACGGTCGAGTGGTTCGAGCAGAACGGCGGGCTCACCCGCGAGAACGGTGACCGATTCCGCTCACGCCTGCTGGGCGTCGGCGGCTCGAAGGACCCGCTCGAGGCCTACCGCGACTTCCGTGGTCGGGACGCCCGGGTCGAGCCCCTGCTCGCGCGCCGCGGCCTCGCCTGACACCGCGTCGACTGACGCGGCCTCGCCTGACGCGAGAACGCCCCCGCCGAACCGGCGGGGGCGTTCTGACGTCGCTGCTAGGCGGACTTCTCGGTGCGCTGTTCGACGAGGCGCGGCACGATCGTGGGCGCGGCGTTCTCGAGCACCGAGGCCCGCGTGATGACGACTCGACCGACGGTGTCGTCCGACGGCACGTCGAACATGATCGGACCCAGGACCTCTTCGAGGATGGCGCGGAGCCCGCGGGCGCCGGTCTGACGCAGGACGGCCAGGTCGGCGATCGCCTCGAGAGCGCCGCGATCGAACTCGAGCTCGACCCCGTCGATCTCGAACATGCGCTGGTACTGCCGCACGAGGGCGTTCTTCGGCTCGGTGAGGATCTGCATCAAGGCGGGCTGGTCGAGCTGCGTGACCGTGGTCACCACGGGCAGACGACCGATGAACTCGGGGATCAGGCCGAACTTGTGCAGGTCTTCGGGCAGGACCTCGCTGAAGAGGGCTGCTTCGTCTTCTTTGCTGTGCAACGGGGCACCGAAACCGATGCCGCGCTTGCCGGCGCGGTTCGAGATGATGTCCTCGAGCCCGGCGAACGCCCCGGCGACGATGAAGAGCACGTTGGTCGTGTCGACCTGGATGAACTCTTGGTGGGGGTGCTTGCGGCCACCCTGCGGCGGCACCGAGGCGACGGTGCCCTCGAGGATCTTGAGCAGCGCCTGTTGCACGCCCTCGCCCGAGACGTCACGCGTGATCGACGGGTTCTCGGCCTTGCGGGCGATCTTGTCGATCTCGTCGATGTAGATGATGCCGGTCTCGGCCCGCTTGACGTCGTAGTCGGCGGCCTGGATCAGCTTGAGCAGGATGTTCTCGACGTCTTCGCCGACGTAACCGGCCTCGGTGAGGGCCGTGGCGTCGGCGACGGCGAACGGTACGTTGAGCCGTTTGGCGAGGGTCTGGGCCAGATAGGTCTTGCCACAGCCGGTCGGGCCGATCAAGAGGATGTTCGACTTCGAGATCTCGACCTCGTCGGCGAGTGACTCGGCGGCCGTGAGGGTCGAGGCGGCACGGATGCGCTTGTAGTGGTTGTAGACGGCCACCGAGAGCGCACGCTTCGCTGCGTCTTGCCCGATCACGTACTCTTCGAGGAACGAGTAGATCTCGCGGGGCTTGGGCAGGTCGAACTCGCTCGCGGGTTCGTCACCGGCCTCGGCGAGGCGCTCTTCGATGATCTCGTTGCAGAGCTCGACGCACTCGTCGCAGATGTAGACGCCGGGACCGGCGATCAACTGCTGGACCTGCTTCTGGCTCTTGCCGCAGAACGAGCACTTGAGCAGATCGGCACTCTCACCTATGCGCGCCATGCTCGGCCTCCCTGATTGGCTGAGGTCGTCGACCGGGACCGGTCGCCTCGTGCAACGAGCCTAACCCGATCCGCCGACACTCACGGACCGACCCGGGTGGTTCGAGCACATCCGACCGGGGTCCTGGACGAACGACGTGTCGCCCGCCGGCGGGTCGGTACGACGAAGGCCCCGGGCGGGTGCCCGGGGCCTTCGTCGTCATGCCGTGATCAGCGCGTCAGCGCCGCCGGCTGGTTCTTGCGCGAACCGAGGACCTGGTCGACGAGACCGTAGGCGAGCGCCTCTTGCGCGCCCAGGATGTTGTCGCGCTCGATGTCGCGGTTCACCTGCTCGGGCGTCTTGTTCGAGTGCTTCGACAGGGTCTCTTCGAGCCAGGTGCGCATGCGCAGCACCTCGGCGGCCTGGATCTCGATGTCGGAGGCCTGACCGCCGCTGCTGCCACCGGTCGCGGGCTGGTGGATCAGCACGCGGGCGTTGGGCAGCGCGAGACGCTTGCCGGGCTGGCCGGCGGCGAGCAGGACGGCCGCAGCCGACGCCGCCTGACCGAGGCAGACCGTCTGGATCTCGGGACGGATGTACTGCATCGTGTCGTAGATGGCCGTCATGGCCGTGAACGAACCACCGGGCGAGTTGATGTACAGCGTGATGTCGCGGTCGGGGTCCATGCTCTCGAGCACGAGCAACTGAGCCATGATGTCGTCGGCCGAGGCGTCGTCGACCTGCACGCCGAGGAAGACGATGCGGTCTTCGAACAGCTTGGCGTAGGGGTCTTGACGCTTGTAGCCGTAGGCCGTGCGCTCTTCGAAGCTGGGCAGGATGTACCGGGAGCTGGGGGTCTGCACTCGACCCGCGCCACCCATCATCGGGAGTTCCATGAGTTCTTCTCTTTCTCGTTCTGACGAAGGGGCGAAGGGCCTAGGCCTGGTCGGTGCCGGCGCCGCCGACGACGTCGGTGGCCGAGCCGCGGATGTGGTCGACGAAGCCGTACTCGAGGGCCTCTTCGGCGGTGAACCAGCGGTCGCGGTCGCCGTCTTCGTTGATCTGCTCGACGGTCTTGCCCGTCTGCGCAGCCGTGATCTCGGCCAGTCGACGCTTCATCGAGAGGATGAGCTGCGCCTGCGTCTGGATGTCGGACGAGGTGCCGCCGAACCCGCCGTGCGGCTGGTGCAACAGGACACGCGCGTTCGGCGTGATGTAGCGCTTGCCCTTGGTGCCGGCCGTCAAGAGCAGCTGACCCATCGACGCGGCCATGCCGATGCCGACGGTGACGATGTCGTTCGGCACGAACTCCATGGCGTCGTAGATCGCCATGCCCGCCGTGATCGACCCGCCGGGCGAGTTGATGTAGAGGTAGATGTCTTTCTCGCTGTCTTCCGCAGCGAGCAGCAGCAGTTTCGCGGCGATCTCGTTGGCGTTCTCGTCGCGGACCTCAGAGCCGAGCCAGATGATCCGGTCTTTGAGCAGTCGGTCAAAAACACTGTTGGGCAGTGTCACGTCGGCCATGGTGGAGCTCCCATTCGTTGTCGCTTGTCGTCGAATCTATCGGAGCCAACGCACGGGTTCCGGGCTGTTCGCCCACGGCAGATACCGCGCCTCCGCGGCCCCGCGGGGGCGCACCCGAGAGTCCGGGAGGCGCGGCGCCGGGAACGACGGAGGGCCGGGTGCGCACTCGCACCCGGCCCTCTCGACGTGACGGGTCAGCCGACCCGCCCCTGCTGCTTACGCGTGGTCGTGACCCGCGTGGTCGTCGTCGCCGCCGACGCCGGCGGTCGCGGTGAACGCGGACAGGTCGACCGAGTCGCCCTTGCCGTCGACGACCTTGGCCTTGCTGAGCACGACCGCGAGGGCCTTGCTCCGAGCGACCTCGCCGACCATGGCGGGGATCTGGCCGTTCTGGTCGAGGACCTTGATGAACTCGCCGGGCTCCATGCCGTACTGGGCCGCACCCTGGATGAGGTACTGCGTCAGCTCGTCCTGCTCGACCTTGACGGCCTCTTTCTCGGCGATGGCGTCGAGGAGGATCTGGTTGCGGAAGGCCTTCTCGCTGCTCTCCTTCACCTCGGCGCGGTGCTCGTCGTCCTCGAGGCGGTTCTCCTGCTCGAGGTGACGGTGGACCTCGTCCTCGACGAGCTTCTCGGGGACGGGGATCTCGACGGCCTCGAGCAGCTTCTCGACGACCTGGTCGCGTGCCTGGGCACCCTGACCGAAGGTCTTCGACTTGGCCAGCTGCTCTTTCAGGTCACCCTTGAGCTCGTCGATGGTGTCGAACTGGCTGGCGATCTGGGCGAAGTCGTCGTCGGCCTCGGGCAGCTCGCGCTCTTTGACGGCCGTGACGTCGACGGCGATCAAGGCGGTCTCGCCCTCGCGGTCGCCGCCGAGCAGCTTCGACTCGAAGGTGGTGCTCTCGCCGGCGGTGAGCGACTCGAGGGCCTCGTCGATGCCCTCGATCAGTTCGCCCGAGCCGAGCTCGTACGAGATGCCCTTGGCGGTGTCGACGACGTCGTCGCCGATGGTCGCCGTGAGGTCGATCTGCGCGAAGTCACCCGTGGTGGCGGGGCGGTCGACGGTGACCAACGTGCCGAAACGGGTACGCAGGTTCGTCAGCTCTTCGGCGATCTCGTCGTCGGTGACGTCGACCGTGTCGACCGTCAGCTCGAGGCCGTCGTACTCGGGCAGGTCGAAGTCGGGACGCACGTCGACCTCGACGGCGATCTTCAGATCACCCGAGAAGTCCTTGACGTTCGGCCACTCGACGACGTCGGCCTCGGGACGGCCGAGGACGCGGATCTCGGTCTCGGTCACGGCCTCGCGGTAGAACTTGTCGAGGCTCTCGCTGACCGCGTGGTTCAGCACCTCTTCACGACCGACGCGCTGGTCGATGATGGGCGGCGGCACCTTGCCCTTGCGGAACCCGGGGATGTTGACCGACTCGGCGATGTGACCGTAGGCGTGCGTGACGCTGGGCTTGAGCTCGTCGGGCGTGACGACGATGTTGAGCTTGACGCGCGTGGGGCTGAGCTTCTCAACCGTGGTCTGGACCAATGTGGGGCTTCTCCTGTGTTGGTGGCGCTGAACTCACATCCGAGACAGCAGGTAGACGATCGTCGGGGCGACAGGACTCGAACCTGCGATCTTCCGCCCCCAAAACGGACGCGCTAGCCACTACGCTACGCCCCGTGTATCAGCCTGGAACCGGCCGTCACGCGTGAGCCCCGTTGAGGTCGGGTACGTGAAGACCGCGTCGAGTCTAGCCGACGCCGAGGGCCCGTGACTGAGCGACCTCGTCGGATGCCTTATGCTGGTCTCACCCGTGCGGCCAGGCCGCTCACGGGGATGTAGCTCAATGGTAGAGCCTCAGTCTTCCAAACTGATCACGCGGGTTCGATTCCCGTCATCCCCTCTGTGTTTGTTCGACGCCTCCGGCGTCGGCGCCGGGGGGCGCCTTGAATGAAATCTTCTCCGCACCTTGCACGCAGGCGTTGGCGGGCGCCCTCAAGGAAATCTTCTCCGCACCTTGCACGCGGGTGTCGGCGCCGGTAGGCGCCCTCGATGAAATCTTCTCCGCACCTTGCATGCAGGTGTCGGCGCCTTTCAGGGGTCTCTCGGGCGGCTCGGGGGGAAGTCGTGCTGGCGGATGATTTTTCCTGGCGCGACGTGACCCAAGATGGCCACATGAGACGCGCGACGTTCGCACGGGTCGCGCTGGTCGGTGCGGTCGTGGCCACCCTCGCGGCCGGGTGCGCCGCTCCGCCGACCGAGGCGACCAGCGCCTCCGGGTCCGGCACGATGGCCCAGGCCGCCGCCGCGCCCGGCGTCGCCGTCGCGCCGAGCTCGGGGGGCGTGCGGGTCGCGATCGTCGGCGACTCGTTGACCGCCGGGGGCGGTCGCCTGCTCAGCGAGGGGCTCACCGCCGACACCTGGATGACCTACGCCCAGGGCGACGGCATCGACTACGTGGGCGGCTACGCCAAGGGCGGCTCGACGGTGCAACAGCAGGCCGCTGCGGTGCGGCCGGTCGACGACGTCGACGTCCTCGTGCTGATGTCCGGCACGAACGACGTGCGCCTCGGACTGACCTTCGCCGAGTCCGCGGCGTCCTACGACGCGATCGTCGACACGATCCGGCCGGAGCACGTCGTCGTGGCCGCCATCCCGCCCTACGACCGTGCACCCCGGGCCGCGGCGCGGTACGAGGCGCAACTCGAGCGCTACGTCGCCGACAAGGGCTGGACCTTCACCGACCCCTGGGGGTTCGCCCGGGCGGGCGACGTCTTCGCCGCCGGCACGACCGTCGACGGCATCCACCCCACGACGGCCGGATACGAAGCCCTCGGCCACGCGTTGCGTGACACCGTCCTCGACGTGGCGGGCCCGCGGGTCGTCGCCCCGCAGGCGGACTCCCCCGCCGACCCGGCCGAGGCCGCTCCGGGTACGACCAGCTGACGACGCCCCACCCACGCTCCGTCACCCGGTCGCGGGAGTCCGCCGAACCGGAGACGAGCCGGCTCAGTGCTGCAGGAAGGCGAGCACCGCCAGCACACGACGGTGGTCGGTGCCGCTGTCCTCGAGCAGGAGCTTCTGGAAGATCGAGGTGACGTTCTTCTCCACCGCACCCGTGCCGATGACCAGCTCGGCCGCGATGGCGGCGTTCGTGCGCCCCTCGGCCATCAGCGTCAACACCTCTCGCTCACGCGGCGTGAGCGCGGCGAGCGGATCGCTGCGACGGCCCAGCAGCTGCGAGACCACCTGCGGATCGAGGACCGTCCCGCCGTCCGACACCCGGCCGAGCGCGTCACGGAACTCGTCGAACGAGGCGATGCGGTCCTTGAGCAGGTAGCCGACCCCGCCCGAGCCCGCCTCGAGCAGGTCGCGGGCGTAGGCCACCTCGACGTACTGCGACAGCAGCAGGATGCCGAGGTCGGGCCGACGGCGTCGCGCCTCGATCGCGGCACGGACGCCCTCGTCGGTGTGGGTGGGCGGCATGCGGACGTCGAGCACGGCGATGTCGGGACGGACGTCGTCGAGGTCGGCCAGCAACGAGTCGGCATCGCCGTACGCCCCGACGACCTCGACCCCGATCTCGTCGAGCAGTCGGACGAGCCCCTCCCGCAGCAGCACCGAGTCGTCGGCGACGACGACGCGGAGGGGCTGACGGGAGGGGCTCTCGAGACTCACGCGTCCAGACTAGGGGCGCGGCCCACCGACTACGGTCGCGCGGGCGGCCCGGCCGGCGGGTCGAGCGGCGCGTCGGGCAGTGCCGCGTCGGGCAGTGCCGTGTCGGGCAGTGCCGTGTCGGGCAGTGCCGTGTCGGGCAGCGGCTCGGTCATGGCCGTCGACGAGAACGGCAGCAGCGGCTCGGTCGGCAGCGGCAGCGTCGGGTTGCTCGGCACCTCGATCGTCATCGGGATGCTCACCGTGACGATGGTCGGCCCGCCCTGCGGGCTGCTGATGTCGAGGAAGCCGCCGAGGCCCACGAGGCGCTCCTGCACCCCGGCGAGACCGTGGCCGTCGCGCAGGCCGGCGCCGCCGCGCCCGTCGTCGGTCACGACGAGCTCGAGCAGTGTGCCGATGCCGTCGGGAGCCTGCCGCGTGCGCAGCACGAGGTCGGCACTGGCCGCCTCGGCGTGCTTGCCCGTGTTCGTCACCAGTTCGGACGCGATGAAGTACGCGTTGCGCTCGATGTCGCTCGGGATCACGACGCGCGCGGGCACCCGGTTGAGCATCGTGGTCGGAACCACCGAGCGGTCGACGAGCGACTCGAGGGCCGCGACCAGGCCGCGATCCAGGAGCAACGGAGGCGCGAAACCGCGGGACAGGGCGCGCAGCTCCTCGAGGGCCTCGCGGGACTGCACCCGCGCCTCCTCGATGAGGGTCTTGCTCTTCTCGGGATCGTTGTCGACGGCGCGGGAGGCCGCCGCGAGGTCCATCTGCAGGCGGACCAGGCGCTGCTGCGGGCCGTCGTGGATGTCGCGCTCGAGCCGGCGGAGGGCCGTGCCCTCGGCGGACAGGGCCGCCGTCCGCGAGATCTCGCGGTCGGCGAGCTCGACCTCGAGCTGCTCGCTGCGGAAGCCGCCGAGCATGACGGCGGCGATCGCCTGGTGCATGACGACGAACCCGTGCACGACGTACGGGTAGACCAGCACGACGCCGGCGAAGAGTGCGAGGGCGAGGACGACGAGCACCGCGCCTCCGCCGTTGCCGATCGCGGACGCCCAGTTGAAGGTGTCGAACGGCGGGAGCGCCTGGAAGACGAGCACGACCCCGAGGACCGCGAGCACCGGGCCGGCCAGCAGGCCCACGAGGACGAAGGTCGTGAAGCCCGCCACGATCGGGAAGACCACGACGCCGTAGAGCAGGTAGAGCCAGTAGTGCGGGTTGGCGAAGACCGAGACCGCCCGCACGAAGCGGTTCGTGGACCGGCCCCACTCGGTGTTGGGCGTCCAGTCGACGGGTCGGATCGGTCGGTCGCTGGCCCAGCCCAGGCGGAGCACCTCGAAGGTGCCGAACCACCGGGCGATCCAGAGGGCGCCGAAGACGACGACCGCCAGGAAGACGAGCGTGAAGAGCGAGTCGCTCGACCCGCTGACCGTGTGCAGGAACAACGAGGCGGCCACCGTCACGATGACGACGAGGACGGCCGAGAGCGCGACGTAGCCGAGTTCGCGGGGCAACTCGCGCCAGCGTCGTCGGTAGCCGCCGGGGCGGGACGGTGGTGAGAGGTAGGGGTTCGCGGCGGTGATGGTGGTCTCCTGGATCATGCCTTCGAGCCTGGTCTGAGCGGGGCGTCCACCCCATGGTGCCAGCGCCCGGAACGCCGGTGGGGTTATCCCCCCTCACGAGCCGGGTGAGGTGAGGCTGGCCTAGGTGAGCCGAGCCTCAGCTTGCTTGCGGAATTCTCCCAGACGTCTAGCGTTGCCTCCATCGTCTAGGAAAGGACCACGTCATGACCGACATCACCCGCACCGTCCCCCAGGGTTCCGTCGACCCCGACGTCGCCGCCGGCGTCGCCCAGTTCCTCAGCCAGATCGTCACCGACATGACGGCCCTGTCGGTCAACGGCAAGCAGGCCCACTGGCACGTGCGCGGCATCGCGTTCGTCGCCGTGCACGAACTCATCGACGTGGTCGTCGACCACGCCCGCGAATGGGCCGACCTCGCCGCCGAGCGCGTCGTCGCCCTCGGCCTGCCGGTCGACGGACGCATCGAGACCGTCGCCGCCAAGACGGTCATCCCCCCGACCTCCCCCGGCTTCAACCAGATCGACGTCACCATCGCCGAGCTGGTCGCCCAGATCGACGCCTCGCTCGTCGCCGTCCGCGAGGCCATCGACGAACTCGGCGAGCTCGACGCCTCGAGCCAGGACGTCGCCATCGAGATCTCGCGCGGCCTCGAGAAGGACCGCTGGTTCCTCGCCGCGCACGTCGCCGGCTGATCCGTCCCGCCGGACGGACGAAGGCCGCCACCCCGCCCGGGGTGGCGGCCTTCGCCGTGCGGCGGGCTCGCGGCGGCCGCGCGGCGACGCGCGACGGACTCGCGGCGACGATCCGTCAGGCGCTCAGGCGCTCAGGCGCTCAGGCGCTCCTCACGACGTCGGCGCTGCTCGACCGGGTCGGGCACCGGCGCCGAGGCGATCAGGCGGCGGGTGTAGTCATCCGAGGGTGAGGTGAGGATCTCGCTGCGGTCGCCGATCTCGACGAGGCGGCCGGAGCGCAGCACGGCGATCCGGTCGCAGAGCGAGTCGACGACGGCGAGGTCGTGACTGATGAACAGGCAGGCGAAGCCCAGCCGGCTCTGCAGCGAGCGGAAGACGTCCAGCACCCGCGCCTGCACCGACACGTCGAGAGCGCTCGTGGGCTCGTCGGCGATGAGCAGCTCGGGGTCGAGAGCCACCGCACGGGCGATCGCCACGCGCTGACGTTGACCGCCCGACAGCTCGTGCGGGTACCGCTCGCGCCACGCCCCGCCCAGCCCGACGTCGGCCAGCAGGGCGTCGACCCGGTCGGTCAGTTCGGAGCCGCGGAGGCGCCGCCGCACCTGCAACGGCTCGGCGACCGTCTGGGCGATGCTGTACCTCGGGTTGAGCGACGTCGTCGGGTTCTGGAAGACGACGGCGACCCGCTCCCGCATGGCGGCGATCTCGCGCCGTCGGGCCGTGCTCAGGTCGACCCCCGTCGCCTGCACGCTGCCCGCCGAGATCGGGGCCAGGCCGATCGCCGCCCGCCCGATCGTCGTCTTGCCACTGCCGGACTCGCCGACCAGGCCCAGGATCTCACCGCGGGCGACCTCGAAGCTCACCCCGTCGACGGCACGGAACCGTTCCACGAGGCGGTTGCCGTACTCGACGACGAGGTCGTGCACGGCGAGCGCCGGGCCTGCCTCGCCCGTCACCCCCGCGTCGGGCGCGGCCGGGCCGGTCGGACGCGGCTCGACCGCGACCCGGTCGCCCACCCGGGGCACGGCGTCGAGCAGGTCACGCGTGTAGTCGGCCGCGGGGGCGGCGAACAGGGGTCCGACGTCGTTCGTCTCGACGACCTCGCCCGAGCGCATCACGACGACGCGGTCGGCGAGGTCGGCCACCACGCCCATGTCGTGCGTGATCAGCAGGATGCTGGTGCCCGACCCGCGCTGGAGGCGGCGGAGCACGTCGAGCACCTCGGCCTGCACCGTCACGTCGAGCGCCGTCGTGGGCTCGTCGGCGATCAGCAGGGCCGGGTCGGAGGCCAGGGCCATCGCGATCATGATGCGCTGGCACTGGCCGCCCGAGAGCTGGTGCGGGAAGGACTTCAGCCGCTCCTCGGGCTCGGGGATCTCGACGCTCGCCAGCAGTTCGACCGCGCGGGCCCGCACGGCCGCACGGCTCGCGGTGGGCTCGTGCCGCCGAACGGCCTCCTCGATCTGGAACCCGACCGTGAAGACGGGGTTGAGGGCCGCCGAGGGGTCCTGGAAGATCATGGCGATCCGCTCGCCCCGCAGGTGGCGCACGGCGCTCTCGGGCCGCCCGACCAGTTCGTCGCCGTCGAACACGATCGACCCGCCGACGGTGGCGTTGGCGGGCAGCAAGCCCAGGACCGACATGGCGCTGACGCTCTTGCCCGAGCCGGACTCGCCTACGACGGCGAGGACCTCCCCCCGATGCACGTCGAACGAGGCCCCCTGGACGGCGACTTGGTCGACCCCGTCGACGTCGAAGCGGATGGTGAGGTCGCGGACGCTCAGCAGCGGGTCGGTCATCGGGGCTCCTGGTTCGGGTCGGGCGGCGTGCGGCCGGCGTCCGGGGCCGTCTGGTCGCGGTCGGCCTTGAAGGCCTCCCAATCGGCGAGCATCTTGCGGTGGTACTGCGAGATCCAGGCCATGTAGTCGCGGCCGTTGACCAACCGGCGCCGCACCTCCTCGTCCTGTCCGTTCGCGGGGTCGAGCACCGAGAGTCCCTGCTCGATCGTGATGCGTTGCCGGTCGAGGTAGCGGCGCTCGCCCGCGAGCCAGCTGCCCCAGATGTCGTCCTCGGCCCGGAAGTAGTGGCTGCGGTCGCCGGGCACGACGTGCCTCTTGATGAACCCCGAGTCGACCAGGCGTCGCGTCGACATCGAGACGGAGCCGGCGCTGGCGCTGAGGGCCGAGCCCAGGTCGGCCGACGAGACGTAGGGCTCGCGCATCATCATCAGGTAGCCGAGGATGCGCCCGTCCATCAGGGCCGAGCCGGCCATCTCCCACATGACGGCGAACTGTTCGACGAACTCGCGGCGGGCGGCGTCGCCGACGGGGGTGACGGTCGTGGCGGTCGTGGCGTCGTCGCTCGGCATGCGTTCTCTCGATCCGTGGGGTCCCGTCCCGGCAGGGCGGGCGCTTCGCCGCCAGCCTAGATCGACGGTCGCGGACGTCGTCATCCGTCGAGCTCCGTCACCGGGCGCATGCTCATGCCTCCGGAGCCGCGCAGCAGCGTGACCCGGCCGTCGCCGTCGAACTCGTAGCGCATGGTCTCGCCCACCGATCCGAAGCCGTTGCCCTGCGCGATGAGCACCTCGCGGGGCCCGGTCACCCTCAGGCGGTCGAGCCCGTCGACGGGATCGGAGGCACCGGGGTGCAGCGCGACCAGGTTCTCGCCCAGCAGGGCGACGTCGACGATGCCGAACTCGCCCGCGAACCGGCCGGTGAACCGGGCCGGGTCGACATCGGACGAGGAGGCGCGGGTCGCCAACCCGGCGGGGGCCGCCTCCCGAGCCAGGTCGAGCAGGCGCAGCACGCCGGACGAGAGGGAGGTGGCGGGTCCGTCGACGGCGTTGGTGAGGACCGAGACGGCCAGCCCGATCGAGGGATCGAAGAGCGTGCGGGTGATGTGTCCCGGGTACCCGCCGGAGTGCCCGACCACGCGGTGCCCGCCGACGCGGTCGATCACGAACCCGAGGCCGTAGTGAGCCGAGGCCGGCTGCGACGCGTCGGACTGCCAGGCCTCCCGTTGGGCGAGCCGCTTGCTGTGCTCGCTCAGCAGGCGCTCGTCCCCGTCGAAGTGCGCCGAGGCGTAGCGCACCAGGTCGGAGGCCGTGCCGTAGAAACCCGTCGCCGCCGCCATGGCCCGGGTGTCGACGTGATCGAGCCTCACCCGGGTCTGCGACACGTGGCGGCCGCTGTGGCCCGCCGCGTACTCGTCGGCGCGGGCGTCGTCCCACTCGGGCCCCGTGTGGGTGAGGCCGAGGCGGTCGACGATCGACTCGGTCACGAACTCGCCGTACGACCGACCGGACGCCGCCGCGACGACCAGGCCGAGCAGCGAGTACCCGAGGTTGCTGTAGTTGAAGGCGGACCCCGCGGGCGCCTTGTCGCCGTGGTCGAGCAGCATGTCGAGCAGCTCGTCCTCGTCGGGGAACGGACGGCCGTGCTGCCAGTAGTCGCCGTCGAGGCCGTCCCGGATGACTCCGGCACCGTGCTCGAGCAGCTCGCGGACGGTGGCGTCGGCCAGCGGCGACCCCGCCTCGGCCAGCCGCGGCACGAACGTCCCCACGGGGTCGTCGAGTCGGAGGGCTCCCCGCTCGACGAGCTGCAGGACGGCCGTGGCGGTGAAGGTCTTCGAGTGCGAGGCGATGCGGAACAGGTGCTCCGTGGTCAGCGGGACCCGCGCCTCCTCGTCCGCCAGGCCGTGGGCGGACGACAGCTGCAGGCCGCCGTCGAACCAGACCGCCGTCTGCACCCCGGGCACCCGCTCGCGCCAGCGGCGGTAGGCCAGCCACCCGTCGACGTAGGGCAGGGCGGACCGCAGGTCGGCGACCTGCTGCGCGGTGAGGGCGGGGGTGGCGGTCGAGGGGGTCACGGGTCCTCCGGTGGGGGGCGTCATTGCTGGCGGCGGGGGTCGAGGGCGGCACGCAGGGTGTCGCCGAGGCTGATGATGCTGAGCACGGTCACGGCCAGGAACAGCGCCGGGAAGACGAGCAGGTGCGGTGCGTTCTGGAACTGGCTCGACGCGCTCGAGAGCTGCAGGCCCCACGAGATGGCAGGAGCCTCGAGCCCGATGCCCAGATAGGTCAACGAGCTCTCGGCGACGATCACGCCACCGACCGTGATGGTCGCGACGACGAAGACCGGCGAGAGCGAGCTCGGCAGCACGTAGCGCGTCACGATGCGCCAGGTCGAGAGGCCCATGGTGCGCGCGGCGAGCACGAAGTCCGCCTGCCGCACCGAGCGCACCGAACCGCGGACGAGGCGCGCCATCGTCGGCCAGCCGAACAGGGCGAGCACCAGCGAGACCGTCAGCACGGACCGCTCGCCCGCGCTGTTCAGCACCACGACGGCGCCCAGCAGCAGGGGGAAGCCGAGGAAGACGTCGGTCAGGCGCGACAGGGCCGCGTCGACGATGCCGCCGTACAGACCGGCGATCGTGCCCACGACGATCGCCACGACCATCGACAGCACCGTGGTCAGCAGGCCGACGGACAAGGAGGCGCGGGTGCCGTGGATCACGTTGGCGTAGACGTCGCAGCCCTGCAGGTCGAACCCGAAGGGGTGACCGCCCGTCGGGTCGGCACCGCTGAGGTTGAGGTCGCAGACGCGCGGGTCGCCGTGACCGAACAGGCCGGCGAAGAGGCCGGGGAAGATCGCGATCAGGGCCAGCACGGCGATCACGGCGGCCGGCACGAAGAACCCCGGACGCCGGACGGCACGCCTCAAGGGGTGACGACGACCGTCGGCGAGCGACGGGGCGACGGGGGTGGTGAAGCTCTCGGTCATCGGCGCACTCTCGGGTCGAGCAGGGCATGGATCGCGTCGACCAGGAGGCTGGTGACGAGGAAGACGAGGATCAGCGCGGTCGAGATGCCGACCACCGTGGCGCCCTCGTGGCTGCGGATGGCCCCGAAGAGCAGGTTGCCGACGCCCGGCAGGTTGAAGATGCCCTCGATGATGACCGTGCCGCCGAGCAGGTAGCCGAGGTCGGTCGCGAGGAACGTCGCGGTCGGGATCAACGAGTTGCGCATCACGTGCACCCCGATGACCCGCCGCGGCGTGAGTCCCTTGGCCCGAGCCGTCCGGACGTAGTCCGAGCTCAGGTTCTCGAGCACGGAGGCGCGGGTCAGGCGCGACACCGAGGCCAGGCCGAACAGCGCGATCACGATGGCGGGCAGCACGTAGGCCGTCGGCCACCCGGTCGTCACGCCGGCGACGGGGAACCAGTCGAGCCGGACCGCGAAGACGAGCTGCAGCGTCACGCCCACCACGAAGACCGGGATCGCGCTGGCGACGATGGTGCCGCCGAGGATGGTCCGGTCGACCAGCGTGCCGCGCTTCAGCGCCGACACCACGCCGAGGCCGATGCCCACGACGATCTCGAGCAGCCAGGCCGACAGGGCGAGCGTGACGGTGACCGGCCACCGGCTGGCCATCTGGTCGGCGACCGACTGCCCGGTGAAGGTCGTGCCGAAGTCGCCCCGGAAGAGCCCGCCGATGTAGCGCGTGTACTGCTGCCAGAGCGGCTCGTCGAGGTGGTACTCGGCGCGCAGGGCGCGGACGACCGCGTCGCTGAGCGGACGGTCCCCGCCGAGCGCCCTGATCGGGTCGCCGGGCAGGGCGAAGACCATGACGTAGATCACGAAGGTCACGCCGACGAAGACGACGGCGAGGCCGCCGACGCGCTCGACCACGGCGAGGACGGTCTTCATCGTGGGGCCGGCCCGGTCGCGTCCCCGGCTGTGCTTCCGGCCGCGAGGTGGGCCGCAGCCGCCAGCACGGCGCCGTACTGGACGCCCACCAGGCTCGAGATCGGGATGACCTCGGCCCGGTCGGCGGCCGCGGCCTCGGCCTGCCAGGCGGTGTACAGCACGGCGGTCTCGTCGACCAGGCGACGCAGGGGCGCCGTCGCCGTGCCGGCGACCGCCTCGGCCTCGACCGCACGGAGGAGCATGCCGCCGTAGCGCAGTCGGAAGCAGTGCACGAGGTCCTCGCAGGAGAAGCGCTCGGCGACGGTGGCGGGACGGACCGACTCCGGGCTCGCGGCCCGCGCACGGTCGACGGCCCCCATGCGGACGAGCATCGGGACGAAGGCGCGCGAGGCCCGCAGGAAGGGCGACTCGAACGTGAGGAGGGGCTCCGCCCGCGAGAGGAGCTCGACGAGCGCCTCCCCCGTGGCGGTCATCTCACCGCCCGTCCGCCGCAGGAGGTCGGCGTACGACTCGTCGGTCGGCGACTCGTCGTCGGCGTCGGGGTGCTTCCAGTACGGCAGCTCGGCCACGACCCCGAGGGTGCCGTGTCGGCTCGCGTACTCGCTCGACGACGAGCCGGCGATCTCGAGCGCGGGGTCGATCCCGAGCGACTCGAGGTAGTCGTAGGCGTCGGCGATCGTGCCGGTGCCGAACACCGCCGGCGCGTACCGCTCGAGGAACGGCGACTCGGGCTCGCCCGTGTCGAGCGGCAGCCCGAGCGACGCGGGCACCGCGTGCAGCACCTCGGTCAACTCGGGCACCGGACGGCTCAGGTAGTAGTAGACGCCGCCCATCTCGCCGTTGTGGAGGCTCACGTAGAGATCGGGCCGCAGCTCGTCGATCAGGCGCATCAAGCCGAGCGTCTCGGGCATCACGCGGTCGAAGTAGGCGTCCTTGTACGAGGTCGGGAAGGTCCACTCGACCTGCTCGTCGGGCGCCGGCCGGTAGAAGCGCCGTGCGTAGTGGCCCCGGTCCCCCGGGTCGGCGAACCAGCCCTCGTTGAGGCGGCCGCCGTCGGGGTCGATGCTCGGCACGATGTGCCAGGTGGCGTCGAGCGCCGTCCGCAGGTCGTCGTCGGCGCAGAGCGTCTCGGCGAGGTGGATCGCCGTCCACGACCCGATCGGCTCGTTGGGGTGGACCCCGCCGACGATCAGGTGGTCGCGCGAGCCCGAGCCGACGGAGTACATCGGGATCGGCTCGCCCAGGCGGCTCGTCGCCACCCGTCGACTCGAGACGAGACCGGGGTTCTCGCGCTCGAGGCGGGCGAAGTGCCGCCAGAGGTCGTCGAGGGTGGGGAACCCGTCGAGCGGGGGCACCGCCCCGGCCCGACGGACGATGTCGTCCGTCGAGCCGACGACGGCGGAGGAGGCGCGGGTGACGCGGTCGTGGATCGTCACTGCAGGGTGATCCCCTGCACGATCGGGCTGCCCGCGGCCTGCGGCAGCGTCGCGATCTTCTCGCTGGTCACGTACGAGTACTTGTCGGAGAAGGTGGGCGCGACCGGGAAGTCCTCGAGCACCCGCTCCTGCACGGCCCGGTAGGCGTCGGTCGCGGCCTCGGGCGTCGCGGCCTGGTCGGCCGTGTCGAGCAGCGCGTCGACGTCGGGCGAGCTGTACCAGGTGCAGTCGTGGCACCCGCCGGCCTCGGTGAACAGCGATCGCAGCGTGTTCTGCTGGCTGACGTAGAGGGCGCCCCAGTGGCCGAAGTGCGGCCCGGCCGTGGTGCGGTCGACGAGCCCCTGGTAGTACTCGGCCCAGTCGGTGCTCGGCTTGGCCACGACGTCGTCGATGCCGAGGTTCTGGCGGATCTGGTTCGCGTAGGCCTCGAACAGCGAGTCGACGCCGCTGCCGCCGGGGTAGACGATCTCCATGGTGCCGTCGAAGCCCCCGGCCTCGGCCAACAGGGCCTTCGCCGCGTCGGGGTCGAACTCGCAGAACTCGCCGCAGAGGCCGTCCGGCGTGCCCGTCATGGCGGACGGGGTGAAGGCCGTGGCCGGCTCGTAGAGGCCGCCGTAGATGGCGGTGTTCACGGCGTCGCGGTCGATCGACATCGAGATGGCCTGTCGCACGCGGACGTCCGAGTAGCGCTCGTCGGTCAGCGGGAAGCCGAGGTAGTCGATGCCCGGGGCGTCGAACGAGTACAGCCGGTCGCCGAAGTCCGCCTCGGCGGAGGTCATCTTGGACGCGGGGAGGAACAGCACGTCGGCGTTGCCCGCGAGCACGTCGGTGTACGCGGTGTTCTGATCGCTGTAGCTGCGGTAGGTGATGCTGTCGACCTGGGCGGCGTCGTCGCCCTGGTAGTCGGCGTACTTCTCGACCGTGAACTCGGCGTCGTCGACCCAGGGCTCGGTCATCTCGAACGGGCCGTTGCCGACGGGCTCGCGGTCGTACGCGTCCAAGTCGTCGTACGCCGACTCGGGCATCGGGTAGAAGCCGGTCTGGGCCTGGCTGATCTGCAGGGGGAACTGGCTGTCGGCGTGCGTCAGCTCGACCGTGAACGTCGTGTCGTCGACGACCGTGAGGCCGCTCATGGTGCTCGCGGTGGGCTCGCCCTCGGCGGGGTTGAGGTCGGCGTAGCCGACGATGCCGGCGAGTTGGCCGCTGTTCTCGAAGGCGTTGGCGGCGTCGGCCGTGTAGTTCCAGGCGTCGACGTAGCTCATGGCGGTGACGGGGGTGCCGTCCTGGAAGGTCCAGCCGTCGCGCAGGGTGATGGTCCAGGTCACGTTGTCGTCGGACTCGACCGACTCGGCCTGGACGTACGTGATCGCGTTGTCCGCGTCGACCGAGACGAGCGGGGCGAACAGGCTCATCACCTGCGTGAAGGCCACGGTCTGACGCCCGGGGGTCAGGTGGTCCGGCTCTCCCGTCGCGTAGACGAAGGTGCCGCCCGCGTCGGCGGACGAGCTGTCGCCTCCGGCGGCACAGCCTCCGAGGGTGAGGGCCACGACGGTGGCGGCGGCGGTGACGAGGGTCGTACGGGTGGCTCTCATGTGTCCTCCAGCGCCCGGGGCGGGGCGGGTCGGGTGGTGCACTCCGATGCCGTGACGAGACGGTGTGACGCCACGCTAGGGAGGGGTGGCCACTCGACGGAAGACCTCGGCCTCAAAAGTTTCACTACTTTTTGAAACCTTCACGACGAGGAAACATCGTCGAAACACCCGCGCCGAGGGTCAGGACGTCCGGTGGGTCCAACGGCCGCCCAGGAGAGTGCCCGAGACCGGGAGCCGCCGGAGGTCGTCGTCGGTCGCGGTGAGCGGGTCGGCGTCGGTGACGACGAGATCGGCGACGGAGCCGACCTCCACCCTCGCCCGGCCGCCCGTGGAGGCCGCGAGCGCCGCCGAGGCGACCACGCGCTGCTCGGGGTGCCACGGCTCGCGTCCGTCGCGCGACCGCGAGATCGCCGCGGCCATCGCCACCCAGGGGTCGAGCGGGGCCACCGGTGCGTCCGACCCGAGCCTGAGGCTCACCCCCGCGGCGACGAGGCTCTCGAACGGGTAGGCGCGGTCGGTCCGGCCAGCCCAGAGCCGGTCGGCCACGTCGCGGTCGTCCATGGCGTGCTCGGGCTGCACGCTGGCCACGATGCCGAGGCGCGCGAACCGGTCGACGTCGCGCGCGTCGAGCAACTGCGCGTGCTCGATGCTGCCGCCGCAGCCGACCTGCTCGAGGGCGTCGAGCGCCTGGGCGTTCGCGGCGTCGCCGATCGCGTGCACGGCCGGCACGAACCCCGCCGAGGAGGCGCGGCGCAGCCACCCGACGAGCTCGTCGGTCTCGTAGATGCGCACCCCCCGGGCCGCGGGGTCGCCCTCGAGCCCCGGGTACGGGTCGTGGCACCACGCGGTGCGGGTGCCGAGGGAGCCGTCGGTGATGATCTTGAACGGCCCCATGGTGACGAGGCCGTCGGTGCCCGGGATCACGTCACCGGTGCGCAGCCCGCGGGCGACGACGGCGTCGAGGTCGCGCGGGTAGACCCCGGGACGGATGCGCAGCCCGCGGGTCCCACCGGCCACGCGCCGGCTCCAGCGGTCGAGCGACAGCGTCATCTCGAGGTCGACGACGCCGACGACCCCCCGCGCGGCGGCCGCGTCGACGGCCTCGCCGACCCACCGGTCGAGCTGCTCGTCCGGCACGACGCTCACGGCGGCGCTGACGTCGAAGGCCGGCTGCTCGCGCAGCAGGCCGGTCGGGTGGTCGGCGTGACCGTGACGGGCCAGGGCGGACGAGTCGAGCCAGACGGAGTGCAGGTCGTTGCTGACCAGGACGACCGACACGTCGCCCGCCACCGAGTCGAGCAGCGCACGACTCGGGGCGTCGGGCCAGAGCGCGTCCTGGAAGCCGTAGCCGACGAGGGTGCCGCCCGCCTCGACCGGCTCGTCGCGCAGGCGCTCCCCCACGATCGAGGCCGCCTCGGCGGCGGACCGCGCCCGCGACAGGTCGAGCCGACGCCGCACCAGCGCCCACTGGTCCATGTGGACGTGGGAGTCCCAGAGGCCCGGGGCGAGCCAGCGGCCGTCGAGGTCGACCACCTCGGCACCGTCGGGGGCGAGACCGGACGCGAGGGCGACGACTCGGCCGCCGTCGAGCAGGACGTCCACGGGGGCGGGCCCGCCGCCGACCAGGCGGACGTCCCTCAGCAGCGTCCGTCGCGCCTCCTCGGCCCGGGTGCCGCCGCCGACCGTCATCGGTCGCGCACCCGGCGCATCTCGGCGGCGAGCGCCGGCTGCGCGTAGTGCTCGCCGTGCTCGAGCTCGTCGACGATGCGGTCGACGACCTCGGGGGCCTTGTTCTGGCTGAGCTTCGCGCGGGCGTCGAACCGGGTCACGCGCAGGCGGATGCCGACGGTGCCCTTCGCGACGCGTCGCGAGCCCGCGTCGTCGAGGGTGAGCGTGGACGGCTCGGGCATGACGCGCTCGAAGTGGTCGACGAGCTCGCCCAGCACCCGGAAGTTCTCGTCGTCGGAGAGGATCTCGGGCGTGCCCCAGAGATGCGCCGTGACGTGGTTCCAGGTGGGGATGATCTGCTCGGCCGGGTACCAGCCGGGCGAGACGTAGCCGTGCGGGCCCTGGATGATCACCATGACCTCGTGCTCACCGAGCTCGTGCGACCGCTCGTCGGGGCGGCCGACGTGGCTGACGACCACGATGGCGTCGGGGTCGGCGGCGTCCTGCTCGAGCACGACCGGGTAGTGCGACGCCACGAGTCCCGCGGCCGTGTGGGACACGATCGTGGCCCACGGGTTCTCGCGGATCAACCGCTTGACCTCGTCGACGTCGGACAGGACGAACGTGGGGGTGTGCCGCATGGTGTCACCCTGGCACAGGTTTCAGCCGCGACTGAAAGCTGTGACACGCACGTAACACGACGGCCCGCTCAGACCTGGTCGGTCGGGCACCAGTAGAGCTTGCGGCCGGCGGCCATCTCCATCACGACGTTCGTGCCGCAGACCCGGCAGGGCAGGCCCTCGCGGTGGTAGACCCAGTGCCGGTCGGCCCGGCTGCGCAGCGCCTTGGCGTGCTGGGCCTTGGTGAGGCCGTCCATGGTCATCATCTGGCCGAGCTCGACGCCGCTCTTGAGCAGCTTCGTCCAGTCCTTGTACAGGGCGCGCAACACCTCTTCGGGCACCTGGTTGCCGGGCGTGTGCGGGTCGAGCCGGGCCCGGAACAGCAACTCGGCGCGGTAGATGTTGCCGATGCCGCTGACGACGCTCTGGTCCATCAACAGCAGGCCGATCGGGGTGCGCTTCTTGCGGACGGTCGTGACGAAGCGGTCGCTGCCCTTCTTGGGCGAGTCGACCAGGGGGTCGGGGCCGAGCTTCGAGATCGCCAGGTCGACCCCGGCCGCGTCGAGGACCTCGCACTTCGTCGGGCCACGGAGGTCGCCGACGGCGGTGTCGGTCAGCAACCGCACGCGCACCTGCCCGACGGGCTCGGGCGGGAACGACTCGATGTCGTCCTCGGTCTTCTCCTGCTCGGCCATGCGCACGCGCGTCCTGCGAGGGGCACCGATGCTGGCCATCGAGTCCTCGCCGTCGTCGTCGGGAGCGTTCTCGGCCTTGCGGGTCGCTGCCCGGCGCGTGCGCGACTCGGCCATCGAGTGGCCCGTGGCGATGTCACCGGCGAAGTCCCAGGCGCCGTAGAGCCCGAGGTGCACGTGCAGCCAGAGCCCGTTGTCGAACTCGAGGAACATCTGCTTGCCGACGGCCTTGGCGTCGACCATCGTGGCGCCGTCGAGCCGGGTCGCCCCGTCGGCGAACCGCCCCTGGGGCGAGCTCAGCTCGACGCGGTGGCCGACGAAGCTCTGCTCGAACTGGTTGGCGATGCGGTGGACGGAATGGCCCTCGGGCACGGCGGCACCTCTCTCGGTGGTCGGTGTGACGGTCTCACGCGGGACGGCGGAGACGACGGAGCGGCGAGGCCCCGGTCGGGGTCTCGCCGCTCTCGACGTTACGTCGTCAGTCGACCGGGTGACCGGCGATCGCGCCCGTGGTCTCGTACTCGCCGACCTGCGCGATGCGGCGCACGTGGCGTTCGTCGTGGCTGAACGGCTCGGCGACGAAGGCGTCGATGAAGGCGAGCGCCTCGGCCTCGGTGTGCTGACGTGCACCGATGGCGATGACGTTGGCGTCGTTGTGCTGACGGGCGAGCTTCGCGGTCGAGTCGTTCCAGACCAGGGCCGCCCGGACGCCCTCGACCTTGTTCGCGGCGATCTGCTCGCCGTTGCCCGAGCCTCCGAAGACGACTCCGAGCGCCTCGTGGCCCGCCCGCTGGTCACGCACGGTCGCGCGGGCCGCCGCGATGCAGAACGACGGGTAGTCGTCGAGCGGCTCGTAGCTCGTCGGACCGTGGTCGGTCACGTCGTGGCCCGCGTCGGTGAGGTGCTGGATGACGGTCGTGCTGAAGTCGAGGCCGGCGTGATCGGTCGCCACGTGGATGCGCATGGTGACCATCTTAGAACCGGGCCACGACGGGGCCGACCGGCACCGCGCCTCCTCGTGGCCAGCAGTCGCGGCCCGGGGAGGCGCGGGTCCTCAGTCGAAGATCGGCCCGACCGTGCGGGAGCGCTTGATCTCGAAGAACCCGGGGTACGACGCCACGGCGACCACGCCGTCCCAGAGGCGAACGGCCTCGTCGCCCTTCGGTGCGGGCGAGATGACGGGGCCGAAGAAGGCCACGCCGTCGACCGCGATGACGGGGGTGCCGACGTCCTGGCCGACGCGGCCGATGCCGTCGAAGTGGCTGGCGCGCATCTGCTCGTCGAACTCGTCGCCGTCGGCGTACCGCGCGAAGTCGGCGGGCAGCCCGACCTCGGCCACGGCACCGGCGATGACGACGTCGCCGTCCTTCTCGCCCTCGTGGTGGATGCGGGTGCCCAGGGCGTCGTAGAGGGGCTTGACGATCTGCTGACCGTGGAGCTCGCCCGCCGCCGTGACGAGACGCGTGTAGCGCAGCATGCGGGCGAAGTTCGCCTTGTACTCGTCGCTGACGTCGTTGTCCTCGTTGAGCACCGCGAGGCTCATGACGTGGAAGGTGACGTCGAGGTCGCGGTGCTTCGCGACCTCGTCGACCCAGCGACTGGTCATCCAGGCCCAGGGGCACGAGGGGTCGAACCAGAAGTCGACGACGGTGTGGGGCGCGGGGACGGGGGTGTCGGTCATGCCCTCAGTCAACACCCCGGTGTCGTACAGCCGGTCTAGGCTCTCAGCGGACCACGAGTCCCCCCTCACCCCCCAGACGGATGGAGCCAGCGTGCCCGGAGAGAACCTCACCCGCGTCGAGGCGCAAGAGCGCAAGAACGTCGTCGACGTGCAGTCGTACGAGATCGCCCTCGACCTGACCCGCGGCGACGAGGTGTTCGGCAGCTCGACCACCGTGCGCTTCACCGCCACCCCCGGCGCGTCGACCTTCATCGACGCGCTCACCCGCACCGTGCACTCGGTGACCCTCAACGGCGCCGCGCTCGACGTCGACGCGGTCTCCGACGGCGTCCGCATCCAGCTCGCCGAGCTGGCCGCCGACAACGTGCTCGAGGTCGTCGCCGACGCCGAGTACACCAACACCGGCGAGGGCCTGCACCGCTTCGTCGACCCGGTCGACGGCGAGGTCTACCTCTACTCGCAGTTCGAGGTGCCCGACAGCCGCCGCGTCTTCGCGGTCTTCGAGCAGCCCGACCTCAAGGCGACGTTCCAGTTCACGGTCACCGCGCCCGCACGCTGGCAGGTCGTCAGCAACCAGACCACCCCCGACCCCGTCGTCGACGGCGAGACCGGCACCTGGACGTTCTCGCCCACGCCCGTGCTGTCGAGCTACGTCACGGCGATCATCGCCGGCCCGTACGACGTCGTCCGCAGCGACCTCACCAGCTCCGACGGCCGAACGATCCCGCTGGGCATCTTCACGCGTCGCTCGCTCACGGAGTACCTCGACGCCGACTACATCTTCGAGAAGACCCGTCAGGGCTTCGCCTACTACGAGGACAAGTTCGACTACGCGTACCCCTTCGAGAAGTACGACCAGCTCTTCGTGCCGGAGTTCAACGCCGGCGCCATGGAGAACGCGGGTGCCGTCACCTTCGTCGAGACCTACGTCTTCCGCAGCAAGGTGACCGACGCCATCAAGGAACGCCGCGTCGTCACGATCCTGCACGAGCTCGCCCACATGTGGTTCGGCGACCTCGTCACGATGAAGTGGTGGAACGACCTCTGGCTGAACGAGTCGTTCGCCGAGTGGGCCTCGACCATCTCGACCGCCGAGGCGACCGAGTGGACCGAGGCCTGGACCACCTTCCAGGCGATGGAGAAGAGCTGGGCCTACCGCCAGGACCAGCTGCCGTCGACCCACCCCGTCGTCGCCACGATCACCGACCTCGAGGACGTCCAGGTCAACTTCGACGGCATCACCTACGCCAAGGGCGGGTCGGTCCTCAAGCAGCTCGTCGCCTGGGTCGGCATCGACGCCTTCTACGCCGGCGTCGCCGCGTACTTCAAGAAGCACCACCACTCGAACACTGAGCTGAGCGACCTGCTCGTCGAGCTCGAGGCGACCTCGGGCCGCGAGCTGACCAGCTGGTCGAAGCTCTGGCTCGAGACCGCGGGCGTCAACACCCTTCGTCCCGAGCTCGAGGTCGACGAGGACGGCGTCATCACGTCGTTCGCCGTGCTGCAAGAGGCCCCGGCCGACTACCCCACCATCCGACCGCACCGCCTCGCCATCGGCCTCTACGCCCTGCAGGGTGACGCCCTGGTGCGGACCGACCGCGTCGAGATCGACGTCGACGGCACCCGCACCGAGGTGCCCGAACTGGTCGGCCTGAACCGCGGCGACCTCGTGCTGATCAACGACGACGACCTCGCCTACGCGAAGATCCGCCTCGACGAGGTCTCGCTCGCCACCGCGATCGCGCACCTGTCGAAGATCTCGAACCCACTGGCGCGCGCCCTGGTCTGGGGCTCGGTCTGGGACGCGACGCGCGACGCCGAGACCTCGGCCTCCGACTACGTACGACTCGTGCTCGACAACATCGCGACCGAGACCGAGTCGACGACGATCCGCACCACGCTCTCGCAGCTGCTGCAGACCGCCCGCAGCTACGTCGCCCCCGCACGCCGCGCCTCCACGATCACCGAGGTCGGCGACGGCCTCTGGGCCCTGGCCCAGGGTGCCGAGGCCGGGTCGGACGCACAGTTCCAGTTCGTCACCTTCTTCGCCGCGATCGCGTCCACCGAGGCACACGAGGAGGCGCTGGCCGGTCTGCTCGACGGATCGCTCGCCCTCGAGGGCCTCACCGTCGACACCGACCTGCGCTGGCAGCTGCTCGAGGGCCTCGTGCTCGTCGGCGGCGCCGGCGAGGCCGAGATCGACGCCGCCCTCGCCGAGGACAACACGGCGAACGGCGCCCAGGCGGCCGCACGGGCCCGCGCGACGATCGCGACCACCGAGGGCAAGCTCGCCGCCTTCGCGTCGGTCGTCGACAGCGCCGAACAGCCCAACGCCATCGTCCGCGCGACGACCCTCGGGTTCCAGCACACGAACGACCCGGCGATCCTGCAGCCGCTCGTCGAGCGCTACTTCTCGTCGCTCACCGGCATCTGGGAGTCGCGCAGCTACCACATCGCCGACACCCTCGTCTCGGGGCTCTACCCGGCCGGCCTCGCCGACCAGGCGCTCGTCGACGCGTCGTACGCGTGGCTCGAGGCGAACCCCGAGACGCCGGCCCTGCGCCGCATCGTGAGCGAGAGCGTCGCGGGCGTCGAGCGGGCCCTGCGGGTGCAGGCGGTCGACCAGCAGTAGTCACGTCCCGGGTCGCGCGACGACCCGACGATCGATCCGGACGGCGGGCCCTCTCACAGGGCCCGCCGTTCCGGCGTCCAGGCGCCTCCCGGGTGGGGTTGCGGAGGCATGCTTGACTTGTCGCTCATATGGACCTCCTCCTCGCAGCTGCCACCGACCCCGCCGCCCCGATCGCCTTCGACTGGGACGCCTTCTGGACGATGTGGCGAGTTCCCATCCGGATCGCCGCGATCCTGCTCGTCGCGGTGCTGTTGCGCGTCGCCCTGCACTTCACCATCCGTCGGGTGGTCGACCAGGTCGTGAACGGCATCAAGCGGAAGCAGAACGTCGACGACACGCAGGCCCTCATGGCCTCGCCGCTCCAGGCGGTCCGCGTCGTGCAGCGCACTCGCACCCTCGGCAGCGTGCTGAACAACGTGGTCACGGTCGTCGTCGCGGGCATCGCGCTCGTGTTGGTCCTCGGCGAACTCAACTTCAACGCCGTCGCCATCGTCAGCGCGGCCGGAGTCGTGGGGGCGGGTCTCGCATTCGGTGCCCAGAACATCGTGAAGGACATGCTCAACGGCATCTTCATGGTCGCCGAGGACCAGCTGGGCGTGGGCGATGTCGTCGACGTCGGACCCGCCGCAGGTGTCGTCGAGGCGGTGGGAATCAGGGTCACCCAGGTGCGCGACGTCAACGGCGTGCTGTGGTTCGTGCGCAACGGGGAGATCCTGCGGGTGGGCAACATGTCGCAGGGCTGGACGCGCGTGGTCATCGACCTCGCCGTGCCGTACTCCGCCGACGTCGATCAGGTGCAGGACGCCATGCTGAACACGGCCAACGAGCTCGCGGCGATCCCCAAGTGGAGGCGCGCCATCATCGACCAGCCCGAGGTCTGGGGCATCCAGTCGATCGCCGAGGAGCACGTGGTGATCCGCATCGTCGCCAAGACCCGGTCCTCCGACCGCGACAACGTCGACCGCGAACTGCGGTCACGGCTCAAGAAGACCCTGGACGCCATGGACATCGTGTTGCCCTCGTTGACGAGCGTCGTCCTGACCGGCTTCGACAGCGCCTCCTCGGTCCAGGGTGCCCGGGCGCCGCGCACGGTGCCGACGCCCCACGTGCCGCGGAGCAAGCGCAAGTGAGCGACCTCCCGCTGACGCCGCGCCCGTCCAGCGCGCAGCCCGTGACTCCCCCGCCGTCGGCCGTGCCATCGGCCGTGCCGGTCACCGTCCGGCGGGGTCTCGGTGACGACGCCGCCCAGGGCAACTTCTGGCAGCAGATCGGCGGTCGGCCGACCTTCGAGAGGCTGGTGCGCCGCTTCTACGAGGGCGTCCGGACCGACGAGGTGCTCTGGCCGATGTATCCCGAGGCGGATCTCGAGGGCGCGATCCAGCGCTTGACAGGGTTCCTCGAGCAGTACTGGGGCGGGCCCACCACGTACAGCGAAGAACGGGGCCACCCCCGCCTGCGCATGCGGCACATGCCGTTCCGGGTGACGCCCGAGGCACGTGACCACTGGCTGCAGCACATGCGGGTGGCCGTCGACGAACTGGAACTCGCGCCGCTCGACGACGCCATGCTTTGGGGTTACCTCGACCGTGCCGCCCAGGCCATGGTCAACACGTTCGAGCGCTGACCGCTCGCCGACGGACCGCTCGTCGACGGACCTTCCGTTTCGGACCGTTCGGCGTCGGACCGCTCGTCAGAGAAGGGACGACCGCCGCTTGACGAGGACGTGGCCCTTGGGCGTCGTGAGGCGCGTCCAGGTGCCGGTCTCGAAGACGGCGACCTCGTCCTCGCCGTCGAGGAAGCCCAGGCTGAGCGCACCGAAGCCGGCGCCGGCGGGGACTCCTTCGGCGCCCTCGACGGGTGCCGACCACACGTCGGCCCGCACCCGGTGCACGATCTGCTCGCCGGTGCCCGTGGGGATCGCCTCGGCGACGCGGGCGATGCCGGCCTCGGCCGTCGTGCGGAGGCGATCGGCCTCGATCGGTTCGAGCCGCGCCCAACCGCCCCGCGGCGGCGAGATGGCTGCCCAGGTCACCGTGTTGACCGTGGCGGGCACGGACACGGTGACGGGCGCGGTCGGGTCGACGACGTCGTTCTGCAGGCGTACGAGGCGCTCTTTCAGCGACCGGACCGGCACCACGGCGTCGAACTCGGGTCGGTCGTCGAGCTGGAAGGTGCGGAGTCCGAGCACGGTGGGGCTCGAGTCGAGCAGCCCCATCGGGTAGAAGACGGCGACGTAGACGGCGAGGACGCCCGAGCCGGCGATGAGCCGTACCGAACCGTCCTCCACCCGGCCGGCACGCCCGAGATAGGTCGCGAGATCGCTGAGGGACAGGGAGTCGGGGAGGGTGAATGCGTCGTTCATCGGCCCCCTAAACTACATCGGGTGACCGTCGATCCGCTGCAGAGCCTGCTGTCCACCCTCGACCTCTCGCCGGCGGGCAACGTCGGCGGGCAGGACGTCTTCACCGGGGGGTCACAGCCCGAGCCGCTCGGTCGCGTGTTCGGTGGACAGGTCGCCGCACAGGCCCTCGTCGCCGCGCAACGCACCGTCGGGGGCGGACGCGACGTCCATTCGCTGCACTCGTACTTCCTGCGGCCCGGCGACCTCACGATCCCCATCACCTTCACGGTCGACCGCATCCACGACGGCCGCTCGTTCGCGACCCGCCGCACCCAGGCCTCGCAGGACGGCGTGCCGATCTTCTCGATGATCGCGTCCTTCCAGACCCCCGACGAGGGGCTCGACCACCAGGTCGCCATGCCCACCGGGCTGCCCGACCCCGAGGACGTCCCGAGCGACGCCGAGCTGCTGTCGGCCGTCGACAACCCCGTCGCCCAGTCGTGGGCGCGGCGCCCGTTCGACATGCGTCACGTGCCCTCGCCCGTGTTCTTCAGCGTCGAGGGCGACCACGTCGCCCACCAGGCCGTCTGGCTCAAGGCGACGGGCCCGCTGCCCGACGACGCCGACCTGCACCGCGCCGCCCTGCTCTACGCCAGCGACTACACCCTGCTCGAACCGATCTACCGGCGTCACGGCGTCGCGTTCGTCACCCCCGGACTCAAGGTCGCGAGCCTCGACCACGCCATGTGGTGGCACCGCCCCGCCCGTGTCGACGAGTGGCTGCTCTACGTGCAAGAGAGCCCCAACGCGGTCGGTGGCCGCGGGCTCTCGCTCGGGCGCATCTACGACCGCGAGGGAACGCTCGTGGCGAGCGTCGCGCAAGAGGGCATGGTGCGGGTGCCGCGAGGCTGATCCGACTCGCGCCGGGTCAGCGCCGGGTCCGCGCCGGGTCAGCGCCGGCGGAAGGCCAGGGGCTCTTCGACGAACGGCGACCAGGCGTCGCGCTCGACGTCGGAGATGCGTCGTGGCTGGTTGCTCGCCGAGTCGACGAGCACGATCGTGGTGGCGGCCTTCGTGAACAGCTGCCGCGGCTCGACGCCCTCGGGCGACCACACCTCGTAGCAGACCTCGAGGCTCGCTCCGCCGAGACGTCCGACCCAGATCTGCACGTCGAGCGGGGCCCGCAGATACGGGATGGGGATCAGGTACTCGAGCTCTTGCCGGGCGATGAGCGTCATCGTGGTGGCGTCCGGACTGCCGTCGAGGACGGCGGCCGACGACCGTTCGTCGATCGCCCCGTCGGCCGACCAGAACGCGTCGATGCGCGCCTCCTCGAGGAGGCGCAGCATCGACGCGTTGTTCACGTGTCGGTACCCGTCGAGATCGCTCCAGCGGACTCGGGTCGGCACGTGCAGGCGGGTCATGACGGTGCGGTGCCGGTCAGTCGCGCGTGAGCTTGCGGTACGTGGCCGAGCTCGGCTTCGCCGCGTCGGCACCGAGGCGCTCGACCTTGTTCTCTTCGTACGCCTCGAAGTTGCCCTCGAACCAGTACCAGTTGGGGGTGCCGTCGTCGTTCAGGCCCTCCCACGAGAGGATGTGCGTCGCGATGCGGTCGAGGAACCACCGGTCGTGTGTGATGACCACGGCACAGCCGGGGAACTCGAGCAGCGCGTTCTCGAGGCTGCCCAGGGTCTCGACGTCGAGGTCGTTGGTGGGCTCGTCGAGCAGCAGCAGGTTGCCGCCCTGCTTGAGGGTCAGCGCCAGGTTGAGGCGGTTGCGCTCACCACCGGACAGCACGCCGGCCTTCTTCTGCTGGTCGGGGCCCTTGAAGCCGAACTGCGACACGTAGGCGCGCGACGGGATCTCGGTCTTGCCGACCTGGATGTAGTCGTGCCCCTCGGACACGACCTCCCAGAGGTTCTTGTTCGGGTCGATGCCGCCACGGCTCTGGTCGACGTACGAGATGTCGACCGTCTCGCCGACCTTCAGCTCGCCGCCGTCGAGCGGTTCGAGACCGACGACCGTCTTGAAGAGGGTCGTCTTGCCGACGCCGTTCGGGCCGATGACGCCGACGATGCCGTTTCGGGGCAGGGTGAACGACAGGTCGTCGATGAGCACTCGCTCACCGAACGCCTTGTGCAGCTTCTTGGCGTCGATGACCTGCGCGCCGAGGCGAGGGCCCACGGGGATCACGATCTCTTCGAAGTCCAAGGTGCGCGTGCGCTCGGCCTCGTTCGCCATCTCTTCGTAGCGGGCCAGACGCGCCTTCGACTTCGCCTGACGGCCCTTGGCGTTGCTGCGGACCCACTCGAGCTCGGAGGCGAGGCGCTTGGCCAGCTTGGCGTCCTTCTTGCCCTGGACCTGGAGGCGCTCGCCCTTCTTCTCGAGGTAGGTCGAGTAGTTGCCCTCGTAGGGGTAGAGACGACCGCGGTCGACCTCGGCGATCCACTCGGCGACGTGGTCGAGGAAGTACCGGTCGTGGGTCACGGCGAGCACGGCGCCGGGGTACTTGCTGAGGTGCTGCTCGAGCCAGAGCACGCTCTCGGCGTCGAGGTGGTTGGTGGGCTCGTCGAGGAGCAGGAGGTCGGGCTTCTGCAGCAACAGCTTGCACAGCGCGACGCGGCGCTTCTCACCACCGGAGAGGTTCGCGACCTCGGCGTCGCCCGGAGGCGTGCGCAGAGCCGACATGGCCTGCTCGAGCTGGGAGTCGAGGTCCCAGGCGTCGGCGGCGTCGATCTCTTCTTGCAGGGTGCCCATCTCGGCGAGCAAGGCGTCGAAGTCGGCGTCGGGTTCGGCCATGGCGGCCGAGACCTCGTTGAAGCGGTCGAGCTTCTGCTTGATCGGCCCCACGCCCTCTTGGACGTTCTCGAGGACGGTCTTGGTCTCGTCGAGTTCGGGCTCTTGCATGAGGATGCCGACCGAGTAGCCGGGGCTGAGCTTCGCCTCGCCGTTGCTGGGGGTGTCGAGGCCCGCCATGATCTTGAGGATCGTCGACTTGCCGGCGCCGTTCGGCCCCACGACACCGATCTTCGCCCCCGGGATGAACGACATGGTGACGTCGTCGAGGATCAGCTTGTCGCCGACCGCCTTGCGGGCGCGCACCATCGAGTAAATGTATTCGGCCATGGCAGCGAGTCTATCGGGCGGGGCCCCGCCCCCGACGTCACCAGTCGATGGCTCGGGTCGACCCCACGAGGCAGGCGCCCGTGCCGAGCACCGGCGCCGTCTGGCTCGTGTACCCCGCGCCCGAGACCTGCCCGATCAGGCAGTCCTGGCCCCAGAGCACCGAGAACTGCACGCTGTCGGCGTCACGGCCGATCGAGGTCGTGTCGGCGGTGACCTGCATCGTCGACTTGTCGAAGCCCCCGGCCACCAGCGCGTCGACGACCGCACGCCCACCCGGACGGGCGTTCGCCGCGACGGTCGCGGCGTTGACCGCGTCGAAGTGGGCCAGCGCCTCGGCCGTCGTGGACTCGGACGAGAACGCCGGGGCGCCCGTGGACGCGGCGGTGGACGGTGCCGGCGCAGGGTCGGGCGAGGACGTGCACCCGACGAGGGAGACCGTCAGGGCCAACAGGATCGCGGCTGTCACGGGGCCGCGTGGGGGTCTCGAACCGGTCACGGGTGCCCTTCGTCGCGGGTGGCGGCCGCGGGTCGGCGAGCCGTGTCGAGTCTACGGCGTGCCGACCCGCGGGCCGGGAGCACGGGAGTGCCCGGGGGTCAGAACGGGGCCAGCACCTCGTCGGCGCCGACGGTCGGTGGAGCACCCCAGTCGGCACCGTCGTCCGGGACCGCCACCCGGTCGGGGTCCGACGAGGACCCATCCGACGCGGAACCGTCCGCTGGGCCTCCGTGACCGGCCTCGCCGTCGCCCTCCGTCCCGGGTGCCGACCCGCTCTGGTCGGGGGTCGCGGCCGGATCGTCGCCCCCCGCGGCCGACGGCGCCACCGGCGCGGCGGCCGGGGCGGACGCGACCCGCCGTTCGAAGGTCGACCTGCCCCAGACGAGGTCGTGGCCGATCGCGTCGGCGTCGACCTCGACCGTCATGCCGCTGCGCTCGCCGGACTCCCACGAGCGGATGCGCACCCGCCCGGTGACGACGACCCGCTGCCCCTTGCGGAGGCTGGCCAGGACGTTGTCGGCGAGCTGGCGGAAGGCCGTGACGGTGTACCAGTTCGTCTCGCCGTCGACCCACTCGCCCTTGACGCGGTCGTAGCGCCGTTGCGACGAGGCGAGGCGGAAGCTCGTGATGGAGAGGCCGGACTGCGTGACGAGGGCCCGGGGGTCGGTCGCGATGATCCCTGTGAGGGTGATGGTGTCTGTCATGACGGGAGTCTCGCGAAGGCGGGCCGCCCCCGGGACGGCACCCGCGCCTCCTTGTGGAGAAGGACGACGGGGGCCGCTCGGGGGACGACGCGACGGCAGGTCCTCCGTCGACGACCGGACCTCAGTGTTCGCGGAACTCGGGGTAGTCGGCGCCCGGCCCCAACGCCGCGAACAGGGCGCTCTTGGCCACGGCCAGGGTCGGATAGACGCCGCCGTCCGCCCCCTTCGCGGACAGGCGAACGGCGAAGCCGTCGTCGGTCCGCAGGATGGTGCCGACCGCGCCTGCCGGGCCCACGGCCACCCAGGTCTGTCGGTGCAAGGTGTTCTGGTCACTCATCGTCGAGCGCCCCTTTCCTCTTCTCTCGGTCGGTCGCGCCGGTCGGCGCGGCCCGTCTACGAGGCGAGCACGTACTTCGCGTACGACTTGCGGATCTTGGTGACCTTCGGCAGAGCGACGGCCGTGCAGTAGCCTTGGCCGGGGTTCTTGGCGAAGAAGTCCTGGTGGTGCTCCTCGGCGTCGTACCAGGTGGGCAGCGGCTCGATCGTCGTGACGACACCGCCGTCCCAGGCCTCGGAGGCGCGATCGCGGGCCGCCCGGAAGAGCGCCTCCTGCTCGTCGTCGGCGAAGAACATCGCCGAACGGTACTGGGTGCCGACGTCCGCGCCCTGCCGGTTCAGCTGACGCGGGTCGTGCAGCGTGAAGAAGACGTCGAGGACGACGTCGGCGGGGAGCTTCTCGGGGTCGAAGGTGACCGCGACGGCCTCGGCGTGCCCCGTCCGGCCGGTGCACACGTCGTCGTAGCTCGGCTGCAGGGTGTCTCCACCGGTGTAGCCCGAGACCACCTCGGTGACGCCGTCGAGGGTGCGGTAGACCGCGTCGAGGCACCAGAAGCAACCGCCGGCGAGAACGAATGTCGTCATGCCCGTGAACCTACTCCCGTGTCCGGGCCCCGCCCTAGGCTGACCGCATGAGATCACCCTTCACGCCCTACGTCGCCGACGACGCACGGTACTCCCGACTCGACTACGTCCGCACGGGCCGCAGCGGGCTCAAGCTGCCCCGCATCTCGCTGGGCTTCTGGAACAACTTCGGTTCGGACCGCGGACTCGAGACCCAGCGCGACATCGTGCTCCGCGCGTTCGACCGCGGGGTCACCCACTTCGACCTGGCGAACAACTACGGCCCGCCCTACGGCTCGGCGGAGGAACAGTTCGGCCGCATCGCCGCGGCGAACCTGCGCCCCTATCGTGACGAGATCGTGGTGTCGTCCAAGGCGGGTTACGACATGACCCCTGGGCCGTACGGCGACGGGGGGTCGCGCAAGTACCTGCTGAACTCGCTCGAGGCCAGCCTCGGGCGGCTCGGCATGGACCACGTCGACATCTTCTACTCGCACCGTCCCGACCCCGAGACCCCGATCGACGAGACGATGGGCGCGCTCGCGACGGCCGTCCGGCAGGGCAAGGCGCTCTACGCCGGCATCTCCAACTACGACCCGGCGCAGACCGAGGCCGCGATCGACGCCCTGGCGGCCGAGGGCGTGCCGTTGCTGATCCACCAGCCGCGGTACAACATGTTCGACCGCCGGCCCGAGCGAGGCCTCTTCGACACCCTGCTGGCCCGAGGGGTCGGCTCGATCGTGTTCTCGCCGCTGGCGGGGGGCCTCCTGACGAACCGCTACCTCTCGGGCAGCGCTCCCGCGGGCTCACGCGCGGCCGAAGGCCGCTGGTTCTCCGAGGACGCCTTCGACGAGACGTACCTCTCGCGCGTCCGCGGCCTGAACGAGATCGCGGAGGCGCGGGGCCAGTCGCTCGCGCAGCTCTCGCTCACCTGGGTGCTGCGCCAACCCGCCGTGACCAGCGCCCTCATCGGCGCCTCGTCGGTGTCCCAGCTGGACGACAGCCTGGACGCGCTCGACGGTGCCGAGCTGACCGAGGACGAGCTCGCGGCGATCGAACCGCTGGCGGTCGACGGCACCGGTCGCTGACCGGACGGCGCGGTGCCGGACGGGCACCGCGCCCTCCGAGGCGTCCGACGTCGATGTCGGTGGTCACCCCTAGCGTCAGGGGTGTTCTCGACAGCATCGGCCGGATGACCTCAGGAGCACCTCATGACCAGCAGCACCCTCCACCACGCGATCGTCCCGCCTGCCCAGCACGCTCACGCAGGCGTTCCCCTCCCCGCCCTGCGCTCGACCCGGGGCGGCCTGCAGCTCGTCCAGGTGCACGACGACCTCGCCCGGGTGACCCGACCCGGTGGCGAGATCGTGGGCTACGTCGAGCGCTTCGACGACCCGCAGGGTGATCGGTACCGCGCCAAACGGTTCCTGCCACGTCAGCGCAAGTTCGTCGAGATCGGCGAGTTCTGGAGTCGCGACGACGCCACCGACTGCTTCCGGTTCGCCTGATCCCGACGACGCCACCGAGGGGCCGTGACGGCCTTCCCCACGGTGGGCTCGCCAGCATGTCGCAGCCGTGCAACCTTCGACCTCGGCTGTAGTGTTCGCCCCATGCAGTGGTGGAACGGTTTTGTCGAATGGCTCTCTTCCGACAACGGGTGGCGCGTCGTCACCGATGCGGTGATCCCCTTCGTCGCCATCGTCGTGGCCGGCATCGTCGCAGCTCTCATCGGCCGCGCGAGCACGCGACGGGTCGTGTCGTTGCACGAGGACGAGGCGAAAGCGGCGGCGGTCGCGGCCCTCGTCTCGGCGGCCCGCAAGGGTGCCGTCTTCAGCTCGCTCGGGGTCGAGGAGCGTGCCTACGCCGATCATCTCGGTCACGAAGCCGACGTCCGCCTGCGACTGCTGCCCGCGACCGGCAGCACCCTCGCCGCCGACTGGGCGGCTCACGAACTGGCCGAGATCAAGCGCAACTCGGCGTCCTTCAGTTTCCAGTCCGAGCAGACGCTGGGTGAACTCCGCGACCGCCTCGTCGAGTGGCAGAACCGTCCCGGGCGGGCCAAGAAGCTGTTCCGCGACGATCTCGCCCGCTGGAAGTACGAGGAGGCCGACGTCGACCGCGACACGGCCGCGAAGCAGAAGGCCTGGGAGGCCGAGCAGCGCGCCGCGTCGGCGACCGAGCAGCGACGCACCGAGGCCTCCGCGCCCTCGGGGGCCGCACCCTCGGCAGCGCTCCGCCCCGCAGCCCTCGACGATGCCCCGGTCCGGGGTGGCGACGAGGCCTACCGGGCACCGACGGCTCCCGCCCCGCTGGCCGGACCGTCGCCGGTATCCGCGCCCGAGGCACCGACCGTCACGTCGGGTGACGCGTCCCACGACGACACCCGCGACGACCCGATGGACGACGAGCGCTACGAGCAGCCGGTCAGTGCGAGCCAGGTCCGCCGCCGCACGGCACCCGACCGCGCGGACGACTGACCACGTGAACGACGACGCGCCCCCGACCTCGGTCGGGGGCGCGTCGTCGTGTGTGGGGGTGGGAGGCGTGGTGCCCCCGGCAGCCAGCGTCATCAGCACAGTGAACCTGCGACCAAGAGATGAGAAGCACCGCGAGGATCATCGGCTGCGTGGTGCCCCCGGCAGGAATCGAACCTGCGACCAAGAGATGAGAAGCACCGCAAGAGATGAGAAGCACCGCGAGGATCATCGGCTGCGTGGTGCCCCCGGCAGGAATCGAACCTGCGACCAAGAGATTAGAAGGCTCCTGCTCTATCCGCTGAGCTACGGGGGCGGACCCGTCCACGATACCGTGCCCGGCCCGTCGAGCCGGGTCGGGCACGGTACCGGTCAGCCCAGCGGGCTGGTCAGGTCGTACAACGTGACGCCGTCGACCTCGGTCGAGGAGAAGTTCGCCTCGACCCACGCCGCGATCTCGCTCGAGGACGAGCTGCCGCCGTTCGACTGCCCGACGGTCCCTCCGACGAACCAGTGGATCTGCCCGTCGGAGACGTACTGCTCGAACTGCGCCAGGGTCGGCGACGGGTCGCTTCCGTTGAACCCGCCGACCGCCATCACCGGGTCGCCGGTCGCGAGCTGGTAGCCCGCCGCGGTGTTCGACCCGACGGCCGCGGCGACCCAGGTGTACCGGTCCGCGTCGGCGCCGACCACGGCTGAGAGCTCGTCGCTCACCGAGCCCGAGCCGAGCAACGAGCCGGCTCCGCCCCCGCCACCGGGGAATCCGCGCGTGGCCGTACCCGCGCCTCCTGCGGTGCCCGTTCCGGTTCCGGTGCCCGTGCCGGTGCCGGGACCGAAGGCGGTGCCCACTCCCCCGCCGGTGCCGCCCGGCAGCTGCGGGGGCGTGCCACCAGCCGTGCCACCGGGCCCGCCACCAGCGGCCCCGCCGCCACCGCCGAACCCGCCGGCGCCGCCACCGCCGAACCCGCCCGTGCCACCCGACACGGTCGGCCCGGCCGTGACGATCGAGCCGGTGTGGGCCGTCGACACGGTCTCGATCGAGTAGGCCGCCGGAGCCAGCAAGCCGCCCGCGACCAGCACGGCGAGCGTCGCCGCCGTGAGCGCCCGACCCCGTCGCGGCAGCAGCACGAGCACGGCGCCCACCACGGCGAGCGCGACGACGACGTAACGGAGCCAGGGGTGCCAGGCCTCCGACCGTCCGAGCAGCACCCAGGCCCAGACGCCCGTGAGCAGAGCCGACGCCGCCAGCACGATCCGCACCCACAGCCGGGCCCGTCGCCGCCACAGCACGTCGGCCGCGACCCCGAGGGTCACCGCGATCGCCGGTGCGAGGGCCACCGTGTAGTACGCGTGGAAGATCCCCGACATGAAACTGAAGACCAGCGCCGTGAGCACCGTCCACCCGCCGAACAGCAGCAGCGTGGCTCGACGCGCCGAGGTGCGGTGCCGCCAGCCGAGCAGCACGAGGGCCGAGACCCCCAGGACGAGTGCGGCCGGCAGCAGCCAGGTGATCTGGCCCCCGAACTCGCCCGTGAAGAGCCGCGTGATGCCGGTCTCGCCCCACATGCCCGTCGTGGCCGCACCGGTGCCGCCTCCGCCGCCCGTCACGCTGCCGGTCTCGTCGCCCGTGAGCCGTCCTAGGCCGTTGTAGCCGAAGGTCAGCTCGAGGAACGAGTTCGTCTGCGAGCCACCGACGTACGGCCGCATGCTCGCGGGCACCAGCTCGACGAGGGCGACCCACCAGCCGGCCGACACCACGACCGCACCGAGCGCGGCCAGCAGGTGCAGCACGCGCTTGCGCAGCAGGACGGGCGCCGCGACGAGGTACACCCCGGCCAGCACGGGCAGGATGACGAACGCCTGCAGCTGCTTGGTCAGGAAGCCGAAGCCGATCGCGACGCCGGCCCAGACGACCCAGCGGATGCGGCCCGTCTCGACGCCGCGCAGGGTCAGGTACGTGGCGAGGGTCAGCAGCAGCACGAGCAGCGCGTCGGGGTTGTTGAAGCGGAACATCAACACGGCGACGGGGGTCAGTGCGAGGGTGCCTCCGGCGACGAACGCGGCGACGGCCGAGAAGTGCCGCCGCACCGTGGCCCAGACGAGTCCGACGGTCGCGACTCCCATCAGGGCCTCGGGCAGCAGGATGCTGAACGACGACAGCCCGAACAGCCGGACCGACAGGGCCATGACCCAGAGGCTCGCGGGCGGCTTGTCGACCGTGATCGAGTTCGCGGCGTCGGACGAGCCGTAGAGGAACGCCTCCCAGTTCTGCGAACCCGCCTGCACCGCGGCCGAGTAGAACGAGTTCGCCCAGCCGTTCGCCGACAGGTTCACCAGGTAGAACGCCCCCGTGGCGACCAGCAGGGCGAGGAACGCCGGTCGCTCCCACCGTGCCGCGTCCTCGCGCCCGCGCACCAGACGATGAGTGAGCGAACGGAGGCGCGGGCCGGCCGAGCCGGACGGCGGGCGTCGATCGGCCAGCGGCACCGGCGTCGTCCCGGCGCTCATCGACGGACCCCCGTGACGTCGTCGTCGCCGGCGACGGCGACGAAGCGGGTGGTGAGGTCGGACACGGGGTCGGTGGCACCGACCCGCTCGTCGGCCGGCCCGGGCGTGACATGCGTCGCCTGCGACCGGAACACCCAGACGCGCAACAGCACGAAGCGCAGCACGGTCGCCACGAGGTTCGCTGCGGTCAACACGAGCAGCTCGGCTCGTGCGCCCGCCGCGGGAGCCGCGGCGTGCAGCACGACGAGCGACCCCGAGGTCAGCACCCAGGCGAGCACGAAGACCGTCAACCCCTGCAGCTGGTGCCGCGCCACGCCCGACGCTCCCCGCACCCCGAACGTGAACCGCCGGTTGGCGGCCGTGTTGAGCACGGCCGTGACGAACAACGACACGACGTTCGCGGCCTGGGCCGGCATCACCTGCTGCGCGCCGAGGTAGAGCAGTGCGTACGCGGCGGTCGAGGCGGCCCCGACGACGCCGAACCGGACGACCTGCGAGAAGAACGTCGGAGGCGCGGGCGGCTCGAACGGACGCCTTCCGATCGCGTCGTACACCGCCTGGACCGGGATCGCGCCCCGGGCGATGCCCGTGCCCACCCGCAGCATCCCCTTGAGGTCGGCGGCGGCCGTGGAGAAGATGTCGACCGAGCTGTCGGGGTCGTCGACCCAGTCGACCGGGACCTCGTGGATGCGCAGGCCCGAGCGCTCGGCGAGGATCAGCAGCTCGGTGTCGAAGAACCACCCGGTGTCCTCGACGAGGGGCAGCAGTCGCTCGGCGGCCTCGCGCCGGATCGCCTTGAAGCCGCACTGGGCGTCGCTGAACCCGACCCCCATGGTGCGACGCAGCAGGAAGTTGTAGCTGCGCGAGACGAACTCCCGCTTGCCGCCGCGCACGACCCGCGACGACCGGCTGAGCCGGGTGCCGATCGCGAGGTCGGAGTGGCCGGAGAGCAGCGGTGCCACGAGCGGGCCGAGCGCCGAGAGGTCGGTGGAGAGGTCCTCGTCGAGGTAGACCAGCACGTCGGCGGGCGAGGCCGCCCAGACCTGCTTGAGGGCACGGCCTCGGCCCTTCTCGGCGAGGTGGACGGCGGTCACGCCCCGCAGGCGTCGGGCGAGGTCGTCGGCGAGGGCCGCCGTGCCGTCGGTGCTGGCGTTGTCGGCCACGGTGATGCGCCAGGTCTCGGTGACGTGACGGGTCAGATGGTCATGGAGGCTCGTGATGCTGGCCTCGAGGGTGGCGGCCTCGTCGAAGACGGGCACCACGATGTCGAGACGCAGGATGTCGGTGTCAGGCATGGGACCACGATCGGTCGCCAGCCCATCAGCGGCCTTGCACCGGTCGATGGCGACGCCGCAGAGATCCTATGAGCCCTCCATGACGGGGGCGCCGCGATCAGATCGCGAGGGACAGGGCCCCGAGCAGGCGGTCCAGCGTCGGCACTCCCGGTGAGCGGAAGACGACCTCGCCGTCGTCCCGCGTGATCACGATGGTCGGCGTGCTGCGGACGTCGCGCCGCTCGGCAGCCTCCGGCCGGGCGGCGACGTCGGCCTCGTCGACCACCAGGGAGGGCACGAGCCCCCTCGCCTCGGCCACGATCGCCCTGGCCGCGTGGCAGGGACCGCAGAAGGCGGACGTGTACAGCTCGAGCATCATGCCGGGCACAACGAGGAGGCGCGGGGGAAACTTCCCCCGCGCCTCCTGCGGTCTCGTGCGTCGTCGCGGCCGGAGCCGCCGACGTCAGTTGTCGCGGTCGTCGTTGCGGTCTTCCGGGTCGTCGACGGGGTCGCTGTCCTTCGCGTCGAGCGCGTAGTGCACCTGGAGCTGCTCGCCGACCATCTTCGCCTCGGTGGCGGTGTAGACGATGCCGGTCTCCATGCCGTCGATCAGGACGAAGTCGGTGATCTGCTCGTCGTACGAACCGTCGGTGCTGATGCGGGTGTCGGTGGAGCCGTCGCTCGGACCGCCGTCGAAGAAGACGACGTACTCGGAACCCTCGGCCACGGTGGGCTTGCTGTCTGTCATGCCCACAGGTCTACCAGGAGGCGCGGAGTCGGCGCCCAGCTTCCCCTCGCATTCCCCCTCGCCTTTCCCCTTGCCCAAAAAAGATAGCCAAGCTATATAGCTTGGCTATACACTGGGAGGATGACTTCCCAGCCGACAGACATCTTGGAATCCCTCCTGACGTCGCCCCATCGCTTGACGCGCATCGCCGCGCAGGAGACCGGCCGCACCACCTCACCCGCCGTCTGGCGGACGCTCTCGATCCTGACGACCGACGGCGAGCTGCGCGTCGGCGACCTCGCCCGGGCCAGCCGCGTCTCACAGCCGACCATGACCAAGCTCGTGCGGGGGCTCGCCGACGACGAGCTGGTCGAGCGCATCCCCGACACCGACGACTCCCGGGCCTGGTTGATCGCCATCACCGACAAGGGCACGGCGGCCCTCACCGAATGGCGGGGGCAACTCGCCGACTCGCTCGGCGGCCTGTTCGCAGATCTCGACGACGACGAATGGGCCGTGCTCGAGCACGCGACCCGCCTGCTGGCCTCGCGGGTCGGCACCCGTGCCGACGACCGCGCCGACACCGAGGCGGTGTTCGCGTGAGCGCGCCTACCCCTGCCTCGGCCCGCACCACGCACGAACCGAAGCCGAGCATCCTGAAGCAGCCGACCGCCGTGTGGGCCATCGCCTTCGCCTGCGTCGTCGCCTTCATGGGAATCGGCCTCGTCGACCCGATCCTCCCCGCGATCGCGGAGTCGCTGAAGGCCAGCCCGACACAGACCGAGCTGCTCTTCACCAGCTACCTCGCCGTCACGGGCGTCGCGATGTTCTTCACCAGCTGGGTGTCGAGCCGACTCGGCGCCAAGCGCACCCTGCTGATCGGGCTCGCCCTGATCGTCGTCTTCGCTCTGCTCGCCGCCACCAGCGGCGACGTCTGGTCGATCATCGGCTTCCGCGCCGGGTGGGGGCTCGGCAACGCCCTGTTCATCTCGACCGCGCTCGCGACCATCGTCGGGGCGGCGTCCGGCGGCACGGCATCGGCGATCATCCTCTACGAGGCGGCGCTCGGCCTCGGCATCGCCATCGGCCCGCTGATCGGCGGCCTGCTCGGCTCGGTCAGCTGGCGCGGCCCGTTCTTCGGCGTCACCACGCTGATGGCGATCGCCTTCATCGCGATCGTGCTCTTCCTGAAGGGCGGCGCAACGGAGAAACCCACGCCGACGGCGCTCTCGGCACCGTTCCGCGCCTTGGGCAACCCAGCGCTCGGCGCCCTCGCCGCGACCGCACTCTTCTACAACATCGGCTTCTTCGTCCTGCTCGCCTACACGCCGTACCCGCTCGGCTTCGGAGCACTCGGCATCGGGTTCACGTTCTTCGGCTGGGGCGTCGGCCTCGCGATCACCTCGGTCTGGGTCGCCCCGCTGCTGACCGCACGCCTGCGCCGGACGACCGTCCTGCGCATCGCCCTTCCCCTGCTCGCGCTCGACCTCGTCGCCGCCGCGATCGTCGTCGCGACGCCGGCCGCCCTCGTGGTCTGCGTCGTCGTCGGCGGCCTCGTGCTCGGCGTGCTCAACACCGTGCTGACCGAGTCCGTCATGGAGGCCACCGACCTGCCCCGCTCGGTCGCGTCCAGCGCCTACTCGGGCGTGCGCTTCCTCGGCGGAGCCGTCGCCCCGCCCGTCGCGACCCTGCTCGCCGACACGATCGCCCCGAGCGCCGCCTACGTGTTCGCCGCCGCGAGCGTCGCCGTCGCCTTCGTCGTCGTGGTGGCCGCGCGCGGGGCCCTGCGCCGGGTCGACGACGGCCCCGAACCGGCTCGCGTCGAAGCGGAGGCCATCGGAGCCGGCGAGGCGATCTGACCGACCCGCACCGCGCCTCCTGCACGGGTCCGGGGCAGGAGGCGCGGTGCCGGAAGGGCACCGGACTAGACTCGCGGAATGGCTACGAGCAACGACCGACTGGTCTGGATCGACTGCGAGATGACCGGGCTCGACCTCTCGGTCGACGAACTGGTCGAGGTGGCCGTGGTGGTCACGGACTTCGACCTGAAGCCCGTGCACCCGGGCTTCACCATCGTCATCAAACCCGACCAGTCCGCCCTCGACAACATGGGCGAGTTCGTCACCGAGATGCACCGCTCGTCAGGCCTCATCGACGAGATCCCCGACGGCGTGAGCCTCGCCGAGGCCGAGTTCGAGGTGCTGGAGTACATCCTCAAGTACGTCCCCACCGAGCAGCACGCCCCCCTCGCCGGCAACACCATCGGCACCGACCGGGCCTTCCTCGCGAAGTACATGCCCCGCGTCGACGGCCACCTGCACTACCGCAGCGTCGACGTGTCGTCCATCAAAGAGCTCGCCCGCCGCTGGTTCCCCCGCGTGTACTTCAACGCCCCCCAGAAGCACGGCGGACACCGCGCCCTGGCCGACATCCTCGAATCCATCCGCGAACTCGAGTACTACCGTCGCGCCGGCTTCGTCGCCGACCCCGGCCCCACCACCGAGGACGTCCAGGCGATCTCGAAAGCCGTCGTGGACGAATGGGCCCCCCGGTTGTAGTAGAGTCTTCTCGTTGCGATCGCCTCGGCGAGTGCACATGGTGGGTATAGCTCAGCTGGTAGAGCGCCTGGTTGTGGTCTAGGAGGCCGCGGGTTCAAGCCCCGTTACTCACCCCGACGAAATCCCCTGCCCCTCGATGGGCAGGGGATTTTTCGTGCGCCGGCGCCTTCCGGTCGCGGGTCAGGACTTCGCGTCCTTCCGGGTCGAGTTCAGCGACCGAGGAAGATCGCTCGGGCAGGTGTGCGAGCGAGGACGAGTCCCAGCACGAGCGGGGCTCCGTAGGCCACCACGAAACTCCACTTCGACAGAGCCACCCCCGATTGCTCGAACAGGGCGAACACCAACGTGTGAGCCATGATGATCGGCAGCGACACCTGAGCGACCTCCGTGACGACACGGCGCGTCCACCGGGGCAGCCATCGCTCCGTGCCCTCGGCGACGAGGATCGCCCCGCACGAGATGGCCGACGCCATGAACACGCCCACCAGGGGCTGCCCCAAGACGCCGATCTTCATGTCGAGCGGAGCGAACACTCCGCGCCCGCCGAGCACCAGGGCAGGCACCAGCAGGACGGCTCCGACGACCAGCGGCTCGGTGATCCGTTCGCGCTGGCGCCGCAGCACCATGCCGACGCCGATGAACACGAGAGCAGGCAGCGCCAGTCCCAACGACTGCGGCACGGCGCTCAGTCCGGCGGGGTCGGTCGCGGCCCAGGCCAGACCGAGACCGCCGACGACCCACGGCAGGAAGGCGACCCGGTTCTGCAGGAAACGCATCAGGACGGCGGCCGAGAACAGGGCCGTGACGAACCAGAAGGTCGAGTACGGGCGCGCGAGGTGCGAACCGCCGAGGACCATCGCCCGCAGCAGCCCGTCGGTCACCATCCCCCCGCGCGTGAGCAGGAAGCCCTGCATGACGAGCGTCACGACGACGAGCCAGGCCAGGTACGGCACCAGCAGGGTCCGGGCGCGGTTCGCGAGCTCGCGGCTCGTCCGGCGGTCGGATTTCCAGAGATAGCCCGTGATGACGAAGAAGACCGGCACGTGCCAGGTGTAGAACCACGGATGCGCCCAGGGCCGCTCACCCCAGTTGTGGGCCGCGACGATGGCGACGACGCCGACGACGCGGACCAGGTCGACGGCGACGCTGCGGGGTCCCGACCGGGTGTCACCGTTCTCGACGTGGTCGGACGTCGCCGGGATCTCAGGATGTGTCATGGCCTCCCGTTCCGCAGAAAGGTTAGCCGACCCCTCGCAGGGCTGGACGACGACCCGCCCGCGGAACACACCGCCCTCGCAGCCCCAGATGGCAGGCTCGCACCGTGGACCAGAGCGACGAAGGACGGCCTGCCGACGGCCTCGACCCGGCGGACGTGAGCGCGGAGGCGTTCGACGCGATGGTGGTCGACCAACTCGACCTGCTGCCCGACGACATGGTCGACGGACTCGACAACATCGTGTTCGTCACGGAGGACCGCCCCGAGGACGGCACGCTCGACCTGCTCGGCCTCTACGACGGCGTCGCCCTCACCGAACGCGGCCAGTACGGTTTCGGCGAGCTACCCGACCGGGTCATCCTCTACCGCGAACCGCACCTCGCCGCCGTGGACGACCTCGACCAGCTCGCCGACGAGATCCACGTCACGCTCGTCCACGAGATCGCCCACTTCTACGGCATCGACGACGACCAACTGCACGAGCTCGGCTGGGCCTGACGGAGGCCGCCGTCAGCCGATGATCTGGTAGGTGAACCGGTAGGCGTCGGCCGGGAGGCCGTCCGCGAGGTCGCCGACCATCTCGACGTCGAAGGCGTCGGCGCGTCAGACGACGAAGAACTGGGCCGACGCCGCCGCGCTCGAGGCGGGGCAGATCGAGACCACCGGCGGCGTGGCGAAGGGCTTCGAATAGCGGACCCGCACCTGGGTGCCGGGACGACGGGCCCGACCGGAACCGAAGGCGACCGCTCCCCGCAGATCGGAACCCGACAGGGTCGGAGACGGTGCGTCGTCGCCGTTCCGCCCCATGGCCGACGCCACGGGCGACGGGCCGCCGAGGGCACCCAGCAACCGGCGCCCCACGGCGAGGTCGCCTCCCCAGGCCCAGAGCGGCCGAGCCGCGACCTCGCGTCGGTCGTCGACGTCGACGGCCGATCCGGTGGCGGCGATGCGCGTCGTCGGATCGACCGCGAACCGCGAGCCGTACCCCTCGGCCAACTCGACCCCGGCTTTCGCGAACCGGCCGAGACGGGTGCCCACCAACGCGAAGTCGTCACCCTTGGTGAGCCGCACGAGCACGCTCGACGCTCCGACCTGGGCGGGGTCGGCCCCGAGCAGAGCGCCGCCGAGCAGCCGGATGCCGCCGTCGATGTCGACGCCCCGACGTCGTTTCTCGTCGTGCTCGATCAACGGCCCCGGCCCGCCGTAGATCGTCGGAGCGACGAACTCGACCTGCCGGACGTTGCCGATGCGCACGGTCGCGTCGGTGCCCGAGCCCGCCCGCTGCAGCGTCTCGATGTGCGGGGCGATCAGCCGCACGAACTCGACGAAGTACTCGGGGGTCGAACCCCAGGCGAGATCGAGAGCGACGTTCGCGCTGCCCTCGATGTGGAGGTTCACGCAGGTGAACGTGTTCGTGTTCGAGCCACCCGAGGCCGGCGAACGGACGACGACCGCGGCCGCGTCGGCCGACCCGCAGTTGTTGACGAAGAGGTCCGACCAGAGGTTGTTGTTGACCCGCTCGACGAGGAGGGCCGTCCCGGCCACGCCGGCCAACTGCACCCGGTCGAAGCGGGACTCGAACCCGTTCACGACCTGCACCAGGGGTGCCGTCGAGCCGTTGCCCTGCAAGGTCAGCCCCTCGAGGGTGACGCCGTTTCCGTCGACGACGAACATCGGCTTCGTCGAACGGGCGAGGTGCCGGATGTTCACACCACCGTCGGTGGAGGCCCCGTACCGACTGACATCGGCCCCCGTGCCCTGGATCGAGACCAACAGCGGCACCGTGACGGAGTCGACGACGTACGTGCCGGCCGGGACGAGCACACGCCCCCGGACCACCCTGGCCGCCTCGACGGCCCGGGCGAACGCAGCAGTGTCGTCGGTGAGACCGTCGCCGACCGCGCCGTGGTCACGGACGTCGACTCCCGTGCGATCGTCCGACGCCGCGACGCCCCCCGCCGGTGCCGCGCCGGACCCGTCGGCAGGAGGCGCGTCGGCGGAGGGCGCGTCGGCGGCGCGAGCGGGTCGGACGGCGGGAGCGACCGCCGCGGCACCGGCCGCCGCGATGCCCGCCGCGCCGACCAGCAGGAATCCGCGACGCGAACGGGCCGGAGTCTCGACGAGAGGATCAGTCATGACGTCAGGGTACACGAGCATGGGTAATATATGCCTCACCACATGTCGTCAGAAGATCGGGTGCACACCATCGACAGAAACATCGCCCCTCGCCGTCCCCCCACCACCGCCTCCGTCGCACGCGGTCACCGTCTCGACATCCAGGCCCTCAGGGCCCTCGCCGTCACGATGGTCGTCGTCGAGCACGTCACGGGTCGGCCCACCGGTGGATTCGTCGGGGTCGACGTGTTCTTCGTCGTGTCGGGGTTCCTCATCACCGGGCTCCTGCTCCGCGAGGCCGATCGTCACGGGCGGATCTCGATCGCGGCCTTCTGGCGACGACGCATCCGACGCATCGTGCCGGCGAGCGTCCTGGTCCTCGTCCTGGGCACGGCGGCCACCTGGCTCGTGATCGGCTCGTCACGCGGGACGTCGGCAGCGATCGACGCCCTCTGGTCCGTGGCGTCCCTCGCGAACTGGCACTTCGCGTCCACCGGCACCGACTACTTCGCGTCCCAGGGCCCCGAGTCGCCGTTCCAGCACTACTGGTCCCTGGCCGTCGAAGAGCAGTTCTACCTGGTCTGGCCCCTCGTGGTCCTCGCTGCCGTCGCTCTCGCCCGGCGGCGGAACGAGACGGCCGTCCCGCGGGTCGCCCTCGGGTTCGTCCTGCTCCTGCTCGTGCTCGGATCGTTCGCGTGGGCCTGGCAGCAGTCCGTGACGTCGCCGACCGTGGCGTACTTCTCGAGCCTGACCCGCGCGTGGGAGCTCGCCCTCGGAGCGCTCCTCGCGACGGCTGCCCCCGCGATGACCCGGCTTCCCGACGTCCTCCGTCCACCCCTCGCGTGGATCGGCCTGATCGGCGTCGGGGCCTCGGCCTGGGTCACGACGAGCACCGTCCCGTTCCCGGCTCCCGGCGCCCTCCTGCCCGTGGCGGCCACGCTGCTCGTCCTCGCCTCGGGAACGGGCTGCGTCGGGACGCCGTGGCTGGGGCCCCTCGTCAGCCGGCCGGTGTCGATCGTGGGCGACCTCTCGTACTCCGTCTACCTCTGGCACTTCGTCGTGCTCGTCATCGGCCGGTCCGTGCTGGGTGACGACCCGGCGGTGCTCTGGCCGACCGTCCTCGTGCTCACGATCGCCCTGTCCGCCGCGACGTACCACCTCGTCGAACGTCCGCTCCTCTCGTCGCCCCTCCTCGAGCCCGGCCCGCGCGCACGCCCCTGGCGACGGTGGCGGCAGGAGCACCGGTCGACCTACCGCCGCGGAGGGGTCGCCCTGCTCACGGGAGCCGCCCTGGCCGCGAGCGTGGTCGCCGTCCAGGCCGCCCGACCGGCGGCCGTTCCCCCCGTCGTCCCGGGCGCCTCGGCGGACGGGACCGTGGTCACCGACACGAGCGGTGGGTCCGCGGCTCCGGGCGACGACCAGGCCCTGGACGTGCCCGCCCTGAGCGAGTGGTCCGCCGAGATCACGCAGGCGCTCTCGGCCACCTCGTGGCCCGACCTCGACCCGAGCCTCGAGTCGGTCCTCGACGGGACGCGAACCGGCAGCCCGCATCTCGCCTGTGGCGACGCCGAGGCCCAGGGCCTCACACCCGACGACTGCACGTGGGCCTCCCCCACGGCGACCACCACGGTCGTGCTCGTCGGCGACTCGACGGCCATGCACCACCTCGACGCACTCATCCCCCTCGCCGAGTCCCCCGACGGCGGGTTCACGCTGATCAACCGGTCCAAGTTCGCGTGCCCGTTCGTCGACATCCGCGTCCAGAACGACGTCGCCGGCATCCTCGAGTCCTGTCGCGCGCACAACGACGAGACCCTCGCCCTGATCGACGACACGCGCCCCGACGTCGTCCTCGTGACCAACTCCTACCAGACCCTCTCCGAGGACGGAGCGGGCACCATCACACCCGACCGATGGTCCGAGGGGTTCGGCGCCCACGCTCGACGCGTGGCCGGCGCCGCCCGATCGGTCGTCGTCCTCACTCCCCCACCGGACGACGCCGACATCGCGTCCTGCTCCCGGCGAGGCGGCAGCCCGGTCGACTGCATCTCGCGGACGTCCCGCACGTGGCTCGACCGGGCGGCGGCCGATCGCGAGGTCCTCGACGAGGTCGGCGGGACGTTCGTCGACCTGCGGGTGCTGACCTGCGTGAGCGACCTCTGTCCGGCGTTCGTCGGCACCGTCCCCGTGAAAGAGGATCGCGTGCACCTCACGACGGCCTTCGCGCTCGCCGTCTCGCCCGTGCTGGGAGACCTGCTGCGGGTTCGGCAGGTGCTCTGACGCCCCGGGCGCTACCGGGCCTCGACGACCAGGTCGGCGAGGCCCGTCGGCGACCACCGGTCGAGGTGTCGATCCTCCTGAGCGGCCCAGACGTCCCACCACGGCTCGAAGGCGGCGCCGTCGCGGTCGAGGGCCCGTCGCCGCCGGGTGTCGGCGTCGAGCTCCAGCCACACGCGGACGTCGGCGAGCGACGAGGAGGCGCGGGTCAACGCCCCGGCCCCTTCGACGATCAGCGAGACGGCCGGGTCGAGCACCTCCCACGCCGCCGCGCGGTCGTGCTCCCAGTCCCACCGCCGCCATCCCGGGGCGACCGGCGACAAGATCGACGTCTCGACCACGCGGGACGCCGCCTCGAGGCCGTGCCACCCCGGGTAGACGTCGTCGAGGTGCACCAGGCGCACGGGTCCGAGCCGGTCGGCGGGCCACGCGGCGGCCACCGCACGGCCGAGCGTGGTCTTGCCCGAGCCCGAGCGGCCGTCGATCAACAGGACCACGCGACGCGACCCGACCCGCGCCTCCTCGGCTCGGCGCAGCAGGGCCCCGACGGCGTCGACGACGGCGACTCGCTCAGGCAAGGACGAACTCCCACGTGCCGGCCAGGACGGCCGCGGTCACCGAGGAGGCGGCGATGACGACGCCGAGGGCGACGAGCACGCCGTCGCGCAGCCCGAACGACGACGGACGCGCCCAGGTGCGCGGGGCGTCGCCGCCGAAGCCCTTGGCCTCCATGGCGGTGGCGAGCTTGCTGCCGCGTCGGACCGACAGCACGAGCAACGAGAAGGCCTGCTGCCCGAACCGCCTCAGGGCACCGACCGGCCCGCCCGAGTCCGCGACGCCCCGGGCGCGACGGGCCAGGGCGAGCTGCCGCCAGTCGTCCATGAACAGCCCCACCAGACGCAGCCCGGCGAGACCCCCCAACACGAAGCGGGCGGGCAGTCGCAGCACCTGACCGAGACCGTCGGCGAGGTCGGTCGGGTCGGTCGTCGCGAACAGCACGATGCCGGGCACCCCGACGGCGAGGATGCGCAGGCCGATCGCCCCGGCGAGGGCCAGGGACCCCTCGGTCACCGAGAGGAACCCCCACTCGACCACCGACGCCCCGCCGTCGCGTCCGTAGAGGGCGATGGCGACGACCGACGTCGGGGCGGCGATCCAGAGCGGTGCCGTGCGGGCGAGCAGCTGCCGGGCGGACAGGCCGGCGAAGGGCAGCAGCAGGGCCTCGAGCAGCAGCGCGGTGCCGGCCGAGACCCAGTCGATCGAGAGCAGCAGGGCGATCGCGAGCACGACGGCGGCGAGGAGCTTGGCGACCGGGTTGACCCGCCCGACGACGCCGGTCGCCACGACCGGGGTGAGGACGCTCATCGGCGCACCTCGGCGCGGTCGGTGCGGCGGGCGTGTGCGCTCAGGTCGAGCACGTCGTCGGCGAGGGTCGACGCGAACTCGGCGTCGTGGGTGACGGCGACGACCGCTCGGCCCTCGTCGAGCAACTCGGCGAGCAGGGCCACGAGTTCTCGCCAGGTGCGGGCGTCCTGCCCGAAGGTCGGTTCGTCGAGCACGAGCATCGAGGGGCGTGAGGCGAGCACGGTCGCGACCGAGAGTCGGCGTTTCTCACCGCCAGAGAGCGTGAACGGGTTCGCGCCGGCGAGGTGGTCGAGCCGCAGCCGGTCGAGGAGGTGGTCGACGCGCGACGCGACCTCCCTCGGGGACGCGCCCAGCGCCTCCGGACCCACCGCCAGCTCGCGGCGGACGCTCGCCGTCAGGAACTGGTGTTCCGGGTCCTGGAAGACCGTGCCGACGCGGGTGAGCAGCTGTCGGGGCTTCCAGCGGATCGGAGACGGGCCGGCACCGTCGGCGAACGACGGCGTGGCCTCGAGGGCGCCCGCGACGGGGGCGAGCAGCCCCGCGACGGTCAGGGCGAGCGTCGACTTGCCCGAGCCGTTCGTGCCGGTCACCGCGAGCGCACGCCCCTCGGTGACACTGAGGTCGATGCCGACGGCGACCGCGCGGCCCTTGGGTCCCTCGTACCCCACGTCGAGTCCCCTCGCCGTCAGCAACAGGTCACCGGTCGTGCGCGACCGGACGGGCTCAGGAGGCGCGGCGCCGGGAACCCACACGCCCGCGTCGACGAGGCGGTCGCGTTCGGCGCGCAGCACGTCGTCGGGTCGACCGTCGGCCAGGACTCCCCCACCGGCGGCGAGCACGACGACGCGGTCGACGACGGGCAGCCAGACCGAGACCCGGTGCTCGACGACGACGAGCGTCGCCCGGGTGTCGGCGACGACGCGGGCCACGGCGTCGCGCACCTCGACGACGCCCTCGGGGTCGAGGTTGGCCGTCGGCTCGTCGAGGAGCAGCAGGCCCGGCTGCATGGCGAGCGCCCCGGCGAGCGCGAGCCGTTGTTTCTGGCCGCCGCTCAGCTCGGACGTCGACGCGGACAGCGGCAGGTCGAGCCCGACGGCGTCGAGGGCGTGCCCGACGCGGCGCCAGATCTCGTCGCGGGGCACGCCCAGGTTCTCGCAGCCGAACGCGACGTCGTCGCCCACCCGGGCGAGGACGACCTGCGAGTCGGGGTCCTGGAGCACGAGGCCCACCCGGCCGCGCTGCACGGCAGGGGGCCGGCCGTCCACCAGCAGGTCGCCGGCCTCGTCGCCCTCGTCGTCGCCGCCCAGCACCCCGGCGAGACCGGCGAGCAGCGTCGACTTGCCCGCGCCGGACGCACCGAGCAGCAGGACGCGCTCGCCGGGGGCGACGTCGAGGTCGAGCTGCGAGACGGCGGGCAGTCGTCGGCCGGCGTGCCGCCAGCCCCAGCCACGGGCGGTGACGCGGGCACCGTCCTCCGGTGCCCACCGTCCGCCGCTCGCTCCGCTCACGGGAAGGACCACGAGGAGGCGCGCCTAGACCCGGGCGTCCGCCGAGCGTCCCGAGGCGAACCGCGACAGCGCACCCGTCCGGGCGAGGCCGCGGGCGGCGAGCCACGAGAGCAGGCCGGCGAGGACGGTGCCCGAGACGACGGAGGTCACGACGTAGATCGTCTTCGACCCGGCGGCGTAGGCGGCCGCCGAGGCGAAGCTCGTGTCCATCAGGCCGACGGCGAGGCCGGCGACGGCACCCGCGAGCAGCACCGTGCCGATCCGCCACGACTTGTAGAGGAAGACCGCGAGCACGATCTCGGCGCCCAGGCCCTGGACGATGCCCCAGATGAGCACCGAGAAGCCCCACTGGGTGCCGATCAGCATCGAGACGACCGCCGCGACGACCTCGGTGTAGACGGCGGCGCCGGGCTTGCGGATGACGATGCCGCCGAGCACGCCGGCGAAGAGCCAGCCGCCGTTCAGGATGCCCTCGAAGCCGCCCGAGAAGCTCAGGACGCTGTCGATGGGTGTGTAGGCCAGGCCCCAGGCCCAGAAGACGACGCCGGCGGCGACGCCGATGACGCTGGCGACGACGATGTCGACGACCCGCCACCGGCGGGTCGGGGTGGTGCGGGCCTTCGGCGTGAAGCCGGTCGAGCTGTCGCGAGCCGCCGTGGAACGGTTTTCGGGCGTGGACGTGGACATCTGTTCTTCTCCTCCCTGCGCTGGCATGACCCAGATCAGGTTCGACGGTCGAAGCGTGGTTCGCTTCCTCTCAGCCCGGCTCACCGGACTCCCGTGTGTTGTGGGGTCGATCATAGCGCCGACCCCGGCCGGCGTCAGAGCCCGGCGGCCTTCCGGACGAGCGCCGCCACGGAGGCGCGGGTCGCGTCGTCGTCGCCGGTCACGGCGTACGAGGTCGGCCAGAGGGTGCCGTCGTCGAGCTGCGCACCGTCCTGGAAGCCGAGAGTCGAGTAGCGCGTGCCGAACTTCGCGCCCGGCTGGAAGAAGATGACGGCCTTGCCGTCCTCCTTGGCGTAGGCGGGGAAGCCGTACCAGGTCTTGGGCGCGAGGTTCGGGGCGTGCTCGGCGACGACCTCGTGCACCATCCGGGCGATCGGCCGTTCGACGTCGGTCATGGCCGCGATCGCGTCCGCGGCGTCCTGCGCCTCGGCGGCCGACTTGTCGGCCAGCTTCTGACGCTTCGCCTCGGCCCGCAGCTCGGCGGCGCGCTGCTTCACGGCGGCCTTCTCTTCTTTGCTGAACCCGGCGTCGGCCATGATCGTGCCCTTCTCGTGCGTGCGTTCGTGCGTGCGCCGGCTCGGTCGGGCCGTCGTACGCCCCATGGTGACAGGCAGGATGGTCGTCATGCACCTGAACGTCACGACCACCGGCGACGGCGACCGCCACGTCGCCCTCGTCCACGGGCTCGGCGCCGACGGCGCGACCTGGAAGCCGATCGTCGACCGGTTCGTCGCGACCGGCTCGTACACGGTCACCACCCTCGACCTGCGGGGTCACGGTGAGAGCGACCGGGCGTCGTCGTACCGGCTCGACGAGTTCGCGGACGACGTCGCCTCGGCCCTGCCCCAGGGACTGCACGGTGTCGTCGGACACTCGCTGGGCGGCTCGGTCCTCGTCCGCGCCGTCGAGCGGCTGCAGCCTCGGACGGCCGTCTACCTCGACCCGGGGTTCTCCCTCGCCCTCCCGACGACGGGCCTCGCCGGACGGTTGTTCTGGGCCGTGCCCACCGTGACGATGGGCGTCGCGGCCCTCGCCCGGGCGCGGAAGGGCGCGCGGCTGCGCGCCGGGTACGACGACGCGACCCGCGCCTCCTCGGATCAGGCCCGTGCCCGGTTCGACTCGGGCATGGCGACGGGCGTGTTCCGCGACGTGGCCTTCCACCCGGTCGCGACGACGGCGCCGGCGGTGCCCTCGGTCATCGTGCTGTCCGACGACTCCCCCGCCGTCCTGCCCGAGCGTCTCGTGTCGGGCTACCAGCAGGCCGGCTGGCAGATCCGCCGCCTGCCGGGCGTGCACCACGACATGCAGCTCGAGGCACCCCACCGCACCTTCACCCTGCTGGCCGAGCTGCTCTGAGTTCCGGGGCCGGTCAGGCCTTCGGCAGGGCACGACCGTCGGCGTCGAGGTGGTCTCGCCACGATCGCTTCGCCGTCCAGCCGAGCAAGCGGCCGGCCTTGGCGGTCGAGATGCCCGACGCGTCGACCCGGTCGAGCTCGCGCAGCTCGATGCGGTCGCCGTGGTGCTCGCGAAGGGTGGCGGCGAAGTCGTGGCCGCCGGCGTTGTCGGCTGCTGCGATGTAGAAGACCTCGTGACCCGGCAGGTCGGACTCGGCGGCCAGCAGGAGCGCGTCGGCGAGGTCGTCGGCGTCGATGTAGCTGCCGAAGTTCGAACTCTCGGGATCGGCCTCGCGCACCTGGGGGCCGAGGTTGGCCTCGTAGTTGCTCTCGTCGTGCACCGTGCTCGGACGGATCGAGATCGCGCGCAGGTCGGAGCGGCGGACGGCGGCGTCCATCAGCTGTTCTCCGAACGCCTTCGAGAGGGCGTAGGGGTCCTGCGGGTGCAGGGGGTGCTCCTCGTCGACCGGGACGTAGTCGGGCAGGAAGGGCCGTTCGGGGAAGAAGTTGCCCACGATGCTCTCGCTCGACACGTTGACGAAGCGGGGCACGCCGAATCTCACGGCCGCCTCGACCAGGTTGAACGTGGACATCAGGTTGGTGTGGAACACGACGTGTGCCGGGTTCGCGGTGGGCTGCGGGATGGCCGCGACGTGGACCACGACGTCGGCCCCCGCGACGACCGAGAAGGCGGTCCCCGCGTCGGTCAGGTCGCCCATCACGTAGCGGCCGGGCTCGTCGACGCCCGTGTCGAAGACGGGCCGGACGAGGTCGACGCCGAGGACGTCGTGCCCGGCCTCGACGAACCGACGGACGGCGGCGCGGCCGACCTTGCCGCGTGATCCCGTGATGACGACCTTCATGACGCGCTCCCTCGATCGAGGGATGCGCCGAGAGCCGGAGCATCCACCCGGACGACGCTACGCGCGCAGCCCCGAGGAGGCGCGCTCAGTCCTTCGCGCGGCGTGCGTGGGCCCGCGCCTTCATCCGGTTGCCGCAGGTCGCCATGGAGCACCACTTCGCCGTGCCGGGACGGCTGTGGTCCACCAGGAACAGGTTGCACTCGTCGTTCGCGCAGGCACGGAGGCGCCCGGGCAGCGTCGAGGTCACGCTCGACCACGCCGACACGGCTCCGGCCGCGAGTCGGTCGTCGTCGGGCACCCGGAGTTCCCAGACGACGCCGTCCCGGGTCGTCCGCGGGATCTGCACGGCCCGGTCCATGACGTCGGCGAGCTCGGCGACGGCCCCGTCGTCGTCACCGCGGACGACGGCGTGCAGGGCCTCCCGCACGCGCCGGAGCTGGGCGACCTCGCCCGAGGAGCCGGTGCCACCCCAGGTCCGTACCAGATCTCGCCCCGCCGCGCCCTCGAGGGCGTCCGTCGGGACGCCGTCGACCACCGGTGCGCTGTTCAGCACGGCCAGCAGCAGCTCTTCGTCACGAAGCACGTCTCCCCGCTCTCTCGCACCGTCCGGCGCATCTCGTCCATGCTACCGTCGGGATAACCACTAAAACAATCCGAAGGGGTTAGACATGGTCACCGTCCACCACCGCACCGCCTCCGTCGACGGACTCGACGTCTTCTACCGCGACGCCGGCCCCGCCGACGCGCCCGTTCTCGTCCTCCTGCACGGCTACCCCACGAGCTCGCACATGTTCCGCCACCTCATCCCCGCTCTGGCCGACCGGTACCGCGTCATCGCCCCGGACCACATCGGCTTCGGCCGCTCCTCCGCTCCGTCGGTCGACGAGTTCGAGTACACCTTCGAGGCCCTGGCGCGGGTGACCGGTCGTTTCCTGTCGACCATCGGCGTCGCGCGGTACGCGATCTACGTGCAGGACTACGGCGCCCCCGTCGGGTGGCGCCTCGCGCTGGCCGAGCCCGATGCGGTGACCGCTGTCGTCTCGCAGAACGGCAACGCGTACGAAGAAGGCTTCGTGCCGAGTTTCTGGGATCCGATCTGGGCCGACGCCGCCGAACGGACGTCCCGGACGCGCGACGCGCTCCGGCCCGCCCTGGGCCGCGAGGCGGTCGAGTGGCAGTACACCCACGGCGTACCGGACCCCACATCCGTCGACCCCGATGCCTGGGAACACGACCTCGCGCTCCTCGCCCGACCGGGACAGCACGACGTCCAACTGGCGCTCTTCCGCGACTACGCCACCAACCGCGCCCTGTACCCCGCCGTGCACTCCTGGCTCCGCGCCTCCCGCGTCCCGGTCCTCGCGATCTGGGGCCGCAACGACGAGATCTTCGATGCCGCCGGTGCGGGTGCGTTCACCCGCGACGCCCCCGACGCTCGCGTCGAGCTCGTCGACGGTGGACACTTCCTGCTCGAGTCGCACCTCGATGTGGTCGCGGCCACGATCCGGGAGTGGCTCCCGAACACGTGATCCGGACCACCCGCGGCCACTCGCTCAGGACGGGAGGGCGAGTCGGCCCGGGTTCAGGGCGGCCCACTGGAGCAGCATGATCGTCTTGCCGTCCACGATCCGCCCGTCGGCGATCATCTCGAGAGCGTCCCCGACCGGCAGCTCGAGGACCTCGATGTCCTCCCCTTCCTCCTCGACGCCACCGCCGTCGCCGGTCCGATCGGCCGCGGAGTACGGGGCGGCGTAGAAGTGCACCCGCTCCGTGACCGAGCCCGGGCTCATGTAGGCGTCGAAGACGTGGATCAGGTCGCCGACCTCGACGCCCGTCTCCTCTTGCGCCTCGCGGCGGATCGCGGTCTCGGGGTCGTCCTCGTCGAGCAGGCCCGCGGCGGTCTCGATCAGCATGCCGTCGGGATGGTCGTTCACGTAGGCGGGGAACCGGAACTGCCGGGTGAGGAGGACCGTGCCCCGACGCGGGTCGAACAGGAGGATCGTCGCCCCGTTGCCGCGGTCGTACGTCTCACGCTGCTGGGTGGACCACCGCCCGTCGCGACCCCTCACGTCGAAGGTGGTGCGGCGGAGCACGTGCCAGCCGTCCGAGGTCACCTCGACGTCGCGGACCACGACGTCGGGGTTGCGGATCAGATCGCGGCCGGTCACGTCGAGACCCGTCCGTCCGCGACCGTCGGGTGAACGGGAGCCACGAGAGTTCATCACCCCCCGAAAATAACGGAGGGCGACGACCCGCGAGGACGGGAACGGCCGGTGGTGACATCCGTCACTCGATGTGGTGACGCCTCGGCACTTCTCGAGGCCGTCGCCCTCTGGTGTGCTTCCGGAGGAGCGTTCGGACCCGACTCGAACGCCCGGAGAGAGGACCTCGTGCGTAAATCCCTGAAGGCGACCCTGTGGACCGTCGGCGCCCTCGTGGCCCTGCCCGTCCTGACGCTGGCGACCACGTCGATCGTCAACGTCGTCGCCACGAAGTCGGAGCTGGCCGCCATCACCTCGTACGGCGAGCTGGTACCCGTCGACGGGAGAGAGATGAACGTCGTCGTCAGCGGGTCCGGAGCGGACACGATCGTCCTGCTGCCGGGCCTCGGCACGGCGGCACCCGGCCTGGACTTCCAGCCGCTCATCGCCGAACTCGACGACACCCACCGTGTCGTCGCCGTCGAGCCGTTCGGCACCGGCCTCAGCGACCAGACCGACTCTCCCCGCACGGCGGAGAACATCGCGGGCGAGGTGCACGAGGCGCTGCGCCAGCTGGGCATCGACCGCTACGCGCTCATGGGGCACTCGATCTCGGGCATCTACGCCCTCGAGTACAGCCGGCTCTACGCGAGCGAGGTCACCGCGTTCATCGGGATCGACAGCAGCGTCCCCGACCAGCCCGGCGCGGACGACCCCACGCCGACCGACGGGCTCGTCGCCCTGCGCGACCTCGGTCTGCTCCGCGTGGCGACCGCGGTCGCCGGCGACACCTACGCGGGGCTGCCGTACGACGAGGCCACGAAAGAGCAGATGCGCCTCCTGACGACGAAGAACTCGACCGCACCGACCCTGCTCGACGAGATGGACCACACCGCGAGCAACTTCGCCTCGGTCAGCGGGCGGACGTTCCCGGCGGACCTGCCGGTCCTCCTCTTCGTGGTGCAGGACGGCGCCGACGACGACGGCTGGCTCGAGCTGCACGAGAGCCAGGCCGCGAGCGTCGACCGCGGCCAGGTCGTCGCGCTCGACGGAGACCACTACCTGCACCACACGCAGTCGACACGGATCGCCGACGACACCGACGAGTTCCTCGCCGGGTGAGGCAGCACGAGACGGTCGAGGTCACGGCGGGGTAACGAAGTCGATGCGTTCCAATCCTTTTCGGCGACGGTGGCGAACCCTGTACATCCCCACCGGGACCAACAGGGTCGAGGTCACGGCGGGGTAACGAAGTCGATGCGTTCCAATCCTTTTCGGCGACGGTGGCGAACCCTGTACATCCCCACCGGGACCAACAGACAAGGAGCTTCATCATGAACGCCTTCACCCGCAAGAACATCACCAAGACCACGCTCGGCCTCGTGGCCTCGGGCGCCCTCGTCTTCTCGCTCGCCGCCTGCTCGATGGACTCCGGTTCGTCCTCCGACACGTCGTCCTCGAGCTCGTCCTCCGCCGAGCCCAGCGCCGCGTCGACGCCCGCCGCGTCGATCGCCGACCTCAGCAACGGTGTCGACACCCAGGTCGCCGTCGACGCGTCCTTCGTCGAAGCCCTCACCAGCCTCGGCCTGACCCCCGGCGTCGTGGGCACCGCGACCTTCACCGACGGACATCAGCCCCGACGCCGCGTCGCTGCTGAACCAGACCTTCAAGACCGACGCCGTCCAGGACGAGATGCTCGTCGGCGTCGCGAAGATCACCGCCGCCACCGAATAACACCCCCGCCTGCCGGCCCCCGGGTCGGCAGGCCCCTCGGGTCGTCTCCGTGGCGACGCACCGCCCTCACCTTTCGGCGAGGACCGGTCATCCCGGTGGTCCCCCTCCCGCACCCTTGCGGGAGGGGGTTTCCTCTGCCCTGACCCAACCGCCGACCGACGAACGGAACCCCGTGGTCCACCCCGCCTCAGCTCTCACTCCCCCGATGCTCCTCGGGCGCCTCCCGACCCATGCCGAAGCAGCCCCGGTCGAGGTGCACCTGCCGCGTTCACGGTTCCCCGTGGCGATCAGCTTCGAGTCGTCGGACACGTGGTCGATCGCCGAGCGCTTCGGCGAGCAGCTCGTCAGCCACGGACGACTCGCCTACCGGGCCGGGGCGTTCGTCGTCCGCACCGCGGCCGGCACGACCCGCTACGGCCACTCGTGGCAGGCCGCCGTCACGGCTCACCTCCTCCGCCGCGGCTGACGACGAGCCGTCCGTTCCTCTGTCGTCGTGCGACTCGGCCAGGGGGATGGCGTCTCCACGACGAGTTCGGCGACCTCGACGATCGCGTCGTCCGGCATGTCCGGGTAGTAGTTCTCCCGCAGCTGCTGCCCGAAGTGCCTCATGTCCGTTCCCTCGGGCTGCCGGGCCTGTTCTGCGGTGAGCTCGTCGAGTCGGTACCGTCGCACGGCGGTGACGTGCCCCGCGAGCGGAGCAGCGGTGGGATGGTCGTCGAACACGAACGTCGACGCGCCCACCCGGATCGACTCGCCCCACCGGACCGTGGTCACCTTCTCACCACGGACGATCGCGTCGTGGTGCTTCCGGTGGAAACGCACGAGCTGTCGAGCTTCATCAGTCACTCGACCAGCCTGCCCGACCCACGCGCACCCGGGTCAGCCCAGCGTCAGCTGTCCGTCGGCCTCGAGCCATTCGAGGCCCTCGACGACGGCCTGCACCGAGGTGTAGCGCGGGGCGTAGCCGAGAAGGCGGCGGGCCTTCTCGATGCTCATCGAGTGGCTGCGCGAGGCGTGTTGCCACGACGCGTCGCCGTGCTCGTCGGACGTCTGGTCTCGGAACTCGGCCCACGAGACGAACCGCAGCCGCGCCTCCTGACCGTGGTGCCGCGCGATCGCCTCGGCGAGCCCGCGCAAGGTGATCGCCCGCTCGCTGACGACGTGGAACGCCTCGCCGACCACCTGCGAGTGCCGTTCGGCGGCGAGCTGGAAGGCCTGCGCGACGTCGTCGGCGTGCACGTGATGGACGGTCTCGAGCCCGAGGCCCGGCATGGCGATCTCGCGCCCGGCGGCGAGGGCCTCCCAGACGGAGAGGTCGAGGTTGCCGACCGCGTTGATCATCGGCCAGCCCGGACCGGTGATGTGCCCCGGGTGCAACACGATGCTCTGCACTCCGCCCGGGCGCCGCGACTCGCGGAGCAGCAGCTCTTCGACGGCGGCCTTCTGCGTGCCGTACTCGCCGAACGGGGTGCGCTCGGCTTCTTCGGTGATCGGCACCTCGCGGGACGGGCCGTGCACCCAGACCGTGCCGCAGTGCACCAACACGGTGCCCGTGCCCTGCAGGGCGTCGACCATCTGGCGTGCCGACACGACCGTGAAGCAGATCATGTCGATCACGACGTCGGCCCCGAGCCCGGCGATCTCGCCCGCGAACGTGCCGTCGGCGTCGCCCGCCTCGCGATCGAGCAGGAGGCGCGTGACGCGTGACCACGCCGCGTGCGGTCGGTACGGCTCGGAGGCCCCGCGGCTGACGGCGACCACCTCGTGGCCGGCCTCGACGAGTCGCGGGACGAGGAAGCCACCCACATGGCCGGTGGACCCGATGACGACGATCTTCACGACGCCACCCCCGTCACGATCGAGAGGGCCTGGAGCGGACGGCGGGGACGGGGAGTGGCAGCGCTGCGCACGGCATCGGAGGACATGGCCCGACGCTACCCCGCGCCTCCGACACCGGCGTACCCCGCATGGGGGTCACCCGGCGTCCCCCCAAGTGCCCACTGTGCCCGGGCCCAGGATTCTTCAGACTTCCTATGAGGAGCACAGCGGCTCGTCGGATCACCGGGCACGGCCCGCGACGAGCCACCCGCTCCGCGCGTCCCATCCGGCACGCGCGACCCGACGAGGAGAACCATGACCTTCACCGACCCCCGCGCCCGCGGCACCCGCCGCCGCGTGACGACCGTCTGCCTCGCGGCGTCCCTGACCCTGGGACTCGTCGCCGTGGGCTCCGGCGCCGCCGTCGCCGCGCCTCCTGCGTCCGCACCGGCCGCACTAGGCAAGCCGGGCCCCGCCCCGACCCTGCCGGTCGTCGAGGGACCGGTGATGAACTACGTCGTCAACGCGACGAAGGCGAACCCGGGCGCGACCAAACAGGTCGAACGTGCGGTGGCCGCCTCCGGCGGCAGCGTCATCGCCGCGTACGCCGACCTCGGCGTGGTCGTGGCGCAGTCGAGCAACACGAACTTCTCCGCCTCGGTGCGCGGCGACAAGGCCGTCTCGTCGGCCGGAGCCACCCGCACCGCCGCGGTCGCCGCGACCGACCCGACCTACGGCGTCGGCACGACGGCCCCCGGCCCGGGCAAACCCGTCAGGCCCGGCCACCCGGGCGGTCCCGGCAAGCCCGGTGGCCCCGGACACCCCGGCAAGCCGAAGGCCGCGACCTCGCCCGAGCAGCGACTCGAAGAGGCCACGACCGTCGTCGCCGACCCCCTCGAGGCCCAGCAGTGGGACCTCACGGCGATCAAGGCCGACCAGGCCCACCAGGTCACCGACGGCAGCCGCGACGTGCTCGTGGCCGTGCTCGACTCGGGCATCGAGGGCGACCACCCCGACCTGCAGCCGAACATCGACGTGGCCGCCTCGGCGAGCTGCCTGACCGGGACGCCCGACTCGAGCTACGCGGCCTGGCAGCCCACGACGAGCGACCACGGCACCCACGTGGCCGGCACCATCGCCGCCGCCCGCAACGGCGTCGGCATCGTCGGCGTGGCCCCCGGCGTGACGATGTCGGCGGTGAAGGTCGTCAGCGACGACGGCTTCATCTACCCCGAGGCCGCCATCTGCGGCTTCATGCAGGCCGCCGCGACCGGCGCCGACATCACCAACAACAGCTACTACGTCGACCCGTGGCAGTTCTGGTGCGGCTCGGACGTCGACCAGGCGGCCGTGCTGACCGCCGTGGACCGCGCCGTCCAGTTCACGCAGAAGAAGGGCATCGTCAACGTGGCGGCGGCCGGCAACTCGTCGATCGACCTCGCGAACAAGACGGTCGACACCGCCAGCCCGAACGACACCACGCCGGTGTCCCGGCCGATCGACTCGCGCTGCCTCGACATCCCGACCGAGCTCGACGGCGTCGTCACCGTGTCGTCGACCACCTCGGCGGGGGCGAAGTCGAGCTTCTCGAACTACGGCGAAGGCGTCGTCGACGTCGCGGCCCCCGGCTCGGCGATCCTGTCGACCGTGACCGGCGGCGGCTACGGCACCAAGTCGGGCACGTCGATGGCCTCGCCCCACGTCGCCGGCGTGCTGGCGCTGCTGAAGTCCACCCACCCGCGCCTGAGCGGCACGGCCCTCACCGGTCTGCTCGAGCAGCAGGCGACGGACACCCCGTGCCCGACCGGCACGACGACCTGCACGGGCACCCCGGCCGACAACGGCTGGTTCGGTGAGGGGATCGTCGACGCCCTGGCGGCCGTCACGAAGTAGCGGGCAGCGCGAAGCGGGCACCACATGGTGAGCACCGCTTGGTGAGCACCGCGGAGCGAGCACCGCGCCCGACGGGGCGTCCGACCGGCCCCAGCGGCCCGGCGGGCGCCCCGTCCTCGCGCGGACGGGGCGTCCGTTCGCCTCTAGGCTGAGCGAGTCCCAATCGGAGGTTCGATGCACACCTGGCCCGGCAATCCCTACCCCCTCGGCGCGACCTACGACGGCAGCGGCACCAACTTCGCGATCTTCAGCGAAGCCGCCAGCAAGGTCGAGTTGTGTCTGTTCGACGACGACGGCACCGAGACGAGGGTCGAGTTCACCGAGGTCGACGCCTACGTCTGGCACGCCTACCTGCCCACCGTGCAGCCCGGCCAGCGCTACGGCTACCGCGTGCACGGCGAGTACGACCCCGCGAACGGCTCGCGCGCCAACCCGAACAAGCTGTTGCTCGACCCCTACGCCAAGGCCACCTGCGGCGAGATCGACTGGGACGAGGCGCTGTTCGCCTACACGTTCGGCGACCCCGACTCGCGCAACGACAAAGACAGCGGCCCGCACATGATGCTGGGCGTCGTCATCAACCCGTTCTTCGACTGGCAGGGCGACCGCGCCCCGAAGTACAGCTACGACGAGACCGTCATCTACGAGGCGCACGTCAAGGGCCTCACCGAGACGCACCCCGACATCCCCGAGGAAGAACGCGGCACGTACGCCGGCGTCGCGAACCCGGCGATCATCGACCACCTCAAGAAGCTCGGCATCACGACCCTCGAGCTGATGCCCGTGCACCAGTTCGTGCAGGACAACACGCTGCTCGAGAAGGGCCTCAGCAACTACTGGGGCTACAACACCATCGGGTTCTTCGCCCCGCACGCCGCCTACTCGGCCACCGGCGACATCGGCCAGCAGGTGCAGGAGTTCAAGACGATGGTGCGGGTGCTGCACGAAGCCGGCATCGAGGTCATCATCGACGTCGTCTACAACCACACGGCCGAGGGCAACCACCTGGGCCCGACCCTGTCGTTCAAGGGCATCGACAACGCCGCGTACTACCGGCTGATGGACGGCGACCAGCAGCACTACATGGACTACACGGGCACCGGGAACAGCCTGAACGTCCGTCACCCGCACTCGCTCCAGCTGATCATGGACAGCCTGCGCTACTGGGTCACCGAGATGCACGTCGACGGCTTCCGGTTCGACCTCGCGGCGTCGCTCGCCCGCGAGTTCTACGAGGTCGACCGCCTCTCGACCTTCTTCGAGCTCGTGCAGCAGGACCCGATCGTCTCGCAGGTCAAGCTGATCGCCGAGCCCTGGGACGTCGGCCCCGGCGGCTACCAGGTGGGCAACTTCCCGCCGCAGTGGACCGAGTGGAACGGCAAGTACCGCGACACCGTCCGCGACTTCTGGCGCGGCGAGCCCTCGACCCTCGGCGAGTTCGCCAGCCGCATCACCGGCTCGGCCGACCTGTACGAACGCGACGGACGCCGCCCGGTCGCGAGCATCAACTTCGTCACCGCGCACGACGGCTTCACGATGCGCGACCTCGTCAGCTACAACGACAAGCGCAACGACGCCAACGGCGAGGACGGCAACGACGGCGAGAGCCACAACCGTTCGTGGAACTCGGGCGTCGAGGGCGAGACCGACGACGGCGAGATCCGCGCCCTGCGCGAGCAGCGCCAGCGCAGCTTCCTCGCGACGCTGCTGCTCAGCCAGGGCGTGCCCATGCTGCTGCACGGCGACGAGCTCGGCCGCACCCAGGGCGGCAACAACAACACCTACGCCCAGGACAACCAGATCAGCTGGATCGACTGGCCCAACGCCGACCGCGACCTGATCGAGTTCGTCGCCGAGGTCATCAAGCTGCGTCACGACCACCCGACCTTCCGTCGCCAGCGGTACTTCAACGGCCGGCCCGTGACCCGTGGCGAGGGCGAGCCCCTGCCCGACATCGTCTGGCTGACGACCGAGGGCGACGCCATGCAAGAGGGCGAGTGGAACGAGTCCTACGCCAAGGCGATCGGCATGTTCCTCAACGGCAACGGCATCCGTGGCCGTGACGCCCGCGGTGGCCGCATCACCGACGTCAACTTCGTGCTGTACTTCAACGCCAGCGCCGAGACCGTCACGTTCGTCCTGCCGCCCGACGAGTACGCCCAGGGCTGGGAGGTCGTCGTCGACAGCACCGTGACCGCTCCCCCGCCGCCCGCGAGCGCCGCTCCCCGCACCCCGACGGCCACCCGAGCCGCCACCACCCCCCAACCGCCTTCGACCCCGCAGTCCCTCTCGGCCCTGCGGGCCGGCGACCGACTCCCCGTGGTGGGTCGCTCGCTCGTCGTCCTGCGTGCCACGGCCGAGGAAGAACTGTGACCCGACACGAACCGACCATGCACCCGCGCTCGACGTACCGACTCCAGGTGCGCGCCTCCTTCGATCTGGACGCGGCCGCCGACCTGGTGCCGTACCTGCGTGACCTCGGCGCCGACTGGGTCTACCTGTCGCCGATCCTCGCCGCCGAGCCGGGCAGCGACCACGGCTACGACGTCGTCGACCACAGTCAGGTCGACCCCGAGCGCGGCGGTGCCGAGGGCCTCGACGAGCTCTCGACGCGTGCCCACGCCGAGGGCCTCGGCGTGCTGGTCGACATCGTGCCGAACCACGTCGGCGTCGCGACCCCGAAGGCGAGCGTCTGGTGGTGGGACCTCCTGACCCACGGCCGCGCGTCCCGCTACGCCGACGCGTTCGACGTCGACTGGGCCGCGGGTGCCGACAAGGTCCTGCTGCCGGTGCTCGGCGAGCCCGCCGCGGCGGACGGCTCGATCGACGGCCTCACGGTCGACGGCGACGAGCTGCACTACTACGACAACGTCTACCCGATCGCCCCGGGCACGAGCTCTCCCGGCGACGACGCCGCCACGGTGCACTCGCGCCAGCACTACGAGCTGGTGCACTGGAAGCGGGCCGACACCGACCTCAACTACCGTCGCTTCTTCGCGGTCAACACCCTCGCGGGCATCCGCGTCGAACACCAGGGGGTCTTCGCCGAGTCGCACGCCGAGATCGGCCGCTGGTTCTCTGAGGGCCTCGTCGACGGCCTGCGCGTCGACCACCCGGACGGCCTCGCCGACCCCAAGGGCTACCTCGACCTGCTCGCCGCCCTGACCGGCGACGCGCACGTGCTCGTCGAGAAGATCCTCGAGGGCGACGAGCGCCTGCCCGAGGACTGGGCGACCGCCGGCACGACGGGTTACGACGCCCTGGCCGACCTCGACCGCCTCTTCGTCGACCCGAGCGGGGCACCCGCCCTCGACGCCCTCGACGCGCGACTGCGCCGAGCCCGCGGGGTCGACGCCGACGAGCACGCCGCCGGGGCCGACGAGACGACCGGCGACGAGCCCGTCGACTGGCACGAGATGATCCTCGGCACGAAGCGCGGCATCGCCGACGGCATCCTGGGCAGCGAGATCAACCGCCTCGCCCGGCTGATCGCCGAGGGCGGCACCGTCGACCCGGCGGTCGTGGACGCGCTGGCCGAGCTGGCCGCGGCCTTCCCGGTGTACCGCAGCTACCTGCCGCAGGGTGCCGAGTGGCTGACCGAGGCCGCCGAGGTCGCCACGACCCACCGCCCCGACCTCGCCGACGCCGTCGCGGGCGTCGTCACCGTGCTGCGCGACGAGTCGCACCCCGCCTCGGTGCGCTTCCAGCAGACGAGCGGCATGGTCATGGCCAAGGGCGTGGAGGACACCGCCTTCTACCGCTACAGCCGCCTGGCGACGCTGACCGAGGTGGGCGCCGACCCGAGCGAGTTCTCGCTGACGCCCGACGAGTTCCACGCGCGTCAGCAGGTCCGCCTGGCCGAGCGCCCGTTCGGCATGACGACCCTGTCCACGCACGACACGAAGCGCAGCGCCGACGTGCGCGCCCGCATCTCGGTGCTGGCCGAGGTCGCCACCGAGTGGGCGGCGACCCTCGAGCGCCTGCGCGAGCTCGCCCCGGTCGGCGACGGCCCGTTCGAGAACATCCTCTGGCAGACGATCGTCGGCTCGTGGCCCGCGTCGCGCGAGCGCCTGCACGCCTACGCCGAGAAGGCGTCCCGCGAGGCGAGCACGTCGACCACGTGGACCGACCGCACCGACGAGGCCGAGGCCTTCGAAGGGCGGATGCACGCCGCGGTCGACGCCGCCTTCGACGACGACGAGGTGCGTCACGAGGTCGAGCGCATCGTCGACGTCCTCCGCGCACCCGGCTACAGCAACTCGCTCGGCGTGGCGCTGATGCAGCTCACCGGCCCCGGCAGCCCCGACGTCTACCAGGGCGGCGAGCTGTGGGACTTCTCGCTCGTCGACCCCGACAACCGACGCGAGGTCGACTTCGGGCTGCGCCGGCGCCTCCTGGACGAGGTCCGCGGCGGTGCGACGCCGGCGATCGACGACACCGGTGCCGCCAAGCTCGTCGTGACGCACCACGCCCTGACGCTGCGCCGCGACCGCCCCGACCTGTTCACGCGGTACGCCGCGCTGCCGGTCTTCGGTGAGCAGGCCGCGTCGGCGGTCGCCGTCGACCGCGGCGGGGCGCTCGCGATCGCGACCCGTCTGCCCGTCGCGCTCGAGCAGGCCGGCGGCTGGGACGACACCGTCGTCCTGACCGCAGGAGGCGCGTATCGCGACGTGCTCACCGGCCGTCGGCACGAGGGCGGTCGCCTCCGCCTGGCCGACGTGCTCGACACGTACCCCGTCGCCCTGCTGATCCCCGCAGAGGACTGACCCCGTCGGGTCGCGCCGTGTCGCGCCCGACTACCGTCGCCCCCGGCGAGACGTCACGACATGCCCCTCACCTCCTGATGTGAGCGGCATGTCGTGCCTTCTCGACCTCCCCTCCCCCGCCCCTTCCGAACCCGAGGAGACCGATGAGCGTCTACGACGTCTGGGCCCCGAACGCGACCACCGTGCACCTGCACCTCGACGGCGACCTGCTGCCGCTGACGGCCGAGCCCGACACGGGCTGGTGGCGCGCCCCCGCCGACCTCGATCGGGGCCCGGGTCACCGCTACGGCTTCGTGCTCGACGGCGGCGACTCCCCCGAGGGCGAGACGCCACTGCCCGACCCCCGCTCGCGGCGCCAGCCCGACGGTGTCCACGGGCTCAGCGAGACCTACGACCCGAGCGCCTTCGCGTGGACCGACGACGCGTGGACCGGCCGCCAGCTGGCCGGCTCGGTCGTCTACGAGCTGCACGTCGGCACCTTCACGCCCGGAGGCACGCTCGACTCGGCGATCGAGAAGCTGCCGCACCTCGTCGACCTCGGCGTCGACCTGGTCGAGCTGTTGCCGGTCAACGGCGTCAACGGCCGCTGGAACTGGGGCTACGACGGCGTCGACTGGTTCACGGTGACCGACAACTACGGCGGCCCCGAGGCGTACCAGCGCTTCGTCGACGCCGCACACGCGGCCGGCCTCGGCGTCGTGCAGGACGTCGTCTACAACCACCTCGGTCCGTCGGGCAACTACCTGCCCCTGTTCGGCCCGTACCTGTCGAGCAAGCACGCCAACACCTGGGGCGACAACGTCAACCTCGACGATGACGGCGCCCACGAGGTGCGCGAGTTCATCCTCGACAACACGGCCATGTGGCTCGACGAGTACCACGTCGACGGTCTGCGCCTCGACGCGGTGCACGCGCTCAAGGACGACAGCGAGGTCCACCTGCTGCAGGAGCTGGCCGAGCGCACCGCGGCCCTCAGCAGCCACCTGCGCCGCCCGCTCTCGCTGATCGCCGAGAGCGACCTCAACGACCCGCGCCTCGTCACCCCGCGCGACGGCGGCGGCTTCGGCCCCGACCACCGCCAGGGCTACGGCCTCGACGCGCAGTGGAGCGACGACTTCCACCACGCCGTCCACGTCGCGCTGACCGGCGAGACGACGGGTTACTACGCCGACTTCGAGCCCCTCGGCGCCCTCGCCAAGGTGCTCACCAAGGGCTTCTTCCACGACGGCACCTGGTCGTCGTTCCGCGAGGCGACGCACGGCCACCCGGTCGACACCGAGCACATGCCGACCTGGCGCCTGGTCGTCGCCAACCAGAACCACGACCAGATCGGCAACCGGGCGATCGGCGACCGCCTGGCCGCGACGCTCGACGACGGGCAGCTGATCATCGCCGCCACGCTGACCCTGGCCGGCCCGTACACCCCGATGCTCTTCATGGGCGAGGAGTGGGGCGCCTCGACCCCGTGGCAGTTCTTCACCTCGCACCCCGAGCACGACCTCGGCGAGGCGACCGCGAAGGGCCGCATCGCCGAGTTCGCGAAGATGGGCTGGGACGAGTCGTCCGTGCCCGACCCGCAGGAGCCCTCGACCTTCGAGAACAGCAAGCTCGACTGGTCCGAGCTCGAGACCGGCCGCCACGCGGTGCTGCTCGACGCGTACCGCCGCCTCGGCGCCCTGCGCCGCAGCGAGCCCGCGCTCACCGACCCCCGCTTCGGCGAGACCGGCGTCGAGTACGACGGCGACGCCCGCTGGCTGGTGCTGACGCGTGGCGACCTGCGGATCGCGATCAACCTCGCCGACCAGGAGGCGCGGGTCGCGGTGAGCGCCGAGACCGTCCTGTTCGCCAGCGACGAGTCGATCGTCCCGGGTGCGAGCCTGCTGCTGCCGGCGCACTCGGTCGCGATCGTCCGCTGACGCGCGCGTCGGACGACGCGGGCACAGGTGACGCGCGCCCGGGGCTGACCACCCCGGGCGCGCGCGTGCCGCCTGCTGGCTAGCGCGTCGACACGTCGCCGCGGACGGGCCCGACCCGGTGCGAGGTGGCGCGGACGCTCGGCAGGCGACGGTGTCGCACGACCAGCTCGACGACGGCGCGGGACCGGCGACGCAGACCCCACAGGGTCACCTTGGTCAGCGACTCCCGGACGATCGAGCCGCTCATCTTCGACGCGCCGTGGATGCGCTCGGTGAACGTGATCGGGGTCTCGACGACCCGCAGGCCCGCCTGCAGCGCGCGCCAGAGCAGGTCGACCTGGAAGCAGTAGCCGCGCGACTCGACCCGGTCGAGGTCGATGCGGCGCAGCGCCGACGACCGGAACACCCGGAAGCCGCCGGTCGTGTCGGCCACCCGGATTCCCAGGGCGCCGCGCGTGTACCAGCTGCCGCCGCGGCTGAGCAGCTCCCGACGCAGCGGCCAGTTCTCGACGGCGCCGCCGGGCACCCACCGCGAGCCGAGCACGAGATCGTTCTCGCGCAGCAGCTCGAGCATGCCGGGCAGGTACTCGGGGTGGTGCGAGCCGTCGGCGTCCATCTCGACGAGGGCGTCGTAGCCGCGCTCGAGTCCCCAGGCGAAGCCGGCGAGGTAGGCGGCGCCGAGGCCGGCCTTCTCGGTGCGGTGCATCACGTGCACACGGGGGTCGCGGTCGGCGTAGGCGTCGGCCAGCTCCCCGGTGCCGTCGGGCGAGCCGTCGTCGACGACGAGCACGTCGACCGAGGCACCGGAGGCGAGGGTGCGCCCCACGATCCAGTCGAGGTTCTCGCGCTCGTTGAAGGTCGGGATGATGACGAGGGCGTCGTTCATGGTGGGGTCCTTTCCCGTCGGGTGGGAGTCGGAGGTGTCGGGTGTCGGGTGTCGGGTGTTCGGTGTTCGGTGTTCGGGGCGGGTCGGGGGCCCCGAGGTCAGGAGGCGCGGCGTGGGCCACCGGGGCGGCCGCCGGTCACGAGGTCACGAGGTCCGCGAACACGATCAGGTTGTCGACGTAGTGCCCGGTGGACCGGTCGAACGTGCCGTCGCAGGTGATGAGCCGCAGCCCGGGCGTCGGGCTCGCGCCGTAGACGTCGCTGGTCGGGAACGTCGCCTTCGGGGTGCGCTCGCTGCCGGTGACGCGGAAGGTCTCGACCGAGCCGGTGGACAGCGTGACCTGCACCTCGTCGCCGGGCACGAGCTTCGCCAGGTCGACGAAGACCGCTGGGCCCGAGCCCGAGTCGACGTGCCCGGCGATGACGGCCGGTCCGACCGCTCCGGGGACGACGCCGTCCTGGTACCAGCCGGCCGACTGCCACTCCTTCGGCGGGTCGAGCTCGCCCTGGGCCCCGAGCCCGAGGTCCTCGAGTCCGGAGTCGACGCCGATCGACGGGATCTGCACGCGGACGGGCGTCGCGTCCGCCGGCGGCGCAGTGTACGACGGGGCGGCAGGGTCCTGGAAGGCCCCGGCGGCGCCGCTCGCGGGGTCCGGCGTCGCGGTGGCCGACGGCGAGGCCGCGACCGAGGTGCCCGTGTCGTCGGGCCGGTCGGCGACGGCGGCCGCGGTCACCCCGCCGGCGACGAGCACCAGGGCGGCACCGACGGCGAGGGCGCCGGCGCGATGGCCGGCCACGAAGGTCGCGAGGCTCATCCGGCCACCGCCAGAGGTGAGCACGCGCCGAGGCTCGTGCCCTCGAGCTGCAGGGCGGCCAGCGCCGCCCAGGCGGTGCCGTAGTACGTCGGGGTCGACTGCGACAAGGCGTCGGCGGTGCGCAGGTCGGCGGCGGCCCGGTCGTGCTGGCCGTCGCTGGCCTCGGCCGCCGCGCGGGCGGCGTAGGCGAGCGGGCTCTGGTCCGAGCCCAGGGACTGCCCGCCGAGGTCGAGTTGCATCGGCAGCTCGTCGTACCGCTGCAGCACGGAGGCCATCGAGGCGGCGAGGGCCACGTCGTCCGGCTGGCACGACTCGGCGTAACGCAGGGCCAACCGTCCCGCGTCGTAGCTGTACTGCACGGTGCCCGACGAGCCGTCGGCGCTCGGCAGCGGCACGGTCGTGCCGTCCTGCCGCACCTGGGCCCAGTCGCTCGGCAGGGCCGTCGACGAGAGGATGTTCGTGGTCACGGCACGCGAGCCGGCCTCGAGCTCGGCCCACCGGGGGTCGCCGCTGGCGGCGCCGAGCTGCGCGAAGGTGGCGGGCGAGGCGTACGAGGGGTTGTACGACCACGGGCCGGGGCCCATCGCCCACGGGCCGGGCAGCAGGATGCGGCCGACGTCGGTCGAGACCGTCATCTCGTCGAGCACGTCGGTGCCGAGGTCGACACCCGCGGTGGTGAGGTCGGGTCGGTCGAACGTCGAGCCGGCGAGCACGAGGGCCCGGGCCGCGTCGACGTCGGCGTCGCTGGCGGGCATGTCGTCGACCACCGCGCCGTCCTTCCACTGCCAGGCGAGCAGTCCGTCGGGACGGACGAGCTCGTCCTCCGTCCAGCGCCAGATGGCGTCGAACCGCTTCTCGTCGCCCACGGCGACCGCGACGAGCAGCCCGTAGGCCTGCCCTTCGCTGACGGTGTCGTCGCCCTGGTCGCGCCGGACGACGCGGCCGTCGTCGTCGACGTAGTCCGCCAGGAAGTCCTCGCCGATCTCGGTGGCGGTGCGGGGTTGCGGGGTCGCGGTGCCCGCGCCGGGGGTGCCGGTCGCGTCCGCACCGCCGCCTGCCTGGTCCGTCGACGGGCCGCCGGGCCCTCCGACGACGAGGGAGGCGATGCCGGCCGTGACGGCGATCGCCACCACGACGGCCGCTGCGAGCAGCGCCTTCGTCTTCTTCGTCATGTCGTTCTCTTCTCCTGCCCGATGGTGCCGGGCGTCGGTCGTGCGGTGGGGCGGGGAGCCGAGGAGGCGCGGTGCGGTGTGTCGCTCACCGCGCCTCCTCGTCCTGCCGGGCCGTGCTCGTCGTGCGGGGTCCTGCGGGTCGTCAGACCCCGAACCAGCCGAGCACGGTGGCCCAGAGGCCCTTGGCCTCGCTCTTCTGCGGGTGCTCGGCGAGGTAGCCGCCACCCGTCTGGACGCCGCCGACGGGAGCCTGGGCGGTGGCCGCGCTGTCGACCACGGGCACGACGGTCAGGCCGCCGGTCGAGTTGTCGAGCACGAACAGGGTGTTGGTGCTGCCGGCCGTGAGGTCGACGTCGCTCGTGCCGGTGACCTTCTGACCCGTGAGGTCGAGGGTCCACGGGCCGGCCGCGACCTGGGCGTAGCCGCTCGCGCTGCCGAAGGGCGCCTTCTCGGCGATGGTGGTGCCCGTGCTGGTCGCGACGGTGACGGTCTTGCTCACGTTCGCGGCCTGCACGAGACGGACCTTGGCCTGGCCGTCGGCGGGCGGCGTCAGGTCGTCCTTGAAGACCTGCGTCTTGAGGTCGTCGTTCGGGCCGTACGCGACGGCCGTGATCGGCTGGTCGCTCGCCACCGTCACGTTGGCCGTGATGACGGGCTTCGCGCTGGCGGGAGCATCGGCTGCGGTCATCGCGACCACGTAGGTGCCGGCGGCCAACGCCTGGTAGGGGCTGACCTGACCGTAGGTGACGTCGTCGAGGTCCATGACGACCTGGCCGCCCTTGAGCGAGGTCAGGGTGACGTCGACGGCCTTCGTGTCGGGCGAGAGGTGGCCGACGCGCACCCAGCCGTCGCCGTCGGCGGCATGGGCGGGCGACGTCCCCACGAGGGCGCCGGCGAGGGCGACCCCGGTGGCGGCGGTGAGGGCGAGCACCGTGGCGAGACGGCGGCGCCGGGTCGGGACGGCGGTGAGGGCGGCGGAGGCGCCGGTGGTGCGTGAGAGGGAAGCCACGGAGGCTGGTCCTTTCCGGTCGGGTGCCCCACCCGGGACGGGTGGGACGCGGTGAGGAGGTGCCGGTGCCCGCCCGAGGACGGGCACCGGCGTGGCGATCAGTTCGAGAGGACGCCGGTCGGGGCGACGGCCGAGAAGGTGACGCGCAGTCCGTCACCCGAGGGGACGACGGACTCGGGGACGTAGACGCTGCCCAGTCCCTCGAGCGTCGCCTGCAGCTCGTCGACGGACTGGCCGCCCTGCGGGGTGATGTCGATCTGCCGGAACAGGGCGTCCTGCTCGCCCGGCAGGGCCTCGGGATCGGCGACCGAGATCGGCCCCTGGGCGGCGAGCTGGCCCAGCACGATGATCGCGCGCGGGTCGATCCGACCGTCCGAGAGCGCCGTCGACAGGGTCGACGAGATCTGCAGGTTCGGGTTCTGGGCGAGTTCGGCACCGGCCTGCGCGCGGGCCGACGCGGCGTCGTCCGCCTCGGTCTGCGCCTGAGCGGCGCCCTGGCTGTCGATCTGCCGGACGTTGACCTGCTGGTCGCCGTCGCCGAACGAGGCGATGACGGTCGAGTTCGCGAGGGCCTCGCGGATCTCGGGCGACGTGGGCCCCGACGTGCGGACCGACTCGGTCTCGAACAGGTAGTCCGAGTCGCGCCAGCCGTTCGGCGACTGCGCCTGGACGGCGCCGTCGGTGTCGATCTTGTAGAACCAGATCACGTTGTCGCGGGCGAAGCCGGCCTTGACCAGGTCGACCCACACGGCGTCGTCCACCAGCAGGCGGCTGTCCTTCGGCACGTTCGTCTCGACCCAGCTCTCGGCGTTGCGCATGGGCGCGTCGAGGTCGCTGTCCAGGAAGCCGCGCAACTGCACGGCCCAGAGGGGGACGATCGCGACGACGGCCGCGAGGGTCAGGGCGAGCCAGGCGACCGAGCCGGTGCGGGTGGCCGCGGTCGAGAGCGCGCCGGCACGACGGGCACGGAACGCCTTCACGGCGTGGTCGGTGACGGCCGCGACGAGCAGCGCCGCGAACGGCAGCAGCATGATCACGTAGGGCACCGGCAGGTAGCCGCCGGGACGGAACATGAACGCGATCAGGAAGACCATCATCACGCCGAGCGGACGCAGCTTCCTGACGAAGACCGCGACCACCGAGGCGAGCGTGCCCAGCACGATGAGCACCTGGTCGAGCTGCCACCACTGCGACACGGTCGCGAAGAACAGGCTGCCGGTGTCGAAGACCGAGCCGCTGGCTTCGCGGGTGGCGAGTTGGAACTGGATGCCCTCGAGCAGGCTCACCCGGCCGGCGCCGGGCAGCAGTTCGCCCTTCACCGCGGCGAGCGCGACGTAGCCGAGGCCGACGAGCACGAGCAGGCTGCCCGCGATCGACAACGTGTAGCGACGGGTCGACTTGTCGGCCCCGCGCCACATCATCCACGCCAGGAAGGGCAGCGCGAGCAGGTAGGTCTCCTTCGAGAGCACGGCGATGCCGAACGACAGCGACGCGGCGGCGAAGCCGGCGAGCTGGTAGCGCTTGCTCAGGGCGAAGACGAAGGCCGCGAGCAACCACGGGGTGGCGACGTTGTCGAGGTAGACCGTGCGGTGGAACTGCAGGGCCAGCGGCGACACGGCGAACACGAGACCGGCGACGGCCGCCGCGGGACGACCGAGACCGAGCTTGCGGCCGAGCAGCCAGACGAGCGCGACCGAGACGACCGTGAAGAAGAGCATCGCCTCGCGAGCCGCGAGCACGGCGACGTCGTACCGCGAGAAGGCACCGGTCAGGGCCGTGTAGGCCGAGATCTGCAGCCAGCCGACGGGCGGGTGGTCGTACCAGTAGGTGTAGTGGGTGATCTCGCCGAGGTTCTGGATCGCCCAGGCCTGGGCGGCGTAGGTTCCCTCGTCGTCGATGCGCTGCGGCGAGCCGTCCATGTTGAACGCCATGACGACGGCGGCGACCGCGAGGACGGGCAGCAGCCACGCGAGGCTCGCGCCGTGCCGGCGCAACCACGAAGCCGGCCGCGCGCCGCGCGAGTCCCTGGTGGGGACCACGGGGGTGCCCGAGCCGTTCGACACGGTGGTGTCGGCCGCGCGGGGGCGGTTCAGCGTGCTGGTCATCGGTCACCTCCGGTCATGGCCATGGCGGGCTCCTGCTGGGAGGCGCGGGGCGCCTCCTCGGGTGTCGTCGCGACCTCGTCGCGGTGCGCGCCGGTGTGCTCGGTCTTCTCCCACGCGTTGAGGCCCTTCAGCTGGCGGAAGACCGCCCGGACCGCGGCGAGCGCGAGGAAGATCTGGTAGGGCAGCAGGCCCCAGACGAGACGGAAGTAGTCCCGGGCCCGGACCTTCTGGCCGTAGACCCGCCCGAACTCGCGCAGGCCGGTGAACTCGACGGCCAGCAGCACGAGCGTCGGCGCCAGGGGCACGAACGAGACGAGGGCGATGGCGGTCGGCACCTTCGTGGTCAGGATCAGGATGATCGAGACGGGGATCAGCAGACCGGTGGCGGCCTGGATGAACGGCATGGTCAGCAGGTAGCGGGCCATGAGGCGCTGGCGCAGACGGGGCAGCTTCTTCCACTCGCCCTTGCCGTAGACCTGCATGAAGCCCTGGTTCCAGCGGGTGCGCTGCTTCAGCAGCGAGACGAAGGTGCCGGGGGTCTCCTCACGGGTGACGACCTCGGGGCTGTAGGCCACGACGACCTTGGCGCCGGCGCTCGAGAGGCGGACGCCGAGCTCGCAGTCCTCGGCGAGGCACTCGGCGTCCCAGCCCTCGGACCAGTCGAGCCAGTCCTTGCGCACGAAGACGGTGTTGCCGCCGAGCGGGATGAACTTCTCCTTGGCGTGGAAGTGAAGGCGCGATCGGAACCAGAAGTAGTACTCGAGCACGTTGCGGAGGCTCCACCAGCTGCTCTGGAAGTTCATCAGCTGGACGCCGCCCTGCACCACGTCGGCGTCGGTCTCGGTGAACCGCGAGTCGACGAGCGTCAGGAGGCGGGGGTGCACCTCGTCCTCGGCGTCGAACACGCCGACGATCTCGCCGCGCGACGACTGGAGGGCCAGGTTCAGCGCCTTGGGCTTGTTCTTCGGCACGCTCGAGTCGACGACCACGCGGATCAGTTCGGGGTGACGAGCGGCCGCCTCACGGGCGACCCGCTCGGTGCCGGGGTCGTCGTGGCCCACGATGGCGATGATCTCGAAGTCGGGGTGGTCCTGCTGGGCGAGACGGTCGAGGGTCTGGCCCATGACCTCCTCCTCGTGCCGGCCGGGGACGAGCAGGGTGAACGAGTGGGCGGCGTCGAGCGGGTTCTCGCTGAACTGGCTGTCGTCGAGGTTGTCCTTCGACCGCCAGGCGTGCAGCATCCACCAGAGGGTCGACACGGCGACGGCGGTCAGCAGGATCGTCACGACGATCAGGGACGAGTAGCCGATCCATTCGAGGGGCGACCAGTCGGGCAACTGGAAGCCGATCGTCGACTCGGCGGCACCGGTCGAGCCACGGTTCGGGACGAACTGCGACGGGTCGGCGGGGGCTTGCGGGGTGAGCAGCGGCGCGGGTTCGCCTGCTGCGAGATGTGATGTCGGGATCTGGGTCGGGTCAGTCGACACAGGATCACTCTCCAGTCAGTGAGTCGGGTGCAGGTGGGTCTGCGTGGTGTTCTGTCGGGTGGGGTCGTCGGTCGGCCCGGGGCCGATGACGGTGGCGAGCGCGGCCGACGCGTCGGGGGTGTCGGCCGGGGTGGTGACCGCAGGCGAGCCGCGGAAGACGAGGTGGCGGTAGGCCAAGTACCGGAAGGCCGTCCCGAGCACGAGGCCGACGCCGTTGGCCGCCACGTTGTCGGCGAGCTGGCTGGTGAAGCCCAGCAGGTAGTGCGAGACGAACAGGCAGGCCGAGGCGATGAGCAGGCCGCCCACGTTGACGAGGCCGAAGGTGACGGCCTCGCGGACGACGGCCTGGTTGCGGCCCTCACGGAAGGTGAGGTAGCGGTTGCCGAGCCAGGCGACGGCCGTCGCGACGATGACCGAGATGACCTTGGCGCCGATCGGCTTGTCGTCGAGGACGGTGGAACGGAGCAGGTTGTACACGCCGACGTCGACGACGAAGGCGATTCCGCCCACGGCGCCGAAGGTCGCGAGTTCTCTCACCCGGGCGACGAGGCGCAGGGGTGGTGTCGGGTTCGTCGAGGCGACACGGTCGGGACGTGCCGCCTGAACGGGGTACTCGGGTTCGGGCATGACACCGGTTCGGGGGGCATCACGGAATCGGTTTGGTCGGGGTACGCACATCAGGGCCAACTGCCAGAGAGCCGACATCTGCCGTTCATCCGGTGGCGGGTTCGTCGACCCCGACGGGTCGTCCGCCGCGGATCGGATCGCTCGATGCAGACGGGCCCACGACTCTCGGCCGCGCGATGGCGAGCTCCGCCCCGACCGCCGCCACGACGGCGACGAGGGTGACCAACCGGTCGGGCACCGAGCCCACGACCACCAGGAGGCGCTCCCGCCCCGTCGCCCGCCGCCCCTGTTCCGCGGCCGCCTCCGTCGTGCCCCCGACGTCCAGGAGTTGCGAGAGCAGCCAGGGCAGCACCGGTACCGCCGCCAGCGCGATCACGAGGGCGGGCGCGCCGACCAGGACCGTCGACACGAGCGCCGAGGCCGTCACGATCGTCACGCCGGCGTCCAGCAGCGGCTCGGTGAGCACACCGAGGGCACGACGGCGCGCCCTCGGACGGAGTCGACGCCAGTCGCCCTGGCCGAGCACCTGCAGGCAGCCGCGGACCCAGGTCACCCGGGCACGCGCCAGGTCTCGGAGCCCGTTCGGCGAGCGCTCGACCGTGGTCGTCTCGGCCGAGGTCGCCATCACGACGCGGGCCCCGGCCACCGTCATGCGGACTCCGAGGTCCAGGCCCGCCGCGACACGGGTCGCATCCCAGCCTCCCGACCAGGCGAGCCAGGAGTGGCGGACGAAGAGCGTGCCGTCCGACAGCGGCACGAAGCCGGCCCGGCCGTGGGAGCGGACCACCGACCGGAACCACCACCACCGGTCGAGGGCCGATCGGGGCGCCCACCAGGGAGCCGCCTCGAGTGCCGGCCGACTCGCGTGCTGGACGGCGTCGGCGTCCGTTCGGGAGAGGACCGAATCGACGAGGGCGAAGAGCCGCGGGTGCGGCCGGTCACCCGCCGAGAAGACGCCGACCACGCCGTCGCCGACCTCGGCGAGCGCGTCGACGAGCGACGCGGCGACCGCGGGCGGACGCCCGGCGAGCGGCCCCGCCTGGACGATCTGGACGCGACCGGGGTGACGCCGCACGGCGGAGGTCGCGACGTCGAGCGTCAGGGTGTCGACCGGGTCCACGGCGACGAGGACGCGCACGTCGGGGTGCTGCTGCCTCGCCAGCAGGTCGAGGGTGACGGCCAGGCCGGCCGGACCACGCGCCGGCACCAGCGCGGTGAAGACGTGAGCCGGGGGCAGCACCGGGCCGTCGAGGTCGCGGTGGCCCAGTTCCTCCTGCTCGCGGACGAGGTGGAGCCTGAGCACGACGCGACGGATCGAGACCAGCAGGATCAGGGCGACGAGCACGGCGAGCAGCAGGAAACCGGCCCACTGCAGGCTCGACCAGTCGGCCCACGGCAGGGCGGCCGAGGCGTTCTCCACCGGACCGGTGGGCAGGCCGCCACGGTTCGGCGCGAACGGCGTGGGCGTCGCGGGCAGCGTCGGCGTGAGGACGGGGCCGGGCGCCGCGAGGGGCGGGGCGGAGGTCACGGTGGTGCTCCAGTCGGGTCGGGTCAGCAGGAGCTTCGGACGCCCGCCCCCGGGTGGGACCGCGACGTCCGACGGATCGTGTCCCCCAGGTGGGGGACATGATCTGATGAATCGTCACTGTACGCCTTCCGAGTCGACCGCACACCCCTTCGCCCCGTCCGTCGCGACGCGTAGCGTGGGGTCATGGAATTCAGACACCTCGGCGACAGCGGACTCAAGATCTCGGAGATCACCTACGGCAACTGGCTGACGCACGCGTCCCAGGTCGAGAACGACGTGGCGACGCAGTGCGTCCGCGCGGCCCTCGACGCCGGCATCTCGACCTTCGACACCGCCGACGCCTACGCGAACACGGCGGCCGAACAGGTCCTCGGCGACGCCCTGAAGGGCGAGCGTCGCGAGAGCCTCGAGATCTTCACGAAGGTCTACTGGCCCACCGGCCCCCGCGGGCACAACGACGTCGGCCTCAGCCGCAAGCACGTGCTCGAGTCGATCGACGGGTCGCTCCGCCGCCTCGGCACGGACTACGTCGACCTCTACCAGGCACACCGCTACGACCACGAGACCCCGCTCGAAGAGACCATGCAGGCCTTCGCGGACGTGGTCCGTGCCGGCAAGGCGCTCTACATCGGCGTCAGCGAGTGGACGGCCGAGCAGATCCGCGCCGGCCACGAGCTCGCGGTGAAGCACGGTGTGCAGCTGATCTCGAACCAGCCGCAGTACTCGATGCTCTGGCGCGTCATCGAGTCCGACGTCGTGCCGGCGAGCAAGCAGCACGGCCTCGGCCAGATCGTCTGGTCGCCCGTCGCCCAGGGCGTCCTGACCGGCAAGTACAAGCCGGGCGCCGAGCTGCCCGCGGGCAGCCGCGCCACCGACGACAAGGGAGGCGCGGACACGATCAAGCGCTTCCTCACGGACGAGGTGCTCACCGGCGTCGCGAAGCTCGAGCCGATCGCCGCCGACCTCGGCCTCTCGATGGCCCAGCTGGCCATCGCGTGGGTGCTGCAGAACGACAACGTGGCGTCCGCCATCATCGGGGCCTCGCGCCCCGAGCAGGTGGCCGACAACGTCAAGGCGGCGGGTGTGGTGCTGCCGGCCGACGTCATGTCCCGCATCGACGAGGCGCTCGGCGACCTCGCCGAGAAGGACCCCGGCAAGACGGTGTCGCCCGAGCGTCGCCCCGCGTGACCCGCGGCCGGCCCGACCTCGGACCGACCGGCCGACACCCCCTCGACATCTTCCGGACACCCCGGGAATGTTGTCCGGCTGGATGCGCTTGCATATACTCGTACCAGCTTCGATGACACGTCATCGACCTCGACCTCGACCTCAAAGATTCAGGAGAACACCATGACCATCACCGCAGAGAAGATCCCCGCCGGCACCTGGAACCTCGACCCCACGCACAGCGAGGTCTCGTTCAGCGTCCGCCACCTGGCCATCAGCAAGGTCAAGGGCTCGTTCGAGTCCTTCGACGCCTCGCTCGTCACGGCCGAGGACCACACCGCCTCGAAGGTCACCGCCTCGATCGACGTGGCCTCGGTCAACACCAACCAGAAGGACCGCGACGGTCACCTGCAGACCGGCGACTTCTTCCTCGCCGAAGAGCACCCCAAGATGACCTTCGTGTCGACCAGCATCGAGGAGAAGGGCGACGACGCGTTCCTCGTGCACGGCGACCTGACCCTGCGCGGCGTCACCAAGCCCGTCACCCTGAAGAGCGAGTTCGGCGGCCTCGTCGTCGACGGCTACGGCCAGACCAAGCTCGGCTTCTCGGCCACGACCAAGATCGACCGCACCGAGTTCGGTGTCACCTGGAACGCCGCCCTCGAGGCCGGCGGCTTCACGCTCGGCAACGACGTCACCGTCACGCTCGAGATCCAGTTCACGCTCGCCGCGTAGGCAGCAGCACCCCGAAGGGCCCGCTCTCGCACGGCGAGGGCGGGCCCTTCCGCGTCACCTCGAGAGGACGCGCCGCAGCACCGCCCGCTCCCCCAGCGTCCAAGCCGCGCTCGTCACGAGGTAGAGCGCGGCGGCGAGCGGCGCGAACGCCGCGAACAGCACGCTGACGAACGGCAACCACCGCAGCACGCCCGCCATGCCGGGGAGCGCCTCCTGCCCGGGCCCCGCCGTCGCGACGGTCGCCGGTCCGGTGAACCGCAGGGTGGCGCGCCGGCTCAGCTCGACGACGATCGCGAGCAGCACGAGCAGCACCAGGTACGGCCAGACCGCCGCGAGCCCCGTCCCGAGCGTGACGAACAGGTTGGCTCCGAGGGCGGCTCCGCCGAGGGTGTGCGTCAGAAGGGTGTTGGCGTGACCGGCGATCCCGGAGTGCGCGAACAGCGAGTAGACGGCCGTGAGCACGGGGGCCTGCGCGAGCGTCGGCAGGCAGCCGGCCAGCGGCGACACCTTCTCGGAGGCGTAGAGCGCCATGAGCGCCTTGCTCCGGGCCTCGGGGTCGGTGATCCGGCGGGTGAGGTCGGCGATCGCCGGGGCGAGTCGACGGCGGGCGATCTCGGCGCGCACCTGCGAGACGCCCACCGGCACGAGCACGAGGCGGACGAGCAGGGTGAGCAACACGACGCCGACGGCGGCGGCCGACGCCCCGGCCACGGGTTCGACGAGCACGCCGAGGGTGGTGACGAGCGACTGCAGACCGCCGAGGACGACGGCGATCGGGGGAAAGGTGGACAGGTCCATGCGGACTCCTCGGTCAGAGAGACGGTGGGTGTCTTCTGGCCGCCGGGGGCGTCGGATCGACGGGGGCGTCGGATCGACGCGGGCGCGGGTGCGCTCAGGCGGCCGGGACGGCCCGCCCGGGAGCCCGGGACCGCACGTGCCCGCGCGCGTCGGGGTCTCGTCGCCAGACGAGGAGGCGCGTGCCGGCTTCTTCGCGGAGCGTCACCTCGGGCACCGCCCCGGCCAGCCCGCAGAGCGTGAGCACGACACGGGCGACGCCGAGCGCGATCACCGCGGTGGTGGCGCCGAGCAGGCCGACGAGCACGACCGCGGACAGCGGCGCCCCGCCGGACGAGAGCACGGCCTCGACGAACGCCGCGAGGGGCGCCAGCATCGAGAGGCCGAGGGTCATGCGCCCAACCTACCTCGCGCCTCCCTGCCACGACAGGGTCTGGAGACCGCCGAACGGACACGGCGAGCGCACTAGCCTCAGGAACAACCTGGCGACGTCCGCGGTTGACGCCGAGAGCCACCGCCCCACCCCGAGAGGACTCCCGATGACCGTCGACTGGATCACCCTGCAGAAGACCGCCCACGACGAGTTCGCCCGCCGCGTCGAGGCCGTGGCCGACTGGGACGCCCCGACGCCCGACACCGAGTGGAAGGTGCGCGACCTCGTGCGGCACGTGACGCGCGAGCAGCAGTGGGTGCCGCTGCTGCTCGAGGGCGGCGATCCCGCCGAGGCCGAGAACTCCATCGAGCCGCTCGGCGACGACCTCGTCGAGGCGTGGCACCGGTGGTCGAGTGCGGCCACCGCCGCCTGGAGCGAGGCCGACCCCCATGCCGAGGTGCGGCTGAGCGCCGACGTCGTGCCCGTGCACGAGTACCTCGCCGAGCAGGTCGCCGACGTCACGATCCACACCTGGGACCTCGCCCGCGCCGTGGGCACCGACGAAGAACTCGACGACGCGCTGGTCGAGGCCGTGTGGGGCGTGTTCGCACCGCAGAAGGACGCGCTCGAGGCCTCGGGCCTGTTCGCCTCGCCCGTCCCGGTCGACGACGACGCCCCGCTGCGCATCCGCCTGCTCGCCCTCACCGGGCGCGACGCCCGCTGAGGCGGCGCGGGCCCACCGTCCCGTCTCGGGCCCGACCGGGGGCGTCCTCGGCGACGCGACCCGCGCCTCCCGGGGGTTCATCACCCGACCCTGCCAAGGTGGTGGCATGACCGCCCCGATCGATCGCCCGTGGCTGCACAGCTACGCCCCCGACGTCCCCGACGACATCGAGCCCGTGACGGGCAGCCTCGTCGACCTCATCGACGACGCCGTGTCGACGTACCGGCAGAAGCCGGCCCTCGAGTTCTTCGGCCGTGAGACCAGCTACCGCGACCTGGGCGACCAGGTCGCGCGCGCGGCCGAGGGCCTCAGGAGGCTCGGCGTGGGTCGAGGCGACCGGGTCGCCTTGATCCTGCCGAACAGCCCTCAGCACGTGGTGGCGTTCTACGCCGTGCTGCGCCTCGGTGCCGTCGTGGTGGAGCACAACCCGCTCTACACCGACCGCGAGTTGCGGCACCTCTTCGAGGACCACGGCGCCACGATCGCCATCGCGTGGGACAAGCTGGTCGACCGGCTGCGCTCGCTGCCCGCCGACATCGGCTTCTCGACCGTCGTCTCGGTCGACGTGACGAAGGGCATGCCGCTCGGCACGCGCCTCGCCCTCAAGCTGCCGGTGCCCGCGGCGAAGAAGAGCCGCGCGGCCCTGACCGACGGAGTCGAGGGCGACGTCACCTGGCAGGGCCTGCTGGCGAACCGTCCGTTGCGCAAGAAGCACCCGCGCCCCGACGTCGACGACATCGCCCTGCTGCAGTACACCAGCGGCACCACGGGGTCACCGAAGGGCGCGATCCTGACGCATCGCAACCTCCGCAGCAACGCCGCGCAGGGTCGGGCTTGGGTGCCCGGCCTGGTCGACGGCGACGAGACGGTCTACGGCGTGCTGCCGTTCTTCCACGCCTACGGCCTGACGCTCTGCCTCACCTTCGCGATGAGCATCGGGGCACGCCTCGTGCTGTTCCCGAAGTTCGACGTCGACCTCGTGCTCAAGGCCGCGAAGAAGCACCCGCCGACCTTCCTGCCGGCCGTGCCGCCGATCTACCAGCGCCTGGCCGACGCGGCCCGTGAGCGCGGCGTCGACCTGTCGTCGGCCCGCTTCGCGATCTCGGGCGCGATGAACCTGCCGACCGCGGTCGTCCAGGCCTGGGAGGGCGTCACGGGCGGCATGCTCGTCGAGGGATTCGGGCTGACCGAGACCTCGCCGGTCGCCCTGGGCAACCCGATCGGCCCGACCCGCCGCGTCGGCACCGTCGGCGTGCCGTTCCCCTCCACCGAGGCGATGGTCGTCGATCGCAACGACCCCGACCCGAGCCGTCCGGTCGTCGCCGGGGCCGCGGGAGAACTGCTGCTTCGAGGGCCGCAGGTCTTCCGCGGTTACTGGAACCGCCCCGACGAGACCGCCGAGGCCTTCCTCGAGGGCGGCTGGTTCCGCACCGGCGACATCGTCACCATGAGTGCCGACGGCTACGTCACGATCGTCGACCGCATCAAAGAGCTCATCGTCACGGGCGGCTTCAACGTCGCCCCCTCGGAGGTCGAGGAGGCCGTGCGGAACGCCCCCGGCGTGGCCGAGGTTGCCGTGGTCGGCCTGCCCCGGTCGGGCGGCGGCGAGGACGTCGTCGCGGCCGTCGTGCTCGAGCCGGGCGCCTCGTTCGACGCCGAGGCCATCCGCGACGCCTCACGCGGCCAACTCGCGGCCTACAAGGTGCCGCGTCGGGTCGTGCAGCTCGACGAGTTGCCGAAGTCGCTGATCGGCAAGGTGCTGCGGCGCGAGGTGCGCGACCGGCTCATCGCCGCGGGCTGAGCCCCGGGGCGGGTCTTGCCGGCGGGCCCGTCGGCGGGTCCGGTCGGCGGGCCCCGTCGGCAGGCCCGGTCGGCGGGGTCAGAGCCGCTGCCACCGGTCGATCGGCCAGCTGATCACGAAGGCCCGCCCGATCACGTCGTCGACGGGCACGAAGCCCGCGTAGGGCCCGGCCTGGTGGGCGCGCGAGTCCGCCGAGCGGTCGCGGTTGTCGCCGAGCACCCAGAGCGCCCCCTCGGGCACGGTCACGTCGAAGTCGATGGCCGAGGCCCGGGGCCCGCCGTCGGCGAGCGTGAGGTACGGCTCGTCGAGGGGCCGGCCGTTCACGAGCACGTGACCGTCCGCGTCGCAGCAGCTGACGTGGTCGCCCGGCAGTCCGATGACGCGCTTGACGAGGTCCTGCCCGGCGTCGTCGCCGTAGCCGAGCCACCCGCCCGGGTCCTCGAAGACGACGATGTCGCCCCGGTGGAGCGGCATCACGCCGGGGGCGAGCTCGTTGACGATGATCCGGTCGCCGATCATGAGCGTCTGCTCCATCGACCCCGACGGGATCGAGAAGCTGCGCACGAGGAAGGTGCGGACGCCCCACGACAGCAACAGCCCGACCAGCACGATGGCCAACAGCTCGAGCAGCCACCGTCCCGTGGAGCCCCGACGAGCCGAGGAGGCGCGGGTCGCTTCACCCTCGTCTGTCGCGTCGGCGAGAGGGCTGGTGTCGGTCACCGGCTCATCCTGCCAGCGGCCGCCCGGTCCCGCCCTCCCCGGTCAGGGGGCCGCGCGGTCGCGACCGGGCGGCACCGGGCCACGCGTCAGGCGGCCGTCCACCCGATGCGGTCGAGCCGTGCGAGGGCGTGTTCCTCGGCGACGGGTCGCTTGCCGAGGACTCCCCCGACACCGGCGAGCATGGCCTGGGCCGGCGCCCGGGTCGGCAGGTCGATCGGCCCGACGTGCGGCGCGCGCAGCCCGAGCAGCTCGCGGAAGCGCGGCTGCAGCGTGCCGACCGCGCCGTTGAAGAGGACGGGGTAGCCGACCTTGAGCGCGGGGAAGAGGGGCGGACGCTTGATGAACTTCACGACGTCGTCGGTGCGGGCCGTGCGTTCGAGCACGCCTCGACGGTCGAAGTCCATGAGCTGTTGCTGCATCTCGGCGACGCTGCGCGGCGGGTTCGGCACGCCCATCAGCTCGCCGGCCGTCGCCCACTCGCGGACGTAGGCGTCGGGCCCACCCGGGATCGGCTCGCGGCCCCACTCGAGGTAGGCGGCGAGGAACGAGTCGGCGAAGGCCATGTGCACCCAGCTGAGCAGCTCCGGGTCGTTGGCGGCGTAGTCGTGGCTCACGCCGTTCCGGTCGTCGTACGTGCCGACGACCTTCGTGTGCAGGCGTGACACCCAGTTCGACGCGTGGGTGGCGGCCTCGCGGCTGCCGTACGAGACGGTGTAGATCCAGCGGATGGTGCCGGCCAGGCGGCCCAGCGGGTCCTCGCGGAAGCGCGAGTGGTCGTGCACGCCGGCGAGCGCCCCCGGGTGCAGCGCCTGGACGAGCAGGGCCCGCACGCCGGCCGGGATGGTCGACATGGCGCCGTGCACGGCCCACACCGCCGAGCCCGGCAGGAAGAACCCCTCGTCGTCGCCCTTCTCGAGGTCGGTGACCCACTCGGGCGTGCCCGTGTACTGCCCGTTGAAGGTGTACTGCAGACGGGCGCGGAGCGGTTCGGTCAGAGCGGGCATGCCTCGATCATGCGCCGCGGTAGCTGGGTGATCCCGACGCCTTCTCGTGGCGTCGAGTCCTTTGTCATTCCGACACTTGACATGGTTATTAAAAACGAGACGTATCGGTTGTGTCGTCCAGCCGGGCGACGATCGAGTCAAAGGAGATTCCATGCAGATCACGCGACGCCGCTCTCTCGGCACCGTCGTCCTCGCCACCGCGCTCGCCTTCGGCGGTGCCGTCGCCATGAGCGTCCCGGCCCAGGCCGCCGGAACGTACCGCCTCACGACCGCGAAGACGTACTCACAGGCGACGACCCAGACGAGCGGCGGCACCTGGGGCCAGTCCCGCGCCTACCACGGCTGCGCCTCGTCCGTTTCCGCCTGGAGCCAGAGGAGCACCCTCGCCTACGCCAGCTGCGGGTCGCAGTACGGCTCGGCGCAAGCACTCTTCCGCTGAGCCGATGCGGCGAGCCGATGAGGCTCGCCGCATCCTCACCTCCCTCGCCACCCCTCACGGATCGGTAGTCGACATTGCGCAGCCTCGCCCCCTCCCTCGTCCTCATCGGCCTCCTCCTCACGACGTCAGCCTGCACGGCGGAACCCGCCCCCCTGGCGGACACCGATGGCGAGAAGGTCGCCGGAAGCCTCACCGAGCTCTTCGAACGACAACTCGAGCACGAATCCGACCCCTTCGTCGTCGATGTCCTCGAACGGGCGATCGAGTCCGGGTCGATCACTCAGGGCGATTACGACGCCGCCCACGCGATGTATGACCGCTGCATGTCGGACCTCGGCCACGAACTGGACTACGAGCGGCGCAAGAACGGGACCCTCGCCGAGACAGGCCCGTTTCCTGATTCGCAAGACGAGCTCGACGCGTTCAGCGACGATGCGGAAGGGTGTGCCGAACAGATCGCCCCCATCGAGAGCCTCTTCGCCACTCAGAACGGCAATCCCGAGCTCTTGGCCGACCCGGAGACACAGGTCGTGAGGTGTCTCGCCGACCGAGGTCTCACACCCGACTCCTACGACGAAGACACCTTTCGATCCGACCTCGAGAAACTCGCGGACTCCCCCTTCCCCTTCGACGTGAACTCACCCGAAGCTCAAGAATGCTTCGAGAACGCCGGTTTCGGCATCCAGGTCGGATCGTGACACGGCCCCGTTCCGTCGCCGTCGCGGCGGTGTGCGGGGTCGCGCTCGTCGCGGCGGGGGCCTGCCTCGCGGTCGGGCTGGCACCGGTCGAACCGCCGTCGGTGCTCGCCACGGCGATGCCCGGCGACACGGCGCCGGCGACACCCAGCTCGTTCGACGACGGTCGCAAGGTGCAGGTCTCGTTCGTCAGCGGCGACCCCGTCGGCGTGACGAGCCCCGTCGGCGGGGTCCTCACCCGACGCCCCTGCACACCGGGCGGCAGCCTCGACTCGGGCACGGTCGTGGCCCACGTCGACGAACGGCCGCTGCTCGGCCTGCACACGAGCGTGCCGCTCTACCGCGACCTGCAGCTCGGCGACCGCGGCGCCGACGTCCGCGCCCTCCAAGACGAACTGACGAGGCTCGGACACCCCGTCGGCAGCGACGGCCGTCTCGGCGCCGGCACCGCCCGCGCCGTGGCGGCACTGCTGAAGGGAGCGGGCATCACCCGTCCTGACGCGCCGCTCGTCCTCCCTCTCGACCAGGTCGTCCGCCTCCCCCGCGTCACGACACCGGTCACCCGCTGCGCCGACCTCGGCTCCGTCGTCCGGCCCGGCGACGAACTCGCGTCCGCACCCGCGACGGTCAGCGCCGTCCGGCTCTCGTCGATGCCGACCGACCTCGCTCCCGGGGCGAGGGACCTCTCCGTGCTCGGCGCCACGGGACCGATGACCGACGAGTCCGGCAGCACCGACCCCACCTTCCTCGCCGCCCTCGCGGGTGCCGAGGGTTTCGACGACCTCGTCGCCACAGCGGACGACGCCATCCCCGCCACCCTCGTGCTGCGCGAGCCGATCCCGGTCCTCCAGGTCCCCGCCGCCTCCGTCAGAACGGGCGACACTCCCGGGACGGGATGCCTCGCCCTGCCGAGCAGCACCGTCCCGGTCGACATCGTGGGCTCGACCCTCGGCGCCTCGCTCGTCCGGCTGCCCGAGGGCACCGAGCCACCGACGGAGGTGAGCCTCCGTGTCGACGACCGCCGCGCCTCCTGCGGGTGACGGGACTCCACGGCCGTCGGTCACGGCGGACCGGATCGCCGTCCGACACGGACGGGGGCCCGAGCTCTTCCGCGACCTCAGCTTCCGCCTCGCCCCCGGCGAGGTCGTCGCCGTCTGCGGCCCTTCGGGCTGCGGCAAGTCGTCGCTGCTCTCGGTGCTGGCCGGCACACTGGCCCCCGTGGCCGGCAGCGTCGACCTGACCGGCGTCGCCCGCACCGGCTGGGTGTTCCAGAACCCTTGGGGCGTCCCCGGCCGCAGCACCCTCGACCACGTCGTCTTCCCCTTGCTGGCCGACGGCTCGCGACGTCGCGACGCCGAGCCCGTCGCCCGCCACACCCTCGACCGCTTCGGGCTCCTGCCACTCGCCGACCGGCCGTTCGCCCAGCTCTCCGGCGGCGAAGCGCAACGGCTCATGCTCGCCCGGGCCGTCGCCACCCGACCCGACCTGCTGCTCGTCGACGAGCCCACCGCGCAGCTCGACCGACGGTCCGCCGCGACGGTCAACGACCGCCTGCGGGCCGCGGCCGACGACGGTGCGACGGTCGTCGTCGCCACCCACGACCCGCAGACCCGCGACGCCTGCACCCGGGTGATCGACCTCGGCCCGACCGACCGTGCCACCGGGCTCGACGCCGAGGCAGGGTCGGCACCGCGCACCGTCGAGACGACCCCGTGAGACTCTCGAGCGTGCTGAGCGAGGCCGGCCGCGACATCCGCTCCGGCACCACCCGCTTCGCGACCTTCGCCCTGCTGCTCGCCGCCACCACCGGCATCGCCGGCGCCGCGGACGTCGGCACCGTGGCGTCCCTGACCCGCGACGCCTCCGCCTACGTCGCCTCGGGCGCCGCGACCCGCACCGCCGCTCGGGAAGGCGGCATCGACGGCGCCGCCTGCGACGCACTCGCCGGGCAGGGCGACGTCCTCGCCGCCGGGGCCCTGCGCCCGGGCCCCGGCCTCGCGCTCACCGCCCTGCCCGGAGCCACGCTGTCGACCTTCGAGGTCACCCCCGGTCTGGCGGCCCTGATCGCCGACTCCGACGGGCGCGCCGGCGCCTGGCTCTCCCCCACGCTCGCCGAGCGCCTCGGAGCCGCCGCAGGTGACGAGCTCGGCACACCGCAGGGCCCGCTGCCCGTCGCGGGGGTCTTCGTGCACCCGGACGACGGGCGCGACAGCCGCCTCTCGTCCGCCGTGCTGCTGCCCGGCGACACATCACGCCCGTTCGACGAGTGCTGGGCCCGTGCCTGGCCGCAGGGCGACAGCACCGACGACCTCCTGAGGTCCACGACATCGTCGTCGGCCGGTCCGACGGCACCCCTGTCACTCGGCCAGCTCAACGCATCGCTCGGGTCGACCTTCGACACCGACGCCGTCGGCGAGCGCCTCACCCGCTGGGCCCCCGCCGTCGCCGCGGTGACGGCCGCCGTGCTCGGCGTCGTGTCCGTCCGGCGTCGACGGCTCGAACTCAGCGGGGCCCGTCAGGCCGGTCAGAGCCGGACGGCGCAACTCGCCGTGGTGGTCGTCGAGACCGCGGCCTGGGCCGTCTGCGGGGCCGTCGTCGCCTCGGGAGTCACGGCACTCACCCTGCTGTTCGATGCGGACTCCCTCGTCGACTCCCCCGCGCACCTGCTCACGGCGGCACCACTGGCCGCCGCCGCCGGGGCGGTCCTCGCCGCCGCCCTGACCACGGCCACGATCCGCCGCCGCGATCTCGTCCGGTGGTTCAAGGACCGGTGAGCCGCGAGACGGCTCGCGGCGGCGTCCCCGCGGACGCACGCCGCGCCTCCTGCGTCCCGGGGAGGAGGCAGGAGGCGCGGTGTGCGTGACGGGGCGGGTGTCAGTTCCCGTGCGCCTCGATCGAGACGGGCTGCCAGTCGTTCCACGTCTTCAGACGCGACTCGTAGTCCTTCGTGGCGATCTCGAGCGGTGCCTTGCCGAAGAAGATGCGCAGCGGCGGCTCGTCCGCGTCGACGACCTTGAGGATCGCCGAGCGGGTGGCCTTGGGGTCACCGGGATCGGCGGCCGAGGGACGCTTCGACGCGGCCTCGCGCACCTCGGCGTAGGCCTCGAGCTCGTCGCTGCGCGAGGCGGACGGGCCGGACCAGTCGGTCGAGAAGCCGCCGGGCTCGACGAGGGTCACCTTGATGCCGAAGCCCGCGACCTCCTGGGCCAGCGACTGGCTGAAGCCCTCGAGGCCCCACTTCGACGCGTGGTAGATGCCGACCGTCGGGAAGGCACTGATGCCGCCGATGCTCGACACCTGGACGATGTGGCCCGAGCCCTGCTCGCGCATGATCGGCAGCGCGGCCTGCGACACCCAGAGGGCACCGAACAGGTTCGTCTCGAGCTGGGCGCGGGCCTCGTCCTCGGTGATCTCCTCGATCATGCCGAAGTGGCCGAAACCGGCGTTGTTCACGACGACGTCCAGGCGGCCGAAGTGCTCGGCGGCCTGCCGGACCGCGGCGACGTCTGCCGCACGGTCGTTCACGTCGAGCTGGATGGGCAGGAAGGAGTCGCCGTACGCGTCCACCAAGGGCGTGACGTCGTCGATCTTCCGTGCGGTGCCCGCGACCTTGTCGCCGCGTTCGAGGGCCGCCTCGGCCCACTCGCGGCCGAAGCCCTTGGATGCACCGGTGATGAACCAGACCTTGCTCACGATGTGTCGTTCCTCTCTCCGTGATGTCGAGGACCATGGTGCGCCGCGCCTCCTCGTCCGCGGTCAGGTTGCCAGGCGGCACCGAGCCGACGGGGTACGCCCGGCGGTCGATAGAGTGGCCCGGTGACCACCGACAGCGCTCGTCCCTGGCTCGACTCCTACGCACCCGGCGTGCCGCACGACCTCGAACCGGTCGACGGCTCGCTGCTCGACCTGGTCGAGGCCTCCGCCGCGCGGTATCCGAGGGCGGTGGCGCTCGAGTTCTTCGGGGCGACGACCACCTACTCCGAGCTCGTCGACCAGATCTCGCGGGCGGCCGAGGGGCTGCGCAGGCTCGGCGTCGGGCACGGCGACACGGTCGCGATCGTGCTGCCGAACGGTCCGCAGCACGTCGTCGCGTTCTACGCGGTGCTGCGCCTCGGGGCGATCGTCGTCGAGCACAACCCGCTCTACACGCCGCGTGAGCTGCGTCACCAGTTCGAGGACCACGGCGCCAAGGTCGCCATCGCCTGGAACAAGGTGGTCGACACGATCCAGGCCTTCCCCGACGACGTCGCCGTCGAGCACCTCGTCTCGGTCGACGTCACCCGGGCGATGCCGTTCGCCACGCGGGCCGCCCTGGCCCTGCCGATCAAGAAGGCCCGCGAGTCCCGCGAGCGGCTGACGACGACCGTGTCGGGCACCACCCCGTGGGAGAAGGTCGTCGGCTCGGCGCGCATCAAGGCGAAGCACCCGCGACCGGTCACCGACGACCTCGCGGTCATCCAGTACACGAGCGGCACCACCGGCACGCCCAAGGGCGCCCAGCTGACGCACCACAACCTGCTGTCCAACGCCGCGCAGGCCCAGGCCTGGGTGCCGACGATCGAGCGCGGCACCTGCGTCGTCTACGCCGTGCTGCCGATGTTCCACGCCTACGGCCTCACGCTCTGCCTCACCTTCGCCATGAGCATGGGTGCCCGCCTCGTGCTCTTCCCCGCCTTCGACCCGGCACTCGTGCTCAAGGTGATGAAGAAGCACCCGCCGACCTTCCTGCCCGCCGTACCGCCGATCTACGCGCGCCTGCAGAAGGCCGCGCTCGACGCGGGCGTCTCGCTGAAGGGCGTCGACGTCGCGATCTCGGGCGCGATGCCCCTCTCGGCCGACGTCGTCGAGCCGTGGGAGGCCGAGTCCGGCGGCTGGCTGGTCGAGGGCTACGGGCTGTCCGAGTGCTCGCCCGTGCTCATGGCCAACCCGGTCGGGCCGACGCGTCGCGCGGGCACGGTCGGTCTGCCCCTGCCGGGCACCGAGGTGCGGGTCGTCGACCCCGAGAACCCCACGGTCGACGTGCCGGCCGGCGAACGCGGCGAGCTGATCGTCCGCGGCCCGCAGGTGTTCAGCGGGTACTACCGCAAGCCGAAAGAATCGGGCGAGGTCTTCGTCGACGGCGACTGGTTCCGCACCGGCGACATCGTCACCATCGACGACGACGGCTTCGTCCGCATCGTCGACCGCATCAAAGAGCTGATCATCACGGGCGGGTTCAACGTCTCGCCGTCCGAGGTCGAAGAGGTGCTGACCCGGTTCGAGGGCGTCGCCGAGGCGGCCGTCGTCGGCCTGCCGACCCCCGGCGGCGAGCAGGTGGCCGCCGCCATCGTCACCAAGCCGGGTGCCCACGTCGACGTCGCGGCCCTGCGCTCGTTCGCCCGCAAGCACCTCACGCCCTACAAGGTGCCGCGACGCATCGTCGTCGTGGACGACCTGCCCCGGTCGCTGATCGGCAAGGTCCTGCGGCGCAAGGTGCGCGACTCGCTCGCCGAGCGCTGAGACCGCACCCTCGCCTCCTCGTCCGGACGACGGTCAGGAGGCGCGGGTCGCCCGCCTGCGACGCGGTCGGTCGGTCGGTCCAGGAGGCGCGGTTCAGCTGGGCGAGACGCGGTCCGTGACGCGTCCTTCGGCCAGCCAGGCGAGACGCTGCAGCGCCTCTTTGTTGCGCCAGTGCAGCGGAGGGTCCATGAGGGGTTTCGGCACCAGGCGGCCGGGGCCGGCGACGGCGTACTCGGTCATCGTGACGAAGCAGCCGCCCATGCGGTTGCGGACGTCGATCTCGACCCGGGCCTCGCCCATCGGCCAGCCCTTGGCGTGGAACACGGCGCGGACCGGAGGGTCCCACTCGAGGATCGTCGTCACGTCGTCGATGACCAGCGGCCAGACGCCGAACGAGTGGTGGATGGTGGCCTCGACGCTCGGCCAGGTCAGGTCGACCTCGCGGATGCGCGCCGAGCCGACGACCCAGCTCGGGAAGAGCCATCCGTCGCTCAGCACGTCGAAGACGTCGTGGGGCGAGGCCTCGATGAAGCGGTGCGTGGTGCTCATCCGTCGATCCTGGCATGATCCCCGCGAGCCGCGCACCCCGTTGACGCGCCCCGTCGGCCGTGGATCACATCGGGCGTCGGGTGCCGGCCCGATCTCGGGTGGACCCGCTCAGGCGTCGACGCCGAGGTGGGGCAGCCGGTCGATGCCGAACTCGTGCTTCAGCGCACTGCGTGCGGCATAGGCCCCGCCGAGACCGTGGACCGACGGCCCGGGTGGCGTGGACGACGAGCAGAGGTAGAGGCCGGGGGTCGGCGTGCGCCACGGCTCGGTCGACAGGGTCGGTCGTGCCGCGAGCTGCCAGACGCTCGGCGCCCCGGAGGCGATGTCGCCTCCGATGTAGTTCGGGTCGTGCCGCTCGAGCTCGACGGCCGTCCGGCTGTGCGTCGCGAGGATCGTGTCGCGGAATCCCGGGGCGAAGCGCTCGATGCCCTCGATGACGGTCGCGGTCTGGTCGACGGTCGAGCCGCGGGGCACGTGCGTGTAGGCCCAGAGCGACTGCTGCCCCTCGGGCGCCCGCGTGCCGTCGACCACGCCGGCCTGCGCGACCAGCACGTAGGGCGTGCGGGCGTGTCGACCGGACGCGACGTCGTGCTCGCCCGAAGCGATCTCGGCGCGCGTCCCTCCGAGGTGCAGGGTCGGGCTGCGCCGGGCCTCCTCGTTCGCCCAGGGCACGGGGCCCGACAGGGCGAAGTCGACCTTGGCCGCCGCGTTGCCGTACCGGAAGCGACGGAGGGCGCGCTCGTACCGGTCGGGCAGACGACTGCCCGCGATGTCGGCGAGGGCGCGCGCGCTCGTGTCGAAGATCGTCGCCCGCGCCGTGGGCAGCTCGTCGATCGACGTGACGTCCACGCCCGTCGTGATCGTGCCCCCGTGGGCCCGGACGTCGTCGGCCATGGCGTCGACGATCGACTGGCTGCCACCGGTCGGCACGGGCCAGCCCCGCGCGTGCGCGTGGACGGCCAGGACGAGCCCCGCGGCCGAGGTCGACAGGCTGGGCATCGGCCGGATCGCGTGGGCCATCACCCCGGCGAGCATGGCGGGGGCCTCGTCGCCCGTGAAGCCGGCGTTCCACCAGGGGCCGCTCTGCGAGAGGGCGGCCAGGCCGAAGCGGGCGAGGGTCACCGGGTCGTCCGGCACCCGGACGAGCTCGCGCATCGTGAACTTCGACATGCGGGGTTCGCGCTCCACGAGTCCCCGCAGCAGACGCGTCCAGGCGGCCCCGTCGCTGCCGAGCCCCTCGGCCGTCCGGTCGAGGTCGCGGTAGGCGATGCCGGCCCGACCGCCGTCGAGCGGGTGCGCGTACGAGATCTCGGGCACCGTCAACTCGATGCGGCGGTCCAGCTGGAAGCGTTGGAAGAACCCCGAGGCGAGGGCCATCGGATGCACGGCCGAGCAGATGTCGTGGCGGAACCCCGGCAAGGTGGCCTCTTGGGTCCGGGCACCTCCGCCGATGGTGTCCGCGCGTTCGACGACCTCGACGCGCAGACCCGCCCGGGCGAGCACGACGGCCGCCGCGAGCCCGTTCGGGCCCGCACCGACGACGACCGCGTCGACCTCGGGCGCGGCGCTCATGCCCGACGCCCCCGGGTCACCCGGCCCACGACGGCAGCGGTGGCGGCCGCGGAGGCCCCGAGTGCGGCGCCGACGGTCAGGGCGCGGTGACGGGTGTACCAGACCTGCGGGCTCGTGCTGCGGGCACGGTCGCTGAAGATGCCCCGGGCGCCCTGGTCGCCGGCCGTGGGCTCGTAGAGGTTGTCCGGCAGCATGGGTTCGGTCTTGTCGGGCGCCTGCTGGCCCGAGTACCCGCTCTTGGCCAGGTAGACGTCGAGGAAGTTCGCCACGAAGCGGTTGCCGAGGACCGTCATGACGGTCGGCTCGCCGAGCCAGGTGCGGCGGCGCGGCTTGTCGGCGACGTCGGCGATGGCCCGGGCCCCGACCTCGGGCTCGAAGATCGGCGGCACCGGTTGGGGGTGCTCGGGCAGCGTCGACCGCACCCAGTTGAACTGGATCGTGTTGAGCGCCGGCATGTCGACCGTGCTGATGCGCACCGAGCTCTTGTTGTGGATCAGCTCGGTGGTGACCGATTCGGTGAACCCCTGGACGGCGTGCTTCGCGCCGCAGTACGACGCCTGCAGCGGGATGCCGCGGTGCGCGAGGGCCGAGCCGACCTGGACGACGTGGCCCCGGTCGCGGGGCACCATGCGCGACAGCGCCGCACGGGTGCCGTTGACGAAGCCGAAGTAGTTGACGGCCGTCGCGCGCTCGAAGTCGTCGGGATCGGTCTCGAGGAACTCGCCGAAGACGCCGACCATGGCGTCGTTGACCCACAGGTCGATGGGGCCGAGCTCGGCCTCGACCCGGTCGGCGGCCGACTCGACCTGGGCCCGATCGGCCACGTCGGTGGAGATGCCCAGCGCCCGACGCCCCGCGGCCTCGACGTCGCGGACGGCACCGTCCAGCCCGTCCTGGCCTCGGGCGAGCACCGCGACGTCCCACCCGCGCGCGGCGAGCTCTCGGACGGTGGCCCGGCCGAGGCCGGCGGACCCTCCGGTGACGACGGCGACTCTGGTGCTGGTCATGGTGCTCCCTGGGGCCTGACGGCGGGTGGTGGGCGGACCCTCGACGGTAGTCCGCGTCGAGGGGTCCGTCCCGGGTGACGCCCAGGTGTCAGATGTCGAAGCCGCCGCCGAAGTCGCCTCCACCGAAGTCACCGAAGCCCCCGCCGAAGTCGCCACCCCCGTCGGCACCGAAGTCCCCGCCGCCGTCGCTCGCCGTCTCGGTGCCGGCGTCGGCACCGCCGTCTGCTCCCCCGTCGCCCTCGGTGCCCTGGTCGGCGCCCGTGTCGTCACCCGCGCCTCCGTCGGCCGTCGCGCCCGCGTCGGGGAGGAACGCGCTCATCAGGGTCGACCCGATCACGTAACCGGCCACCGTGCCGAGGATCGACCCGCCGATGATCGAGCCCATGCCGGGACCCTGGCGGACGGGCTGGCCGTTCGGGCCGACCTGCTGCTGGCCGGTCGAGCCGCCACCGAGCGTGCGCTCGAGGGTACCGGGCCGACGCAGCTCGGAGCGGGTCGCTGCCTGGGCGAGCGAGCCGGCGTCGTCGCCACGGGGTGCCTCGCCGGGGCTCGACTCGGCCGACAGCTGGTCGAAGACGAGGCGCCGCTGCTCGGGGCTGAGCTTCGCGAACGCCTCGGCGTGGACCTGCTCGATCGTCTCGGGCGGGGCGGTCTTCAGCAGGTAGCGGTACCGCTCGACGGCGATCTCGTCGTCGCTGCGGGCCGGGCCACCGCCCGGGCCGGCGGGCTGGGCCGACGGCTGTTGGCCGTATCCCTGCTGCCCGTACCCCTGCTGGCCGTACCCCTGCTGCGGGGCGGCGGGCTGCTCGTAGCTCTGCTGGCCGTACCGGTAGCCCTGCGGGGCGGAGGGCTGCTGCGGCTGTCCCTGCTGCGGCTCGCGGCCGAGGAGGCGGTCGAGGAATCCCATGGTGGTGTCCTGTCGGATCGTGTGCACGGTGCCGCACGCGGAGCGCGACGTCGGTCTGCCCACCACGGTACGGACCGACCCGGCCTGCCGCCTGGACGACGACGGAGCGTCAGCCGCGAACGTCCTGATCGACGGCGTCGCGCGACGCGTCGTCGACACCGGCCCGACGACGGCGCACCGACCGGACGACGAGGAACACCACGACGCTCGCGATGGCCGCGTACACCGCGTAGTCGAGGTACTTCGCGTACTGGTCGATGAGCTCGTACTGGGTGCCGAGGGCGGCGCCCAGGCCGATCAGCAGGCCGTTCCAAAGGCCGCTGCCCACGATCGTGAAGAGCGAGAAGACGATCAGGGGCATGCGCTCGGCCCCCGCGGGCAGCGAGATGAGGCTGCGGACGCCCGGGATGAACCGGCCGAAGAACACGGCCGACCGCCCGTGGCGCTCGAACCAGCCGGCCGCCTGCTCGAAGTCGTGCCGGTCGACGAGCGGCAGCTTGGCGAGCCACCGGATGCTGCGGTCGAGGCCGAGACCGGCCCCGAGTCCGTAGAGCACCAGAGCGCCCAGGTAGGCGCCGAGGGTGCTCAGCGCGATCAACAGCACGATGTTCATCGACCCGGCGCCGGCGAGGAAGCCGGCCAGCGGCAGGATGATCTCGCTCGGGATCGGGGGGAACACCGTCTCGACGAAGGTCAGCAGGGCGACGCCCCATTCGCCGAGGGCGTCGATGACGCGGGCGGCGAACCCGACGAGGCCGTCGAGGTCGGCGACGACGTCCTGGCTCGAGGACGAGGAGGCGCGGAGGACGGAGGCGGTCGAGGTCATGGGTCCCAGGTGGTCGGTCGGGCGCTCGGGGGCGCAGCGGATCGGCAGCCCCGAGTATGGCGGGGCAGCCTGCACGTCCGCCCACAACGCCCTCACGAGGTGGACTGTCGGGGAACACCTGATCGCAAGGTACATTGACCTGTGTCGGACTCGTTGCCGACGCCGGCCACACTCACGAAACAGGACCCCCATGGGATCGCTCATCTACGGCACCTCGGGCATCGAGGTCGAGTTCGAGGACCGCGTGCTCGAACACCTCCAGATCGTCATCGCGACCAAACTGCGCCGACGCGAGTCGTTCTTCTTCTCGTGGCGCGACACGCAGAAGGTCGGCGACGGCCGCAGCAGCATCTGGCTGGACGCCGGCATCCCGCTCTACTTCAAGTACTCCGGTGGTCGCGTGCCGTCCATCAACCGCGAGTGGCTCACCGAGTTGACGGCCTCGTCGAACAGCTCGTCGGGCCTCGTGCTCACCGACGAACCCAGCCTCGACAACAGCGTCAAGCGCCGGAGCTGACCCGGGTCGGGTGCCGCCGCGGTCTCAGCTCCGGCTGCCCCGCACGCGTCGCACGAGGGCGAGCACGGCCCGCCAGCCCACGAGGAACACACCGAGCACCACGATCGTCACGATCACGAAGCTGAGCTGCACGCCCTGGCCGGCGACCACCCGCAGCAGCAGCCCGATCACGGCGGTCGAGACCCAGACGACCGCGCCCGACCGGAGGACCGACAGCGGCCAGCGGACGCCCGCCACGCTCACCCAGCCGACGACCGCGCCGACGACGAACGGCCAGAGGGTGCCGAGCAGCCCCGGCAGGTCGAGCCCCTCGGCGTGACTGCGACGCCCGATCACCACGAAGGCCAGGACGGCGACGAGGTCGACGACGATCGACCACCGGGCCTGACCGGCGTCGCGTCGCCGGGTCGTCGTGGTCGCGGTCGGGGTGGGGCGGGTCATCTCGGGGTCCTCTCGTGGCGTGGGCACCCGCAGCGGGTCGGGCGGTGCCGGTTCAGCGGGACCGCGGCTGCTCGAGTGCGCGCGACAACTCTGCCAGCAGTTCGTCGACCTGCGGGGCCACGAGACGGTCGATCGCCTCGGCGATGCGAGGGCGGTGCTGCACGAGGGCCAGGCACAGGCTCGTGCCGACGGCCTCCGCGTGGTCGCCGGCCAGGGTGATCTCGTGTCGCAGCGCGGCCTTGGCCTCGTCCGAGTACTCGGGCTGCGGCTCGGACTCGGCTCGCGGGGCGGGTTCGGGCTGGTGTTCCCATCGCCCCACCGGGCGGGGCGCGTCCGGCGGGAGCGTGTCGATCGGCGTCGCCGAGTCGGGCGGCAACAACCAGCCGTCGAGGTCGTCGGCGTCGAACGAGGCGGCACCGACGTCGGGTTCGGTGGTCGGCCCCGCGTGCTCGCCACCCGAGACGGTCGGGTCGGGTGGGACGAGGCCGTCGTCCGCGGGCATCCCCGCGAGACCGGCGAGCGTGAAGAGGAACGGCTGGCCCGGTTCGGGCTCGGGGTCGAGGTCGAGACCCTGGAACTCGGGGTCGAGACCCTGCTCGGGTCGGTAGCCCCGCGCCTCCTGCGCCTCGGCGAGTCGCAGCTCGCGCGTCACGAGCGGCAGGTTGCGGGCCGTGTACTCGTCGACGTCGTCGTCGACGATCTGCCGCATCCGGTTCAGCAGCGCGTGCTGCACGGCGTGCGGCACGTCGTGGTCGAAACCGGCGGCCGTGGCCACGGGCGAGCCGAGGCACACCCGACAGGGTCGCGTGCGACCCCGGGCGGTGCCGATGTGCCACCGGGGCAGCCAGCGCAGCCAGGCGTCGACGGCCGAGCTGACGCGTCCCTCGATCTGCTCGGCCATGCCCTCGAATCTAGGGCGAAAAGCGGCCCGAGAGCCGACACGCCCGGGCGATTCCCGGGGATCGTGGTCCCGAAGCGGTCTCTCGGGGCCGATGCCCGGGCTCAGCCCGACGTGACGAAGTCGATCAGTTCCTCGACCCGGCCGAGCACCGACGGTTCGAGGTCGGCGTAGCTGCGCACGCGCGACAGGATGTGCTGCCAGGCCCGGGCGATGTCGGCCTGGTCCTCGTGCGGCCAACCCATCGCCTCGCAGACGCCGTGCTTCCACTCGACCGAGCGGGGCACGACGGGCCAGGCGTCGATGCCGAGCCGGGCCGGCTTGACGGCCTGCCACACGTCGACGAACGGGTGCCCGACGACGAGCACGTGGCGACCGAGCGGGCTGCGGGCGATGCCCTCGGCGACGCGGCTCTCTTTCGAGCCCGGCACGAGGTGGTCGACGAGCACGCCGACGCGTCGCTCGGGCCCCGGCCGGAAGTCGCGCAGGACGTCGGCCAGGTGGTCGACACCCTCGAGGTACTCGACGACGACGCCTTCGACCCGCAGGTCGGAGCCCCAGACCTTCTCGACCAGTTCGGCGTCGTGTCGTCCCTCGACGAAGATGCGGCTCTGACGGGCGACCCGGGCCTTCGCCCCCTCGACGGCGAACGAGCCGGAGGCCGTGCGTGCCCGGCCCTGCGGCGCCGCCCGCGGCACCCGCAGGGCGACGGGGGCCCCGTCGATCAGGAACGACCCGGTCATCGGAAAGGCCCGCACCCGGCCCTTCCAGTCCTCGAGCTCGACGGTGCCGGCCTCGACGCGCACGATCGCTCCGGTGAAACCCGACCGGACCTCCTCGACCACGAGGTCACGGACGGCGTCGGTCGGCGTCGGCGCGGGCTTCGACGATCGCTTCCAGTCGCCGGCGAGCACGTCGGCCCCGTATCGGTCGTCATCCACGGGGGCCTCCGGAGCGGGGTCGGGGTTGGTAGGGGCGGGGCGGGCCTGTACGCGGTCCGTCCCCGGTCGGTGTCGGGGGCCGTCCGGGCGCACGGCCCGGCCGCGATGACGGAACAGGAGGCGCGGTGCCGATCCGCGGGGTCTCGACCGTCGGACGGGGGCTCACACGCGACGGACGGGCCGCCGACGGACCGGACCGGGGGGTCTCGACGACGGAGGCGGACGGTCGGGACACGGCCCGCGCCTCCTGGTCGGACGCGGCCGCACGGGCCGCGACGCCCGCCGGAGTCGGGGTGAACCCGGCGGTGAAGACCCAGACCAGACCACCCAGGACGAAGAGCACGAACGCCGCCGACACGGCCGCCGGCAACCACCAGGCGGTGAGGGGGCCGCTCTGCGAGACCGTCGCGAGGACGAACAGCGCGGCGACGAACCACAAGGAGGCGCTGGTCGCGACGGCGAGGTACCGCGCGTACCGGCGCCTCATCTCGGCCCGGTTCGGCGGTTTCTTCCAGAACGAGGCGTGCGGGACGAGCACGTGGCGGACGGGCGTCACCGCGAGGAACAGCGCCGAGACCAGCCAGGTCACGACGATGCCGACCACGAGCACGGCGCCCAGCAGGACGAGGTCGCTGCGGCTGGCCGCGAACGCCGACCCCCCGGTCTCGCTGAGGTGGACCATCACGACCCGACCGGGCAGGACGCGCGAGGCGACGGCCAACGTCACGAGGACGCCGACGAGGGCGACCGCCACGGGCACGGCGGGGCGCAGACGCGCGACGAGGTTCATCGTGCGCCGCACCCTGCCGCGGCCGTGGTCACGTCGATCAGGCCTGCGCCCGCTCGAGCACCAGCTCGCGGACGCGCGCGGCGTCCGCCTGACCCTTCATGGCCTTCATGACGGCGCCGATGACGGCACCGGCCGCCTGCACCTTGCCGTCGCGGATCTTCGCGAGCACGTCGGGCTGGCTGGCCAGGGCCTCGTCGATCGCCGCGATCAGCGCGCCGTCGTCGGAGACGACCTTGAGCCCGCGAGCCTCGACGACCTCGGACGGGCTGCCCTCGCCGGCGACGACGCCCTCGAGCACCTGGCGGGCCAGTCGGTCGGTCAGCTCGCCGCTCTCGACGAGCGCGATGAGCTCGCTGACGTGCAGCGGCGACACGAGGCTCGAGGCCTCGACGCCCTGGGCGTTGGCGAGGCGGGCGATCTCGCCGGTCCACCACTTGCGGGCGGCCTGCGGCGAGGCACCGGCGGCGACGGTCTCGACGAGTTCGGTGAGGAGCCCCGAGTTCACGACGTCCTGGAACTCGAGGTCGGCGAAGCCCCACTCGGACTTGAGCCGGCGACGCTGGGCGACCGGCGCCTCGGGCAGGGCGAGGCGCAGTTCTTCGACGAGTTCGCGCGGAGGGACGACGGGCAGCAGGTCGGGCTCGGGGAAGTACCGGTAGTCGTCGGCGTCGCTCTTCGGGCGGCCCGCCGAGGTGCGGCCGGTGTCTTCGTGCCAGTGGCGCGTCTCTTGCGTGATGGTGCCGCCCGCGGCGAGGATCGCGGCCTGACGCTGGATCTCGTAGCGGACCGCACGCTCGACCGAGCGGAACGAGTTGACGTTCTTGGTCTCGGTGCGGGTGCCGAGCTTCTCTTGCCCGTGCGGACGCAGGGAGACGTTCGCGTCGCAGCGCAGGTTGCCGCGCTCCATGCGGGCCTCGCTGACGCCCAGGGCCCGCACGATGTCGCGGATGGTCGAGACGTAGGCCGCACCCAGCTCGGGGCCCTTGGCGCCGGCGCCGATGATCGGCTTGGTGACGATCTCGACGAGCGGGATGCCCGCACGGTTGTAGTCGACGAGCGAGTACTCGGCGCCCTGGATGCGACCGGTCGACCCGCCGACGTGGGTCAGCTTGCCGGCGTCCTCTTCCATGTGGGCACGCTCGATCGGGATGGCGAAGACCGTCCCGTCGGGCAGTTCGACCTCGACCTCGCCCTCGAACGCGATCGGTTCGTCGAACTGGCTGACCTGGTAGTTCTTGGGGTTGTCGGGGTAGAAGTAGTTCTTCCGGGCGAAGCGCGAGCTCTCGGCGATGGAGCAGCCCAGGGCCAAGCCGAGGCTGATCGAGTAGCGCACGGCCTGCTCGTTGACCACCGGCAGCGAGCCGGGCAGGCCCAGGTCGACCGGGGTGACATTGGTGTTGGGCTCGCCGCCGAAGAAGTTCGGGGCGTCCGAGAACATCTTGGTCTTGGTCGCGAGCTCGACGTGCACCTCGAAGCCGAGGACGACCTCGAACTGCTCGAGCGCCTTCTCGTAGTCCATCAGGTCTGCCTTGGCCATCAGATGACTCCCTCGGTGGCGGCGGTCTGCTCGGTCGCGCTCAGGTCGGGCGCGCGCGAGATGAGCGTGTGGCCCCAGCCCTGCTCGAGCAACTGCTCGAGGGCGGCGCCGTAGGTGTAGAGGCGGGCGTCGCCGCGCGCGGGGGCCATGAACTGCAACCCCGTCGGCAGACCGTCTTCTTCGGCCAGGCCCATCGGCACCGTGATGCCGGGGATGCCGGCCAGGTTGGCGGGGATGGTCGTGATGTCGTTGAGGTACATCGCCAGCGGGTCGTCGATCTTCTCGCCGAGCCGGAACGCCGTGGTGGGCGCCGACGGCGAGACGAGCACGTCGACCTGGTCGAACGCGGCCGCGAAGTCGCGCTGCACGAGGGTGCGCACCTTCTGCGCGCTGCCGTAGTAGGCGTCGTAGTAGCCGGCGCTCAGGGCGTACGTGCCGAGGATGATGCGGCGCTTCACCTCGGGGCCGAAGCCGGCCTCACGGGTGGCGGCCATGACGTCCTCGACGGTGCCGCCGCCCTCGGGGACGACCCGCAGGCCGAAGCGCACCGAGTCGAACTTGGCGAGGTTGCTCGACGCCTCGGCCGGGAGGATCAGGTAGTAGGCGCTGATCGCGTGCTCGAAGCTCGGGGCCGAGATCTCGACGATCTCGGCACCGGCCGCGCTCATGAGCTCGAGGGCCTCGGCGAAGCGGGCCTTGACGCCGGCCTGGAAGCCCTCGCCGTTCAGCTCGCGGACGACGCCGACGCGGACGCCCTTCAGGGCGCCGCCGGCGAGACCGGTGCGGGCCGCCTCGGTGAACGACGGCCAGGCGTCGCGCAGCGAGGTGGAGTCGCGAGGGTCGTGCCCGGTGATGACGTCGTGCAGCATGGCGCTGTCGAGCACGGTGCGGCTGACGGGACCGACCTGGTCGAGCGAGCTGGCCAGGGCGATCGCGCCGTAGCGGCTGACCGACCCGTAGGTCGGCTTGACCCCGACGGTGCCGGTGACGGCGCCGGGCTGGCGGATCGACCCGCCGGTGTCGCTGCCGAGGGCGAGGGGCGCCTCGAAGGCGGCGACGGCAGCCGCCGAGCCACCGCCCGACCCGCCGGGGATGCGGTCGAGCGACCAGGGGTTGTGCGTGGGCCCGTAGGCCGAGAACTCGGTCGACGAACCCATGGCGAACTCGTCCATGTTCGTCTTGCCGAGCGGGACCAGGTCGGCCGCACGCAGCTTGGCGACGACGGTCGCGTCGTAGGGCGGCACCCAGCCCTCGAGGATCTTGCTGCCCGAGGTCGACGGCATGTCGATCGTGCACAGCACGTCTTTGATGGCGATCGGGACGCCGGCGAGCGGGCCGAGGGCCTCGCCCGCGGCACGACGACGGTCGACGTCGGCGGCCGTGTCGAGCGCGGCCGAGCTGACGTGCAGGAAGGCGTGGACGTCGCCGTCGACCGCCTCGATGCGGTCGAGGTGGGCGCGCGTGACGTCGACCGACGACACGTCGCCGGCGGCGAGGCGGGTCGACAGCTCGGCGGCGGACAGGTGGACGAGCGAGGTGGTGTCGGTCATGGCTACTGCTCTTCTCCCAGGATCGCGCTCACCCGGAAGCGCGAGCCGTCGTGGTCGGGGGCGCCGGACAGCGCCTGCTCGGCCGTGAGCGTCTCGCCCACGACGTCGGGCCGGAACACGTTCTCGAGCGGGATGGGGTGGCTGGTCGCGGGGACGTCGTCGGTCGCGACCTCTCGGACCTTGGCGACGCTGTCGACGATGTGGCCGAGCTCGGCGGTCATCGTGTCGATCTCGGCCTCGGTGAGGGCGATGCGGGCGAGACCGGCGAGGTGCTGCACCTGCTCGCGCGTGATTTCGGACATGCTTCTCTCTCACGTGGTCGTGCGGGGGTACCGCGGCGGGGGTACCGCACGATTCTACGGGGCGGCACCGACGCCGGGGCCCCGGTCCGCCGCAGGGCCCCCGGCCGCCGCGCGGCGGGCCACGAGCCAGAGCCCCGCCCCCGCCGCGGCGAACGCCGAGGCCAGCACGATCCAGCCGGGGGTGCCGAGCCCGATCGCGGTCTGCGTCACCACGACCGGCGCGAGCATCCCCCCGATCGCGGACCCGGTGCCGTAGACGCCCTGGTAGGCGCCGGCCCGCTCGGGGTCGGCGAGCTCGAAGCCGAGCCCCCAGCCGCCGGCCGACAGGTGCACCTCGGCGAGCGAGTGGGCCGCGGCGGCCGCGAGCAGCACGACGACGGCGACGACGGGTGACCCGGTCGCGGCGGCGGCCCAGAGGGCGCAGGCGACCACCATGAGGAGTCCGCCGACGAGACTGGCGCGACCCGCGCCTCCCACGTCGTGGGTCCCTCGGGAGAGCGGGATCTGCAGGGCGATCACGATCGCCGTGTTCATCAGCAACAGAACCGACACGACCGCCGCCGGCGCCTCGGTGTGCTGGGTCACCCACACCGGGACGCCCACCTCGAACAGGCCGAACTGCACGGTCGTCACGGCACCGAGCACGGTGACCGCGAGGTAGCGCCGGTCCCGCAGCGGCGAGCGCCCCGGAGCCCGCTCGCCACGGACGCGGGGCACGGGGGCCGGATCGACGTACGGCACCCTCACGATCCAGACGACGCTGGCCAGGAACAGCACGCCGCCCATCACGAGGGCACCCCGGTAGACCACGGCGTCGTCGACCACGAGCGCGACGCCCGCCACGGCCGTTCCGATCGCGATGCCGACGTTGGTCACGACCCGCATGGTGGCGCGCGCCGAGACCCTGGCCGGGCCGACGAACGCCCGCGCCAGCAGGGCCGAGCGCGCCGACTGGGCCGTGCCCTGGCTGCCCACGACGACGCAGGCGGCCGCCAGGTAGGACGCGAACCCGTCGACGACGGCGTACCCGAGCAGGCCGCAGGCCATCACCGCGGTGGCGACCACGAGCAGCCGCTTCGCCCCCACCCGGTCGGCGAGGTAGCCGCCGCCGAACGAGGCGACGACCCCGACGGCGCCCGCGATCGTGAGCCCCGCACCGACCGACAGGGCGGAGAGCCCGACCACCCGCGTCATGTAGATGACCGTCAGGGTGAAGAACAGTCCGCGGCCGACCGTGCCGACCAGCGTCGACGCGAGCAGGCCGCGCAGCACCGGGTCCTGGCTCCGGAAGCGCTCGAGGGGCCGACGGAGGAGGCGGGGCGTGGTCATCGGTCGACTCTGGACCGCCCCGGCCCGCGCCTCCAAATCGACGCCCCCGCCGGGCGGCGTCGCGCCCGTCGCGCCCGTCACACCCGTCACGCCCGTCGCGCCCGTCAGTCGCGGAAGTACACGTCCTGGGGCCGCACCACCGTGAGCACCGGTGCCTCGGGGCCACCCCGGCCGGGGTCGCCGGCACGACCGTCGACGAGCACCCCGTGCCCCAGCCCGATCAGGGCCAGGCTGCGCATCGACTCGGTGCCGGCGCGGAAGTAGTCGTTGTGGCCGAGGGCACCGGTCAGGGCACGGCCCGTCACCGTGTCGGCGCCACCGCCCATGTGCAGCACGACGGCACCGAAGGCCGCCGCCGCCGGGTCGGCCCCGAAGAACCCGCTGCCCGCCACGGGGTCGAAGCTGCCGGCCGCCGCGTAGACGTCGGTTCCGCGGACGGCCAGGTCGCCTGCATCGGGCACGACGCTGCCGGGCGACCCGAGCAGCACCAGCGAGTCCACCGCGACGCGGCCCGACGACAGGGCGATCGTCGCCGTCGTCGAACCGTACGAGTGCGCCATGACCGACACCCGCGGTTCGTCGTCCGCGCGCGCCGCGTCGAGTCCCTCGAGGGCACCCTCGAGATGGGCGGCCCCCCGCTCGGCCAGGCCGAGGTCGTAGAAGTTCGTCAGGTCGGGCGTCTGGTAGCCCATCCAGGCCACGACGGCGACGGTCGGCACGGGGCCCGGGCCGCTGCGCCCCAGCAACGTCGCCCAGGTGGCCTGCTCGTCGTGCAGCGCGCCGGCGGTGTTGGTCCAGTCGACGAGCTGGTCCGACACGGTGAAGAGCATGCCGGGCACGAGCACGCTGACGTCGTCGGCCGTGTCGAGGTCGCCGACGGTGACGGCCGCCCGGCCGGGCAGGACCGTGTCGAGGGCGACGAGGTGCCGGTCGGCCGTCCCGGCGAAGGGCACGTCGTGGGTCGCACCGTCGAGGGTCGCCCGCACCTGCTCGAGCATCGCGAGGCGCCGGGGGTCGTCCGATCGCTCGGCGTCGGAGCCGATGCGCCCGGCGACGGCCGTGGTGGCGTCCCGCAGGAACTGACGGTTGGCGGTGTCGCGGACCGAGTACGGGACGCCCTCGAGGTTGCCCACGACGCCGGGCACGGCGTGCGCGAGGACCGTCCGTCGGCCGTCGTCCAGGTCGGACCACCAGGCCGCCGCGTCCTCGGGCGGGACCTGCTCGCCGACCGCTGCCACGAGCGCGGCCGCGTCGTCACCGTCGGCGTCGAGCGTCGCGGCGAACCGCTCGACCCCGGCCGAGGAGGCGCGGGCCAGCTGGTCGAGGCAGGCCTCGGCCGAGAACGTGGTCGCCTCGACCCCCCGGCAGCCGTCGAGCTCGGGCACGGCCCGCCCGTCCCGCACCGGGGCGGGCCCGGGGACGTCGTGGTCGGACGCCTGGACGAGCGGCGCGGCTGCCGGCCGGTCGACCGTCAGGACCGTCGCGGAAGGCACGGTCGGAGCATCGGCCACCCCGGCGAGGTGGACCGAGGCAGAGAGCATTGCTGTAGCGAGGAACAGCACGTCGGGTCTTCCCCCTCGTCACGTGCCTGTACCCCGGCTCCCTACTGCTGGAGGACGACACGTCCTCACATCTTAGGAAGGCAAAGTGCCCCTGACCAGGGAAATCACGAATCAGGCGAAGCCTCGTCCCCCACCTGGGGGACAACGAGAGCCGCCGGGCCCTCCTTAAGGAGGACAGCGAACTGCTCTGCGTCGATGATCCGTACCCCGAGCTGTTCGGCCTTCGTCAACTTCGAGCCGGCCCCCGGTCCCGCCGCGACGAAGTCGGTCTTCTTGCTCACGCTGCTGGCCGCCTTGCCACCCGCCTCGACGATGGCCTCGAGTGCGCCCTCGCGGGTGAAGCCCTCGAGGCTGCCGGTCGCCACGACGGTCACCCCGGTGAGCACACCCCCGGCTGCCTCGGCCGCACCCGGGCCGGGGTGACCGGGAGTCGTGAACTGCACGCCCGCGGCCGTCCACCGATCGATGATCTCGGCGTGCCAGTCGACGTCGAACCAGGCCAGCAGCGCGTCGGCGATGATGCCGCCCACGCCGTCGACGGCCGCGAGCTCGTCGCGCGAGGCCGCCCGGATGGCGTCCAGCGAGCCGAAGTGGTTCGCGAGCGCGCGGGCAGCGACCGGCCCGACGTGCCGGATGCTGAGGCCGACGAGGATGCGCCACAGGGGGCTCGTCTTCGCTTTCTCGAGGTTGGCGAGCATCTCGATCGCCGTCTTGGACGGCACCGAGGTCTCGTCGCCCGCGAACTCGGCCGCCGTGGGGTCGTACGCGCCGTCGCGCTTGGCGCGCTTGCGGCGGAACGGGGTGACGAGTTTCGGCTGCCCGTCGGCCTCGAGCTTCTGCATGCCGGTCTCGGCGTCGCGCACGACGACCCGGACGGGGAAGATGTCGGCCATCGTCAGGCTGAACAGGCCGGCCTCGGTACGGAGCGGCGGCGTCGCCGGTTCGACGGGCTGCGTGAGCGCGGCGGCGGCGACCTCGCCGAGGCCCTCGACGTCGAGCGAGCCACGGGAGGCGATGTGCTCGACGCGCCCGCGCACCTGGGCCGGGCAGCTCTCGGCGTTGGGGCAGCGGAGGTCGATGTCGCCCTCTTTCGCGGGCTTGAGCGGGGTGCCGCACTCGGGGCAGTCGACGGGCATGACGAACTCGCGTTCGGTGCCGTCGCGCAGCTCGATGACCGGGCCGAGGACCTCGGGGATGACGTCGCCCGCCTTGCGGAGCACGACGGTGTCGCCGATCAGCACGCCCTTGGCCTTGACCACCTGCTGGTTGTGCAGGGTCGCCTGACGGACCTCGCTGCCGGCGACCTCGACCTTCTCCATGACGGCGAACGGCGTGGCCCGACCCGTGCGCCCGACGCTGACGACGATGTCGAGCAGCCTCGTGTTGACCTCTTCGGGCGGGTACTTGAACGCCGTCGCCCACCGCGGGGCCCGGCTCGTGGCCCCGAGCTCTTCGTGCAGGGCCAGGTCGTCGACCTTGACGACGATGCCGTCGATCTGGTGCTCGACCGAGGACCGCCGCACCCCGTAGTCGTGGATGAACGCCTCGACCTCGTCCACCGTGTCGAAGACGCGGTAGTGGGTCGAGATGGGCAGCCCCCACCCGCCCAGCAGGTCGTAGACCTCGGATTGCGACCGCACCTCGGTCGCGCGCTCGAGTTCGCGCACCGGCCAGGCACCGATGCCGTGCACGAGCATGCGCAGGCGACGCAGGCGCGCGTGCATCAACTCGCGCTTCTCGGGGCTCTTGCCCTCTTCTTTCTGACGCAGCGAGCCGGCGGCGGCGTTGCGGGGGTTCGCGAAGACTCGTTCGCCGGCCTCGCGCTGCTGCGCGTTGAGTTCGTCGAACTCGCTGACCGGGAAGAAGATCTCGCCCCGCACCTCGACGAGCGGCGGGTGGCCGGTGCCCTCGAGGCGTTCGGGGATCGTGCCCATCGCGAGCACGTTGCCGGTCACGTCTTCGCCGACGACGCCGTCGCCGCGCGTGGCGGCGGTGACGAGCACCCCGTCCTCGTAGCGCAGGTTGATCGCCAGGCCGTCGATCTTCAGCTCGGTGAGGAACCGCACGCGCTCGGCGCCGGCGTCACGCTGCACCTTGCCGGCCCACTCGGCCAGCTCGTCGTCGCTGAACACGTTGTCGAGGCTGAGCATGCGCTCGGCGTGCTCGACCGGGGCGAACTGGGTGGTCTCGGCCCGGCCGCCGACCGTCTGCGTGGGGCTGTCGGGCTTTTGCAGCTCGGGGTGAGCCCGTTCGATGGCGTCGAGGCGTCGCACGAGGCCGTCGTAGTCGACGTCGGCGACGGTCGAGCCGTTGCCCTCGTAGTACTGGTCGCGCAGCTCGAGGATGCGGGTCGTCAGCCGTTCGGCCTCGTCTCGCGCCTGGGACAGGTCGGCGGGGACACCGTCGGTCTCGACCGCGGGCCCGGAGGCGGCGTCTGTGCCGGTCTCGCTCATCGTCGGTCGTCTCAGGCGGTGGCGGCTGCGGGGACCGGCACGGCGCTGACCGTGCGGTCGATCGTGCACTGCCCGAGGACGCGGGTGCCGACGTAGACGACGGCGGTCTGCCCGGGGGCCACGCCGTTGAGGGGTTCGCGAGGTGTGATCACGAGTTCTTTCTTACCCTCGACCACCGACACCCGCGCGACGGCGGGAACCGGGTCGGCGTGGGCCCGGATCTGCACGTCGCAGTCGAACGCGACCGTCGGGTCGACCGGGGCGAGACCGGCCCACGTGTACGAGCCACCGGCGATCTCGGCGATGTCGAGCGCCTCTTTCGGACCGACGACGACCGTGTTGTCGACGGGCCGCACCTCGAGCACGAAGCGCGGCTTGCCGTCGTCCGAGGGGAACCCGATGTTGAGGCCCTTGCGCTGGCCGACCGTGAAGGCGTGCGCTCCCTCGTGCGAGCCGACCACGGCGCCGCTGCGGTCGAGGATCTCGCCCGTCTCGGCACCGACACGTTCGGCGAGCCACCCGCGGGTGTCGCCGTCGGGGATGAAGCAGATGTCGTGGCTGTCGGGCTTCGACGCCACGCTGAAGCCGCGCTCGGCCGCCTCGGCCCGCACCTCGGCCTTGGAGGGCGTCGCCCCGAGCGGGAACATCGAGTGCGCGAGCTGCTCGGTGGTGAGCACGCCCAGGACGTACGACTGGTCCTTCGCCCACGCGGAGGCGCGGTGCAGCTCACGGTTGCCCTGGTCGTCGGTGAGGATGGTCGCGTAGTGCCCCGTGCAGACCGCGTCGAAGCCGAGCGCGAGAGCCTTCTCGAGCAGGGCGGCGAACTTGATGCGCTCGTTGCAGCGCATGCAGGGGTTGGGTGTGCGGCCCGCGGTGTACTCGGCGACGAAGTCGTCGACGACGTCGAGCTTGAAGCGCTCGGAGAAGTCCCACACGTAGTACGGGATGCCGATCTTGTTGGCGGCGCGCTGGGCGTCCATCGAGTCCTCGATGGTGCAGCAACCACGGCTGCCCGTCCGGAGCGTGCCCGGCATGCGGCTCAGCGCCAGGTGCACCCCCACCACGTCGTGGCCGGCCTCGACCGCCCTCGCCGCGGCGACCGCCGAGTCGACTCCACCACTCATCGCTGCCAAGACCTTCATCCGACAAGTGTACGCAGCGGGCCTAGGGTGGCGGACGACATGTCTTCCTCCTCCCCCGCCTTCAGCATGCGGTCGGTGGCCCTCGCGGCGTTCCTGCCCGCGGCGCTCTTCGCCATCGGCGAGGGGGCCATCATCCCGATCATCCCCGTCGTGGCGAGCGAGCTCGGTGCGTCGCTCCCCTTCGCCGGCTTCGTCGCCGCGCTCATCCTCGTGGGCGAGCTGATCGGCGACATCCCGAGCGGATGGCTCGTCAGCCGCATCGGCGAGCGCACCTCGATGATCGGCGCGTCGCTCGTCAGCATCGGCGGTCTCGTCACCTGCCTGCTGGCGCCGAACGAGATCGTCCTCGCCGTCGGCGTGCTGGTCATCGGCCTCGCGACCGCGGTCTTCGCCCTCGCTCGGCACGCCTTCATGACGACCTTCGTGCCCGTCGAGATCCGCGCCCGGGCACTGTCGAGCCTCGGCGGCGTCTTCCGACTCGGCTACTTCGTCGGGCCGTTCCTGTCGGCCGGGGTCATCGAGCTGACCGGGTCCGTCCAGTCGGCGTTCGTCGTGCACATCGTCGGCTGCCTCGGTGCGGCCGTCGCGCTGCTCGTGCTGCGTGACCCGTCGGCGGCCTTCGGCGTCCGGCCGGGCCGCGGCACGGAGGACGGCGCCGAGCTCGTCGCGAGAGAGACCCAGGGGCTCTTCGGCACCCTCTGGCGCCACCGCGGCGTGCTGCTGAAGCTCGGCAGCGGGGCGGCCCTGATCGGGGCGATGCGCTCGGGCCGCCAGGTCATGCTCCCCCTCTGGGCCGTCAGCATCGGTCTCGGGGCGTCCGAGACCGCGATCATCATCGGCATCGCCGGCGCCGTGGACTTCGCGTTGTTCTACACGAGCGGCCAGATCATGGACCGCTTCGGGCGCCTCTGGAGCGCCGTCCCCTGCATGGTCGGCCTCGGCCTCTCGTACCTCGCGCTGTCGGTCACGCACGACCTCGACGCGAACGTCGGCTGGTTCGTCACCGTCGCCGTCCTGATGTCCCTGGCCAACGGCGTCGGCAGCGGCATCCTCATGACGCTCGGCGCCGACCTGGCCGACAAGGGCGACCCCGCGCCCTTCCTCGGCGCGTGGCGCTTCACCGGGGACGCCGGCAGCGCGGCCGCTCCGCTCCTCATCTCCGGGGTGACCGCCGTCGTGTCGATCTCGCTCGCCAGCGGGGTGATGGGCGCGCTCGGTCTCGTGGGTGCGGCGATCCTCGTGCGCTACGTGCCCCGGTACTCACCGCACGTGCCCCGCTCGAAGCGCTAGCGCCTCCTCGTCCGCCGTTCCGGCCGGGGGCCGTCGTCGGTACACTCGGTCTTCCGCGGGAGTGGTGGAATTGGCAGACACGCAGGATTTAGGTTCCTGTGCTTTCGAGCGTGAGGGTTCAAGTCCCTTCTCCCGCACGACCCATCTGAGGCCCCGGGCACGCCGGCGACCACGACCGGAGAACACCCGATGCTGCCCCTCGTCTCCATCCCCTGGCTCAACCCCGAGTACCTGCTCACGTCCTTCGGCCCGTGGGCCGTGCTCGGCGTCTGCCTCCTCGTCTTCGCCGAGACGGGTCTTCTCGTCGGCTTCCTGTTCCCGGGCGACACGTTGTTGATCATCACGGGCATCCTCGCCGCGACCAACCCCGGGGCCCTCGGCCTGCCGATCTGGCTCATCGCGATCTTCATCAGCATCGCCGCGTTCGCCGGTGGCGAGCTCGGCTACCTGATCGGCCACAAGGTCGGCCCGCGCATCTTCGAGCGGAAGGAGAGCGGGCTGTTCAGCGTCGCCAACGTCAACCGCACGAACGCCTTCTTCGAGCGGTTCGGCCCGATGGCCGTCATCATCGCCCGGTTCGTCCCGGTGATCCGCACCTTCGCGCCGATCATGGCCGGCGTCGGCCACATGAGCTACCGGCGTTACTCGCTGTTCAACGCCATCGGTGCGGTCGTCTGGGGCATGGGCATCACGCTGGCGGGCTTCGGCATCGGGCACATCCCGCCCGTCGCGGACTTCGTCAGCTCGTACATCGACCTCATCCTGCTCGGGGCCGTGCTGGCCACGGTGATCCCGATCGCGATCCACTACTTCCACGGGGTGCACCAGGCCAAGAAGGCCGAGGCCTCGGGCGAGGTCGAGACGCCGCACGTCTCGTCCGCGCCGCACGACGCCTGAGCACCGCGGGCACGCAGGCGCCTGCCGGTCGGACGATCCCGAGGAGGCGCGCGCGGCTCAGTCCGCCAGCGCGGCCACCCGGGGTGCGATCGCCCGGAACGCCCGGGAGCGGTGGCTGACCGCGTTCTTCTCGTCCGCGGTGAGCTCGGCCGCGCTGCGGCTCTCGCCCTCGGGGCGGAACACGGGGTCGTAACCGTGCCCGTTCGAGCCGACCCGCGCCTCCAGCACCTCGCCGTGCCACTCGCCGTACTCGACGTGCTCGACCCACTCGCTCGCCTCGGGCGGCCCGTCGGGGCCCTCGGCGCCGACGGGCGGCGGCACGACGAGGGCGGCGGCGCACGAGAACCACGCCGAGCGGTCGTCGGCACCGCCGAGCTCGGTCAGCAGCTTGTCGATGTTGTCGTCCGCGTCGCGGGTGCCGGCGTAGCGCGCCGAGTGGATGCCCGGAGCACCGCCGAGGGCCGCCGCCGAGATGCCGCTGTCGTCGGCGAGCGCGGGGAGTCCGGTGTGACGTGCTGCGGCGCGCGCCTTGATCAGGGCGTTGGCCGCGAAGGTGTCACCGTCCTCGACCGGCTCGGGGCCGTCGTAGGCGACCAGCTCGACGCCCGGCGCCGTCTCGGCGAGCAGCAGCCGCAGCTCGGCCACCTTGCCCTGGTTGTGCGTGGCGATGACGACGCGGGTCATCGGCCGAGGGCCTCGCGCTGGAAGCGGCTCAGGTCGACGGCGCCGGCGACGGCGAGGTCCAGCAGGGAGTCGAGTTCGCGACGGTCGAAGGGCGCCCCCTCGGCCGTGCCCTGGACCTCGACGAACGACCCGCTGCCCGTGACGACGACGTTCATGTCGGTCTCGGCCCGGACGTCCTCGACGTACGCGAGGTCGAGCATGGGCTCGCCGTCGATGATGCCGACCGAGACGGCCGAGACGCTGTCGGTCAGCGGCGTGGCCTTCTGCCCGACGAACTTCTTCTCGCGGCCCCACTCGATCGCCTGGGCGAGGGCGACGTAGGCCCCCGTGATCGCGGCGGTCCGGGTGCCGCCGTCGGCCTGCAGGACGTCGCAGTCGAGCACGATCGTGTTCTCGCCGAGGGCCTTGGTGTCGACCACGGCCCGGAGGCTGCGGCCGATGAGGCGCGAGATCTCGTGCGTGCGGCCGCCGATCTTGCCCTTGACGCTCTCGCGGTCGTTGCGCGAGTTGGTGGCCCGGGGCAGCATCGCGTACTCGGCGGTGACCCAGCCCTTGCCCTTGCCGGTCAGCCAGCGGGGCACGCCGTTCGTGAAGGACGCGGTGCACAGCACCTTCGTGCCACCGAACGTGATGAGGGCGCTTCCCTCGGCGTGGGCGCTCCAACCGGTCTCGATGGTGACGGGTCGCAGATCGGTGGTGCTGCGGCCGTCGGCGCGGACGGTCGTGCTCGTGGTGTCGGTCATGGTGCCTTCTCTCGGCGGTGGTGGTCGGATGGCGATCGGGGTCGTCGACCCGGGGGACGCAGGAGGCGCGGGTCAGGTCCGTTCGACGGGGCGGAGGTTCGTGGGCAACTCGATCGCCCCCGTCTCGAGGTGGCCGACGCGCGAGACCTCGGGCCCCAGGAACCGTCGGGCCAGGCGCAGGAACGCCTTCTCGTCGGGCCCGGTGGCCTCGAACTCGTGGTGTGGCTCGCCGCGGTCGGTGCGCTCGAGCCCGTGCTGGACGAGGGTTCGGTAGACGTCGGCCGCGGTCTCTTCGGCGCTGGACACGAGCCGGACGTCGGGGCCCACGACGTACTGCACGGCGGCCGACATGAGGGGGTAGTGGGTGCAGCCCAGGACGAGGGTGTCGATGCCGGCGTCGCGCAGCGGGGCGAGGTAGCCCTCGGCGACGGCCCGCAGCTCGGGGCTCGACGTGTCGCCCGCCTCGACGAACTCGACGAAGCGCGGGCAGGCCTGCGTGAACAACTCGAGACCCGCGGCGGCGGCGAAGGCGTCCTCGTAGGCCCGCGAGTTGATCGTGCCCTCGGTGCCGATCACGCCGATGCGGCCGTTGCGCGTCTGCTGCACGGCCGCGCGCACGGCCGGCTGGATCACCTCGACCACGGGGATGCCCGCGCCGATCGTGTATCGCTCACGGGCGTCGCGCAGCACCGCGGACGACGCGGTGTTGCACGCGATGACCAGCAGCTTGACGCCCTGGGCGACGAGGTCGTCCATCACGGCGAGGGCGTACTCGCGCACCTGGGCGATGGGCTTCGGTCCGTACGGCGAGTGGGCCGTGTCGCCCACGTACCGGATCGACTCGTGCGGCAGCTGGTCGATGATCGCCCGCGACACGGTCAGGCCGCCGACGCCGCTGTCGAAGACTCCGATGGGTGCGTCCGTCACGACCACGAAGCCTACCCGTCGCGAGCCGCGAGGCCCGGGACGACCCCGCGAGCCTAGGCTGGCGGGGTGACCAGCGCACTGTTGACCGACCGGTACGAGCTCACCATGGTGGAGGCCGCCCTCAAGGCGGGCACGGCCCACCGGGACAGCGTCTTCGAGGTGTTCGCCCGACGCCTGCCCGAGGGGCGGCGTTACGGCATCGTCGCGGGCACCGGTCGCTTCCTCGAACTGCTCGCCGACTTCCGGTTCGGCGACGACGAGGTGGCCTGGCTGCGCGAGGCGGGGGTCGTGGACGCCACGACGGCCGACTGGCTGGCCGACTACCGGTTCTCGGGTGACATCTGGGGCTACGCCGAGGGCGAGGTGTACCTGCCCGGGTCGCCGCTGCTGGTCATCGAGTCGACGTTCGCCGAGGCCGTGCTGCTCGAGACCCTGGCGCTGAGCGTCTTCAACTACGACTCGGCCGTGGCAAGCGCGGCGGCGCGCATGGTCTCGGCCGCCGACGGACGCCCCCTCGCCGAGATGGGCTCACGCCGCACGGGCGAACGCAGCGCCGTGGCCGCGGCCCGGGCCGCCTACATCGCGGGCTTCGGCGCCACGAGCAACCTCGAGGCCGGCCGGTCGTGGGGCGTTCCGACGATGGGCACCGCGGCCCACGCGTTCACGCTGTTGCACGACACCGAAGAGGACGCCTTCCGCGCCCAGGTCGACACCCTGGGGCCGGGCACGACCCTGCTCGTCGACACCTACGACATCCCCGAGGCCGTGGCCACGGCCGTCCGGGTGGCCGGGCCGGGTCTCGGAGCGGTGCGCATCGACAGCGGCGACCTGCCGTCGCTGGTGGGGCAGGTCCGTACCCAGCTCGACGAACTCGGCGCGACGGGGGCGAAGATCACCGTCACGAACGACCTCGACGAGTACACGATCGCCGCCCTGCGCGCGGCCCCGGTCGACTCCTTCGGCGTGGGCACGTCCGTCGTCTCGGGCTCGGGCCACCCGGCCGCCGGCATGGTCTTCAAGCTGGTCGCCCGTCGCGGGGACGACGGCGACTGGGTCTCGGTGGCCAAGAAGTCGGCCGACAAGGCCACGGTCGGCGGACGGAAGTCCCCCGTGCGCGTGATCGTCGACGGGGTCGCCACCCGCGAACTCATCCGCGTCGGATCATCCGAGGTCGCGACCGGGGAACGCTCGCTGCACGTGCCGCTCGTGACGGCCGGCGAGATCGACACCCGTCACACAGGAGCCGAGGGCGTGGCCCGCGCGCGCCTCCATCGGGCCGCGGCCGTGGCCGAACTGCCCGACCAGGCGCTGCGGCTGGGCCGTGGCGAGCCGGTCGTCCCGACCGTCTACGCCTGAAACGGCTCCGGCGTCATTCGGACGTCATCTTCTCGTAGATCTCTTTGCAGGTCGGGCACACCGGGAACTTCTCGGGATCGCGACCAGGCGTCCATTTCTTGCCACAGAGCGCCTTGACCGGCTTGCCGCTCAGCGCGGACTCCATGATCTTGTCCTTCTTCACGTAGTGCGAGAAGCGCTCGTGGTCGCCCGGGTCGATCGCCTCGTCGTTCAGGAGCTTCTCGAGCTCGCGGTCCATGACGTCGAGGCCGCCGCCCGTCTGCGTGTCAGTCATGCAGACATCGTACGTCGACCTCGACTCAGCTGCGGAGGGCGAACGCCAGCAGCTCGGGCGCTCGGCGCGAGAAGACCCGGGCGCCGAGGGCCACACCCGCGACCAGCACGACGAGTCCGACTCCGACACCCAGGACCAGCGCCCACGTGCCACCCGCCGGGTAGCCCGTGATCAGGCCCCGACCGGCGAACCAGAGCGCGGGCGCCGTCGCGAGGACGGCTCCCCCGATCATGACGGTCTGCGCCCACGCCGCGGTGGCGCCGTTCGACTGCGGCTGCTGGAACGGGTCGTCGTGCGGGCGGACCGTGGCGTAGGGCATGAGGGCCGACACCAGGCTCGACAGACCGAGGCCGCTGAGCAGGAAGCCGGCGCTCACCCCCAGCTCGGACGGCAGGGCCTGCCAGTCGCCGAACAGCCAGGTCGCGACGACCGAGCCGATCACGACGAGCGGGACACCGATCAGCAGAGGAGGCGCGAGTCGCCCCACGCGGTCCGCCAGACCCCGCGTGTCGGACGCCACGTGCATCCAGAGCGCCGTGCTGTCGTAGGCCACGTCGTTGTGCGGCAGGAATCCCAGGATGAGGCACATGATCGGCACCGGGACGAGGGCCAGCCAGTTCCAGCTGACTCCCGCGATGCCGAGGGGGACGACGAGCAGCGGCAGGAACGGGATGATGACGAGCGACATGCGGTAGCGGGCGTCGCGCATCCAGTAGGTGAGGCTGCGGCCGGCGACGGCACCGGTCGGCGAGGCCCGGACGTACTCGAACCAGCCGAGGCCGTCGCCGTCGTCGACCTCTTCGGGTTCGGGCCGGTCGACGAACGCGCGAGCGACGAGTGCCCGCCAGGCGAGCCAGAGGGCCACCAGCGTGACGGCGGCGATGGCGACGTCGGCCACGACGCGACCGGTCTGGCCCTCGGCGACGTGACCGGGGAGCGCGAGCGCGGCCCCGAACGGCGTCCAGGCGAGGGCGTCCGCGACGACTCCGGTGCCCGAGCGGCCGGGCAGCGAGAGGCGGACGAGGTCGACGATCACGGGCACGGCCAGCAGGACGACGAGCACGGCGCCGACGAGCGCGAGCTCGCGACCGCGGCGGGACGTCAGGACGACGCTGTTCAGCGTCGAGGCCACGAGGGCCAGCAACAGCGCGGTGACCCCGGCGACGAGGGCGCCGGCGACGGCGACGGCCGCGACGCCGGTGCCCTCGCCCCAGGCACGGACGTACCCGGTCGAGAGGACGAGCAGGGCCAGCGTGGGCAGGCCGATGGCGGCACCGAGCGCCAGGCCGACCGCTGCCCGCCCCTCGGGCACGCCGAGGACGGCGAGACGGCGGGGGTCGCTCCAGGCGGGACGGACGGTCGCGAACGGGACCACGGTGAAGCCGACCAGCAGCAGGGCGCCCCCGCCGACCGCGAGGGCGCGGACGTCCTCGAGGGGCGCGGCGCGCAGCCCGCTCACGAGGCTCGCGACGGCGATCGTGACGATGAGGACGGCGAGCACGGAGGCCACGGCGACGGTCAGGCGGCGCGGCCCGAAGCGGACCGTGTTGCCGATCGTCTGGAGCCTCAGTCGGAGAAGTTCTGCAACCATTCCATGCCCTCCGTGACCGCGCGCCCGCCGGCGAGCTCGACGAACCGCTGCTCGAGGGAGCGTCCGGCCCGGACCTCGTCGACCGTGCCGCTGGCGAGGACGTGACCGTCGACGATCACCGCGACGCTGTCGCAGATGCGCTCGACCAGGTCCATGCTGTGACTGGAGAGCAGGACCGTCCCGCCCCCGGCCACGTAGCGCTGCAGGACGTCCGTCACGGTGGCGGCCGACACGGGGTCGACCGACTCGAAGGGCTCGTCGAGCACGAGGACCCGCGGCGAGTGGATGATCGCCGCGGCCAGGGCGATCTTCTTCGTCATGCCCACGGAGTAGTCGCTGACGAGACGGCCGAGCGCGTCGTGCAGGCCGAACGCCGTGGCGAGGTCGGAGGAGCGCTTGCGTGCCGTGACGCCGTCGAGCCCGCGCAGGGTCGCCGAGTAGTAGAGGAGCTGCGCACCGGTCAACCGGTCGAAGAGCCGGAGACGGTCGGGGAGGACACCGAGCGACCGCTTCGCCGCGGCCGGGTCGCGCCAGACGTCGGCCCCGAGGACGGTCACCGTGCCGGCGTCTGGTCTCAGGAGACCGGTCACGATCGACAGGGTGGTCGTCTTGCCGGCCCCGTTCGGACCGACGATGCCGTAGAACGACCCGGCTCGGACCTCGAGGTCGACGTTCTCGACCGCGACCGTGCCGCCGTAGCGCTTCATGAGCCCCGAGATCGCGAGCACGACGGGGGCCTCGGCGTCGACCTCGCGGGCCGGCCGCACGGCGCCCTCGTCGACGGTGGGCCGTTCTTTCTCGACGGCGACGCCGTCGGTCTCGGAGACGTCGGCGGGAGTCTCGTCGGGCGCGGAGACGTCGGCGGAGGTCTCATCGGGCGCCGGCGTGGCGTCGTCGGCCAGCGCGTCGTCGAGGGCGGCGGCCGATTCCTCTTCGGCGGTCAGGGCGTCACCGAAGTAGTCGTCGGCGGAGACGGGCACGACGACGGTGCCGTCCGTCGTGACGCCCGCGTCGGCGAGTTCGGCGACGACCTCTTCTTCTGCGGCCCTCGCCGCCGCCTCGGCCCGGGCGCGCGCGTTCGCGGCGCGGGTCGCTGCCGCCTTCTTGGCCGCCGCCGACCGGTCGGCGGCGGTGCGCTGCGAGGGCTTCCGAGGCGACGCGGGCTTGCGGGGCGCCGAGGGCTTGCGAGCCGTCGCGGCCTTCGTCACCGGCACGCGGGGCGTCGTGGCCTCGGTCGTGGCGGCCGTCCCCTCGGCCACGTCCCCCGCGGTCGTCGCGTCGTCGTCCACTGTGTTCTCCCCCTGGTCGGACGCGCCCACCGCTCCGACCGTGTCGTCACCCGGCGTCGAGTCGGGGGCGATGTCACCCACTTCGTCCTCGCGCCGTCCAGCCATCGCCCCACCGTACCAAGGCCACGACGCCGACCGGACGACGGGAGGCGCTCATCACGAAAGGGACACGCTTCGGGTCCCCTCCCTGGCTGCCCCGGGGCCCATCGGGTAGTCTGCAACAGCACGACGACGTGTCCAGATCGATGCTCCGCGGTGAACACCGCTCGAACACGAGGCGAATCGCACCCAGAGACGGGTCCGGTCCGCACCGCCGGGGCCACCGCAGAGCCCGTCCCGCACGGGCTCGCCCCTTGTGAGGAGACCAGCGTGAGCAAGAACGACACGAACCACCGCCAGCAGATCGTCATCCTGGCCGCCGGGCTCGGCAGCCGCCTCGGCCGTTCGCTGCCCAAGGCACTGACCGAGCTCAACGACGGCCGCACCATCATGCAGCAGCAGTTCGACAACATCCGTGCCGCCTTCGGGCCCGACGCCCGGGTGACCGTCGTCGTCGGCTACAAGTTCGAGCACATCGTCGAGGCGTTCCCGTCCGCCTCGTTCGTCTACAACGAGATGTACGACCAGACCAACACGTCGAAGAGCCTGCTCCGCGCCCTGCGGGCCAGCGCCTCCGGTGGCGTCCTGTGGATGAACGGCGACGTCGTGTTCGACCCCACGGCCCTCACCCGTGCCGCTCGCCTCGTCCGCGACGACCAGTCGTTCGTCACCGTCAACACCTCCAAGGTGTCCGACGAAGAGGTCAAGTACACGACCGACGCCGAGGGCTACATCGCCGAACTGTCGAAGCAGGTCAAGGGTGGGCTGGGCGAGGCCGTGGGCATCAACTACGTGTCGAAGGCCGACAAGGCGACGCTCATGCACCAGCTCTCCAAGGTCGACAACCAGGACTACTTCGAGCGTGGCATCGAACTGGCCATCGGCCAGGACGGGCTACGCTTTGAGCCCGTGGACATCTCCGACCTCTACGCCGTCGAGGTCGACTTCGCCGAAGACCTCGAGCGCGCGAACCTGTTCGTCTGAACCGGGCCGTCTCCCGACGGCTGCGCGCCCCTGCGTGATGTCCTGAACGAGAAGGGCGTCCGTGAGTACTGACCTGGCCGAACGGCCCCGTCGCAGCGGCTTCGCGCGCTACCGCCAGACGCTCTGGCTGCTGACGAGTCGCGACCTCAAGGTCCGGTACTCCACGTCGAAGCTCGGCTACTTCTGGTCGATCCTCGACCCGCTCGTGATGTCGGGCATCTATTTCTTCGTCTTCTCGGTCGTCTTCAAGCGCTCGGTCGGCGACGAGCCGTACATCGTCTTCCTCCTCTCGGGCCTCCTGCCCTGGATGTGGTTCAACGGCGCGGTCTCCGACAGCACCCGCGCGTTCATCCGCGAGGCGAAGCTCGTCCGTTCGACCAAGATCCCCCGGACGATCTGGGTGTTCCGACTCGTGGGTTCCAAGGGCATCGAGTTCGCCCTCAGCCTGCCCGTCCTGGCCTTGTTCGCCGCCGTCGGTGGGGCACAGCTGCATTGGCAGGTGGTGTTCTTCCCCCTGGCCATGGTCATGCAGACCGTGCTCGTCGCCGGGCTGGGGCTCATCGTCGCGCCGCTCGTCGTGTTCTTCCGCGACCTCGAGCGCGCCACGAAGCTCGCCCTGCGGTTCGCCTTCTACGCCTCGCCCATCATCTACGGCACCCAGGACCTCCCCGAGAGCCTGCACCTGCTGGCCGCGTTCAACCCGCTGAGCGGCATCTTCGGCCTCTACCGGTCGGCGTTCTTCCCGGAGCAGTTCGACCTGACCGAGGTGCTCGTCGGTGGGGCCGTGTGCGTCGTGGTCCTGGCCGTCGGCCTGCTCGTCTTCCGAGCCAGCGAGCGTGCCGTGCTGAAGGAGATCTGATGTCCACCACCGGACAGGGCCCCGTGATCCGCGTCGAGGGAGTCGGCATCCGCTTCCGCCGCAACCGGCGCGGGCGGCGGTCGTTCAAGGACCTCTTCGCCGACAGCAGCAGGCGGTCGCGACCGGGCGAGTTCTGGGCCCTGCGCGACGTCAGCTTCGAGGTCCGGCCGGGCGAGGCCATCGGCGTCGTCGGACGCAACGGCCAGGGCAAGTCGACGTTGCTCAAGCTGGTGGCCGAGGTGATCCTGCCCGACACGGGCACCGTCGAGGTGTCGGGCGGCGTGGCCCCCCTCATCGAGATCACCGGTGGCTTCGTCGCCGACCTGACGGTGCGGGAGAACGTGTACCTGACCGCCGGCCTGCACGGCATGACCCGCCCCGAGATCGACGAGCGCTTCGACGAGATCATCGACTTCGCCGAGATCGGCGACTTCGTCGACACCCCCTACAAGCACCTCTCGAGCGGCATGAAGGTCCGCATCGCGTTCGCCGTCATCTCACGGCTCGAGGAGCCCGTCGTGCTGGTCGACGAGGTGCTCGCGGTGGGCGACAAGGCCTTCCGTGAGAAGTGCTACGCCCGGATCGGCGAGATGCTGGCCGACGGTCGCACGCTCTTCCTCGTGTCGCACAACGAACGCGACCTCAGGCGGTTCTGCCGACGGGGCCTCTACCTCGACAAGGGCGCCCTGGTGTTCGACGGCCCGCTCGACGACGCCCTGGCCCGGTACGCCTCCGATCACCCTCCCCGCCCCTCGGCGTAGTGTCGAGGCGTGCCCGAACGCAGTCAGCCCCACAGCCCCGATCACGCGCCCTCGACGACGGACGCACAGCTCGCCGCCCGCGACGCCGCGAACTCGACCGAGTACCACTACCAGACGTCGGCGCCCGACCGGTCGGACGATGCAGCCTGGGTCCGCCGCCTCGACAAGCTGCTGGCCGTCCAGCGTCCGGTCGTCGTCAAGCACGTCGCCACGCTGCGTCGCCGTCACAAGAAGGCGACGCCGCAGAAGCTGATCACCATCCTCGAGCGCGAGTACCTCGCCGCGGTCACGACCGGCGGGGCCGCCGTCGGGGCCAGCGCGGTGATCCCCGGTGTCGGCTGGGGCGTGTCGCTGGCGCTCTCGGGCGTCGAGACCGCCGGTTTCCTCGAGGCGAGCGCACTCTTCGCGCAGTCCGTGACCGAGGTCCACGGGATCGCCGTCTCGGACCCCGACCGCGCCCGGGCCCTGGTCATGGCCATGCTGCTCGGAGGTCCCGGCGCCAGCCTCGTCCGTCAGTTCGCCGGCGAGGCCATGGGCACGGCTCCGGCCCGGACCGCGTTCTGGGGTGAGCTGGTCACCTCCAAGCTGCCGAAGGCAGCCATGAGCGGCCTGACCGACACGATCCGCAAACAGTTCATCCGACGGTTCGCCGCCTCGCAGGGCGCCTCCGTCCTCGGCCGGGCCCTCCCGTTCGGCATCGGGGCCGTCGTGGGAGGGACGGGCAACCACCTGCTCGGACGCAAGGTCGTCACGACGGCCCGCACGGCGTTCGGTGCGGCGCCGGCCGAGTTCCCGGTCGACCTGTCCCTCTGAGCGGCCGCCTCGTGACGGCGGTCCCGTCGGCCGGCGTGGCCGGTCATGTCCCCCTCGACGGGTCCTCCCCAGGCGGGCGTCGTCCACAGGGACGCGAGACGACCCTCGGCGGTCGCTCCTAGGGTCGGCGACATGACGTCGACGATCCTCGCCTACACCGTCCCCTTCACCCTCGACCGCTCCCGCGCGCCCCGCGTCTACCGACTGGTCAACGACTCCCCCGAGACCGTGACCGGCATCAGGGTCACCCTCGTGGGCACGGGGCTGCTCGTCCCCGTCGCGACCACCCGACTCGACCCCGGCGACTCCGTCGACCTCTGCGTGCTGGGTGTCGAACTGACCCGCAGCGCGATCGCCGTCGTGCGGTGGTTCCGGCCCGACGGCGACGAGTACCTGTGGCGGTTCAGCTTCTGATCCCCGGGACGGACGACCCCTGACGGCCGAGGGGCGCGTCAGCTGCTGAGACGAGCCCGTCTCTCGGCGACGTAGTCCGCGGCCGTGAAGGCCTCGAGGACGGGCGGGAGGTGTTCGACCCCGAGGCCGGTCACCAGGACGGCCGGGTCGACCCCCAACACCACGGCGAGCCGGACGATCGTGTGCAGCACGGGGTTGCCGATGCCGCGCTCGATCTTCCCGTAGTTCGACACGTTCATGCCCGCGAGGTGCGCCACTTCGTCCTGGCTCAGTCCGAGCCGCAGGCGCTCGTCGCGGATGCGTTCTCCGAAGAGGCGGGCGGCGGCGGACGTCGGATCAGGCATGCCTCATGGATACGCTGCTCAGCGTCTGAGATCCAGAGTCCAGATCACCGAGACATGAATGCCTCAGCGACGAGGCACTCCCGGTGCTCCGTTCTCGGGGTCAGAGGTCGGACGCCTCCGCGTCGCCGGCCTCCCGGTCGGCGTCGTCGTCCGCACCCTGCGAGCGTGGTTCGTCGGATGACGGCCGGCGTGCGGCGTAGTCGTCACGCAGCCGCACGAGGTCCGCCACCGCGTTCTCGAACCGATGCGTGGCCGCCCCGGGCGACGTGTCACCGAAGTGACGACGCACCCAGTGCTCGAGACGGCCCCGCGCCTCCGGATCGTCGACGACCCGGTCGACGAGAGAGACGATCTCGCCCGCACCGTCGGCCGTCAACCATTCGGCGTCGCCGAGGTAGCCCGACTCGTCGACGTCGGCCTCGACGGCCACCGGACGGGTCACGACCAGGGGCCGGCCCGTCGCGAGGCGGTCGTAGACCATCGCCGAGATGTCGGTGACGGCGACGTCGGCCGCGGCCAGTTGCCAGCCGAGTTCGGGCCCCTCGTCGTGGACGTGGTGGGCGCCGGGATCACGTGTGTTGGCCTCGGCCAGGGCCCGGATGATCGCCTCGTGGGCTCGCCGGTACTCGGGGTCGAGCACACCGCTGCGCGGGTGCGCCCGATAGACGACCCGGTGACGCCCCGAGGCCAGCAGAGCCCTGACGAGGGCGAGGCCGTGCGTGGCGATCGATCCGTAGGCGGCTGCAGGACGGTCGCCCTCCCAGGTGGGGGCGTAGAGCACGACCAGTCGGTCGTCGTCGGGGTAGGGCACCTCGCCCGAGAAGTGGTCGGCCTGGGGCCGACCGATGGGCACGGCACGCTTGTCGAGGTCGTAGTCCCAGAGTTTGGCGGCGAGGCGGTCCTTCGCGGCGTCGCCCGCGACGAAGGCGTAGTCGTACGCCTTGAACTGGTTCGTCGTCATGTACATCTTGTCGCTCTCGCCGTGGTTGACGAAGACGTGCCACATGCGGCCGTACCGCATCATCTGGAAGTTCTTGGCGTTCTGGTTGACGTACAGCGTCATGGCGAGGGGTTGAGCGGCGACGAAGTCCTCGAGGTCGGCCACCTTGCGGGCGTAGACGAGGGGCACCGGGCTCTCGTCGAGCATCGTGACCATCGTGCCCGGCGAGCGGACGACGATCGCGACGGGGAAGGTCTCGGCCAGGCGGGCGAGCGGTGCGTACCACTGCCGGATCTGGTACATGTTCACGGCCGTGTCGGCGAAGTACACGGCGACGCGGACCGTGCCCGGAGCGGGCGTCGCCGCGGCCCGTGGGTCGCGCTCGAGCCGGCGTCGACTGCTGCGCGAACGGACGGCGCGGCGGGCGAGGCTCCAGGCGAGCCCCAGGTCTCGGGTCAACGGCACATGCCCTCCTCGGGTCGGTCCGTCACCCCGATCGGCGCCGGACCCCGGAAAGCCTAGAGGACCGGAGGTCGGCCGGCCCTGGACATGCGGAGGACCGTTACCCAACCGATGGACCGTCGACCGCCCGGCGCCTCCCGCCACCCCTCCATCCAGCCCGCGAACCACGGCCGCAGGCGGCGCGGGGTCCGTGCCCACCGCAGCAGCTGGACCGCCGTCCAGGACGCCACGTAGACGGGGACGAGCGGCCAGGGGAGGTTGCGCTTGGCCAACCAGACCCGGTTGCGGGCGTTCAGCCGGTAGTACTCGGCGTGGCGCGCCGGGTCGATGGCCGGATGGTTCGCCACGAGCGAGCCCTCGTACCAGGTGCGCCTGCCCTGGGCCCAGACCCGCCACGCCAGCTCGATGCCCTCGTGCGCGTAGAAGTACGGCTCGCCCCAGCCGGCACAGGCGTCGAAGACGTCGCGGGGCAGCAGGGTCGCCCCCTCCCAGACCGAGAAGACGTCGCTCGACCGGCGGGGGTCTCCCTTGCGCAGGCGAGGCGTCCACCGGCGCGGGTTGACGGCACCGTCGGGGTCCACGACCCGTGGCTGCAGGAGCCCGATCTCGGGTCGGGCCCGCGACAACGCGACGGCGTCGGCGAGGAACCGGTCGGAGGGCAGACTCGCGTCGTCGTCGAGGAAGAAGATCCAGTCGCCCGAGACGGCTTCGGCCCCCCGGTTGCGGCCGGCGGGGATGCCCACGTTCTCGGCGAGCTCGAGCAGGCGGACTCCGGTCGGCACCTCGACCTCCGCGGTCGCGGCGTCGCGTCCGTTGACCACGCAGACGACGTCCAGGTCGACGTCGCGCTGGGCCAGCAGCGAGGCCAATCCCCGACGCAGGTCGCCAGGGCGTCGCCCCTGGGTCAGGCTCACGACTCCGACCCGGGGCAGGACCTCGCTCAGGAGCGCACCCGCTTCGACGCCATGATCGCGACGAAGTGGCCGACCAGCGCCAGCACCGACAGCGGGAGCAGGGCGACGAGCAGGACGCGGTCGGCGGTCACGCCTCCGACGACGAGGCCGACGAGCGCGGCGAGGAAGACGAGCATGGTCAGCTCGACGGAGTGGTACAGCCGGTGGAACGGCACGAAGCGCGCGGCGCTGCGCAATCGGGACAGGAGGCGCCCGCTCGGCTGCGTCGCGCCTCCTCGTTTGTCTTCGAGCCGGTCGAGGCCCGCGTTCGCGCGAGCGACGTGGACCATGTCGTTGAGCGCCTTGTTCAGCACGATCACGAGGGCCAGGGCGAAGCCCGCGGTCGTCCAGAGGAAGTCGCCCGGCGTCTCGAACGGGAAACCGGCGGCACGGATGCCCAACACGATCGGGATGAGGGCCTCGGTCGAGTAGTGGCCGACCTTGTCGAGGAAGACCCCGGCCGGCGAACTGGTGCCGCGCCAGCGGGCGACCTCGCCGTCACAGCAGTCGACGAGCATCTGCAGTTGGCCCAGCACGAGGGCGAGCAGCGCGCCGGTGATGCCCGGCACGAGCAGCGACAGGGCGGTGCACCAGCCGACGAGAATCATCAACCCGGTCACGCCGTTCGCCGAGACGCTCGTCTTGAGCAGCCACCAGGTCAGATAGGGCGAGACGTCGCGCAGGTACAACGAGGCCGTCCAGTGCTCGGCGTTCGCACGACTGCGCACCTCGGGCGGCTGGGCGACGCGTCGCAACTCGGCGATCGAACTCGGTCTGGTGGGCAGCGCGGTCATCGGCGGCTACCTTCCGGTCTGGGCAGTGATGTTCTTCGTGAGGTCGAGGAAGCCGAGCACGAAGCCGACGCCCCACCCGAAGTGGATGGAAGGCAAGACTACGAGAAACCAGAGGCGGGTGCGGAGGTCGTCGCCGCGGGCGGCGAGCAGTGCGGCCGCGAGGACGAAGACGACGTACACGCCGGGCACGACGAGGGCGAGCGTCGCCCACCCGAGCGGGCTGCCGAGCACGAGCCCGACCACACCGACCAGTCCGACCAACAGGCCGAGGGCCACCCCGACCACCATGACGGGCGGCACCAGGTACCGCAAGGTGTTCGCCTTGGGGAACCGCCGGGCCAGTTCGCCGCGCCAGAGCCCGGTGGCGACGAACTGTCGGGCGAGCTTGCGCAGGCTCGGACGAGGCCGGTAGGTGACCACGAGCCGCGGGGTGAACCAGACCGTCCCGCCCGTGGCCCGGAGCCGCCGGTTGAGCTCCCAGTCCTGACCGCGCTTGACGCCCTCGTCGAAAAGTCCGACCTCGAGCAGCCGGTGTCGCAGGAAGACGCCCAAATAGGCCGTGTCGGTCGGGCCTTCGACGCCGCCGACGTGGTGGGGCGTGCCCCCGAGGCCGACCCTGCTGCCGTAGGCCCGGGCCACGGCCTTCTCGAAGGGGGTGCGCCCGACGGCGGCCATGATGCCGCCCACGTTGTCGGCTCCACTGCGCTCGAGGGTCTCGACCGCGATGCGGGTGTAGTCGCTCGGAAGCACGGAATGGGCGTCGACGCGCACCGTGATCGGGTGGACCGACGCTCGGATGGCCACGTTGAGGCCGGCCGGCGTGGAGCCGACCGGGTTGGGGATGCTGCGGACCCGGGGGTCGGCCGCCGCCATCTCGGCCACGACCTCGTTCGTGCGGTCGACGCTCGGGCCGAGGGCCAGGATGACCTCGAAGGGGCCCTCGTAGTCCTGGATGAGCAGGCTCTCGACCGCCGCCCGGATCTCACGCTCTTCGTTGAGGACGGGCATGACGTACGAGACACCGGGTCGGGTGGCGTCGCCTGCTTGCATGGATCGCGTTCCTCGGGCTCGTGAGCGCCGGGGAGGCGCGGGTCGGGACTGCGGACGGCCGCAGGGATCGTGGCGAGCTTAGCAACACCCGAACGGGGGTCGGGACGCCGTGGCGTCCCGACCCGCGCCGCACCGACCGGGGCGGACCGTCAGCTGGTCAAGGTGTCGAGGGTGACCTTCGTCGTGTCGGTCGTCCCGTCCCGGACGTAGGTCAGGTCGGCCGTCGCGCCACCGGCGAGGAACCTGACCTGCGCCGTGAGGTCGGTCCGGTCGCTGATCGGCACGCCGTTGAACTCGGTCACGACGTCGCCCTGCCGCAGGCCGGCGTTCTGTGCCGCGCCACCGGGGCTGAGCTGGACGATGAGGGCACCGACCCGGGTGGCCGCCGCGTCGCTCGTGGCGTCGTTCACGCTGGCACCGAGGAGGCCGTGGCTGGCCTTGCCGTTCGCCATGATCTCTTTGGCGACCCGCTGCACGAGGTTCGACGGCACCGAGAACCCGACGCCGATGCTGCCGGACGACTCCCCCGAACTGGCGATGGCGACGTTGAGGCCGATCAGCTCGCCCTGCGAGTTGAGCAGCGCACCACCGGAGTTGCCCGGGTTGATCGACGCGTCGGTCTGGATGACCGGCAGGGAGATGACCGAGCTGGCCTGGTTCTGCGTGGAGCCGTCACCGTTGTTGAACGAGAAGGGCCCCTGGCCGTTGTTGTCGTTCTGCTGTCCCTCGTCGCTGCCGTCGGTCGGCGCTGCCGAGGACTGCACGGTGATGCTGCGGTTGAGGGTCGAGACGATGCCGTCGGTCACCGTGTTCGACAGGCCGAGCGGTGCTCCGATGGCCACGGCCGTGTCACCGACGTTCAGCTTCGACGAGTCGGCGAAGTCGATCGGGGTGAGCCCCGTCGCGTCGACCTTCAGCACGGCGAGGTCGACCGTGGGGTCGAGCCCCACGACCTCGGCCGGCAGGATGCTGCCGTCGCTGAGCGTGACGGTGACGGTGCCCGACGCGCTGGCCCCGTCCAGGGTGACGACGTGCGTGTTCGTGACGATGTAGCCGTCGTCGCTCAGGATGACGCCCGAGCCGGTGCCGCCGGACTCGCCCGCCGTCACGTTGATCGTGACGACCGACTTCGTCGCCTTCGCCGCGACGGCCGTGACGACCGTCGCGTCGTCGTAGTCGTTCACCGTCAGGTCGCGGGACTCACCGGTCGCCGAGACCCCGGCCCCCGAGTCGCGGGAGAGCACCGCGGCGACGCCACCGCCCGCCGCGCCGCCCACGAGGACGCCGACCAGGAGGGCCGCGGCGACGGACCCCACGCCGCGCCGGCTCTTCTTCGGCTTCTCCGGGGGTGCCTGCCAACCCGCCGCGGCGTACGAGTTCGTCGTGTCGTACGCGAACGCCGACGGGTCGGAGGCCTGCTGCTGGTAGGGATCGCCCTGCTGGTACGACCCTGGCTGCTGGTAGGGGTCACCCTGCTGGTACGACCCTGGCTGCTGGTAGGGGTCACCCTGCTGGTACGACCCTGGCTGCTGGTGAGAACCCGGCTGCTGGTGAGATCCGGCCTGCTGGTACGGAGCAGGCTGCTGGTAGGAACCGGGCTGCTGGTACGAGCCGGACTGCTGGTACGACGACGGCTGCTGGTACGAGCCGGGGTGGGGCTGCGTCCGGTCGTGGGCCTGGTCGTGCCGCGCCTGGTCGGCCCCGGACTCGAAGGACCCGGCCTGCGGGGTGCTGCCGGGCAGGGGCGGAGCACCGTAGGTGACGCCCTGGTCGGCCGGGTACGGCGTCGTGGGCTGGGCGCCGTCGTGCGCGCTCCGGTCGTCGCCCGGGACGCCCTGCGAACCGTCGGCGGTGCCCTCGGGCGTGCGCGGGGCGCCGTCGTCGGTGTCGTCGTGGCGGGGGGTGTCGGTCATGGTGCTCCTTCCAAGCCCTGACAGCCTGGTCGCCCAAGCTGGGCGGATCATACGGCGAGCCTGTGAGCGGACTGCACCCAGCTTATGCGGCGGCTGGACACGACCACCCCGGCACCCGTCCCGCGGAGATACGGTGACGGGATCATGACTCCTCCAGCACCCTGGCAGCGCGCGGCGAGCGGCGCGATGCTCCTCGACGGCGCGGGCCGACTCGCCCCGACGATCTTCGCCGAGATGTCGGCCCTCGCCACGGCGACCGACAGCATCAACCTCGGGCAGGGCTTCCCGGACGAGGACGGCCCGGTCGAGGTCCTCGAGGCGGCGCACGAGGCCCTGCGCTCCGGCCTCAACCAGTACCCGCCGGGCCGAGGCATGCCCGTCCTGCTCGAGGCGGTCGCCGCCCACCAGCGGCGGTTCTACGACCTCGACCTCGACCCGCGACGCGAGGTGCTCGTGACCGCGGGGGCGACCGAGGCGCTGGCGGCGACGATCCTGGCGTTCGTCGACCGGGGTGACGAGGTGGTCACGCTCGAACCGTTCTACGACGCGTACGGGGCCGTCATCGGGCTCTCGGGCGGCGTCCACGTCACCGTGCCGCTCCGGGGTCCGGACTCGACGGTCGACCCGGACGAACTGCGCCCGGCCTTCGGACCGCGCACCCGGCTCGTCGTGCTGAACGATCCGCACAACCCCACCGGCAGCGTCCTCGACGACGCGACCAGGCGCCTCCTGCTCGAGCTCGCCGTCGAGCACGACGCACTCGTCGTCACCGACGAGGTCTACGAGCACCTGCTCTTCGACGGTGCGGTCCACGTGCCGTTCGCCACACTGCCCGGCGCGGCGGCTCGGACGATCAGCATCTCGTCGGGGGGCAAGACCTTCAACACGACGGGGTGGAAGATCGGCTGGCTGACCGGTCCGGCGGAGCTCGTCGATCGCATCGTCGCCGTCAAGCAGTACCTGACCTTCGTGAACGGTTCGGTCTTCCAGCCCGCGATCGCCGTCGGGCTCGGACTCCCCGACGCCTACTTCGAGGGGATCGCGCGCACGCTGGCCCACAAACGCGACGTCCTGTCCGACGGGCTGCGCCGTGCCGGGTTCGCCGTGCGCGCCAGCCACGGCTCGTACTTCGTGGTCGCCGACGCCGCCCCCCTGGGCTTCGACGACGCGGCCGACCTGTGCCGGCGGCTTCCCGAGCTGGCCGGTGTCGTCGGGCTGCCGATCAGCGCCTTCTGCCATCCGGTGCACGCCGCCGAGCAGTCGTCCCTCGTCCGGTTCGCCTTCTGCAAGCGCATCGAGGTGCTCGAGCGGGCCTCGGCCCAGCTCGCGTCACTCTCGGTCTGAGCCCCTCCCCGAGGGCGGGCCGCCGCCGTCACGGCGCGGGACCACGTCGTACCGACGCAGGGCCAGGGACGGGTTCGTCCGGCGCACGGCCGCGATCCGGTCGGCCGAGACCCGGCCCAGCGCCATCACGTCGACCTCGTCGCCGACCGAGGCGAGGGCCACGCCCGTCGGATCGACGATCGTGCTGCAACCGACGCCGACGGGCGGTGCGTGGTCCGCCGCGGCGACGTATACGGTGTTCTCGAGCGCCCTGGCCGTCAGCAGGGTCGTCCAGTGGTGCTGCTTGAGCGGTCCACGCACCCACTCGGCCGGCATCAGGACGACGTCGGCCCCGGCGTCGACGAGCGTCCGCGTGACCTCGGGGAACCTCAGGTCGTAGCAGGTCTGCAGGCCGAAGACGAGCCCGCCGAACTCGAAGGTCGCGGCGACGGCCAACGGGCCCGGCACGATCCAGCGGGACTCCTGCCCACCGAACGCGTCGTAGAGGTGCTGCTTCGAGTACGTGGCGACGACGCCCCGACCGGGCGCCACGGCCACGAGCAGGTTCTCGAACCGCGCCGGATCGGGCGACGCCGCGACCAGGCCGGCGACGAGCACGACGCCGAGCCGATCCGCCAGTGCGGTGAGGTGACGCACGAACGGCCCGTCCGTGGGCTCCGCGGCCTCGAGGTACGACGGCCCCAGCTCGGCCGAGAAGTACGACGAGTACTCGGGGAAGACGGCCACCTGCGCGCCCCGTCGGGCCGCCTCCTCGGTGAGGTCCGTGATCGTCCTCATGTTGCGTGCCGGGTCGTCACCGGGGGCGGTCTGCACCACCGCGACGACGACGTCGGGCGCGCCGCCGATGCTGTCGATGCCGCCGGTGCCGCCGGTGCCGCCGGTGCCGCCGGTGCCGCCCGTGCTCATCGTGCCCACCGCCCGGCTGCCAGCGCGGCCGCCTCGCCCAGCCAGAAGGAGGCGCGGGTCGTCGACTCGAGGACGTCGCCCGCCAGCTGCGTGGTCGACACGACGTCGGAGAAACCGTCAGCGGGCGCTTCGACGGAACCGGCGACGAGGACGACCGGGACTCCGGCCGCGTCGGCCATCCGCCGCACGAGCGAGACGGTCTTCCCGGCGGCGGTCTGACCGTCGAACCGCCCTTCTCCGGTGACGACCACGTCACCGTGGGCCAGGGCGTCCGCGAGTCGGACGGCCTCGGCGACGGCGACGGCCCCGGGCTGCAGACGAGCACCCCAGGCGAGCAGACCGAAGCCCGTTCCGCCTGCGGCCCCCGCCCCGGGGGTCGTGGGATCGACGTCGACGAGGCTCGCGAAGCGCTCGAGACCCCGTTCGAGCGCGAGGACGTCGTCGGCCGAGGCACCCTTCTGCGGCCCGAACACGGCAGCGGCTCCGTCGGGGCCGAGCAGGGGGCTGTCGACGTCGACCAGCAGGACGACGCCGTCGGGCGGGAGGGCGATCAGACCCGAGAGATCGACCCGGGCAGCCGTGGTGAGCCCGTGGTTGCCGGGACCGACGGGCTCCCCGAGAGAATCGACGATCCGGGCGCCGAGGGCCGCCAGAGCACCTGCTCCCCCGTCCGTCGACCCGCTGCCCCCGAGGCCGACGAGCAGCCGCACGGCGCCGGCGCCGACGGCCGCGCGGATGACGTCACCCAGACCGCGGGTGGTCGCGTCGTGCGGCGCGGGTGAGATCAGGAAGCCGAGCCCGCAGGACGAGGCGAGTTCGACGACGGCCGTGCCGTCGGGAAGCGCCAGCCAGGGGGCGTCGACGGGACGGCCGTCGGGGCCCTCCACGACGACCTCGTGGCGGATGCTTCCGGGGACGGCCCGCTCGAACGCGTCCAGGGTGCCTTCTCCGCCGTCGGCGAGAGGCAGCGCGACGATCTCGTCCTCGGGCCGAGACCGGGACCACCCTGCGGCGAGGGCGGCGGCAGCCTCGGACGCATCCAGGCTGCCCTTGAACGAATCGGGGGCGAGGACCACCCGGAGTCTCGACATGCCTCAACCTTGGCATGATCAGCCGCGACGGCACAGAGCCCCCGAGGGCTTGACGACAAGACGAAAGCCCCGGTCATTCGACCGGGGCTTTCGTCTTTCTTGTTGCGGGGGCAGGATTTGAACCTACGACCTCTGGGTTATGAGCCCAGCGAGCTACCGAACTGCTCCACCCCGCGGCACAAGAAGAAACACTAGCACGGCATTCGGGCGCCGTCCAATCGAGCCCCCCGGAGGCGACCGTCACATCGCCCCCTCCACGACGAACCCCCTCCCGGCGTGCCGGGAGGGGGTTCGTCGTCTTGCCTGTCGCGTGACTACTGACCGCTGGCTGCGACTGCGTCCTCGAGGGCGGTCTGGAGGCGCGTGTCGGCTTCCGCTGCCGCCACCAGGTCGTTCTCGGCGTAGGCCGCGGCACGGTCGGTCAGGGCCTGCTGTGCGTCGGCCAGGGCCTGGTCGAGCGCTGCGTTGTCGGTACCCGCCCCCGTGTCACCGGTGTCGGGCGTCGCCGTGCCCCCGTCGGTCGCCCCGTCGCCGGTGTCCGTGCCCGTTCCGGTGCCGTCGGTGCCGTCACCCGTGGTCGGTACGCCGTTGTCTCCGGCCGTCGCTCCCGAGTTGCCACCGAACAGCGAGTCGAGGGCGCCGTCGAGGGTGTCCTCGAAGGCGATCTTGTCGCCGAACGACACCAGGATGCGCTGCAGGACCGGGTACGACGTCTCGGAGTTCGACTTCACGTAGATCGGCTGCACGTAGAGCAGACCGCCACCGACCGGCAGGGTCAGCAGGTTGCCACGGACGACGCTCGTGTCGCCCCGGGTGAGGAGTGCGAGCTGGTTCGCCACCGCGGTGTCGGTGTTGAAGTTGTTCTGCACCTGTCCGGGGCCGGGCAACGTGTCGGTGCGCGGCAGGGCCAGCAACGTGAGCTTGCCGTAGTCCGACGAGATCTCGCCTGGCGTCGACCCCGCATCGGCGTTCGCCGCGAGGTAGCCCGTCAGGACGTTGCGCGCGTTCTCACCCGACTGCTGCGGGATGTAGGTCGAATAGATGGAGAACGCCGGGTCTTGGTCGGGCAGCTGCAGCGTCAAGTAGTACGGAGGCTGCAACGGCGGGTTCTGCGCGTTGCTCGTCGGCTCGTTGGGTGTGACCCAGGCGTCGTCGCTCGAGTAGAACGAGTCGGCGTCCGTCACGTGGTACGTGCCGAGGATCGCACGCTGCACTTTGAACATGTCTTGCGGGTAACGAACGTGCTGGAGCAGCTCGGCGGACATGTCGCTCAGGGGTGACAGCGTGGTCGGGAAGATCTTGTCGTACGTCTGCAGGATCGGGTCGCTGGTGTCCCACGCGTAGAGCTTGACCGAGCCGTCGTAGGCGTCGACCGTGGCCTTCACCGAGTTGCGGATGTAGTTGATGTTGTTCGACGCGTACACCGGGCGGTCGTTGTACGTGTCGGCGATCGCGTCGGACAACGCCTGCGGCTTCGAGTACGGGTACTCGTTCGTCGTCGTGTATCCGTCGACGATCCAGACCACCTTGCCGTCGACGACGGAGGGGTAGGGCGCACTGTCGATGGTGAGGTAGGGAGCCACCTTCTGGACGCGCTCGGTGGGGTCGCGGTCGTAGAGGATCTGCGACTGGTCGTTCACCGCGTCGGACAGGAAGATCTGCTCGGACTGGAACTTGATGGCGTAGATGAGCTTCTTGAAGACGTTGTCGAGCTTGGGCCCACCGTTGCCCTCGAAGGTCGTCGTCTCGTTCGTGCCGTTGTCGTTGCTGCCGGACGGGTAGTCGAGCTCGATGTCGTTGCCACCGTCGCCACCCACGATCGAGTAGGTCGGCGACTCCTGGCCGAAGTAGATCCGCGGCTCGTAGTCACCGGCGTCGCCGAGAGCGCCCGTCACGGGGATGCCGGACTCGAGGAAGACGGGCTGGCCGTCCGCCGACCGCTGGTTGCCGTACGCCGCCACCACGCCGTAGCCGTGGGTGTAGACGAAGGTCGTGTTGTAGGGGGTGGCCGAGTTGCCGAGCTGCGAGGTGTTCAGCTCGCGCACGGCGATGACCGTGTCTTGCACGTTGCCGTCGATGGTGTACCGGTCGACCGCGAGCTGCTCGGGGAAGCTGTAGTACTGGCGGTACTGCTGCAACTGGGCGAAGGCGTCGGTCACGAGGGCGGGGTCGATGATGCGGATGTTGGCGGTGGTGACGGCGTCGCCGGCCAGGGCGCCGGCCTCGGCGTCGGACTTCGCGTCGTAGGTCTGCTCCTCGACGTCGGCCACGCCGTACGCCTCACGCGTCGCCTGGATGTTGCGCTCGATGTACGGCGACTCGACCGTCCGCTCGCTGGGCTCGACCGTGAACCGTTGGACGATCCAGGGATAGATGCCACCGACGATGATGCTGATGATGATGAGCGCGGCCGTGCCGATGACCGGCAGGCGCCAGCGACCGACGATCGCGGTCACGATGAAGAGGATCGCGACGACGACGGCGATGCCGGCGAGGATCTGCTTGCCGGGGATGCCCGCGTTGACGTCGGTGTACGTGGCGCCCGTGAGCAGCTTGTTCGTGCCGTCGGACAACGTCGCGTACTGGTCGAGCCAGAGGCTGACGCCCTGCAGCAGGAGGTAGACGGCGGCGGTGACGGCCAGCTGGATGCGCGCGACCTTCGAGATGCGCACCTCCCGCCCGGTGAAGCGCAGCGCGCCGTAGAGGTAGCTGGTCGCGACGGCGGCGATGCCGGCGATGAGGACGACGGCCGAGGCGAAGCCGACCGCGGCCTGGTACAGCGGCAGTTCGAAGACGTAGAACCCGATGTCGAGCCCGAACTGCGCGTCGGTCTGGCCGAAGGGGGTGCGGTTGATCCACTCGAGGACGGTCTGCCACTGCGTCGACGTGGCGATGCCGGCGAAGAGGCCGAGCACGGCGGGGACACCGATGACGACGGCACGACGCAGGGGCTCGATGACCTGCTGGTAACGATCGAGCTGCGAGTTCAACTTGGCGTACACGGGGCGGAACCGGAAGGCCACCTCGATGCTGACGTAGACCGGCACCGCCATCGCCACGAAGCCCACCGCGAACATGACGAGGCGGGAGATCCACTGCGTCGTCAGCACCCCCGTGAACCCGAGCTGCTGGTACCAGAGGTAGTCCGTCAGCAGCGACGAGAAGATGAAGAAGGCGATGACCAGGGCGGCGAGGACGGCCACCGTGACCAGGACGGGCAATCGGGGCGAGCGTCGTGCGGTTCGCGACGATGCGGGTGACGTCAAGGGTGTGCTCCTGGCTGACGGGGACGTGGACCGCCATCCTACGTGTCGAGCCTGGCCGACCCAGCGTCCCCTTCTCAGCTTTGCGCGGGCTGCACGAACGCTATCGACCGGCCGTGCAGGTGGGCAGCGACGACGTGTCGCCCCCGCCCGCGACCGTCTCGAGCGCCGTGACCGCGTCGTCCAGCGTGGCGACGGAGTAGACGTCCAACCCGGAGGGCACGTTCCCGACGACCTCGGTGCAGTTCGTGGACGGCGCGAGGAAGACGGTCGCCCCGGCGTCACGAGCACCGTAGAGCTTCTGCCGGATGCCCCCGATGGCGCCCACCTCGCCCGACGCCGTGATGGTGCCCGTGCCCGCGACCTTCTCGCCGCCGGTGAGCTCGCCCGGAGTCGTCTTGTCGATGATCCCGAGCGCGAACATCATGCCGGCGCTCGGTCCGCCGACCTGGTCGAGCTTCAGCGTCACGTCGAAGGGGTACGTGTAGTCGACGCTGACCCCGACCCCGAGCAGCGGCGTGCCGTCGACCTCTTGCGGGGTGACCTGCTCGGTCACGCTCGTCCCTGCCCGGTCGACGACGACCTCGGCCGGCGTCGACGCACCGTTCGCCGCCACGAGGCCGCGGAGGACGTCCACGTCCGCGTCGGTGGCGAGACTCGTGCCGTTGACGCTGACCAGGACGTCGCCCTCGCGCAGGACGCCCTCGGCCGGGCTGCCCGGGGAGACCTGGCTGACGGTCACGGCGCTGGGGATGGCGTACCCCTCGTGGATCAACGCCGCGGCGATGGCGGACTTCTGCGAGTTCTGCATGTCCACGGCGTTCTGCTCGTCGACCTGGTCGTTCGACACCCCCGACGGGTACACGGCCTCGACCGGGATCACCGAACGGCTGCGATCCGCCCAGGCACGGACGACGTCGACCCACCCCGGCCGGACGTCCTGGTTGCCCTGGACGCTGACGGTCAGGAGGTCGAGCGTGCCCGCGGTGGGGTAGGTCTCGTGGCCCGAGACGGTGATGAGGGGTTGGGACGAGCCCTCGTAGTCGGCGCTGCCCAGGGTGTCGAACACCGGGCCGGGCTGTTCGATCAGGTACGGCCCCGGGAGCAGGCTCAGGACGACCGCCGAGACGACGGCCACACCCAGGAGGGGCCAGCCGACCCGGCTCGCACGGCGAGCGGTCGACGGGGAGGTGCGCGGGGGCGTGAAGAAGGCCACGGAGGGTCCTTTCGGGATCGGCCGGGGAGGCGCGGGTCGCGTTCGCCACGAGCGGAGCGCCGGCCCCGGGGCGGTGGCCGAATCCCAGGATCTTCGTGCGGCCAGCAGCTAGCGTAGTCAGCATGACCGATGATTCGCCGCGCGGGCCTGAGGACGAGTTCCGTGACATGCTGCGGCAGTTCCTGTCCGGCGGTTCCGACATCGATCCGTCACAGCTCGCCGGGGCCGCGGGGCTGCCCGACGACCCGGCCTTCGTGGCACGACTCATGAGCCAGCTGCAGAACGCCGTCAACAGCAGCGGTGACGGCATCGACTGGTCGATCGCCACCGAACAGGCGACCGCCGTGGGCACCCAGACCGCCGTCGCGCCGACCGCGGCCGAGACCGCCGCCCACGAGCAGGCCTTCCACGTCGCCGCACTGTGGCTCGACGACGTCACGTTCGTGGCCGAGCTCACCGCCACGCCCCGCCTGGTGACCCGGGCCGAGTGGGCCCGCCTGACCATGCCCGTGTGGAGCCAGCTCGCCGAGCCCGTGGCCACGTCGATCGCCGACTCCCTCACCGGCGTCCTCAGCGAGCAGGCTCCCGAAGAGATGCGCTCGATGCTCGCCGGGGCGAGCCAGGTCATGCGCAGCGTCGGCGGCACACTCTTCGCCATGCAGCTCGGTCAGGTCGTGGGCCAGCTCTCGACCGAGGTCGTGTCCGGCGGCGACGTCGGCATCCCCCTGCTCGACGAGCAGCAGGCCGCGCTGCTCCCCCAGAACGTCGCCGCCTTCGGCGAGGGCCTCGACATCGAGGCCGACCAGGTGCAGCTCTATCTGGCGGTCCGCGAGCTCGCCCACGCCCGCCTGTTCCGCCACGCGCGATGGCTGCGGCTGCACCTCATCTCGTCCATCCGCGAGTTCGCCCAGGGCATCCGCATCGACACGTCCCGGCTCGAAGAACTCGCGGTCGACTTCGATCCCTCGAACCCCGGCGAACTGCAAGAGGCGATGAAGAGTGGTGCCCTCATCCCTCCGAAGACCGACGAGCAGCTCGCCGCACTCGCCCGCCTCGAGACGACCCTGGCCCTGATCGAGGGCTGGGTCGACGTGGTGACCGCCCAGGCCACGGCGCGCCTCCCGAAGTCCGCGGCGATCGCCGAGACGGTGCGCCGGCGGCGCGCTGCCGGCGGGCCGGCCGAGTCGGCCTTCTCCACCCTGGTCGGCCTCGAACTGCGGCCGCGACGCCTCCGCGAGGCGGCCGTCCTCTGGCAGACCGTGTCCGACGCCGTCGGGGCCGAACGTCGCGACGACCTCTGGTCGCACCCGGACATCGTGCCCACCAGTGCCGACGTCGACGACCCCCAGGCCCTCGTGGCCCGACTGACGTCGAACGAACCCGCCTTCGACGACGTCGACCAGGCCATCCAGGACCTGCTCGACGACACGACCGACGACCGCCCACGCGAGGGCGACGACGGGTCGGCGATCGAGCCCGACGGGTCGGGGCCCGACCCGGACGCACCCCGGTCCTGACACCCCGCGTCCCCTCGGCACGCGGTCACCTGTGCACAACCCCTGATCCGCCCCGGCTCCACGACATGATCGGACGATGCCCCTCGTCCTCGATCCCCGCACCCCCGTCGTCTGGCGCGATCCGTCGACCCTCCAGGTCGGCGTCGACCGTCCGACGCTCGTCCTGAGTCCGGTCAGCAGGCTCGACGAGCGGGTGGTCGCCGCCGTCGCCGCGGGCCACGGAGCAGGCGGCCTGCCCACCCTCGTCGCCCACCTCGGTGTCGACCGCGCCGCGGTCGAGGCCTCGGTCGAGCGCTTGCGACCCGCGCTGGGCGGCGACACCGAGCCGATCGTCCCGCCGACCGTCGTCGTCGGCGGGCCGGGCCCCGTGGCCGATGCCGTCGCGCGCCTCCTGGGCTCCTGCGGGGCCGACGTCCGCCGGGCCCACGCCGATCTGCCTCCGCCGAGGAACGCCACGGGCGTCCTGGTCGGCGGGCACGTCGTCGACCCCGGGGTGGTCCGAGAGTGGGTGAGGTCCGACCTGACGCACCTCGTGGTGCGACTGGGCGATCGTCACGCGCGGATCGGCCCCGTGACGGTGCCCGGCACGACGGCCTGCGCCCGGTGTCTCGACCTCCACGCCGGTGAGGCCGACCGCGCCTGGCCCGCGATCGCCGGTCAGCTGAGCGCTCGTCCCCTCACCGCGCCTCCGCTGCTGTCCGTCCACGAGGTCGCCACGAGAGCCGCCCGCCGTCTGTGGTCGCGTCTGAGCGGCGCGACCGGTACACCCGAGGACTCCGAGGTCGAGTCGATCTCGATCGTCGAGGGTCTCGTCACTCGCGCGAACGTGCCGCCCCACCCGGAGTGCGGGTGCGCAGCTCTTCCACGAACCGGCTCACGCGCCGTTCGCCGCCGCGCCCCTGCCCCGACCGGCTCCACGACAGCCGCAGCCGCTCACGCGCCCTCGTGACGCCGACGTACAAGAGGCGGCGTTCCTCGTCGATCGCCGCGTCGTCCTTCGCGTAGCTGATCGGGACGAGGCCCTCGCTGAGACCGATCAGGTACACGCTGCGCCATTCGAGTCCCTTGGCCGAGTGCAACGTCGCCAGGGTGACCGCGGCCATCGTCGGCTCGTGTTGCCCGGCCTGGCGGGCGAAGAGCTCGTCGACGAACTGGCGGAGGGTCGTCCCGGGCGCCGACGCCTCGGCCAGGCCCATGATCGTGTTCAAGGACTCCCAGCGGTCGCGTATCGCGCCTCTCTGGTCGGGAGCGTCCTGCGTCCAGCCGAGCGACCGCAGGACGTCACTGACGGTCTTGAAGAGCGGCTCGCCCACGATGCTGACCGCCGCGCCCTTCATCATCATCAGGGCCTCTTTCACCTCGCGCAGCTCGAAGAACCGCGTCGCACCGTGGATGCGGGTCGACACGCCGACGTCGGCGAGCGCGCGCTCGATCGCCGCGGCCTGGACGTTGACCCGGTACAGCACGGCGATCTCTTCCGGGGCGACGCCCGAGCGGATCTCGTCGGCGATCGTCTCGGCGATGCCCCGGGCCTCGGCCGAATCGCTGGCGTACTCGGTCACGGGTGGCACGGGACCCGTCGTCTCGACGGCCGGGTGGAGGTGCAACGCCCCCGGCCGACCCCGCATGAGCTGGTTGGCCGTGTCGACGATCTGCCGCGACGATCGGTAGTTCTGCTCGAGACGGACGACCGTGGCGTCGTCGTACCGCGCGCCGAACCCGAGCAGGTAGTCCGACGACGCACCCGCGAACGAGTAGATGGTCTGGCTGGCGTCGCCGACGACGCAGAGGTCGTTCCGACCGCCGAGCCAGAGGTCGAGCAGGTCTTGTTGGAGGGGCGAGACGTCCTGGTACTCGTCCACGACGAAGAAGCGGTACTGCTCGTGCACCTGCTGGGCCACGCGCGGCTCGAGCTCGAGCATGCCGACCGTCGCGAGCAGCACGTCCTCGAAGTCGAGCTGGCGCCGTTCGTCCTTGACGGCCTCGTAGGCACGGTGCAGGTCGACGGCCTTCTCGACGCTGATCGACGGCGGCAGCGACCTGCCCGGCAGGGCCTTCGCGTAGTCCTCGAGGGTGAGCCGCGAGACCTTCCGCCACTCGATCTCGGCCGCGAGATCCCGCAAGGCCGCAGTGTCGATTTTCAGACGCAAGGACTCGGCGGCGTGGGCGAGTGCCTTGGCCTTGCTGTCGAGGAGGCGCGGCATCTGACCGCCCATCGTCTGCGGCCAGAAATAGGACAGCTGGGACAGGGCCGAGGCGTGGAAGGTGCGCGCCGAGACTCCCCCGGCACCCAGGTGACGCAACCGACCACGCAGTTCGGCGGCCGCACGTGAGGTGAAGGTGAGCGCCATGACGCGGTTCGGGGCGTAGACACCCGTGGCGACGCCGTACGCGATGCGGTGGGTGATGGCGCGGGTCTTGCCCGTCCCGGCACCCGCGAGCAGGCACACGGGACCGAGCAGTTTCGACGCCGCCCGGCGCTGCTGCTCGTCGAGCCCCGCGATCAGGTCGGCGGCCTCGGTCACTGGTCGATCTCGCCGCCGAACCAGTCCTCGATGATCGCGCGGGCGATGGACGTGCGCCCGGGCAGGACGATGTCGCCGAGGCCCGCGACGAGCTCGTCGCGGCTGAACCAGCGCAGGTCGAGGATCTCGGCACCGTCGGGGGTGAGCGTGCCGGGATCGTCGGTGTCGACCTCGGCCCGGAAGCCGAGCATGAGGCTCGCCGGGAACGGCCAGGGCTGCGAACCCAGGTAACGGGGCGACACGACGTTGATGCCGGACTCCTCGAAGATCTCGCGCTGCACGGCGTGCTCGAGCGATTCGCCGGGCTCGACGAAGCCCGCCAGCAACGAGTAACGGTTCTGCTCCCACAGGGCGTTCGAACCGAGCAGGAGGCGGTCGTCGGCATCGGTCACGCCGACGATGATCGCGGGGTCGGTCCGGGGGAAGATCTCGTGGCCGTCGTCAGGGTCTCGACGCACCCAGCCCGCCTTGTCGGTGACCAGTCGCCGACCGGTCCGCGGCGAGAACCGGTGGGAGTCGTGCCAGTTCGCCACGGCGACGGCCTCGACGGCCAGGCCGGCGTCGCGCGCGCTCAACGCCGTGCCCGACACTCGCGGGCTGCCCCAGGCCGAGTCGTCGGCCGCGAGCGACTTCGCGCGCTCGTCGTCGAGGAGCGCCGCCAGGAGGGGCGTGCCCACGGGTTCGGCGGCCGACGGGTCTTTCGAGACGCCGAGGTAGACGTAGTCGTCGGCGGGCGGGACCGACGAGGCCGGCAGCAGGGCCAGCGAATCCGCCGACGCCATGAGCGTGCGTCCCCGCCAGACCGGCAGCACACGGGTGGCCGCCGAGGCGAGCAGTTCGTCGACGACCCCGGCGCGCTCGCGGGTGAGGTAGTCACGGTCGACCTGGTGGCGGGACAACGGGAGCCGGGACGTGAGCGGCGAGGACATCGGACGACCAATCATCGCGAGTTGACAGCGTGGCGCACGGCAGGGCATCGCGTGCGGCGGCCTACCCTGAGGGCATGGCCAGATCTCATCTCACTCTAGCCGCGCTGGCCACGGCCGCCGTCGCGGACCTGGAGGTCACGCGCGCGTCACGCCACGGCAGCGAGACGGGTGGCGACTTCGACTCCGCACTCGTCGACGGCCGCGCCGGAGAGCACTGCATCGTCCGTGTCCCCCGGTCGCAACGAGCCGAGGCCGAGCAATCGGCCGACCTCGACGCCTTGCGCGCGCTGAGCGCAGGCGTCCGCGGGCGGCTCTCGTTCGACGTACCCGCCTACCGCGGCCAGGCGCCGATCGGTCGCACGCGCGGCATCGTCTACGACGTCGTCCCCGGCGAGCACCTGTCGATCTCGCGACTGACCGCGACCAGCGACCTGCCCACGGCGCTGGGCCGTGCCGTGGCGGCGATCCACTCGCTGCCGACGAGCTTCGTGACCGACGCCGGCCTGACCAGCCACACACCGTTCGAGGCCATGCGCTCCTCGGCGGCGCTGGTCGATCGCGCGGCCTCGACGCGCCTGCTGCCCGCCGCGCTGCTCGAGCGCTGGGAGGCCGCCATCCAGGACTCGGTGCTGTGGCAGTTCCAGCCGACGGTGGTCAACGGCTCCCTCGACGCCGGTTCGGTGCTCGTCCTCGGCGACACCGTCAGCGGCGTGCTCGGCTGGCACGACCTGCAGGTCGGCGACCCCGCCCGCGACCTGGCCTGGTTGCTCGGCGCCCCGAGCCCGACGGCGGTCGACGCGGCGTTCGACGCCTACAACACCGCCCGCGGCACGAGCGACCACCAGCTGCGGCACCGGGCGACCCTGTACCGCGAACTCGACCTGGCGAAGTGGCTGCTGCACGGCACCGGCACCAAGAACACGTCGGTCGTCGACGACGCCGTCGAGATGATGACGAAGCTCGTCGACTCGTTGCCCGGTGATCGACGGGCCGGCATCGGCTCGGGATCGACCGCCGCCCTCGACGTCGACGGCGTCGAGGACCTGCTCGAGGCGACCGAGCGCCGTCACGTCTGAGACGACGCCTCGACCCGCTGCCAGAGCTCGACCAGTTCACGGCGGTCGGCCACGTGCCGGGGCCGCAGCACCACGTCGTCGGCCACGAAGTAGAAGACCGCGTCGATCCTGTCGGCCGGGATGCCCGTGAACTGGGCGTAGGCCTCGCGGTAGAGCGCCAGTTGGAGCTGCTTGAGCTCGAGATCGGCGTCGTCGGTGGGCGCTTTGCCCGTCTTCCAGTCGACGACCTCGAACCGGCCGTCGCGTTCGAACACGGCGTCGATCTTGCAGATGACGGTGCGATTGCCCAGGGGGAGGTGGATCTCGAGCTCGACGTCGGTGGGCTCGAGGGTCGCCCAGGCCGAGCGCTCGAAGGTCGTGACCAGGTGCTCGAACCTCCTCGCGTCGTCGGGGTCGACCGGCCCGGACCCGGGTGAGCCGACCCGCTCGTCGTCGAGATCGCTCTCGTCTCCCCAGGCGTCGAGGGTCTCGGCACGGCCCGTCGGTCGGAAGCGCTCTTCCACCCACTCGTGGAACAGCGTGCCGAGGCGGGTGGCCCGGTAGGGCCGTTCGGGCAGGGGGCGACGGAGGGCGGCGGCGACCGCGGCCGGGTCGTCGACGTAGTCCTTGAACCGTGAGGCGGGGATGCGCTGCGGCAGGGGAACCGCCCCGGCGCCCGCTCGCGCGGCGTCGCGCTCGAGCAGCAGCAGGTCGATGTCGGACGACCATCTCGACCGGGGCCGTGGCCGCTCCGTGTCGGCGGGCTCGTCTCGTGAGCGCCGGTCCACGGCCGCGGCGACCCGTGCCGCCGCGTCCTCGACGACCGCACGGCGCTGGCCCAGGGGGTCGAGCGGCCAGCTGAGCTCGCGGGATGCGGCGGCCAGGGGGTTCTCGTCGTCGTCGGGTCGCTCGGGCAGGTCACCGATCGGCACGAGTCCTCTCTCGGCCAGCTCGACGACGAACCGGCTCGCCGGACGAGGGCGCACGGCACTCGTCCAGAAGGAACCGCTCACGAGCAGGGCGTCACGGGCACGGGTGAGCGCGACGTAGGCCAGCCGCCGCTCTTCGGCCTGGTGTCGGACGACGAGCTCGTCCTTGAACGCCTTCAGCGACTGGTCGAACTCTTTCTGGTCGGCGACGCCCCGCCAGCCGAGGACCGGCAACTCGGCCGCGTCGCCGCGGAACTCGTACGGCAGTTCGCCGAAACCGAGCCACCCCACGCCCTCGCGCGACGTGCCGGGCAACTCGCCCTCGACCAGCCGGGGCACCGCCACGACGTCCCACTCGAGCCCCTTGGACCCGTGGATGGTCAGCAATTGGACGGTACCCCGCTCGGCCTGCTCGGACCGCGGCCCCATGTCGTCACGACGCTCGGCTGCCGCCAGCCACGACAGGAAGCCCCCGAGCCCGGCGTTCTCGTCGGTCGCGACGTACCCGGCCAGTTCGTCTTCGAAAGCCTGCAACCAGGCACCGCCCGAGGGCGCCCCGGTGGCCGCCGCCACCTCGACGTCGAGCAGCATCTCGTGCTCGACCAGCGTGACCAGATCGACGAGGTCGAGCCCGGTGCGGCCCCGGAGGAACGCGAGGTGCGAGCCCAACCGCCTCAGGCGCACGAGTCCTTCGTCGCTGAACTCGGCGAGCTGACGATGGGTCAGGGGTGCCGTGGCCACGAAGTCCAGGGCGTCGACGATGGACCCGTGCTCGCCGGCGGCCACCGACGCCCGGAACCCGGCGGCGACGTCGTCGTCGAGGCGCTGCTGGGCGTGGTCGTGCGAGAAGAGCCACGAGGCGACGTCGCGCAACCGCGCGATGTCTCGCACGCCGATCCGCCATCGGGCCCCGGCCATCAGACGGATCGCCTCGGAACCGGCCGACGGGTCGTGCAGCACCCGGAGGCAGGACACGAGGTCGACGACCTCGGGGCGTTGCAGGAGACCGCCGACGCCGAGCACGTGGTATGGCACCCCGCGCGCGGCCAGTGCCTCGACGAAGACGGGCATGGTCTTCTTCGACCGGAAGAGCAACGCCGCCGTCCGGCGGGCGGGCTCGCGGTCGACCACCGTGGGGAGGGCCAGCTCTCGCTGCAGCCACGCCGCGACCTGGTCGGCCTCACCCGGCAGCGTCTGGTCGAAGAGCAGCTCGACACGACCCTCGGGAGCACCCGGCCGGGGGCGCAGCTCGCCGACGACCGCACCGGCGGACCGTGCGAGCTCGGCCACGACCGTGTTGGCGGCGTCGAGAACGCGCGAGGCGTTGCGCCAGCTCGTCGAGAGGCTGAACACGGCGTCGGGTCGGGCCCCGAAGTCCACCGGGAACCGTCCGAGGTTCGCGGCGCTGGCCCCCCGGAACCCGTAGATGGACTGGTGGGGGTCGCCGACCGCCATGACCCCGGTGCCCTCGAAGAGGCGGGACAGCAAGGTGGTCTGCACGACGCTGGTGTCCTGGTATTCGTCGAGGAGCACGACGCGGTAGCGGTCGCGCAGCTCGGCCACGACGCTCGGAGCCGTGTCGCAGACCTCGAGGGCCAGGGCCACCTGGTCGGAGTACTCGACGAGGCCGCGACGGGCCTTCTCGTCGGCGAAGGCCGCGGCGAGGTCGAGCAGCGGCGGGAGGGCCGACACCGCGCCGACGGCGTCGACGACCGACTTGTAGGCGCTGCCCTTGGTCGACGGCAGACTCGCGAGGTCGAGGAACCGGTCGGCCAGGCGCGCCACGGGCTCGGGCCCGGTGACGTTCTCGCTGAGGGCGTGGCTCAGGCGGAGGACGGCCTCGGTGATGCCGTCGACGCTGCGGCCGAGCCCGGCGAGGCGCTCGTCGTGGCTTCCCACGACGAGTGAGCGCGCCAACTGCCAGGCCGACGCGTCGCCGAGCACCTGCGACTCGCTCTCGCGACCCACCCGCAGCGCGTTGTCCCGGAAGATCGCGTTGGCGAACGCGTTGTAGGTCGAGACGGTGGGCACGTCGAACGGGTCGGCCTCGTCGCCGAGCAGTCCGACGGCGGCGAGCTGGGCGATGCGCCGCTCGATGCGCTCACCGAGCTCACCGGCGGCCTTGCGGGTGAAGGTCAAGCCGAGCACCTGCGAGACGCCGACGAGGCGGTTGGCGAGCAGCCACACCACGCGGTTGGCCATGGTCTCGGTCTTGCCGCTGCCGGCGCCCGCCACCACGAGGGCGGGCTCGAGTGGGGCCTCGATGACGGCCTGCTGCTCGGGGGTCGGGGTGGGCAGCCCGAGTGCCTCGGCGATCTCGGCCGCTCCGAGCAGGGACGAGGAGGCGCGGGTCGTGTCGCCGACGCCGCTCCCGTCATCCGCACCCGCCGGTGCGGCCCGGCCCTCGGCCGTCACGAGCCGCTCACCTCGCCCACCACGTGGATGCGGCACGATCCACCGTGGCGGCCCTCGCAGTGGTCGTCGAGGCGGGCGACGAAGACCCGTCCCGCCATGTGCTCGGCCGCGTCGACGACCCGTGCCCGGAAGGCCGCGAGTCGGTCGTCGTCGAACGCCCCCTGGGCCGGCTCTCGGTACAGCTTGCCCCGGACGCCCGACGACACGATGACGAGCTTCGCCCCACCGGGGGGTGTGCCCTCGGGCACGGCCTCGACCGCGCCGTCGGCGAGGGCGACCTGATAGCTGCCCAACTGCGGGTGCTCGGCCACGGCCTGGGGCGACGTCGGGGCCGACCGCCCCGTCTTGAGGTCGACGATGACGGCGGCGCCCTCGCGGGTGCGCTCGACCCGGTCGATCGACCCGCGCAGACGAGCCGGCCCGATGTCGAGGGTGAAGGTCGACTCGGCTCCGAGGAGGCTGCCACCCGACGCCTCGAAGTCCCGCAGGTAGGAGGAGAGGCTCTCGGTCATGTCGCGCGCCCGGTGTTTCTCGGACTCGGCGATCCAGGCCGACTCGAACTCGAGCTCGGGCCAGCGTGCCTCGACCGCCCGCCAGAGCGAGTCGACGTCCGTGCCCTCGGCGTGCTCCATGACGTCGTGCAGCACCGTGCCGAGACCCATCGCCGCGTTGGGAGGGGAGCCGCCGAACCGGTCGACGAACCAGTGCAGGGGGCATTCTTCGAACGACCCGAGTTGCGACGGCGACACGGGGACGTGGGCCTCGGGGGCGTCGAGGTCGATGAGCGGCTCGACGGTGGTCGGCTCGAGCAGCCCGTACCAGTCGTCCGGGGACGCCCCGGCCACGCCCTCGTGGGCGAGTCGGGCCAACGCCTCGACCGCGTCGTCTGCCCGGGGGCCGTGAGGCGACGAGACGAGCACGTGCCGGAGGTGCCCCACGAGCCCTCGGAGCGACAGGGGGTGCCCGGCGGGGGCTTCCGGGCAGCCGTCGGGCAGCAGCCGGAAGAACGGCGAGGGGCCCTCGTCGTCGTTCGAGGTGCAGGAGAGCACGACCTGCCGGGTGGCGCGTGACACCGTGAGGGCGAACATGCGCAACTCGTCGGACAGCACCGCGGCCCGGGCGTCGGAGGGGGCGGCCGGCTCGTCGTCACGGTCGTCGGACGGGCCGCCCCGGAGCAGACCGCGCTCGGCCAGGGCGACGAGTTCGTCGGGCGCGAGCAGCCCGCCACGGATGCGGAGGTTCGGCCACACGCCGTCCTGCAGGCGCGCGGCGACGACCACGTCGACCTCGACTCCGACGGCGTTCGACGGTGAACAGACCAGCACCGTCTCGGCCGTCGCCTGTGGCGAGAGCGTGTCTTCGGGCACCTCGGCCCCGAGCAACGAGTCGAGGAAGGCCCCGGCCGGCGCCTCGGGGGTGCGTTCGACGAAGCGCTTGGCGGCCGTGAACAGCGCGACGACGCCGTCGAGGTGACGGTCGGCCTCGGCGGCGACGATGCCGTGACCGTCGCTCCGCGCCGACCATTCGGCCGCGAGTCCGCTGCGCTCCCACAGGCCCCAGAGCACTTCTTCGATGCTCGCACCGGTCGCGGCGGCACGACGGGCCGCGTCCAGGCTGGACGAGAATCGCCCGGCACGGGCCGCGAACCTCGAGTCGATCGTGACGAACCGACCGGCCCCCTCGAGGGCCTCCACGAGCAGGTCGTCGGCCGAGCGGACGCCGCCCGCCCCGAGCTCGTCGGCGCGCAGAGCGAGCCTCAGGCGTCGCAGCGAGAGCGGGTCGAAGCCGGCGAGAGGCCCCAGCAGCAACTCGGTCGCGAGCTCGACGGTGAGCTCGTCGCGTCCGACGGCCACGGAAGCGGCGAGCAACAGGTGACGCGCCGCGTGCTCGTCGCGAACGGCGCGTCCGGCGACGGAGGTGCGGGTCGGCACCTCGGCGAGCTGCAGCCCCCGCGCGACGCCGGCCACCTGCCCGCCGCTGCGGACGACGACCATCATGCGCGACCACGGCACCCCGCGGACCAGGTGGTGCTCGCGCAGGAGTCGGGCCACCGACGCCACTTCGTGGGTCGGCCTGTCGGCCCGGACGGTGACGATCGGGGGCACCGGGGAGTCGGACCCGTCGCCGAGCTCGGAGGGCTCGGCCACCGGCGCAGCCACCGCGGCGTGCTGACGACCGGCGCCGGCCGTCCCGATCCGGGAGGTGACGCGCTGCACGAGATCCCGCAGCGGCGGCTGGTGGCGGTGGGCCGTCGAGAGGTAGAGCGTCTCGACGTCGGACAGGCCGAGCCGGGGGCCGAGCCGGCCGAGCACGTCCGGCGTACCGCCCCGGAACGCGCTGGTCGACAGGTCGGGGTCGCCGAACGCGATCACGGCGACGCCCCGCCGGGTCAGGGCGCGCAACAGCGCCACGGTCGACTCGGTCGCTTCTTGCGCGTCGTCGACGAGGACGACCCGCAGTCCGTCGACGGCCGGGGCGGTCTCGCCGCGGTCGAGGGCGGCGACGGCGTAGTCGACGAGCTCGGCCGAGTCGAGGTGCCGCCCCCGGGCCGCGTCGAGCACGCCCAGGTACTCGTCGCGGAAGTCGGCCACCGCCGCCCATTCGGGCCGGTCGGCCCGTTCGGCGGCACGTCGGAGCCCCTCGGACCCGATGCGGTGCTCGGTCGACCGCATGAGGACCTCACGCAGCTCCGTCCGGAACCCGCGGAGCCGACGCACGGTCGGGCCGAGCCCGTCGGGCCAGGACGGCCCCGTCCCGTCGAGCTCGTGCCCTTCGAGCAGGGATCGGACGATGCTGTCCTGATCGCCCCCGGTGAGGAGGGTCGGTGCGGGGAGGCCGACGAGTCGCGCCGCGTGGCCGACCACGTCGAACGCGAGCGACGAGACGGTGCGGGCCAGGGGTCCCGGGGTGGGGACGGTGAGCCGCGACGCGATCACGTCGCGCAGGGTCGTGGCCGTCGACCGCGTCGGCGCCAGCGCCATCACGGCCGCCGGGCCCCACGCGCGCACCTCGACCCGGTCCACCACGAACTCGACGAGCGTGCGGGTCTTGCCCGAACCCGGGGCACCCAGGACGGCCGCCGACCGCCCGTCGGGGAGGTCGAGCACGGCTCGCTGCGAGTCGTCGAGAGCCGTCGGCACCACGGCTCGCGTGGGCCCCGGGAGGGGCGGGGAGACGGTCGAGGCCATGTCCCGACGCTACCGGCTCGCACCGACATCGAGGTCGGTCCGGTGCGCGGGCGACGGCCCGAGGGGCAACCGCCTGTGCGCCGACAGTGAACGTGCAGAGCCGGGGCGGCGAGGTCGGTTATCGTGACCACGTGGACATTCGCATCGGCATCACCAACAGCCCCCGTGAGATCAGCTTCGAGACGGCGCAGACCGCCGACGAGGTCGAGAAGGTCGTCGGCGACGCGCTCGACGGCGGCAAGTCGTACGTCACCCTCGCCGACTCCAAGGGCAAGACCTACCTGGTCCCCACCGCGTCGCTCGCCTACGTCGAGGTCGGCAGCGAAGAGAGCCGCAAGGTCGGGTTCGTCAGCTAGCCGTGGAACTCCTCTTCGTCGTCCTGGGCGGCGCCATCCTCGGGTTCGTCCTCCACTACGCGCTGCCCGACGCCGACACCCGCGGCGTCCTGCTCGCGCCGGCCTCCGGTGCCGTCGTGGCGGCGATCGTGTGGGAGGCCCTCACCTGGGCGGGGTGGCCCGCGGACGGCGGCTGGATCTGGGTCGTGGGGCTCGTCCTCCCGGCCGTCGCTGCCTTCGTGGTCTGCCGCGTCGCGGCCGTCCGTCGTCGGGCACGAGACAGTGAGCACTTCGCCCGCCTGGTGCGCTCCGCATCCTGACACCGAACCTCCGGTCGGCCGCCTCTGGTGTGAGGTCCACCCGCGCACCCGCGACGGGTCTCCCCGGAGCCGGCCCCGCGGGAACGACTCAGGCGGTGAGCCCGAGGGCGTCCATGCGGCGGGTGTGGGCGGCGATGAGTTCGGTGAAGACCGGCTCGAGACGCTCGTCGTCCGCCGACACGTGCGACGCCGAGACGGCAGCGCGCGCGACCAACAGGGTGTCGCCCACCAGCCTGCGCCCCCAGAGGGCCAGCCGAGACGCCAGGCGCGGGTCGGCCTCGATGGCCGCCGAGAGCTCTCGGACGACGAGCGGTGCGTCGTCGTGGGCCTTGAGCACCGCCACGATGCGCTTGTGGTGGTCGGCGGGCAGCCCGGCCGCCAGCCGGACGAACACGTCGTTGAGCAGGCCCGCCGCGACGTAGTCCGCGAGGATCGCCTCGTACCAGTCCGTGCCTTCGGTCCGAGCCCGGAATTCGTCGATCGCGGCGATGTGGGGTTCCATCGACTCGGTGGCGTCGTGCCCCGACCGTTCGATCTCGGCCACCAGGCCACGGTGTCGTGCCAACGTCGTCTCGGCGATGCGACCGGTGGTCTCCTTCGCACGGACGTCGGGGGCGAACGCCGACGATCGTCCGAGAGTCTCGAAGAGCGCGAGCTCGAGGTAGGCCGCGTGCCCCAGGAAGACCAACAGGTCAGGGGTGAACTGGTCGAGCTCGACCCGCGCCGCGGGGGTCGGCTTCGACACGGGCCGCGGCCACTGCAGGGACGGGACGCCGCGTTTCGCACCTCGACCGGGCCAGGACACCACGCCCACATCTTACGGGGTCCGAGGGGCCGCCCGTCGCGACGGGCTAAACTCCTCGCATCCCCCTATATGAGACAGGGCAACACTTTGACATTCACTGACCTCGCGATCGACCCCGACATGGTCGACGCTCTGGCGTCGAAGGGGATCCTCGAACCTTTCCCCATCCAGACCCAGACCATCCCCCTCGCCCTCGCCGGCCAAGACATCATCGGCCAGGCCAAGACGGGCACCGGCAAGACCTTCGGCTTCGGCCTCCCGATCATCCAGCGCATCGGCCTCGACCCGGCCCCCGGCGTCAAGGTGCTCGTCGTCGTCCCCACCCGCGAACTCTGCGTCCAGGTGGCCGACGACCTCGAGGTCGCCACCGCGAACCGTGCCACCAAGATCGTCAGCATCTACGGCGGCAAGGCCTACGAGGGCCAGGTCGAGCAGCTCAAGGCCGGCGCGCAGATCGTCGTGGGCACCCCCGGGCGCCTCCTCGACCTGGCCGGCCAGCGCCTCCTGAACCTCAAAGAGGTGCAAGAGGTCGTGCTCGACGAGGCCGACAAGATGCTCGACCTGGGCTTCCTCAGCGACATCGAGAAGATCTTCCAGCAGGTTCCGGCCACCCGTCACACCATGTTGTTCTCGGCGACGATGCCCGGCCCCATCGTGGCGCTGGCCCGCCGCTTCATGTCGAAGCCGATCCACATCCGCGCGACCGACCCCGACGAGGGCCTCACGCAGGCGAACATCAAGCACGTCGTCTACCGCGCCCACTCGCTCGACAAGGACGAGGTGATCGCGCGCATCCTCCAGGCCGAGGGTCGTGGCAAGACCGTCGTCTTCACCCGCACCAAGCGCGCGGCCGCCAAGCTCGTCGAAGAGCTGAACGATCGTGGCTTCAACGCGGCCGCCGTCCACGGCGACCTCAACCAAGAGCAGCGCGAGCGCGCCATGGCCGCCTTCAAGGCGGGCAAGAAGGACATCCTGATCGCGACCGACGTCGCGGCCCGCGGCATCGACGTGAACGACGTCACGCACGTGATCAACCACACCGTGCCCGACGACCACGACACGTACCTGCACCGCGCCGGCCGCACCGGCCGTGCGGGCAAGACCGGCATCGCCGTGACGTTCGTCGACTGGGACGACCTGCACAAGTGGGCCCTGATCAACCGGGCCCTCGACATGGGTCAGCCCGAACCGGTCGAGACCTACTCGTCGAGCCCGCACCTCTTCACCGACCTCGACATCCCCGCCGGCACCAAGGGGCGCCTGCGCGCGACCTCCCTGTCGGCGGTCAAGGCGGGTTCGGCCGGCTCGCGCGAGCGCACCGGTGGCCCGCAGGGTGACCGAGACAGGGGTCGCGGTCGCGGTCGCGGCGACGCCCCCGTGCGGACCTCGGGTGAACCCTCGGCCACGGGCCGCGGTGCCGCACAGGCATCCGACGCGGCCGCTCCGGCCGACGAGGCCACGGGTGAGGCCCCGCGCAAGCGCAGCCGCAACCGTCGCCGCCGCCCGGCGGGCGACTCGTCGTCGCAGCCCCAGGGCTGACGCTCGACCCTCACCGAGACCCCCTCGACCGTTCGCGGCGAGGGGGTCTCGTGCGTCCGGCCCGTCGCCGTCCGGGACGTCGCCGTCCGGGACGAGAAGGCGCGGCTCGGCTCAGCCCCGGACGGGCACCCACCCGGTCGCCGCGTCGACGATCCGGTCGAGTTGCTCGGGAGCCGTGGTGTTCTCGCCCAGCCGGTTGGGCTTGCCGTCGCCGTGGTAGTCGCTCGACCCGGTCACGATGAGGTCGTGCCGCCGGGCGAGCTCGAGCAGTCGCGCCTTGCCCGCCGTGGTGTTCTCGCGGTGGTCGATCTCGACGCCGAGCAGGCCGGCGTCGACCAGGGCCTCGAAGCCCTCGCTCGAGACGTTGGGCTCGCGCCCCCGGGTCGCGGGGTGGGCGATGACGGGGACTCCCCCGGCGTCGCGGATCAGTCGGACGCCGATCAGGGGGCTGGGTGCCTCGTGCGGTTCGTAGTACCCGGACCGCCAGTGCAGGATGCCCGCGAACGCGGCGCTGCGGTCGGGTGCGTAGCCCTTCGCGACGAGGGCGTCGGCGATGTGCGGCCGGCCCAGCGTCGCCCCCGAGCTGGCCTGCGCGAGGACGTCGCCCCAGGTGAGGTCGTAGTCGGCGGCGATGCGCTCGACGATGCGCTCGGCGCGGTGCAGGCGACTGTCGCGGAGGCGGGCCGTCTCGGCGACCAGACCCGGGTGCGCGGGGTCGAAGAGGTAGCCGAGCATGTGCACGCTGTTCAAGCCGAGCCGGGTGCTGAGCTCCATGCCGGGGACGAGGGTGAGCCCCGTCCCGGCGACGGCGGCCGAGGCCTCGGACCAGCCGGCGGTGCTGTCGTGGTCGGTCAGGGCGACGGTGTCGAGCCCCGCCCGCACGGCCGACGCGATCAACGCGGCGGGCGCCTCGGTGCCGTCCGACACGCTCGAGTGAGTGTGCAGATCGACCAGGCGCGTGGGCATCCCCCCATCGTAGGCGGCGCGCATCCGAGCCGTCCGTGCGGCGCCCGACCTGCGGTCGGGGGTTCCCCTAGGCTCCAGTGGCCATGATCCGTCGTCTCGTCGCCCTCGTCTTCGTCCTCGCCGTCGCCGCCGTGCTGGTGGCCGCCCTCTGGCCCCAGGCCGTCGGGCTGCAGCGCGTCTTCCCGGTCGCTCAGGTCGTGTCGTTCCGCCTCGTCGCCGCGGCCGTGGCGATCGTCCTGACGGTGCTGCTGCTCGTGCTCGGCCTGATCGCCCGACCGATCCGGTCGTTGACGGCGAGTGCGGCCGTGCTGCTGCTCGTCTTCGGCGTCCTCTCGGCCGGCGTCGTGACGGCTCGAGGCCTCGGCCGCACCGACTTCGTCGAGAAGACGCCCACCGACGTCACCGTCCTGTCGTGGAACACGCTCGGCGCGGCGACCGGGGCCGACGCCGTGGTCGCCCTCGCGACCGAGGTCGGCGCCGACGTGATCGCCCTCCCCGAGACCCGACAGGAGGTCGGCGTCGCCGTCGCCGAGGCCATGGCCGCCGCCGGCAAGCCCATGTGGGTGCACACGGTGGCCTACGACCAGATCGCGAGCGGCCGCTCGACGACCCTGCTGATCAGCGCCGCGCTCGGCGACTACCAGGTCGCGGTCGGAGACGACGGCACCACCGACGCGCGCACGACACCCGTGCTCCCGACGGTCGTCGCGACGCCCGTGTCGGGCGAGGGTCCCACGATCGTCGCCGCCCACCCCGTGTCGCCGACGCCCGATCACATGGGGCAGTGGCGCGCCGGCCTCGGGTACCTCGCCGACGTCTGCCGGTCGGGCGACGTCATCATGGCGGGCGACTTCAACGCCACGCTCGACCACATGGCCGGGCTCGGTTCCGACGGCGGGGCCCTCGGCGCCTGCCGTGACGCCGCCGAGGCGACCGCCAACGCCGGGGTCGGCACCTGGCCGACCGACGTCCCTCCCCTCCTCGGCGCCCCGATCGACCACGTCATGGCGACCGAGCAGTGGCTGCCGACCGGCTTCCGGGTCGTGACCGAGCTCGACGACGCCGGCAGCGACCACCGTCCGGTCGTCGCCCAGCTCAGTCGCACGGGGGCCTGACCCCGCCGACTGGGCGTCCGGCCCGTTTGGCGGGACAATGGTGGGCATGGCAGATCAGAAGGCGCCGCGCGCGACCACCAACCGCTCCACCACCCCCGGGTCGGACACGTTCAAGGACTACATCTCGTCGCAGTGGGCCGACCGCCCGGACGTCCTGCCCGAGCCGCGTGAGCAGGCGCCGTTCGCCGCCGACCGCCGCGCACGACTGTCCGCGCTGCACCCGGGCACCCGCCTGGTCGTGCCGGCCGGCTCCTCGAAGGTCCGCTCGAACGACTGCGACTACCCCTTCCGCGCGCACTCGGCGTTCTCGCACCTGACGGGCTGGGGTTCCGACACCGTGCCCGGTTCGGTGCTCGTGCTCGAGCCCACGGCCGACGGTCACGACGCCACCCTGTACCTTCGCGCGAGCGCCGGACGCGACTCGGACGAGTTCTACGCCAACCCCGAGATCGGCGAGTTCTGGATCGGGCCACGCCCCTCGTTGACGCAGGTCGCCGCCGACCTGGGTCTCGCCACGCGTGACCTGGCCGACTTCGAGGCCGTGGTCAGCACGGTCGACGCCGAGACCCTCGTCGTCCGCGAAGCCGACCCCGACCTGACCCGTCGTGTCGATGCCGTCGTCGAGGCCGCAGCCGAGCAGTCCCCCGCCTCGGCGGCGGGCGACGTGACCCCCGACGACGACGGCACCCCCGGGCGGGCGACCTCGGCCCACCTCGCCCGCGACCTGAGCGAGCTGCGGCTCGTCAAGGACGCGTACGAGGTCGCCCAGATGCGCCAGGCGGTGACGGTGACGGGCAAGGGCTTCACCGACGTGATCGCCGACTTCGACGACATCGTCGCGCACCCGCGCGGCGAACGCCTCGTCGAGGGCACCTTCAACCGTCGCGCCCGCGCCGACGGCAACACGGTCGGCTACGACACGATCGCCGCGTCCGGCGACCACGCCTGCGTCCTGCACTGGACCCGCAACGACGGCGTCGTGCGCGACGGCGACCTCATCCTGATCGACGCCGGCATCGAGCTCGACAGCCTCTACACGGCCGACATCACCCGCACGCTGCCCGTCTCGGGCCGGTTCACCGACGTGCAGCGCCTGGTCTACGAGGCCGTGCTCGAGGCGGCCGACGCGGCGTTCGCGATCGTGCGCCCGGGCATCGCGTTCCGCGAGATCCACGCGACGGCCATGAAGGTCATCGCCGAGCGCACGGCCGAATGGGGCTTCCTGCCGGTCTCCGCCGACGAGTCGCTGAAGCCCGACCACCAGTACCACCGCCGCTACATGGTGCACGGCACGAGCCACCACCTCGGCATCGACGTGCACGACTGCGCCGCCGCCCGCCGCGACCTCTACCTCGACGGCGTGCTCGAGCCCGGCATGGTGTTCACGATCGAGCCCGGCCTGTACTTCCAGCCCGACGACCTCACCGTCCCGGAAGAGTTCCGCGGCATCGGCGTCCGCATCGAGGACGACATCCTCGTGACCGCCGACGGTGCCGAGAACCTGTCGGTCGGCATCCCCCGCACGGTCGCCGACGTCGAGGCGTGGATCTCGCGCGACTGAGGTCCGACGCCGAAGGGCCCCGGGTGCATCGCACCCGGGGCCCTTCGTCCGTCCACGCCCCGATCAGCGAGGCAGGGTCATCGCCCGTCGGACGACTCGTCGCCGACCGGGGCCGACGGGTCGTCGACCTCGGCCTCGGCCGGCGTCCCGTCCCGTCGCCGACCCGTGACGATCGCCACGACCACACCGGCGGCGGCCAGCACGACGATCGCGACGGCGATGCCGATGACGAGACCGGCGTTCACCGAGCCCGACTCGGACGCTGCCGACGGCGTCGCCACGGTGTCGTCACCCGGGGTCGCCATGGTCGTCATCTCGGGCTCGGTCGACGCCGAGGGCGAGGCCGCAGCGGTCTCGTCGCCGGAGGAGGCGCCGGAGTCGCCCCCCGCGCCTCCTGCGCTGCCGCAGCTCGGACGGGTCGGCGAGCCGTCCCCCTCGGCGGTGCCCGCGGCGGGTGCGTAGGTGAACGGGACGGCGTCCGACACGGTGTGACCGTCCGCCGAGACCGCCTGGTAGGTCATCGTGTAGGCACCGGGCGCCCCGAGCGCGACACCGGTCGCGAGGGTCGGCCCCGAGGTGGTCGAGCAGCCGTCCTCGTAGTGCAGGCCTGCGGCGTCGGTCACCTCGAGCACGTTCGAGCTGCCCGTCCCCGAGAGGTCGAGGATCACGTCGTTGAACGTGATCGACACGGTCGCCGGGGACGAGTCGACGGTCGAGCCGGCGGCGGGCGTGCTGCTCACGACGTAGTCGTGCGCCGCGGCCGGGCCCGCCGGCACGAGGGCGAGGACGCCGGTCGCGGCGCCGAGGCCGGCGATCGCGAGGACGCCGAGGAGGCGCGGTGCCCGCAGGCGCGCGGCCGTCACGCGTCCACCCGGCCGCTCGTCGAGGCACCGGACGCCGTCGCCCGGGGCCGCCGGGTCAGTGCCACGACCGAGACGACGAGCGCCAGGGCGCCGAGGGCGAGTCCGCCGATGCCGAGGCCGATCGCGAGCGGTCCGACCGCTCCGTCGCCGGACCCCGACGCCGAGTCGCCGGAGGTGCTGAGACCCGCGGTCGTCGTGTCGTCGTCCATCTCGTGCCCGGCGTGCTCGTCGGCCGGCGGGGCGTCGTTGACGTAGAGGGTCGGTGCGGGGTGCTCGGGCTCTTCTCCCGAGGCCGGCGTCGCGTCGGCCCAGTCGACGACCGTGCCGTCCGAGTAGCGCTGGTGGGCAGGAAGGGCGATCGACCCGGTGTCGGGCACCGCACCGGCCGAGATGACGAACTCCTGGAACTGACCCGGGGCGATCTGCGTGTCACCTTCGGCCGTCCAGGTCACCTGGGTCGGCGCCTCGGTGATCGTGGTGCCGTCGAGCTCGACCGGCTCGGGCAGCGTGCTGGTGGTGACCTCGGTGGTCCACCCCGGCAGGGGCTGGTACGACACCGAGGTGAACGGGGTGTCGGTGGGCAGGTCGACGACGAGCCCGACGGTGCCGGCGGTCGCGGACTCGTTCGGCACCTTGAAGGTCAGCGTCTCGTACGAGCCGGCCTCGGCCTGGCCGGGCTCGACGTGGACGTGGGCCGACGCCGCGAGGGGCGCGGCCAGCGCGAGCAGGGCGGCGGCGCCGAGAGCGGCGGCCGACCGGGCGACGACGGCGGACGACCGGGGACGGCGGGTCGTGAGGGATGCGGGGACGGTGGTGCGGTTCATGGATCTGGTCCTCTCGATCGCGAGTGCGATCGGTCTGCGGTGCATGACGATGGGGCCCGACGGCGCGGGGGCGCTCACGACGGGGTCACCGACGACGGAGTCGACGGCGTGAGGGGTCAGGCAGGGCAGGGCGGGCCGCGGCGGGGCCGGGCCGTGAGGTGTCGCTGCCCGGGAGGGCACGGACGGAGGCCGGCCGGGGTCGGCGGGCGGCGGACGACGGGCGCCTCGGGCCGGTGCCCGGCCGTCAGGAGGCGCGCGACGGTCAGACCGCGGACGGCCAGTCGGACGAGGGCCCACGCGGCACCCTCACCCCGCCGGAGGGCGACGATCGTGACCACGGCCGCGAGGGCGTGGGCCAGCCACATGGTGGGGCCGCCCATGACCATGGCACCCGCGATCGCACCGGACGCCGACCCGTCCGCGGCCGTCGAGATGACGAGCGCCGAATGGTGGCCGCCCGTGGCGGAGGCTCCGCCGCCACCCTCGGCGCCGAGTGAGAAGAGCAGGTGGAACGCGACCTGGCTGAGCGTGACCGCGACGGCCAGCCGCACGGTCGAGAGGTGCACGCCGGCCAGGGCGATCGAGACGGGCACGGCCACGGCGAGAGCGAGGACCACGCCGAGCACGCCGGGTTGCATGCCGCCGCCCGCCACGTGGGAGAAGGCCGCGACCATGGTCGAGGCGCCGGCGGTCAGCCAACCACGCGCGAAGCGCTCGGCCCGGGTGGCCGTCGTGGAGGGGTAGCGGGGTGCCATGTCGACACCAGGGTACGTCAGCGGCGCGGGGTCTCGGGACGGGCGAGGATCTCGTGCGCCCGACCGGAGACCTCGGGGTCGACCACGATCTGGTAGTTCGACGCGAGCACCTGGTGCGTCGAGGTGAAGTCGCGGCGACGTCGCGTGATCGCGAAGCTGACGATGCCGTAGAGCATGCCGAAGCCCGCACCGAGCAGGGCGGCCGCCCCGACGGTGGCCGCGGTCGCCGTCTCGGTCGCGAAGACGAGCATGACGAGCCCGAAGAAGACCCCGAGCCAGAGTCCGGTCACGGCCCCCGCCAGCGCGGCGCGCCCGTAGCTCAGCCGACCGGTGACGCGTTCGACGGTCTTGAGGTCGTTGCCGATGATCGCCAGCCGCTTGATCGGGAACTCGGCCTGCGACAACCGGTCGACCACGCGCTGGGCCTCGGGATACGTGTCGTAGGTGCCGAGGACGTCGCCCCGCGGCAGGGTGGGCACCATCGGCTGGCGTCGCCCCACGGGGCCCGGGTTCGTCATCCCTGCATTAAACACGGTGCCCCTGCCGAGCCCCCGTCGGCGACGACGGTGCGAGCGACTAAATTGGACGCGTGAGTGCAACCAGAGTCTTCGTCGCCCGGCTGGCCGGTTGCTCCGTCTTCGACCCCGCGGGCGACAAGGTCGGCAAGGTGCGCGACGTGCTGGTGGTCTACCGCCGCACCGGGGCGCCCCGCGTGGTGGGGCTCGTGGTCGAGGTCCCCGGCAAACGCCGGGTCTTCGTGGGCATCGGCCGTGTCACGAGCATCGGCTCGGGCCAGATCATCACGAACGGCGTCATCACCCTCCGCCGCTTCGAGCAGCGTGGCGGCGAGACCCGGGTCATCGCCGACCTGCTCGGTCGCCGGGTGTCGTTCCGGCACGGCGGCGGCCACGCCACCATCGAGGACGTGGCGATCGACGAGGTGAGCGAGGGCGACTGGGAGGTCGGCCAGCTCTTCCTGCGCAAGCCCAAGACGTCGCCGTCGCCGTTCGTCAAACCGCCCACCGCGTTCGCGGCCTGGGACGACGTGATCGAAGAGGCCGGGCCGGGCGAGGCGCAGAGCGCCGAGCACCTCATCGCCGCGTACTCCGACCTCGTGCCCGCCGACCTCGCGAACACCCTGCTCGACCTCACGCCCGAGCGGCGGCTCGAGGTCGCCGGCGAACTGTCCGACGACCGCCTCGCCGACGTGCTCGAAGAGTTGCCCGAGGCCGAGCAGGTCGAGATCTTCACGGGCCTCGACGACCACCGCGCGGCGAGCGTCCTCGACCAGATGCAGCCCGACGACGCGGCCGACCTCATCGCCCAGCTGCCCGACGAGCGCACCGAGCAACTCCTGACGTTGATGGAGCCCGACGAGGCCGACGACGTGCGCATGCTGCTCAGCTACGACTCCGACACCGCCGGCGGCCTGATGACGACCGAGCCCGTCATCGTCTCGGCCGATGCGACCGTCGCCGAGGGCCTGGCCCTCATCCGTCGCCACGAGCTGGCTCCCGCGCTCGGCGCGGCCGTCTGCGTCGTCCTGCCGCCCTACGAGCCGCCCACCGGCCGGTTCCTCGGCATGGTGCACTTCCAGCGGATGCTCCGCTACCCGCCGAACGAGCGCCTGGGCACGATCCTCGACCAGACCACCGAACCGGTCCGCGTCGACGCGACGGCCCTCGAGGTCACGCGGGTCATGGCGACCTACAACCTCGTCTCGGTGCCCGTCGTCGACTCGTCGCACCGCCTGGTCGGCGTCGTCACCATCGACGACGTGCTCGACCACGTGCTGCCCGACGACTGGCGCAGTCAAGACCCCGACCAACCCCTGACCGCGAGCCGACCGCGTGGTCGCGCCCGTCGCCCCGCGATCGGCCAGAGCACGAGGAGCGACGATGGCCCGCGATAACCGCAACGACGTCCGCCTCGACGCCCCGAAGGGCCTGCGCCCCCGGGTGCTGCCCGGGCGCAAGCGCGTCAGCAGCGACCGGTTCGGCCGGGCCACCGAGTCGATCGCCCGCGGCATGGGGACGCCCTACTTCCTGATCGCCCTCACCCTGTTCTGCGTCGTCTGGATGATCTACAACACGGTCGCCCCCGTCGACATCCGGTTCGACAGCGCGGCCATCGGCTTCACGGCGCTGACGCTGATCCTGTCGCTGCAGGCCTCGTACGCCGCTCCCCTGATCCTGCTCGCGCAGAACCGTCAGGACGATCGCGACCGCGTGCAGTTCGAACAGGACCGTCAGCGCGCCGAGCGCAACCTGGCCGACACCGAGTACCTGGCCCGCGAGGTCGTCGCCCTCCGCATCGCGATCCGTGACATGGCGAGCAAGGACTTCATCCGGGCCGAGCTGCGCTCGCTGCTCGACGAGCTCGACCGGCGCGACGACGACGAGGCCTCCGGGGTCGAGACGACCCGCGCCTCCTCGTCCCCGTCACGACGCGAGACCCGGCGCGACGGGCACCGTGGCTGAGCCGTCCCCGACGACCCGGCCACCGGTGCCGACACCGGACGACGTGCGCCGCGCGCTCGGTCGGGTGCTCGACCCCGAGATCCGCAAGCCCGTCACCGAGCTCGACATGATCGGCGACGTCGCCGTCGACGCAGGAGGCGCGGCGACGGTGGCCGTGAAGCTCACGATCGTGGGCTGTCCCGCCGCCGACACGATCGAACGCGACGTCCGCGAGGCCACCGCCTCGGTGGCCGGCGTCACCGGCGTCACCGTCGACGTGACCGTCATGACCAAGGACGAACGACACGCCCTCACCGAGAAGCTCCGGGCGGGCCGGGCGGCGCGGGGCATGCAGTTCGGGCCCGACACGCTGACCCGGGTGTACGCCGTCACGAGCGGCAAAGGCGGCGTGGGCAAGTCCACCGTCACCGCGAACCTCGCCGTCGCCCTCGCGGCCCGCGGCCTGGCGGTCGGCATCGTCGACGCCGACGTCTACGGCTTCAGCATCCCCGGGTTGCTGGGCCTCGTCGGTTCCGACGGCGCGTCCGTGAAGCCCACCCGCGTCGACGACATGATCCTGCCGCCCGTGGCCCACGGCGTGAAGGTCATCTCGATCGGCATGTTCGTCGACGACGCCTCGACCGCGGTCGCCTGGCGGGGGCCGATGCTGCACCGCACGATCCAGCAGTTCCTCACCGACGTGTACTTCGGCGACCTCGACGTGCTGTTGCTCGACCTGCCTCCCGGCACGGGTGACGTCGCCATCTCGGTGGGGCAGTTGCTGCCGCACGCCGAGGTGCTGGTCGTCACGACGCCTCAACCGGCCGCCGCCGACGTGGCCGAGCGCAGCGGGCTCGTGGCGCGCCAGACGGGTCAGCGGCTGCTCGGAGTGGTCGAGAACATGGCCGGTCTGCCCCAGGCCGACGGCAGCGTCCTCGAGCTCTTCGGGTCGGGCGGTGGCGCCGAGACGGCACGCCGACTGTCGGCCGGGCAAGAGGCCGAGGTGCCGCTGCTCGCCAGCGTGCCGCTCAGCCTGGGCCTGCGGCAGGGCGGTGACGACGGGGTGCCGGTCGTGCTCGCCGCTCCCGACGATCCTGCGGCCGCGGCCATCGACGAGCTGGCGGGCCGACTGGCCGTGCGGGCCCGGGGGCTGGCCGGCCGCAAGCTCGGACTCAGCGTCACCTGACGCGGGTCGACGACTCGACGCGTGCAGAAAGGGCACCTCGCGTGGCGAGGTGCCCTTTCGTCACAGCGTCCCGCCCGGGGGCGGCGACGTGCTCGTGCCGCACCCCAGCACGGGGGCGGCACACGCGGCGACGGCACGCTCAGGAGGGAGACGCACCGACCACCGCGAAGTCGACTACGACCAGCGGTTGTAGGTCTTGGTCGGGATGGCGCGGAAGCCGTCGCGGGCGACCGAGACGAGCGAGCCGGCGATTCCGACGACTGCGGCGATGACGAGGACGATGATTCCGGTGAGCATGGGGGACTCTTTTCTGGCGCGGTTCGGCGCGCGGTTCTGCGTGGTGGGATGGATTCGCCACCGAGCCCGGGACCAGGTCGACCGGAGCTCGGGAGCGCTACGACGCGCTCCGGGGACTCCTCAATGATGCGCCTCGAAAAGCGGTAGATCAATCTCACGTTTCTACCGAAACAGGGTAGTTTCACTACATGGATGTCAAGCGCCTCGAACTGCTCCGCGAACTCGCCGAACGAGGCAGTGTGGCCGCCGTCGCCCGGGCCACCCACCGCACCCCGAGCGCCGTCTCACAGCAGCTCAAGGTGCTCGAGCGCGAGGCCGGTGTCGCACTGACCGAGCGGGTGGGACGCGGCATCGTGCTCACCGGCTCCGGGCGCGTGCTGGCCCAGACGGCCACCGACGTCGCCGTGGCCCTCGAGCGCGCCCAGGCGGTCTGGGACGACTTCATCGCGACCCCGCAGGGCGAGGTCACGTTGGCCACCTTCCCGACGGGCGGGCAGATGCTGCTGCCGGGTTTGCTGCGCACGGTGGCCGAGACCCCGGGCCTCGTGGTGGTCGCGAGCGACCACGACCCGTCGATCCGTGAGTTCCCCGAACTGGCCGCCGACCACGACGTCGTCGTCGCGCACTCGTCCGACGACAAGCCCTGGCCCGGCCGTGGGCTCGTCACCGTCCCGCTGCTGACCGAGCCCCTCGACATCGCCCTGCCCGCCGACCACCGCCTGGCCGGTCGCGCCTCGCTCGCACCCGGCGACCTCGAGGGCGAGAACTGGATCGGCGTCCCGCACGACTTCCCGTTCGAGTGGGTCTATCGCGAGATCGAGCGGGTGACCGGCAGCCCCGTGCGCGTCGCCCAGCGCTTCAGCGACACCAAGGTGACCGAGTCGCTCGTCGGGGCCGGCCTCGGCATCGCCGTGCTGCCGCGCTTCACCGCCAAGGACGCCCGTGACGACATGGTGCTCGTGCCCCTCGAGAGCATCCGGGCCGTGCGCTGGGTCTCGGCCGTGATGCGGCGCGACAGGGCCGAGCGCCCCTCCGTGCGGCGGGTCGTGGACGCCCTCCGGGCCGAGGCCTCCCGCGTGGCGGCGCTGCACGGCGGCGTCTGACGCTAAGCCCGGACTTCAGGGCCCCGTCGGCCCCCGAGGCCGGAGGGGCCACGAAGCGAGCGGGGTCAGGAGGCGCGGCGCAGCAGGCGCGTCAGGTCGCCTCGGAGTCGTACGGCGGCACCTCGCCCGTCGCGAGGGGCACGACCTGAGCGGTGGAGCGGCCCCCGGGCAACCCCGCGGACACGGCCGCGGCGGCACCGGCCGTCGCCATGCTCGGCGCCGAGGGCTTGGGAGCGGCGTCCGTGCCGTCGAGCAACGCGTCGCGGATGATGCGCCGCGGGTCGTACTGGCGCGGGTCGAGCTTCTGCCATTCGACGTCGTCGAACTCGGGGCCCATCTCGTCGCGCATGCGGGTCTTGGCGCCGTTGGCCATGTCGCGCACCGTCCGGACGAGCTGGGCGAGCTTCGAGGCGTACCCGGGCAGCCGTTCGGGACCGAGCAGGAAGACCGCGAGCACACCGATGATGAGCAGCTTGTCGAACGTCAGACCGAACATGGACACGCATGCAGACTAACCGGTGACGACTCGGGGAACCCCCTAGAGTTGGCCTTTCGAGGAGTGGGTGTGTCGCAGATAGAGTCAAGTTGGAAGTTCGCGGAAGAACTCGTCACCGAGAGCGACGCGATCGCCGAGGCTCGACAGCATTCGCTCGAGGTCGGCGTCGAAGCCGTCTCGCCGGCGGTGGGTGCCCAGCTCGCCGTCGTCGCCGCCGCCTCGAACGCCTCGTCGATCATCGAGGTCGGCACGGGCCTGGGCGTGAGCGGACTCTGGCTGCTCTCGGGCGCCCCCGGTGCCGTCCTGACGACCATCGACCGCGAGATCGAGCACCAGCAGGCCGCCCGTGACGCCTATCTGCAGGCGGGCGTCCCGGCCAGCCGCTTCCGCCTGATCGCAGGCCGCGCGGCCGACGTGTTGCCTCGCATGAACGAGAACTCGTACGACATCGTCTTCGTCGACGCCGACCCCGGCTCGGTCATCGAGTACGTCGAGCACGGCCTTCGACTCGCCCGTCCCGGCGGACTCGTCCTCGTCGCGCACGCGCTCTGGCACGGCCGGGTGGCCAATCCCGCCGTCCGCGACACCACGACCACGGGCTTCCGCACCTTGCTGACCGAGGTGTCGACCTCACAGGCCGTGATCAGTTCGCTCTCGACGGCGGGCGACGGCCTGCTCTCGCTCGTCAAGCGCTGAGACGCCCACGCCCGGCGTGGCGCCCGGGCTCGTGCGTCGGGCGGCAGGCGGCAGACGGCGGGCAGCAGACGGCGGGCACGCGCACGGACGCCCCGCGCGTCGCAGGTGCGACGGGCGGGGCGTCCGGGGCTATTAAGGAGGTGGCCGACTAGGCGCTCACGACGCCGGCGAGGGCGTCGTGCAACTCTTTGGCTTCGTCGTCGTTGACCGACACCACGAGGCGTCCCCCACCCTCGAGCGGAACACGCACGATGATGAGACGGCCCTCCTTAACGGCTTCCATAGGCCCGTCGCCGGTCCTCGGCTTCATGGCTGCCATCAGATAGTCCCCTTTCGCAAGTTGCTGGTCCCATTATCCGTGATTTCCAGCCCCCGACCTAAACGACGCCGTCCGACGACCGATCACGGCGGCGTCCAGTCGTACCCGTTCACCCACCAGCAGTAGTAGAGCCACACCCACTGGGCCGCCACGAACACGGCGACGAGCAGCGCGCGGTAGACCTTCGAGCGCGGGACCGCGAGCACGCCCAGCAGAGGGAAGAGCGGCATCAGGAGCCTGAAGGTACTGGACTGCGGGAAGAACACGGCCAGCAGGTAGAGCGCGTAGGCGACGCCCCACAACCTCAGGTCGACGCTCGTCCGGCGCGCCCACGGCGACAGCATCAGGGCCGTGAAGGCGAGCAGGGTCAGGACGAGCAGGGCGATGCCGGAACCACCCGGAAACCACCAGTTCGCCCCGTCGACCCAGGGGGTGAACGGCACGAGCGGCCCGTAGCCGATGTACGCCGCCCGCCACGCGAGCTCGGTCTCGGTGTAGGCACCCGGCACGCCGGTCACCGCACCGGCGACGATCAGCCACGCGACGCCGAACACGGCCGTGGCCGCTGCTGCCGCCGCCACCCGGACCCGCTCGCGCACCGGGAAGGGATCGTCGTGCCGACGCCACCAGCGCAGCACCCCGTGCAGTCCGATCGCGAGGGCGAGCGGAAGGGCCCCGGGCCGCGTGAACGACATGACCAGCACGACCGGCAGCATCGCCAGGTACTGTCGCCGCACCAGCAGGAGCAGGCTCGCGCAGAGCAGCAGCAAGAACATCGACTCGGCGTAGGCCACCTGCAGCAGCGGCGACAGGGGCGCCACGCAGAAGAGGACGACCGCGAACAACGAGGTCGACTCGGGCAGCGAGTGCCGCATGAGGCGGTAGAACAGCAGGGCCGTCCCCGCGGCGCAGGCGACCGACACGACGACGGCGAGCGTCGCGAAGGGCAGGCCCGTCAGGGTCATCAGCCCACCGACGACGAACGGGTAGGCGGGCATGAACGCCCAGGCGTTCTCGCCCACGTGACCGTCGCCCGTGATCGGCAGGTCGCTCGGGTACCCCACCGCGGCGATGATGTAATACCAGTGACCGTCCCAGATCGTCGCGAAGCTGCCGTAGTCGGGGCTCGCGAGGGTCCACGCGTTGGCCTGCTGGGCACCGGCGAAGGTGAGCAGCGCGATCGTGCTGACGACGCGCGACAGCACGAACGCCACGAGCACCCGGGCCCACCACGGCGTGAGGCGGTAGTGCAGCACGAGACGCCTCGACGGCGAGATCGGTCTGCGGGGGGCGTGACGCGAGAGCGGGGACGAGGAGGCGCGGCTCGCCTCGTCGACGGTCAGGCCGTCAGCCACGCCCGCAGTCCGCGCTCGTTGTCGAGGATCTGCTCCACGGGCACGCGCTCGTCGTCGTGGTGGGCCAGCATCGGGTCGCCGGGCCCGTAGTTGACGGCGGGCACGCCGAGGGCGGAGAAGCGCGCGACGTCCGTCCAGCCGTACTTGGGCTTGGCCTCGCCGCCGACGGCGCGGAGGAACTGCTGCGCGAGCGGGGCGTCCAGGCCGGGCCGGGCGCCGGGAGCGAGGTCGACGATCGTGACGTCGAAGCCCTCGAAGAGCTCGCGCACGTGGGCGACGGCCTCGTCGGCGCTGCGGCTCGGGGCGAAACGGTAGTTGACGTGCACCATGCACTCGTCGGGGATCACGTTGCCGGCCACGCCACCCGTGATGCCCACGGCGTTGAGGCCCTCGCGGTAGACGAGCCCGTCGACCTCGACCTCACGAGCCTCGTAGGCCGCCAGCACGTCGAGGATCGGCGCGGCCTTGTGGATGGCGTTGTCGCCGACCCACGACCGAGCACTGTGCGAGCGGGCACCGAAGGTGCGGATCTCGGCGCGGAGGTTGCCGTTGCAGCCACCCTCGACCCCGCTGTTGCTCGGTTCGCCCAGGACGGCGAAGTCACCGGCCAGCAGGTCGGGCCGGAGGCGCGCGAGGCGACCAAGGCCGTTCAGCGCGTCGGAGACCTCTTCGTGGTCGTACCAGACCCACGTCACGTCGACGTTCGGTTCGGTCAGCTCGACCGCGAGGCGGAGGTGCACGGCACAGCCGGCCTTCATGTCGACGGTCCCCCGGCCCCACAGGTACTCGACGTCGCCCTCGGTCTCGTAACGCGTGGGCACGTTCTCGTTGATGGGCACGGTGTCGACGTGACCGGCGATCACGACCCGAGAGGCCCGGCCCAGCTGCGTCCGCGCGACGATCGCGTCACCGTCACGGAACAGCTCGAGGTGGTCGCAGCCCTCGAGCGTGGCCCAGATCTCGTCGGCGACGAGGCGCTCGTCGCCCGACTCGGACCGGATGTCGCAGAGCTGCCTCGTGACGTCGACGGGCGAGACGGAGAGGTCGATCGGTGCCATGCGGGCGAGTTTACGGGCCGACGGCACGGGTCGCCTCCGAACCGGCTCGTCGGCGGCTGCCGATACGCTCGGGTCCATGACTTCCGACGCCACCGCCACCGCCCCGACCCACGCCTACGGGTACGGCCTCGCGACCGTCTCGCACGACGGCACCACGCTCGACACCTGGTTCCCCTCCCCCCGGCTCGGCACCCTGCCGGCCGACCGCGACCCCGAGATCGTCCCGGCCGAGCTGGCCGACGCGGCCGGCCCCGACGAGCGCCGCGCGGTGGACCTCGTCCCGGTGACGGTCGAGATCGACCTGAGCGCGCCTCCTGCGTCCACGCCCGACGCGTACCTCCGCCTGCACCTGCTGAGCCACCTGCTCGTGAAGCCCAACACGATCAACCTCGACGGCGTCTTCGGGCACCTGCCCATCGTCACGTGGACGAACGCGGGCCCGGTCCACCCCGACGACTTCGCGCGCCTGCGTCCGACGCTGCAGCGAGCGGGCATCGTCGCGACCGGCATCGACAAGTTCCCGCGCATGCTCGACTACGTCTCCCCCGACCGCGTCCGCATCGCCGACGCCTCGCGGGTGCGGCTCGGTGCGCACCTGGCCCCGGGCACCACCGTGATGCACGAGGGGTTCGTCAACTTCAACGCGGGCACCCTGGGTTCGTCGATGGTCGAAGGCCGCATCTCGCAGGGCGTCGTCGTGGGCGACGGGTCCGACATCGGCGGCGGCGCCTCGATCATGGGCACGCTGTCGGGCGGCGGCACCCAGCGAGTGACGATCGGTGCCCGCGCCCTGCTCGGCGCCAACGCCGGCATCGGGATCGCGATCGGCGACGACACCGTCGTCGAGGCCGGACTCTACGTGACGGCCGGCACCAAGGTCGTCGTCGTGGGCGGCACGCCGACCCACGACGGGTCGCCGCAGACCGTCAAGGCCGTCGAGCTCTCGGGCCAGCCCGGGCTGCTCTTCCGCCGCAACTCGCTGACCGGTGCCGTCGAGGTCCTGCCCCGCAAGGGCCACGGCATCACGCTGAACTCGCAGCTGCACGCGTAGCCGGACGAGGCAGCACCACCCCGCCTCCAAAACGCCAGAAGATGGGCACGACGCCAGGTTTTCGCCTGGCGTCGTGCCCATCTTCTGGCGTGGTGGCGTGGTAGCCGATCGCCCCGACGGGCTAGCGCTGCGGCCAGTCGCGCTCGGTCGCGCCCAGGTACAACTGCTGGGGGCGGCCGATCTTGGTCGTCGGGTCGGTGTTCATCTCACGCCAGTGGGCGATCCAGCCGGGCAGGCGCCCGATCGCGAAGAGCACGGTGAACATGCGGGGCGGGAAGCCCATCGCCTTGTAGATGACGCCCGTGTAGAAGTCGACGTTCGGGTAGAGCCTGCGCTCGACGAAGTAGTCGTCGGCCAGGGCGATGCCCTCGAGCTCCATCGCGATGTCGAGCAGGTCGTCCTTCACGCCGAGGGACTCGAGCACCTCGGTGGCGCTCTCTTTGACCAGCTTGGCGCGGGGGTCGTAGTTCTTGTAGACGCGGTGGCCGAAGCCCATCAGCTTGACGCCGGCCTCTTTGTTCTTGACCCGCTCGACGAAACGCTCGACGCCCTGGCCGCTGTCGCGGATCTCGGCGAGCATCTTGAGGACGGCCTCGTTGGCCCCGCCGTGCAGCGGCCCGTAGAGGGCGCTGATGCCGGCCGAGATCGACGAGAACATGTTGGCCTGGGTCGAGCCGACGAGGCGCACGGTCGACGTCGACGCGTTCTGCTCGTGGTCTTCGTGCAGGATGAGCAGACGCTCGAGCGCCTTCGAGAGGACGGGGTTGACCTCGTACGGCTCGGCCATCGTTCCGAAGTTCAGCTTGAGGAAGTTGTCGACGAAGCTCAGCGAGTTGTCGGGGTAGAGGAAGGCCTGCCCCAGGCTCTTCTTGTGCGCGTAGGCCGCGATGACCGGCAGCTTCGCCAGCAGTCGCACGGTCTGCAGCTCGACCTGCTCGGGGTCGTGCACGCTCATGCTGTCTTCGTAGAACGTCGACAGGGCGCCGACCGCGCTCGACAGCACCGACATCGGGTGCGCGTTGTGCGGCAGGGCGTCGAAGAAGCGGCGCAGGTCTTCGTGCAGCAGCGTGTGCCGCCGGATGCGCGCGTCGAAGTCGGCGAGCTGGTCGGGGGTGGGCAGTTCGCCGTAGATCAACAGCCAGGCCGTCTCGAGGTAGGTCGAGTTCTCGGCGACTTGTTCGATCGGGTAGCCCCGGTAGCGCAGGATGCCCTGATCACCGTCGATGTAGGTGATGGTGCTTCGGGCGTTGGAGGTGTTCACGAACCCCGTGTCGAGGGTCGTGTAACCGGTCTGCTTGGTGAACGTCGAGATGTCGATCGCCGAGGCACCCTCGGTGCTCGCGACGATCGGGAACTCGGCTGTTCCCCCCGGGAACTGCAGCGTGGCCTTCTGGGCGTCGTTGGCAGTGTCAGTCACCCGGTCAGCCTAGCGGTCAGCTGCCGAGTCGCCCCACGGCGGCGTCGATGCGCTCGTCGGTCGTCGTGAGCGCCACGCGGACGTGACGACCGCCGGCCGGCCCGTAGAACGACCCGGGAGCGACGAGCACTCCGCGCTCGGCGAGCCAGGACACCGTGACCCAGGCGTCCTCGTCGCGCGTGGCCCAGAGGTAGAGCCCGGCCTCGCTGCGGTCGATGCGGAACCCGGCCGCCTCGAGGGCGGGCTGGAGGCTCGCTCGGCGGGCCGCGTACCGTGCCTTCTGCTCGACCACGTGGGCCTCGTCGGCCAACGCGACCACCATGGCCTGTTGCACCGGGGCCGGCGGCATGAGCCCTGCGTGCTTGCGCACGGCGAGCAGCTGCCCGACGACGTGGTCACAGCCCGCGACGAAGCCCGCGCGGTACCCGGCGAGGTTGGACTGCTTGCTGAGCGAATAGACCGAGACGACGCCGCGGAGGTCGTCACCGACCACGCGCGGGTCGAGGATGCAAGGTGTGGGGCGATCGGCCCAGTCGCCCGTCCACCCCAGCTCGGCGTAGCACTCGTCGCCGGCGATCACGGCACCGAGTTCGCGCGCACGGGCCACGGCCGCACGCAGGCCCTCGACGCCGAGCACGGCTCCGTCGGGGTTGCCCGGGCTGTTCAACCAGACCAGCTTCGTCGACGCGGGCCACTCGGCCGGGTCGTCGGAGGCGAGGGCCGTCGCGCCGACGAGGGCGGCACCGAGCGCGTAGGTCGGGTAGGCGTTCGTCGGATAGACCACCGTGTCGCCCGGGCCGACCCCGAGCCAGAGGGCCATGCCTGCGATGAGTTCTTTCGAGCCGATGGTGGGCAGCACGTTCGCGTCGCCGAGCCCGGTGACTCCGCGGCGCCGCTCGTACCACTCGGCGATGGCCGACCGCAGGGCCGGGGTGCCGGCCACCTGCGGGTACGAGTGGGCGTCGGTCGCGACGGCCAGGGCCTCGCGGACGACGTCGGGCGTCGGGTCGACGGGCGAGCCGACGCTGAGGTCGACGATGCCACCGGGGTGACGTCGGGCGGTCGCCGCGTACGGCACCAGGGCGTCCCAGGGGAACTCGGGAAGGTCGAGTGCCACGGAGGCCGACCTAGGCGCCGGCGCCCTGAGGAGGCAACGCCGAGATCACGGGGTGGTCCTTGGCGATGACGCCGACCTTGGCCGCGCCGCCGGGCGAGCCGATCTCGTCGAAGAACTCGACGTTGGCCTTGTAGTACTCGGCCCACTTGTCGGGCAGGTCGTCTTCGTAGTAGATGGCCTCGACGGGGCACACCGGCTCGCACGCACCGCAGTCGACGCATTCGTCGGGGTGGATGTAGAGCGAGCGTTCGCCCTCGTAGATGCAGTCGACGGGGCACTCGTCGATGCAGGCACGGTCTTTGACATCGACACAGGGAAGTGCGATCACGTACGTCACGTCTGGGGGGTTCCCTTCGCGTCGGGCAGGGCGTCCAGCCTATCGTCTGCCGGCTGTGCCTCGACCGAGGAGGCGCGGGTCGAGCCGCCGGACGGCGTCGCGCCCCCGGCGACCGGGCCCCGCAACCGCGGCCACCCGAGCACCACGAGGCAGATCAGGAACACCCCGCCGAGCCAGACCAGGGCGGGCGTGTTGTCGGGCACGAGGATCGATCCGCCCGGACTCGCCTGCCACAGGACGACGAGCGCCCCGAGCAGCCCGACGGCGGCGGCGCCGGCCATGGCCCGCGAGCCGAAGACCGAGCGGAGGCCGGCGAGGAGCGTGAGGCTCATCAGGAGCGCGAGCACGAGCCCGGACCAGATCGGCGAGCCGGCGACGGTGATCGTCGACTGGTGCATCACGGTGCCGATGGTGCCGAACACCGCCCCGGCGGCGAGCGCCAGCACGAGCGCGGCGACGCGACCGCCCGTCGTCATCTGCGCCATCTCGGAGGCGTCCCCGTCGGTCGTCGGCTCGGGCACGAAACGGAACGACTCACGGACCGTCACGGGCTCGACGACCCCGTGGGGGTAGCGGATGCCGGCGCGGCCGCCCGGGAGGTCGACCACCTCGACCTGGCTGCGATGGTCGCGCAGCGCCGCGAGCTTGCGGGGTGCGACGTGCCGGGCGTCCATCGTGAGCACGGTGTCGTCGGTGGCGAGGGCCTCGGCTTCGGCGCCCTCGGCCGACTCCGCGCCGGCCACGATCGCGAAGAACGGCACGCCGACGAGGCGCGCGGCGCGCACGGCGACCCGGTTGGCCCGGACGTGGTCGGGGTGGTGGTAGCCGCCGTCCTCGTCGTAGCTGATGATCGCGGTCGGGCGCACGGACTGCACGACGGCCGACAGGTCGCTCACGACCTCGCCGAACTCGGCGGCGCAGAAGGCCGCGGGGTGCAGGTCGGGCGTCGGCCCGGCCACGCCGTCGGACCGCCAGACCATGCCGCTGTCGCGGTAGGCCCGTTCGGGAAGGCCGGGCGTGCGGGCTCCGGGCGAACCGAGGAACCGGTGGTCGTCGACGCCGAGGTCGTGCATGGCGGCGGCGATCTCGCCCTCGCGGTGGACGGCGAGGGCGGCCTGGTCGCCTCGGAGGACGGCGAGGTCGTCGGGGATGACCTCGCCCAGCTCACCTCGTGTGCAGGTCACGACGGTGACGGCGGCACCGGCCTCGACCAGGGCGGCGATCGTGCCACCCGTGGTGATGGTCTCGTCGTCGGGATGGGCGTGGACGAAGAGCACGCGCTCGAGCCGCGGGTCGCCGGCAGTCGAGGGCGACGCGGGCGTCGGCGAGGCGGAGGAGTTCATCACTGGACAGGATATGCCGAGCCGCACTACTGTCGGTCTGGCTCAGGGTGCCCTAAGTGAGGTTAGCCTAACCATACCAGCCCGTTCGGTCCTGTCCCGGCCCGACCCGGCGTGGTCCACCGTGAGCCCGATCCCGCCCCCGCTCGACGACGAGCTCCACTCCCCTCCGAGAAAGCCGTCCCCGTGCTCGCCAACTACCTCATCGGACTCCGAGAGGGCCTCGAGGCCGCTCTCGTGGTCGGCATCCTCATCGCCTACGTGGTCAAGATCGGCCGGCGCGACGTCCTCCCCCGCCTCTGGCTGGGCGTCGGCGCCGCGGTCGTCCTCTCCCTCGGACTCGGCGCCGTGCTGACCTTCGGCACCTACGGGCTCACCTTCCAGGCCCAGGAGATCATCGGCGGCGGACTCTCGATCGTGGCCGTGGGCTTCGTCACCTGGATGGTCTTCTGGATGGCTCGGACCGCGCGCGGCCTGCGCGGCGAACTCGAGTCGGGCCTCGACCGGGCGCTCGTCGGCGGTGCCGGGGCGATCGTCGCCCTGGCCTTCCTCTCGGTCGGACGCGAGGGCATCGAGACCGCCCTCTTCGTCTGGGCCACGGTGCAGTCGACCGGCGGCGGCGCGACACCCCTGGTGGGCGCGCTCCTCGGCATCCTCTCGGCCGTCGCGATCCAGGTGGCGATCTACCGCGGCGTGGTCCGCCTCGACGTCGCCCGGTTCTTCCGGGTGACCGGCTACTTCCTCGTCGTCGTCGCGGCGGGCGTCCTCGCCTACGGGGTGGGCGACCTGCAGGAGGCGTCCGTGCTGCCGGGCCGCGCCTCCCTGGCTTTCGACGTGAGCGCGGCCGTGCCGCCGACAAGCTGGTACGGCACCCTGCTGCAGGGGCTCGTCAACTTCACGCCGACGCCGAGCTGGCTGCAGGTGGTCGTCTGGCTCGCCTACCTCGCCGTCGTCGTCCCCTTCTTCGTGCGCGCGACCCGGCGCCGTCGCCCCGGCACCCCGAGCACGTCCGACTCGTCCGGCTCGGCCACGACCCGCGGCACGTCCACCTCCCCGACCACCCCGTCCCCCCGCACCGCAGGAGCATCCCGATGATCGCCAGCCCCCTCCGCCCCCTCGCCGTCGCCTCGGGCGTCGCCGCGCTCGCACTGGCCCTGACCGGGTGCGTCGCGAACGCCCCGGCCGGCTCCTCCGCGGCCACCGCCGTGACCGTCGACGGCTCCGACGACTCGTGCTCGCTGTCGACGACCTCGGTGCCGAGCGGCCCCGTCACGTTCACCATGACGAACACCGGCAGCGACAACAGCGAGTTCGAGCTGCTCGCCGACGACGGCCTCCGCATCATCAGCGAGAAGGAGAACATCGGCCCCGGCACCACGGGCTCGATGACGGTCTCGGTGCCGGCCGGCGACTACTGGACCGCCTGCGTGCCGGGGCTCGTCGGAGAAGGTGTGCGCGCCTCCTTCACGGTGACCGACTCGGGCACGGCCGTCGAGGCCACGGGCAGCGAGAAGCAGCAGATCGACGCCGCGGCGACGGCCTACGTCGGCTACGTCAAGGACCAGACCGGGCAGCTCGTCACGGCCACCGAGGAGTTCCTCGCCGCGTACACCGCCGGCGACGACGAGAAGGCGCGATCGCTCTACCCGTCCGCGCGGGCGCACTACGAGCGCATCGAGCCCGTGGCCGAGTCCTTCGGCGACCTCGACCCCAAGATCGACTTCCGTGAGGCCGACGTCGAGCCCGGCACCGAGTGGACCGGCTGGCACCGCATCGAGAAGGACCTCTGGCAGCCCGCGGCGTCGGACAACGGAGGCGCGGCGTACGTCCCCCTGACGGCCGACGAACGCACGCACTACGCCGACCTGCTGACGAGCGACACGAAGGACCTCTACGACGAGGTCACGGCGAGCGACTTCACGGTCGGGATCGACACGATCGCCAACGGCGCGGTCGGCCTGATGGACGAGGTGGCCACCGGCAAGATCACCGGCGAGGAGGAGATCTGGTCGCACACCGACCTCTACGACTTCCAGGGCAACCTCGAGGGCGCCCGGGTGGCGTTCGACGGAGTGCGTGACATCGTCGACCAGAAGGACCCCGAACTGGCGACCTCGATCGACGCGCAGCTGACGAAGGTCGAGACGCTGCTCGCGGGTTACGGCAGCCTCGACGCGGGCTACTCCTCGTACACCGACCTGACCGACGCCGACAAGAAGAAGCTGTCGGACGCCGTCAACGCCCTCAGCGAGCCGCTCAGCAAGCTGACCTCGGCGCTGGTCGCCTGACGGTGACGGACGGAGGCGGCCTCTCGCGCCGCGGTCTGTTGGGGCTCGTCGGCACGGGGGTCGGAGCCGGCGTCCTGGGGCTCGGGGTCGGGATCGGCACGGACCGAGCCGTCCAGGCGCATGCCGACGGGTCGTCCGGCGCCTCGGCGTCGTACCCGTTCTTCGGTCGACACCAGTCGGGCATCGTCACCGCCGCGCAGGACCGCCTGCACTTCGCCTCGTTCGACGTCGCGGACGGCGTCTCCCGCGCCGACCTCGTCGAGCTGCTGAAGGACTGGAGCTACGCGGCGTCGAGACTCACGGCAGGCCTCGACGTCAGCCCGACGGGTGCCACGGGCGGCAGCCTCCTGGCACCGCCGGACGACACGGGCGAGGCCACGGGTCTGCCCGCCGCCGGACTCACGGTCACGATCGGCTTCGGGCCGACCCTGTTCACCACCGCCGACGGCACCGACCGCTTCGGACTCGCGTCGAAGCGGCCTCCGGCCCTCGTCGACCTGCCGCACTTCTCGGGCGACCAGCTCGTGGCGGCCGCGAGCGGCGGCGACCTCTGCGTCCAGGCATGCAGCGACGACCCCCAGGTCGCGGTCCACGCGATCCGCAACCTCTCGCGGATCGCCTTCGGCCGCGCCTCCCTGCGGTGGTCCCAGCTGGGCTTCGGCCGCACCTCGTCGACGACCCGCGGTCAGACGACGCCGCGCAACCTCTTCGGCTTCAAGGACGGCACGGCCAACGTGAAGGCCGAGGACGTCGCCGCGGTGGACGACGGCGTCTGGGCGACCGCGTCCGACGGAGCGGGATGGATGGACGGCGGCTCGTACCTCGTCGCCCGGAAGATCCGCATGACGATCGAGACCTGGGACCACGCCTCTCTGGCGGAGCAGCAGACGGTCGTGGGCCGCGACAAGGGCGAGGGGGCCCCGCTCTCGGGCGGGACCGAGTTCACGGCACCCGACTTCGCCGCCGCCGCCTCGACCGGTGACGGTCCGGCCATCGCACCCGACTCGCACGTCGCCCTGGCGCACCCGCAGAACAACGACGGGGCCACGCTGCTGCGGCGAGGCTACAACTTCGTCGACGGCAACGACGAACTCGGCCGCCTGAACGCCGGGCTGTTCTTCATCGCGTTCAACCGCGACCCCCGGCGGCAGTACGTGCCGATCCAGCAGGCGCTCTCGAGGAACGACCGGATGAACGAGTACGTCAAGCACGTCGGGTCGGCCCTCTTCGCGGTGCCGCCCGGGGCGTCACGAGACGGCTGGGTCGGCGAGACGCTCTTCGGCTGACGCGGCTCCCGACGGCTCGGGACCCGCCGGGGCCGAGGGACCCACCGCAGGTCGTCAGACGGACGTGACGACGTACGTGGCGATCGCCTGACCCTCGCTGTCGGTCGAGACGGTGAGCACGACGCGGTACGCGGCGCCGGTGAAGGTGCCGAAGCCGCTCTCGGCGTCGGTGTCGACCCCCGAGGCCGTGTAGCCGGCGGCCTCGAGCTGCCGCTGGGCGACGGCGAACTGGTCGGCGCCCGAGACGGTGATCTGGGCGACCCATCCGGTGCCGTCGGGACCTGCTCCCCCACCACGGGTCGTCCCCGGGACGAGCGGCACCTCGGCCGGGAAGCTCGCGGGCAGGGTGCCGTCGGTCGTGATGCCGGCACCGTTGAGCGCCTCGCCGGCGGCGTCCTCGACGGCCTTCTGCGCGGTGCCCTTGAGGTTCTCGATGCCGCTGTCGACGGCGCCGCCCACGATGTTGTCGACGGGCGAGCCCTCACCGCAGGCGGTGAGACCGGCCACGAGGCCGGCCGCCAGCGCGAGCGTGGCGGCGGAGCGGGCGAGGGTCGTCTTCTGGATCAGCACTCCGCGAGGTTAACGGTGGTCGCTGGGGGCGGGCGCAGAACGTGCCGACAACGCACGAAGGAGGCGGTCCGCGGTGATGCGGACCGCCTCCTCGGCGGGTGGTGCGGTGGTGCTTACGCGTTCTGCTTCTTTAGGCGAGCCGTGCTCCGCTGGCGGGCCGACGCGTCGAGCTCGACCTTGCGGATGCGGATGGCGTCGGGGGTGACCTCGACGCACTCGTCGTCACCGGCGAACTCGAGGGACTCTTCGAGCGACAGCACCTTGGAGGGCGTCATCGACTCGAAGTTGTCGGCCGTCGACTGACGCATGTTGGTCAGCTTCTTCTCTTTGGTGATGTTGACGTCCATGTCGTCGGCGCGCGAGTTCTCGCCCACGACCATGCCCTCGTAGACCTCTTCGGTCGGCTGCACGAAGAACGACATGCGCTCCTGCAGGTTGATGATCGCGAAGGGGGTGACGACACCCGAGCGGTCGGCGATGATCGAACCGTTGGTGCGGGTCGAGATCTCGCCGGCCCAGGGGCCGTAGCCGTGGCTGATGCCGTTGGCGATGCCGGTGCCGCGCGTGTCGGTGAGGAACTGCGTGCGGAAGCCGATCAGGCCGCGCGAGGGGACGATGAACTCCATGCGCACCCAGCCCGAGCCGTGGTTCGCCATGTTCTCCATGCGGCCCTTGCGGGCGGCCATCAGCTGCGTGATGGCACCGAGGTACTCGTCGGGCACGTCGATGGTCATGTGCTCGAACGGCTCCTGGAGCTTGCCGTTCTCGTCACGACGGGTGACGACCTGGGGCTTGCCGACGGTGAGCTCGAAGCCCTCGCGGCGCATCTGCTCGACGAGGATGGCCAGGGCGAGCTCGCCGCGCCCCTGGACCTCCCACGCGTCGGGACGTCCGATGTCGACGACCTTGAGGCTGACGTTACCGATCAGCTCGCGGTCGAGGCGGTCCTTCACCATGCGGGCGGTGAGCTTGTGGCCCTTGACCTTGCCGATGAGCGGCGAGGTGTTCGTGCCGATCGTCATCGAGATGGCGGGGTCGTCGACCGTGATGGTCGGCAGCGGCCGCACGTCGTCGGGGTCGGACAGCGTCTCGCCGATGGTGATGGTGTCGAAGCCGGCGACGGCGACGATGTCGCCCGGGCCCGCGCTCTCGGCCGGGTAGCGGTCGAGGGCCTTGGTGATCAGCAGCTCGGTGATGCGGGCGTTGACGACGGAACCGTCGGCCTTGACCCAAGCCACCGTCTGGCCCTTCTTCAGCGTGCCGTGGAAGACGCGCAGCAGGGCGAGGCGACCGAGGAACGGCGAGGCGTCGAGGTTGGTGACGTGCGCCTGGAGGGGGTGCTCGTCGTCGTAGGTCGGCGCGGGCACGTGCGTCAGGATCGCGTCGAACAGCGGCTCGAGGTCGGCGTTGTCGGGCAGCGAGCCGTCGGCGGGCTTGTTGGTCGACGCGGCGCCGTTGCGACCCGAGGCGTAGACGACGGGCACGTTGAGGATCGCGTCGAGGTCGAGGTCGTCGACCTCTTCGCTCAGGTCGCTCGCGAGGCCCAGCAGCAGGTCTTGCGACTCGGCGACGACCTCGTCGATGCGCGCGTCGGGGCGGTCGGTCTTGTTGACCAGCAGGATGACGGGCAGCTTGGCCGCGAGGGCCTTGCGCAGCACGAAGCGCGTCTGGGGCAGGGGACCCTCGGACGCGTCGACGAGCAGCACGACGCCGTCGACCATGGACAGGCCGCGCTCGACCTCGCCACCGAAGTCGGCGTGGCCGGGGGTGTCGATCACGTTGATGGTGATCGGGCCGTCGGTCGCGTGCTCGCCGTTGTAGAGCACCGCGGTGTTCTTCGCGAGGATCGTGATGCCCTTTTCGCGCTCGAGCTCGTTCGAGTCCATCATGCGGTCTTCGGTGTCGAAGTGCGCGTCGAAGGAGTTGGTCTGCTTGAGCATGGCGTCGACGAGGGTCGTCTTGCCGTGGTCGACGTGGGCCACGATCGCCACGTTGCGCAGGTCGCTGCGGATGGCAGTCGCCATGGATGTGTTCCTTACGAGAAGAGAGAGGGGGAAGTGGTCGGGTCAGAGCCCGGCGAAGACAGTCTACGGCACGTGGTAAAGGGACCCCTCCGCCATGGTCTTCCGAAGGCGAGGGGGACGCTTCGGGTCCCCCACATGACCGCTTGTCACCTTTTCGTCCTGGTGGGAGCGTGAGGCCCTGGGCCACTCGCCCACCGAACGGAGGACACCATGAAGAAGCGCATCGCATCCGTGTTGTTGGGGCTCGGCCTGGTCGCCGGAGCCGTCGCCGCTCCTGCTGCGGCACAAGCGGCGGTCGCCAGCACCTCGCCCGGTTACTCGTCCCTGAACGCCTGCAACGCCGGAGCCAAGACGTACCGCCAGACCGGACTCACGATCACGTCGGCCTGCACGTACTACTCGGGCTCCAAGACCTGGAACTTCACCTACAGCGCCTGACGCCGACCGACGTCCGCGACGACGAAGGGCCCCGCCGTCCGGCGGGGCCCTTCGTGGTCACCGAACGGATCAGCGGCCGAACTCGAAGTTCGCGCCGGGGATCGCTTCGAGCAGTTCGCGCGTGTACTGCTGGGCCGGGTTGGCGAAGATGTCGTCGGTCGTGCCCGCCTCGACGACGCGACCCTTCTGCATGACGCTGACGTTGTCCGCGATGAGGCGGACGACGGCGAGGTCGTGCGTGATGAAGAGGTAGGTCAGCCCGAGTTCGGTCTGCAGGTCGGTGAGCAGGTCGAGGATCTGCCCCTGGACGAGGACGTCCAGGGCCGAGACCGCCTCGTCGAGGACGATGACGTCGGGCTTGAGCGCGAGCGCCCGGGCCACGGCGATGCGCTGACGTTGACCACCGGAGAGCTCGTTCGGGTACCGGTTGACCGTCGACGCGGGCAGGGACACCTGATCGAGCAACTCTCGGACGCGGGCCTGACGACTGGAGCGGTCGCCGATGCCGTGCGTGACGAGCGGCTCGGCGATCGTGTTGCCCACGCTGTACATCGGGTCGAGCGAACCGTAGGGGTCCTGGAAGACCGGCTGGACCCGACGACGGAAGTCGAAGAGGTCTCGGCCCTTCAGCGCTCCGACGCTCTGGCCGCCGACCGACACGGTGCCCGACGTGATCGACTCGAGCTGGAGCACGAGCTTGGCGACGGTCGACTTGCCCGAGCCGGACTCACCCACGAGCGCCATCGTCGTGCCCCGCGGGATCGAGAACGACACGTCGTCGACGGCCCGCAGGTCGGTCGTCTTGAAGCCACCCTGGCGGATCTTGTAGACCTTCGACAGGTTCGTCACCGAGATGTACTCGGAGTCCTTCTTCCCGGCCTCCTCGCGCTGACGGGCGCGAGCGATGAGCTCGGCGTCGTCGGCCCCCTCGTCGGAGATCTCGAGCCCGTGGGAGTGCGTGGGCGCGATGCTCGACTGGATGCGCTGGCTGGCGAGAGACGGCGCGGCCGCGACCAGCCGCTGCGTGTACGGGTGCTGCGGGTTGGCGAGGATCTCTTTCGAGGGCCCCGACTCGACGACACGACCCTTGTACATGACGACGAGCTTCTCGGCCCGCTCGGCGGCGAGGCCGAGATCGTGCGTGATGAAGAGCACCGAGGTGCCGTAGTCCCGGGTCAGGGTCTCGAGGTGGTCGAGGATGCGGCGCTGGACGGTGACGTCGAGAGCTGATGTGGGCTCGTCGGCGATCAGGAGCTTGGGCCGTGACGACAAGCCGATGCCGATCAGCACGCGCTGACGCATGCCGCCCGAGAACTGGTGCGGGAATTGCTTGAGGCGGTCGCCTGCGTCGTTGAGTCCGGCCTCTTTCAGGACGTCGACGGCGCGCTGGCGGACCGCGGTCTTGCCCGTCGCGACACCGTTCGCCCGGATCGCCTCCTCGACCTGGAAGCCGATGCTCCACACGGGGTTGAGGTTCGACATGGGGTCTTGCGGCACGTAGCCGATGTCGCGACCGCGGATGGCCTGCATCTCGGCGGCGCTGACCTTCGTGAGGTCCTTGCCCTCGAAGAGGATCTGGCCGCCCGTGACCTCGCCCGTGCCGGGCAGCAGGTCGATGATGGACGTGGCGGTCGTCGACTTGCCCGAGCCGGACTCACCCACGATCGCGAGGCTCTCGCCTTGACGGATCGTGAGGTCGACCCCGCGCACGGCGTCGACGTACCCTGCCTGCGTCTTGAAGCCGATCTTGAGGCCTTTGATCTCGAGCAGGGGCGTCGACGACGAAGCGGTGCCCGCCGTCTCGGGTCGGGTGGAGGTGTCGGTCATCGACGTGCCCTCGCCTTCGGGTCGAGGGCGTCGCGCACGACGTCGCCCATGAGGAGGAACGACAGCACCGTCACGGACAGCGCCGCGGCGGGCCAGAAGAGGGGCATCGGCGCGACACGGAGCGAGTTGCGCGCCGCGTTGATGTCGTTGCCCCAGGACATGGTGCTCGGCGGCAGCCCGATGCCGAGGAACGACAGTGTCGCCTCGGCCACGATGAACGTGCCGAGCGAGACCGTCGCCACGACGATGACCGGGGTGATGGCGTTCGGCACGACGTGCCGGACCAGGATGCGGAAGCGGGACACCCCGAGCGCGGCCGAGGCCGTGACGTAGTCGGCGGCCCGTGCGCTGAGGACCGAACCGCGCATGACGCGCGCGATCTGGGGCCAGGCGAAGACCGACAGCACGAGGGCCACGGTGAGGGGCGTCCGCGTCGGCAGGATCGACATCAGCACGATGGCACCGAGGACGGTGGGGATCGCGAAGAAGATGTCGCCGATGCGCGAGACGACCGCGTCGAGCCATCCGCCGTAGAAGCCGGCCAGCGAGCCGATGACGATGCCGACGACCGTGACGATGATCGTCGCGATCAGACCGACGGTCAGCGAGGCACGGGTACCCCAGACGATGCGGGCGAACACGTCGGTGCCCTGGAACGTGAAGCCGAGCAGGTGGCCTGCCGACGGGCCCTCGTTGCTCCGGGGCAGGTCGGCGGCCGTCGGCGAGACGCTGGTGAACAGTCCGGGGACGAGCGCCACCACGATGACGACGACGATGAGGAACGCCGCGATCCAGAACGTGGGGCGACGCTTCATGGCGTCCCACGCGTCGTTCCAGCTGCTGCGGGGTTTCTCGGACTCGTCGATCGCGTCGACGGCCTTGACGGGCGTCTCGTCGAGATCGGCGACGAAGTGGTCGGCGGACAACGCCGACGAGTCGTTACTTGGCATAGCGGATCCTCGGGTCGAGAAGGGCGTACAGCAGGTCGACGAGGAGGTTGGCGATCATGAAGATGATCACCATCACCGCGACGAACGAGACGACGGTGGGGCCCTCGCCGAGCGTGATCGCCCGGTAGACGGTGCCGCCGACGCCCTGGATGTTGAAGATTCCCTCGGTCACGATGGCACCGACCATCAGCGAACCGATGTCGACGCCGAGGTAGGTGACCACGGGGACGAGCGAGTTGCGCAGGATGTGCACGGTGACGACGCGGCCACGGGTGAGCCCCTTGGCCGACGCGGTGCGCACGAAGTCGGCGCTCGAGTTCTCGGACACGGAGGCGCGGGTCAGCCGGACGATGTACGCGAACGACACCGAGGCGAGCACGATGGCCGGCAACACCAATTCGTCCCACGGCGCCTGCGAGCTGACCGTCGTGCGGAACAGACCGAGCTGGATGCCGAAGACGTACTGCAGCAGGAAGCCGATGACGAACGTCGGCACCGAGATGAGCAGCAGGCTGACGACGAGGGCGCTCGTGTCGAAGAGCTTGCCCTTGCGGAGGCCCGCGATCAGACCCACGACGATGCCGGCGACGGCCTCGAAGAGCAGGGCGAGCATCGCGAGTCGGAACGTGATGGGGAACGCGCGGATCAGCTCGTCGACCACGGGACGACCGGAGAAGGTCGTGCCGAGGTCGCCGGTGAACAGGCCGCCGATGTACAGCAGGTACTGCACGATGAACGGCTGGTCGAGGTTGTACTCGGCGCGGATGGCCTCGATGACGGCTGGCGACGGGGTCTTGTCACCGAACAGCGCTGCCACGGGGTCACCGGGCAGTGCGAAGACCATGAAGTAGATGAGGAACGTCGCCCCGAAGAAGACGGGGATCAGTTGGAGGAGCCGGCGTCCGGTGTACCAGAGCATCAGGCTTCCTCGGACGTCTGCGCGTGCATCGTTATCGCAATCGTGTGGAGGGAGGGGTGGGTGGGCCCGCCGAAGGGGCCCGGACAGTGCTAGCACTGCCCGGACCCCGTCGAGCGTCGGTCGAGCGCGTGAGCGACGACCTTACTTGGTTACTTGGTGATGTTCTCGTAGATCGGCACGGAGTCCCAGCCGTACTCGACGTTGCTCACCGTGTCGGCCCAGACACCGTTGACGTTCGCGTACCACAGCGGGATGATCGGCAGGTCCTTGAGGAGGACCTCCTGAGCCTTCTGGTACGAGGCGTTGGCGTCGTCGACGTCGCTCGCCGCACTGCCCTCGGCGAGCAGGTCGTCGAACTCGGGGTTCGAGTACTTGCCGTCGTTCGAGCTGCCGTCGGTGGCCATCGTCGGGTACAGGAAGTTGTACAGCGACGGGTAGTCGGCCTGCCAGCCCGAACGGAAGGCGCCGGTCATGGCACCACCCGAGGCGTCGGTGCGGAACTCGGCGAAGGTCGGGTAGGGCTTGCCCTCGGCCTTGATGCCCAGCGTCTTGGAGATGTTCGCGGTGACCGCGTCCACCCACTCCTGGTGTCCACCGTCGGAGTTGTAGCCGATGGTGAACGTGGTGTCGCCGTACGGCGAGATCGCGTCGGCCTGGTCCCAGAGGTCCTTGGCCTTGTCGGCGTCGAACGAGAGGACGCTCTCGCCCTCCAGCTCGTCGGTGTAGCCGGGGATGACGGGCGAGGTGAAGTCCTTGGCCGGCGTCCGCGTGCCCTGGAAGATGACCTTCGTGACGTCGTCGCGGTTGATGGACATCGAGATGGCCTGACGACGCAGGTTGCCCTCTTCGTCGTCACCGAAGTGCGCCAGGTACTGCGGGATCGTCATGCCCTGGAAGACCGCGGCGGGCTGGTTGACGTTCGTGTCGGGGAAGTCGCTCTGGTACGTCTGGAACGCCGCCGGGCCGATCTGGTCGAGCACGTCGAGGTTGCCACCCTGCACGTCGGCGTAGGCCGAGTCGAGCGAGGTGTAGAAGTTGATGTCGAGCCCGCCGTTCTTCGGCTTGCGGTTGCCGTCGTAGTCGGGGTTCGTCTTCAGCTTGATGCCCTGGTTGTGCGTCCAGGCGCCTTCACCGTCGAGCATGTACGGACCGTTGCCGACCGGGTTCTCACCGAACGCGGCGGGGTCGGCGTAGAACGACTCCGGCAGCGGCGAGTAGGCCGAGTAGCCGAGGCGCAGGGGGAAGTCGGCCTCGGGGGTGTTGAGCGTGACCGTGAACTCGGTCGGGCTCTCGACGGTGAGGTCGAGGTCGCTCTGCGCGGTGTCGCTGTAGCCCTTGAAGTTCTCGAAGAACGAGCTGCCGGACGAGTTCGCGACGTTGTCGAAGCTGGCCGCCCAGTTCCAGGCCTTGGTGAACGACTCGCTCGTGACGTCGGTGCCGTCGGTGAACTTCCAGCCGTCCTTGAGCGTGACGGTCCACACGGTGGCGTCGTCGCTCTCGATGCTCTCGGCGACCTCGTTCTTGGTGGTGCCGTCGGCGTTGTAGCTGACGAGACCGGCGAAGATCGAGGTGACGATGCGGCCACCACCGGTCTCGGTCGTGTTCGACGGGACGAGCGGGTTCTCGGGCTCCGTGCCGTTCGTCTTGATGATCGCGGTAGCGTCACCGGACGACGTGTCGTCGTCCCCGCTGCCGCTGGCGCAACCGGTGAGGACGAGTGCTGCCGTCCCCACGACGGCGACGGCCGACAGGCCCATGCGCGTCTTCTTCAATGTTCCTCCTGATGCGGGAAAGGACGCAGCACTGTGCCCAGGGGCCGTGCCGCGTTGGATGGTGTGAGCCTAGGCACCCTGTTCGGGCATCACCAAACCCCGGCGTCAACGGTTACACGACGGAAACCAACTCGCGGGATCATTGCGTCGACACCCAGTTCGTTGCGTGCGGGGCCTGAAGTTCGCATGAATCGGCTGCGAGAAATCCGCCACCTGGCAGGTATTGTTCTCCGCCACCGCAGGAGGCGCGGGTCGGCCCACCCACGCCGGTCCCGTACGATCACCCCCGTGAGCCGCCCCCACGACCCCGCCTCCGCCGTGACACCGCCCGATGCCCTCGCACCGCGCCCGGCCCCGATGACGCGCGCGCGCCTCCGGGTCGAGATCGCGATCGTCCTCGGCCTCTCGCTCGGCGCGTCGGCCGTGTACTCGGTGCTCTCGATCGTGAACCGGCTCACCCAGCAGACCGCTCTCTCGCAACAGACGGCCACGCTGAACTCGCCGCTCAGCAGTCGCGAGTTCTTCGACCTCGCCTACCAGGTGCTCGGCGTGGCGGTCGACCTCGTGCCGGTGCTGCTCGTGGCCTTCCTGCTGTGGCGCGAGGAGCGGCCCCACCTGGGCCGGCTCGGCGTCGACTTCTCGCGCGCGGGCCGGGACACCCTCGGTGGCGTCGGCCTGGCCCTCGCGATCGGCATCCCCGGCATCGGCCTCTACCTCGTGGGCAAGGCCTTGGACCTCACCGTCACGGTCGTGCCGACGAACCTCGGCGAGCACTGGTGGACCGTCCCCGTGCTGCTGCTCTCGGCCCTGCGGGCCGGGGTGACCGAAGAGGTGATCGTCGTCGCGTACCTTTTCGCGCGCCTCCGCGACCTCGGCTGGCGGACGTGGCCGATCATCGTGACGGCGGCCCTGCTGCGGGGCAGCTACCACCTCTACCAGGGGTTCGGCGCGTTCGTGGGCAACGTCGTCATGGGCGTCGCGTTCGGCTGGCTCTACGTGCGCTTCGGCCGGGTGCTGCCGCTCGTCGTCGCACACGTCCTGATGGACGCGGCCGTCTTCGTGGGCTATCCGTGGGCCGCCACCACCTTCCCGACCCTCTTCGGGCTGCCGTCCTGACGCCCCGGGCGGGCCGCCTCGGACCGCCACCGACGGAACTGGGTCTTGACACCCGTCCGGGGGGCGAGTCTGATGTACGCACGGGTCGCGGCGACCCGAGCTGGCCACACAGCGTGAGCTGTCCCCCGGGCGTCGATCGGGACGGTCGCCGCTACGTGAACGCCCTCCGCGACACTCGGCGGCCGACGTCCGAGGGACCAAGAGGAAACCGCCAGCACTCGACGGGATCGGGTGCTGGCGGTTTCCCGTCCGACGCGAGGTCGGCGCCGGACGCGACCTAGGCGAACGCCTCGGCCGGCGGGCAGTTGCAGAACAGGTTGCGGTCACCGTAGGCCTGGTCGATGCGGCGCACCGGCGGCCAGTACTTGCCGCGCACGAGCGAACGGACCGGGTACACGGCCTCTTCTCGCCCGTACTCGGCGGTCCACTCGCCGACGACGACCGACTCGGCCGTGTGCGGCGCACCGCGCAACGGGCTCGACTCGGCGGTGTACCGACCGGAGGCCACCTCGTCGGCCTCGCCCTTGATCGCGATCATCGCATCGACGAAGCGGTCGATCTCGGCCAGGTCCTCGCTCTCGGTCGGCTCGACCATGAGGGTGCCCGCCACGGGGAACGACATGGTCGGGGCGTGGAAGCCGTAGTCGATGAGGCGCTTGGCCACGTCGTCGACGGTGACCCCGGTCGCGTCGCGCAACGGCCGCAGGTCGAGGATGCACTCGTGCGCCACGAGGCCGTTCTCGCCCGCGTACAGCACGGGGAAGTGCTCACGCAGGCGGGCGGCGACGTAGTTGGCCGCCAGGACGGCCGCCCCGGTCGCCCGGGTGAGGCCCTCGGTGCCCATCATGCGTACGTAGGCCCAGCTGATCGGCAGGATGCTCGGGGACCCGTACGGAGCGCTCGAGACCGGCACGCCGGCGTGGGCGAGGCGGTCGCCGTCGGCCGCGAGGGCCGCCCCCGTGCGACGGTCGGCCTGCTGGGCCATCGGGTGGCCGGGCAGGAAGGGTGCGAGGTGGGCCTTGGCCGCGACCGGCCCCACGCCCGGACCGCCGCCGCCGTGCGGGATGCAGAAGGTCTTGTGCAGGTTGAGGTGCGAGACGTCGCCGCCGAAGTCGCCGAAGCGCGCGACCCCGAGCAGGGCGTTGAGGTTCGCCCCGTCCACGTACACCTGACCGCCGGCCGCGTGCACCGCGTCGGTGAGGGCGACGATGTCGTGCTCGTACACGCCGTGCGTCGACGGGTAGGTGATCATCAGCGCCGCGAGCTGGGCCGCGTGCTGCTCGACCTTGGCCCGCAGGTCGTCGAGGTCGACGTTGCCGCCCTCGTCGCAGGCGACCACGACGACGCGCATGCCCGCGAGGACCGCGCTGGCCGCGTTGGTGCCGTGCGCGCTCTGCGGGATCAGGCAGACCGTGCGCTCGACGTCGCCGTTCGACAGGTGGTAGCCGCGGATCGCGAGCAGACCGGCCAGCTCGCCCTGGCTGCCGGCGTTGGGCTGCAGCGAGACGGTGTCGTAGCCCGTGACCTCGGCCAGCCACCCCTCGAGTTGGCCGATCAGGTCGAGGTACCCCGCCACGTCGTCCGCCGGGGCGAACGGGTGCACGCCGGCGAACTCGGGCCAGGTCACGGCGGCCATCTCGGTCGCCGCGTTGAGCTTCATCGTGCAGCTGCCGAGCGGGATCATGCCGCGGTCGAGCGCGTAGTCCTTGTCGGCGAGGTGCTTGAGATAGCGCATCATGCTGGTCTCGCTGCGGTGGGTGCGGAAGACCGGGTGCGTGAGGTAGTCGCTCGTCCGCAGCAGCGCCTCCTGCAGGCCCGAGGGGGCGGCATCGGCGAGCAGGTCGACGCCGAGCACCTCGGCGACGACGCGGACGTCGTCACGGGTGGTGGTCTCGTCGAACGAGAGGCGGACGCAGTCGCCGTCGACGGCGTGCAACAGGTAGCCCCGATCGTGTGCCGTGGCGACGATCTCGGCCGCCCGACCCGGGACGAAGACCTGGAGGGTGTCGAAGAACGAGTCGCTCTCGAGCTCGAGCTCGCTCGCCCCGATCGCGGCCGCCAGGTCGGAGGCGTGGCCGTGCACGCGCGTCGCGATGTGCCGCAGGCCCCAGGGACCGTGGTAGACCGCGTACATCGACGCCATGACGGCGAGCAGCACCTGCGCGGTGCAGATGTTCGACGTGGCCTTCTCGCGGCGGATGTGCTGCTCGCGGGTCTGCAGGCTGAGGCGGTAGGCGGGCTGGCCGACGGCGTCCTGCGAGACCCCCACCAGACGACCGGGCAGCTGACGCTCGAGCCCGGTGCGGACGGCCATGTAGCCCGCGTGCGGACCGCCGAAGCCCATCGGCACGCCGAAGCGCTGGCTCGTGCCGACGGCGACGTCGGCCCCGAACTCGCCGGGTGCCTCGATCAGCGTGAGCGCGAGCAGGTCGGCGGCGACGACGGCCAGGCCGCCGTGGGCGTGGGCCGCCTCGACGACGGCGCGGGGGCTCCAGACGGAGCCCGACGCCGAGGGGTACTGCACGAAGACGCCGAACGACTCGGGCAGCTCGGCGGGGTCGAGCACCGAGAGGTCGAGCTCGACGAGCTCGATGCCGACGGCCTCGGCGCGGCCGGCGAGCAGGGCCTTGGTCTGCGGGAAGGTGTCGCTGTCGACGACGAAGACGTCGGTCTTCACCTTCGACGCACGACGGGCCAGCAACATGCCCTCGACGACGGCCGTGCCCTCGTCGAGCATCGACGCGTTCGCGGTCGTGAGCCCGGTCAGCTCGGCCACCATCGTCTGGAAGTTGATGAGGGCCTCGAGTCGACCCTGCGAGATCTCGGGCTGGTACGGCGTGTACGCGGTGTACCAGCTGGGGTTCTCGAGCACGTTGCGCTGGATGACGGCCGGGGTGACGGTGTCGTAGTACCCGAGACCGAGGAGGCTGCGCGAGACGCGGTTGCGCCCCGCGAGGGCCCGCAACTCGGCGAGCGCCTCTTCTTCGCCGATCGGCGCGGGCAGCACGCTGCCCTCGACGGCCGCGGCGTGGATCGCGTCAGGCACGGCGGCCGCGACGAGCGACTCGACGCTGTCGTGCCCCACGGCGGCGAGCATGGTCGCCTGGTCGCCCGGCGTGGTGCCGACGTGGCGGTCGACGAAACCGGTGGCGACCTGGTCGGACCAGCCGCCGAAGACGGACCCGCCCGTCTGCTCGGCGCTCATTCGGCGGTCAGCGCGACGTACTCGTCGCGCGAGAGCAGGCCCTGGCCGTCGGTCGACGACAGGGTGATCTTGATGAGCCAGCCCTCGCCGAACGGGTCGCTGTTGACGAGGTCGGGGCTGTCGACGACGGCCTGGTTGGCCTCGAGCACCGTGCCGAGCGCGGGGGCGAACAGCTCGCCGACCGACTTGGTCGACTCGATCTCGCCGACGACCGTGCCGGTCTCGACCTCGGTGCCCTCGGCGGGCAGGTCGACGTAGACGACGTCGCCCAGCTTGTCGGCAGCGTAGTCGGTGATGCCCACGGTGGCGGTGTCGCCGTCGATCAGGAGCCACTCGTGCTCGGCGGTGTACTTCAGTGCGGTGAGATCGGTCATGGCCGGTCCTTTCGAGGGAGGGGGTGCCTAGGAGCGCTTGTAGAAAGGCAGCGGGACGACGGTGGCGGCGACGGCGGTGCCGCGGACGTCGACGGCCAGCGCGGGACCGCGGTCGACGACGTCGGGGTCGACGTAGGCCATGGCCACCGGGTGGCCGAGGGTGGGCGACAACGCGCCGCTCGTGACCTCGCCGACGACGGTGCCGTCGTCCGTGACGACGGGGTACCCCGCCCGCGCGGCCCGACGCCCGGTGAGCGTCAGCCCGACGAGGACGCGGGCGCCGGCGGCGGGCTCGACGTTCGAGCGCCCGACGAAGTCCTTCGCGGTGTCGACGACCCGGCCGAGCCCTGCCTGGTCGGGACGCACGTCGAGGCCGAGCTCGTGGCCGTAGAGCGGCATGCCCGCCTCGAGACGGAGCGTGTCGCGGCTGGCCAGCCCCGCGGGGACGAGCCCCCGGGGTCCGCCGGCTTCGGCGATCGCGGCCCACAGCGACGGGGCGGTCTCGGGGTCGACGTACAGCTCGAAGCCGTCCTCGCCGGTGTACCCGGTGCGCGCGATCAGCACGGGGGCGTCGTCGAAGGTGGCCTGCAGCACGCGGTAGTACCGCAGCGTCGACAGCGGGGCGTCGGGCTGGAGGCGGTCGGCCGTGACGAGTTCGTCGAGCACGCCCTCGCTCTCGGGCCCCTGGACCGCGATCAGCGCGGTGTCGTCGCTCTCGTCGTCGACCGTGACGTCGAATCCGGAGGCGCGGGTCGCGAGGGCCGCGAACGCCGCCTCGCGGTTTCCCGCGTTGGCCACCACGAGGTAGTCGTGCTCGTCGAGGCGGTAGACGACGAGGTCGTCGACGATCCCGCCCTCGGCGGCGAGCAGGAGCGAGTACTTCGCCCGCCCGACGGCGATGGTCGAGAGGGTGCCGGCCAGGGCGTGGTCGAGGAAGGCCCCGGCCTCGGACCCGACGACGGCGATCTCGGCCATGTGCGAGAGGTCGAAGAGCCCGGCGGCGGTGCGGACGGCGTGGTGCTCGGCGAGGTCGGAGTCGTACCGGACCGGCATCTGCCACCCCGCGAAGTCGGTGAAGACGGCGCCGGCGGCGACGTGGACCTCGTGCAACGGGCTGTAGCGCTCGTCGGGCTCGTCGGGTTCGTCGGAACCGATCGGGTCGTGGGCGTCGCCCGGCCCCGTGGCGATGCCCTCGGTGCCGTCGTCTGAGAGGACGACGTCGCCGTCGAGCGCGGCGGACGCCTCGGCACCGCGGAGGTCGTCGTCGTCGGGCCCGGGGGCGGCGGGAAGGTTCGAGGCTGCGTCGGACATCGGTGCTCCTGAGAGGGACGGACCGGCCGCCAGGTGTCTCGGCCGGGAACGGTGCCGTGCGGATGGGGCACGACGGGGCAGCCCTGTCCGGCGGTCCGCCGATCGGGGCTCCCCCTCTGTCATGGGCCTGAGAGCTTCACCGGCCGGGGCCGGTTTTCACCGTGGGCGAGGACCGGCGAGGGGTCTGTCGACCGCCTCGCGCCTCCTGCTTTTCAGAGTGGCCAGTCCGTCGCGGTACGCGTACCTGAGAGATTGGCGGGGAGCTTGCTCCTTCGGTGCCCGGTCGGCGCAGTCTCTGCGCACCGGAGCTCTCCCGCGACGTGTTCGTGGCCCGATGTTCGATTGTGGCGTCAGCCTAGCGTCGTCGTGTGACGCGCAGGTTTCGGGTGTGCACGCGATTCGAGTCGCCCGGACGACGAACGACGCCCCGACCGGGTGCGGTCGGGGCGTCGTGGGGTCGTCGTGGCCGCGTCAGACGGCGCGCGAGGGCTGCCCCGGCTCGGGCGAACCGGCGGCCTCGTGCTCGGCGACGAGCTTGCGGACGTCGTCCGCCAGCTGGGCGACGCCCTCGGGCAGCATCTCGAAGCCCTCGCGGTTGCCCGGGTTGACGACGAGGCCGGTCTCGGCCGGGATGGCCTGCACGAGTTCGGCCGCCGGAAGGGTCGCCGAGAACTCGGCCACGCCCTTGACCTGCTCGCCGATCATGTCGACGTGGGTGAAGGCGGCGAGCATCGGCACGCCCTCGCGGTCGAAGAGCACGGGCTGCAGGTCGTTCAGCGACTCCTGTGCGTCGGTGGCCGTGGCGACGACGACCTGGGCGTTGACGAATTCGGCGAGCACGCTGTTCATGTCGCCCTCACCCGCCTGGCCCTTGCTGATGGCCTGTTCGAGTGCGGTCTTTTCGCGGTTGTCCGTGTCGGTCATCCGGCCAGCCTGCCGGGCGAACCTCCGTGTCGGCTCAGCGTCCCGCGTGGTGCGCGGCCCCGGTGATCGCTACCCTGTGCAGCATCCCGCCGTGTCGCACCCATCTCGAGGAGCCCTCGTGCCCCGCAGCCTCCGCCTCCGTCCGTCCCACCGAACCGTCGTGCCGGCCGTGACCGTCGCGGGACTGGCCCTCGTGCTTCTCGTGTCCGGGTGCGCCGGCGGTGAGCCGGCCTCGTCGCCGAGCCCGACGACCGCTTCGTCGGGGACTCCCACGCCGACGGCCTCGGACGACGCGACGGCCCTGCCCGACGCCACCGCGCTGCCGACGACCGAGCCGCCCGCCCCCGCCACGGCCCAGGCCCAGGAGGCGCCCCCCGCGTGGCACGCGTGCGTCACGGCGATCGGTCAGCAGTACCCCGACCTGCCGTACCTGGACGACGTCTGGGCCTACGAGGCCGACGACGTCCGCGACAGCGACACCGGCGCCGAGGCCACGGTGACGATGGGCCACCTCGCCGACGGCCGGCCGGCCACCGAGTGGCACTGCCAGATCTCCGGCACCCCCGAGTCCCCCGTCGTCGACTCGGTCTCGCCGGCCGACGCCTGAGCCGCGGTCGCCGTGGCAGGTCCGTCTAGGGCGTGACGGCGACGACGACCGTGCCGTCGATCTCGTCGTCGCGGACGACCCGGGCCCGGAGGCCCGCGGCGACCAGCGCCTCCTGCGTGTCGGCGGCCTGACGCTCGCTCGTCTCGAGGACGAGGGTGCCGCCGGGCGCCAGCCAGTCGCCGACCTCGGCGGCGATCCGCCGGTGCAGGTCGAGCCCGTCGGCCCCGCCGTCGAGGGCGAGCGGCGACTCGTGGAGGCGCGCCTCGGGGGGCAGGGACGAGATCGCGTCGGTCGGCACGTACGGCGCGTTCGCGGCGATCACCCGGAACCGACCGCGCAGCGACACCGGCAGGCCGGCGAACAGGTCTCCCCGGACGACCGTCCCCCGCTCGTCGAGGTTGCGACGGGCGCAGTGGACGGCCGCCGGGTCGAGGTCGGCGGCCCAGAGATCGAGACCGGGGTGCTCGGCGGCGAGCACGGTCGCGACGGCGGCGGCACCGCAGCAGAGCTCGAGCGCGGCGAGGGGACGAGTCGCGCGACCGTCGCGCGCGACCGCGGCCGCGAGCGCCGCCTCGGCCTGCCGCAGGACCAGTTCGGTCCGGCGGCGGGGCACGAAGACACCCGGCTCGACGACGATCCGTCGCCCGGCGAAGGCCGCCCAGCCGAGGACTTGCTCGAGGGGTCGTCCCGCGACGCGGTCGGCGACCATCGACTCGAGCGCGTCGCCGTCGGCGGCCTCGTCGAGCAGCAAGCGCGCCTCGTCCTCGGCGAAGACGCAGCCCGCGGCCCGCAGGCGTCGGGTGACGATCTGCTCGCGGTCGGCCTCGGGGATCGTCACGCGCCCACGCTAGACCGACGCGTAGGCTGACGAGACCCGACGGCACGAGGGAGAACATGAAGCCGCTGACCGAGAACGACATCCGCGAGTCGTTCGTCAACGCCCTGCCGGGCGACCTCGACCGCCTGCCGATCCCCGGACTGCACGAGATGCTCTGGGAGGACCGTGAGTTCCTGGGCTGGCGCGACCCCCAGGCCCACCACCGGGGCTACATCGTCCACTGGATGGACGACCGGCCCGTCGGTCTCGTCGTCCGGTCGTCGAGCAGTTCGCTGCGCCCCGGCATCGCCGCCATGTGCTCGCTCTGCCACTCGCCCCAGCCGGCCACGCAGGTGCGCCTCTTCACCGCCCCCAAGGCCGGCGAGGCCGGGCTGAACGGCAACACACTCGGCACCTACATCTGCGAGGACCTCGCCTGCTCGCTGCTGATCCGGGTCGCTCCCCCGCACCTCAACCCGCCCGAGCAGATCGCCCGCCGTTCGGCCGGCCTCGCCGAGCGGGTGCAGGGCTTCACGGCCAACGTCATGAAGACCGCCTGACGCGCGGCCGTCCCGCAGACCGTCACCGCACCTCCTGCCGTCCCCTCCCGTCCCCAGCCCCTCCACCGAAAGGCACCGTCGTGTCCGTCGTCAAGATCAACGCCATCCACGTCCCCCAAGGCTCGGGCGCCGAGCTCGAGAAGCTCTTCGCCGCCCGCAAGCACTCGGTCGACGGGGCGGAGGGGTTCGAGGGATTCCAGCTGCTGCGTCCCGTCAAGGGCGACGACCGCTACTTCGTCGTGACGACCTGGCGCAGCGAAGAGGACTTCGCGGCCTGGTCGGCCGACGGCGCAAAGGCCGCCCACGCCCGCCCCGCCGGGTCGGGCGAGGCCCCGCGTGGCCCCGTCGCGACCGGTGCCGACCTGCTCGAGTTCGAGGTCGTCGAACTCTGACCGGAGTGGTCGCGACGACGCGCCCACCCGGGCCCGGCGAGGCTCGTTCGACGTCGAGCGACCGGTGCCGAGGATGACAGCGATCTCCAGGCTTCGCGCGTAGTCTCCTGCCCAATCGCCGACCCGCTCGGGGCCCGGCGTGAGAGGTCGCGATCGTCATGAAGAAGTCCACCCGCTGGGCCACCGCCGCCGCCGTCCCCGTGGCCGTCATCGCCGCGAGCATCGTGGTCCCCGCCGTCTCGGCCACGGCCGACGTCGACCTGCCCGACAAGACCCCGCAGCAGGTGCTGGCCCTCGCCGCCTCGAGCTCGGGGGCGTCCTACTCGGGCACGATCGAGCAGACCTCCGACCTCGGGCTGCCCGACGTGTCGGCCCAGGCCACGGGCGGCGGGTCGTCGTCCGACGCCGCTGCTGCCCTCGACCTGCTGACCGGCAGCCACACCGCGAAGGTGTACGCCGACGGCGCCACGAAGCAGAGGGTGCAGGTCATCGACGACCTCGCGGAGCGCAACGTGATCCGCGACGGATCGAGCGTGTGGACCTACGACTCGAAGACGAAGGACGCGACGCACGCGACGCTGCCCGACCAGGGGGCCACCGAGAAGCCGAGTGCCTTGCCCGACGGCACCGCCGTGCCGCAGACCCCGGCCGAACTGGCCGACCTCGTCCTGTCGTCGGTCGAGCCCACGACGACCGTCACGGCCGATTCCGACGTCAGGGTGGCCGGACGCGACGCGTACCAGGTCGTCCTGACCCCGAAGGACTCCTCGACGCTCGTCGCGAGCGCGACCCTCACCGTCGACGCCGAGACCGGTGTCCCGCTCAAGGTGGTCGTCGCCGCGAAGGGGCAGAGCGACCCGGCCGTGTCGGCCGGGTTCACCTCGGTCGACTTCGCTGCCCCCGCGGCGTCCGTCTTCGCGTTCACTCCCCCGGCGGACGCGACCGTGACCGACGTGACCGTGCCGACCCGCGCCTCCGGAGGGTCGGAAGGCGACGCGACGCACGCCGACAAGACCGTGATCGGCTCCGGGTGGAGCACGATCGTCGGGGTCACCCCGGCAGCGGGGTCGACCGACGGCACCTCGTCGACCGACGCCGACACCACGGGGTTGCTCGACCAGCTGACGACGAAGGTCGACGGGGGTCGCGTGCTCGAGACCTCGCTGGTCTCGGTCCTGCTGACCGACGACGGCCGGGTCTTCGCCGGGGCGGTCGACGCCTCGACGCTGCAGGCCGCCGTGGCCGGGCAGTGACCTCCGGCCGGTGAGCCACGACACCGCCGCAGTCCCGGCGTCGACCGACGGCGACGCGTCCCGAGGGGCCTTCGCCGTCGAGACGACCGGCCTGACGAAGCAGTTCGGACGCCAGCGCGCCGTCGACGGCGTCGACCTGGCGGTTCCCTACGGCAGCGTCTACGGGTTCCTCGGCCCGAACGGCTCGGGCAAGACCAGCACGATCCGCATGTTGCTGGGGCTCACCTCGGCGTCGAGCGGCGACATCCGGGTGCTCGGCGGGTCGATGCCCGACGACCTGCGCCGCGTCCTGCCTCTCGTCGGCGCCCTGGTCGAAGGCCCGGCGTTCTACCCGTTCCTGTCGGGCCGGGCGAACCTGCACCGCCTCGACTCCGGCGACCGCTCGGCCCCGGCCGCCACGCGCCGTGCCCGTGTCGACGCCGCCCTCGACCGGGTCGGCCTCGGTCACGCGGCCTCGAAGAAGGCCCACGCGTACTCACTCGGCATGAAGCAGCGCCTCGGCATCGCGAACGCCCTGCTCATGCCGCGAGACCTGCTGGTGCTCGACGAGCCCAGCAACGGCCTCGACCCGCAGGGCACGCGCGAGGTCCGCACCCTCATCCGCTCCCTCGCCGACGAGGGCACGACCGTCTTCGTCTCGAGCCACCTGCTCAGCGAGGTCGAGCAGATGTGCACGCACATCGGCGTGATGAGCGCCGGCCGCCTGCTGACCCAGGGCACGCTCGACGACCTCCGCGCACTCGGCACGCACCGGGTCCGCCTGCTCACGCCCGACCCGGACGCCGCCCGCGACGTCCTCGTCCGTCTGGGATTGGCCCCGGAGGCGCGGGCCCGGCCGGACGCGACGCCCGCGACCGCAGGCGGTTCGGTGAGCGTCGAGGCCGAGCTCGCCGTCGAGGGGCTCTCGCCCGAGTCGATCGTGGTCGCCCTCGTCGCCGCGGACGTGCGCGTGCGCGGGTTCGAGGTGGCCGGAGCCAGCCTCGAGGACCGCTTCGTCGACCTGACCGGGGAGGGCTTCGATGTCGCCGGCTGACCCCCGGGACACGCGTCCCGACGCCGTCGTCCCCGCCGACCGCACGCGGGGCGGGCTGGGTCTCGCCCTGCTGGGAAGCGAACTGGCGGTGCTCTTCCGCCGCGTCCGGACGATCGCGCTGCTCGCCGCGCTGGCCCTGATCCCGGTGCTGCTCGCCGTCGCCGTCCGGGTCACGTCGTCCGACGGCGACGGTGGTCGCGGACCGGCCTTCCTCGGCGACATCACGCAGAACGGCCTCTTCGTCTCGCTCACCGCCCTGACGGTGGCGATCCCGCTCTTCCTGCCTCTCACCGTGGGGGTCGTCGCCGGCGACACGATCGCGGGCGAGGCGAGCCTGGGCACCCTGCGGTACCTGCTGGTGACCCCGGTGGGCCGGGTGCGCCTCCTGCTCGTCAAGTACGCGGCCGCGGCGGCGTTCTGCCTCGCCGCCACGCTCGTCGTGGTCGTCTTCGGGGCGATCGCCGGTGCCGCGTTGTTCCCGGTCGGACCGGTCACCCTGCTCTCGGGGCAGACGATCGGCCTGGGCGACTACGCGCTGAGGCTGCTGCTGATGGCCCTCTACGTGACGATGTCGCTGCTCGGCCTCACGGCGATCGGCGTCTTCGCCTCGACGCTGACGAGCGTGCCGGTGGGTGCCATGGCCGCCACGATCGTGCTCTCGACCGTCGCGCAGATCGTCGATGCCTTGCCGCAGCTGGACGTCCTGGACCCCTGGCTGTTCACGCACCACTGGCTGGGCTTCGCCGACCTGATGCGTGACCCGGTCTCGTGGGACTCGTTCGGTGCCAACGCCCTGCTGCAGGCCGGCTACGTCGTGGTCTTCGGTGCCCTGGCGCTCGGCCGGTTCACCACCAAGGACGTCCTGAGCTGACCCGTCGGCGCGCCGGTGTCGGCGGTCGCGGTTACCGTGGATCGGTGTTTTCCCGTACCCGCCGCTCCCTGGGCCCCTCCACCCCGACCCACCCGACCGTGGCGGCGACGCTCGCCGCCGTGGCCCTGTTCGCCGTGGCCGGCTGCACGTCCACCTCGGTCGACGACGCCGACGGGCGCACGGCCCTCGTCACCCACGAGCAGGAGGCGCGGGTCACCGTGGTCGGCGCCGCCACCGCCCCCGAGAGGGCCGTCGAGGCCAGTCGGGCGATGTTCGCCTCGAGTCCGGTGGCGGTCGTGGCCCCGGACGGGGACGGGGCAGGCCAGGCGGACGCGGCAGACGAGGCGGTGCGACTCGGCGTGCCGATGCTGCTCGCCCCGGCGGGGACGTCGACCGGGTCGCCGTCCGGCGGCCCGTCGAGCGGTGGCCCGTCGAGCGGCGACCCGTCGACCGGGCCGTCCGTCCTGGCGGCCGAGCTCGACCGGCTCGGCGTCGAGACCGTCCTGGCGGTGGGCGACGTGGGAGCGATCGACGGGGTGCGCGTCGAGGTGGCGACCAGCGCCTCCTCGGTCGACGTGCCCGACGCGGCGACGCCCCTCGACGACGTCCTCGCCGTCGTGGCGGGGGCCGACGACGTCGCGGCCACGGCCACCGCGCGGGCCGCGGGTGCCGACGTGCAGGCCCTGCCCGACGGGGTCGTCGACCTGCAGGCCTCCGGTGAGGCGATCGACGCACTGCACGCCTCGACGACGACCGACACGGTGTTGATCGGCTCCTCGTTCTCGACCGTGCGCGACCCCGGGTGGTCGGTCGCGGCGGCCCGATCCGGTGCGCAGCTGCCCGGCGGCGGGCAGCGATTCTTCCCCGACCGGCGGTTCGTGGCGCTCTACGGGGCGCCGGGCACGGGGGCGCTCGGGGTGCTCGGCGAGCAGGACGTCGCCGCGACCGTGCAGCGGGCCGCCGACGTCGCGGCGAGCTACGACGCGGCGAGCGACCGGCCCGTCGTGCCGATGCTCGAGGTCATCGCGACCGTCGCCGCCGGTGCCGCGGGGGACGACGGCGACTACTCGAACGAGCTGTCGGTCGAGAGCATCGAGCCCTACGTCGACGCGGCCGCCGCCGCCGGCCAGTACGTGGTGATCGACCTGCAGCCCGGGCGCGCCGACTTCCTGAGCCAGGCGAAGCGCTACGAGTCGCTGCTGTCGCGGCCGAACGTCGGGTTGGCCCTCGACCCCGAATGGCGCCTCGAGGCCGACCAGGTGCCGCTGCGCCAGATCGGCGGGGTCGAGGCGGGCGAGGTGAACGCCGTGTCGACCTGGCTGGCCGACCTCGTGGCGTCGAAGGGCCTGCCGCCGAAGATGTTCGTCCTGCACCAGTTCCGCCTCGACATGCTGCGCGATCGGGCGTCGATCGACACGTCCCGGCCCGAGCTGGCCACACTGATCCACGCCGACGGCCAGGGCTCGCAGCCCGACAAGCAGGCCACCTGGCGCACGCTGCACGACGGAGCCCCGGCCGGGGTCGCCTGGGGCTGGAAGAACTTCTACGACGAGGACGCCCCGATGCTCTCCCCCGAGCAGACCATGGCGGACGTGTCGCCCACGCCCGACCTCGTGACCTACCAGTAGCGCGGCGTCGAGGTGGCCCCGGCGACCCGTGCGGACGATTCACCGGCAGGTGGACGAAGATGAGGAGTCCGAAACCGACCGATGGGAACGCAGCACCGTGGCCACGAACGACGAAGTCGACCTGATCATCGACGCCTGGGCCCGCGAGCGCCCCGACATCGACTTCGCACCCCTCGACGTCTTCTCGCGACTCCGCCGTCTGTCGCGTCGCCTCGACCGCATCCGCAGCGAGGCGTTCGCGCACGCCGGCCTCGAGATCTGGGAGTTCGACGTGCTCTCGGCTCTGCGTCGGGCCGGCGATCCCTTCCAGCTCAGCCCGAAGCACCTCGTCACGGCCACCATGGTCACGAGCGGCACGATGACGAACCGACTCGACCGTCTGGTCGAGCGCGGCCTTGTCGAACGCCGGGGCGATCCGAGCGACGGCCGCGGCGTGCTCGTCCGTGTCACCGAGGACGGCATCGCCCGGGTCGACGCCGCCATGCTCAGCCTGGTCGACGCCGAGAGCGCCAGGTTGCACTCGCTCTCGCCGGCCCAGCAGGCGCAGCTCGCCGACCTCTTGCGCCTGGTCGGCGACGAGTTCAGCTGACCCGCGTCCGCCGTCTCGCGACGAACCCCGCGGGGATGGCCAGCAGCAACGCCGTCAGGGCTGCGAGACCGATCTGCGGCACCAAAACCGCGACGACGAACACGACCGTCATGAGCAACACGGTCGACCACCGGTCCCACCAGGGCCTGGCTCGTCGCGCCGCCAGGGCCTCGGTCGAGAGCAACCCGTCCCGCTCGGCGATCACGGCGTGCAACGCGAGGCTGATGGCGGAGACCAGCATCGTGCCGACGTACAGTCCGACCGACAGGCGGTCGTTCGACGTCACCGACTCGATCAGCACGGTCGGCAGCGGCAAGAACACGATGCTGGCCAGCCAGAAGAAGTTCAGGTGCACCATCGCCGTCGAGACTCCGGAAAAGCCGTCCCACACGCGGTGATGGGCCCGCCAGAGCGCACCGATCACCACGAAACTCAGGGCCGCCGCGGCGAGCGACGAGACGTTGTCGGACAAGAAGGCACCGGCGGTTTCGTGCTGATCCGCCCCTGCGGCGTCCACCAGGGGCAACACGATCAGGGTGATGGCGATGGCCACGACCGCGTCGCTGAAGTTGACGAGCCGGTCGAAACCGCGTTCAGAGCGCATGACTCAGTTCACCACGGGAAAGCGCCCCCGCGGGCTCAGCTCGTGAAGGCCGAGCCGGGCAGGTCCTTCTCACCGTCGACGATCGCCCGCACGATGCGCTCGGCCACGGCGTCCGGGTCGAGGGCCGCGCCGAACGCCGGGGCCTGCCCCGCCACGGCCCGGGTCGCGAGTCCGGTGTCGGTGTGCCCCGGGCGCGCGTCGAGCACGCGGATGCCGTCGCGCCGGTACTCCCGTCCGGCGGCCGACACGAAGGCCGCCAGGGCCGCCTTGGACGCCGAGTACGCGGCCATCCCGACGGTCGGCGCCTCGGACACGACCCCGCTGATGGTCACGACGAACGGCTTCCGGCCGGCCGCGGCGGACTGTGCGAGCGCCGTGTGGGCGTCGCGCAGCAACCGGATCGGCCCGAGCGCGTTGGTCGCGACGAGTTCGTCGAGCGTGTCGTCGTCGAGGTCCTTCGCCGCTCCGAAGGCGACGACGCCCGCGGCGACCACGACGCCGTCGAGGCGTCCGTGTTCGTCGAGGGCCGAACGGACCAGCGCCGCGCCTCCTGACGGGTCGCGCAGGTCGGCGAAGTAGGCGCCGGGCCCCGACAGCGAGTCCGGGCGTCGCGCCGCGCGCACGACGACGGCCCCCTCGTCCTCGAGCATCGCGGCGACGCGCACGCCGAGTCCGCCGGACGCGCCGGCCACGAGCACCACGGCTCCGTCGAGATCGGTCATGTCGCCGACCCTACGCGCGCCGGCCGTGACGTCGGGCGTGAGGTCGCCGTGAGATAGGGCCGAGCAGGAGGCGCGGGCGCGTCAGGCGGACGCCCGGACCACCAGCTCGGTCGGCAGCGTCATCGCGGCAGGCTTCTCGCCGTCGATCACCTGCAGCAGCAGGCGCACCATCTCGTTGCTGATGCGGTCGAAGGGCTGACGCATGGTCGTCAGCGCCGGCGTCGTCTCGGTCGCGACGCGGGAGTCGTCGAACCCGGCCACGGCGACGTCCTCGGGCACCCGACGACCGGCGGCCCGCAGGGCGTCGATCGCCCCGGCGGCCATGCGGTCGTTGCCCGCGAACACGGCGTCGACGTCGGGGTGGTCGGCGAGCAGCGAGGCCATCGCGACGCGACCGCTCTCACGGCCGTAGTCGCCGTGGCGCACGAGCGACTCGTCGAGGTCGTCGCCCAGCTCGGCGCGGTAGCCCTCGAGCCGGGTGATGCCGCCGGGGGTGTCGGCGGGGCCGGTGATCGTGGCGATGCGGCGACGCCCGAGACCGCGGAGGTAGGCCACCATCTCGCGGGCGCCCTCACGGTCGTCGGCGGCGACCCAGCCCATCTTCTTCTCGTGTCCGAGCGGGATGCCACAGGCGATCGCCGGCACGCCCGACTCGACGACGTCGGTCAGCAGGCGGCCACCGCTGTGTGCCGAGACGAGCAGGACGCCGTCGACGTGGCCGGCGCCGATGTAGGCCAGCGCCCGCTGCTGTTCGGCCGGCGACCCGGCCATGATCAGCACGAGCGAGACGTCGCGGTCGGCGAGGGCCGCGGCGGCCCCGCGCAGCAGGATCGAGAAGTTGGGGTCCTCGAAGAGCTGCTGGTGGTCCTCGGTGAGCAGGAAGGCGACCGAGCCGGTGCGGTTCGTCGCGAGACTGCGCGCGTGCGGGTTGACGCGGTACCCGGTGGCCTTGATGGCCGCCTCGACGGCGGTCTTCGCCTCGGGGCTGACCCAGCGACCGCCGTTGAGCGCCCGCGAGACGGTGCCCCGCGAGACGCCCGCCGCCGTCGCGACGTCGTCGATGGTCGGTCGTCCCCGACCCGTCGCGCTGCTCACGCGGCCAGCATAGGGTGCCGCCGGCGCCGGGCCCGCCGGCACTACTTGACCGCGCCGGCGGCGAGGTCGACCTTCCAGAAGCGCTGCAGCACCAGGAAGATGGCGATCAACGGGATGACCGACAGGAGCGCCCCGGTGATGACGAGCGTGTAGAGCGCGGGCGCCGACGCCCCCTGGTTGAGCAGGCCGTTGAGGCCGACCGTCAACGGGAACAGCGAGTCGTCGCCGAGCATGATGTACGGCAGCATGAAGTTGTTCCAGATGGCGACGAACTGGAACAGGAAGATCGTCACGAGTCCGGGCAGCAGCATCGGGACCGCGATGCGACCGAAGATGCCCATCTCACGGGCGCCCTCGGTGCGGGCGGCCTCGATCACGTCGGTCGGCACGGCGGCCGCGGCGTAGATGCGGGCGAGGTAGATGCCGTACGGGCTGATGATCTGCGGCAGCAGCACGCCCCAGAACGTGTTGGTCAGGCCGACGTTCGCCAGCAGGAAGTACTGCGGGATCGCCAGGATGACGCCGGGCACGAGCACGCCCATCAGCAACACGTTGAAGACGACCTTCTTGCCCGGGAACTCGAACTTCGCGAGCACGTAGCCCGAGAGCGCCGAGACGAACGTCGACGCGATCGCGCCGATGCCGGCGTAGAGGGCCGTGTTGAGCATCCAGCGCCAGAACAGGCCGTCGCGGTACTGCGTGAGGGCGACGACGTTGTCGAGCAGGTGACCGCTCGGCGCCAGGGTGAAGGTCGAGAAGAGCTCGCCCCCGTCCTTGGTCGAGGCCATGACGACCCAGAGCACCGGGAACAGGCAGTAGACGGCGCCGATCAGCAGCAGCACCGTCGAGACGATGCTCGGCCGTTCGGCGTGCAGGCGCGGGGCGGCCGGGTCGCGCGGCACCTTGCCCGAGGCTCGGCGGCCCGTCGAGGAGGCGCGGGTCGGGTCGGGCACCGGGGCCGCCGCGTCGTGGGAGCCGTCGAGGTCGATCGTGGTCATGGTCAGTCCTCCTGGCCGAACGCGCGCTTCTGGACGACCCGGAGGAAGAAGAAGCTGACGATGAAGGTGGCGAGCGCGATGACGACCGAGGTCGCCGCCGCCGAGTAGATGTCGTCGCGGGTGAACGCGTCGCGGTAGACGAGCATCAGCGGTGACCAGCTGGTCGACAGGCTGTTCGTGAGCGGGCGCAGGGTGGTCGGCTCGGCGAACACCTGCAGGGTGGCCACCATGGAGAAGAGCGCGGTCATGACGAGCGCGGGAGCCACCATCGGGATCTTGATGCGCAGCGCGATCTGCACCTCGCTGGCGCCGTCGAGGCGGGCGGCCTCGTAGACGTCGGTCGGCACGGCCTTGAGCGAGGTGTAGATGACGATCATGTTGAAGCCGACGCCGCCCCACAGGGCGATGTTGGCGATCGCGAACAGGACGGTGCCCGAGCCGAGCACGCCGTCGACGTCCCAGCCCAGCCGGTCGAACACGTAGTAGAACGGGCTCACGGCGGGGAGGTACAGGAAGCCCCAGAGCAGCGAACTGATGACGGCGGGCACCGCGTAGGGCATGAAGATCGACACGCGCGAGAAGGCCGTGGCCCGGGTGCGCTTCGAGTCGAGCAGCAGGGCGAAGAGCAGCGCCAGGCCGAGCATGCACGGGATCAGCACGACGCCGTAGAGCAGGACGCGGCCGACACTGGCGGCGAACTCGGGGTCGGTGAGCGAACCGACGTAGTTCTCGAGACCGGCGAAGACCTGGCTCTCGCCGCCCGAGCCGAGCCCGAGGCCGACGACCTGCTTCTTCTGGAAGCTGAGGAACAACGTGTAGACGATGGGCGCCGCCATGAACAGCACGAAGAGCACGATGCCGGGGGCGAGCATGGCGTAGGGGGTCAGCACCCGCGTGCGGAAGCTGCCGTTGCCCTTGCGCGTCGCGGGCCGGGGCGCCTCGCGACCGGTCGACGACGGCGGAGGGCCGGCACCGTCGGTGCGGGGGCTGAGGTGGGTGAGGCTGTCGGCCATGCCGGGTCCTTGGGTCGAGACGGGTGTGACGGAGGGGTGACGGGGCGGACGGGGCGACCCCGGCCGCCCCGCCCGATGTGGCTACTTGACCGAGAAACCGCTCTTGGTCAGGTCGTCGACGGTGATCTCCTGCATGGCCGTGACCGCGTCCTCGAACGCCGCCTGGGTCTTCGCGTCGGCGGCCTTGGCGAACTCGTCGTTGTAGGCGCTGAAGGCCACGTTGACGTTGGGGCCGTAGGTGAACGGGTTCACCGACTCGGACGCCTCGGCGGCGATGTCGTAGAAGTCGTCCTGCTGGCTGAAGAACTCCGGGCTCGTCGTCAGGGCGTCGGCCGCCGCGTCGGTCGCCGCCGGGTAGACGCCGGCGATGTCGGCGAGCGCCGCCACGGCCGTGGGGTCGGTGTTGAGCCAGGTCGCGAACTCGACTGCCGCCTCCTTGTGCTCGGACTGCGTCGTGACGGCCGTGGTCGAGCCACCCCAGTTGCCGTCGGCGGGCTTCGAGGCGTCCCACTGCGGCAGCGGCGCCGCGGTCCACTTGCCGGCGGTGTCGGGGGCGTTGCCGCCCAGCACACCGGGGGCCCAGACCGAGCTGATCCAGCCGACCTGGCTGCCGTCGTTCAGACCGGCGTTCCACTCGGGCGTGTACATCGGCTTGTTGTCGATGGCGCCGCTCTCGACGAGCCCGCCCCAGTACGACGCGACCTTCTCCGTCGAGCCGCCCTCGATGTCGACGCCCCAGCTGTCGCCGTCGATCGACCACCACGAGGCGCCGGCCTGCTGCGTGAGCCCGGCGAACCAGCCGGCGTCGTTGGCCGAGAAGGTGCCGAGGTACTTCGTCGGGTCGGCGGCGTGCAGCTCGGTGGCCACGTCGGCGTACTCGTCCCACGTGGTCGGGACGCTCAGGCCGTACTGGTCGAGGATGTCGGTGCGGTAGTAGGCCATCATCGGGCCGGAGTCCTGTGGGATGGCGTAGACGCCGTCGCCGCCGAGGGTCACCGACGACCAGGTGCCCTCCGAGAAGTCGCCCTCGAGGTCGGCGGCGCCCTGGTCCGAGATGTCGGCGAGCGCGTCCGAGGACACGAGCGTCGGGATCTTCTGGTACTCGGCCTGGATCAGGTCCGGAGCACCGCTGCCGGCCTTGATGGCCGTGAGCAGCTTGGTGATGGCGGGGTCGCCACCGTCCTGCTTGTTGACGGTGACCTGGATGTCGGGGTGGTCCTGGTTCCAGAGGTCGACGACCTTGTCGAGGTTCGGGGCCCAGGCCCAGTAGCTGAGCTCGACGGGGCCGTCGTCGGCCGCGCCTCCCCCGGCGCCGGAGCACCCGGCGGTGAGCAGTAGGGCGGCGGTCGCGACCGTGGCGACACCGAGACGGCGGAATGAGCTGCGCATTCGTCCTCCTTGAGGAAAGCAAGAGCTGTGGTGGGGCGGGACAGCGCGGGCTTCGGAAAACCACGTCGCTGTGCCTGTGAGCGGTTACAGTTACGCACAGCGCTTTTGGCTTGTCAACACCGATACGGACCCTTCCGGCAGTCGATACCGGTGTGTTACAACTGGGAGCGCACACAGTCAAAGGAGATCACCGCATGTCACTCGAGCTCGATGCCCGGCCCACGCCCCAGGCCACCACGACCTGGCTGCCCGGCCGCGCCGACCTGCGCTACGGCGGGGACTACAACCCCGAGCAGTGGCCGCGCGAGGTCTGGCTCGAGGACATCGCCCTGATGAAGCAGGCGGGCGTCAACCTGGTCAGCGTCGGCATCTTCTCGTGGGCGCTGCTCGAACCCCGCGAGGGCGAGTACGACTTCGGCTTCCTCGACGACCTCCTCGGCCTGCTGCACGACGCCGACATCGACGTCGACCTGGCCACCCCGACGACCGTCCCCCCGGCCTGGTTCTGGAAGGCCTACCCCGACTCCCACCCGGTCACGCGTGACGGCGTCACCCTCGGCCGCGGCTCCCGCGGCATGGTCAGCCCGAGCAGCCCCGACTACCGTCGCGCGGCCCTCGCGATCACCGAGCGGCTGGCCGAGCGCTACGCGAACCACCCCGCCGTGGTGCTCTGGCACGTCCACAACGAGTACGGCGCCCCGATCAGCGAGGACTACGGCCCCCACTCGGTGCTCGCCTTCCGCACCTGGCTCGAGGAGAAGTACGTCACCCTCGACGCACTGAACGAGGCCTGGGGCACCCGGTTCTGGGGCCAGACCTACGGCGAGTGGGACGAGATCGACGTGCCGCGCACCTCGGCCACGGTCGTCAACCAGACCTCGCGGCTCGACTTCGCCCGGTTCACCTCGGACGCCCTGCTCGCCTGCTTCACCGCCGAACGCGACGCGATCAAGCGACACGCACCGCACCTCCCGGTCACGACGAACTTCATGGCCACCAACTGCCCCTCGATCGACTACTGGACATGGGCCCGCGAGGTCGACGTCGTCGCGAACGACCACTACCTCGTGGCCGAGCGCCGCGACAACCACGTGCTGCTCGCCATGGACGCCGACCTCACCCGGTCGCTCGCCGGCGGTGCGCCGTGGATGCTCATGGAGCACTCGACCTCGGCCGTCAACTGGCAGCCCCGCAACATCGCCAAGCGCCCGGGTGAACTCGCCCGCAACGCCGCGAGCCACCTGGCACGAGGTGCCGACGCGATCCTGTTCTTCCAGTTCCGGGCGTCACGGTACGGCGCCGAGAAGTTCCACTCCGCGATGCTGCCGCACGCCGGCACCGCGACCCGAACCTGGCGCGAGGTCGTCGACTTCGGCGCCGACCTGGGCCGCCTCGCGGCCGTCCGCGGCAGCCGGGTGGAGGCGCGGGTCGCGATCCTCTGGGACGTCGAGTCGTTCTGGGCCCACGACCTCGAGTGGCGCCCGTCGGTCGAGCTCCAGCACCGCGAGCGCGTCGTCGCCTGGTACTCGGCCCTGTGGCACCTCGGCGTGACGGTGGACTTCCGTCACCCGCACGACGACCTGTCGGGCTACGACCTCGTGCTCGCCCCCTCGCTGTACCTGGCCGACCGGCACACCACCGACGCCCTCGACGCGTTCGTCCGCGGGGGCGGCACCTTCGTCGCGTCGTACTTCTCGGGCGTGGTCGACGAGAACGACACCGTCCACGCCGGTGGAGCACCCGGTGCCCTGCGCGACGTGCTCGGGCTCTCGGTGCCCGAGTTCCTGCCCCTGTACGCCGACCAGGTCGTCACGCTCGACGACGGCACGACCGGCACCGGCTGGTCCGACGACATCGTGCTCGAGGGCGCCGTGGCGGTCGCGAGCTACGTCGACGGCCCGGCGGCGGGAGGTCCGGCGGTCACCCGTCACGCCCACGGCGACGGTTCGGCCTGGTACGTCTCGACGCGCACGACGGGGGCCGACCTCGAGGGGCTCGTCCGGTCGGTGCTGGACGACGCCGGCGTGCCGCTGCCGGTCGAGCACCCCGACGGGCTCGAGGTCGTCGTGCGCCACGGGGACGACGCCGACTTCACCTTCCTGGTCAACCACGCCGAGGCAGCGACCGACGTCGCGGTCGGTCGGGGCACCGAGCTGATCACCGGCGACGCCGTCGACGGCCGCGTCGTCGTTCCCGCCGGCGCGGTCCGCGTCGTGAGCCGCCCGCGCGGCTGAGCCGCGAGGCGACCCGAGGAGGCGCGGTGCCGGCGTCGGGACCGGCACCGCGCCTCCTGCACTCACCCCTCGAGAGCCCCACCCCTCACCCACAGCACCCCGCCACACCGATCGTCAAGGAGGACGACACGATGACACGACCCACCACCACACCCCGGACCCGCATCGACCGGAGGGGCCGGCGCGGTCTCGCCGTCGGCGCCGCCCTCGCCACGGCGGCCCTGGGAGCAGGCCTGCTGGCGGGCGCCCCCGCGACCGCGGCCCCCGGAGGCCCGGCCCCCCGCCCGGTCGTCGTGCAGGACCCCGGCTTCGAGCAGGGCGCGGCGGGCTGGGTCTCGAAGGGGAAGGGCACCACGACGCTCGAGGCGGGTGGGCACGACTCGGCCACGCGCCTGACGCACGTGCTGTCGACGGCCGGCACGGCCACGACCAGCCAGAAGCTCAAGAAGGTCACGCCCGGCTGGTGGACCTTCTCGGCCTGGGTGAAAAGCGGTGGCGGCCTGGCCACGAGCACGCTCTCGCTCATGGGGTGCGGCACCGGCTCGAGCACGGACGCCGCGGGCACGACGGTCGTCCCCTCGACCGAGTCCGACGACGGCTGGCTGCACCTGTCGGTCTCGGCCGAGGTGACGCACAGCCAGTGCACGCCCACGCTCACCACGTCGGGTGCCGCGGGGGCCTGGGCGAGCATGGACGACGTGACCTTCACGCCCGGCCGTGTCACCCGCGACGTGCGGGGCGCCGACCTCTCGGGCCTGCCCCGCAACGAGGACCGCGGAGCCGTCTACCTCGACGCCGCCGGACGTCCGACGGACGCCGTGCAGCAGCTCGCCGACCACGGCGCGAACATGGTGCGGCTGAAGGTCTGGGTCGACCCGACCGACGGCTACAACGACCAGGACGACGTCGTCGCGATGGCCGCGCGGGTGAAGGCGGCGGGCATGCAGCTGCTCGTGGACTTCCACTACAGCGACCGCTGGACCGACCCGGGCGCCCAGACCATGCCGAAGGCCTGGCTCGGGCTGAGCGCGCCCGAGGTCGCCACGAAGATCCACGACCACACCCGCAGCGTGCTCGACGCCCTCGCCGCCGAGGGCATCACCGCGGACGCCGTGCAGGTCGGCAACGAGATCAACCCCGGCATGGTCTGGCCTCTGGGCCAGACCTGGGACGTCGACCCGAGCGACGGCGTCAGCGGCGCGCAGTGGAGCAACCTGGCGATGTTCCTCACGGCCGGAGCGACGGCGGTGAAGGAGGTCTCGCCGACGACGCAGGTCGTGCTGCACCTGACGAACATCAACAACGGGATCGACGGCCTGACCTGGTGGTTCGACGAGGCGACCTCACGCGGGGTGCCGTTCGACCTGATCGGCCTCTCGTACTACGGCTACTGGCACGGCGGGCTGTCGGGCATGCAGCAGGCGGTCACGACGCTGTCCGAGCGCTACGACCGCGACGTGCTGATCGTCGAGACGTCCTACCCCTGGACGCTCGAGGACGATCCCGACCACACCTGGGAGAACGTCGTCGTCGACCCATCGCAGCTGGTCGCCGGCTACCCGGCGACACCTGAGGGGCAGGCCGCGAACTTCCGGGCGATCCAGGACGTCGTGGCGTCGGCCCCCGGCGGCCGCGGTATCGGCGTCGTCGCCTGGGAGCCCGCGTGGACGGCGGTCGACGGGGCCGGCTGGGACCCGGACGACCCGACCTCGGGGAACGCGTGGGAGAACCAGGCGATGTGGGACTTCGACGGTCGCCCCCTGCCCGCCCTCGACGAGTACGCGGCCGACTGACCCGGGCGAACGCCGGGTGATCCCGGCCGGCCACGTCACGGACCGTGATCGGAGACCCCCAAGATGGGCTCATGCCCTCCTCCCCGCGTCCGCGAGCCCGCGTCGACCGACGCACCGTGTTGCTCGGCGCGGGCGGCGTCGCCGTCCTCGGCGCCGTGGGAGCGGGCCTGGCCCTGCGGAGTGCGCGCGTGACCGGGGAGGCGCAGGTCACGCCGACCGCGCCTCCTCGGCCGGTCGACGCCCTGCGGGCCGCGCGTCCCGCCACCGTCGCGCACCGCGGCGGGTCCCGCGACTGGCCCGAGATGTCGCTGTTCGCCTACCGGCGGTCGGTCGCAGCCGGGGTCGACGGGCTCGAGATGTCGCTCTCCCGCACCTCGGACGGAGTGTGGTTCGGTCTACACGACGAGACCCTCGACCGCACCTCGGGCACGTCCGGCTTCGTCGCCGCCGAGCACACCTGGAGCGAGGTGCAGCGGTACCGCATCTCGGCGGCCGGGACGAGCGACCCCGGGCAGTCGGACCAGCCCTACGCGCGCTTCGACGAGGTGGTGCGCGAGTTCGGCCGCGAGCACGCCCTCTTCGTCGACCCGAAGCACGTCGACTCCCGCTACTACCCCGAGCTGTTCGAGATCGCGCGGACGCAGCTCGGCACGGCCGACCTCACGCAGACCCTCGTCGGCAAGGGCTACTGCACGCAGACCGAGTGGGGCGACCTCGCCACCGCGCGGGGGTGCGAGACCTGGGGGTACTACTACGCCGACGAGCTGGCGGACGATCCCGAGCTGCTGACCCGCACCTCCGACAGCTGGAGCCTGCTGGGCCTCGACTGGCGAGCACCCGCCGCGACCTGGGCGACCCTCGCCGCGACCGGCAAACCCGTCTTCGGCCACATCGTGCCCGACCTCGACGCGGCGCACACCGCCCTCGACCACGACGCCGACGGGCTCGTCGTCTCGGGCGTCGCCGAGGTCGTCGGGCCGCTCACGACCGAGGGCTGAGCCCGCGCGCACGCCGCCGCGGCTCGCGCGCCGCGCCCCGCGTCCGTCGTCCGCACGCGCCGCGCCCCGCGGCTCAGGCCGCGGTCACGACCACGCGCTCGGGCCGTTCGGCGTCCGCTCCGAAGACCAGACGCCGGGTGGCGACCTTGTCGGCGAAGAACCGGTCGTGGCTGACCACGACGACCGCCCCGGGGAAGTGCTGCAGCGCCCGCTCCATCACCTGGGCACTGGGCACGTCGAGGTGGTTGGTGGGCTCGTCGAGCAGCAGCACCGAGGCACCCGAGAGCAGGCACTGGGCCATGGCGACGCGGGCCCGCTGACCACCCGAGAGCGCCCCGATGCGCTTCTTGAGGTCGGCCTCGCTGAACTGGAACATTGCGAGGAACCGACCGACCGACTTGCGCGTCGCGGTCAGGGCGAGGCTGTCGGGCATCGCGTTGACCGAGTGCGTGACGGTGTCGTCGTCGTCGAGCTCGGCCAACACCTGGTCGTACGAGACCACCTTGACCCCGCCGGCCCACGCGGCCCGACCGGCGTCGGCGCGCTCCTCGCCGGTCAGCACCCGCAACAGGGTGCTCTTGCCGCTGCCGTTCGCCCCCGTGATCACCAGGCGGTCGCCGCGACGCAGCTCGAACGTGAGGTCGTCGAAGAGCGTGCGGTCGTCGCGGGCCTTGCCGAGGCCGTCGACCCGGCAGAGGACGTCCTTGACGTGCAGCCCCGAGTAGATCTCGGTGATGATCTGGTCGACCGGGCGCGGGGCCCGCGACTTCTTCACCTTGGCCAGCTGCTTGAGCAGGTCTCCGCCGTCCTGGCGCTTGGCGGCCTTCGCGGCGTCGCGGCGGTCCGAGATGCCCTCGGCCTCGAACGCGAGCAGCTCGGATTCGTGCACGAACTGCTGCTCGAGGCTCTTCAGCCGGAACTGTTTCTGCACGACGTACTCGGCGAAGTCGCCCGGGTAGTCGTGCAGGTGGAAGTTCTCGACCTCGACGATGCGGGTGACGACCGCGTCGAGGAAGCTGCGGTCGTGCGACACGACGACGGCCGCGCCGTGGAAGTCGCGGAACCAGGACTCGAGCCACTCGACGCCGGCCACGTCGAGGAAGTTCGTCGGCTCGTCGAGCAGCAGCACGTCGGGGTCCTCGAGGACGATCTTCGCCAGGGCCGCCCGGTTGCGCCAGCCGCCGCTGAGGTCGTCGATCGGGCTGGTGCGGTGCGCGTCGCTGAACCCGAGCACGCTGAGGGCGGTGTCGATGCGGCGCGGGTACTCCCAGCCGTCGACCCGGTCCATCTCGGCGAACAGCTCGGACTGCCGGTGGATGAGCTGGTCGAGGGCGTCCCCGCCGTCGGGGTCCACGGCGACCACGGCGATGTCGGCGTCGATCTGCGCCAGGTCGGCCTCGATCGTCCGCTCGTGGGCGAAGAGTCCGGTCAGCACCTCGACGATCGTCTGCGTGCCGTCCAACTCGGAGAACTGAGAGAAGTACCCCACCCGCACGCCCTGCTCGAGGGTGACCGTGCCCTCGTCGGGCTGCACCTGGTCGAGCATCAGCTTGAGCAGGGTGGACTTGCCGCTGCCGTTGCGACCGACGATCCCCACGCGCTCCTTCTCGTCGAGGCGGAAGAAGGCCTCGCGCACCACCGGGGTGCCGTCGAAGCGGACGGTCACGTCGTTCAGTCGGATCAGGCTCATGCGTCGATCCTCGCAGGCCGACGGAACACCCGGCGCCGCCCGGTTGTTGTCGTCGGAGGCATCGACGCGACCGCGGGCACCCGACCCCATCCGATCGCACCGACGTCGACGAACAGGAGGCATCATGTCGAACCAGTACCGGAAAGACCCCGAGGCGGTCGCCCGCCTCACCTCGACCCAGCGCCGGGTGACCCAGGGCGGCGGCACCGAACCCGCGTTCCGCAACGAGTTCTGGGACTCGAAGGACGCGGGCATCTACGTCGACGTCGTCTCGGGCGAGCCCCTGTTCGCCTCGGTCGACAAGTTCGACAGCCGCACCGGCTGGCCGAGCTTCACGCGCCCCATCGACGCCGAGCACGTCGTCGAGAAGCGCGAGGGGTTGTTCTTCAAGCGCACCGAGGTGCGCTCCACCGCCGGGGACAGCCACCTCGGCCACGTCTTCCGCGACGGCCCCACCGCCACCGGCGGGCTGCGCTACTGCATCAACTCGGCGGCTCTCCGCTTCGTCCCCTACGCCTCACTCGAAACCGAAGGATACGGTGCCTACATGACGCTCTTCTCCCCCGAATCCACCCCCGCCCCCAGCGGCACGACCGAGACCGCGATCCTCGCCGGCGGTTGCTTCTGGGGCGCCCAGCAGCTGCTGCGCCGCCGACCGGGCATCGTCTCGACCCGTGTCGGCTACTCGGGCGGCAATGTGCCGAACGCGACCTACCGCAACCACCGCGGTCACGCCGAGGCCGTCGAGATCGTCTTCGACCCGGGCCTGACCTCGTACCGCGAGATCCTCGAGTTCTTCTTCCAGATCCACGACCCGTCGACGAAGGACCGCCAGGGCAACGACGTCGGCGACAGCTACCGCTCGGCGATCTTCTACACGAACGACGAGCAGCGTGCCACGGCCCTCGACACCATCGCCGACGTCGACGCGTCGGGCATCTGGCCGGGCACGGTCGTCACCGAGGTCACCGCCGCGGGCGACTTCTGGGAGGCCGAGGAAGAGCACCAGGACTACCTCGAGAAGGACCCCTTCGGCTACACCTGCCACTTCGTCCGCCCGGGCTGGGTGCTGCCGAAGCGCGACCAGCAGGTCGCCGCGGGCTGACGCCCGTCAGGCCTGCAGGAGGCGCGGTGTCCGTTCGTCGGGCAAGGCCTCCTTGCGTCCGGTCGCGTGCGCCGGACCACACCGGTGGCGGGAAGTTCTCAGCCCCGGGTCGAGCCCGTGCCCTGGGCGACCTCGCCCAGGGTCTTCTCGGCATCGGAGACGAGCAGGTAGAGACACCGAGCGGAGCCGGGCATCGAGGTGAACCCGAAGCGTTCGTAGAACGACACGGCAGCATCGTCGATCGCGTAGACGATGACGGCCCGGGCCCCCACCAAGCGAGATGCCTCGACGCTCTTGAGGACCGCGTCCTGGAGCAGCGACGCGCCGAGACCTCGCCCCTGGTAGTCGAGACCGACCGCGAGTCGCCCGATCAGGACGACCGGGATGGGGTCGGGCATGTTGCGACGGAGTCCGCCCGGGGCCTCGTCCGGCCGCAGCGAGCTCGCCGCCAGACAGTAGTACCCCGCGATCACCCCGGCCGCGTCGTCCATCGAGACGAACGTCCGCGACGCTCCCCCGGCCTCGTTGCGGATGGCCCGGATCTGCAGCCAGCTCGTCAGCGAGGCGTTGCCGCAGTCGAAGTGACTCGTGTCGTCGGCGGCGGTGACGGGCCGAGGACGTCGCAGGACCGTCACTCGAAGACGGAAGGACGAGCGAGCAGATCGGCGAGACCGGCGACGGAACGCGCGGGCCTGTCGAGCGCGGCCGAGAACGCGTCGAAACCCTGCTGAGACATGGCGATCTCGCGCTCGCTCCGGATCGTGCCCTCGGCTTTCTCGACGAGGGCCGAGACGGAGAAGTCCGTCACCGACCGGCCGCTGATCGCGGCCGCCTGTTCGATCTCGCGCTTCTGCTGCGACGTGAGGCGCAGGTCGAGTCGGTCGTTCTTGGTGGTGGCCATCCCGCGAGCGTACGGCAATCTGCCGTACGAGTCGAGCTTTCGCAACCGACTTCCGGCCACGGACACCGCGCCTCCTGCGTCCGGTCGCCGTTCAGCCCCAGAGGCGGGTGACGATCGAGCCCATGAGGTCGTCCGTCGGGACGTTCCTCTGGGTGACCGTGACGACGACGTCGTCGCGCACCAGGACGGTGTCGGCCATGTCGACGCCGTACATCGGGTCGGTGGTGACGTACTGGCAGAGCGTGCCGCCGTACGCCTCGGAGCAGTCGTAGACGACACCGTCGAGCCAGAACACCGAGGTGGGTTCGCGTTTCTCGGCGAGCCAGGCGGGATAGGCCGCGGCCGTCTCGGCGTCGACCGTGCCGACGTTCGCGAACAGACCCGTGATGTCGGCCCGCACGTCGGCCCAACCACAGCGCAGCCGGTCGCCGGCGGCCACGACGTCTCGGAGATCGGCGTCGGCCGGAGGCGCGGTGGGGGTGACCGCACCCATCGGACGTCCGAAATAGGCCGGGTCGTTGAGCGGGGCGTCGCCCATGGTGGCGGCGTAGGTTGCGGCGTCGACGATGTCGGTGCAGTCCGTCGGGATCGACACCGGGCGGACCTCGGGCGTCGAGGTGGGAGTGGGCGTCGGAGTGGCCGTCGACGGGGCCGCGGGGTCCGGGGTCGTCGTGGCGGCGTTCGTGGCGGTGGGCCGGGATGCCGGGTCCTTCGTCGCGTCCGCCGGACCGGTCGTCGACGTGCAGCCGACCAGCAGTGCCGCGACCGCACCCGCAGTGGCCAGGTGCGCCAGGACCGTCGTCCTGCCGTCAGGTCTCGTCATCGTCGTCCACCCCTTCGTCGGCCCCTTCGTGGGCCAGGGCCTCCATGGCCCGCAGGACGAGGCTAGGTGCACAGCCGCCAGGGCACGTCGGTCGAGCGGATGACTCCGAGAATACCTCAGGATCATGTCCGGTCGGACGGCCGAGGAGCCGTCGCACCTCGACGGCCTACCCTGGGGCATGCGCATCGACGACCACGGCCCCCATCGCGTCCTGCACGTCGACTCGGCCGGGCCGCGACTGTCGACCGAGACGGACGCCGTCGACCTCGTCGGCGAGGCGTTCGGGGCGGACGCGTCGGTCCTCGTCGTGCCGGTCGCCCGTCTCGACCCGGCCTTCTTCGACCCGAGCACCCGACGGGCGGGCGAATTCGCCCGGAAGCTCGTGAACTACCGCGTGCAATTGGTGGTGCTGGGCGACGTCAGGCGCCACGAGGCGGCGAGCGCCGAGTTCCGGGACTGGGTGCGCGAGTCCAACCGCGGGCGGCACGTCTGGTTCGTCCCCGACGAGGGCACGCTGGCCGCCCGGCTCGCCGCGACCGGACCGCGCGGGTGATCGTGAGCCGCGAGTTCGACGCGGTCCTGCTCGCGGGGGGTCGCGCCTCCCGGGTCCAGGGCGCCGACAAGACCGGGTTCACCAGCGGAGACGCGACATTGCTCGACCGGGCCGTCGAGGCCGCGGGCGGCGCCCGCACCCTCGTCGTGGTCGGCCTGCGCGAGGGCCGGGTGCCGCCCGCCGGGGCACTGCTGACCCGCGAGGAGCCCGCCCGGTCCGGGCCGGTGGCAGCCCTCTCGGCCGGTCTCGACGTCGTCGAGGTCGCGGCGCCGTGGACCCTCGTGCTGGCCTGCGACGTGCCGCGGGCACCCGAGGCGGTGCAGGCCCTGCTCGCCGGCGCCGGCGAGCGCCGCGACGGCCTGCTGGCCATCGACTCGGACGGGCGACGTCAGCCGCTGCTCGGGCTCTACCGGACCGGCGCCCTCGAGACCCGACTCGCGGCGCTGCGAGCCGACGGCCCCCTCGCCGACCTCTCGCTGCGCCGTCTGCTCGACGGGCTCGACCTGCTCGAGGTGCCCGTGCCCGACGAGCTCTGCGCCGACGTCGACACCGCGGACGACGCCGACCGCCTGGGTGTCGTCCGGCGCGAGCCCGACGCGACTGGTTGAGTGTCGACCATGACCGACACACCTGCCGACCTCGACGCCTGGGCCGCACGACTCGTCCGGGCGCTCGGCCTGCCCGACGACCTCGTGGTCGACATCCCCGAGGTGCTCGACCTCGCCCGCGACGCGGCGCACGGCGTCGCCCGCCCGGCCGCACCGCTGACGACGTTCCTCGTCGGCTACGCCGCGGGCCTCGCCGGCGGCTCGCGGGCCGAGCTCGACCGCGCGGTCGCGACCGCCACCGCGCTCGCCACGGCCGACCCGGCGTGACGGTCCGGCGGGCCGACTGGCGGGTCGCCCGCGCCGAGGCGGCCGACGCCGCCCGGGCCCTGCCCCGGCAGCTCGAGACCGTCCCGCTGGGCGAGTCCGTCGGCCGGACGCTGGCCCACGACGTGACCAGCCTCGCGCGCGTGCCCGGTTCCGACGTCTCGGCCATGGACGGCTGGGCGGTCGCGGGCGAGGGGCCGTGGCGCCTCGGCCCCTCCATCGTGGCGGGCCGCGTCGCCGACGGTGCCGATCCGCTGCCTGCTGGCATCGCCCGGCCCGTGACCACGGGGGCCGTCGTACCGACCGGGACGGACCGTGTGCTGCGCTCGGAGTCCGGGCACGTGGCCGACGACGTCCTCACGGCCGACGACGACCCGCGCCGTCCGTCGCACGTCCGTCGGGCCGGGGAGGAGATCGACCGAGGAGACGCCCTGGTCGCCGCCGGCACCCTCCTCACCCCGCCCCGCGTCGCCGTGCTGGCCCTCGGCGGACACGACGCCGTGTCCGTCGTCGTGCGCCCGACGGTCACCCTGGCCGTGCTCGGCGACGAGGTCGTGGCCGAGGGCGTGCCCGGACGCGGGACGGTCCGCGACGTGTTCTCGGTGCCGGTGCCGCGCCTCCTCGACTCCCTCGGTGCCGCTCCCGCGACCACGACGCGCGTGCCCGACGACCTCGACTCCACCATCGCCGCGCTCGACCGCCCGGACCGTCGCCTCGTGGTGACGACGGGCGGCACCGCCCACGGCCCTACTGACCACGTCCGCGCCGCCCTCGACCGGGTGGGCGCCGAGCTGGTGGTCGACGGCCTCGCCATGCGTCCGGGGCAGCCCCTGGTCGTCGCGCGTCGGGGCGAGACGCTGTACCTGTGTCTGCCGGGCAACCCGATGGCGGCCTACGTGGGGCTCGTGGTCGTGGGGACCGCGGTGGTGGACGGCCTCCTCGGCAGGCGACCCGCGCCTCCCGGGTCCGTCGTGCTCGCCGTCGACGTCGTCCACCCCCGAGCCGGGGCGCTCGTGCAGGCGTACCGGCTGACGCCGGACGGTGCCGTGCCGACCGAGCGCCAGTCGTCCGCGATGCTGCGCGGCCTGGCCGACGCCGACGGGCTGCTGATCGTGCCCGAGGGCGGGGCGCTTGCGGGCGACGTCGTCCCGTCGCTCGGCCTGCCGTGGTGAGACGCGAGCCTCGCCGGCTTTCGGATTCGGGGTTCGAGGGGTAGACCTGACCCATGGCACGCATCACGTCCCGCAAGCCGGTGACCCGCATCACGGTCGGCGACGACGGCACGGCGGGAGTCCGCAAGACCATGGACACCCTCGCCGTCGAGGAGCCCCTCGAGATCCGCGTCGGCGGCACGTCGCTCGCCATCACCATGCGCACGCCCGGGCACGACTTCGACCTCGCCGCGGGGTTCCTCGTGTCCGAGGCCGTCATCTCGACCGGTGACGAGTTCTTCGCGGCCCGCTACTGCGCCGGGGCCACGGCCGAGGGCCTCAACACCTACAACGTGCTCGACGTCACGCTCGCGCCCGGGGTGCCCGCACCCGACCCGAGCCTCGAGCGGGCGTTCTACACTACGAGCTCGTGCGGGCTCTGCGGCAAGGCCTCGATCGACGCGGTGCGGACGACGTCGCAGCACGAGGTGCTGCACGACCCCCTCGTCGTCGACCCGGCGCTGCTCGCGACCTTCCCCGACCGCCTCCGCGAGGGCCAGGACGTCTTCGAGAAGACCGGCGGGCTGCACGCCGCGGCCCTCTTCGACGGTCGCACCGGCGAGCTGCTCGTCCTGCGCGAGGACGTCGGTCGGCACAACGCCGTCGACAAGGTCGTCGGCTGGGCCGTCAAGGAGGCGCGGCTGCCGTTGAACGGGACCGTCCTGATGGTCTCGGGTCGCGCCTCGTTCGAGCTCACGCAGAAGGCCTCGATGGCCGGCATCCCGGTGCTCGCCGCCGTGTCGGCGCCGTCGTCGCTCGCCGTCGACCTCGCGACCGAGCTCGGCGTCACGATCGTGGGGTTCCTCCGCGGTCGGTCCATGGTCGTGTACTCACGGCCCGACCGGCTCGGCGAGCCCGACGGGACCGAGCCCGCGGCCGACGAGAGCGTCCCCGGCGAGGCGACCCGCGCCTCCTCGTCCTCCCCCGGTGGCGCGACGCGCGCCTCCTCGCCCGTCCCCCTGACGATCGGAACCAGACCGTGACCGAGAAACCGCCCGTCTCCGACGTGACCGACGCCGACATCGAGGTCGGCCCCCCGCGCGAGTGGGCCGCCGGCGTGCCCGGCGTGCTGCACTCGATGGACCCGGCGATCAAGCAGCTCGGACTGGCACGCACCGTCAAGCTCATGACGTCGCTGAACCAGAAGGACGGCTTCGACTGCATGAGCTGCGCCTGGCCCGACCCGAACCACCGCAAGGTGGCCGAGTTCTGCGAGAACGGCGCCAAGGCGGTCACCTGGGAGGCCAACCCGGTGCTCGTGCCCGACACGTTCTGGGCCGAGCACTCGGTGACCGACCTGCTCGACAAGACCGAGTACTGGCTCGGCATGCAGGGCCGCCTCACGAAGCCCGTGCACAAGCCCGCCGGCAGCGACCACTACCGCGAGGTGTCGTGGGACGAGGCGTTCCGCATCGTCGGCGACAAGCTGAAGTCGCTCGCCAGCCCGGACGAGGCGTCGTTCTACACGTCCGGCCGCACCTCGAACGAGGCAGCCTTCGCCTACCAACTGTTCGTGCGCGCCTTCGGCACGAACAACCTGCCCGACTGCTCGAACATGTGCCACGAGTCGACGAGCCTCGCCATGGCCGAGGTGGTCGGCATCGGCAAGTCGACGATCGCGTACGACGACTTCGAGCAGGCCGACCTGATCGTCATCCTGGGACAGAACCCGGGCACCAACCACCCGCGCATGCTGACGGCGCTCGAGGACGCCAAGCTGAAGGGCGCGAAGATCGTCGCGGTCAACCCGCTGCCCGAGGCCGGCCTGCGTCGCTACAAGAACCCGCAGCTGCCGCGCGGCGTCGCGGGACGCGGGACCGAGATCGCCGACCAGTTCCTGCAGATCCGGCTCGGCGGCGACATGGCGCTGCTGCAGGCCGTCGCCAAGCGCGTCCTCGAGGCCGAGGACGCCGCGCCCGGCACGGTGCTCGACCACGAGTTCCTGGCCGAGCACACCGTCGGCCTCGAGGCCTTCCGCGAGCACATCGCACAGGTCGACGACGACGAGGTGCTGCTGGCCACCGGTCTCGACCGTGCCGAGATCGACGAGCTCGCCGACCGCTACCTGGCCTCGGACCGCGTGATCATCACCTGGGCGATGGGCATCACGCAGCACCGCAAGGCCGTCGACACCATCAAGGAGATCATCAACCTGCTGCTGCTGCGCGGCAACATCGGCAAGCCCGGCGCCGGGGCCTCGCCGATCCGCGGGCACAGCAACGTGCAGGGCGACCGCACGATGGGCATCTGGGAGCAGGTCTCGGACGAGTTCCTCGACGCGCTGCAGAAGGAGTTCCGCTTCGACCCGCCGCGCGAGCACGGCGTCGACGCCCTCAAGGGCATCAAGGCCATGCAGGAGGGGCGGATCAAGTTCTGGATGGGCATGGGCGGCAACCTCGTGGCCGCGATCTCGGACACCCAGCTCGCCGAGGCCGCGATGCGCGGCACCGACATGACCGTGCAGGTGTCGACGAAGCTGAACCGATCGCACGCCGTCGTCGGAGCCGAGGCGCTCATCCTGCCGACGCTAGGCCGCACCGAGATCGACGTGCAGAAGGCCGGGCCGCAGTTCGTCTCGGTCGAGGACACCGTCTGCTCGGTCCACGGCAGCCACGGCCAGGTGCCGCCCGTCGCGCCCGACCTGCTCAGCGAGGTCGCCATCGTCAGCCGTCTGGCGCAGGCGACGCTCGGCGACCGGGCCGACCTCGAGATCGACTGGCAGGGCTTCGAGGACGACTACGACACGCTGCGCGACCACATCAGCCGCGTCGTGCCGGGCTTCGAGCGGTACAGCGAGCGGGTGCGCAGCCGTGACGGGTTCGTCCTGCCGAACGGGCCGCGCGACTCGCGGACGTTCGCGACGAAGGCCGGCAAGGCGATCATCACGGTCAACGACCTCGAGCGCGTCGAACGCCCCGAGGGCACGCTGCTGCTGCAGACCCTGCGCTCGCACGACCAGTACAACACCACGATCTACAGCCTCAACGACCGCTACCGCGGCATCAAGAAGGGTCGGCACGTGGTGTTCGTCAACCCGCTCGACCTCGACGACCTCGGGCTCGTCGACGGCCAGAAGGTCGACGTGGCGACGGTCTGGACCGACGACGTCGAGCGGGTGCTGCGCGACTACCGCATCGTCGCCTACCCGACGGCCCGGGGGTGCGCCGCGGCGTACTTCCCCGAGGCGAACGTGCTCGTGCCGCTCGACAGCGCGGCCATCGGCAGCAACACGCCGGTGTCGAAGGCGGTGCTGGTGCGCGTGACGCCGGCGGCGGTGCCGGTCGGGGCCTGAGACGGGGCCGCCGGGTCGGTGGGCGGCGCCGTCTGGTCGGTGGGCGGCGCCGTCTGGTCGGTGCGGGACGACGCGCACGGCGATGACGGGCGACTTCGTGGCATCCGGGCGGTCGACGACGCCCGGGTCCCCCGAACTCGCCCGTTCTCCTCCGTCGGGTCAGTGGGCGGCGGCGCGGACGGCGCTCACCGCGGCGTCGACGCCACCGTCCCAGGGGGCGCCGTGTCCCGGCAGCACCCAGGTCGCACCGGTCTCGAGCAGGGCGTCGAGTGACGCCAGGGCCTGATCGGGCTCGTCGGTGAACGGAGCCGGTGCGGGCCCGACGTGCCCGGTCGTCACGTGGCGCGTGGTCAGGGCGTCGCCCACGAAGACGGCGTCGACGCTCGGGACGAAGACCGCGATGCTGCCCTCGGAGTGCCCGGGCATCGGGATCACCCGGGGCGAGCCCGGCAGGTCGAGCGTCTCGCCGCCGTGCACCTCGACGACCTCGGTGAGCCAGGCGGTCTTCGCCCCGCCCTTGCGCAGGCTGTAACCGGCGAAGCCCAGCAGGGGGCCGAGCTTCACGGGAGGCATGCCGTTCTTCGGCTTCGGTCCACCCTTCGCCCGCGACGCGTCGGCCGCGTGGACGTACACGGGCACCCCGTGGTCGCGTCGCAGCCGTTCGGCGAAGCCGACGTGGTCGGAGTCGCCGTGGGTGAGGACGACGCCCTTCACGTCGGCGAGGGTGCGTCCGACGGAGGCGAGTTCGGTGACGAGTTCGGACCAGAGGCCGGGCAGGCCGGCGTCGATCACGGTCACGCCCTCGGGCGTGACGACGAGGTAGGCGGCGACGATGTCGTTGCCGATGCGGTGGAGGGAGGGGCCGAGTTCCATGATGGCTACGATACTTAGCCATCATGGCTATTGTCAATAGCTATACTCGACGGATGCCCACACCGGACCGCACCTCGCTCGACGCCATCCTGCTCGCCGCCCGCGAGCTGCTCGAGACCGACGGCCCCGCCGGCCTCACGATGGCCGCGGTCGCGGCGCAGGTCGGCGTGCGCGCCCCCTCGCTCTACAAGCGGGTCGAGAACCGGGAGGCGCTGCTGCGGTCGGTCGCGGAGGCCACCCTCACCGACCTGGCCGCGCGGCTCGACGGGGCGGGGTCGGCCCGCGAGGTGCTCGACACCTTCCGCGCCTTCGGTCACGAACGCCCGGCTGCGTTCCAACTGGTCATGACGCCCGGACCCGGCGTCCCCACCGCGCGACGGGAGTTCGGTGCCGCGGCGAGCGCGGCCGCCCTCCGGGTCGGCGTGGAACTCGTCGGCCCGGCGCGCGCCCTGGACGCCGCCCGCACACTCACGGCGTGGGTGGCGGGCTTCGTCATCATGGAGCTCAACGGCGGCTTCCAGCTGGGTGGGGACGTCGACGAGGCGTGGGACTTCGGGGCCGGGCGCGTCCTGGCGGCCCTCGCCGCGCCTCCTGCGGTCTGAGCCGCCCGACGGTCGGGCGGCTTCGTGGCGAACGGGCGTTCACGAACGCCCGGTTCCGCCGAGACCGCCCGGCCTGCCTGCCTGCGTGCCTGCGTGCCTGCGTGCCTGCGCTAAGCGAGCGGTGCGTGCGGGTACGAGGAGGCGCGGTGCTGGAACTCGAGGATCGCCTCGTTCTCGACCCGCCCCTCCGCGATCTCGACGGCGCGGCGGATGGTGTCGGACGCCGCCCAGGAGGTCGGCCCCTCCATGACGGTGCGCAGGAAGGGCAGGAGGGCCTCGCTGATCTCCCACGTCGTGGAGTTCCAGAGCAGTGAGGGGCTGTGGTCGACGGCGTAGTAGTTCGTGGTCGCGCCGACGGTGACGAGCGGCTCGGCGAAGGTCGTGGCCCGGGCCCAGTCGAAGCCCATGCCCTCGTCCACCGAGACGTCGACGATGAGGCTGCCGGGGCGGAAGGCGTCGAGGTCGGTCTCGCGGAGGTAGGTGAGCGGGGCGTTCGGGTCCTGGAGGGTGCAGTTGACGACGATGTCGGCGGCGGCGAGGAACGGGGCGAGGGCGACCGGCCCGTCGGGGGTGTTCACGGTGCTGGCGCCGGGCGTCTCGGCGTCGTGCTCGAACTGGAAGATGTCGACCGACGGGATCGGTGAGCCGACGGCGGCGATGTTGCGGTTCGTCAGCACGCGGACGTCGTGGATGCCGTGGGCGTTGAGGGCCGTGACGGCACCGCGGGCGGTGGCGCCGAAGCCGATGACGACGGCGCTGAGGCGACGGCCGTAGTCGCCGGTCGAGCCGCAGAGCTGGAGGGCGTGCAGCACCGAGCAGTAACCGGCGAGCTCGTTGTTCTTGTGGAAGACGTGCAGGCCGTAGCCGCCGTCGGGCTGCCAGTGGTTCATGGCCTCCCACGCGATCAGGGTGAGGCGTTTGTCGATGGCGAGCTGGGTGATCTCGCGGTCCTGGACGCAGTGCGGCCATCCCCAGAGGGTCTGGCCGTCGCGGAGGCCCTCGAGGTCGGCGGCCTGGGGCTTGGGCAGCAGGACGACGTCGCTGTCGGCGACGATCTGTTCACGGTCGGCCAGGGCGACGAGGGGCTCGAGGTCGGCGTCGGGGATGCCGAAGCGCAGGCCGTAGCCGCGCTCGAGGGTCATGTTCGCCCGCAGATCGGCGTCGATGCGGTCGAGGTGCGCGGGGTGGATCGGCAGGCGCCGCTCGTCGGGCTTGCGCGAGGTGGCCAGGACGCCGAGGCGCAGCAGTGCGGGGGTGCCGGAGGTGGTGCCGGTGGGCGTGGAATCCGTTTGGCTCATGCTTGAGAGTAGATGAGTGGCGCTCGCCCCCGAGCCCGGGGCGTCAGTTGTTGAAGCGGAACTCCACCACGTCGCCGTCCTGCATGACGTATTCCTTGCCCTCGATGCGGGCCTTGCCGGCCGAGCGCGCCTCCGCGATGGAGCCGGTCTCGACCAGGTCGTCGAACGAGATGACCTCGGCCTTGATGAAGCCCTTCTCGAAGTCGGTGTGGATGACTCCGGCGGCCTGCGGGGCCTTCCAACCCTTGCCGATCGTCCACGCGCGGGTCTCTTTCGGGCCCGCCGTCAGGTAGGTCTGCAGACCCAGCGTCTCGAACCCGATGCGGGCGAGCTGGTCGAGACCGGACTCGTCCTGCCCGAGCGACGCGAGCAGCTCGGCGGCGTCCTCGTCGTCGAGGCCGATCAGCTCGGACTCGACCTGAGCGTCGAGGAAGATCGCCTCGGCCGGCGAGACCAGCGCCTGCAGCTCGGCCTTGCGCGCCTCGTCCGTGAGGACGGCCTCGTCGACGTTGAAGACGTAGATGAAGGGCTTCGCGGTGAGCAGTCCCAGCTCGCGGATCGGCTCGAGGTCGATGCTCGTGGCCGAGAGTGCCTCGCCACGTTGCAGGGCGTCACGGGCGGCGACGGCCGTCTCGTGCACGATCGGCTCGACGCGTTTCAGCCGCAGCTCTTTCTCGTACCGCACGAGCGCCTTCTCGACCGTCTCGAGGTCGGCGAGGATCAGCTCGGTGTTGATCGTGCCCATGTCGCTCTCGGGGTCGACCTTGCCGTCGACGTGCACGACGTCGGGGTCGTCGAAGCCACGCACCACCTCGGCGATGGCGTCGGCCTCGCGGATGTTCGCCAGGAACTTGTTGCCGAGCCCCTCGCCCTCGCTCGCACCCTTGACGATGCCGGCGATGTCGACGAACGACACGGGCGCGGGCAGGATCTTCTCGCTGCCGAAGAGGCCGGCCAACACCTGGAGGCGCGGGTCGGGCAGGTTGACGATGCCCACATTGGGCTCGATGGTCGCGAACGGATAGTTCGCCGCCAGCACCTGGTTCTTGGTCAGGGCGTTGAACAGGGTGGACTTGCCGACGTTGGGCAGTCCGACGATCGCGATAGTGAGAGCCACGAGGGTCAAGCGTACCGGCCCTGTCGAGCCGTGCCGTCGGCGTCGCGCCGGCTGGGGACGGAAGGGCGCCGACCGTGCCTGGGGAGGCGGTGTCGGAGGCGCATGAGAGCATGAGTCAATGCCCATCGACTTCACCGCGATCGACTTCGAGACCGCGAACTCGAGCAGCGCCAGCGCCTGCTCCGTCGGCCTCGTCAAGGTCCGCGACGGGGTCGTCGTCGACAAGGTCGGCTGGTTGATCCAGCCGCCCGCCGGGCACGACGAGTTCTCCGAGTGGAACACCCGCATCCACGGCATCGTCGCGAGCGACGTGATCGGTGCCTTCGGCTGGGCCGAACAGTTCGAGCTGCTCGCCGACTTCGCCGGCGACGACGTCTTCGTCGCCCACAACGCCGGCTTCGACATGGGCGTCATCAGGGCGGCCTGCGCCGCCACCGGGCTGACCCCTCCCCCGTGGTCGTACCTCTGCAGCCTGCAGGTCGCCCGCAAGACCTACTCGCTCGACTCGTACCGGCTTCCGGTCGCCGCGACGGCTGCCGGCTTCGACGCCTTCTCACACCACGACGCCCTCGCCGACGCCGAGGCCTGCGCGGCCATCGTCGCCCACTCGGCCCTCTTCCATGGCGCCTCCGACCTCAGCGAGCTGGCGTCGATCGCGTCGGTCAAGGTGAAGGTGCTGCAGCCTGCCGTAGCACCGACGGCATCCGCCGTTCCCCGCGCCGACCGGCTTCCCATGGCCTTCGGCTGAGCCCTTCCGCTCCATCACATCGCCGCCTCCGAGGCTCGCCGATCTTTCTCGCCCCACCCGTGCCGATCACCAGTCGGTGTCGGTGGCCGCTGCCACACTGCCGTCATGCCCCTCCCGCTCGCCCTGTTCCTCACCCTGCTGGTCGGCCTCGTGCTCGGCATCCTCGTCGGCGCGCTGGTCGCCCGCACCCGCGCGGCCGAGGCGACGGCACGCCTCTCGTCCGACCTGGCCGCCGCCCGTGCCGTGGCCGATGCCGCTCGTGAGCGCCTCGACGGCCAGGACGACCAGTACCGACGCCAGATCGCGCAGCAAGAGGACCGACTCCGCGAGTTCCAGGACCGCCTCCGCGACGTCCGCATCGCCGAGGCCGAGAGGGCGCGCACCGACGGTCAGGTGCTCGTCGCGCTCAGCCCGGTGGCCGAGAGCCTGCAGGCCGTCCAACAGAAGGTGGCCGAACTCGAGGCCGAACGCACCCTCCAGTACGGCGCCATCAGCGAGCAGCTGCGCACCGCCGCCGAATCGGGCGAGCGGCTCCGCGGGACGGCCGAGTCGCTCGCCTCGGCGCTGAAGTCGAACAGCACGCGCGGCGTCTGGGGCGAGACCCAGTTGCGCAACGTCGTGCAGGCCGCGGGCCTCGTCGAGCGCGTGGACTTCGACGTGCAGACGTCGATCTCGTCCGACGCCGGCTCCGGCCGGCCCGACATGGTGGTGCACCTCCCCGGGGGCAAGAACATCGCGGTCGACGCCAAGGTGCCGTTCTCGGCCTACCTCGAGGCCAGCGCCATCCCCGCCTCCGCCACGGGTGACGAGGGCGCCCGACGCGACCAACTCGTCCGGCAGCACGTCAAGGCACTGCGGGCCCACGTCGACGCCCTGGCGGGCAAGACCTACTGGGCCGGGCTCGACTCCTCGCCCGAACTCGTCATCGCGTTCATCCCGAGCGAGTCGCTCGTGTCGTCCGCCCTCGAGGCCGACCCTGCTCTGATGGACTACGCGTTCCAGAAACGCGTCGCCCTGGCATCGCCCGTGACCCTCTGGTCGGTGCTCAAGACCGTCGCGTTCAGCTGGCAGCAGGACGTCGTCACCGCCGAGGCGAAAGAACTGTTCGATCTGAGCCGCGAGCTCTACGGGCGGCTGTCGACCATGGCAGGTCACGTGGACAAGCTCGGCCGGTCGCTGCGCGCCGGCGTCACCGACTACAACCGGTTCGTCGGGTCGCTCGAGCGGACGGTCCTCCCGTCGGCCCGTCGACTCAGCATGCTCGACGAGTCCAAGGTCCTCGCGACCCCGACGACCGTCGAGGAGTCACCGCGCGAGCTCACCGCACCCGAACTCGCCTCGGCACTCGACGAGAGCAGCACCGACCGCGACTGATTCCTCGCCACCGTCGTCGCCGGAGACGACGAACGCCCGACGGAGGCCGGGCGTTCGTCGTGTCGTGAGGCGGCGTGGAGGTCAGGCCTTCTCGCCGTACCACTTCGAGACCAGGTGGTCGGCCTCGACGCGACGGATGGTGCCCGAGTGCGAACGCAGCACGATGCTCGACGTGCGGATCATGCCCTGCTTGCGCGTGACGCCGGCGACGAGAGCACCGTCGGTGACGCCGGTGGCGACGAAGTACGCGTTGTCGCCCGTGACGAGGTCGTCCTGGTCGAGCACGCGGTCGAGGTCGTGACCGGCGTCGATCGCCTTCTGACGCTCGGCGTCGTCCTTCGGGGCGAGACGGGCGAGGATCAGGCCGTCAAGGGCCTTCACCGCGCAGGCGGTGATGATGCCCTCGGGCGTGCCGCCGACGCCGACGCACATGTCGATGCGCGAGTCGGGACGGGCCGCGTTGATGCCGCCGGCGACGTCGCCGTCGAGCAGCAGGCGGGTCGAGGCGCCCACGGCCCGGATCTCGGCGATCAGGTCGGCGTGACGGGGACGGTCGAGGACGGCGATCTGCATGTCCTCGACGGCGATGCCCTTGGCGGCCGCCAGGGCGGTGATGTTCTCGCCGATCGGACGGTCGAGGTCGATGATGCCGCGGCCCTCGGGGCCGGTGACGATCTTGTCCATGTAGAAGACGGCGCTGGGGTCGTACATGCTGCCCCGGTCGCTGACGGCGATGACCGAGAGGGCGTTCATGCGTCCCGCCGCGGTGAGGCTCGTGCCGTCGATCGGGTCGACGGCGATGTCGCAGGCCGGGCCGAAGCCGTTGCCGACGTGCTCGCCGTTGAAGAGCATCGGGGCTTCGTCCTTCTCGCCCTCGCCGATCACGACCACGCCGTCGAACGCCACCGTGCCGAGGAACTTGCGCATGGCGTCGACCGCGGCCTTGTCGGCCGCGTTCTTGTCGCCCTTGCCGATGAACGGCGCCGAGCGGATCGCGGCCGCCTCGGTGGCCCGGACCAGTTCCATGCCGAGGTTGCGGTCGGGGTGCGAGTAGAGGGTTCCGGAATCCGTGTCAGCCATGCTCCGGATCTTACCCGCGCCGCGCCTCCCGACCGGGCTCCGGCGACCAGGACGAACAGACGTGCGCTGACTAGGGTGGACGAGCCACCAGTCGTGATCGAAGGAGATTCAATGCCCGTCGCAACCCCCGAGCAGTACGCCGAGATGCTCGACAAGGCGAAGAACAAGGGCTTCGCCTACCCCGCCGTCAACGTCTCGTCGTCACAGACGATCAACTCGGTGTTGCAGGGCCTCACCGAGGCGGGCAGCGACGGCATCATCCAGGTGACCACCGGCGGCGCCGACTACTTCGCCGGCCACACCGTCAAGAACCGTGCCGCGGGGGCCATCGCCTTCGCGAAGTTCGCGACCGAGGTCGCGAAGAACTACCCCGTGACCGTGGCCCTGCACACCGACCACTGCCCGAAGGACGCCCTCGACGGCTTCGTGCTGCCCCTGATCACCGCCTCCGAAGAAGAGGTCCGTGCCGGTCGCAACCCGCTGTTCCAGTCGCACATGTGGGACGGTTCGGCCGTCCCCCTCGACGAGAACATCTCCATCGCGCAGGACATGCTGAAGCGCACCAAGGCGATCAACGCCATCCTCGAGGTCGAGATCGGCGTCGTCGGCGGCGAAGAAGACGGAGTCCAGCACGAGGGCACCAACGACGCGCTCTACACCACGGTGGGCGACGTCACCCGCGTGGTCGAGGCGCTCGGCCTCGGCGAGCACGGCCGCTACATCGCCGCGCTCACCTTCGGCAACGTGCACGGCGTGTACAAGCCGGGCAACGTCAAGCTGCGTCCCGAATTGCTCGGCGAGATCCAGCAGGGCATCCAAGAGAGGTTCGGCACGGCCGCGAAGCCGCTCGAACTCGTCTTCCACGGGGGCTCGGGGTCGTCCGACGCCGAGATCGCCGAGGCCGTCTCGAACGGCGTCGTCAAGATGAACCTCGACACCGACACGCAGTACGCCTTCAGCCGTTCCATCGCCGACACCGTGTTGAAGAACTACGACGGCTTCCTCAAGGTCGACGGCGAGGTCGGCAACAAGAAGCAGTACGACCCCCGCGCCTGGGGCAAGGTCGCCGAGACCGCCATGGCCGCCCGCGTCGTCGAAGCGACGAAGCAGCTCGGGTCGTACGGTCAGTCGGCGAGCTGACCCGCGCCTCCTGGTCGCACGACGAAGCCCCCGAGCGAGTGCTCGGGGGCTTCGTCGTCGGGGCGTCGGGCGAGGGTCAGTTCGACCCCGAGAAGTAGTCGTTCGTGAAGCTCTGCATGGCCTCGGCGAAGGCCGGGTCACCCATCAGGATCGCCGCCGCTCCGAACCCCTGCACGAGACCGAAGACGACACCGGCGACGAGGGGCACGACGAATCCGAGACGCCCGGCGCGCAGCCGCCGGAGGGTCCACCAGGTCGAGACGGCGAAGAGCGCCACGGCCAGCACGGCCATGACGACACCGAAGGTCTGCAGCCCGGCCGATGAGCCGAACCCCGAGAGGTCGAGCCCGAACGTCTCGAACTGGGCGAGCTGCGTCGTCGCGTAGCCGGGCACGCGGGCAATGGCCTGGATCGCTCCGAAGGCGCCCAACCCGATCAGGGCGAACGTCGCCACCCGGTCGATGCGGCGCCCGGTCGTGAGTGCAGGAGGCGCGGTGCGGGTCTCGTCACCGGGGCGCACGTCGGTCGAGATGGCGGGCCGCGCGTCCTGACCGGCGACCCGCGCCTCCTCGGCGCTGTCGGCCTCGGCCGTGACGGGATTGACCCAGCCCTCGGGGGCGTACTCGCCGTAGCGCGGCTTCGGACGGTCGTCGGTCATCGGGTGCGACCGCCGAGGCCGCGCGCGTCGACCTGGCCCGTCGCGTCTTTCCGGAGCTCTTTCGGAAGCGAGAACATCAAGTCCTCTTCGGCCGTGACGACTTCTTGGACGTCGACGTAGCCGGCGTCGGAGAGGTCGGCCAGGACCTCGTCGACGAGGACCTCGGGCACCGACGCGCCGGAGGTGACCCCCACCGTCTCGACGCCGTCGAGCCACTCCTGCTTGATCTCGTTCGTGTAGTCGACGCGGTAGGCGGCCTTGGCCCCGTGCTCGAGGGCGACCTCGACGAGACGCACGCTGTTCGAGCTGTTCGCCGAGCCGACGACGATGACGAGATCGGCGCCCTGGGCGACCTTCTTGATCGCGACCTGGCGGTTCTGCGTGGCGTAGCAGATGTCGTCGCTCGGGGGGTTCTGGATGCTCGGGAAGCGCTCGCGCAGACGACGCACGGTCTCCATCGTCTCGTCGACGCTGAGGGTGGTCTGCGACAGCCAGACGAGGTTGTCGGGGTCGGCGACGACGAGGTCGTCGACCTCGCCCGGGTTCTGAACGAGGGTCGTGCGGTCCGCCGCGTGACCCATCGTGCCCTCGACCTCTTCGTGCCCGGCGTGGCCGATCAGGATGATGTGACGGCCCTGGTTGCCGAAGCGCACGGCCTCGCGGTGCACCTTCGTGACGAGGGGGCAGGTCGCGTCGATGGCCTGCAGCTCGCGGTCGGCCGCACCCTTCACGACGGCCGGCGAGACGCCGTGCGCGCTGAAGACGATGTGCGACCCCTGGGGGACCTCGTCGACCTCGTCGACGAAGATCGCTCCCTGGCTCTCGAGGGTCGCCACGACGTGCACGTTGTGGACGATCTGCTTGCGGACGTAGACGGGAGCGCCGTAGTGCTCGAGCGCCTTCTCGACCGCGATCACGGCTCGGTCGACGCCGGCGCAGTACCCGCGAGGTGCCGCGAGCAGCACCCGCTTGCGTCCGTTGACGGGGGTATCCTTTAGCCTGTTCCGCACCGCAGGAACACGCGGTGTCGGCAGGTCGATGGCGAGGGCGCCGTTGGAGATGTGGCTCACCCGACGAGTCTAGGTGTGCCGGACTGGTCGCGTACTGGGAGCGGCCGCGCGAACGGTCGATCGCCCCGGGCCGTCGCTCGTCCTGCCGGTGTCGACCATCCCTCGAACGGAGCTCCATGACGATCGTTCCCCCTCCCCCCACCGCCGAGTCCCCGTGGCCCGTCGGGCTCCTCGCGAGCAAGGTGCGCGACTGGATCGACCGCCTCGGCACGGCCTGGGTCGAAGGCGAGATCACCCAGTGGAACGTCTCCGGGGGCAACGTCTACGGCAAGCTCCGCGACCTCGAACAGGACGCCACCGTGTCGTTCTCCATCTGGTCCAGCGTGAAGTCGCGCGTGCCCGCCGACCTCAAGCAGGGCGACCGCGTCATCGCCGCCGTCAAGCCGAACTACTGGGTCAAGGGCGGCAGCCTCACGATGCAGGTGTTCGACATGCGCCACGTCGGGCTCGGCGACCTCCTCGAGCGACTCGAACGTCTCCGCCGCCAGCTCACGGCCGAGGGGCTCTTCTCCCCCGAACGCAAACAGGCCCTGCCGTTCCTCCCCGGGTGCATCGGCCTCGTCACCGGCAAAGACAGCGACGCCGAGAAGGACGTCCTGCGCAACGCCCAGCTGCGATGGCCCTCGGTCTCGTTCCGGGTGGTGCACGCGGCGGTGCAGGGCGACCGCATGGTCGGCGAGGTCACGGCGGCGATCCAGCGTCTCGACGCCGACGACGAGGTCGACGTCATCATCGTCGCCCGAGGCGGCGGCGACTTTCAGAACCTGCTCGGCTTCAGCGACGAGGGGCTCGTCCGCGCCGTCTCGGCCTGCACCACGCCGGTCGTCAGTGCGATCGGGCACGAGGCCGACCGGCCGCTGCTCGACGACGTCGCCGACCTGCGCGCGTCCACGCCCACCGACGCCGCCAAACGGGTCGTCCCCGACGTGACCGAAGAACTGTCCCGCGTGCAACAGGCGCGCACCCGCATCGGCGTGCGTCTGACCTCGCTGGTCGCCACCGAGATCGACCGGCTCGAACAGATCCGCAGCAGGCCCGTGCTCGCCTCACCCCAGACCCTCGTCGACGTCCGGGCCGACGAGGTCGTCCGGGCGGTGGCCCGGGGTGAAGAACTCGTCGGGCGGGCCGTCGAGAGGGCGCACACCCGGGTCTCCGAGCTCACGGCGCAGCTGCGCGCCCTGTCACCGCAGGGCACACTGCGCCGCGGCTACGCGATCGTGCAACTGCCGTCGGGCAGCGTGCTGCGGTCCCCCGACGAGGCTCCCGCCGAGACGCGCCTCCTCGTGACCACCGACGGAGGCGCGGTGGGCGCCGTCAGCACCGGCGCCTCCTCCCCAGGCTCCGACGCGACGGGCGACTCCTCACCCGTGGCGTCTGACGCGACCTCCCTCAGCACCCCTCGTTAGGATCGTCCCGTGGACACCACCCCGACCAGCACCCCGCCCGACGTCTCCTCGCTCAGCTACGAGCAGGCCCGCGACGAGCTCGTGTCCGTCGTGAACGAACTCGAGCAGGGCGCCTCGACCCTCGAACGCTCGCTGGCCCTCTGGGAACGCGGCGAGGCACTCGCCCGGCGCTGCGAAGAATGGTTGATGGGGGCGCGAGAGCGACTCGAGGCGGCCCGCCGCCAGGTGTCCGCCGAATGACCTCCCCCTCCGAGGGCGGCCGGCGGGTCCCGCGACGTCCTCGTGAGCCCCGCGTCGTCGCAGAGCTCGGCCGGCCCGAGACCCCCGACGAGACCGCCGCGCGCAAGGCCGAGAACACGCGCAAGCACTACGCGAACCAGACGGCGATCAACCTGACCCTCTCGATCGTCGCCTCGCTCGGCATCGTGCTCTTCCTCGTGCTCGTCGTGGTCCGCCCCAGCGGCACCGTGAACCGCCAAGAGATCGACTACGTGCAGGTCGCGACACAGGCGCAGGCGAGCGTCGACGCTCCCCTCGCCGCGCCTCCGTTGCCCGACGGGTGGTCGTCGAACGCGGCCGAGGTCCGGTCGTCCACCCGCGACGACGTGCCGACCTGGTACGTCGGGCTCATCACCCCCGACCAGCAGTTCATCGGCCTCGAACAGGGCATCGACGCCAACCCGACCTGGGTCAGCCTGCAGGTGCAGAACGCCGCGGCGACGTCGACCCGGTCGATCGGCGGGCTCACCTGGGACGTCTACGACCGGCGTGACGCCGACGACCCGGGCAACTACGCCTACGCCCTGACCACCACGGTCGACCGCAGCTCGTACGTGCTGTACGGCACGGCCGACGACTCCGAGTTCGACGTCCTGGCCACCTCACTGGCCGAACAGATCTCCAGCCAAGAAAGCGAATGACGTGACCCGACACGACCCCGCCGCCGACGCCCCTGCCGCGGCAGCCCACATCCCTTCCGCCTCCGGCTCCCTCTCCGGTTCCGCCTCCCGTTCCGCCTCGACGGACGAGCCGACGACCGACCCCGCCGAGGATTCGGCCCCCGGTACCGCGTGGAGCCGCATGGTCGAGGGCAACCACCGCTTCGTCGACGGGGCACCGCACCACCCTCACCAGGACAGCGACCGCCGATCGTCCCTCGCCGCCGGACAAGAACCGGTGGCCGCCCTCTTCGGCTGTGCCGACTCGCGACTCGCCGCCGAGATCATCTTCGACGTCGGTCTCGGTGACCTCTTCGTCGTACGCAACGCCGGCCAGGTGGTCGGCGACACCGTCATCGCCTCGCTCGAATTCGCCGTCTCTGTGCTCCACGTCCCCCTCATCGTGGTCCTCGGCCACGACAGCTGCGGCGCCGTCGCCTCGGCCATCGACTCCATCGGTTCCGACGCCGCCCCCGGGTCGGAGTTCCTGGGTGGGCTGATCGACATGATCATGCCGTCGGTCGAGCGTGCCCAGCTCGATCTCGAGAACGGTGCCGACCTCGACCCCCGCACGGTCGGCCAGCTGCACATCGAGGCGTCCGTCCGCACGCTCGTCGACCGGTCCGCCCTCATCACGTCCGCCGTCGCGGACGGTAAGTTGGCCGTGGTCGGCGCGAACTACGACCTCGCCAACGGGCGGGTCGACCCTTCGGTCGTCGTCGGCCGACTCTGAACCGAGTCGGGGCGAACGCTCCGACGCCCCGCGCCCTCGACGGGCGCAGCAGCCCGGCAGGGCCCGAGGAAAGGACCACGACGTCGTGACCACATCCGAGACCGAGTACCGCATCGAGCACGACACGATGGGCGAGGTGCGCGTTCCTGCATCGGCGCTCTACCGCGCCCAGACGCAGCGTGCCGTCGAGAACTTCCCCATCAGCGGGGCCGGCCTCGAGCCCGCACAGATCGTGGCGCTGGCACGCATCAAGCGGGCGGCCGCCCTGGTGAACGGCGAGATGGGCATCATCGACCGGCCCGTCGCCGACGCGATCGTCTCGGCCGCCGACCAGATCATCGGCGGCAGCCACCACGACCAGTTCCCCGTCGACGTCTACCAGACCGGCAGCGGCACCTCGTCGAACATGAACATGAACGAGGTGCTCGCCACCCTCGCCGGCACGGTCGACGGCGTCGCCGTCCACCCCAACGACCACGTCAACGCGTCGCAGTCGTCGAACGACGTCTTCCCGACCTCCGTCCACGTCGCCGTCACGGGTGCGCTGCTGCACGACCTGGTCCCCGCCCTCGACCACCTGGCGATCGCCCTCGAGAAGAAGGCCTCCGCCTGGTCCGACGTGGTGAAGGCAGGCCGCACCCATCTCATGGACGCCACGCCGGTCACGCTCGGCCAAGAGTTCGGCGGCTATGCGCGGCAGATCCGTCTCGCGATCGAACGGGTGCAGAGCGCCCTTCCCCGCGTGGCCGAGGTCCCCCTGGGCGGAACGGCCACGGGGACCGGCATCAACACCCCCCAGGGCTTCCCGCAACGGGTCATCGCCGCCCTGGCGGACGACAGCGGTCTGCCCGTCACCGAAGCGCTCGACCACTTCGAGGCGCAGGGGGCGCGCGACGCGCTCGTCGAGGCCTCCGGTGCCTTGCGAGTGCTCGCCGTGAGCCTCACGAAGATCAACAACGACATCCGGTGGATGGGCTCGGGGCCGAACGCGGGCCTCGGCGAGCTGCACATCCCCGATCTGCAGCCCGGCTCGTCGATCATGCCCGGCAAGGTCAACCCGGTCATCCCCGAGGCCGTGCTCATGGTCTCGGCACGGGTGATCGGCAACGATGCGACGATCGCCTGGGCCGGCGCGTCCGGAGCCTTCGAGCTCAACGTGGCGATCCCCGTGATGGGAACGGCACTGCTCGAGTCGATCCGCCTGCTCTCGAACGCCACCCGCGCCCTGGCCGACAAGACCGTCGACGGGCTCGAGGCCAACGTCGAGCACGCCCGTGCCCTCGCCGAGTCGTCTCCCTCGATCGTGACGCCGCTCAACCGGGTCATCGGCTACGAGGCGGCGGCGAAGGTGGCCAAGCACGCGGTCGCGCAGAAGCTCACCGTCCGAGAGGCCGTCGTCGACCTCGGGTTCGTCGAGCGGGGCGAGGTCACCGAGCAGCAGCTCGACACCGCACTCGACGTGCTCAGCATGACCCACCCGGGCTGAGCCTCGCCCGGCGGGGTGCCCTGCCCTGCCCTGCCGGGCTGAGCCCGCGCGGCGGGGCGCCCAGGTTTGCCCCGTCGGGCTGAGTCCAACGCGCGGCGCCCAGCCCGCGCGGCGCCCAGCCCGCGCGGCGCCCTGCCTGGGTCGCCGCCCTGCCCGCGCGGCGCTCAGCCCGCGCGGCGCCCAGCCCGCACGGCGCCCAGCCCGCACGGCGCCCAGCCCGCACGGCGCCCAGCCCGCACGGCGCCCAGCCCGCACGGCGCCCTGCCCGCGCGGCGCTTCGTCCGGGTCGCCCTGTCAGGGTCGCCGCTCTGTCCGGGTCGCCGCTCTGTCCGGGTCGCCGCAGCAGCAGCAGCCCATCGGGCGTCCCCGCCCGGAGCGTCCCCGCCCGGGACATCGCCTATCGGCGTCGCGCCCGCAGCACGTCGAGGAGGCGCGCGTCCGTCGGCGACGGACTCGCGCCTCCTCGGCGTCTCGGCTTCTACTCTTGCCCTCCTCGTCCTGTGGCCGCGGTCGCAACGCAGCGCGGACGTCACAGAACCGTCATGACGGCATCGATGCCGACGCCGACCGAACGGCTGGCCACCACACACCAGAACGCCGCGAGCAGGCACGGCCCGAAGGGGACGCCCCGACCGGCCCGTGCCGAGTCGGCCCCTGGATGCGACCGTGACCGTCGCGACCTCGTGCCGAACGTCCGAACGCCGGCCACCCCGATGGCCAGCGTTCCGGCGAGACCCCAGAAACCCAGCAGAGCCGTCAGGTCGCCCGTCGACAAGAGACCGGTCAGCACGGCCCCGAGCTTGACGTCCCCCATGCCCAGGCCGCCCGCGAGAGCGGCCAGCAGACCGAACACGGCGGCGGCCAGGGCGAGGGCCAGACTCGTCACCGCCTGGGCGGGGTCACCCCCGGCGACGTGCAGAGCCGTCGACACCCCCCAGGCACCCGCGGCCACTCCGACCAGGACGTTCGGCAGTCGACGTTCGGCCAGGTCGATCCGGACCAGGGCCGGTGTCACGGCCGCGACTCCGAGAAATCCGACGAGCGTCACCGCCCCCGCGTTCGCGCCCGCGAGAGGCTCGGCAAGAGGCGTGGCGGCCGTGGCAGCGACCGCGACCGTCGACAGTGCAGCCACGGCGACTGCTTCGCGGGCCTGCGTGCGCTCGGGCAGCGGCCCGCCACCGCCTCGAGCTGCTCCCCAGTCCGCCGAGTGCGTCCCGTCCAGCGAGCCGCTCCTGTCCGCCCAGCGCGTCCCGTCCAGCGAGCCGCTCCCGTCCACCGAGCGCGTCCCGTCCAGCGAGCCGCTCCCGTCCACCGAGCGCGTCCCGTCCGGCAACATCGTCCCGTCCTCCAGACCGTCCGATGAGGTCATGACGCTCCCACTGTCGAAGCCGTCCCCGGTCCAGGCGGCCCCGGGGGCGAGACACGTCCTCGAGCCGGTCGAGCCAGATGCCACGGGCGTCGCCCCCGTGTGCGCCGGACACCAGGACGGCGGGCACGTCCGCGGGGCACGACGAGGCGGCGTCGAGGTCGTCGGGCATCCCCGAGCACCGTGTGGACGGCCTCGATGATGAGCGGTCGATGGTCGCGCACCATCTCGTAACTGGCTCGAAGGGCGACCCGACCCTGGATCGTGATGGCCAGGTCCTTCAGGCGATCTGTGTCGAACGTGTCGCCGTGCCAGCTGCGGCCGTCGAGTTCGAGGGCGACGACGCCGTCGACGACGACGTCGATGCGGCGACGGTCCCCCGGGCCGACCCGGGTCTGCGACTCGACCCGGTGCCCCAGACCGACGAAGGTCACCCGCATGACGCTCTCGATGAAGCTCTCGCTTCGGGCGTCGGCCCAGTCGACGATGCCTCTCACGTCGGCCGGGGCCCCCGCGAAGGCCTCGTGCAGTCCGACGACCGAGAAGTGACCGCTGGACAGTGCCCAGTCCAGCAGGGCGACCGCCTCGTCGAGAGGTGCGGCCACGACGGCGTCCACCAGCGCGGTTCGCAGGGGTACGGCCCAGGCCGCCCGGTGGGCGTCGTCCACCGCGTGTTCGTCGTCGCCGGCGTGACATGGCACCGTCTCGGATGACGGACGAGGGGGCACTCGCCCGTCGGCCCGCCACCGGACCGCCGCGCCCCGCCGTGGCCGGAGTCGTGACGCCCCAGGGGGCACCACGACGCTGACGGTGGGAGCGGCCGTCCACATCCACGCCCCGAGCAGGGCCAAGAGCGACGCCCCGGTCAACCTGCCCCCGATGCGCACGGCTTCGTGCCTCGCGTCACCCGGCGGGAAGGTCGTGTACCAGCCTCGACGGGCTCGGTGCACGTGCCCGAAGCGCACGGCTGCGGTGAGCATCCGGTCGGTGGCTCCGAGGGCGACGAGATCCCGCTTGTGGAGGACGCCGCCGGAATTCCTGACGTGGGTCGCGATCTGCTGCATGCCGCCAGGTTGACGCGACCCGCGCCTCCTCGGCGGGGCGTGCGAGCCCGCCGGTGGAAAAGGACGGCTACGCACGAACTGGGGCCGGGGCGTTCCGCACTCCGGCCCACCGGCACACCGGCACCCATCACGCCAAAGGCCGCACCCGCGCCGCGCCACACCCGCGCCCCGCCCACGCCACGCCCACGCCGCACCCGCGCCGCGTCCGCGACCCTGCCAACCTCGGCACCCCGGCCCGCCCCACCTTGCTCGGCTACACCCCAAGCCCCACGCCGGCTACACCCCAAGCCCCACGCCGGCAACACCCCACCCCACACGCGCCGGCAAGTCCGGAGAATGCCGCGCGGGGACCTCCACCCGTCCTCGAACCGTGTCGACATGCTGAGTTGCCGACTCAGCAGGCGGCCGCCGGGCGACGTGCGGATCGCACCGCGACGGGGCCCCGTCACGGACCGCAGAGCACGACGCGACCCCGAGCACCGCCGCCAACTCAGGAAAACGACGACCAGGCGCACCACCCGTCACCGTCAGCGCGCATATCTCCTGAGTTGCCGACGCAGCGCGCGACCGCCGGGCGACGTGCGGATCGCACCGCGACGGGGGCCCGTCACGGAGCGCAGAGCACGAGGCGACCCCGAGCACCGGCGCCAACTCAGGAAAACGACGACCAGGCGCACCACCCGTCACCGTCAGCGCGCATATCTCCTGAGTTGCCGACACCGCGCGCGGCTCCCCTCCCCCTGGCCGGCTCACACCGAACGCACCCGGCACCGCCCGGGGGGGGCAGGAGGCGCGGGTCGGGTGACCAGCGCCTCCTGCGGTCCCTGCTACATCAGGTCGTTCGACTCGAGCATCTCGGTGACGAGGGCCGCGATCGCGGACCGCTCGGAGCGGGTCAGCGTCACGTGACCGAACAGCGGGTGGCCCTTGAGCGTCTCGATGACCGAGGCGACCCCGTCGTGCCGGCCGACGCGCAGGTTGTCGCGCTGCGCCACGTCGTGGGTCAGCACCACCCGCGAGTTCTGGCCGATGCGACTGAGCACGGTCAGGAGCACGTTGCGCTCGAGGGACTGAGCCTCGTCGACGATCACGAACGCGTCGTGCAACGATCGTCCCCGGATGTGAGTCAGGGGCAGCACCTCGAGAATGCCCCGCTCGACCACCTCGTCGAGGACGTTCTGGGACACGATCGCACCGAGCGTGTCGAAGACGGCCTGGGCCCAGGGATTCATCTTCTCGCCGGCATCGCCCGGGAGGAACCCCAGGTCTTGGCCGCCCACCGCGTAGAGCGGGCGGAAGACCATGATCTTCTTGTGCTGTTGCTTCTCGAGGACGGCCTCGAGGCCGGCGCAGAGCGCGAGGGCTGATTTGCCCGTACCAGCGCTGCCGCCCAGCGACACGATGCCCACCTCGGGGTCGAGCAGCAGGTCGATCGCCAGACGCTGCTCGGCCGAGCGGCCGTGCAGCCCGAAGACGTCACGATCGCCGCGGACGAGACGTGCCTCGCCGCGGGCGAACACCCGCGCCAGCGCCGAGCCACGATCCGAGTGCACGACCACCCCGGTGTTCACGGGGACGTCCGCGAGCGATCGAGCGGAGATCTTCTCGGACTCGTAGAACGAGGCCATCTGCTCGCTCGAGACCTCGATCGAGGCCTGCCCGGTGTACCCGCTGTCGACGACCTGTTCGGCCCGGTACTCTTCGGCGGCGAGCCCGATGGATGCGGCCTTCACCCGGAGGGGCAGGTCTTTCGACACCACCGTGACGGCCAGCCCGTCGGCGGCGAGGTTCGACGCGACGGCGAGGATGCGCGAGTCGGCGTCGTTCAACTGCAGGCCCGAGGGCAGGACCGACATGTTCGAGTGGTTCAACTCGACTCGCAGCGACCCCCCGTCGCCCACGGCCACCGGGAAGTCGAGACGGTCGTGCTTCACGCGGAGGTCGTCGAGCAGGCGCAGGGCCTGACGCGCGAAATAGCCCAGCTCGGGGTCGTGACGTTTGCCCTCGAGTTCGCTGACGACGACGACGGGCAGCACCACGTCGTGTTCGGCGAAACGGAAGAGAGCCTGCGGATCGGACAGCAGCACCGAGGTGTCGAGCACGTAGGTGCGCTGGGCGACCGCCTGGTCACCCCCCGTGGCTGATGCGGTGTTGCGTTCGGTTGAGGTGATGTTCGACGCGGTCACGACCACTCCGTCCTCGGGCGGCTGGGCACCCGGGTACCTTCGGCAGAGACGGCCGCGGAGCAGTTGCGAGGCGAACTTTCGTGGCCGTCTCGATCGGGCTCCTTGCCCGATGTGACGAACCTACGACGCGCCTCCGACATCCGCATCACCGACGCGACCGTGTCGTGTGACGATCAGGTGAACGACCCTCATGTGCTGGTCGAGGGTCGAGGGTTGCGGGTCACCCCGCCCCGCCCCACCGGATGCGCCCTAGTAGAAGACGCTCGTGCCGAACGAGGTGAACGCGCCCCGCAGCATCTCGAACGAGTCGTCGCCCGTGGACACGTGCACGCTCAGCCGCACGGTCGTGTCGCGTACGGTCGCCGTGACCCCGTGGTTGATCAGTGCGGCCGTCAACGTCGTCATCTGGTCGAGGGCGGGTTCGAGCACGACGATGCCGGCGCGCTCGGCCTCGTCGCGGGGTGAGACAACCGGCACGGCGAACTCGTCGGCGAGGTCGATCACCCGGGTGGCCCGCTCGGCCACGGCTCGCGAGACGGCGGCGACGCCCACGTCCGCGAGGTCCTCGAGGGCCGTGGCGAACCGTGCCTGGGCGATGGGGTCGGGATGCGTCAGCTGGAATGCCGCGACACCCGGACGGGTCGGCTGCCGTTCGTGGTACGAGCCGCCGAGGGGCAGGTCGCTGCCGGCGACACCGCTGAACACCGGGGTCAGGGCCGAGAGTGCTCGATCGCTCAAGGCAAGGAAGCCCGTCCCCCATCCGGCCCGGACCCACTTCTGGCCGCCCGACGCGACGACGTCGGCCACGGCGTAGGGCGCGTCGACCACGCCGAACCCCTGGATCGCGTCGACGATCAGCAACCGGTCGCCGATCACCTGACGGATGCCCTCGAGATCCACGAGGTACCCCGTGCGGTAGTCCACCAGGCTGACGGCGACGGCGGTGACCGAGTCGGTGAGGTGGCGCTGCACCACGGCCGGCGTCACGACGTCGTGGTCGAGATCCATCCAGACCGGCTCGAGCACGCGCAGCGCCTCCGCCGAACGGGTCGCCGCGATGGGCATGCTCGGGTAGTCCCGGGGCGACATCAGCACCTGCCCGGTCAGACCGAAAAGCGTGTGCGTGAGTCCCGCGCTCGTGTTCGGTTGGAAGACGACGTGGTCGGGGGCGAAGCCGACGAGTGACGAGATCGCCCGTCCGACGCGCCCTGCCTGCTCGGTCAGGGCGATCTCGGAGCCGAAGCGGGCCCGGGCCTGCACCTCGACCAACGAGCGCTGCTCGTCGGCGACGGAGCTCGAGATGGGTCCCCACTTCGCGAAGTCGAAGTATCCGGGTTCGTCGGTGAACCCCGAGGCGAGGTCGTCGATGGTCTTCACGGTGTTCTCCTAGGCGGGGGTGACTGGTCCACCGTAGTGCCGTCCGTGGTCCGCCGACCCTCGCCTCCTCGTCCCGTCGTCGACGCAGGCGCGTGCGCGGCCGTCGCGCGGGCCGCCGGCAACTCGGGAGAACGGCACACCCACGCCCCCTCAGGAGGCGCGGCGCAACCCAACTCCGGAGTTGCCGACACCAGCCCACCCCCGCCCAACTCACGCCGGCGCCTTCGCTGGCGCCCGCGCTCGCGCTCGGCGATCAGGCCGCCGGCAACTCAGGAGAACGGCACACCCGAACCCCACCAGGAGGCGCGGCGCAGCTTAACTCCGGAGTTGCCGACACCAGCCCACCCCGCCCAACTCACGCCGGACCGAGCAGGCCGCGGCGCCCGAAGGTGTAGAGCAGCGCCGGCGCCGGCGCCCGCGCCCGGCGATCGGGCCGCCGGCAACTCAGGAGAACAGCACACCCACGCCCCCTCAGGAGGCGCGGCGCAGCCGAACTCCGGAGTCGCCGACACCAGCGCGGTCTCCGAGCCGGCAGACGCGCCCGCGTCAGCTGCCGTAGCGGCGGTGCCGGAGGGCGAAGTCGCGCACGGCCCGGAGGAAGTCGACCTCGCGCAGGTCGGGGTAGAAGGCCTCGACGAAGTAGAACTCGCTGTGGGCGCTCTGCCACAGCATGAAGTCGCTCAACCGTTGTTCGCCCGACGTGCGGATGACGAGGTCGGGGTCGGGTTGGCCGCCGGTGTAGAGGTGGTCGGCGATGAGCTCGGGGGTGAGCACCTCGGCCAGGGCGTCGAGCGTGCCGCCCGCCGCGTCGTGCGCCCGCACGATGCTGCGCATGGCGTCGGCGATCTCGCGGCGCCCGCCGTAGCCGACGGCGAGGTTCACGTGGAGCCCCGTCTTGTCGGCCGTCCGGGCCTGGGCCTCGCGGAGGGCCGAGCAGAGCGCCGGCGGCAGGTCGTCCGTCGCGCCGACGTGCTGCACGCGCCAGTCCCGCTGACGCGAGAGCTCGTCGGCGACGTCGCCGATGATGCCGAAGAGCTCGGTCAACTCGTCGGACTGGCGGTTGCCGAGGTTGTCGGCGGAGAGCAGGTACAGCGTGACCACCTTGATGCCGAGGTCGTCGCACCAGGTGAGGAACTCGCTGATCTTCGCCGCACCCGCGCGGTGCCCGTGGGCGGCGGTCTCGAGCATGCGCTGCTTGGCCCAGCGCCGGTTGCCGTCGACGATCATGGCGACGTGGTGCGGCAACTCTTGACCGTCGAGGCTGCGGCGGATGCGGTTCTGGTAGAGGCCGTACAGGACTCCCCTGGCGAGGGGAGAAGGACGGCGCTTTTTCACAGGGCTACGGTAGCCCACGGCGGGCCCTCCACAGAGCAAACGATTCTCAGCCCGCCTTCTCGGACGCTCCCCTAGGCTCGGCCCCATGAGCAGCCACACCGACGGAGATCGCGCGGGCCTCCAGGCCGACGAGGTCGACCGGGCCGACCGATCCGACGGGGCCGACATCCCGAACCTGCCGTTGCTCGACGACGCCCTCGACTACCCCGGCATCGAGCGCAAACCGAGTTGGCGCGGCTGGATCCATGCGGCCACCTTCCCGGTCGCGATCGCGACCGGAGTGGTGCTCGTGGTCCTCGCGCAGGGTGTGGCGGCGACCTGGGCCTGCGCCGTCTTCATGACGACGTCGCTCCTGCTCTTCGGCATCTCGGCGACGTACCACCGCTTCCCATGGAGCCCGAACGCGAAACGTTTCCTCAAGCGCCTGGACCACGCTAACATCTTCCTGTTGATCGCCGGCACGTACACGCCCATCGCCGTCATCGCCCTGCCGCCGTCGAAGGGCGTCACCCTGCTCGTGCTCGTCTGGACGGGCGCCGTGCTCGGCATCCTCTTCCGGGTGTTCTTCCTCAACGCGCCGCGGTGGTTGTACGTGCCGCTCTACGTCCTGCTGGGCGTCGGCGCGTTGGGCTTCATCGTCGACCTGCTCGACGCGAACGTCGCGATGATGGTGCTCGTGCTGGTCGGCGGCGCCCTCTACATCGCGGGCGCCGTGTTCTACGGAATCAAGAGGCCGAACCCCGTACCGGGGCACTTCGGATTCCACGAGCTGTTCCACACCATGACGGTGCTGGCGTACCTCTGCCACTGGACGGGCATCCTGCTCGTGGCCCTGGACCCACCGACCTTCTAGGGCGAGGTCACCCGAGCCGAGGAGGCGCGGGTCGCCGCCCCGGCACCGGTCGCGTCGGTCACGAGTCGCCCTCGCGCCTCCTGCGGTCGCCGTCGTCGTCGAGGTCGCCCTCGACCGGGCGGGCGCGCCGGTCGGCGTCTCCGGGCAGTTCTTCGTCGTCGAGCGCCGCAGCCGCCAGGGTCGCCTCGTCGCGCTCGGCCTGGATGCGCTCACGCACCTCGCCGCGGTAGCGGGTACGGCGGACCCGCCGGGTCATGTCGACGACGATCAGCACCGTCGCGATCGCGACGAACGCGATGGCGACGAAACCCCAGACGCCGGGCGTGACCGCCTCGTCGGGGATGGTCGACGGCGGCAGGGTCGGGTCGGGCGTCTGCGGCTGGGCGAGCAGACGGGTCGTGACCGTGAGCACCGAGTCGGAGAGCGCGCTCATCGCTGCACCCCGACGAGGCCGGTCTCGGGGTCGACGACGCCCGCGAACAGGTCGTCCTCGGGCAGGTCGGACTCGACGTTCGACTCGACGAGCTGGAAGTCCTCGGTGGGCCAAGCGGCCACCTGCAGGTCGTGAGGCCAGAAGAAGAATGCGCTGTCGAGCGGCACCTGGCTGGCGTGCGACCGGAGGGCGGCGTCGCGCACGGGGAAGAAGTCGGAGACCGGCACGCGGGTCGTGGCCAGGTCGGGACGGTCGCTGAAGCGGGCCAGCATCTCGGTCAGCGACTCGATGAGGGGCGACTCGGGGTCGCTCTCGCGCAGGTGCGTGATCATCGCCCCGATGCGCCCTGCACTGAACATGCGGTCGTAGTAGACCTTGTCGATCTGCCAGGCGTCGCCGGTGGCCGGGTAGCGCTCGGGGTCGGAGGCGTCACGGTAGGCGGCCATCGAGATCTCGTGAGTGCGGATGTGGTCGGGGTGCGGGTAGCCGCCGTTCTCGTCGTAGGTCACCAGCACCTGGGGCTTGAACCGGCGGATGATCGCGACGAGGGGCTCGGCGCTGATCTCGAGCGGGATGGTCGAGAACGAGTTCACCGCGACCGACTCGCCCTCGGCCGGAAGCCCCGAGTCGGCGTAGCCGAGCCACAGGTGGTCGATGCCCATGGCCGCCTGGGCGGCCGCCATCTCGTGCACGCGCAGGCCCGCAATGTCTCGCTCGGCGTGAGCGCGGGCCTCGAGCTGCTCGTTGAGGATCGACCCCTGCTCGCCGCCGGTGCAGCTGACGACCAGGACGTCGACGCCGAAGCTGCGGTAGTAGGCGTAGGTCGCCGAGCCCTTGCTGGACTCGTCGTCGGGGTGGGCGTGGACCGCCAGCAGGCGCAGGGTCAATTCTTCCTCGCAATGTGTGCCGGGCAGACGTTGCTACCCTGGGGACAGCTTAATCGGACGGAGATCCGCGTGACGTCCACGCCCCGTGTCACCTCACCCTCGTCGCGCCTCGACGCCCGGTACGGGCGTTCCCCGCGGGGTCGACGGCGCCGCCTGGTCGTGGGGCTCTCGGTGGCCGTCGCCTTCGTCGTCGTCTTCGCGGCCTGGGTCGTCTTCGCCGCGTTCGACGGCACCTCGTCCCAGCTCGAATCCGCCGACGTGGGTTACCAGGTGACCTCCGACCGCGCCGTCGAGGTGCAGTACACCGTCACCGCGGACACGGGCGAGGCGGTCGACTGTGCGGTCGAGGCCCAGAACAGCGGCTTCGCGGTGGTCGGCTGGAAGATCGTGCACCTGCCCGCCTCAGAGCAACGCTCGGTGACCTACACGACCTCGCTCGCGACCTCGGAGCGGGCGGTCACGGGCTTGATCTACCGGTGCTGGCTTCCCTAGACTGCTCAGAATCGCACGACGAGACCGGCCACTCGGCCGGTCTCCTTTTTTCGGTGGGCGACCTCGCCCCGGCTCCCGGCACCGCGCCTCCTCGGCTCGATTCGCCCGACCGGGTTCGGCCGCCGCACGAAACGGAGACACCATGAGCACTGACAACGAGACCACGTGGCTCACGACGGACGCCCGCGACCGTCTGCAGGCCGAGCTCGACACCCTCAGCGGCGAGGGACGTCGTGAGATCGCGTCGCGCATCGAGGCCGCCCGCGAAGAGGGCGACCTGAAGGAGAACGGCGGCTACCACGCCGCCAAGGACGAGCAGGGAAAGATGGAGGCGCGCATCCGCACGCTGATCAACCTGCTGAAGCACGCGACGGTCGGCGACTCGACGGCCGCCGACGGCATCGTCGGGCCGGGCACCGTCGTCACGGCGACGATCGCCGGCGACGAGAGCACGTTCCTGCTCGGCAACCGCGAGATCATCGCCGCCGGCAGCGACCTCTCGGTCTACAGCGAGACCAGCCCGCTCGGGCAGGCCATCAACGGCCTGAAGGTCGGCACGACCACCAGCTACACCGCCCCGAACGGCAAAGAGATCTCGGTGTCGATCACGCACGTCGAGACCTACCAGCCGTAGGTCGCCCGACTCGAAGGCCCCCGCTCGATCGGAGCGGGGGCCTTCGTCGTCCCGGGGCCCGTGGCGACGACTGCCGTCGCGGATGTCGGCAACTCCGGAGGACGACGTGCAGAACGGCCGTCGTCCTCCGGCCGGTCGTCGTTCTCCTGAGTTGCCGACAGGGACACAGGCCCGTAGGAGGCGCGGCGCGGGTCAGGAGGCGCGGGCCGGGTCAGGGGGTGCTGGCTCGCAGGAGGCGCGGGTCGCGTAAGGAGGCGCAGGCCGCGTCAGGAGGCTCGGATCACTTCAGGGGCGCGGGCACACAGGAGACGCGGCGCGGGTCGAGAGCGCGGGTCGCGGGCCCGCAGGAGGCGCGGGCCGCGTCTCGCCGAGGCGGCTCAGAAGTCGACGTTGGGCTCGTACCCGGCGTCGCGAAGCCGCTGCAGCACCTCCTCGACGTGGTCGGGGCCGCGCGTCTCGACGCTGAGCTCCAGCTCGACCTCGCTGATCTGGAGACCGCGACCGTGGCGGGTGTGCAGCACCTCGACCACGTTGGCGTTGGCGTCGGACAGCACCTCGCTCACCCGGGTCAGCTGGCCGGGACGGTCGGGCATGCCGATGCGCAGCTTGACGTAACGGGCGGCGGCCGCGAGGCCTCGCCCGATCACGCGCTCCATCATGAGCGGGTCGATGTTGCCGCCGCTGAGGATCACCACGGTCGTGCCGAGGTCGCGCACCTGCTCGGTGAGGATGGCTGCGATGCCCACGGCACCCGCGGCTTCGACGACGAGCTTGGCGCGCTCGAGCAGCACGAGCATCGCCCGAGCCGTGTCGTCGTCGCTGACCGTGACGATCTCGTCGACGGTGTCGCGGATGATCTCGAAGTTGAGCACGCCGGGCTTCGCGACGGCGATGCCGTCCGCGATCGTGGGCTGGGCGTCGATGTCGGTCCGCACGCCGAGCTTCATCGAGACGGCGTAGGGGGCGGCGTTGGCCGCCTGCACGCCGATGATCCGGACGTCACGCCCGGTGAGTGCCGCGCTCTGCTTCAGGGCGCTGGCCACGCCGGCCGCCAACCCGCCCCCGCCGACGGGCACGATGACGGTGTCGACGTCGGGAACCTGCTCGAGGATCTCGAGCCCCAGCGTGCCCTGGCCGGCGACGACGTCGGCGTGGTCGAACGGCGGGATGAACACGGCGCCGGTCGTGTCGGAGAACTCTTGAGCGGCCCGGAGCGACTGCTCGACCGTGTGCCCCCGGAGGACGACGTCGGCGCCGTAGTGTCGGGTCGCCTGCAGCTTGGGCAGGGCCACGCCCACGGGCATGAAGATCGTGGCCGCGATGCCGAGCTCGCGGGCGGCCAGGGCGACACCCTGAGCGTGGTTGCCGGCCGAGGCCGCGACGACCCCGCGCGCCTTCTCGGCGTCGGTCAGCTGCGTCAGGCGGTTGTAGGCGCCTCGGATCTTGTACGACCCGGTGCGCTGCAGGTTCTCGCACTTGAGGTGCACCCGCGAACCGAGCACGTCGGCGAGGTACTGCGAGGTCTCCATCGGGGTGACGCGGACGACCTGCGAGACGCGATCTCGCGCCTCCTCGATCTCGACGAGGGTGGGACCGGCCAGGGTGCGTTCAGACATCGGTGAGGCCTCCGGGCTGCGTGACGTCGTTCTCGACGGGTCGTGGCTGTTGCCGCCACGTGCCCCTCGCGACGTAGGTGATCATGACGTTCAGCACGGCCACGAACGGGACCGCGAAGAGGGCGCCGGGGATTCCGGCGACCAGGGTACCGGCCGCGACGGCGAAGACGACGGCCAACGGGTGCACCTTGACGGCGCTGCCCATGACGAAGGGTTGCAGCAGGTGCCCCTCGATCTGCTGCACGAGGATGACCACGGCGAGCATGAGCAGGGCGACGACCCAGCCGTTGTAGACGAGCGCGATGACGACGGCGACCGCCCCGGTCGCGACGGCACCCACGACGGGCACGAACGAGCCGAGGAACACCGCGATCGCGATCGGCGCCACCAGGGGCAGGCCGAGGAACAACGCCCCCAGGCCGATGCCCACGGCGTCGACGAACGCGACGAAGATCTGCACCTTGACGAAGTTCGTCAGGGTGAGCCACCCGGCGCGGCCCGCCCCGTCGATCGCCGGACGCGAGACCCGGGGGAAGAGCCTGACGACCCATCGCCAGATCTCGGCACCGCCGATGAGCAGGAAGATCGTCGCGAAGAGCCCGAGCACCAGCCCCGCACCCACGTGCCCCGCGGTCGACCCCACCGAGAGCGCACCACGCACGAGCGGCTGGCTGTCTTGTTGGATGGCCGCGACGGCGTCGGACACGTACCCGTTGATCTGGGCTTCGGTGAGGTGCAAGGGCGAGGTGAGCAGGAAGTCCTTGAAGTCGCCGTACGAGGCGATCGACCGATCACGCAACGAGGGCCAGCCGTCGACGATCTGGAGCACGACGAGCAGCAGGAGGCCGGAGACCGAGACGAAGAACCCCACCAGGACCGACACGACCGCCAGCCACTTGGGCCAGCCGTGCCGCTGCAACCACCCCGACAGCGGAACGAGCAGGGCGGAGATCAGCAGGGCCACCAGGAAGGGGATGACGATGACCCGCAGCTGGGTGACCAGCCAGACGAGGACGCCGGCCACCGCCACGAGCAGAAGGATGCGCCACGACCACGCCCCGGCGATGACCATGCCCCGGGGCACGGACGGATCGGCGACGGTGCCGGCCGTGCTTCCGCTCACCGCGTCGCCCTGCGTCTCGTCGCCGCGCGTGGGGCGGTTCCGCCAGATCATCGCGTCAGTTTATGGCCCTGCGAGGCCGGTCATCTACCCGTCCACATGCCGGTGAGAGCATGTGTCCTCGGGGACGAGACGACACGAGGAGGCGCGGCGCCTGTCGGTGGCCGTCGCTACAGTCGTCCGCGTGCCCCGTCAGCAGCTCTCCCCCGCCCAGGCCCGACGCGTGGCCCTGGCGGCCCAGGGCTTCGGTGGGCCGGTCGACGGCCCCGTGCGCCCGGGGACGCGTCAGCTGAACGGCCTCGTCGACCGCCTCGGCCTGCTGCAGATCGACTCGGTGAACGTGTTCGAGCGCAGCCATTACCTGCCCGCGTTCGCCCGCCTCGGCTCCTACGACCGGGCGACCCTCGACCGCCTCACCTTCGCTCCCCGCGGACGGTACGTCGAGTACTGGGCCCACGAGGCGGCCATCGTCCCGGTGACCACATGGCCCTTGCTGCGGTGGCGGATGCGCGACTACGAGGCCAAGTGGCGGGGCGACGCCTCGTCGTGGTTGTCGACGAGCCCGCGCATGGAGCGTTGGCTGCTCGACGAGATCCGCGACAAGGGCCCGCTGCCCGCCAGCCTGGTCGAGGCCGACGCCGCAGTCTTCCCGCAGCCCGACCGGACGGGCCCTTGGTGGGGGTGGGGTGACGTCAAACGCGGCCTCGAGTCGTTGTTCCGCACCGGCGCCCTGGTCAGCGCCGGCCGTCGGCGGTTCGAGCGCGTCTACGCACTACCCGAACAGGTGCTCCCGGCCGATGTGCTGGCCGTGGACGTCGACCGCCACGAGGCCCACCGCCGCCTCGTCGCCCACGCGGCCCGCGCCTCCGGGGTGGCGACGGCCTCCGACCTCGCCGACTACTTCCGGCTCAAGGCCGCGGACGTCGCGCCTGCCCTGCGCGAACTGCACGACGAAGGAGTCGTCGAGCCCGTGGTCGTGCCGGGCTGGGGTGCGACCGCGTGGCTGCATCGAGACGCCCGCGTGCCGCGCCGACTCGAGGCCGACGCCGTGCTGTCGCCGTTCGACCCCGTGGTCTGGCACCGGCCCCGGGCCGAACGACTCTTCGACTTCCGCTACCGGATCGAGATCTACACCCCCCGCGAGAAGCGAGTGCACGGCTACTACGTGCTGCCCGTCCTGCAGGACGATCAGCTCGTGGGGCGGGTCGACCTCAAGAGCGATCGTCAGGCGGGCGTCCTGCGGGTGCAATCGGCGTGGCGCGAGCGCGACCTCCCGATCGACGTCGAACGGCTCGCGACGACGCTGCGCCGAGCAGCGGCCTGGCAGGGAGTGGACTCGGTCGAGGTCGCCGACCGCGGAGACCTGGCAGGCGTCCTCCGAGCGACCCTGGCGGGCCGCGCCGATTCCGACGCCGACGTCGCGGTCCGCCACCGCGACTAGAAAGTGCCCGCGTTCTGCCGCAACCGCTGGACGCGGTCGGCGAGCGGTGGGTGGGTGCTGAAGAGCCGGTCCATCACGCCGGGCTTCATCGGATCGCTGATCCAGAGGTGCGACATCGAGGTGTTCTGCTGCTGCATGGGCCGACCGTAGGCACCGAGCTTCTCGAGCGCTCGGGCGAGACCCTCGGGGTACCGCGTCGTCAACGCCCCGGTGGCATCGGCCAGGTACTCGCGCTGACGCGAGACGGCCGCCTGGACGCCTGCCGCGGCGAGCGGGGCGATGATCATGGCCACCAGACCGAGCACGAGGAAGACGGGGTTCCCGCCGCCACCGCCGTTGTTGTTGGAGTTGCGGTTGCCCCCGGACAAGGCGCTGAAGAACGACATGCGCAACAGGATGTCGGCGAGGAAACCCACGGCCACGACGAGGCCGAACACCATGGTCGACACCCGGATGTCGTAGTTCTTGACATGGCCGAGCTCGTGAGCCATGACACCCTGCAGCTCGGCGTCGTCCATGATCTCGAGCAAGCCCGTCGTGGCGGCGACGACCGCGTGGTCGGGGTCGCGCCCCGTGGCGAAGGCGTTGGGGGCCGGATCGACCACCACGTAGACCTTGGGCATCGGCATGCCCATCGTGATGCTGAGGTTCTCGACCGTGCGGTAGAGGCGCGGAGCCGTCACGCCGTCGACCTGCTGGGCGTTGCTCATCGAGAGCGCCTGCCCGCTGGCGGCGAAGTACTGGATCAGCGCGTAGACCGCGGCACCGCCGAGCACGAGGAAACCGATCGACCCGTTGTTCCAGATGGCGCTCGCGGCGAACCCCAGCGCTCCGATGATCACGAGGAAGATCAGGACGATGAAGACGGTGTTGCGCTTGTTGCGCGAGATCGCGGAGTACATGGTGTCGAGAACGACTGGGGCTGCGTCAGAACTGGACGCGCGGCGGCTCGGCGATGGCCGACGGTTCGGAGACCTCGAAGAAGTCCCGCTCGCTGAAGCCGAGGCGCTTCGCGAAGAGCGAGTTGGGGAAGACCCGGTTCTTGGTGTTGAACTCACGCACGCCGCCGTTGTAGAAGCGGCGGGCGGCCTGGATCTTGTCCTCGGTGTCGACCAGCTCGGACTGCAACTGGAGGAAGTTCTGGCTCGCCTGGAGCTGTGGGTAGGCCTCGGCCACGGCGAAGATGCTCTTCAGGGCGGTCTGCATGTGCCCCTCGGCAGCCGAGGCTTCGGCCGGTGTGCCGGCCCCGATGGTCTCGGCACGCGCCGCGGTCACGTTCTGGAAGACCGACGACTCGTGGGCGGCGTACCCCTTGACCGCCTCGATGATGTTGGGGATCAGGTCGGCCCGGCGTTTGAGCTGGATCGTGATGTCGCTCCACGCCTCGTCGACGCGCACCTTGAGGGTCACCAACGAGTTGTAGGTGGCCCAGAGGTAGATGCCGATGATGACCGCGAGCAGGACGATGATGCCTACTGCTACCAGGATGCCGATCGTGGCCGGTTGCATGACGTGTCACTCCTAGATCGTGGACCGATGACGGCGGGCGCCGGATGGTCGCCCGCGACCTGGGTCGGGTCGTCGGGAGCCCGTTGGACACTATAAATGCGCTGCATGTGGGCTCCCTGCCCGTCGGGAGATCTCGGAGCAGACTCCCGACGAGCGCTCGTCCGGCCATCTCCCCCGCGCAAAGGATTGACTTGTACCCCGAGAACGTGCTGAATGGGTCACAGTGTTCGAGTCGCCGACCCTGCATCCGACGCGTCCGTCGTCCTCCGTCGACGGACGGCTCCTGGTCGTGCCGCGACGCGGGCGGCGCATCGTGTCGACCCTCGCGGCGGTCGCGCTCGGTCTCGCGCTCGCCCTGTCGGTCGGTGTCGGCGCCCACGCCGCGGGCAGCCCCTCGGGCACGCCCACACCCGCCCCGTCGTCCGGCCAGCCCGGTCCCGATCCGGTCGCACCGACCATCCGCGACATCGGCGACCAGGACGTGAACGCCGTCGTGGTCGGCGGCACGGGCACGTCCGGGGCCACCGTGAGGGTGCTCGACCCCCGCGTCCCCAGTCGGGCCCTCTGCGAGGTCACCCTGCCCACCGGAGGCACGACCAGCGTCCCCTGGTCGTGCACGGTGACACTCGAGGACGGCGCCGACCAGACCCTCACGGTCCGCGACGTCACGAACTCGGCCGTGGTCGGCGACGCGATCAGCGCTCCGTTCTCGGTGCTCGGCCCGCCGACGGTCCAGGGCGGACCCGCCATCGGCGGCAAGGTCGCGGGCACCGCCTTCGCGGGTGCCCGCGTGACCGTCGACGGAGGCGCGGCGCCGGTCTCGGCGACGGCCGACGCCTCCGGGGCATGGTCCGCCGTGCTGCCGGCCACGACCTGGCCGACCGGCAGGTACACGGTGACGGCGTCACAGTCCTCGGACTCCGTTCCCGCCGTACCCCGGTCGGCGACCTCGACCGGCGTGGCCGTCACGATCGACCGCGACGCGCCCGCCGCCCCCGTCGTCACCGCGCCCCGGGCCGGCGAACGAGTCACCACGCAGCCGCTCACGTTCTCGGGAACGGGAGAAGACGGTGCGACCGTGACCGCCTACGTCGACAGCACCCCCGTCTGCCAGGCCACGGTCGCCGGTGGATCGTGGCGCTGCACGTCGTCCGACGCGGCGCTCCCCGACGGGGAGCACGCGGTCCAGGCCGCGCAGATCGACGCCGCGGTGAACGTCGGGCCGCCCAGCGCGGGCATCTCGATCACGGTGGCGTCGTCGACCGCGCAACCCGCGCCTCCTTCGTCCTCGGCCGCCCCGGCACCGACATCGGGGCCCGGTTCGTCGGGGGGTCCGGCCGTCCCGACCGAGCCGTCTGCCGGGACGCCCGGGGGGCCGGTGCCCGGAGACGGCTCCGGAGGCACCCCGGGTGACGACGGCGGGGGCCTGCCCGAGGCGACCACGCCCACGTCCGACTCCTGGGCGGCGGCGACGACCTTCGGCCGCGATCTGCCCTCCCTCGGCCAGACGATGACCGGCACGGGATGGTTGCTCGCTCTCGGCCTCGCGGCAGCGTTCGTGCTGCTGGTCGTCGCGCCGACACGCCTGGTGGCCACGGCGCTGCGAGGTCGGCTGGCGCCTCGGGGTCCGCGACTCACCGGCCGCAACCGTCGCCGGGAACTCCCCACCTCCTTCTCGACCGCCACGCTCGACCCCCGCCTCGCCGCCGGGCTGACCGTCGCCGCCGGGGCCGCCGTGGTCGGGCTGGCAGCCGGCCTCGACGACGAGGTCCGCTACGCGCGTCTGTTCGCCGGGATCGTGATCGGGGTCGCCCTGGTCAACCTGCTCACCGTCGTCGTCCCCACCCGGTTGATGGGGCGGTCCCGGGAGCGCGAGGCCCGCGTCCGCATGTCACCGCGCCTCCTTCTCGTCGCCGTCGTCGCGTGCGCGGTCACGCGACTGCTCGGGCTCGACCCGCCCCTCGTGCTCGGGGTGGTGCTCGTCGGCAGCCTCACCGCAGCGCCCCGGTCGCCGGCGCGCCACGGCCGGACCGACGCGGTGGACGGTCGCGAGGCGGGGCTGCTGGCGCTCGTCCAGGTCGTCGCCCTGGTGGTCGTGTCGGCCGCGGCCTGGGCCGTCCACGGAGCCCTGCCCGCCACCGGAGGGTTCTTCACCGAGCTGGCCCTCGAGACGAGCGCGACGGTCTGCCTGACCGGGCTCGGGTCCCTCGTGCTGGCGCTGGTCCCGGTGGGCTCCCTGCCGGGTCGTCGGATCTGGGCCTGGTCGCGCCCGCTGCACGTGGGGCTCACCGTGGTCGGCGTGGCCACTGCCGCCGTCGTGCTCACAGGCGGCCCTTCGTCGTTCCCCGTCGGAGGGGCGGTCGTCGCAGCCGCCGTGACGGCAGGCCTCTGCGTCGCGGTCTGGCTCTGGACGTCGTTCGTCGAGGTCAGCACCGACGACGCCTGACTCGGCGCGCCCTGCCTTCGGCCGCGCTGACGGCAGGCCCGGCTGGGCGCCAGACCGCTGACTGCGGTCCTGAATGACCGCCGTCCCGCCGACGGCGGTCCCTCCGGCTGCGATCTCGCTGACCGCGGGCCTGGGTCGCGGCGCGCAACCTGCCGCCGCCGTCGTCGTGGGCAACTCAGGAAGACGACGCACCAACCGGCTCACCGGGTCCGCGAATGTGCCGATCTCCTGCGTTGCCGACGATGCGCGGGCGGAGCGGATCGGAGCGGAGCGGAGCGCGGGGCGGCCGGGCGAGGCAGAGCAGGGCCGGCCGGGGCGGGGCGGGGCGGACGCGGGGCGAAGCACCCGCGCCCGCCGTTCCGGCCGCCGGACCGGGCCCCGCTCGCAGACGGCAACTCAGCAGAACGACACCGCAGCGGGCGCGGCGCGCCCCCGAGTACGCCGATCTCCTGACTTACCGACGGCGCGAGCAGGGGGCTGACGAGGCACGGGGCTGGACGGGCGGGGCTGGCGGGTAGGGCCTGGTGGGCGGGCGACCGGCGCCGCCGCGATCAGGAGGCGCGGGCGGGGTCGACGACGCGAGGCTGCGTTCCGCAGGTAGTCACGGGCGCGGACGGACCCGTCGCGCGTCGAGGCAGGTGCCCTGTGCAGCTGCGGGTGGCAGGTGCCCCCGCAGGGACTCGAACCCTGACTGAAGCGATTTTAAGTCGCCTGCCTCTGCCGATTGGGCTACGGGGGCCCGAGCGACCAGCCTACGAGACGCGGACGCCCGCCACGCTGCAGGCAGCGGGCGGGCGTCTCGGACGTGCTCGAGGGTCACTCGGAGGCGGACACCCCGTCGGTCGCCGCGGTCTCGCCGGCGGGCGTCTTCTTGGCGGCGGGCTTGCGGGCGGGAGCCTTGCGAGGAGCCTTCGCGGCAGCCTCGCCCCCTTCGGCAGTGCCCTTCTTCGCCGTGCCGTCGTCCTCGACCGGGTTCGCGTACGCGGGACCGGCCTCACCGGCGGGCTGGCCGGCACCGACGGATGCGGGAGCGGCGGCCTCGGCGGGCGTCTCGACGGCCGGCTTGGGACGCGAGGCGAACTCTTCGAAGGCCGCTCGGGGACGCTCACGGTTGTCGAGCGAGACGATGTCGCGTCCCAACCAGAAGTTGTTCCACCAGCCGCCCACGACGCGGAACTTGCGCTCGAACGAGGGCATGGCCATGCCGTGGTAGCCGCGGTGGGCGGCCCAGGCCGGGAAGCCCTTCATGGCGAACTTGCCGCTCTGGAAGACTCCGACGTTCAGACCGAGGCCGGCCACGGCACCGAGGTTCTCGTGCTTGTAGTCGACGAGCCCCTCGCCGCGGAGCGACGCGACGATGTTCTTCGCGAGGCGCTTGCCCATGCGGACGGCGTGCTGGGCGTTCGGGACGCAGAACCCGCCCACGCCCTTCCCGGTGAGGTCGGGGGTGGCGGCGACGTCGCCACAGGCCCAGGCGTCGGGGACGACGGTCTCGCCGTCGACGATGCGCAGGTCGGCCTTGACGGTGATGCGTCCGCGCTGCTCGAGCGGGAAGTCGGTGCTGCGGACCATCGGGTTGGCCATGACGCCGGCCGTCCAGACGATGAGGTCGGACTCGAACGACTCACCGGTGGAGAGTTCGATCTTGCCGCCGACCGCCGACTGCAGCTGCGTGTCGAGGTGGACCGTGGCGGCGCGCTCGGCGAGGTTCTTGAGCACCCAGTGGCTCGTCTCGAGCGACACCTCGGGCATGATGCGGCCCATCGCCTCGACGAGGTGGAAGTGCGTGTCGTCGATGGTGAGGTCGGGGTAGTTCTTGAGCAGGTCGCTGGCGAAGCTGCGCAGTTCGGCGAAGACCTCGATGCCGGCGAAGCCACCGCCGACGACGACGACCGTGAGCAGGCGGTCGCGCTCGGGACCGGCCGGCAGGTTCGCCGCCTTCTGGAAGTTCGTGAGCACCTTGTCGCGGATCGCGGCGGCCTCTTCGATGGTCTTGAGGCCGATGGCCTCGTCGGCGACGCCGGGGATCGGGAAGGTGCGGGACACGGCACCGGCCGTCATGACGATCTGGTCGTACTGCATCGTCCAGGCGTCGCCCACCTCGGGCGTGATGGTGGCGGTCCTGGAGGCGTGGTCCACGCCGGTGACCTTGGCCGTGACGACGTCGGTCTTCTTGAGGTGGCGTCGGAGGGCGACCACCGCGTGGCGGGGCTCGATCGACCCGGCGGCCACCTCGGGCAGGAAGGGCTGGTACGTCATGTAGGGCAGCGGGTCGACGATCGTGACCTCGGCCTCACCCGCACGCAGCCACTTCTCGAGCTTCCAGGCAGTGTAGAAACCGGCGTAGCCGCCGCCGACGATCAGGATTTTGGGCACGGCGAATGTCTCCTTGAGGTGGGGGTGTCGCAGACGACCTTACCCCGACCGCCGCGCACGCCTGAACTGGCGTACCGCGCCCACGGCCACGAGGACGGCCGCTCCGCCGAACACCGTGAAGACGATCAGGGGAATGCCCGTCGACCTCATGGTCTCGACGGTGGGCAGCAGGACCGCCAACGGCTGGCCCGGATCGGTCACCGGCGTCGGCACGGGGGCCTCGACGGCCGGGTTCGTCGCCTGCGCCGACGGCGCCGGCACGTCCGCCCGCCGGTGCACGCGGATCCACTCGGCCAGATCGCCCATCGGGTTCTCGGCGACCGTCGGCACCGAGGCGGTGACGGCCGCCGCGGCGTCGACGAGCCCGTAGCCGTACAGGGGGTCGGGCGCCGTGGTGCCCTTCGGGGTGGCCGTCGCCACGACACGATTGATGACGTCGTCGGCGTCGAGCTCGGGGTGGGCGCTGCGCACGAGTGCGACGATGCCCGCGACGAGGGGTGTGGCCCCGCTCGTGCCGCTCCAGCTGTAGTGGACGTCGCCGGGACCGACACCCACCAGGTCTTCGCTGGGGGCGGCGACGCCGATGGTGATGCCCTGACTCGACGCGTCGAAGCTCGCCGTCCCTTGCCGGTCCACCCCGGCTACGGTCAGGACGCCCGGCATCGTCGCCGGCGCACCCACCTCGGTCGTCCCGCTGCCGCGGTTGCCGGCCGCGGCGACGACGACGACGTCGTGCTGCATCGCGTAGAGGAAGGCGTCGTCCCAACTGGTCGGCCAGTCGAGCGTGTTGCGGGTCAGGGACATGTTGATGACGTCCGCCCCGGCGTCGACCGCCCAGCGCACGGCTCGGGCGATCTGGTCGTCGGAGTCCACGGCCGTCGAGCCGAAGCCCACCGACACCGAGAGCAGGTCGGCCTCGGGCGCGACACCGATCACGCCGTCGCCGGACCCGGTGCCACGGCCCGCGACCATCGACCCGACCAGCGTGCCGTGGTTGGGGTCCTCGCCCACCGGCGTCTGGCCGTCGGGCGAGCCGAGGCCCGAGACATCGGTGCCGCCGACGACGGCGCCCTGGAGTTCACGCACCGACGAATCGACGCCGGTGTCGATGACGGCCACGGTCGTCCCCGCACCACGCGTGGTCTGCCATGCCCGCTGGATGCCGTAGTCGGCGAGCCAGTACTCGGCGTCCCGCACCTGATCGGCCGACGCGGCCGACGCCGGCACGACGACCGCCACCAGGGCACCCAGCACGATCGCCACCACGAACCCCCCGGAACGGCGCACGTGCGTCAGGCTCCCCCGCCGATCGCGGGCGCGGCGACGGACGGCTGGTCGTCGGCCAGGAAGTCGGGGCACCGGCACACGTCGGGACTCCACGACGCCCGCTCGAGGGCGAGGTCGCCGAACGGGTTGACGCCCGGCCCGGCGGCCAACGAGTGGCCGACGAGGGCGTGCAGGCACTTGATCCGCTCGGGCATGCCGCCCGCCGTGACGTGGTCGATCTCGTCGACGTGCTCGATGCCCTCGCGGTCGGCCAGGTAGGCCTCGTGTGCGGCCTGGTACCGACCGCGCAACTCGGGGTCGGACTCGAGGAGGTCGGTGAACTCGGCCATCACCCCGTTGGCCTCGAGGGTCGACACGGCGGCCGTGGCACCGGGGTGGCACAGGTAGTAGAGCGTCGGGAAGGGCGTGCCGTCGGTCAGACGTGGTCTCGTCGCCACGACGGTGGGTGCACCGCAGACGCAGCGCGCAGCGATGCCGATCACGTCGCGCGCGGGGCGCCCGAGCTGGGCCGTCACGACGCGGACGTCATGGTCGGTCACGGGGTCGAAGGGGGGCGTGGTCACGGCGTGCCACCTGTCTGCTCGGAGGTCGGGGCGGGCACCTGGCTGCCGCTGATGTCGGGGGCGACGAGTTCGGTCGCGGGTTCGTCGCTCAGGCCGGCGTCGAGCACCGAGGCCGTCATGGCCGCCACCCAGTCGACCTGGGGCGTCTGCAGCGAATCGCTGATCGTCGTGCCGGTGCCCGGAGCCGTGCCGGGGGTCTGAGCCGCGTCGTCGCCCATCACGAGGTAGCTGTACTCACCGGGGTAGACGTAGAGCAGGCGGTCGCGCGCCTGCGCCTCGATGTAGGCCGGATCGCTCCACCGCGCGACGTCGTCCTTCAACTCGTCGACGGACTGCTCTTGCTGCTGGACGTCGTCCTGCAGGGCCGCGATCTGCTGCTGCTGCTGGATCAGGGTGCGCAACGAGGGGGCGAGGATGACGACGAACATGACGAGGATGACCAGCATGAGCACACTGAACCCCGAGAACCGGATGGAGCGCAGCCAGTGGCCCGTCGGCGTCTCGCCGGTCGGCAGGGTCACCGGCACACGGCGGTTCGCGGTCTCACGGGGCATGCGACGAGCCTAAACGACGTCTCTGGGGAACGACGGAGGCCCGCCCCGCGCGAGCAGGACGGGCCCCGAGGAGGCGCGGGTCGCGTCAGGCGGAGAAGCGCGGGAAAGCGCTGTACCCGGCGTAGACCGCGGCGTCGCCGAGCTCTTCTTCGATGCGGAGGAGCTGGTTGTACTTCGCGACGCGCTCGCTGCGGGCGGGTGCGCCGGTCTTGATCTGGCCTGCATCGGTCGCGACGGCGAGGTCGGCGATCGTGGTGTCCTCGGTCTCACCCGAACGGTGCGAGAGAACGGTCGTGTAGCCGCTGCGCTGGGCGAGCGCCACGGCGTCGAGCGATTCGGTCAGCGTGCCGATCTGGTTGACCTTGACGAGGATCGAGTTGGCGGCGCCGGCCTTGATGCCCCTGGCGAGGCGCTCGGGGTTCGTGACGAACAGGTCGTCGCCGACGATCTGCGTCTTCGAGCCGATCTCGCTCGTGAGGTGGGCCCAGCCCTCCCAGTCGTCTTCGTCGAGCGGGTCCTCGATGGTGACGAGGGGGTACGACGCGACGAGATCGGCGTAGTAGTTCGCGAGGAAGGCCGAGTCGCGCTTCTCGCCCTCGAAGGTGTAGCTGCCGTCGGCGTAGAACTCGCTCGAGGCCACGTCGAGGCCCAGGGCGAGGTCTTTGCCGGGGGTGAAGCCGGCCTTGGTGATCGCCTCGACGAGCAGGTCGAGCGCGGCACGGTTGCTGTCGAGGTTCGGCGCGAAGCCGCCCTCGTCGCCCAGACCGGTCGAGAGGCCCTTGGCCTTGAGCTCGCTCTTGAGGGCGTGGTACGTCTCGGCGCCCCACTGCAGCGCCTCGGCGAACGAGGACGCGCCGACCGGCAGGATCATGAACTCCTGGATGTCGACGTTGCTGTCGGCGTGCGAACCGCCGTTGATCACGTTGAGCATGGGGACGGGCAGCGTGTGCGCGTTCGGCCCGCCGAGGTAGCGGAACAGGGGCAGGTCGGCCGAGTCGGCCGCCGCACGGGCCACGGCCAGCGAGACGCCGAGGATGGCGTTCGCGCCGAGGCGCTTCTTGTTGTCGGTGCCGTCGAGCTCGATCATGGCCTGGTCGATCAGGCGCTGGTCGGTGGCGTCGAGACCCTCGACCTCGGGGCCGATCTCGTCGATGACGGCGGCGACGGCCTTGAGCACACCCTTGCCGAGGTAACGGCTCTTGTCGCCGTCACGCAGCTCGTAGGCCTCGAAGGCCCCGGTCGATGCACCCGAGGGGACGGCCGCACGCGACACCGTGCCGTCCTCGAGCAAGACCTCGACCTCGACGGTGGGGTTGCCCCGCGAGTCGAGGATTTCGCGGGCGCCTACGGCGTCGATTGCTGCCACTGGAGAGCTCCTTAGTAGTCGTTCGTCTGGGGACGCGAGGTCCGCGGCCCAGCTTAGCCGCGCCTCCTGCCCTGGTTCGTGGCGAGGAGCCCTGGTTCGGGGCGAGGAGACGTCGGAGGCGGTCAGCCGATCGTGCGGACCTCGAGGTCGGCGACAGACTCGCCCCCGCGCACGGTCACGAACCGGCCGAACCCCGCCGCCGCCAGGCCGTCGAGCTGGTTGGTGAAGTTCTTGGCCTTCTTCTCGAGGCGGATGCGTCGCTCGCCACCCGCCAGCAGCGCGCGCTGCAGGGCGAGCAACTCGACCGGTTCGACCTTCTTGTCGTAGACCAGCGCGAGACCCTCGTCGCCGTCGGCCTCGAGGGTCACCAGGTCGACGAGGCGTTCGAACCCCAGCGAGAAACCGGCTGCGGGCACGTCGCTGCCGAGGAAGCGGCCGATCATGCCGTCGTAGCGACCGCCGCCGCCGAGCGAGTAGGGCACGTCGGGGTGGGCGATCTCGAAGATCGTCCCCGTGTAGTAGCCCATGCCACGGACCAGGGTCGGATCGAACTCGAGGGTCGATCCCGGCAGCGCCTCGCGCAACGCGACCAGGTCGGCGAAGGCCGCGCGGTCGAGCCACGGAGCGTCGTCGGCCTCGCCGGTGGCCCAGGACGCGTCGGCCAGCTGGGTGAGCGCCTCGCCGAGACCGGGAGTGGTGACGCCGAGGTCGACGAGTTCGGCCACGACGCCGTCGACACCGATCTTGTCGAGCTTGTCGACGACGATCAGCGCCTGGTCGGTGAGCGCCTCGGGCACGTCCCAGTGCGCGAGCATCGCCAGCAGGATGCGGCGGTCGTTCACGCGGATCGTCGTCCCGGTGAGACCGAGGGCGTCGAGCACGGCGGTCGTGGCCTGGATCAGTTCGATCTCGGCCAGCGGCCCGGCCTCGCCCAGGACGTCGATGTCGCACTGGACGAACTGGCGGTAGCGCCCCTTCTGCGGACGCTCGGCCCGCCAGACCGGGGCGATCTGCACCGAGCGGAAGACCGTCGGCAGCTCGGCTCGGTGCGACGCGTAGAAGCGTGCGAGCGGCACCGTGAGGTCGAAACGGAGCCCCAGATCGGCGAGTCCGAGCACGCTCTCGGCCGACCGCAGGTCGTCGAGGTCGAGGCCCCGCCTGAGCACGGCGAAGACCTGCTTCTCGTTGTCGCCCCCCAGACCCGAATGGAGGCGCGAGCTCTCCTCGACGACGGGCGTCTCGATCTCGTCGAAGCCGTAGGAGCGATAGACGCCCCGGATGACCGAGAGGACGCCCTCGCGGCGCCTCTTGTCGGCGGGCAGGTGGTCGCGCATGCCGCGCGGCGGGTTGACGGGGGTCGGCATGAGGACATCATCCCAGAGTCGTCGAACCCCCGACGTCGGTGCCGACTTGCAGGCATGTCACATTCTACGTTATGGTTTTCTCGGGTGGTCGGCGCGAATCGGGTTGCGTGTCGGTCACACCTCGAGGCCCTCCCTTCCCTGCGGTGAGGGCCCGGGCCGGGTCGGGCGCCATGCGCTCGGCCCGGCTTCGATCCACCGGACACCCCGCCGAGACCACCAGGCCCCTACCCCTCGAGACCTGCGCCGAGCAGGGTCAGCGCTGAGGGACGCGCGAGACCAGGGTCTCGACCGCCTGCTTGTACGCCGCGGAGGCTCGACGTCCGTCACCCGAGACGATGGCGTCGTACTGCAGACCGAAGAGCGCATCGACGAAGACCCGCGCCGCGACCTTGGCCTCGGCCGGCGCGACCGCGTTCGCCGAGAGCCAGTCGGCGACGTGGTCGACCCACCGACCGACCGCCCCGCGGGCGGTGCCCTCGGCCTCGCCCGCCACGGTCTCGAGCAGGGCCGCCTCGAGCTCGAGGCGATGCAGGTCGCGCCCCCGCTCGGTGGAGACGTCGTGCCAGACCTTCGCCAGGTGCTTGCCGAACGCATCACGATCGAGCTCGGAGACCGCGACCGCGAGCAATGCGTCGTTGCGGGCGACGACGGCACGGACGATCTCGGCGACGAGCTCCGCCCGGTTGCCGAAGTGGTAGACGAAGACGTACGTGCTGACCCCGAGGGCTTCGGCCAAGGTGCGGAACGACACGGTGGCGAGAGAGCGACCCCGGAGGTGCTCGAGGATCTGACCGAGGAGTTCGGGCTTGCGGGTGGGATCAGGCTTGCGAGGCATGGTGCCGCTCCTTCGTGCCGACGAGTCGTACTCGCCCTGCGCGGTCGCCGTCGTCGTAGTGGACCATAACAGACGTCTGCCGTGGCCGACCGGTCGGTCGGCCGACGGCCTCACTGCCCCTCCGGACGCCCCGAACCCGGACGACTACGGACCGACATGTCGTCTTTTGACATGTCATCACTCATCCTCTACATTGATGACACCACTCGGTCTCCGCCGGGTCGCTGCCCCTCGGGCCGATCCGCTGGTGGACGAGCGCCGGCCTCGCCGCTCATTCGGGTTGAGCAGGCGACGCCGAGGTGCCCCCTCATTCGGGTTGAGGGGGCACCTGCTCGACCGGGGCGTTCGCAGATGCCCCCCGTTCGGACGATCCGTTCTCTGCCCGTCCCACTTCGGCCGGTCCCGCGTCTGCCGGTCCCGCCTCGGCCGGTCCCGCCTCGGCCGGTCCTGCCTCGCCCGGTCCCGCCTCATCCCGCCGAAGCAGCGTCTCGCGTTCGCGCACGGCCGCCCGAAGGGCACGCTCGGCGTCGATGCCGCGATCGGTGGCTTCATCGACCCGTGCGAGCAGCGCCCTGCCCCAGGCGAGCTCGATCGACCCGGCTCGGGCGACGGAGTCGTCCGTGCCCGACGTCGAGGTCGGCGCATCATCCGACGCGGGCCGTGCCATGCCCGCGGAAGCCCGACGCGCGTCGAGCTTCTGGGCCCGGGCGAGAGCCGGCTGCCCGACCGGGACACCGTCGTAGGCACTCGTCCGCTGCGACTTCTCGACGGCCTTCGCCGCCGACCAGAGACGGACGATGTCGTCGACGCCGTCGGCCCGGTCGGCCCCGAACACGTGGGGATGACGCCGCACGGTCTTCTCGGCGACGTCGCGGACGACGTCGGCGAGCTCGAACGACTCCGAGGAGGCGCGCGCAGCCAGAGCGCTGTGCAAGACCACCTGGTAGAGCACGTCCCCGAGCTCTTCCCGGAGGTCGTCGACGGTGCCGTCCTCGATCGCCTCGACGAGTTCGTAGGTCTCCTCGACGAGGTAGGTCACGAGGGATCGAGGGGTCTGCGACCTGTTCCAGGCGCACCCGCCCTCGTCGGCGAGGAGGGCGTCGACCACGCCGACGAGCTCGTCGAGCCGGGCACCTGCCCTGGGCTCGAGACCGCCTCGCGCCTCCTCGTCCGGGGTGCCGCCCGCCCGCCCGGTCGACACGGTCAGTTCGCCGCGGCCGTGTCGGTCGCCGGACGGGCGACCGGGGCGGAGTAGATCGCCGACAGCAGCTGCTCGACCCAGACGATCAGCTCGTCGTCGCTCGGCGCCTGCCCGTGAGCGCGCGGCAGGGGCACGCTGACGGCGTTCGCCTGCGCGAACCACCGTGCACCCGGGTACATGCGCTGCAGCCGGACCTGCATGCTGTCGGGCAGGTCGATGCCGGCGACGCGCAGGTTGCTGCCCATGACGACCACCTCGCTGAGCCCGGCCTTCTGGGCCGCGCGGCGCAGGCGCGAGACCTCGATCAGCGCGAGCACGGGTGCCGGGGGCTCGCCGTAGCGGTCGGTGAGCTCGTCGAGCACCGAGTCGATCTGGTCGTCGGTCGAGGTGGGCGAGCTCGCCGTCGAGAGCTTCTGGTAGGCCTCGAGGCGCAGTCGCTCGCTCTCGACGTACTCTTCGGGCACGTGGGCGTCGACCGGCAGTTCGAGCCGCAGCTCGGTCTGCCCCTCGGCGACGTCACCGCGGAACGAGCTGACGGCCTCACCGATCATGCGCAGATAGAGGTCGAAGCCGACACCGGCGATGTGCCCGGACTGCTCGCCGCCGAGCAGGTTGCCGGCCCCGCGGATCTCGAGGTCTTTCAGGGCGACCTGCATGCCCGCACCGAGCTCGTTGTTGGCGGCGATCGTCTCGAGCCGGTCTTGCGCGGTCTCGCTGAGCGGCTTGTCGGCGTCGTAGAGGAAGTACGCGTAGCCGCGCTCCCGGCCTCGGCCGACTCGACCGCGCAGCTGGTGCAACTGGCTGAGGCCGTACTTGTCGGCCCGGTCGATGATCAACGTGTTGGCGTTGGCGATGTCGAGGCCGGTCTCGATGATGGTGGTCGAGACGAGGACGTCGAACTTGCGCTCCCAGAAGTCGACCATGACCTGCTCGAGCGTCGACTCGGCCATCTGACCGTGGGCGACGGCGACGCGGGCCTCGGGCACCAGCTCGGCGATCTGGGCCGCGATGCGGTTGATGCTCGACACACGGTTGTGCACGTAGAACACCTGCCCCTCGCGCAGCAGCTCGCGCCGGATCGCCGCGGCCTTCTGTCGGTCGCTCTCGGGGCCGACGAAGGTGAGGATCGGGTGGCGGTCCTCTGGCGGGGTGGCCAGGGTCGACATCTCGCGGATGCCCGTCACGGCCATCTCGAGCGACCGCGGGATCGGGGTCGCCGACATGGCCAGGATGTCGACGTTCGTCTTCAGCTTCTTGAGGGCGTCCTTGTGCTCGACGCCGAAACGCTGCTCTTCGTCGATGATGACGAGGCCCACGTCCTTGTACGAGATGCTCTCGCTGAGCAGCCGGTGCGTGCCGATGACCATGTCGACCGTGCCGTCGCCGAGTCCGGCGATCGTCTCTTTCGACTCTTTCGCGGTCTGGAACCGGCTGAGGCTGCGGAGGTGCACGGGGAACCCGGCGAAGCGGTCGCTGAACGTGTCGAAGTGCTGCTTCACGAGCAGGGTCGTCGGCACGAGCATCACGACCTGTTTGCCGTCTTGGATGGCCTTGAACGCGGCTCGGACGGCGACCTCGGTCTTGCCGTAACCCACGTCGCCCGAGAGCAGGCGGTCCATCGGGATCGGGCGCTCCATGTCGGCCTTGATCTCGTCGATGGTCGTCAGCTGGTCGGGCGTCTCGGCGAACGGGAAAGCCTCTTCGAGCTCGCGCTGCCAGGGGGTGTCGGGCGGGAACGCGTGCCCCTTGCTCGCCATGCGGGCCGAGTACAGCTTGACGAGCTCGACGGCGATGTCGCGGACGGCCTTGCGAGCCTTGCCCTTGGCGGCCGCCCAGTCGCCGCCACCCATCTTGCTGAGCGACGGGGCCTCGCCACCCACGTAGCGGCTGAGCAGGTCGAGCTGATCGGTCGGGACGTACAGCTTGTCGCCGGGATAGCCGCGCTTCGACGGTGCGTACTCGAGCACGAGGTACTCGCGGGAGTGCTTGACGGCGTTCTTCCCGCCGCTCGACACCTCGCGACTGGTGAGTTCGAGGAACTTGCCGATGCCGTGGGTCGAGTGCACGACGACGTCGCCCGGCTTGAGCTGCAGGGGGTCGACGACGTTCTTGCGTCGGGTCGCGAGCTTCTTGACCTGACGCGAGTCGTAGTTCGCCGAACGGCCGTAGAAGTCGGACTCGCCGAGGACGGCGATCTTGGACTCCATCAGTTCGAAGCCGGCCTCGACCCCACCGGCCACCAGGTGCACGACGCCGGGTTCGAGGGTCTCGGGCAGGCTCTCCTCGAGGCGTGCGGCGACCTCGCGCTCGGCGAGCACGTCGCGGGCACGCTCGACGAGCCCTGTGCCGCGGGCCGTGACGACGACGGACCAGCCGTCGCGCACGCGCTCGACGACGTGCTCGAGGGCTCCCTCGGCGTGGCCGCTGAAGCTCGGCACGACGGCGGCGTCGACCCGCACGTAGTCGCCGGCCGACGCGACGGCCTCGTCGTCGGACAGGACCTCGCCCGAGTCGAAGCCGCTCATCGTGAACCAGGACCTGTCGCCGGCCGCCTCACGCAGGTCGCGGAGGCTGAGGAAGTCGCCCGAGTCGAGGTCGATCGGCGCCTCGGCACCCGCGGTCGCGGCGTTCCAGGCGGCCGACAGGAACTCGCGGTTGGTGTCGGCCAGACTCTGCGCGCGCGACACCACCCGCTCGGGCGAGAGGACGACGACGGAGGCGCCGGCCGGCAGGTAGTGCGTCACCGGCACCAGCCGGTGCACGAGCGCGGGCGCCAGGCTCTCCATGCCCTCGACCGGGATGCCCTCGGCGATCTTGGCGAGCATCTGGGAGAGGCTCGGGAACTCGTGCTGCATCTCGCGGGCGCGTTGACGGACGGGCTCGGTCAGCAGCATCTCGCGGCTCGGAGGCAGCTCGACCGACGAGACCTCGCCGTCGAGGCTGCGCTGGTCGGCCACCGAGAAGCGACGGATCTGGTCGACCTCGTCACCGAAGAAGTCGACGCGGACGGGGTGCTCGGCCGTGGGCGGGAAGACGTCGAGGATGCCGCCACGGACGGCGAACTCGCCCCGGCGGGTGACCATGTCGACCCGGGCGTACGCCAGGTCGACGAGATGGACGGCGATGCCCGAGAGGTCGTGTCCGCGTTCGCCGACGGTGAGCCGCACGGGGTCGAGCTCGACGAGGTTGTCGCTGAGCGGCTGGAGAGCCGCGCGCACGCCGGCGACGACGACGATCGGCCGCACGGAGCCGGGCGCCTCGGCCGCCTCGCGCTGCCAGATGGCGAGGCGTCGCAGGGCGTGGATGCGCTTGCCGACCGTCTCGGCGCTGGGGCTGAGGCGTTCGTGCGGCAGGGTCTCCCACGCGGGGAACTCGATGATCTCGGCCTCGGGCAGGTAACTGTCGAGCGACCCCCGGACCGCCTCGGACTCGCGGCCCGTGGCGGTGACGACCAGCATCGCCTGCGGGCCCTCGCGACGGTCGAGCAAGCCCGCGAGCAACGGGACGCGGAGGCCGTCGACGACCGAGAAGTCGGTGCTGCGAGCGGCCCGGTCGAGGGCCGCGGAGAACGTGGAGGCGCGCGAGAGCGCCTGGATCAAGCCCGCGAGTATCACCCGCACGATGTTACGCGGCACCACCGACACCGCGGCCGGGGTTCGCTGACGGCGACACCGGGACAGGGCCGGGGGCAGCCGGAATCCGGCGAGCCGGTCAGCTCTTCGCGGTGTGGAACTTCAGCTGGGCTGCCGTGAGACCGTCGGTCGCGATCATCTCGACGGCGTCGGCCGCGTCACCGATCAGGAACGGCAGCTCTTTGCGCTCGGTGGACGAGAAGTCCTTGAGGACGAAGTCGGCGGCGGGTTGCCGGCCGGGGGGACGGCCGATGCCGACCCGCACCCGGGTGAACTCGTTCGAGCCGGTGGCGGCGATGATGTCGCGGATGCCGTTGTGGCCGCCGTGGCCACCACCGTGCTTCAGCCGGACGACGTCGAAGTCGATGTCGAGCTCGTCGTGGACGACGATCAGCCGCGACACGTCGAGGTCGTAGTACCGCAGGAGGGCCTGCGTCGGCCCGCCCGAGACGTTCATGTAGGTCGCGGGCTTGGCCAGCACGAAGCGAGGGCCGCCGGGGGCGGTGCGCCCCTCGGCGACCGTCGCGTTCGTGCGGTGGTTCTTGAAGCCGGCGGACAGACGGTCGGCCAGTTCGGCCAGCACCATCTGCCCGACGTTGTGCCTGTTGCCGGCGTAGCCGGGCCCGGGGTTTCCGAGCCCGACCACGAGCCACTGGTCGTCGAGTGCCATCGTCGTGGTCGTCGTTCTCTCAGTGGGTCTGCGCCGGCAGGGTGTTCGGGGTGTGCCGTGTTACTCGGAGCGCTCTTCGTCCTCGATGGAGTCGACGTCGCCCTCGGCCTCGGCGGCCTCGCCGTCCTCGTCGGAGACCGCGTCGGTCGTCAGGTCGAGCTGGGGCACCGAGACGGCGAGCACGAGGGTCTCGGGCTCGCTGACCAGGGTCGCGCCCTTGGGCAGCACGAGGTCGGCAGCCGAGACCTGGGCGCCCTCTTCGAGGCCCTCGATCGAGACGACCACGTTCTGCGGGATGTGGGTGGCCTCGACCTCGAGCTCGACGACGTTGAGCTCGACGACGTGGATCGTGCCGGGAGCCGACTCGCCCTCGACGTGCACGGGGACCTGGACGGTGACCTTCTCGCCCTGGCGGACGACGATGAGGTCGATGTGCTCGATGGTCTGCTTGACCGGGTCGCGCTGGATGTCCTTGACGAGGGCCAGCTGGTTCGTGCCCTCGATGTCGAGCGTGATGACGGCGTTGGCGCGACGCGTGATCAGCATGGTCTCGTGACCGGGCAGCGTGACGTGCTGGGGGTCGGTGCCGTGGCCGTAGATGACCGCGGGGATCTGGTCCTTCGCGCGGATCTTGCGGGCCGCGCCCTTGCCGAAGCTGGTGCGCACGAGGGCGCTGAGGTTGTTCTGGTCGGACATGTCGTCTCCTTGCAGGGGCCGCGAACGGCCCGGGGGTGTGTGGTCGGTGTCAACTCGAACGCGCATCGCGTGAGGAAGGACCCGCAACCCGAGGGGCGCCGCCCGAGGGACGATCACCGCTGCACGAGTGGTGCCTGAGCACCGAGCGCCTGCCTACCGCGTCGATCACGGGTGCCGGAGCACCCCTCGCCGAGGTTCAGCTGCCAAGGTTACACGTCGGCCGGGCGTGTCGCCAACCCGCGCCTCCTCGGTTCGTCCGCCCCCGAGGGCGCCCGGTCAGTGCTCGAGCTCGCCGCGTCGCACGGCCTCGAGATGGGCCACGACGGCCGCCACGACGTCGTCGGGGCCGGGACGCACGTCGACCTCGAAACCCGCCTCGTCGTCGGCCAACGGCTCGAGGGTGGCGAACTGCGACTCCATCAGCCCGGGCGGCATGAAGTGCCCCTTGCGCTCGCGCTGGCGACGCGCGACGAGGTCGCGCACGCCGGTCAGGTGGACGAACCGGAGGCGCGGGTCGCCTTCGCGCAGGACGTCGCGGTACGCCTTCTTCAACGACGAGCAGGCCACGACCACCGAGTCGTCGCCCGCGGCGGCGATGCGCTCGGCGACGATGTGGAGCCACGGCCACCGGTCGTCGTCGTCGAGCGGGTGCCCCTCGGCCATCTTGAGCCGGTTGGCCTCGGGGTGCAGGTCGTCGGCGTCGACGAACGGCACGCCGAGGCTGTCGGCCAGCAACTCGCCCACGGTCGACTTGCCCGAACCGGACACCCCCATCACGACGACGGGCGGGACGGGCACGGGGTGGGGCTGGTCGGTCACGGACGGCCTTCGATCGGGGAAACGGTTGCGTCAACCCTAGGTGAGCCGCCGCCGAGGGGTACGGACGGTGCCTGTCGGACGCTCGGCGTCGAGGCATAGTCTGCGGGCACCACCGACCGAGAAGGAGGCACCGTGACCGAACACGGAGCAGCAGCGCAGTCCACCGCCCAGGCGAACATCGGAGTCGTCGGCCTGGCCGTCATGGGCTCGAACCTGGCGCGCAACCTCGCCAGCCGCGAGGGCAACACGGTCGCCGTCTACAACCGCTCCCCCGAGCGCACCGACACCCTGATGGACGAGCACGGCGACGCGGGGTTCATCCCCTCGAAGTCGATAGAGGACTTCGCGGCCTCACTGCAGAAGCCGCGCACCGCGATCATCATGGTGCAGGCCGGTCGCGGCACCGACGCCGTCATCGACCAGCTCGCCGACGTGTTCGACGAGGGCGACATCATCGTCGACGGCGGCAACGCGAACTTCCAGGACACCCGCCGACGTGAGGCCGCCCTCAAGGAGCGCGGACTCAACTTCGTGGGCGCCGGCATCTCGGGCGGCGAGGAGGGCGCCTTGAAGGGTCCGTCGATCATGCCCGGTGGCTCGAAGGAGGCCTACGAGACACTCGGTCCGATCCTGGCGTCGATCGCGGCGGTGGCCGAGGGCGAACCCTGCGTCACGCACGTCGGAGCCGACGGCGCGGGCCACTTCGTCAAGATGATCCACAACGGCATCGAGTACGCCGACATGCAGCTCATCGCCGAGTCGTACGACCTGCTGCGCCGGGTCGGCGGCCACGAGCCCGCCGCCATCGCCTCGGTCTTCGAGGAGTGGAACAAGGGCGAGCTCGAGTCGTACCTGATCGAGATCACCGCCGAGGTGCTCCGCCAGACGGACGCCAAGACGGGCGGCCCGCTCGTCGACTCCATCGTCGACCAGGCCGGCTCGAAGGGCACGGGCGTCTGGACCGTGCAGAACAGCGTCGGGTTGGGCGTGCCGGTCGGCGGAATCGCCGAGGCCGTCTTCGCCCGCGCCGTGTCGTCGAAACCCGCACAGCGCTCGGCCGTGCAGAAGACCCTGCAGGGACGACCCACGATCCAGGAAGCCGGCGACGGCTTCGAGGACGACGTGCAGAAGGCGCTCTACGCCTCGAAGATCGTCGCCTACGCCCAGGGCTTCGACGCCATCATCGCCGGTGCCGACGAGTACGACTGGGACATCGACAAGGGCGCCATCGCCAAGATCTGGCGCGGTGGCTGCATCATCCGCGCACAGTTCCTCAACCGCATCGTCGACGCCTACGAGAAGGACGCGTCGATCGCGACCCTGCTCGAGGACGACTACTTCGCCGCGGCCGTCCGCGACGGCGAGGACGCCTGGCGCCGCATCGTCGCCAAGGCCGCCCTCTCGGGCATCCCCGTACCCGGGTTCGCCTCGGCCCTGTCGTACTACGACTCGCTCGCGTCGGAACGCCTGCCCGCCTCGCTCATCCAGGGGCAGCGCGACTTCTTCGGGGCGCACACCTACCAGCGCGTCGACGAAGAGGGCACGTTCCACACCCTCTGGTCGGGCGACCGGTCCGAGATCGAGACGGAGCCGTCGACCCACTGACGGGTGCCCCGGGGGCGCTCACCGCGCCTCCTGCGTTCTGACGGGCGTGCCCGTCGATGCGATGCCGCTGCGGCGGCCGGCGTCGGCGGGCACGCCCGTTCGTCGTTCCGCCGCAGCGGGCCTCGGGGCTTCCCGACGCCGCCCCGCCCGCGACGGCAACTCAGGAGAACGACCACCGAAACGACCCGCAGGAGGCGCCGCGCAGCCGAACTCAGGAGTTGCCGACCACGACGGGGCGACATCGCAAACCGAGCCGAGCCGAGGCACCAGGGCGACGGGACGGCCCGGCTCGAAACCCGCAGCCCCCACACCACCCCGCCCACGTCGACAACGCAGGAGAACGACCACCGGAACGGCCCGCAGGAGGCGCGGCGCAGCCGGACTCCGGAGTTACGGATCACGACAGGGCGACATCGCAAACCGAGCCGGGCAGCCACTGCGACGGGACGGCCCGGCTCACGCCTCGCAGCCCCCATGCCACCCCGCCCACGTCGACAACGCAGGAGAACGACCGCCCGAACAGCCCGCAGGAGGCGCGGCGCAGCCGAACTCCCGAGTTACCGACCACGACAGAGCAACATCGCAAACCGGGCCGGGCCGCCACGGCGACGGGACGGCCCGGCTCGAACCCCGCAGCCCCCACACCACCCCGCCCACGTCGACAACTCGGGCAAACGACCACCGGAACGACCCGCAGGAGGCGCGGCGCAGCCGAACTCCGGAGTTACCGACCGCAGACGAGCGGGCCGGGCCGGGCTGAGCCGGGCCGGGATAAGTGGGGTCACTGGGGTGGGAGACCGGGCTGGGCGGGGCGGCCGGAAGCGGGCGCGGTCAGGCGGCGGCACCGGACGTCGAGGCGACAGGAACAGTGACGGGCGGGATGGGACTAGGCGGCGGCGCCGGACGTCGGGGCGACCGGAACAGCGACGGGCGGGATGGGGCTAGGCGGCGGCTCCGGACGGCGGGGCGGCCGGAACAGCGACGGGCGGGGTGGGGCTAGGCGGCGCCGTCGAACATCGAGGTGACCGAGCCGTTGTCGAAGACCTCGTGGATGGCCCGGGCGATCAGCGGGGCGATGGGCAGGATCTCGAGCTTGTCGAACTTCTGGTGCTCGGTGAGCGGCAGGGTGTCGGTGACGACGACCGAGTCGATGAACTCGCTGTTGAGGATCTCGGGGGCGGGGTCGCTGAAGACCGCGTGGGTCGCGGCGACCACGACGCCGATCGCGCCGGCGGCCTTGAGCGCCTCGGCGGCCTTGACGATGGTGCGACCGGTGTCGATCAGGTCGTCGACCAGCAGGCACACGCGACCCGAGACGTCGCCGACGATCTCGTGGACGGTGACCTGGTTCGGCACCAGCGGGTCACGACGCTTGTGGATGATCGCGAGGGGGGCGTCGAGCTTCTCGCTCCAGATGTCGGCGACGCGGACGCGCCCCATGTCGGGCGAGACCACGGTCAGCGTGGTGTTGTCGAGCTTGGCGCGGAAGTGCTCGAGCAGCACGGGCATGGCGAAGAGGTGGTCGACCGGGCCGTCGAAGAAGCCCTGGATCTGCGGCGCGTGCAGGTCGACGCTCATGATGCGGTGCGCGCCTGCCGCCTTGAAGAGGTCGGCGACGAGCCGGGCCGAGATCGGCTCGCGCCCACGGCCCTTCTTGTCTTGCCGGGCGTACGGGTAGAACGGCGCCACGACGGTGATGCGCTTGGCCGAGGCGCGCTTCAGCGCGTCGACCATGATCAGCTGTTCCATCAGCCACTCGTTGATCGGCGCCGAGTGCGACTGGATGACGAAGGCGTCCGAGCCGCGGACGCTCTCGTCGAAGCGGGCGTAGAGCTCGCCGTTCGCGAAGGTGCGGGCGTCGGTCGGGATCAGCTCGCTGCCGAGCTCGGCGGCGATCTGGTTGGCCAGTTCGGGGTGCGCACGCCCCGAGATCAGAACGAGTCGATTCTCGCCGGTGATCTTGATTCCGGACACGTCACTCGCTCTCCGGCCCCGAGGGGCCAACCCGACCGGGTTCAGTCGGTCGTTCGTTCGGCACGAGCGGCGGCCTCGGCAGCCGCCGAGCCGGGGCGGTTCGCCTCGACCCATCCGCTCGCATTGCGCTGTGGAGCGATGCTCAAGGCCAGGGCACCGGCCGGCACGTCTTTGCGGACGATCGTTCCGGCGCCTGTGTACGCTCCGTCGCCAATCCTAACGGGGGCGACGAAGACGTTGTGCGACCCGGTGCGGACGTGCGACCCGACCTCGGTGCGGTGCTTGTTCACCCCGTCGTAGTTGGCCGTGATGGTGCCGGCACCGATGTTCGACCCCTCGCCCACCTCGGTGTCGCCCACGTAGCTGAGGTGGGGCACCTTGGACCCGGCGCCGATCTGCACGTTCTTGGTCTCGACGAACGTGCCGATCTTGCCGTCGGCCGAGAGCAGGGTGTTGGGCCTCAGGTACGCGAACGGACCCACGGAGGCGCGGGCACCGATGACCGCAAGGGTCGCGTCGGTGCGCTTGACCGTCGCCCCCTCGCCCACCTCGGTGTCGACGAGGGTCGTGTCGGGGCCGACGACCGCGCCCGGGGCGATGTACGTCGCGCCGCGGAGCTGGGTGCCGGGCAGCAGCTCGACGTCGGGGCTGAGGGAGACGTCGCGATCGATCCAGGTGGTCTGCGGGTCGACGATCGAGACGCCCTCGCGTTGCCAGTGCTCGACGATGCGGTCGTTCAGGCGACGGGCCGCGGCGGCCAGCTGCACACGGTCGTTGATGCCCTCGAGGCGCCACGTCTCGTCGATCGCGCGGGCCGCGACGACCTCTCCGGCGCCGGTGAGCAGGCCGACCATGTCGGTGACGTACTTCTCGTTCTGCGCGTTGGCCGACCCGATGCGGGGCAGGTGGGTGCGCAGGGCGGCGACCGTGAAGACGTAGGTGCCCGAGTTGATCTCGCGCACGGCACGCTCGTCGTCGGTGGCGTCCTTGTGCTCGACGATGCGGTCGACGTCGCCCGAGTCACGACGGACGACCCGCCCGTAGCCGGTGGCGTCGGGCAGCACGGCGCTCAGCAGCGTCGCCGAGGCGGAGGCGGCACGGTGCTGGTCGAGCAGGGCCGTGAGCGTCGCGTGGTCGAGGAAGGGCACGTCGGCGCTGACGACCACGACGTCGCCGGTGAACTCGGCGGGCAGCGCCTCCACCGCTTGTTCGACGGCACGACCGGTGCCGGGCACCTCGTCTTGATCGACCACGAGGGCGTGCGGGGCGGTGTCGAGCACGCTCGCGACGACGAGGTCACGCTCGTGCCGCACCACGGCGACGAGGTGGTCGGGCTGGAGGGCGCCGGCGCTCTCGAGCACGTGCTGGATCAACGGCAGCCCGGCCAGGCGGTGCAGGACCTTCGGGGTCGAGGACTTCATGCGGGTGCCCTGCCCTGCGGCGAGGACGACGACGGCGAGCTGGCGTTCGGGCATGGTGCTCCTTGGTGAGGGGTGGCGCGTGATCACCGCCGATCCTCCCACGGGAGGCGACGCGGCCGCGGGTCACCCGCCCGGCGTGGGGACGCGGCCGTCGGCGCGACGGGGTGGGGAGGAGTCAGCGCGACCGGACGACGGCGACCGAGCCCGAGATCGCGACGGCGTCCTCGACGAGGGCGACGACGACGTCGGGCACGCCGGTCTTCTCGACGACGGCCTTCCGTGCCCGGTAGAAGAGCCAGCTGCCGACGAGGGCGCCGAACGCTCCGGCAAGGGCTGCCTCCACAGGGGTGCCCCGGCGGCCGGTGCCGGCCATCGCGATGCCCGCGACGGCGCCGGAGACCGCCCGTCCGAACAGCGGCCCGGCACCGACCCGGCTCGGCGTGGCCGGCAGCTTGTCGCCGACCAGTTCGCCGACGCCGGCGGCCACCAGGACACCACGACCGATCGGCGAGCGGAACAGGCGCCAGCGCTTCCACCGGCCCCGCGCCTCCTGGGCATCGTGGTTCAGGGCGAGGACGGCGAGCGGCGTCGCCGAGCGCGATCCGCTGAGGACGCCGAGCAGGGCGGCACGGAGGAGGGGCGGCACGGAGCGGGTCTTCGACATGACGGGGGTCCTCGTCGTCAGGCGGACGCCGGGGCGCCCACGATCGGGAGCGGGACGGGACCGACGAGCCGACCGCGACCTGCGACGCTCGGGGCTCCGCCACCAGGATTCGAACCTAGACCTAACAGCTCCAAAGGCTGTCGTGCTGCCGTTACACCATGGCGGACCGCGCGTGCGCGCCGGACCATTCTGCCAGACCGCGACTCGACCGGGGTGACCGCGAGGGGTGACCCGCCCGCCGGGCCGCACCGCGCCTCCCGCGTCCGAGGACGGCCTCGGGCATGATGGGCGGATGCCCGAGCAGGACGAGGTCGACCGGATCGTCGAGGCGTGGCGCCACGAGCGACCCGACCTCGACTTCGCGCCGCTCCACGTGCTCTCGCGCGTGGGTCGTCTGTCGAAGCACCTCGACCGGGCACGACGCGAGGCCTTCCACGCCAGCGACCTCGAGTCGTGGGAGTTCGACGTGCTGTCGGCCCTGCGCCGTGCCGGCGATCCCTACCAGCTGAGCCCCAAGACGCTGCTGCAACAGACTCTCGTCTCGAGCGGTGCGATGACCAACCGCATCGACCGGCTCGTCGCGCGGGGCCTGGTCGAACGCCGCACCGACCCGAACGACGGCCGGGGCATCCTGGTCACGATGACGACCGAGGGGCGTCGCGCCGTCGACGCCGCGATCGAACGACTCGTGACGGCCGAGGACGCCCTGCTCAGCGATCTCAGCGACGACGACCGCCGGCGGCTGACCGAGCTGTTGCGCACGCTGAGCCTGACGCTCGGCGGCTGAACCGCCCGCTGCGCCCGGGCCCTACGCCAGCATCTCGCTCAGCTCGAGCCAGCGCACCTCGAGCTCGCCCGTCTTGTGGTCGAGCGCCGTCAGCTTCGCCTGCAACGCGGCCAGGCCGTCGAAGTCGGACTGGTCGAACGAGGCGAATTGCGCCAGCAGGGCCTCGCGCTCGCCCGACGCCTTGGCGAGCTTGCGGTCGATCGAGCCGAGCTCTTTCTCGGCGTTGCGCTTCTCGGCGCCGGACAGGCCCGACGCGGCGGCCGAGGCCGCGACCGATGCCGAGGCCCCCTGGACGGCCGTCGGGCGGTCGGTCGCGCCTCCTTGGTTCTGGGTCGCCTCGCGACGCAGCTGGAGGTACTGGTCGACGCCGCCGGGAAGGTGCCGGAAACGGCCCTCGAGCACGGCGTACTGCTGGTCGGTGACGCGCTCGAGCAGGTACCGGTCGTGCGAGACGACGAGCAGGGTGCCGGGCCAGCCGTCGAGCAGGTCCTCCATCGCGGCGAGCATGTCGGTGTCGAGGTCGTTGGTGGGCTCGTCGAGGATCAGCACGTTCGGCTCGTTCAGCAGGATGAGCAGGAACTGCAGGCGGCGCTTCTGGCCACCGGACAGGTCTTTGATCGGCGTCTGCAGCTGGGCGCTGGTGAAGCCGAGGCGCTCGAGCAGCTGCCCGGGCGTCATCTCTTTGCCGCCGGTGACGTATGAGGTGCGCTGTCGCCCGATGACGTCGTTGACCCGCTCGTGCGCGACCTCGTGCAGGTCGGCGAGCTGCTGGTCGAGGATCGCGAACTTGACCGTCTTGCCCTGCTTGACACGCCCCTCGGTAGGCGTGATGGCCCCGGTGACGACCTTGAGCAGCGTCGACTTGCCGGCGCCGTTCACGCCGAGCACGCCGGTGCGCTCGCCCGGAGCGATGCGCCACTCGACGTCCTGCAGGACGCGCTTGTCGCCGAACGAGACCCCGACCTCGACGAGGTCGACGACGTCCTTGCCGAGTCGCGCGGTCGCCATCTGCGACAGCTGGACCGCGTCGCGCACGGGCGGCTCGTCCGCGATCAGCTCGTTGGCCGCGTCGATGCGGAACTTGGGCTTGGTCGACCGGGCCGGGGCGCCGCGACGCAGCCAGGCGAGCTCTTTGCGCATCAGGTTCTGGCGCTTCGCCTCGGAGGCCGACGCCATGCGGTCGCGTTCGACGCGCTGCAGCACGTAGGCCGCGTAGCCGCCCTCGAAGGGTTCGACGATGCCGTCGTGGACCTCCCACGTGTCGGTCGAGACCTCGTCGAGGAACCACCGGTCGTGGGTCACGACGACGAGCGCGCCCGAGTTCGTGGACCAACGGCGCGAGAGGTGCTGCGCCAGCCACGCGACGCCCTCGACGTCGAGGTGGTTGGTGGGCTCGTCGAGGAACAGGACGTCCCAGTCGCCGACCAGCAGGGTGGCGAGGGCCACGCGTCGACGCTGGCCGCCGGAGAGGTCCTCGACCCGCGCCTCCCACGGGATGTCGGTGGCGAGACCCGAGATGACGTCGCGGATGCGCGCGTCGCCGGCCCATTCGTGCTCGTCGCGGTCGCCGACGATCAAGCTGCCGACCGTGGCGCCCTCGGGCAGCACGTCGCGCTGGTCGAGCATGCCGATCGTGAGGCCGCGGCGGGTCGTCACGCGGCCGTCGTCCGGTTCGAGCCGGCCGGCGAGCACCGACATGAGCGTCGACTTGCCGTCGCCGTTGCGGCCGACGACACCGATGCGGGAGCCCTCGTCGATGCCGAGGGTCACCCCGTCGAGGACGACCTTGGTCGGGAATTCGAGACGGAGGTTTTCTGCGCCGAGTAGATGAGCCACCACAGAAGCGTAGACGGCCCGAGCCGGGCGGCCGACTCGACGGTGCGCAGCCGGTGTCAGCGCAGCCGGTGTCAGCCCAGCGACGCCACCCACTCGTCCGAGCCGTCGGTGAACTCCTGGCGCTTCCAGATCGGGGTGCGGGCCTTGACCTCGTCGACGAGGGCGGCGCAGGCCGCGAACGCCTCGGCACGGTGGGCCGATGCCACGGCGCAGGCCAGGGCGACGTCGCCCACGACGAGATCGCCGTAGCGGTGCTCGACCGCGATCGCGACCTCGGGATGCGCCTCGGCCACGGCCAGCGCGACCTCGCGGATGACCTCGGTCGCGGTCGGGTGCGCCTCGTAGTGCAGGGCCTCGACGCCGCGCCCCTCGTCGTGGTCGCGGACGACCCCCTCGAACGTCACGACGGCCCCGGAGGCGCGGCTCGTCACGAGCGCGGAGCACTCGGCCACCGACACGGTCACGTCGACGACGCGGGCGAGCAGCACGCGCTCGGAGGCAGATGCTGCGGCGGGTGCGATCGGCGCGCCGGAGCCCGGGGCCGCACCGGCCTCCCGGGCGTACTCCCCGCCGGGCAGGAGGGTCGGATCGTCGGCGGTCATGCGGCCCCCTCGGGACTGGGATGGCGGTTCTGGGCGTGATCGACCCCGTGCAGCTGGTCGACCACGTGGTCGAGGACGTCGTCGAGCACGGCGAGCCCGTCGCGCACCCCGCCGCGCGAGCCGGGCAGGTTGACGACGAAGGTGCCGCCGGCCACGCCCGCGAGCCCACGGGAGAGGACGGCCAGCGGCGTCGAGGCCGCGCCGCGCCTCCTGAGCTCTTCGGCGATGCCGGGCAGCTCGCGGTCGAGCAGGGGCAGGGTCATCTCGGGCGTCGCGTCGGTCGGCGAGACGCCCGTGCCACCGGTGGTGACGACGGCGTCGACGCCCCACTCGAGGGCGGCCTCGAGCACCGCGCCGACGGGTTCGCCGTCGACCACGACGACGGGGCCCTCGACCAGCCAGCCGCGCGCCACGAACCAGTCGCGGATGACGGGGCCGGTCGTGTCGTCGGCGGTGCCGGCGGCGGCGCGGGTGGACGCCACGACGACGACCGCCCGACGCCGAGCGGTCCCGTCGGCCGTGCCCACGTCGGCCGTGGCCACGGCGGCCGGCTCGTCCGAGGTGCCGCTCATCGCGACCAGTCCCCCGACTTGCCGCCCTGCTTGTCGAGCACCTTGATCTCGCCGATCACGGCGAGCGCGTCGACCGCCTTGATCATGTCGAACAGCGTCAGGGCTGCGACCGACGCGGCGGTCAGGGCCTCCATCTCGACCCCGGTGACGCCCCGGGTCGAGACGCGCGCGATCACGGTGACCTGCGCCTCCGTGGTCTCGAAGTCGACGGTGATCGCGCCGAGAGGCAACGGGTGGCAGAGCGGGATCAGCGTCGGAGTCTGCTTCGCGGCCAGGATGCCGGCGATGCGGGCCGTGCCGAGGGCCTCGCCCTTGGGCAGCGAGCCGTCGACCAGTCGCGCGATCACGTCGGGCCGGGTGGTCAGCACCGCCTGGGCGGTCGCGATGCGCTTCGTCTCGGCTTTGCCGGTCACGTCGACCATGTGCGCGGTGCCGTCGTCGCGGACGTGCGAGAGCGGGGCTTCGGACAGCGCGGTCTCGGACGGCGGCATGTCGGGCAGCGGCACATCGGGCAGCGGGGTCTGGGTCATCGGTCGGCCTTCTCGTGGGGGGCGGGATCGTCGAGCGCCCAGACCTCGACCCGGTCGCCCTCGTCCACGCGGTCGACCCCGACGGGGACGGAGACGAGCACGGTGGCCTCGGCGTGGGCGGCGAGCAGGTGCGAGCTGGGCCCGCCGACGAGGTGGGCACGGCCGTCGACGTCGACCCGCCCGCGACGCAGCTGGTGCTTGCCGACCGGAGAGTCCACGGGGTGCGCCATGGGCACGGTCCAGCGCCGTCGGGGCAGGCCGACGCCCGTGACACCGTGCAGGGCGGGGCGCAGGAAGGCCTCGAACGACACGAGCGAGCTGACGGGGTTGCCGGGGAAGCAGACGACGGGCAGCTCGCGGTCGTGCACGCGGACGGTGCCCCAGCCCTGCGGACCGCCGGGCTGCATGGCGACCGAGCCGAAGGTGACGCCCGACCCCTCGAACGCGTCGCGGACGACCTCGTAGGCCCCCGCGCTGACCCCGCCGCTCGTCAGCACGAGGTCGACCTCGGCGGCGTGGCGGGCGACGACGGCGACGAGGGCGGCCGCGTCGTCGGTCACCCGGGCGGTCGTGACGATCACGCCGACCTCGGCGAGCGCCGCGGCCAGCGCCACGCCGTTCGCGTCGTGGATCTGGCCGGGCCCGAGCGGGGCACCGGGGGCGGCGAGCTCTTCGCCGGTCGAGACCAGCAGGAGGCGCGGGCGGCTCCGTACCTCGACCGCGTCGATCCCGGAGGCGGCGAGCACGCCCCACCGAGCGGGTGTCAGTCGCGTCCCGGCCGCGAACAGCACGGAGCCCGCGGCGACGTCGCTGCCCGCAGCGCGGACGAAGGCCCCGGCGGTGACGCCCGCCGGCACCTCGACGTCCGCGTCGACCCCGGTGGGCGGGAACGAGTCGGGCGAGACCTTCTCGATGGGCACGATGGCGTCGGCCCCGGCGGGGACGGCCGCGCCGGTCATGATCGGGGCCGCGGTGCCGGCGCCGAGGTCGGGGGCGGCCCGCCCGGCGGGGATGCGCGCCGTGACCTGCAGGGTCGTGGGGCGGGCCGGGTCGAGCCCCGCGGTCGAGACGGCGTAGCCGTCCATCTGCGAGTTGGCGAAGGGCGGCAGGTCGATCGGGGCGACGACGTCGGCGGCGAGCACCCGGTCGCGGTACCGGTCGGAGCGGGAGGCGAGCGCCTCGGGGCTGACCACGAGCGCGTCGACCGGCCGGGCCCGCACGGCGGCCTCGACGACTGCCGTGACCTCGGCGAGGTGGGTCTCGATGGTGCGCACGCGGTTCCTCTCGGGCGATGGTCAGTAGCGTATCGGGGGTGACCGACTCCGCGACCGAGACCGACGTCCCCCAGCCCACCCGCGCCTCCTCGGGGCCGCCGCGCGTCGACGTCGCCGTCATCGGTGGATCGGGGCTGTACTCGCTCTTCGCCGAGGGCGAGGCGACCCGGCACGTCGTCGAGACGCCCTACGGCCCGACCTCGAGCGAGGTGACGATCGGCGAGCTGGGTGGCAAGCGCGTGGCGTTCCTCACCCGGCACGGCGCGGGCCACGCGGTCGCGCCGCACCTGATCGACTACCGGGCGAACGTGTGGGCGCTCGCGTCGCTCGGTGCGAAGGCCGTCGTGTCGTCGTCGGCGGTCGGCGGCGTCAGCCCCGACGTCGCCCCGGGCACCATGGTCGTCACCGACCAGTTCGTCGACCGGACCTGGGGACGACGCGACACGTTCTTCGACGTCGAGGGCCAGGTGCAGCACCTGATCGCCGCCGACCCGTTCGACCCCGTGCTGCGGGCCGCCGCGATCGAGGCCCTCGAGGCACAGGGCGAGCCGTTCGCCCCGACCGGCACCTGCGTCGTGATCCAGGGGCCGCGGTTCTCGACCCGAGCCGAGTCGCTGTGGTTCCGGGCCGCGGGGGCGCACACGGTCAACATGACGATGTACCCCGAGATCCCGCTCACCCTCGAACTCGGCATGGGCGCCGTCAACATCTCGTACGTGACCGACAGCGACGCCGGTCTGGCCCCGGCCGAGGGCGACGCGCCCGACGCCGACGCCGTGAGCGCCTCGCTCGTCTTCGAACGGCTCGCGGCCGCCCAGCCGCGCATCGTCGCGGCCATCGAGTCGATCGTCGCCGCGATGCCCGACGACTACTCCCCGCGCGAGCTGATGCCGCCCGACGCGGTGGCCGAGGTGCTCTCGCGGCCCGTCTCGGGTCGGAAGGCCGCGCTGTGAACGCGACCCGCGCCTCCTCGTCCGCTGCGTCCGCTGACTCCGCTGCATCCGCTGCGTCCGCTGCGTCCGCCGACGGTCCGGGCCTGCTCCTCGTCACCGGCGGGGCCGGCTTCATCGGGTCGGCGATCGTCGACCTCGCGCTCGAGGGCGGCTGGCGGGTGCGCGTGCTCGACTCGCTGCGGCCCGACGTGCACGGCGGCGAGCCGACGGTCGACCCGCGCGTCGACTTCGTGCACGGCGACGTGCGTGACGCCGAGACCGTCGACCGGGCACTCGTGGGCGTCGACGCGGTCTGCCACCAGGCGGCCAAGGTCGGGCTCGGCGTGGACTTCCAGGACGCCCCCGACTACGTCTCGTCGAACGAGCTCGGCACGGCCGTCGTGCTCGCGGCGATGGATCGCGCGGGCGTCGACCGCCTCGTCGTCGCCTCGTCGATGGTCGTCTACGGCGAGGGCAGCTACCGCACCTCGTCCGGCGCGACCGAGCGCCCCGCACCCCGCCGGATCGCCGACCTCGACGCCGGCGTCTTCGACCCGCGTGACGAGGCGGGCGAGCTGCTCGAGCCCCAGCTGATCAGTGAAGAGGCCCCGCTCGACCCCCGCAACGTCTACGCCATCACGAAGCTGACCCAGGAACACCTGTCGACCTCGTGGGCGCGCAGCACCGGCGGTCGGGCCGCCGCCCTCCGCTACCACAACGTCTACGGTCCGGGCATGCCGCAGAACACGCCCTACGCCGGCGTGGCCTCGCTCTTCCGCTCGGCGCTCCAACGCGGCGAGGCACCGCGCGTGTTCGAGGACGGCGCCCAGCGTCGCGACTTCGTCCACGTCCGTGACATCGCCTCCGCCAACCTCGCGGCCCTCGAGTGGACGGCCGATCAGCCGACCGACACGTTCCGCGCGTTCAACGTCGGCAGCGGCACGGTGCACACGATCGGCGAGATGGCCGAGGCCCTGGCTCGCGAGGCCGGCGGACCGATGCCCGTCGTCACCGGCGAGTACCGCGCGGGAGACGTGCGGCACGTCACGGCCTCGTCCGCCCGCTTGCAGGGCGAGTTGGGCTGGCGACCGAGCGTGACCTTCGAGCAGGGCATGCACGAGTTCGCCACGGCCCCGCTGCGCGCCGCGGTCGTCCGCTAGACGACGGCGAGCACCTCGCGGTCACCCGGCCCAGGGGTCGACGAGCTCGAGACCGAGGCCCTCGAAGTCCTTCGTGTTGCGCGTCGCGAGGGCGGCACCACCGACGAGGGCGTGTGCCGCGATCATGGCGTCGGCCGTCGCGATCGGGCGGCCGGCGGTCCGACGCCGCAGCAGCACCGTCGCGTACTCGATCGCCGCATGCGCGTCGAACGCCAGCACGCGACCGTCGAACTGGTGCTCGAGGATGTCGATCACGCAGTCCTCGACGCGGTCACGGCGATGGCCCTCGGGCATGGCCAGGAGCCCGGCCAACATCTCGGCGCCGGTCACGACGCTGAGGTAGAGGCCGTCGAGCGGTTGCCGCTCGAACCAGCTCAGCACCTCGGGGCAGGGACGGGGACGGGCGAGTTCGGACACGACGTTCGTGTCGACGACGATCATCCGAAGTCGACCGATCTCGCCGGGGCCTGCGCCCGCCGTTCGCGGTCGAGCCCCTCGACGAACTCGTCGTCGAGGAAGGAGTCCCTCTCGGCCAAGCGGCGACGGAAGTCGTGGACCCAGTTCTCGGGCGTCGGTGCCGTTCCGGCGGCCGCCGGAGCCGCCGCGGCCACCGGATCGTCGACCGGCCCCTCGACCCCCTGGGCGAGTCGGGTCACCATCAGCCGCACCTCGGCCTCCATCGACCGCCCGTGGCTCGAACTGAGGGCCTTCAGCCCCTCGATCACCTCGGGGTCGAGACCTCGCACCGTCAACGTCGCCATCGGGACCACCTCCGGTCGCCGATGCTAGCAGGATGACAGCACTCCCCCCGTTCGGGGCGCGCACCGCCCGCTCCCATGACCTTCATGGGATCGCGTCCGTACAGTCGAGAGGATGAGCAGCCCCCGAGTCGACGTCGTGCTTCCCTGTCTCGACGAAGAGGGCGCGTTGCCCTGGGTGCTCGGCCGCCTGCCCGAGGGCTGGCACGCGATCGTCGTCGACAACGGCTCCACCGACGACTCCGCCCGCGTCGCCGCCGAGCACGGCGCGACCGTCGTGCAGGAGGCGCGGCGCGGCTTCGGCAGCGCGGCCCACGCCGGTCTCGAGGCCGCCACGGCCGACTACGTCGCGTTCTGCGACGCCGACGCGTCGATGGATCCCGCCGACCTCCTCGCCCTCGCCGCCCCCGTGATGGCCGGTGACGCCGACCTCGTCCTCGGTCGTCGACGCCCGACCACCCGAGGTGCCTGGCCGGTGCACGCCCGCCTCGCCAACCTCGCGCTCTCGCACCTCATGCGGCGTGCCAGCGGCGTCGACCTGCACGACCTCGGCCCGATGCGCGTCGCCCGACGCCGGGCACTGCTCGACCTCGACCTGAAGGACCGTCGCAGCGGCTACCCGCTCGAGATGGTGCTGCGCGCCAGCGAAGCCGGCTGGCGGATCGTCGAGCAGGACGCCCCCTACTCACCCCGGGTCGGCCGGAGCAAGGTGACCGGCACCATCCGCGGCACGTCCGTCGCGATCAAGGACATGTCCCGCCTGCTGCGGGAGGTCGGCCGATGACGACCCTCGTGGTGATCGCGAAAGAGACGATCCCGGGCAAGGTCAAGACGCGCCTGCACCCCCCGCTCAGCCTCGAGCAGGCCGCCGACGTGGCCGCCGCCGCCATCCAGGACACCCTCGACGTGGCCCGCCGACTGCCGGCCACTCGGCGCGTGCTGCTGTTCGACGGCAACCGCAAGCCCGTCGGCTCCGAAGACTTCGATGTGATCCCTCAGATCGGTGGCGACCTCGACGCACGCCTCGGCGCCCTCTTCGACGAGGTCGACGGGAAGACCGTGCTGATCGGCATGGACACCCCCCAGGTGACGGTCGAGTCCCTCGCGCCCGTCTTCGACGCGTGGACCGACGACGTCGACGCCTGGTTCGGCCCGGCGAACGACGGAGGCTTCTGGGCCCTGGGCCTCGCCCGGCCGACCGGCGACCTGCTGCGGGGCGTGCCGATGTCGCGGGACGACACGGGTGCCCACCAGCTCCGTCGGCTCGCCGACGCCGGCCTCAGCGTGCGCATGCTGCCCGAACTCGTCGACGTCGACACCATCGACGACGCCCGCCTCGTCGCGGCCACCGCCCCCGGCAGCCGGTTCGCGGCCGCCCTGCGGCTCGCCGAGGCCACTGCCACCACCACCACGAACGGCGTCGCCCGCACGACCGATCCCGCCACAGAAGGGGTCACCTCGTGACCATCGCCCCCGACCGACCCGCCACCTTCGGATCAGGAGGCGCGGAGCCGTACGCGCGCGCCCTGCGTCACGAGGGACTCCTGCAACTCGTCCGCGCGACCGGCGGTGCCGGACGCCCGGCGTCGCCCCCTGCCGCGGGCGACGCCGACGAAGCGTTCGACGTCGCACGCTGGAGCGCCGACGCCGACGCCGCCGACCTCACGACCCTCGACGACGAGACCGGCCCGGTGCTCGACATCGGCTGCGGGCCCGCCCGCATGGTGCGTGCCGCCGTCGACCGCGGCCTGACCGTGCTCGGCCTGGACGTCTCGCCCACGGCCGTCGCGATGGCCCGCGAGGCCGGCCTGCCCGTAGCCGGCGGTTCGGTCTTCGACCCGCTGCCCCGCGAGGGCCAGTGGAACCTCGCCCTGCTGCTCGACGGCAACGTCGGCATCGGCGGCGACCCGACGGCGTTGCTGACCCGCTGCGCCGAGATCCTCACGGCGACCGGCTCGATCGTCGTCGAGACCGCCCCCGAGGCGTCGCTCGACGACAGCTACGAGGCCCACGTGGTCGACGACCAGGGTCACGCCAGCGCGACCTTCCCCTGGGCCGAGGTCGGCCGCGAGGCCCTGCACCGCCACGCGAAGCGGTCGGGCCTGCGAGTCGCTCAGACCTGGTCGGTCGACGGACGCACCTTCTGCCGCCTGCGCGCCAGGTAGAGCGCCACGAGGCCCGCGGTCACCGCCGCGATCACGAGCCAGAGCACGGCCAGGCGCAGGCCGTAGTCGAACGGCAGCACCGTGTCGTTCTTCGGCCCCTTCGCCTTCGCGACGATCTCGGGCACCACGATCAGCGAGAAGATCGCCCCGACGACGACCGCGCCCTGCACGATCCAGAGGACCGCAGGTCGGACGCGACGCCCGGTCCGTCGCACGACCAGCGAGACGACGGCCACGACGGGGGCGAGCACGGCGTCGTGGACGACGACCGAGCCGGCCAGCCAGAGCAGCAGCCCGCCGTACCGGTTCGGGTTGACGGTGTCGGTGAGCACCCAGCCGCCGAGGCCGATCAGGGCGACGCCGAGGGCGATCAACACCCCGCGCACGACGTGGACGGTGCGCGACGTGCCCGCGCCTCCTGCGCTCGACGCGGCCGAGGGGACGCGCGCGGTCACGAGAGCACCTCGATCGAGCTGAGCCACTTGGTCTGCAGCACGCCGGGGCGCCCCGGGGCGATCATGCGCGCCGGGTAGCCGTGGTCGATGCTGAGCGGCTCGCCGTTCAGCTCGAGGGCGACGAGGGTGCGCGGGTCGGAGGCGTACTCGGGGCCCATCTCGGTCACGCGGTAGCCGCCCTTCTTCTCGAGGCTGGTGAGCCGCAGGCGGTGGTCGGTCGGGGCTCCGGCGGCGGCCAGCAGGTCGACGAGGCGGACCCCGCGCCAGGCGCCGGTCTGGCTCCAGCCCTCGACGCAGGCGATCGGCAGGCGTTCGTCGGCGCGGTCGAAGCCGCGCAGCGTGTCGAGCGTGAACGAGGTCGCGACGCCCCCGACCACGACGTCGAGCCGCCAATCGGGGTCCATGGCCGTCTCGAGCACCTGGGCCGCGGCGGCCGTGCGGTTGATCGGCAGGTCGTTCGGGCCGAGCCCGCGCTGCCGCGGCGCGAACGCGTTGAGCGGCGACAAGGGGGCGAAGGACTGCCCGGCCGTCAGTGCGACGACTCCCCCGGTGGCGACGCCGGCGGCGGTGAAGAAGCCGCGGCGCGACACCCGGGCGCGGTCCGGCTCACGGTCGACCTCGTGCGCGGAGTCGATCCAGCGCGTCACGCGGCCGGTGAGGCCCCGGGCGGGAGCAGGAGGCGCGGCGTGCGGATCACGGTCGCGTCGCGTCCCGTCGGCGTCGCGCACGGCACGGAAGCGGGCGAGCTCGGCGGTCGCCTCGCTCTCGGCCACGAACGCGGCGCGGGCCTCGTCGAGCTCGGCCGACGGCTCGACAAAACGCCCCTCGGCGTCGTAGCTGTCGCGCGCCCGCCAGTAGCGGGTGATCAACGGCAGCTTCACGGCGATGTGGACGGCGAGCGAGCCGATGATGACGAACGACAGGGCGAAGTGCACCTGCTTGAACGGGAACGGCCACGGGTAGTACTGGTACGTGTTCAGCAGGCCGGTGACGAGCTGCAGGATCGTCGCCGCGACGAACAGGGCGATGGAGGCGCGCTCGAGCACGTCGACCGGATGCTTGATCGGCGGGTGCTGGAAGAGCTGCGGGAACACCGAGTGCAGCTTCGCCAGCAGCAACGGGATGCAGGCGATCCCGGCGGTGATGTGCACGCCCTGGCTGACCTGGTAGAGCCAGACGGGGCTCGTCGGGAACCGCATGCCGTCGAGGGGCTCCTGCAGGAAGTGGCTGTAGAGGCCGGTCAGCAGACAGATGACGAACGCGGCCCCGAGGAGGCGGCCGAAGACGGTCGCGGACCGGGCGTTGCGGTTCGGTGACGAGGCCGCGCGGCGCGCCTCGTACAGCAGGCGTCTCATGGTGTCGGTCGTCTCATGTGGCTCATCATCTCCGATGCGCACGACTCGGACGGACTCCCAGGGCCGATTCGGCCAGACTGGGGGCGTGCGTACTGTGTTCGCGGCCGTTGCCGTCCTCGGATTGGCCGGGGCGATCGCCTGGGGCGTCGTGAACGTCGGGTTCCTCATGAAAGAGCTGCGCACCGACTTCGTCGTCTGGACCGCCGTGTGCTGGGCGCTCTTCGCCGTGGCGTTCGTGCTGCTGCGGCGGGTGCCCGTGCGACACGTCACGGCACTCGTGATCGCGGGCACGGCCCTGGTCGGCGGGGCGGGTCTGACCGGCGTGCCCAACACGAGCACCGACCCGGCGCGCTACGCCTGGGACGGCATCGTGCAGACCGCCGGCGTCTCGCCCTACGAGTACACGCCCGACGCGGGCGAGCTGCGTGACCTGCGGCCGCCGTGGATCTTCCCCGAGTCGACGCCGTTCACCCGCGACGACGGCACGATCGGCGAACGTTGCGGCGAACCCGACCGCCAAGTGCACCGTGCCTACGACAGCCAGACCGGCGACGTCGTCTGCACGCTGATCAACCGGCCCGACGTGCCGACGATCTACCCGCCGATGGCCGAGCTGTACTTCTGGGCGGTGTCGGCCGTGGTCGGCCCCGACGCCGGGTTCTTCCCGCTGCAGGCCATGGGCTTCGTGCTCGTGCTGGGCACGACCCTCGCCCTGCTGGCGACGCTGCGTCGTCGGGGTCTCGACCCGCGCTGGGCGGCGCTGTGGGGTTGGTGCCCGCTCGTGGTCGGCGAGGGGATCACCAACTCGCACGTCGACCTGCTCGGCGCCGTGCTCGTGGTCGTCGCGTCGTTGCTCGTCGCGACCGGTCGGCGCTTCCGCGGCGGCATCGCGCTCGGGGCCGCGATCGCGACCAAGCTCATCCCGGTGATCGCGGCACCCGCCCTGCTGCGCGGGCAGCCCTGGAAGGTGATCAGCGCCTCCGTGGTCACCTTCGCCGTGCTCTACGTGCCCTACGTCGCGATGACCGGGTGGGGGGTGCTCGGGTACCTGCCGGGGTATCTGACCGAAGAGGGCTACGAGGACGGCTCGCGGTTCGTGTTCCTGTCGGCCTTCCTGCCCGACGCCTGGACGACGCCGGTCGCCGTGCTGATCGTCGGCGTCACGGCCGTGCTGGTGTGGGTGAAGACCCCGGCGCACGACCCGTGGCTCGGGCAACTCGTGATGATCGGCGTGACGCTCGTCACCGTCAGCCCGCGCTACCCCTGGTACGCGCTGCTGCTGGTGCCGTTCGTCGCGCTGACCGGGCGAGTCGAGTGGTTGGCGATCCCGCTCGCGCTGCTCGTGCGCCAGCTCGAGCCGGGCATGGCGCTGCAGCGGGCGTCGCTCGCCTCGGCGGTGCTCGTCATCCTGCTCGTGACGCTCTGGCGGGCCGGGCCCGGGTTCACCGACCGGTTGCTCGACGGCATCGAGCGCGACGTCGACCGGGTGCGTCGGGTCGTCGGACGCCGACGGTCCGACCCGTCGTCGAGCCCCGGGACCACTCAGACCAGGTAGGCGACGGCGTCCTCGGCGTCGAACGAGAACCGGACGAGGCTGCCCGGCACGAGGTCGAGGGTGGCGACCACGGCCGGCAGGACGTCGGCCGAGACGCCGCCGGCGCGGACCCGGACGACGTCGCCCCGGGGCTCGAGGTCGGTGACGACGACGTCGAGGACGTTCCCGGACGGCGTCGGACGCGGGACGGCTCCGTCCGTCACGCGCACGGCGCTCGGCCGGACGGCCACCGCCGCGGCCGCCCCGGACGGGAGCGCGTCGGCCGAGCGTGCGGCCACCAGGGTGCCGTCGGCGAGCCGGACGCCTCCCCCGTGAGCCGTGCCGGTCAGCAGGTCGAGACCCGCGAGCCCGGCGGCGAACGGCGTGGTCGGGCGTTCGAGGACCGCGCGCGTGGGGCCGGCGTCGACGACCCGACCGCCCTCGAGCACGACGACCCGGTCGGCCAGGGTGAAGGCGTCGAGGACGTCGTGCGTGACGACGACCGCCGTGCGGTCGGCGAGGACGTCGCGGAGGGTCCGTCGCAGGGCGGGCGCGACCGACACGTCCAGGGCGGCCATCGGCTCGTCGAGCAGCAGCAGGTCGGGGCCCGCCGCCAGGGCCCGTGCGACGGCGATGCGCTGCGCCTGGCCGCCCGAGAGCTGCGCCGGTCGACGATCGGCGAGTGCCGTGGCGTCGACCCGGGCGAGCCAGTCGGCGGCACGGCGGCCGGCCTCGCGGCGCGGCACCCCGGTGCTGCGCGGGCCGAACGCGACGTTGTCGAGGGCGCTGAGGTGTGGGAAGAGCAGGGCGTCCTGGGCGAGCATCGAGACCCCACGCTCGTGCGGGCGAAGTGCAGGTCCGCGTCCTCGGCCGTCGACGTCGAAGAGCACGCGGTCACCCAGCCGGGCCGTACCGTGGTCGGGACGCAGCAGGCCCGCGATCAGCGCCAGCAGCGTCGACTTGCCCGCACCGTTCGGGCCGAGGACGGCCACCGTCTCGCCCTCCGCGACGGTCAACTCGACGTCGAAGCCGCGGTCCTCGACGACCGCCGCGAACTCGAGCGTCACGACCCGCGCCTCCTCGTGGCGACACCGGACGACTGGCCGGCCTGGTGCGCGAGGGCGACGACGACGACCGCCACGAGGACGAGCACGAGCGACAGCGCGACGGCGGCGTCGGGGTCGGTCTCGCGCTGCAGGTAGATCTCGAGCGGCAGGGTTCGCGTGACGCCCTGCAGCGACCCGGCGAAGGTCAGCGTCGCCCCGAACTCGCCGAGGGCCCGGGCGAACGACAGCACGGCTCCCGAGACGAGGGCGGGCAGCACGAGCGGCAGGGTGACCCGCCTCAGCACGGTCGTGGGCCGGGCCCCGAGGGTCGCCGCGACGGCCTCGTAGCGCGTGCCCACCGTGCGCAGGGCCCCCTCGAGGCTCAGCACCAGGAAGGGCAGGGCGACGAAGGTCTGCGCCAGCACGACCGCCGTGGTCGAGAACGCGATGGTCACGCCGAGCGCGTCGAAGGTCTGGCCGAGCAGGCCGCGGCGCCCGAAGGTGTAGAGCAACGCGATGCCCCCGACGACGGGAGGGAGCACCAACGGCAGCAGCACGAGCGACCGCAGCACCTTCTGGCCGCGGAACTCGGTGCGGGCCAGCACGACGGCCATCGGGACGCCCAGCACGACGCAGATCAGGGTCGCCGCGACCGAGGTGCGCAAGCTGAGCCAGAACGCGGCGACCGACGACTCGGACGTCACCAGCGGCACGAACTCGGCCCAGTCGACCTTCGACGCCATGGCGACCAGGGGCAGCAGCACGAAGGCGGCACCGAGCGCCGCGACGACCGCGACCCACGCCGGGACGCTCGCGTACGCCCGGCGACGTCGACGGAGGACGCGTCGGGTGGCCCCGGGTGGGGTCGCTCCGGGCCGGGGCGACAGGGGACGGCGTGTCACGGGGCCGACGTCACGGCGTGCCGAAGCCGGCGTCCCGCAGCACGCCCTGCCCGACCTCGCCGGTGACGAAGGCGACGAACGCCTCGGCCACCGCCGGGTTCGCCGTGTCGGCCACGGGGGCGATCGGATACGTGTTGACGGCCTGGTCGGCCTCGGGGAAGTCGATGCCCTGCACGCTGTCGCCGGCGGCCTCGACGTCGGTGACGTAGACCAGCCCGGCGTCGGCCTCGCCCGAGGTGACCTTGCCGAGCACGTCGGTGACCGAGGACTCCTCGCTGACCGGCGAGATCGTCACGCCGGTGGCCTTCTCGACCGTCGCCGTCGCCGCGCCGCACGGCACCTGGGCCGCACAGATCACGGTCTTCACGTCGGGCTTCGCGAGGTCGACGAAGTCGGTGACGCCGGCCGGGTTCGACGGCGGCACGGCGATCGTGAGGACGTTGGTCGCGAAGTCCTCGGGTGCCGACGACTCGACTAGACCGGCGTCGGTCAACTTCGCCATGTTCTTCTCGTCGGCCGAGGCGAAGACGTCTGCAGGGGCGCCCTCGGTGATCTGCGTGACGAGATCGGCCGAGCCCGCGAAGGTCAGCTCGACCGTCGTGCCGGGGTTCGCCTTCTCGAACTCGTCGGCCAGCTCGGTGAACGTGGTCGTGAGCGAAGCAGCGGCGTAGACCGTGATCGACCCGTCGAGCGCCGAGCTAGAGGCCGTCGGGGTCGCGCTGGTCGCCGGGTCGACGGTCGCACCCGAGCAGCCCGTCAGCGCGAGGGCCGTCGCCACCGCGAGGGTTCCGGCGAGCGCCGCGACGATCGTGGGGGTCCTTCTCATGGGTCAGGCCTTCCCGCCGGGGGTCTCGATGATGACCGTCGTGGCCTTCACGACGGCGATGGCCACCGAACCGGGCTCGAGGCCCAGCTCGCGGACGGCCTCGCTGCTCATCAGCGAGACGATGCGGTGTGGTCCGCACTGCAGCTCGACCTGGGCCATGACCCGGTCGGCCGTGATCTCGGTGATGACGCCCACCAGGCGGTTGCGCGCCGAGCGCCCCACCTCGGACGGGTCGGCGGGCAGGACGGCGTTCTTCCGGGCGAGCGTCGCGAGCGCGAGCCCGTCGACCACGCCGCGCCCGGCGTCGTCCTTCCCGCTCTCGAGCAGTCCGAGGTCGATCCAGCGACGCACCGTGTCGTCGCTCACCCCGAGGAACGCCGCGGCGTCCTTGATCCGTATCTGCGCCATAAGGGCGATCATAGTTCCGAATGCGCGGACACGTACACGCGGCGGACGTCGTCGGACGAGCCTCCGACGCCGGGCGTCGCGCGCCGGAGAGCGAACGGAGGCGCGGGTCGCCTCCCCCGAACACCGCACGTTCGGCCCCGCGGGCTTAACCTCGACGGATGACCGTCTCGCTCGGACTGCCCACCATGCCCGGCCGGGCCTCCGCCGACGCCCTGCTGCCCCCGCGGCCGACGAACGACGTGGCACCGGGACTGCTCGACCGCTTCGGTCGGACCGCGACCGACCTGCGGGTCTCGCTGACCGACAAGTGCAACCTGCGCTGCACCTACTGCATGCCGGCCGGCGGCCTGCCGGCGCTCCCCCGTGAGCAGGCGCTCGACGCCGACGAGATCGTGCGGCTGGTCGGCATCGGCGTGCGTGACCTCGGCATCCGCCAGGTGCGGTTCACCGGCGGCGAGCCCCTGCTGCGCGCCGACCTGATCGACATCGTGCGACGGGTCGCCGCGATCGACCCGCGGCCCGAGGTCTCGTTGACCACGAACGCCATCGGCCTGGCCCACCGCGCCCAGGCCCTCGCCGACGCCGGCCTCGACCGGGTCAACGTGTCGCTCGACTCGCTGCACGCCGAGACGTTCATGAAGGTCTCGCGTCGCCCCTTCCTCGACAAGGTGCTCGCCGGGGTCGACGCCGCGGCGGCGGCCGGCCTCACCCCGGTCAAGATCAACGCGGTGCTGCTTCCCGGCGTCAACGACCACGAAGCCCCCGACCTGCTCGCCTGGGCGCTGCGCGGCGGCCACGAGCTGCGCTTCATCGAGCAGATGCCGTTGGACGCCGACCGCAGCTGGGACCGCGCCTCCTTCGTCACCTCGCGGGACATCCACTCTCTGATCGCCACCCGGTTCGACCTGAGCCCCGCCGACGTCCTGCGCGACGGCGCCCCCGCCGAGCTGTTCGACGCCGTCGGCCGAGGTGACGACGCCGGGCTGACCGGTCGGGTCGGCATCATCGCCTCGGTCAGCGAACCGTTCTGCGCCGACTGCCGGCGCACCCGCATGACCGCCGAGGGCGGCATCCGCAGCTGCCTCTTCAGTGGCGGCGAGACCGGCCTGCGCGACCTGCTGCGCAGCGGGGCCAGCGACGTCGAACTGGCCGATGCCTGGCGCGGCGCCATGTGGGCCAAGCCCTCGGGCCACGGCATCGACGACCCGGACTTCGTCCAGCCCGAACGCACCATGAGCGCCATCGGAGGCTGAGATGACGACCACGAACCCCGCCCCCACCGTCGGCGAAGCCGCTTCGGCCTCCGTCTCGGCCACCCTGCGCTTCTTCGCGGCCGCCCGCACCGCCGTGGGCCGCGACGATCAGCGCGTCGAGGTGCCCGCGGGCGAACGCCCGACCATCGGACGCCTGCTGACCGAGGTCCGCCCGGTCGAGGGCGTGTCGGCCGCGGACTTCCGCGACGTGCTGCTGCGCTGCTCGTTCCTCGTCGACGGGCTGACCACGCGTGACCGCGAGCAGCTCGTGCCCGACGGCACGGTGATCGACGTCATGCCGCCCTTCGCCGGCGGCTGAGCGCCGCCCGCCTAGGGTCGCGTGGGCGCCCCCTGCGCGAGCTGCCACCCGAGCATGCCCCCGTGCAGCACCGACACGTCGAAGCCGTCGCCCGCCAGCAGGTCGGCCGCGGCTCGGGCCCGCGGCCCGCGGGCGCAATAGACGATCACCCGTTGCGTCGGGTCGAGCTCGGGCCGCTGACGGGTGCGCGTGCCGTACCCGGGCGCCTGCACGTCACCCGCGATGTGGGCGAAGTCGTGCTCGTCGACCTCACGCACGTCGAGGAGGGTGAAGGCGACGTCACCGGCCTCGCGTGCCCCGAGCAGGGTCGTCAGCTCGTCGGCGTCGACGTCGGGTCCGACGCTGCGACCACGCACCGGCGCGTCGGCGGTGGTCGCCTGCGCCCCCGGGACCGAGGACGAGGAGGCGCGGCGCGCGTCGTTCACCGTGGCCCGGGCCTCGACCCGGTGCGGGGCACGGGCCAACCGGCTCTCACGCCAGGTGCCGCCCAGGGCGTCGACGGTCACGACCCGGCCGAGCAGCGGCTCGCCGAGCCCGGTCAGCAGCTTCACGACCTCGCTGGCCATGCCCGTGCCCACCGTGCCGCACAGCGGCCCCAGCACGCCGACGTCGGCACAGGACTCGTCCCAGCCCGAGGCGGGCGGGGCGGGGTGGAGGTCCAGGTAGTCGACCGCCCGGCCGTCGGGGGCGTCGTCCCAGAAGACGCTGAACTGGCCGTCCCAGCGGTTGACGCTGCCCCAGACCACCGGCAGGCCGCGAGCGGCCGCGGCGTCGGCCACCAGGTAGCAGGTGTCAAACGAGTCGCTTCCGTCGACCACGAGGTCGTAGTCGTCGAGCAGGTCGGCGGTGCGTTCGCTCAGGCGGAACGGGTGGGCGACGACGGTCACGTCGGGGTTCGCGGCACGTACCCAGTCGGCGGCGGCGCGGGCCTTCGGGAAGCCCAGCTGGTCGGGGCGGAACAGCACCTGGCGTTGTAGGTTCGACAGGTCGACGGCATCGTCGTCGACGATTCCCAGGGTTCCCACACCCGAGGCTGCGAGATATTGGATGACCGGCGCGCCCAGCCCGCCGGCCCCGACCACCAGCACCCTCGACGCCGCCAGGCGCCCCTGGGAGCCCAGACCGAACCCCGGCAGGCGCACGCTTCGCGAGTAGCGTTCGCCCTCGGCGGGGTCGCCGCCGTGTCCGCCGTCGCGCACGTCGGCACCGTGCACGCCACCGTCGCGCACGGCCGCCCCGTGCGCGTCACCACCGCGTCGCGCGCGAGATCCGCCGAGAGGGGGAAGAGACGACATGACGAACCTCCTGCATCCGGCCGACGGTCGATCGACCGCGCCCACTGTATCCACGACGACCGACACCGGTCGGGGCACGACCCTCGCGCGCCTCCGGCACTGGCGTCACCTCGACGCCCTGCTGATCGGGCTGCTGGCCGCCGTGATCTCGGGAGCCTTCCTGTGGGTGCCCTCGGTCTGGTACGACGAGGCCGCGACGGTCATCTCGGCGACCCGCAGCTGGGGCCAGCTCTGGCAGATGGTCCAGACCGTCGACCTGGTGCACGCCACCTACTACGCGTTCATGCACCTGTGGTTCGACGTGTTCCCGTACTCGCCCGTGTCGCTGCGCGTGCCCAGCACGATCGTCACGGGTCTGGCCGCCGCGTTCACGGTGGTCCTCGCCCGCACGCTGGCCGACCGTCGGACGGCCGTGGTCGCCGGCCTGCTGTTCTGCCTGATCCCCCGCGTGACCTGGATGGGCGGCGAGGGCCGTTCGTACGCCTTCTCGGCGATGTTCGCCGTCGCCCTGACCCTCGTGCTCGTCACCGCCTCGCGCCGCACCGCCCAGGTGGGCGAGACCCGCACCCGGGCGTCGGCGGTGCGCTGGTGGGTCGCCTACGCCGTGCTCGCCGTCGTCTCGGTGCTGTTCTTCCTCTACGTCGCCTTCGTCGTGGTGGGGCACGGCGTCACCATGCTGGTGCAGTGGCGACGTGAGCGCCGCCTCCGCGCCTCCGCTGGGTCGGTGGCGGGGTCGCGTGACGCCGCGGCCCCCGCCCCGCTCGTCGGCGGACCGCACGGCGCGCGCGGCTCGTTCCTGGGCTGGTTCGCCGGCGCGGCCGTCGCTGGTCTCGCGAGCCTGCCCGTCGTGTACTTCACCTCCGAGCAGAGCGGCCAGGTCGGCTGGCTCGACCGGCCGAGCTTCGAGACGATCAACCAGGTGCTCACGACGCAGTGGTTCTACCAGAACGACCGCTTCGCCGTCTTCGGCTGGATGCTCGTGGTCGCCAGCCTGGTCGTCGTGGTCGCCGGTCTCGTGCCCCGCGCCCGGGGTCTCGCCGAGGTCGTCCTGCCGTGGATGATCGTTCCCGTCCTCGGTCTCGTGGGCGTCTCGCTCGTGACCGAGCCGCTCTACTCACCGCGCTACCTGACCTTCGGCACCCCGGCCGTCGCGATCATGATGGCCGTCGCGGTGGCCGCCATCCCCTGGCGGCGGGTCATCGCGCTCGTGCTGCTGCTCGCCCTGGTGCTCACCGCCCCGACCTGGGAGCGTCAGCGGCAGCCCGAGGCGAAGGACTCCGCCGCCTGGAACCAGGTGGCCGACCTCGTCGCCGAGCAGCGCGCCCTCGAGCCCGCCGGAACGACCGAGGGCGTCGTGTTCGGGCCCGTGCGTCGGCACCCCAAGGCGACGTCGCGCATCATCGAGAACACCTACCCCGCGGCGTTCGAGGGCATGTCCGACTTCACGCTCGAGACCCCCGCGGCCGAGACCGGCGGCCTGTGGGAGGTCCAGCACCCGCTCGAGGACGTCATCGACCGCACGGACGACCTCGACGTGGTCTGGCTGATCACGAGCGACAAGCAGGACTGGCGCCCCCGCGTCACCGCCGACCTCGCCGCGAAGGGGTTCCACGTCGCCGACGAGTGGCACCTCACCCGGACGAACGTCCTCAAGTACGAGCGCTGAGCCCGCGAGAGCCCCGCGAGTCGCCGAGACCCCAGGAATGCGCCGAGACCCCTCTGCGCGATCTGGGGTCTCGGCGACTTCCTGGGGTCTCAGGGCCTACGGTGAGCGAGTCAGTCGGTGACGACGCGGGCGCCGTGCACGGGGCCCGTGGCGCGCACCACCGTGAGACGGGCGGCACTCAGGGCGATCTGCAGCTCGAGGGCGCCGTCGAGATCGGGCGCGAGGAACGCCACGGTCGGGCCGGAACCCGACACGATGCCCGCCAGGGCGCCGTTGCCCTCGCCGAGCTCGAGGACGTCGGCCAGGCCCGGCTGGAGGTGCAGAGCGGGCGCCTGGAGGTCGTTGTGCATGGCGTCGGCGAGCATGCCCGGGTCGCCTGCCCGGAGGGCCTGCAGGACGCCGGTGTCGACGACGGGATGCCGCACCGACCGGATCTCGCCCTGGTGCCGCAGCCGGTGGGCGTCGAGTTCGTCGTAGACGCGGGGCGTCGAGAGGCCGACGTCGGCGACGGCCAGCACCCACTGGAACTGCCCCTTCGCCAGGGCCGGGCTGAGTTCGTCGCCGCGGCCGGTGCCGATCGCGGTGCCGCCGGCGAAGGCGAACGGGACGTCGGCACCGAGCCGGGCCGAGAGCCGCAACAGTTCGTCGCGGCCCACGCCGGTGCCCCAGAGGGTGTCGCAGGCGAGCAACGTCGCGGCCGCGTCGGCCGAACCGCCCCCCATGCCGCCGGCCACCGGGACGGCCTTGTCGACGGTCAGTGCGACGCCTCCGGTGTAGCCGGTCGTCTCGGCCAGCAGGCGCGCGGCCTTGATCGCCAGGTTGGACTCGTCGGTCGGCACGCCCGACACGTCGATCGACGGACCGCCCGTGACGCTGACCGTGAAGCCGTCGGCGTGCCGCGCACGTACGTCTTCGTACAGCGACACGGCCTGGTAGGCGGTCGCGAGGTCGTGGTACCCGTCGTCCTGCAGATCGCCGACGGCGAGGAAGACGTTGATCTTGCCCGGCGCACGCGTGTGGACCACGGTCGGGGCGGCCACGGACGTCATGCGTCCAACCTAGTCAGTTCTGGCGATCGCCCATGACGCCGAACGCCCGCGTCAACCCCTCTTTCACGGGCTGGACCCGTTCGGGCAGGCGCAGGCCGCCCTGCGTCAACGACACCGAGCACTTCGGACCGTCGGTCGACACCACCTGGAGGCGCAGGGTGTCCCCGTGCGCGAGGGTCCAGTCGGCGGTCGGTCGCGTCGCCGACCGGGCGACGACCTCGGGCGGACCCCCGGCGTACCGGGTGAACCGGTCGACGGCGAGGTCGAACAGTTCGAGCGCTCCACCCCGCAGGCTGCGGCCGACGGTGACCGCGTAGCTGCCGTCGGGCTGACGCCCCGGCGGCTCGACGCCGCGTTCTTGCTCGTACCGGACCGTGATGCCCTCGGCCCACCACGGCACGACCTCGAACTCGTCGACCAGGAGGCGCGAGATCTGTTCGTGGGACAGTCGCGTCGCCCCCGCGGCGTCGAGCCGCGCGAACCACTCGGCCGCACTCCGCCCCGTGCCCGAACCGAGTCGGGCGTCGCTGAGCCTCTGCTCGCCGCGCCCACGCCCGCCCTCGCCCGTGCCGGAGGGCACGCCGCCGGCGTCGTTCCTGCGTCGGGGCACGGCTCAGTCGGCCTCGCCCTCGTCGGCGTGCAGCACGGCAGCGACGGACGCCCCGGCGAGGGCGTCGACATCGCTGACCCGGGCCACGGCGAGGAAGTCGTCGACGGTGAGCTGCTCGCCCCGCTGCGTCGGGGCGAGTCCGGCACGCTCGAGGGCCTCGGACGCCGCCGCGGACGAGCCGTAGAGGGACGACAGCGACTGGCGCAGCATCTTGCGACGCTGCTGGAACGCCGCGTCGACGAGGGCGAACGTCGCCCGACGCTCGAGTTCGCTGCCCCGGGCCGGCTTGCGGTCGAAGGCGACGAGGATGCTGTCGACGTTGGGCACCGGCCAGAACACCTGGCGGCTGACCTGGCCCGCGGCGCGGAACTCGCCGTACCACGCGGCCTTGATGCTCGGGCCGCCGTAGACCTTCGAGCCGGGCTCGGCGGCGAGCCGCAGACCGACCTCGGACTGCACCATGACGAGCCCGTGCTCGAGCCCGCCGAAGTGCTCGAGGAAGTGCAGCAGCACTGGCACGCTGACGTTGTACGGCAGGTTCGCCACGAGGTGGGTGGGTTCGTCGGGCAGGGTCGTCACGCGCAGGGCGTCGTCGACCACGACGGTGAGGTCGGCCGCCGGCTGGAGCTGCGCGACGGTCTTCGGCAACTGCTCGGCGAGTCGCTTGTCGATCTCGACGGCCACCACCTTGGCGCCCGCCTCGAGCAGGCCCAGGGTGAGCGAGCCGAGCCCGGGGCCGATCTCGACGACGGTCATGCCGGCCGAGACGCCCGACGCCGCGACGATGCGACGCACGGTGTTGGCGTCGTGGACGAAGTTCTGCCCGAGCTTCTTGGTCGGCTGCACGCCCAACAGGTCGGCCAGGTCGCGGATCTCGGCGGGGCCGAGCAGGGTGGCGCGCGACATCAGCCCTCGACCGTCACGGGTTCGCTGTCCCAGGTGCCGTAGACCAGCTCGGTCGTCGACGAGATCTGGGCGGCCAGCATCGACACGTCGGTGCCGATCGTCTCGGCCATCGACCGCAGCGTGAAGGGGATCAGGTACGGCGCGTTGGGGCGACCGCGGTAGGGCACCGGCGTCAGGTAGGGCGCGTCGGTCTCGACCATGATCAGGTTGCGCGGCAGCTGCACGAGCGCGTCGCGCAGGGGCTGCGCGTTCTTGAACGTCACCGTGCCGGCGAAGGACGCGTACCAGCCGTTCTCGGCGAGGATGCTCGCCAGCTCGGGCCCGCCGCTGAAGCAGTGGAACACGGTGCGTTCGGGAGCGCCCACCTCGAGCAGCAGGTCGACCACGTCGTCGTGGGCGTCGCGGTCGTGGATCTGCAGGGCCAGGCCGTGGCGCTTGGCGATCTCGATGTGACCGCGGAAGGCCTCGAGCTGGGCCGCGCGACCGTCGTCGCCCGTGCGGAAGAAGTCGAGGCCGGTCTCGCCGACGGCACGCACGCGCGGGCGGGCGGCGAGCTCGTCGAGCTCGGCCAGGGCGTCGTCGAGGGTGCCCGCGGCGGCGAGGGCCGGGGCCTCGTTCGGGTGGATCGCGACGGCGGCGAGCACGCGGGGCTCGCGGCTGGCGATCTGGGCCGACCACCGGGACGTCTCGAGGTCGGTGCCGACCTGCACGACACCGCGCACGCCCACGGCCGAGGCCCGGTCGAGGTGCTCGCGGTAGTCGAGGGGGCCGTCACCGTCGTCTCCGACGCCGTCGGCGATCTCGAGGTGCGTGTGGTTGTCGTAGACCGGCACGACGAGGGGCTGAGGAGGCGCGGGGTAGGTCAGGTCGCGCTTCTGGCCGTCGGCGCCCGACGAGCGGTGGCGGACGTGCGTTGCCGGGTCCCCGGCGGGCGCGCCGCCGGCCGGCCCGCCGGTCGCGCCGTCGCCGGTCGTGACGTCGCTCATGCCGCGGGCTCGGGCTGTTCGATGCGCGGGAAGAGCCCGGCGGCGAGCGGCTGGACCTCGGGAGCGCTGGACCACTCGGCCGCGCGGTCGACGGGTTGGCTGGTCAGCGCGCCCTGCCCGATGGACTGCCACAGGGTGTGTGTGGCCGTCGGGATGAACGGCGACAGCAGCACGGTGAGGGTGCCCAGGCCCCGCAGGGCCGTGGCGAGGACGGTCGCGAGCCGCTCGCGCTGCGATGCGTCTTTCGCGATGGCCCAGGGCTCTTGCTCGGTGATGTAGCCGTTCAGCTGGTCGACGAGCTGCCAGATGGAGGCCAACGCCTCGTTGATGGCGAAGCGGTCGATCGCCGCGTCGGCCTCGGCCGTGACGCGCAGCTCGGTCTCGCGCACGGCGAGGTCGGCCTCGGTCAGGTCGCCGGCGAGGGGAACGGTGCCGTCGAAGTACCGGGTGATCATGGCCACGACGCGCGAGGCGAGGTTGCCGAACCCATTGGCCAGCTCGGCCTGGTAGCGGGCCGCGATGTCTTCCCAGCTGAAGTTGCCGTCCTGGCCGAAGGTGATGGCGCGCATGAAGTAGTAGCGGAACGCGTCGGCCCCGAAGACGTCGGTGATCTGCTGCGGGGCGATGCCCGTGAGCTTCGACTTGGACATCTTCTCGCCGCCGACCAGCAGCCAGCCGTGACCGAAGACGTTCTTCGGCACCGGCAGCCCGGCGGCCATGAGCATGGCGGGCCAGATGACGGCGTGGAACCGCACGATGTCTTTTCCGACGAGCTGCACCGCCGGCCAGCGGCGACGGAACTCGTCGTCGTCGACGCCGTAGCCGATCGCCGTGACGTAGTTGAGCAGGGCGTCGAACCACACGTAGACGACGTGCTTCTCGTCCCAGGGCACCTTGACGCCCCAGTCGAAGCTCTGTCGCGAGATCGACAGGTCGCGCAGACCCTGCTTGACGAAGGAGACGACCTCGTTGCGCACCGAGTCGGGCTGCACGAAGTCGGGCTGGGACTCGTAGAGGTCGAGCAGTCGCTGCTCGAAGTCGCTCATGCGGAAGAAGTAGTTGCTCTCTTGCAGCACCTCGACCGGGATGCTGTGGATCGCACAGACCTGCTCGCCCTCGTAGGCACCGGTGCCGGGCACCAGGTCGCTCGGCTGCTTGTACTCTTCGCAGCCGACGCAGTAGAAGCCCTCGAACTCGCCCTGGTAGATGAAGCCGTCGTCGTAGAGCTTCTGCAGGAACTTCTGCACGCCGGCCTCGTGGCGGGCGTCGGTGGTGCGGATGAAGTCGTCGTTGGCGATGTCGACCGTCTGCAGCAGGGGCTTCCAGGCCTCGGTGACGAGCTTGTCCGCCCACTCTTGCGGGGTCACGCCGTGGCTCGTGGCGGTGCGCAGGATCTTCTGACCGTGCTCGTCGGTGCCGGTCAGCAGCCAGGCGTCGTCACCCCGCTGACGGTGCCACCGGGCGAGCACGTCGGCTGCGACCTCGGTGTAGGCGTGACCGATGTGCGGCACGTCGTTGACGTAGAAGATGGGCGTTGCGATGAAGAAGGAGTCGCCGGCGGGCATGGTGACCATCTTAGGTGGGGGCACCGACGTGGTGACGCGACCCGCGCCTCCTGCGTCCGCCGTCGGGGACGAGGAGGCGCGGGTCGCGTCGACGGCTCAGGTCGCGTCGTGCTCCTCGGTGCGGTCGTCGGAGCCCGCCCGCTCGCCCGCGTGCTCGCCCGGGTACTCGACGACGTCCATGCCGAGCACGTACTTGCCGCGGGCGTGGCCGTCCTCGAGGTCGCGGTAGGCGTCCTTCACCTCGTCGAGGGGGAAGATGCCGTCGATCGGCACCATGATCTTGTTCGTCGAGATCAGCTCGAGCAGCTCGGACAGGACGGCCTGGCTCGTGGCCTGGGCGCTGCCCTCGGCCTTCACGCCGTGCTCCTCGGCGGCCGCGAAGTCGATGATCGTGTCGATGCGCTGCGGGGCGACGCCGAGCTCGAGCGCGTAGCCGACGTTGCCCTGGCCGAAGCAGTCGACGTAGGCGTCGACGCCCTGCGGGGCGGCCTCGCGGATGCGGTCGACGACGCCGTCGCCGTACTCGACGGGCGTGACGCCGAGCTGACGCAGGAAGTCGTGGTTGCGCTCGCTCGCCGTGCCGATCACGGTGAGCCCGCCGAGGACGGCGAGTTGCGAGACCATCACGCCGACGCCTCCGGCCGCGGCCGAGACGACGAGCGTGTCGCCCTCGGTCGCCTGCACGGCGCGCAGGGCGGCGTAGGCGGTGGGGCCGGTCACGCTGATGCTGCCGGCGACCTCCCACGGCACGTTCTCGGGCTTGGCGACGAGCTCGTCGTGGTCGACGACGACGAACTCGGCGTGCGACGACCGGTTCGCCCAGCCGACGACCTCGTCGCCGACCGACCACTCGTCGACGCCCGCTCCGACCTCGTCGACGACGCCGGCGAAGTCCGTCCCCTGCCCCGACGGGAACGCCGCCGGGAACGCGTCGTGCATCAGTCCGGCGCGGATCGCCGCCTCGCCGGGGTTCAGGCCCGCCGCCTTGACGGCGACCACGACCTGGCCGGCACCCGCCTCGGGCTTCGCCACCTGCTCGACCTTCAGCTCGTCGATGTCGCCGTACTGCTCGAAACGGACCGCCTTCATGCCGTGCCTCCTGATCGTGGTGGGCCGCGCCTCCTGCGGGCACGTGCCTGCACCGAGCTTGCACCCGCCGCCCTGCGAGGGGTACGCGACGCCCTACGCACGGGGCGGGCGGGCCGCGAGGGCGGCCTGGTAGAGGTCGCGCCTCGACAGGCCCGTGGCGGCGGCCACGTCGGTGGTCGCCTCTTTCAGCCGAATGCCGTCGGCCACGAGGGCCTGCACCTGGGCGAGTCCGGAGGCCAGGTCGACGACGCGCTCGGGGGCGCCCTCGACCACGATGCAGATCTCGCCGCGCACGCCCTCGGCCGCCCACTCGGCGAGCTCGGCCGCGCTGCCCCGGCGCACCTCTTCGTGCAGCTTGGTCAGCTCGCGGCAGACGACGACGCGGCGCGAGGCCCCGAGGGCCGTCACGAGGTCGCCCAGCGAATCGGCCAGGCGGTGCGGCGACTCGAAGAACACCATGGTGCGGCGCTCGTCGGCGAGCGCGCCCAGCACACGCAGCCGGTCACCCTGCTTCCGCGGCAGGAAGCCCTCGAAGCTGAAACGGTCGGTGGGCAGTCCCGAGACGGCGAGCGCGGTGAGCACCGCGGACGGGCCGGGGATCGCGGTGACGGTGACGCCCGCGGCGGCGGCGGCCTCGACGAGCGGGAACCCGGGGTCGCTGATGGCGGGCATGCCGGCGTCGGTGAGCACGACCACGTCGGAGGCGCGGGCCAGCTCGACGATCTCGCCCGCCTTCTCGCGCTCGTTGTGCTCGTGCAGGGCGATCAGGCGGGGGCGGTTCTCGACGCCCAGGGCGCGCATCAGGTGGATCGCCGTGCGCGTGTCCTCGGCGGCGACGACCTCGGCGTTCGACAGCGTCTCGATCAGGCGGCGGCTGGCGTCGCCGAGGTTTCCGATGGGGGTGGCGGCGAGCACGATCACCCGCCCATTGTCCCCCGCCCCCGGACCGCACAATTACGATGGCCCGATGACGACCGGGCCCGAGCGCGAATTCGACGCGCTCGTCGAGACCGACACCGCGCCTCCTGCCCGTCCGGTGGCGGGCGAGCCGGCCCTCGTGCCGGCCGGTCCGCTCGCCGGACAGGCGGTCGTCCCGCGCGTCGGCACGTCGGTCGACGACACGACCGCGGCCCACACCCGCGAGGCTCCCCTGACCCGGCTCGACGCCTGGTGGGGACGCGTGCTGCGCACCCCGGTCAGGAGGCGCGTCTGGGCCTGGGCGGGCCCCCTCGCGGTCACGCTGTTGGCCGCGGTGCTGCGGCTGTGGCACCTCAACTCGCCCGCGACGCTCGTGTTCGACGAGACCTACTACGTCAAGGACGCCTGGTCACTGTTCAACTTGGGCTACGAGGGGTCGTGGCCGGCCGACTACGACCCGACCTTCGCCGCCGGCGGGGTCGACGGGTTCCTCGCCGCACCGTCGTTCGTCGCCCACCCGCCCCTCGGCAAGTGGCTGATCGGTCTCGGCATGGCGGCGGTCGGCCCCGAGAACCCGGCGAGCTGGCGCATCAGCACGGCCGTCGTGGGCATCCTCGCGGTCGCCCTGGTCGCGGTCATCGGGTCCCTGCTGCTGCGGTCGACGCTGCTCGGCACGCTGGCGGGGTTCTTCCTCGCGATCGACGGGCACGCGATCGTCATGTCGCGGGTGGCCCTGCTCGACAACTTCGTCATGTTCTTCGGCCTGCTGGCCTTCGGGGCGGTGCTGCTGGACCGCCGGCAGAGCGCCCGGCGGCTCGAGGCCTGGCGGGCGAGGAGGCGCGGTGCCGGTCACGACGTCGCCTGGGGTCCTGCCCTCTGGGCGCGTCCCTGGCTGGTGACGGCCGGGCTGATGTGCGGCCTCGCGACGGCCGTCAAGTGGAACGGCCTGTACTTCCTGGCGTTCTTCGCGGTCTACACAGTGGTCGTCGACATGGTCGCGCGCCGCCGGGCCGGCGTGGAGTTCTGGCTGTCGGGCACGCTCTTCAAGCAGGCACCGGTGAGCTTCCTGCTGACCGTCCCCGTCGCCGTGGTGGCCTACCTGGCGAGCTGGACCGGCTGGTTCGTGACCTCGGGCGGCTACTACCGCAGCTGGGTCGAGGACGGCGGCACCCGCTGGACGGGCGCCCTGGCGTGGGTGCCCGACGTCGTGCAGAACTTCTGGCACTACCAGGCGGGCGTCTACGGGTTCAACGTCGGCCTGCACACCCCCCACGCGTACCAGGCGAACCCGCTCACCTGGCTGCTGATGCTGCGACCGACGAGCATGTACTACCAGGGGTTCGACGAGGGCCAGGGCGGCTGCGACGTGGCCCGGTGCGGCGAGGCGATCACCTCGGTCGCGAACCCGCTGATCTGGTACGCGGCGGTCGCGGCCTGCCTCTACCTCGTCTACCGCGTGGCGCGGTACCGCGAATGGCGCCACGGGGCGATCCTCGTCGGCGTCGCGGCGGCCTACCTGCCGTGGCTCGCGTTCACCGACCGCACGGTGTTCCAGTTCTACACGATCGCCTTCGAGCCCTACCTCGTGCTCGGTCTGGCCGCGGTGCTCGGCATCGTCCTCGGCCGACGCACCGACGATCGGTCCCGTCGGCTGAGCGGCATCGGCGTCACGGCCATCGTGGTGGTGGTCGCCGTCGCGGTCTCGGTCTTCTTCTACCCGCTGTGGACGGGGCAGCTCGAGGACTGGGAGTTCATCCGGTTGCACTACTGGATCCCCAGCTGGAAGTAGCCGCCGGGGCCACGACAGCCGCTGCCGTCGTCGCGGCTGCCGTCGTCGCTGCTGCCGCCGTCGCTGCCGCGGCCGTCGCCTAGAGCCGCAGGGCGAGCGCGTTCGCCGTGAGACCGGCCGCCGTGCCGCAGAGCAGGACGGTGTCGCCACGACCCAGGCGGCCGTCGTCGAGACAGCGGGCCAGGGTGTACGGCACCGACGCCGAGACCATGTTGCCGTACTCGGCCACGGCGTCGACGTACGTCCCGGGTGCCATGCCGAGTCGACGCATGGCGATGCCCAGCGCTCCGCTCGCCTGGTGCGGCACCACGAGGTCGACGTCGTCGAGGCCGAGGCCGGCCTTCTCGAAGAACGCCGCGAAGAAGCCCGGCAGCACGGCGAGCATCCCCATGAGCGCCCGCCGACCGTTCATGTCGAAGAGGTAGTCCCTCGGGTCGCCGTCGGCGTACGCCTGCGCCGGGTGCCGCGACAGCCCACCGCGGAGCTCGGTGTCGTGCGCGTGCGCCGGCCAGGTGCGCTGCAGGCTCGCGATCACGCCCGGCCCCTCGGGGTCGTCGGCGCCGCGGGTGAGGACCACCGCGGCCGCCGCGTCCGAGAACAGCTCGAAGCTCTCTCGCTGGCCGGGGTCGAGGAACCTCGAGCCGACGTCGCCCGAGACGATCAGCACGTTGTCGTACTCGCCGTCGGCCAGGTAGCGGGAGGCGACGTCGACGGCCGTGACGAAGCTGGTGCAGGTCGAGTTGACGTCGAACGCCGCGGCCGCGGCACCCGGCGCGACGCGCTCCATGACCAGTGCGGCGGTGCACGGGATCGGCTGGACGCCGGCGGCGCAGGCCGCGATGACGCACTCGACGTCGTCCGGGCGGAGGCCCGCGCGCTCGAGGGCCTGCTCGGCCGCCGACGCGAGCATGTCGAGCTGCGAGGTGTGGTCGGCGACCCGGTACCGGGTCTGTGCCCCGAAGGCCACCACCTCGTCGGGCAGATAGGTGCCCCAACCGGCGATCTGGCAGTTCTTCATGGTCGTCCCCCTCGTGTCGACACGCGCCGGGCCCCCGCCGGTGCGCTCCTCAGAGTAGGTCCGTCCGGGTCGGATGCGGGTCGTGGGCGAGCAGCAGCCGCGCGCCGGACCGTTCGGCCGTCAGGAGCGACCGGGCCGTGCGGGCCTGCGCGACACCGTCGTGGGCCACCAGGCGGGGCACGGCACGGAGGCGGGCCTCGTGGCCCAGCAGGTCACGTCCCCAGGCCGCGTCGCCGGCGAGCACGACCCGCCCCTCGACGAGGGCTCCGAGGTGACCCCGGGCGTGACCCGGCAGGTCGACGAGCAGGTAGCGGTCGTCGTCGAAGGGGTCGGCGACGCGCAGCCCGAACGGCCCGTCGGCGAAGTCCGACACCACCGTCGCCCGGTCGACGTCGAACCCGTCGGGCAGCAGCCGACGCAGCACACCGTCGCGCAGCCGCGGCCTGCCGAGGGTGCGGGCCACTCCCTCGCTGAGGACGAGCGTCGCGTGCGGGAAGGACCGCAGGCCCCCGACGTGGTCGGGGTGCAGGTGCGACAGCACGACGTGGGTGACGGTGGCGGGGTCGACCTGCTCGGCGATCGTGGCACCGGCGGGCACGGTCGGCGGCAGGAGGCGCCGGTAGGCCCAGGCCGCGGGCCCGGCCCGCCAGGGCAGCGGGGCGTAGCCGGTGTCGAAGAGGACCCGCCGGGTGGCGGACGTCCAGAGGAACGCCCCCGACGGGAAGACCCGTCGGCCCCGGACGCCACCGCGCGTCAACAGGCCCATGTCGTGGCTGGTCTCGCCGCAGGCGAAGTACTCGAGGCGGGTCGTCGCCGGGGCGGGCGCGTCGGCCCCGGGCGCGTAGCCCCCGGGCATGTCGGCCCCGGGCGCGGCGGCGTCAGGCACGCGCGTACCCCGCGAGGCTCTCGTCGAGGGTCACCTCGGGCTCGTAGCCGAGCAGTCGCCGCGCCTTCGAGATGTCCAGGGTCTGGGAGTGCGCGATGGTCGTGACGGTGTAGCGGGTCATCGGCGGCTCGGGGCGACCCGGCAGCACCGAGCAGACGCCCTCGAGCGCGCCGGCGAGGGCGTAGGCGGCCCGCGCCGGGACGGGACGGCCCCGCAGGGGCAGGCCGAGACCGCGCAGCAGCTGCTCGAGGACCTCTCCGAACGGCCGGGGGTCGCCGTTCGTGACGTTGAACGCCTCGCCGTGCACCCCCTCGGCCGTGGCCGCCAACCGGACGGCGAGCGCGACGTTCTCGACCGACGTCAGGTCGACGAGCCCGCGTCCGCCCTGCATCAGCGGCACCCCGACCCGGGCGTGGACGCGCAGCAGGCGCGGGACGAGGCTCGGGTCGCCCGGGCCGACGATGCCCCTCGGCCGGAGGACGACGATCTCGGGTGCGTCCGACCGGGCGGCGGCGGCCGACAACAACGCCTCGGCCGCGAGCTTCGAGCGGATGTACTCGTTCATCGGGCGTCGCGCGTCGACCTCGTCCTCGCGGATGCCCACCCGGTCGCGGGGAGCCGCGTAGATCCCCGGCGACGACAGGTGCACGAGACGCCGCGCGCCCACCCGCCGGGCGAAGTCGAGCACCCGGGCGGTGCCGGCAACGTTGGCGTGTTCGAACTCGGCCCGTCGACCCCACGGCGACGAGAGCGCCGCGCAGTGCACGACGACGTCGACCCGGTGGGAGGCGCGGGCCAGGTCGTCGAGGTCGCCCACGAACGTCTCGCCCCCGGTCGGCAGACGGTCGGCCCGCCGGCCCGCCGCGACGACGTCGTGGCCGCGGCGGCGCAGGTCGCGGACGACGTGACCCCCCACGAACCCGCTGGCACCGGTGACGAGGTAGGAGTCCATGCCCGAATGCTAGACGGATCGGTCCCTAGGATCGGACCGTGCGCATCGCTCTCGTGACCGACTACTACCCGCCCACGCTCGGCGGGGTGCAGACCGCGGTGAAGGCGCTCGCCGAGGCCCTGACGGCCGCCGGTCACGAGGTCACGGTGTTCTGCCCGCTGGCCGCGCCGTCCGACGACGCCCGGGTGGTCGCGCTGCCGGTGGCGAGGTGGTTCCGCCCCGACGGCTACCCGTTCGCCTGGTCGCCGCGCCGCGTCGCCGACCGGCTGCGCCGCGAGTTCGTAAACCGCCGCATCGAGGTGGTGCACACGCACTCCGAGATGTTCGCCGCGCTCGGCGCCATCACGGCGGCCCGGTCGCTCGGTCTGCCCGTCGTCCACACGATGCACGGCCGGGTCGACGTCTACACGGCTCACGCCCTGCCCCTGCCCTCGGTGACCACGGCCCTGCTCGGCGCCCTCCACGCCCGGCACGTGAGCCGGCGGGGGCTCCGGGTCGAGCCCGGTTCGCCCTACACGGCGACCGTCTCGGCCCGCCGGATGTGGCGGCTCATGCTCGCCCAGTCCCGGGCGAGCGCCCACGTCTTCGTCCCCTCCGCCCACTTCGCGCGCAAGCTCGTCGACCAGGGCGTGACGACCCCGGTCAGCGTGTCCTCGAACGGACTCCAGCCCTCGGTGCTGGCGGCGATCGGCGAACCCGCACCGCGCCTCCTCGTCCCCGGCGAGACGGTGACCGTCGTCTGGGTGGGACGGCTCTCGCGCGAGAAGAGGCCCGCGGCGCTGGTCGAGGCCGCGCGCCGACTCGGGTCGGCCGTGCGGGTCGACGTCTACGGCGACGGCACCGAGCGGCGGGCGCTCGAGCGCCTGGGCGGGCCCGTGACGCTGCACGGAGCCGTGCCGCACGCCGAGGTGCTCGCCGCCATGCGCCGCAGCCACCTGCTCGTCTCGAGCTCGGTCGACTTCGACAACCAGCCCATGGTCATGCTCGAGGCGATGGCGACGGGACTGCCCGTCCTGTACTGCGACCCCGACCTCGCCGAGGTGGTGCCGCCCGGTGGCGGCTTCCCCACGCCGACGCCCGACGTCGAGGGCATCGTCGACGAGGTCCGTCGGCTGCTGCGCGAACCGGATGCCGTCGGGGCGGCGAGCGCCGTCATGGTGGCCGAACGCGACCGCGCGGCGCAGCACGTCGACGACGCCCTCGAGGTCTACGCCCGGGTCGTCGCCGGCGGCTGACGGACGACTCCTCCCCCGCAGGAGGCGCGGGTCGGCCGTGTTCCGCCGTGTGACGTCCCGGGTCCCCGCGTGACGCCCAGCGGCTAGCGTGGGGGCATGGCAGATCGTGAGTACGGCTTCCGCACGCGGGCGATCCACGCGGGCAACATCCCCGACGCGGCGACGGGAGCGCGGGCGCTGCCCATCTACCAGACCAGCGCCTTCGTGTTCGACGACACGGACGACGCCGCGGCGCGGTTCGCCCTGCAGAAGTACGGCAACATCTACAGCCGCCTCGCCAACCCGACCACCGCCTCCTTCGAGGAGCGCGTCGCCAGCCTTGAGGGGGGCCTCGGCGCCGTCGCCACGGCGAGCGGGCTCAGCGCCCAGTTCGTCACCTTCGCCTCGCTGGCCGGCGCGGGCGACCACATCGTCGCCAGCGCGAACCTCTACGGCGGGTCGATCACCCAGCTCGACGTCACGCTGCGTCGCTTCGGCGTCGAGACGACCTTCGTGCAGTCCTCCGACCCGGCGGACTACGCCGCCGCGATCCGACCCGAGACGAAGCTGGTGTTCGTCGAGACGGTCGCCAACCCGTCCGGCGAGGTCGCCGACCTCGAGGGCCTCGCCGACGTCGCCCACGCGCACGGCCTGCCGTTGATCGTCGACTCGACCATCGCCACGCCCTACCTCAACCGGCCGATCGAGTGGGGTGCCGACGTCGTCGTGCACTCGGCCACGAAGTTCCTCGGCGGGCACGGCACCACCCTCGGCGGCGTCGTCGTCGAGTCCGGCCGCTTCGAGTGGGACAGTGAGCGCTTCCCGCTCTTCGACCAGGCCGTGCCGAGCTACGGCGGGCTGAACTGGTCGGGCAACTTCGGCGAGTACGCCTTCCTCACCCGGTTGCGCGCCGAGCAGCTGCGCGACATCGGGCCGGCCCTCGCTCCGCACTCGGCCTTCCTGCTCGCCCAGGGCGTCGAGACCCTGCCGTTCCGCATGCAGGCCCACGTCGACAACGCCCGCCAGGTCGCCGAGTGGCTCGACGCCGACCCGCGCATCGAGCGCGTCCGCTGGGCCGGGCTGCCCGGGCACCCGCACCACGACCGTGCGGCGAAGTACCTGCCGAAGGGCCCCGGCTCGGTCTTCACCTTCGAACTGAAGGGCGGTCGTCCGGCCGGCAAGACCTTCATCGAGTCGGTCGAGCTCGCCAGTCACCTCGCCAACATCGGCGACGCGAAGACGCTCGTCATCCACCCGGGCTCGACCACCCACGCCCAGCTCAGCGAGCAGCAGCTCGTCGACGCGGGCGTGCTACCCGGCTCGGTGCGCATCAGCGTCGGCATCGAAGACCCCGACGACATCATCCACGACCTCGACCAGGCGCTGGCCGCGGCGACGAAAGGCGAGTGACCCGACGTGACCGACACCGTCACCACGCAGCTGACCAACGGGCTGACCTGCGAGCTGCCCTCGTCGTCACCCCTCGCCAAGCTGCTCAAGTCACAGCGCACGTGGGTCGGGCCGTCGGCCCGCGAGCGCCAGGCCATCCTGCGGTCGGCGAAGAGCGTCGCCGTCGTCGGCGCCTCGCCGAACCCGAGCCGGTCCAGCTCGTTCGTCGGCACGTACCTGCAGCAGTCCACCGACCTGCGCGTCTACTTCGTCAACCCCCGCGCCGACACGATCCTCGGTCAGAAGGCCTACCCCGATCTGGCCTCCCTGCCCGAGGTGCCCGACATCGTCGACGTGTTCCGCAAGGCCGCCGACATCCCGTCGGTGGTCGACGAGGTGCTCGCGATCGGGGCGAAGACCATCTGGGTGCAGTTGGGCATCTACAACGAAGAGGCCGCCCGCCACGGCGAAGAGCAGGGTCTGACCGTCGTGATGGACCGCTGCATGAAGGTCGAGCACGCCCGGTTCAACGGCGGCCTGAACCTGATGGGCTTCGACACCGGGGTGATCACCGCCAAGAAGGCCGGTCGCTGAGACGACCGACCGGGCCTGTGCCGTCGCCCGGGGTCGCTGCACCGCAGCCCCTGTGACGCTTCATTGCGGACTCACCGGGCGATGTCACCGGTGGGCGTTACCGTGGCCCGCATGGCCCCCGTCCTCACATCACCCGTCGTCTCCGCGCAGTGGTTGGCCGACCACCTCGGCGCCGACGACCTGACGATCGTCGACGCGACCGTGCTCGTCGACCTCGGGCTCGACGGCGACACCGACCACGCGTCCGTCGCGTACGCCACCGGTCGTGACGGGTTCGAGCGCGACGGGCACGTCCCCGGGGCGGTCCTGGCCGATCTGGTCGCGGAGTTCAGCGACCCCGACTCCGACCTGCCCTTCACCCGTCCCGGCGCCGCACGTTTCCAGGCCGCGGTCGCCGCCCTGGGCGTCTCGAACGACAGCACCGTCGTGGTCTACGACACCGTCGACGGCCGCTGGGCGTCTCGCCTGTGGTGGCTGTTCCACGCCTACGGACACGACGCCGTGGCGGTGCTCGACGGCGGGTGGTCGCAGTGGCTCGCCCGCGGCAAGCCCTACGACCTGGGTCGCACCGACCCCCTGCCGGCACGGTTCGCCGCGACCGAACGCCCCGAGCACTGGGTCGACAAGGCCTTCGTCGAGTCCGTCCTCGCCGGCGACGAACGAGCGGCCCTCGTCTCCGGCTCACCCCGCGACGAGTTCGACGGGACGTCGAGCCGGCTGCCCCGTGCCGGGCACATCCCCGGCAGCGTCAACGTGCCGGCCGAGACCCTGCTGGCCGACGACGGCACGCTGGCCCGCGACCCCGTGTTGCGCGACCGTCTCGCCGTCGTCCCCGACGAGCCACGCACGGTCGTGTACTGCGCCACGGGCGTCTCGGCCAGCGTCGACGCTCTCGCCCTCGCGGTCCTCGGACGGTCTGGCGTCTCGGTTTACGACGGCTCGCTCTCCGAGTGGGTCGCCGATCCGGCGGCGCCGCTCCTGCCCGCCGCCGCCTGAGCCCCCGGGCGTCCTCCGGGTGTCCCCGGGGCGTCCCCCGGCCGATGTCCCGCCCGAGACGCCGCCCGACGCGCTCGGGCGGTCAGCCCGCGAGCAGCAGCCCGTCGAGGTCGTCGACGGTCGTGACCGGCAGTCGGCAGACGAAGTCGCGGCACAGGTACGCGGTGGGCACGCGCCCGGGGGCCGAGCGACCCGCGAACAACTCGAAACCCGCGTGTTCGAAGGCGACCAGCGCCTCCTCGTCCAGCACGGCGACGACGCTCCCGGGGCGGACGAGACCTCGCGCCCGCCGGGCGAGGTCACCGTCGGGGCGGTCCGCCCGTGACGGCTCGACCACGACCAGCTGCGTCAGAGGGGCCTCGAGCTCGACGAGCAGCCCGAAGGCGGCACCGTACGCGAGCGGGTTGTCGAGGGCCGAACCGGCCACCTCGGCGACGAGCCGCTCGGCGACGGACCGGTAGCGCGCCTCCCCGGTGAGCTGGTGCAGCGTGAGCGCGGCCGCCGCGACCGCACTGCGTCCCGACGGGTAGGCCCCCTCGCTCGGGTCGCTCGACAGGGCCACGCCCTGCGAGACGAGCACCGGGTCACCGCCCGAGGGCGCCGCGACGATCCTCGGGTCGGCGTCGTCGAGCAGGCAGGCCTCGACGAACGACCGGGCGGCGACCGCGTACCGGGCCTCGCCCGTCGCCAGCGACAGGGCCAGCAGGCCGGACGCGAACAGGCCGTGGTCCTCGAGGGTCGCCATGGCGTCCGACACGGTCGACCCCACGGAGGCGCGCAGCAGTCGACCGTCGTCCGTCACGTGACGCGCGAGCAACAGGTCGGCCGCGCCCCGCGCGGTCTCGACCCACTCGGGCCGGACGTGTCGCGCCCCCGCCTCGGCGAGCGCCGCGATCGCCAGGCCGTTCCAGCCCGTGAGCACCTTGTCGTCGACGGGCGGCGGGTCGAGGGCGGCCCGACCTGCGGCGTCCCGTCGGTAGTAGCCGCCCTCGTCGCGGACGCCGTCGATGGTGCTCTCGCTGTCCTGCGCCGAGCCGAAGGCCCCGTCGGCCGTGCGCAGTCGGGAACTCAGGAAATCGGCGACCCCGGCGGCGATCCGGGCAGGATGCGTGTCGATCTCCTGAGTTGCCGACGTCGGCGCGGTGCCCGACGTGGCGTCGGCACCCGGGGCGTCGGCACCCGGGGCGGCAGCGGCGTCCGGTCCCGCGTCGAGCACCGCCAGCCGCGAGTAGGCGAGCAGCAGCTGGGCGTTGTCGTAGAGCATGCGCTCGTAGTGCGGCTCGGACCAGTCGCGCCGGACCGCGTACCGGAAGAACCCGCCCTCGACCGGGTCGCGCAGCGGCGACGCGGCCATCCGCGTGAGCGTCCGCGACACCAGTTCGAGCGCGCCGTCGTCTCCCCCGGCGCCGAGGGCGAGCAACGCGAGCTGGGCCGGCGCCGTCGGGAACTTCGGGGCCCCGCCGAAGCCGCCGTGCTCGCGGTCCTCGTGGGCGGCGAGCCGGGCGACGGCGTGGGCGAGCTCGGGGCGCCCCGGCAGGGCGACCCCGGTACCGGGACCAGGAGGCGCGGTGCCGGTGACCGACGCGGGTCCCGCAGCCAGCGCCTCCTGCACCGCCGAGGCGGTGGCGTCGACCTCGGTCCGCCTGGTGGTCCAGGCGTCCGTGACGGCGTCGAGCACCTGTCGGAACGACGGTCGACCCTGCACGGGCACCGGCGGGAAGTACGTGCCGGCGTAGAAGGGCCGACCCTCGGGCGTGACGAAGACGGTCAGCGGCCAGCCGAGTCCCTCGGTGAAGGCCGAGGCGGCGGCGAGGTAGCTCGAGTCGACGTCGGGGTGCTCCTCGCGGTCGACCTTGACCGAGACGAACCCGGCCGAGAGCTGGGCCGCGACCTCGGGGTCGGAGAAGCTCTCGCGCGCCATGACGTGGCACCAGTGGCAGGTCGAGTAGCCGATCGAGACCATCACGGGCACGTCTCGCTCGACGGCCTCGGCGAACGGCCCCGGCCCCCAGGCGCGCCACTCGACCGGGTTGTCGGCGTGCGACCTGAGGTAGGGACTGACGGCGTCTCGCAGCTGGTTCGGCATGCGGGCCACGGTAGGCGTCAGCGCGCGGGGACGTCCCTCAGGGGTGCGCCGTCGTACTCGCTCAGCGGGCGGATCAGCGAGTTGGCCTCGCGCTGCTCGATGACGTGGGCGCTCCAGCCGAGGACGCGCGACGCGACGAAGAGCGGCGTGAAGACGGACGTCTCGAAGCCCATCAGGTGGTACGCCAGCCCGGACGGGTAGTCGACGTTCGGCTTCAGCCCCTTGCGCTCGAACACCGTCGCGGCGACGACGTCGTAGGTCTCCTTGAGCCCGTCGACCCGGTCGTCGCCCTGCTCGCGGGCCCGGTCGACGAGGCGGCCGAGGGCGTCCTCCATCGTGGGCACGCGGCTGTCGCCGTTCTTGTAGACCCGGTGGCCGAAGCCCATGATCTTCTCCTTGCGGGCGAACGCGTCGTCGAGCCACGCCACCGCGCCGTCGGCCGGTCCGACGCGGTCGAGCAGCTCGAGCGCGGCCTCGTTGGCGCCGCCGTGCAACGGGCCCTTGAGGGCCCCGATCGCGCCGACGATCGACGAGTGCAGGTCGGACAGCGTCGAGGCGATCACCCGCGCGGTGAAGGTCGAGGCGTTGAACGAGTGCTCGGCGTAGAGGGTCATCGACGTGTCGAACGCGTCGACGTCGAGCGCGTCGGGCTCGCGGTCGAACACCTGGTGCAGGAAGTCGGCGCTGTAGCCGAGGTCGTCGCGCGGCGGCACCGGCGGCAGGTCGTGGCGGCGCCGCTGGTCGTAGGCGATGACGGCGGGCAGCACGGCGAACAGGTGCGTGGCCAGTCGACGCGTGTCCGCGACGTCGTAGGCGCCCGCACCCGTCGTCGGTTCGGGCCGGGCGGCCCCGATGGCGCTGACCGCGGTGCGCACGACGTCCATCGGGTGGGCCGAGGTCGGGATGAGGTCGATCAGGTGCTGCAGCCCGGGGGCGAGCGCGCGGTGCGCGCGGAGTTCGGCGTCGAAGTCGCTCCGCTCGTCGGCGGTGGGCAGCTCGCCGTGCAGCAGCAGCCAGGCGACGTCCTCGACGTCCCGCTCGGCGGAGAGCTGCTGCACCGGATAGCCGCGGTAGAGCAGCGAGTTGCTGGCCGCGTCGACCTTCGAGACCGCCGTCCGGTCGACCGTGACGCCGGCCAGGCCCTTGTGGATCTCGGGGCCGTCGGAGGCGGCCGGGGCGGGTGCGGTGATGGTGTCGCTCATGTCACTCCTTCGTGATGAGACGGGCCCGCCGGGACGGGCCGGACGTGCGGGGGCCAGAGCCCCGTCACGACCGTCGAGGTTCCACTCTAGGTGGCGGGCGCCTCCGGACGGGAGGGGCGGACGGGTCGCGTCAGCACGACCGACTCGACGTCGGCCCCTGCGAGCAGGCCGACCCGGCCACGTCATGGACTGCGCTCACCGACCACCACCGAGCTTCGAGGGGACGCCGTCGCCATCACGGGTCGAGCACCCGCTCGGGCGGTACGGCGGAGACGGTACGGCGTCGCGGCACCGATGGCCGGCGGGCTCACGCCGACGGGAAGAGGAAACGCCACCGTGCCCGTCGTGCCCCGGAGGAGCACGGCGAGCACGATGGCGATCATCCTGCGGTGTTACCGACGGAAGGACCGGCCGGCGAGCGGGTCAGCCGACGGGCGGGCGTGGGCAGTAGTTCAACGTCGCCGCGTTCTCGGAGACGGCCGCCGGGCCGCCGATCGTGACGACCTTCTCGGACGCGAGGCCTGCGATGAGGTCCTCGGCGTAGTAGTTCGTGCAGCCGGGCGCGGTGAGGAGCACGGGCGACTTCTCGGCACCGGCCACCGCGGCGATCGAGAGCGCGTCTGGGAAGTTCTGACCAGATGCGAGGTACACGGTGCCCGAGTCGTCGTCGCGGGGGTTCACGGCCTCCGCGTCGCTGAACGCGAAGAACGCGACGAAGGCCGACGTCTCGTACCGGTCGCTGCCTGCGAGCAGGGCGATGTTGCCGGGGAACTGCGCCTCCAGATCCCCGAAGATGCCGTCCGAGACCGCCAGCGATCCACCGACGACGGCGACGGTCTCGACCTGGAGGTCGTCGAGCAAGGTCGACGTGGCCTGGTCCAGATGCTCCGCCGAGCCCGGGACGAGGACGACCGCGTCCGGCGCACCGGTCGAGTCGGTGCTGCCCGCGCCAGCCGCGGCGCTGGCGCTGATCGCGTCGGGGAAGTTCTGGCCCGAGGCGACGAAGGCCCGGTAGACGCCGGTCTCGGCGAAGAACGCGTCGACGACGGCCCGGGAGGTCGCGTAGCGGTCGGCACCCTGGACACGTTCGACCGTCGCTCCGGTGAGCTTGGTGATCTGGGTGGCGACGGCGGGCGACACGGCGTTGACGCCCCCGATGACGACGACGTTCCGCGGCTTGAGGGCGACGAGGCGGTCGGCCACCGACGACGGGAGGGAGGTCGGAGCCGTCAGGAGGAGCGGCGCCTTGATCCGCGCGGCGGCCGGAGCGGCGCTCAGCGCGTCGGGGAACAGCAGGCCGTTCGCGACGATGACCGTGCCGGCGCCGTCCGGGTACGCCCGGCCGGCGATGTCGGCGGCTGTCGCGAAGCGGTCGGCCCCCTGGTAACGGTCGAGGACGGGTGCTGCGGCGGCGGTGCTCGTGTCGGCCTCGGAGAAGGACCCGGAAGCGGGGTCGGCGGTCGCCGCCGTGACGCCGGCCAGGCTCAGGGCGACGATGCCACCGACGGCGGCGGTCACGCCGAGGGCACGGGTGATGTAAGAGTTCACGGGGGTCCTGTCCGATCGGGCTGAGGTTCTGCTGTGAGGCTAGAAGCCCGATCGTGCGCCCGGCAGCCCCCGTCCGGGCAGCCCCCGTCCTGGTGATCCCCGTCCGGGGGGTGCCCCCGGGCCGCGGTCGACGGGGCGTCGCGGCCCCTCCGTCGGCTCAGGCAGGGGCCGCCGAGAAGCGGTCGACGAGCTCGCGCTTGAGCACCTTGCCGCTGGGGCCGAGGGGCAGGGCGTCGAGGACGTGGACGACGCGGGGGAACTTGTAGGCCGCGATCTCGTCGGCCACGAACGCGACCAACTCGTCGGGCGTCGCCGTGGCGCCGTCGCGCAGGACGACGGCCGCCTCGATCTCTTGCCCGTGCAGCTCGTGCGGCACGCCGAAGACGGCTGCCATCGTGACGTCGGGGTGCAGCGCGAGTACCTCTTCGACCTGCCGCGGGTACACGTTGTAGCCGTTGCGGATGATCATGTCCTTCGTGCGGTCGACGATCGTCAGGTAGCCGTCGTCGTCCTTCGTGCCGAGGTCGCCCGTGCGGAACCAGCCGTCGACGATCGCCTTCGCGGTGTCGTCGGGACGGTTGAGGTAGCCGTTCATCAGGTTGTGACCACGGATGACGAGCTCGCCGATCTCGCCGTGCGGCAGCAGCACGATCGAGTCCTCGACGTGCTGGTCGGCGATCTCGACGTCGACGCCCCAGATCGGTGTGCCGATGGTCCCGGGTCGCGGCGGCACCCCGACGTGGTTGAAGGTCGCGACGGGCGAGGTCTCGGTCAGGCCGTAGCCCTCGTGGATCGGTGCGTCGTACACCTGCTGGAACTTCTCGAGCACCGCGAGCGGCAGCGAGGCCCCGCCCGAGACGGCGTAGCGCAACGGCGGACGCGCCTCGCTGCGGGTGGCGGCGGCGATGAGGGCCATGTACATCGTGGGCACGCCCATGAACACCTCGCAGCCGTGTTCGACCATGGCGGCGAGCGCGGCGTCGCCGTCGAACCTCGGCAGCATGACGATGGTCGCGCCGACCCGGAACCCGGTGTTCATCGTGCAGGTCTGCCCGAAGGTGTGGAACAGCGGCAGCGCACCGAGCAGCACGTCGCCCCGGTGCATGTCGAACGTCGTCATCAGGTTGGTGTTGACCTGCTCGATCAGCGCGAGGTGCGACCCCTCGGCGCCCTTGGGCTGGCCGGTGGTCCCGCTCGTGTAGAGGATCGTGGCGGTGTCGAACGGGTCGCGGGGAACGTAGGTGTCGAGCGGTTCGGCGGCCGCGGCGAGGTCTTCCAGGCGGTCGGGCGCGGGCACGGCGCCGTCGGCCGCATCTGCCTGGGGCGCGTCGCCGGCAGGAGGCGCGAGCACGGTCAGGACGTCGACCCCGGCCAGCTGCCCTCCCGCACCTCCTTCGCCGAGCAGCGGCGCGGCGCAGACGAGCAGGCGGGAGCCGCTGTCCCGCAACACGTACTCGATCTCGTGTCGTTTCAGGAGGGCGTGCACAGGCACGGCGACCGCGCCGAGCGCGAGCGTCGCGTAGTAGACCCGCGGGAAGTCGGCCACGTTCGGGACGAGCATGGCGACCCGGTCGCCGGGGCCGACGCCACGGGCACGGAGGGCACCGGCGTAGGCCAGCGTCTGCTGCCAGAGCTCGGCGTAGGTGGTCGAGGTGGGCCCGACGATGACGGCGACGTCGTCGGGGTGCCGGGCGGCCGACTCCGCCAGGATGGCCGCGACCGACGCGGTGGCGTGGCCTCGGGGGCTGGGTGCTGATGACATCTGTGTCTCTCCGTCTCCGTCGACGTGCAGTCTGCCGCGATCCTACGACGCGACACGACCGGCGCGCCCCCGCCCAGCCCGGGCGGCTTACGATGGAGGGCTCATGATCCCCACCATCACGTATCCCGCCGAGCTGCCGGTCAGCCAGAGGCGCGACGACATCGCCGCGGCGATCCGTGACAACCAGGTCGTCATCGTCGCCGGCGCCACCGGCTCGGGCAAGACGACCCAGCTGCCCAAGATCTGCCTCGAGCTCGGTCGCACCAAGATCGGCCACACCCAGCCCCGTCGCATCGCGGCCCGCACGATCAGCGAGCGCATCGCCGAAGAACTCGGCGACGAGGTCGGCGGCGTCGTCGGGTACCAGGTGCGGTTCACCGACAAGGTCGGCGCCGACACGCAGATCAAGCTGATGACCGACGGCATCCTGCTCAACGAGATCCACTTCGACCGCGAGCTCGAGCGCTACGACACGATCATCATCGACGAGGCCCACGAGCGCAGCCTCACGATCGACTTCCTGCTCGGCTACCTCAAGCAGCTGCTGCCCCGCCGCCCCGACCTCAAGCTGATCATCACCAGCGCCACGATCGACCCCGAGTCGTTCTCGAAGCACTTCGGCGACGCGCCCATCGTCGAGGTCTCGGGTCGCACCTACCCGGTCGAGGTCCGCTACCGACCCCTCGTCGCCGACGACACCACGAGCGACGACGACGGCGACCTCGACGACGACGACCGCCCCTCGGGTCGGCAGGGCGACCGGCAGGAGGCGCGGGCCGGCGACCGCAGGCAGCGCGCCGACGACAAGGACTACCTCCAGGGCATCAACGAGGCCCTCGACGAGCTCGCGCGCGAGTCGAGCGGCGACGTCCTGGTCTTCCTCAGCGGCGAGAACGAGATCCGAGACGCCGAAGAGAGCATCCGCGGCCGCAACCTGCCGCACACCGAGGTGCTGCCCCTCTACGGCCGGCTGAGCGCCGCCGACCAGCACCGCGTCTTCCAGCCCAGCACGACCGCCGGCACCCGCAGGCGCATCGTCCTCGCGACCAACGTCGCCGAGACCAGCCTCACCGTGCCCGGCATCAAGTACGTGATCGACGCCGGCACGGCCCGCATCAGCCGCTACTCGACCCGGGCCAAGGTGCAGCGCCTGCCGATCGAGGCCATCTCGCAGGCGAGCGCCAACCAGCGGTCCGGTCGCTCCGGTCGCACGAGCAGCGGCATCGCGATCCGCCTCTACAGCGAGACCGACTTCGAGAAGCGTCCCGAGTTCACCGAGCCCGAGATCCTGCGGACCAACCTCGCCGCGGTCATCCTGCAGATGATCTCGCTGAACCTCGGCGACATCGCCGCCTTCCCCTTCCTGCAGCCGCCCGACTCCCGCGGCATCAAGGACGGCCTCGATCTGCTGCGCGAGCTCGGCGCCGTCACCCAGGGTGGCCAGATCACGCGTGTCGGCAAGCAGCTCACCCGACTGCCGATCGACCCGCGCCTCGCCCGGATGGTCGTCGAGTCGAAGACGCAGGGCACGACACGCGAGGTGCTCGCCATCGTCTCGGCGCTGAGCATCCAGGACCCCCGCGAGCGCCCCCTCGATCGACGAGCCCAGGCCGACGAGAAGCACTCGCGCTTCCGCGACCCCAAGGGCGACTTCCTCACCCTGCTCAACCTGTTCGAGTACCTCGAGGACAAGCAGAGGGAGCTCAGCGGCAACGCCTTCAAGCGGCTGTGCCGCGACGAGTTCCTCAACTACCTGCGCATCCGCGAGTGGCAGGACGTCTACCGCCAACTCACCCGAGCAGCCCGTCCCCTCGGGCTGCACGTCGGCGAGCGCAGCGCGAACCCCGACGGCGTGCACCGCAGCCTGCTGGCCGGCCTGCTCAGCCAGATCGGCCTGTTCGACCCGCAGAAGAAGGACTTCGTCGGTGCCCGCCAGACGAGGTTCCTGATCTTCCCGGGCAGCAGCCTCGCGAAGAAGCCGCCGGCGGCCGTGATGACCGCCGAACTGGTCGAGACCAGCCGCCTGTTCGCCCGGGTCGCCGGCTCGATCGACCCGGCCTGGGCCGAACCGCTCGCGCCCGACCTGGTGAAGCGCAGCTACGGCGAGCCCCACTGGGAGAAGAAGCAGGGTGCCGTCGTCGCCTACGAGCGCGTCACGCTCTACGGTGTGCCGATCGTCGAGCGACGGCGCATCCAGTTCTCGCGCATCGACCCCGCCTACGCCCGCGAGCTGTTCATCCGACACGCGCTCGTCGAGGGCGACTGGGAGGGGCACCAGGCCTTCGAGCAGAAGAACCAGCAGCTGATCCGCGAGCTGACCGAGGTCGAAGAGCGCACCCGCCGCCGCGACATCCTGGTCGACGGCGACGCCGCGTTCGAGTTCTTCCAACGGCGCATCCCGGCCGACGTCGCCAGCATGCGCGACTTCGAGGGCTGGTGGCGCAAGGCCAAGGTCGACACCCCCGACCTGCTCACCATGACCGCCGCCGACCTGCTCGGGGACGACGAACCCGACGTCGACGAACAGGGCTTCCCGAGCACGTGGCAGCAGGGCGACCAGACGTTGACCCTGCGCTACAAGTTCGAGCCGGGGGCCGACGACGACGGCGTGACCGTGATCGTCCCGCTGCCGCTGTTGCCGCGCCTCCGTCCGGTCGGGTTCGACTGGCAGGTGCCGGGGTTGCGCGACGAGCTGGTCACGTCGTTGATCAAGTCGCTGCCGAAGCAGATCCGCAAGAACGTGGTCCCCGCCGCCGACTGGGCGTCGAAGATCACCGACGAGCTGCCCGACGCACCGCCCGCCGACGTCGACGAGCCGTTCACCGCGACCGTGGCCGCGGCCATCAAGAAGCTCACCTACACGCCCGTCACGACCGACGACTTCGACCTGCACCGCGTGCCCGCCCACCTGCGGGTCACGTACGCGGTGGTCGACGAGCGGGGCCGCACGGTCGGTGCCGACAAAGACCTGGACGCGCTGCAGCACCGGTTGCGCGACGCCACGCGCGACAGCGTCGCCCGCGTCACGCAGGGCGGCGGGCGCGAGGAGCGCGGCCGCGGCCGGGGTCGAGGACGAGGAGGCGCGGGTGGCGACACCACGCCCGTCGCGCCTCGCCCCACCAGCTCGATCGAGCGCGAGGGCCTGACGTCGTGGGACTTCGACGAGCTCCCCGCCGTCGTCGACACCCGTCACGGCGACACCGTCATCCGGGCCTACCCGGCTCTGGTCGACCACGGCGACTCGGTCTCGATCACATTGATGGCGACACCCGCCGACCAGGCCCTCGCGACGCCGAAGGGCGTGCGGCGCCTGCTGATGCTGGCGACGCCGTCGCCCGTGGCCTATGTGCAGCAGCACCTGACGAGCGCCGAGAAGCTCATCCTGGCGACGAGTCCGTACCAGAACACGTCGGCGCTCTTCGCGGACTGCCTGGTGGCCGTCGTCGACGACGTGCTGTTCCGGGTGAAGCCCGACGGCATGGTGATGACCAAGAAAGAGTTCCTCTCGACTCGCGACCGGGTGTCGGGGGCCGTGATGGACCAGATGTTCCAGACCGTCTCGCTCGTCGCCCGCACGCTGACCGCCGCCCGCGACGCCGACAAGGCGATGAAGGGTGCGACGTCGATGACCCTCCTCGCCGCGCTGACCGACATGCGCCAGCAGCGCGACCGGCTGATCCGTCCGGGCTTCGTGTCGCAGACCGGGCTCCAGCAGCTGCAGCGCGTGCCGGTGTACCTCGTGGGCATCACGAAGCGCACGGCGAAGCTGCTCGAGAACCCCGGGCGGGACCGCGTCTGGCTGAGCGAGGTGCAGCAGGCGACCGAGCGGTACGAGGCCGCGGGCGGGACGTTCCCGCCGACCGACACCGCGCCTCCTGCGCTCGTCCGCGCCCGCTGGATGCTCGAGGAGTTCCGCCTCAGCCTGTTCGCACAGGACCTGCGCCCGAGCGAGAGCGTCTCGCTGCAGCGCATCGTCAAGGTGCTCGCCTCCGCCTGAGCGGGGCCCCGGGGTCTCGTGGCCGCCACTAGCCTGTGGGAATGCGCGCGACGGTGAAGGACGTGGCGGCACTCGCCGGAGTGTCGCCGAAGACCGTCTCGAACGTGATCAACGGCGTCGTCTTCGTGCGACCCGACACCAGGACCCGGGTCGAGAGCGCGCTCGCCGAGCTCGACTACGTGCCGAACCTCAGCGCGCGCGGCCTGCGCACCGGGCGCACCGGGTCGATCGCCCTGGCCTTCCCCGACCTGAGCACCCCGTACAGCGCCGAGATGACGCACTGGTTCGTCGAGCAGGCGCACGAACGCGGCTGGTCGATCCAGCTCGAGCAGACCGGCTCGCGGCCCGAGCGCGAGGGCGAGCTGCTCTCGCGGGGCAAGGAGCACCTCGTCGACGGCCTCGTCCTCAACCCGATCACGCTCGACGCCAGCGCCCTGTCGTCGGCCGGTTCCGGCACCGGGGCCGCCACCGACTCGTTGCCGCCCGTCGTCGTGATCGGCGAGGTCGAACAGACTCTCGTCGACCAGGTGCGGGTCGACAGCGTCGCCGCGGCCCGCGACATGACAGCCCACCTGATCGCCGTCGGGCACCGCCGCATCGCGACCCTGGGCGACTCGGCCGGCGAGTTCGACACGGCGACGGCCCGCGCGCGCACCCGAGGCTTCGAGCAGGCCATGGCCGAGGCCGGGCTGCCCGTCGACCGTGCTCTGCAGTACTCGTGCCCCGAATGGACGTCGGCCGACGCCTTCGCCGTCGTCCGCGCCGCGATCGATCGCGGCGACCGGCCCGACGCGATCTTCTGCTTCACCGACTCGCTCGCGATCGGCGCCGTCAGCGCGCTGAGTTCGGGGGGCCTGCGCGTCCCCGACGACGTCGCGGTCGCCGGCTTCGACGACATCGTCGACGGGAGGTTCTCCGTGCCGCCGCTGACGACCGTCTCCTTCGACAAGCGACTGTTCGTCGACCGCACCCTCGAGCTGCTCGCGGCCCGCATCGCCGACCGGCAGGGCGCGGCCGAGCTCGTGCTCATCCCCCACGAGATCGTCGTGCGCGCCAGCACCCGCGCCTGACACCACGAGATGGGCACGACGCCACGAGAAAACCTGGCGCCGTGCCCACCTCCTGGTGTTGTGCCGAACGCCTCTTGCGATTCCGTTACAACGATGGAATAGTCGCTCTCGTCACACATCACAAAGGAGTGAAGATGACCGAGAACCATCGGACGACCCCGGCACCACGACCGGGCACCACCCGCGGCACCGCCACCCCCCGAGGCCTCAGTCGCCGCAGCATGCTGCTCGGCTCGGCAGCCCTCGTCGGCGGAGCGTTCGTCGCCACGGGCCTCTCGGGCTGCGCCCCCGGCGCCGTCACCGGCTCGGGCACGGACGTCGCCCAGCTCAAGTTCTGGCACCTGCTGAGCGGCGGTGACGGCATCAAGATGTCGGCGCTGATCGACCAGGCCAACGAGCAGAACCCCGAGTTCCACGCGACGCAGACCGTGCTCGCCTGGGGCACCCCGTACTACACGAAGCTCGCCATGGCCTCGGCCGGCGGGCGCGCGCCCGACGTCGCGATCATGCACGCGTCGCGCGTGCCCGGCTACGCCCCCGGTGGCCTGCTCGACCCGTGGGACGTCGACAAGCTCGCGTCGTACGGCGTCCGCGAACAGGACTTCGCCGAGGCGGTCTGGAAGAAGGGCTTCAACGGCGGCGACCTGTACTCGGTCGCGCTCGACTCGCACCCGTTCATCCTGTTGTACAACACCGACATTGCCGCGCAGGCGGGTGCGCTGGGCCCCGACGGCAAGCTCGTCGAGATCAGCAGCCCCGAGCAGTTCCTCGAGGTCGCGAACGCCATGCAGCAGGTGACCGGCAAGCACGGCGCCTCGTGGGGCTACCTCAACGACGGCGCCCAGCTGTGGCGCATGTTCTACACGTTCTACAAGCAGCAGGGCGCCGACATGGTGCTGAAAGAGGGCGGCACGGTCGAGTACGACGAGCAGGCCGCGGTCACCGCGCTCGAGTTCATGCAGCAGCTCACCGACGGCACGGCCATGGCCACGGCCAGCGACATCCAGTCGGGCATCGCCGAGTTCGTCAGCGGTGAGAGCGGCATGCTCTTCACCGGCGTGTGGGAGGTCCCGAGCGCCGAGAATGCGGGCATCCCGTTCGACGGCAGCATCATCCCGACGCTGTTCGGCACGCCGGCCGTCTACGCCGACTCGCACGCGTTCGTGCTGCCGCGGCAGAGCGAGGTCGACGACGTCAAGCGCGAGGACGTCTACAAGATGGTCTCGACCATCCTCAAGGACTCCCTCTCGTGGGCCGCGGCCGGGCACATCCCCGCCTACCTGCCCATCGTCGAGAGCCCCGAGTACGCCGAGCTGCGACCGCAGGCGAACTACGCAGAGGCCGCCGACTACCTCAACTACGACCCGCCCGCCTGGTTCACCGGCTCGGGCTCGGACTTCCAGACGTACTTCCTCGACTCGATCCAGTCGGTGATCCTCGCCAAGGACGACGCGGCCGACGGCATGCGGCGGTTCGTCGCGCGCGTGAACACCCAGCTGTCGCGCCCGGCCCCGGTGTGACGACCATGCGACGCCCCCGCGCCACCGGCCGACCCGGCCGCCCCGCACGCCCGACACCGCTCTCCTCCCCCTCCGCACGACCCGACCATCACGACGACGAAGGAGTCGATCTGTGACCTCCACCACGGTCAAGGCCCCCCGGGCCACCGCCGACCGCGCGCGGTCCGACGCCCGCTCGACCGACCTCAGCCGCACCTCCCGCAAGCGGACCGGCCCGTCCGACAACCGCATCGGGTGGGGCTTCGCCGCCCCGTTCACCGTGCTCTTCGCGGTGTTCCTGGTCTGGCCGCTGCTGCACGGCTTCTACCTGAGCTTCACCGGCCAGAGCCTGACCGGCCAGGGCGGCGAGCTGATCGGCGTCGCCAACTACGCCGAGGCCTTCGCCGACGGCGACATGTGGCGCTCGATGCTCAACACCCTGTGGTTCACGGTGCTCAGCACGATCCCGCTCGTCGTCGTCGCCCTCGTGCTCGCCATCCTCGTCAACACCGGGCTGCCGGGGCAGTGGCTCTGGCGGCTGAGCTTCTTCCTGCCGTACCTGCTCGCCTCGACGGTCGTCTCGCTGTTCTGGATCCAGCTCTACAGCCCGACCCTCGGCCCGATCAACAACGTCCTCGGCACGCTCGGATTGCCGCAGCCCGCCTGGCTGCAGGACCCCGACACCGCCATGATCGCCGTGGTCGCGACCACCGTCTGGTGGACGGTCGGCTTCAACTTCCTGCTGTACCTCGCCGCCCTGCAGAACATCCCCGACCAGCAGTACGAGGCCGCGTCGCTCGACGGCGCCGGACGCTGGCGCTCGCTGCTGTCGATCACCATCCCGCAGCTCGGCCCGACCACCGGCCTGATCGTCATCCTGCAGGTGCTCGCCTCACTGAAGGTCTTCGACCAGATCTACCAGATGACCACCGGCGGACCGGCGGGCAGCACCCGCTCGGCCGTGCAGTACATCTTCGACACCGGGTTCACCGGCTACCGCTTCGGCTACTCGTCGGCGATCTCGTACATCTTCTTCGCGGTCATCGTCGTCATCTCGATCGCACAGTTCAGCATCACGGCCCGCAACCGCAAGGGAGCCCAGAAATGACCGCCCCCGCCATCGCCCCCACGTCCGACCTGCGCGCCCCCACCGCCGACCGCGGTCGGAAGGGCCACAAGCCCGGCCAGAAGCCGTTCGGCCCGATGGCCGTCCTCAGCGTGATCATCCTGGTCGTGCTCGCCGTCCTCTGGCTGCTGCCGTTCCTGTGGTCGCTCGCCACCTCGTTCAAGAGCGAGACCGACGCCGCGGCGACGCCGCAGACCTGGATCCCGGCCGGCGGCTTCACGCTCGACGCCTACCGCGGGGTGCTCGAGCAGGGCAACATCCCGGTGTGGCTGTTCAACAGCCTGTTCACGTCGATCGTGATCACCGTGATCGTCGTGGCCACCTCGGCGCTCGTCGCGTATGCGTTCTCGCGCCTCGACTTCCGGGGCAAGAAGTGGCTCTACGTGGCGACGATCGCGTCGATCATCATCCCGCCGCAGGTGCTGATCGTGCCGTTGTTCTACCAGATGCTCGCCTTCGACATGGTCGACACGTACTGGGGCATCATCCTGCCGCAGGCCATCGCCCCGGCCATGGTCTTCGTGCTGAAGAAGTTCTTCGACCAGGTGCCGATCGAGCTCGAGGACGCCGCCCGCGTCGACGGCGCCGGGCGCATCCGGGTGTTCTTCACGATCCTGCTGCCGCTGTCGCGGCCCATCCTCGGGGCGGTGTCGATCTTCGTGTTCATCGGCGCCTGGAACAACTTCCTGTGGCCGTTCATCGTCACGAACGACGCCTCGCTGCTCACGCTGCCGGTCGGCCTGCAGACCATCGAGAGCGCCTACGGCATCCAGTACGCGCAGAACATGGCCGCCGCCGTCCTCGCGGCCCTGCCGCTGATCCTCGTGTTCCTGTTCTTCCAACGACAGATCATCAAGGGCATCTCGACCACCGGTTTCGGGGGGCAGTGACCCGCCCGCCCCGCACCCGCGCGCCCTGCCGCACCGCGCCTCCTCGTCCCCACCACACGCACGCCGTTCCCCTCAGCTAGGAGATCCATGTCCACCGCCCGCATCACCGTCGACCGCGAGTTCACCATCGGCCCGGTCCCGCGCCGCCTCTTCGGCTCGTTCGTCGAGCACATGGGCCGCTGCGTCTACACCGGCATCTACGAGCCCGGCCACCCCACCGCCGATGAGAACGGCTTCCGTCAGGACGTCCTCGACCTCACCAAAGAACTCGGCGCGACCGTCATCCGCTACCCCGGCGGCAACTTCGTGTCGGGCTACAACTGGGAGAACGGAGTCGGGCCGGTCGACCAGCGCCCGCGTCGCCTCGACGGCGCCTGGCACACGGTCGAGACCAACGCCTTCGGCCTGCACGAGTTCGTCGCCTGGTCGAAGCTCGCCGGCACCGAGGTGATGGAGGCCGTCAACCTCGGCACCCGCGGCGTCGACGCGGCTCGTGAGCTCGTCGAGTACGCCAACCATCCCGGTGGCACGGCGCTCAGCGACCGTCGCATCGCCAACGGCGCCAAGGACCCGTTCGACATCAAGCTCTGGTGCCTCGGCAACGAGCTCGACGGCCCGTGGCAGATCGGCCACAAGACCGCCACCGAGTACGGCCGTCTGGCCCAGGAGGCCGCCAAGGCCATGAAGTTCGTCGACGACTCGATCGAACTGGTCGCGGTGGGCAGCTCGGGCCGCGGCATGCCCACCTTCGGCACCTGGGAGCACGAGGTCCTCACCCACGCGTACGACGAGGTCGACTACGTCTCGATGCACGCCTACTACCAGGAGCACGACGGCGACGCGAAGAGCTTCCTCGCGACGGCCGTCGACATGGACGCCTTCATCGAGGAGGTCGTGTCCACCATCGACGGGGTCAAGGCCGCCGGCAAGCACACGAAGCAGGTCGACATCTCGTTCGACGAGTGGAACGTCTGGTACCAGACCGGCCTCGACTCGGACGACCAGCCGCACAACGTCTCGAAGGGCTGGCGCGAGCACCCGCGCCTGATCGAGGACCAATACAACGTCACCGACGCCGTCGTGGTCGGCACCTTCCTCAACTCGCTGCTGCGTCACGGCGACCGGGTCAAGATCGCGAACCAGGCGCAGCTCGTCAACGTCATCGCGCCGATCCGCAGCGAGGCCGGCGGGCCCGCGTGGCGCCAGTCGATCTTCTGGCCGTTCGCCCGCATGGCGGCGCTCGCGACCGGGCAGATCCTGCGCACGCTCGTCACGAGCGACAAGGTCGACACCGAGAAGTACGGCGACGCCGACCTGGTCGACGTCAGCGCCACCTACGACGAAGAGGCCGGCACGGTCGCGTTCTTCCTCGCGAACCGCGGACTCGACGAGGCCGCCGACGTCGAGGTCGCCCTGCGCGGCTTCAGCGGCGGACGCGTCACCCGCGCCGAGGTGCTGGCCGTGCCCGAGGGCGGCGACCGCTTCTCGTCCAACACCGAGAACGCGCAGGACACCGTGGGGCTCGTCCCGCTGACCGGCGTCACGGTCGACGGCGGCACCGCTCGCCTGCGCCTGCCCGCCCTGTCGTGGGCCGTCGTCGAGCTCGAGGTCGGCAAGGCCTGACCCACGGAGCGATTGCAGGAGGCGCGGTGTCGGTCGTGACCGGCACCGCGCCTCCCGCGTCCGGTCGCGTCGGGTGCGCGGCTCAGCCGCGGGGCCAGGCTCAGCCGCGGGACAAGGCTCAGCCGCGGGGCTTGAAGAGGCGGGCGATGCTGTCGCGCACCGACTCCTCGATGGTGTCGGTGAAGCCGTTCGAGAAGCCCAGGGCGTCGTTCGGGGCCGACGCGGCCGTCATCGACTCGACGACGCGCTGGCCGTGGTGCGCCCGTGCCTCGCGCACCGAGTCGAAGCCGAGGCCGAGGTCGCTCGCGGCCCGAGCCAGCAGCGTCTCGCGGGCGTCGTCGGTGCTGGTCTGCGCCTCGGCGAGCGCGCGCACGGACGGGTCGTCGACACCGTCGGCCACCCATCGGGCGGCACGCCCCGGCAGCACCCCGGACGGCAACAGGCCGAGCCGCCGTTGCGCCTCGCTGTCACGGATCTCGGAGCGGGCGACGGACGGGTCACGGGGCGTCGGGTCGGGGCTCACGAGAACCACGATACTCGTGGGAATCCGGGGCGGCTGCCCCGCCTTCGGGTCGTGCGCTCAGCTGAACAGCCGTGTCGGCGTCGAGAGGTCGAGCTCGCTCGCGCGCAGGTCCTCCGCCGACGGCCCGTCGCCCGCGCCACCGTCGTCGAGGCTCCGCTCGATGCGCCCCTTCTCGGCGATGCTCGACCGGATCAGGGGCAGGCCGCGCTGGATCGCGTGGCGGATGCGCTCCTGCAGCAGGGGGGCCGTGACCGCGTACTTCTCCGCGCCCCCGGTCGCCGTGAAGTCGGTCGTGTGCGCGTAGACGCCGAGCGGCAGCGTGAGGGCCTGGAAGAACCCGAACAGCGGTCGCAGCGAGTGCTCGATGATCAGCGCGTGGCGCTCGCTGCCGCCCGTCGCGGCGAGCAGCACGGGCACGTCGACGAGCGCGTACTGCTCGACGAAGTCGAAGAGGTGCTTGAAGAGCCCGGTGAAGGAGGCGCGGTACACGGGCGAGGCGACGATCAGCAGGTCGGCGGTCTCGATGGCGACCAGCTCCCGCTCGACCCGCTCGTCGAGCTGGTCGCGGGTGAGCGCGCCGGCGAACAGCGGCCCGAGTTCGCTGACCCGGATCACGTGCGCCTCGATCGGCAGGACGTCGCCCAGCGCCGTGACGATCTCGTGCACGAGGGCGTCGGTCTTGGACGGCGTGCTGAGGGTGCCCGACACGGCGACGACCCGCAGGGGCCGGGTCGGACGCGGGGACGAGGGGGTCGGAGGCAGCGTGGAAGTCATCTCGTCCATGCTGCGCCCGAGGCCGACGTAACACAGGGTGTGTGACGGATCGTGACGTGCGACAGTGTTCCGGTGACACATCAACCAACCCAGGAGGGGTTCGACCCGGCTGCCCACGGCTTCGACCCCGCACGACCCGATTCCGACCTCGCCGCCTCGTTCGGGCTGGCCGCCGACGTCTACGAGAGGGGCCGCCCGTCGTACCCCCTCGAGGCCGTCGAGTGGCTGCTGCCCGAGGGCGCCTGTCACGTGGTCGACCTGGGGGCCGGCACGGGCAAGCTCACCCGTCTGCTGCTCGACCGTGCTCCGTCGGTCACGGCCGTCGAGCCCTCGCCCGGCATGCGCGCCACCCTCGAGCAGGTCGTCCCCGGGGCGACGTCGGTCGCGGGGTCCGCCGAGAGCATCCCCCTCGGGGACGACTCGGTCGACGCCGTCCTCGTCGCGCAGGCCTGGCACTGGGTCGACACCGACCGAGCCGTGCCCGAGATCGCCCGCGTGCTGCGCCCCGGCGGCACGCTCGGCCTGATCTGGAACATCCGCGACGAGTCGGTGCCGTGGGTCGCGGAGCTCAGCCGGGTGATGCACCAGCCGCGCGAGCGCGACATGGGGTCGGACGCCCCGGTCGTCGGTGCGCCGTTCGGCACCGTCGAGCGACACGACGTCGCCTGGGTGCACGAACTGGGTCGCGACGAGTTCCTCGCCATGATCGCGTCCCGCAGCTACGTCATCACGCTCTCGCCGGACGACCGCGCGGCCGTCCTGCGCGACGTCGAGCAGCTGCTCGACACCCACCCCGACACCCGCGGCGTCGACCTCATCCGCCTGCCGTACGTCGCGCGGTGCTCGCGGGCCGTCCTGCCCTCGTAGGTCGCGCCTCCTCGGCACCTCCCCACCCTGCGGGCCCGTCTCGTCGTCCCCGGACGCGGGCGGGCCTGCAGGGCACGGGCAGCACGCACGAATAGGGTCGGGTCATGGACCAGGAGGCGCGGCTCGTCACGGTCGACCACGCCTGGTCGGGCCGGTGGTCCGGTCGCAGCCTGTTGCGGCTCGACGCCCACGGCGTCGTCTTCGCCGGGTCGGCCGACGCGCACGACGCCGACACCCTGGCCGGGGCCGAGCTGCCGCACGTGCCGGGCACCGTGCTCGCCCCCTTCACCGACTCGCACGTCCACCTCGGCCTGATCGACGCCGCGCAGCTGACCGTCGGCGGCATCTCGCGGGTCGTCGACCTCGGGTGGGACCCGGCGATCGCGCACGGCTGGCTCGGCCGGTCGGGGCGGGACGGCTGGCCCGAGGTGACGATCGCCGGTGGGCTGATCACCGCACCGGGCGGGTACCCGAGCCGGTCGGGCTGGGCGCCGCCCCGCGCCTCCCTGGTGGTGGCCGGCCTGCGCGCCTCGACCCGGCTGCGCCGCGCGGCCCGGCTCGTCGAACAGCAGCACGCCCTCGGCGCCTCGATCGTCAAGGTCGCCCTGAACACCGACGCCGGGCCCGTGCTCGACGACGCGACGCTGCAGGTCGTCGTCGACGCCACGCACGGACTCGGCCTGCCCGTGGTCGCCCACGTCCAGGGGGTCGGCCAGGCCGCCCGCGCGGCGGACGCCGGGGTCGACCGGTTCGCGCACACGCCCTTCAGCGAACGGCTCGACGACGAGCTGGTCGCGCGGCTGGCCGCCTCGACGACGTGGGTGAGCACGCTGGACATCCACGGCTACGGTGTCGGCGGGGTCGCGCACGAGACGGCGGTCGACAACCTCTCGCGCTTCCGTGCCGCGGGCGGCCGGGTGCTCTACGGCACCGATCTCGGCAACGGCGACCTGCCGCTCGGCGTGAACGAGCGCGAGCTGCGTGCGATGGGCCGGGCCGGCTTCGGGCTGGCCGGACTCCTCGACGCCCTCGCCCCCGACGTCGCCGAGCCGACCGGCGGCGCACGCCTGCCGTTCACCCGCGTGACCTGGATCGCCGACGCGCCCCGCGCCTCCGCGTCCTCCGACGAGCGGGCCGCCTGGCTCGCGCGCGCGACCGCACTGACCGCCGACGAGCTGCTCGCCGTCGCCCTCGAGGAGAAGACTTGATGACCGATCCGCTCGCCTACCCCGCCGACTCCACCGACCCCGACGAGCAGGCCTCGGCGCATCCCGCCGGCCCGCTCGACGCTGCCGACCCGCTGGCGTCGTTCGTCGACCGGTTCGTGCCGGCCGTCGACGTGGTCTCGTACCTCGACGGCAACTCGCTGGGGCGGCCCGTGACCGCCACGCTGTCGCGACTGTCCGAGTTCGTCGAGGGCGCCTGGGGCACGCGGTTGATCCGTTCGTGGGACGAGCGCTGGATGTCGCTGCCGACCGAGCTCGGCGACCGCATCGCGGCGGCCTGCCTCGGTGCCGCGCCGGGTCAGACGGTCGTGGCCGACTCGACGACCGTGCTGCTCTACAAGGCGATCCGCGCCGCTCTGCGGGCCCGGCCCGACCGCCACGAGATCGTGATCGACGACGACCAGTTCCCGACCGACCGCTTCGTCGTCGAGGGCATCGCGCGGGAGCACGGGGCGACGATCCGCTGGATCGCCGTCGACAAGGCGACCGGCGTGACCGTGTCGCAGGTGCGCGACGTCGTGGGGCCCGAGACGGCACTGCTGCTGGTGAACCACGTGTCGTACCGGTCGGGGTGGCTGGTCGACCTGCCGGCCGTCACGACGCTCGTGCACGAGGCGGGCGGGCTCGTGCTGGCCGACCTCTGCCACAGCGTCGGCGTCGTGCCGATGCAGCTCGACGAGTGGGGTGTCGACCTCGCCGTCGGCTGCACATACAAGTACCTCAACGGCGGCCCGGGTGCCCCCGCCTTCGTCTACGCCCGCGCCTCGCTGCTGCCCGAACTCGACCAGCCGATCCAGGGGTGGATGGGCGCGGCCGACGTGTTCGCGATGGCCGACGGGTACGAGGCGGCGGCCGGCATCCGACGGTTCGTCAGCGGGACTCCCCCGGTGATGGGCATGCTCGCGATGCACGACATGCTCGACCTGATCGACGAGGCCGGCATCGACGCCATCAGGACGAAGTCGCTCGCCCTGACCGACTACGCCTTCGACCTCGTCGACGCCTGGCTCGTGCCGCTCGGGGTGACCGTCGCTACTCCCCGGGCCGCGGCGGAACGCGGCAGCCACGTCACCATCACGCACGAGTCGTTCCGCGGCATCGTGGCCCGGCTCTGGGACGCCGGCGTCGTGCCCGACTTCCGCAACCCCGACGCCCTGCGCATCGGACTGTCGCCGCTCAGCACCTCGTTCGCCGAGGTGCGCATCGGCATCGCCGCGATCCGGGCGGCCCTGCTCGCCGACTGAGCACGCACACGGCACACCGCCGAGTGGGCAGGACACCGCCGCACGAAGCGGTGCCTCGTCCACTTCCCGTGTTCTCGCGGATCGACGACGCCGGTGTCGGGTGGGCGCAGTCAGCCGAGCCCCGGCACCTGCGCTTGTGCCTGTGCCTGCGCCTGTGCCTGCGCCTGCGCCTGTGTCTGGGCGCCGAACCCGAACGCCCCGCGTCCGCCGCCGTGCCGAACCCGACCGCCCCGCGCCCGCGTACCGCTCCTAACCCGACATCCGGCGCCGACGAAAACGTTTGCGGCCGAAGATGAGCAGCGTGTCCCCCCTCGAAGGTCGCGAATTGCACACCGGATCGAGGACGGGGCGGACGCAGAACAGGCGCCGCCCGGGGTGGGCGACGCCTGCTGCGTGGTGCGGGGGGGTGCGCTAGAAGTCCCAGTCCTCGTCTTCGGTGTTGACGGCCTTGCCGATGACGTACGACGAGCCCGACCCCGAGAAGAAGTCGTGATTCTCGTCGGCGTTCGGCGAGAGGGCAGACAGGATCGCCGGGTTCACGTCGGTCGTCTCTTTGGGGAACATCGGCTCGTAGCCGAGGTTCATCAGCGCCTTGTTAGCGTTGTAGTGCAAGAACTTCTTGACGTCCTCGCTGAGGCCGACGCCGTCGTACAGGTCTTGCGTGTACTGGATCTCGTTCTCGTACAGCTCGAAGAGCAGGTTGAACGTGTAGTCCTTGATCTCTTGCTTACGCTCTTCGGAGGCGCCCTCGAGACCCTTCTGGAACTTGTAGCCGATGTAGTACCCGTGCACGGCCTCGTCGCGGATGATGAGGCGGATCAGATCGGCCGTGTTGGTCAGCTTGGCGCGCGAGGACCAGTACATCGGCAGGTAGAAGCCGCTGTAGAACAGGAACGACTCGAGCAGCGTCGAGGCGACCTTGCGCTTCAGCGGGTCGTCGCCCGTGTAGTAGTCGAGGACGATCTGGGCCTTCTTCTGCAGGTTGACGTTCTCGGTCGACCAGCGGAAGGCGTCGTCGATCTCGGGCGTCGACGCGAGGGTCGAGAAGATCGACGAGTAGCTCTTGGCGTGCACCGACTCCATGAACGCGATGTTCGTGTAGACGGCCTCTTCGTGCGGGGTGATCGCGTCAGGGATCAGGCTGATCGCGCCGACGGTGCCCTGGATGGTGTCGAGCAGCGTCAGGCCGGTGAAGACCCGCATGGTCATCTGCTGCTCTTCTGGGGTCAGCGTGTTCCACGACTGCACGTCGTTCGACAGCGGGATCTTCTCGGGCAGCCAGAAGTTGTTGACGAGCCGGTTCCAGACCTCGACGTCTTTGTCGTCGTGGATGCGGTTCCAGTTGATCGCACTGACCGACGTGATCAGCGGGACCGACTTGCCGGTGGCGTGCACCGGATCGGTGATGGTCATGACGTGCCTTTCAGAGGGAAGAGCGTGAGTTCAGGAGGCGCGGGCCGGCTGTCGAGGCCGGCCCGCGCCGGGTGGCGCAAGAGCCGTGAGGCGCAGGGCCTAGAGCATGCAGCTGACGCAGCCGTCGACCTCGGTGCCCTCGAGCGCGAGCTGACGCAGACGGATGTAGTAGATCGTCTTGATGCCCTTGCGCCATGCGTAGATCTGCGCCTTGTTGATGTCGCGCGTGCTCGCCGTGTCTTTGAAGAAGAGCGTGAGCGACAGGCCCTGGTCGACGTGCTGCGTCGCCGCGGCGTAGGTGTCGATGATCTTCTCGGGCCCGATCTCGTACGCGTCGGTGTAGTACTCGAGGTTGTCGTTCGTCATGAACGGCGCCGGGTAGTACACGCGGCCGAGCTTGCCCTCTTTGCGGATCTCGATCTTCGACGCGATCGGGTGGATCGACGACGTCGAGTGGTTGATGTACGAGATCGACCCGGTCGGCGGCACGGCCTGCAGGTTCTGGTTGTAGATGCCGTGCTGCATGATGCTGGCCTTGAGCGCACGCCAGTCGTCCTGCGTGGGGATCGCGACGCCGGCGTCGGCGAACAGTGCGGCCGCACGCTCGGTCTCGGGCTTCCATTCGGTCTCGGTGTACTTGTCGAAGAAGGTGCCCGACGCGTACGTGGAGTCCTCGAAACCGCCGAAGGTGACGCCACGCTCGATCGCGATGGTGTTCGAGGCACGCAGGGCGTGGAACAGCACCGTGTAGAAGTAGATGTTCGTGAAGTCGATCGCCTCGGGCGTGCCGTAGTGGACACGCTCGCGGGCCAGGTAGCCGTGCAGGTTCATCTGGCCGAGGCCGATGGCGTGCGACTGGTCGTTGCCGACCTCGATCGAGCGCACCGAGGTGATGTGGCTCATGTCGCTGACCGCGCTGAGGCCGCGGATCGCGGTCTCGACGGTCTTGCCGAGGTCGGGGGCGTCCATCGAGAGGGCGATGTTCATCGAGCCGAGGTTGCAGCTGATGTCCTTGCCGATCTCGTTGTACGAGAGGTCCTCGTTGAACGTGGTGGGCGTGTTGACCTGCAGGATCTCGGAGCACAGGTTCGACATGTTGATGCGGCCCTTGATCGGGTTCGCCTTGTTGACCGTGTCTTCGAACACGATGTAGGGGTAGCCCGACTCGAACTGGATCTCGGCGATCGTCTGGAAGAAGTCGCGCGCCTTGATCTTGGTCTTCTTGATGCGCGAGTCGGCGACCATCTCGCGGTACTTCTCGCTGATCGCGACGTCGCCGAAGGGGACGCCGTAGACCTTCTCGACGTCGTACGGCGAGAAGAGGTACATGTCCTCGTTGTTCTTGGCGAGCTCGAACGTGATGTCGGGCACGACGACGCCGAGGGACAGCGTCTTGATGCGGATCTTCTCGTCGGCGTTCTCACGCTTGGTGTCGAGGAACCGCATGATGTCGGGGTGGTGCGCGCTGAGGTAGACCGCACCCGCACCCTGACGGGCACCGAGCTGGTTGGCGTAGCTGAAGCTGTCTTCGAGCAGCTTCATGACGGGGATGATGCCCGACGACTGGTTCTCGATCTGCTTGATCGGTGCGCCGGCCTCGCGGATGTTCGAGAGCGACAGGGCGACGCCGCCGCCGCGCTTCGACAGCTGCAGCGACGAGTTGATGCCGCGCGAGATCGACTCCATGTTGTCTTCGATGCGCAACAGGAAGCAGCTGACGAGTTCGCCGCGCTGGGCCTTCGCCGTGTTCAGGAAGGTCGGCGTGGCCGGCTGGAAGCGGCCCGCGATGATCTCTTCGACCAGGTCGACGGCGAGTGCCTCGTCGCCCTGGGCGAGGCCGAGGGCGGTCATGACGACGCGGTCTTCGAAGCGCTCGAGGTAGCGCTTGCCGTCGAACGTCTTGAGCGTGTACGAGGTGTAGTACTTGAACGCACCGAGGAAGGTCTGGAACCGGAACTTCTTCGAGTACGCGAGGTCGTTGAGCTTCTCGATGAAGGCGAAGTCGTACTGCTCGATGGTCGCGGCCTCGTAGTACTCGTTCTCGACGAGGTAGTCGAGGCGCTCGCGCAGGTTGTGGAAGAAGACCGTGTTCTGGTTGACGTGCTGCAGGAAGTACTGCTTCGCCGCCTCGCGGTCTTTCTCGAACTGGATCTCGCCGGAGGGACCGTAGAGGTTCAGCATCGCGTTCAGGGAGTGGTAGTCCATCCCCGAGCTGAGACCCTGCCCCGGTGCGGCGATCACTTCGAGGTCATCGACTGCTGCGTCCAAAATTCTTCCAATCCTGTGTGTACGGCTTGTACGTCGTCTGGTGTTCCGAAGACTTCGAAACGGTAGAGAAGGGGAACGTCACACTTGGCCGAGACGATGTCGCCGGCCAGGCAGTAGCCCTCTCCGAAGTTGGTGTTGCCCGCCGCGATCACGCCTCGGATGAGGCGCCGGTTGCCCTCGTCGTTGAGGAACCGGATGACCTGCTTCGGGACGGCGCCTCGCCCTTCGCCGCCGCCGTAGGTCGGCAGGACGAGGACGTAGGGGTCTCGGACGTGGAGCGGTGGCTCGGACGGGAACAGCGGGATGCGCTGGGCCGGCACACCGAGCTTCTTCACGAAGCGGTCGGTGTTGCCCGAGACGCTCGAGAAGTAGACGAGTTCGTTCGTCACGACGAGTCCTCGCCTCCGAGGTGGTGTGGGGCCGGGCCCCGGGTCACGGTCCTGCTGGTCGGGCGCGGAGCGCCCGGTCGACTAGTCGACCTTGGCGGCCAGGGCGGCGATCTTGTCGGGGCGGAAGCCGCTCCAGTGGTCGTCGTCGGCGATGACCACGGGGGCCTGCATGTAGCCGAGGGCGCGGACCTTCTCGAGCGCGGCGTCGTCGGCGGTGACGTCGAGCACGTCGTACTCGATGCCCTTGTTGTCGAGGGCACGGTAGGTGGCCGTGCACTGGACGCAGGACGGCTTGGTGTAGACGGTGATGGCCATGGGATCCCCTGTGTTCTGGCCGGCCCCTGAGGCCGGATCGGTGGTTCGTGAGCCTGCGGGGCGTGGTGCCCGTGGCGACTCCTCGATACTACATCTAGTGGCCCGGAGTTGCCCCCACAACTAGATGCGGTGTTACACGCCTGTAGTTCGCTTCACGGACTTCTCCACAGGGAACCGCACACGTTTTGCACAGAACGAGGGCGGTTCTCCCCGATTCTGGGCTGTTCTCCACATGTTCGTCCCCACCACCGACACTCGTCGATCCGTGTCCCCAGTTCGGGACCACGGCGTGTCGCGCACCCTGGACTCGCTCGTAGACTTGTCCCCTCGTGAGCACCTATTCGACCCTGCTGAAGACGCCCGGCGTCTCGCGCATCATCGCGGCCCAGCTGACCGCGCGCTTCCCGTTCGGCATGCTGTCGCTCGCGTTCCTGCTGCACGTCGAGCACGTGCACCACTCGTACGCCGCGGCCGGTCTCGTCCTCGCCGCGACGAGCATCGGCCAGGCGATCTCGGGCCCGCTCACCAGCCGATGGATGGGCCGCTGGGCGATGCGCCCCGTCCTGACCCTGACGCTGATCGTCTGCCTGATCACGATGGTCACCTTCACCCTGTACGACTTCTCGGTGCCGGTGTTCATGGCGCTCGGCTTCGTGACCGGCCTCAGCGTGCCTCCCGTCCAGCCGGCCGTCCGCACCATCTACCCCAAGATGGTCACCTCGAACCAGCTCACTCCCCTGTTCTCGCTCGACGCGTCCGCGCAAGAGATCATCTGGGTGGCCGGCCCGGTCATCACGACCTTCGTCGGGACGCAGATCGGCACCCGAGAGGCCATCTGGCTCGCCGCGGCGTTCCTGGTGGGCGGCGGCATCTGGTTCATCGCGTCGCCCGAGGTCGGACGCGTGCGCATCCCCCGCAGCAAGCGGGCCTTCGGCAAGGTGCTCGCGCGGCCGACCGTGCTGCTCGCGACCGTCGCCGGCTTCCTGCTCATCGGCGCCTGCGCCGCGGTCGAGGCGGGCGTCGTCGCGCTCTTCGGCGAGGGCAGTGCCGACTCGGGCATCGCGCTGGCCATCTTCGCCGCGGGGTCGCTGGTCGGTGGCCTCGCCCTCGGTCACGTCCCGGTCGGCCCGTGGGCGCTCGGCCGCCGCATCGCCATCGTCTTCGTCGGCATGACCCTCGCGATCTTCGCCACGGGCCTCTGGCCGATCAGCATCACGTTGCTGATCGCGGGCGTCGGCATCGCGCCCGCCCTCGCCGTCATGTTCGCCATCGTGTCGTCGAGCGTCAAGTTCAGCGACACGGCCGAGGCCTACGGCTGGGCCGGCACCGGCCAGCTGATCGGCTCGGCGCTGGGCTCGGCCATCGCCGGCTTCGCGATCGACCACATCGGCGGGCAGGGCGGCCTCATCGTGGCCGCCTGCTTCGCCTTCGTCGGCATGATCGTCGGCGCCGCGTTCCACAAGGCCCTGCCCGACCTCCGCGGTCGCGACGCGAGCCCCCTGCCCGACACCGAACCGGTGCCGGTCCAGACGAGCTGACCCGCGCCTCCTCGTCCACCGGACGACGGGCCCGGCACGCACCGTTCACCGGACGGTCGCCCGGGCCCTGCGACACGTGTCGGCCGGACGCTGGCAGAGTTGAGGGCATGCCCTCCATCGACGTGCCCCAGATCACCCTCAACGACGGCCGCACGATCCCGCAGCTCGGCCTCGGCGTCTACAAGGTCGCCGACGACGAGGCCGAACGGGTCGTCGAGACCGCCCTCGGCGAGGGCTACCGCCACCTCGACACCGCCGAGTTCTACGCCAACGAGAAAGGCGTCGGACGCGCCCTCGAGGCGTCCGGCGTTCCCCGTGACGAGGTCTTCCTCACGACCAAGGTCTGGAACACCGCGCAGGGCTACGACGAGACGCTCCGCTCGTTCGACGAGAGCCTGACGAAGCTCGGCACCGACCACGTCGACCTCTACCTGATCCACTGGCCCGCCCCGAAGCAGGACAAGTACGTCGAGACGTACCGTGCCCTCGAGACGATCCGGGCCGAGGGCCGGGCGCTCTCGATCGGCGTGAGCAACTTCCAGGTCGCCCACCTCGAGCGTCTGATGGCCGAGACCGACGTCGTGCCGGCCATCAACCAGGTCGAGGCGCACCCGTGGTTGCAGCAGCACGAGCTACGCGCCTTCGACGCCGCGCACGGGATCGTGACCGAGGCGTGGTCGCCGCTGGCGCGAGGGCGCATCCTGGACAACGCGGCACTCGTGCGCATCGGCGCGAAGCACGGCGTCACCCCGGCCCAGGTGACGATCCGCTGGCACCTGCAGCAGGGCCTCGTCGTGATCCCGAAGTCGGTCACGCCGTCGCGCATCAGGGCCAACCTCGACGTCTTCGGCTTCGAGCTCGACGCGGGCGACCTCGCCGCCATCGCGGGCATCAAGACCGGCGAGCGCACCGGCTCGCACCCCGACCACAACGGCTGACCCGGTCCGGCGCTGGCGCCGCCCGAACCCGACACCCCTGCAGGAGGCGCGGGTCCGGTCGGTCGCGCCCGGCACGTTACCGTGGACCGGCAACCCGTCGACGCAAGGAGCACCCCGCATGACCATCACCGCCGCAGCAGACGGATCGGCCCTCGGCAACCCCGGCCCCGCCGGATGGGCCTGGTACGTCGACGACGAGCGGTGGGCCGCCGGCGGCTGGCCGCGTGCCACGAACAACCAGGGCGAGCTCACCGCCGTGCTCGAGCTGCTCCGCGCCACGGCCGGCACCGACGACGACCTGCACATCCTGTGCGACAGCCAGTACACGATCAAGGCCTGCACCGAGTGGATGCCCGGCTGGAAGCGCAAGGGCTGGCGCAAGGCCGACGGCAAGCCCGTGCTCAACGTCGAGATCCTGAAAGAACTCGACGCCGCCCTGGCCGGACGCAAGGTGCGCTTCGAGTGGGTCCGCGGTCACGTCGGCCACGAGATGAACGAGGCGGCCGACGTGCGGGCCCGAGGCGCGGCCACGGCGTTCCAGAACCGCACCGAGGTGCCGTCCGGGCCCGGGTGGCCGGGGGCGCCGGTCGCGACGACCGACCCGATCACGGCGCCGGCGACCCCGCCCGCGCCTCCTGCGACGCTCTTCTGACCCGCAACGACCGCACCGCACCGCGAATCGTGCACCGCACCTGATCTGGATGCGGTGCCGTGCACGAAACGCGGTGCCGCGCCGTGCCGTGCGGCGTCGTGCCGTGCGGCGTCGTGCCGTGCGGCGTCGTGCCGCGTCGCGCCGGCGTCGCCCGAGCTACATCGAGGGGTGCGTGCTCGACAGGCCACCGTCGACGACGAACTGGGCGCCGGTCGAGAAGGCCGAGTCGTCGCTCGCGAGGTGCAGGGCGAGCCCGGCGACCTCGTCGGGCTTGGCGAGGCGACCCCGCGGGCTCATCGCGCGGAATGCGTCGAGCACCTGCGGCTGGGCCTCGACCTGGCGGCGGAACAGTGCGGTGTCGGTCGGGCCGGGGTGCAGCGAGTTGATGCGGATGTTCCAGCCCTCTTGGGCGGCGTGGGCCGCACTCGACCGGGTGAGACCGACCAGGGCGTGCTTGCTCGCCGTGTAGGCCGCGTCGTCACCGAAGCCGAGGAAGGACGTCGCCGGGGCCAGGTTGATGATCGACCCGCCCTCGCCGTCGGGGTTCGCGCGCATCTGCTCGATGGCGAAGCGCGTGCCGAGCATGACGCCGGTGACGTTGACCGCGAAGACGCGGTTCCAGCTCTCGAGCTGGGTGACGTCGATGGACTGGCCCGAGACGATGCCGGCGTTGTTCACCAGGACGTCGAGTCGGCCGTAGTGCTCGGCGATGCGGTCCATGACGCGCTTCCAGTCGCCGCCGTTGGCGACGTCGTGCTGCACGAATTCGGCGCCCGTCTCGGCGGCCACGGCCGCCCCGTCGACGATGTCGGTCGCGACGACCCTGGCCCCCTCGTCGGCGAACCGACGGACGATCGCCTCGCCGATGCCCGAGGCTGCCCCGGTGACGATGGCGACTTTGCCGGACAGACGAGACATGGCGACCTCTTCGTGGTGGAACGCGGGTGGAGCTGGTCGGCTGCCGGGGTGGGGCAGGACCCTACGAGATTACCCCTCGACGGGTGACGGTCGGCTCCGCTCGGAGGCCGGCCCGACGGCCGTCACCGTCACGACGGCCTCGCCCCGCTCGTCGCTCGAGGCGAGGTCGACCACGGCCGAGATGCCGAAGTCGTGGTCGCCCTCGGGGTCGGCCAGGATCTGCCGCACACGCCACACCGTGGGCAGCTGCTCGACCTGCAGCATCTGCGGCCCCCGGGCCGCGGCGTCCGTGCCGATGGAGTCGTACTCGTCGTAGTACCGGTCGAGGGCCTCACCCCAACGGTCGGCGTCCCAGCCCGAACCCGCGTCGAGGGCGCCGAGGGCGTCCGCGTCGTCCCGGGCGGCCAGTTCGACGCGACGGAACAGCTCGTTGCGCACCATGATGCGGAAGGCCCTCGCGTTGGCGGTGAGGTTGCGCAGCGTCGGAGGCACGATCTCGTCGTGGGCTTCGACCTCGCGCGGGTTCACCATCTCTTCCCACTCGTCGAGCAGGCTCGAGTCGACCTGCCGCACGAGCTCGCCGAGCCACTCGATGACGTCGACCAGCTCGTCGGTCTTGGCCTCGTCGGGCACGGTCTGGCGCAGGGCGCGGAAGGCGTCCGAGAGGTAGCGCAGCACGAGACCCTCGGAACGGGCCAGCCCGTAGAAGTTCACGAAGTCGCCGAAGGTCATGGCGCGCTCGTACAGGTCGCGCACGACCGACTTGGGGCTGAGCGCGAAGTCGCCGATCCAGGGCTGGGAGGCCGCGTAGGTCTCGAACAGGGCCGTCAGCAACTCGTCGAGCGGCTTGGGCCAGGTGACCTCTTCGAGGAGTTCCATGCGCTGGTCGTACTCGATGCCCTCGGACTTCATCGCGGCCACGGCCTCGCCCCGGGCCTTGAACTGCTGTTGCGACAGGATCGGCCGCGGGTCGTCGAGCGTCGCCTCGACCACCGACACCATGTCGAGCGCGTAGGTGGGCGACTCGACGTCGAGCACCTCGAAGGTCGCCAGGGCGAAGGGCGACAGCGGCTGGTTCAGGGCGAAGTTCGCCTGCAGGTCGACCGTCAGGCGGATGGTCGGGGCACCGCCGTCGGGCGAGGGCTCTTGCACGACGACCTCGGCGGTGCGCAGCGTGCGGTAGATCGAGATGGCCTGCCGGGCCATGGCGTACTGCTTGGCGAGCGGCTCGTGGTTGTCGAAGACCAGGGAGCGCACGTTCGCGAAGACGTCGCCGCCGCGTCCGATGACGTTGAGCAGCATGGCGTGGGTGACCTGCATGTGCGAGGTCAGCGCCTCGGGCTCGGCGGCGATCAGCTTGGTGAAGCTGGGCTCACCCCAGGACACGAACCCGTCGGGCGCCTTCTTGCGGACGATCTTGCGCTTCTTCTTCGGGTCGTCGCCCGCCCTCTCGATCTGTTTGAGGTTGTCGATCTCGTGTTCCGGCGCCTGCAACGTGACCGTGCCCGAGGTGTCGTAGCCCGCGCGACCGGCCCGCCCGGCGATCTGGTGGAACTCGCGGGCGCTCAACTGGCGCATGCGGGTGCCGTCGAACTTGGTCAGCGCTGTCAGCAGCACCGTGCGGATCGGCACGTTGATGCCGACGCCGAGCGTGTCGGTGCCGCAGATGACCCGCAGCAGGCCGCGTTGCGCGAGTTGCTCGACCAGGCGACGGTACTTGGGCAGCATGCCCGCGTGGTGCACGCCGATGCCCGAGCGCACCAGGCGGTTGAGGGTCTTGCCGAAGCCCGTGCTGAACCGGAACCCGCCGATCAGCTCGGCGATCTCGTCGCGTTGCTCGCGGCTGGCGACCTTGATGCTCGAGAGCGCCTGCGCCCGCTCGAGTGCCGCGGCCTGCGAGAAGTGGACGACGTAGACGGGTGCCTCGCCGGTCGAGAGCAGCTCTTCGACCGTCTCTTGCACGGGCGTCTGGGCGTAGAAGTAGTGCAGCGGCACGGGACGCTCGACGCCGGTGACCCGCGCGACGGGCCGACCGGTGCGCCGCGCCAGGTCGTCGGTGATGCGGGTGACGTCGCCGAGGGTGGCCGACATGAGCAGGAACTGCGCGCGCGGCAGCAGCAACAGCGGCACCTGCCAGGCCCACCCGCGCGACTGGTCGCCGTAGAAGTGGAACTCGTCCATGACGACCTGGTCGACGGCCGCGTCGGCCCCGTGCCGCAGCGCCAGGTTCGCGAGGATCTCGGCGGTGCAGCAGATGATGGGCGCGTCGGCGTTGACCGACGAGTCGCCGGTCACCATGCCGACGTTCTCGGGCCCGAAGAGCTCGACCAGCGCGAAGAACTTCTCGCTGACCAGCGCCTTGATCGGGGCCGTGTAGTACGAACGCCCGCCCTGGCTCAGGGCGACGAAGTGCGCGCCGGCCGCGACGAGCGACTTGCCGGTTCCCGTCGGCGTGCTGAGGATCACCGACGCGCCGCCGACGAGCTCCATCATCGCCTCGTCCTGGGCCGGGTAGAGCGGCAGCCCGCGTGACTCGGCCCACTCGGCGAAGGCCGTGTACGCCGTGTCGGCGTCGTACGAGTCCGCCCCCGGCGTCGACGGGAGCAGGGCGGCGAGTGGGGCGGCGGGAGCGGGCGACATGATGAGTCAACCCTGCACCATCGACCGGGCCGATGGCGACGACAGAGGACGGGTCGTCCGACCGCGGGGGCGAGACGACGCCCCCGCGGTCGGTCCCCTGCCTCGTGCCCTGAACCTCCACGAGGTGAGAGGAACTCAAGTAAATCACGAGGAGGCGCCGTGCGCGACCCCGAGGAGGCGCTGTCCACGACGACTCCCGACGACGCGCGGATGACGACGACCCCCGGGACGAGAAGAGGGCACGCCCCGGTCGACGAGCAGAACTCGGACCAGGGCGTGCCCACCGGACCCACGGCCGAGGACCTCACGAAGTCGGATCAGGAGACCACGCTGCGTTCGACGGCCGCTTGTCGGGAACGGGCGCCCCGGTAACCAGCCGGTGAGCGCACTACACCGTACCTCGGACAGCCCCCGAGGCGATGGGTGACTTCCAGGTGATTGGCCCACCTCGTAATCCGGATGAAACACCCGACGGTTAGCGTCACGGGTGAACCAACTGGTTCACATCTCACGACGGGAGCCCCCGATGACCCGCACCACGTCGCTCGCCCCGGTCGAACGCTCGGCGTTCGCCGCCTTCCCGAGCGGGGTCGCCGCGCTCGCCGCCACGGGGGTCGACGGCCCGGACGGCATGGTCGTCTCGAGCTTCACGGTCGGGGCGTCGTTCGACCCGCCGATGGTGACCTTCGCCGCACGTCAGGACTCGGCGACGTGGGCTCGCCTGCGCACGGCACCGAGCCTGGGCGTCTCGGTGCTCGCCGCCGACCAGGGCCTGCTCTGTCGTCAGCTCTCGTCGCGCACCCGGGCCGCTCGGTTCGCCGACGTCGACCACGTCGTCACCGACGACGGGGCCGTCCTGGTGTCGGGCACCCCGCTACGGCTCGAGTGCGTCGTCCACCGCGAGGTGCCGGCCGGCGACCACGTCGTCGTCATCTTGCAGGTGCTCGGCGCCGAGGTCGACGACACGGCGGCACCGCTCGTCTACCACGGCACAGCCTTCCACTCGTTGCAGCCGATCGGCTGACGCGCCCGAGCGCGACAGCACCGAGCCGCCGAGGCGCAGACGTACCCAGGCCCCGACGTGCCGACGTGCCGACGTGCCGACGGCTCAGGCGATGCGCCCCGAGCCACCGAGCAGACCGTCGACCTGCTCGACGGCGCCTTCGACGGCGGCTTCGTCGGCCGGGGACTCGCCGTGCAGCTCGACGGGCTCGGGGCTGTCGCCGTGCACGGCCGCCGGGTCGGTGCGCGCGTCGGCGTCGTGGTCAGCGGGGTTCGTGGGGTTCGCGGGCGTGCTCATGGGGGCCTCTCTCACGGGGGCCGACGCTCGACCCCGGTGCGCCCGAACCTACCCCGGCACCTCCGACACGGCTCCCAGCGGATCGGGACCGGCACCGCGCCTCCCGGGTGTCGAGACGGAGTCGACCCGACCACCCGCGTCCGACCACGGACGCCCGCCGACTAGTAGACACGAGGGAGGCGCGCAGCCCGATCCGCGCACCTCCAGACCCGCCGGGCGCCCGGCAGAAAGGGCCGACGATGTCGTCTCCCCGCACCCCCACCACCCGAGTCGCCGTCACCGGCGGCAGCGGCAAGCTCGGCCGTGCCGTCGTGCGCGACCTGGCCGAGCACGGCTACGAGGTCGTCCTGCTCGACCGCGTGCCCAGCCCCGACCCCGTCGAGGGCGTCGTGTTCGTCAAGGTCGACCTGACCGACTACGGCCAGGTCGCCCAGGCCCTGACGAGCGTGGACGACCGGTACGACCACATCGACGCCGTCGTGCACCTCGGCGCGATCCCGGCGCCCGGACTGGTGCCGAACGCCGCCCTCTTCACGAACAACGTGACGTCGAGCTACAACGTGTTCGCCGCCGCCCGCGCCGCGAAGATCCGCAACGTGGTGTGGGCCTCGAGCGAGACGCTGTTGGGCATCCCGTTCGACATCGACCCGCCCTACCTGCCGCTCGACGAGGAGTACCCAGTGCGCCCCGAGTCGTCGTACTCGCTCGGCAAGGCCGTCGAGGAAGAGATGGCGCGGCACTTCACGCGCTGGGACCGCCAGCTCAAGCTGATCGGCCTGCGCTTCTCGAACGTGATGGACGACGGCGACTACTCGGAGTACCCCTTCGACGAGTCCCCCGAGAAGCGCACCTTCAACCTGTTCTCGTACATCGACGCCCGCGACGGCGCCCAGGCCGTGCGCAAGGCGCTCGAGAGCGACCTGGTCGGCTTCGAGGCGTTCATCATCGCCGCGTCCGACACCGTGATGAACACGCCGACGGCCGTGCTCGCCGAGCAGTACTGGCCGCAGGTCGAGAAGCGCCGGGCCGTCGAGGGCGTCGAGCCGCTGCTCAGCAGCGACAAGGCCCGCGACCTGCTCGGTTTCGTGCCCGAGTACTCGTGGCGCGAGTGGGGCGAGCGCACGGGCAACCACCGCGGCTGACGCTCGCTCCCCGCACCGACGACCCGCGCCTCCTGATCCGACGGACCAGGAGGCGCGGGTCGCGTCAGGAGGCGCGCGTCACCCCTCGAGCACCACCGTCGTCTCGAGCGGCAGCTCGGTTACCGACGAGCCGACGTGCAGCGTGAACGCACCCGGCTCGTGGGCCCAGGCCCCGTCCCGCCAGTCGGCGAAGGCGCGGGCCGGGACGCTCAGCTCGACGCGACGCGTCCCTCCGGCCGACACCACGACGGGCGCGAACCCGACCAGCCAGAGCGCCGGACGATCCACCACGGAGTCGGCGCGCGACGCGTAGACCTGCACCACGTGCTTGCCCTCGCGAGCACCGGTGTTGGCGACGTCGACGGCCACCTGCACCGCGCCTCCCTCGGTCACCGACGGCGTCACGTCGAGGCCCGACAGCGACCAGGTCGTGTAGCCGAGGCCGTGCCCGAACGGGTAGGCCGGCGTCGTCCCGGCCTTGAGCCAGGCGCGGTAGCCGATGTGGATGCCCTCGTCGTAGACGACCTCGCCGTCGACGGGGGTGACGTCGATGACGGGCACGTCCGCGTGGGTGGCGGGCCAGGTCGTGGGCAGGCGGCCGCCGGGCTCGACGGCACCGGTGAGGACGTCGCCGAGCGCGTGCCCGTACTCCTGACCGCCGAACCAGGTGAGGAACAGCGCGTCGACCTCGTCACGCCAGGGCATGGTGACCGGCGACCCCGCGTTGACCACGACGACGGTGGTCGCGGCGGCCGCGGCCACGCGCGAGACGAGCTCGTCCTGACGTCCGGGCAGGCCGAGCGAGGTGCGGTCGAAACCCTCGGACTCGACCTTGCTGTTGGTCCCCACGACGACGATCGTCAGGTCGGCGGCCGCCGCGGCCGCGACGGCCTCGTCGATCAGCCCGGACGGGTCGCCGTCGTCGGGCTCGATGCCGAAGGTGTAGCTCAGGGCTCCGCCGAGCGCGCTCGCCCCGATGGTGTGGTCGATCACGACGTCGATCGGTCGACCCTCGACGACCGCCACGGCGGCCGACTGCGACGGCGGCGCGAGGAACGCCGCACCGAGGTCGTCGCCGACGGCCTCGCTCGTGCCGTCGAGCACGACCTCGCCGTCGACCCGGATCACCGAGTGGCCGACCGAGGCCACGCCGAGCAGGATCTCGCCCGTGACCTCGGGCGTGTACCGGGTCGAGAACCGCACGGTGTCGCTGCGCTCGATGGGGGCGTCGCCGCCGAACCAGACGAGCGCGGTGGCCCGGCGGTCCTCGGCGAACAGTTCGTCGTCGCCCGAGCGGAACGACACGCGGACGCCGGATTCGCCCGTCTCGGGGTTGGTGATGCGGTCGAGGGGCAGCTCGGCCACCCCTTCTTGCACGACGGCACCGACCGAGTACGTCACGGTCGCGTCGGGGAAGGCCTCCTCGATGCCCTCGATCGGCGTGACGACCTTCTCGGGCAGCACGGTGGCGCTGCCGCCGCCCTGGGTGCGGGCGAAGCGGGCGTTGTGGCCGACGACCGCGATCGACCGGACGGCCGAGGGGTCGACCGGCACCGCGCCTCCTCGGTCGTGGGCCAGGACGGTGCCGGCGGCCGCGGCCTCGCGCACGAAGGCGATGCCGTCCTCGACGGTGGTCGGCGTCGCGGCCACCGGTTCGAAGCCGTCGAGGGCGCCGACGCGGGCGGCGAGCTGAAGCAGGCGCAACACCTTGCGGTCGATCGCGTCCTCGGACACCTCGCCCGCCCGCACGGCGGCGACGAGCGCGTCGCCCCACGGGCCGTCCGGGCCGGGCATCACGAGGTCCTGCGAGTGCTTCGCGCTCTCGACGCTGCGGACGCCCGTCCAGTCGCTGACCACGACGCCGTCGAAGCCCCACTCGCTGTTCAGCGGGGTCTCGAGCAACTCGTTCTCGGTCGCGGTGACGCCGTTGATCGAGTTGTACGACGACATGACCAGCCAGGCGTGCGCCTCGGTGACGGCCTTCTCGAACGCCAGCAGGTAGAGCTCGCGGAGGGCCCGGTCGCTCACCACGGTGCTCGCGGTGAAGCGGTCGGTCTCGTAGTCGTTGGCGACGTAGTGCTTGGGCGTCGCGCCGACGCCGTTGTCCTGCACGCCGTGGACGTACGCGGCGGCGAGCTCGGCGGTGAGCACGGGGTCCTCGCTGAACGCCTCGAAGTGCCGCCCGCCGAGGGGCGACCGGTGCAGGTTGATGGTCGGGCCGAGCACGACGTCGACGCCCTTCCGGCGGGCCTCGACGGCGGCCGCGGCACCGTAGCGGCGGGCCAGGTCGGGGTCCCAGGACGACGAGAGCGAGGAGGCGCTGGGCAGGTTCAGGGACGGCGAGCGTTCGTCCCACACCTCGCCGCGCACCCCGCTGGGGCCGTCGCTGACCAGGATGCGCCGCAGCCCGATCTTCTCGTTCGGGTGGGTCGTCCAGAAGTCGCGGCCGGTCAGCAGCTGCACCTTCTCGTCGAGGGTGAGTCGCCCGAGGAGCTCGACGAGTCGGGCCTGGTCGTGGCGGGCAAGGTCGTGGCGGGCAAGGTCGTGGCGGGCCTGGTCGTCGGCCGCGTCGCCGTCGCTGTGGAGGGTCATGACGTGACGCTACCAGCGAAAACCGAGCGACGGTGGGTTTCGGGCCGGACCCGTGACGGTCGCGCTAGCCTGACCGCATGGCACAACGGGGTTCGTACGCGAAGGGCGTGGCCAAGCGCACCGAGATCCTCGACACGGCGCTCGACGTGGTCGCCCGCAACGGGTTCCGCGGCACGTCGGTCAAAGAGCTGGCCGACTCGGTCGGCCTCAGCCAGGCCGGGCTGCTGCACTACTTCGACAGCAAGGACGAGCTGTTCACGGCCATCCTGCGCCGCCGCGACGAGGTCGACTACGCCCTCGCCGACCAGCACGTCGACATCGTCGAGCAGCTGATCGCGGTCATCCGGCACAACGCCGACGTGCCCGGGCTGGTCCAGCTGTTCGCGAGCATGTCGACGGCCGCGACGAGCGACCCGAGCCATGCCGCCCACGCGTACTTCGTCGAGCGTTACGCGTCGATCCGAGCCCAGGTCGCCGCGGCGATCACCGTCCGACAGCAGCGGGGAGAGGTGCCGGCGGGCGTCGACCCCACCCGCCTCGCGACCGTGCTGCTCGCGGTCAGCGACGGCATGCAGATCCAGTGGATGCTCGACCCCGCCACCGACATGGCCGAGCACGTCGAACTCGTCTGGAGCCTGGCGCTGGCGGCGGTGGCGACTCCCACCTGACCACGCCGGGCCCGCCGCCCGGCACGCCCGTCGGGCTCAGGCCCGTCGGGCTCAGGCCCGCAGCATGCCCGTCGTCACCAGTTCGCGGACCTGCGGCAGCAGTTCCGCCCGCAGCGCGGCCTCGTCCGCCCCGAGCAGCTGGGCCAGCGCGCCGACGATGGCGCCGACGCTGAGCTCGCCGTCGCAGGCACCGACCAGCGCGGACAGGGCCGTGCCCGAGTCGACCGTCCGGGCGAAGCCGCCGCCCTGTCGCAACGAGATGACCGTGGGGTCGTCGTTGCCGGGCCAGTAGTGTCGCTCCTCGGTCACGTCCCCCGCGACGACCAGCCGACGCGCGGCGAGCTGCACGTCGTCGAGGTCGCGCACCAGCTCGATGGCGTCGAGCGTGCCGAGCAGGTGGGCGCCGAGTCCGACGTCGTTCTGGCCGAGACCGCCGAGGAGGCGCTCCGTGCGCACCACGGGCAGGCTCGCGTCGTCCGCGGGTCGCCGCACCGTCAGGTAGCCGAAGCCGACCTCGACGACGCCCCGGGCCTCGAAGTCGCCGAGCCACGCCTCGTACAGGCGCTCGAAGTCCGCCGAGCCCGGTCGGGTGCCGCCGTCGCGGATCCAGGTCTCGGAATACGCGGTCGGGTCCTGCACCTCGCGCTCGACGACCCAGACGTCGACGGGCACGCCGCCCCGGGCCGCCCAGTCGGCGACCGAGTACGCACCCCTCTTGCCGGCGACCGCACCCGCGCCTCCGGACTCCCAGTTGCCCAGCAGTTGCGCGACGCCGCCCGGCGCGAGGTGGCGGCCGAGGCCCTCGACGACCGAGGCGACGAGATCGTCGCCGACCATGCCGCCGTCGCGGTACTCGTACTCGGGCACGCCCTCGGCCCGCGGCGTGATGACGAACGGCGGGTTCGAGACGATGTGGTCGAAGGTCTCGCCTGCGACGGGCTCGAAGAGGCTGCCGAGGCGCAGCTCGATGCCGTCGACCAGGTTGAGCGCGGCGTTGAACGCGGCGTAGTCGAGGGCGCGCTGCGAGATGTCGGTGGCCACGACGTGCCGCGCGTGCCGGGCCGCGTGCAGGGCCTGGATGCCACAGCCCGTGCCGAGGTCGAGCGCCCGGTCGACCTGGCGCGAGATCATCAGGCCGGCGAGCGTGGCCGAGGCTCCCCCGACGCCGAGCACGTGGTCCTCGCGGAGAGCCCCCTCGACGACGAGCTCGCCGAGGTCGGAGGCGATCCACCAGCTCGCCTCGCCAAAGGCGTCGACGAAGGCGTAGGGGCGGAGGTCGACGAGCGCACGGACCGAGTCGCCCTCGCTCGCCACGAGCCCGAGGGCGACAGCACCCTCGGCACCCAGGGTCGGCAGGGCGTCGGCGACCGCGTCGAGGCCCTGCGGGTAGCCGAGCACGAACAGCGACGCGAGCGTGGCGGCCGGACGCACCGACTCGTCGCGCGCGGCGCTGCGGGCGAGGGCACGACGGGCGGCGACCCGCTCGCCGCGGAAGAGAGCGGCGCCGGCGTGCGAGCCCCAGGCGTCGGCACCCTGCAGCCGCTCGACCGTGAACCCGGACGACGCCAGGTCGGCCCTCAGCCGCGCGAGCAGCTCGGGATCGGTCGAGAGGTGGGGCGTCGAGGCGTCGGTCGGGGTCGTCGGAGGCACCCGACCATCATGGTGCAGGAGGCGCGGCGCCGGTCACCGGGGACGCCACGGAGCCCCCGTCGAGGGTCGACGGGGGCTCCGCCCGGAGCGGGCCGGTGGACGCGCGACGGGTCAGCTCGTGAAGACCACGTCGTCGTAGTCGAACGACGGGGACATCTGGAACACGATCTGGTCGGCGTCGGCCACCGAGAACACGATGCGGTAGGTGATGGTCTGGCCGGCCGGGACGACCGTCGTGGGCGAGCTCTCGATGTCGGAGTCGTAGACCTTGCTGGCCTCGACGCCGCCCGAGGTGGCCGTCTCGTAGGGCATCGGCTCGAAGTTCGCGTCGGTGCCGTTCTCGATCGTCACCGTGAAGACCACCGAGGCCGCCTGGTCGGCGCCGCTCGAGTACTCGCCGGGCGTGTACGCCTCGGGCGCCGAGACCGTCACGGCGATGCCGTCGTCGTAGGTGAAGGTGTCGCCGAAGGCGTTGTTCTCGGCCGAGGCGTCGCTGTCGGCGGACCCGGAGTCACCCGAGTCGATCGAGCCGCTCGTCGGCAGGGAGTCGTTGACGGCCTGGACGGAGGCGAGCCCGATGACGAGTCCGACGATCACGACGGCGATGCCGATGAGCACGCCGACCCCCGACACGATCGTGCCGATGAGGGCGAGCATGCGCGCGCCCTTCTTCTTGACGAGCGCGATGATGCCGAGCACGAGACCGACGATCGCGAGGATCGCGCCGAACCCGATGAACGACAACAGCAGCCCGACGCCGCCGACGACGATCGAGGCGATGGCGAGCCCGTTGCCGCCCTGCGGCGACTGAGGGGCCTGGCCGTAGGCCGGCGCACCGGTCGGGGCGGCACCGTAGGGCGCCTGCTGGCCGCCGTAGGGCTGCTGCGACTGCGCACCGTAGGGCTGCTGGGGTGCTCCGTAGGCGGGCTGGGGTGCCGACGGCGGGGGCGTCGTGCCGTACGCCGACTGCGGGGGCTGGGGTGCCGACGGCGGAGGCGTCTGGTCGCCGCGTCCGTTCTCGTCGCGGGGGTCACGGGGCTCGTCGGACGAACCGTAGGGCGGCTGCGGAGTGCTCATGGGGCAAGCATGTCGTGCCTTGGCGGTTCCGACGAGTCGAACAGGCTGTGCGACCCGTTTTCGTTACCGATCTGTCGTATTTGATTCACCCCACGCAACCTCTCGCGGTCGCGCACACCCCGGCGGGGGTCAGGCGGTCAGCACCGAGATCTCGAACTCGCCGTACATGTGGGCGGCGTCGCGCAGGTGGTGCAGGGCCTCCTCGGCGTCGAGTCGCGAATGGTACGGACCCCGGGCCGGAGCTCCGGGCAGGGTGCGTGCGTAGGAGTACTGCAGGTACCAGACCGGACGATCGTGTTCGTCGTGCTGAACGATGCTGACTGCGAGTGACATGCCCGGATGCTACGACCGCCCCACCCCCGCCGCGCCCGCTCACAGCTGATCCATCAGCTCGCCCGGGCCACCGCCGAGGCGAGACCCCAGGAAGTCGCCGAGACCCCTGGACGCGTCCTGGGGTCTCGGCGAGTTCGTGGGGTCTCGGCGGTGGCCCTTCAGCGGCGGGCGGCATACGAAAGGCCCGGGTCGTGGTCGACCCGGGCCTTCGTGTGGTGGAGCTAAGGGGATTCGAACCCCTGACCTTCTCATTGCGAACGAGACGCGCTACCAACTGCGCCATAGCCCCAGAAACTGCTCTGCCACGATAGCACCTCGTCGACCGCCGGATGAACCCGGGCGGGCGCTCCGCGGGTCAGACGGCGCGACGGCGCTGCAGGGCCTCGTCGAGCGAGAAGTCCGACTGCGGCAGGTCGTCGATGATGCCCATGCGGGCGAAGCGACTCGGGGGGCGAGGGGGTGCGACCGGCTCGACCCGCGCCTCCTCGGCGGGGGCGGCGGGGGCCGCGGGCGCCGCGGCGGGCGCCGGAGGCGCGGCGACGGTCACCGGCGCGCGTCGCGTCGACTGCATCGCGGCCTCGGCCCGGGCGGCCTCGCGCAGGGCATCGTGCTGCGCGGCACGCAGCGACTCGACCGAGCGCCGGGAGTCCTGCTGCAACGCGGCCGCCGCGTCGTCGGCCGACGCGGCAGGGGCGGGACGCTGTCGCCCGCGCCGCAGGTAGAGGGGCTGCGGGACGGGCACGGGAGTCCACAGCCGTGACTCGGCCGACGCCTCGTCGTCGCGGACGACGACGCCGTCACCCATGACGCCCGAGAAGTCCTTGAGCGGCTGCGCCACGGGGGCGACCACGGCACGGCGTGCCCGGGCCTGCGACACGGCGGCCAGCTGCGTGAGCATCGCGACCGCACCGCCGCCGAAGACGAGACCGGCGACGACGAGCACCCAGGACGACGTCACGCCGGTGGCGACGCCCGCGACCACGGCGACCACGCTCAGGACGAGCACCACCGTCGAGACCAGGCGGGAGCGTCGGAGCCGACGGGCGGCGAGGGCGGGGTCGCGGTCGGCGGCACGCAACACGGGGGCGGCCGCGGCGAGCTCGCGTGTGACGGCACGCTGCCGCGCCGCCTCGTGCGCACGCCTCAGGGCCTCGCGCCGCGCCTCCTCGTGTCGCAGGATCTTCTGCGCGTCGGCGACCGAGCGGGCGTTCGCCTCGATGCGCACCTCGTCCGGCACCTCGGCCGTCTGGGCGAGGATGCGCAGGGTCTGCTGCAGCCGCACGGCGTTGCGTTCGGTCGCGAGGTACTCGCGTCGACGCTGCCAGGTGGGCACGAGGTAGACGAGCCAGAGCGCGGCGACGAGAGCGAGGACGACGCCTCCACCCCACGACTCGATGTTCATGGTGACCAAGGTATGAGCGGGCGGGCCCCGGAGGCCGCTGATCGACAGGTGTGTCCGCGTGTCGCGGGACGGATCCGCCTCGCGGCCCGACGGACGACCCGAGCGGGCGGAGTCGCTACAGCGGCAGCGTGCGCCCGGCCTCGGCCAGCGCGTCGGCCGGCACGCTGCCCTGCCCGAGCGGCACGGTGCCCGTGGTCCAACGACGGAGGACCCCCTCGGGCACCTCCTCGGCGACCAGCGCGAAGCAGAAGTGGTCGCGCCACGACCCGTTGATGTGGATGTAGCGCCGTCGCAGACCCTCGTAGCGGAAGCCCAGCTTCTCGACGACGCGCAGGCTGGGGGCGTTCTCGGGCCGGATGCAGATCTCCATGCGGTGGAGGCCCAGGGCACGGAAGCAGTGGTCGGTCGCGAGTGCCACCGCGATCGGGGTCGCGTTGTGGCCCGCCGCGGCCTGGGTGACCCAGTAACCGATGGTGGCCGAGCCGAGCGAGCCGTAGGCGATGCCCGAGACGTTGAGCTGGCCGACGAACCGGCCGTCGAGCTCGATGGCGAACGGCAGACCGAGCCCCGCCCGGGCGTTGGTCTGCAGCGAGCGGATGCTGCCGCGCACGTCGTGGCTGGTGAAGCCGTTCGGGTTGGTGGCCTCCCACTGCCGCAGCCACGACCTGTTCTCCATCAGGGCCTGGTCGAGGTCGCGGGTGTCACGAAGACGGAGGGGGCGGATGGTCACCGCCCCCTCCGTCAGCGTGGGGATGTTCGTCACGGAACGTGTCGCCTGCTTACTTCTCGAGCCCGGCGGTGAACTCTTGCAACCACGGGCGCAGTTCGCCACCGATGTCGTCCCGGTCGGAGGCGAGCTGCACGATGGCCTTGATGTAGTCGAGCTTGTCACCGGTGTCGTAGCGACGACCTTGGAACACGACGCCGTACACGCCGCCGGTCCACTCCTCGGCGCCGGCCATCTTCATCAGGGCGTCGGTCAGCTGGATCTCGCCGCCCTTGCCCGGCTCCTGCTTCTCGAGGACGTCGAAGACCTCGGGGCGGATGACGTAGCGACCGATGATCGCCAGGTTCGAGGGCGACTCGCCCTGCGCGGGCTTCTCGACGAGGCCGGTGACCTTGACGACGTCGTCCTCGTCGGTCTTCTCGACCGTGGCGATGCCGTAGAGGTGGGTCTGCGAGGGGTCGACCTCGAGCAGGGCGATCACGGTGGCGTTCTTCTGCCCCTGCACCTCGACCATGCGCGTCAGCAGCGGGTCGCGGGCGTCGATGATGTCGTCACCGAGCAGGACGGCGAACGGCTCGCGTCCGACGTGCATCTTGGCGCGGAGCACCGCGTGGCCGAGGCCGAGCGGGTCGCCCTGACGCACGTAGTGCATGTCGGCGAGGTCGGTCGACTGGTTGACCTTGGCGAGCTTGTCGTGGTCGCCCTTCTTCTTCAGCGTCTCTTCGAGCTCGCTGACGTGGTCGAAGTGGTTCTCGAGCGCGTTCTTGTTGCGGCCCGTGATCATCAGCACGTCGGTGAGGCCGGCACTGACGGCCTCCTCGACGACGTACTGGATCGCCGGCTTGTCGACGACCGGCAGCATCTCCTTCGGCATTGCTTTCGTGGCGGGCAGGAATCGTGTCCCCAGGCCCGCGGCGGGAATGACTGCTTTAGAAATCGTGAAGCCCATGCGGGTCAGCGTATCCATCCCCGACGTTTCGCGGAGGTTAATAGTCGGACGGTTAAGCTCGACGTCATGACTGACGACGTCGGCAACGCCAAACGCGCCCTGCGAGCCGAGATCCGCCAGAAGCGTCGCACCCTGGGTGCGCACGAGAGGGAACAGACCACCGAGGGCATCACCCGGCACCTCACCGACCTCGCCACGGGCCTGTCGGTGCGGTCGATCGCGGCCTACCTGTCGACCGACGTCGAGCCGAACACGCGTCCGTTCCTCAACTGGGCCTTCGCGAACGGCATCCGCGTGCTCTTCCCGATCACCCGGGCAGACGGCCTGCTCGACTGGGCGGTGGGCGACGGCGAGAGCGAGACCCGCGGCCTGTTCGACCTGCCCGAGCCCGTCGGCGAGGTGCTCAGCCCGATGGCGGTCAACGACGTCGACCTGATCGTCGTGCCCGCGGCGTCGATCGACCACGGCGGCATGCGCATGGGCTGGGGCCGGGGCTACTTCGACAAGACCCTCGGCTCGATGGAGCGCCGCCCGCCCGTCTATGCTGTGGTGTTCGACCCCGAGTACGTCGAGTCGGTGCCCCGAGAGCGGCACGACCAGCCCGTCGACGGTGTCGTCACCCCCTCCGGCATCCACGAGTTCTAGACTCGCCTTCCCTCAGGAGCGCCTCCGTGCCCACCTACTCGTACCGCTGCACCGAGTGCGACAACGCCTTCGACATCGTGCAGTCGTTCACCGACGACACCCTCACGGTCTGCCCGGTCTGCGAGGGCAAGCTGCGCAAGGTCTTCAGCCCCGTCGGCGTGACCTTCAACGGGTCGGGCTTCTACCGCACCGACTCGCGCTCGAAGGGCACGTCGGGCTCGGGGTCGTCCGGCTCGGGCGACAAGGCGTCGTCGTCCGGCTCGTCCGAGAAGAGCTCAGGAGGCGCGAGCGGCTCGTCCACGTCCGGTGCGTCGGGCAGCGGGTCGGGTTCGTCCACGTCCGGCAGCGGCTCGTCCGGCTCCGGCTCGTCCGGCTCGTCCGGCTCCGGCTCGTCCGGCTCCGGCTCGTCGGGCGGTTCCTCCAGCTCGTCCTGACCGGGCCGAGGCGACCGACGGGATCACCCGAGCGCGCCTCCGTGGTTTGCTGGTCCTCGAGAACCTCATCTCGTCGGATCAGAAGGAGTCGCCCATGAAGGGTTTCAAAGAGTTCATCCTGCGCGGCAACGTCATCGACCTCGCCGTCGCGGTCGTCATCGGTGCGGCCTTCACGGCCATCGTGACGTCGCTCGTGACCAACGTGTTCAACCCGCTGATCGGTGCCGCGTTCAACGCGACCATGCTCGACGAGGCGCTCATCGTGACGATCCCCACTCTCAGCGGCGGCGAAGCCCAGCTGAAGTTCGGCGCCGTGATCGGGTCCGCGATCCAGTTCCTGATCATCGCGGCCGTCGTCTACTTCGTGCTCGTGCTGCCGGTGAACAACCTGCTGAAACGCACCTTCGCCAAGCAGAAGGCGGAGGAGACCCCGGCCGACGTCCCGCCGACCGACGTCGAGCTGCTCAGCGAGATCCGCGACCTGCTGCGAGCCCAGGCCGCACCCGCCGTCGGCAGCGGCTCGCACGCCGCGCCCGTGCTCGAGTCGCGCGACCCGCACAGCGAGAACGGCCCGCTCGGCAGCCGCTGAGACCACCACGACGAACCCGCCACGGAAGATCTCGTGGCGGGTTCGTCGTGTCACGGGGAGCGACGACTCAGCCCCAATGGGGTGGGACGTCGGCACGCAGCCGCTGGTCGTTCTCGCTCGACCCCTGCCGACCGGGTTCGGGCGCGGGTGTCGGGTCGCTGCCCGGCACCGGGTCGGTGGTCACGCGACGCCCGGCCCGTCGACGCACCACCAGGGGGCGCTGCTCGACCGCCTCGAGCTCGTGAGGGGCGTCGCCGCCGGACGCCGAGCCTCGTGGGGTCATCGACGGTTGACGTGCTGGCTGGCCGACAGGGCCGGCACCTCGTGCGTGTGCGAGTCACCGATGCCGAGCACCTCGGCGACGCGCTCGGCGACGGCGTCGGGGTCGGTGAAGAGCTGGAACGCGTGCACGCGGATGTAGTGCCAGCCGAGCCGGCGCAGCACCTCGGGACGTGAACGCAACGACTCGCGCAGGCTGGTGCGCGAGAGCGTCGTGTCGGTCTCGATCGTGACGCAGACGCCGTCGTGGGCGGCCACGAGGCCGAGCTTGCCCCGGTGGCCGAGAGCGACGGGGATGCCTTTGACCTCGAGCCGGCGGGCCAGGTCGACGAGCATGGGCTCGCTGTCGTCGGGGACGTGCTCGGCCGACGTCCGGGCCTGCACCTCGGTGAGGATCTCGCTGAGCGCGACCGTCCCGTGACCCATGCGACTCGAGTCGATGTCGCCCGGTTGGAAGCAGGTGACGATGACCATCGACCGACGCGCCCGCGTCATGGCGACCGCGAGCAGGCGTTCGCCACCCGGCTGGCCGAGCGGACCGAAGTCGCTCAGCACGCGGCCGTGCGGGGTGCGGCCGTAGCCGATCGAGAACACGACGTGGTCGCGGCTCTGCGCGACGCTCTGCTCGAGGGTGGCGATCATGAACGGTTCGCTGCGGTCGCCCACGACGAACTCGGTCAGGTCTTTGTGGCCCGAGACCGCGGTGAGGACGGCCTGCTGCACGCGGATGGCGTGCTTGGCCGACGCCGTCAGCACCATGAGCGACTCGCTCGGACGCGTGCGGGCGTGCTCGAGGACGAGGGACACGACGCGGTCGACCTCGGCGTCGACGCTCTCGACGGCGCCGGACTCGGGGTCGGGGACGGCGGTGCCGCCCGAGACGTAGTCGAGCGCGATGCTGCCGTGGCCGAGGAAGCTGCCCGCCCAGGGCAGGGACTCGATGCGCCCGCCGTAGAACCGACGGTTGACGAGCTCGGCGAGGTCTTCTCCGCCGGCACGGTAGCTGCGCGTGAGGGAGAGCGTGGGCAGCAGGGTCGCCAGGCGCGCGAGGGCGCTCTCGGAGTGGGACGCGGCCAGGGCCTCTTCGTCGGCGTCGACAGGCGGTTTGCCCGGCACGACGCCGATGTCGAACTCCGACGGCGTCTGGGTCACGGGGTCGCCGAAGGCCACGGTCTGTTTCCCGCGGCGGATCGCCCCGACGTTCTCGGCCAGGGTCGTGGCGCCGGCGTCGACGAGCACGACCGTGTCGAACGGCACCGTGTCGGCGATGGTGTGGACCTCGTACGGCGACGCGACCCAGACGGGGGCGATCGCCCGGGACAGGTGCGGTGCCGCGTCGTGCAGCAGACGGGCGGTCAGGTGGCCCTGACGCAACAGCCCCTTCAGGGCCGCCGCCTCGTCGGGCCAGTCGACCAACCCGATCTTCCAGTTCTCGGCCAGCAGCCACGCGAGCAGCTGGGCGCTGCCCGCGGCGTGGGCCTCGTCGACGAGGCGGAAGTCGGCCTCGAGCCGGTCGAGCATCGCGGTGTTGGCGCCGAGCAGGGCACGATCGGCCTCGAGCAACGACTCGAGTGCCGAGCGCCACCAGGCGAGCTCGAGTTCGGCGGCGACCTGGTGCTCCGGCACGTGTCGGTTGGCCAGGTCGGTGATGAGCGGGGTCAGTTCGAGATCACGCAGGGTCGTCATGAGCTCGGTGCGCTCCTGCAGGTTCTGCAGGACGTCGCTCTCGGCGGCGAGGGCCTCGAGCCGCTGCTGCAGCTCGACGATGCCGATCTCGGTCAGCCCGTCGTCGCCCGTCAGGCCCAGGGGGCCGTCGAGTCGTTCGAGGTCTTGCGACACCTGCTGGTGCAGCACGTGCGTGTCCGCGATGCCCGTGGGCACCTCGGGCGGGGTGCCGGCCGACACGTAACGCTGCCAGACGACGCGTTGCTGCTGGATGCGCTGCAGCGCGCCGTGCAGGTCGGCGATGTGGACACCGGGTCGCACGTACTCGCGGGCGAGCTTCTTGAGCCGACGGCGGTTGGCGCTCGACATGTCGGGCGCCTCGCGCTTGGGCGCCGTCGCGGCCACGAGTTCGGCGACCGAGCGGTCGAACACCACGGGCATGAACTTGTCGAGGGTGTCGCGGATCTCGGTGAGCAGGCGCAGGTAGACGCCGAGCTCGGAGACGCTCTCGAACGGGCGCATGCGGGTGCTGCCGATGACCTCTTCGGCGCGCTCGAGGAGGCGGGGCAGGTCGCGGTGGTGCAGGTTCTTGGCGAGCTGGTGCGCGTCACCGGCCCCGACGCTCTCGGTGAAGCGGGCGCCGTACCAGGGCGAGTCGCCCGGACCGTACTTGAACTCGCCCAGGTTGGCGGCACCGACCATCGTCTCGGCCACCCGACCACGGCCGTCGACCATGGCGGCGATGCTGCGGCGGCTGAGGCGGGCGGTGGTCGCCGGGGCGGCGGGCAGCAGGGCCAGCCGCGAGAGCTCGGTGAGGCAGTCGAGCACCGAGACGCCGAGCTCGGGGTCCCGGCGGCTGAGGGCGCCACGGTAGTCGACGAGCACCTTGCGGAGGCGCACGAGGGCGTCGTCGACTTCTCCCATCTGAGGATGGGTGGCCTTCTCGTTGCGGGAGATCGACCGGATCACGTCACGGCGCAGCGTGGTCGGGCTGACGGCGACGCCCGGCAGGCCGACGTCGGCGAGACGGCTCGTGATGCCCCGCAGGGTCGCCCGGCGGGCGCTCACCACGAGGACGCGCTTGTTCTGCGACACGAGACGGCCGACCGCGTTGACGATCGTCTGCGTGCCGCCGGTGCCCGGCAGGGTCTTGACGACGACCGAGTTGCCGGCGGCGATCTGCGCCACGACGTTCTCTTGTTCGGGGTCGGCGTCGAGCAACAGGGTGTCGGTCTCGGGACTGCGCTCGTCCTGCGGAGTCGCCGTGGTCGGACGATAGGCCTCTTCGACCTGGCGGATGGCCATCGGGTTGCCGGCGAGCGCGTCGAGCACGGGGTGCCCCAGCTCGCGGGCGTCGAGGGCCATCTCGGTCGAGACCTCGGCGAAGGTCGAGACCACGAGTCGCGGCTGGACGGTGAACCATTCGAGGTGGGCGGTCAGCCCGCGGAGGCGGTCGATGACCGGGTTGGGTGTGAACGACCCCTCTCGACTGGCGAGCGAGACGAAGGACTCGGCGTCGAGCGTGATGCCGAACTGGTCGTGCAGGGCGTCGACCAGCGCCGGGTTGAGGAAGGGCTCGCCGAGCAGCTTGACCTCGAAGTCACGTCCGTGGCGCCGGATCGCCAACGGGCGCAGCAACACGGGGGCCCGGAAGTCCTCTCCGGCGAAGGACCAGGCGGCGACGCCGATGGCCAGGTGCACGGCGTCGATGCCGCGGACCGTGCTCAGCTCGAGCCCCTTCGCGGCGATCTCGCCGGCCGCGGCCCGGGCCGTGCGCAGGGCCAGGTCGTCACGGATCAGGCTGGAGAGCAGGGTCGTCTTGCCCGTGATGAACTGGGCGAGGCCACCGGGGTGGGTCGTGCTCAGCTCGATGCGGGACCGCTGCGAGTCGCCGAAGTGCAGCAGCGCGGAGGGGCCGCCGACTCGTCGGAGGGACTCGCGCCAGGTGTTCCAGACGGGCTCGGCCACGTTGCCCAGGGACTGCCCCGGGTGGCCGAGGCTGACGGCATGGGGTGTGATCACGCCCGTGGGCGCGCCGGTCGGGACGGCGACGGAGTCGTTCTCGTCGTCGTCGTTGTCATGCTGTCTGTCGGCTCGCCACACCCTGACACCTTAAGCGGTCCGCCTCGACAACACCCGGAGGACGGGCGATTCCGCCGCGAGTCGTCACGGCGGGCAAGCCACACGTCGGTGGGCCGTTCGGCGACACCCGATGCCCAGCGACGGTCGTGTTACAGCATTCGTCATGATGCGCGACACGAACGGTTACGTGAGTTGTCGTCATAACCGTGCGCTACCACGTCAACGTACAGTACGGTCATCACGGGGGCTATTCAATGAGCTGACACGACACCGTGTCTCGACACCAGGAGCGCACATGCCTTTCGAACAGAAGTACAGCGACGAGACGCGAGAGAAGTCGCTCGCCCGGGTGCTCGAGCGTCGCGAGGCCGAGCCGGGCAACCGGGCGATCATCCGCGAGACGGCGTCCGAGTTCGAGGTCGGCGAGCAGTCCCTGCGCGGGTGGATCCGGGCCCACGAGCGGTCGATCGCCCCGACGCCGGCACCCGACGACGCGGTGGAGAAAGAACTCGACGTCACCTCGGACGACGACGAGGCCGCTCCCTCGACCGCGGCAGCCCCGCGCCGGGGTCGCCCCCCGGGTTCGGGATCGGCCGCCACGGCCGAGCGCGTCGCCGAACTCGAGGCCGAGGTCGCCAAGCTGCGCCGCGATCGCGAGGCCCTGAAGAGCGCCATGGCGGTCTTGCTGGCCGACTGACGCGGCACCTGCCCCCGGGCCGTCGCCCGGGAACGACGAGAGCGCCCGACCCCGCGACTGCCATCCGGGGCCGGGCGCTCTCGTCTGCTCGGTGCGCGACCGAGACGGACCGGCGCGACCGCCCGGTCTCGGAGGGGGGAACGAGACTCGCGGGCGGCCGCACCGACTCATCCAGTATGCCACTTGGCATTTCACATGTCAAACGGTCGGCCAGAGAAGGGCCCAGGGCAGGAGGCGCGGGTCGGCCGGCCGACGCGCGTCGCCCACGGTCGGGGTGCAGCCCTATGCTGTCGCCACGCACAGCGCGCGCACCACTTCGTGCAAGGGGACCCACATGGCAGGCACTTTCGTCGTCACCCAGGACGCCTCGGGCGAGTACCGCTTCGACCTGACGGCGGGCAACGGCGAGGTCCTCGCCTCGTCCGGGGGCTACAAGCAGAAGGGCTCGGCGATGAACGGCATCGACGCCCTGCGTCGGACGGCCGTCGACGCCGTGGTCGACGACCGGACGGACGTCCCCGTCCCGGGCCACGCGGACTGACCACGGCCCGGTCGTCACGGACCCGCCCCTGCGTCACCCGGGGCGGCCGCCGGTCGCGACGGGTCTCGCGGGGTCGTTCGACCAGGCGCTCCACGAACCGGCGAACAGCACGGGGTCGAACCCGGCGATCGTCGCGGCCAGGGCGTTGTGGGCCGCGGTGATCCCCGACCCGCAGTAGACGGCCAGGGGCGTGGCGGGGGTGACCCCCGCCTCCTCGAACCGGGCGCGCAGCGCGGTGGCGTCGACGAACCGGCCCGTGGAGTCGAGGTTGCCGGCGGTGGGCAGGTTCACGGCGCCCGGGACGTGACCGGCCCGGGGGTCGACCGGCTCGACGTCGCCGCGATAGCGCTCGGCGGCCCGGCTGTCGACCAGCACGCCGGTACCCGACCAGGAGGCTGCCGCGTCGGCGTCGATCACGGGCCACGGGTCGTCGCCGAGGGTGACGTCGCCGGGCACGACGTCCGCGTCGCCCTGCTCGAGGGGCAGGCCTTCATCCGTCCAGGCCGCGAGTCCCCCGTCGAGCAGACGCACGTCGGCGATGCCCGAGGCCCGCAGCAGCCACCACGCGCGAGCCGCCGACTGTCCGCCGAGGTCGTCGTAGACGACGACGGCGTCCCCGTCGCGCAGTCCCCACCGCCGGGCGGCGGCCTGCAGGTCGGCCCGGTCGGGCAGCGGATGCCGCCCCTCGACGGGTTCGCCGTGCCGGGCGAGCTCGGTGTCGAGGTCGACGTAGACCGCGCCGGGCAGGTGCCCCTCGCGATAGGCGGGGCGGCCGTCCGGCCGGTCGAGCCGCCACCGGACGTCGAGCAGGCGCACCGCTCCCCCGCCCGTCAGGGTCGCGTCGAGCTCGGCGGCGATCACCAGGGGATGGCTCATGCCGACGAGGCTAACGGGCGCACGCCGACCGGTCGCCGCCGCGCAGACCGCCCGAGGAGGCGCGGGCCGGCTCGAGCGGACACGTCACGACACACACCTGAGGACTTCTCGATGTCGAAGGATCGCGCGGCCGGAGACCGGTCGGTCCCCTAGCGTGAGGTCATGACCGCGGCACGCTCCCCGTACGAAGCCGCGATGGGTGACGAGCTCGACCGTCTGCACCCGCGCCTCCGGACCTATTTCGCGGCCGTGCCCGCGGGCTCGGTCGGCCGCGGGCGGGGCACGTTCGCCGTCGTCGGCACGCCGCGACGCTGGCTCTGGCCCGCCCTCTGGGTGCTCGGCCGCCAGGGCGTGCTGTTCCCGGTCGACCGGCGCGACGTGCCGTTCCGTGTCACCAACCGGGGCGTGACCGACGCCACCGGCGCGGTGGCGGTCCAGGCCGTGCGCAGCTTCGACTTCGCGGACGGATCGCGCCGCATGGTCGACGCGATCACCGCGCGAGGCGAGGTCCTCGAGGACCGTCTCGGCCACCGGCGCAGGTGGTCTGCCCGACTTCGCGCGACGGTCGTCGACGGGGCCCTCACGATGTCGTCGACGGGAACGGCCCTTCGAGTGGGGCGGGTGCACGTGCCCCTGCCACGGAGCGTCGCCCCGCGGGTGACCCTGCACGAGAGCTTCGACGAGTCGGTCGGTCGCCAACGGGTGTCGGTCGTGCTCGACTCCCCCGCGCTCGGTCGACTGTACGAGTACACCGGCCACTTCGACTACGAGGTCGTCGCCGACCACCGGTCGGGCGGCTCCCGCCCCGACACCGAGCTCGACCCCGACCACGACCCCCGACGAGGACCACGCCCATGACCGAGCACATCGTCCTCGCCGGAGCCAGCGGCTTCATCGGGCAGCACCTCGCGGCCGCGTTCCGCGCCGAGGGCGCCCGCGTCAGCCTGGTCGGACGGCACGGACCCGACGCCTCGTGGGGCGACACCGCCGGCATCACCGCGCTGCTCGACGGAGCCGACCTGCTCGTCAACCTCGCCGGCAAGAGCGTGAACTGCCGCTACGGCCCCGAGAACCGGGCAGAGATCATGCGCTCACGCGTCGAGACCACGCGCGAACTGAAGGAGGCGGTGCTCGCGTGCACCGCGCCTCCTCGGGTCTGGATGAACTCGTCGACGGCGACCGTCTACCGCCACGCCGAGGACCGCCCGATGACCGAGTCGGGCGGCGAGATCGGCTCGGGGTTCTCGGTCGACGTCGCGACGGCGTGGGAGGCCGAGTTCTTCTCGGGCGAGCTGCCCGCCACCCGCCGCGTCGCCCTGCGCATGGCCATCGTGCTGGGCGACGGCAGCGCACTCGTCCCGCTGATGAACCTCGTGCGGGCGGGTCTCGGGGGGCCGCAGCTCGACGGGCCGTGGCCGGCCACCCGGGCCCGGGTCGAGGCGGGCACGTACCACCGCGAGGGCCGCGGGGGCGGACGGCAGAAGTTCAGCTGGATCCACGTCGACGACGTGCTCGGGGCGATCCGGTTCGCCCGCGACGACGAATCGGTCGACGGCGTGCTCAACCTGTCGTCGCCGAACCCGAGCGACAACCGCACCGTGATGCGCACCCTGCGCCGCGTGCTCGGCGTGCCGTTCGGCCTGCCCGCCTGGCGCTGGATGCTCGAACTCGGCACGGCCGTCCTGCGCACCGAGACCGAGCTCGTGCTCAAGAGCCGGTGGGTGCTGCCCGAGCGCCTCCTCGACGGCGGGTACGAGTTCGCCCACCCGCACCTCGACGAGGCCCTGAAGAGCATCGTCGCCGGGAGGCGCGGCGCGGTCTGAGCGCGCCGGGTCTCGGGCGCCTGGTCTCGGACGCCTCCGGCGGTCGGACCGCGCCTCCTCCGCTCGCCCGGCCACGATCGCCGCGGCGCCGCACCGGCGGCAGGCGTCGCGGTGTCGTCGACTCGGTACGGACCGGATCAGCCCGGGAGCCGAACCGGCAGGGGCTCAGGTCTGCGGCCGTAGCTGAGGCGGCGGAGCAACCACTCGGCGGGGCCGTCACGCCCGGCTCGCTCGAGGGCGACCGCAACGACGACGGTCACGAGCCAGACGCCGACGGCGATCAGACTGACCCGGAGGGTGCCCGCCCCGACACCGAGCCCGAGGGCCCACGGGGCGAGCAGGGGGACGAACAACACCGACTGCAGGAGGTAGCAGGTCAGCGAGCGCCGACCCACGGCCGCCAGGGCCCGCACGACAGGGCCGGTCGCGACAGGGCCGGTGGTGACAGGGCCGGTCGCGACCGAGCCGGTCGCAGCCGAGGAGGCGCGGGTGCGGTTCGCGACGAACCAACCGACCGCGCCGAAGAAGCCCAGGGCGCCCGCGACGCCGCTGACCCCGTGCAGGATGCCCAGGAGGTAGAGCGCCCACCACGGCGGCTGCCAGACCTGGACGGCGGCGAGCACGAGGGGCACCGCGCCGAGCACGCCGACCGGGAGGCCGACGAGCGTCAGACGACGGAACAGGCCCAGGTTCTCGACGGGGTGCTCGAGCACCTGACGGCGGCCGAGCAGGGTGCCGATGACGGCGAGCGGCACGAAGGTCGCCGCCACGACGGGGGCACCCATCACGAACGCGAGCAGGGCCACCACGCGCCAGAGCAGCGCCCCGAGGAACGTGCCCGGATCGAGGCCGGGCAGGCCGGCGTCCAGTGACCCCTGCGGCAGCCCGTCGAATCCGGCCGTGACGACGAAGACGACCGCGAGCGACCAGCCCAGCACCGTCAACGTCGTGTCCTGGGCCGCGAACAGCAGCGCGAGGACGATGCCGAGGCAGCCGTAGCTCAGCAGGATGTCGCCCTCGAACAGGAGGACGACGTGGGCGGCCCCGAGGACCGCCAACCAGAGGCTGCGACGCAGCAACAGGGATCGCGCCCTGCCGTACGGCACACCCCGTGCCGCCTGGCGCCGGATCATCACGGTGAAGCCGTACGCGAAGAGGATCGTGAACAGCGGGAACGCGCGGTTGTCCACGAGGAGGCCGACGAGCACGTCGACGACGCGGTCCCCCGCGGTGCCGTCGACCGGCCGGGCCAACGGACCGAGGTCGCGGCCGCCGATGTAGTACACGCAGTTCGCGAGGGCGATGCCGAGCAGGGCCAGACCCCGGGCCAGGTCGGGGGCGAGCATGCGCTCCTCGGAGCGCGTCGGGCCGCTGTACGCGACAGCGCCAGGGGCCGGGTCGACGCGGAGCTCGGGCGGGGCGGGGGACGGCAGGGGTTCGGACGCGGGGCTCACCCTGTCCAGGGTGCCTCAGGGCGCCGGCCCGCGCCTCCTTCGCTCGGTGGACCGGGGAGCCTCGACCCGGGACGCGGCGGCCGCCGGGCGGGCACCGGGTCAGCGGAGGACGGAGCTGAGCAGCAGGCTCGTCTCGCTGTTGACGACGCCCTCGACGCTGCGGATGCGCGCCAGGACCCGGTCGAACTCGCCGAGCGACGACGTGCGCAGCTCGGCGACGAGGTCCCAGCCGCCGTTCGTCGTGTGGAGCGACGCCACCTCGGGGAAGCCCCGCAGCTGCCGGATGACGTGGTCGGTCGACCGTCCCTCGATCTCGATGAAGCCGATGGCGCGGATCAGGTCGGGGTCGTCGGCCTCGCGCACCCGCACGGTGTAGCCGAGCACCGTGCCCGTCGCCTCGAGCCGGTCGAGCCGCGAGGTGATCGTCGCCCGCGTCACGCCCAACCGCCGTGCGAGGCTCGCCGCCGACTCGCGCGCGTCGACCCGCAGGGCGGCCAGGAGGCGCCGGTCCAGTTCGTCGAGATCCGCCATGACCCGAAAAGTACAGCAAGACTGCGCAGACCGGGTGATCGAGCGTGCGAAATGGCGCTCGATGGTGATTGTGGCTGCACATCGCCCAGTCCTAACGTGGTGCCACCCGGACGCGACGACCGAGCCGGGCCGAGCAGGAGGAGGTCGCCGTGGTGCGCTTCGTGGACGTGCAGAACATGATCCGATGGGTCACCGACCGTGGCGTCGGCCCGATCACCAGCGGCATGGTGACCGCCCTCGAGCGCGACTTCGCCCGGTGGCCCGCCTTCGACAAGTCGCCCCGCGTCGCCTCGCACAGCCCCATCGGCGTCATCGAGCTGATGCCCGCCAGCGACAGCGAGACCTACGGCTTCAAGTACGTGAACGGCCACCCGTCGAACCCCGGCCGCGGCTACCAGACCGTCACCGCGTTCGGCGTGCTCGCCGACGTCGACACGGGCTACCCGACCTTCCTCGCCGAGATGACGATCCTCACGGCGCTCCGCACCGCTGCCACGAGCGCCATGGCCGCCAAGCGCCTCGCCCGGGCCGACTCGCGCGTGCTCGCCCTGATCGGTGCCGGCTCGCAGGCCGAGTTCCAGGCCCTGGCGATGCGCGCCTCCCTGGGACTCGAGACGGTCCGCGTCTTCGACGTCGACCCCCGCGCCACCGCGAAGTTCGTCCGCAACCTCGAGCCGCTCGGGTTCGACATCACGGTGTGCGCGAGCCCCGGCGAGGCGGCCGACGGCGCCGACGTGATCACGACCTGCACGGCCGACAAGCAGAACGCGGTCGTGCTGCCCGACGAGGCCGTCCGCCCCGGCGTCCACGTCAACGCGATCGGCGGCGACTGCCCAGGCAAGACCGAGCTCGACCCCGCGACGCTCCGCCGGGCCGACGTCTTCGTGGAGTACCCCGAGCAGACGCGCGTCGAGGGCGAGATCCAGCACCAGCCCGCCGACTTCGCCGTGACCGAGCTGTGGCAGGTCGTCGCCGGGCAGCGCCCCGGGCGGACGAGCGACGAGCAGATCACGATCTTCGACTCGGTCGGCTTCGCCATCGAGGACGTCTGCGCCCTCAAGTACCTGCGCGAGGATGTCGTGGGCACGGACTACGCCGTCGAGATCGACCTCGTCGCCGATCCCGACGACCCGAAGGACCTGTTCGGCCTCGTCGCCGCCCGTCGGCCCGTCGGCGTCTGAGTCGTCGGCCGACCCGGACCGGCACCCGCCGCACGAACCGCGCCGAGACCGTCGTGACGACCCTCGCTCCCCCGCCCCGCGCCTCCTCGTCCCCCTCGACCGTCGTGGCAACGACGGCGCCCCCCGCACTCCGCGCCTCCTCGCGCACCCGAAGCGCTCACGAGGAGGCGCGGACGACCGTCCAGTCCCCCGCCGCGGTCGTCATGGTGCGGCCGCACCACTTCACGCCGAACCCGCAGACCGCGGCCGACAACGCGTTCCAGACCGACCCGGCCGACGTCGACGCGACCCGGGTCGAGCTCGCGGCGCGCGCGTTCGACGAGGTGACCCGGGCGGCCGAGGCACTGCGCGCGGCGGGCGTCACGGTGCACCTCGTCGACGACGAGCGGACCGACCGGCCCGACGGGGTGTTCCCGAACAACTGGTTCTCGACGCACGCCGACGGCCGGGTGGTGCTGTACCCGATGCACTCGCCGAACCGCCGCAGCGAGCGACGCACGGACGTCGTCGGCCTGCTGCGCGAGCGGTACCTCGTGACCGAGGTGCTCGACCACTCGCCGCTCGAACGGCGCGGGATCGTCGTCGAGGGCACCGGTGCGCTCGTCCTCGACCACGTCGAGCGCGTCGCCTACGTCGCGCTCTCGCACCGCGCCGACCGGGCGGCCGTCGCCCGCGTCTGCTCCGACCTCGGCCACGAGCCCCTGACCTTCACCGCGACCGACGCGACGGGCGTGCCGATCTACCACACGAACGTCATGATGAGCGTGGCGTCGCGGTTCGCCCTGGTCGGCCTCGAGTCGATCGAGTCGACGAGCGAACGGAGGCGCGTGGCCGAGCGCCTGTCGGCCTCCGGACGCGAGGTGGTCGCCCTGACCCGCGCCCAGCTCGGCGAGTTCGCCGGCAACGCGCTCGAACTGCAGGGGGCGGACGGGCCCGTGCTGGCGATCTCGGCACGCGGCTGGGCGTCCTTGACGCCGACGCAGCGCCGGACGATCTCGCGGCACGCCCGACCCCTGCCGCTGGAGGTGCCCACGATCGAGCTGGCCGGCGGGTCGGTGCGCTGCATGCTGGCCGGGGTGCACCTGCCGCGGCTGCCGCCGCCTCTGGCGCCGTTGCCGCCTGGATGACGCCTTGATGACGCCTTGCTGACGGGGGTGCGAGCCTTGCACGCACTGCAGCTTCTCAGCACTGTCACGGTCGCTTGAGGGCACGCCCCCAGCGGACCCCCACGTACCGTCTTCTCAGGAGCCTTCTCCGCTGTTCGGCCGATCGCGCCGCGCAGCCCGACCCGCCTCAGCAGCCCGACCCACCCGGAGCATCCCCGTGGACGTCTCACTGACCACCTGGCTCATCACGATCGCCGTCACCGTCGCGTTCTTCGTGTTCGAGTTCTTCACCCATGTGCGCAAGCCGCACGAGCCCACGATCGGCGAGTCCGCCCGCTGGTCGGCGTTCTACATCGGTCTCGCGCTGCTCTTCGGCGTCGGCATCGGATTCGTCAGCGGCTGGGGCTTCGGTGGCGAGTACTTCGCCGGCTACCTCACCGAGAAGGCGCTCTCGATCGACAACCTGTTCGTCTTCCTGCTGATCATGACCGGGTTCGCCGTGCCGCGCATGTACCAGCAGAAGGTGCTGATGATCGGCATCGTCATCGCGCTGATCATGCGCGCCGGCTTCATCGCCGCCGGCGCCGCCCTGATCGAGAACTTCTCGTGGGTCTTCTACCTCTTCGGCGCCCTGCTCTTCGTGCTGGCCTACCAGCAGATCAAGGGCGACCACGGCGGCAACGCGGCCGACAACGCCTTCGTCAAGATCGCCCGCCGCGTGCTGCCCGTCGACGACGAGTTCCACGAGGACAAGTTCACGGTCAAGAAGGGCGGCAAGCGCTTCGTCACGCCGCTGCTGCTCTGCGTCATCGCGATCGGCTTCGTCGACCTGGTGTTCGCCCTCGACTCGATCCCCGCGATCTACGGGCTCACCAACGAGGCGTACATCGTCTTCACCGCCAACGCCTTCGCCCTGATGGGTCTGCGCCAGCTGTACTTCCTGATCGGTGGACTGCTCGAGCGTCTCGTCTACCTGTCGCAGGGTCTCGCGATCATCCTCGCGTTCATCGGCGTGAAGCTCGTCTTCCACGCCCTGCACGTCAACGAGGTGCCGTTCATCAACGGCGGCGAACCGCTGCTCTGGGTGCCCGAGATCCCGATCTGGTTCTCGCTGCTCTTCATCGGCGCCACCATCACGGTCGCCACGGTCGCCAGCCTCGCCAAGACCCGCGGCGACGCCGAGAAGGCCAAGCGCGACCAGATCGACGGCGAGAAGGTCACGGTCGCCAAGGACTCGGACGACCCGACGCGCCACTAGGCCCCGGCTCGCACAGCACCGCGTGTCGTGCACAGCACCTCGACTGGTCGGGGTGCCGTGCACGACACGCGGTGTCGTGTGTCACCCGCGAGCGCGCGGCACCAGGCGCTCGAGCTGGGTGACGTGCCGGGGCTCGAGTTCGTCGAGCGAGTTGACCCCGAGCAGGCGCATCGTGCGGGCGATCTCGACCGACAGGATCTCGATCGCCCGGTCGACGCCCTCGCGTCCGCCGGCCATCAGCCCGTACAGGTAGGCCCGGCCGATCAGGGTGAACCGGGCCCCGAGAGCGACCGCGGCGACGATGTCGGCACCCGACATGATGCCCGTGTCGAGATGGACCTCGGTGTCGCCGCCTACCTCGCGGACGACGTCGGGCAACAGGTGGAACGGGATCGGCGCCCGGTCCAGCTGGCGCCCGCCGTGGTTCGACAGGATGAGCGCGTCGACGCCGAGGTCGGTGACGCGGCGGGCGTCGTCGACGGTCTGGACGCCCTTGACGACGAGCTTGCCCGGCCACTGCGACTTGATCCAGGCCAGGTCGTCGTAGGTGACCGTCGGGTCGAACATCGTGTTGAGCAACTCGGCGACGGTGCCCGACCAGCGGTCGAGCGAGGCGAACGCCAACGGCTCGGTCGTGAGGAAGTCCACCCACCACCACGGTCGAGGCAAGGCGTCGATGATCGTCTTCGGCGTCAGCGAGGGCGGGATCGTCATGCCGTTGCGCGAATCCCGGAGGCGCGCGCCCGCGACCGGGACGTCCACCGTCACCAGCAGGGTGTCGAACCCGGCCTTCGCCGCCCGGTCGACCAGCGCCATCGACCGGTCGCGGTCCTTCCACATGTACAGCTGGAACCAGTTCCGGCCCCCGGGCGCGGCGGCCGCGACGTCCTCGACGCTCGCCGTGCCCATCGTCGACAGGCTGAACGGGATGCCCGCCGCGGCGGCCGCGGCAGCACCCGCTTTCTCGCCCTCGGTCTGCATCATGCGGGTGAAGCCGGTCGGGGCGATCCCGAACGGCTGCTCGACCCGCTTCCCGAGCACGTCCCACCCGGTGTCCACCGTCGCGACGTCGTGCAGGATGGCCGGGTTGAACTGCACGTCGCGGAACGCCTGCCGCGCGCGTCGCAACGAGATCTCGGCCTCGGCGCTGCCGTCGGTGTAGTCGAACGCCGCCGTGGGCGTGCGCCGCTTCGCGATGCGCCGCAGGTCTTCGATGGTCAGCGCTTCGCGCAGCCTCTTCGCCTTGAGGTCGAACGTGGGCTTCTTGAACTGCATGAGCGGCGCGAGGTCGTGGAACTTCGGCAGGCGGCGGTCGACCATGGGAGGTCCTTCCGGGTCGGTGGAGAGGGATGAGATCAGGAGGTGCGGGCGGCGGCCGAGGACGCTCCCGACCGCGGGCGGTACGTCACGGGGGCGGACGACGCGGCGACGAGCGCGCGGAGCGACTCGAGGGAGGACGAGCGGTCGACGAGACCGGCGGCCCGCGCCTGGACGAGCACGTTGCCGAGGGCGGTCGCCTCGACGGGACCGGCGAGCACGGTGCAGCCGGTGCGGTCGGCGGTCAGCTGGCAGAGCAGCTCGTTCTGCGACCCGCCCCCGACGACGTGCACGGTGCGGACCCTTCGGCCCGAAAGGCGCTCGGCGTCGCGGAGGGTCGAGGCGTAGGCCGCCGCGAGCGACTCGAGGATGCTCCGCACCGTCTCGGCCCGGCCGCGCGGGGGCGCGACGTCGTGCTCGACGCTCCACGCCTCGATGCGTGCGGGCATGTCACCGGGCGGCGTGAAGCGGGTGTCGGTGGCGTCGAAGACCGGCACGGGCCGGGTGACGGCGGCCGCCTCGGCGAGGAGGGCGGCGAGGTCGCTGCTGCGCTCGGCGTCCGAGGTCCCCGAGCGGCTCCAGGCCCGCATCGACTCGCTGAGCAGCCAGAGACCCGAGACGTTCTTGAGGAACCGCACGCGGCCGTCGACGCCGCCCTCGTTCGTGAAGCCGGCAGCCCGCACCTCGTCGCCGAGGAGGGGCGTCGGCAGTTCGAGACCGACGAGCGACCACGTGCCGCTCGAGACGTAGGCGGCGTCGTCGCCCGCGAGCGGCACGGCGACCACGGCCGAGGCGGTGTCGTGCGAGCCGACGGCCGTGACCCCGAGGGAGGTCGGCGCCCCGATCGCCCCGGCGACCGAGGGCAGCAACGCCCCGAGTGAGGCGCCCGGGTCGACGAGGGGTGCGAACAGGTCGGTCGCGAGGCCGAGACGACCGAGCAGCTCGACGTCCCACTCCCCCGTCACGGGCGAGAGCAGTCCCGTCGTCGACGCGTTCGTGCGCTCGGTGACGGCGGTGCCGGTGAGCCACCACGAGACGAGGTCGGGCACGAGCAGGGCCCGGTCGGCGGGCTCGAGCACCCCGGCGGCGCGGTCGGCCGCGAGCTGGAAGACCGTGTTGAACGGCAGGTGCTGCAGGCCCGTGCGGGCGAAGAGATCGGCGGGCGGCACGACGGCGTGCACGGCCTCCACGCCGGCCGCCGACCGCTCGTCCCGGTAGTGGTACGGCGCGCCGAGCAGGCGTCCGTCGCGGAGCAGGCCGTAGTCGACGGCCCACGAGTCGACGCCGACCGAGGCCGTACCGGGCTCGTCGCGGAGTGCCTGCGCGAGCCCCGCGGTGACCGACCGCCAGAGCCCCGTGACGTCCCAGTGCAGACCGACCCGGCCCGCGCCTCCGGCACCCGTGCCCTGCTCGACGGGCCGTCCCTCGGGCAGCGTCACCGGCTCGTTCGCGAAGCGGGCGACGTGCTGCAGCCGGACGCCGGCGCGGTCGACGTGGCCGAGCACGACGCGCCCGCTCGTCGCGCCGAGGTCGACCGCGGCGACGACGCCACCCGACCTGCTCGAGCCGGCCTCGCTCATCGCAGGAAGGCCGCGGCGACGCCCGCGTCGACCGGGACGTGCAGCCCGGTCGTGTGCGAGAAGTCGCTCGTGCAGATCGCGTAGACGGCGGCGGCGACGTTCTCGGGCACGACCTCGCGCTTGAGGATGGTGCGCTGGGCGTAGAACGCGCCCAGGTCCTTCTCGTCGACGCCGTACGTCGCGGCACGGTTGGCACCCCAACCGCTGGCGAAGATGCCCGATCCGCGCACGACCCCGTCGGGGTTGATGCCGTTCACGCGGATGCCGTGCTCGCCGAGCTCGGCCGCGAGCAACCTGACCTGGTGGGCCTGGTCGGCCTTCGTGGCGCTGTAGGCGATGTTGTTCGGCCCGGCGAAGACCGAGTTCTTCGACGAGATGTAGACGATGTCGCCGCCGAGGCCCTGGTCGACGAGCACCCGCGCGGCGTTCTTCGCGACGAGGAACGAGCCCTTCGCCATGACGTCGTGCTGCAGGTCCCAGTCGGCCTCGGTCGTCTCGAACAGCGACTTCGACAGGCTGAGCCCGGCGTTGTTGACGACCAGGTCGAGCCCGCCGAACGCGAGCAGCACCTCGTCGATCGACGCCTTGACCGCGGCCTCGTCGCTGACGTCGGCCGCGACGCCGCGGGCCACGTCGGGGTCGCCGATCTCGGCTGCGGCGGCCTGCGCCTTGGCGAGGTCGAGGTCGGCGACGACGACGCACGCCCCTTCGGCGGCGAGGCGGGTGGCGATGGCCTTGCCGATGCCCGACGCCGCGCCCGTGACCAGCGCGACACGCGTCGCGAGGGGCTTCGGCGCGGGCATCCGCTGCAGCTTCGCCTCTTCGAGGGCCCAGTACTCGATGCGGAACTTCTCGGCCTCGTCGATGGGCGCATAGCTCGAGACGCCCTCGGCACCGCGCATCACGTTGATCGCGTTGACGTAGAACTCGCCGGCCACGCGGGCGGTCTGGGCGTCCTTCCCGTACGAGAACATGCCGACGCCGGGAACCAGCACGATGAGCGGATCGGCCCCGCGGATGGCCGGGCTGTCGGCCGTCGCGTGGCGGTCGTAATAGGCCTGGTAGTCGAGGCGGTACCGCTCGTGCAGTTCGCGCAGTCGGACGATCGACTCGTCGATGCCGGCATCGGCGGGCAGGTCGAGCAGCAGCGGCGTGACCTTCGTGCGCAGGAAGTGGTCGGGGCAGCTGGTGCCGAGGGCGGCCAGGCGAGGGTGCTCGGCGCGGGAGAGGAAGTCGAGCACCTCGGCACTGTCGGTGAACGAGCCGACCTGGGGCTTGTCGGTCGAGACGAGCCCGCGCAGCACGGGAGCCAGTGCCGCCGCCTTCGCCCGGCGTTCGGCCTGCGGCAACGCGGCGTAGCCGTCGAGCTCGGGGCCGAACGGTTCGGGCCGCGAGTGCCGGTCGAGATGGGCCTGCGCCGTCTCGATGATCCACAGCGAGTTGCGCTCGGCCTCGTCGCTCGTGTCGCCCCACGCGGTGATGCCGTGACCGCCCAGGATGGTGCCCCGCGCCTCCGGGTGGGCCGCCTTGACGGCGGCGATGTCGGCGCCGAGCTGCCAGCCCGGCCGACGCCACGGCACCCAGACGACGGCATCGCCGAAGATCTCGGCGGTCAGGCGCTCGCCGTCGGCGGCGGTCGCGATCGCGATGCCGGCGTCGGGGTGCAGGTGGTCGACGTGGGCCGCGTCGACCAGCCCGTGCATGGCCGTGTCGATCGAGGGTGCCGCGCCGCCCTTGCCGTGCAGGGCGTAGTCGAAGGCGGCCACCATCTCGTCCTCGTGCTCGACCCCGCGGTACACGTTCGCGAGGCCGCGCAGCCGGTCGAGACGCAGCACCGCGAGACCCGGCTCGGTCAACGTGCCGAGGTCGCCGCCGCTGCCCTTGACCCAGAGCAGCTCGACCGGCTCGCCCGTCGCCGGGTCGGTCGCGGTGCCCTTGGCCGAGGTGTTGCCGCCCGCGTAGTTGGTGTTGACCGGGTCGGCGCCGAGGCGGTTGCTGCGTGCGATCAGGTCGGCGGGGGTGGTGGTGCTCGTGGTGGTCATCACTCGTTCTCTCTGGGACGTCGGTGGTCGGGGCGGGGGCGGCGGCTCAGGTCCAGCTGAGCTGCTTGCCGCCGACGCGCTCGGCGGCGAGTCGTTCGGGCGTGCCGCTCGCGAGGTAGGCGGCCATCGGGTCGCGGGGCAGGCCCCGCGACTCGCGCCAGTCGGCGAGGGCCGGGCGGACGTCGGTGTAGAAGGCGTCCATCAGCACGGCGTTCGCGGCGAGGACGTCGTGGGAGGCGCGGGCGGAGTCGAGCGCCGGACGGTCGACGAGCAGGGCGCGCGCCGTCATCTCTTGCACGTTCAGGACGCTGCGGATCTGGCCGGGGATCTTGTCCTCGACGTTGTGGCACTGGTCGAGCATGAACTGCACCGGTGAGCCGACGTCGAGGCCGCCGCCGTCGACGACCTCGAACAGGATGCGGAACAGCTGGAACGGGTCGGCCGCCCCGACGATCAGGTCGTCGTCGGCGTAGAAGCGCGAGTTGAAGTCGAACGAGCCGAGCTTGCCGAGGCGCAGCAGCTGCATGACGATGAACTCGATGTTGGTGCCCGGGGCGTGGTGGCCGGTGTCGAGGCACGTCAGCGCCCGGTCGCCGAGAGCGCTCACCTGGGCGTAGCTCGTGCCCCAGTCGGGCACGTCGGTGTGGTAGAAAGCCGGCTCGAAGAACTTGTACTCGAGCACGAGCCGCTGCTCGTCGCCGAGGCCGGCGTAGATCTCGGCGAGCGACTCGGCGAGGTGGTCCTGCCGCTGGCGCAGGCTGTCCTGCCCGGGGTAGTTCGTGCCGTCGGCGAGCCAGATCTTGAGGTCGCGCGAGCCCGTCTCGTGCATGATCTCGAGGCAGCGCAGGTGGTGGTCGACCGCCTTGCGGCGGACGGCCGCGTCGCTGTGCGCCAGGCTGCCGAACTTGTAGGCGTCGTCCTGGAACGTGTTCGAGTTCACCGTGCCGAGCGAGACGCCGAGCCCGGCCGCGTACGAGCGCAGGGCGCCGAAGTCGTCGACCTCGTCCCACGGGATGTGCAGCGCCACGCTCGGCGCCAGGCCGGTGTACTCGTGCACCCGGGCGGCGTCGGCGATCTTCTCCTCGGGCGTCCGCGGGGTGCCCGGCGTGCCGAACACCTTGAACCGCGTGCCCGAGTTGCCGAAGGCCCAGCTGGGCAGCTCGATGGCCTGGCGCTCGAGCGTCGGGGCGATGGACTCGAAGGTGGTCATGATGCTTCTTCCGTCGTGGTGGTGTGGGGGGTGGGGTAGCGGCCACCGCCGGGGAGGCCGAGTTGGGCCTCGAGGTTGAAGACCTGCGTCAGCAGCTCGAAGCCCTCGTCGGGCGGGGTGCCGTCGAGCGAGGAGAAGAACTCGGCCATCGAGGCCTGCCAGCGGGCGTTGACGTCGGTGCGGGCCATGGCGGCCTGGGCTGACTCGAGCGAGATCGCCTCGACGTAGCCGACCAGCAGCCCGTCGGGTGAGGCGAAGAGCGAGTACGAGTGCCAACCGCTGTCGTGCAACGCCTGCAGCATCTCGGGCCAGACCTCGGCGTGACGTCGCGCGTACTCGGTCAGGCGGTCCGGCGACACCTGCAGGCGGAAGGCGTAGCGCTCGTGTCCGTCGGCGGTCATGCCGGCTTCCCCGTCGGTCCGAGGCTGCGGGCGAACCCGTCGGCGTCGTCGAACGGAGCCGAGACGTGCCGGTGGTCGATGCCGAGCAGAGAGGCGGCCGCGGCGACCTCGCGGGCGACGTGCCCGACGCAGAGCCCCCAGTGGTGCCCGATGCCGGTGCGCGACCACTGGTCGACCCACTCACCGGGGTCGCCGCCGAAGTCGACGCGCGAGGTCGTGTTGCCGATCGCGAGCAGGGGCCCGGGGACGACCTCGCCCTCGCTCGTGACGAAGGACAGCGCCCCGTCGCGGTCCTGCCCGAGGCCGAACGTCGTCACGGGCCCCGGTTGCACGTCGAACTCGACGCTGACCCCGTAGCCGCGCTTGCCGTGGAAGACGCCGAGACCGCGGAGGATCGGCCGCGACGACGAGATCGCGAGGTGCGCCGGACCGTCGTGCCCCATCTCGACCACGTCGTCGTCGAAGTTGATCGCCTGGATCTCGGTGAACGAGCCGCCGACCCCGAGGGCCTGCGCCGCGAGCATGGCGACCGACGTGCGGAGTTCGTACTCCCCCACCGCGGGCAGCCCGCGGGCGTTGAGCAGGGAGGCCCCGAGGATCATCCCGGCCCCGAGCCGCTCGTGCTGCTCGCCTTCGAGCCCCCGGTGGTAGTAGGCGAGCGAGTCGAGGTCGAAGTCGGCCACCAGCCGGTCGAGCCCGACCGAGACGCGGGCGCCCCAGTCGAAGTCCTCCTGGTCGACCGACGCGTCGACCTCGAAGACCTCGCGCGCCAGGCCGACCCGCTCGCGCACCTCGGCGTCGGTGACCGCGTCGACCCGTACCCGCAGGTCGTCGAACTCGAGCACCTCGACGTGCGAGCCGAAGTGGGTCGACAGCAGGGTCAGGTCGGTCGAGACGTCGAGCATGCCCGGGTACAGGTGGCCCATCAGGCCGTGTCGTGCCTCACGCAGCCGTGCGCGGACGCCGGCCGCGTGCACCCAGCGCTCGATCCGGGCCCAGGCTCGTTCGCTGCGCAGGTGTCCGGTCACCGAGCGGAACTCGATCCCGGCCCGGCGGAACACGTTCGCGACCTCGGGCACCGGGCACTGCCCGCAGTAGGCCAGCCAGAGGCCCGTGTCGAAGCGGTCGTGGTCCATCTTCTCGCTCGGCTGCAGGTCGATGACGAGCACGGGCACCCCGGCCCGCTGCGCGATCGGCAACACCATGGACGAGGTCAGGTAGGTGGTCAGGAAGACGACGATGAGGTCGCAGTCGGCCGTGCGCAGCGTGTCGGCCGCGACCCGCGCCTCCTGGGCGTCCGAGATGAATCCGGTGTCGACCACCTCGGCGTCGAGGCCGCCGAAGCGGTCGACGACGTAGCGGGTGGATTCCTGCAGCTGGGGCAGCAGCCCGGGGAACTGCGGCCAGTAGGTGCCGAGTCCGCCGGCCACCAGACCCGCGCGGGTGCGACGGCGGCGGAAGGGGGGCAACAGGTCGCCGACCGGCGAGGCGGTGGTGCTCATGGGTGATCGCTCCGATGCGACGGCGCCGAGGAGGCGCGGGTCCGGTGTCGAGGGAGGGTGCCCGGAGGCGGCGGGTCGGGTGGTGACCCCGCCGCCCCCGGTCACCGATGACGACTAGAAGTCGTAGTCGTCGATGTTGTCGGCGCTGAACTCGGTCGGCGGTCCGACGATCACGATGCCGTCGGCGCCGACGGTGCGCTCGCCGAGGTCGCCCGCGGTGAACGTGTCACCCTCGTCGCCGGTGATGGTGCCGTCGACGAGTGCCTGTCCGGCGTAGGCCGCGACCTCGCCGAGCTGGGCGGGGTCCCACAGGGCGAACGCCGTGACGGTGCCGTCCTTGACGAACTCGCGCATCTCGTTGGGCAGGCCGAGGCCGGTCAGGGCGACCTTGCCCTTGTACTCGGAGGTCGACAGGTAGCGGGCCGTCGCGGCGATGCCGACCGTGGTGGGCGAGATGATGCCCTTCAGGTCGGGGTTGGCCTGCAGCAGGCCCTGCGCCTCCTGGAAGGACTTGGCGTCGTCGTCGTCGCCGTAGACGGTGCTCACGATGGTGATACCCGCGTAGTCGGGGTTGGTGTCGACCTCTTCCTGGATGTACTTGATCCACTCGTTCTGGTTCGTGGCGTTCGCCGTCGCCGAGAGGATGGCGATGTCGCCCTGTCCGCCGATCTGCTCGCTCATCTGACGGATCTGGATGAGGGCGACGTCCTTCGCCTCGACCTGGCTGACGAACACGTCGCGGTAGTCGGGGTTGGTGTCGGAGTCGAACGCGACGATCTTCGCCCCACCGTCACGCGCCTCCTTCAGGGCCGGCCCGACCGCGTCGGGGTCGTTCGCCGCGATGACGATCACGTTCGTGCCCTGCTGCGTCAGCGTGTTCAGGAAGGTCACCTGCGACGAGGCACTGGCCTCGAGCGGACCGACGACGCTGTAGTCGTAGCCGATCGCCTTCGAGGCCTCCTCGCCGCCGCCGAGCACGACGTCGGTGTACGGGTTGTTGAGCTGCTTCGGCACGAACGCGATCGACTCGGTGCCGCCCGAGCCGGAGCCCGAGCTCGCGTCGTCGCTGCCGGCCGTCAGGGCGCAGCCCGAGGCGACGAGCGTGACGGTGGCGAGGGCGGCGACGGTGGCGGCGGCGCGCCTCAGGGTGCGGCCGCGGGGGAAGGTGGGGAACTCCATCGTTCTGTCCTTTGCTGTGGGTGGGAATCGGGTGGCGGTGGGCGGGAGGGATCGGTCAGGAGTGCGCGGCCGAGGCCGCCAGCACGTCCCTGGCTGCTCGCCGGGCCCGGGATCTCTCCCGGGCGACGGCGATCAGGCTCGGGGTGACGACGCTGCCGACGAGCAGCAGGCCGGTCACCACGTTGAGGACGACGTCGCTGATGCCGCCGAGCCGCAGCGCGTAGCTGATGCTCGAGATGATCAGCACGCCGGCGACGACGCCCGGGATCGACCCGCGCCCGCCGAAGATCGAGACGCCGCCGAGCAGCACCGCGGCGATGACGGCGAGCTCGATGCCGGTGGCGTTGTCGCTGCGGGCGCTCGAATAGCGCAGCGTCCAGTAGATGCCGACCAGGGCCGAGACGACGCCGGTGGCGACGAACATCCAGAACTTCACCCGGCCGACGTGGACGCCGACGAAGCTCGCGGCCTCGGTGCTGAAGCCGATCGCGGGCAGGGCCCGGCCGAACGAGCTCTTGTGCAGCAGCACCCCGAAGAACACGATGATCGCGAGCACGCCGACCATGACCGTGGGGATTCCCGTGCCGCCGATCTTCGACGTGAAGAACGACGTGAGGGCCGGCGGGAAGTTCGCGACCGCGTTGTCGCCGATCACCACGAGGGCGAGACCGCGGTAGAGCGCCAGGGTGCCGATCGTCACCGCCAGGCTCGGCAACCCCACCGTGGTGACGAGGGCACCGTTGACGGCACCGCACACCACGCCGATCAGCACGCAGACGACGAAGATCTCGGGGATGCCCCAGCCGGCGGCCCAGAGCACACCCATCACGGCGCTGGTGAGGCCCGCCGTGCTGGCCACCGAGAGGTCGATCTCGCCGGTGATGATCACGAGGGCCATCGGCATCGCGATCATCAGGATGGGGATCGCGTCGAGCAACAGGAACCCCGTGGTCTGCACGCTGGCGAACCGCGGCACCGTCAGGGCGCAGACCAGCAGCGTCGCGAGCAGCGCGTAGACCATGATCGCGCCGCGACCGGTCAGCAGCCGACGCCGGCGCAGCGTCTTCTCGGCCGCCGACTCGGTGTCTCGCGCACCCGAGGGCGGACGCGACGAGGAGGCGCGGGTGGGGTCGACGGCGGGAGCCCCCGTCACCGAGGCGGTCGTGGTGGTGGTCCGGTCAGGCATTGGTGGCCTCGCTCGTGCGCAGTCGTCGGGCCGTGCGGATCGAGGCGATCCGTTCGACGAGGATGGCGGTCAGGATGAGGATGCCGACGATGGCCTGCTGCCAGAACTTGTCGACGCCCAGGGCGGTGAGGCTGCTCGTGATCGTCGTCAGCAGCACGGCGCCGATGGCCGCGCCGACGACGCTGCCCGAGCCGCCGAAGATCGCGATGCCGCCGACGACGGCCGCCGCGACGATGTCGAGCTCGAGACCCGTACCGGTCGTCGCCCCCACCGAGTTGAAGCGCGAGGCGTAGAGCACACCCGCCAGACCGGTCAGCGTGCCGTTCAGCACGAAGGCCGTCAGCACGCGCTTGCTCACCTTGATGCCGAACAGGCGGGCGGCCTGGTCGTCGGAGCCGATCGCGTAGAGGTCGCGGCCGGGGCGGGTCCGCGCCAGGAAGATCGCGACGAGCACGACGACGACCACGGCGATGATCGTGATGATCGGGATGCCCACCACCGTGTCGACCGACAGACGGCCGAAGGCCGCGGGACGGTCGCCGGCGAAGTACTGCTGCCCGCCGGCCCAGGCGTTGTTGAGGCCGCGGTAGATGTAGAGCATGCCGAGGGTGATCACCAGCGAGGGCACCCGCGCCACCGTGACCAGGAACCCGTTGATCGCTCCGAGCAGGGCACCGATCGCGAGCCCGATGAGGAACACGAACACGATGGGGATGCCCGGCGCGGCGTTGAACACCGTGCCCGTGGCGAAGGCCACGAGACCGAGGATCGAACCGACCGAGAGGTCGATGTTGTTCGTGATGATGACGGTGCCGAGACCGACGGCCATGATCACCGTGATCGTCGCGTTGAGCATCAGGTCCTTCACGCCCTGCGGCGACACGAAGAGCGGGTTGGCGATCGTCGTGACGATCACCAACACGATCAGGGCCGAGGCGACGGGCACCTCGCGCTGCTTGACCAACGACGCGAACGGGCTGCGGCCCGTCGTGGGGGCGAGGGCGTGGGACGTGGTCATCGGGCGGCCTCCGTGGTCGGGGTCGGGGTGGCGGTGCCGGTCGGGGTGGCGGTGCCGGTCGGTGCGTGCTCGGTCAGGTCGGTCGCGCCCGAACCGGTGGCGGCGTGCATCACGCGCTCGGCGGTGGCCTCCGCCCGGTCGAGCGTCGCGGTGAGGCGACCCTCGTGCATGACGAGCACGCGGTCGGCCATGCCGAGCACCTCGGGCAGCTCGGACGAGATCATCAGCACGGCGATGCCGCGCCCGGCGAGGTCGCTGATCAGCCGGTGCACCTCGCTCTTCGTGCCGACGTCGATGCCGCGGGTCGGTTCGTCGACGATCAAGAAGGTGGGATCGGTCGCCAGCCACTTCGCCAGGACGACCTTCTGCTGGTTGCCGCCCGACAGGGTCGACACGGGCAACTCTTGGCTGCCGGTCTTCACCTGGAGGCGTGACGACCAGTCGGCCGCCGCCTCGCGCTCGCGGCGGGCACTGACGAGGCCGAACCGGCTGAGGGTCTTGCGCAGGGTGAGGGTCGTGTTGCGGCTGACCGACATGTCCATCACGAGCCCTTGCTTGCGGCGGTCCTCGGGCACGAAACCGATCCCGGCCGTGATCGACGCCATCGGGTCGCGCTTCGGCAACGGACGCCCTGCGATCGTCACGCTGCCCGCGTCGTAGCGGTCGATGCCGAACACGGCCCGGGCGACCTCGGTCCGGCCCGCGCCGACGAGCCCGGCCAGGCCGACGATCTCGCCTGCCCGCACCTCGAACGAGATGTCGTGGAAGACGCCCTGCCGCGTCAGACCGTCGACGCTGACGACGGTGTCGCCGACCCGCGCCTCCTGCTTGGGGAAGAGCTGGTCGACGTCGCGCCCGACCATCGCCCGGACGATCTCGGCGGTCGTGACGTCGCCGGTGGCGTGCTCCGAGATGAAGGCGCCGTCGCGCATCACCGTGATGCGGTCGCTCAGGCCGAAGACCTCGTCGAAGCGGTGCGAGATGAACAGGATCGCGCTGCCACGGTCGCGCAGGGCCCGCGCGACGCCGAACAACCGCTCGACCTCGACCCCGCTCAGTGCGGCCGTCGGCTCGTCCATGATCAGCACCTTGGCGTCGAGCGAGATGGCCTTGGCGATCTCGATGATCTGCTGGTCGGCGATCGAGAGGCCCTCGGCGACGCGGTCGGGGTCGATCGGCACACCGAGACGCTCGAAGAGTGCGCGGGCGTCGGCACGCATGGCGGCCCGGTCGATGAACCCGAAGCGCGAGGTGGGCTGGCGCCCGACGAAGATGTTCTCGGCCACGGTCAGGTCGGGGAAGAGCGTGGGCTCCTGGTAGATGACGCTGACGCCCGCGGCCTTGCTCTCGGCCGGGCTGCGGAACACGATCGGGTGCCCGTCGAAGAGGAAGTCACCACTGTCGGGCTGGTGCACGCCGGCCAGGATCTTGACCATCGTCGACTTGCCCGCGCCGTTCTCGCCGACCAGCGCATTGATCTCGCCGGCCCGGAGCTGCACGCTGCCGCTGGCCAGGGCGACCACGGCACCGAAGGTCTTCCGTGCCCCGCGGAGTTCGAGGACGGGAGCCGTCGGCGAGAGGCCGGGGGGCGTCGGGTCGATCGTCATCGATCGTTCTCCTCATCGAGAAATGAATCGTTTCAAAGTGGGTCGGGGACGACACTAGGGGCGGGGCCGGACGGCGTCAAGCACCAGTTCCGTCACGGGCGCGCCGCACCCCGACGGCCCTGCCCCGACCCGGCGGCACCGCCGCCTAGACTCGGCCCGGTCGGCCCGGTGTCGGCCCCCGGCCGTCGGCCGGCGCGAACGGCCACGATCAGGAGGCGCGGGTGGAGTCGGTCAGCATCCGCGACGTCGCGACGACGGCGGGCGTCTCGGTCGGGACCGTGTCGAACGTGCTGAACCACCCGGCCAAGGTGAGCCCGGCCACCGTCGACCGGGTGCACGCGGCCATCGACGAGCTCGGTTTCGTCCGCAACGACGCCGCCCGCCAGCTGAGAGCCGGCGCCAGCCGCGCCGTCGGGCTGATCATCCTCGACGGCAGCAACCCCTTCTTCAGCGACCTGGCACGGGGCGCCGAGACCGCTGCCGAACAGGCCGGTCGGGTCGTACTGCTCGGCAACAGCGACCAGCAAGGACAGCGCGAGGCGCATTACCTCGACCTGTTCGAGCAGAACCGCGTGCTCGGCATCCTCATCTCACCCGTGGGCGACGTGACAGAACGCCTCGCGAGGTTGCGCCGGCGCGGCACGCCCGCCGTCCTCGTCGACCGGCAGGCAGGGCTGACCCCGTTCTCCTCCGTCTCGGTGGACGACGTGCGAGGGGGACACCTCGCCGTCGAGCACCTCGTCGAGATCGGAAGACGGCGTCTCGCGTTCGTGGGTGGGCCCCTCGGCCTGCAACAGGTCGCGGACCGCCTCGACGGCGCCCGGGCGGCCGCGCGGTCGGCGGATGCCGAGGTCACCCTCGAGGTCGTCGAGGTGCCCGGCCTCACCGTCGAACACGGGCGGGCCGCAGCCGCCGAGCTGATGGCGAGGCCCAGGACGGAACGCCCGGACGGCATCTTCGCCGCGAACGACCTCGTGGCGATGGGCGTCCTGCAGTCACTCGTGATGCTCGGCGACCTCAGGGTGCCCGGCGACGTGGCACTGATCGGTTACGACGACATCGACTTCGCCCGGGCCGCCGTCGTGCCCCTGAGCTCCATCCGCCAACCCAGCACCCTCATCGGTCGGACCGCCATGGACATCCTCCAGGACGAGATCGACGACCCGACCCGCGAACCACGCCGCGTCGTCTTCGCGCCCGAGCTGGTGGTCCGGGCGAGCACCGTGCCCGGGTCCCCGCCGACGTCCTGACGGCGGGGCCCGACCTCGACCTCGACGGGTCAGGCCGTGCCGACCTCCTCGGCGACCGGGCAGGTCAGCTCATGGCGCCCGTGCCCGACCTCGAGAACGGTCCCGTCCGGCAACGAGACCTCCCCGGTGGTCCCCACGGGCAGCGTCACCGTCAGGTGGAACGCCTCGCCCGCCAGTCGCCAGGCCGCCGAGACCTCGCCGTACGGCGAGAGGTGTCGGCCGGACGCGTGCGTGAGTCCCCCGCCCGGGCGTGGAGCGAACCTCACGCGTCGCCACCCGGGCGCCGCGGGCGCGAGGCCCGCGACGGTCGCGTGCATCCAGTCGGCCACGGCACCGAGCGCGTAATGGTTGAAGCTCGTCATCTCTCCGGGATTGACCGTTCCGTCGGGCAGCATGCTGTCCCAGCGCTCCCAGATCGTCGTGCCACCCATGTCCACCGTGTACAGCCACGAGGGGCACGAGCGCTCGAGCACCAGGTCGTAGGCCCGGTCCACGTGCCCCGCCCCGGTCAAGGCCGGAGCCACGACGGGTGTCCCCGCGAAACCCGTGGCGATGCGGTTGCCGGCGGCGGTGACGAGTTCGGCGAGACGGTCGCCGGCCGTCCGGGCGTCGTCTCCTCGGACGAGCCCGAACTCGAGGGCGAGGCCGAGGGCGGTCTGCGCATCGCTCGTCGTGCGACCCCGGCCGTCGGTGTAGCGACCGACGAACGCGACCCGCACCTCGTCGGCGACGGTGTCGTAGTGGGTCGCGTCGGCGGTCCTCCCGAGGACCCGTGCGGTCATCGCGAGGTGCCGGGTCGACCAGTAGAGGTATGCCGTCGCGACAAGGTGGCGGTCGGTCAGCGCGTCGGCCGGGTCGTCCGGAGGCGCAGCGGGGTCGAGCCAGTCGCCGAGTTGGAAGCCCTCGTCCCAGATCCGGTCCTCACCGGCCCTCGAGACGATCAGGTCGACCCAGGCCTTGGCGGAGTCCCACTGGCGAGCCAGTACCCCCGCGTCGCCGAAGCGCTCGTAGAGGGTCCAGGGCGTCAGCACCGCGGCGTCACCCCAGACGGCCCCCGGCTCGATCGGCTCCCACGAGGGGCCGCCGGGGATGCGCGGCACGAACCAGGGCACCGTGCCGTCGGGAAGCTGGTCGACGGCGAGGTCCTGCAGCCAGGAGCCGAGCATGCCCGAGCAGTCGTACAGGAAGGAGGCGGTGGGCGCGAAGACCTGGATGTCACCCGTCCAGCCGAGTCGTTCGTCCCGCTGGGGACAGTCCGTCGGGATGTCGACGAAGTTGCCCCGGGTGCTCCAGAGCACGTTCTCGTGGAGGCGTTCGAGACCGGGGTCGGAGCACGAGAACCAGCCCGTCCGCTCCATGTCGGTGTGCAGCACGCGGGCGACCACCGCGGTCGGATCGAACTCACCCGGCCAGCCCTCGATCTCGGCGTATCGGAAGCCGTGGACGGTGAAGCGGGGCTCCCAGGTGACCGGCCCGTCACCGCGCAACGTGACGACGTCCTCGGCGGCGGCCAGCCGCAGGGTGCGTCGGTAGAGCTCCCCGTCCTGCAGCACCTCGGCGTGACGCAGAGTCACGACCCGACCTGCCTCGCCGTCGACCGTGATGCGGAGTCGACCGACGAGGTTCTGCCCGAAGTCGAGCACGACGGTGCCCCGCGGGGTGATCCGGTGCGCCACGGGGGTCAGTTCGTCGGTGCAGCGCACCGGGGGCTGCTCGGGCGCGACGAGAGTCCGGGGGTCGCGCTCCCCCACGGTCACAGGGGTCCATCCCCGGCCGTCGCCCCCGACGGAGGACCAGGCGTCATCGTCGAGGCGGAGGTCGTGGCGTTCACCGTCGTAGAGCCCACTGAACGAGATCGGACTCGCTTGCGCCTCCCACCGGTCGTCCGTCGCGACGACCACGCGCCTTCCGTCGGCGAGTTCGACCTCGAGCTGGGCCAGGAACGCGAGATCGGTCCCGTAGAGGTCGTGGTACCCGCCGTTGAAGCCGAGTCGTCCCCGGTACCAGCCGTCGCCGAGCCACGCCCCGAGGACGTTCTCGCCGGCGACCAGGAGGTCGGTGACGTCGTGGGTGCGGTACCGCAGGCGGCTGCCGTACGAGGTCCATCCCGGCGAGAGTTCGTCCGAGCCGACCCGTGTGCCGTTCAGTTCGGCCTCGAACACACCGTGGGCCGTGGCGTAGAGCCGGGCCGAGACGACATCGCCGTCGAGCTCGAACGAGCGCCGGACCCGGGCGGGCCGCCGGTCGGTACCCGCCTCCTCGTCCCACGAGCCGCCCACCGGCCGGGCCTGCCAGTCGGACGGTGCCAGGAGGCCGGCCTCGAGGGCCGTCGAGGCGCTCCACGGCGACACCGAGCCATCGGCGCCCGAGACCCGGACGCGCACCTGGACACGCTGCCTCGATGCGAGGTCGGCGAAGGGCCAGGGCACGAGCACCTGATCGCGCGTCGAGATGACGGCCGTGGCCACTCGTCGCGCACCGGACTCGAGGGCGATCTCGACGGACTCCTGTCGCCAGCCGGTCGGCCCGTCGAGCTGCCAGCTCAGACGGGGACGCGGAGTGCCGAGACCCAGGGCCTCACGAGTGTGCTCGACGCGGAGGTCGGTGACCGTCGTGCTCATCGTCATCCCTTGACCGCCCCTGCGGTCAGACCCTTCTGCACTTGCTTGTTGAGGAACAGGTAGATCACGAGGATCGCCCCGACGTTGAGGCAGATGGCTGCGAAGAGCGGTCCGTACTGCACCGATCCGAACTGGCCCGTGAAGTTCAGCAGGCCGACCTGCAGCGTGCGGAGCGATCCCGAATTGGTGAAGGTCAGCGCGATCAGAAGGTCGTTCCAGAGCATGAAGAACTGCACCAGCCCGACGGTGAAGAGCGCATTCCGCACCATGGGCAGCCCGACGAGGAAGAACGACCGGATGAGTCCGGCGCCGTCGAGGGTCGCTGCCTCGAAGATCTCGCGGGGGACGGCGCGGAAGAACGTCGCCATGAGGAAGACCGCCAGAGGCAGGCTCGTCGCGGTGTACGTGATGAGCAGCGGCCACAGTGTGCCGGTGAGGCCGAGACGGAAGTACGCCGCGAACAACGGCAACAGGATCATCTGGGTCGGCACCATGATGCCGGCGAGGAACGTGATGAGGATCGCCCCGCGTCCCTTCCACACGAGGACCTCGAGGGCGAAGCCGGCCATCGAGCCGAAGAGCAGCACGAGCAGCAACGACGGGAAGACCGTCAGGACGGAGTTGAGCGCGTACTGCGCGAAGTTGCCCTGAGTCCACGCGAAGACGTAGTTGTCGAGATTCCATTGCCGGGGCAGGGCCCAGACGGGCTGTTCGAGGAACTCGGTCTGCGTCTTGAACGAGCCGAGCAGCATCCAGACGAGCGGCCCCAGGACGATGACGAGGAGGAACGCCACGAGCACGCCGCTGACGACCTGCCCGAGGCGTCGTCGCGGGGCCCGACGCCGACGCGGTGCGGGACGACGAAGGGGCGTGGCCGCGGGAGGGAGGGAGGTGTCGACTGAGGTCATCGGTCAGTCCTTCGTGAGGTCGCGTCGATTGGCGCGGAAGATGAAGACGGTCACCAGCAGCGACACGATCGTGAGCAGGAACGCGACGGTGCTGCCGTAGCCGTACTGGCCGAAACGGAACGACGTGTCGAACATGTAGATCGTCAGGGGGCTGGTCGACGTGCCCGGGCCGCCGTTGGTGAGGGCGAGGATGCTGTCGAAGACCTTCAAGGTGCCGTTGGCGGAGAAGATCAACGACGAGACGAGCACGGGCAGCGAGAGGGGCAGGACGATCCGACGGACCAGGCCGAAGCCGGACGCGCCGTCGATGCGGGCCGACTCGAAGACCTCTTCCGGGATGTCGAGCAGACCGGCGTAGAGGAGGACGCCGTAGAACCCCATCGACCGCCAGACGTCCATGACGATGATGACGAGGAAGGCCGTCCCTCCGTCCCCGAACCAGTCGACCGATGACAGCCCGACCGCTTCGAGGGCGGTGTTGACGAGACCGTTCTGGGGGGCGATCGCGAACATCTGCTGGAAGAGCAGCGCGACGGCGACGGTGGGCAGGACGACGGGGAAGAAGACCAGCGTGCGGACGGCGCTCGACCATCTCCGCAGCACGAAGACGTAGAGCAGCGACAGCAGGTAGCCGAAGCCGACCTGCAACACGGTCATCAGCACGGCGTACCGGATCGTCACGAGCAGGGCGTCTCGGACGCGCGCGTCGGAGACGAGCCGGACGTAGTTGTCGAACCCGGAGAACGTGAACCCCGTGATGGCGTTGCCGGTGGTGAAGGTGTAACCGAACGAGGCGACGATCGGGACGAGCATGACGACGGAATAGATGAGCAGGGCGGGACCGATGAGGATCAGGGTCGCGCGCCGGTCGCCGAGCAGGGGATTCATGAGTGGCCTTCGGGACGAGGGGCGGATCGGGTCGGGCGCGACGGGACGGGGACGCGGCCGACGCGCCCCCGTTCCGTCGGGACGTCAGCCCAGGTCGCCCTGGACGAGCGTCATGAACTCCTCGGCCGTGATGGCGCCGGTGACGAGCTGCGCCGCGTTCTGTTGGGAGGTGGTCGTCGCCTGCGTGCTGAAGTACGCCTCGAACCACGGGATGGTGGTGTCGGTCGCCGCGATCCGGTCACGGACCTCGGTCGTCAGCGCGTTGCTCGCCGCGTCACCCGAGACGGTGAAGCCCGAGATCCGGCTGCTGTCCTCGAGTGCCACCTGACCGTAGTTCTCGGCGATGCAGGCGATCCACGCCTTGCTGTCGTCGTTCAGCACGCTCGGGTTGACGGTGAACGGCAGACCGACGTTGGCCACGAGCTGGCTGCTGTCCCCGTCGCCGCCGTCGACGTCGGGGAACGGGAGGTAGCCGATGGAGTCCTCGCCGATCTGGTTCGCCGTGTCGTCGGCGAAGTTGCTCAGGACCCAGCTACCCATGTAGAGCATGGGCGAGCTGCCGTTGAGGAACTGGTTGATCGACGTGTCGTAGTCGATCGAGCCGACGCCCTCGCCGAAGTAACCGGAGGCGCCGAGGTCGGCGACCTGCTGGGCAGCGGCGACGTATTCGGGGTCCGTGAGCTCGGCGTCGCCGTCGGCGACGGCCTGCAGGGCGTCGGGTCCGAGCTCGCGCTCGATGAGGTTGCCGACCAGGCGGGTCAGCGGCCAGCCCTGCTCGCCACTCGCGGCGAAGGGGGTCAGACCGGCGTCCTGGAAGGTGCCGGCCGCGGCGACGACGTCGTCCCAGCTCTCGGGAACGCCCACACCGTTCTCTGTGAACAGGTCCTTGTTGTACCAGATGCCCTCGATGTTGTACTCGGTCGGCAGTACCAGGAACTCACCGTCGTAGAGAGACTCGACGGTCGACCGCGCGGCGGGCTCGATCGAGTCGGCCACGCCCAGCTCGTCGAAGATCTCGTCGAAGTGGGCGACGAAGCCGGCGTCGTCGAGCTGCTGGACGAGCTCGTTCGTGTCGACGGCGTACATGACGGGCAGTCCGCCCTGTCCGGCGAGGAGCTGGACCTGCTGGTTCAGGTTGGTCTGCGGAACGGTCTCGATCTTGAGCGGCATGGCCTCGTTCTCCGCCGCGCAGGCGCCGTCGGCGAGAGTCTGAAGCGTTGCAGGGACGACCTCGTTCTCGACATTGCCGAGGACGGTGAACTCGGTGGCGGCCTGACCCGATCCTCCACCGGAACATGCGGTGAGACCAGCGATGGTGAGGCTGGCGACGGCGAAGGCGGCAGCACGGCGTGAGGTGCGGGACATCATTCCTCCTTGAATGGTGAGCGCTTCAAATAGTTGAAGCGCTTCATAATCAACCGAGAGGTTCGCGCTTGTCAACCGCGAGTTCCGTCGAGCCGAGAGCTAAGCTCGAGGACACCATGAGCACCTCGTCCCCTCCGTCGTCGCGACGCCCCCCGGTCATGGCGGACGTCGCGCGGCTGGCGGGTGTGTCTCTCGGCACCGTGTCGAACGTGATCAACTCTCCGTCGAGGGTCAAGCCGATCACCCGGCGGCGCGTCGAGGACGCCATCGATTCGCTCGGGTTCGTCCCGAACAGCTCGGCTCGCACCCTCGCGGCCGGACGGGGCACCCTGGTCGGCTTCGTCGCCGTCGACCTGGGCAACTCGTACTTCCTCGACATCGCCCGCGGTGTCGAACGCGAGGCGGATCTCAGCGGCCAGGCCGTCCTGCTGGGCAACTCCGACGTCGACATCGACAAACAGACGGGCTACCTCCACCTCTTCGAACGCGCCCAGGCGGCAGGCATCGTGCTCGCGCCCTTCGACGGTCCGTTGGACGAGGCCCGCAGGCTGCGTCGCCGGGGCCTGCGCGTCGTCTACGTCAACTGGCCCGGCGAGGCCGACGAGAGTTGTGGCGTGGTCGTGGACGAAGTGCTCGGCGGTCGACTCGCGGCGCGACACCTCATCGAGCAAGGACGTCGAGACCTCGTCTTCGTCGGGGGGCCGCTCGACTTGACGGCAGTCAGACACCGGTTCGAGGGCGCCTCCGCGGCCGCCCGTGAGGCCCGGGTCCCCCTTCGACTCCTGCCGACGACGGCGCTCACCGTCCGCGCAGGCCTCGCCGTCGGTGACGACCTGCTCGCGCAGGGTGCCCCACCCAGGCCTGACGGAATCGTCGCCGCGTCCGACGCCCTGGCGTCCGGGATCGTGCAGTCACTCCTGCTCGGTGGCGTGCGAGTACCCGCCGACGTCTCGATCACGGGCTACGACGACAACCACTTCGCGCAGAGCACGGCGATGCCCTTGACGACCGTCGGACAGCCAGGGGTCGAGATGGGCGTGCAGGCGATGCGCCTGCTTCGCGACGAGCTCGAGAACCCGCAGACCCACCAGCACGTGTCACGCATCCTGCCGCCCCGACTGATACCCCGCGAGAGCTCCCACCACAGCTGAGCACGACTGCGGCGGACGCCCTCGAGACCCTCGTCATGCACGGCACCGCGTCTCGTGCACCGCACCGCGACTCGTCGGGGCGAGGTGCACGAGACGCGGTGTGGTGTGAAGGGGCCCCGCGTCCCCACGACGCGGAGCCCCGGACCCGTCACCCGCTGATCACGGGCGACGGGAGCCGTCGGGCCCGGCGAGATGTCACGACGTGCCGCTCAGCTCCGGACGTGAGCGGCAAGCCGTGACTTCTCGGGCCCGGTCAGGCACGGGCGGCTACGCGGCCTCGAGCCGGGCGCGCAGGGCGGCCAGCTCGTGGCGCAGCGCGTCCGGCAGGGTCGACCCGAACCGGTCGAAGAACTCTGCGGTGAGGTCGCACTCGGCGAGCCAGGCGTCCGTGGGGACCGCGAACGACTCGGCCAGCGCCTCCTCGGTGAGGTCGAGGCCCGTCAGGTCGAGGGCTCCCGGTGCGGGGGCGAGGCCGAGCGGCGTCTCGACGGCGACGGCGGTGCCCGCCAGGCGACCGGCGATCCAGGCGATCACCCGCGAGTTCTCGCCGAAGCCGGGCCAGAGGAACGAGCCGTCGGCACCCTTGCGGAACCAGTTGACCTGGAACACCTGCGGCGCCCGGTCGCCGAGCTCCGCCCCGAGCCGCAGCCAGTGCGCGAAGTAGTCGCCCATGTCGTAGCCGCAGAACGGCAGCATGGCGAACGGGTCGCGCCGCAGCTCGCCGACGACGCCCTCGGCCGCCGCGGTCTGCTCGGACGCCACCGTCGCGCCCACGAACACGCCGTGCTGCCACGACCGCGCCTGGGTCACCAGCGGCACGTTCGTCGCCCGACGCCCACCGAAGACGATCGCGTCGAGCGGCACGCCCTCGAACGCGTCCCAGTCGGGGCTGAGCGACGGGCACTGCTCGGCCGGCGCGGTGAAGCGCGAGTTCGGGTGGGCGGCCGGGGACGAGGAGGCGCGGGTCCAGTCGTTCCCCTGCCAGTCGGTCAGGTGCTCGGGCGCCTCGTCGGTCAACCCCTCCCACCAGACGTCGCCGTCGTCGGTCAGCGCCACGTTCGTGAAGATCGTGTTCGCGTGCAGGGTGCGGACGGCGACGGGGTTCGACGCCTCACCCGTGCCGGGGGCCACCCCGAAGAACCCGGTCTCGGGGTTCATCGCCCACAGACGACCGTCGTCGCCGGGCTTCATCCAGGTGATGTCGTCGCCGAGGGTCTCGACCCGCCAGCCGGGCAGGGCGGGCTGCATCATCGCGAGGTTGGTCTTGCCGCAGGCCGACGGGAACGCCGCGGCGACGTGGAAGGCCCGACCCTCGGGGCTGGTGACCCTGATCAGCAGCATGTGCTCGGCGAGCCAGCCCTCGTCGCGTCCCATCGTCGACGCGATGCGCAGCGCGAAGCACTTCTTGGCCAGCAGCGCGTTGCCGCCGTAGCCCGAGCCGAACGACCAGATCTCGCGCGTCTCGGGGAACTGGGTGATGTACTTCGTCTCGTTGCACGGCCAGGCCACGTCGTCGCGAGTCGTGCCCTCGGCGTCGCGCAGGGGGTAGCCGACGCTGTGCACGCCGCGGACGAACGGCGCGTCCCCGTCGGCACCGCCGAACGCGGCCAGCGGCTCGGAACCGACGCGCGCCATGATGCGCAGGTTCAGCACGGCGTAGGCCGAGTCGGTCAGCTGCACGCCGAGCTGCGACAACGGGCCGCCGACCGGTCCCATGCTGAACGGCACGACGAACATCGTGCGCCCGCGCATCGAGCCGGCGAAGAACGGCCGGAGCTCGCGCGTCATGGCACCGGCCTCGCGCCAGTTGTTGGTCGGGCCGGCGCCCGCGGGATCGGTCGTGCAGATGAAGGTGCGGTCCTCGACCCGGGCGACGTCTCCGGGATCGGTCCGGGCGAGGTAGCTGCCGGGACGCAGGTCGGGGTTCAGCGGGATCAGCGCCCCGGTCGCGACGAGGTAGGCCGTCAGCCGCTCGGCCTCGGCATCCGAGCCGTCGATCCACTGGACGCCGTCGGGCTCGAGCAGGTCGACCTGCTCGGCGACCCACGCGACCAGGGTGCGGGGAGCCCACGACGGGGCGGGCACGTGGCGGCGCCGCGCGGCCCGTGCCCAGTCCGTGCCCCGTGCCGAGGGCGGGACCGAGGAGCTGCGGGTCGCGTCGCTGCCGGAGGCGCGGGTCGCGTCGCCGAGGACTCCGGGGTCGAGGGGTCGGGTGGTGATCATCGCGTGGCCTCCAGGGTCAGGTCGAGCAGGTCGTCGGTCGGTCCGGTCAGCGGGGCCGCCGCCGAGTGGGATGTACTTCCCTCTTCACCTGATCCGGTACGTACCGGATCAGGGGCGGCTGATCCGGTACGTACCGGATCGTCGCCGCTGGCAGAGCCGACGGACACGGCGTCGGGGCAGCCGGCCGATCCGTCACGTACCGGATGAGGGCGGGCTGATCCGTTACGTACCGGATCAGCCCGGGAGGGGGATGCCGTCCGGGACGCGTCGAGCGCCGCGGGTGCGGCCTCGTCGGCCGAGCCGGAGGTGGCGCGGGCCGGACGAGGCAGGGACGGGGGCGTTCCTCCGGCGAGATGCTCGAGCAGGCGGACGACCTGGCAGCTGTAGCCGAACTCGTTGTCGTACCAGACGTAGAGCACGACACAGCGGCCCGAGCCGTCGCCGCCTCCGTCCCCGTCGCCGTCGCTGCCCCCGTCCCCGTCGCCGTCGCCGCGCCCGTCCCCGGACACCACCGTCGCGAGCCCGTCCACGACGCCCGCGTGGCGCGAGCCGACGAAGTCCGTCGACGCGACCTCCGGCGACTCGACGTAGTCGATCTGCCGGCGCAGGGGCGAGTCGAGCGAGGCCCGACGCAGGTGTGCGTTGAGCTCGTCACGGTCGACGGGCGTCCTCAACCGCAGGTTCAGCACCGCGACCGAGACGTCCGCCGTGGGCACCCGGATCGCGCTGCCGGTCAGGCGCCCGGCGAGCTGCGGCAACGCCTGGGCCACGGCCTTCGCCGCACCTGTCTCGGTGAGCACCATGTTGAGCGAGGCCGACCGCCCCCGCCGGTCACCGGGGTGGAAGTTGTCCGTCAGGTTCTGGTCGTTCGTCACCGCGTGCACGGTCTCGATGTGTCCCGACTCGACGCCCCAGCGCTCGTCGAGCACGGCCAGCACCGGCGTGATGGCGTTCGTCGTGCAGGACGCCGCGGCGACCACGACGTCGTCACCCACCGCCTCGTGGTTCACGCCGAACACGACGTTCGGGATCGCGCCCTTCCCGGGGGCCGTGAGCAGCACGCGCGACGTGCCCCGCGCCTCCAGGTGTCGTCGCAGCGTCGGCTCGTCGCGCCACCGACCCGTGTTGTCGACGACGATCGCGTCGCGGATGCCGTACCCCTCGTAGTCGACCGTCGCGGGGTCGTCCGAGTAGATCACCTGGATCGTCGTGCCGTTCGCGACGATCGTATCGGTGGCCTCGTCGACGACGATCGTGCCCGCGAACGGTCCGTGGATCGAGTCGCGGCGCAGCAGGCTGGCCCGCTTGACGAGGTCGTCGGCCGAGCCCCGACGCACGACGACCGCCCGGAGCCGCGCACCGCCGCGCTCGCCGGCGTGCTCGATCAGCAGCCGCGCGACGAGCCGGCCGATGCGGCCGAAGCCGTAGAGCACGACGTCGCGGGGCGGGGGTCCGCCGTCGCCGCGGCGTCCGACCACCTCGGCGAGTTCGGCGTGCACGACGTCGACGAGCGACCGGGCGGGCTGCTCGTCGCGGGCGGCCCGGTGTCGGGCGCTCAGCCGGGCGAGGTCGATCGACGCCGGGCCGAGCTCGAGGCCGTCGAGCAGCTGCAGCACCATCAGGGTCTCGGCGGGATCGAGCACGTGGTCGTCGAGCTGGCGGGCGAAGCGGTGCAGCTTGAGCACGCCGACCGGCGACCGGTCGAGCAGGCTGCGTCCGTGGATCGACACGACCACGCCGTCCCGGCGCCACAGCCGACCGATCACCGGGATCATCGCCTCGGCGAGCGCCACGCGCCCGGCCCACTCAGCCTGGCGGTCGTCGTACCGGGCGGTGGTGTCGCCGAGCGGCTCCGGGGCGGCGGTGGGGGTCGGTGCCATCATCTCTTCTCTCGTCGTCGAAAGGGGTGTTTCTCCACGATGGGCGCCCGCTCCCTTGATCTGCAGATGCCCGATGCGTAAAGATCGGGTGTTCTTTCGCGATAGTCAAAGCAGACCGCCCGAGAGGGGTGCCCCGTGGTCGATGCCGACCCCCTGCTGCTCGGCCAGGCGGTGCGGCACGCCCGCACGGCCCGTGGCCTGACCCTCGACCAGCTCGCGGCACGGGTCGAGGTCAGCGCCAGCCAGCTCTCGCTGATCGAGACGGGCCGTCGCGAGGCCAAGGTCGGACTGGTCCGGGCCCTGGCGGCGGCCCTCGACGTACCCCTCGCCACCCTGCTCACGGCCGAACCGCCGAGCGAGCGAGCGGCCCTCGAGATCGAGCTGGCGCAGGCGCAGCGCGGGTCGCTGTACCGGTCGCTCGGCCTGCCCGACGTGAAGGCGAACAAGGGCATGAGCACGCCGGTGCTGCAGACGATCCTCGGGCTGCACCGCGAGCTCGCCCGTCGGCACAGCGAGGCCAGCGCCACCCCCGAGGAGGCGCGGCGGGCGAACACCGAGCTGCGGCTCTGGATGCGCGGGCGCGACTCCCACCTGCCCTACGTCGAGGAGGCGGCGGCCGAGCTGCTCCGCACGGTGGGCCACACCTCGGGTGCCCTGTCGCACAGCAGCGTGAGTCGCATGGCCCGCAGCCTGGGGCTCGAGATCATGCACGTCTCCGACCTGCCGCACTCGGCCCGTTCGGTGATCGACCTGGCCAACGGGCGCATCTACCTGCCACCCGCCTCGATCCCGGGCGGTCACGGCCTGCGGGCGCTGGCCCTGCAGGCGATGGCGCACCGCCTGCTCGGCCACGAACGGCCCTCGACCTACGCCGAGTTCCTCGAGCAACGGCTCGAGATCAACTACTTCTCGTCGGCCTGCCTCATGCCGCTCGGTGCGGCGGTGGAGTCGCTGCAGAAGGCCAAGGCACAGCGCGACCTGTCGGTCGAGGACTTCCGCGACGGCTTCGGCGTCACCCACGAGGCGGCGGCGATGCGCATGAGCAACCTGCTGACGTCGCACCTCGGCATCCGCATGCACTTCCTGCGGGTGACGGGAGACGGCGCGATCGCCAAGGCGGCAGAGAACGACGGGCTGCCCCTGCCGACCGACGTCACCGGGGCCGTCGAGGGGCAGCTGGTCTGCCGTCACTGGGCCGCGCGCACGGCCTTCGCCCGGACGAACCGCACCACCGAGCACTACCAGTACGACGACACCCCGGCCGGCACCTTCTGGTCGGCGTCGCAGACCGGCACGACCGAGCACGACGAGTTCTCGATCACGGTGGGCGTCCCGTTCGCCGACGCGAAGTGGTTCCGCGGACGCGACACCGAGCGTCGCGAGACCTCGACCTGCCCCGACGAGTCGTGCTGCCGTCGCCCCCCTGCCGGACTCACGGCGAGGTGGCGCGACGCCGCCTGGCCGAGCGCCCGCCTGCACGCGCACGTGCTGGCACCGTTGCCGTCCGGCACCTTCCCCGGCGTCGAGGACACCGAGGTCTACGAATTCCTCGACCGGCATGCCGGCTGAGACTCTCGCGCTGCTGCTCGGCCGATGGGCCGTCACGCGCGAGATCGACGACCACCGCACCGGCGAGCTCGCCCGGTTCGACGGGACGGCGACGATCGAGGAGGCGCGGGCGGGTTCCGACCTCGTGGCGACCTACGACGAGGTCGGCGAGCTGATCGTGGCCGACCGGCGGACGCCCGCCACCCGGCGGCTCGGCTACGCGGCCCGGGGTGACGGGTCGCTCGACGTGCGCTTCGCCGACGGCCGCCACTTCGTCGACCTCGACCTGCGGTCCGGGGCCTGGGAGGCGCACCACCCGTGCGCCCCGGACAGCTACCTGGTCGAGACCCGGGTGCTCTCGCCGGCGTCGTTCGAGGAGCGGTGGACGGTGCGCGGCCCGGCGAAGTCGTACGACGCGCTCACGACCTACGAGCGGCTGCCGACGCTTCCCGCCACGAAGTGAACAACCCGCCACACGTTTGCGTGGCGGGTTGTTCATTTCGTGGCGGGGTGGCGGGCCGGCGCGCGGGGTGGCGGGCCGGCGCGCGGGGTGGCGCGGCGGCGGCGCGGCGACGCCCTACTAGAGCTTGGCGGCGAGCTCGGCGTCGGTCGGCTCGACCAGGTGGCTGCCGTCTGGGAACACCACGACGGGGATCTGCGTGCGACCGCTGACGGCGTAGGCGCGGTCGGCACCGTCGGCGACGGCCTCGAGGTCGACGTAGTCGTAGGCCACGCCCTCGCGGTCGAGCAGCGCCTTCGAGCGGCGGCAGTCACGGCACCACTCGGCGCCGAACATCAGGATGCGGTCGGGGGCGGTGTCGGTGCTCATGGCGACCAGGGTACGCGCGGTGACGGGGCGTGGGCACGCCACCCGCGCCTCCTCGTCCTCGACGGGCCACGGCGAGCGCCCGCTCGCCCGCTCGCCCGCCCGCCCGCTCGCCCCCTCGCCCGCCCGCCCGCTCGCGGCGAGCGAACGACGTTCGGTTTCTCGTTCGGGGGCCTTGCGGGCCCCTGGGGGTGGTATGTCACACTGGATGAGCGCCCTCGTCGTGGAGTGGCAATCCCCCAATCCACCCGCCAGCAGCATGGCCCGCGACGAGTGTGCTGCATCGTGCAGACCCGGGGCCGACCACGAGTCGGCCGCCGCTGTCCACGGTGCCCCCGACGAGATCATCGTCGTGCGCACGCGCCACGGGCCCGGAGGCAATTCCGTGACCGACACCCTTCAGCGCCCGCCCCAGACCTCGAGCACGCCCGCCGTGCGCACGCCCGCCGCCGCGCCTCCCCCGCGCTCGTCGAGCGGGCACCCGCGCGACACCCGCCCCACGCCCCAGCCGCACCGCTTGACCGCCTCGGGCGTCGTCGGCATCGCCGTGCTCGGCCTGGCGACGTTCTTCGCGATCACCACCGAGCTGAGCCCGGTCGGACTGCTCTCGACCATGAGCGGCGACCTCGGCGTGAGCGAGGCGCGCATGGGCGTCGTCATCACGGTCTACGCCGTGGCCGTCGCCGCGCTCGCCCTGCCGCTCACCTGGGCCACCGCACGCTTCCCCCGCAAGGCCGTGCTCGTCACGACCCTGGTCGGCTACACCGCGTCGAACCTGTTGGTCGCGCTCGCGCCGAGCTTCGGCGTGCTGCTGACCGGCCGCGTGGTCGGCGGCATCGCGCACGCTCTGTTCTTCTCGGTGGCGTCGGCATACGCGACGCGCATCGTGCCGCCACGCCTGGCCGGCCGCGCGATCGCGTTCGTCTACTCGGGCAGCTCGCTGGGCTTCGTCGTGGGCGTGCCGCTCGCCACGACGGTCGGCGACCAGCTCGGCTGGCGTCCCGCCGTGGGCGCGGTCGCCGTCGCCACCGCGGTGCTGGCCGTCGTGGCCGCGCTGTTCCTGCCGCACGTCCAAGGCGAGTCGTCGCCGCACGTCGGCTCGGTGCGGTCGTGGGCGCGCTCGGGACTCCTGGCCGTGGTCGTGGCCGACCTCATGCTCTTCGCCGGCCACTACGTCGTCTACACCTTCATCGGCCCGTACCTGACGGGAGCCGGCCTCGGCGAGGACCTCGTCGGCGGCGCCCTGCTCGTGCTCGGCGGCACGGGCGTGGTCGGCCTGCTCGCGGCCGGCGCGTTCGTCGACCGGGCCCCTCGCCAGACCCTGATCGTCGCCGTCGCGGTGATGATCGGCGCCCTCGCGGCCCTGCCGTTCGTGCACGGTTCGCTCGTCGGGACCTTCGTCGTCGCCGGCCTGTGGATGGCCGCCAACGGCACGACCGGCACCCTCTTCATGGCCGCCGCGATCCGCACGGGCGGGGTCAGCCCGGACATCGCGGGCGCACTGATCAACGCGGGCTCGAACGTCGGCATCGCCGCCGGTGCCGCGATCGGCGGGCAGGTCTACGGGATGTCGGGCCTCGCCACGGTGCCGTTCGCGGCCGCGGCGATCGTCGCGATCAGCCTCGTCGTGATCGTCGCGGGCCGTCGCGGGTTCCCGCTGACCGGTCACGCCCAGGCGAACCTGTCGACCTCGTCGCTCGCGGTCATCACCTCGTCGGTGGCGGTCGTCACGACGTCGATCCCGACCGTCGGCGAGGGCCGACGCGGGCGTCGCCCCCGCCGCTAGGACACCAGGAGGCGCGGGTCGCGTCCTCGGCACCGCGACCCGCGCTCCATCCGCCCCCTTGTACCCCGATGTCCCCCACAAGGCGGACGAAATCACCCCTGCTCTGGGGACTCCACTCGACAAACAAGAAGCTTTATTGTCGAAACATCCACTTCCGTGGAGCCCCCGATCCCGTGGGGGCGACACGCGGGCGCCTGAACCCCCGCGTGTCGAGCAGGACCGACGTCCGACCGGATCCGACCCGGCCGGACGCCCCCACCCGAGGACACCACCAGCCCATGTCGCTTCTCCGCGCCTCCGTGCGCCCCCGTCGTCGCGCCCTCTCGTTCGCGGCCTTCGCCACCGCCTCCCTGCTGGCGGCCGTCGCCGTGACGCAGGCCGTCTCGCCGGCGCCGGCGCAGGCCGCCTCGGCACTTTCGTGCGACCAGAACACCCTCTACGCCACGGGCGGCAACGGGCAGTTCGTCTCGATCGACGCCACGACCGGCACGGCGACGCCCGTCCTCGCGGGGGACAACCCCCTCGCCCCGGCGAACAACGCGCTCGGCATCAGCCGCAACGGCGTCGATGCCTACGCGATGCAGAACGGTGGCAGCACCCTCGCCCACTACTCGGTCGGCACGGGCAAGGTCACCACGGTGGCGAACATCGACTCGGCGCAGACCCTGATCCGAGGCGCGGTCAACCCCGCCACGGGCATCTACTACTACGGCAGCAACGGGGCCAACGCGGCCCTCGGCGCGTACGACCCCGCCGGCACCGGCACGAAGATCGGGCGCGTCGGCACCATCGGCGGCCTGATCGCCGACCGGAACGGCGACTTCGCGTTCAGCACCCGCGGCCTGCTCTTCGTCGTGACCGGCAACGAGGTGCGACGGGTCGACGAGACCACGATCCCCGCAGAGAAGGAGGCTGCCGGCGCTCCCGCCCTGGCGACCTCGCTCGTGGCGACCCTGCCCACCGGAACGAACAGCCCCGGCATCGCCTTCACCTCGGACGGCTACCTCTACGTCTCGAGCGGCCAATCGCTCATGAAGCTCGACCCGGCGTCGGGCAAGCAGGTCGGGCAGACGGTGGCGACCACGGCCGGCTTCGCCCTGACCGACCTCTCGAGCTGCAACTACGCCAACACGTTGACCGGCGCAGCCGACGTGACGTCCCGTTGGAAGAGCGGCGACCAGTTCGCCCTCGCCGTCTCGGGCGGCGGCATCGACGAGACCAACACCGGCAACCGGGCGACCACGACCGGTGCGAAGACGGGCGTCCAGGACAAGGTCGCGGGCGCCGCCCTGACGATCCCCCAGCGCGAGTACACCGTGACGCAGTCCGCGGCGGGCACCACGCGCCTCGCGGACTACCGTACGAAGTGGTCCTGCGTGAACGTGAACAAGGACCTCGAAACCGACCCGAGCGCGGTCGTCGCCCACGGCGACGGCGACGTCGCCCGGTTCACGTTCCCGGCCGCGACCAGCGCCGACGGCACCGATGTCGTGTGCACCTTCGCCAACACCGTCGTGGCGATCTCGGCCGCAGCCTCCGACGACACCGGGACCACCGCCTCCGGAACCACCCTGACCGTCGACGCCCCCGGCGTCCTCGACAACGACGCCGGCACCGACCTGACCGTCACGTCGAACACGCAGCCGGCGAACGGCCAGGCCATCGTCGCGGCCGACGGCTCGTACACCTACTCGCCCGCGAAGGGCTTCTCGGGCACGGACACCTTCCGGTACACGACGACCGATGGAGGCGGTGGCACGTCGACCTCGACGGTCACGATCACCGTCACCCCGGCCGGCAGCGACGACGTCGCGACGGCTCGCGCCGGCCAGCCGCTCGTGGTCGACGCCGCCTCGGGCGTGCTGTCGAACGACTCGGGCAGCGGTCTGACCGCGACCGTCGCGACCGGACCCTCGCACGGCTCCCTCGTGCTCGGCCGGGACGGCTCGTTCCGGTACGTCCCGGCGGACGGCTTCTCGGGCACCGACACCTTCACCTACACGGCGACCGACACCGAAGGCCGGAGCACCACGAACACCGTGACGCTCACCGTGCTGCCCACCGCCGTCGACGACACGGCCACCGCGGTCGCAGGGACCCCGACGACCATCGCCGGCAGCGCCCTGACCGCGAACGACGACGGCATCGACACCAAGGTCACCGCCGTCGGGACGCCGGGCCACGGCACCGCGTCGGTCACCCCCGCGGGCGACGTGCTCTACACACCGGCTGACGACTTCTCGGGCACCGACACCGTCGACTACACCGTCACCGACGGCAAGGGCGGCACCGACACCGGCACGGTGACCGTGACCGTCACGCCGCGCGCCTCGGCCGACACCGCCGACGCCGTCGCGGGCTCGCCCCTCGACGTGCCCGCCGGGCGTGGGTTGCTCAGCAACGACGGGGGCAGCGGCCCCCTCGAGGCCGCGCTCGCCACGGGCCCGACGAACGGCACCGTCGTCGTCAACCCCGACGGCTCGTACGTCTACACGCCGGCGAAGGGCTTCTCGGGCACCGACACCTTCACCTACACGCTGACCGACGCGAACGGCGTGACGAGCACCGGGACCGTCACCGTCGCCGTCGCCCCGAAAGCCGTCGACGACACCGTCACCGTCCTCGCGGGTGGCACCGCGCACGTCGATGGTCTCGGCGTCCTCGGCAACGACCTCGGCACCGGCCTCAGCGCCGCGATCGTGACCGGCCCGCAGCACGGCACCGCGACCATCGCCCCGAGCGGCGAGTTCGACTACACGCCGACGCCCGGCTTCTCGGGCACCGACACGGTGACCTACCAGGTCACCGACGCCGCCGGCCGCACCGCGACCGCGACCGTGACGATCACCGTGAAGCCCGTGGCCGTCGACGACCAGGTCACCACGCCGAACGGCACCACGGTGACCACGACCGCCTCGGCCGGACTACTCGCCAACGACCTCGGCACCGGACTGCGCGTGACCGACCACGGCACCCCCGCGCACGGCACCGTGACCGTCGACGCCGACGGCACCTGGAGCTACACGCCGGACGCCGGCACCTCGGGCACCGACTCGTTCGAGTACCAGGTGACGGACGCCGCGGGGCAGACCGCGACGGCTCGCGCCTGGGTCGTCGTCGGCGACCTGGCCATGGCCGACCAGGGCACGGCGACCGCCGGCCGCGACCTGACCGTGCCGGCGAAGGACGGCCTGCTCTCGAACGACCGCGGCACCGGCCTGACGGCCGTGCTGGACGGAGCCCCGCGTCACGGCGACGTGACCGTCGCGAAGGACGGCTCGTACGTCTACACCCCGGCGAAGGGCTTCTCGGGCACCGACGACTTCACGTACACCGCGACCGACGCCGAGAAGCAGACGAGCACGGGCATCGTGACGATCGTCGTGCTCCCCGACGCCGTGGACGACACGACCTCGACGAAGGCCGGCACCACGGTCACCGTCACCGCCCCCGGTGTGCTCGGCAACGACCTCGGCACCGACCTGCGAGCCGAGATCGTCGACGCCCCGGCCCACGGCACCGCCACGATCGCAGCCGGCGGCACGATCAGCTACACGCCCGCCCCCGGCTTCTCGGGCACCGACCAGCTGACCTACCGCGCCACCGACGCGTCCGGCGGATCGGACGTCGCCACGGTGACGATCCACGTCGGACCGATCGTCGTCGACGACTCCCCCGCGGGGGGAACGACGGCCGACCAGCCCCTCGTCGTCGACGCCGACCACGGCGTGCTCGCGAACGACAAGGGCACCGGCCTGACCGCGACCGTCACCGACCAGCCGAAGGCCGGCACGGTCACGATGGCACCGGACGGCTCGTACACCTACACGCCGAAGCCCGGCACCTCGGGCAGGGACTCGTTCGGCTACGAGGTCACGGACGGCAACGGTCAGACCGGCACGGGCACCGTCACGATCGTGGTCAGCCCCAAGGCCACCCCCGACGTCGCCACGGTCGCCGCCGGTGACCGCGTCACGGTCGCCGCACCGGGTGTGCTCGGCAACGACGTCGGAACCGGCCTGACCGTCACCGCGGTGACCCCGGCCGCGCACGGCACGGCGACGATCGCGCCGGACGGGACGTTCGACTACACGCCGGCCCCCGGCTTCTCGGGAGACGACATCGTGGTCTACACGGTCGCCGACCGTGACGGCGGCAGCGCCACGGCGACGGTCACCGTCTCGGTGACGCCCCGCGCCCTCGACGACCGCTACTCGACGCCTGCCGGTACCGCGCTCTCGGTGCCCGCCCCGGGCCTCCTGGTGAACGACCTCGGCAGCGGCCTGACCGTGACGGGCGTCGGCACCCCGGCGCACGGCACCATCGACAGCCGGTCGAACGGGTCGTTCGTCTACACGCCGGTCACCGGCTTCTCGGGCACCGACCGGGTGACGTACACCGCGACCGACTCGTCGGGCACCGCGACGAAGGCCACCGCGACCATCGTCGTCGGCGCCCTGGCCGTCGACGACACCGGCAGCACCCGCGCCGGCACCCCGCTGGCCGTCGACGCCGCGCACGGCGTGCTCTCGAACGACTCGGGCAGCGCGGTGACCGCGACGCTCGACGCCGCGCCCACGCACGGCACGGTCGAGCTCGCTCGCGACGGCTCGTACGTCTACACGGCGAAGTCCGGTTTCTCGGGCACCGACGTGTTCACCTACACGGCGACCGACGGTGAAGGACAGACCCGCACGGGCACCGTCACCCTCACCGTCCTGCCGACGGCGGTCGCCGACGCGGCCTCGACGCCGGCCGACACGACGCTGACCGTCGACGCCCCGGGCATGCTGGGCAACGACCTCGGCACGGGCCTCCACGTCACCTCGACGAGCCCCGCCGCTCACGGGACGGTCACGATCGACCCCAGCGGTCGCCTGGTCTACACCCCGACCGCCGGCTACTCGGGGAAGGACACCGTGACGTACACGGTCACCGACCGCGACGGCGGCACCGCGACCGCCACGGTCACCATCACCGTGCGCGTCAAGGCCCTGAACGACTCGAACAGGACGATCGCCGGCAAGCGACTCGTCTCGGGCAGGGTCGGCGGCGTGATGCGCAACGACGACGGTTCGGCCCTCTGGGTCGCCCTGGCGTCCGAGCCGTCGCACGGCACCGTGGCGCTCGACCTCGACGGGTCGTACGACTACATGCCCCACGCCGGCTTCGTCGGGGTCGACACCTTCGACTACACGGCGACCGACGAGGCCGGACAGACCGCCCGCGCCACCGTGGACATCACGGTGCTGGGCGCGGCCGTCGCGGTCGACGACCAGCAGCGCGGCACGACCGACCACCCGGTCACCGTCGACGTCACGGCGAACGACGCCCCCACCGAGGGTGCGACCTTCGACCGCGGCACCGTCGTGATCGTCGACCCGGCGACCGGTGACGGGGTCAGCACGCTGGCCGTGCCCGACCAGGGCACCTGGACGGTCGTCGACGGCGCCGTCGTCTTCACCCCCGCGACGGGCTTCGACTCGAAGGCCTCGGTGCAGTACCGCGTGACCGACACGGCTGGCGAGACGGTCCAGGCCGTCGTGACGGTGTCGTTCCCGATGATCCTGTCGGCGACGCAGCTGGCCTTTACCGGCAGCGCGTCGGTGCTCGGCATCGCGGCGATGGCCCTGCTCGGGGTCGCCCTCGGCCTGGCGCTCTCGCGTCGCGGTCGTCGCGTGGTCGGCCCGATCCGAGGCCGTCGCCGGGCCGAATAGCCCCCGACGCACCGACGTCCCCGTCCGCTCGCCCCTCCTCCCGAGGTGGCGAGCGGGCGGGGACGTCCGTCGTGCAGGAGGCGCGGTGCCGGTCCCCTCGGACGACGCGCCGAGCACTGCGACCCGGCCGTCGGGCTGAGCCGCTCAGCCGTGGCTCGTCGCGGCGTACCGCGCTGCGAGGGTGGCGAACGCGTCGGCGAGTTCTGGTGGACCGAGCACGTCCATCGCCACGTCGAACCGTCCGAAGGACGCCGCGAGCGACCCCCACGACCAGGAGCCCGCCTCGAGCGTGCACCGATGGTCGTCCACGGCGGTCACGGTTCCGTCGCCGGCGAACGGCAGCACGTCGTGTGCCGGCAGGTGCAGGACGACGGTGCCGCGGCACGACCACGCGTCGACCTCCGATCCCTTGAAGCGTGCCGACACGAACGCGTCGACGTCCCCTCCCGGGACGGTCCTCGGGGTGAATCGGGGCCCGTTCGGTGTTCGCGGGCGAACACGATCGACGCGGTGGAGCCGCCAGTCGTCGCGGTCCAGGTCCCATCCGACGAGGTACCAGCGGCCGTGGGACGCGACCAGGTGGTGCGGCTCGACACGGCGGGGCGGGCGGAACTCCCGACCTCCACCGCCCGCGTCGTCGTCACCCGTGGCGCCCCGTGCCGGGTAGTCGAAACGCAGGGTCTCGTGGTCCCTGATGGCGTCGGACACCGTCACCAGCACGTCGAGGGAGACGGGACTCGGGTGCGCCTCGCCGGGGCGCCCGACGATGGTGATGTGCAGGGCGTCGAGGCGATGACGAAGCCGGGAGGGCATCACCTGCCGGATCGTGCCGAGGGCACGGATCGCGGCTTCGCCGATGCCGGCGTCGACCCCGGGCGCGGTCTGCAACGCCACGGCCAGGGCGAGGGCCTGGTCGTCGTCGAACAACAACGGGGGCAGCTCGCTGCCGGCGTCCAGTCGGTAGCCGCCGTCGACGCCCATCGTGGCGTGGATGGCGTAGCCCAGCTCACGGAGTCGGTCGACGTCCCGGCGCACCGTGCGGTCGCTGACGTCCAGGCGTTCCGCGAGGAGCGACCCCGGCCAGTGCCGCCGGGTCTGCAGCAGGGACAGCAGGTTCAGCAGTCGTGAGGTCGTCGTCACGTTTCTGACCCTAGGTGACATCTAGGCCAGAACCTGACCTACAGGGGCGGGACGCTTGACCCGTCGGGCCGCACCGGCCCGATCGACGAAGGAGCAGAGATGACCATCCAGACGACCACCCACCTCAACTTCCGTGGCGACGCCCGCCGGGCGCTGGAGTTCTACCAGTCCGTGTTCGGCGGCCACACCGTCGTCACCACCTACGCGGAGGTCGGCATGCCGGCGGAGGCGCCCGGCTCCGACAAGGTCGTGTTCGGCCTCGTCGCCGCCGAGAACGGCTTCCGCATCATGGGGTACGACATCCCCGGCGAGACCGAGGGACCGATCGCCGGCGGCGGTTCGACCCGCCGGGAGAACGGCACGACGATCACCGACCAGGCCCTGTTCGTCTCGCTCGGCTCGGACACCCTCGACGAGCTCCGGGACTACTGGGACGCCCTCGCGGTCGACGCCGTCATCGTCGAGCCGTTGGCCGCGTCGGCGTGGAGCGCGGGCTTCGGCATGCTGACGGACCGGTTCGGTGTGACCTGGAGCATCAGCGTCACCGCCTGACGCCCGCCGCTCAGCCGCACCGGTCGCGGCACGGGCACGGCCAGCCCGTGCCGCGGCACTCTCTCCCACGATTCGCGTGCGCGTGTTCGCGACCCATCACGCCACCCGTGTCGAGACCAGGGTTCGCGGGCGGGTCCTCGACATTCTTCTCGTGGCCGAGGACGGTTCGACTCTGCCCGTCCTTCGCATCCCGAGCGGCCGAGCGCTCCGCGGCCTGGACGAAGACGACGATGGACACCTGGAAGCACCCTGGACTGGTAAGGCCCTGCAAGAACAAGCCCGAACCTTCGTCGTGACCGTGAAACGGTAGGCGCAGGGGCTCGGCGATCACCCCGGCCAAGCGTCTCGGTTCCCGATCGGCTCTCGGAACGCTCAGTCAACGCCTGCGGCGCACACCCCGTCGGTAGCCGAGCCATGCTGCCAGCACGAGCAAGCCGATCACGACGATGACTGCGCCGACGAGGCTCGCGGTCGAGAACACGTGCACCCCCTCGGCGGTGAACGTCGTATCTGACAGGGGCGCGTAGGCGAACCACCCGAAGGACACGGGTTGCGCCCCGGCAATGGCGAGGACGACGACGCCCACGACCAGAACGACCACACCGGCAACCGGAACGAGGCGGGAAGTCAGGCCGGCGTGACGCGTCATGCCTGGACCATAGCGCGCTCATTCGCACCCCAGGGTGCCTCAGCCGTTGTCCGGCGTCGACCGGCTGATGGATCTGGCCGGTGGTCGATCAGCTGTCGGGACTGCCAGCCACGCGACCGCCGCTAGGTAGGTAGGTAGGTAGGTAGGTTCAGGACATGGAGTTCACAGACGTGATCGCTGAGGTCACCCGGCGCTTCGATTCTCATTCCTCGGCGGGCAAGCAGTGGAACGACCCCCACGAGCACAGCGACATCGTCGAGGAGGAGTACTCCCGGGTCACGGAACCAGAGCGTTACGCCGTCGTGGGAGCCAGGGCAAGGTCGTGGATCGACGCTCTGGAGGGCCTGGGGCTCGGGACGGCACAGATCGTCGAAGCACCACCGTGGGCCTACGGACCCTCCGCCGCGCGGGCCGTTCGCGTCACTCCCGTCACAGTGGATGCCCTGTCGATCTTGGTCGTCATGGGGTCGACGGAGGGCATCGAGGACACAGTCGCGCTCGGAGTCGGTGACCCTGCAGTCCTGATCGGGATGGAGCCCTTCTGCGGCTGCGACGCCTGCGACAGCGGTAGCGACTACCTGCTGACCGCGATCGACGACATGTTCACCGGGATCATGGACGGAGGCTTCCTGTACGCCGAAGGTAAGGATTGGAAGCTGACCGTCGGTGTGAACGGCTGGTCCGCGTCAGGCTCGCAGGACTTCGATTCGCTCATCGACAAGGCTCGCGCAGGAACGAGCATCGGCCGCCTCATGATCACCGGAGGCCCCTGGCTCACCTGACACCGGTGCGAACACTCGCAACCGAGCCCGCCCAGCGATCCTCTATCGGGCAGTGCACGAGTGTTCCGCGCGGCACGAAATGATGGTGGCATGTCCACCCCCGAGCAACTCGTGCCGACCGTCCGTCGTGCGGATCTCACCGGAAGTGACGCAGCGCAGGTAGGAAAGCTCATCGCCGACTACCTCATCCAGACCGAGCGGGAAAAGGCCGAGCACCTAGACGGCGCCCACGGTCCGACGCCATTGCCTGAGAAGTACCGCCACGAGGTCGACGACCCTTACTCCGCGTATGCCTCTGCCGACGTGTACGTGGCCGAGTTGCAAGGCCACCTAGTCGGCGTCGCTGTGGTCCACAGCGACCAGGACGCGGACGAACTGAAGAGAGTGTGGGTCGATCCAGCTGCTCGCGGAACTGGCGCAGGATCTGCGCTCCTCAACGCAGCGCTGACACGTGACGAGCAGCGCCCGCTCCGGCTGACAGTGTGGAGGTGGCGGGATGACGCGATCAGGCTCTACTCCCGACGAGGGTTTCAAGCCGTTGCCTCATGGGACCCGCGTCCTGACCTGATCTGCATGGAACGACGAACCTGACCCGACGTCGCTAGCATCCCAGGCACGGATCCCCTATCGGGACGGACCGAGCAGAGGACATTGCGTTTAGCTGCAGGGGTGTGCGTATGCTCGCAGCAGCACCAGCCGCACCAGCCGCACTGTCGCGAAGGGTAGGACACGATGATCCGACGACGCATCCTCGAAACTTCTGCAGGAGCAGGGGTTCTCTGCCTACTGCTATCAGGATGCGGCGGAACTGCTGCGGCGGGGACCGGCGACCTGCCAAGCTTCACTTCGATGGATCAGCTCGTCTCCGCCGTTGACGAGCACCTTGGCTGCGACACCGACCCTGCCGGCGATCCTGTCACCCCGATGAACGGCGACGCTCTGCCCACGGACCAAGTTCTGTGCCTGCCCCACGTGCAGATCGACCTCTACAAGGACCAGGCGGCACTGGACAAGGCTCTAAACCTCTGGAGCGATACCCAACAAGGCCCCGTGCCGTTAGTGCACGGTGGCAACTGGATGGTGGTGGACCTCACCGGGGTGGCTACTGGTGAGCCCTCGGCCGTCGATTTGGAAGGGCTTGCATCTGAGATGGACGCCGAATACGAGACCGTCGCCGCCTGACGACGCATCGGTGACCGGCGAGCGATCGTCTATCGGAACATCAAGCCGGGACACTCGGCGGCGCTAACCATGCAGCGCGAACAGTCAGGGTCTGTCCGCACGACGGCGCTTGATTGAAGCCCAAATCGCTTGCCCGCCGTAGAGAGCAATCAAGACCACCCCGATCACGATTCCGCCGAAGCTGCTCAAGTCAGTGGTCGCGCCGAGAACGACAGCTCCTACGATCAGGAGTAGGCCCACGCCAACGCCGATCAGTCCCACGCGGAGCTGTGCGCGGAGCAAGTTCGGCTCACGACGGGGACTCATGCCTGAAGTATGCCTCTGCTAGATACCTTTCGGCGGTCGCATGTTGAGAGCTGCCCGGTCCCCACCTATACCTGCTCTGCGCGTTCGACAGCTCGGTAGACGGTCGAGCGAGCGACGCCGAAGAGCTCGGCGATGTCGCTGGTCGTGTGGGCGCCGGTGCGGTGCAGCTGCACGAGGTGCTTCTCCTGAGAGGGGGTGAGCTTGGGCTTGCGGCCGCGGAGTTTGCCGGCGGCCTTGGCGATCGCCATGCCCTCCCGCGTGCGCGCACGGATGAGGTCGGCTTCGAACTCTGCGACCATGCCGAGGACATTGAACAGGAGCCGGCCTACCGGGTCGGTGGGGTCATAGACCGCTCCCCCAAGATTCAGGGCAACACCCTTCTTCGTCAGCTCGTCCGCGATGTCAGTCGCGTCGCGCAGCGATCGAGCAAGACGGTCGAGCTTTCTCACGACCAGAACGTCGCCGGCACGGCACGCAGCAAGGGCCTCGCGGAGGCCCGGCCTGGCTCGGGTTGTACCCGACAGCCCGTGGTCAACATGCACGTGTTGATCGTCAACACCTAGCGCTGCAAGACCGTCGCGCTGTGCTGCGAGATCCTGTCCGGACGTTGAGACGCGGGCGTATCCGATGAGCATGCGAAGACTGTAGCGTTTAGACCCCCGTCACCGGGCATTTTTGCGGGACAGGCATACGCGAATCCGCAGGCCAGACGCTACTTGACTCGGGCGGATTGAAATGGGCCCGAGAAGGTGTCCCGATGAACGACCGGCTATCGGCCATCTCGAGATCCGCTTCGCCGAGGCTCATCCGTCGGCCAGGAGAAAAGGCACCGACCAATGGCGGGGCGACGTGAGCACTGCATGTCGAGAAGTTCCCCGAGTCCCGCCGGCGGCGGCCGCACACGTTCGCTCGACCCCGGGGGCTGGCGGCCCGGGCCGATCCGTCGCACACTGGTGCCCATCGAAAGAGAGGACTCGTCATGGGCGACAGCGTGGTCGATCAGTACATCGCGGGGTTCCCGCCCGAGAAGCGCGAAGCGCTCGAGCGGGTGCGACGGGCCATCCACTCCGGGTGCGCCGGCGGCGTCGAGAGCCTCCGGTACGGCATGCCGGCCATCCGCTTCGACGACGGGCAGACGCTGTACTTCGCGGCCTGGACCAGACACCTCGGCATCTACCCCGTCCCCCGGTTCGACGAAGCCCTCGAAGGCGACGTCTCCCCGCACCGCCGAGCCAAGGACACCGTCGAGGGATGGGGCCGACCCGTCCCCGACCAACTCGTCGAACGGATCAGCCGCGCCATCGCGTGCGGCACGGCGACGACGGCGGACGCGCCTCCTCCGGCTTTCGCGGTCACCCGCTGACGGCTCCACCGGCACGACACGAGTGACCTGACCACACCCGTCACGGCAGGCCCGCCGCGCCGGCCGATCGTGCGGCCCTCTCCGCCAGAAAGTGGCTAGCGTCGACGAGTAATGCTCACCCCGATGTCGAGGAGACACCGATGACGAACCCCAACCCTTACACCGGCGCGAACGTGCCCGCGACGACGACCAAGAAGACGATGGGCGTCCTGTCGCTCGTCTTCGGCATCGTCAGCATCGTCTTCTGCTTGTTCCTGCCCGTCCTGTGGATCTTGCTGGCCATCGCGGCCGTCGTGCTCGGCTTCATGTCGCGCAAGCGCGAGCCCGCCGCCCGCTCCATGGCGACGGTCGGCATCGTGCTCGGCTTCGTCGGCATCCTGGCCAACATCGGCTCGATGATCGCCGGCGCGCTCATCATGACCCAGGGCCTCTGACCCCACGTCACGCACGTCCTCGAGTGGTCCCGAACCGCCCTCCGCCCCGAGCGGACGACGGTCCGGGACCACTCGTGCGTCGTAGGGCCTCAGGCGAGCCCGCCCGGAACACGACCCCGCCCGCGGGGTACGCCCCGGAGTCCCCCCGGCGTAGCGTCCAGGGCACCGCGAACCAGAGAGGACCCCGCATGACCCGCGACCAGTACACCTTCGCCGACCCGCGCACGCTCTACCCCACGATCAGCCCCGAGGTGCAGCACCAGGACGAGCCCGGCCTGCAGTCGCAGATGACTCCCGTCCCCGACCTCGGCGAGGAGACCTACCGCGGCACGGGCCGCTTGCAGGGTCGCAAGGCCCTCATCACGGGTGCCGACTCCGGCATCGGCGCGGCCGTCGCGATCGCCTACGCCCGCGAGGGTGCCGACGTCGCCCTGAACTACCTGCCGAGCGAACAGTCCGACGCCGATCACGTCATCGCGCTGATCGAGGCCGCGGGACAGAAGGCCGTGGCGATCCCCGGGGACCTGACCAGCGCCTCCTTCTGTCGTGAACTCGTCCAGAAGGCGGTCGACGGACTCGGCGGCCTCGACGCCGTCGTCAACGTCGCCGGCAAGCAGGTCTGGCAGCAGGACATCGAGGACATCACCGACGAGCAGTTCGACCTGACCTTCCGCACCAACGTCTACGCGCCGTTCTGGATCGTCAAGGCGGCCGTCCCGCACCTGGCCCCCGGCTCGACGATCATCAACACCGCGTCGGCCGAGGCCCACACGCCCGCCCCCGACCGCCTCGACTACGCGGCGACCAAGGGCGCGATCAACAACCTGTCGAAGGGCATGTCGCAGCAGCTCATCTCGAAGGGCATCCGCGTCAACGTCGTCGCTCCCGGCCCGACCTGGACCGTCCTGCAGGTGACCGACGGCGTCGACCCCGAGTCGCTCCCCGAGTTCGGCTCGAGCGAGGCCCCGCTCGGCCGCGCCGGCCAGCCCGCCGAGCAGGCACCCGCCTACGTGTTCCTCGCCTCGGCCGAGTCGAGCTTCGTCGCGGGCGAGACGCTCAACGTGAACGGCGGCATGGTCTCGCCGTAGGGCGTACCGCTCCAGCCAGAGGGAGCAGAAACCGAGGAGGCGCGGGTCGGCTGCACCGCGCCTCCTCGGTTCTCGGCGTCCCGGCTCTCGCCGGGTCAGGCGGGCAGCGCCGCCGCGAGGTACGGCGCGGTGCGACTGCCGGACGCCCCGGCCACCTGCTCGGGCGTGCCGACGGCGAGGACGCGCCCGCCGGCGTCCCCTCCCCCGGGGCCGAGGTCGATCACGTGGTCGGACGCCGCCACGACGCCCATGTGGTGCTCGACCACGACGACGGTGTTGCCCGCGTCGACCAGCAGCTGCAGCTGGGTGACGAGCAGCTCGACGTCGGCCGGGTGCAGGCCCGTGGTGGGCTCGTCGAGCAGGTAGAGCGTGTGCCCGGCGCGGGCACGCTGCAGCTCGGTCGCGAGCTTGATGCGCTGTGCCTCGCCGCCCGACAGCTCGGTCGCGGGCTGGCCGAGCCGCAGGTAGCCGAGCCCGACCTGCCGCAGCGTCTCGAGAGCCCGGGAGGCGCTCGTCACCTCGGTCAGGAACGTCGCCGCCTCGTCGACCGTCATCGCGAGCACGTCCGCCACGGTCGCTCCGTGCCAGGTGACCTCGAGCGTCTCGGCGTTGTAGCGGGCGCCGTGGCACTCGGGGCAGGGCGAGTAGCTGCCGGGCAGGAAGAGCAGCTCGACCGAGACGAACCCCTCGCCCTGGCAGACCTCGCAGCGGCCTCCCGTGACGTTGAACGAGAAGCGTCCGGCGCCGTAGCCCCGGGCCCGCGCCTCGTCGGTCGCGGCGAAGGCCTGGCGCACGGCGTCGAACAGGCCCGTGTAGGTCACGAGGTTCGAGCGCGGCGTCCGGCCGATCGGCTTCTGGTCGACCTGCACGACGCGGTCGACCCGCTCGTGGTCGGTCGCCGTCTCGGCCAGCACGCCGCCGACCAACGTCGACTTGCCCGAACCCGACACCCCCGTGACCGCGGTGAGCACGCCGAGCGGCAGGTCCACGTCGACGCCGTCGAGGTTGTGCCGGGTGACGCCGCGCAGCTCGAGGGTGGCGGTCGGTTCGCGTCGGACGGGCGACCCGCCCTGGGCGTGACCGGCGACGGAGGGGTCGAGGAAGCGCCTCGTGACGGAGTCGGCGACCACGGCGAGCCCGGCGACGGGCCCGCTGTAGAGCACCGCGCCTCCTTGGCTCCCGGCCCCCGGGCCGACGTCGACGACCCAGTCGGCGCGGCGCACGATGCTCATGTCGTGCTCGACGACGAACACCGAGTTGCCGCTCGCCCGCAGCCGTTCGAGCACCTCGACGAGGGACTCGGCGTCGGCCGGGTGCAGGCCGGCGCTCGGCTCGTCGAGCACGTAGACGACGCCGAACAGGCCCGAGCGCAGCTGCGTCGCGATGCGCAGCCGCTGCATCTCGCCCGGCGACAGGGTGGGCGTCGCGCGGCCGAGGCTGAGGTAGCCGAGCCCGAGGTCGTCGAGCACGGTCGTCCGGGCGAGCAGGTCGGCGGCGATGCGGACGGCGACCTCGGTGACCTCGCCCGAGGACGCGTTCGACACCGCGGCCGACGCGCTCGTCAGGGTGGCCGTCGGCCGCAGGACGTCGCCCAGCTCGGCGATCGGCAGGGCGTTCAGCTCGGCGATCGTCCGGCCGGCGAAGGTCACGGCGAGCGCCGACCGGGTCAGGCCGCTGCCGCCGCAGAGCGAGCAGGGCCCGCTCTCGACGTACTGCAGCACCTTGGTGCGCTGGGTCTCGCTCTGCGAGTCGGCGAGGGTGTGCATGACGAAGGCGCGGGCGCTCCAGAAGCGGCCCTTGTACGGCTTGGCGACGCGGTCGCGCTGGGGGGTCACCTCGACCACGGGCTGCTCGTCGGTGTAGAGCAACCAGTCGCGGTCGGCCTGCGGCAGGTCGCGCCAGGGGCGGTCGATGTCGTAGCCGAGCACGCTCGTGACGTCACGGAGGTTCTTGCCCTGCCAGGCTCCCGGCCAGGCGGTGATCGCACCGTCGCGGATGCTGAGACCGGGGTCGTGCACGGCGGACGCCTCGGTCACCTCGTGCGCGATGCCGAGTCCGTGGCAGCGCGGGCAGGCCCCGGCCACGGTGTTCGGCGAGAACGAGTCGGACTCGAGGCGGTCGGCCCCGGCCGGGTAGCTTCCGGCCCGCGAGTAGAGCATCCGCATCGAGTTCGACAGGGTGGTCAGGGTGCCGACGGTCGACCGTGAGCTCGGCGCGCCCCGACGCTGCTGCAGGGCGACGGCCGGGGGCAGGCCGGTGATCTCGTCGACGTGCGGAGCGCCGCCCTGGGCGATCAGCCGCCGCGCGTAGGGGGCGACCGACTCGAAGAAGCGACGCTGCGCCTCGGCGAAGATCGTGCCGAAGGCCAGGGACGACTTGCCCGAGCCCGAGACGCCGGTGAAGGCGACGATGCTGTCGCGCGGCACGTCGACGTCGACCGCGCGCAGGTTGTTCTCGCGGGCGCCGCGGACGCGGACGAAGCCGCGGGCGTGGACGTCGGTGGGGACGGCGGTCGGGGTGTCGGCCTGGGTGCCGGCTGCCGGGACGGGCACGTCGATGGCGGGCGTGGGCACGTCGGGAGGTGCGGTGTCGGGCATTCGGTCGATGCTACGGGTGCGCGGCGGAGTCGGCCCGCGCCTCCTCGTCCCGACGGGGTGTGAGCACCACGCGTCGGGCCCCGGTGTCGGTGGCCCGTCGTAGCGTGTGCGCGTGCCCGAGCCGATCGCCGCCTGGTGGGCGCGACGCCGGACGTCGCGCGGCCTCGCCGTGCCCTATCCGGTGGGCAGCTACCGCGAGGCCTGGGCGTCGTACCCGGTGCTCGTGCGGCAGTACCGTCCCGAGTACAACGGCGGCATCGTGCTCAGCCAGATCCCGCCCGCGGCCGACGTGTGGTTGTGCTGGCTCTGCGACTCGGGCCACGTGTTCGTCGCCACCCCCGACGAGCAGCGACACCGGCCGGGGCGCGAGCGACGCCGGTCGTCGTGGTGCCCCGAGTGCAGCGAGCTCGCCGCGCCGCGCGCGCTGCCGATGCGGCCGCCGATGGCGCCGGCGGCGGTCGTCCGCGCGCAGGCCGCGGGCATGCCGGGGCAGGGCTCGGTCGGGCCGGTTCAGGGCTCGGATGCGCCTGCGCCGGTCTCGGGCGCGCCTGCGCAGGCCGCGGCTGCGCCGGGTCAGGCCGGAGCGGCCCGGAGCCCAGGAGGCGCGGTGCCGGCGCCCCCGTCACCCCAGCCCCGACGTCGTCGCGCCTCGAGCACGGGCCTCCCCTCGACGACGCCGCGGGCCGAGCCGACCCGTGTCGCCCGGCCGGACCCTGTCGCCCGGCCGGACCGTGTCGCCCGGCCGACCCGCGCCTCCCGGCCGGACCGCGTCGCCCGGCCGACCCGCGCCTCCCGGCCGGTGTGCGACAAGACGCCGGCGGTGCCGACCGGCACCCCGTTCGTCAGCGCGTGTGCCCCGAAGCCGGCGTCGGCGGTCGAGGCCGAGCTGCGGGCCGAACTGACGGCCCGGCTCGAGTTCGAGCCCGGTCTGAACGCCGTGCGCGTGGGGCGTCCGTTCTTCGACCACGTCGAGGTGTGGCCCGACATCGTGCTGAGCGAACTGCGGGTCGCGATCGAGTACGACTCGACCGGGCGGCACGGGCTCGAACACGTCGGGCACCGCGAGACCGCCGACCGCCGCAAGGACGCCGCGCTCCGTGCCGCGGGTTGGGAAGTCGTGCGACTCCGGACCGGCAAGCTGCCCCCGCTCGGTTCGCACGACCTGCAGCTGTCGGGGCTGACCCGGCAGACGGTGCCCCTGCTGCTCGACGAGCTGCGCGCCATCCGAGGCCCGCTGCTCGTCGACGCCTACCTCCGCCGCTGAGCCCGCGCCCCGCCGCCCCGCGTCCCGGAGTCCCCCGACCCGCCTGCCCCCGTTCCCCCCTGGGTGTGCAAATCGCGACACCCCAAGGCAAACAGGCACTCCAGAGGGGCTGCTGAGCGGCGTGTCGCGCCCGCGATGTCGGGATTGGTACGCAATCGGCTGGTGCCCCGGTCGGGTTCGGCCCGTCGGCAGCCTGCTCAGCCGCGGAGCGCCAGTGCCTCGCTGCGCCAGCGGGCGTAGCGCTGCCACGGGTCGTCGACGCCCTCCGCGAGCGCCGCCACGTGGGCGTCGAGCTCGGCGCTGCGTGCGAACCACTCGGTGCGTCCGAACCGGGAGGCCGCGAACTGCCCGTGCCGCCGCCGTTCGACGAGGCGGTCGCCGCGCTCGAAGGCGAGCAGTTCGTGGTGCCAGAGCGTGCCGAGGCGCTGCCGGGGGTTCGACGACGTGCCGATCTTGATGCGGTCGTCGAACCGGATGTAGTAGACGACGTCCACCCGGACGACCCCGAGCTCGCCGTCGGGCACGTCACCCTGGCGCCACTCGCAGACGGCGCAGAGCCACCCCGACGGCCAGTGCACGCCGAGCCGTGACCCGCACGCGAGGCACGGCGACGGCAGCAGGTCGGTCACGCCCTCGCCCGAGCCCTCGAGCGAGGCCACCCAGTCGGCGGCGAGCGCGAGGTGCCGGTCGCAGAGCGGCACGGGCGACGACGGGTCGACCGGACGACCGCAGGAGTCGTCGGCGAGCCGACCCGCGCCTCCTCGGCAGCCGTCTGGTCGGGGTGTCGGGCGGGTCATCCCCGCAGGCTAGGTGCGGCCACCGACACCCGTCCGGCCGGCCGTACGAGAGCGAGGTGTCATGACCTGCCGCTCATCTCTGAACATGAGCGGCACGTCATGACATCTCGCGCGACGTGAGCAGGGACCGACCGGCTCAGTCCTGCTCGTGGTCGATGCGGAGGCCGAGCGGATGCGGCCCGAGCAGCAGCCACACGGCGCCGGCCCCGAGCGGGAAGAGGACGGCGGCGACCGTCCAGACCGTGCGCTCGAGCTGCGTCGTGTCGGCGCGTCGCCGCACCGCACGCACGATGCTGACGACTATCACGAGGTACACGACCGCCACGACGATCGCCACCACCGCCGGCCCCCAGTCGCCCCATGCACTCATCCACCCAGCCTAGGGCGCTGCCCCCGGCCCGGCCTCAGTGCCCGCTGAGCAGCGCCAGCACCGCGTCGTACCGTCCCTCGGCCTCGGCGTTGCGCAGGAACTTCACGCGCTCGACCAGGATCTCGTGGGCGTCGGGCTGCGCCTCGAGCAGCGCCATCGTCTCGTCGAGGAACTCGTCGAGCGGCATGGCCGACGGGTCGTCCTGCTGACCGAGCAGGGTGGTCTGCACGGCAGGCGGCACGAGCTCGACGACCTGCACGCTCGTGTCGGCGAGCTGCACGCGGATGCCTTCGCTGAACGAGTGGATCGCGGCCTTGGTCGCGTTGTAGGTCGGCGTGATCGGCAGCGGCACGCTCGCGAGCCCGGACGACACGGTGACGATCGAGGCGGCGGGCTGCGTCTGGAGGAACGACGTCCACGCGGCGATCAGTCGGATCGGACCGAGCAGGTTGGTCGTGACGGTCGCCTCGGCGGTGGCGAGGAAGTCACCGGTCGTGACGTCTTCGGTCTGCATGATGCCGGCCATCGCGATGACGACGTTCGTCTCGGGCCAGCGTCGCTGCACCTCGGCCGAGACGTCGACGACGGCCTGCGGGTCGGTGGTGTCGAGCTCGACGGCCTCGAGCCCCGGGTGGTCTCGGACGATCTCGTCGAGCAGCGCCCGGCGTCGGCCCGCCACGACGACGGTGTTGCCGGCGGCCTGCAGGCGCAGGGCGAGGCCCAGGCCGATGCCGGACGTGGCGCCGGGGATGAACACGGTGTTGCCGCTGATCTTCACGGTTGCTCCTTCGGGTGTGCCGCGCTCGGCGCGGCCGGTGGTGGTCGTCGCACCGACGACGGTCGGGGTGACGACCACCACTCTGACCCGGGGAGGCGCGGTGCGGCAGAGAGCGCTCGTCCAGGGATCGGCGCTCCCTGGTTGGCGGGTGCCGCGGCTGACAGCATGGGGCCATGGACCGCGCCGACCTCGCCGACTTCCTCCGCCACCGCCGCGAGGCGCTGCGACCGTCCGACGTGGGGTTGCCCGAGGGTGTGCGTCGGCGTACCGCCGGGTTGCGTCGTGAAGAGGTCGCGGGGCTCGTCGGCATGTCGACCGACTACTACGCGCGGCTCGAGCAGCAACGCGGTCCGCAGCCGTCCGAGCAGATGCTCGTCGCCCTCACCCGGGGGCTGCGACTGAGCCTCGACGAGCGCGACCACCTCTACCGCCTGACCGGCCACCACCCGCCACGCCGGACGCGGGGCGGCGACCACGTCAGTCCCGCGTTGCGGCGGGTGCTCGACCGGCTGGTCGACACCCCCGCGCTCGTCCTCAGCGACCTGGCCGAGACGCTCGCGCAGAACCGGCTCGCGGTCGCCCTGCTCGGTGACCAGATGCGGTACGAGGGGCTGGCCCGCAGCGCGTTCCACCGGTGGTTCACCGACCCGGCCGAGCGCGCCTCCTACCCGGTCGAGGACCACGCGCACCAGCTCGAGCTGCAGGCCTCCGGGCTGCGGGCGGCACTCAGCATGGCGGGCGGCGGGGGCCGACCGCGAGAACTCGTGGAGGCGCTGCTCGCGTCGAGCGAGGAGTTCGCGACGATCTGGGCTCGGCACGCCGTGCACCAGCGCTTTGACGACCGCAAGACGCTGCTGCATCCCGAGCTCGGCCGCATCGAGGTGGACTGCCAAGCTCTCTTCACCGAGGACCAGTCGCAGACGCTGCTCGTGCTGACGGCGACGCCCGGGTCCGACGACGACGCCAAGCTGCGGTTGCTCGACGTGATCGGCGTGGGGCGGTTCGCCGAGCAGGGCTGAGAGCTCTCGACGCCCCGGCCTGCTCCGCACCCGCGAAGATGGACGCACGCACGACGACGTGACACCGAGGAGACCGCATGTCCACGCAGACCCCGAGCACCCCGAGCACCCCGACCTTCCCCGCCGCGACGGCCGTCCCGTTGCGGGGCGGTCCGACCCTGCGCTGGGGCGTGATCGGCCCGGGCGAGATCGCCGGCGACTTCACCGACGCCCTGCACGCGCACACCGACCAGCGCGTGGTCGCCGTGGCCTCCCGCAGCCTCGGCCGGGCCGAGGCCTTCGCCCGCGCCCACGGCGTCGACACGGCGTACGGCGACCAAGAGGCGCTGGTCACCTCCCCCGACGTCGACGTCGTCTACGTGGCCACGCCCCACACCCGCCACCTGCCCGACGCCCTGACCGCGATCCGGGCCGGGAAGCACGTCCTGATCGAGAAGCCGATGGCGACCAGCACGGCCGAGGCCGACGAGATCGCCGCCGCGGCGAGCGCCGCCGGGGTCCTCGCCATGGAGGCGCTCTGGACGCGCTACCTGCCGCACACGACCGTCATCGCCGCGCTGATCGCCGACGGCGCGATCGGCGACGTGCGGCTCGCGACCGCCGACGTCGCCTGGGCCAACGACCTCGCGGCCGGCGGACGCATGACCGACCCGGCGCTCGGCGGCGGCGCGCTGCTCGACATCGGCGTCTACGCGTTCTGGTTCACCCAGTTCGCGACCGGCCACCCCGTCGAATGGCACGCCACCGGCTCGACCAGGGCCGACGGCGTCGACCTCGACGCGGCCGTCGTCACCCGCACGGCCGACGGGGTGCTCGCCACCGCGGCGACGAGCCTCCTCACGACGTCGCCCGGGCTCGGCACGATCTCGGGCACCACCGGGTCCCTCCGCACCCTGCAGAACCTCGTCTTCCCCGCGACGTTCGAACTGACGACCGGCGCCGGGTCAGCCGTCTGGAGCGACCCCACCGTCCCGACCGGCCGCCAGGGGCTCGCCTACCAGGCGACCGCCCTCGCGTCCTACGTGGACGCCGGGCTGCGCGACTCGCCCCTGCACTCCCTGGCCGACTCGCGGTCGCTGCTCGCGACGATCGAGGCGACCCGCGCCTCCTTGACCGTCGTCTGAGCCCGCCGAGAAGTCACGACTCGCCGCTCACGTCCAGAGGTGAGCGGCACGTCGTGACATCTCGGCGGACGAGCCCAGGAGGCGCGGCTCAGCTCGCGACCGGAGGCACCGACGCCACCGCGATGTCGTGCCCGTCCGCGGCACGGATCTCGACCGACGCGACGTCGGACCGCAACACGGCGGCGTTCAGCCGGCAGTCCACGCGCACGTCCGACCCGAGGAACGCACCGGACTCGTACTCGCGCCCGTCGCCGCCGACCACCACCACGGTGAACGCCGAACCCGTCGGCAGGCCGTCGATGCTGAGGACCGTCTCGGTGCCCCAGGTGTGGGCGACGAGGTCTCCGTCGAGGTCCACCCCGGCGGGCTGACCGACGAAGTCCACGTGCTCGACGGCGCCGAGCGTACCGGCAGGACCGGCCACCACCGTGTCACGAGGCGTCGCGAGGAGGACTCCGCCCCCGGCCCCGATCGCCAGGCACGCGGCGGCGGCCACGGCGATCAGCAGCGGGCGACGGCCTCTGCCGGAGCGGGCCGCCGCGACGTGGGGCCCGATGTGCGTGACCGACGCCTCGTCGGACGCGGTCCTGGCGCCGCGAAGGACGTCGATGTCGCGAGGGACGTCGGCTTCGAGCGGGACGCCGGCGCCGAGAGGGACGTCCGTGCCGCGCTGGTCCGGAGCCTCGGCGACGTGCCCGACAGCATCGACGCGCTCGCGCAGCCGGTCGCTCGGGGCCACGTCGTCCCAGCGGCCGAACTCCGAGAGTCCTCCGACGACGACGCCCAGCGATGCCAGCTCGGCGTCGATCGACGGGTCGGCAGCCCGCAGCTCGTCGAACTCGACGCGTTCGCTCGGCGAGAGGTCGTCCGCGAGCGCCGCGGCCACCAACTCGTCGCGACGGGCGTCGCCGTCACCGGCCCCCACCCCTGGCGTGCGGTCAGTCATCGGTCGTCTCCTGGTCGTCGAGGTGGGTGCGGAGGGCGCGCAGCGCGTGGAACACGCGGGTGCGCAGGGTCGCGACGGGGACGCCCGTGCGTTCGGAGACCTCGCGGTAGCTCAGACCCTCGAGGTGGACGGCCACGACGGCGGCCCGGTGGTCGTCGCTCAGGCGGGCGAGCCCCTCGGCCATGCCCAGGCGCTCGAGCGGGTCGGCCACGCTCGCGACGGGGTCGGGGGCGTGCTCGAGCGGCACCACCGACGGCGTGCGGCTCCGCGCCCGGTGCACGTCGAGCACGACGCGGCGCTCGATGGCGAACAGCCAGGTGCGGACGCTGCCGCGGTCGGCGTCGAACGAGTCGCGGGCACGCCAGGCGCGCACGAAGGTCTCTTGCACGCAGTCCTCGGCCAGCGTCCGGTCGCGGAGGGCGTTGACGGCGAAACCGAGCAGCGACGAGCCGTGCTCGACGAACGCGGCGCGGACGTCGAGACCGGACGACCCCTCGCTCATCGGGCTCCGATCTGCCGCGCGGCCCGGGACGGGGCCCGCGCGACCCATGACGGCGATCATCCGCCTGCCCTCCAGCCTATCCACGCCGATCGCGGATGCCGACGGGGTGTACGTCCGCCGCGCCTCCCGCGTTCATCGGACCGCCCACGAACTTTCTCGCGACCGACGTGAACGCATCGGCTCCGCCCGACGTAGGCCCTGTCGAGCGGCACCCGCCCGGGCGCCGCCCCGTCGAGAGGACCCGGAGCATGCCGAAGATGACGCGCACGACCAAGAAGACCGCCATCCGCACCCTGACGATCGGTGGTGCCGCCGCGACCGCCGTCACCCTGTTCGGCGTGACGCCCGCGTTCGCCGAGACCGAGGTGCCCGAACCGTCCACCTTCACGAGCGCCTACACGGTGATGGCGACGCCCGACCAGGTCATCAACAACGACGGGGTCGCCACCCCGGGCGAGCCCGGCGCGACGGGGACGTTCGACTTCCGCGTCAACAGCGACACCGAGGTCATCTGCTACGACATCACCCTGCGCGGCGTGACCGGCGACTACCAGAGCCCGGCGAAGACCGCGACGCACATCCACGAGGCGGCCCAGGGCCAGGCCGGCCCGCCGCGCATCGCGTTCCCGAACCCGGTCGACCGCGGGGACGGCACGCGCACGAGCAGCGGCTGCCTGCAGGGGCCCTTCACGACCGGTGTCATGAGCGCCGCCGGGGCCGACACGGGCACCGGCTTCAGCCTGAAGCAGCTCGAGGCGAACCCGGCCGGCTTCACGGGCGACTCGCACACGACCTCGTTCGCGGCCGGCGTCGTCCGCGGCCAGCTGACGCAGGTGCCCGTCGGAGGCGTCGACACCGGACTCGGAGGCGCGGCCACCGAGAGCGCGTCGGCCGGCGGTCTCGGCCTCGCGGCCGGTGGCGCCGGGGCCCTGGCCCTGCTCGGTGCGGGTGCGTACGTCCTGACCCGTCGTCAGCGCGCGACCCGGGCCTGACGTGGGTCGCTCCCTGCCCTCGGTGGTCATCGTCGCCGCCGTCGTGCTGGCCCTGACCGGGTGCGCGGCGCCCGGGGCGGTCGCACCGACGACGGCACCGACCCCGGGGGCGGGGGCGGACGCCTCGGCGACCGCGGCTCCGTCGGCGACCGGCACCGCGCCTCCTGCGATCGACGGGGTCGACGGGGTCGTCGGCGAGGGCGTCGTGCCGGCCGCCGTCTCGGTGCCGGCCATCGGACTCGACGCCCCGCTGATCGACCTCGGCATCGCCGACGACGGCACCATGGAGGTGCCGGTCGACGCGGACGACGTCGGCTGGTTCACCGGCGGGGGCAAGCCCGGCGGACGGGGGCCGACCGTCATCGCGGCACATGTCGACTCAGCCTCGGGGCCGGCCGTGTTCGCCCGGCTCGACGAGCTCGTCGTCGGCGACCGGGTCGACGTGACCACGGTCGACGGGGGTGTCGTGAGCTACGCCGTCACCGAGGTGGTCGACGTGCCGAAGGCCGAGTTCCCGACCGCGCGCGTGTTCGGCGCGCAGCCGACCGACCAGCTGCGGCTGATCACCTGCGGCGGCGTGTTCGACCGCGGCTCGGGCCACTACGACCAGAACCGGATCGTGTTCGCCGAACCGGTGGCCTGAGTCCGGGCGCCGGGCGCCCGGCGCCCGGGCACAGCGAGATGTCACGACTTGCCGCTCACCGATGAAGATGAGCGGCACGTCGTGACATCTCGGCGCAGGCCCGGGGCCTACAGCACCCCGGGAGGCGCGGCGCGGGTCGGCCGCGTCAGGCTCGCCACGAGGTGCTCGACGAGCGGCACGGTCCAGGCGACGTTCGCCGCGATGCCCCGGTTCGGCTCGTCGTCGGGCTGGTGCAGGCGGTGCAGGTCGTTGAAGGTCAGGAACGCGCTGGGCACGCCCGCGCGGTAGAAGGACGCATCGTCCGTGCCGGTCGTCGGCGGGAACCGGGTGACCAGTTGGAGGTCGGGCCGGGTCTCCGCCGCGTGCCGCAGCAGCGCGCCGCGGAACGCCGTCGAGAACGCCTCGGGCGCCCCGAACGCCTCGACGAACGACCCGCGACCGAGCCCGTCGACGTTGAGGACGTAGTCGATCGCGTCGAGCTCGTCGGTCGAGGCGCTGTCGACGAAGTGCCGGGACCCGCCCAGGTGCCACTCCTCGGCGGTGAAGAAGACGAGGCGGACCGACGCGACCGGCGGGGCCGCAGCCCACCGCTCGGCGAGCTGCAGCAGGGCGATCGTGCCGCTGCCGTTGTCGTAGGCGCCGACCGTGTTGAAGAACGAGTCGTAGTGCGCGCAGAGCAGCACCGACCCCTCGCCCGTGCCGGGGACGTCGACGATCAGGTTGTCGCTCGTCGCGGCCTCGACCGGACCGCTGTCGGCCTCGACCTCGAGCACGACGGGCTTGCCGTCGGTGATCCACTCGGTCAGCTGCAGACCGTCGAGGCGGCCGAGGGCGAGGTGCGCCACGTCGTGGTCCGACCCGGACGGCAGCGGCTGCGGTGCCGCGGGTCCGTCGTCGCGCGCGTGCAGGTAGGCCACCACGTCGCCGTCGTCACCCCGCACGACGAACTTCTGCCAGACCATCGAGTCGCCCCAGAGTCCCTGCGGGCCGACGGCCTCGACCGTGCCCCGGCGAGGCCCGTCGGTCGAGCCGCTCCAGAGCATCGGCCAGGCGGGCAGGTCGCGGGCGATCGGCTGCTGCACGGTGACCCGGGGAACGCGACCGGGCTGCCAGCCGGGCAGCGTCACGGGCTGCCGGGCGACCGGCCACCCGACCGCGGTCAGCCGCTGCTCGAGCCAGTCGCCGGCGGCCGCGATGCCGGGGGTGCCGTGGAACCGGGGGCCGTGCTGCACCAGGGCGACGAGGTCGTCGTAGGCGCGTTCCGCGCGCTGCGCCGCGTCCGGATCGGTGTCGTGGGTCATGTCGTTCCTCTCGGGGACGGCTCTCGGGTCGAAGTCGGGGACGGGGACGGGGACGGTGCCCACGCGGCGGTCGACGACGCGACCGGCGGACCGAGGAGGCGCGGCGCGGCCCCCCGGGCGGCCTGCGCCACCGTCGGCGCGGGCACCCCGAGCAGGTGCTGGGCCACGCGGGCGACGTCGTCCGTCCGCCCGCGGAACCACCAGCTGCCGAACCGGTCGGTGACCGGCTCGGGACGTGGGCCGAGCACGGGCGTGCCCCGGGCCTCGATCTCGGCGAACCCGCCGAGCCCGCCGTCGTCGTCGTAGAGGTGCAGGGAGTCTCCCCGCAGGCCCGGCGACTGGTCGGGTTCCTCCGAGTACTCGGCCGACGGGTCGCTGTGGCTGCCGCGCACGAAGAGCACCGCCCGGTCGTCGGCCGGGTCGCCGACGGCACGCACGTACCCCAGGCGTCCGGTGACGTGCGGTGCGGCGAAGCCGATCTTGAAGCGGTCGGCGCCGGTCAGCGACACGGCGACCCCGCCCGGCACCTCGGCGAGCAGATCCCCCACCGGTTCGTAGTAGTCCGTCACCTGGGCGTCGGGCACGGCCGCGACGAACGCCGTGCCGCCCGCCCGCACCTGGTCGAGCATCCACGACTCGGCCTCGTGCGCGCCGTCCGAGGAGATCCCGAGCCGCACCTCCGTCACGTAGCCGCCGTACTCGACGGCGTTGACGAGCGGTGTGCCGTCGGGGCCCGCGGCCGACGCGCCGCGCAGGTGCCGCAGCGGGTGTGGGGCCGGCCGGACGACGAGGCCCAGCTCGGCCCGGACGTGCCCGGTCGGCGCGGTGAACGCCTCGAGCTCGGCGATCCGCGACAGGGTCACGCGGTCGCCCGCGCGGTCGAGGTCGTGGCGGCCCGGGTCGAGCGACGGCGGCATCTCGTAGCTGCCCCAGTAATCGTCGCGGTCGCGGATCATGTAGGCGATCTCGGGGCCGATCCAGACCCGGTCGCCGCCGACGTTCCAGTCGCCGCCGCCCACCAGCCCACCGAACTCGTCGTCGTCGCCGAAGGCGTCGGGCAGCCAGTTCTCGGCCTCGCCCGCGGCGAAGAACGGACCGTAGACGCGGCCCCCGTACGACGAGACGACCACGACGGCGTCGGGTCCGACGACCAGCCTCTCGAAGGCGATCCCGGCCGTGGTGAGACGCGCCTCGACGGCGGCCAGGTCGACGACGGGGCCGGTCACGCGGCGACCTCGTCGAGGGCGCTCGCGTGGAAGGCGTCCTCGGCGCGCAGCAGGGCGACGAACCAGCGGTCCAGCCGGTCGTCGGTCACGTCGGCGGGCAGCTCGTCGACGAGCTGGTGCAGGAAGGCGACCTGGGCGCGGAAGCCGTCGGTGACGTGCAGCTCGATCCACCGCTGCACGTCGCCCGGTCGCGGCACCGACCGCTCGGCCGCCCGCGTGCACCACCGCAGGTAGAGCGTCTCAGCGGCGGCGAGGCTCGTCACGACCCCGGCGTAGCCGCCCTCGTCGAGCGCGGTCGTCACCGTGGCCTCGAGCACGGAGGCGCGGGCCAGCAGAGCGAGCAGACCCGCCTCGTCGACCGGTCGCGTCGCGCGCAGGTCGGCGAAGTAGGCACTCTGAGGTCCGACGAGGTCGATGACGGCCTCGGCGTGGCGCTCGGCCCGGGACCACTCCGGCTGCTGCCACAGGCAGTAACCGGCGAGTCGGGCCGCCGTCCGCACGAACGCCTGCTCGATCGCGAGGTAGCGAGCGAAGGCGGGGTCGTCGAGCGTGCCGTCGGCCATGCGGGCGAGCAGCGGCACCGACGCGGAGGCGTCGAGCTCGGCCGAGCAGCGGGCGACGAGCGCCGCCGCCCGGCCTGCGCCGGGGCCCTCGGGCCGGGTCGGGTCCGCCACCGTCAGCGGCTGGTCAGCCACGACACGATGCCGTTGAACACCTCGGCGTAGCCGTCCCACTCCTCGCAGAACGCCGGCGGCGCCCAGTGCGGCGAGCAGTCGCTCGTGAAGACCGCCGTGCGCCCCGCCCCGGCCTCGCCGACGACGACGAGCGGGTCGTCGCCCAGGCGGGCGAGTTCCACCGCCCCGGGCTTCACGACGGTGCGGTTGTAGCCGAGCAGCAGCGGCCACTCGGTGCCCGCGCCGCCGAGGGCGGGGTGGTCGGCGTCCAGCACGGTGGCGACGACGCCGGCCGGGCGCTCGACGCGGTCGTCGCCGATCAGCAGCTCGACCGGCAGCACGTCGGCGATCTCGGTGTGGGCGTAGCCCGCACGGCCCTGCCAGCCCGAGAACGACAGGTAGCCGCCGATCATCAGCAACGCACCTCCTGCCTCGACCCAGCGCGCGAGCTCCTGGACGCGGTCGCGACCGGGGATGCTCTTCTCGAACACGTCGGGCGCGAGCTGCAGCGAGTTGACCCCGATGTCGGACAGCACCACGACGTCGTAGGCGTCCAGCGCCTCCTGGGTCTCGGGGAACTCGGTCGACACGAGGTGGGCCGGCAGGTGGACGACCTCGTGGCCGCCGGCCTGCAGGGCCGTCCGCAGCTGTGCGACGCCCTCGGTGTACGAGTGGGCGGTGAACTCGTCGACGCCCTTGGTGTGGGTGGTCGCGGTGATCCAGCTCTCGCCGGCGATGAGGATGCGGGACATGATGGGGCCTTCCGGTGGTGACGGGACGGTTCGGGACGAGGAGGCGCGCGCGGCTCGGTGCCGCGACGTCGCCCCTCAGCGGGTCAGGGCCGCGCCCTCGAAGAGGTCGCGGACGTTGCGGGTGCCGACGCCGTGCACGACCTCGGCGTCGACGCCGAGATCGGTCAGCCGGTCGAGGAACACCGCGGGGACGTACGAGAGGCCGTTGCCCCCGTGCTTGCGCAACATGCTCTTGAGGAAGAGGTCGTGACTGAACAGCAGGCGGCGGCCGAACCCGGCCGAGACCAGGCGGGCGATCGCCGTCGCCGTCTCGACCGGCGAGGGCGACTGCCCCTCGCCGGGCAGCGAGAAGCGGTACGGCATGCCGATCATGTCGAACTCGAGCCAGACCCCGCGCTCGGCGAGGCTGCGCTGGTAGTCGGGGTCGCTGCCCGACGGGTCCATGTGGCAGAGGACGACCGCCGTGGGGTCGACGCCCTCGTCGCGCAGCACGACGTCGAGCACGCGACCGCCGTGCCGGACGAACCCGGGCAGGTGCACGAACATCGGCAGGCCGGTCTCGCGCTGCAGCCGGCAGGCCGCCCGCAGCGAGCGCTCCTCGCGCTCGGTGAAGCCGGGCGAGACGCCGATCTCGCCGATCACGCCCGAGCGGGGCACGCCGGTCTCGGCCGGATCGGACCGGTACTGCGCGACCAGGCGGGCGGCCAGGTCGTCGACGGTGTCGCGGCCCGTGGCCTCGGGGTGGAACCGCTCGAGGTACCAGCCGCCGCCGGTGACGACGTTCACCCCGCTGCGCCGTGAGATCTCGGCGAGACGACGGGGGTCGCGGCCCTGACCGTCCGAGGTCAGCTCGACGACGGTGCTTCCGCCGAGCTCGCGGAAGGCCACGAGCTCGTTGACCGCGTCGTCGTCGCCGTCGAGCACGCAGTTGTCGCGACAGGCGAGCGGGCGGTCGCGCAGCAACCAGGCGATCTCGGGCGTGACCGGCGCGTCGAACAGCTCGGGGAAGTCGGGGTCGGGCTCGAGCCCGCCCTCCTCGATGCTGTTGATCAGGTGCTCGTGCGGCAGCGTGTAACCGAGGCGGTCGCTCGGCACGGGGCCGGTGACCGTCTGCACGTCGACGAGCGTGGTCGTCTCGACGCCGAAGCCACCGACGCGGCTCATCGGGTCACCCGCTTGCGCACCAGGTCGGTGAACGATCCGCCGCGCAGGTTGATCCAGATGACGATGATCAGCAGGCTGCCCGTCACGATGGGCACGATGTAGGGGCTCAGGCCGAGCAGCGTGAGGCCGTTGGTGATGACGCCGGTCAGGATGGCCCCGATCGCCGTGCCGATCACGCTGCCCTTGCCGCCGAGCAGGTTCGTCCCGCCGATGACGACGGCCGTGATGACGGTCATGGCGAAGTCGACGCCCGAGTTGGCGTCGCCCGACCCCAGGCGGGCCGCCGTGATGATGCCGGCCGCGCCGGCCGCCGTGCCGCTGAGCACGAGGGCCATCATCTTGACGAAGCGGGTGTCCACGCCGGCCCGGCGGACCGACTCCTCGTTCGAGCCGATGCCGGTGATGTACTGGCCGAACCGCATGCGCTGCAGCCCCACGATGCCGACGCCGACGATGATCAGCGCGAGCCAGGCGGGGTAGCCGAGCCCGAACAGCCGACCCTGGCCGACCTGGGCGAAGATCAGGCCCGAGCCGATGGCGATCGAGTAGCCCTTGGTGATCAGCAGGGCCACGCCCCGCACGATCGACATGGTGGCCAGCGTGACGATGAAGGAGGGGATGCCCTGGTAGCTCGAGAACCAGCCGTTGACCAACCCGCCGAAGGCGCCGACGGCCAGGCAGATCACGATGACCAGCACCGACTCGAGACCGGCCCGCAGCAGCACCGCCCCGATCACCGACACCAGCGCGAGCGTCGACCCGACCGAGAGGTCGATCATGCCCGCCGTGATGACGAAGGTCATCGCGACGGCGACGATGGCCGCGGGTGCCACCTGCACGGCGACGTTCCGCAGGTTCGTGCCGGTGAGGAAGGTCGGGGTCGCCACCGAGAAGACGACGATGACGACGAGCGTCACGACGAGCATCAACAGGGTGGACTTGTTGACGCGTTGCAGGGCTTCCCAGCGGCGCTCGCGCACGTCGGCGGTGCCGGGGCCGTGACCCGGCTCGGGTCCGTCGGTGCGGGCGGGGTCAGAGGTCGTCGCGGTCATGCGGCAGCGCTCCCTTCACGGGTGATCATGTCGACGAGCGACTCGATGGTGAGGTCCTCGATGCGGGCGTCGTCCACGCTGCGCCCCTCGTACATGACGGTGATGCGGTCGCAGACCCGGAAGAGATCCTGCAGCCGGTGGGTGATCAGGATGACGCCGACCCCTCGGGCCGCGACCTCCTTGATGAGGCGCAGCACCGACTCGACCTCGGTGACGGCGAGGGCGGCGGTCGGCTCGTCGAGGATCAACACGTCGGGGTCGACCGACGCGGCGCGCGCGATGGCCACCGACTGGCGCTGACCACCCGAGAGCTGCGAGATCAGCTGGTGCGTGGAGGTCACGCGGACGCCGAACTCCTTCAGCACCGCCGTGGCCTCGGCGTGCATCGCCCCGACCTTGAGGAAGGGCCCGACCCGCGGCTCGCGGCCGAGGAACAGGTTGGCGGCGACGTTGAGGCTGTCGCAGAGGGCGAGGTCCTGGTAGACGATGCCGATGTCCTCGGCCTGGGCGTCGCTCGGGGACTGGAACCGCACCTCCTTGCCCTTGATGCTGATGCGGCCGCCGTCGTGCTGGACCGACCCGGCGAGCACCTTCATCAGGGTGGACTTGCCGGCGCCGTTGTCGCCGACCAGGCCGAGCACCTCTCCGCGTGCGAGGCGCAGGTCGACGCCGCGCAGGACGTCGACGGCGCCGTAGGACTTGCGGATTCCCTCGAGTTCGACGAGCAGGTCGCCGGTCGTGACGTCGGTCATCAGCCCTCCAGGTAGTACGAGAAGTCGGCCAGGTTGTCGGGCGTGACGATCGTGATCGGCACGTCGACGGTCGCCGGCACCTCGGCGGTGCCGCAGGCGAGGTTGATCGCGGCCTTGGCGGCCTCGTAGCCGAAGCCGAAGGTGTCCTGCTGGATGACGGCCTCGACGTAGCCGTCCTGCAGCCCCTCGACCGCCGAGGGCGAGAGGTCCCAGCCGACGATCTTCACGCGGTCCTGGGCGCCCTGGCTCTTGACCGCGGCGATGGCACCGTTGAGGGCGGGCTCGCCGGTGGCGTAGATGTACTGGAGGTCGGGGTTGCCGGTGAGCAGGTTCTCGGCCGCGGCCTGGGCGTCCTCGTTGACGTTCTGACCGTCGACGATCGTGCCGATGGTCATGCCGCCGGCCTCGACGGCGTCGGTGAAGCCGTTCTGCCGCTGGATCTGGATCGCGCTGTTGAGCGCGCCGACGACGCCGACCTCGCCCTCGCCGCCGGTGATGTCGAGGAAGGCCTTCCCGAGCTGGGCGCCGCCGTCCTCGTTCGCCGTGCCGACGTACGAGTCGATCGCCGAGGCGTCGTCGACCGAGCCGTCGGCGGCGACGACCGGGATGCCCGCGGCCTTCGCGGCGGTGAGGGCGGGGACGAGCGCGGTCGCGTCGACCGGGTCGACGATCAGGGCGTCCACGCCCGAGGCGACGAGGTTCTCGACGCCCGAGACCTGGGTGGCGCTGTCGTTGTCGCCGCTGACGATCTGCAGGTCGGCGCCGGCCTCGTCGGCGACGTCCTGGACGCCCTCGTTCATCTGGGTGAAGAAGGCGGTCTGCTCGTTGATGTCGACCATGCCGAGCTGGAGGGTGCCGCCGCCGTCGGGGGCACAGGCCTGGGGGACGTCGGTGGGGGCCGGGCGGGTCGAGGTCGAGCCGCCGGACGCGGAGCCGGAGGCGGTGGTCGAGGACGAGTCGCAGCCGGCGAGGGTGCCGATGGCGATGGCGCCCACGGCGAATGCGGCGAGGACGGTACGGGTCGTGGGCATGAGGAGCCTTCCTGGGGAGGACGAGGTGGAGCATGCGGGACAGACGGGGTGGCGGTCCCGGTGGGGTCGGGACCGGCGGGCAATCGATTGCCGACGGGGACTGCGTCAAGAGTGACGCGTCCGTGTTTCGAGTGTCAACACCTTTGTGTTTCCGACGTGTAAAAGAGATTCGCGGCTGGCAATCGGTTTCCCGCGAGGGGACGATACGATGGCACCGTCATCCGTCGCCCCGGCGGCCACGCCCTGAGGAGCCCATGAACGCCGTCACCATCTCGGACGTCGCCCGCCGGGCGGGCGTCTCCCCCGCGACGGTCTCGCGCGTCATGTCGGCCTCCCGCCCCGTCGGCCGCGAGATCGAGGGCCGGGTCCGACAGGCGGCCGACGAGCTGGGCTACTCGGGCAACGGCATCGCCCGCGCCCTGCGCACCCGACGCACCGACACGGTCGGCATGGTCGTGCCGAGCATCCTCAACCCGTTCTTCACGACCCTGGTCGACAGCCTCGAGAGCGCGCTGCACGGCGAGGGGAAGCAGCTGTTCCTCTGCGACTCCCGGCAGGACCCCGCCGTCGAGGCCGAGCACCTGCGGTCGCTGATCGAACGGCACGTCGACGGCATCGTCGTCAGCCCCGTGCACGACACCGAGAGCGCGGCCGCCGTCGCCGCGTCCGCCCGGGCCGTGCCGTTGGTGCAGCTCGACCGCCGGGTCGACGTCCCCGGCACGGACTGGATCGGCCTCGACGACGCCGAGGCGATGAAGCTCGTCCTGACGCACCTGGCCGAGACCGGCGCCCGCTCCGCCGCGTTCGTCACCTCCGAGCTGACGAACTCGTCGACGACCCTGCGCCTCCGGGGCTTCCGTCACTGGTCCGCCGAACTCGGCATCCGCGAGGTGCGCGACGGGGTCGTGCTCGGCGACTACTCGGTCGACAGCGGCGACGCGGCGGCCCGCCGGCTGCTCACCTCCGACGACCGCCCGGACGCCATCGTCTGCGCGGACGACCTGATCGCCATGGGCGTGCTGCGGGCGGCCCGCGAACTCGCGGTGTCGGTGCCCGACGAGCTGCAGGTCACGGGCTTCGACGACATCGTCTTCGCCTCGTACGTGACCCCGGCCCTGACGACCCTCGCCCAGCCCACCGACCGCATGGCCGGCGAGGCGCTGCGGCTGCTCTCGCTGCGCGGGTCCGACGACGGCGGACGAGGAGGCGCGCGCGTCTCGTTCGCGCCCCGACTGGTCCGACGACAGAGCACGCGGTCGACGGCTTCCGAGCCCGCCTGACCCGTGCCCGAGCCCGCCTGACCCGTCCGGGCCGCCGGGCCCGCCTGCCGCCTGCCGTCGATCAGTGCTCGGCAGCCCACCGTTCGCCGACGCGACCGAACTGCTCGACGGCCCTCAGCACCGCGTCGACCGACACGGACTCGTCCACCGTGTGCACGACGGTCGGGTCGCCCGGGCCCCAGACCACGACGGGCACCCCGTCGTCGAGCGAGCGCACGAGCACCGAGGCGTCCGTGAAGTACGAGGCGGGCGCCTCCGAGACCGGGGCGTCGAGCCCGGCGAGCCAGGGATGGTCGCGCGGGGTCCACACGGCGGCCAGGTCGAGGTCGACGCGGACGTCGGTCACCTCGGGCTGGTCCCGCCACCAGCCGACGAGCTCGCCGACGTCGTCGCGGACGACCCGCAGGTCGATGCGCACCTCGCAGACGTCCGGCACGATGTTCGGCACGCTGCCACCCGAGACGACGCCGACGTTGACCGTCTCGCGCCCGAGGTCGGCGTGCACCGAGAGCGGCAGGTCGTCCAGGCGCCCGAGCACGGCCACGAGGTCGAGGATCGCGTTGTGGCCCCGCTCGGGCGTGCTGCCGTGCGCGGCGACGCCCGACGTGCGCACGGTCAACCAGAGCGCGCCGCGGTGGCCGAGCACGACCCGCCCGTCGGTCGACTCGGGGATCACGACGGCTCCGACCCGGAGACCGGCGAGCAGGTCGACGACGGCGGGAGCCCCGAGGCAGCCGACCTCCTCGCCCGTCGAGACGGCGAGCGCGACGGGTGCGCCCCGGCGCAGGAGGTCACGCACGGCGACGACCGAGGCTGCGAGACCGGACTTCATGTCGGACGTGCCCCGTCCGTGCAGGCGGTCACCGACGACGGTCGAGGCGAAGGGGTCGTGGGTCCAGGCCGAGGCGTCGGTCACCGGCACGACGTCGGCGTGGGACGCGAAGACGAGCAGCGGCCTGTCGGCGGCGACGACCGCCGGCGAGACGAGGAGCGCCGTGGGCTCACCGTCGGCCCCGGGGGCGAAGGCGACCCGCGCCTCCTCGACGCCCTCGAACTCGAGCGCGACGCGGCGGAGGACGGCCGCCTCGCCGGACGTGCCGCTGGTCGAGTCGACGGCGACCAGGTCGCGCAGCAGGCTGAGCACGGGCACCTCGGACGGCTGGACATCGGTCATCCGCCCACGGTAGCCGCAGGCTGTGTCGGGCTCGTGTCGGGGCCCCGCGGCGAGATGTCACGACATGCCGCTCACGTCCGGACGTGAGCGGCATGTCGAGGCATCTCGGTGAGACCTAGGGCAGCACCGGCAGCACGCGCTCGTCGAGCCAGGGCCGCAGCAGGGGCCCGACCGGGTGGCCCGAGACGCGCGTGGCGAGGGCCACGAAGTCGGCCGTGGTCGCCACGCGATGGCGGTACTCGGTGGTCCAGGCGCGCAACACGTCGAAGAACGACTCGTCGCCGATCGTCGACCGCAGGGCGTGCAGTGTGAGGGCTCCGCGTTTGTAGACGCGGTCGTCAAACATCAGGTCGGGGCCGGGGTCGCCGACGAGCAGGTCGTGGGACAGGCCGTCCAGCCGTGCACGGGTCTGGGCGGCGAGGCGCGCGGCCGACGGACCGCCCGAGGCCTCGGACCAGATCCACTCGGCGTAGCAGGCGAAGCCCTCGTTCAACCAGATGTCGCGCCAGGTCGTCAGGCCCACACTGTTGCCGAACCACTGGTGCGCCAGTTCGTGCGCGATCAGCCGACGCGACCCGCCCGCCCCGTCGGCGTGGTTCGCCCCGAAGATGGCGAGGCCCTGGGCCTCGAGCGGGATCTCGAGGTCGTCGTCGGTGACGACCACCGAGTACGACGCGAACGGGTACGGGCCGAACCGCTCGACGAAGCAGGCCATCATGTCGGCCACCTCGCCGAAGTCACGACCGATGCGCGACCGCATCGCCGGCACCCCGGCGAAGACGCCGGGCACCCCCGCGAGCGCGACCGGCACCAACTCGTAGCGGCCGATCTGCACCGTCGCGAGATAGGACGCCGTGGGCTCGGGCTGCTCGTAGACCCAGGTCGTGCGGCCGGACCGCGTGTGCCGACCGGTCAGCTCGCCGTGGGCGACGACGGCGTAGGGCTGCTCGGTCGTGACCTGCACCCGGTAGGTCGCCTTGTCGGCCGGGTCGTCGTTGCAGGGGAACCAGGTCGGTGCCCCGTTCGGCTGCGACGCGACGAGGGCGCCGTCGGTCAGCTCCTCCCAGCCGAGGGTGCCCCAGCGGGTGCGACGTGGCGCGGGCGAACCCGCGTACTCGACGACGACCTCGACGGGCTCACCCGGCACGGTCACGTCCGGCAGCGTCACCGTCAGCTTCGTCGCCGACTGGGCGTGCCGCGCCTTGTGCCCGTCGACCCGCACCTTCGCGGCACGCAGGCGGAGCAGGTCGAACACGAGCGTGCGCCGGGCCTCGGTCGGCACCACCGTGATCGTCGCGACGCCGTCCAACCGGTTCGTCGCGACGCGGTACCCGATCACGAGGTCGTACGAGCGCACGCCGTAGCCGTCGTTGCCGCTCTCGGGCGTGTAGCCGTCCGCGGTCGCCGCCGGAGCGGTCACCGGCTGACGGCGTGGTAGTCCGCGAACGTGACGTCCCGCCACGGGCCGATCGGGTTGCCGCTCCACCGGCTGCCGACGGGGACGACCTCTCCCCGCATCACGAGCGAGGCGGGGCCGACGGTGGCGTGCTCGCCGAGGCGGGCCGCGGGCAGCACGACGCTGTGGGGGCCGAGGGTCGATCCGGCGGCCAGGGTGACGGTGTCCATGCTCATGATTCGATCATGGAACAGGTGCGTCTGCACGACGCATCCTCGATTCACGGTCGAGGCGTCGTCGAGTCGCACCAGGTCGGCCTCGGGCAACCAGTAGCTGTCCGTCCACACGCCTCGGCCGATCGAGGCACCGAGCGAGCGCAGCCACCAGACGAGGGCCGGGGTGCCGGCGGCCGCGTGGGCGAACCAGGGGGCCGCACACATCTCGGTGAAGGTGTCGGACACCTCGCTGCGCCAGACGAACGACGACCAGAGCGGGTGCTCGCCGGCCCGGATGCGCCCGACGAGCGCCCACTTGGCCAGCGTCGTGACACCGGCGGCCGCCGCCCCGACGGCGAGCATCACGACACCGCTGAGCGCGGCCGTCGCACCGACCCCGATCGCGTCGACCAGCGCCCACAGCCCGACGACCAGGCCGAGACCGATGCCGCAGGTGACGACGACGGGCACGATCCGGCTGAGCTCCCACGCGACCCGGGCCACCCGCAGGTGCGTCGCCGGGCGGAAGGTGCGGGTCTCGTCGGCGACGGCGACCGTGCGGCGCAGGCGCACCGCGGGCGAACCGAGCCACGACGACCCCGCCTTGGACTTGCGCGGAGCCGACGAGAGCACGGCCACCAGACCGTCCTTCGGCACCTTGTGGCCCGGGGCCGTCATTCCCGAGTTGCCCAGGAACGCCCGCCGACCGATCTCGGCCCGGGCCACGCGCAGCCAGCCGCCGCCGAGTTCGTACGACGCGACGAGCGTGTCGTCCGCCAGGAAGGCCCCGTCACGCACCGTGGTCATCGACGGCAGCAGCAGGACGGTCGACGCCTCGACGTCCCGCCCGATCTCGGCACCGAGCAGGCGCAGCCAGACCGGCGTGAACAGGCTCGAGTAGAGCGGGAACAGCAGGGTGCGCGACAGGTCGAGCAGGCGTTCGGTGCTCCAGACCTGCCAGCCGACCCTCGACCGCACCGCGAAGGTGCCCTCCGTCACGCCCAGGGCCCACAGCCGGGTGAGCGCGACGACCAGCACGGCGGCCACCAGCCCGGCCACGAGCGTGCCCGGCACCAGGAGGGCGAGGGCGCGCCACCACGCGTCGATCAGCGAACTCGCACCCCGCACACCGAGCGCGACGACCGCGCCTCCTGCACCCACCGAGACCACCGGCAGCAACGCGATGACGATCGCCGACGCCCCGTAGGCGACGAACCAGCGGGTGGGCGAGGGCGGCCGATCCTCCGGCCACCAGGCCCGGGTGCGGCCGATGCGCTCGGCCGGCGAACCGGCCCAGTGCTGTCCCGAGGGCACCCGTCCGAAGACCGCCGACCCGGGCGCGATCGAGGCGTTCTTGCCGATGCGGGTGCCGGGGAGCAGGGTGCTGCGCATGCCGATCGTGCTGCCCGCACCGATGCGGATCGCCCCGATGCGCACGACGTCGCCGTCGATCCAATGGCCGGCCAGGTCGACCTCGGGCTCGATCGACGCCCCGCGACCGATGCGCAGCATGCCGGTGACGGGCGGCAGGGCGTGCAGGTCGACGTCGGGCGCGATGCGGGCGCCGAGGGCACGCGCGTAGTAGCTGATCCACGGGGCGCCGGCGAGCCCGACCGCCCCGATCTGGTGCGCGACCTGCTCGGCCAGCCAGAGCCTGAGGTGCACGCTGCCGCCGCGCGGATGATCGCCCGCCTCCACCCCCCGGAGAAGGAGGCGCGAGGCCAGCACCGAGATCGCCATGCGTCCCGGCGGGGTCACGAACACGACGATCGCGACGACGAGCAGCCGGCCGTCGACCGCGGGGAGGGCGTCGAATCCGCTCCACCAGCGCAGCACGGTGCTCGCGGTCAGGGCGTAGGTCAGCCAGCGCGCGCCCGACAGCACGAGGAGGGGCACCCCGAGCAGGGTCTGCAGCCATTGCGTGCGTCGCGGGGTCGGCACCGACCGGTGGTACTCGGCGGGCGGGGCGTCGTCGTCGACGTCCGCCACGGACAGGGCCTCGGCCAGGGCGCCGAGCCGGGGGTGCGAGTAGATCTCGGCGACGGTGAACTCGGGGTCGAGCTCGCGCAGCCGGGCCACGAGCTGCGCGGCGGCCAGCGATCCCCCGCCGAGGTCGAAGAAGTTCGCGTCGGCGTCGGGGACGGGCACGCCGAGCACCTCGCGCCAGCGTTCGGCGACGAGCTGCTCGACCGCGGTCATCGACCCGGCACCGTCGGGCCCGCCGCCGGCACCGTCGGCACCGGTCGTCGCGTCGACCAACGGCCACGGGAGCGCGTCGCGGTCGATCTTGCCCGACGTCTTGGTCGGCAGATCGCCGGTGACCAGCGCCAGCAGCGGCACCAGGGCGGCCGGGAGCTCGTCCCGGAGGCGGGCGAGGGCGGCGCCTCGGTCGAACGTCTCGGCCGAGGCGACCGCGAGGTAGCCGACGAGCACCTGGTTGCCGGCCTCCGTGGTCCGCACCGCCGCGGCGGCGCCGCCCACCCCGGGCAGGGCCTGCAGCGCGGTCTCGATCTCACCGAGCTCGATGCGGCGACCGCCGACCTTGACCTGGTCGTCGGCCCGCCCCTGGAACACGAGCCCGGCCCGGTCGAACCGCACCAGGTCGCCGCTGCGATAGGCGCGCTGCCAGCCGAGCTGCTCGTGCGGGGCGTACTTCTCGGCGTCCTTGGCGGGGTCGAGGTAGCGGGCCAGGCCGACGCCGCCGATGATCAGCTCGCCGACCTCGCCCTCGGCGACGGGCTCGCCGGCCGCGTCGACGACCGCGACGTCCCAGCCGTCGAGCGGCAACCCGATGCGCACGGTCTCGCCGGCTCGGACCAGCGCCCCCGTGGCGACGACCGTCGACTCGGTCGGCCCGTAGGTGTTCCACACCTCGCGGTCGTCGCCGACCACCCGGTCGACGATCTCGGGCGGCAGCGCCTCACCGCCGAAGATCAGCAGCCGCACGCTCTCGAGGGCCTCGTCGGGCCAGAGGGCGGCGAGCGTCGGCACGGTCGACACGACGGTGATGCCGTGCGTGACGAGCCACGGACCGAGGTCGGCCCCGGACCGCACGAGGCTGCGCGGGGCCGGCACCAGGCAGGCGCCGCTGCGCCAGGCGAGCCACATCTCCTCGCACGAGGCGTCGAACGCGACCGACAGCCCGGCCAGCACCCGGTCGCCCGGCCCGAGGGGCTCGACGCCCGGCGACGACAGGAACATCCGCGCCTCGGCGTCGGCGAGGGCGGCCGCCGAACGGTGACTCGCGGCGACGCCCTTCGGCGTGCCGGTCGAGCCCGAGGTGAAGATGACCCAGGCGTCGTCGGCGGGAGTCGGCAGCCGGTCGGCGTCGGCGAGCGCCGCGCCCCGTCCGCTGACGTGGGCGGCCGGTGCGGCGAGCACGAGGCTCGCGGGTCGATCGGCGTCGCGCGGGGTGAAGCGGCCACCCGCCGAGACGATGCCCACGATGCCGGCCTCGCCGAAGACCAGTGCGGCCCGCTCGTCCGGGTCGTCGGCGTCGACCGGCACGTAGGCGGCCCCGGCGGCCAGGACGCCGAGGATCGTCAGGTAGAGCGACGAGTCGCCCGACGGCATGCGCACGCCGACCCGATCACCGCGTTGCACGCCGGCGTCGGCGAGCGCGCGCGCGGCGGCCTCGACGCGGACGACGAGCTCGGCGTAGCTCAGGGCGCCTCGCTCGTCCTCGAGCGCCGAGGCGTCGGGGTGGGCGAGCGCGGTCTCCCGCAGCACGTCGACGAGGGTGCGGCCCGCGGGGGCGTCGGGCGAGCCGGCGATCACGCCGGGCAGGGTCTGGCTCACGGCCGCACGCTAGGGACGTCAGGTGACGCGTCGGTGAACACGGGGCGGGACAGCCCGACGCCGGCGACCGCGAGGACGACGTCGGCCATCGACTCCACGTCGTGGACCGTCCCGCGACGGCCGTCCGTCGTCGTGCCGTCGGGCAGCCGGGACAGCCGGATCGCGGACATCGCGGTGGTCAGGCCCTCCCCGGTCGACTTCAGCAGCGCCTCCTTCCGCACCCAGGCGCGCAGCACGTCGACCTCGCCGTCCTCGGGGGTCACGTCGGATCGGAGGTGCTCCAGTGCACCGGTCGGGCGGGCCCGTTCGACGTCGACGCCGACGGGCGCCCCGGCCCGCAGCGCCACGGCCGCCCAACGACCGCTGCGGCTGAGGCTCACGTGCAGGTCGCCCGGTGGCCGCAGCACCGGACGACCGTGCCGCCCGCCGCAGCCCCGGCACGGCTCCCGGTCGAAGACGAGGCTCGCGGCGTCGCGGCCGGTGCAGGACGAGACCAGGAGGCGCAGCGCACGATGGGCGGCCAGGTACCGACGAGCGTCGGTCGCGTCCGCGAAGGCCGCCGCTCGGGCCGACTCGTGCTCGTCGCAGACCTCCTGTGCCGTCGGCCCCCCGGCGTCCGGATCGCGGTCGAGGTCGAGCAGCCACACCCGAGCGCTCGTCATGGCAGGCGAGCCTAGCCCCGTCGAACCGGCGCTCAGGGTCCGTTCACCTGCCGTTCTCCGGGTGGGGGAATGATCCGGTCGACGTCCGCGACCGTCCCGACCGGTCCGCGGCGCCCTGCCCCCGTTCCCCTCAGCCGAGAGGCCCCCGCATGGCCAAGAAGATCCCGACAGCACTCGCCGAGCTCGTCCACGCCCTGGAGCACCACGCCGAGGTCGTCACGGCGAAGTCGTCGTCGTCCAAACGGCTCGGTCGCGCCACGGCGAAGGTCCGCCGCGCCGCGACCACGTACACCGACGTCGTCGCCACCCGGACGGGGCAGCCGAACCCGTTCGTGGACTTCCTCGATCCCGAGACGATCGAGTCGCTGCGAGCCGAACGGGACCGCATGGCGAACGGCAAGGCGTCACAGGTCGACTGACAACCGTCCCAGGCGGCCGTGCCACGCTCGGACGCACGATTTCCGCACGTTCGAGAGAGGGGCCCATCCCGTGGCCGACCAGAAGAAGCTCAAGAAATCCGCCGCCAAGGCCTACGACAAGGCCGAGGACGCCGTCACCGACGCCCGGACAGCCGTCGCCGAGGCCAAGCGCCGCGCGAAGAAGCTCGCCAAGAAGGCCCGCCCCTCGGTGAAGCCGCTCGAGAACGCGCTCGACGACGCCGCCGCCGGGCTGAAGGACGCGAAGAAGACGGCGAAGGGTGCGGGGCAGGCCGCAGGGCAGGCCTCGAAGGGGTCGTCGTCGTCGTCGTCGACCGCCACCCCGGCCGAGCCGCGCTCGATCTACACCCCGCCCCTGCCCGAGGTCGACGAGACCACCGTGCAGCTGCCCGACGGCCACGACGCCCACGTCGACCTGCACGCGCAGACGCTCGTCGCGCTGCGCGCCCTCGCCCGGACCAAGGGCATCACGAACGTGTCGCGGTACACCAAGGCGACCCTGATCGAGAAGATCGAGCAGGCCTGACCCGGCCGCCGGCCCGCACGGCGGGCGTGTTCGGGCGACACGGGCCGGTGGACTCGCCCGCCACCGACGAACACGCCCGCCCCGCAGGCCCCGGCGCGCCCGCCCCGCCGGCGGCGGCACGCCCGCCCGCGCGACCACGCCCACCCCACCCCCGCCGCCGCCTCACTAGGGTGAGGACATGACGCGCGCTCAGCTCATGGTCCCGTACCGGTTCGTCTTCGGGGCGCTCGCACTCGTGGCCGTCGCCGCCCAGTTCGCGAACACGCTCGAGAACGACTACAGCGTCGTCAACTTCTTCTCGTTCTTCACGAACCTCAGCAACCTGTTCGCCGTCGTGGTCTTCGTCGTCGGCGGAGTCCGCACCCTCCGCCGTCGCCCCGGCAGCCGTGCGTGGGACACCGTGCGGCTCGTCTCGGTCGTGAACATGGTGTTCGTCGGCCTCGTCTTCAACGTGCTGCTGACCGACGTGGCCGGGGGCGTGCTGCCCTGGGTCAACGTCGTCGTGCACATGGCGATGCCCGTCGCCGTGCTGGTCGACTGGCTCGTGCTGCCCGCCGGTCGCCGCCTGCCGTGGTCGGCCGCCGCCATCGGGCTCGTCGTGCCCGTGGCGTACAGCGTGTACTCGCTCGTCCGCGGCGCCGTCACGTCGTTCTACCCGTACCCCTTCTACGACCCGGAGGCGCTGGGCGGCTACGGCCCCGTGGCGGTCTACATGGTCGTGCTGCTGGTGGCCCTCGCCGTGCTGTCGCTCGCGCTGGTCGGTCTGGCGCGCCTGGCCGGCCGCTTCTGGAAGCAGCGCTCGCGCAACTGACGCGACCCGCGCCTCCTGCGCTCGGCACGTCGCGCCGCCGCCGCACCGTCACGTCCCGCCCTCCACCCATCCACACCGCCAGGATGTGGACACCGCACCACGTCTAGTCGTGGCGCGGTGTCCACTTCGTGGCGGCGTAGGCCCCCGGAACATCCGGCCCGAGCCAGCGCGCGGCCCGGACCCGCTCAGCGGTAGTGCTGCTCGCCGCGGGCAGCCGCCGCGACCACGTCGCGGATGCGCGCCGCGCGGGTCTCGGGCCGCTTGAGCGAGGCCAGCCGGAAGTACACCCGGAACCGCTCGGTCTTCGTCAGCGACGCGAAGTGGGCGGCCGCCGCCGGATCGGCGTCGAGTGCGGCCTGCAGGTCGTCCGGAGGCGCGGCGTCCTTCTGGCGGTAGGCGGCGTCCCAGCGCCCGTCGGCCTTCGCCCTGTCGACCTCGGCCTGCCCCGCCGGGGTCATGCGCCCTTCGGCGACCAGACGGGCGACGTGCTCGCGGTTCACCTGGGACCACGGGCTGTTCTTCCGCCGCGGTTGGAACGCGGTGAGCGTGAAGTCGTCGTCGAGCCGACTGGTCTGGCCGTCGATCCAGCCATGGCAGAGGGCGACGTCGAGCGCCTCGGACCAGGTCATGCCGGGCTTCGTCGACCGCACCTTTCGGAGCGTCAGTCGCACCCCACCCACGTCGGGGTCGCCCTCGAGGTACTCGCGCCACTGCTCGACCGTCACGTCGAGCACGGGCTTGTCCGCGAAGCTGACCATGCGGCGACCCTACCGCCGCAGCGAGATGTCACGACATGCCGCTCACGTCTCGACATGAGCGGCACGTCGTGACATCTCGACCCGGCCCACCCGGCGCGACGTACCCCTCAGCACCCCTCCCCTAGCCTGGCGGGATGGACCTCATCGGGTGGATCACCGACATGGGCTCGTCTCTGCCGACCCCGCTCGTCTGGGCGTTGGGCGCCCTGTTCGCGTTCACGGAGTCCGGGCTGGGCCTCGGCGTCTTCGTGCCGGGCGAGACGATCGTGCTGCTGCTCGCCGCGACCTTCGACGACCCCTGGCCGGCGGTCGCGTTCTTCGTCTCGGTCGCGATCGGTGGTTCGCTCGGCGACCACGTCGGCTACCTGCTCGGACGCCGCTTCGGCACGGGGTTCCGGGACACGCGCATCATCCGCCGGATCGGCGTCGACAGCTGGGACCGTGCCGTCGCCGTCCTCGAGCGGCGAGGGGCGGCCGCGGTCTTCCTCACCCGCCTCGTGCCCGTGGTCCGCACCCTCACGCCGGCGGCGGCCGGGGTCGCGAAGGTGCCCTACCGGTCGTTCCTGCCCGCGTCGTTCGGCGGGGCGTTGACCTGGGCCGCCGTCTACGTCGGCATCGGGTTCCTGCTGCGGTCCTCGCTCGAAGCGGCGCAGGAGTACCTCGGGCAGTTCTCGTCGTGGGCGCTGATCGGTGCCGCGGTGATCGTCGCGATCGTGTTCGTCGTGCGGCTCGTGCGCCGACGTCGGGCCGCCGCGGCCGACACGGCGGACGGCACCGTCGACGAGACGGTCGCGGCCGACGACGCGCAGGCCCGCGACGACGCGGAGACCCTTGACGACGCCGCGGACGAGGAGGCGCGGGTCGACGACCGCGGGCCCGTCGCGTCCGCCGTCCACGCGGCCGGGCACGCCGTGGCCGATCCCGTCGTCGCGGGTGCGGCCGCGTCTGGCGAGTTCGTCGCGGAGCACCTGTCGTCCCGTCGGCTCGGAGCCCTGCGCCACCGCCTCTTCGAGGTGGACGACTGGCGGACCGTGCCCAACGCGATCACGGCTGCGCGCCTCCTGCTGTTGCCGGTCTTCGCCGGTCTTCTGATCGCCGAGCTCTGGTGGCCGGCCCTCGTCGTGATCGCGGTCGTGTTCGCGACCGACTGGCTCGACGGGTTCGTGGCCCGGCGCACCGACTCCGTCTCGGTGCTCGGGTCGTGGCTCGACCCGGTGGCCGACCGGTTGACCGTGGTCGTGGTGGCCGTGGCGTTCGCGACGGCCGACGTCTTCGGCTGGCAGGAGGCCGTGCTGCTGATGGTGCCCGACGTGCTGCTCGCCGTCGGCGCCGTGCTGGCCTTCCGCGGCGACCCGGCGCTGCCGGTGTGGTGGGCCGGGCGGCTGCGCACCGGGCTGTGCTTCGTCGGCCTCGCGGTGCTGCTGCTCGGCGTCGCGCTCGGCGGCCCCGAGTGGACGGCCGTCATCGGCGTCGGGTACCTGGTCTTCCTGGTCGGGCTGGTGTTCCACTACGTGTCGGCGGTGCACTACGCGCGGGTGATGCTCGTCCGCTGGCAGCGAGCCATCGCCGAGCGTCTGGTCTGACGTCAGGGCGGGTGAGAACGCAAGTTCAGGCCTGCCCAAATGATCAAAACGATCATCTGCTAACTTCTTGATCATGTCCGACGTCCTCGCCGTCTCCGATGCCAAGCGCCAGCTCGGTGCCCTCGTCGACCGCGCCCACCTCCGTCACGAACCCGTCTACCTGTCGCGCCGAGGTCATCGTGTCGTCGCCATCGTCGACGCCGAAGACTTCGACCGACTGCTCGAACTCGCCGAGGACGCCGCCGACGCCGCGGCCGCCGTCGAGGCCCGCCGCGAGATGGCCGAGACCGCCGCCACCCCCGTGCCCTGGGCCGAGGTGAAAGCCGAACTCGGACTGACGTGAGGTACGACGTCCAGCTCTCCCCCGCGGCCGCTCGTCAGCTGCGAAAGTTCGACCCGCAGGCCCGGCGTCGCCTCCAGGCGGCCATCGAACTGCTCGCCGACGATCCCCGGCCACCGGCGGCGAAGCCGCTCGTCGCCAGCGGCGGAGCCTGGCGTGTGCGCGTCGGTGACCACCGCGTGGTCTACGACATCGAAGACGGCCGCCTCATCGTGCTCGTCCTGGCGGTCGCGCACCGCCGCGAGGTGTACCGGTAGCGATCCGGTCGGGTTCGCGATCCGGCCGGGTTCGCGATCCGGCCGGGACGAGGCCGTCAGAGTCCGAACAGCAGCCGCAGCCCGAGGGCCACCATGACGACGGCGATCACCGCGTCGAGGACCCGCCAGGCGACCGGCTTCGCGAACAGGGGACGCAGGAGGCGCGCGCCGAACCCCAGCGCCGAGAACCACACGAGACTCCCCGTGATCGCCCCAGCTGCAAACCACCAGCGCAGCTCGGGCGGCTGGTGGTTCGCGACCGAGCCGAGGAAGACGATCGTGTCGAGGTAGGTGTGGGGGTTGAGCCAGGTGAAGGCGAGGGCACCGAGGACGGCCGGGACGACCCGGGCGGGCGAGTCGGCGCGCCCGGCAGCCGGTGGGCGGGGGCCCTGCGCGACGGGTGGGGCGCCGTCGGCCGGCACCGCGCCTCCTGCGGTGACGCCGACTCGAGCCGACTCCGGCGTGACGTCGACCGTCAGCGCTCCGACCGGGCGGATCGCCCGCTTCGCGGCGAACGCGCCGTAGACCAGCAGGAACCCGGCCCCGACGAGCTGGACGACGACCACCGCCTGCGGTGCCGCCTCGACGAGCGCTCCGACCCCGGCCACCCCGGCGCTGATCAGCACGGCGTCACTCACGGCGCAGACCACGACGACGGGCACGCCGACGCGGGTCACGGCCTGGAGCCCGACGCGCAGCACGTAGGCGTTCTGGGCACCGATCGCGACGATCAGGGCGAGGCTCGTGCCGAAGCCGAACAGGACGGCGGGAAGCATGGTCGCGAAGGTCATGACGCCACGCTAGGGCCGCCCCGGGGCATCGCACCAACTCATGTTCTCGATGCTGCATAAGCTGTGCTCATGACCCGCTTCGCACTCGACCAGCTGGACACCCTGCGCACGATCGTCGACGAGGGCACCTTCGAGGCGGCCGCGCGACGCCTGCACGTGACGCAGTCCGCCGTGTCGCAGCGCATCAAGCAGCTCGAGCGTGCGGCCGGGCAGGTGCTGCTGCGGCGCACCACGCCGGTCACCACGACCGACGCCGGCGACGTGCTGCTCCGCCACGCGCGCCAGGTCGACCTGCTCACCTCGGACGCGCTCGCGCGGCTCGGCGGGGGCGGGCTCGACGGAGGCGACGACGCCGACCGCGCCTCCGACGATCCCGTCCCCACGACCCTGCCGATCGCCGTCAACGCCGACTCGACGGCGACCTGGTTCCTCGACGCGTTGGCCGCCGTCCCGCCGACCGTGCCGGTGGTGTTCGACCTGCGCCGAGCCGATCAGCAGCACACGGCCGAGCTGCTGCGGTCGGGAGACGTGCTCGCCGCGGTCACCGCGACCCGGGAGCCCGTGCAGGGGTGCAGCTCGGAGCCGCTCGGCGTCATGCGGTACCGGGCCGTCGCGAGCCCCGGATTCGTCGAGCGGTGGCTGGGCGGCGGGCCGGACGGCCCGGAGACGTCCGCGCGCGGGTCGCTCGACCACGGGCGGCCCGACCACGGGAGGCTGGACCATCGGAGGCTCGACCGTGCCCCGATGGTGGTCTTCGACCGCACGGACGACCTGCAGCACGACTTCGTGCGACGCCTCACGGGCCGTGAGCCGCTCGCGCCCCGGCACCACGTGCCCGCGTCGGCCGACTTCGCCCGGGCCGTCGTGCTCGGCCTCGGCTGGGGCATGCTCCCCGAGGCCCAGGCCGGCCCCGAACTCGACGCCGGCCGCCTGGTCGAGCTGGCCGCCGCCGACCTGGTCGACGTGCCCCTCTTCTGGCAGCGCTGGACGCTCGCCTCACCCCTCCTCGACGCCGTCACCGACGCCGTCCGCGCCACCGCCCGCCACGCCCTGCACCCCTGACGCCTGCCCGCTCGACCCACCCCGCCCAGAGCGCCGGGTGGGCAGAAGATGCTGCTCGGCGCCCGACGAAGAACATCTTCTGCCCACTCGATCCTGACGGTGATACCCGGGCCCGCCATTGGCCCGGGACCCGACGGACGACGGGAGGCGCGGTGCCAGCCGGCACCGCGCCTCCTGCTCTCGAGAGCTTCGCGCCCTACAGCGTCGCGAGCGCCTCGTTCAGCGTGTGCGACGGGCGCATCACGGCCTCGGTCTTGGCGGCGTCGGGGTGGTAGTAGCCCCCGATGTCGACGGCCGTGCCCTGGGGTGCGATCAGCTCGGCGACGATCGCCTCTTCGGCCCCTCCGAGGCTGGCGGCCAGCCCGGCGAACGCCGCGGCCAGTTCGGCGTCGCCGGTCTGGGCGGCGAGCTCGTCGGCCCAGTACTTGGCCAGGTAGAAGTGGCTGCCGCGGTTGTCGATCGAGCCGAGCTTGCGGCCGGGCGACTTGTTCTCGTCGAGGAAGGTGCCGGTGGCGCGGTCGAGCGTGTCGGCGAGGATCTGCGCCCGCGCGTTGTCGGTCGACGTCGCGAGGTGCTCGAAGCTGACGGCGAGGGCGAGGAACTCGCCCAGGCTGTCCCAGCGCAGGTAGTCCTGCTCGACGAGCTGCGAGACGTGCTTCGGGGCCGAGCCGCCGGCACCGGTCTCGAACAGACCGCCGCCGTTGATCAGCGGAACGACGGACAGCATCTTGGCCGAGGTGCCGAGCTCCATGATGGGGAACAGGTCGGTCAGGTAGTCGCGCAGCACGTTGCCGGTGACCGAGATGGTGTCGTCGCCGCGGCGGATGCGCTCGAGCGAGAACGCCATCGCGTCGACGGGCGAGAGGATCTCGATCTGCAGGCCCTCGGTGTCGTGCTCGGCGAGGTAGGTGCGCACGAGCCCGATCAGGGTGGCGTCGTGGGCACGGGTCTCGTCGAGCCAGAACACGGCGGGCGTCCGGCTGGCGCGCGCACGGGTGACCGCGAGCTTGACCCAGTCGCGGATCGGGACGTCCTTCGTCTGGCAGGCACGCCAGATGTCGCCCGTGGCGACCTCGTGCTCGATCAGCGTCTCGCCGGCCTGGTTCACGACGCGGACGGTCCCGTCGCCGGGCACCTCGAAGGTCTTGTCGTGCGAGCCGTACTCTTCGGCGGCCTGCGCCATGAGGCCGACGTTGGGCACCGAGCCCATGGTGGCGGGGTCGAAGGCGCCGTTCGCGCGGCAGTCGTCGAGCACGGCCTGGTAGATGCCGGCGTAGCTCGAGTCGGGGATGACCGCGAGGGTGTCGTGCTCGCCACCGTCGGGGCCCCACATGTGACCCGAGGTGCGGATCATGGCGGGCATCGACGCGTCGACGATGACGTCGCTCGGCACGTGCAGGTTCGTGACGCCCTTGTCGGAGTCGACCATGGCCAGGTCGGGTCCGTCGGCGATGCCCTGGTCGAACGCGGCCTTGATCTCGTCGCCGTTCGGCAGCGCCGCGAGGCCCTGCAGGATGCCGTTGAGGCCGTTCGCGGGGTCGAGCCCGGCGGCCTTCAGGTCGGCACCGTACTGCTCGAACACCCGCGGGAAGAACGCGCGGATCACGTGACCGAAGAGGATCGGGTCGCTGATCTTCATCATCGTGGCCTTGAGGTGCACCGAGAACAGGACGCCCTCGGCCTCGGCCCGGGCGATCTGTGCGGCGAGGAACTCGTGCAGCGCGGCGACGTGCAGCACGGTGCCGTCGACGACCTCGCCGGCCAGCACGGGGATCGACTCGCGCAGCACGCGGGTCTCGCCGTCGGCGCCGACGAACTCGATGCGGAGGGTGTCGTCGGCGGGGATGACGACGGTCTTCTCGTTCGAGCGGAAGTCGTCGACGCCCATGGTCGCGACGTTCGTCTTCGAGTCGGCCGTCCAGGCGCCCATGCGGTGCGGGTGCTTGCGGGCGTAGTTCTTGACCGACAGGGGGGCGCGGCGGTCGCTGTTGCCCTCGCGCAGCACGGGGTTGACCGCGCTGCCCTTGACCTTGTCGTAGCGGGCCTTGACGTCGCGCTCGGCGTCGGTCGACGGAGAGTCGGGGTACTCGGGGAGGTCGTAGCCCTGCGACCGGAGCTCTGCCACCGCGGCCTTGAGCTGCGGCATCGAGGCCGAGATGTTCGGCAGCTTGATGATGTTGGCCTCTGGCGTCTTCGCCAGGGCTCCCAACTCGGCCAGAGCGTCGCCCTGGCGCTGCTCGTCGGTGAGGCGCTCGGGGAACTGGCTGATGATGCGGGCCGCCAGCGAGATGTCGCGGGTCTCGACGTCGACCCCCGCGGTCTTGGCGTAGGCCTGGATGATGGGCAGGAACGAGTAGGTCGCCAGCATCGGCGCCTCGTCGGTCAGCGTGTAGATGATCTTCGCCATGCGGCAGGTGCTCCCTCGTGGTCGGGCATGCGTGTGCTCGGTGGTGCTGCCCCTACGCTACCGCGCAGAAGTCTCTCGACATGAAGATACATGCCCCGTCTGGACGGCTCCCGCGGGCCGCGCCCTGAGGACGAGTCGTCGAGATGTCACGACTTGCCGCTTACCTCTGAACGTGAGCGGCAAGTCGCGACATCCCGACGGGCCCGCGGGGCAGAAGGCGCGGGTCGGCCCGGCAGCCGGGCGTCGCGTTCGTCGAGCGCAGGCTGCCCAGGATGGCAGGCAGCACGGCACCGCAGCTCCGACCCGCCATGAGGAGACATCCATCCCCCTTGCTGCGCCTTCCGGGATGATGCAGAACCAGCCCACGCAGCCTGAGTCCGCCGACTTCGATCCCGAGGCGCCCGCCGGGGCGAGACCCGAGGCCGCGCACCTCGATACCACTCGGACGGTGACGCGGCCCGAAGTTTTCACAGGTGCATCTTTGCCCTTGCATCCGCAATGACAGAGGAGACATATTAGTGACGCGGGCGAGCACGAGGCCCACCCGCGTCGGAGCCGGACGGTTGCACCCGACCCGGCCCCATCCCGAGGTCCCGAAAGGCGAGACCTCGGGAAGCAGAACGGATGAATACATGAACAAGAACCGTTGGACCGTCTGGCACAAGGCAGTCGCTGTCGCCGTCCTAGTCTCCCCCGGCATTCTGGGAGTCAGCACGAGCGCCACGGCCGCCACACCGTCGGCTGCGACTGCGACTGCGACTGCGTCAAAAGCATCCGTGGCGTCGGTCTCGATCACGGCGACGTCGCCTGCAGGAGTCGCCGAGCCATCCCCCGTGTCCTCTACGTCGGGGGAACCAGAAAGCCGCAACAGGTTCACGACCTTTCTCAACGCTCTCAAGAAGATTCCTGCGCTCTTCTCAGCCGTCGTGAACGGCGCGAAGAAGGCGTACTCCTCATTCGTGTCGACCGTGTGGCCTGCTGTGACGCGCGCCCTGGGTGCGATCGCGAATCTGCTGACGGCTTGGGAACTCTGGAATTACTTCCACTGATCCGTTACGGGGGCGGGGCCCTCAGGCCCCGCCCCCGTAACCTCACATCACGAAAGAAGAAGTCCTGTTGCCTGCCCCGCACGAGTCCGCACATGCCACCCGCGTCCGGATCACCGCCTTGTCCGGCCTGGCCGTCTCGCTCTCCCTCCTGACCTGCTTCGCGATGATGGAGCACTGGCCCATGCCATTCATTCCGTTGGCCGCCGGCGTCTGGTTTCTCAGCCTGGCGACCCGACGATCGCCCAGAGGACCGCAACCGATCGCGGCATTCTTCCTCGTGTCCGCGTGCGCTGTGACGTCCATCCTCATCCTCGCCGCTCGCGCGTGAACGTCGTGGTCCGCGAAAGCGCGGCCGTCTCGGTCCGCAACCTGACCAAGACCTACGGGCGACGGGTCGTCGTCGCCGACGTGAGCTTCGAAGCCGGAGCGGGCCGGGTGACGGCTTTGCTCGGGCCGAACGGGGCAGGCAAGTCGACGACGCTGCGGGCAATGCTCGGGCTGGTCCGCCCGACGAGCGGCACCACGCTCTTCGATGGCCTGCTCTTCGCTGAGATCGAGCGGCCGGGTCGCATCGTCGGTGTCCTGCTCGACGCGAGCGCGGGCCACGGTGGGCGCACCGTCTACGAGACAGCTCGCCTCGCTGCACTGGCGATCGGCGTCTCGTCGCATCGTGTCGACGCGTGTCTCGGTCTCGTCGGCTTGTCGAGTGTGGGCGACCGCCGGGTTGGTTCACTGAGTCTCGGCATGCGTCAGCGTCTCGGCCTCGCCGTCGCCTTGCTGGGCGAGCCGACGACGCTGATCCTCGATGAGCCGGGCAACGGCCTCGACCCCGAGGGGCTCCGCTGGTTGAACGACTTCGTCGTCGCTTTCGCCCGGGGCGGTGGCGGCGTCCTGCTGTCGAGCCACCACCTCGGCGACATCGAGACGATCGCCGACGACGTCGTCATCCTCGACCGAGGCCGAGTCGTCCACGCCGGGCCGGCGCGAGCCGCCGGCCTGACGAACGTCGCCTTCGCCAGCACGGATGACGACCGGCTTGTTCGAGCCCTCGTCGACGACGAGGTGACGGTCAGCCGAAGGCGGGACGCCACGACGCGCCTCACCGCCGCGACCACCGCCGATCACGTCGGACGCCTCTCGGTGACCCTCGGCATCCCGCTGACCCATCTGTCCGAGTCGCGTCAGTCACTCGAGTCGTTCTTTCTCGACCAGACCTCGGGCGAACATGCAGCCCGCCCGTCCACGGCACAGGGGCTCCCGAGGGGGACGTCACCGCTCGTGCCCGTTCACGCGCCCACGTCCACGTCCACGTCCACTCCGAAAGCGACCTCATGACCCCGTGGCCCGTCCTCTTGCGCATCGAGGTCATGAAGGCGACCGATACCCGGGCTGCCCGAGGGCTCTTCGCCGCCATCGCACTTCTCGGCGTCGGCGCGGTCGCTCTGTCCCAGGCCTCCGACGCGTCGCTCGAAACCTTCGTGAGCGGCGTCGGCATCCCGCTCACGGTCCTTCTTCCCGTCGTCGCCGTGCTCGCGGTGACGGGCGACTGGAACGGACGGTCCGCCCTCTCGACGTTCACTCAGACGCCGCGGCGCCTCCTCGTCCTCACAGCACGCCTCGTCGCCATCGTCGGGCTCGTCCTCGGCGTCGCCCTCGTCACGGCCGCCGCTGCGGCACTCGCGTTCGTGGTTCTGCACCCCGACCTGCTGTTGACCACCGACTGGTGGGCGGTGACGGCGGCCGCCGGCGGAGTCGTCGCCCTCGCAGTCGCAGCGGCCCTGACCGGCACGGCCGTCGGGTCCCTGCTGCTGAACACACCCCTGGCCATCGTCGTCACCATGCTGCTGCCGCTCACCTTCGACATCGCGGCCGCGCTCCTCGTCCCGACCGCGGCCCCGTGGATCTCGACGCTCGCATTCGCGGCCTGGCTCGCCCAGCCACACCCGGGCTGGGCGGACGGCCCCGGCGACATCCCCGGCGCCGGCCAGGCCCTCACCTCCCTGCTGCTCTGGGTGGTGCTGCCACTCGGGCTCGGCTGGTGGCGCCAGCTGCGGCGCGACGTCTCATGAGACCCGCCCCCCGGGGTCGCACGCGAGGTCCGAACGGGCGTGACCCGCGCCTCCCGGGCCGGAGGCGAGGGCCGCGTCGAGTGCGATGCAAGCCACGGCGATCAGGACGACGTCGGAGCCGTCACCGAGCCCGACCGGTCGGAGGTCGCGCCACGCGAGCTCGTCGCCGGGCGCCACATCGCGGCGGGCGTCGCACCCGGCAGCCCACGGATCGGCCCCAGCTCGACGAAGCCCATCCGCCGGTAGAGCGCCCTGTTCCGCTCGGTCGACGACTCGAGGTAGGCGGCCTCACCGCGCTCGTCGACGGTTGCGAGGCGGTGCTCGATCAGCGAGGTGCCGACGCCGAGCCCGCGGGCCGCGTCGCCGACCGCGATCTCGCCGAGGTACCAGTGCGGCAGCCGCGGGCGGGGTGCCGCCAGCGTCGACTGGTGGCGGGCCGCCGGCACGAGCCCGCCGAGCCCGAGCGCACGCAGGTACCGCGGCAGCTGCCCGAGCTCCGCCCACGACACCGGCAGGCGCAGCGGCGACGACGCTCGAGTGCGCGGCGCCTCCCAGACGGCCGCGCCCACGACGCCCCCGTCGCCGTCGACGACGGCCACGTCGACCGCACGACGGCCCGTCGGGATCGAGCGCATCATCGCCGCGAAGAGGTCGACCAGGCGCGCATGACGACGTGGTCCCCGTGGGACGAACCCGAGCATGACGGGATCGTCACGGAACCCCTCGGCGAGCACGGCGGCGGCGGAGTCGAGCTGGTCCGGGCGGGCGGCGCTGATGGTCACGTCGGGCATGGTGCCTCCTGAGATGGAATCGTCAGAACTGACGAATTCGTCAGTCATGTCAGAATGTAGCCAGACATCCCGCCAGACACGTGAGAGGCCCCTGTGAAACCGGACGACGAGGAGGCGCGGGTCGACCCCTCGAGAACGTCCCGCCGCACCCGCGAGACGCGTCGCAAGCTGGTGGAGGCCGGCGTCGCCCTGCTCCGACGGGCCGACTACGCCGCCGTCCCCGTCGCCGAGATCACGCAGCTGGCGGACGTCGGCCTCGGCACGTTCTACAACCACTTCGCCGGTAAGGACGAGCTCTTCGACGAGGCCGTGCAGAGCGTGCTGAACGCGCAGACCGACCGGATGGCGACACTCGGACAGGCGGACGACTCCCCCGTGACGACGGCGGCGATCGCGATGCACGTGGTGCTCGGGCTGGCCGCGAGCGACCCGGCCGTGGCCGTGGTCGTCGCGCGCAACGGGCTGCGCCTGCTCGACGCCGAGGCGGCGCTGGTGCCGCAGGCGCGGGCACTCGTGCAGGCCGGGCAGGCCGCCGGGTCGTTCGCCGAGCTGGACGTCGACCTGGCACTGTCCCTGGTCGGCGGCAGCCTCCTCGGCGGGCTGCACACCTGGTGGTCGAACCCCGAGCTCGTCACCCCCGAGTGGACAGTCGAGCTGGTCGCCCGCGTGCTCGTCGCCCTCGGGTGCGATCTCGGGGACGCGCGCCGCGCCTCCTCGTCCGGTCTCGACCGGGTGACCGGGCGCGACGCGGGCTGACGCACCGAGCCACACCGAGCCGAGCCGCAGCGAGCAGAGCCGCACCGGGCCGAGCCCGACCTCCGACGATCGGCGAAGATGGTCCGGTGACCACTCCGGCGCCCGCGGCGAGCATCGAACCCCGCCCCTACGACCACCCCGACGTGCAGCAGCTCGTCGAAGGGCTGCAAGAGTTGTACGTCGAGATCTACGGCGGGCGCGACGACAGCCCGATCGACCGCTCCGAATTCGAGCTGCCGAGGGGCACGTTCGCCGTGGCCTACGAGAACGGCGAGCCCGTGGCCCTGGGAGCCTGGCGCCTGCTGCCCGACGGCCGCGCCGAGCTGAAACGGATGTACGTGCGGCCCGACCGACGCGGGCAGGGGCTGTCCCGGCTCGTGTTGCACTGGCTCGAACGATCGGCCGAGGACGCCGGCGTCACCGAGATGGTGATCGAGACCAACGTGGCCCACGACACCGCGATCCGCCTCTACGAGTCGGCGGGCTACCGACCGATCGCGGCCTACGGCCACTACGCGGACGACGCGGGCACGGTGTCGCTCGGACGCAGCCTGATGGGCGACACCGCAAGGGGCACCGCGTGACGAGCGCCCCCGCCCGGACGCGAAGGAGGCGCGGTGCCGGGATCGCCGGCACCGCGCCTCCTCGAATCGTCGCTACTCGACGGTGATCGACTGGGCCTTCATCGCGGCCACGGTCTTCTCCTGGCCCGACTTCAGGGCGTCGAGGAGGGTGCCGTCACCCGAGGCGGCAGCCCCGAAGCCGTCCGAGATGTCGCTGTAGGTCTGCGTCATCGTCGGGCCCCACGTGAAGGGCTGGATGTTCTCGGCGGCCTTCGCGAAGTCCTCGTAGATGGCCTGGTCGCCGTAGAACTCGACGCCCGAGGTCAGGGCCGGCAGGTCGGCGCCGGTCGTGGAGGCCGGGTAGAGGTTGGCCTCCTTGTTCAGCGCCTCGAGCGACTCGGTCGAGGTGTTCAGCCACACGAGGAACTTCGACGCCTCGGCGGGGTGCTCGCTGCCCTTGAAGACGACGTTCGACGACCCGCCCCAGGCGGCCGACGCGGACTCGCCGTCCTTCCACTGCGGCATGGGCGCGACGGCCCACTTGCCGCTCGTGTCGGGAGCACCGCTCGAGATGGTGTTGGCCCCCCAGACGGCCGAGACCCAGGTCCAGTCCTGGTCGGTGTTGTAGGCGTTGTTCCACTCGTCGGTGAAGCTCGGCAGGGTCGTGACGAGGTTCTTCGAGATGAGGTCCTGCCAGTAGTCGGCGACCTTGGTCGAGGCCTCGTCACCCATGTCGACCTTCCAGGTGCCGTCCGCGGTGTCGAACCACTGGCCGCCGGCCTGCGAGACCAGACCGGCGAACTGGTTCACGTCACCCTTGGCGAAGTTCGTGATGCTGCCGCCCAGCTCCTTGATCTTCACCGCGTCCTCGGCGTACTGCTCCCACGTGGTGGGGACGTCGAGGCCGGCCTGCTCGAAGAGGTCCTTGCGGTAGTAGAGCGCCATGGGGCCCGAGTCCTGCGGGATCGCGTAGACCGAGTCGGCTTCGCCGAAGGTGACCTGGTTCCAGAGGCCGTCGGCGTAGTCGGCCTTCGCGTCCGAGACGCCGTCGCACGAGGCGATGTTCGCCAGACCGTCCTGCACGCGGAACGCGGGCAGCGTGTCGTACTCGACCTGCCCGATGTCGGGGGCGTTGCCGGCCTGCAGCTGGTTGAAGAAGTTCTGGTACGTGCCGCTGTTGCCGTTCGGCACGATCGAGACCTTGACCTGGATGTCGGGGTTCTCCTCGTTCCAGAGCGCGACGACCTTGTCCATGTTCGGCACCCAGGTCGTGAAGTTGAGGGTGACCTTGCCGTCGGAGGGCTCGCACGAGGCGGCCTCGGCGGATCCGGAACCCCCGTCACTGCCGGAGCTGCAACCGGCGAGGGCGATGGTCGAGACCACGGCGGCTGCCGCGATCGTGAGGACTCGTGATTTCTTCATCTGGATTCCAATCGGGGTGCGGAGCCGGGAAGAGCCGGCCACGGGAGGGAACGACGTCGTTGCCTTGCGGAGTGGAGGTCGAGGAGGTGCGGGTCGGTGGATCAGGACGGGTCGCTTACTTGAGGCCGCCGGACCCGAGGCCGCTGCGCCAGAAGCGCTGCAGGCTGAGGAAGGCGACGAGCAGGGGGACGATCGACACCAGTGCGCCGACGAGCACCAGGGTGCGCAGCTCGGGGTACTGACTGACGTTGGAGTTCCAGGTGTAGAGGCCGAGGGTCACCGGGAAGAGCTCCTGGGACCGCAGCATCACGAGCGGCAGGAAGAAGTTGTTCCAGATCGCCACGAACTGGAACAGGAACACCGTCACGAGAGCGGGCGACATCAGCCGGATCGCCACGGTGAAGAACGTGCGCAGTTCGCTCGAGCCGTCGATGCGCGCGGCCTCGACGATCTCGTCGGGGACGCTCGACGCCGCGTAGATGCGGCTGAGGTACACGCCGAACGGGCTCACGATGCTGGGCAGGAACACCGCCCAGAAGGTGTCGGTCAGTTCGACCTTGCTGAAGATCAGGAACAGCGGCAGCGCCAGGGCCGTCGCCGGCACGAGCACGCCACCCAAGAAGATGTTGAACAGCGCCTCGCGACCCCAGAATCGGTACTTGGCCAGGGCGTAGCCGCACATCGCCGACAGGATCGTGCCGAGCGCGCCGGCGACCGTCGCGTAGACGATGCTGTTGAGCATCCACCGCGGGAAGATGCCGTCGTTGTACGTGAACAGTCGGCCGACGTTGCCGACGAAGTCCTGCGCCGACGTCGGCGAGAACCAGAGGGCGGCGCTCGAGTTGAAGTTGTCGAGCGTCTTGGTCGACGACACCAGCAGCCAGAAGATCGGCACGAGGAAGTACAGCGTGAAGGCGCCCATGATGACCATGGCGGCCGTTCGCGACATCACGCTCTCACGGGGCCCACCGCCCCGTCGACGTGCAGGGGTCGTCGCGTCGTCGAAGGACTGGGCGGGACGGATGGGAGCGTCGACGGTCACTGGTCGGCCTTCCGCTGGGTCAACCGGAGGAACCCGATCGAGAGGATGAACGTGGCGACCGCGAGGACGACGCTGAACGCCGCCGCGAGGTTGAAGTTGGGCACCGAGGAGGTCGAGTAGACGAGCATGTTCGGCGTGAAGGTCGACGAGATGGTCGACGTGAACTGGCGGAAGACCAGGGGTTCGGTCAGCAGCTGCAGGGTGCCGATGACCGAGAAGACGGCGGTCAGCACGATCGCCGGAACGACCAGCGGGATCTTGATCGCCACGGCGATGCGCCACTGCGAGGCCCCGTCGAGGCGGGCCGCCTCGTAGATCTCGGTGGGGATCGCGAGGAGCGACGAGTAGATGATCAGCATGTTGTAGCCGACGAACACCCAGGTGACGACGTTGGCCACGGCCCAGAGCACCGTGCCGCCGTCGAGGAGGCCGGCCCGCGACGTGACGGCCGAGAACGGCGAGAGACTCGGCGAGTAGAGGTAGCCCCACATGATTGCGGCGATGACGCCCGGCACGGCGTAGGGCGCGAAGAACGCGAGGCGGAAGAAACGCTTGCCGCGCAGCAGGGGCGAGTCGAGCAGCAGTGCGAAGAGCAGGGCGAGCAGCAGCATCACCGGGACCTGGACGATGCCGAAGAGCAGCACTCGGCCGATGGACGACCAGAACTCGGTGTTCTGGAAGACCAACGCGTACTGCGAGAGGCCGCCGAAGACCTGGGTCGGGGCGCCGAAGGTGCCCTCGCGTTCGACCTTCTGCAGCGACTGGAAGACGGCGTAGAGGATCGGCGTCAGGTAGAACGCCGCGAAGAGCGCCGCGAAGGGGACGATGAAGATCGCGATCGCCTTGCGGTACCGGAACGGCTTTCGCGGTCTCGTCGATCGCGGGGACGGCGGGGCGACGACGGCGGGCTCGGCAGCAGTCTGGGTCACACGGGGCCTCGGCTTCTTCGGCGGGGTGTCCTTCACGAACGGCCGGAGGCCCTTCGACGGCGAAGGTTCACAGGGTTTCTGTGATCGTTCCCAGAACGGAGCCGAAAGGATCGGGCAGGACTTTCTGGGAACGTTCACAGAGCTAAGCCCACGGTCGCCGGTTTGTCAAAGCGGAGGGGCCGACCGTGATCGTACGGTTACCCGACCGGCCGTCCGCCCTCCGCCCTCCCGGGAACGATCCCGAGCGTCCCGGGCTCCGCTAAGGTGACCGACATGCCCGGTCCGAGATCTCCGCGTCGGCGTGCCACGATCCACGACGTGGCCGCCGAGGCCGGCATCTCCCGGGGCACCGTGTCGCGCGTGCTGAACAACGAACCGTACGTCTCGCACCAGGCGCGCGAGGCCGTCGAGGCCGCCGTGGCCAAGGTGGGCTACGTCCGCAACGCGGCGGCGCGCAACCTCGTCACCCAGCGGTCACGAGCGATCGCGTTGATCGTCCACGAGCCTCACTCGGTCGTGCTCGACGATCCCAACATCGGCAACATCTTGATCGGCACCAACGCCGTGCTGTCGCAAGCCGACCACCAACTCGTCACGCTGATGATCGACTCCCAGCGCGACAGCGACCGCGTGGTCGAGTACCTGCGCGGCGGCTTCGTCGACGGGGCGATCATCCTGTCCGCCCGGACGGGCGACCCCATCTCTCAGGCCGTCGCCGAGCTCGGGCTGGCGGCCTCGTTCGTCGGCCACCCGAGTGACGCTCCCGACATCCCGTTCATCGGCATCGACAACCAGGCCGCCGCCGAGGCGATCGTGCGCCGACTCGTCTCGACGGGACGCACCCGGGTCGGCATGCTCGCCTCCGGACTCGACCGCGACTCGGGCGAGGACCGCCTCGCAGGTTTCCGTGCCGCGCTCGGCGACCTCTTCGACCCGGACCTCGTGGTGCGCAACCCGTTCTACAGCTACGCGGCCGGCGTCAACGGCATGACGGAGTTGCTCGCGCGGGACGCCCGCGTCGACGGGGTCTTCGCGGCGTCGGACGCCGTCGCCGCCGGGGCCCTCGACGTCCTCCACCGGCGCGGGATCTCGGTGCCCGACGACCTCGGGATCGTCGGCTTCGACGACAGCTCCTGGGCACTGCGCTGCACGCCGCCCCTCTCGACCGTGCGCCAGCCCGCCGAGGAGCTGGGCCGGCGGGCCGCCCGCCAGGTACTCGACCAACTCGGCGGGGCCGACGGGACGCGCACCGGGGTCCTGCTGCCGACCGAGATCATGTGGCGCGAGAGCGCCTGACCCGCACCCGGCGCAACACCGGTGGCGCGACGCGACGAGCCCGGATCATGTCGGTCAGCGGAGTGCGGTCGCGAACCCCCGCAGGGCCTCGGCCACCTGTCGACGCGCGGCCGGTGTGAGCCCGGCCGTCATCCTGTCCTCGACCCCGCGCACGGCGGCGCTCGCGACAGCGAGCTGACGCCTCCCGGCCGCGGTCAACTCGGTCGGCAACGCCCGCCCCGACGGCGCCCGGTCGGCTCGCCGTACGAATCCGTCACGCTCGAGCGACTGCAGCAGCACGTTCATCGACTGCCGCGTGACGAAGGCGCCACGAGCGAGTTCGGAGTTCGACAGCCCGGGCCGCTGGGCCAGCAGCTCGAGGCACGAATAGTGCGTGATGGTCATGCCGAGCGGACGCAGCTCGGCCTCCATGGCGGCGCGCAGGGCACTCGACGCCTCTTTCAGCAGGTAGCCCACCGAGGTCTCGAGGTCGATCGCCGATCCGACTTGACTCATGTCAGTAGTCTGACATAGGTTCGGCGATGTCAACTAACTGACACTCACCCTACCCACGAGAGCAGGCGCACCATGACCGCCATCGGTCCCGACTTCATCTCCCTCCAGGTCCGCGACGTCGAGCGCTCGGCAGCCTTCTACGAAGAGCACCTCGGCCTCACCCGGCAGGACGGCCCGCCGCACGCGGTCGTCTTCGCCACGACGCCGATCGCCTTCGCCGTGCGCGGCCCGCTGCCCGGCGTCGACCTCGACGCGGCCCCGCTCGGTCGCGGCGTCGGCCTCTGGCTGCTCGCCCCCGACGCGCAGGCCATCCACGACGCCCTGGTCGCCGCCGGCGTCGAGATCGCCACCTCACCGGTCGACGGCCCTTTCGGCCGCACCTTCACCTTCGTCGACCCCGACGGCTACCAGGTCACCCTGCACGACCGCGCGTGACGCCCGGCACCTCCGGCCCAGGCGGAGGCCCAGGACGAGGAGGCGCGGCGCACGGCCGCCTCGGAGGTCACGTCGGTAGGTCACGTCGGTCGGACGGGTCGTCCGGACGGGTCGTCCTTTCGGACGCGATCCGCGGACCGGACGGTCGATGTGCCGGGAGGGGCGGCCGCGAGACGCTGGCATCGTCCCCGCACCGAACACGAAGGAACTCGCATGCGCCTCCCCCGCACCACTCTCGTCACCCTCGCCGCCCTCGCCGTGGCCGTCACGGCCGGCTGCACCTCGACGTCCTCGCCGAGCCCGGACTCCTCGACCGCGCGACTCGCCTCGACGGTCACCGAGGGCTCGGTCGTCCAGGCGCAGAGGCTGAGCTCGTCCGAGGCGATGAAGGCCGCGTCCGCCGCTCTCGCCGCCGCCGAAGCGGACGGAACGGGTTTCGTCAGCGTCTCGGTCGTCGACCGGAACGGCCAGCTCCAGGCCTACGTCCGGGGCGAGAACGCCGCCGCCCACACCCTCGACGCCTCTCGCGAGAAGGCCTACACGGCCGCCGCGTTCGGTGCCGCCACGTCCGAGCTCGCCGAGCGGGCCAGCGGCGACGGTGCCGGGCTGCGCGACCTCGACGGCACCCTCTTCCTCGCAGGGGGCGTCCCGGTCAAGGCCGGCGAGGCCTCGATCGGGGGCATCGGCGTCGGCGGCGCCCCCTCGGGCAACAAGGACCAGGAGTACGCCCAGGCCGGGCTCGACGCGATCGCCGAGTGAGGCGCGCGGCCCCGCTCACGTGAGCTCGATGACGCCGCGGCGGGTCGCTTCCGCGACCGCCGCGGCGCGGCCGTCCACGCCGAGCTTGGCGAAGACGCGGACCAGGTGGGTCTTGACCGTCGACTCGCTGAGGTAGAGCCGTTCGGCGATGGCTCGGTTCGTCAGCCCGGCGCCGAGGAGTTCGAGCACCTCCCCCTCGCGCGGCGTCAGCGTCTCGTCGGGCCGCTGCACCCGGTCGAGCATCCGACCGGCGACGGCGTGGGAGAACACCGCCGTCCCGGCGGCGACCGACCGCACGGCCGCCGCGAGCTCGTCCGACGACGCGTCCTTGAGCAGGTATCCCGTGGCACCGGCCGCCAGTGCCCGCGTGATCGCCAGGTCGGTGCCCGAGGCCGTGAAGACCAGGACCCGCGTGGAACCGACGAGGTCGGGAATGAGTTCCCCGCCGTCGCGCTGACCGAGACCCAGGTCGAGCAACACGACGTCGGGAGCGACGTCCTGGACGAGCCGCGCGACCGAGGCGGGGCTACCGGTGGTGCCGACGACGTCGATGTCCTCGTACGACGCGAGGACCGCCGCGACTCCGGCCCGTAGGACCGGGTGGTCGTCGACGATCACGACGCGGATCACGACTCCACCCACGGCACGACCACCTCGACGACCGTCCCGCACGCATCGGACCCGATGGTGAGCGCACCGCCCACCGCCGCGAGGCGTCGCCGCATGATCGAGAGCCCGTGCCCACCGTCGGGCCCGCCAGGTCGCGTGGCACGGGGATCGAAGCCGACGCCGTCGTCGCTGACCCGCAGCACGACCCCGTGCTCGTCGTACCGGAGCTCGAGCGCGACGCAGGTGGCCCTCGCATGTCGCTCCGCGTTGCCGAGCGCCCCCTGGGCGGCCCTCAGCACCGCGAGGGACGACTCGGCAGGAAGCGCTCGCGGCTCTCCGGTCACCTCACAGGAGGCACCCACCCGAGCGGCCGCCTCGGCGAGCTCGCCCTCGAAGCCGGCCGCCGCCTCCTGAACCGACCCCGACTCGAGTTCGTGGACGAGCGCCCGGGTGTCCGAGACCGCGACCCGGAGCGCCCGGCGCGCGTCCTCCGCGTGCCTCCCCTCGCCCGTGCGCTCGGCGGCGTCGGCGAGGAAGAGGGCACCGGCGACGGACTGCACCACCGTGTCGTGCAGCTCGCCGGCGAGATGACGTCGGGCCTCGAGACGATCGGCACGTCGCTCGGCCGCCGAGACCAGGGCGCGCGTGGCCGTCAGCTCGCGGACCGTGCGAGCACGGGCGTCGAGCGCGGCCCGGGCGAGTGCCACCGCGAGCAGGAAGACGAGGCCTGCGAGCGCACAGCCCAGCACGAGCCCGACGTCGTCGCGCGCGCCGGCCAGGCGCGGTACCGCCACGACGACGGCCGACACCGCCGCGCCTCCGGAGATCGTCGCGACGACGACGGGAGTCGTCACCTGGAGGAGGACGACGAGCGGGACGACGCTCCAGGCGGTGCTGGGCGCGAGCAGGACGAGGGCGACCGTGCCGAGCGCGAGACCGGCCAGGGCCGGTGGCGGGCACGGCCTCCGCGCGGGGGTCAGGGTGAGCGCCGCCGCCGTGACGGCCAGGAGCGCCCCCAGGATCACGACGACGAAGTGGTCCGCATCGGCGGCGTGACGGTCGTGGTAGCGGACCGTGCCGACGGCGGTGGTCACGGAGAACGCCGCCGCGGCCGGCATGATCGGGCGCCTCTCGATGCGACGTCTCGTCCGGGTGACCAGGTCACCCGCCGGGTGGGGCGTGGGCCCTGCCCGCCCGTCCCGAACCGCCGTCGGGGGTTGACGCAAGATGGGCCGGTTCGTCATCCGGACAGCATCGACGCCGTCGGATGAGAGGGCGCTGTGAATGAGACATGTGACGTTCTCGTGGATGCCGCGCGTCGACGCCGCCCTGGTGACGAGCCGTCGGTCACCGCGTCACTCGTGGACGTCGTCGTCGTCCTGGGTGCTGAGGTAGAGGCGGTGGCTGGTGACGATCAGCGAGAGCCAGCCGATGCCGCTGACCCAGCCGACGGCCACGTCGGTGAACCAGTGGGCCCCGAGCAACACGCGGGACAGCCCCACGACGCCGGCCGTCCCGGCCGCGGCGCCGACGAGGGCGACCTGCGGCGCCTGCTTCTCCTGTCGGAGGGCGAGGAGGTAGGCGAGCACGCCGAGGATCGTGGTCGTGTTCAGGGTGTGGCCCGACGGGAACGACGGGGACTTCTCGTACGGCGGGATGGCTTCGTGCCGGTCGGGCCGGTTGCGCTTGATGAGCTTCTTGCCCACGACCGTCATGGCGAGGGAGCCCGCACCGGCCGCCACGACGAGGGCGACGGGGCTGGGGTGGCGGTCCCGGAAGCCGAAGGCCGCGGCGGCTCCGACGGTGACGGCGGGCAGGACGACGGGTCCGAAGACGTGGGCGATGGCGGCGGCCGCGCCGTTCGTCGCCGGCGAGCGGAGCTTCTTCGCTCGCTCGAGCGCCGGTCGGTCGAGGCTCTCGATGCCGTCGCGGCCCGTCACGCCGTCGTAGATGTAGGCGGCCCCGGCGGTGGCCGCGATCGCGATGCCGCCCCCGACGGCGAGCGTCGCGACGAGGGCGCGGCGCGCGCCGACCTTCTGCGCGACGGTCTTGTGCCGCGACGCGAGCCGCTGGCCGGCGGCGGACCGCCACTCGGTGAGATCGCGACGGCCGATCTGCCGGTCGTAGCGGGTCGTGCGGGCGTTCTCTGCGGCGGTCGGCATGTGCCCACTCTGGCCCCTCGGTGGTCAGGACCTCCAGGTAGCGTTGCTCCTCGGCGTCTGAATTCGAGGGGGCCGCCACGGTGGTCTTGCACTCAGCACTCGCCTCCGCCGCCCTCGCCGAACACAGCACCCCTCCCACCAACCGGAAGGCTCCTCATGGTGTTCTCGATCACCCTCCTCGCCCTGGGGCTCGTCGGCATCGTCGGCGGAGTCCTGATCGTTCGGCAGCGAGACGGCGGCAGCCCCTTGCCGGGCGTCGCGATCACCGCGTTGGGAGCGGTGGCGGCTGCGCTCGGCATCGCACTCCTGGCCCTCCCCGATCTTCCTGCCTAGCCGATCGGCCCGAACGAAGAGTGGCCCGGACGGGCGCGCGGAGTGCGGGACATCCGGGGGTTCGAGTCCCTCCGGGGGCATCGTCGCGAAGCGACGTCAGGTGCCCCTGGAGGGGACGGCGCGCCAGCGCTGTCGGGCCGCGGGGGTTCGCGGCCCGGCAGGGGTGCGACGAGCGCCAGCGAGGAGTGCCCCTGGAGGGACTCGAACCCCCAACCCTTTCCTTAGGACGGAACTGCTCTTCCATTGAGCTACAGAGGCTGACCGTCCCAGTCTACCGAAGCCGCGCCTCCTGCCGTCCGGCCGACGAGACCACTGCACCGCGCTTCGTGCAGTGCACCCCGACGAGTCGCGGTGTGATGCACGAGACGCGGTGCGAAGCAGTCCGATCGCCGGGGTCACGCGGCCGCGAGGTACTCGTCCCAGTCCGCCTGCGTCCGCTCCATGCCGCGCACGACCCAGCCGACCCCGTGCGGCGGCTTCGGCGTGAAGAGCAGCTCCCAGCCCATCTCGTGCGGGGTGCGGTCGCTCTTGAGGTTGTTGCACTTGAGGCAGCACGCGACGAGGTTCTCCCAGCTGTCCGCCCCACCCCGTGACCGCGGCTGCACGTGGTCGATCGTCGTCGCCGACCGCCCGCAGTAGGCGCAACGATGCGAGTCACGCCGCATGACGCCGCGCCGCGAGACGGGGATCTGCCGCGTGTGCGGGATGCGCACGTACCGCGTCAGCACGATCACCGACGGGCGGTCCCATGACATCACCGCCCCGAGCACGGGGTGCTCCGCGTCGGCGGCGACGACGGTCGCCTTCCGGCTCATGACGAGGACGAGGGCCCGCCGGTCGGACACCACGGCGAGGGGCTCGTAACCGGCGTTCAGGACGAGAGTGCGCATGCTTTCCCTTTCGAAGCACCCTGGACGGCTTCCAGGGATTCGATCTCTCGGGGTGGCGCAGGCCCAGCAGGCCCGCCGACACGAAAAAAGCACCGTCACGGGGACGGTGCTCTGTCACATGGCGGGGTGTCGTATGTGCTCGTGCGACAGCGCACCCATGGTGCGGGTGGCGGTCGAACGAGGCATCTGACGCTCCTGGTCTCAGCGGAACTCCGAGATCGCCAGGTTAACCCCGGAAGAGCCGCGCTGCCAAGGGGCAGGGCGGCTCTTCACAGGCTGTTGACGCAGGAGGCGCGGGTCGCCTACGCCCCGTAGCGCACGTAGTGCACCGCGGAGGTCCACAGCGGTCGCACGCTGACCGACCCACCGGGCTTGGGCGCGTCCAGGATCATGCCGTTGCCGGCGTAGAACCCGTCGTGCGACCCGTCGTCGAAGATGATGACGTCTCCGGGCTGCGCCTCGGCCGCCGAAATCGGCGTGCCCATCGCCCCCTGACGCGTGACCGAGTGCGGCAGTGAGATGCCGTACTGCGAGTAGACGTACATGACGAAGCCCGAGCAGTCGAAGCCGGCCGGGGTCGCTCCGCCGAAGACGTAGGGCGTGCCCACGTACTGCAGGGCGGTGTTGTAGACCGCACTGAGGCTGAACGCGCCGGGCGTCGCCACGGTGCCGCTCGCCGAGGCGGCCACGTTCTCGGCAGCCGTCGGTCCGGTGTAGCTGGCGTAGCTCGCGGCCAGGGCGGCACGCTCGGCCTCGCGCTGGGTGGCCAGGGCCGCCGCGTTGAGGTCGGCCTGCGACGTCGCCGTGTAACCGTCACGGGTGGCGTCGGCCAGGGCGATGTCGTCCGCGACCGCGACGCTCTGGGCGTGGCCGGTCGAGACGCTCGTCGACGCCGCGCCGACGCTCGGGTCGTTCGCGGCGGCGGGGTTCGACGCGAAGGCCGGCAGGGCCATCGTGCCGATCAGGCCGGCGGTCAGGGTCATCACGGTCACCGAGACGACGCTGCGCTTGACCGAGGGCCTGCCCGTGCGGGTCGCGGGCGCGGCGGCGGCCTGGGCACGGCGCAACGACGAGCGGGTCGGCAGGTCGGCCGGTGTGCGGGTGGCGACGGTGCGGTTCGGGCGCACGTCGGGGGTGAGGTCTGAGCCGGGGAGGGTCAAGAGGATGGGTCTCCTGCGTCTCGACAGCTTTCGGGAAGCTGTCCCGTCCGTTCGTTCGTATCGCGACGACACACGGCAGGAGACGGGCGTGAGAGACGTCCTGCCACGGGTCCGGCGGCCGGTTCAGTGACCTGGGGACTCAGCGACTGTAGCCGAGCGAACCCTGGGGAATCATCCTCGAGAGGGATATTTGTAACGAATCGGTAAACGACTGCGTGATCCGGCACAGATCGCAGGAGGCGCGGCGCAGGAACGCAAGAATCCCGCGCGACCCGTCGGGCCGGCCAGGACTCGGCGGGCGGGTCAGAGCCCCACGTAGATGTGCTGTGCGACCTCGGTCGGCAGTTCGAGCCCCTCGTCGTGGCCTTCGACCTTGACGAACACGTACGACCCCGCCGAGCGGAGCGTTGCGATGCCGCCGGGCAGCACGCCCGCGCCCTGCAGCTGCTGCAGCAGCTCGGGTTCGAACTGGACGGGCTCGGCCAGGCGACGGATCGGACGCGTGACGCCTTCGGGGTGCTCGGCGAGCACGGCCACGAGGTTGACCACGCCGTCGAGGAAGCGCCCGGCAGGAGAGTCGCCGAGCTCGTCGAGCCCGGGGATCGGGTTGCCGTAGGGCGACTCGGTCGGGTGGTCGAGCATGTCGAGCAGGCGTCGTTCGACCTGCTCGCTCATGACGTGCTCCCACCGGCAGGCCTCGTCGTGGACGTAGGCCCAGTCGAGGCCGATGACGTCGGCGAGCAGGCGCTCGGCGAGGCGGTGCTTGCGCATGACGTGGGTCGCCTTGGCGCGCCCGTCGTGCGTGAGCTCGAGGTGACGGTCGCCGGACACGACGACGAGACCGTCGCGTTCCATGCGGGCGATGGTCTGCGACACGGTCGGACCGGAGTGGCCGAGACGCTCGGAGATGCGCGCACGAAGCGGCACGATGTTCTCTTCTTCGAGGTCGAGGATCGTGCGCAGGTACATCTCTGTGGTGTCGACGAGATCGGTCAACAGGGGCCTCCCGGTGGAACACGTGGACTACCCCGTCAGCCTACCGGCTGCACGCTGGGCCCCGCGCCGCGTCAGTAGGATCGAGCGCATGGCGGACATCCGGATTCCCACTGACCTCTTGCCCACCGACGGCCGCTTCGGCTGCGGCCCCTCGAAGGTGCGGGCCGCCCAGCTCGAGCACCTCGTCACCGCCGGGGCCTCGGTCCTCGGCACCTCGCACCGCCAGGCGCCGGTGAAGGACCTGGTCGGCCGCGTCCGCGCCGAACTCGGCGAGCTCTTCCGCCTGCCCGACGGCTACGAGGTCGTGCTGGGCAACGGCGGCTCGACCGCCTTCTGGGACGCCGCGGCGTTCGGCCTCGTCGAGAAGCGCGCCGAGAACCTCTCGTTCGGCGAGTTCGGGTCGAAGTTCGCCAAGGCCAACGCGGCCCCCTGGCTCGAGGCCCCCCACGTGGTCACCGCCGAGGGCGGCTCGTTGGCCGAGGTGGAGGTGCTCGAGGGCGTCGACGTCTACGCCTGGCCGCACAACGAGACCTCGACCGGCGTCATGGCACCGGTCACCCGGGTCGCCGGCGACCTCGGTGCCCTCACCGTCGTCGACGCGACGAGCGCGGCGGGCGGCATCGACGTCGACGCCTCGCAGGCCGACGTCTACTACTTCGCCCCGCAGAAGAACTTCGCGAGCGACGGCGGCCTCTGGTTCGCGCTCTTCTCCCCCGCGGCGATCGAGCGCGTCGAGCGGATCGCCGCCAGCGGCCGTTACATCCCCGAGTTCCTCAGCCTCAAGAACGCCGTCGACAACTCGCGGCTCGACCAGACGTTGAACACGCCCGCCCTGACGACCCTGCTGCTGCTCGAGGACCAGACCCGCTGGATGCTCGAGAACGGCGGACTCGCCTGGGCCGACGCCCGCACGCGCGAGTCGTCGTCGGCGCTGTACGACTGGGCCACCGCCTCCGAGTACGCGACCCCGTTCGTCGTCGACCCGTCGCACCGTTCCCAGGTCGTGGCGACCATCGACTTCGCCGAGTCGATCGACGCCGCCGCGATCGCGAAGGTGCTCCGCGCCAACGGCATCGTCGACACCGAGCCCTACCGCAAGCTCGGCCGCAACCAGTTGCGCGTCGCGACCTTCACGGCCATCGAGCCCGACGACGTCCGCCAGCTGATCCGGTCGATCGAGTTCGTCGTCGACGCCCTCTGACCGATCGCCCACACGACGAAGGCCCCGACACGATCGTGTCGGGGCCTTCGTCGTGGTCCGACCCCGACGCAGGAGGCGCGGGTCGGGCCTGAGGGACTACTTCCGTCGCCTGCTCAGCGGGTCCTCGTCCTCGCCGTCCCAGTCGTCGTCGTGCGAGTCGTCGTCGAGGTCCGCCTCGGGGTGCGCGGCCGGCACGACGGGCGCGTTCGCCCGGCCGGAGTCGTCGTCGTCACCGTCGGAGTCATCGTCACCGTTCGAGGCGTCGTCACCGTCGGAGTCGTCGACGAGGTCGTCGATGTCGACGCCGTCCACGTCGCCGCCGTGCACGATCGAACCGTGCACGCCGTCCGAGTCGTCCGGCTCGTCGTCGTCCTCGTCCTCGTCGTCTTCGTCGGACTCGTCGTCGTCCTCGTCGCCGTCGTGCGCCTCCTGGGCTTTCATCTCGGCGAGGCGGTCGGCCCACGGCACCCAGTCCGGGGCGAGCAGGGCGCCGTCGCCGGGCATCAGCTCGGCCTCGAGCACCGAGGGCTCTTCACCGTCGAGGTGGGCGACGCTGACCGTCCAGTGCCAGCCCGGGTAGCCGGGGAGCAGTGTCGCGAAGCGCACCGACGTGACGCCGGGCTCGTCGTCGACCGGGTCGGCCTCGGCGCCGATGGTCTCGTCGGGCGTGATCTCGGTCAGGGCGCGGCGGGCGAGCTCGGACCAGGGCGTGCGCGTGGCGGCCTCAGGCATCGAACGAGTCCGCGACGGTGCGCAGCAGCACGGCGATGCGGGCGCCGTTCTGCGGGTAGCGGCCGTGGCGCAGGTCGCCGCCGGCCTTGTCGAGCACCTTGACCAGGTCTTCGACGATGACGGCCATGTCGTCGGCGGAGCGACGGTTCATCTTGGCGAGGCTCGGGGCTGCTTCGAGCACGCGGACCGACAGGGCCTGCGCGCCGCGCTTGCCGTCGGCGATGCCGTACTCGAGGCGGGTTCCCGCCTTGACACCCACGGTGCCGGCGGGCAGGGCCGACGCGTGGAGGAAGACCTCTTGGCCGTCATCGCTGCTGATGAAGCCGAAGCCCTTCTCGTCGTCGTAGAACTTGACCTTGCCGGTGGGCATGACTGGACCTCTCGTGAAGACGGGTGACCCTGGGGGTGGGTCGCCCCAGCTTAGATCGCCGGGTAGGGCCGCACCGCACTATCGTTGACCCGTGGCCAAGAAGATCGAACCGAGTGCGCCCTCTGACGTCAATCGTACAGAGCGCGTCCTCCTCTTCATGATCCTCGCCATCGTCGTCGTCTCGGTCCTTGCGTTCTTCACGAGGTTCGTCGGCGTGGCGATGGGTGTCACCGACTTCACCGCGGGCGTCTGGCCCGCTCTCACGATCCTGCCCCTCATCGGGCTCCCGATCGCCTTCGCGATGCTCCTCGCATTCGTGGTGGCGAGCGCCGTGCGTCGCAGCCGCGACTCACGGGGCACCAGACGGTAACCGCAGACCCGGGCTGCACGACGGCTGGAGGCCTCGACCATGGCTAGTGCACTCGACCTCGCGGGCGTCTTGCGCTCCATCGGCGACGACGACCTGCTGCGCCGACTCGCGCGGCGACAGGTCCGGGCGTCGAGCGTCCACGACGCCTTCGACCTGGCGGACGTCCTGCTCGAGCCGGCCAGCGTGCGGGACGCACTGGCCCACCTCGACCGCGTGGCCCTGATCGTGCTGCAGGTGCTCCGGGTGCCGGGCGACGTCGACGCCGTCCACGACCGCATCGACGCCGCCTTCGAGGTCGACCGCGAGACGGTGTCCGCCGCGCTCGACCGCGTCGACGAGGCGTTCCTCGTCGTCCGCCGAGGCGACTCCGTCGCGACCCTCGACGCCGTGGCCGAACGCCTCGACGACGACCCCGCCCTGGCCCTCGACGTCCTGACCTCCGCGCGACCGCCGGTGGTGCTCGAAGCCGTCCTCGACCAGGCCCGCGACGACGCCGACACCCGCTCGGCCGAGCGGCTCTACGCCGTGGTCATCGAGGTGGCCGAGATCCTCCGCGCCCTCGAGCAGTCGCCGGCCCGAGAGCTCGCGAAGGGTGGCCTGGCGTTGCCCGAGACGAGGCGGCTCGCCGAGGCCGCCCGCATCGACGTCGACGACGTGGCGACCGTGCTCGCCATCGCCGTGCGGGCCGGCTTGGCCGCTCCGAGCCCGGACGGCTGGGTCGTCGCCGCCGACGCGACCGACTGGCTCCGCGCCTCCTGGCCCGACCGCTGGCAGACGCTGACGCGGGCCTGGCTGGGCTCGCTGCCGGCCGAGATCCTCACGGTGCTCGAGCAACGGGTCGACACCTCGTGGGGGCTGCCGCTGCGCGAGTTCTCCGACTGGTCCTACCCGGCCGGCGGCAGCTGGATCACCGAGCGCATCGCCGCCTTCTCGCGCAGCGCCGAGGTGCTGGGCCTGACCTCGGACGACACGCCCACCTCGGCGGCCGTCGCCCTGTTCCGCGAGGGTCCCGCCGCCGCCCGCACCCGCGTCGCCGCCCTGCTGCCGGACGCGGTCGAGCAGGTCTACCTGCAGCACGACCTCAGCGTCGTGTCACCCGGGCCCCTGTCGCCGGCCATCGACTCCCGGCTCCGCGTCATCGCGGTGGTCGAGAGCGCGGGTCTGGCGGCCACCTACCGCATCACCGAGGGCGGACTGCAACGCGCCCTGAGCGAGGGCGAGACGGCCGAGACGCTGCGCGAGTTCCTCGGCGGCATCTCGTCGACGGGCATCCCCCAGCCCCTCGACTACCTGATCCAGCAGAGCGCCGAACGGCACGGGCGTTACCGCGTCCGGGCGATCGCGCCGGGCAGCGCGCCCGAGGGCGTGCCGGGCGACGCGCTGTCCCTCGTGGTCGCCGACGACCGCGCGAGCCTCGACACGCTCGAGGTCGACCAGTCGCTCTCCCCACTCGCCCTGACGCGGGTCGACGCGACGACCGTGGCGAGCCGGTTCGAGCGCGACACCGTCTTCTGGTCGCTGAGCGACGAGCGCTATCCCGTCGTCGTGGTCGACGAGGGCGGCGCCGAGGTCGTGCCGCCGTCCCGCCGTCGACCCCGGCGGCCGGTCCCGGTCGAGACGCGCGACCCCCTGCGCGAACTCGTCCAGCGCCTGCACACCGACGCCGGCTCCGGTGACGAGTCGACCGACCGCGCCTGGATCGCCCGCCAGCTCGACGCCGCCGTCAAGGGTCGGCTGACGGTCACCGTGACGGTCGCGATGCCCGACGGCAGCACCACCACGCTCGACATGGAGCCCACCGGCATCGGCGGCGGACGCGTCCGTGGGCGCGACAAGAAATCGGACGTCGAGCGCACGCTGCCGCTCAAGAACGTGGTGGCGGTCGCGAGTCGCGACTGAGGCGGGCGGCCCTCGCCGGCCGGCCCGCGCCTCCTCGTCCGTCGGCGGCCCCCGCCCGGCTGTGAGAGGCGGCAGGAGGCGCGCCTAGACTCGTTCCTCATGACCGGACCCCTGATCGTGCAGAGCGATCGCACCGTCCTGCTCGAGGTCGCCCACGAGCAGGCGGAGGACGCGCGGCACGACCTCAGCGTCTTCGCCGAGCTCGAGCGCGCCCCCGAGCACGTGCACACCTACCGCATCACCCGACTCGGTTTGTGGAACGCACGGGCGGCCGGGCACAGCGCCGACGACATGCTCGGCACGCTCGAGAAGTACAGCAAGTTCCCCGTGCCGCAGAGCGTCAGCGTCGACATCGCCGAGACCGTCGCGCGCTACGGCCGCATCGTCATCGAGCGCGACGGCGACCAGTTGCTGCTGCGCGGCACCGACAGCTCGGTGCTGAGCGAGGTGACCCGGGCCAAGAAGGTCGGCGAGCTGCTCGGCGTCAAGCGGGCCGACGACCTGTGGGAGCTCCTGCCCTGGGCCCGCGGCGAGGTCAAGCAGCAGCTCGTCAAGCTCGGCTGGCCCGCCGAGGACCACGCCGGCTACACGCCCGGCACCCCCCACGCGATCGACCTCGACGAGAGCGACTGGCACCTGCGCGACTACCAGCAGAAGGCGATCGACAACTTCTTCGAGGGCGGCTCGGGCGTCGTCGTGCTGCCCTGCGGCGCCGGCAAGACCCTCGTGGGCGCGGGGGCCATGGCGGCCGCCGGGACGACCACGCTGATCCTCGTCACCAACACCGTCTCGGCACGGCAGTGGCGCGACGAGCTGCTCAAGCGCACCTCGTTGACCGAGGACGAGATCGGCGAGTACTCCGGCTCGGTGAAAGAGGTCAAGCCGGTCACCATCGCCACCTACCAGATCCTCACGGCCCGCCGCGGGGGCAAGTACACGCACCTCTCGCTGCTGGACGCCCTCGACTGGGGTCTCGTGGTCTACGACGAGGTGCACCTGCTGCCCGCGCCGGTCTTCAAGCTGACCGCCGAGTTGCAGGCCCGCCGCCGCCTCGGCCTCACCGCCACGCTCGTGCGCGAGGACGGTCGCGAGAGCGACGTCTTCAGCCTGATCGGCCCCAAGCGCTTCGACGCCCCCTGGAAAGAGATCGAGGCCCAGGGCTTCATCTCGCCGGCCTCCTGCTACGAGGTGCGGGTCGACCTGCCCCAGGAGGCGCGGCTCGAGTACGCGGCGTCGCCCGACGACGAGCGCTACCGGCTGGCGGCCACGGCCCCGGCCAAGCTCGACGTGGTCAAGCACCTCGTGGCCCGGCACGACGGCGAGCAGATCCTCGTCATCGGCCAGTACCTCGACCAGCTCGACGAGCTCGCGGCGGTGCTCGACGCCCCCACGCTCACCGGCAGCACGCCCGTCGACGAGCGCGAGCGCCTCTACCAGCGCTTCCGCGACGGCGACCTCAAGGTGCTCGTCGTCTCGAAGGTGGCCAACTTCTCGGTCGACCTGCCCGAGGCGACCGTGGCGATCCAGGTCAGCGGCTCGTACGGGTCCCGGCAAGAAGAGGCGCAGCGACTCGGTCGTCTGCTGCGGCCGAAGAAGTCGGGCCTGCCCGCCTCGTTCTACACGCTCGTCAGCCGCGACACGGTCGACCAGGACTTCGCGCAGAACCGCCAGCGCTTCCTGGCCGAGCAGGGCTACAGCTACACGATCCTCGACTCGCCGGTGGTCGCCGCGTGACCGACGAGCAGGGCGCCGACCTGCCCCTGGGCGACGACGAGCTCTGGCGCGACAGCCTGCGCCGGGTGTTCGCGGCCGACCAGGCCCCGTTCGCGACCTTCGGCCCCCTGGTCGCGTCCCTCGACCACGACGCCATGGAGTTCCGCGGCCAGGTCGCCCGGTTCGCCGAGTGGGACCCGTCGGTCGTCGTGTCGGTCGCCCGCACCTACGAGGTGCAGGGCGGGCTTCACGCGGGGGCGACCCTCAGCATCGTGACCTGGAGCCCCGATCCCGAGGTGATCGAACGCAGCGACCTGCTCGCCGGGTCGCCCGTCAAGGACCACCTGTTCGCCGGCCTCACCGCGATCGGTGCGACCGACGACGCCTCCGAGGCCCAGGTCGTCGCCGCCTCCGTCGAGGAGTTCCCGGGGTGGCAGATCACCCGGGCCTCGGGCTACACGGCGGTGCTCGAGCGGCGTGAGGGCGTGGACTTCACCCTGGCCGTGCCCGACGAGCTGCTCGAGCTCACCACGCGCGTGGCCCTGGTGCCCAACGTCGAGTGGTCCGGCCCCGACGCCTGAGCGTCCTGCCGTCACGGCCGCCTGAGGGCTGCCGCTCCGTCCACATGCGGGTGACGTGCCTCCGGCTCACAGGAAACACCGAGGAGGCGCGCAGATACTTGGGCGCATGAGTGACGGCCCCAAGATCCTGATCGTCGACGACGAACCGAACATCCGCGACCTGTTGACCACCAGCCTGCGTTTCGCGGGCTTCGCCGTCCGTGCGGTCGGCAATGGTGCGCAGGCGATCTCGGCGGTCCTCGAAGAGGAACCCGACCTGATCATCCTCGACGTGATGCTGCCCGACATGAACGGGTTCGGCGTGACCAAGCGCCTCCGTTCGTCGGGTTACACGTCGCCCATCCTCTTCCTCACGGCGAAGGACGACACCGAGGACAAGATCACGGGCCTCACCGTCGGCGGCGACGACTACGTCACCAAGCCCTTCAGCCTCGACGAGATCGTCGCGCGCATCAAGGCGATCCTCCGGCGCACGATGAACGAGGACGAGGACGCGATCATCCGCGCCGGCGAGCTCACGATGGACCAGGACACCCACGAGGTCACCATCGGCGAGACGGCCATCGAGCTCAGCCCCACCGAGTTCAAGCTGTTGCGCTACCTCATGCTCAACCCGAACCGCGTGCTGTCGAAGGCCCAGATCCTCGACCACGTGTGGGAGTACGACTTCAACGGCGACGCCGGCATCGTCGAGAGCTACATCTCGTACCTGCGTCGCAAGCTCGACCAGTTCTCGACCGAGCCGATCATCCAGACCAAGCGCGGCTTCGGCTACATGCTCAAGGCCTCCAAGGCCTGACGCACCACCTCCGGCCCGTCCACCCGTCGAAGCCCGACCGCCCCGAGCGGTCGGGCTTCGTCGTGCGTGCGGTGACGGGCGGGGTGTGCCCAGCCGGCTCCGATAACGTCTGACCTCATGCACGCTCGCCTCTCGCAGTGGTGGAACGAGATCTCCATCCGCACCAAGATCACCGGCATCACGGTGACCCTGGTCACCCTCGGCCTCGTCGTCGCCGGCCTCGGCACGATGACCGTCCTCAGCACCTACCTGATGGGGCAGGTCGACACGTCCCTGCGGAACTCGGCGACCAACTTCACCAGCGCCTCCTTCGACCAGGCGGACTCCCGATCGTGCACCGTGAACTTCGCCGGCCTGACCAGCAGCTACGTGGCGATCCTCGACGACGAGGGCGACCTCATCTGCGACACCCGCTCACAGCTGTCGAGTGCCACGGACGCCCCGGACCTCTCCGGCGTCGGTGTCGCCGGCGCCCCCCTCGACGAGGCCTTCAACCGGTACAACGCGACCCGTGACAACGAGTGGCGCCTCTTCGCCCACGCGGCCAACCTGCGCTCGACCGACGCCCAGGGCGGCGTGACGACCGTGCCGGCCGTCATCGTGGCCGGCACCAACCTGGCGGGCACCAACGCCACCATCGGGCGCTTCGGCGGCATCTTCCTGGGATTCGGCCTCTCGGTCGTCGTGCTCGGCGCCGCCCTCACCCGGCTGCTCGTCACGTCGACCTTCGCGCCGCTTCGCGACGTCGAGGCCACCGCGGCCCGCTTCGCCGACGGCGACTTCACCCAACGACTCGACTCGACGACGCCGAACACCGAGGTGGGACGACTGAACCGGTCCCTCAACACGATGCTGAACCGGATCGACAGCGCATTCGACGACCGCGCGAGGACGATCGACCAGATGCGCCGCTTCGTCGGCGACGCGAGCCACGAACTGCGGACGCCGCTCGTCTCCCTCCGCGGGTACGCCGAGCTGTACCGCATGGGTGCGCTGACCAAGCCCGAGGACGTCGCCCAGGCCATGGACCGCATCGAGAAAGAGGCCATCCGCATGGGCGTGCTGGTGCAGGACCTGCTCGCCCTCGCCCGTCTCGACGAGTCCAAGCCGCTCGAGCTCGGTCCCGTCGACCTCGTGCAGCTGGCGCGCGACTCGGCCCTCGACACCATGGCGTCGAACCCCGATCGAGACATCGACGTGATCGTGCTCGAACCCGTCCTCGCCTCGGCGCAGGCTCCGACCGACGGCGACGAGACACCGGCCGAAGGACGCTCCCTCGAGGCCGCCCCACCGGCTGCGAGCACCCCCGCGGCGGGCACCTCGCCCACGGATGCCTCGCCCGGCACGACGGGTGCGATCTCGTTCGCGGGTGCGACCCTCGCCCGCCTCCGCAGCCTGAGGGCTCGGGCCGTCCGCAACGGCGACACGGCCACCGCCGCCCAGCTCCAGGACGAGGTGCAGCGGTTCGAGGCCCCGGCCATCGTGCACGGCGAAGAGAACAAGATCCGCCAGGTGATCACCAACCTGATGGGCAACGCGATGCGGTTCACCGAGCCGGACAGCCCGATCGAGCTCGTGGTGCAGTCCGACCCCGGGCGCGGTGTCGCCACCGTCGCCATCGTCGACCACGGCGAGGGCATCCCGCCGCAGATCCGCGAGAAGATCTTCCAGCGCTTCTGGCGGGCCGACTCGTCGCGCACCCGTGACACGGGCGGCAGCGGCCTCGGCCTGGCCATCGTGTCGGGCATCGTCGCGGCCCACGGCGGCTCGGTGGACGTCGACGACACCCCCGGGGGTGGAGCCACGTTCCGCGTCGCCCTGCCGCTGATGCCCGCCGACGCGGTCACCGCGGCCGAGCCGGCCGCCGCGACCGCCTAGCCCGACCGGCCCCGGCCCGCGCCGGGCGCCCGGCGCCGCGCGCCTTGCGCCGCGGGCTCCGCACCTGGCGCCGCGCGCCTTGCGCCGCGGGCTCCGCACCTGGCGCCGCACCCCGCGCCCGGTGCCGCGCCCCGCGCACCCCGCACCGCGCACCGCGCACCGCGCCCCGCGCCCCGCGCCCCGCACCCCGCACCCCGCACCCCGCACCCCGCACCCCGAACCCCGAACCCCGACGCCAGGAAGTGGACACCGCACCACGTTTTCTCGTGGCGTCGTGTCCACATCCTGGTGTCGTGTCCACTTCCTGGCGTTGTACCGGAGCCGGCGCCGGAGCCCGGCCGAACCCTGGGGCACGCCCCTCCCCCGGCAACGCCGAAGGGCGGCTCCCCCGGAGGGGAACCGCCCTTGAGCGTGTGCACGGTGTGAGCCGCGCGGCTGCGGACTAGAAGTCCATGCCACCCGAGGGGTCGCCAGCCGGGGCCGGGTTCTTCTCGGGCTTGTCGGCGACGACGGCCTCGGTCGTGAGGAACAGACCGGCGATCGACGCGGCGTTCTGCAGAGCCGAACGCGTGACCTTGGCGGGGTCGATGATGCCGGCGGCCAGCATGTCGACGTACTCGCCGGTCGCGGCGTTGAGGCCCCAACCGATGTCGAGCCCGCGGACCTTGTCGGCCACGACGCCGGGCTCCATGCCGGCGTTGAAGGCGATCTGCTTCAGGGGAGCGTCGATCGCGACGCGGACGATGTTCGCACCCGTCGCCTCGTCGCCCTCGAGCTGCAGGTTCGCCAGAGCGGTCTTGCCGGCCTGGATGAGGGCGACGCCACCACCGGCGACGATGCCCTCTTCGACGGCTGCCTTCGCGTTGCGCACGGCGTCCTCGATGCGGTGCTTGCGCTCTTTCAGCTCGACCTCGGTCGCGGCACCCGCCTTGATGACGGCGACGCCACCGGCGAGCTTCGCGAGACGCTCCTGGAGCTTCTCGCGGTCGTAGTCGCTGTCGGTCGCCTCGATCTCGCTGCGGATCTGACGGACGCGGCCGGCGATCTGCTCGTCGTCACCGGCACCCTCGACGATGGTCGTCTCGTCCTTGGTGATGATGACCTTGCGGGCACGACCGAGCAGGTCGAGCGTCGCGTTCTCGAGCTTGAGACCGACCTCTTCGGCGATGACCTGACCACCGGTGAGGATCGCGATGTCCTGCAGCTGCGCCTTGCGACGGTCACCGAAGCCGGGGGCCTTGACGGCGACCGACTTGAAGATGCCGCGGATCTTGTTCACGACGAGCGTGGCCAGGGCCTCGCCGTCGACGTCCTCGGCGATGATGAGCAGCTGCTTGCCCGACTGGATGACCTTGTCGACGATCGGCAGCAGGTCCTTGATGTTCGAGATCTTCGAGTTCACGATGAGCACGTAGGCGTCCTCGAAGACGGCCTCCTGGCGCTCGGGGTCGGTGACGAAGTACTGCGACAGGTAGCCCTTGTCGAAGCGCATGCCCTCGGTGAGCTCGAGCTCGGTGCCGAAGGTGTTGCTCTCCTCGACGGTGACGACGCCCTCTTTGCCGACCTTGTCGATCGCTTCGGCGATGAGCGCACCGATGGTGGGGTCGGCGGCCGAGATCGAGGCCGTGGCAGCGATCTGCTCTTTGGTCTCGATGTCCTTCGCGTCGGCGAGCAACTGGTCGGAGACGGCCTGGGCGGCCTTCTCGATGCCGCGCTTCAGCGAGATGGGGTCGGCACCGGCCGCGACGTTGCGCAGACCTTCGCGGACGAGGGCCTGGGCCAGCACCGTCGCGGTGGTCGTGCCGTCACCGGCGACGTCGTCGGTCTTCTTCGCGACCTCTTTGACGAGCTCGGCACCGATCTTCTCGAAGGGGTCGTCGAGCTCGATCTCTTTGGCGATGGAGACGCCGTCGTTCGTGATGGTGGGGGCGCCCCACTTCTTCTCGAGCACGACGTTGCGACCACGCGGGCCGAGCGTGACCTTCACCGCGTCGGCCAGGATGTTCAGGCCACGCTCGAGGCCACGACGGGCCTCTTCGTCAAAAGCAATGATCTTAGCCATGTGTGTTTTTCGTCCCTCCCGGACGTCATGAAGCAGAAGCATTGGCACTCACGTGTCGCGAGTGCCAGCAACGATTCTGGCACTCGCCCGATGAGAGTGCAAGTGACGTGGCGGGGCCCGGACGCACGAGCACGCCGCCACGGCGGACCGTGACGGCGTGCGGCGAGGGAGTGGGTGCGTCGAGGCGCGCCGACGGGCCTCAGGCGAGCCGGACGGACTCCGCCTGCGGCCCCTTGTCGCCCGTGCCGACCTCGAACACGACGGCCTGGCCCTCTTCGAGGACCTTGTACCCGCTCATGTCGATCGCCGAGTAGTGCACGAAGACGTCCTGGCCGCCTCCCTCGACGGTGATGAAGCCGAAGCCCTTCTCCGCGTTGAACCATTTCACGGTCCCGTTTGCCATGGTGTTGCTCCCCTTGCTGTGGTGGTACGGCGCGTGCGGTGCTGCAGAGCCGGGTCGTCCACGCAGTCATCTGCGAGCCCGGACGGGACAGCGTCACTCGTGCAGAACACCAGGTCGGCGAGCCGTGGGGGGCGACCAGTTCCAGATGCTAGCCACGAGGAAAGCCGAAGAACACACCTCGAACGAGAAACACCCGCCGAAAACGAGGATTTCACCGGTAATTAAACGCGGGCGTAACACGGGAGGCGCGGTGAGGGCCCGACGGGACCCGCGCCTCCTCGGATCGGGCCGGCGGGCAGGGGCCTGTCAGGCGCTGTAGTCGGCCCCGAGGACGATCGTGACGGCGGCACCCGGGAAGGCGTCGGTCAGCTCGACGTCCGCGATGCCGAGCTGCTGGGCGAGGCCCAGCGCGACGGCCTCGTCGACGGCCGCCGAGTAGTAGACGGTCGACGTCGCGACGCGCTCGCTGGCGTTGCCCTGGGTGCCGACGACCCAACCGTCGGTCTCGAGCCGCTGGGAGGCCGAACCGGCGAGCCCGGCCGTGGCCGTTCCGTTCAGCACGGTGATCGTGGTGACCGAGGGGTCGACCTGCGAGGGGTCGGTGAGCGGGGTGACCGACGGCGTGGCCGTCGGGGTCGCCGTGTCGGTCTCGGGGTCCTCGGCCCCCGCGGTGCTCGACGACGACGGGTTGACGAACTGGAAGCTGTTGTTGGCGACCCCGAGGTACACGACGCCGGCACCGACCAGCACGCCGACGGCGAGGGCCGCCCAGGCGAAGCCGATCCAGCCGCTGCCGGGGCGCTTCTCGGCTCGGTGGGCCCCGACGCGGTCGAGGTCGGCGGGGACGTCGTCGAACCGGTCTCGGTCGAATTTCGGCATGCGTGGTCTCTCGTGGATCAGCGGGTCGGACCGAACGAACGGGTCGATCGGGCGTCGCGGCGGGCGACTCGCAGGCGCTGCAGGCGGCCGACGAGCATGGGTGCGTAGGCCAGTGCAGCGGGTCGGTCTATGAGCGAGTTGAGCAACTGCTGGTAGCGGACGACCCCGAGGCCCAGCTCGCGCCGGATCGCGGCCTCCCGGGCACCGGCCGAGGCGGGGGCACGCTGCTCGAAATCGAGGACGGCGCGGTCGCTCTCGGACAGCATGCCGGAGCGCACGTCGTCACCTGTCGCGTTCTCGTCCATCGTGGCGGCCCTCCCCTGGGTTCCGGGTCATCCTATGGGCGCGGTCCCGACCGATCGCGGAGGCCGGGGGCGTGGTCCGCCGACGCGCCCACCCGCCCGAGGCACCCTCGGTCGCCCGGTGCCGCGAGCCGACTCGCGGTCAGGCCGTGAGGTGCAGCCGCGTTCCGTGGGCGTCCCCCACGCCCAGCGCCCGGCCGTCGAGGGCGAGGGCCGCGAACGCGTCGTCGGGAGACACCCCCGGCGGCACCTCGGCGACCACGTCCGTCAGCAGGTCGCGGCGCTCGTACGAGATCCACCGCGCACCCAGCCGGACGACCTCGTCGACGAAGGCCTGGCGCCGCCGACCCGGCAGGTAGACGAGCGTGCCCGTCGAGACCACGACCGGCGTGGCGCCCGTCGAGGCCTCGTCCACGAGGGCGGCGAGACCGTCGACGGCGTCCGCCGCGACGAGCCGAGGAGGCGCGGTGCGGGCGAGCGCGACGGCCCGCCCCAGCAGGTCCCGTCGATCACCGCGCTCGGGCGGCAGCAGCGTCTCGAGCCAGGCCACCTGCTCGGGGTCGCGGACGTCGACCGGGTCGAGGTCGATCCCCGCCCGCCAGACGACCTCGGGCAGCCGTCCCGTCGGAAGCTCGACCCGAGACCGGGTCGCGCCCTCGACGACGTCGATCCCGAGTTGCACCGTGCTCGACGCGTCCCCCCAGGTCCGGTCGCCCGAGCGGTAGCCGTACCGGTCGACACCGAGGCAGAGGCCGGCCGAGGCGCCGACCTCGATGAGGGCGACGGGGCCCGGCACGCGGGCCAGCGCGATCGACAGCGGGGCGCAGCGGCGCACGTCGTTGGTCTGGGTGAGTCGCCGACCGAGTTCGGCCACGACGTCGTCGGAGCGGGCGAGCAGCCAGGGCCGCAGCACCGACCAGGCCCCGTGCGGGGCACCCAGCCACCGGCAGACCGCGAGGACGAGGACGGGCTGGCGCCGCGCCTCCTCGGCCCGGTCGACGACGGCGAGCGCCGTCGGATCGCCCGCGATGCCCCGCGCGAGCTCTGCCTGCGACGGCGACCCCTCACGGTCGAAGGCGAGGGCCGCGGCCAGGAAGCGGTCGGAGGTGCTCACGACCAGGAGTCTGGCAGCCCGGTGGGGGCCGGGGAATCGTGCACCGGTCGACCGTGTTGAATGAGGAGTCCCGACAAGCAAGGAGATCATCGTGGCGTACAAGATCGAGAAGACCGACGAGCAGTGGCGTGAAGAGCTCGACGCCGAGCAGTACTCCGTCCTGCGGGAGGCCGCCACCGAGCGCCCCTGGACCGGTGAGCTGCTCGACGAGAGCCGTGCCGGCGTCTACGCGTGTGCGGCGTGCAGCGCCGAGCTGTTCAAGAGCGGCACCAAGTTCGACAGCGGCTGCGGATGGCCGAGCTTCTACGAGTCGGTGAACCCGGACGCGGTGCAGCTGATCGAGGACAACTCGCTCGGCATGACCCGCACCGAGGTCCGGTGCGCGAACTGCGGCTCGCACCTGGGCCACGTGTTCCCCGACGGCTTCGGCACGCCGACCGGCGACCGTTACTGCATGAACAGCATCTCGCTCGACTTCAAGGCCGCCGAGTAGTGAGCGCCGTCGCCGACGCCGCCCGGCGCCGACGGTCGCGGTCGAAGGTCACCGACGTGGCCCCGACGCACGAGCAGCTGCTGGACGCCGTGCGGTCGGCGGCGACGGTGGCGGACCACTCCGAGCTGCGCCCGTGGCGGCTGATCGAGTTCCGCGGTGACGACCGACTCGTCGTGGGCCGGTCGCTGGCCGACGCGGGTCGGGCCGAGGGTCACGCTCGCGACAAGCTGACGCAGAAGGCGCTGCGTGCTCCCCTGATCGTCGCGGTGGTCGTCTCGCCGCGCGAGAGCCGCAAGGTTCCCTACTGGGAGCAAGAATCGGTCGCCTCGGGTGTGGCGCACCTGCTGTCGCTCGTGCTCGACGACGAGGGCTGGGGCGTGTTCTGGCGGACCGGCGTCCTGACCCGGGCGCCCGAGGTGGCGACGGCACACGGCCTGCGCGACGGAGAACAGCTGCTGGGCTGGCTCTACGTCGGCGGTCGTGACGGCGACGACGCCAAGCCGCGGAAGCTGCTCGACCCCGAGCAATTCGTCAGCACGCCGTAGTCGGTCGGTGCCCCTGCGGGCACCGACCCGGTCACCAGGTCTTGTGGCTGTTGCCGATCACCGTGATGGGCAGCCAGAACGAGCCGGTCATCAGGACGATGCCCCCGAAGAAGACGAAGGCGTTGGGCTCGCCGGAGCCGAACGAGTAGGCGAACAGGGCGAAGCTGACGAAGAGCATGGCGAGCGAACCGAGCGCGGTCAAGATCGTGGACAAGGGGGCTCCTCAGGTCGGTGCGTCCGGCGGGCGCGGTGCGCTCCGTCTACTTCACCACTTCTCGGCCCCCGAACGCCAATCCTGCACCGACCGCATCCTCCACGCCGGGTGAGGAGGCGCGGGCTGGGTAAGATGGGCGAGCCTCGCCGGCCTGGCGCAATTGGTAGCGCATCCGACTTGTAATCGGAAGGTTACGGGTTCAAGTCCCGTGGCCGGCTCTGAAGAAGTCGACGACGGCTTGCCCGTCGAAGTTGGACGGATCACCGTGCTGACCCGTCGTCGACACGACCGACGCCCCCACGCGAGCAGCACAACGGTCGGCGTTGGCGGCTTTGCCCACGAGGGTGTCGCCTGGCGACGCCCAGACCTTCACCGGCACCCCGGCGGGCCACGCGAGCGGACTCAGCCTCGCGGGCACCCCGTCCGGGTAGGCAGCCGACAGCGAGGCCAGAAGGGTGGGCTCGGAGATGGTCGAGACGTCGCACACCGGGTACATCAGGGCCCAGGCGGTGACGTCGGTCCGGGTCGCGACTTGCGCCGCGGACAAGGCCCCCATGGACTCGGCCACCAGGAAGACCCGGGATGCCTCGTCGGCCCCCCGGAGGTCGGCGACCAGATCGAGGTACTCGGTCACCCCGGCCTCGTCACCCCACGAGTCCAGCCCTCCGTCACTCGACGCGACGACGTAACCCGCGGTGAGCAAGGCGTCGACGACAGACTTGACCTCGGGGTCGTACACGAGCGCGGTAGCGTCCTGGCCTGCTCCGTGCAAGTACACGACCACGTCGCCGTTCGGGCGGCTGGGATACTCGACGATCCGCCGGTCACCCGACGAGGAAGACGATGACATCGGAGTGCCCGCACGCCCGGCAGCCGTGTCGACGCCGGCGTCGGCCACGACGGCCCCGAGGACCCGTCCCGCGGAGGGCCCCACCGCGACCAGGACGCCGGACGTGACCAAGAGGACCACGAGCGAGGTCAGGGCTGCTCGGCGTCGACGGACACGGTCGGATCGGGCACGCATGGTTCGAGCCTAGGGGCGAGTGAGATGACGACGCTTGCTCATCGTCTATCCTCGGGAGGATGGACAGCCCATCTGCAGAGTTGTCCCGGCGGGAGAACAACCTCGACGCGCTCCGAATCGTCGGTGCGCTCATGGTCATCATCGGCCACTCCTACCCGCTCACCGGTGCCGTGGCGACGATCCCGTACCTCTACGGCACGCCGATCCACGTGCTCGGTGTGCACGTGTTCTTCGTCATCAGCGGGTATCTCATCACCAAGAGCTGGCTGCGTCGCCCCCACCTGGGCAGCTACCTCCTGGCCCGGTCGCTCCGCATCTTCCCGGCGCTCATCGTCGTCACGTTGGGAAGCATCCTGGTGTTCGGTCCGATCGCGACGTCGCTGTCGACGAGCGAGTACTTCGCCAGCCCGGGCACGTGGACCTTCCTCAACAACGCCATCCTCCGTCCGGCGTTCGTCCTGCCCGGCGTCTTCCAGGGCCTGCCCTACGGTGACGTCGTCAACGGGTCGCTGTGGACGCTCCCGGTCGAGTTCAGTTGCTACCTCTTCGTCCCGATCCTGATGGCCGTGCCCGCGCGGTTCCGCCTCGTCACGGCCTCGGCCTTCGGCGTCGCGTGCGCCATCACCCTCTTCACGCTCGACGTTCCCGTCAAGGTCTACGGTTACTACCTCGGCGACGCCCTCGAGCCCTGGATCTTCTTCGCGGGTGGCATGGTCTGCGCCATCGCGTTCACGAACCGGACCTTCCGACTCGACCTCGCCCTCGTGGCCGCTCTGGCCCTGCCGCTCCTCTTCACCGCCGACGCCGAGATCGGGCGTGTGGCGACGTGGGTCCTGCTGCCGTACATCATCCTGGCCCTGGGCCTGACCTCCACCCCCGTGGTCCGTCGTGCGTCGCGCTACGGTGACTTCTCGTACGGGCTGTACATCTTCGCCTTCCCCGTCCAACAGGCATTCATCGCCGTGTTCGGCGTCCAGCCCCTGTCCGTCAACTTCGTCGCCGTGACGGCCGTCACCCTGCTGCTGGCCGTCGTGTCCTGGCACCTCGTCGAGAGCCCGTCGCTCGGCGCCAAGACCCGGTTCGAGAGGCGGCGGCCACCACGACCCGATCCCGAGCCGCAGACATCCGAGATCAGCGTCTCCAGCGAGATCAAGGCCTGAGCGGCGCCCCCTCCCGAGACGCCGGCCAGACGACCGGGCGACCCCGGACGGGTCCGACTCAGCCGTCGAGGGCGACGAGCAGGTGACGCAGGCCGTCCGCGACGGCCGCGCGCGCCTCCTCGGGCAGGGCGGCGAGAATCGCCCGCTCGTCGGCGAGCTGCACCTCGAGCACGCGGTCGATCAGGCGACGCCCGGCGGCGGTCGGCGCGACGAAGTAGCCGCGGTGGTCGGCAGGGTTCGCCGTGCGGTCGACGAGGCCTGCCGCGAGCAGGCCCTTGACGCGTTTCGTGACGGCCGGCGGCGACAGGAGCGTCTCGTCGGCCAGTTGCGTCGGACTCGTCGGTGCGTCGCGTCGGGTCAGGGCCGCGAGCAGGTCGAAGTCCGCCCGCCCCAGGCCGAACTCGGCGAGCAGATCGTCGCTGCGCCGCTGCACGATGCGAGCGAGCCGGTTGACGCGGCCGATGACGGGGATGGCCGAGACGTCGAGGTCGGGCCGCAGCTCACGCCACCGGTCGTGGACGTCGTCCATCGCGTCGCGAGGCTCGGCGTCGGTCATGCCCTTGAGCCTACCGATGGTTCACGAGTAAAGTAGCCCTCAGATCATTCACCCGTGAAGCAGTTCGACGACGAGCGCCCACGCCACGTCGACCAGAGGACCGCCCCATCACGACCACGACCCCCGCCCACCGCCTGCTGCCGCACCCGCGCGACCTGGTCCGCCTCGGCCCGCACGACGGCGCCCACCGTCCGGCCGCCCGCGTGGCCGTCTCGGTGCTCGTACCCATGGTCGTCCTGGCCCTGATCGGGCACGTCGAGTGGGCGCCCTATGCGGTCTTCGGCGCCTTCGCCTCGGCGTTCGGCCGAGGGCTCCCCCGCCTCCAGCGGCTCGAGATGCAGCTCGAGGCCGGGCTCTCCCTCGTCGCCTGCGTGGTGCTGGGCACCGCGCTGGCCGCCTCGTCGGCCCCGGTCTGGGTGCTGGTCGTCACGATCGGTCTCGTCGCCGGCGTCACGTCAGCCGTCTCCGACCTGCGCCGCTGGAGCCCGCCCGGCCCGCTCTTCTTCGTCTTCGGCCTCGGCGTCTCGGCGTTCGTGCCCGCGACCGCGTCGACCGTCGCGGTGGCCGCGGTCGTCGCCCCGGCGAGCCTCGCGCTCGCCCTGCTCGCGTCGGTCGCGGGCGTGCTGCTGCCCGCCGGCCGCCGCGCACTCGCCACCGTCGACGGACGCCGATGGAGGCGCGACCCCCGCCCCCTGGACGGCCGACGGACGATCGTCCACGCCTCGGTCTGCCTGGTGGCCTCGATCGCCGCCGGGCTGATCAGCCTGGGTCTCGGCGTGCAGAGCCCGTACTGGGCGATGGTGTCGGCCGTGGTGCCCGTGGTGGGGACCGCGACGGCGGGCCAGCTCGTACGGGCCGGCCACCGCCTCCTCGGCACCCTCGTCGGGGTCGGCCTCGCCGCCCTGCTGCTGGCCTGGCAGCCCGGCGTCGCGGCCCTGATCGTCGCCTTCGGCGTGCTGCAGTTCGCGACCGAGCTGCTGATCGTCCGCAACTACGGGCTGGCGCTCGTGTTCATCACGCCCATGGCGCTCGGCATGCGCGCGCTCGGTGGTTCGCCCGTCGACGTGGGCGCCCTCGTGGCGGCCCGGACGGCCGACACCGCCATCGGGGTGGGCGTGGTGGTCGTCGTGCTGCTCGCCACGCACCGACTGCGTCGGCCCCGCCCCGAGGCGACCGCCTGAACCGCCGACCGGGGCAGCCCCCGGCGATGCGGTCAGACCTGGCGCGCCCTAGCCCGACGGCCGTCCTTGCTCCACCAGACCAGGTCGGCGACACCCTGCGCGACCAGCAACACGGCCACGATCAGAATGATCACGGTCAGCGCCTGGACCGGCACCCCCGAGGCGATGTTGAGCACCTGCACGACGAGGCCGAACAGGCCGATCAGCACCTCGAACACGGCGGGCACCACGGCGCCCGTCTTCGTCAGGGTGAACCAGGGTCGCCGCAGGTCGCTCATGCACCCGAGGGTACAAGGTGCGCGGGCTACGATCGCCGGGACCCCGATCCGCCGAGGAGGCACCGTGCGACGACGAGACGTCCACGTCGACCCCGACGTGCCGAACTGGCTGCTCACCAAGCGCGGAGGCATCGCCCTGCCCCTCGTCACGACGTTCTGCGCGCTCGTCGTGATCGCGAGCATCGTCGCGGCCCTGACGGTGGGCGGGGGCCACGTCACCGTCGTCACCGTGATCGTCGTGGCCGCCGGTCTGGGTGCCGTCACCTGGGCCGTGGCCGACCTCGTCTGGTGGACGCGTGACGACCGGCGCCGCATCGTCCGACTGCCCCGCGACCCCGAGGCCTGACGCCGGAACCCCCGGTCACATGCCGTTCAGGGCATGGACGTGCCCCGTCAACCTGGCAACCACCCAGCGTCCGTCGCCGTAAACTGACGGATGCACCGAACCGGTGCCCACGACGTTCGGCTCCGCTCGCGACCCCGCGCGCGCGTGCAGCCCCACCCCGCCACAACTCGACAGGGAGTTCCGTTGAACGGAAACGCTACGACCCGGCACAGCAACGTCGCGTTGCTGTCGGTCACCAGCACCATGGCCGACCGGGTCACCACCTCCGAGAGCATCGACGAGAAGCTCGGCCCCGTGCTCAAGCGCCTCAAGCTGCCCACGGGCCTGCTCCAGCGCGTCGCCGGCGTGTACGAGCGCCGCAACTGGAGCACCGAGCAGAGCTTCGACTCGGCGGCGATCGACGCGGGCAAGCGGGCGATGGCCGAGGCCGGCATCCGCCCCGACCAGGTCGGCCTGCTGATCAACACGTCGGTCACGCGTCCCCACCTCGAGCCCTCGGTCGCGGTCCGCCTGCACCACGGTCTCGGCCTGCCCTCGTCGGCGACGAACTTCGACATCGCCAACGCCTGCCTCGGCTTCGTCAACGGCATGACCCTCGCCGCCCAGCTGATCGACGCCGGCCAGATCGACTACGCCGTCATCATCGACGGCGAGGACGCGGACGACGTCCAGGTCAACACGATCGACCGTCTGCTCACCAAGGGCTACGGCCGCGACGACTTCATGAGCGAGTTCGCCAGCCTCACCCTCGGCTCGGGGGCCGCCGCCGCCGTGATCGGCCGTGCCGACCTGCACCCCGAGGGCCACCGCATCGTCGGCGGCGTCACCCGCGCCGCCACCGAGAACTACGACCTGTGCGTCGGCAGCGTCGACGGCATGTTCACCGACGCCAAGGCCCTGCTCAAGCGCGGCATGGAACTCGTCGTCTCGGCCTGGAAAGAGGCCAAGCGCGACTGGAACTGGCAGCGCATGGACCGCTACATCATGCATCAGGTCAGCGACGTGCACACCGGTGCCTTCGTCAAGGCCGCCGGCATCGACAAGAAGCTCGTCCCGCTGACCTACCCGACCCTCGGCAACGTCGGCCCGGCGTCGATCCCGATCACCCTGGTCGAAGAGAGCAAGACCCTCAGCAAGGGCGACCGCGTCCTGCTGATGGGCGTCGGCTCGGGCATCAACACCGCGATGATGGAACTCGCCTGGTGAGTCGGCTCCCGCGGTCCGCCTCCGCCACGGCGCCGGCGTCACGTCCCCCCGCGGGTCTCGACGGGCTCGACCCGTCGTGGTCGCGTCTCGTCGACGTGCCGTACGGGCTCGGCGCACACCGCGCCTCCCGCACCTGGCACGTCCTCGACAACGCCGAGGCGCTGGCCGCCGTCGGTGCCGAGCCGGTCGGCACCGTCCTCTGCGTGCACGGCAACCCGACCTGGTCCTACCTCTGGCGCCGCCTCGTCGCCCGGACGGTCGAGACGGCCGCCGCCGGGGGGCCCGCCTGGCGCGTCGTCGCGGTCGACCAGCTCGACATGGGGTTCTCCGAGCGCACGGGCTCGCCGCAGACGCTGGCCCGCCGCGTCGCCGACCTGGGCGACCTGACCGATGCCCTCGAGGTCACCGGGCCCGTCGTCACCCTCGGCCACGACTGGGGCGGCGTCGTCTCGATGGGCTGGGCCGTCGACCACCCCGACCAGCTCGCCGGGCTCATGCTGCTCAACACCGCGATCCACCAGCCCGAGGGCGAGAAGATCCCGGCTCCCCTGCGCCTCACCCTGGCCCGCGGCGTGCTGGGCCGGGCGACGGTCGGCACGACCGGCTTCCTCGACGTGACCCTGGGTCTCGCCCACCCGCCGCTGTCGCCCGAGGTGAAGGCCGGCTTCCGGGCTCCGTACCGCCAGGCCGACCGCCGCGGCGGCATCGGTGGCTTCGTGGCCGACATCCCGGTCGACGACGAGCACGTCAGCAGTCCCGAGCTCGACCGCATCGCCGAGGGCCTGCGCGAACTCACCGTGCCGGCCCTGATGCTCTGGGGCCCGCGCGACCCGATCTTCTCCGACCGGTACCTCGACGACCTGGTCGACCGCCTGCCGCACGCCGACGTGCACCGCTTCGAGGGTGCCGGCCACCTCGTCGCCGAGGACGTCGACTACGCCGGGGCCGTGCTCACCTGGCTGGGCGACCGGCTGCCCGACGGCGCGGCCGCGGTCGACGCCCCGGCCGGAGCCGCCGCTGTCGCGGCCGCCGCCGTCGGAACCGCAGCCGTCGCAGCCGAGGAGGCGCGGGTCGCCTCCCCGCAGGACCGCCCGCTCTGGTCGTACCTCGACTCCCTGGCCGACAGCCCGGCCACCGCGCTCGTCGAGATGGCCCCCGCGGGTGCCGACGGCCCCCGCTCGGTGAGCTGGAGCCTGCTCGCCCGCCGCGTCCACGAGATCGCCCTCGGCCTCCGCGCGCACGGCGTGCGGCCCGGCGACCGCGTCTCGCTGCTCGTGCAGCCCGGTGCCGACCTGACCGCCGTGCTCTACGCCTGCGTCCGCCTCGGCGCCGTCGTCGTCGTGGCCGACGCCGGTCTCGGCGTGCGCGGCCTGACCCGCGCCGTCCGGGGCGCCTGGCCCGACCACGTGATCGGCCAGCTCCCCGGGCTCACGGCGGCGACCGCCCTCGGCTGGCCGGGCCGCAAGATCTCGACGACGACGTTGTCGCCCGTCGCCGCTCGGATGCTCGGCGTCGAGGCGTCGCTGCCCGAGATCGCCGCCCTCGGCCGCCGCGCCCGCAGCGCCCTCGCCGAGCTGCCCGACGCCCCCACGGCCGACGCCGAGGCCGCGATCCTGTTCACCTCGGGCTCGACCGGCCCCGCGAAGGGCGTCGTCTACCGGCACGGCCAGCTGACCGCCCTGCGCGACGCCCTGGCCGCGCAGTACGGCGTCGGTCCGGGCACCGGCCTGGTGGCCGGCTTCGCCCCGTTCGCCCTGCTCGGCCCCGCCCTCGGGGCGACGAGCGTCACGCCCGACATGGACGTCACGAAGCCGCGCACCCTGACCGCCCGGGCGGTCGCGGCCGCGACGGCGGCCGTCGACGCCACCGTGGTGTTCCTCTCCCCCGCCGCGCTCACCAACGTCGTCGCGACGTCGGACGAGCTCGACGCCACCGACCACCGCGCCCTGGCCGGCGTCGAGACGTTCCTGTCGGCGGGTGCGCCCGTCTCCGAGACGTTGCTGGCCGCGGCCGGCGACCTCATGGCGAACGCGACGCCCCACACGCCCTACGGCATGACCGAGGGCCTGCTGATGACCGACGTCACGCTCGAGGGCGTGCGCTCCGCGACGGCCGACCGCGAGGCCGCCGTCGCCGCGGGCGCGCCCGACGCCGGTGGTGTCTGCGTCGGGCTGCCCGGCGCGACCACGACGGTGCGGATCGCTCTGCTCGACGACGCGGGCCGCGCCTCCTCGGCCTTCACCGACGACGCCGGCGTGACCGGCGAGATCGTCGTCTCGGCGCCCCACGTCGAGGACCACTACGACCGTCTCTGGCTGACGCACCGCCTCAGCCGCCTGGGCTCCACCGCCGAGACCCGCTGGCACCGCACCGGCGACGTCGGGCACCTCGACGCGCAGGGTCGGCTCTGGGTCGAGGGCCGCCTGCCCCACGTGATCACGACGGCGACTGGCGTGCTGACGCCGGTGGCGTCCGAACAGGCCGTGGAGGCGCGGGCCGGCATCGCCCGCGCCGCCGTCGTGGGCGTCGGCCCGGCCGGCACGCAACAGGTCGTCGTCGTGGCCGAGACCGTCCCCCCGGCTCGTCGCCCGGGGCTGGCGTCCGCGGCCCTGGCGGCCTCGGTGCGCTCGGCCGTCGGGTCGGCGTCGGGTCGGCCCGTGGCCGCGGTGCTCGTCGTGCCACGGCTGCCGACCGACGTGCGACACAACAGCAAGATCGACCGCACCGGCCTCGCCGCGTGGGCGACGTCGGTGCTGTCCGGCGGTCGGATGCGCCGCCCGTGAGGGTGCTGGTCGGTGGCGCTGCCCGAACCCGGGCGGGTTCGTCCGACACGGACGCACACGGACGCCCGTCTTCGGCGAACACGCCCGTCTGCCGACGCGGGGTGCGCCCGTGAGGGTGCTGGTCACCGGCGCGAGCGGCCTGCTCGGCGGCGCCGTCGCCCGAGCGGTCGCCGACGCCGGGCACGAGGTCACCACCTTCCAGCGCCGGCCCTCGGGCGTGCCCGGCGCTCGCGACGTGCTCGGGTCGATGACGAACCCGCGGGCCGTCGCCGCCGCCGTCCGCGACCAGGACGCCGTCGTCCACCTCGCCGCGAAGGTGTCGCTCACGGGTGACGCCGCCGAGTTCGAGGCCGTCAACGTCGGGGGCACGCGCTCCCTCGTCGAGGCGATGCGCGCCTCCTCGGTGTCGCGGCTGGTCTTCGTCTCGTCGCCGTCCGTGGCGCACGCGGGATCGTCGATCGTCGGTGACGACGCGCTGCCCGCCTCGCCCGGGCACGCTCGCGGCGACTACGCCCGCACCAAGGCCGCGGCCGAGCGCGTCGCCCTCGGGGCGTCCGACGCCGACCTGCGCGTCGTGGCCGTCCGCCCCCACCTCGTCTGGGGCCCGGGCGACACCCAACTCGTCGAGCGCATCGTCGACCGTGCCCGCTCCGGACGCCTGCCGCTGCTCGACCACGGCGCCGCCCTGATCGACTCCACCTACGTGGACAACGCGGCGACCGGCATCGCCGCCGCCCTCGAGCGCGTGGACGAGGTCAGCGGCGAGTCGTACGTGATCACCAACGGCGAGCCCCGCACCGTCGCCGACCTGATGGCCGGGATCTGCGCGGCCGCCGGGGTGCCCGCCCCTCGGCTGCGGGTGCCGGCCGGGGTTGCCCGCGCCGCGGGGTCGCTGGTCGAGCGCGTCTGGACCGTGCGACCGGGTACCGACGAACCACCCATGACGAGGTTCCTCGCCGAGCAGCTGTCCACCGCGCACTGGTTCGACCAGCGGCGCACGCAGCACGACCTCCGGTGGACGCCCGCGGTGAGCGTCGACGAGGGCCTGCGCCGGCTCGCCGCCTGGTACGCCTCCGGGCAGCCCGCCGTCTGAGACTCACCCCGCGCCCCGCGAGATGTCACGACATGCCGCTCACCTCCGAAGGTGAGCGGCATGTCGTGACCTCTCGATGGCTTAACCCGGCCCGGACCACGCACGAGTCGGCGGGTTCGGACGTCCGCATGCGCCGGCAGGGTCAGATGACGGCCGCACTCCAGTCGTCGGGGTTGCCGAAGCGGTGCGCCGTGATCGCGACGGCCTGCTCGCGCAGGAACGGCAGCAGCTCGAGGCGCCCGGTCGGTGTGACGGGGGCGGCGAACACGGCCACCGACGGGTCGCCGCCCAGGGCGTCCGCCAGAGCCGAGGAGGCGCCGGTCACGTCGCCCGCGTCCGTCACCAACCGCACGCGCTCGGTCGACAGGCGCCCCGCACGCACCCGGGCGTGCCAGGCGGCGTCGTCCTCGTGCACGACGTCGGAGGCCGCGAGGCCGAGGGCCCGGACGAGCGCGCCGGGCAGGTCGACCGACGAGGACACCGTGAGCGGCGCACCCGAGCGCAGACCGGCGAGCAACACGCGGACCACGTCGGCCGGTGCCGCCCCGTCGGCGGCGCGGATCGTGACGGGCAGCGGGCGGTAGCGCAGCAGGTCGCGCTCGAGGCCGAGGTCGCTGACGTCACGGGCGACGCCGAACTCGGTGGTCCAGAAGTGCTCGTCGCTGGCGGCGGCGGCCCGCAGGTCGTCGGGAGCCGACGCACCCGACGCCCCGAGCAGCGGCGACGCGGCCTCGAGGGCGGCCAAGGCATCGCGACCCGGGCGCGCCTCCTGCGGTTCGGTCAGCGTCGTCGGCTGCCACGAGCCGAGGTGCACGAGGTAGTTCGGCCCACCGGCCTTCGCGCCGGCGCCGACCGAGGACTTCTTCCAGCCGCCGAACGGCTGCCGCCGGACGATCGCCCCGGTGATGCCGCGGTTGACGTAGAGGTTGCCCGCCTCGACGCGGTCGAGCCACGTGGACAGCTCGGCGGGGTCGAGGGTGTGGAGGCCCGCGGTCAGGCCGTAGTCGGTCGCGTTCTGCAGCTCGATCGCCTCGTCGAGCGTCTTCGCGGTCATGATGCCGAGCACCGGGCCGAAGTACTCGGTGAGGTGGAACTCGCTGCCCGCCGCGACGCCGGCGCGCACGCCGGGCGACCAGAGGCGTCCGGTGTCGTCGAGTCGCTTCGGCTCGACCAGCCAGGTCTCGCCCGCGCCGAGCGTGGTGAGCGCCCGCTCGAGCTTGCCGTGGGCCGGCTCGACGATCGGGCCCATCTGCGTGGTGGGGTCGGAGGGGAGGCCGACGCGCAGGGTCGACGCGGCGTCGACGAGCTGGCGGCGGAAGCGCTCGGAGGTGGCGACCGAGCCGACGAGGATCACCAGGCTCGCCGCCGAGCACTTCTGGCCCGCGTGGCCGAACGCCGACTTGATGACGTCGGACGCGGCCAGGTCGAGGTCGGCGCTCGGGGTGACGATGACGGCGTTCTTGCCGCTGGTCTCGGCGAGCAGGGGCAGGTCGGTGCGCCAGCTGGTGAACAGCGCGGCCGTCTCGAAGGCGCCGGTGAGGATGACGCGGTCGACCGACGGGTGCGACACCAGGTGACGACCGAGGTCGCCCTCGTCCACGTCGACCAGCTTGAGCACCTCTCGGGGCACGCCGGCGTCCCAGAGGGCCTGCACCATGACGGCACCGCTGCGCTTGGCCTGGCCGGCCGGCTTGATCACGACGCTGCTGCCCGCGGCGAGCGCGGCGAGGGTCGAGCCGGCCGGGATAGCCAGCGGGAAGTTCCAGGGCGGCGTGACGAGGGTGAGTCGCTCGGGCACGAACGTCGCGCCGTCCACCCGGTCGAGTTCTTCGGCGAGGTGGGCGTACCAGTTGGCGAAGTCGATCGCCTCGCTGACCTCGACGTCGCCCTCGGCGACGGTCTTGCCGGTCTCGCTCGCCGCGACCTCCATCAGGTCGGCGCGGCGGGCCGAGAGCGTCGCCGCGGCCTCGCGCAGGACCGCGGCCCGACCCGCGCCTCCGCGGGCCGCCCAGTCGGCGGACGCCGAGACGGCGTCGGCGACGATCGCGTCGAGGGTGGCCGCGTCGGTCACCCGGGCGGACTCGATCAGCTCGACGCCCAGTCGCGAGTCGGTCGAGCGGGCGGCGATCTCGCGGCCCCAGGCGCGGTTGTCGGCCAGGGCGGGGTCGGTGTCGGGCTCGTTGTCGAAGCCGCTGCCGGCCTCTCGGGGCTGCAACGCCTGGGCCGCGTCGAGGCGGCTCTGCACGCGGTGCGGCGCCGGGGTGTCTCCGTCGACCTCGGCGAGCGAGGCGAGGAACCGGCCCTTCTCACGCTCGAACATGGCCTCGTTCGAGGCGAGTTCGAAGACGGCGGACATGAAGTTCTCGCTCGAGGCGTTCTCTTCGAGACGGCGGATCAGGTAGCTGATGGCGACGTCGAACTCACGGGGGTGCACGACGGGCGTGTAGAGCAGCAGACCCCCGACGTCGGCCTTGACCAGCTCGGCCTGCCCCTCGGCCATGCCGAGCAGCATCTCGAACTCGACCCGGTCGCTCACGCCACGGGCCTCGGCCAGCAGGTGGGCGAAGGCGATGTCGAACAGGTTGTGGCCGGCCACGCCGACCCGGACGGCACGGGTGCGCTCGGGCGTGAAGGCCCAGGTGAGCACGCGCTTGTAGTTCGTGTCGCTGTCCTGCTTGGTGCCGTAGGTCGCGAGCGGCCACTCGTGCACGGTCGCGTCGACGGTCTCCATCGCGAGGTTCGCACCCTTGACGATGCGCACCTTGATCGCGGCCCCACCGGCGTCGACCCGCTCGGTCGCCCAGGTGGTGAGGTGCTGCAGGGCACCCAGGGCGTCGGGAAGATAGGTCTGCAGGACGATGCCGGCCTCGAGGCCCTTCAGCTGCGGCTGGTCGAGGAGGCGCGTGAAGACGGCGATCGTCAGGTCGAGGTCGCGGTACTCCTCCATGTCGAGGTTGATGAACTTCGGCTTCGGCGAGCGGGCGGCGAGCTCGTACAGCGGGGTGAGCTTCTCGACGACGCGCTCGACGGTCTCGTCGAAGGCCCACATCGAGAGCTGGCTGACGATGGACGAGACCTTGACCGACACGTAGTCGACGTCGTCGCGGGCGAGCAGCGCCCGGGTGCCCGCGAGGCGGTGCTCGGCTTCGGCGTCGCCCAGGACGGCCTCGCCGAGCAGGTTGAGGTTCAGCCGCGTCCTGTCCTTCTTGATGTTCGCGATCGCGGCACCGAGCTTGGCGGGGCGGGCGTCGGCGACGAGGTGGCCGACCATGCCGCGCAGGACGCGACGGGCGATCGGCACGACCACGCCCGGCAGCACGGGCGCCATGACGCCGCCGAGGCGCACGGCGGAGCGCATGTGCCACGGCAGGAAGGCCGGTGCCTGCTTCGCCAGGGTCGAGAGGTTGCGGGCGGCGACGCCGAGGTCCTCGGGACGGACGACCCGGTCGACGAAGCCGATCGTGAAGGCGAGTCCCGACTCGTCCTTGAGGACCTGGGCGAGCAGATGGGCCGAGCCGGTGCTCGGGGCGCCGGACGCCTCGTGCGCCCAGCGGCGGGCGAGGGCGACGGCGTCGTCGCCGATGCCGACGGGCAGGAGCTGTTCAGCGGTGGACGGCCCCGCCGTCTCGTCGATGGTGGTCATGGGATGAATGTAGGGCGGAACTTGCCACCTGGCAAGGTTTGACACGAGACCGTAACGTGCGCCGCGCCTCTTCTCCACAGGGGGCCGATCGGCACTGGCGGCGGGGGCCGGACAGCGCTACCTTGGGCGCGTTCAGGCGGTGCACAGCGGCCGCCAAGACCGACCCGTCCGCAGATGGACGGGCCCCACGCACCGGGAGCACCCATGGCGATGATCGAGGCACGCGGCCTCACGAAGACCTACCGGTCCAAGTCCGGCCCGGTCCACGCCCTGACCGGGCTCGACCTGATCGTGCCCGAGGGCACCGTCAAGGCGCTGCTCGGGCCGAACGGCGCGGGCAAGACGACGGGCGTCAAGATGCTCACCACCCTCGAACGGCCGGACTCCGGCACGGCCACGATCGCCGGGCTCGACGTCGTCGCCGACGCCCAGGCCGTGCGCCGCTCGATCGGCGTCTCGGGGCAGTACGCCGCGGTCGACGAGAACCTCACCGGCTTCGAGAACCTCGACATGATCGGGCGGCTGTACCACCTGGGCAGCCGCGTCAGTCGAGACCGCGCCCGCGAGCTGATCGACGTCTTCGACCTGGCCGCCGCGGGCGACCGCCCGGTCAAGGGCTTCTCGGGCGGCATGCGACGACGGATCGACCTCGCCGGGGCGCTCGTGACGAACCCGCGCGTGCTGTTCCTCGACGAGCCGACGACGGGCCTCGATCCGCGCAGCCGCCTCGCCCTGTGGGACATCATCACCGGGCTCGTCGACGGGGGCACGACGGTGCTGCTGACCACCCAGTACCTCGAGGAGGCCGACCGGCTGGCCGACGACATCTCGGTCATCGACGGCGGGGCCGTCATCGCCGAGGGCACGGCCGACCAGCTCAAGGCCCAGGTCGGCGGGCACCGGCTCGTCGTCGCGCTCGTCGACGAGGCGAGGGCCGACCAGGCGGTCGAGGTGCTCCGGCGGCACGGCGACTCCGAGCCGACCGTCGGGGCCGACGGTCGTCAGCTCGAGGTCGCGGTCACCGACGGCCCGACCGCCCTGCAGCGGACGCTCGCCGACCTCGGCGCCGCCGGCATCGAGCTGCACGACGCCGGCATGCGACGCCCCACCCTCGACGACGTCTTCCTGCAGCTCACCGGCCACCGCGCGGCAGACGACGACGCGGCAGACGACCACGGCTCCGCCGACGACGACTCGGCCGGCGGTCGGGGCCGCGGTCGACGTGGTGCGAAGAAAAGAGAGGCACGGGCATGACCACCACGACAAGCACCTCCGCCCTCGCGCAGACGCTCGTCCCGTCCACCGACACGGGCGTCGGCACCTGGGCCTCGGACGGCTGGACCGTCACCAAGCGCAACCTGATCAAGGTCAAGCGCTCCCCCGACATGCTGATCTTCGCCGTGCTGCAGCCGATCATGTTCGTGCTGCTCTTCAGCCAGGTCTACGGCGGCGCCATCGCCGTCCAGGGCACCGACTACACGCAGTTCCTGATGGCGGGCATCTTCGCGCAGACCGTGGTCTTCGGCTCGACCTTCTCGGGTGCCGCGATGGCCCAAGACCTGAAAGAGGGGATCATCGACCGGTTCCGCACCCTGCCGATGAGCCCGTCGGCCGTGCTGATCGGTCGCACGAACAGCGACCTGGCGCTCAACACGATCTCGATGGTGATCATGATGCTCACCGGCCTCGCGGTCGGCTGGCGGGTGAACGCGTCACCGGCCTCGTTCGTCGGCGGTGTCGCCCTGCTGCTGCTGTTCAGCTACTCGTTCAGCTGGGTGATGGCCCTGCTCGGCATGAGCGTCAAGACGCCCGAGACGATCAACAACGCGTCCTTCATGATCCTGTTCCCGTTGACGTTCGTCTCGAACGCGTTCGTGCCGAGCGACACGTTGCCCACGGTGCTCCGCGTCTTCGCCGAGTGGAACCCGGTGTCGTCGCTCGTCCAGGCGGCCCGCACCTCGTTCGGCAACCTGGGCGCCACCCCGGTGCCCGACATCTGGACGATGCAGCACCCCTACGCCACGGTCCTGCTCGGCATCGCCGTGATGCTCGTGGTCTTCGTGCCGCTGTGCATCCGCAAGTTCCAGCGCATCAGCGCGAAGTAGCGGGCGTCGGCCGTCGGCCGTCCCGCGTCCACCGAGGAGGCGCGGGTCAGCCCGCGTGCCCGGCCGCCTCGCGCACGGCGGCGTCGAGTTCGCTAGTCGGCACCGTGAGGACGCTCCCGATCACGAGGCGCATCAGGGCGGGGACGTCCACCGCGTCGCGCTCGTACAACCACTGCAGCTGCAGCCCGTCCTGGACGGCGAGCACGACGCGGGCGGCCGACTCGGCGGTGTAGCCGTCGCGCAACCAGCCGCGAGCCTGGGCGAGCCCGAGGTAGGCCGAGGTCGACGAGACGATGCGCTCGTAGTAGTCGGCGTAGTAGTGGTGTGCCGGGTGGTCGGGTGAGGTGGCCTCGGCCGACGCCGTGATGAACAGCGAGATGACGACGGGCACGTCGACGTTGTACTCGGCGAGCGCGACGAGCTCGTCGACCCTCATGCCCCCGTCGTCGTCGAAGTGGCGTCGCAGTCGTTCGTCGCGCCGACGGAGCACGGCCATCAGCAGCTCGTCCTTCGTCGGGAAGTAGTGCATGAGCGACTGGTGCGAGACGCCGCACTGTCGTGCGATCTCGCGCAGGGTGGCGCCGTGGAACCCGACCTTGCCGAACACCGGCAGGGCGGCGTCGAGGATCGCCTCGCGCTTGGCGATGCCCTTGCGGTACCGACCGGGTTCGCGCACCACGCCGACCGGCGGGACGTCGGTGACGTCGGCGCGGGTCGTGTCGGGCTCGGAGGCGGGGGCGTCCATCGGGGCCAGCCTAGGTCGTCCCCCGCGCGGATGACGACGCCTCAGGACGAGGCGTCCGCACACGGTGCGTCGGCATAGAGTTCAGCGGTGCCGTGGTCGCTGCTGAGAACGCCTGCCTTCCGGGCCCTCTGGGTCGGGCGCCTGTTCTCGTGGGTGGGCAGCGGCTTCGCGCCCCTCGCCATCGTCTTCGCGGCCATCGACCTGGGGGCCGACGCGGTCGACCTCGGGCTCGTGGTCGTCGCCCGGTCGGTGCCCAACATCGCCCTGGTGCTGGTCGGCGGGGCCCTCGCGGACCGTTTCTCGAAGCGCACCGTCGCGATCGCCTCGTCGTGGCTGTCGGCGGCGTCGCTCGTCGTGGCGGCCACCCTCATGCTGACGCAGACCGAGACGTTGCCCACCCTCGCGGCGGTCGGCGCGGTGAACGGCGCCGCGGCCGCCTTCTTCGGCCCCGCGACGAGCGCCCTGCTGCGCGAGACCGTGCCCGACGATCGCCTCCGGGACGCGACGGTGCTCAGCCGGGTCGGCATGAACGTCGGATTGGTGATCGGGACGGCGGTGGGCGGCGCGGTGGTCGCGACCGCCGGGTCGGGCGTGGCGCTGGCCGTCGGGGCGGTCGTCTTCGTGGTCGCGGCGGTCGTGTTCGTGGGGCTGCCTCGGGACGGTGCCCGCGCCTCCGGAGGGACGTCGGTGCTCGAGGACCTCGGCAGCGGGCTCGGCTTCGTCTGGCGCACGCGCTGGCTGGTCGCCACCGCGGCACTGGCCTTCACGTTCCAGTTCGCCTTCGCCGGCGGGGTGCAGGTGGTGGGCCCGCTCGTGGCCGACCAGTCGTTCGGACGGCTGCTCTGGGGGTTCGCGGGTGCCCTGCAGACCCTCGGCCTGATCGTCGGGGCGTACTGGGCCGGCGCCCTGCGAGGACGGCTTCGCCTCTGGGCGGCCTGCCTCGGAGCCGCGGCGCTCGCTCTGCCGCTCGTGTTGCTGTCGTTCGCCTACGGCACCGACCCGGTCGTGTTCGACCCGCTGCACTGGTTCTTCTGGATCAGCCTCGGCCTCTTCGCCGCCAGCGTGGGGCTCGAGATCTTCACGGTGCCGCTCGACGTGGTCGTCCAACGGCAGGTGCCGGGGGCCTACCTGGGTCGCGTCTTCTCGTGCCTGACGTTGGCGTCGTTGGCCGGCGTGCCGGTCGGCGAGGTCGTCGTCGGACCGCTCACCGAACTCATCGGCACCCCGGCGTCGCTCGCCGCCCTGGCCGGCCTCGTGGTCGCCGTCGCGGTGGCCGTGGCACTCAGCTCACGGGTGCGACGGGTCGACGCCGGCCAGGAGGCGCGGGTCAGCTGAAGTCGCCGCGCTCGATGGCCTCGGCGTACTTGCGGACGTCCGGGCCGGGCTCGTAGTCGATGAAGCGGTCCTTGACGGCGTCGTTGATCGCCTTGAAGGACTCCTCCCACGACTCGCCCGAGTGGGCGGCGGCGGCGTCGCGGACGGCGTCGCGCAGGACGTTGTCGGCGTCGGTCAGGATCTTGTCGCGGGCTTCGTCGTTCCAGCGAACGTCGTTCAGGTCGGCCATGGTGTTCTCCTCGTGGGGTGGGGCGGTGGTGGGTGGGGTGCGGCTGGTGCTACTTCTTCTTCGGGCTCAACGACGAGCCCTTGTGGGCGGCCTTCGCCCCGCTCTTGTCGCTCTCGACGACGAAGTAGGGCTCGTCGTCCGAGGCCTTGAACTTCTGCCCGTCGAGCTGGAACTCCTTCACGCGCTTCTCCACGACCGTGCCGTGGGTCTCGCCCTGGGGGGTGTTCCAGGTGACGTGGTCTCCCTTGCTGAACGACATCGCGCCTCCTTGGTGTGTCGGTCCGTCCGTCGGCGTCCGGTGCCGCGCGGTGGTGGCGTGGACGGTACCCCGCTCGCGCCGACCCACCACCCAGCGTGGCGGGGTACAGGTCGGACGCCGCGACCCGTCGGGCTCAGCCGGTGAGGACGGCGAGCGCCGCGGCGAGCCGACGAGCCCTGGTCTCGGAGGTCTTCGCCGCTCCGATCGGTTCGACCAGGGCGCGCTGCCGGCTGAAGGACAGGGACTCGTAGGAGGCGCGGGCCGCGTCGTCCGCGTCGAGTGCCTCGCGCAGGTCCGCCGGCACCTCGACGACCCGCGGCTCGGTGTCGAGGGCCAGTGTGACCTCGACGTCCTGCCCGCCCACGACGCCCGACCCCGCCCGGTGCTCGGCACTGACGGGGATCAGGAACCGCCCGCCCATGCTCGCGACCGTGCTGCGGTAGGTGTACCCCTCGACCGTGACGACGACCGCCGGCTTCTTCCCCGAGGCGAGGGACTCGACGGCCTCGGGCGGCACGACGATGCCCGTCGCGTTCGTCCGAGCTTCGGCGATCGTGGTGCGGAACGTCACGGGTTCGGTCATGCCCGGATGCTAGCGAGCCGCCACCGCCGGCACCACCACCGGCGCCGCTCAGACCGAGAAGCCGCCGTCGGCCTTGAGCAGTTGGCCCGAGATCCAGCGACCCTCGGGCGACAGCAGGAAGCGCACGACCCGTCCGATGTCGGCGGGCGTGCCGAGGCGCCCGGTCGGTTGACGCTCGGTGCCGCTGGCGCGGATGGCATCGTCCATCCACCCCGTGTCGATCGGGCCGGGATTCAGCGCGTTCGACGAGACGCCCAGGTGCCCGAGCTCACGCGCCGCCGCGACGACGAGCCGGTCGAGGGCGCCCTTGCTCGACCCGTAGGGCAGGTTGTGGACGACGTGGTCGCTCGTGAGGGCGACGATGCGGGCGCCGTCGTCGAGCCGGTCGACCGGGGGCAACTGCTCGGCGAAGGCCTTGATCGCGAGCCATGCCGCACGCACGTTGACCGCGTAGTGCGCGTCCCAGCTCTCGAGCGTCGTGTCGAGGATCGACGAGTCGACGCTGTGCGAGTGCGACAGAACGAGTGCCGTCACCGGCCCCAGGTCGTCGTTCACCGCCCCGAGGAGGCGCGCGGGAGTCCCCGGGTCCCCCAGATCCGCCGGGTACACGGCCACGCGCGCACCCGTGGCCTCGAGCTCGCCGACGAGCGAGTCCACGTCGACGGCCTTGAGACCCCAGGGCATGGCGGCGTCGTAACCGTCCCAGGTGGTCAGGGCGAGGTCCCACCCGTCGGCGGCGAGCTCGTGGGCGATGCCGTTCGCGATCGAGTTCGTGCGGCCGGCACCGGTGAGCAGACAGATGTTCTTCGACATGTAGGTCTCCTTCGACATCCGCTCAGCTTGTCAGACCCATCGGCGCCGGAGGGGTCGGCGCGAGAGGGGTCAGCGCCCTCGGCGGGGTCGACTGCGGCCCGTGCCGCGCTGCGGCCCACGGCCCTTCGGCGGCGTGCGCTTCGGCTTCGCCCCGCGCGGGTCGGGAGCCGACCCCTTGCGGGCCGTGGCCTCCTGCCCGGGTTCGTCGCGCCTCCTCGATCGCGAGCTGCGGGCCGTGCGGCCCCGCACGACGCCGATGAAGTCGTCGAGGTCGTCGGTGAGCTCGCCCTCGGGCCAGACCAGCGCGATCGTGGTCGACGGCAGGTCGGCGACGTAGCGGTAGGTCACCTCTTTGCGGGCGTGCAGCCGGGCGAGGGACTGCGGCATGACGGCGACGCCGGCCCCGGTCGCGACGACGGCGACGGCATCGGCGAGCGAGAGGGACGGGTCGAGGTCGTGCCGGTGCTCGTCGGCGAACGCGGCGGCCTCGACCTCGTCCTCGACGCCGGCCGCGGTGACGGCGTGGTCCTTCGGCACGACGACGACGGCTCGCTCGTCGTAGAGGCGGATGACCGACAACCCCTCGACCTCGATCGGCAGGCGGGCCAGGACCATGTCCACCCGCTCGTCGCCCCGGGCGTCGTCGAGGGCGGGCACCGCGTCCGCGTCGGCGAGCGGCACGAAGGCCAGCGGGGTCTCGGGGCGGCGTTCCTCCCAGAGCCTCGACCACTTCGACAGGGTCACGCCGGGCACGACCCCGATGCGGAACGGGGCGCGGGTCGGCTCGGTCGTCATGGGTCGAGGGTATCGGCCCGGTACCCTGGGCAGATGACCTCCGACGCGCCGTCCGGCAAGCAGCCGCAGACCCTCAAGCCCTTCACGGCCGCCAAGAAGCTCGGCGTGTACCTGCCGGCCACGCCCGCCGAGTTCCAGGCCGCCCCCGTCACGCGCGAGGCCTTCGCCGAGCTCAGCACGAACCCGCCCGAGTGGCTGTCCGAGCTGCGCCGCACCGGTCCCCACCCGCGGCCCGTCGTCGCCCAGAAGCTCGGCATCTCGACCTCGGGCCTCGCCCGGGCCGGCGTCGATGACGTCATGACCACCGACGAGATCCACGCCCTGCTCGACGAGATGCCCGACTGGCTGCGCACCGAACGCGGCATCCACGCCGACGTGCGCGAAGAAGAACTGCGCGTCAAAGAGCGCAACGCCGGTCGCGAGGTCCTCCGCAAAGAGCGCGAGGCGAAAGAAGCCGCCGAAGGGCACTGACCCCCGCCCTGCGCTACCGTCGGCGACATGTCCTTCAACGACGACGCGCGCCTCGACGGCAGCAAGGTCAAGCGGCGCGGTCGCGGTCGCACGGTGGGTGTCGCCGGCGGCGGCATCGGCATCGGCATCGGCATCGTCGGCCTCATCGCCGTCTTCCTCATCAGCCAGGCCACCGGCGTCGACGTGTCGGGGCTGCTCGGCGGCGGCATGGCCGGCGGTGGCGCCCAGCCGGTCAGCGAAGGCGACCTGTCCTCCGAGTGCACCACCGGCGCGCAGGCCAATGACAGCGTCGACTGCCGCATGGTCGGTGCGGCCGACTCGCTCGACGCGTACTGGGCCGCCGAGGCACCCGCCCTCGGCGTCACCGACTACCGCACCCCCGACTTCTTCCTCTTCAGCGGTTCGACCGACACCGGCTGCGGCGGCGCGACGAGCGCCACGGGCCCGTTCTACTGCCCGCCCGACGAGGCCCTCTTCGTCGACACCGACTTCTTCGAGCAGCTGCGGTCGCAGTTCGGGGCCAGCGGCGGCCCCCTCGCCCAGATGTACGTCGTCGGCCACGAGTGGGGCCACCACGTCCAGCAGCTGACCGGGGCCTTCGACCGCGCCGATCGCAGCGGCACGGGGCCGGGCTCCGACACCATCCGGCTCGAGGTGCAGGCCGACTGCTACGCCGGCGCCTGGGTCGGCGCGGCCTCCACCGTGCAGGACGCGAACGGCACCACGTTCCTCGAGCCCGTGACCGACCAGCAGGTCGCCGACGCGCTCGACGCGGCGGCGGCGGTGGGCGACGACCGCATCCAGTCCGCGAGCGGCGGCCAGGTCGATCCCGACACCTGGACGCACGGCTCGGCCGAGCAGCGCCAGAGGTGGTTCGAGACCGGCCGCAGCCAGGGCGCGACGGCCTGCGACACGTTCTCGGTGCCGACCGGCCAGCTCTGACGGCGAGGCCGACCCGCGCCTCCTGACCGGGGACACCGCCACCGCCGGCACGACGCGTCCAGGCAACTCGAAGCGAGCCCGCCGGACGACGACGACCTCGAGGGCGCACAATTCACTCACCCTCGCGACGGCACAGGCGCCGCCGCGACGACAGCAGTGGAGGCGCGTCATGGCACGACCGGGCAAGGCCATCGAGTTCGACGGGTACGGAGACGTCGCCCAGCTGCACTTCGTCGAGCAGCCGCTGCCGACACCGGCCGACGACGAGGTCGTCGTCGAGGTCATCTGCGCGGGCCTCAACCACATCGAGAACTTCATCCGGCAGGGAGACTTCGTCGACCGGCTGCCCCTCGACTTCCCGGCCCGTGAGGGCTCGTGCTTCGCGGGCATCGTGAAGAAGCGCGGCGCGGCGGTGCGCAACTTCTCGGTCGGTGCCGAGGTGATCGGCCACGCGGTCGGCGGTGGCGCGCACGCCACCTACATCGCCGTGCCGGCCAGCGCGGTGGTGCCGAAGCCGCAGCACGTCCCGTGGGAGGTCGCCGGAGGGCTCTACCTCGCCGGGGCCACCGCGTACGACACGGTCCGCAGCCTGCACCTCGGGCCCGACGACGTGGTCGTGATCACAGCGGCGGCGGGTGGTGTCGGCCACATCGAGTGCCAGCTCGCCCTGCAGCTCGGAGCCAAGGTGATCGGCACCTGCAGCCCGGGCAACCACGACTACCTGCGCTCGATCGGCGTCGTGCCGGTCGACTACGGCGAGGGCCTGCGCGAGCGCATCGACAAGGCCGCGGGCACCGACCGCCACGTGACGGCGTTCATCGACAACTTCGGCGGGGACAACCCGGCGCTCAGTGCCGACCTCGGCGTGCTGCCGGCGCGGTTCAGCTCGAGCGAGGACCGCCTCGAGCGCGAGATCCGCTTCATCGGCGCCGAGCGCGACGACACCGAGCCCGCGATGATCCTGTCGGCCCTGGCGAAGCTCATCGCCGAGAACAAGCTGCGCGTGCTCGTCTCGGGCTTCTACCCGTTCGACTACATCGCCCAGGCGTTCGAGGACCTCGCCGAGCAGCACTCGCGCGGCAAGGTCGTCGTGGGCATGCAGCCGGTCGAGACCGGAGCACGGTCGCACTGGTACCTGTCGGGCAAGGCGCGGGCGGTCGCCGAGTCGCTCGGCTGAGCCTCCGCCGGCAGAGCGCAGGAGGCGCGGGTCGGCGGACCCGGTCGGCGTCAGCGGGGCAGCCGCAGCAACGCCCCCGGAGCCCTGACCGTCGCCGCGGCCACGTCCATGGCCCGCTCGAGGGCGGCCGGCCAGTAGACCGAGCCGGGTTCGCGCCGCTCGGCGAGCAGCGAGGCGACGATCGACGCGAAGGTCGCGTCGCCCGCGCCCATCGTGTCGACGACCTCGCCCTCGGCCGACGAGATGCCCCGCGTCACGTCGTTGCCGGCGGTGCCACCCGCCGACGCGGCCAGCACCAGGCTCGCCCCGGCCGAGCCGCGGGTCGCGAGCACTCCCCCGGTGCCCGCCGCGAGGAGCGTCTCCTGCCAGTCGTCGAGGGAGCGCCCGGCGACGAGTTCGGCGTCGTCGTCGCCGATCTTGACGAGCAGGGTCGAGGCCGCGACCCGCTCGAAGCCGGCGGCGAAGTCGGCGATCTGGGCCGCCCCACCGGGCAGGAACCCCGGCCGCGGGTTCGGGTCGACGACGAGCCGCACGGGGTCGGTGCCGACCACCCGCAGCAGCCGCTCGGTGAGCGGGGCGTCGTCGAACGGGTACGAGCTGACGGCGACCACGGGGGCGGCGGCGAGCACGGCGAGCTGTTCGGGCGAGAAGTCGAGACCGCGGGCGACGGCGGCGTCGGTGAAGACGTAGGTCGGCTCGCCGTCGACCCGCAGCGAGACCGCCCGGCCGGTGCCGAGGGGGTTGATCGTCGCGACGAGTTCGACACCGTGCTCGGCGAGGAAGGCGCGGATCGACTCGCCGTCGGCGTCGTCGCCGATCGAGGCGAGCAGCGTCGTGGGGACGCCGAGGCGGCTGAGCCCCACGGCGACGTTGAGGCCGGCCCCGCCGACGTGGTCGGTCGAGCCGTCGTCGGTGCGGAGTTCGTCGATGAGGGCGTCGCCGAGAACGGCGACCCGACCGTCGGTGGTGTCCATGGGGGTGCCTTTCGTCAGCGTGCCGGCAGCCACCCTATTCCGGCACGCGGTCGGGTCGCACTCCCCCGCTACGCTGGCCGACGTGACCGATTACGCACTGGCCGTCGACGTGGGCGGAACGAAGGTCGAGGCGGCGCTGGTCGCCTCCGACGGAACCCTGCTCGACGGCAGTCGCGACCGACGCCCCACCGGCGCCGGGTCGACGTCCGACGAACTCGCCGAGGCGGTCCGCGCGGTCGTCGCTCACGCCCTCGATGCCCTGCCCGACGGTGACGCGCTCGTCGGGGCGGGCATCGGCAGCGCCGGGCCGGTCGACCTCGTGCACGGCACGGTGTCGCCGATCAACCTGCACGCCTGGCGCGGTTACCCGCTGCGCGAGCAGGTCGCGGCACTCGCGGCCTCGACCCTGCCCGACGCCGCCCCCGTGACCCTGCGACTCGACGGCGTCAGCCTCGCCCTCGCCGAGCACTGGGTCGGCGCCACCCAGGGCGCCGACAACGCCCTGGCGATCACCGTCTCGACCGGTGTCGGCGGCGGCCTCATCGTCAACGGCCGCCTGCTCTCGGGCGGCACGGGCAACGCCGGCCACATCGGCCAGATCCAGATCGCCGACCGCCCCGCGGGCGAGAACGCCTGGGCGGCCACCCTCGAGGTCATCGCCTCGGGCCCGAACGTCGTCGCCTGGGCCCGTGAGCAGGGCTGGCAGGGCGAGCGCGGTGAAGACCTGGCGGCCGGCTACGTCGCGGGCGACGAGATCGCCGTCGCGGCCGTCCGCCGCTCGGCCAACGCCGTGGGCGAGGCGGTCTCGTCGGTCACGACGCTGCTCGACCTCGACGTCGTCGCGATCGGCGGCGGGTTCTCGCGCGTCAGCGACGACTACCTCGACCTGGTCCGGGCCACGGTCCAGGAGGCGCCGGTCAACGAGTACGCCCGTCGCGTCCGGGTCGTCCGCTCGGGCCTGAGCGACGAGAGCCCCTTGGTCGGAGCCGCCGCGCTCGTCTGGCGGGCCGAGCTGCTCGGCTGAGCCGCGCCTCCTGCGGTCGGTGACCCGCGCCTCCCGGGGTCGGCCGCTTCTCTGGGAACGGTCGTCGGTGGCCCGGCCTAGGCTGGGTTGCATCCCACAACGTCGTCGGAATCCGTCGCGCCCTCGGGGCGCGCACCACCACCACCGCACCACCACTCGCAGAGAGGTCATCTCATGCCCACCACCGTCCCCGTCCTGCTCACGCCGTCCGCCGGCGCCCCCTTCGAGCACTCCACCGTCGAGCTGCGCGACGTCGGTCCGAACGACGTCCAGATCGACATCGCGTTCGCCGGCATCTGCCACAGCGACATCCACCAGGCCCGCGAGGAGTGGGGCAAGGCCATCTTCCCGATGGTGCCCGGCCACGAGATCGCCGGCATCGTCACCGAGGTCGGTTCCGACGTCACCAAGCACAAGGTCGGCGACCGCGTCGGCATCGGCTGCTTCGTCGACAGCTGCCGCGAGTGCGAGAACTGCCTCGCCGGTGAGCAGCAGTTCTGCGTCAAGGGCAACGTCGCGACCTACAACGGCCGCCAGTACTCGGGCGAGCCCACCTACGGCGGCTACGCCAAGCAGATCGTCGCCGACGAGAACTATGTCCTGTCGATCCCCGAGGGCATCGCGCTCGACGAGGCCGCCCCCCTGCTCTGCGCAGGCATCACCACCTACTCGCCGCTGAAGCACTGGGGCGCGGGCCCCGGCACGAAGGTCGCCGTCGTCGGAATGGGCGGTCTCGGGCACATGGCCGTCAAGATCGCGCACGCCATGGGCGCCGAGGTCACCGTCATCAGCCAGACGCTGTCCAAGCAGGACGACGGCCTCAAGCTCGGCGCCGACCACTACTATGCCTCGAGCGACCCCGAGACCTTCGGAAAGCTCAAGAACTCGTTCGACCTGATCATCAACACGATCTCGGCCGACATGGACATCGACGCCTACGCCCGCACCCTGCGCCTCAACGGCACGATGGTGTTCGTCGGCCTGCCCGAGAACCCCCAGTCGTTCCGCGCCGGGTCGCTGATCGGCGGCCGTCGCAGCCTCGCCGGCTCGAACATCGGCGGCATCCCCGAGACGCAGGAGATGCTGGACTTCTGCGCCGAGCACCACATCGGCGCCGAGATCGAGACGATCGGCGCCGACGAGGTCGACGAGGCCTACGAGCGCGTCGTCGCCAGCAAGGTCCGCTACCGCTTCGTGATCGACACCGCGACCATCTAGCACCCGCCTGCACGCACGAAGGCCCCCTCCCGTCACGGGAGGGGGCCTTCGTCGGTGCGGAGGGCGGACGGGCACGAAGGCGGGCGACTTCGGCGACGGCGGGCGACCACGGCAGCCCGCCTCCGACGAACTCGCCCGTCGGGGGTAGGCACCAGCAGGCGTCAGACGGGCCCGGCCTACCCGGCGGGGGTGTTGAACCGACGCAGCCAACCGGCGAACTCGGCGAGCTCGCCGTCCGACCAGCCCTCGACGTGGTTGCGGAACACGGCACGGTTCTCGTGCCGCACCTCGAGCATGCGGCTCTCGGCGCGCTCGGTGCTGCGCAGGGTCATGACGCGTCCGTCGGCCGGGTCGGGCACCACGTCGACGAACCCGGCCTCGCGCAGCAGGGTGACCTGCCGGCTGACCGCGCTCTTGTCCATCGCCATCGCCTTGACGATGTCGCCGGCACTGCACGGCTGGTGCTTCATCACGTACCTCAGCACGTAGAAGGCCGTGGGAGGCACGTCCGGGTCGAAGCGCGACGCCGCCGCAGCGATCGTGCGCTTGGCCTCGACCATCATCGAGCCGATCTCGTCGACCACGCCGGCCATGAGGCCCTCGCGGCCGTCGTCGTCAGGACCCGGGAGGCGCGGTGCGGCCTGGCCAGGCCCCTCGGCCCCGAGGAGGCGCGGTGCGGCCCGGTCGGCAACGTCGCCCCCCGAGGGGCGCGCCGCGTCGAGCACCGCGCCCTCGGGCTGGCCGTCAACGGTCGGCTGCGACATCCTTCTCCTCGACCAGGGACGAGAACACCGGGCTCTCGGCCAGTTCGTCGGCGGGCACCGGGTGACCCGCCACCTCGGCGGCGCCCGTCGCGATGATCGTGTCGATGGTACCGGTGGCGGTCGTCGTGTGGCTGTGGTGACGGCGCTGCGCCTCGGCGACGCCGTCCCCTCCGTCGACGGGCGAGACCGGCGCGGGCGAACCGGAGAGGCCCGAGGTCGGGGCGGTCGCCGTGGCGGGCGTGGAGGCCGTCGCCGGGGCACTCGACACCGCGGGGGCCAGGCCGGCCGTGGCCGCTGCTCCCTTGGCGACCGGGGACGCGGCGTTCGCGTCGACCGGGGCCGCGCCTCCGTCGTTCCCCTCGGAGGCGGCAGCCGACGTCGCACCGTCGGTCGGCCCGTCCGTCTTCGCCGCCGCGCGCTGGAGGCCGGTCTTGGTGCCGAGCTCGACGTTCGGCAACAGGCAGACGAACACGATGGTGATGATCGCCAGCGGGGCCGCGATGAGGAAGACGTCGGCGACGCCCTGCCCGTAGGCCGACTCGATGATCGTGCGGATCGGACCGGGCACGGTGCTGAGGTCGGGGATGCTCGTGGCGCCGCCACCACCCAGGGCGCTGGGGTCGACCCCGGCATCGGTCAGGCCGTCGGTGATGTAGCCCGAGACCTTGGTGCCGAGCACGGCGCCCATGACCGAGACGCCGATGGTGCCGCCGAGGCTGCGGAAGAACGCGACGCTCGACGAGGCCGCGCCGACGACGCTGACGTCGACCGAGTTCTGCACGACGAGCACGAGGTTCTGCATCACCATGCCGATGCCGAGACCCATCATGGCCATGAAGACCGAGACGACGAAGAAGTTCGTGTCGTACTCGATGGTCGACATGAGGAAGAGCCCGGCGGCGAGCAGGACGGACCCGACGATCATGTAGGGCTTCCACTTGCCGTACTTCGAGATGAGCGCACCGGCGACCATCGACGAGATGAGCAGGCCGAGCACCATCGGCAGGGTCAGGATGCCGGCCATGGTCGGCGACTGGCCGCGGGCCAGCTGCATGTACTGACCGAGGAAGACGCTGGTGCCGAACATGGCCACGCCGACGCTGAGCGAGGCGATCACCGCGAAGGTGAAGGTGCGGTTGCGGAACAGCGTGAGCGGGATGATCGGCTCCTTGCTGTTGAACTCGACGATCACGGCGAGCACGAGGAGCACGGCGGCGCCGAGGCCCATGACCCAGCTGGTGACCGAGTTCCACTCGAACTGCTTGCCGCCGAGCGACACCCAGATGAGCAGCAGCGAGACGCCACCGGCGATCAGCCCGGCACCCCAGTAGTCGATGACGACCTTCTTCGCGGGTTTGGCGGGCAGGTGCAGCGTCTTCTGGATGACGATCAGGGCCGCGATGCCGACGGGCACGCCGACGAAGAAGTTCCAGCGCCAGCCGATGCTGTCGGTGAGCACGCCGCCGAGCAGCGGGCCGCCGATGGTGCCGACGCTCATGACGGCGCCGAGGTAGCCCATGTACCGGCCGCGCTCACGCGGGCTGATGATGTCGCTCATGACGACCTGCACCAGGGCGGTGAGGCCGCCGGCGCCGAGACCCTGGAAGACGCGGAAGGTGATCAGCGTCGCGGTGTTCTGCGAGAAGCCGGCCGCGACGGAGGCGAGCACGAACAGCACGAGCGCCACCTGCAGCAGCACCTTGCGGTTCGTCAGGTCGCTGAACTTGCCCCACAGCGGGGTGCTCACGGTGGTCGCCAGCAGGGTCGCGGTGATGACCCAGGTGTACGAGGTCTGGCTTCCGTTCAGGTCGCTGACGATGCGCGGCAGCGAGGTCGACACGACGGTCGACGAGAGGATCGCGACGAGCATGCCCATCAGCAGGCCCGACAGGGCCGTGAGGACTTCGCGGTGGCTCATGCCGGGCGCTTCGCCCGGTTCGTGGGGTGCCGCGGGCTTCGTGCCCGCGGCGGTCGTGGTCTGCGACAAGGTGCGCTCCGGTGGTTCGAGATGGTGAGGGACTGACCGCCGTTGGTCGGGTCCGTTGGTTGCAGAATGTCAACCATACGCTTTCGTTGACGAATAGCAACCATTTTGCTGCAGTTGCTGCAGAAATCTTTCTCGAACTCCGCGACGCGGTCGCGGGGGAACGCAGGAGGCGCGGTGCGAGTCCTCCTCGCACCGCGCCTCCTTCAGGGCCTTCCGGGTCAGCGGACCTCTTCGGGCCGTTTCTGACGGAACATCTCGGCCGGCTGGTGCTCGCCGTTCCAGACCTGGGTGATGCCCCAGACGACGGCCATGAGCGGCACGGCGATGACGGCCCCGACGACGCCGCCGAGGATCGTGCCGGCGGTCAGGGCGACCAGGATGACCAGGCCGTGCAACTGCAACGTGCGGCCCATGAGCACCGGCTGCAGGAAGTTGCCCTCGAGCTGGTTGACGACGACCACGATGCCGACGACGATCAGCGCCTGGACCGGGCCGAGCGCGACGAGGGCGACGAGGGCCGCGAGGATGCCCGCGGCCGTGGCTCCGACGAGGGGGATGAACGCGGTGAGGAACACGATGACCGCGAGCGGCAGGGCCAGCGGCACCCCGACGATCCAGAGGCCGACGCCGATGCCGATCGCGTCGACCGCGGCGACCGTCGCCGTGCCGCGGACGTAGCCACCGAGCGTGGTGACCGTCTTGTCGCCGATGCGGCGGGCGCGGGCGTAGTTCTCACCCTTGAACGGGCGGAGCAGGAACTCCCAGATGGCCGGGCCGTCCTTGAGGAAGAAGAACAGCACGACGATCATCAGGACGAGGCCCGTCGCGAAGCTGCCGACGGCCGAGGCCCCGGCGAGCGCCCCCGAGCCGAACTGCGAGCTCGTGACGAAGTCGACGGCCGCGTTGCGGACGTCGTCGATCTGCTGGTCGCTGATCGAGAAGGGCAGGGTGGTGATCCAGTCCTGCAGCTTGTTGAAGCCCGAGGTGGCCGAGTCGGCGAGCGAGCTGGCCTGGCTCTCGACGGCCCACACGATCAGCCAGGCGACGAGCCCGAGGATGATCAGCACGGCGAACAGGCAGATCAGGGTCGCCAGCACCGAGGGCACCTTGTGCCGCCGCAGGAAGGCGACGACCGGCAGCATGGCCGACGCGAAGATCAGCGCGAGCAGCACCGGCAGGGTGACGAGGCTCAGGCTGAGGAAGACGTAGATGACGCCGATCGCGACGATGAGCACGGCGATGATCTGCACGGCCCGGGTCGCGAGCGTGCCGAACGCGTCGGCCCAGAGGGAGTGCCGGACGGCGGCGTCCTCACGGGCCACCTCGGCTTCTTGGCTGCGGAAGAGTCCCACGGTGTCGTCCTCGTTTCTGGTGGTGCGGGGGGTCGAGAGGGGTGCCGGGCGAGGCGCGGTCGGGTGCGGCCGGTGCCGGTGGGCTGGCGGAATCGTCGGGGGTGATCGGCCCGACTAGGACAGCCAACCCCGTCACGAGAATATCGGGCCGGATCGGTGCCCTCGCGACCTGGCGCGCGCCTAGCGTGGAGGGCATGCCGACCTCCGTCCTCGTCGTGTCCGACACCCACGTCCCGCAGAAGGCCAAGGCCGTGCCGGGGGTCGTCTGGACCGCGGTCGAACGGGCCGACGTCGTCGTGCACGCGGGCGACTGGACCGGCGAACCGCTGCTCGACGAGTTCGAGGCCCGAGCGCGCCTCCTGATCGGGGTCCGGGGCAACAACGACGGCGCCGGGCTGCGCGCCCGCCTGCCCGAGGTCGCCCGCACGACGATCGAGGGCGTGCGCCTCGCCGTGGTGCACGAGACCGGAGCCAAGGAGGCGCGCGAGCGACGCATGGACCGCCTCTTCCCCGAGACCGACCTGCTGCTGTTCGGACACAGCCACATCCCGTGGGACACGACGACGCCCGCGGGCCTGCGCCTGCTGAACCCGGGGTCGCCCACGGACCGTCGGCGCCAGCCGCATGCCACCTACCTCACGCTGACCCTCGACGCGGGCGAGGTGCGCGACGTGGTGCTGCACGAGTTGCCCGTCGCCGCACGGGACCGCACGGGGGTGCTTCCGCACCCCCGCATGACGACCTAGCCGGCGGGCGTCTCGGCCGGGGCCGACTCGGTGGGCGTCGGCGACGGGCTGGCCGTGCCCGACTCGGTGTAGCTGTTGCCGGCCGCCGTGACGACGAAGCTGCGGAACTCCTGCACCGTGAACGGCCGGCTGCCGTCGTACTTCTGACCGTTGACGAGGACCGTCGGGGTGCCCGTCAGGGCGTCGAGGTCGCTGTTCGGCAGGGGCCCGTCGATGGCCCGCTGCGTCGACGCCGTCACCCACGAGCCGAACTCGTCGTCGTCGATGCACCTCGTGATGTCGCTCGCCTTCGTCACCCCGTCGACACCGGTCGCGATGTCGGCGAGCTGTGAGTCGTCGAGACCACGGGTGCCCTCTTCGGGTTGCTGCTCGAACATGGCGGTGTTGAAGTCGAAGAACGAGTTCGGCGAGTAGTTCGCCACGCAGGCCGCCGCGTTGGCCGCCCGGTTGCTGTACTTCGTGCCGAGGGACTGGTTCGTGAGGATGGCGACCGGGTGGTACTCGACCGTCGCCGCCCCCGACTCGACGAGCCCGCTGATGTAGTCGTTGTTGGCCTGCTCGAACTCGCCGCAGATGGGGCAGAGGTAGTCGAGGTAGACGACGATGTCGACCGTGTCGCTGGACGCCGCCGACGCCGACGCCGTGGGTTCGTCGTCGGGGCCCAGGGCGCCGGTCTGCACGGCCTCGAAGCCCTGACCGATCTTGATGCCGTCGCTCGCCATGTTGGCGGGGCCGGGGCCGGCCGGACGGATGCTGTTCGTGATGACCAGCACGACGCCCACGACGATGGCGATCACCACGAGCGCGAGGCCGCCCTGCAGCGCCCACTTGCCGGCGCGTTGGCGACGCTTCTGCTTCTGGCGGGCGAGCTGGGCCTTCTGGCGGGCCGCCGCGCGCCGCTGGTTCTTGGTCAACGACGAGTCGTCGGGATTCAGGTCAGTCATGGGGCTCCGGTGCGCGACGGCCTCGCATGGTCGCGTCGAGCGGGTGGTGGGGACGGTCGCCACGAGTCGTGGCCACGAAACATGGTACGAGGCGAGCCTGGCAGAAGTCCGCCAGGCGCGGGCGAGAGAGGGTGGAGAACAGGCGCTCCCGTGGCGATCCGAGAGATTTTCATGGCATGCTGATCGGTGGTGGTCACCGCAGACCTCTGAGGTTGATCACCGTCCATTCACAACGGATCGTCCGGCACGTACCTGCCGGTGAAGGAGAAGATCATGGCGTCAGTCACGTTCAGCAAGGCAACTCGTCTCTACCCCGGCTCCACGCGCGCCGCGGTCGACGGCATCGACCTCGAGGTCGCCGACGGCGAGTTCCTCGTGCTCGTCGGCCCCTCCGGCTGCGGCAAGTCGACCACCCTGCGCATGCTCGCGGGCCTCGAAGAGGTCAACTCGGGTGACATCTACATCGGCGACCGCAACGTCACCGACGTCCCGCCGAAGGACCGCGACATCGCGATGGTCTTCCAGAACTACGCGCTCTACCCGCACATGACGGTCGCCGAGAACATGGGCTTCGCCCTGAAGATCGCCGGCGTCGGCAAGGAAGAGCGCGCCACCCGCGTCCTCGAGGCCGCCAAGCTGCTCGACCTCGAGCCCTACCTCTCGCGCAAGCCCAAGGCCCTCTCGGGTGGTCAGCGTCAGCGCGTCGCCATGGGTCGCGCGATCGTGCGTCAGCCCCAGGTCTTCCTCATGGACGAGCCGCTGTCGAACCTCGACGCCAAGCTCCGCGTGCAGACCCGCACCCAGATCGCTTCGCTGCAGCGCCGCCTGGGCGTCACCACGGTCTACGTCACGCACGACCAGACCGAGGCGCTCACCATGGGTGACCGCATCGCCGTGCTGAAGGACGGCGTCCTGCAGCAGGTCGGCACGCCTCGCGACCTGTACGAGAAGCCGCAGAACGTCTTCGTCGCCGGCTTCATCGGTTCGCCCGCCATGAACCTGCTGCCCGCCGACGTCGTCGACGGGGGCATCCAGTTCGGCACCGCCGTCACCGCGGTCGACCGCGACACCGTCGGCCAGGCCAACGGCAAGAGCGTCACCGTGGGCGTCCGCCCCGAGGACGTCGTGGTCAACACGACCGGCGAAGGCCTCGCGGTCACCGTCGACGTCGTCGAAGAGCTCGGCGCCGACGGCTACCTCTACGGTCACACCGAGGTCGACGGCAACCGCGTCGACGTCGTCGTCCGCGTCGACGGTCGCAACCACCCCAAGCTGGGCGAGACGATCTACGTCACCCCGCAGGCGCACCACGTGCACGTCTTCGACACCGAGAGCGGCGAGCGCCTCGGCGACAAGGCCGTCGTCAGCGCGTAGCACCCCGTCGGGTCGGCCCGTCGAGTCCGCTCGGAGCACTCCTCCGATCGACCCGGCGGGCCGTCCCGCGTTCCGGCCCCGCGCCTCCTGACCTCCCCCGCCGCCCCGCCTCAGGCGGCGCTCCCCCGCACGAGAGGCCCTCATGCCCGACTCCCTCAACATCACCTCGGCCACGGCCGACCCTGCGCTGCTCGACCTGCCCTGGTCCCTGCCGCTCGACGAGTGGCCCGACGAGGCCATCGCGACCCTGCCCAAGGGCATCTCGCGGCACCTCGTGCGCTTCGCGCACCTCAGCGGCTTCGTCATCGCGATCAAGGAGACCTCGGGCGAGATGGCCCGTGGCGAGTACGAGATGCTGCGCACGCTGCAGCGCATGGACATCCCGTGCGTCGATCCGCTCGCCGTCATCACCAACCGCCAGGACGCCGACGGGTCACCCCTCAACCCGGTGCTCGTCACGCGGCACCTGAAGTTCTCGCTGCCGTACCGGGCGCTGTACTCGCAGACTCTGCGCCCCGACACGGCCCGTCGCCTCGTCGACGCACTGGCCCTGCTGCTCGTCCGGCTGCACATCATCGGCTTCTACTGGGGCGACGTGTCGCTGTCGAACACGCTGTTCCGCCGCGACGCCGGCGCGTTCGCCGCGTACCTCGTCGACGCCGAGACCGGCAAGCTCTACCCGGGCGGCCTCTCGAACGGTCAGCGCGAGAACGACCTCGAGGTCGCGCGCGTCAACATCGCCGGCGAGCTGCTCGACCTCGAGGCCGGCGGTCGCCTCGACGACAACCTCGACCCGGTCGACGTCAGCAACGGCATCGTCGCCGCGTACCGCAGCCTCTGGACCGAGCTGACCGGTGCCGAGACCTTCGACAGCTCGGAGCGCTGGCGCATCAACGACCGCGTCGAGCGCCTGAACGACCTGGGCTTCGACATCGAGGAACTCGCGATCAAGACGGCCGAGGGCGGCAGCCAGGTCAAGATCCAGCCCAAGGTCGTCGACGCGGGGCACCACTCCCGCCGTCTGCTGCGACTCACCGGCCTCGACGTGGAAGAGAACCAGGCCCGTCGCCTGCTGAACGACCTCGACGCCTACCGGATGCGCACCGACCAGTCGGACTCGGACGAAGAGATGATCGCCCACGAGTGGGCCTCGCGCGTCTTCGAGCCCGTCGTGCGGTCGATCCCCCGTGACCTGCGCGGGCGGCTCGAACCGGCCGAGGTGTTCCACCAGCTGCTCGAGCACCGCTGGTACCAGTCGCAGGCCGAGAACCGCGACGTGCCGATCGCCGAGGCCCTCACCTCGTACATCAACGACGTGCTGCGGCACCGTCGCGACGAGCAGATGGTGATCGAGCCGGCGACCGAGTCGATCACGCTGCCCGAGGCCGCCCGGCTCGAGGCCGACGAGGCCGACGCCGACGAGGACTGGCGCAGCAAGGTCTGAGGACGCAGGAGGCGCGGGCCGGCGACCAGCCGACCCGCGCCTCCTCGAGGCCCCGCGTCTCGCGGGTGCCCGTGCCTACTTCTTCTTGCGTTCGGCGCGCAGCTTCGAGATCTCGTACAGCGTGACCGACGCCGCGATGCCGGCGTTCAGCGATTCGACCGCACCGGAGATCGGCACCGACACGATCGCGTCGCAGGTCTCGGCCACGATGCGCGACAGGCCCTTGCCCTCGCTGCCGACGACGACCACGATCGGGCGGTCGGCGAGCTCGAGGCCGGGCAGCATGACGTCGCCGTCACCGTCGAGGCCCACGACGAACACGCCCTGCTCTTTGAACGACTTGAGGGTCTGCGTCAGGTTCGACGCCATCGCGACGGGGATGCGCGCGGCGGCACCGGCCGAGGTCTTCCAGGCCGACGCCGTCAGGCCCACCGAACGACGCTGCGGGACGATGACGCCCTGCCCGCCGAAGGCGGCCACCGATCGGATGATCGCCCCGAGGTTGCGCGGGTCGGTGATGCCGTCAAGCGCGACGAAGAGCGGCTTTTGCTGACGCTTGACCGCGGCCTCGAGCATGTCGACGGGGTGCGCGTACTCGTACGGCGGAACCTTGAGCGCGACGCCCTGGTGCACGGAGTCGTGCCCGGTGATGCGGTCGAGCTCGGGGCGCATGACCTCGAGGATCGGCAGGCCACGACGGGTGGCGAGCTGCAGGATCTCTTTGGTGCGCTCGTCCATCTCGATGCGGGCGGCGATGTAGAGGGTCGTCGCCGGGATGCGCGTCCGGAGGGCCTCGACGACCGAGTTGCGACCGGTGACCATCTCGTGGTCGTCGGCCGACTTCGGACGGCGGCGGGGTGCGTCGGGTCCGCCGCGACCGGCGATCGGCGACCCGGCGCGGGGGCCGGCTCCGCCACGACCGCGCGCCGCCTCGAGCCGGTCGCGCGCCGCCTTGGCCTTGCCCGCGGGGTGGTAGGGGCGGTCCTCGGCCGCGGGAGTGGGCTTCTTGCCCTCGAGCGCCTGGCGCCCCTGCCCGCCGCTGCCGACCTGCTTGCCCTTGCTGCCCTGCCGCACGGCACTGCTGCCGGGACGGCCCTTGCGTGCTCCGCTGGTGTTCTTCACTGTTCGAGGCTCCAATGCGACCCGCTGGGGGTGTCTTCGATGGTGATGCCGGCGCCCGTCAGGACGCCTCTGATCTCGTCGGCCCGCGAGAAGTCGCGATCGGCCCGGGCTTGCTGGCGTTCGGCCAAGAGTACGTCGACGAGCGTGCCGAGCGCGCGGTGCGCGTCGGCCTCGTCACCGGCACGCCACTCGGGCGCCGTCGGGTCGATGCCGAGCACGGCCACCATGGCGGCCACGTGCTGCCAGGCGCGCGCGGCGGTGTCGAGGTCGCCGTCGTCCAGGGCCACGTTGCCGGCGCGCACCCTGTCGTGCAGCACGGCCACGGCCTGCGGGACGTTGAGGTCGTCGTCCATCGCCTCGCCGAACTCGTCGGGCACGACGCGGGCGCCGACCCCGGCGAAGCGTGTGTCGGCGAGGCGGCGCTGCGCCCGCTCGAGGAACGTCTCGACGCGGTCGAGCGCGGCCTCGGCCTCGAGCAACGCGCCCTCGTGGTAATCGATGGTCGACCGGTAGTGCGCGGCGCTGAAGAAGTAGCGCACGACCACGGGCCGGGCCTGCGCCAGGAAGTCGGCGGCGAAGATCGAGTTGCCGAGGGACTTCGACATCTTCTGGCCCTCGACCGCGACGAGGCCGTTGTGCATCCAGTGCGAGGCGAAGCCCATGCCGGCCGCGGTCGACTGTGCCAGCTCGTTCTCGTGATGCGGGAACCGCAGGTCGAGCCCACCGCCGTGGATGTCGAACGCCTCGCCGAGGTACCGGGCCGACATCGCCGAGCACTCGATGTGCCAGCCGGGTCGCCCTTCGCCCCAGGGCGAGGCCCACGAGGCGGACTCGGGCTCGTCGGCCTTGTGGCCCTTCCACAGCGCGAAGTCGCGTGGGTCGCGCTTGCCCCGGGGGTCGGCGTCGGTGGCGGGCGCCATGTCGTCGGTCGACTGGTTGGTCAGGGACCCGTAGGTCGGCCAGCCGGCGGTGTCGAAGTAGACGTCGCCCGAGCCGTCGGGGGCGACGTAGGCGTGCCCCTTGTCGAGCAGCGTCGTGATGATCTGCTGCATCTCGCTGACACTGGCGGTCGCGCGGGGCTCGTAGGTCGGGGGCAGGATGCCGAGCGCCTGGTAGCCGGCGGTGAACTCGAGCTCGTAGCGGTAGGCGCGCGCCCACCACTCTTCGGTCGTGTCGGCGGCCAGCGCGAGGATCTTGTCGTCGATGTCGGTGACGTTGCGCACCAGGGTGACGTCGAGGCCGCGGTAGGTGAACCAGCGGCGCCAGAGGTCGTAGACGAGGGCCGAGCGCAGGTGCCCGATGTGGGGCGAGGACTGCACGGTGGGTCCGCAGACGTACAGCCCGACCTGGCCGGGCACGAGCGGGACGAAGTCGACGAGCGTCTGCTGACGGGAGTCGTAGAGCCTGATGGTCACGTGATCAGCCTATTTGACGCAGCTTCCGCCGCGTCGCCCGCGGACGACCCGTCGCGCGTGACGAGTGCCGTCGCGATGACGGCCACGCCCTCGCCGCGACCGGTGAAGCCGAGCCCGTCGGTCGTCGTGGCCGACACGCTGACCGGCGCCCCGACCACGCGGGTCAGCTGGTCTTGCATCTCGACGCGGCGGGACGACAGCCGGGGCCGGTTGCCGATCACCTGGACGGCGACGTTGACCGGTGCGGCCCCCTCCGCCGCGAGCAGTTCGAGGGTGGCCGTGAGGAAGACGTCGCCCGACGCCCCGGCGAAGCGGGGGTCGTCGGTGCCGAAGCTCGACCCGATGTCGCCGAGACCCGCGGCCGAGAGCAGGGCGTCGACGATGGCGTGGGCGACCGCGTCGCCGTCACTGTGGCCCGCGAGGCCCGGCTCGCCCGGGAAGTGCAGCAGCCCGAGGTGCATCGGCTGCGTCGCGTCGAACGCGTGGACGTCGGTGCCGACCCCGGTCAGGAGGCGCGGGCCCGGTCGACCGGTCGTCTCGCGCCCCGGCCCGGTCGCCTCGCTCTCGGCGACGATCGTCTCGGCCCGTCGCAAGTCCCACGGGGTGGTGATCTTGAAGGCCACGGGGTCGCCCGCCACGATGCGGACGCGGTGGCCAGCGGCGGCGAAGAGCGCCGCGTCGTCGGTGTGCTCGACGGACGCCGCCGCGTAGGCGTGGTCGAGGGCGGCACGGGGGAAACCCTGCGGCGTCTGCATGGCGACGAGTTCGCTGCGGTCGACGGTGTCGACGACGAAGGCGGCGTCCCCGTCGACCCGTTTGATCGTGTCGGTGACCGGCAGCCCGGGGACGACGCCGTCACCGCTCGCCTCGACGGTCGTGGCGACCAGGTCGAACTGGGCCGTGGGGGTGAACGGCCGGGCGCAGTCGTGCACCAGCACGGTCGCGACGTCGGGCCCCAGGACCGTCAGGCCGGCCGCGACGGACTGCTGGCGCGTGGCGCCGCCCACGACGACGGAGGCGTAGCCGCGGGCCGGGCCGGCGACGGCGTCGACGAGGGCGCGGGACTCGTCGACGAGCGCCTCGGGGACGACGACGACGACCTGTGTCGGCTCGGCCGAGGCGAAGACGGCGTCGAGCGAGCGCTCGAGGATGCTGCGCCCGGCCACCTCGACGAAGGCCTTGGGCCTGCCGAGGGCGAGGCGGGTACCGCTGCCGGCCGCAACGACGACGACCGCCCGACCGACGCCGGACGGGGTGTGGACCCCACCGTCGTCGACCGAGCGGTCGTCGGGAGTGCTAGGACGCAAGGACCTCGTCGAGGACGCTCGACGCCTTCTCTTCGTCGGTCTTCTCGGCGAGCGCGAGCTCACTGATCAGGATCTGACGAGCCTTGGCGAGCATGCGCTTCTCACCGGCCGAGAGGCCGCGGTCCTGATCGCGACGCCAGAGGTCGCGGACGACCTCGGACACCTTGATGACGTCACCGCTGGCGAGCTTCTCGAGGTTCGCCTTGTAGCGGCGCGACCAGTTGGTCGGCTCTTCGGTGAAGGGGGCGCGGAGCACGTCGAAGACGCGGTCCAGCCCTTCTTTGCCGATGACGTCTCGCACGCCGACAAGGTCGACGTTGTCTGCGGGTACTTCGATGGTCAGATCACCCTGGGTGACGCGAAGCTTGAGGTACAGCTTCTCTTCGCCCTTGATGATCCGCTTCTTGACTTCTGAGATTGTCGCTGCCCCGTGATGCGGGTATACAACGGTCTCGCCGACCTCGAACTGCATGAATCAGGCTCCATTCTGCGACACCCAGGATACCATAAGCGGTCGTTGGTAAGGCTGCCCTAAGGAACCGACCCCCGCGGGCGCGGATAAGCTGGACGACGTACGTTTGTCGTGACGCTGATCCTGGAGGACACCTGTGCGAGCCCCAACCCTGAAGTCGCGCGGCTTGACGACGCGGCTCGTCTCGGCCGCCGCCGTCGGTGCCGTGGTCGTCCTGACCGCCGCCGGGTGCAACTTCATCAGTCCGCAGGCCACCACCAAGCAGTACGACGCGAGCGACGGCACGAGCGTGAACGTCGGCGACATCCAGGTGCGCAACGCGATCGCCCTCACCGCCAGCGAAGGTGACGGCGGCACCGCCAGCCTCAGCATGGTCGTGCTCAACACGAGCGACGAGGCCGCCGAGGTCTCGTTCGAGTACCCCACCACCTCGGGCAAGAAGACCCAGACCGTCGAGGTCGACGGCTCGTCGCAGGTCTCGCTGGGCACCGAGCCCGGTCAGGACCAGTTCCTCATGGAGTCCCTCGACTCCGACCCGGGTGCCCTCGTGACGATCTTCGTCCAGTACGGCACCGAGACCGGCAAGTCGTTCGTCGTGCCCGTGCTCACCGGCGCGCTGGGCGAGTACGCCACCCTGCTGCCCTCGCCCACGCCGTCCGCCGAGGCCACGCCCTCGTCGACGCCGCTGCCCGAGGCGACCGAGCAGGCACCGTCCTCGTCGCCGACGCCGTAGCGTCCCTCCCCCGTCAGCCGAGAGGCCCGGCCCGCCGTGTGCGGTGCCGGGCCTCTCGCGTCTGACGCGCGCCGCGCCTCCTGGGCTGTCGACGCGGTCGGAGTGGGCCGTCGGCCCGTGCCCCCGGTCAGGCCTCGATGCGGTAGCCGAGGCCGCGAACGGTGACGAGCGCCTTCGGCTCGGACGGCACGGCCTCGATCTTCGAGCGGATGCGCTTGATGTGCACGTCGAGGGTCTTGGTGTCGCCGAAGTAGTCCGACCCCCAGACCCGGTCGATCAGCTGACCGCGCGTGAGCACCCGGCCGGCGTTCCGCATGAGCAGCTCGAGCAGCTCGAACTCCTTGAGGGGCATGGCGACGTCGTCACCGCGGACCGTCACCACGTGACGCTCGACGTCCATGCGGATGTCGCCTGCCTCGAGCATCGAGTCGGACAGGTCGTCGGGGTCGACGCGGCGGCGCAGCACGGCCCGGATGCGCGCGAGCAGCTCGCGGGTCGAGTACGGCTTCGTGACGTAGTCGTCGGCGCCGAGCTCGAGGCCGACCACGATGTCGACCTCGCTGTCCTTCGCGGTGAGCATGACGATCGGCACCTGGGACTTGGTGCGGATCACGCGGCAGACCTCGGTGCCCGGGATCCCCGGGAGCATGAGGTCGAGCAGCACGAGGTCGGCACCGGTCTTGTCGAACGCGGCGACGGCGGCCGGGCCGTCCTCGGCCACGCTCACCTGGTAGCCCTCGCGCTGCAGGATGTAGGCGAGCGGCTCGCTGAGGGACTCTTCGTCCTCGACGATCAAGATGTGGGTCATCGGGTCTCCATGGTCATCGTGTCTCCTGGTGCTCTGGTGCCGAGGCGGCCGTGGTCGGGATCGATCGGGTGTCGGGGTCGACGTCCGCGGCCGGCAGGCGCAGGGTGAAGGTCGAGCCCTTGCCGACCTGCGACCAGACGCGCACGTCACCGCCGTGGTTCTGCACCACGTGCTTGACGATCGCGAGCCCGAGGCCCGTGCCACCGGTCCGTCGGGACCGGGCCGGGTCGACCCGGTAGAACCGCTCGAAGACCCGGTCGAGCTCGTCGTCGGGGATGCCGTAGCCCTGGTCGGTCACGGAGATCTCGACCACCCCGCCCGTGTCGACGGTGGCTCCGATGCCGACCCGCGACCCGTCGGGCGAGTAGTTGATGGCGTTCGCGACGAGGTTGTCGACGGCCGTGACGAGCATCGCCTGGTCGCCGATCACCTGCGCGTGCTTGCCGCCTCGGACGACGAGGTCGATGCCCCGCGCCTCGGCACCCACGCGGTTGCGGTCGACGGCGGTGTCGACCACCGTGCGGACGTCGACCGAGTCGCTGGTCTCGAGCGCGTCGGTCGCCTGCAGACGCGACAACTCGATGATGTCCTGGGTGAGGCGACCGAGCCGGCCGGCCTCACGGGTGAGGCGGGCGGCGAAGTGACGCACCTGCTCGGGATCGGCGGACGCGGACTCGAGCGCCTCGGCGAGCAGGCCGACGGCGCCGATCGGCGTCTTGAGTTCGTGACTGATGTTGGCGACGAAGTCACGGCGCATGTCGTCGAGACGGCGACCCTCGGTGCGGTCCTCGGCGAGCACCAGCACGAATCGCCCGCCGAGTGCCGCGGCCCGCACGTGCACGGCGATGGTCGCCTCGCTGCCGGGCAGGCGCGGCAGGGTGAGTTCTTCGACCACGGGGTCGCCGTGCCGACGCACCGCGTCGACGATCGTCTCGAGCTCGGGGTGCACGAGGTGCTGCTGGGCCGAGACCAGGCCGAGCTGGCGTGCCGCGGCCGAGGCCTTGAGCACGTTCCCCGACGGGTCGACCACGAGGCCGGCCGACTCGAGCGCGTCGAGCACGGCGTCGATGCCGTCGGGCAGGGCGACGTCGACGAGGGCCGCGGCACGCACGGCTCGTCGGTGGGCCGAGACGACGACCACCACGATCGCGGCGCCGACGACGACCCCGAAGGCCAGCGACAACGGCACCAGCCAGGCGGATTCCATGTCGTTCACAGTAGTGACCCCCCGACGGGTGGACGAACGGGGGTCGCCCCATCCGCTGTACTTTGGTCAGAGTTCAGGCGGTGATCACCGGTCGTTAACCTTCACCGGAGAGCATCGTCGGGACTGTGCGGGCGACTCTGCCCCCACGTCACGAGCCGAGCGTGCGTCCTGCACGTCGCTCACAGCCACCGTGCTCCCAGGGCCACCGAGCCCCCACGACGAGAGGGTCGAACACGACATGCGCGAGGTATTCCAGCAGGAACTCCTGGAGGTGCAGGAGCGTCTCGTCGAGATCGCCGGCCTCGTCGCCGTCTCGATCGCGAACGCGACCACGGCCTTCAACGAGTCGAACGTCTCGTTGGCCGAGCAGGTCATCGCCGACGACGACAAGATCGACGAGCGCGCCATCGCCCTCGACGAGCTGGCCATCGACATCCTGGCCCGCCAGAACCCGGTCGCCCGCGACCTGCGCATCGTGGTCAGCGCGCTGCGCATCAGCGCCTCGCTCGAGCGCATGGGCGACATGGCCGAGCACATCGCCCAGCTCGCCCGCTACCGGTTCCCCGAGAAGGTCGTGCCGAAGTCGCTGCGCCCGACCTTCAAAGAGCTGGGCGAGCTCGACGTCGCCATCGCGAACAAGCTCACCGAGCTGCTCACGACCGAGGACGTCCGCCTGGCCGAAGAGATCCGCAAGGACGACGACCGCATCGATGAGCTGCACCTCAGCGTCTTCGACAAGGTGCTCGGCGAGACCTGGAAGGGCGCGGCCGTCGACACGGTCGACTCCACCCTCGCGTCGCGCTACCACGAGCGCTTCGCCGACCACGCGGTGTCGATCGCCAAGAAGGTCCAGTACCTCGCCACCGGCGACTGGGTCGCACCCGAGGTCTGATCGACTGCCGACCTGCAGGAGGCGCGGTGTCCGTTCGACGGGCACCGCGCCTCCTGCGTTCGGTCGGGGCCGTCGCCGTCCGCGAGGATGGGGGCATGGCTTCAGTCGCGATCCTCGTCAACGGTCTGCCCGGATCGGGCAAGACCACCCTCTCGGCCACGCTGGCCGGCGTGCTCGGGTGCCCGCTGCTCGCGAAGGACCCGATCACGGAGGCGCTGGTCGACCTGGCCGGGCCGATGATCGCCCCCGAGGCCCTCGGCGGCATCGCGATGGACACCGTCTGGGCGATGGCGGGCGAGGTCGAGGCGGGCGTGGTGGTCGACGCGTCGTGGCACCGGGAGCGCGACCTCGAGTCCGCCCGGGCCGGCGTCGAGCGCGCCGGGTCGCCGCGCACCGTCGAGGTATGGTGCGACGTCGACCCCGACGTGGCCCTGCAGCGCGTGGTCGACCGGCTCGCGGCCGGCGGCCGGCACCCGGCGCATGGCACGGTCGAGTCGGCCCGGGCCGCCTGGCCGACCCGGGTGACCGGTGCCGAGCCCCTCGGGCTGTGGCCGGTCATCCGCGTCGACACGAGCGCGCCCGTCGACATGGACGACCTGGTCGTGCAGATCAGCTCCCGGTTCGTCTGACCGCCGCCCCGAACCCTGTCGTGCCGGGGGTGCCGGACGCCGAAGCGCCCCACGCCCCGAGAACGGGGCGCGGGGCGCGGGGACTTCAGGAGGCGCTATTTCTTGCCCTGGTTCGCGACCGCTGCGGCACCGGCGGCGGCGGCCTCGGGGTCGAGGTAGCGGGCCGGGCCGGTCGGCACGAAATCGTCGTCGAGCTCGTAGACGAGCGGGATGCCCGTGGGGATGTTCAGCTCGGCGATCTCGTCGTCGCCGATGCCGTCGAGGTGCTTGACCAGCGCACGCAGCGAGTTGCCGTGGGCGACGACGAGGGTGACGTCACCGGCGGCCAGGCTCTCGGTGATGTCGCTGTGCCAGTAGGGCAGCATGCGCTCGATGACGAGGGCGAGCGACTCGGTGCGCGGGGCGTCGATGCCGAGTTCGGCGTAACGCTTGTCGTGCGCCTGCGAGAACTCGCTGTCGTCGTCGAGCGGGGGCGGCGGCACGTCGAACGAGCGACGCCAGGTCTGGAACTGCTCGGGGCCGTACTGCTCGAGCGTCTGCGCCTTGTCCTTGCCCTGGAGCGCGCCGTAGTGGCGCTCGTTGAGACGCCACGAGCGCTTGACGTCGATCCAGAGGCGGTCGGCCTCTTCGAGGGCGATGTCGGCGGTCTGGATCGCCCGGGTCAGGCGCGACGTGTAGAGGATGTCGGGCAGCAGGTCGGCCTCGCGCAGCAGCTCGCCGGCACGCTTGGCCTCTCGGCGGCCCTGCTCGGTGAGCCGCACGTCGACCCATCCGGTGAAGAGGTTCTTCGCGTTCCATTCGCTGTTGCCGTGACGCAGGAGGATGAGGGTCGAAGTCATGCCGCCAGCGTATCGCGAGGGGCCGATGGCAGACTTGGCGCATGCCCATCGGTTCCGTCACGCGCGGCACGACCGGCACCAACCGCCTGCGGCGCGTCGATCGCTGGATCGCCGCGCACCCGTCGTTCCGGCGGGCGGACGACCCGCTCGTCGTCGACCTGGGGTACGGGGCGAGCGCGACGACTCCCCTCGAACTGCACCAGCGCCTCCTGAAGGTGCGCGACGACGTCGAGGTCGTGGGCATCGAGATCGAGCCCGAGCGCGTCCGACTGGCGAGCCTGTCGGCGCGGCCCGGTGTGAGCTTCCGGCGGGGCGGCTTCGAGGTGCCGCTCGACGGCGACCGGCGACCGGCGGTCATCCGCGCGTTCAACGTGCTGCGCCAGTACGACGAGTCGCAGGTCGCGGACGCCTGGGCGCTCATGACGGCACGGCTGCAGCCCGGTGGCGTCCTCGTCGAGGGCACCTGCAACGAGGTGGGGCGCGTCGCGAGCTGGATCGACGTGACGCCCGCGGGGCCCACGACCTTCACGATCTCGCTGCGGCTCGCCGGGCTCGAGTTGCCCTCGATCGTGGCCGAACGGCTGCCCAAGGCGTTGATCCACCGCAACGTCCCGGGCGAGCGGGTGCACGACCTGCTCGTCGACCTCGACCGGCAGTGGGCGGTGGCGGCCCCGCTCTCGGTCTACGGACCGGTCCAGCGGTGGCTCGCGACGGTGCAGGGGCTGCGCGACGCGGGCTGGCCGGTGCAGGGCGGGCGGTCACGGTGGCGGCTCGGCGAGCTGTCGCTGCCCTGGGCCGCGGTCGCCCCACGGGACTGACCCGGGCCGGGTCTTCTCAGACGCGGGCGAGTCGGGCGCGGGCCTCGTCGTGGTCCAGTCCGGTGGCCATCAGGAGGTCGACGAGCAGCGGGCGCAACATGAGCACGACCATCGCCTCGGTCACGGGCGCGCCGGGCAGCACGACGGCCGGGTCGAGTCGACGGGCGACGGCCGACAGGGCCTCGCGGGCGACGGGCCGCTGCTCGACATCGTGCACCGACCGGCCGAGCACGGCGACCGCACGCGAGGTCGACTCGAGCAGGTCGGCCAGAGCCGACCGGTCGACGCCGTCGCCGAGCTGCGTGTCGAGCCGCCGGGCGACCACCCGCAGGTTGCGCACGGCGAGGTCGACGTAGCGCCGCACGGTCGCCTGCTGCCGCAGGTCGGGCAGCCTCGACCGCAGGAACGGCGACAGCCGGGCGATGGACTCGGCCGACTCGAGGGTGGACGACCAGTCGTCGAGCACCGGCTGCGTCGACCGCAGCCGCTCGAGGGCGTCGTCGGCCCGTGGGGCGTCGTCGGTGCGGAGGGCACCGACGAGCGCCGCGAAGGCCCGGTCGACCTCGTCGAACAGGTGCCGGGCGTCGTGGCGGGCCAGGCCGACCGGGTCACGGGGCACGATGGCCGTGACGAGCAACGCCACCGCTCCCCCGACGGCGCCGTCGATGCTGCGGACGAACGCCCCGCCGTCGGGGTCGGGCAGCAGCATGACGAGCATCGACTGGGTCGCGGCAGCCGCGGCGAAGGCGCTGCTCGACGAGAAGAACCGGGCGACCAGCAGCGTCACGAACAGCACGAGGGCGATCTGCCACAGCCCCTTGCCCACCACCATCAGCAGCACCTCGCTGAGCGCGATGCCGATCAGCACGCCGACGGCGTTCTCGAGCACCCGTCGCGGGCGGGCGTCGCGGGCCAGGCCGAGGGACGAGATCGTGATGGTCACGGCCAGCAGGGGGATCGCGTGCCCGAGTCCGTAGTGCGTGATGGCGTAGGCCCCGGCCACGGCGAGCACGATCTGGACGATCGCCGGGCCGGACGCGATCGTGCGCGCCGTCGCGTCGCGCACGTCGAAGGACGAGGAGGCGCGGTGCCAGCCGCGTCGCAGCCCGCCGCCGCGCGTCGGCCCGGTCACGACCGGGCCCGGGTGAACTGCCTCACCGGGCCGTCAGCGGCGGACGGCGCCGAGGCGCGGCAGCCGGGGAACACCCGCGGCGGCACCGGCCGAAGCGGGCACGACGATCTCTTGTGCGGCCGCGATCACCAGGCCGTCGACGACGACGGCCAGCGGGGCGGACTCGTCGATGCCGCGCTTGACGAGCGCGAGGGCGACCGGACCGAGCTCGTGGTGCAAGGCGACGCTCGTGACGTGACCGACCGACCTGGGTGCGGTCGCCTCGGGGACGGGCACCGCGCCTCCTGCGGCGTCGGCCTCGTCGGGGGCGCTGCCCGCGACCGGGGCCAGCACGACCTCGGCACCTCGCTGGGGCAGCACGCCGTCGCTGCCGTCCAGGTGGAGCATGACGAGCCGCCGCGGCGGGTGGCCGATGTTGTGCACCTTGGCGACGGTCTCTTGGCCGCGATAGCACCCCTTGGTGAGGTGCACCGCGCTGCGCATCCAGTCGAGCTCGTGCGGGATGGTGCGCTCGTCGACCTCGGTCGAGAGGCGAGGACGCCACGCCTCGATGCGCAGGGCCTCGAGGGCGAGGGTGCCCGCCACGGCGAGCCGCTCGGCCGGGAAGGCCGCGAGCGCGTCGAGGTCGGAGCGTCGGACGAGACTCTCGCGGTAGGTCCAGTCGTGCCCCGGGTGACGGTCGGAGTCGGCGTAGCTGTGGCCGCCGGCGGTCACCTCGTGCCAGGGGTCGACCCAGACGAGCGCCGTGTCGTGCGACGTCAGGACCGGGACGAGCGGATCGGCGCCGTCGCCACCGCCGCGCAGGTCGTGCATCGAGCCGATCGTCGCGACGTCGCCCGTGCGGTCGGCGACCTCGACGCGCAGCATGAAGCGCATCCGGTCGAGCCAGGTGCCGAGGGGGTCGACCTCGGAGCGGTCGACGAGCAACCAGGTGGTCTCACCGTCGTCGAGGACGCGGGCGGCGTGCTCGAGGCGACCGTTGGCGTCGAGCAACAGGGTCTCGGTCGAGACTCCCGGCGCGAGACCGACGAGGGCCTGGCTCGTCAGCGAGTTGAGCCAGCTGAGCCGGTCGGGCCCCGTCACGGTCAGCACGCCGCGGTCGGACAGGTCGACGACCGCCGCGCCCCGGGCGAGCAGGCGCTGTTCGCCGAGCGGGTTGCCGTAGTGCGCCGCCACGCCCGAACCGTCGTCGACGAAGCCGTCACGCGACGAGAAGGGCGAGACCACGGGGCCCGTGGTCTCGAGGCTCGGGTCGCCGGCGTCAGTCAACGCGCGCCAGCTGCCCGGATGCGTGCGAACGCAGCTCTTGGCCGAGGGCCGCGATGTCCCACGCCCAGAAGAGCTTGCCCTCGACGAGGCCGTACATGCGGGTGGCGGCCGAGTACTCTTTCGCGTTGCTCGACCGGACGACCGCGTCGGTGGCGAGGTCGATGCGCGGGCCCTTGACCCGACCGAGGTAGAGCTCGTTGACGCCGGTCGGGTGGGCGATCTGCACCTCGAGGCCGAAGCCGTCGTCGGGCGTGCGCAGGATCTCGACCGCGCGGGCCGAGCTGAAGGGCTGGACGCCGACGCCGGGCAACATGCCCGGGCCGCGGTCACCCGGCTCGGCCGGACGTTCGAGCCGCCAGTAGCCGGTCTCGCTCGTCAGAGGCGTGTGCTCGTCGTCGAGCAGCCAGGTGAACGAGCTGTAGTTGAGGAAGGGCAGGCCGTCATGGCTGAAGCTGATGCGCTGACCGAACTCGTGGGTGCGACGTTCGGTGCCCGGTTCGGAGTCGGGGTCGCCCTCGCCGATCTTGTAGTCGACGACGCCGGTGCCCTGCCAGACGCCGATCAGCCACGAGAGGGGGACGAGCTCGGACGGCAGGTCGGTGGGGATGTCGATCATGGAGCGGTCAGCGCTGACCCTTGAACAACTTGAGCAGGACGACGACCGAGACGAAGCCGATGGCGAGGGTGGCGAGGCCGAGGAGCCCGATGTAGAACACCTCGAGTGCGAGCAGGGAATCCATGTCGTCGAGCCTACCCGGCGACCACCGACGTGCCCAGTCCTTCGGGGCGACCGTTCAGACGAGCCGAGCGGCGGGCGGTCAGGCGAGCGCGAAGACGCCCGTCACGACGGCCAGGATCACCAGGCTGCCACAGGTGCTGAGCATCGTGCGCGAGACCAGGCCGTCCTTCTGGCTCGTGGCGAGCTGCAGCACGAAGGTGAGCACGATGGCCCCGCCGAGGGCGAGGACGACGTGGTCCCAGTATTCGGAGGCGGGCGACCGCAGGCCGATCAGCACGGCCACGACGAGGGTGGCGGCCCAGACCGGGACGACCGTGATCGGCTTGAGCCGTGCCGTCGTCGCGTCGACGTCTCGTTCGCCTGCCTGCACCGTTCGTCCCTCGTTCGTGTCCGCCGTTCTGCCGACCTGCCCTAGCATCGGATGGTCGGAGTGGCGGAGTCTCATGTTTTAGACTGCTCGACAGTACATTCACTGGAGGTCGTGTGGCGCAGCTCTTGGTACTGACGTCTGCGGGCGGCCCCGACGTCCTGCCGTCGCTCGCTCTGCTCAGCCACCGTACCCGGCAGATCCCGGCCGAACCCGCGCAACTGGTGAACGCGCCCTCGAGCGACCTGATCTTCGTCGACGCGCGCGCCGACCTCGCCAGCGCCAAGTCGCTGTGCAAGATCCTGCGCACCACCGGCGTCACGGTGCCGCTCGTCCTGGTGCTCACCGAGGGCGGGCTGACCGCCGTCAACAGCGAGTGGGGCGTCGACGACGTCATCCTCGAGACCGCCGGTCCCGCCGAGATCGACGCCCGCATCCGCCTGGTCACGGGTCGTCTCGCGCAGTCGCAGAACGGCTCGAAGATCCACGCCTCGGGTGTCGTCATCGACGAGGCCAGCTACTCGGCCAAGGTGCACGGCCGACCCCTCGACCTCACCTTCAAGGAGTTCGAGCTGCTGCGCTTCTTCGCCACGCATCCGTCCCGCGTCTTCACCCGCGAGCAACTGCTCAGCGAGGTCTGGGGCTACGACTACTTCGGCGGCACGCGCACGGTCGACGTGCACGTCCGGCGCCTCCGGGCCAAGCTCGGCGACCTCGAGTCGCTGATCGGCACCGTGCGCAACGTGGGCTACCGGTTCAACGTCTACGACGACGACGCCCAGGCGGTCGTCTCGTGAGCACGGTGTCGTGGTGACGGGCGCTCTCGACGCGACCCGCGCCTCCTTCGTGCCCACGCTCGCCCGCGCGGCCACCGAGGCCGACGGCAGCCCGCCGTTCTCCGACCAGACGCTGGTCGACGTCCGGTCGGGCGCGGCGACCGTGGTCGGCGATCCGCATGCCGCGGCGGTGCTGCGCGACGGCGAGGCCGAACTGGTCGTGCACCCCGACGACCGCCGACAGGGTCGCGGCGCCGAGCTGCTGCAGCGACTCGTCGACGAGACCGAGGGTCCGCTGCTGCTCTGGGCCCACGGCGACCACCCGGGCTCGCGCGTGCTCGCCGCGCGCTTCGGCCTCGCCGAGACGCGGCGCCTGTTGCAACAGCGTGCCGACGTCCCCACCGAGCCCCGCACACCCCGCCTGCGTGACGGCGACCGGGTCGCCTCGTTCCGACCGGGCGTCGACGATCGGGCCTGGCTCGACCTCAACGCCCGGGCGTTCGCCGACCACCCCGAGCAGGGCTCGCTCGTCCAGTCCGACCTCGACGCCCGGCAGGCCGAGCCGTGGTTCGACGCCGGCGACTTCGTCCTGCTCTGGCGCAATGACGAACTGCTCGCCTTCTGCTGGCTGAAGCTCGACGAGGGTCAGCCCGGAGAGTTCTACGCGGTCGGCGTCTCGCCCGACCACCAGGGCGAAGGGCTCGGAGGCGCGGTGGTCGACGCCGGGTTCGCCCGCCTCACCGAGCGCGGGGCCGGCACCGCGGCGCTGTACGTCGAAGGTGACAACACCGCCGCCCTCCGGCTCTACGCGGCTCGCGGGTTCACGGACCACGCGGTCGACGTGCAGTACACGCTCACGCGCTGAGCGCCGCCCTCTGACGCCCCGTTCTCGATCGGGGGGTGCGCGCCGATCCGGTCCACCGATATGCTGCGGGTCGGATGACAGCGATCGAGGGGGCATCATGACCGATCAGACCAGACCGAGCGGCGACGACCAGGGGCACGACGGGCCGCCGACCGAGGGGCAGCAGCACGAAGGGCAGCAGCACGAGGGGCAGCAGCCTCAGGGGCAGCACCCTCAGGGACAGGGGCCCGAGCAGGGGCACGAGCCGCCGGCAGCGCCTGCCGCGTTCCCGTACCAGGGCCTGCCGTACGGGCAGCAGCCCGAGGGGCAGGCGCAGCAGCCGTCCGGCTACGGGCACCAGCTCTACGGTTCGGCGCCGCAACCGGGCGACCACGGACAGCCGCAGGGTGCGTACGAGCAATCGCCCGGCGCGTACGGACAGCCGCAGGCGGCATACGAGCAACCGCACGGCGCCTCCGGGCACCCGCAGGAGGCGCCCGGGCAGGATGCCTACGGCCGACCGACCCAGCAGTTCGCGTACGCGCAGGCTCCGACTCCCCCGGCACCGAGGACGCCCGAGCAGGCCGCGCGACGTCGGCGACTGCTGATCGGCCTCATCGGTGGAGCAGCCCTGCTGCTCGTGCTGGTCGTGGCGGGTGCCGTGACGTTCGCCACGATGAGCGCCTCCCACCGGCCCGAGGCGACCGTCCGCGACTACCTCGGCGCGGTCCAGGCCGGAGAGGTCGAACGTGCCCTGGCCCTCGACGGCACCGAGGTCGCCGACAGCGACGTCCTGCTGACCGACGACGCCTACGCCGCGGCCGACGACCAGGTCGACGGATTCCAGCTGGGCGCCGTCTCGACCGACGGAGACGACGCGCAGGTCGAGGCCGTCGTGCACCGCGCCGACGGGTCGACCCACGCGCAGGACTTCACGCTCGTGCGCGACGGGCGCGATCTGCTGTTCTTCGACCGCTGGGCACTCCAGCCGGTCGACCTCGGCACGGTCTCGGTGCAGGTCGCCGGCCCGGCGTCGGCCGAGATCGCCGTCGACGGCACGCCCGTCACACGGGGGTCCGACGGCTCGGTGAGCCTCAAGGCCTTCCCCGGCAGCTACGAGGTCGCCCTCGCCGCCGAGAACGAGTCGTACTCCGCCACCGCCGCCACGGCCGTGGTCGAGGGTGCCGACGTCGCCGCCCAGCCGACCCTGCTCACCACCACCCTCACGCCGGCGGGCACGACGACGGCGACCGCAGCCGTCGACGCCTGGGTCGCGGGCTGCATCGCTTCGACCGATCTGCGTCCGGAGGGCTGCAGCTTCGGCCTGTACGACACGGAGTCGGGCCGGTACACGTTGTCCGGGCAGAAGTGGACCCTCGAGTCCGCGCCGCAGTTCACCGTCGGCGACTGGCAGGACGGCGGCTGGACGGTCAGCACGACGACACCGGGCTCGGCCTCCTTCACCGCCCAAGGGGTCGACGCTGCGGGCAACAGCGGCATCTACGGCTCGCTCGCACCGGTGCCGGTGCGGGTGGGCGGCCTGATCAGCGACGTGACCGCCGAGGGTGCCACGTTCACGTCGAGCGTCGCCACGCCGCTCACCTGATCCGAGGGGTACAACCGGGGTACACGATCGGCTCGGTGGGCCTTACTCCAGGGGGCCGAGCCGACCTGCCATCGCGCTCACAGCACCGGGGAGTGGATTGAGGCACCGCGCACGGCACGCATCCCATCGTCAGGAGAACACCATGAACCCCGTCAAGTTCCTTTCCGATCTCGGCCTCCAGAGCAAGCACGCCTACTGGGGAGGCTTCGCCTCCATCGTCATCGCCCTCGTGGCCTGGATCGCCTCGCAGGGCAAGGACTCGTCCGACAAGGCGCAGTCCGACCGCTGGGGCATCTTCATCGGCCACTGGGCGCCGACCTTCTTCGCCCTGGGCCTCGCCCTGAAGAACGAAGAGAAGTAGGCACGACCCCACCAGCACGACGACGCCCTCGCCGAACCGGCGGGGGCGTCGTCGCGCGCGGGGTGCGGCGGTCGGTCGGCCGAGCGCACCTCAGAGCAGGGCCGGCGCACCGCCCAGCGCGAACGGTGACAGCAGGCCGGTGATCTCCTTGAGCGGCGGCCGCGCGTACTCGCCGCGCTTGCCGGTGACGAGCCCCAGCCGCACGAGCGACTCGGCGAACACCGTCGCGGCAGCGACCCCGTCGACGACGGGGGCGCCGATCTCGTTCGAGATCGACCGACAGAGGTCGGTCATCCCGGCGCAGCCGAGCAGGACCGCGTCGGCCCCCGACGCCAGGACCTCGTGGCACTCGTCGACGATCAGGGCGCGCGCGTCCGACGAGGGGTCGTCGAGTCCCAGCACCGACACCTCGCACGCCCGGACGTCGACGCACCGGTCGGCGAAGCCGTACCGCTGCACCAGTTCGCGGGACCGCCCGACCGTGCGCCCGAGCGTGGTCACGATGCCGAAGCCGCGTCCGACCATCGAGGCCGCGTGCATGCCGGCCTCGGCGATGCCCAGCACCGGGCCGGTCGCCAGCTCGCGAGCGGCGTCCAACCCCGGGTCACCGAAGCAGGCGAGCACGGTGGCGTCGACACCGTCGCGTTCTCCGTCGCGGACCAGCTCGAGGACACCGGGTACCGCCAGCGCCTCCTCGTAATGGCTCTCGATCGACGCGGGACCCATCGACGGGCCGAGGGCCTCGACGCGGGTGCCCGGCCCGACGACGGCGGCCGCGGTGCGGCCGATCGCGGCGGTCATGGCCTGTGTGGTGTTGGGGTTGATCAGGCGGAGCCTCATGCGGCCGGCCCCTCGGCCGGTCGCGCGACGGTCCCGTCGTCGACCGTGGGGTCGTCGGCGTCGAGTCGGGGCATGCGGGGCCGACGCTTCTCGAGGGCCCAGAACAGCACGAGACCGAGGCCGCAGCCGATGAACCAGCTGTAGTTGCCGATCCAGGTGAACGAGGGGCCGCCGGCGTCCACGACCCAGCCGGGAACGAGTGCCGACGCGACCGAGACGGCGCCCGCGATCACGAGGGTCCAGACGGCGTTGGGGTTGAACCCGCCGCGGTACCAGTAGCGACCCGAGGGCGACATCGTGAACATGTCCTCGACGGCGACGCGCTGACGGGCGACGAGGTAGTAGCCGGCGATCAGCATGCCGAACAGCGGCCCGATCAGCGCCCCCAGCACGCCGAGCGTGTACTGGATCGCCTCGGCGTTGCCGTACCAGTTCCACGGGGTGAGCAGCACGGAACCGACGGCGGCGATCATGCCGCCGAGCCGCCAGCTGATCTTCCGCGGCGCGACGTTCGAGAAGTCGAAGGCCGGGGCGATGAAGTTGGCGACGATGTTGATGCCGACGGTCGCGGTGACGAAGGTGAGACCGCCGAGCAGGACCACGAAGGGCGTGCCGATGGCGTCCACGGTCTCGATCGGGTCGGTGATGAGTCGACCGAACACCGGCACCGTCGCCGAGGCGCACAGCACGGTGAGGATCGAGAAGAAGAGGAAGTTCACCGGCAGCCCGAGGAAGTTGCCTCGCTTCACCGCCGCGAAGCTCTTGCCGTACCGCGAGAAGTCGCCGAAGTTCAGGACGGGCCCCGAGAAGTAGCTGACGACGATGGCGACGGCCGACGCCATGACCGGCAACGACGCGGCGAACGACAGGGGCTCGCCCACCGAGAGGTCGAGGTCGATCGCGCTCCAGCCCGCCTGCGAGACGAGGTAGACCGCGAGGGCGATCATCAGCACGTAGACGGCGGGACCGGCGAAGTCGATGAACCGGCGGATGGTCTCCATGCCGCGCCAGAACAGGGCGGCCTGGGCGAACCAGAGGATGCCGTACGAGATCCAGCCCAGGGCGCTGAGGCCGAGGAAGGACGGCTCGAGCAGCGCGGCCGTCGACGGGACGAACTTGAGGAAGACGATGTTGAGCGACTCCGCGGCCAGGTAGGTCTGCACGCCGTACCAGGCCGTCGCGATCAGGCCTCGGATGATCGCCGGGACGTTCGCCCCCAGCACGCCGAAGACGGCGCGGTTGATCACCGGATAGGGAACGCCCGTGCGCTGGCTGGGCTTGGCGACGAGGTTCGCGAAGACGTTGACGATCACGATGCCGACCACGAGCGACACGAGCACCTGCCAGCTCGCGATGCCGAGGGCGAAGAGGCTGCCGGCGGTCACGTAGCCGCCGACCGAGTGCACGTCCGACATCCAGAAGGCGAAGATGTTGTAGCTCGACCAGGTCTGTCTCTTCAGCGGCGCGAGGTCGTCGTTCGTCAGCCGGGGGTCCCGGGCGCCCTCGATCCGAGCGGCCGCGACGGACGTCAGCGGGGCGGGTGAGCCGGCGGCTCCGACGGCGGGCGGGGCCGGGTCGGCCGGGGGTCGGGCGATGTCTGTGGTCACGGCGTGCCTCCAGGCGGCGTTGTAGTCTGACGATCGGCGGGACGGGTCGATCGTGAATCTATGGCTTCACGGATTCGGCCGGATGTCGGCCGTGTTACGTGTTCGTGACAGCGGTTGCTTCACGGAACCGCGCCTGCCCGACCACCCGTCCCCGCACCAGGAGGGTCATGCCCGACGACCCCGCCGCGCCCACGCCGGCGATCGGCGATCTCGACGCCGCCGCCCTCGGTGCCCGCCTGCGCCACCTCCGCGCGGCGGCGGGTCTCTCGCTCAGCGCCCTCGCCCGGGCGCTCGACATCTCGCCCAGCGCCGTCTCGCAGATCGAGCGCGGCGTCCGGCGCCCCTCGGTCAGCCGACTGATCGCCATCGTCCAGGTGCTCGGGGTGCCGCTCGCCGACGTCTTCGACGACCGCGCCGAACCCGCCACCCGTCGCACGGCCCCGTCCGACCGCGGGGACGCCGCCACGGGCGGCTACGTCCTGGCCCGAGGAGGCGCGGCGCAGCCGGTCGTGCTCGGCGGCGGAGTGGTCTTCCGCCGCCTCTCGCCCGCCCATCTCTCGGGCGTCGACTTCTTCGAGTCGACCTACCCGCCGGGAGCCCTCGCCACCGAGGTCGCCGCCCTCATCACCCACGAGGGCTACGAGGTCGGCACGGTCACCTCGGGAGAGCTGACCATCGACTTCCCCGACGAGACCGTCACGATGCGGGCCGGCGACTCGATCACCTTCCCGTGCTACCTGCCGCACCGGTTGAGCAACGGGGGCGGGGTCGACGCGGTCGCCACGTGGCTGATCGTGCACTGAACCGGCGCGACCGGGCCCGCCCGCGCCTCCTCCCCCGGCCGTCGGGCGTCCACACGTCATCTCGCGTTTACCCGGGACGACGCTGAGAGGCGGTCGGGGGTGGCACGATGGTGCGATGGACAGCAGCGAACCCCGCGTCGACGGCGCCGGCGTCACCCCCGACTTCCTCGACGACTTCGACGAGATCGTCAGCTTCGAGGACGGCACCCTGCCCGCCGAGCGCTACCTCGACCGCGAGCTGAGCTGGCTGGCGTTCAACCAGCGCGTGCTCGAGCTCGCAGAGGACCCGACCACGCCGCTGCTCGAACGGGCCAACTTCCTGGCGATCTTCGCGAGCAACCTCGACGAGTTCTTCATGGTGCGCGTCGCCGGCCTGAAGCGCCGCATCGCGACGGGCCTCGCCGTGCCGACCAACGTGGGGCGCGGGCCGAACGAGGTGTTGGCCGACATCAACAGGAAGGCCCACGAGCTGCAAGAGCGCCACGCGAGGGCGTTCCTCGACCTGGTCAAGCCCGACCTCGACGACGCGGGCATCCACATCGAGAACTGGTCCGACCTCGAAGAGGCCGACCGGGTGCGCATGCGCGAGATCTTCGCCGAGCAGATCTTCCCGGTGCTCATGCCGCTCGCGGTCGACCCGGCCCACCCCTTCCCCTACATCTCGGGGCTGTCGCTGAACCTGTCCATCCGCGTCCGCAACCCCAAGACGATGCGACAGGAGTTCGCGCGCCTCAAGGTGCCGCAGATGCTGCCGCGCTTCGTGCAGCTGCCCGACAACGACAGCGGGCGCGTGCGGTTCATCCCCCTCGAGGACCTCATCGCCAACCACCTGCAAGACCTCTTCCCCGGCATGGAGGTCGTCGAGCACCATGTGTTCCGCGTGACCCGCAACGAGGACGTCGAGGTCGACGAGGACGAGTCCGAGAACCTCATCCAGGCGCTGGAGCGCGAGCTGCTGCGCCGTCGGTTCGGCCCGCCGATCCGCCTCGAGATCACCGACGACATGGACCCGGTCACCCTCGAGCTGCTCGTGCGCGAACTCGACGTGACCGACCAAGAGGTCTACAAGCTGCCGGCCCCGCTCGACCTGGCCGGCCTGTTCGAGATCACCAAGATGCCGCGGGCCGACCTCAAGTACCCCAAGCACCTGCCGACCACGGCCGTCCAGCTGCAGCAGACCGAGCCGAACATGAAGCCCGACATGTTCGCCAGCATCGCGCGGCAGGACATCCTCGTGCACCACCCGTACGAGTCGTTCGCGACCAGCGTGCAGGCGTTCCTCGAGCAGGCCGCGGCCGACCCCAACGTGCTGGCCATCAAGCAGACGCTGTATCGCACGAGCGGTGACAGCCCGATCATCGAGGCCCTCATCGACGCCGCCGAGGCGGGCAAGCAGGTGCTCGCGCTCGTCGAGGTCAAGGCGCGGTTCGACGAACAGAACAACATCACCTGGGCCCGCAAGCTCGAGAAGGCCGGCGTGCACGTCGTCTACGGCCTCGTCGGGCTCAAGACCCACTGCAAGCTCGCCCTGGTCATCCGCCAGGAGAAGGGCACGCTGAAGCACTACACGCACATCGGCACGGGCAACTACAACCCGAAGACCAGCCGCATCTACGAAGACATGGGTCTGTTCACCGCCGACGACCAGGTCGGCAAAGACCTGACGCGCCTGTTCAACGAGCTCTCGGGCTACGCGATCGAGAAGAAGTTCAAGCGACTGCTCGTGGCTCCCCGCTACCTCCGTCGCGGTCTGCTCAAGCAGATCCAGAACGAGATCGAGAACGCGCAGGCCGGACGCCCCGCGGGCATCCGCATCAAGATCAACTCGATCGTCGACGAGCAGATCATCGACGCGCTCTACAAGGCGAGCCAGGCCGGGGTCCCCGTCGACGTCTGGGTGCGCGGCATCTGCACGATCAAGCCGGGCGAGCCGGGGCTCAGCGACAACATCCGGGTGCGGTCGATCCTCGGGCGGTACCTCGAACACAGCCGCCTGTTCTGGTTCGCGAACGACGGCGACCCGCAGGTCTTCATCGGAAGCGCCGACATGATGCACCGCAACCTCGACCGTCGCGTCGAGGCCCTGGTGCGCCTGACGCAGGCCGACCACCTCACCGAGGTCGCCGACCTGTTCGAGCAGGCCATGTCGGACGAGACCGCCTCCTGGTGGCTCGAGTCCGACGGCACCTGGACCCGCCACGCCCGTGACGCCGAGGGCCGGTCGCTGACCGATCTGCAGAACGCCCAGATGAAGGCCATCACGCAGCGGAAGCGCTCCAAGCGATGACCATCACCTCGACGACCGTCGTCGCCGCGGGCGCCGTCTGCTGGCGGCTGGTCGAGGGCAAGGTCCGGGTGCTGCTGATCCACCGCGACCACCACGGCGACGTCTCGCTGCCCAAGGGCAAGGTCGACCCGGGCGAGGCGACGCCACAGACGGCCGTTCGAGAGATCCGCGAAGAGACCGGTTACCGCGTCACGCTGGGCGCCCCGCTCGGCACGGCCGAGTACCTGCTGCCCGGCGGTCGCGACAAGGTCGTGCACTACTGGTCCGCCGAGGTGACCGACGAGTCCGTCGCCGAGGCCGGGGCGTTCACACCGAACCACGAGGTCGCCGCCATCGAGTGGGTCGGCATCGACAAGGCGAAGGCGATGCTGACCTACGCCCGCGACGCCGACGTGCTCCAGCGCTTCGCCGACCGGGTGACGACGGGCAGGGCTCGCACGTTCCCGATCGTGGCCCTCCGTCACGCCAAGACGACCTCGCCGTCCGACTGGCACGGCTCGGACGCCACGCGCCCTCTGCTGCCCCAGGGCCGCCGTCAGGCGAAGTCGATCGCACCGGTCATCGCGGCCTGGGCCCCGACGCGCATCGTCAGCAGCACGGCGGCGCGCTGCCTGGCCACGCTCGAGCCCTTGTCCGAGCTGACCCGGGTGGGCGTCCGACAGACCGACGCGATCAGCCAAGACGCCTTCGAACAGGGCACGGACGACGTCGCCGGGGTCGTCAAGAAGCGACTGAAGAAGAAGGTCGCGGCCGTCATCTGCAGCCACGGCCCCGTGCTGCCCGAGGTCATCCGGCAGATCTCGCTGGGCACCAAGGGGGGCGACCGCATCGACCTGCGCCGTGCCTCGTCGCTCGGCACGGCCGAGTTCACGGTGCTGCACGTCTCGGTCGACGACACGGCGCTCGTCGCGATCGAGACGCACGGCCCGGCCGTCTGACCCGCGCCTCCTCGGCTCCCCACGTCATCGAGACGGTCGGCCCCCGCCTGCGACGGGCGGGGGCCGACCTCTGTCGGGACGCGCTTGTCCCGGCCGATGTTCCCCCCTCGTTCACCTTCCGTTCACCGGGGCAGGCGACCGTGGTTAACCCGTCGCCGTAGCGTCTCGCACGGGTCGGCACCTGGCCCACAGCACCCAGCCATCACATCCCGAAAAGGACCCCCCTGTGAACTTCAAGCGCACCGGCAGCATCGTCGCGATCGCCGCGGTCGGAACCATGCTCCTCGCGTCCTGCGCCAGCAACGAAGGCGGCGCCTCGCCCTCGGGCGACGCATCGGCCAGCGACCTCTCCGGCTCCATCTCGGGCATCGGCGCCTCGTCGCAGCAGGCTGCGCAAGAAGCCTGGGTCGCGGGCTTCCAGACCGCCAACCCCGACGTCACCATCAACTACGACCCGCAGGGTTCGGGTGGCGGCCGTGAGAGCTTCATCTCGGGCGCCGCGGACTTCGCCGGTTCCGACCGCGCGTTCAAGACCGACGAGATCTCGTCGAGCACCTTCGCCGGCTGCACGCCCGACACCGGCATCGTCGAGCTGCCCGCCTACGTCTCGCCCATCGCGGTCGTCTTCAACCTCGACGGCGTGAAAGAGCTCAACCTCACGCCCGCCACCCTCGCCGGCATCTTCAGCGGCAAGATCACCACCTGGGACGCCGCCGAGATCAAGGCCGACAACCCCGACGCCGAGCTGCCCAGCACGGGCATCACCGCCGTCCACCGCTCGGACGACTCGGGCACCACCGAGAACTTCACCGACTACCTGCACGCCACGGCGGGCGACACCTGGACCGAAGAGGCCGACGGCACCTGGCCGACCGCCTTCGGCGGCGAGGGAGCCTCGGGCACCACCGGCGTGATCGACGCCGTCACCAACGGCACCGGCACCATCGGCTACGCCGACGCCTCGCGCGCCGGTGACCTCGGTGTCGCCAAGGTCAAGGTCGGCGACGACTTCGTCGGCTACTCGGCCGAGGCCGCTGCCGCCATCGTCGACGAGTCGCCCGAAGAAGAAGGACGCACCGACGGCGACATCGCCATCGAGCTCGACCGCACCTCGAGCGCCGCGGGCGTGTACCCGATCGTCCTGGTCAGCTACCTGATCGCCTGCGAGTCCTACGAGGACGCCGCCAAGGGCGAGCTCGTGAAGGCGTACCTCTCGTACGTCACCAGCGAAGACGGCCAGAAGGTCGCGGCCGACGCCGCCGGCTCGGCCCCGATCTCGAGCACGCTCTCGGGTCAGGTCGCCGACGCCATCGCACTGATCAAGTAAGACGGCACCACCCCGGGGGCCCGGGAACGCACCGCGTGCGTTCCCGGGCCATCGGCCTGACAGGCACCACGCACCACCAGCACCACGCACCACCCCCGAACCCCACCCGAGCCTCCGGAGGACCCCGTCCGATGACCGCCCCCGCCACGACCTCGGCCCCCACCGTCGTCCCGAAGCCCAAGCGACGTCCAGCCGACCGGATCTTCTCGGGCAGCACGGTCGTCGCCGGTGGCCTCATCCTCGCGATCCTCGCGGCCGTCGCGCTCTTCCTCATCGTGCAGAGCATCCCGGCCCTCACCGCGGCTCCCGAGGACGTCTCGCTCTCGGGTTACCCCGGATCGTTCTGGCAGTACGTCGGACCGCTGGCGTTCGGCACGGTCTACGCCGCCGCCCTCGCCCTCCTGATGGCGCTCCCCGTCGCCATCGGCATCGCCCTCTTCATCTCGCACTACGCGCCCCGCAAGCTCGCCCAGGGACTCGGCTACGTGATCGACCTCCTGGCCGCCGTGCCGTCGGTCGTCTTCGGCCTCTGGGGCAGCATCGTGCTCGCCCCCGCGATCCAGCCCTTCTACGACTGGCTGGTCAGCACGTTCGGCTGGTTCCCGCTCTTCGCCGGCCCCGTCTCGGGCACGGGTCGCACCCTCCTGACCGCTTCCATCGTGCTCGCCGTGATGATCCTGCCGATCATCACCGCCCTGAGCCGCGAGGTCTTCCTCCAGACGCCGGTGCTGCACGAAGAGGCCGCCCTGGCCCTCGGGGCCACCCGCTGGGAGATGATCCAGATCGCCGTGCTGCCGTTCGGCCGCCCCGGCGTCATCTCGTCCGCGATGCTGGGCCTCGGTCGTGCTCTCGGCGAGACCATGGCGGTGGCCCTCGTGCTCTCGCCGGCGCTCGTCATCAACCCCGCGATCCTGACCTCGACGAACTCCTCGACCATCGCGGCGAACATCGCCCTGCGATTCCCCGAGGCCCACGACATCGGCATCAACACCCTGATCGCGACCGGCCTCGTGCTGTTCGTCATCACCCTGATCGTCAACTCGATCGCCCGCTACGTCATCAACCGCCGCAAGGCCTTCTCGGGAGCGAACTGATGGCCACCACCACCGCCGGCGTGCGCCGGTCCAGCCCCTCGGTCAACGCCCTCACGACGGGCCGCCTGCCCAAGGCCGCCCCGCTGGTCATCCTGCTCGGCAGCTGGGTCGTCATGGGAGTCGTCTTCGCGCTGCTGAACGCGGCCGGCGTCACCGAGTCCTTCAACTGGGTCGGGGCGATCATCCTCGGCACCGTGCTCTACGCCGTGCTCGTCTTCGTCGTCGCGATGCAGATCGAGGGCATCCGCCGCGCGAAGGACCGCGTCGTCACGACCGCCGTCAGTGCCGCGTTCATCATCGCGCTGGTCCCGCTGGTCTCCCTGCTCTTCACGGTCGTGACGTCGGGTTCCAACCGGTTCGATGCCGACTTCTTCGCGATGTCGATGCGCAACGTCGTCGGAGCCGGCGGCGGTGGCCTGCACGCCATCACCGGCACCCTGCTGATCACGGCCCTGGCCGCGGTCATCTCGGTCCCGATCGGCCTGCTGACCGCCATCTACCTCGTCGAGTACGGCCAGGGCCGTCTGGCCCGCGCGATCACGTTCTTCGTCGACGTCATGACGGGCATCCCGTCGATCGTCGCCGGCCTCTTCGCCTACGCCCTCTTCGTGATCTTCTTCGGTGAAGGCGTGCGCATGGGCGCCGCAGGCTCCGTGGCACTCGCGGTCCTGATGATCCCGGTCGTCGTGCGCAGCACCGAGGAGATGCTGAAGCTCGTGCCGAACGAGTTGCGCGAGGCCGCCTACGCCCTCGGCGTGCCGAAGTGGCTGACCATCGTCAAGGTGGTCATCCCCACCTCGGTCGCGGGCATCACGACCGGCGTCATGCTGGCCATCGCCCGCATCATCGGTGAGACCGCCCCGCTGCTGATCACGGCCGGCTTCACCGCCAGCATGAACTACAACCTCTTCGACGGTCGCATGCAGTCGCTGCCGGTGTTCGCCTACAGCTCGTACGTGAGCCAGGGCACCGACGCGGCGGCCTTCATCGACCGGGCCTGGACCTCCGCCCTCACCCTGATCCTGATGGTGATGGCGCTGAACCTGCTGGCCCGCCTGATCGCCCGCGTCTTCGCCCCCAAGCTCGGCCGCTGACCCGGCACCTCCGACCCACACCCCGTCCCGGCTCCCGCCCGGCTCCCACCCCGAAGGAATCACCGTGTCCAAGCGCATCGAGGTCAACGACCTCAACGTCTACTACAGCAAGTTCAAGGCTGTCGAAGACGTCAACATCACCATCGAGCCCCGCACGGTCACCGCGTTCATCGGCCCGTCCGGTTGTGGCAAGTCGACCTTCCTCCGCACGCTGAACCGCATGCACGAGGTCATCCCCGGCGCCTACGTCGAGGGCGAGGTGCTGATCGACGGCAACGACCTGTACAGCCCCGGCGTCGACCCCGTGCTCGTCCGCCGTCAGGTCGGCATGGTGTTCCAGCGCCCCAACCCGTTCCCGACGATGAGCATCCGCGACAACGTGCTCGCTGGCGTCAAGCTCAACAACCGCCGCATGTCGAAGAGCGACCAGGACGGCCTCGTCGAGTCGTCGCTGCAGGGCGCGAACCTCTGGAACGAGGTCAAGGACCGCCTCGACAAGCCCGGCTCGGGCCTCTCGGGCGGTCAGCAGCAGCGTCTCTGCATCGCACGGGCCATCGCGGTCTCCCCCGACGTCGTGCTGATGGACGAGCCCTGCTCGGCCCTCGACCCGATCTCGACACTGGCCATCGAGGACCTCATCGAGGAGCTCAAGCAGCAGTACACGATCGTCATCGTGACCCACAACATGCAGCAGGCCAGCCGCGTCAGCGACAAGACGGCGTTCTTCAACATCGCCGGCACCGGCAAGCCCGGCAAGCTGATCGAGTACGACGACACCGCCAAGATGTTCTCGAACCCGAGCGTGCAGGCCACGGAAGACTACGTGTCGGGTCGCTTCGGCTGATCCGGCACCGCGCCTCCTCGGGGTGAGGCGCATCCGCACGTCGCGTGTCCGCGAGGTGCACACGAGAAGAGGCGGTCCACCGGGTGGTGGACCGCCTCTTGCGTGTGGTGGCGGATCAGGCGTGCCGGGTCAGGCGTGCCGGGTCAGGCGCTGGGGATCGCGACGACCGGGTCGCTGGTCGGCGACGACGATCCACCCGCGGGCTCGACCGTGATGCCGACCGTGTCGCCTGCACTCATCTCGCCCTTGAGCACGTGCGTGGCCGGGGCGTTCGACGAGGCGTCGAAGGTACCCGCGGGCACGGCGCCGTCGTCGTTGATGTACCAGAGCTCGTAGGTCTGGTCGCCGGGCAGCGAGGTCATCCCGTCGACGACGACGGCCGAGCGACCGAGTTCGTTCGACCAGATGAGCGTCGCCTTGCCACCGGTGCTGACGTCGGCCACCGAGCGCTGGAAGTCGCTCGCGGCGTAGATCTCGTCGATGCCGGAGGCCTGCTGCTCTTGCTGCTGACCGGACTGACCGAGACCCTCGACGAGGGCTCCGCCGCCGAAGAAGAGCGCGGCGGCCGCGGCGGCCGCACCGAGGACGGCGACGGGACGCGTGAACCAGCGACGGTGCGCGGCCCCGGTCGGCGTGAGGACGCGGGCACCCTCGGACTCGCTGGGCTCCATCTCGGGGGCGGGGGTGCGCTCTACGCGACGTTCGTGGTCGTCGTCACCCGCGCCTCCTGCGGTCGTCGCGATGTCGCGGTCTGTCGTCGGGGCCGTCGCCGTGAGCGGCGCCCGTTGCGGCGTCGACGCGATGAGGTCGAGCACGCTGGCGCGGAGCTCGGCCGACGGGGTGACGGGCCGAGCCGCGTGGGCGAGCAACAATGCGGTCTCTCTCAATTCGGCCACCTCCGTCCTGGTGTCGTCGTGCTGGTCTGATGTGTCGTCGAGGAGGACCTCGAACGCGTGTCGTTCGTCGTCGCTCAATGCGTTGAGCACGTAGGCACCGGACAGGTTGTCGGTGTCGACGTTCGTGGTGCCCGCGTCGTCCGCGTGGCGGTTTCGCGTGGGCTCGTCGTGGTCGGTCACGAGGCCACCCCCATCTCGTCGCGCAGACGGATCATGCCGTCGCGCAGTCTGGTCTTGACCGTGCCGATCGGCACGTCCAACAGTTTCGCGACCTCGCTGTGGCTGAGGCCGCCGTAGTAGGCGAGCTTCACCGCCTGCCGTTGCAGTTCGGTGAGGCGTCCGAGTGCCCGTTCGACCCGCTCGTGCTCGATGCGGATCTCGACGGACTCGGTGACCGAGTCGTAGTCGGTCTCGAGGTCGCGCACGCCGATCTTCAGGTCGCGGTCACGACCGGCCTGGGAGGCGCGGATGCGGTCGACGGCCCGGCGGTGCGCCATCGTGAGCATCCAGCTGGCGGCGCTGCCCCGGGTGGAGTCGAAGCGCGTGGCGTTCTGCCAGATCTCGAGGAAGACCTCTTGGGTCACCTCTTCGGACTGGGCATGGTCTTTGAGGAGCCGCTTCACCAGGCCGAGCACGCGGGGTGCGGTCTGGTCGTACAGCTCGGCGAAGGCGGCCTGGTCGCCCTGTGCGACTCGCGGCAACAGTTCGTCGGGAGTCGACGGGGTGTGCCCGGCGTCGGGCGTCTCTGTCTCTCGGGTCACGAGTTCGAGCATGTCAGGGTTCACCTCCGGTCGCACTGTTCGTCGGTTCGTGGCTCGCGATCCGGGGCGGATCGTGATGTGGGGCTTCGTGGTGCCTGGTGGTGCTTCGTGGTGCCGTGTTCGTGGTGCGGGCGGGACCCCCTGCGATGCGGCCGTCTGGGATGGCGTTCAGGCCCGGTGCATCGCAGGGAGACCAGCCCGCCGACGCCCGAAGCTTAGGGAGGACGGGTGTCGGCGGGGGATCGTGGATCCCTCACGTGAATGGTTCGGCACCGGGGGTCGGGCGGATTGGGCGAACATTCGCGTGTGGTCGTCCTGCTCGGCCGGCGCTCTGGGCCGAACCCGACCGGGGGCGGGCCGGAACGCGTGCCGAACCCGACAGACGGGCACCGACGCGCCGCTCACTTTCCCGCTGCAGTCGTCGGACGCTGCCGAGTTGTCGCGATTTGCACACGTGGGCGAGGGCGCTGTGCGGGGACTCGGGCGGGACGAGGAGGCGCGGGTCGCGCAACGAGGAGGGCGGCGGTCGGTCGTCACGCCGGTTCTCGACCGAGAACTCGTCTCGGGAGGAAGAGGTGCCGGACCGCAGAAACGCCTCTCGGCGCGAGGCCGCTCGAAGCGGCTAAATTTGGAGCCCGGGGTTACTGCGGCCCGACCAGAGAGACTTTACCCGCCTCGGGCCGGGCGGTCCGACGAGTTCGCGTCGTGCGAACGCCGTGCGGGTCCGCGCGTGTCGAGCCCGCCCGGGCACGTGCGGCTCGACTCAGGACTCGGCCGCACGCGGGGCATCGCTCAGTCGAGGCTGTCGTCGCGCCACAGGTGGGCGCAGGCGACGAGGTCGACCCCGAGTTCGCTGAAGCGCAGCGCGCGGCGCGTGAGTTCGCCGGCGCGGTCGGACCCGACGGCGTCCTGGTCGTCGGCGACCGAGGTGGCTCCGGCGGCGGCGAGGCGGCAGAACGCGGCACCCCGCTCGAGCGCGATGGCGAAGTCGCCGACGAAGACGCCGCGGAGGATCAGGTCGGCGAGTTCGAGGATCTCTTCCGGGCTGGCCGGCGCGGGGGCCCCTGCGACGACCGGGTCGATCGTGGTGGCGACCTCGACCCCGCGCTCGAAGAGCTGGGTGACCTCGACCGGGTTCTGCCGGATGACGGCCCGCACGAGGTAGATGCGCCAGAGAGCACCGGGCAGGCTGTGCGGGCTGGCCCGTGCCCAGAGCTCGGCGACCGCGTCGATGCCGTGTTGGTCGGTGAACGTGACGAGCCGGTCGAGGATCTCGGGGCTCGGGTCGTGCTTGACGCGGGCGACGAGGGCCGAGGCCGACTCGTGGGCGACGCGGTTCATCGTCGCGGGGTCGTCTCCGCCCTGGAAGGCTTCGAACTCGGACCCCGAGAACTGGGTCGGGCGGTGGAAAGGTCTCGGCACCGGACCCACGATAGGCGCGACCACCGACACCGAGCCGGACGTTCGCCCACGGCACCACCGCCGGCACCCGGCGACGCCGGCTCCACCGAGGAGGCGCGGGTCGGCCTGGCGAGCGCGAGGCGCGGCATCCCGTAAACTGGACGCGCACGGGCCTCTAGCTCAGTTGGTAGAGCATCGGACTTTTAATCCGCGGGTCGTGGGTTCGAGCCCCACGGGGCCCACCTGTATCCGTCGCAGTGCCTGCGATGTTCGACGTCGTCCGGCCTCCGAGCCCGCATTATCGCGACTCCAAAGGCCTCACCCGGTGACCCGGGAAGGCGGGGCCGACGTCGCACCCGAATGCGGCGGCCCCACCACGAGAGACCGAACCCGAATCCTGTCCCCCGATTTCAGGTGGGTCCCACCCACCTGGTACGCGCAGAACATACGCCCTCAAGACGTCAGGTGTCGGCTTTTCTGTCGAGGACGAGAGAAAGCGCCCCTCCGGTTCGGGCCGGGAGGGGCGCTCTGCCTCCCCGCGACAGGTGTCGGGCAAGCCGTCTGGGTCGCTACGGGGTACGTCAGGGTCAGGGGGGCCCTGGGGAGACAGCAGTGAACGGTACGCGGACGTACGCCGACCGGTCCCAGCTTCGCGCAATCCGGACAATGCGCTCGCCGGTCCACCACGGAGAGGGCCGCTAGACGCCGGTCGCTCGATACCGCACACCCCAGCTGCCCGTCCAAGACTCCCCCGGGTCGAGCCAGCGCAGACCCTCGCCCGAGGCCAGCGCGTTGGCCGGTGCCGTCATGGGCTCGGCAGCCACGGCCAAACCCTTCACCCCGTCGCGGGGGAAGTTGCGGGGCGTGAACACCTGCACGTACTCGAACGAGGCGTCTTGCCAGAGCTCGGTCGCCGAACCGTCGGGGGCCGTGAACGTCGTCGTGCGGATGCCGTCGGCGTCGGGCGCGACGTCGCGGTAGCCCGTGTCGAGGTCGAGGTCGCCCAGGCGCGGGCCCTGCGACAGGTCGAACTCGGTGCCGGCCACGGGCGACGTGCCGACCGGGATGCTCGCCTCGTCCGTCTCGTACCGCGTCGCCGCCGCCAGCGTGACGGTCAGCGTCGCCGGGTCGTGGTCGCCCACCCGGAAGAACGGGTGCGACCCGACGGCGAACGGGGCCCGGTCGGAGCCGACGTTCGTGATCGTGTGCGTGACGACCATGCCGTCCGCGACGAGTTCGTGCCGCACGGTCGTGTCGAGCTGGAACGGGTACCCGTGCTGCGGGAACACCGTTGCCCCGAGCGTCACGGCGTGGGGCTCGCGCTCGACCACCCGGTAGGCCGTGTAGCGCAGCAGCCCGTGGCTGGCGTTTCCCTTGGCCGGCTCGGTGAGGTCGAGCTGCTGCTCGCGCCCGTCGAGCGACCACCGGCCGCCGGCGACGCGGTTCGGCCAGGGCACGAGCGTGATGCCGCAGGCCGAGGGCGGGGCCTCGTCGGCACCGAACGTCTCGGTCAGGGCGACACCGTCGACGGCCAGCGCGCGGATGCCCGCCGCCACCTGCGTGACGACACCCGTGACGTGGTGCCCGTCGTGCTCGAGGGTGAGGTCGTACTGCTCTCCGGTCGGGTTGCTCGTCGTCATCGTTCCAGTCTCGCTCTCGGGTGTCGGTGTCGTCCGGGATCTCGTGCGGCCCCGTGGTGAGGACCCCTGGGCTCAGGGACGCGAGGGGGCCGGGTCGCGAGGAGGCGCGTCGACCTCGCCCGCGCCTCCTGCGGTCACGACGGCGAGGCCCGCTCGACGCAGCTCGGCGACGGCACCGTCGTCCGCCCCCGCCGTGACGAGCCCCTCGAAGGTCTCGAGCGGCCCGATGACGCCCAGATGGGCCTCGCCGAGCTTGCTGCCGTCGGCCACGATGTACGACCGTCGGGCCGTCTGGGTCATGAGGCGCTTGAGGTCGGTCTCGGGCAGGTTGACGTTCGTCACGCCGTGGGTCGCATGGACGCCGGTGCAGCCGATGAACGCCAGGTCGGCCGTCACGCTCGCGAACACGCTCGTCGCCAGCGGGTTGACCAGCGAGTGCTGCAGCGGTCGCAAGGTGCCGCCGGACACGATCACGGTGAACCGCGGCACCGCCTGCTCGAGCGCCAGCGCGATGGTGAGGCCGTTCGTCACGACCACGACCCCCTCGAGGTCGTGCCGTTCGAGCAGGGCCAACGCGATCTGCGTGGTCGTCGTGCCGACGTCGAGCACGACGCAGTCGCCCGAGCGCACGAGCGACGCGGCTTCGACCCCGATCGCCCTCTTGGCCTCGGTCGACACCGAGCTCTCTTCTTCGAACGGGCGCTCGGCCGGCCGGTCGACCGACAGCGCCCCGCCGTGCACTCGCGAGAGCAGACCGTCCGCCGCGAGGCTCTCGAGATCGGTGCGGATCGTCACCTCGGACAGCCGGAACTCGCGCGCCAGCTCGGCCGTGCGGACGAACCCGCGACGCCCGACGAGGTCGGCGATGCGGTCGCGACGCCGCTCGCCCGGCAGCGGCGCGGGCTGCGGGGGCGGGGTCGAGTTGCCGTTCACCCGGCTAGTTTCGTATGCTTTCACGTACTTTCGCAACTGCAAGTCGTGGTCGCGAGTGCCCCGAACTGAAGGAGGCGCGATGTCGTCCATCACGAAACGCGCGACGGTCCTGTCCGACGGTCGCGAACTCATCTACTTCGACGACGCCGACACCACGCTCACGGCCGAGCGACGCGTCGACGCCCGCACGCTCGACCCGCGTCCCGACACGGCGACCATGCGACAGGACGTCCTCACCGGCGAGTGGGTCTCGATCGCAGCGTCGCGGCAGAACCGCGTGTTCCTGCCCCCGGCCGAGCTCGACCCGCTCGCACCGGCCAGCGAGACGAACCCGTCCGAGATCCCCGACGTCTACGACGTAGCCGTGTTCGAGAACCGCTCGCCGTCGTTCGGGCCGCTGCTCGAGAGCGACGACGCTCCCGAGGGCCTCGACGACCTGACGCGGATCGGCCTCGAACGCACCCTCCGCAGCGTCGGCCGGTGCGAGGTCGTCTGCTTCAGCCCCGAGACCCACGGGTCGTTCGCCGACCTGAGCGAGTCGCGCGCCCGCACGGTGGTCGAGGCCTGGGCCGACCGCACGGCCGCCCTGTCGGCCCTGCCCGGCATCCAGCAGGTGTTCCCCTTCGAGAACCGCGGCCAGGCCATCGGCGTCACCCTGCACCACCCGCACGGCCAGATCTACGCCTACCCCTACGTCACACCGCGCACGACGCGACTGCTCGACAGCATCGAGACCTACGGCCCGACCCTGTTCGCCGACCTGCTCGACCGCGAACGCTCCGGCCCGCGCGTCGTCCTCGCGGGCGAGCACTTCACGGCCTTCGTGCCGTTCGCCGCGCGCTGGCCGATCGAGATCCACCTGCTGCCGCACCGCCACGCCCCCGACTTCGCGGCACTGACCGACGACGAACGCGACGAGCTCGCGGTCATGTACCGGCGCCTCCTGCGCGGGGTCGACGGCCTGTACGACGACCCGACGCCCTACATCGCCGCCTGGCACCAGGCCCCCGTCGGCGTCGGACGCGACACCGTGCGCCTGATGCTGCAGATCACCTCGCCTCGTCGGGCCGAGAGCAAGTTGAAGTTCCTGGCAGGCTCCGAGGCGGCGATGGGAGCCTGGGTGGGCGACCTCGTCCCCGAGGTGCAGGCCGACCGAATCCGAGAGGCGATCGAGCGATCATGACCGACACCACCACTCCCCAGGGCTTCAGCGAGGTCTTCGACACCGAGGTCGCCGGGCGGTGGTCCGCCCCGGGCCGCGTGAACCTCATCGGCGAGCACACCGACTACAACGACGGTTTCGTGCTGCCTTTCGCCATCGACCGTCGCACCACCGTGACGGTCGGCCGCCGCGACGACCGCCTGCTGCGTGTGGCGTCGTCCTTCGAGGGTGGCGTCCACGAGGTGTCTCTCGACGACCTCGACCCGGCCTCGATGTCGGGCTGGTCGGCCTACGCCCTCGGCATCGCCTGGGCCTTGTCGGTCGCGCACGACCGGGCCGACTCCCCCGCGTTCGCCGCCGCCGGGGGCGACCTCTCGACCATCGACCTGTCGGGCGTCCCGGGCCTCGACCTGTTCGTCGAGTCCGAGGTGCCGGTCGGCGCCGGGCTCTCGTCGTCGGCCGCACTCGAGTGCTCGGTGGCCGTGGCCTTCGCCGAACTCTGGTCGCTCGACGTCAACCGCTCGGCCCTGGCCGCGGTCGGGCAACTAGCCGAGAACGAGGTCGTCGGCGCCCCGACGGGCATCATGGACCAGTCCGCGTCACTGCTCGGCAAAGCCGACTCGGGGGTGTTCCTCGACTGCCGCAGCCTCGACGCCGACGTCGTCGACCTCGGCTTCGCCGCCGCCGGCCTCGAGGTGCTCGTCGTCGACACCCACGTCGAGCACGCCCACGCCACCGGCGGCTACGTCGAGCGCCGCACGTCGTGCGAGAAGGGCGCCGCCACCCTCGGCGTCGACTCCCTGCGCGACCTCGACGTCAACGACCTCGGTCGGGCCGAAGAGCTGCTCGACGACGAGACCTTCCGTCGAGTCCGCCACGTCGTCACCGAGAACCAGCGTGTGCTCGACACCGTCCGCACGCTACGCACCGACGGACCGCGCGCTATCGGTCACCTGCTCGACGCCTCGCACGTGTCGATGCGCGACGACTTCGAGATCTCGGTGCCCGAGCTCGACCTCGCCGTCGCCACCGCCCAGGCCACCGGTGCCGTCGGCGCCCGCATGACGGGTGGCGGTTTCGGTGGGGCGGCCATCGCGCTCGTCCCCACCGAGGCCCGTGCCGACGTCGAGGCCGCGATCGTCGCCGCCTTCGCCGAGGCCGGCCACACGGCTCCGACCGTGTTCACCGTGCACGCCGCCGAGGGTGCCCGCCGCGACGCCTGACGCCGCGCAGCCCCGAGACGGGTACCGCACCTGAAGATGAACACAGCACCACGGGATTGACACGGCACCACGGGATGGGCACAGCACCAGGAGAAAACCTGGCGCTGTGCCCATCTTCTCGCGTGGTGGGTGCAGCAGCGGTACACCCCGTCACGAGGTGAACACGCCGCCGCGACATCAGGTGGCGGCGTGTTCACTTCGCGGCGGGATGAGGGCACGACCCCGACACGGCACCACGGGGGGCCACCGAACCACGCGACGGGCACAGCACCACAAGACGGGCACAGCACCCCGAGACGGGCACAGCACCACGAGACGGGCACAGCACCACGCGATGGGCACAGCACCAGGGGAAAACCTGGCGCTGTGACCATCATCTGGCGTGGTGGAGGGGGCGGCGGCACACCCCGCCAGGAGGTAAACACGCCGCCACACGATTGCATGGCGGCATGTTTAGTTCGTGGCGGGATGAGGGCACGACCCCCACGCAGCACCACGCGGAGGGCCACCGCACCACGAGACGTGGCACAGCACCACGGGATGGGCACAGCACCACGGGATGGGCACAGCACCAGGGGAAAACCTGGCGCTGTGACCATCTTGTGGTGTGGTGGGGGCGGCGGCGGCGACACAGCCCGCCACGAGGTAAACACGCCGCCACACGATTGCCTGGCGGCATGTTTACCTCGTGGCGGGATGAGGGCACGATCCCGACGCAGCACCACGCGAAGGGCCACCGCACCACGAGACGGGCACAGCACCACGCGATGAGTGCCGCACCACGCGACGAGCCCAGCACCACGCGATGGGCCGTGCACCACGCGGAGGGCCACCTCACCACGCGATGGGCACAGCACCAGGGGAAAACCTGGCGCTGTGCCCATCTTCTGGCGTGGCGGGTGCAGCGGCACCACACTGGCCGGCCGGGGCGTCAGGGGCGCTCGGCGGCCTCGACCACGTTCTTCAGCAGCATGGCCCGGGTCATCGGCCCGACACCACCCGGCACGGGCGACTGGAAGCCCGCCACCGCGGCGACCGCGGGGTCGACGTCCCCGCGCAGCTTGTACTTGCCCGTCTCGTCGTTCAGCACACGGGTGATGCCGACGTCGATCACGGCGGCCCCGGGCTTCACCCAGTCCGGCTTGACGAGCCCGGCGACGCCGGCGGCGGCCACGACGATGTCGGCCCGACGTACCTCGGCGGCCACGTCGACCGTCCGCGAGTGCGTCAGCGTCGCCGTCGCCTCGAGGCGGGTCAGCAGCAGCCCGAGCGGGCGCCCCACCGTCAGCCCCTGCCCGATGATCGTGACGTGCGTCCCCGCGATCGGGATGTCGTAGGCGTGCAACATCTCGACGATTCCGCGCGGCGTGCACGGCAGGGGCGTGTCGATCGAGCCCTTGCCACCCGGCACCGCCAGCACGAGCTCGCCGAGGTTGACCGGGTGCAGACCGTCGGCGTCCTTGGCCGGGTCCATCAGTTCGAGCATCGCCGTGGGGTCGATGCCGGCGGGCAGCGGCAGCTGGATGATGAACGCCGTGACCGCGGGGTCGGCGTTCATCGTCTCGATGGCCTGACGGATCTCGGCCTCGGTCGCCGTGTCGGGCAGGTCGATGCGGATGGACTCGATGCCGACCTCGGCGCAGTCACGGTGCTTGCCCGCGACGTAGGACAACGAGCCGGGGTTCGCCCCGACCAGGATCGTGCCGAGCCCTGGCGCGACGCCGCGGGCCTTGAGGGCGTCCACCCGGAGGCGCAGGTCGTCCTTGACGGCGGCGGCCAGAGCCGTCCCGTCGAGCTTCACCGCGGACGAATCGTCACCGGCGACGAAACGGGTGCGCTCGACGCCCCCCGTGCCGTGTGACGAGCCCTCGACCCCGACGCCCGCCGGAGCCCCGGCCGTGACGTCAGCGCTCACGCGTAGAGCGGGAACGCGTCGGTCAGCGCCTTGACGCGGGCCGCGAGGGCCGCGATGTCGGGCGACGGCATCAGCGTGAGCGCGATGATGTCGGCGACCTCGGCGAACTCGGCGTCCGAGAAGCCGCGGGTGGCGAGCGCCGACGTGCCGATGCGCACGCCCGAGGTGACCATCGGCGGGCGAGGGTCCCACGGCACCGAGTTGCGGTTCACCGTGATGCCGACGTCGTGCAGCAGGTTCTCGGCCTGCTTGCCGTCGACCTCGCTGGCGCGCAGGTCGACGAGCACCAGGTGCACGTCGGTGCCACCGGTCAGCACATCCACCCCGGCGGCCTTGGCGTCGTCGGCGGTCAGGCGGGCGGCCAGGGCCTGGGCACCGCGGATGGTGCGCTCCTGACGGTCCTTGAACTCGGGCTCGGCGGCGAGCTTGAACGCCGTCGCCTTGGCCGCGATGACGTGCATCAGCGGGCCGCCCTGCTGGCCGGGGAACACGGCCGAGTTGAGCTTCTTGAACAGCGGCTCGTGGTTCGAGAGGATCACGCCCGAGCGGGGACCCGCGAGGGTCTTGTGCACGGTCGACGAGACGACGTGCGCGTGCGGCAGGGGCGACGGGTGCAGGCCCGCGGCGACGAGGCCGGCGAAGTGCGCCATGTCGACCCAGAGGTAGGCGCCCACCTCGTCGGCGATGGCGCGGAAGGCCGCAAAGTCGAGCTGACGGGGGTAGGCCGACCAGCCGGCGATGATGACCTTGGGCTGGTGCTCGATCGCCTGGCGACGGACGACGTCCATGTCGATCAGGTAGGTCTCGGGGTCGACCTCGTAGGCCACGGCCTTGTACATCTTGCCCGAGAAGTTGAGCTTCATGCCGTGGGTCAGGTGGCCGCCGTGCGACAGCTCGAGGCCGAGGATCGTGTCGCCGATGTCGGCGATCGCCGCGAGCACGGCGGCGTTCGCCTGGGCGCCCGAGTGGGGCTGCACGTTGGCGAAGTCGGCGCCGAACAGCGACTTGGCGCGCTCGATGGCGAGGTTCTCGGCGACGTCGACGAACTCGCAGCCGCCGTAGTAGCGGCGACCCGGGTAGCCCTCGGCATACTTGTTCGTCAGCACCGAGCCCTGCGACTCGAGCACGGCGCGCGGCACGAAGTTCTCGGACGCGATCATCTCGAGGTAGTCGCGCTGGCGCCCGAGCTCTTGCTCGAGGACGGCGGCGATCTCGGGGTCGACGACCGAGAGCGGCTGGTTGAAGGTCGACGGCTGGCGGTCGGTCGACGCGGGGGTCGAGCCGGCGGACGAAGCGGCGGTCTGGTCGGAGATGGTCACGGAGGACTCCTTGGCACACGGGACGGACGGAGGTCGGATGTCGTGGCCCAGGCGTACGGCCACGCACGTGTGTCAGTCGCTCCCCGATGGTGACCATCTGAACGCCAGTCGCGACCCGCCCAGCATAACAAGACGACCTCCGGGCGGGAACCCGCTCGGCGACCGTGTGACACCCTGGACGGGTGAGCCTCACCCTCGACGACACCCGCACGGGAACGGAGGCCGACCCGCGCCTCCTGACCTCGCCCGACACCCCCTGGGTGACGCTCGTCTGGGACGACCCGGTCAACCTGATGACCTACGTCACCCACGTCTTCGAGACCTACTTCGGCTTCGGCCGGGCCGAGGCGAAGCGCCTCATGATGCGCGTGCACACCGAGGGCCATGCGGTCGTTGCCACGGGCAACCGGGAAGAGATGGAGCGCCACGTCGAGGCGATGCACGACTACGGCCTGTGGGCGACCCTCGCGAAGCAGGACGAGGCGTGACGCTCGTGCCGTTCGTCCGCCCGCGGGGCGGCGACGAGATCCGTGTGCGGCTCGACGCCGACGAGCGGGGGCTGCTCACCGACCTGGTCGGTCAGCTGGTGTCTCTGCTCGAGAACGGGGACGAGGGCGATCCGGCCCTGGCGCGCCTCCTGCCGGCGGCGTACCGCGACGACGCCGAGGCGGCGGCCGAGTTCCGCCGGTTCACGGCCGACGACCTCACGCGGCGCAAGATCGAGAACGGCCGAGCCGTGCTGGCCGCGCTCGGCGAACCGGGCACGACGCTCGACCGCGCGGCACAGCAGTCCTGGCTGCGCACCTTGAACGACCTGCGGCTCACCCTCGGCGAGCGCCTCGGGGTCACGGGCGAGGGCGTCCCCGTGAGCGACGACCGACAGCTGCAGGCGATGGGCCACGTCTTCGACTGGCTGGGCTACCTGCAGGAGGCGCTGCTGCGGTCCCTGCCCAAGGGCTGACCCAGCGCTCTGGGTCCCGACGCGCGACCCGGCGACCCGGCGTGGCGAGGGCCTAGCGGTTCTCCTTCGGGAACACGACCCAGAGCACGAGGTACACGAGCACCTGCGGCCCGGGCAGGATGATCGACAGCACGAAGATCAGGCGCACCAGGAAGGCGCTGATGCCGAAGCGGTTCGCGAGGGCGGCGCAGACTCCGGCGATGATCTTGCCGCGGCGGGGACGAGTGAGGGAGGCCATGCCCCCGAGCATGCCAGCCCCGCCTGGAGGGCGCCAGGGCTGCCGCGCGGGCCGGTGCCCGGTACGCGAGAATGGCCGGATGAGCGCTTCACTCGTGGCCAAGGGCCTGGCCGGCGGCCACGGCCACCGCACCCTCTTCGACGACCTCGACCTGACCGTCGCCCCGGGCGACGTCGTGGGTGTGGTGGGCGTGAACGGGGCCGGCAAGTCGACGTTGCTGCGCCTCCTCGCGGGGGTCGACGAGCCGCAGGCCGGCACGATCACCCTCAGCCCCGGCGACGCCTTCGTCGGCTGGCTGCCACAAGAGCACGAGCGCGTGCCCGGCGAGACCGTCGCCGACTACATCGGCCGCCGCACCGGCAGCACGCAGGCGACCGCCGAGATGGACGCCGCCGCGGCGGCCCTCGGCGACCCCGACCCGGCCCCGCGACCCGACGGCCTCGAGCCGGCCGACGCCTACTCGACCGCCCTCGACCGGTGGCTCGCCAGCGGCGCCGCCGACCTCGACGACCGTCTGCCCCAGGTGCTCGCCGACCTCGGCCTCGACCGTGACGGCGACGGAGCCGTCGGCCCCGACAGCCCGATGACCGGCCTCAGCGGCGGCCAGGCCGCCCGCGTCGGCCTCGCCGCCCTGCTGCTCAGCCGCTTCGACGTCGCGCTGCTCGACGAACCCACCAACGACCTCGACCTCGACGGCCTCGAACGACTCGAGCGATTCGTGCAGGGGCAGCGCGGCGGCATCGTCCTTGTCAGCCACGATCGCGAGTTCCTCGCCCGGTGCGTCACGAAGGTGCTCGAACTCGACCTCGCGCAGTCGTCGAACCGCGTCTTCGGCGGCGGCTACGACGCCTACCTCGACGAGCGCGAGACGGCCCGCCGTCACGCCCGCGAGGCCTACGACGAGTTCGCCGAGAAGAAGGCCGACCTCGTCGGTCGTGCCCGGACGCAGCGCGAGTGGTCGAGCCAGGGCGTCCGCAACGCGATGAAGAAGGCGCCCGACAACGACAAGATCCGCCGCAAGGCGTCGGCCGAGTCGAGCGAGAAGCAGGCCCAGAAGGTCCGCCAGATGGAGAGCCGCATCGCCCGCCTCGACGAGGTCGACGAACCCCGGAAGGAGTGGCAGCTCGAGTTCACCATCGGCGCGGCCCCCCGGTCGAGCTCGGTCGTCTCGACCCTGAGCGGCGCCGTGTTCCGCCAGGGCGACCCCGCCACGGGCGAGTTCGTGCTCGGCCCGGTCTCGCTGCAGGTGGACGGCGGCGACCGCATCGGCATCACCGGCCCGAACGGCGCCGGCAAGTCGACCCTGCTGCGCGGCCTGCTCGGCCGCCAGGCCCCGAGCGAAGGAGGCGCGAGTCGCGGAGCCAGCATCGCCGTCGGTGAGATCGACCAGGCCCGCGCACTCCTGGCCGGTGACGTGCCGTTGGCCGACGCGTTCGAGGCGCTCGTGCCGGACTGGCCCCAGGCCGAGGTGCGGACGCTGCTCGCCAAGTTCGGGCTGAAAGCGGACCACGTCTCGCGCCCGGTCGACGAGCTCTCGCCCGGCGAGCGGACCCGCGCCGGCCTCGCGCTGCTGCAGGCCCGCGGCGTCAACGTGCTCGTGCTCGACGAGCCCACGAACCACCTCGACCTCGCCGCCATCGAGCAGCTCGAGCAGGCCCTCGAGTCGTACGACGGCACGCTGCTGCTCGTCACCCACGACCGGCGCATGCTCGAGACGGTCCGGCTCGACCGCCACTGGAGGGTCGAGGGCGGCACCGTCACCGAATCGTGAGCCCGCCGACGACGCTGCCGGTGAACGACTCCCCCGGGCCTCGACTACCGTCGTCGTCATGACCCGAACCACCCGACTGGTCGCGGTCGCCGTCGCCCTTGCCCTGCTCACGGGCTGCACCGCGAACCCGACAACCCCGAGCGAGCCCACGGGCGGCGCCTCCGCGGACGGGACCTCGTCGGCCCTGCCGACCCGCGCCTCCTCGGAGCTCGCCGACTGGGCCACCGCCCTCGACGACCGTGACGACTACTCCGCCCGCTGGGTCGCCGTCGGCGACTCGATCTCCGAGGGCATGGGCGCCTCGACCGTGGACTCCCGCTGGATCGACCTGACCCTCGACGGCCTGCGCGAGCGCTACCCGACCGACGACGTGCCGGGCGGGGTCGGCTACCGGCCGGCCGCGTTCGCCGTCGCTCCCCCGGCGTCGACCTGGGCGCGCTGGGCCTCGAGCAGCGAGGGGTCGGTGTCGGCCTCGTCCCGCACCGCCGACCTCGGCTACCGCTCGGTCACGCTCGGCGCCGGCGCGACCACGACGTACCCGTTCACGGGCACCGACCTCGACCTCTGGTGGTCGAGCGGCCGCGGCACCTTCAGCTACACGGTCGACGACGGCGACGCGGTCGAGGTCGACACGCGCGACTCGATGGCCACCAGCGGCATCTCGTCCGTGACCGGGCTCGACGCGGGGGCCCACACCGTGACGATCCACGCCGAGACGCCCGTCGACATCGAGGGCCTGACCGCCTTCGACGGGGATCGCGACCGCGGCATCACGCTCTTCGACTCGTCCCGCTCCGGCGCCACGGCCCGCACCTTCACGGCCGACCTGCCCGGGTACCTCGACTCGATCGCCGCGACGAAACCCGACCTCGTCACGATCACGCTCGGCGCCAACGACGCGTTCAGCCGCACGCCGGACCAGTTCGAGGACGACTACCGCACCCTGATCGACGGCCTGCAGAGCCTCGACGACCCGCCGTCGGTCATGCTGATGGGCGAGTTCGTGCCCGGGACGAACCTCACCGAGGGCTTGGCCGGGGACGCGTCCGAGTACGACGCCGTCGTGCAGCGACTCGCCCACGAGACCGGCAGTGCCTACATCGACCTCGCCGACGCGCTGCCGGCCGACGGGGTCGCCTCGTTGCTCTCGGCCGACGGGGTGCACCCGAACGACGCCGGCCAGCGCGTCATCGCCGACTACGTGCTCGAGCAGCTCAGCGTCGGCTGAGCCGCGGCACGGCTCGGCACGGCTCGGCTGGGCGTCGCTGCGCCGAGTGGGCAGAAGATGCTGCTCACACGTCGGCGAAGAGCATCTTCTGCCCACTCGGCGCCCGTGCCCGCCCGCGCTCGCCCGCACGTGACGTCGAGTGGGCAGGAGATGTCGCTCGCAGCCGGACGGAGAGCATCTTCTGCCCACTCGAGCGACATGTCGGCAGAGGAGTGGGTGGACGAGGAGGCGCGGGCGCGTCACGAGGACGACGCCCGCCCCGGCGCGGCTCAGTCGAAGAGGCCGTAGGCGGCGTCGAGCGTCTCGTCGGTGCTGAGCGGGGCGGCGTCGCCCGCACCCGTCGCCGTGACGGCGATCAGGCCGTGCGGCGAGAGGATCGTGCTGGCCGACGCCGTGATGCCCTGCTGCGTCACCGTCTGCGAGAACGCCTGGCCGCCGAACGCCCCGACGCGCGAGTCGTCGACGGTCTCGACCCCCTCGGTGCCCTCGATCTGCGAGGTCTGGGCGCTGATGTCGTCGGCGCTGAACTCCTGGCGTTGGGCGAGGACGACGATCGCCGTCACGTCGGCCGCGTCGGTGGCCTCGGTGGTCGGGGTCGCCCACTGGCAGTTCGCCTGGTCGCCCGAGAACGTGCTGTCGTCGCGCAGCTCGAGTCCGTCCACCACGCCGCCGAGCGCCGAACCGACGTCGTCGCAGCTGGCGAGGTCGTCGAAGGTGCCCTCGCCGGACGCGGTCGACCCCGAGCCGCTCGAGCCGGCCGACGACCCGCCGGAACCGGCGTCGTCACCGCCACCCGCGCCTCCTGAGGTGCAGCCGGCGAGCAGCAGGCCGAGGGCGAGCACGCCCGTGGTGGTGGCCGTCACGGCCGCTCTGCGCGTGGTCGTGGTCATCGGGGACTCCCTCGTGATCTGCCTCGGACTCGCTGCGCCCGGTGCTGTCGTCACCCTAACGAGGGGCACCTCCGAGGACCCCGACGGGGCCACCGCCGCCGCCATCACCGCCAGCGCCGCCACCGCCACACCGCCGATGTGCCGTCGAACCACACATGTGCGTAGCTCGACGGCACATGGGTGGTTCCACTCCGACCGGTGCTCGCGAAGGGAGGCGATGGCCCGGCCCCGACGCCGACGCCACCGCGCCGCGCGTCACCAGGTCGTGCGGGTGCGCTCCTGCTCGACGACGGCCTCGCGGTCGGAGAGCCCGCGCAGCCCGGCGAACTGCTGGCCCATGCGCGGGTTGCCCGCGAGCACCGGCTCGACGCGGTCGAGGAACGCCCAGTACCCGGCGGTCACCGGGCAGGCGTCCTCGCCGAGCCGCTTCTTCGGGTCGAACCGGCACGAGCCGCAGTGGTCGGTCATGCGGTTGATGTACGCACCACCCGACGCGTACGGCTTGGTCGCGACGATGCCGCCGTCGGCGTGCTGCGACATGCCCACGACGTTGGCGGGCATCACCCACGGGGTGCCGTCGACGTACATGTCGACGAACCACTGGTTGAGGGCCGCCGGGTCGACCCCGCGCTGCAGGGCCCAGTTGCCGAGGATCATCAGCCGCTGGATGTGGTGGTTCCAGCCGTGCCGCCGCAGCCCGTCGAGCGTGTCGCTGAGGCACTCGGCCTCGACCGCCTCGACGTCGAGCCCGGCGAACACCTCGGGCAGGGGCTGCGTCGCCCCGAGCGCGTTGCTCGTCGTCGCGAAGTCCTCGCCGAGGTGCCAGTAGAGGTGCCAGACCCAGTCGCGCCAGCCGACGATCTGCCGGGTGAACCCCTCGACGCTGCGCAAGGGCGCGTCGCCGGCCTGGTACGACGCGACGGCGGCCTCGACGACCTCGCGCGGGTCGAGCAGTCCGAGGTTCATGGGGGCGCTGAGCAGCGAGTGCGCCATCGTCCAGTCGCCCGACAGGGTGGCGTCCTCGAACGGGCCGAAGTCGGGCAGCCGCACCTCGACGAAGTCCGTGAGTGCGGCCGTCGCCTCGGCCCGGGTCGCGGCGAACCGTCGAGGCGCGTCGTCGCCGACGAGCCGGACGACCCCCTCGCGCTCCCAGCGCTCGAGGTCGGCCCGCACCTCGGCGTCGATGTCGTCCTCTTCGGGCCACTCCTGCGGCGGCAGGCCGAGCGTGGCGGCACCCTTCGGTGGCTTCTCGCGGTTGTCGTGGTCGTAGTTCCACTGGCCTCCGACGGGCTGGGGGCCCTCCATCAGCAGGCCGGTGCGCTGGCGCACGGCCCGGTACCAGTCCTCCATCAGGAGGCGCGGTGCCGGTCGACCGCCGGACGCGCCGGTGGGTCGACCCGCGCCTCCTCGACGGGCGTCGTCGGCGTCCGCCGTGGCGCCTCCGGACCGGCCCGAGCCGCGACCGCCCTGGCGACCGGCGGCCCACTCGGCGAACTCGGCCTCGCTCGAGACGAAGCCGCGACTCGGCAGCACCTCGGCGCCGACCGACCGCACGAGGCGGCGGGCCCGGTACGACGTGGGATCGATCACCTGCAGGTCGTCCCGCCCCTCGAGTGCCTCGGAGTAGTGCTCGACCTGCCGGAACTCGACGCGGTCGCCCAGTTCGGCCGCCCGGTGCCGGATCGCCGACAGGATCAGCTGCAGCTTGGCGCGGTGCAGGGTGCGACCCTGCCACGACGAACGGCTCTCGATCAGCAGCATCGGGTCGCCGTCGTCGAAGTGCGGGCCGAGCTGGTCGAGGAAGATCCACCGGGTGCGCTGCATGCCCCGACAGTAGACGCGGGCACTCAGCGGGTTGCCAGCATGTTCACCGTGACGAACGGGACGGGCACGGCGTCTCATTGACGTGCAGCCCGGGTCACGGCCCGCTCGCACGACGACCACCGCACGACCATCCGCACGACTCCCCCAGCCGAAAGAGGACCCGAGATGTCGAACACCGCCACTCCCACCCCTGCCACCACCTCGCGCGTCGACGGCGTCGCCCGTGTCGACGGTGCGTCGACCGTGTCGTCCGACGCCGCGGGCACCACGCAGATCGCCGACGGCGTCGTCGCCAAGGTCGCGGGCATCGCCGCCCGCCAGGTGCCCGGCGTCCACTCGATCGGTGGCGGGGCCTCGCGTGCCGTGGGTGCGCTGCGCAACGCCGTCGGTCAGCAGGACCACGGCCAGGGCATCAAGGTCGATGTCGGCGAGACCCAGGCCGCGGCGGACCTCAGCATCGTCGTCGACTACCCCCTGTCGGTGCAGAAGGTCGCGGACGACGTCCGCCGGGCCGTCGCCGACGCCATCACGCAGCTCGTCGGGCTCGAGGTCGTCGAGATCAACATCGAGGTCAGCGACATCTTCATCGCCGGCCAGGACGACGACGACAAGGGCGACAAAGCCGACGCGCAGCGGGTTCAGTAGTAGCTGCGGCGGTCGTCCCGACACGACCGTCTCCCGCACCATCGCGGGCCGCACCCACCGAGCCGACCGGCTCGACCGCACGACCCGTGCACCATCGCCCCAGGAGGCACCCCATGGCATCACTGCTCCGACGCTTCGCCCCGCTCATCGTGGGCTTCGTCATCAAGAAGATCATGAACAAGCGCGGCGGCGGCAACGGCCAGGGCGGCGGCTACCAGCAGCCCGGTCGGCGCCGCTGACCCACAGCACGCCCCGCACCGCTTCGGACGCAGGAGGCGCGACTCACGCGAGTCGCGCCTCCTGCGTCTTTCGTCGTCCCCGGGGTCCGGGTTCGGGCCCGGGCCCGGGGGGCGGCATCTCTCTCGCCTTGATCCGGTAGGTACCGGATCAGGGCACCGACGATCCGGTACCTACCGGATCAGGGAAAGTGCTGGCGTCCTGCGGTGTTGACGGCGAACGGCGGGGCCGGCGACCCGAGCGGCGCGCGGCTCAGGCGAGGCGGCGACCCGAGCGGCGCGCGGATCAGGCGACGCGGCGGACCGAGCGGCGCGCGAGCAGACGGTCGCTCGCGAGCACCGCGACCAGCACCACCGCGGCCACCACGATGTAGAGCACGGGCAGCGAGTCGAGCCCGGACCCGTCGAGCACGAGCGCGCCGATCAGCGCACCTCCACCGATGCCGGCATTGAAGCCGGTCGTGTAGAACGCGCTCGCCAGGTCGCGCATCCGCTCGGGGGCGACCTGCAGCATGCGCGTCTGGAACAGCGGCGGCAGCGCCCCGAACGTCACGCCCCACAGCACGAAGGCCACGAGCGACGGTACGAGCATCCCCTCGAACAGCAGCATGCCGGTCACGGCGAGACCGACCACGGCCACCCCGATGGGGATGCTCACCCGCGGCCGCGCCCCGAGGAACCAGCCGACCATGCCGAGCCCGACGGCCCCGGCGACGCCGAACGCGAAGAGCCACCCGGCGAGGCCCTGCTCGGGCACGCCGGTCGACCGCACGAGGTACGGCGTGATGTAGGTGAAGAACGAGTAGTGCCCGATCATGAAGACCGCCGTGATGACGCAGCTCAGCACGACACCGAGCACGCTCGGCTTCGGCAGCGCGCGACGACGACGGACGGCAGCACCCGTAGGAGGCGCGGTGCCGTCGACCAGCGTCGGGATCGCGTCGGTCACCGGCTCCGGCGTCGACTCGTGCGCCGTGCCCCGACCGACCGGCGGCAGGAACCTGTACACGAAGACCGCCCCGAGCGCCATGAGCCCGGCGAGGATGCCGAACGCCTCACGCCAGCCGAGGGCCTGACCGAGCGCCGTGCCGAGCGGGACGCCCAGCACGAACGCGAGGGTGCCGCCGCTCATCGCGACGGCGAGCGCCCGGCCGACCTGGGCCCGCGGCACGAGGTGACCGGCGTAGGCACCACCGATCGCCCAGAACATGCCGTGGGCGAGACCGCCGAGCACGCGGCTCGCGAGCACGAGCTCGTAGGTGGGCGCGATGGCGGTCAGGCCCGCGCTGATCGCGAGGACGACGATCAGACCGACGACGATGAGGTGCCGGGGCAGGCGCCGGGTGAGGTGGGTCAGTCCGGTGCTGGTGAGGACGACCGTGAAGGCGAAGACGCTGACGAGCAGGCCGATGCTCGACTCGGTGACGCCGAGGTCGGCGCTCATCTCGGGCAGCAGGCCGGTCGGCAGCATCTCGCCCGAGATCGAGAGGAACGTGGCGACGGCGATGGCGATCAGGCCGGCCCACGGGAAGCGGGCGGACGGGGTGGACGAGGGCGCGGTGGGGCGCGGGGGTGCGAGTGTCATGGAACCTGGGGTGGTCGGCGGGCGCCGTTCTCTCGACCCGATGGCGGCCACGGGCCGGCTGATCGTGACGATCTGTCGGCGGCACGGCCCTCGCGACTCGTGCCGCTGGTGACCGTGGGTGACTCGGGGAGGATGGTGATCCCGACTGCGCGCTGTCGTGCACGCCCGGGGCCGGGAGTACCGCCCGACCGAGGTCGAGTCTACCCGTTGCCGTCCGGCCTGGCCAGGGGCGGGGGCGGGGGCGTCCCGTCGTCGCGGGCATCGACGTTGTCGGCGCGGTCGCGGTCGCGCTCGCGCTCGCGCTCGAGGAAGCGGGCGCTCGGCGGCTGTGTCTCGCGGGCGAGCATGAACACGACGACGATCTGGAGGAACGGGATCAACGCCCCGAGCCAGAACCAGCCCCACCCCCAGGCCCGGGCACCGTGCAGGCGCCGGATGGTCAACGTCGCCATGGGCACGAAGGTCATCAGGCACCACAGACCCCAGACCAGGGCGACCCAGGTCATGCCGCCCCAGGCCGGGCCGGCGGGCCCGAACGGTCCGATCGAGAACTCCCCGACCTGGAGGGACGCACCCTGGCCCAGGCTGGTGCCCGGACCCGCACCGGCCGGGCGACCGAGGTCGACGACCGGCCAGGGCGCGAACAGCGACGAGCCGTAGGCGCCGATCGACCACGAGACCACACTCGCGCCGCGCACGAGCGACCCGACGCCGAGGTTGACCACGAGCCCGAGCACGGTCTGCAAGAGCCAGATCCACCAGAACTCGGCGCGGCCCGCCCGGGCGTGCACCACGTAGGCGTTGCCCACGAACCGGCGCACCGCCTGCATCGGCGTGGCCCCGGGCAGCGGCAGCCGGTCGACCTCGAACCACGAACCTCTCGTCGTGCCTGCCGCCGTGACCCCGCTCATCCGTACGACGCTACGCGGACCGGGCCCGCGCCTCCATCCCCCTGGCGGCCGAGATCGTGCGGACGGGAACCGAGCGTCCCCGGGAACGCACACCGCGCCTCCCGCGTTGACTGTCACCATGAGCGCCGCGACCCCCGACCCGAAGACCTGCCGATCGTGCGGACGCACCATCGAGTGGCGCAAGAAGTGGGCGTCGAACTGGGACGAGGTCGCGTACTGCAGCGACGCGTGCCGCAAGCGCAAGGTGACGGCGCAGGACCGGGAGCTCGAGCAGCGCATCCGCGACCTGCTGGCGGCCCGGGCGGCCACCTCGACGATCTGCCCGTCGGACGTCGCGCGGTCGATGCACCCCGACGACGAGGACGCCTGGCGCGGCCTCATGGAGCCCGTGCGGCGCGCGGCTCGACGCCTGGTGGCCGCGGGCGAGGTCGACATCACGCAGGGCGGGTCGGTGGTCGATCCGTCGACGGCGAAGGGTCCGATCCGCATCCGCCGGCACCGGTCGTGAGCCGGGCGGCGACGCCGCGAGCGGGACGCGCGGGGCGAGCGACGGGGATCAGACGGGCTGCAACGCCGACCAGGGCTCGACGGGCAGGTCGACGCCGACGGGGTCTCCGGGGCGCAACTCTCCCCCGGCGAGCACCACACCCATGACTCCCGCCTTGCGGACGAGCTCGCCGGCCTCGTCGCGTCCGACCACGGCCTTCAGCAGGCCCGACTCGAAGCGGTCGATCTGCAGGCACGGGTTGCGGAGTCCGGTGATCTCGACCCGCGCCTCCTGACCGAGGGAGACCACGGTGCCGACGGGCAGGGCGAGCAGGTCGACCCCGTGGGTGGTGACGTTCTCGCCGAGGTCGCCGGGCCCGACGTCGTAGCCGAGGGCGGCCAACTCGGCGAAGAGCTCGGCGTGCATCAGGTGCACCTGCCGCAGGTTGGGCTGGTTCGGGTCACGGGCCACGCGGGAGCGGTGCTGCACCGTGCGCCCGAGGTGCGCGTCGCCCTCGACGCCGAGCCCGACGAGCAGGGTGACCCGCTCGACGGGCGGCTTGCTGAACCGGTGGGCGTCGTCGACGTTGACCGAGAGGACGGAGGCGCGGGTCATGTCGCCCAGTCTGCCCGCGTCGGGTGCCGGGGTCGAGGGTGCGGGCGGGGTCGGGGTCGGGAGCTGGGCCGGGCGGGGTCGCACCGCCGAATGAACATCGCACCGCCGAAGTAGGCGGTGCGATGTTCAGTCGGCGGTGCGACCAGGGCCTGGAGTGCGGGGTGCGGCCCGAGACCTCAGCGCGACGGCCGGTCGGTGCCGGGGGCTGGCCGCTCACGTCTCGACGGCGTGAAGCGTCTGCCCGAGAGCGGCGCGTAGGCGTACCAGCCGCCACCCGGGTGGCTCGCGGCGATCGCACGCTCCTCGGCCTCGACCTCCTCGGCACGGGCGTTCAGCGCTCGAGCGGCCCGAGCATTCGTCGGGGGTTCCGACGACCGGTGGACCTCGCGACCGTCGAAGACGAGGTGCACCTCGAACCCGACGCCGAGCTCGTCCGCCAGTCGGACGGCGAGGGCGGCACCGGTCCGCGCGAAGGTGCAATCGTCGGCTTCGGAGGGTGTCCCGACATCGGGGTCGAGTCGTGACCGGTGGAAGGCGTCCCACCCGTCCAGGTCGGCCACGAGCCCGGGAGACAGATGGACGTCCGAGTGGTCGACCGCATCACCGAGCCACAGGACGGTGCCTGTGAACCCCGCGAACATCCGCACGACGACGCGACCTTCTTCGGACCGGACGGGCATGGCGGGAGCCTAACCGCGCCTCCTCGGGTCGTCGAGCCTGGGCGCACAGGATCGGTCCTCCCCCTTGACGAGCAGGTCGACGATCTCGCATGCGTGGTCGGTACGCACCCTGAGACGTCGACCATCCGATCGCCGAACGAACTCGACTCCTGGCCCGAAGGTGAGGAGCAGCGATCGGGTGCGCCCGGGCGCGAACCGCGACCCGAGACCACCTGTACCGGTCGGGGACATGTCGATCTCACGACACGTCTCGACATCGTTCGCCGGGACGAACGCCGACCACCACCCCGTGGAAACCCTGATCCCGGTCGAGCCCACGGAGACCGAGATCCTGCCCCATCAACGACCCAAGAACAATCCCGATCTGACCGTGATGTGAAGTTCCTCATTGCGAAAGAGCGTCGCACCACCGATCGAGCATCGAACCGCCGAAGTGCATGGTTCGATGCTCGATGGGTGGTGTGAAGCCGGAGCTCGATGGTGCCGGCCGGGGCACGGGTCAGCGGCGGACGTCGTGCAGGTGGTGCACGGGGTCGTGCACGAAGTAGCGGGCGAGCGAGTCGACCGTGAAGGCCGAGCCGTCGCTGCGCAGGCCGGTGCGACCGAGCCGGCCGTCGGGCACCGCCTCGAACGCGTCGGCCACGACGGAGGCGGCGGCCACGAGTTCGTCGGCCACGACGACGGGCTGCTGGGCGGCGTAGTCGTCGTCGAGGGCGGTGGCGTCCTGGTCCCAGTTCGCGAAGGTCGGCGCGTTCTCGACCAGCATCAACCGGAGGCGCGCGTCGAAGACCCGGAACACGTCGCGCACGTGCGCCCCGTACTCGAGCGGCGACCAGGTGGCGTCGTCGGGCCGGGTGCGGGCGTCGGGCCGAGCGAGCTCGGCGGGCCAGGCGGCGGCGCTCGCGCGGACGAGGCCGGGCACGTCGCGGAACGCGACCTCGGCGGGGTCGAAGCCGCAGTCGGCGCAAGGGCGTTCGAGCACCCAGGTCCAGTTCTTCGTGTCGGGAGTGATCGGCATGGGACCGACGCTAGGACGCGCTGCCCGGGATGCGCCATCGAGATCCTGCCGACGTCGGTGCCCCCGGCGCCAACCGGTGGACCCGCGATGAACCCGGTTTCGATCCGTGCACCCGGAAGCTTCCGGGTGCACGGATCGAAACCGGGTTCACCGGGTCAGGTGCGCGGGCCGGCGGCCGGGTCGGGCGGGCGGGCAGGTCGGGTCAGGCGGGCGCGTCGACGTCGCGGCCGTCCCAGAGGTCGGAGCAGTCGACCGGCTCGGCGGCGTGGGCCCGCAGGTACGGGCCCGCCCCGCGATCCCCGGTGAGGGACGCCGCGAGTGCCGACCAGTGGGAGCGACCGACCACGACGGGGTGACCCGGGCGTCCGTGGAAGACGGACTGCCGCAGCGCACCCGGACCCAGGGGCACGTCGGCGGCCGGGGGCGTCAGCAACCGTGCGACCGCGGACGACGGCAGACCCGGGTAGTCGACCAGCGTGACGAGGGCGAGCCGCGCCTCCTCGGGGTCCGACGCGGCGAGCGCCTCCAGCCCGGCGCGCAGCGACGCCGCGAGGCCGTCGGCCCAGTCGTCCGCGACGACGACCGACACCCTCGCCCGACCGTCGACCCCGAGGAGGCGCGGGTCGTCCGAGAACGCGCCCGTCGCCCCGTCCGACCCCGGCGACCCGACCGGCAGGAGGCGCGGGTCGGCGGCCAGCAGCGCTCGCGCCTCGGTCGCGCCCGCACCGAGCACGACGACGACGCGGTCACAGCCCCCGTCGAGCAGCGTCGCCACGGCACGGGTCAGCCAGGGTCCGCGCTCGTCGACCACGAGCGCCTTGGGGCGGCCCATGCGCGTCCCGGCACCGGCCGCGAGCAGCAGTCCGACCGAGGAGGGCGGGCCGACGGACGGCGGGTCGACCGGCGGCAGGCCGTCGGACGGCGGAGCGACGATCTCGGGCATGGCTGCAGGCTAACCGGACTGTCCACGCGGCGAACGTGCGGCGACGCGGTGTGCCCCGGGGCTCGGGCCGTGGCACCATCGAGACCTGGCGCCACCCGACGCCACCCCCGAGGAGTCCCGTGTTCGAGATCGCCGACCGCCTGCTGGCGCGACTCGACGCCGGCGAGCGCCTGGCAGTCGCGACCGCCGTGTCGGTTGTGGGCAGCGCGCCGCGCACCGTCGGCACGTCCATGGCCGTCACCGTCGACGGCACCGTGATCGGCAGCATCTCGGGCGGCTGCGTCGAGGGCGCGGTCTACGAGATCTGCGCGCAGGTGCTCGACGACGGCACGCCGCAGCTCGAGACGTTCGGATTCAGCGACGAGACGGCGTTCGAGGTCGGGCTCAGCTGCGGCGGGCGCATCGAGGTGCTCGCCCGTGTCGTCACCCCGGACGACGCCGTGACGATCGCCGCCCTCCGCGACGCGGCCGCCGGGCGGGAGGCGTCGACCCACGTCGTGCTCGGGCCGGTCCGCACCGGCGAGGTCGTGCCGACGATCGACGACTGCGAGGGTCTGCGGGTCTTCAGCGAGCGCTCGGTGCCGCCGCCGCGCCTCCTCGTCTTCGGGGCGGTCGAGTTCGCCGTCGCCCTCTGCAACGCCGGGGCGGTGCTGGGCTACCGCGTGACGGTGTGCGACCCGCGCCCCGTGTTCATGACCCGCGAGCGCTTCCCGTCGGCCGACGAGGTCGTCGTCGAGTGGCCGCCGAACTACCTGGCGCGCACCGACGTCGACGAGCGCACCGTCATCGCGGTGCTCTCGCACGACGAACGGTTCGACGCCGACCTGGTCGAGGCGGCGCTCGCGTCCCCCGCGGCGTACGTCGGGGCGATGGGTTCGCGGACGACCCACGACCGCCGCATGGCCGCACTGCGGTCGCGTGACGTGGGGCCCGACGCGCTGGCCCGCCTGCACTCCCCCATCGGGCTCGACCTCGGTGCCAGCACGCCCGAGGAGACCGCCGTGTCGATCCTGGCCGAGGTGCTCGCCGTCCGCTCGGGAGCCTCGCGGGCCCCGCTGCGCGACCGTGACGGCAGCATCCACCTGATCCGCTGACGCCGCCCGCGGTCAGGAGGCGCGGTGCCCGCCGACACCGCGCCTCCTGCTCTCGAGTCCGCTCAGTACCGCGTCGGCAGGCCGGCGAGCAGCTTGTCGGGCTGGATCGGCAGGTCGCGCACGCGGATGCCGGTCGCGTGGGCGACGGCGTTCGCCACCGCGGCGGCCGCGCCGACGTTGCCGATCTCGCCGATGCCCTTGCCGCCCATCGGGGCGAGGTGCGGGTCCTCCTCGTCGAGCCACTCGACCTCGATCGAGCCCACGTCGGCGTTGGCCGCCACGTGGTACGTCGCGAAGTCGTGGTTGCCGTAGTCGCCCTGCGTCGGGTCGAGCATGCCGTGCTCGTGCAACGCCATCGACAGGCCCATGGTCATGCCGCCGATGAACTGCGATCGGGCCGTGCGGGCGTTCATGATGCGCCCGGCCGCGAAGACGCCGACCATGCGCGGCACGACGACCTCACCCGAGTCGAGGTCCACGCGCGCCTCGACGAACTGGGCGCCGTAGGCGAAGCGCGAGTGGTCGCTCATCGCGGAGATGTCCTCCTCGATGTCGACGACGACCTCGAGACCTTCCGGAGGCACGGGCTGGCCCTGCGAGAGCAGCTCGGTCACCTGCCGACTCGCCTTGGTCACCGCCCACCCCCACGACGCCGTGCCCGACGAGCCGCCGGCCACGCCTGCGGTCGGAAGCCGGCTGTCGGCGATGTGCAGGTCGACGAGGTCGAGGGGCACACCCAACTCGGACGCGGCGATCTGCGCCATCACGGTGCGGGCCCCCTGGCCGATGTCGGTCGCGTTGACGCCGACCTCGAAGCGACCACCCGGCAGCGCGGTGACCCGGGCACCCGCGGGCATCACGCTCGCGGGATACGTCGCGGCGGCGACGCCCGTTCCGACCAGCCAGCGTCCGACCCGGCGCACGCCCTGACGCGGGTCGCGGCCGTCCCAGGCGAACAGCTCGGACCCCCGTCGCAGGCACTCGACCAGGTGCCGGCTGCTGAACGGCTGACCGGTGTGCGGGTCGACCTCGGGCTCGTTGCGGACGCGCAGCTCGACCGGGTCGAGGCCCAGCTCCGACGCCAGCTCGTCCATGGCGGACTCGACGGCGTAGATGCCGGGTGCCTCGCCGGGCGCACGCATCCAGCGCGGCGTCGGGACGTCGAGTCGGGCGAGCCGGTGCGTCATCAGACGGCTGGGCGCGGCCCACAGGTGGCGGGTCGGCTCGGCGGTCTGTTCGGTGAACTCCTGAAGCGTCGACGAGTGCGACCACGTCTGGTGCGACAGCGCCGAGAGGTGCCCCTCGGAGTCGGCGGCGAGGCGGATGCGCGAGATCGTCGGCGTGCGGTACCCCGCGATCGCGAACATCATCTGTCGCGTGTAGGCGACCTTCACGGGACGACCGGTGAGCATGGTGCCGATCGAGGCGAGGACGACGACCGGGCGGGCCGAGCCCTTCGAGCCGAAGCCGCCGCCGACGTGCTGGGCACGGACGCGCACGGCGGACGGGTCGAGCGAGAACAGCGTGGCGAGAGACGTCGCGACGCCGCTCGTGCCCTGGTTCGAGTCGAGCACGTCGAGCTCGCCGTCGGCCCAGGTGGCGACCGTGGCGTGCGGCTCCATCGGGCTGTTGAACAGGGCCGCCGTCTCGTACGTCTCGTCGATCACGACGGACGAATCGGCCATCGCCGCGTCGACGTCACCCTGCGAGGTGTCGGTCTCGAAGCCCGCGTTGACGGTCTCGGGGGCGTAGAGGCTGGGGTGGTCGGTGCTCAGCACGACGTCGATGCCGCCCTCGTCGTACTCGAAGGCGAGCGCCGACGCGGCCTCGCGGGCGGTGTCGAAGGTGTCGGCCACCACGAGCGCGACGGGCTGGCCGCGGTAGGCGACCTCGGCCGACTGCAGGACGAGCAGCTCGCCGTCCTCGGCGTCCTCGAGGTGTGGAGCCTGCTCGTACGTGATGACGTCGTGCACGCCGGGCATCGCGAGCACCTCGTCACGGTTCGAGCCGGTGATCGTGCCGGTCGTCACCGTCGACTGCACGATCCAGCCGTACAGCACGCCGTCGGGCGTGTGCTCGTAGGCGTAGCGGGCGGCGCCCGTCACCTTGTCCCGGCCCTCGAGCCGGGCGACGGGGGCGCCGAGACCGGTGGGGACGCTCGTGTCGACCGGGGTGACGACGTCGACGGCGGTCACGAGGCGCTCCCGTCGGTACCGGTGGCATTCCGGGTGCCGGGCTCGACGTCGGCCGCGACGCGACGGGGCGACCCGTTGGCGCCGGTCGGGCGGAACGGCGACGGGTCGACGTCCTCGGCCGGGTCGTCACCCTCGTGGTCGAGGCCGGCCAACTCGCTCAGCACGCCCACGACGAGCCGGGTCAGCAGCGGCACCTTGAAGGCGTTCTGCTCGGTGGTGGTCGCGGCGGCCAGCTCGAGCTGCGCGGCGGCCGCGAACGAGGCGGGCGTCGCCGGGGAGCCGACCAGCGCCTCCTCGGCCTTGCGCGCACGCCACGGCACCGGCGACGCGGCGCCCAGGGCGATGCGCACGTCGGTCACGAGACCGGCCTCGTCGACCGAGAGGGCGGCGGCGACCGAGCCGAGTGCGAAGGCGTAGGACCGGCGGTCACGCGCCTTGCGGTACGTGGAGTTCGTGGCGACCGGCAGGGACGGCAGCTCGACCGCGGTGATCAGCGCTCCGCTCGGCAGGTTCGTGTCGCGGGTCGGGTCGTCGCCCGGCTCGCGGAAGAACTCGTCGATCGGCAGGCGCTGCTCGCCGTCGACGGTCTCGAAGACGACGACCGCGTCGAGCGCCGCCAGGGCGACGGCCATGTCGCCCGGGTGCGTCGCGATGCAGAGGTCGTTGACACCCAGGATGCCGAGTTCGCGCGACAGCCCCGCGATCGCACCGCAGCCCGTGCCGGGTTCGCGCTTGTTGCAGGGCTTCGTGGTGTCCATGAAGTAGGTGCACCGGGTGCGCTGCAGCAGGTTGCCGCCGGTCGTCGCCTGGTTGCGCAGCTGACCCGAGGCCGCGCTGACGAGGGCCCGTGTCAGCGCCGGGTAGCGGGTGCGGACGAGAGGGTGCGCGGCGAGGTCGCTGTTGCGGACCCCCGCACCGATGCGCAGGCCCCCGTCGGGCAGCTCGTCCACCCCGCCGAAGTCGACGCGGCTGACGTCGACGAGCAGGTCGGGACGCTCGACGCCGAGCTTCATCAGGTCGACGAGGTTCGTGCCGCCGCCCAGGGGCTTGGCGTTCGGGGCGCGGTCGAGGGTGGCGACGGCGGAGGCGACGTCGGTCGCACGCTCGTACTCGAAGGTCTTCATCGGGTGGCTCCGTCGGTCGCGTCGGCGTCGTGCGCGCAGGCCGCGTCGTGCACGGCCGGGACGATGTTCATGTAGGCCCCGCACCGACACAGGTTGCCGCTGAGACGTTCGCGGACCTCCTCGTCGTCGAGGTCGATCTCGCCGTTGGTGATGTCGGTGGTGACGTGGCTCGGCATGCCGGCCCGCGCCTCCTCGAGCATGCCGACCGTCGAACAGATCTGGCCCGGCGTGCAGTAGCCGCACTGGTAGGCGTCCCGGTCGAGGAACGCCTGCTGCACCGGGTGCAGGGCGTCGCCGTCGGCGAGCCCCTCGACGGTGGTGACGTCACTGCCCTCGGCGCTGACGGCGAGGACCAGGCAGCTGTTGGTGCGTCGTCCGTCGACCAGGACCGTGCAGGCGCCGCACTGGCCGTGGTCGCAGCCCTTCTTCGAGCCGGTCAGGTCGAGGCGCTCCCGCAGGGCGTCGAGCAACGAGGTGCGGTTGTCGACCTCGAGCCGGTGCGGGCTGCCGTTGACGTCGAGCGTGATCGTCGTCGTCGGAACGCCGGGCGGGTTCGCGCCCGCGCTCGGTGGACTGGTTTCTACGCTGACCTGGGACACCATGCGTGCACGGTATGCCCGGGGGCGGGCGGGTGCCCGCGTGCTGTCCCGTTTGCGAAGCGCGGAGCCGGGGGGCTGTCGACGCCCGCGTGGCGGGCCGAGGGGGGGTGCCGAGGAGGCGCGGGTCGGCCGCCGCGGACGGCCCGCCGACCGGCACCCCGCGTCAGTCGGCCTTGCCCGGGCGGACCTTGGCGGTGTCGGCGACGTCGATGCGGGTGACGCCGTCGCCGCGGTCCTCGGTCGTGATGCGCGGGGCGGCGTCCGACTCGTCCGACTTCGGGGCGCGGGTCAGCTGGTCGTGCCGCTTCTCGTCGTCGGTCATGCCGGTCGGGTCGTGGTCGACCTCGTGCCCCGGGCTCGTGTCGCGGCCGCCGTCGTCGGGACCGTGGGCCTGCGTGTCGTCGCTCATGCGCTCGACCGTACCCGCGCCTCCTCGTCCGCGGAGCGCGTCACCCGCGACGCAGCCGCTCGACGGCGGACGACAGCACCGGCAGGTCGTGGTCGACGGTGTGCGCCACCACGGAGTGGGAGGTGTCGAAGTACCGGTGGGCGAGGAAGTCACGCATGCGAGCGACGTCGGTCCAGGGGATCTCGGGTGCCTCGCTCGTCGTCTCGGACGACAGCCCCTTCACCGCCTCGCCGATCTCGATGAGGCGGACCCGCACGGCGTCGAAGACGAGCCCGTCCGTGAGGTCGCCACGTCGCCGATGAGCCTCGACGGCGGCCAAGGCGGCGGCGATGTCGTCCAGCCGTGCCCGATCGTGGCGGCTCACAGAGCGACCCCGTCGCGCGAGACCGCCTCGGCGACCTCGGGGGACAGGCCGTCGCGGGGCACGACGTCGACCACGACCCCGGCGATGTCGCTCGCCCGACGCGCAGCCGCCGCCAGCCCGAACAACCCGAGGCCGTCGGGCAGGTCGACGACGACGTCGAGGTCGCTGTCGGCGCGGTCGTCGCCTCGGCTGACGCTGCCGAAGACCTGGGGCGAGCCGAACCCCTCGTGCGCGAAGAACGATCTCAGTTCGGCACGATGTGGTTGCACGCTGCGTCCCACGGGCCCGACGAACGGGGACACGGTCGTGGACGTCCGAGGACGAGACGGCGTGAGCGTGAGCGCCAGGTCGAGGCCCGACGCCTCGAAGAGACGCTCGAGCACGGGCAACGACGGGGTCTTCGAGCCGTTCTCGTACCTCGAGACGGCGCTCTGCGGCAGCCCTGCCCTCCGCCCCACCTCGCCTTGTGTCAGCCGCGCGGCGACCCGCGCCTCGCGCAGACGCGAACCGACATCCGTGGTGATCATGATCGGACTATATACGATCGTGCATGGCGCGCGACGAGACCCCAGGAAGCCGCCGAGACCCTCGCGCGCGGCGTGGGGTTTGAGCGGGTTCCTGGGGTTTCGGGGCCGCGCTAGCGGGTGAGGACGGCGAAGCCGCCGGGCTTCACCACGATCACGCTGCGGCCCTGCACGTCGCGCTGCTGCACGAGTCGGCCCTGCGCGTCGTACGACGACACCGACGACCGGGTGCCGCGCACGCCGACCGAGGCCGGCAGCGGCAGCCGCGAGGTCGACGACAGCAGCTCGGTCGTCGTCGCCCGCCCGTCGGCCGCCGTGCCCGCGAGCACGAGTCGCTGGACGAGCGGCCGCACGATCAAGCCGTCGACCACGGTCGCGGCGCGCCCGGCGGTCACGGTGATCGTGGTCGTACCCGCACCGATCGGCACCGGCAGCGTCTGGGGCAGCAGGGCCCCGGAGGCGGCGGTCACGCCCCGCGCACCGGCCTGCGTCGTCAGCGTCCCCAGGGGCACGCGTCCCGCCTTCCAGACCGACGTCGACCGCACGCCCTCGGCGGCGAGCAGCACCGGTTCGACGTGCCGCAACCCGGAGCCCGCGGGCACCGTGATCGTCGCACTCTGCCCGGGCTCGAGCCGCAAGGCCGAGCCGCCGCCGTACTGCGACTCGCCCGTCCACGCCGAGTCGGGCGTGACGACCGTGCCCGTCGTGGACGCCGCCGTCTCGGCCTCGACCACCGTCAGGCCGTCACGCGACGTGACGCTCGTCAGCCCCTGCGCCTCGGCCGAGACGTCGGGGGCACCGTCGAGGGCGATCATCGACAGCAGGCCGTGGATCGTGCTCTCGGCGCCGCTGTTGCGGTTCACCGTGCCGTCGGCCTGCACGCCGTCGAACGTCACGCCGGTGGCCGGGTCGTACACGGGGGTGCCCGAACGGTTCGTGCCGAAGTACCAGCTCGCGGCGACGGCCGCGATCCGCTTCAGGCCCGGCGCACCCGCACCGGCGCCGGCCACGGCGAGCGCCGACTGCAGTCGCGAGTCGGCCCCGTAGGCGATCTGGGTCTGGTCGACGGGCGTCGGGTACCAGGCGTTGTCGGGCCCGCTCGCGGTGAGCAGCGTCGTCGTGAACGAGGTCTGGTCGAGCACGGCGGGCTTCAGCAGGTCGGGTCGGGCGAGCGTCGTCGACGCCCGGGCCAGGGCGGCGGGCATCTGCGACGACCAGGCGTGCCACATCGAGCGGGACTTCGCCCAGGGCAGCACGGCTCCGTACGGCCAGGTCTGCCCGTCGCCGGACGACATCGCGGCGACGCCCTCGGCGAGCTGCGTCAACGCGGTGCGCGAGGCCGCGTCACCCGGCACGACGGCCGAGTAGGCGCTCAGTCCGAGGACGGCCTCGGCCGAGGCGTCCGCGCCGGAGCCGATCAGCCACGCGGGCACCTTCGCCCCGTCGGCCACGTCGTACTGCCCGTAGCGGGCGAGCGTCTCGCGGTTCAGCGCCGTCACGCCGAGTTGCAGACGCTGCTGCAGGAACGCGGCGAACTCGGGGTCCTCGTCGGCGAACGCGGCGTATCCCTCGCCGAACGCCCAGATGCTGCGGGCGAGCCAGTAGCTGTTGCCGCTGTCCGACGGGTCGGGTAGCTCGACCGGCACCGGACTCTGGTTGAAGGTGCCGTCGGGCTGCATCCAGAGCACGACGTTGCCGGCGTCCTCACCGGTGGTCGTCTGGAAGTACGCGGTCGCCCGCAGCAGTTCGTAGGCCTTCTGCCGGCTCGACTCCGAACCGGTCTGCTGCCAGTCGCGCAGGTACACGACGGCCGTCCGCGAGACGTCGTCGCTGTTGAACGCGCCCTGCCCCCAGTACCCGGTCGCGGGGTCGAGCGGACCGCCGCCCACCCGGGCGAAGGTGCCGCCGTCGCGGGCGTCGGCGTAGGTCCACGGCAGGGTGAGCGTCGGCTCCGTGCTCTGACGATAGGTCGAGTGGCCGGCCTCGGGCACGGGCGTCGTCCGGTCGAGCAGGAAGTCCAGGTGCGCCAGGTTCGTCAGCGGCGCCACGGCCGGTGCGGCCGCCGGGGCGGCGGTCGGCGCGGTCGGAGCAGCCGTCCCGCTCGGCGCGGCCGCCGGACCAGGAGGCGCGGCGGCAGCCGGCAGCGCCCCCGTCACCCCCAGCACGGTCGCCAGGGCCGCGGCCAGTGCCGCGCCCGTCCATCGTGAGTTGCGTGCGATCATCGTCGACCGCCTCCTTCTTGTCAGTGATTCCTGGTTGACGTGGGTCCGTGCCCGACGTCGGTCCGTGTCGACGTCGGTCCGTGGTGGAGCTCAGGCCCGGTCGAGGCGGGCGACGCCGATCTTCGAGTCGGCCATGCCGTAGAACACGTACCGGACGCCGTCGACCTCCTCGATCGCGGTCGGGAACACCACGTTCGGCACGATGCCGTCGCGTTCGTCGGCGGTCTCGGCCTCGAGCAGCGGCACCTCCGACCGGGTGACGACGCGGGACGGGTCGTCGGCGTCGAGGATCATCCCGCCCGCGGCGTAGTTCACGTTCTGCTGTTGGGCGAACGCGTCGTCGATCACTCCGGTGACGCCGTGGTGCAGCAGCAGCCAGCCCTCGTCGACGCGCAGCGGGGGCGGCCCGCCGCCGATCTTCAGCTCCTCGAACGGGAAGGCGGGGCCGGCGACGAACCGGTGCTGCCCCCAGCGCGCCAACGCTCGCAGGTCGGCGGCGACCGCCTCGACCGGCACGTAGCTGATCCAGATCGAGTGCCGCCCGTCGGCGACGCCGGCCGGCAGCGGGCTGCCCTCGCCCGGCACCGTCGCCCCGATGTGCCACATCGGCCGGTGCAGCACGGCGAAGCTGCGCACGCCGTCCGGCGCGGTGACCGGCGACGGGAAGAACACGGTGTCCTTGTTGTGGAACAGCCCGAGGTCGGTGTCGAGCTCGTCGACGTACTCGAAGGTGGCCGGCCCGAGCCGGCGCCAGTCGCGCAGGTCGTCGCTCACGGCGACCGCGGTGCGCGGCCCGAGCGGCCCGTAGGCGACGTAGGTCATCACGTGCAGCCCGAGCTCGTCGATCCACGTGACGCGCGGGTCCTCGACGCCGGCGTGGGTCGCGCCGCGTTCCCACCCGCGGTCGGGTGCGAGCACGATGCCCTCGCGGGTCACGCCCACGGGCACGCCGTCCTCGACGACCACCCGGGCCAGGCCGACCCGCGACACGTTGCCCGTGGCCACGAGCCGCGGCAGCAGGTACAGCTCGCCGTCGGGCCCGCGTCCCGAACCGGGGTTGAGCACTCCCTCGGCCTCGTCGGGCGAGTCGGGGTCGGGGGTCATCACGACGCCCAGGCGGGTCAGTCGGTACGGGAAGTCAGCCATGGGAGGCCCTTTCGAGAGGCGAGAGGCGACGGAGGCGCGGCGCGAGGGGGGATCGCACCGCGCCTCCTGCGGTGGGGGCCGCCGGCACGGCGACCCGGTCTGGGGGCGGGGAGCCGAGGAGGCGCGGCGAGCGGTGATCGCGCACCGCGCCTCCTCGGGCCGGGGGCGATCGGTCAGCCCTTCACGCTCGAGCCGACGTCGGTCGAGATGAAGTAGCGCTGGAACACGATGAACAGCAGCACGACCGGAGCGGCCAGCACGACGGCGCCCGCGAGGGTCGCGCCGAACGGGTTCGCCGCGGTCGCCGCCACGTTGCTGATGTAGTTCGCCAGCGACACGGCGAGCGGCTGCATCGACGCCTCCTTGGTGATGAGGAACGGCCAGAGGAACTCGTTCCACGGGCCGATGAAGGTCAGCAGCAGGGCCGTGACCAGCGCGGGGCGCACGAGCGGCAACGCGATGTTCCACAGCAGCCGGAACTCGCCGGTGCCGTCGATGCGTGCCGCCTCGAAGAGCTCCTTCGGCAGCTGCAGGAAGTACTGCCGGAAGATGATCACCGCCGTCGAGTTGATCGCGAACGGCAGGATCATGCCCAGGTAGTTGTCGCTCAGCCCGTAGTTGCGCGCGATGAGCACGTACAGCGGGATGATCAACAGCTGGAACGGCACCACCTGCACCAGCAGCGCCAACGCGAAGGTGACCCCGCGACCGCGCCACTGCAGCACGGCCAGCGCGTAGCCGACCAGCACGCCGAACACGAGGGTGCAGGCGAGCACGCCGACCGTGAAGATGCCCGAGTTGAGCAGGCCGCTCAGCAGCCCGATGCGGCTGTCGATCGCGGCGTAGTTCTCGACCGTCAGGTTCGACGGGTGCGGGAACGCTCCGGCCACGGTCGGGTCGGGTTTGGTCTGCAGCGAGCCGATCACCATGTAGTAGAACGGGAACAGGAACGCCAGGGCACCGATCGCCAGCACGACGCCTCGCAGCGTGGACTGGGCCCGGGTCAGGGGCGGCTTCTTCGCGATCCGCCGGGGGCGGGCGGTGGTCTCGTCGGAGACGGTCATGTCAGTCCTCCTTTCCGCCGGCGAACCGGTTCTGCAGCAGGGCGATGACCAGCACGAGGATCACGAGCACGACGCCGATCGCGGCGGCCTGGTCGGGGTTCCCCTGCTCGATGCCCTTCTGGTACATCAGCAGCACGGGCGAGGTCGACGCGCCGTTCGGCCCGCCTCCCCCGGTCAGCAGGTACGGCTCGGTGAAGAGGTTCGCCCCCGTGACGGTCGAGACGAGCAGCACGAGCACGGTGGCCGGCCGGACACCCGGCACGGTGACGGTGAAGAACGACCGGATCGGGCCGGCGCCGTCGCTCGAGGCCGCCTCGTACAGCTCTTTCGGCACGTTCTGCAACGCCGCGAGGTACAGCAGGATGTAGAACCCGAGCTGCTTCCACGTGACGAACAGCGCGATCGAGGGCATCGCCCACGCCGAGTTGATCAGCCACGACGGCGTCGGGGCCAGCGGTCCGAGCACGTTGTTGACCAGGCCGTCGCCGTTGAACAGGAACAACCAGACCGCGACGACCGCGACGCTCGCCGTCAGGTACGGCACGTAGAACGCCACCCGCAGGAAGCCCCGGAAGTGCGCGACCTTGTCGAGCGCCGTGGCGAGCACCATGCTCAGCACGACGGTCAGCGGCACGTTGATCACCAGGAAGACGCCGACGTTGCCGAACGAGCGGATGACCGCGGGGTCGGTGAACGCGGTGACGAAGTTGTCGAGGCCAACGAAGGGCCGCGCGACGACGGCACCGGGCGCCGTGAAGAAGTAGTCGTGGAAGGCGATGTAGACCGCGTAGACCAACGGGTACGCGAACACCGCCAGCACGAACACCAGGTAGGGCGCGCTGAACAGCAGGCCGAGCGGGTGCTTGCCGAGCAGGCCGCCCCGCCGACGCCCGCGCGGGTCGTCGTCGCGGCGACGGCCCGCCCGGTGCCCCGAGCCGGGACCCCCCGAGGAGGCGCGGTGCGCCTCCTCGGCTCGTCCGGCGGTCGGCGACGCTGCCGCCGTCTCGTGCAGGGTGGACACGATCAGCCCTGCGCCGCGAGCTCGTCGATCTTGTCCGCGGCGTCCTTCAGCGACGAGTCGACGTCACCCTTGCCGAAGATCACGCTGCTCGACCACGCGTCGCGGAAAGCCTGCAGCTCGGCCACGGTGTTCGGGCCGGCCGGCACCTCGACGGTGCGGGCGGCCTGGTCGCCGAAGAGCGCGTACGAGGGGTTCGCGTCGAAGTAGTCGGAGTAGGTCGAGGCCAGGTCGGTGCGGATCGGCATCTGTCCCGTGGTCTCGAGCAGGGCGCGGTCCTCGTCGCTGCTGGTCGAGAACTTCAGGAAGTCCCACGCCGTGCCCTGGTTCTCGCAGGCCGTGTACATGCCGACGTTCTTCGCGTCGCTGAACGTGTAGGTCTCGTCGGCACTCGTGCCGTCCTTGGTCGGGACGGGCACGGCACCCCAGTTGACGTCCTCGTAGACGGACACGGCCCACGGCCCGACGATCGACATCGCGGCCTCGCCGTCGGCGAACGAGTCGCCCGTGTACTGCTCCTGACCGGCCAGCCCCTGCTCGTAGAGCGAGCGCCAGAAGGTCGCGACGTCCTCGCCGGCGGTGTCGGCGAAGGTCGCCTTGCCGTCCTCGACGAGGCCGGTGCCGCCGGTCTCGGCCGCGTAGAGCGGCATGAAGTCGAACTGCGACTGGAAGAACTCGCTCGTCGGCGCCGGGTGGATGGCGTACTTCGAGACGCCCGCGTCGACCAGGGTCTTCGACGTCGCGAGGAAGTCGTCGTAGGTCGACAGGTCGGGGTTCTCGGCGTCGAGGCCGGCCTTCGTGAAGAGGTCCTTGTTGTAGAAGATCATCACCGGGTTCGACTTCCAGGGCAGCTGGTAGTACTTGCCGTCGGCGTCCTGGTACTGCTTCGCGAGGTCGCCGCTGCGCTCCTCGATGTAGCTCGCGCCGTCGTCGAAGCTCGACAGGTCGACCAGGCCGCCCTGCTTCTGGAACTGCCCGACCGCGCTGGGGGCCGTGTTGTAGACGAGGCAGGGAGCGTTGCCGGCCGTGATGGCGGCACCGATGACCTCTTCGCTCGACTTGCCGGCGGGGATCTCCTGACCCTTGACCTGCTCGTCGGGGTGGTCGGCGTTCCAGGCCTCGACCATGGCCTTGCCCCAGGTGACCTCCTGCTCGTTGTTCGAGTACCAGATCGTGATGGGGCCCTTGGCGGTGAGGGCGTCGCTCGAGGCTCCGCCGCCGCCGGAGCAGGCGGTCAGGCCGAGGGCGGCGACCAGGACGGTCGCGCCGAGGGTGGCGCGGCGGGTGAAGCGTGTGCGTCGTTGCACGGTGTTCTCCTTGGGTGGGGTGGTGCTGCGGGTGTGACTAGGGGGTCGTGTGAGGTGCGGGGGCGTGCGGGTCGGCGGGGTCGGCGCGGGCCGCGTCGGCTCGGGCTGTGTCGGCGCGGTAGAAGTACAGGTCGCGGTGGCCGGCGGGGGCGTCCCAGCCCTGGGCGAAGGTCCAGCGGCCGCCGAGCTTCTGCAGGCCGCCCCAGCTGAGCGAGCCGCCCGGCGTCAGGGCGAGCTGGTCGACCGGGTGGTCGACGTCGTACAGCGCCTGGCTCGCCGCGAAGACCCCGTCGACGTCGTGGAAGACGTCGAGCACGAGGTGGCCGTCGCCCGTGACGATCGCGGCGGCGACCTCGTGCAGGTGGCCGCCGACGTCCGACAGGTCGAGGTACGGCACGGGCTCGAAGCTCCAGTGGCACAGGTCGTCCGAGCGGCCGACGTGCAGCACGCCGTCGAAGCCCTCGCTGACGAACATGAGGTAGTCGCCGGTGTCGTCGTCGCCGGTGCCTCCGCTGCCTCCGCCGAGGCGGACGGCGTTGCCGTGCTCGTCGCGCGGGATCACGGCGCCCTTGGCCCAGAGCCGCGTCTGCTCGTGGTCCGCGATCGGGCCGAGCTTCTCCCAGGTCACGAGGTCGTCGCTGACGGCGACCAGCATGTCGATGCCGACCGCCTGGACGGGGTAACCGGGGCTCGGGTGGGCGACCCGCGCCTCCTCGGTGATCGGGAAGACGCCGTTGTAGAAGAGCCAGAAGCGGCCCTCGGCCCGGTAGACCTTGGGGTCCTCGGTGCCGAGCAGCTCGTCGTCGAGGGTGGGACGGACGACCGGGTTCGCCGGGTCGTCGACCCAGGTGGCACCGGGAGCGGGCTCACCCTCGGGCGTGAGCGCGAGGGTGGCGTGGCCGATGCGGCTGCCGAGGCTCTCCTTGCGGGGCGAGGCCCGGTAGAAGAGGTGCAGGGTGCCGTCGTGCTCGATCAGGCTGGGGTTGTAGAGGGACTCGCTGGTCCAGCCGAGACCGTCGGGGTCGGGCCATTGGGCGTCGAGCGTGAAGGTGAGGGCCGGGTCGACGGCGAAGGGGCCGACCGCCCAGTCGGTGCGGGCGGGCTCGTACGCGGCGGGGCTGGAGAAGGTCAGCTGCGAGAGCGCGCCGGTCAGCTCGTTGCGGTGGACGAGTGCCTCGTCGAGGACCGTCCGGAGGCGCGCCCGGGTCAGCGGCACGAGGTACGGCTTCGAGGCGGCGCGGGCCGCGTCGGCGTCGCTGATCGTCGCGTCGACCGTCGTCGCGTCGGCTGTCGTCGTCATCGGGGCTCCCACGTCGTCGTGTGCGGTCTCGCTCGCTTTACCGAAACGTTTCGGTAAATCGAGAAGCTAGCACGGTGACGGCCCGACCGGAACCCCCTGCGGCCTCACCCCCCTGTCGCACCGCCGACTGAACGTCGCACCGCGCACGTCCACGGTGCGACGTTCAGTCGGCGGTGCGATCCGCGCGCCTGGCCGGGTCAGCGGGCGGCGGGGCCCGTCGACGCGCGGACCAGCAGCCGCGCGGGCTCGATCTCGGCGTCGGTGACGGTCTCGCCCTCGACCGACGAGAGCAGGAGACGCGCCGCCTCGGCCCCGATCAGCCGCGGAGCCGTGGTCAGCGTGGTCAGCCCGGGGCGCACGTACGACCCGAGCTCGATGCCGTCGAACCCGGCCACGCTGACGTCGCCGGGGACGCGGGCCCCGAGCCGGTCGAGCTCGGTCATGAACCCGATCGCGGCCAGGTCGTTCGCGCAGAAGACGGCGGTGGGCCGGTCGTCGACCGGTGAGTCCGAGCCGAACAGGCGAGCGGCGGCCCGGGCTCCCCCGTCGTAGGTGAAGTCGGCCTCGACGACGACCCCGGGGTCGTGCCCGGCCGCCACGAGGGCGTCCCGCCAGGCGGCTCCGCGGCGCCGCGAGTGCACGAAGCGGCCGGGCCCGGCGACGTGCGCGAACCGCCGGTGACCGAGCGACACGAGGTGGTCGACGAGCTCGCCGATGCCGGCCGAGTCATCCTGGCGCACGGCGGGCAGGGGGAAGTCGCCGGCCGGGTTGACCCCGACGGCGGGCAGGTCGAGCTCGCGCACGAGGTCGACGCGCGGGTCGTCCACGGTCAGCTCGTTCAGGACGACGCCGTCGACCCGGCGCCCGGCCGCGAGCCGGCGGTAGCGGTCGAGCGGCTCGTCCGCAGCCGACCCCATCTGCAGGATGAGCGCGTACCCGCGCGGGTCGAGCACGGATTCGAGTCCGCCGATGAAGCTGCCGAAGAACGGGTCGGACTCGAGCACGAACGGGTCGCGGTGCACGACGAGCCCCACGGTGAACGCTCGTTTGGCACTGAGGCTGCGCCCCCGGACGCTCGGCACGAAACCGAGGTCGTCGGCGGCCTGGCGGATGCGTGCACGGGTCTGCTCCGAGACGCCGGGGCGACCGTTGAGGGCGCTGCTGACAGAGCTGATCGCGACGCCGGCCCGGGCCGCGACCTCGACGATGGTGACCCGCTCTGCCACGCCGCGCCTCCTCGTCCTCGCCTGTGCCGGTGCGCCTGTTCGCCCGCCGCGCCCCCACGATGCTACTGACCCGCCGTGGCCGCCACCCTCGCGGCGGCCGCCCGCCCCTAGGGTCGGGGCATGCTCATCGTCTCGCTCGTCGCGGCCTCGCTCGCCGCCCTGCTGCACCTCTACATCTTCGTGATGGAGTCCTTCCTCTGGACCACCCCGCGGGTCCGCGCCACCTTCGGCATCACCGACGACGCACAGGCCGAGCACACGAAGCCGCTCGCCTACAACCAGGGCTTCTACAACCTGTTCCTCGCGATCGTCACGATCGTGGGCGTCGTCCTCGTCGTCGCCGGAGGGGCAGGAGGCGCGGGCAGCGCCTTCGAGGCATCCGCCGCGGGCACCGCCCTGCTGGTCGCGGGCACGGGGTCGATGCTCGCCGCCGCGCTGGTCCTGCTCTTCTCCGACCGGACCAAGGCCCGGGCCGCGCTCACGCAGGGAGCCCTCCCGCTCGTCGCCCTCGTCACGCTGCTCATCTCGTCGTACTGACCTGCCCGTCCGCCCCCGTCGGCCGCACTACCCTGGGCGGGTGACCGACGTGACCGACGCCACCCGCGCCTCCTCCGCTCCCGCCGCCCCGACGACGCACTGGACGCTGACGCTCGTCTGCCAGGACCGGCCCGGCATCGTCCACGCGATCAGCGGCGCCGTGGTGCAGGCCGGCGGCAACATCACCGAGTCGGCGCAGTTCTCGAGCCACGACACCGGCACGTTCTTCATGCGGCTGCAGGTCGAGGCCCCCGGCGAGCGCGACGCGTTCGAGGCCGCGCTGGCGCCCGTGCTCGCGCACTACGACGTGCAGGCGAAGCTCGACGTCGTCGGTCGCCCGACCCGCACGCTCGTGCTCGCGAGCAAGGCGGCGCACTGCGTCAACGACCTGCTGTTCCGGCAGCGCGCCGGGCAGCTGCCGATCGAGGTGCCACTGATCCTGGCGAACCACGACGACCTGTCGGGGCTGGCCGAGTTCTACGGCAAGCGGTTCGAGCACCACCCGGTCACCGACCCCGAGTCGAAGGCGGCGTTCGAGGCCCGCGTGCTGCAGGTCGTCGACCGGTACGACGTCGAGCTGGTCGTGCTCGCCCGGTACATGCAGATCCTCAGCCCCGAGCTCTGCGCGGCGCTCGAGGGGCGGGCGATCAACATCCACCACTCGTTCCTGCCCGGGTTCAAGGGGGCGAACCCCTACCGCCAGGCGCACGCCCGCGGCGTGAAGTTGATCGGTGCGACGGCTCACTTCGTCACGAGCGACCTCGACGAGGGGCCGATCATCGAGCAGAACGTCGTCCGGGTCGACCACACCCGCAGCGCCCCCGAACTGATGGCGATCGGCCAGGACGAGGAGAGCCGCACCCTGACCCAGGCGGTCCGCTGGTTCGCCGAAGACCGCGTGCTGCTCGACGGCGCCCGCACCATCGTCTTCCGCTAGGCCCGCGCGGGCACAGGCCTCGTCGGCTCCAGCCCCCTCCCGTGCGCCCGGCGCCCGACGCCCGACGCCGAGTGGGCAGAAGATGCTGCTCACGGCCCCGTGACGAGCACATCCTGCCCACTCGACCCCGTGTCACGGGTCCCGGCCAGTGGCCGCCCGACCGTTCGGCCGCCGAGTGGGCAGAAGATGCTGCTGCCGCGCCCGCGAGGAGCATCTCCTGCCCACTCGCCGCTCCGCAGCTCGATCCGGTACGTACCGGATCAGAGACAGGCCGCACAGCACACACCGGCCGTACGCTGGACGCGTGACTCCGACCGACCCCGCACCCTCTCCCGCCCCGGCCCGAGGCGGCCCGGTCGCCGCCCTCGACGTGGTGCGGTTCGTCACGCTGATCCTCGCCTTCCTGAGCCTCGGGTTCTGGGGCTACCTCGCCTGGCCGTTCCCGTTCCCGTCGCTGGCGTTCATGATCGGGGCGCCCCTGTTCGCGATCGTCGTGTGGGGCCTCTTCCGCTCACCGCGCGCACCGATCCCGACCGACGCCGTCGGCAAGGCGCTCGTCGAGATCGCGATCATGGGCGCCGTGGTCGCGGCCTGGGCCATGCTCGGCTACCCCATCGTCGCCGTGGCGTTCGCCGTCCTGGCCGGCGTCACGGGCGTCCTGGCCTTCCGTCGCGAGAACCGCCGGGGGGCCCGCCGATGACCACCACCCTGTTCACGGACGCCCGCAAGGTCGACGCCGACGGCGAGGTCGACGGCTTCTGGATGCTCGTCGACGGCGACGTCATCGTCGCCACCGGTTCGACGGTGCCGGGGTCGCGCGCGGCGGCCGAGGTGACGGGCGCGGTCGACGCGACCCGCGCCTCCCCGGGGTCGTCCTCGGGTGCACCCGACGACCCGACCGCAGGAGGCGCGGTGCCACCCCCGGCGGATGTCACGGTCGACCTCGCGGGCGCCACGCTCACCCCGGGGCTGATCGACCTGCACACGCACGGCGGCGGCGGGCACGCCTTCGACGGCGGGCCGGACGACCTCGACGCCGGTCTCGCCCTGCACCGCCGGCACGGCACGACCCGTTCACTGATCAGCCTCGTCGCGAACCCGGTGCCCGTGCTGTCCCGGTCGCTCGGGCTGGTCGGCGACCTCATGCGCCGTGACCCGCTCGTGCTCGGGGCCCATCTCGAGGGGCCGTTCCTGGCGCCCGACCGGCGGGGAGCCCACGCCCCGCACTTCCTGCTCGAACCCGACGCGGCCACCGTCGAGAGCCTGCTCGAGGCCGGCGACGGCATCGTGCGGCAGGTCACCATCGCCCCCGAGCTGCCCGGCGGGCTCGACGCGATCGACCGGCTCGTCAGCTCGGGCGTGGTCGCCGCCGTCGGGCACACCGAGGCCGACTTCGACCTCGCCCGCGCGGCGTTCGACCGCGGCGCGAGCCTCGTGACCCACGCGTTCAACGCCATGGCCGGCATCCACCACCGCGACCCCGGGCCGCTCGTCGCGGCGGTCGGCGACGAGCGCGTGACGATCGAACTGATCCTCGACGGCGTGCACGTGCACCCGGCCGTCGCCGACCTCGTGCTGCGGTCGGCCCCGCGGCGGGTCGCCCTCATCACCGACGCGATGGCCGCGGCCGGAGCCGCCGACGGCGACTACCGCATCGGCGAACTCGCGGTCACGGTCGAGCACGGCGTCGCCACGCTCACCGGCACGTCGACCATCGCGGGCTCGACCCTGACGCAGGACGCCGCCCTGCGCATCGCGGTCCTGCAGACGGGGCTCTCGGCCGTCGACGCCGTCGCGGCGCTCACGCTCGTGCCGGCCCGCGTGCTCGGCCTCGACGCCGGGGGCAGGCGAGTGGGCACGCACGCCGCGCAGGCCGGCGTCGCGCGCACGGCGCAGAGCCCGGCGCTGGGCATCGCGCCGGCCGGTGCCGCACGCACGGCGCAGGGTGCGGCGCAGGCCGCCGCGGCCGGGCCGCCGCTCGGCCGGCTGGCCCCCGGGCACGCCGCCGACGCCGTCGCGTGGCACGACGACTGGACGGTCGCAAGGGTCTGGGCCGCCGGCCGCGAACTGCCCGTCGGCTGATCTCCGGCACCGCCCCGCCCAGCCCAGCCCCGCCCAGCCCCGCCCCTCACGACACTGCACCGCGATTCGTGCACGACACCGCGACTAGTTGCGGTGTCGTGCACGAAACGCGGTGCAGTGAGTCGGAGCCGTGGGCCGTGGTGCTCGTCGAGCAGCCCTACCCCTTCAGGTCGGGGAAGTCCGCCTCGCGCCACTCGGCCGCAGCCCGCTCGCCCGACCGGGCCAGCGCCTCCTCGCGGTCGCGCAGCTCGACGCGGCGGATCTTCCCCGAGATCGTCTTCGGCAGCTCGGCGAACTCCACCCGGCGCACCCGCTCGTAGGCGGGCAGCGACACCCGGGCGTGCGCCAGCACGGCCCGCGCGGTCTCGGCGTCGGGCGCCCACCCCTCGGCCAGGGTCACGTACGCCTTGACGATGTTCAGCCGGGTGTCGTCGGGAGCCGGCACGACCGCGGACTCGGCGACGGCCGGGTGCTCGATCAGCATGCTCTCGACCTCGAACGGCGAGATCTTGTAGTCCGACGACTTGAAGACGTCGTCGGTGCGCCCGACGAACGTGATCATGCCGTCGGCGTCGCGCACGGCCACGTCGCCGGTGTGGAACAACCCGTCGCGCATCGACGACTCGGTGCGGGCGGCGTCGCCGAGGTAGCCGGTCATCAGGTTGACGGGCCGCGTGGTGAGGTCGAGGCAGACCTCGCCCTCGTCACCGACGACGCCCGTGACGGGGTCGACCAGCACGACCTCGACGCCGGGCAGGGCGCGCCCCATCGAGCCGGCCTTGATGGTGCCGCCCGGCGCGTTCGCGACGATGGCGGTCGTCTCGGTCTGCCCGTACCCGTCGCGGATGTCGAGACCCCAGCCCTGCTGGACCCGCCCGATCACCTCGGGGTTGAGCGGTTCGCCGGCCGACAGCGCCTCGCGGAGGGCGCTCGGCCGCGAGCCCAGCGACGACTGGATCAGCATGCGCCACACGGTCGGCGGCGCACAGAACGAGGTCACCCGGGCGCGCTCGAGCTGGTCCCGGAGCTCGGCCGGCCGGAAGCGCCCGTAGTTGTAGACGAACACGGTGGCCTCGGCGGTCCACGGTGCGAAGAAGCAGCTCCAGGCGTGCTTGCCCCAGCCCGGCGACGAGATCGTCATGTGCACGTCGCCCGGCTGCACGCCGAGCCAGTAGGTCGTGGTCAGGTGCCCGACCGGGTACGAGGCGTGCGAGTGCACGACCATCTTCGGCTTGCTCGTCGTGCCCGACGTGAAGTAGACGAGGCAGGCGTCCTCGGTCGCGGTCGCGACGTCGGGGCGAGCCCAGGAGGCGCGGTGCGAGTCCCCGAAGGACGTCCAGCCCGCGGGGGCCTCGTCGCCCTCGGGGACGACGGCGATCCGCGTGACGGCCTCGACCCCCTCCACCCCGGCGAACGCGGGGGCGTCGGACGCGTTGGCGATCACGTGCCGGACGAGCCCCCGGTCGATGCGGTCGGCGAGGTCGGCACTGCCGAGCACGGTCGACGTCGGCAGGATGACCGCGCCCACCTTCATCACGGCGAGCATCGCCTCCCACAGCTCGACCTGGTTGCCCAGCATCAGCATGACGTGGTCGCCCATCGCGACGCCGAGGTCGTGCAGCCAGGCGGCGACCTGGTCGCTGCGGCGGCGCATGGCGTCGAACGACACCCTCTGCTCGGAGCCGTCCTCCTCGACGATCCACAGCGCCGTACGCTCGTTGTCGCGCGCGATCACGTCGAACCAGTCGGTCGCCCAGTTGAAGCGGTCGCCGACGTCCGGCCAGCGGAACTCGTCGCTCGCCCGGTCGAGGTCGTGCCCGAGCCCCAGCAGGTGGTCGCGGGCCGCCCGGTAGGCGGCGGTGGCCGGGGCCTCGGTGGGTGCGGGTGCGTCGGCGGGTGCGGCGGGCGTGTCGGCGGATGCGGGTGCGTCGGACATCCCGCCATCATGCACCCCGCCCCATGCCGGGCCCGGCATGAGCCTCCCGGCCCCTCGAGATGTCACGACTTGCCGCTCACCCATGAACATGAGCGGCAAATCGTGACATCTCGAGGGACGGGGGCGGGGGCAGGAGGCGCGGGTCGGGTGACCGGGAGCGCCCGGCAGGCGGGCGGGCCGCTCGCCTAGGGTCGTGACATGACGAACGACGCGACCCGCGCCTCCTCATCCGCAGCCACGTCCGCCCGCTCGCGGCCCGCCCTCGAGATCGCGGTGACCAGCGCCGCCGGAGCCGTCACGGCCCGCGACGGCGGAGCCGACCGCGTCGAACTGTGCAGCGCCCTCGAGCTCGGGGGCGTCACCCCGTCGCAGGGGCTGGTCGAGGCGACCGTCGCGACGGGCGTGCCCGTGCACGCGCTGGTGCGGTGCCGTCCCGGCGGTTTCGTGTACGACGCGGACGAGCTCGACGTGATGGTGCGCGAGATCCGGGCGCTCGTGCGGTCGGGCGTGGCCGGCGTCGTCGTGGGCGCGCTGCGCGAGGACGGCTCGCTCGACGTCGACGCCGTCCGCTGGTTCGTCGAGGCCGCGCTCGACGCCGCGGCACATCAGCCGCGCACGACACCCCAGGAACCCGCCGAGACCCCAGCTCGCGCCCCGGGGTCTCGGCGGGTTCCTGGGGTCTCACCGCTGGAGCCGCGCCCGCTGGAGATCACCGTGCACCGGGCCGTGGATCGGGCGGCGGACCCGGTGGCGGCGGTGGCGGCGCTCCCGGGGCTGGGCGTGACGCGGGTGCTGACGTCGGGCGGGGCGTCCAGGGTCGGGGCGGGTCTGGCGTCGGGGGTGCTGCCGCGCATGGTCGAGGTGGCCGGCGACGTGCAGGTGATGGCCGGGGGCGGGGTGCAGCTCGGCGACGTCCCGGCACTCGTGGCCGCGGGGGTCGACGCCGTGCACCTCTCGGCGAAGCGGGCGCAGGCCGTCCGCGCCTCCTCGTCCCGGTCGGGGACGACCGTGTCGCTCGGCACCGAGGCGTCGACCGACTCGTGGTTCGAGACCGACCCCGAGCTGGTCCGCGCCGCCCGTCACGCCCTCGACCAGGCCTGAGGCCGCGGCCGACCGCGACACGGCCGCGCACCGGCGACGCGACCCGTCCCGGTGTCCCGACCCGCGCCTCCTGCCCACCTCCGGCCCACCTCGACGACCGCCCCCGGTCGCGGGGGTGCACAGTGGAGCGATGACATCGACGTCCCTCCTCGTGATCGGCGGCACCGGGCAGATCAGCGCCTCGGTCGTGCGACAGGCCCTGCGCGACGGCCTGGCCGTGACCGTGCTGAACCGCGGCAGCACCACGATCCGGCCCGTGCCCGCGGGCGTCGAGCAGCTCGTCGCCGACGTCCGGGACGAGGAGGCGCTGGTCGCCGCCCTCGACGGACGTCGCTTCGACTCCGTGGCCGACTTCCTGACGTTCACGCCCGACCAGCTCGCGTCGATGTTGCGGGTCGTGGCCCCGCTCACCGATCAGTACGTGTTCATCGGCTCGGCCTCGGCGTACCAGAAGCCGCCGGTGTCGTTGCCGATCACCGAGGCGACGCCGCTGTTCAACCCGTGGTGGTCGTACTCGCGCGACAAGATCGCCTGCGAACGCCTGCTGCGCGACGAGCACCTCGCCGGGCGGGTGCAGGCGACGGTCGTGCGCCCCTCGCACACCTACGACGAGACGGCCGTGCCGTTGCTCGGCGGCTGGACGACCATCGAGCGCATGCGACGTGGAGACCCGGTCGTGCTGCACGGCGACGGCACCTCGCTCTGGGCGCTGACCCACTCGGCCGACTTCGCCCGCGCCTTCGTCGGGTTGCTCGGGCACCCCGGAGCCCTGGGCGAGGCCTTCCACATCATGTCGCCCGAGCTGCTCACCTGGAACATGATCGCCCGCGACCTCGCCGACGCCGCGGGGGCGTCGCTGCACGTCGTCCACCGCACGACGCAGGTGCTCACCGACGAGGTGCCCGAGTGGACGGCCGACCTGTGCGGCGACCGCAGCCACCCGGCCGTGTTCGACACGTCGAAGATCCGCGCGTTGGTGCCCGGTTGGGAGGCGCGGGTCCCCTTCGCCGAGGGAGCCCGCCAGATCGTCGCCTGGCACGACGCCGACGCCTCGCGCCGCACGGTCGACCCCTGGGTCGACGACGCCTACGAGCGGCTCGTCGCGCTGTAGCCCGAGGCCCGGACCGAGGAGCAGCACGAGGTGCCGTGCGGCTGTCGTGCCGATCCGTCGCTCAGCGGGCGTTCCATGCGTCGACGAGCGCCTGGGTCCGGGCGCGCGACCGGTCGGGGTCCTCGTCGCGACCACCCGAGGCGTCGACGTCGGCGGTCGTGAGGCGGGCTGCCGACACGAAAGAGACGAAGAACCGCTCCGACGCCTCGTCACCGGCCCTGCCCGCGAAGCGGTACGACACGGCGGTACCGTCCGCCGCATCGGCGGTGGCCGCGACGAGGGCGGCGAGCCCGGTCTCGTCGAACCGATCGTCCACGGAGACGTCGAGGGCGCCGTCGTCACGGACGTAGGTGAGGCCGGCCCTCGGGTCGTCGAGCAACCCGAGGAGTCCGGGCAGCACGTCGACCACCCGGGACGCCGGAGCGTCCTGCACGTCGACGCCCCCACCCCGAGGAGTCCCCTTCGCGTCCCGCGCCGTGAGGCTCAAGCCCAGAGTCACCGACCCCGCACCGGGTGACCCGGCGACGGCCTCCTGCAGTCGGACCGGCAGGGAGGGGTCGTCCGACGACGCCGTGAGTGACGACGGGCCGACCGCCACGTGGGACCAGGCGACCTCCCCGACCAGGGCGTCGAACAGCGACCGTCCCGGTGACCCCGGCCCGCCCGCCGTGCGGATCTCGACGTCGTCGTAGGCGAGTCGGAGGTCGCCGACGCTCTCGGCACCCGGGACGGCACGAACGATGTCGTCGACCGGATCGACGTCCGACAGACCCGCGACACCGATCGTGGCCGAGACCGCACCCGGTACGACTGCGGCATCGGGGTCGACCGCCGTCTGGTCGTCGGTGCTCCACGGGGTGACGGCCCACCCCTCCACGCCGTCCACCGCCTCCAACCCGTCCAGCCAGGGCAGCACGGGGGCGATTCCTCCGACGGTGTCCTCCACGGCAGGACCCGACACGCTCCGGGTGCCGGCCACCTGGTCCGAAGAGGACGACGCGCGAGCCCGGGCCAGCCCCTCGGCGGATGCCTCGACGCCGCCCGCGGGCGCCACGACGGTCAGCGTTCCGCCGGCGGGCACAGTCGGGGCCCAGGTGTCCCAGACCGTCGAGACCCGCGCCTCCGGTCCGCGCCGGACGACCACCGTCGAGATGCCCCCCAGGTCGACGTGGACGTCGACGCCGACCACGTCCGGGTCGGCGGCCGACTGGGCGACGAGCGCGAGCGACTCGTCGAGCTGGCCGGGCTCGTCGGGGACGACGAGCCCGCCGGTGGGTCCGTCGACGGACACGTCGAACCGGTCGTCGGGGCGATCGTCGATCCAGGACCACACGGCGCGAGCGACCCGGTCGACGTCCTGTGCGTCGGAGTCGTCGTCGAGCACGACCCGGGCGTTGCCGACCGAGTCGTCGGAGAAGGGGTTGGCCGCGTTCGTCAGCACGGCGTCCTGGTCGGTCACCCGGGCGACCCCGTCGAGCGCCTCGGCCCACGCCGTGAACTCACGGAGCGGTCCCACCGCGTCGGGCCGGTACACGCAGCCGCTCGTCGCCAGCACGGCGAGTGCCACCACGGCGAGGACGACCTGCCTGCTTCGGATCACGCCTCGACCCTAGCGCCGGGCGATCGCGGCCTTCGCGCCGCTCGACCCGCGTCTCGGGCGACCGGCCCCCTCGTCGCACCGCCGACTGAACGTGGCACCGGCCACATCGGCGGTGCGATGTTCAGTCGGCGGTGCGACGCAGCGCGGGCGCGGGCGCGGCGGTCGGGGCGCCGGCAGCGGCAGCCGGCTCCGAGCCGGCCTGCCCCACGCCGAGGGGCAGCGTCAGCCGGAACACCGCGCCGGGCCGGCCGGACCCGGACGCCTCGCAGACCAGGTCGCCGCCGTGGGCCCGGGCGAGACCGCGGGCGATGGGCAGCCCCAGGCCCGCGCCTCCGTCCCCGGACCGCCGGGCCTCGTCGAGCCGGACCAGTCGGTCGAACACCCGCTCGCGGTCGACGTCGGGCACGCCCGGGCCGTCGTCGGACACGAACACGGCGACCTCGTCGGCCCTCGACGCGTCGAGCCAGAGCGTCACCTGACCCGTGCCGGCCGTCGCCCGGGCCGCGTTGTCGACCAGGTTGCCGACGATCTGCGAGACCCGCTCCGCGTCGGCGGCGACCACGACGGGGCCGTCGGGCAGCACGACGCGCAGGTCGAGCGACGGCCGCCGCAGCCGGTGGCGTTCCACGTCGGCGAGCAGCGACGCCCCGAGGTCGACGGGGGCGACGTCGAGCGAGATGCCCTGGTCGACGCGGGCCATCAGCAGCATGTCGTCGATCAACCGGGAGGCGCGCTCGGCCTCGCGCACCACGTGCGTCGCCAGCCGCTCGCGTTCGTCGGCCGTGCCGGGCGACCGCACGAGGGTGTCGGCCGCGGCGCGCATGCCGGCGACGGGGGTGCGCAGTTCGTGGGCGGCGTCCGACACGAACGCCCTCACCCGTGTCTCGGCGTCGAGGGCCGTCCGCTCGGCCCCCTCGACGCCGTCGAGCATCTCGTCGAAGGCGACGGCGACCCGACCGATCTCGGTGTCGCGTCGGGCCGGTCGCAGGCGTCGACCGCGGTCGCCGTGGGCGATCGACCGGGCGACGGTCGTCATCCGGTCGAGCGGCCGCAACGTCGCCCGCACCACGAGGGCGAGGCCGATCGCCGCGATCAGCAGGAACGCCGCGGAGGCGCCGATCATCACCCAGCGCAGCTGCACCAGGGTCTCGCCCACCGACCGCGAGTCCGTGGTCAGCGTGATGGTGGACCCGTCGCTGAGCTGCGAGACGAGCGTGGTCACCTCGTCGTCGCTCCGCACCTCGGACGAGGTGACGGTCGTCGCGTCGGACGAGGAGGCGCTGCCCGCGTCCCCGGAGTCGGTGCCGGTCGCGCCCGTGCCGGTCGCGCCGGTGCCGGTGCCGTCCTGCGTGTCGGTGCCCGCGCCTCCTCGTCCGTCGTCGAGGCCCGAGGCCGGGCCGCCGCGACCGGGGCCTCCCTCGCCGAGTGAGGGCGGACCGTCGCGCAACTGGTCGGGGCTCGGGCCGGCGACGATGGCGTCGCCGTTCGCGTCGCGGATGACGACCGAGAGTCCCTGGGCCGAGAGCCGGTCGGCGAGTTCGTCGCCGTCGACCGTGCCCACCAGGGCGGCGGCGGCCGCGGCACGGTCGGACAGCCGGTCGACGACCTGGGCGCGGAGCCGCTGGCCGAGGGTGAGCTCGACCGTCACGGCGAGCGCCGCCAGCAGGACGGCAAGCAGCAGCAGCACGGCGACGACCGTGCGGACGCGCAACGAGCCGGTGCGCAGCCCGGGGGCGGCGGTGTCGGGGGCCGACGCCGCGCCTCCTCGGGGGTGGTGTCCCGTCGAGAGCGCGGCGGGGCGGCGGCGCGTCACGCGCTCATCCGGTAGCCGAGGCCGCGGACGGTGTGGATCAGGCGGGGGCCGCGGGTCTCCATCTTGCGGCGCAGGGCGCTGAGGTGCACCTCGACGAGGTTGGGGTCGTAGTCGTCGTAGCCCCAGACCTGAGTGAGGATCTGCGTCTTCGAGACGGTGCGTCCGCGACTCTCGGCGAGGAAGCCGAGCAGGCGGAACTCGGTCGCCGTGAGGTCGAGCGGTTCGCCGCCGCGCGTGATGCGGGCCGCCTCGGGGTCGAGCACGAGGTCGCCGATCTCGATCACCGAGGGGATGCGACCGCGGCGGCGCAGGACGGCCGTGACCCGGGCGATCAGCTCGGCGACGGCAAACGGCTTGACCACGTAGTCGTCGACGCCCTCCGAGAAGCCGCGCAGCCGGTCGTCGACCTCGTCGCGGGCGGTCAGCATGACGACGGCGGCGTCGGACGAGGTGCGGATGGTGCTCGCCAGGCGGATGCCGCTCGCCCCGGGCAGCATCCAGTCGAGCACGACGAGGTCGGGCACGAACGCCTTCAGCTGCTCGGGCAGGTCCGCGCCGTCGGCCAGACCGTGCACGGCGAAGCCCTCGGCGCCGAGCGCGGTGACGACGGCGGTGCGGATGGTCTCGTCGTCGTCGATCACGAGGACGCGGGCGGGGCTGAGCATCCTCCGCACGGTAGGGGCCCTCGGTGGGTGGAAGCTATGGACGGGCTGGAGGCGCGGTGTGGGTCGGGTCGTCGGTGACGTCGAGGTCGGGGTCGAGGTCGGGGTCGAGGTCGGGGTCGAGGTGGGCGAGGACGAACGGATCGACGCAGCCTCGGGCGAAGCCACGGATGCGTCGGTCGATGTCGCGCTGCAGGAGGACGGCACCGATGCGCTCGGCCACCGGCGCCAGCCACCTGGGCTTGCACGAGAAGTTGTAGCGCCACACGGCCTCGGTCGAGGTCGGGTCACCGTCGACCTCGCGGAACCGCCATCCCCCGCCGAGGCGCTCGAAGAACCACGACCCCTTCGTCATCTTCATCCCGACGTTCGTCGGCGGGTTGTACGAGACGTACTCGCTCTCCATCCGGAACCCGAACCGCTGCACGGTGAAGGTCCGGACCCCCTTGGCGGCCCGTGTCGCTCCGCCGACGAGGTACTGCCGCCGGATGAAGGGGTCCCACCGCTTGCGTGCCTCCCCCTGGGTCTGGGACACCGCGAAGGCGACGCGCACGTCGACGGGGACGACACACCGGGACTCGACGACAGGCATGGGTTCATCGTCGCACCTCGGGGCGTCCGGGCGACGGCTCGCGACTGGTCAGTGGTCGAGAGCGCGTCGACGATCGTTCGAGTCGTAGTGTTCTCCCCACACGGGGGTGCAGTCGTACCGCCCGGAAGAAGGGGGACTCCATGTCGGACATCATCTCGGTCGCGGAGCACAAGAAACGCGTCCGGTTCAGGCTCCGCCTCCAGTTCGTCGCCTTCGGCGCGGCCCTGGTCGGCCTGATCTGCTTCGGGATCGTCCTGCAGGCGAACGTGCAGAGCGCGGTCCTCGGCGGCATCGGTCTCGCCGGTCTCGGCGTCGCGATCATCTTCTACGTGTGGTCCCTGATCTACGGCTTCATGATCGCCGCGAAGCGACCCACGCCCCCGAACCTCCGCTAGCGACGTCGGTCGCCGCCGAGACCCGCAGGCACGATCTGCTCCACCAGGAGGTTTATGCGCGCCTCCTGGAGGTCGGGCCGCAACCGGGCACCGCGCTGCAACACGACGAGGCCGTGCAGGCCGGCCCAGAACGTCTCCGTCAGCAGCTCGACGTCGTCGTGCCCGGCTCGCGGTTCGAGGACGGCCCTGAGTTCGGCGAAGGCGGACGAGGGTGCCGGGGCGGAGCCGTTTCCGAAACGCAGGCGTGTCGCTCTGCCGAACATCGCCTCGTAGACGGCGGGGGCGTCGGTCGCGAAGGCGGCGTAGCGGCGGGCGACGGCGGTGGGCGCATCACCCGGCGCGACCGTCGTGCGCGCCTCGTGCAGACCGGCCGCGAGTTCGGCGAAGCCCTCGAGGGCGACGGCGTCGGCGATCTCGTCGAGCGAGGCGAAGTGCTTGTAGATGACCGATTGGCTGTACTCGATCTCGGCCGACAGGCGGCTCGCCCGGGGCGCCCCGTCGACCATTCGCTCGACGACGCCGTCCTGGCCACGACGCTGGATCTCATCGCGGAGAACCCGCTCGAAGGCGTCACCCTCGATGCCGTCGCCGCTCGGACCGGCAGAGCCAAGACGACGCTGTACCGTCGCTGGGCCACGAAGGACGCCCTGGTCGTTGCGGCGGTCCGCTCGATGGGCCGCCCGCCCGAGGCTGAGCACCCCCCGCGCCGAGGCTCCCTCCGCGCGGACCTGCTGGCGGTCGTCGACTCGCCTTGGCTCGGCGGGACGGCGAGGCGACTCGCACTCTTCGCCGGCCTCGCGACGACGGCGAGCCACGTGACGGGCCTCGATGCGGTCGTCCGGACCGAGATCACCGAGCCCTACGTCGAGATCTATCGGCGACTCCTGACCCGGGCGATCGACGAGGACGAGGCACCCGAAGAACTCCGGAGTCGGGTCGACACCCTCGCCGCCGTCATCCCCGCGATGAGCAGCCTCCGGTTCGGGCTCGACCACACGACCACGGGACGCGAATTCTTCGTCGCCGTCGTGGACGACGTCGTCCTCGCAGCCGTCCGCGGTACACGAGCCACCGCCTAACCACCTGCCGACACCGGCACAACCGACCGCCGCGGCGTGGAAAGATCAGGACCGACCTGTCGACCCCGATCCCCGAACCCCGAGGAGCACCGTGCTCGCACGCGACGTGACCGAGAAGAGATTCACCCCGACCCGCTTCCGCGAGGGTTACGCGATGGACGACGTGGACGCGTTCCTCGAGCGCATCCACGCGACCCTCACGGCCTACGAGCAGGGGACCGCCGTCGATGTCCTGGCGGACGTCGACGTCGTGAACGCACGATTCCAGCCGACGAAGTTCCGGGAGGGGTACAGCCAGGACGAGGTCGACGATTTCCTGGACGAGGTCGTCGCCGAGCTGAGGCGCCGCGAATCGGCCGGAGGCCGCTGACCGCGTCTGGCTTTCGCGTCAGCCGCGCTGTCACGCCGTCGCGTCAGCCGCGCTGTCGCGTCAACCGCGGGCGTGGCGCACGTACGCGACGATCGCGTTGGCGTGACCGTGACCCAGGCCGTGCTCGGACTTCAGCCACGACACCACCTGCATGTGCGTGTGTTCGTCCTCGTCGAGGCGTTCGGCGGTCAGGTCGAGCCACTGCTGGATCGGGCGACCGTGGGTGCGCTCGATGCTCGGGAAGTACGACGCCGGGCCCGTGACCTTCTGGCCGTCAACCGGCGGATCGGGTGCCAGGACTCGTCGCTCCGCCATGCGGTGACGGTAGCAGCCGAGGGCGCCGTGTCGAGATCCTTCGCGTGCCCTAGGGTCGCCTCATGTCGAGGGAACGTCGGAGGCGCCAACTCGTCGCCGGTGGCGTGACGGCGACCGTCTCCCTCGTGGCGTTCGCCGCAGGCGACCTGGTGGCGGCTGCCTGGCCGTCGGCATCGGGGCCCGTCGGCGCCGTCAGCTTCGGGGCGTTCCTGGTCTCGCTCTGGTTCTTCCTCACGGTCATCGCCGAGCGGGATGGCCCGCGGTCGACGCCCTCCGAGGCCATGACAAGGACGGTGCTGCCGCCGATCCCTGCGACCGACCCGGTCTGGCGCATCCGGGAGGAGCGGTTCGTGCCGATCTTGCGACGCGTCGGTGTCGACGAGACCCTCGACCTGCTGCTCGTCCACGATCGTGGTGAGAACGCACGGGGCGACGAGCGCCAGATCGTCGTCGCGCTCTCCGCCCGAGATCTCGTCACGATGTCGAGTGCCCTGCGGGCCGTCGTCGTCGACCCCCACCTGGTCGACACCGACAGAGTCATCGGCGTGTCGTCACGGGAAGCCCTCGCCTGGGCGCGTCGAGCGGATCGAGCCGCCCGTGACGCGCCCGCACCGGGACCTCTCGGCGTCGAGTCGGTGGGGGTCCGCCGCATCGGCTGGACAGCCTGGGCCCTCGAGCAAGATCACCCGGTCGGGGTCGGAGAAGCACCGGACGCCTGGTTCGTCATTCCGGTCGACCAGCTCGAGTTCGTCACGAATGCGGTCCGGCACGCGGCCCGGACGGCATCGCCCGCCGGTTCGCCAGGAGTCGACGTGCCGGAACTCGACGAGGGGATCGTCAACGAGGTGGCGTGGCGTCTCACCCGCGTCCTCCGAGATGCCCGGGAATCCGACCCGCGCCCCGTTCCCGCGCTTCCCGTCGGTCGGCGCGTGTCACCCCGGCCCATCCGGGCCGACGTCACCTGGATGCTCGATGCGACCGACGTCCAGACTCGCCTGATGCCGGGCTGGAGCTATCGCCCGCTGGTCTGGCTCGGCTCCGGCCGGCCCGACTTCGATGCCGGCGAGGCGACCCTCGACGGAGTGCTCGTGGGGGCCGTCTGCTCGTGGGTCGGCGGCGACGACAGCAAGGACCGGGTCGAGCTACGGTTCTGGGCCGAGGTCGACCTCGGCGACCTGGTCACGCGGGGCAGTCCGGTGATGCTGCTCGAGGGGCAGCGCACCGTGGCCCGAGGAGTCGTGGCCGACGACGCGACTTAAGCCCCGCTTCAGATTCGGTTCCGAGAGTGGTGTGTGCCGGCGGGAACGCCCCGACCGCCAGCCGCCTCGCGGCTCGCCCGGCACCCCACATCTGGAGACACCATGGCGAAGGACACCACCCCCGACGGCCGCGACGACCGTCGCGACGAGAACACCCCCTCGCAGGACGACGCGTGGGCCGAACGGTTGCGCCGCGAGGACGAGGACCAGGACGCCCGCGCCACCACGGAGCTGCCGGCCGCGACGCCCGGGCAGCCGACGGCCCCGACCACGCCGATCGTCGCCGACGACCAACGCACCCGAGAGCTGCCCGCGGACGGCAGTGCGTTCCGGACCGCGTCGTCGGCGGAGGCCGCCGGGACGACCACCCGTCGCCGCCCCACCAAGCGCCTGCTCGTCGGCATCGGCATCGCGGCGGCCGGGCTCGCCCTGGTCGGCACCAGCACCGCCGTCGCCGTGTCGAACGCCGGGAGCTCGACCAGTGCCTCGTCGACCGCGACTCCGGGGCAGGACGACGCGGCGAACCAGGGCGACGGCTCACGACAGGAGCCCGGAGGCCGAGGCTCCGACGACGGCGCCACCGGTGCCCCCACGGACGCTCCGACCCCGCCGGCCGTGGGCGACGACTCGGACGGGAGTGCTCCTGCCGAGGGCACCGGCCCTGACGGGAAGGCCCTGCCGACCCCGGGCACCGGCCCCGACGGTGAGGCCCTGCCGACCCCCGGCGACGGCCCCGACGGTGAGGCTCTGCCGACCCCCGGCACGGGCCCCGACGGCAAGGCCCTGCCCGAGGCCCCCGAGGGCGGGCCTGCGGCTGGCGGGCCGAAGGGTGGCCCGGGCCACGGCCCCGGCGAGAAGGGCGGCCCGAAGACGGACTCCGGCGACACCGAGGACGACTCCGACCGCCCCACCCCGCCGACCGACGCGCCCACCCCTCCCGCGGACGCGCCCACGTCGAGTGACTCACCCGCCGAATCCGACTCGGGTAGCTGACTCGACGACCCGTCGAGCAACACCGACCCCGAGCGGTCCTGGCCTAACCTCGTGACATGAGCGGTGCCCGGTCGAGACCCACACGGTTCCTGACGATCGCGATCGGTTGCGTCGCAGCCCTCGTCGCGGGTGTCGTGGTGGTCCGCACGGGCCTCACCCTGGTCGACGAGTGGATGCCCGCCGGCCCGCAGGCCGAATGGTCGTACCTGCTCGTCGCGCTGCACGGACTCTCGGTGTGGCTCGGCTGTTCGGCCCTGGCGGTCGTGGCCGCACTCAGAACCGAGTGACGATGCCGCCCTCGACCACGGGTGGCACACCGCGGCGGTCGGCCGAGCCCCGCACCGTGGCGATCTCGTTCCACTTGTCGATCGTGGTGCAGGGGTGCGAGACGCCGAGCCGCACCAGGTCGCCGACCTGCAGCCCCGACGACGGCTCGAGCCGCAGGAAGGCGTGCTGGTCGTTCAGCGCCGACACGTGCGACCCGTCGAGAACCCCGGGGAGGCGCCGGTCGGCCGCCTGCGGACGCCACGCCTCGAGCGGCACCGGGAACCCCTCGTCGTCCGACGTGTCGCGACGCCCGACGTTGAGCAGGGCCAACCCGGGCTCGGGACGGGACACCACGGACGCCCACAACTCGAGGGCCGGCAGGAACGAGGGCCCGGCCGAGGCCTCGGCGCCGGGCCCGGTCGGGGACGAATCGGCGGGCTCGGCGTACGGCTCCTCGGACCGCTCGGCCCCGAACCCCTCGGCCGCTCCGTCGAACCCGGTGAGCTCGCCGTCGGTCGGACCGCCCATCTCGCGATCGGCCTGCGACCCCGCGGAACCGTCGCCGACGACCACCGTGACGTCCGCGTCGACGCCACCCGCGCCTCCTGCGGTCGTCGGCCCGGTGTCGCGGGCGAACGGCGTCAACCGGCGGTAGAGGTCGTGGTCGTGGGCGACGTACGAACCCGACCGCAGCACGACGCGTGTGCGCGGCCCCTGCAGCCCCGACGGGTCGTGCCGGTCGCCGAGCACGGCGACGACGCGGTCGAAGTACACGCTGCCGCCGGCGGTGAGCACCACGTCGTGACCGGACGTCAGCCACGGGTCGAAGGCGGGGGCTCCGATGCCGTCGAGCACGTCGAGGAGGCCCCGCAGGTACTCGTCGACCACGGCGATGCCGGCCGCGTCGACGTCGTGAGTGAGGGCGCCCTCGTAGCCGGCCACCCCGGCCAGGACGAGGTGCGGTGAGGCCGCTACGGCCTCGGCGACGAGCAGGGCCTCACGCACCGAACGGGCTCCGGTCCGACCGAGCGGCGACCCGAACTCGACCAGCACGGCGAGCGGACGCTCGGCCTCGGCCCGCGCCAGGGCGGCGTCGACGAGCCGCACGGTCTCGACCGAGTCGACCCACATGAGCACGTCCGTGCCGGGTGCGGCTAGCGCCGCCAGGGTCGCGGGCGCGAACGCGGTGCCGGCCAGGATGACGTTCGGCACCAAGGCCTCGCGGGCGACGGCGACCTGGAACGCCGTCGCGAGCGTGATGCCCCAGGCCCCGGCGTCGAGCTGCCGCCGCCAGATCTCGGGCGCCATGGTGGTCTTGCCGTGCGGCGCCAGGTCGACCCCGGCCTCGCGGCACCAGGCGGCCATGGTCACGACGTTGTGATCGAGGGCGTCGAGGTCGATCGTGAGCAGCGGGGTCGCGAGGTCGATCAGCGGGACGGGCCGGGGTTCGCGGCCGAAGCCGACCTTGGTGATCGACGTGACGGCGGGGGCGGGCGGGGTCGAGGGTGACGTGGTCATGGTGCCTTCCGACGGGGCGGGTGGGGTGGTGCTGCGGTCAGACCGTGTGTCGGTGCCTGACGGTAGTTTTGCAGTCACCCCCGACACGCGACACATCACGTCGGGTCCACAGACCATCGATCAGAGAAGAGCAGACCTGTGAGCGAGAAGACCGAAGTCCGCACCGGCGGCGCACCCACCCCCATCTCGACCTTCTCGCAGGGCGTGCTGAAGAACGGCTTCCTCAGCGTGTCGGGCCAGGGCCCGCAAGACCCCGCCACGAGCGAGTACCTGCACCCCGGCGACCTGACGTCACAGACCGTCCGCACGCTCGACAACGTCAAGGCGATCGTCGAGGGCGCCGGCGGCACGTTCGACGACGTCGTCTCGCTGCGCGTCTTCCTGACCACGCGCGACGACTTCGCCGAGATGAACGCCGCGTACGAGACCTACCTGCTGCAGAACGTCCCGAGCGGCGTGTTCCCCACCCGCACGACGGTGTTCGTCGAGCTGCCGCACGAGGCCATGCTCGTCGAGATCGACGCGCTCGCGATCCTCAGCTGACGCCCTGCGGCCCTGCGGCCCTGCGGCTCAGCGGCTCAGCGGCCCTGCCGCGCGGCCGCACTGCCGCACTGCCGCGCGTCGAATGCGGGCGAGTTCGTGTGTTCCGGGCCGGCACGATCGCCCGTCCACCCCGAACACGCCCGTGTTCAGAGGGCCGCGGCGTCCAGGCGGCACCACGGCAGGAGGCGCGGGTCAGCCCGCCGCGCCGGTCACGACCACAGTCTTCCGTGACCACGTCGAGACGGTCAGCTGGGCCAGCATGAAGCGCGCCACGTCGGCCCGGGTCACGTGGCTGCCTGCCCCCTGGGGCAGCCGCTCCCCCGTGGCGAGCGACCCGGTCGCCGGGTCGTCGGTGAGGCGCGTGGGGTAGACGAGCGTCCAGTCGAGGCCGCTCTCGCGCACCTCGGCGTCGGCGACCTCCTTGGCGGCATAGACCTTGCCGAGCATGGTGTGGAAGAACATCTTCTGCAGGGTGTTCGCGTCGGCCTGACTCTCGCCGACGCCGAAGGCCGAACAGACGACGAGGCGGTCGACCGCGGCGTCACGCATCGCCGGCAGCAGGGCGCGGCCGACCTCGACCTCGACCGGGTGCCGCATGTTCCGCGAGCCGACCGCGTTGAGCACGGCGTCCTGGCCGGCGACCGCGGCGCGGACGGCCTCGGCCGAAGTCGCGTCCCCGGTGAGCACCCGGACGCCGTCGGTCACGTCGAGGGTGGACGAGTCCCGGACGAGCACCGTCACCTCGTGCCCCGCCGACAGGGCGACCCGCAGGACGTGGGAGCCCGTGCCCCCGGTCGCTCCCAGCACCAGAACCTTCATCGCGCCTCCTGTCGTTCAGGAAAGCGAACACCGCCCGGCCAAGAGCGGGCCGAGAACAGGCCGAGAGCTCCACCGCCGAACCTTCACCCGCTCGAACCCGACCCCCGGGCACCCTGGATGCGCGCCGAACCCGACCTCCGGGCACCCGGATGTGTGCAAATCCCGACATCTTCGGGCCGGCACGCCGCTCATCTTCCCCCCGAGGCGGCAAGTCGCCCGCCGGTTGTCGCGATGTGCACACGTCGGCGGCAAATCCGGGGGCGGGGGCTGGGCGTGCGGGGCGCGGGTCAGCGGAGGCGGCGGCCGGCGGCCCAGAGGCCGATCAGCCCCGAGGGGCCGAGGCGCGGCGTCGCGTAGGTGGCCCGGTCGGCGTAGGCCCTGGGATCGATCAGCTGCAGGTCGGCGACGGCCCCGGGGTCGATGCCGAGCGCGCCTCCTGCACCGCCGACGGGCGCACCACCAGCCACGCCGCGACCGCCCAGCCCGAACCGCGAGGAGGCGCGGGTCGACATGCGTGCGATCGCTTCGCCCCGGGACAGCACGGCCCGCGGCCCCGACCCGGCGTACTCGTCGAGCACGCGCGAGAACGTGCCGTACAGCCGCGGGTGCACGGTGCCGGTCTCGCGCGGCAGACCGTCCGACCCGACCAGGGTGTGCGGCCAGGCCAGGGCCGTCCGCATGCCCTCGAGGTCGGTGTGGAACACGATGACGGTGAGGGCGCCCTGCTCGGCGAGGACGAGGTCGGCAAGCACTTCGCGCGGGTCGGCACCGACCGACGCGGCGATCTCGGCCACCGACCGGCCCTCGAAGGCCGCGTGCTCGGGTCGCGTGAACCCCGCCAGCGAGATCCGTGCGGGGCCGATCGCGGCGTACTGGTTCTCGAGCGTCGTCTCGGCCCAGGGCTCGAGCAGCCCGTCGAGCACCTGACGCCGCGAGCGCGTGCCGGGCCGGAGCGCCTCGAGCAGGCTCTCGACCCCGCGGTCGGCCGTGGCCGGAGGGAACAGCGACGCGACCGTCGTGCTGCCCGCGTCGTACGGGTAGACGTCCGCGCTGACGTCGACCCCCGAGTCGCGCAGGGCGTCGAGGTGCTCGACGATCGCGGGCATGCCGCCGACGTTCCGCGGTCCGGTCACCTTGAGGTGGCTGATGTGGACGGCGGCCCCGGTCTCGCGTCCCAGCGAGGCCAGCTCGTCGATCGAGTCGCGGAGACCGTCGGCCTCGTTGCGGACGTGGGCGACCAGCAGCGTGCCCCGCACCGCGCACTCCCCGGCCAGGGCGACGAGCTCGGGCCGGTCGGCGGCGTCGCCGGGTGCGTACATCAGGCCGAGCGAGACGCCGAGGGCCCCGGCGTCGAGCGCGTCACCCACCGACGCCGCGATGAGCGACCGCTCGGCGGCGTCGGCCGGACGTCGCTCGAAGCCGAGCACGCCCGCCCGCAGCGGTGCGTGCGGCACGAGGGTCGCCGCGTGCAGGCCGAACCGCCCGTCAGCGTCGCCGTCGGCCAGCGTCCGCACGTAGTCGGCGAACGTCGCCCATCGTCGCGCAGGGAACCCGCCGAGCACCGGCCGCGAGTAGTCCTCGAGCGAACGGTCGTCGGGATCGGTCGGCGACGGTGCGACGCCCTGGCCGCAGTTGCCGACGATCGTGGTCGTCACGCCCTGCCCGGTCTTGGGCGCGACCCCTCCCGGGCGGAAGAGCGCCGCGTCGTCGTGCGCGTGCACGTCGACGAACCCCGGCAGCACGTCGAGCCCGCTCGCGTCGACCACCTCGACACCGTCCGGCACCCCGGACGAGGAGGCGCGGTGCCCGTCACCGACGGACGTCACCGCCCCGACCCCCACGGCCGTGACCACCCCGTCGCGCACGACGACGTCCGCGACGCGACCCGCGCCTCCGGACCCGTCCCAGACCGTCCCGCCCGCGAGCACCACCGTCGTCACGAGGGCACCGCCGCCGTCACGAGGGCACCGCCGCCGTCACGCGAGCACCGCGGTCATCGCCAGGAGGGCCGGGCTACTCGAAGCGCTGCCACACGGGCTTGTTCGCGTACGTGTAGCGGTAGTAGTCCGCCAGCTGCAGGTCGGCCGCGGCGGCCTCGTCGACCACGATCGTCGCGTGCCGGTGCAGCTGCAACGCGCTGCCCGGGCACATCGCGCTGAGCGGCCCCTCGACCATGCCCGCGACGGCCGCCGCCTTGGCCGTCCCCTGCGCCACGAGCACGACCTCGTGCGCGTCGAGGATCGTGCCGAGCCCCTGGGTCAGGCAGTGCGTGGGCACCTGTGACGGGTCGTCGAAGAAGCGTGCGTTGTCGGCTCGGGTCTGCGGCGCGAGCGTCTTGATGCGGGTGCGCGAGGCGAACGACGAGGTGGGCTCGTTGAAGCCGATGTGCCCGTTCGCGCCGATGCCGAGGATCTGGATGTCGATGCCGCCCGCGTCGACGATGGCCTGCTCGTAGTCGACGACGGCCGCCTCGATGTCGCTCGCTCGGCCGTCGGGCACGCGCACCTTCGACGCGTCCATGCCCAGCGGCACGACGACGTCGCGCTCGATCACCGACGCGTAGCTCTCGGGATGCTCGAGCGGGATGCCGACGTACTCGTCGAGCGCGAACCCGGAGGCGCGGCCGAAGTCGAGCTCGCCCGCCGCGACCCGGGCCGCGAGCGAGGCGTAGATGCCGGTCGGCGACGACCCGGTCGCGAGGCCCAGCACGGCCTCGGGCTCGCGCTGCACGACCGACGCGATCTTGAGGGCGGCGACGCGGCCGACCTCGTCGGAGTCGCGGACGATGATGATCTCCATGGGGGTCTCCTTGCTGACGCGGCGTCAGGTGATGTTCGCCACGACCGACGCGATGTACGCCTCGCGTTCTTCCCGCGAGGCCGGCCGTCCGGGCACGCCCGGACGCTGCTGCCACGGTAGCGGCCCCGACTCGTGCCGGTACTCGACGCCGATCGCGTCGAGGCGTCCGAGGTGCACGGCGAGGCGTGTGGAGAAGTCGTCGAAGTCCCGCGGTTCGGTCGTCCACAGCGCCTCGGCGACGGCGCACAACCGGGGGAAGGCGAAGAAGTCGACGGTGCGGGGCGAGTCCATGTGCTCGGTCCAGATGTTGGCCTGACCGCCGAGCACGTGGCGGGCCTCGACCTCGTCGAGGACGGCCGGCACGGGCTCGAACGCGTACACGTCGGCGAGGGTCAGCGGGATCGACACGGGGATCGGCTCGTCCGGCCCGTCGGACTGCCGGTAGTCGAGGTAGACCTGGTCGTCCGGGCAGGCGACGACGTCGTACCCGCGTCGCGCGGCCGTGACGGCTCCGGTCATGCCCCGCCACGACGCGACCGTCGCGCCGGGCGACATCGTCGCGTTCCCCTCGAGGATCTCGTCCCAGCCGAAGGTGCGTCGCCCGGCCGCCGTGAGATGCGCGTCGAGCCGCCCGATGAACCACGCCTGCAGCTCTTCCTCGTCGGCGAGCCCGCGTTCGCTCATCAACTCCTGCGTGCGCGGGTCGGCCTGCCACTGGGCCTTGGGACACTCGTCGCCGCCGATGCCGATCCAGGTGCCCGGGAAGAGCTCCATGACCTCGTCGAGCACGTCGGTGTAGAAGTCGACCGTCGACTGCTCGGTGTTGAGGACGTCCTCGAAGATGCCCCACTCGGTGCCGACGGCGATCTGTCGCGGCTCCGCGACGGGCGTGCCGCCGACCTCGACGGCGCCGACGCCCAGGTGCGGGTACGCCGTGATCGCCGCCATCGAGTGGCCCGGCACGTCGACCTCGGGCACGACCGTGATGTGACGGGCGGCGGCGTAGGCGACGACCTCACGGATGTCGTCCTGCGTGTAGAAGCCGCCGTGCGGTCGACCGTCCTGGGTCGCGTCCGGCCCGGCCCCCACCTGCGTCGACTCCCGCCAGGCACCGACCGAGGTGAGGCGCGGATACTTCGTGATCTCGATGCGCCAGCCCTGGTCCTCGGTGAGGTGCCAGTGCAGCGTGTTCAGCCGGTGCAGCGCCATCAGGTCGACGAACCGCAGCACGTCGTGCTTCGGCAGGAAGTGCCGGGCGACGTCCAGGTGCGTCCCCCGCCACCCGAACCGCGGCCGGTCCTCGACGTCGACGGCGGGCACGACCCAGTCGACCCCGGTCACGAGGGCCGACCGGTACACGGCCGCGGGCAGCAGCTGACGCAGCACATGCGCCCCGTGGAACGCGCCGGCCGCGTCGCCACCGGTGATGCGCACCCCGGCGGGTCGCGCCTCCAGCCGGTACGCCTCGGCCCCGAGCGAGGCGTCGAGGTCGAACGAGATGCCGGTGCCGTCGGCGCTGCCCTCGCGCAGCGGCAAGCCGGTCGCCAGGCGCAGCGCCTGCTGCAGCCAGGCGACGACGCCCGCCAGCTCGTCGGGCGCCGAGACACGCGTCGCCTCGTCGAGGCGGAACGCCCCGGAGGCGCGGGTCAGCCTCGCCGGGCGGGGCACGATCGCGACCGGTGCGGTCTCGGGCGTCCCGGTGCCGGCCCGCGAGGTGGCCGAGGGGGTCGAGGATGCGTTCGTCACGGGGTCAGCCCTTCACGGCGCCGGCGGACATGCCGGTCACCAGGTTGCGTTGGATGATCATGAAGAAGACGACGACCGGCAGCGAGAACAGCACCGAGGCCGCCATCTGCCCGCCGAAGTCGGTACCGCTGGTCGGCGTGCTGAACGAGGCCAGCCAGACCGGCAGCGTGTACATCGACTGGTCCTTCATGAACGTGTAGGCCACGAGGTAGTCGTTCCACGCCGCGATGAAGGCGAAGATGCTGGTCGCGATCATGCCGGGCAGCACGAGCGGGAACATGATGCGCGTCAGCACCTGCCAGGTGCTCGCGCCGTCGAGCTGCGCCGCCTCCTCGACCTCGACCGGGATCGCCAGGAAGAACCCGCGCATCACCCAGATCGAGAACGGCAGCGTCGACGCGACGTACGCCAGGATGAGCCCGCCGTAGGTGCCGAGCAGCCCGAGGCTGTTGAAGATCAGGAACTGCGGGATCAGCAGGGCCGTCGCCGGCAGCATCTGCACGATCAGGATGAACACCATGATCGTGCGCCGCCCGCGGAACCGGAACCGCGACAGGGCGGCCGAGGCGAACAGGCCGAGCACGATCGAGAAGACGACGGCCCCGACCACGACGATCACGCTGTTGCGCAGGTTCGTGAAGAAGTCGGACTGCGTGACCGCGACGACGAAGTTGTCGAGGGTCGGGTTCTGCGGCCAGAACAGCGGGGTCGCCGTCATCACCTCGGGGCGCGGCTTGAACGCCGTGTTCACCATCCAGTAGACGGGGAACAGCCAGACGAGGCTGAAGACGATCGCGATCGCGTTGCTGACCCAGCGGGGCTTCCGGCGGCGACGGGTCGGGCGGGCGGTCGACGGGCGGCCGGTGCCGTGGCCCGAGCGCGCCTCCTCGGTTCTCTCGTCGCGTGCGACGGTCTCGGACGTCGTGTTGCCGACGCCGGCGGGTGCGGTCGTGGTCACAGGTCTTCTCCGGATCGGACGAGGTTGCGGACGTAGAACGCGGTCAGCACGACGAGCAGCAGGGTGGTGACCACCGAGATGGCGGCGCCCTGCCCGATGTCGAAGCCGACGAACGCGGTGACGTAGGTGAAGACGCCGAGGGTCGAGGTGGCGTCGTCGGGACCGCCGGCCGAGACGAGCCAGATCTGGTTGAAGACGTTGAAGTCCCAGATGATCGACAGGATCGTGATCAACAGCAGCGTCGGCTTGAGGAAGACCAGGGTGACGGTGCGGTAGACGCGCCACTCGCTCGCGCCGTCGAGTCGCGCGGCCTCTTTGTACTCGAGCGGGATCTGCGTCTCGGCGGCGTACATGGTCAGCGCGATGAACGGCACGGCCTGCCACACGATCAGCAGCCAGATGCTCGTGTAGGCGAGCGCGGCGTCGTTCGACCAGTCGACGTTGGTCATGTCGCCCACCAGGCCGGTCTGGGTGAGCAGCCAGTTCACGACGCCGTAGCCGGGCTGGAACAGCCACTTCCAGACGATCGACGACGCCACGTTCGGCATCGCCCAGGCGAGGATCAGCACGACCGTCACCGTGTAGCGCATCGGCGTGCCGAGCCGGGTCAGCAGGTGCGAGACGCCCGTGCCGATCAGGACGCTGCCGCCGACCATCGCGGCCGTGAAGACCAGGGTGCGGACGAGCGACCACCAGAAGTCGGTGTCGGCCAGCAGGGTCGCGTACTGCTGCACGCCGACCGAGTCGTAGGCGCCGGTGAAGAGCGAGCGCTGGTCGTAGTCGGTGAACGAGGTGAAGACCAGGAAGACGATGGGCGCGACCGTGACGGCGAGCAGCACGATGCCCGCGGGCGACAGCAGCCAGAGCGGGGCGAGCTGGCGCTTCTTCCCTGGCCGCACCGGGGCCTTCCGCTCGTTCTTCGGGCGCCTGCGGCCCTTCTGGTCGGGCGCCGCGCCGGGCGGGGTCTCGGTGAGACCGGGGGCGATCGAGAGAGCCACGGTTCCTCTTTCGGTTCGAGTCCAGGAGGTGCGGGTCGAGGGGGTGGGAGCGTCGCGCGGTCAGGTGGTCGCGCGACGCCCCCGGGGGCAGCAGGGGGCTGCCGGTGCTGCCGGTGGCTCGGTGCTGCCGGTGGCTCGGTGCTAGTCGTTCAGCGCCTCGTCGGTGGCCTCGTCGAAGGACTTCGCGGCCGCCTCGGGCGACTTCGAGCCCGAGACCACCGAGGAGAAGAGCTGGTTGATGCTCTTGTCGCCCTCGAGGGCCGCCCAGTTCGCGCTGGCCGGCGTGGCCTTCGAGTTGAGCGCGGCGTCGAAGAAGCCCTTCTGGATCGGCGTCACCACGCTGCCGGCTGCCTCGATGCCCTCTTCGCTGTTCGGGATCCAGCCGTCGTTGCCCACGACCCATTCACTCTGGATGTCGGGGCTCGTGGCGATCTTCGTCCACTGCAGGGCCAGGTCGGAGTTCTGGCTCTTGGCCGCGATGCCCCAGTCCGATCCGCCCAGCATGACCGGCTGCGTCTCACCCGACTTGCCCGGCATCGGGAAGGTGCCGAAGTCGTCGTCGGTCAGGGCGGGGTTGGCCTTCTGGATCAGGTCGATCGAGCCATTGGTGTGCAGGATCGTCGCCGTCTTGCCGTCGGCGAAGACCTGCGTCTGGTCGGGGGCGTCGGTGTCGAGGGTCTGCGACGCGGGCGTCGAGTAGGCGTTCTGGAACTCGGTGAAGTCGGCCAGGCCCTGCTGCGCCTCGTCGCTCTCGAGACCGGCCTTCCAGGTGCCGTCGCTCGACGTGGCGATGTCGCCGCCGGCGTCCCAGACGAACTGCATGCCCGCGTACCAGTACTGGCCGGGCAGGTAGAAGGCCGAGAAGTCGGACGCCGTGTTGGCGGCCTTCACCTTGTCGAGGTCGGCCGTGAGCTCGTCGTAGGTGGTGGGGGCCTCGGTGATGCCGGCCTCGGCCCACATCGTCTTGTTGTAGATGACGGCGCGGGCACCGGCGAAGCCCGGCACGGCGTACAGCGAGTCGTCGACGGTCGCGGGCTCCTCGAGACCGGTCAACCAGGTCTGCCCCTGCTTCAGGTCGTCCCGGTACGGCGTCAGGTCGAGGAGCGCGCCGTTGGCGGCGTAGCTGGCGACCTGCGTGTTGCCGAGGTCGAGCACGTCGGGCGGCGTGCTGGTGGCGAGCGCCGTGCTGATCTTCGTGGTGATGCCGTCCCACTGCTGGATCTGGACGTCGACGTCGGCGCCCGTCTGCTCGGTGAACTCGGCGTTGATGGCATCGATCGTCTCGGGCGTGTAGTCACCCGTCATGACCCAGACCGTCAGGGTCTTGCCCTCGCCCTTGGTGGTGGGTACGGCCTGGGGCTCGTCGGACGAGCTGCCGCCCGTGCCCGAGCTCGAGCAGGCGGTCAGGGCGAGTGCCGCAGCCAGGCCCAGGGCTCCGACCGCCGTGTAGCGTTGGATTCGCAATTTCATCTCCTCGTCGTCGAAGCGGGGATGCCGCATCGCTGTGGTCCCGGCCCGCGCTCGCACAAGCGTCGGGTCGGGAATGCGGCACGGGCCAGGGCCCTCGCCGCCTCCGGGGGTGGGCCCCCGAGGTCTGTGGTGGGGCGTTCGCCCCGGGCGGCCGACGAGCCGCTCGCCGGGGTCACGTCAGCCCCAGTTCGGCCTGCAGCACGAACGACGCCGCACCCCGCAGGGCGAGGTCGGTGCCGCTGCCCGCGATGCTCATGGTCAGGCCGTTGCTCACGGCCGACAGCGTGCGCTGCCGCACGGTGTCGCGGGCGGCCCGCAGGAGGGCGCCCTCGACCAGGTCGGCGGGGCCCGACAGCACGACCTCGTCGATGTTGAGCGCACTGATGATGGGGGCGAGCACGAGGCCCAGCGCGCGCCCGGCGTCGTGCAGCACCGCACCCCGCGACCCCTCGTCGTGCTGCAGGAGGCGCGCCCTCAGCTGTGGGGCGGCCAGCACCTCCTCGAGGCAGCCGCGTCGACCGCACGCGCACACGTCGCCGTTCTCGTCGACCGTCACGTGCCCGATCTCACCGGCCGAGAACTGGTCGCCCTCGACGAGCGAGCCGGCGACGACCAGCCCGACGCCGACACCGTGGTCGATCGTCACGACCATGAGGCTCTGCCCGGCCGGGGCTCGCCCGCCTGCGCCCTGCCCGGCCGCGCCGTGCCCGGCTGTACCCTGCCCGGCCGCGCCCTGCCCGGCCTTCTCGCCGAAGGTGCGGATGCCCACGGCCGCGGCGTTGGAATCGTTGCCGACGTGGACGGGCAGCCCGACGTGGTCGGCGAGCCGGGACCGCAGGGGCAGGTCGTACCAGCCGAGGTGGACGGCCGTGCGCACGACGCCGTCGTGGTCGACGATGCCGGGGGTCGCGACGCCGACACCGAGCAGCGGGCGGGTCGTGCGTGAGCCGAGGTCGTCGACGAGTCGTTCGACCAGGGACACGGCGGCCTCGCCGACGGCACCCTCGAGCTCGACGCTGGCGCGCTCGACGACCCCGCCCCGCAGGTCGACGACGGCCCCGACGAAACGGTCGGCGCTCGACAGGTCGACCGTGACGATGTGGAAGGCGTCCGACTCGATGCCGACGAGCGTCGCCGGTTTGCCGACCCTGGCGTCGTCGCGGACGCCGAGCTCGCGTGCGATGCCGACGTCGATCAGTTCGGCCACGAGGGCGGAGACGGTCGGGCGCGTCAGGCCCGAGCGACGGGCGAGGTCGGCCCGACTCATCGAGCCGTCGCGGTAGAGCGCCTCGAGGACCAGCGAGCGGTTGTGCGCGCGGACGGGTGGCTGCTGCTGCCGGGTGATCGTCGTGGTGGTCACGGGCGCGTCCTCTCGTCTCGGCATCGTCGCCGACCTCGGACCCGGTGAGAGGGCCCGTCGGCAGCGGTGCCGGGCGGCGTCGCCGTGGTGGCGTGCCGTTAGTAAATGGGCCTTACAAACACGTGTCAAGGTGCGTGGCGGCGAGTTTACGCACACGAAACACCGGCGGTCAACACCCGAAACATCGTGATCCGTCCGGGCCGATTCCCTTGCCGAGACCTGGTTCGTAAGCTTTACTAACAAACATGTCCACGACCGCCACCGTGTCCGTCACCGTGCCTCCCGGCGCTCTCGACGACGCGCCGGCAGGTGCCTCCGGGGCCGGATCGACGGGGCGGCCGTGAGGGTCGGCCTCGACATCGGCGGCACCAAGATCGACGCGGTCGTCGTCGACGGGTCCGGCGCCCCCGTCCACCGTCTCCGCCTGCCGACGGGTTTCGGCCCTGACGCCGTGTTGGCGAACGCGGCCACGGCGGTCACCTCGTCGGCGGATCGCGTCGGCGTCGCCGTCGGGGCCTTCGAGTCGGTCGGCGTCGGCATCCCCGGCCTGGTCGACGGCAGCACCGGTCGCGTGCGTCACGCGGTGAACATCGGCTTCGACGACGTCGCCGTGGGGTCCACGTTGAGCACCCGGCTCGGGGTGCCGGTCCGGGTCGAGAACGACGTCAACGCGGCCGCCCTCGGCGCGTACCTCGCCATGTCGCTGTCGGGTTCGGTCGGCTACCTCAACCTCGGCACCGGCCTCGCCGCGGGCCTCGTCGTGGACGGCGAACTCTGGCGCGGCTCACGAGGCGTCTCGGGCGAGATCGGGCACGTCCCCGTCGACCCCGGGGGCGAACTCTGCCCCTGTGGGCAGCGCGGGTGCCTCGAGACCGTCGCGGCCGGCGCCGCGGTGTCACGGCACTGGCCGACCGAGGGGGCGTACCCGGCCGTGGCGCTGTTCGCGGCGGCCGACGCCGGCGACCCCGAGGCCGTCCGCGTGCGTGCCGACCTGGCGGCGGGGGTGGCGGCCGCGGTGCGCCTCCTCGTCCTGACGACCGACGTGGACTCGGTCGTGATCGGGGGCGGACTCAGCAACCTCGGTCGCCCCCTGCTCGACGACGTCGCCGGGGTGCTCGACCGGTGGGCGGCGAGGTCGCCGTTCCTCGCCTCGCTCGAGCTCTCGTCGCGCATCGAGCTGCTGCCGCCGGGGTTCCCCGTGGCGGCCGTGGGCGCGGCCACGGTCGGAGCCCGCGGGACGGCCACGGCGACCGCAGCCGCCGTTTGACCGCCACCACGGCGCTCTGCCCCCACACCCCTGTGCTGCCACACCGCCACGCCGCCACGCCGCCACGCCGCCACGCCGCCACGCCGCCACGAGGTGATCACAGCACCAGGGGAAAACCTGGCGCCGTGACCATCTCGTGGTGCAGTGCCCGCCGGTTCAGCGCTACGCCCGGGCCACCCGGAGCGTCACGATCTCGAACGGGCGCAGCGTCAGCTCGACGACAGAACCCGCGGCCCATCGACCCGCCCCGGCGGTGCCCGGCTCGAGCTCGCGCTCGATCAGGTCGGTTCGCCACGCACCGCCGAACCCGCTGTCGGCGTCGACCGTGACCGTGGTCGCCGCCCGCGCGCCGCGTGCCTCGTAGAGCCGCACGATCAGGTCGCCCGAGCGGTCCTCGGCCAGCTTGACCGCCTCGACCAGCACGGCCGGCGACGACGACGTGACGAGCGGAGCCACGGCCGCACCGGACGACCCGTCGACCCGCCGGACGGGCAGGTTGAGGCGGTAGCCCGCGGTCGCCGCGTCGAGCACGTCGGGCGCGACCCGCACCGACGAGCGCAGCACGTGCCACCCCTGGTCGGCGTGGGGGTCGGGGAAGGTCGGCGCCCGCAGCAGCGACTGCCGCACGAGCGTCGTCGTGCCGCCGTCACCACCGTCGGCCGTGTCGCGGGTGCTCCGCGTGATGTCGTGGCCGTACGTGGCGTCGTTCGCCACGGCCACGCCGAAGCCGGGCTCGGCGACGTGCACCCAGCGGTGCGCGACGGTCTCGAACCGGGCGAAGTCCCACGACGTGTTCTGGTGCGTCGGGCGCTGCACGTGACCGAACTGCACCTCGGAGGCGGCCCGGTCGGCGTGCACGTCGAGCGGGAACGCCAGCTTGAGCAACTTCTGCCGCTCGTGCCAGTCGACCTCGGTCTGCACGTGCAGTTCGGCCTCGCCGTCGTCGAGCCACCAGCGCTGCACGATCGTCGAGTCGCCGACGCGGCGCGTCACGACGAGGGCTCCGCCGTCGGCGACTACCGACTCGGCCTCGACCAGGTCGGTGCGGACGTTCTTGTAGGCCTGGTCGACGTCCCACGCGTCCCACTGGTTGGGGGTGTCGCGGAAGAGCTGCAGCAATCCGAGCCGCGAGCCCGGGGCGACGAGGTCGCGCCCCGACGTCGCGTCGACGAGCGAGGTGACCAGGCCGTCCCCGTCGAACACGGCGCTCACGAGTCCGTTGTCGAGCACCCACCCGCCGTCGGAGGCGACCGGCGTCACCGACCCGACCCCCGCCTCCTGCGCCTCACCCGCGGCCGAGCCGGCCGAGGCGTCGACCCCGGCGGCCGGGACCGGCCCGGCGTTGAACGTGGTCGTCGCCGACCCCGACCCGGCGAGCGCCCGCTGGGCCGACCCGATGATCGCCCCGAGCTGCTCGGCGACCCGGGCGTAGTGCCGTTCGGCCTCGTGGTGCACCCAGGCGATCGACGACCCGGGCAGGATGTCGTGGAACTGCTGCAGCAGCACGACGTGCCAGATCTGCTCGAGTTCGTCGTAGGGGTAGTCGAGCAAGCCGCGCGCCGTCGCCGTGGCGCTCCAGAGCTCGGCCTCGCGCAGCAGGTGCTCGCTGCGGCGGTTGCCCTGCTTGGTGCGGGCCTGCGAGGTGTAGGTGCCGCGGTGGAACTCGAGGTACATCTCGCCCGACCAGACGGCCGGGTCGGCGAGTTCGTCACGTGCCTGCGCGAAGAAGGAGGCGGGGGTGCCGACGGTCACGCGCGGTGAGCCCTCGAGGTCGCCGGCCCGTCGCGCGGCCGCCATCATCTCGCGGGTCGGGCCGCCGCCGCCGTCGCCCCAGCCGAACGGGACGATCGAGACGTTCGAGTACCCCTTCTCGGCGTAGCCGCGCTCGGCGTGGGCGAGCTCGGCCGGCGAGAGGTCGGAGTTGTAGGTGTCGACCGGCGGGAAGTGCGTGAAGACCCGGCTGCCGTCGATGCCCTCCCAGAGGAAGGTGTGGTGCGGCATGCGGTTCGTCTCGTTCCAGGACTCCTTCTGGGTGAAGAACGAGCTGGCGCCGGCCGCGCGAGCGATCTGCGGCATGGCGCCCGTGTAGCCGAACGAGTCGGGCAGCCAGACCTCGTCGGCGTCGACGCCGAACTCGCGGAGGAAGAACCCCTTGCCCGCGACGAACTGACGGGCGAGCGCCTCACCGCCGGGCATGTTCGTGTCCGACTCGACCCACATGCCGCCGACGGGTACGAACCGGCCCTCGGCGACCTTCTGCTTCACCCGCTCGAACAGCTCGGGGTAGCGCTCCTTCAGCCAGGCGTACTGCTGGGCGCTCGAGGCGGCGAACACGAAGTCGAGATCGTCGTCCATCAGCGCGACGACGTTCGAGAAGGTGCGGGCGACCTTGCGCTGCGTCTCGCGGACGGGCCAGAGCCAGGCCGAGTCGATGTGCGCGTGGCCGGTCGCGACGACCCGGTGGGCGCTCGCGTTCGCCGGCGCCGCGAGCACGTCGGCGAGCGCGGCCCGCCCGGCCGTCGCCGACCCCGCGACGTCGGCGTGGTCGACGACGTCGCACATCCGGTCGAGGGCCCGCAGGATCTCGTGCCGTCGCGGCGAGGTGAGCTCGAGGGTGCGCATCAGCCCGACGAGCGTCCAGACGTCTCGGTCGAGTTCGGCGACGACCTGGTCGCGTTCGGCGAGCACGATGCTGCGCAGGGCGTAGATCGGGGCGTCGCCGGCGGTCTCGGGGTCGCCCAGCGGTGTCTCGCCGTGGAAGTCGTCGCCGCCGATGTCGGGGTTCGACGCGGCCTCGACGTAGACGTCGATCGTGCTGCCCGGGGTGACGCCCGCGCCGATCGCGGTCAGCGGCACGTAGCCGTTGTACGGCTCGATCGCCTTGACGATGGTGCCGTCGGGTCGCCAGACGAGACCCTCGGCCTGGAACCCGGGTTGGCGGATGCTGAAGCCCAGGTCGACGACGAGCTCGAGGATGGTCGCGGGGTCGGTGCCGAAGTCGTCGGGCACCGTCCCCGTGACGTGGAACCACGTGGTGCCCCACGGGCGGCTCCACGGTGAGCCGACGGCGAACGGCTCGTACGTCTGCGAGACGGCCTCGGCGAAGGGGACCGGCTCGCCGGGCGCCTCCCAGGCCGTGATCGTCAGCGGGACGGCCCGGCGGTAGACCGCCGGTGTGATGCGGTCGCGGACGAAGCGGTCGATGCGGGCCTCGACGAGGACGGTGTTGTCGTGCATGGGATCAGTCTCCTGACGGGCGCGCCGAGGCGCACGGTGGGGCGGGTCGTTCTGTGGATCGAGAGGGCAACGGAGGCACTGGTGGGGAGGCGCGTCACCCCTTCACGGCGCCAGCCAGCGCGTTCGAGCCGCCGAGGGTCCGCGAGACGAGCACGTACAACGCGATGACGGGCACCGAGTAGACGATCGAGAACGCCGCGAGCTGGCCGTAGGCCACCGAGCCGTACTGCCCGAAGAAGTTGAAGATGCTCACGGCCGCGGGCTGCTTGTCGGGGCTGAGCAGCAGCACGAACGGCACGAAGAAGTTCCCCCACGCCTGGATGAACACGAAGATGAACACCACGGCGATGCCCGGCCGCATGAGCGGCACGACGATGCGCGTCAGGGTCGAGAACATCGAGGCCCCGTCGGTCCACGCGGCCTCCTCGAGCGAGATCGGCACCGAGTCCATGAAGTTCTTCGCCATCCAGATCGCCATCGGCAGGCTGGTCGCGGCGAGGAAGAACACCGTGCCGCCGATCGAGTCGATCAGGTTCAGCGAGACGAACAGGCTGTAGACCGGCACCATCATCGCGGTGATGGGCAAGCCGGTGCCGAAGAGGATGCCGTAGAGGAACGGCTTGTTGATGCGCATCCGGTACCGCGAGAGCGGGTACGCCGCGAGGATCGCCACGACGACGGTCACCAGGGCGCAGCCACCCGACACGATGAGGCTGTTGGCCAGCGGCACGAACGAGATCTCGGGCGTCAGCACGGCGGTGAAGTTGTCGAGCGTGAACTGCGACGGCACCTTGGCCGACAACGTCGCCGACGGGTCGAACGAGGCCAGCAGCAGCCAGGCGAGCGGCACGGCGAAGCAGATCGCGATGACGATCAGCACGGCGTTCGAGACGGCCTTCATGCTGCGGCCGCTGGGTGAGGTCATGGCCATGGTCAGTCGACCTCCGGTTTCAGGGCCCTGATGTAGATGATCGAGAAGACCGCGCCGACGAGCAGCATGATCGTGGCGATGGCCGTGCCGAAGCCCAGCTGCGAGAACTGGAAGGCCTCTTGGTAGGCCAGGATCGGCAGGGTCGTGCTGTTCGTGCCCGGCCCGCCGCCGGTCATCACGTAGATCAGCGTGAAGACCGAGAGCGTCTGCAACGTGGTCAGCATGAGGTTGGTCGAGATGCTGCGTCGGATGACCGGCAGCGTGATGTAGACCAGGCGCTGCCAGCCGGTGGCGCCGTCGACCTCGGCCGACTCGGTGATCTCGGGGGGCACCTCCTGCACCGCCGCCGAGTAGACGAGCATCGAGAACGCGGCGCCGCGCCAGATGTTGGCGAGGATCACCGAGAGCATCGGCATCGCGTAGAGCCAGTTGGCGCCGGTGATGCCGAACCACGACAGGACCGTGTTGAGCGTGCCCGCGTCGTTGAAGAACGCGTACGCCGCGAAGGCGGCGACGATCTCGGGCAGCACCCATGCGGCGATGACGAACGTGCCGACGATCGAGCGCACGACCTTGTGGCCGTTCCGCATCAGCAGGGCGAGCCCCAGGCCGACGACGTTCTGCCCGACCACGGCCGAGAAGAAGACGAACGCGAGCGTCAGCAGCACCGACTTCGGGAAGTCCGGGTCGGCGAACAGCTCGGTGTAGTTGCGGAACCCGATGAACTCCGACCCGCCGGCGGCGTAGCCGGTCAGCGAGGCGTCGGTGAACGAGCCGTAGAAGCTCGAGATGACGGGCCCCAGCAGGAACAGGGCCAGCAGCACGAACGCCGGGACGAGCGGCAGGGTGCGGGCGCCGGTGCGCAGGGCGCGCGCCTTCGACGCACCCGCCCGGCGACCCGGCTTCTCGCCGTGGGGCCCGGGGCCGGGCCCGGAGGCCCCCGGTCGGCCGCTCTCACGGCCGACCGGGGTGGGGGCGATGGTCGCCATCCGGCTAGTCCCCCGCCTTCTGCGTCTGGTCCTCGCCGACGATGCCGACCAGTTGGTCGTCGAACGCGGCCGCCGCCTCCTCGGGCGACTGCTGCCCGGTCATGACGGCCTCCATCGCGACGGTGATCTCGTTCGAGATGCGGCTGTAGTCGGTGGTCGCCGGACGGAAGTGCGTCACCGGCACGATCGACGAGAAGAACTCGAAGGTCGGGTTGCTGCCGACGTACTCGGGGTCCTCCGCGACGTCGCTGCGCACCGCGATCTGGCTGGCGGCGATGTCGTAGCTCTGCGAGCCGTCCTTGTCGAGGGCGTCGGCGATGAACTCGAACGCCTTGTCGGGGTTCTTCGTCTTCGAGCCGACGGCCAGCGTCCAGCCGCCCGACATGCTCGTGGCGCCGGGCTTCGCACCGTCCTGGGTGGGCATGGGCGCCTGGCCCATCACGTCGTTCCACTCGGGCCACGGGTTGGTGCCGGTCTCGAGCCAGGTGCCGCTCATCCACGAGCCGTCGAGGGCGATGGCGAGCTTGCCCTGCGGGAGCCATTCCCCACCGACGATGGTGGCGATGTTGGTGTCCAGCGCCTCCTCGGGTTTCGGCCCGATGCCGCCCTGGTAGACGTCCTCGATGAAGCCGAGCGAGTCGACGAAGCCCTGCGAGTCGGTGAGCCACTTGCCGGTCTCGTCGTCGTAGAGGGTGCCGGTCGGCGTGCCGTAGAGCAGCATCTCGAAGCCCTGCATCGTCGCGCCCTCGCCCTGCGGCTTGCCCGAGTAGACGTTGAGCGGGACCACGTCGGGCACCTTCGCCTTGACCGTCTCGGCCGCGTCGAGCACGTCCTGCCAGGTCTTCGGCTCCCACGGCACGGGCAGGCCGGCCTGCGCGAAGAGGTCCTTGTTGTACCAGAGGGCCCGTGTGTCGGTGCCCATCGGGATGCCGTAGGTCTTGCCGTCCTCGCCGACGCCGGCCTCTTTGGCGTTCTCGTAGAACTTGTCCCAGTCGTCCCAGGCGTCGGTGTACTCGTCGAGCGGCAGCAGGTAGCCGGCGGCCGCGTCGCTCTTGACCTTGAACGTGTCCTCGTACATGACGTCGGGTGCGGTGGCCGCCGACCGGTTCATCAGGGCGAGCTTGGTGAAGTAGTCGTCGTTCTGTGCCGCGATGGGCACGAACTCGACCTTCATGCCGGGGTTGGCCGCCTCGAAGGTCTTGGCGGTCTCCTTCATGTGGGCGTCCATCTGGGTGAACGTGCCGAACTTCTGGTATGCGACCTTGATGGTGTCGGAGTCGCCGCTGCCGGCACCCCCCGAGCAACCCGAGGCCAGCAGGGCCGTGGCGACCGCCGCGGCGGCGACGGCCAGTGCGCGCCTGCGCCCCCGGGCCGAGGTGAACGTGCGTGACATGGTGCTCCTTTGCTCCAGTCGCGTCGGCGCCGGGCTGCTCTGCCCGACCGCGATGCGATTACTACATCGTATGGAGTAACTCGTGTCAAGATCTTCTCGCGCAACGGTCCGGTAACGACGCGACGGCCGAGGAGGCGCGGGTCAGGACGGCAGGAGGCGCGGGTCACGACGCCAGGAGGCGCGGGCCACGCAGGAGGCGCGGGCCACGCAGGAGGCGCGGCTCGGCCCCGTCAGGCGCGGATCAGCAGGGCGGACGGTCGCGGCGAGAACGTCTGGTCGAGCACCAGGCAGGCCGCTCCGACGGCCGCGACGTCGATGCCGATCGACGACTCGACGAGCCGGATCGGGTGCTTCGGGATCAGCGCGGGGTCGTCGCGGAGCGCGGCCGGCAGCACCGCGAGGACGTGCCGCGACAGCGGCGCCCAGAACGGCCCGCCGAAGACGACCTCGTCGAGGTCGAGCAGGTTGACGATGGTCACCAGGGCCCGGGCGAGGTGTCGCCCGGCGCCGTGCAGCACGTGCAAGGCCCCGGCGTCGCCCTCGTCCGCCTTGCCGACCAGGGCGACGAACGCCTCGTCGATGCGACGCATGTCGACGTCGTCCCCGCTGTGCGCCGCCTCGGCGAGCGCGTCGTCCGACACGTCCCCCTCGACCAGCACTCCCGTGGCGACGGCCTCGCGCACGAGGGCGTGCGGCGTGATCAGCTCGCCCACGCAGCCGATCCGTCCGCAGGTGCAGCGGTGACCGTGGTCGTCGACCATCACGTGCCCCGAGTCCCCCGCGTTCGCGCTGGCCCCGCGCAGCACGTCGCCGCCGAGCACGAGCCCGGTGCCGTAGCCGGTGCCGTAGTAGACGAAGGCGAAGTCGCTGCGCTCACCCGCGCCTCCGTCGCTCAGCCAGAGCTCGGCGACCGCGCAGGCCGTGACGTCCTTCTCGAGCAGGACCGGCAGGCCGGTGGCCTCGCTGAGCGCCCGGCGCAACGGCACGTGCCGCCACAGCGGCATCATCGGCGGATCGAGCACGAGGCCGGGCCCGATGTCGACCGGGCCGGGCGAGGCGATGCCGACCCCGAGCAGGAGGTCGCGGTCGACGCCGCTCGTGACGACCAGCCCGTCGATGGCGCGCGCCATCAGGGCCACCACCTCGTCGGGTTCGCTGGCGGACGGGGTCAGCTCGCGGGCGTGGGCGACGACCGTGCCGACGAGGTCGAGCAGCACGAACGTCAGCACGGCGGGGTCGACGTGCACGCCGACCGCGAAGCGCCCCCGGGACTCGAGCTGCAGCATGGTGCGGGGCTTGCCGGGGCCGCTGATGACGGTGCCGCTCTCACGGATCAGGCCCGCCTCGATCAGCCGTCGCGAGACGTTCGTCACGGCCTGCGGGCTGAGTCCGGTGCGCCCGGCGATCTCGGTCCGGCTCAGGCCCGCGCTCTCGCGCCGGATCGCGTCGAGCACGACCGATCGGTTGTAGCCGCCGATCGCCGGCAGGTTCGTCCCGCGGTTCATTCTCGTCATCATCCACGACGTCGGGGGTCGCGCGCAGACCACGACCCGTCATCCGCCCGGCGGTGGTGCCCGTCGGGACGCGCCGTTACCCTGAATCCATGTCTGGACTGCGCCTCGAAGAACTGTCCGCCGCCACCGTCGTCGCGGCCAACAACCTCACGCTCAAGCCGGGGCAAGAGCAGTTCGTCGCCCCCGTCTCGCACTCGATCGCCGAGGCCTACGTCAACCCGACCACCGCCTGGCCCCGCGTCGTCGTCGACGACGACGACACGGTCGTCGGCTTCATCATGGGCAACTTCGACGCCGCGGCCGACGACGAGGCGCTCCGCAGCTGCATCTGGCGCATCAACGTCGAGGCCGACGCCCAGGGCCGGGGCATCGGGCGGTTCGCCGTCCACGCCCTCGCCGACGAGGCCCGCAGCCGCGGCTTCGACCGGGTCACCGTCATCTACGAACCGGGTGACGACGGTCCCGAAGAGTTCTTCCACCACATCGGCTTCGAGGTCATCGGCGAGACACCCTACGGCGAGCACGTCGCGGGGCTGACGCTGGCGTCGTCGCAGGTCTGAGTCGGCACCGCGTGAGGCCGACGTCGTGACGCCGGCGTCCACCCCGGGCAGCGAGCCCGCGCCCGGGGTCGATGCCGGGCTCCACCACGGGCCCGACCCCGACCCCGACGCGGGGCCGGGGCGCGCAGCCGGCCCCGGGCCGCACCCCGACGACTTCGCCTCGCAGGTCGTCGCCGTGGTCGAGTCGATCCCGCCGGGCCACGTGATGACCTACGGCTCGGTCGCCGCCGCTCTCGGCTCACGGGCCTCCCGCGGCGTCGGCCAGGTCATGGCGTACGCGGGGGCCGACCTGCCCTGGTGGCGGGTGATCCGCGCCTCGGGCCACGCCCCGCGCGACCACGAGCAGCGGGCCCTCGAGCAGTACCGCGTCGAGGGCACGCCTCTGTTGTGGAGCCGGTCGGGTACCTTCCGCGTCGATCTCGAGCTCGCCTCCTACCGTCCCTGACCGGGCCGAGGCCAAGGGGCGGGCCGACCCTCGGGGCCGGACCGGGCCGGACCGGGCGAGTTCGTCGGAGACGGTCGGTCACGACCGCCCGACTCCCCCGGACTCGCCCGCCGTGGCTCGGGCGGCCTCAGCGCGTCCGGTCGTACGGGGTCGTCGTCGACACCGCGACCAGGCCCGACCGTTCGAGGATCGGACGCGAGTCGTCGGTCGAGTCGCTGTGCACGAGCGATTTGCCCTGCGCGAGGGCGGAACGCGCCCGTGCGGCGGTCAACGCCCGGTAGATGCCGCGGTGGCGGTACGCCTTGAGGGTGGCACCGCCCCAGATGCCGACGAAGTCCGTGCCGGGGACGGGTTCGAGTCGGCCACCACTGACCATCCGACCGTCGACCTCGGCGACCCAGAGCTCCATGCCGTCGTCGCGACCCAGCCGCGAGAGCAGCGCGTCGGCCATCCGCGCGTCGACCGCCTCACCGAACGCCTCGTCGACCATCGCGCTCATCGCCCGCACGTCCGCCTCGGTGGTGACCCGACGGACCGTCACCCCCTCGGGTGCATCGCCGAGACCGGCCAGCGCCGTGAGCGGCCCGATCATGATCGACTCGGGCTCGCCGGGCTCGAAGCCCGAGGCCACGAGCGCGTCGTGCAGCCCGGGGGCCCGGTCGTGGCCCCGCGTCTTCCACTCGACCCGGGTGATCTCGGCGTCGGCATCGAAGTGCTCGACGGCGGCGGCCACGAGCGCGCGCACCGCCTCGGCGTCCGCCTCGCCGAGGTCGCGGTAGGTGACGAACCCGCGGCCACCGGCGAAGGTGACGAGCCGCAACGGACCGTGCCGGGTGACGTCGATCGCGCTCGGCGTCTCGGCGTCGGTGCGGAGTTGCTCGTCGTAGGCCTGCAGGTAGGTCGTCGCGTCGGTCATCGGGGACACGCTAGCCGAGCCGCGATCTCACACGAGCGAGTCGCGCCACGCGGCGTGCAGCTGCGCGAAGCGACCGGTGCCCGCGATCAGGTCGTCCGGGGTGCCGTCCTCGACGATCTTGCCGTGCTCCATCACGAGCACCCGATCGGCGATCGCGACGGTCGACAGGCGGTGCGCGATGATGACCGCGGTGCGGTCGGCGAGCAGGGTCTGCAGCGCCTCCTGCACCATGCGCTCGGACGGGATGTCGAGCGACGCCGTCGCCTCGTCGAGGATCAGCACGCTCGGGTCCGCGATGAACGCCCGGGCGAACGACAGCAGCTGACGTTGCCCGGCCGACACCCGGCCGCCGCGCTTGTTCACGTCGGTGTCGTACCCGTCGGGCAGGGCCTCGATGAACTCGTGCGCTCCGACCGCCTTCGCCGCCCGCACGATCTCGTCACGCGTCGCGTCGGGCTTGCCGAGCGAGATGTTGTCGGCCACCGAACCCGAGAAGAGGTACGCCTCTTGCGTGACCATGACGATCGCGCGGCGCAGGTCTTTCGGGTGCAGGTCGCGCAGGTCGACGCCGTCGAGCGTCACCGCTCCGCGCGTCGGGTCGTAGAAGCGCGAGATGAGCTTCGCCAACGTCGACTTGCCGGCCCCCGTCGACCCGACGAGGGCGATGGTCTGCCCCGCGGGCACGTGGAGGTCGAAGCCGGGCAGCACGACCGTGTCGGCGTTGTAGGCGAACTCGACGTCGTCGAAGTGCACCTGCCCCTTGGCGTCCCACAGGTCGACCGGGCGCGTCGGGTCGGGCACGCTCGGCTGCTCCTCGAGCACGCCCGAGATCTTCTCGAGCGCGGCCGACGCCGACTGGTAGCCGTTGTAGAACATGGCCATCTCTTCGGCCGGGTCGAAGAACCGCTTCGCGTAGAGTGCCACCGCGAGCAGGGCGCCGATCTCGAGCGAACCGTCGATCACCCGGAAGCCGCCGAAGAGCACGACCGCCGCGAGGGTCGCGTTGCCGATCAGCACCAGGCCCGGGTCGAAGGTGCCGAACAACGTGAACACCTTCGAGTTGGCCTGCCGGTAGTCCTCGACGTGACCGGCGTACTCCTTCTCGTTGCGCGCCTCCTTGCGGAAGGCCTGCACCGCGCGCATGCCCGTCATCGTCTCGACGAAGTGCACGATGACGCGGGCACTCGTGACGCGGGTCGCCCGGAACAGCTTCTGCGAGCGCACCTGGAACCACCGGGTCAACGCCACGAGCGGCACGAGCGCCACGGCGAGGACGAGGCCGCTCTGCGGGTCGAGCGCGACGAGGGCGACGGCGGTGAAGACCATGTACAGCAGACCCGAGACGAGCTGGTTGATGCCCGAGTCCAACAGCTCGCGGATGGAGTCCAGATCGCTCGTCTGGCGCGAGATGATGCGGCCCGACGTGTACGTCTCGTGGAACTCGAGGCTGAGCCGTTGCGTGTGCAGGAACAGACGCTTGCGCAGGTCGAAGAGGATCGCCTGGCTGATGCGCGCCGACAACACCGTGTACTGCGCCATCAGCACCGCACCGATCACGCCGGTCAACAGGTAGGCGACCACGACGAGGATCGCGGGCGCCCAGTCCTGGTCGTCCATCAGCGCCGGCAGGGCGGTGTCGATGCCGATCGCGATCAGGGCCGGCCCCGCGACCTGCGAGGCCGTGCTGATCACGACGACGACGCCCATCAGGGCGAGACGCCAGCGCAGCGGGTGCACGAGCGAGCCGAGGAGGCGCAGCGAACGTCGGCGCAGCCTCTTGCTCTCGTCCTTGGTGAAGTTCTCGCGCTCTTCGCCGCGGACGCCCTGCGTCGTCGAGCCCTGCTCGGCGCGCTTCTCGGCGGGGGTTCGTCCGTCGAGCGCCTCGCGCTCGACGGGGCCGTCGGCGACTGCCGGACGGTCGGGACGGTCGTCCTCGAGTGTCGTGTCGGTCATGCGAGCACCTCCTCTCGGCTGGTGGTGGAGTCGTCGTCGAGCGACGAGATGACGTAGCGGTAGTGCTCGTTGCTCGCGATGAGGTCGGAGTGGCGGCCCACCGCGGTGACCGTGCCGTTCTCGAGCAGCGCGACCCGGTCGGCCAGGGTGACCGTCGACGGTCGGTGGGCGACGATCAGGGACGTCGTCGACGCGAGCACGCGTCTCAGTCCGGCCTCGACGCGCGCCTCGGTGTCGACGTCCAGGGCCGACAACGGGTCGTCGAGCACCAGCACGGCCGGGCGGGCCGCGATGGCCCGTGCCAGGGCGAGGCGCTGACGCTGTCCGCCGGACAGGCTGAGGCCCTCTTCGCCCACCCGGGTGTCGACGCCCTCGGGCAGCCGCTCGACGAAGTCGGCCTGGGCGATCTCGAGGGCCTCGCGCATCACCCGGTCGGCCTCGTCGGGGTCGTCCGCGAGATCGGGGCGGCCGAGCAGCACGTTGTCACGCACGGACGCGCTGAACAACGTCGCGTCCTCGAACGCCATGCCGATGTGGCGGCGGAGTTCTTCGCGGCTGAGGTCGCGGACGTCGACGCCGTCGATCAGGACCTGCCCGCCGGTGACGTCGTAGAGCCGGGACACGAGAGACAGCAGCGTGGTCTTGCCCGAACCGGTGAGCCCGACGAGGGCCATCGTCTCGCCGGGCTCGACGACCAGGTCGACCCCGTTGACCAGGTCGGCGAACTGGGCCGGTGAGTCCTGGTAGCGGAAGTGCGTGCCCTTGAACTCGAGGCGCCCGTGGGGTTCGGCGATCGTCGACGGGTTCTCGGGGTCGGTCACCGTGTTCTCGCTGTCCATCACCTCGAAGTAGCGGTCGACGGCCGTGCGGGTGTCGAAGGTCATCGAGAGCAGGAAGCCGATCGACTCGACCGGCCAGCGCAGCACGGTCGCCGTCGCGAAGAAGGCGAACAGCTGGCCGACGGTCAGCTGACCGTCGGCGGCGAGCCACACGCCGCCGAGCAGACACAGCGCGAAGGCCACGTCGGGGACGAGCAGCAGCCAGAGCCACAGCTTCGAGATGGCCTTGGCCTTCTCGATCTCGGTCCCGCGGAGGTCTTCGGCCTGCTTGGCGAACTCACGCAGCGAGTGCTTGCCGCGACCGAAGGCCTTGAGCACCCGGATGCCGTGCACGCTCTCTTCCACGCTGGTCGCCAGGTCGCCGACCTGGTCCTGGGACCGACGGGCGACGATCGAGTACCGCTTCTCGAACGCGAAGCTGACGAAGAAGACCGGAAGCGACGCGACGAGAAAGACGAGGCCGAGCACCCAGCTGTACCAGAACAGCACGACGAAGCCGACGACGATGGTGAGCACGTTGACCACGAGCAGCACGACGCCGAAGGCGAGCCAGCGACGGATGAGGCTCAGGTCGCTGACAGACCGGCTGAGCAGCTGACCGCTCTGCCACCGGTCGTGGAACGCCACCGGCAGATCTTGCAGCTTGGCGTACAGGGCGTTGCGCATGGTCGCCTCGACGTGCGTGCTCGGGGTGAGCACCAGTCGGCGGCGAGCACCGATCATGATCGCCTCGGCCACGCCGAGGCCCAGCACGACGGCGAAGGCGGGCCACACCTGCGATCGGTCACCGCTCGACAGCGGTCCGTCGACGAGCAGTTGCAGGACGAGGGGGATCAGCAGGGCGACGACGGCGGCGAGCAGGGCCGCGACCATGCCCAGCACGATGCGGGGCAGGGCCGGCTTGACGTACGGGTACAGCCGGGTGAGCGACTGCACCGTCGAGGGACGCTTCGCGGCGTCGGGTGGACGGGCGGACGAGGACTTCTGAGACATGGGTGATCCAAGTGTCGTGATCTGGCACAGGCGACGGCGCAGAGCGCTGACCCGTTGTGGAGAAAGGTGGTGCGGCGACCGTCCTGGGAGGACGCATGGTCGCGCGGTCGCGCCCGGGACGTCGCCGGGCGGAGGTGTCGGAGTGGTGCCGGTGGGCGGCGGACCGTCTCGTCTAGCTGATCGGCGCCGGGCTCGGATACGCCGAGGAGGCGCGACCCACGCGAGCACCGTCGGTGGCCGTGCCCACCGTGGTCAGTGTCGTCGTCGTCATCATGTCCTCCTGAGTGTCGTCGTCCGTCCGTGCGGTCGTGTCCGACCGGCTGTGAGCAGCCTTACAGGATATGCGTGCCGTCGACTCCGCCGCAAGACGGAATCGTTCGGATCGGCGGACGACGCGACCCGTGCCTCCTGGACCTCGTCGACGACGACCTAGTGGAAGAAGTGGCGCTCGCCCGTGAAGTACATGGTCACGCCGGCGGCCTTCGCCGCGGCCACGACCTCGTCGTCGCGGATCGACCCGCCGGGCTGCACCACCGCGGCCACGCCGGCGTCGAGCAGCACCTGCAGGCCGTCAGCGAAGGGGAAGAACGCGTCGGACGCCGCGACCGACCCGGCGGCGCGGGCCCCGGCGCGGTCGACGGCGAGGTGGCACGAGTCGACCCGGTTGACCTGGCCCATGCCCACCCCTACGGATGCTCCGCCCGAGGCGAGCAGGATGGCGTTCGACTTGACGGCGCGCGAGGCCTTCCAGGCGAACTCGAGGTCGGCCCGCGTCGCGGCGTCGGCCTCGTCGCCGGCGACGAGCGTCCAGCCGTCGGACGTGAACCCGTCGAACCGGTCGGCGTCCTGGACGAGCAGACCACCCGAGATCTGCTTGACCTCGCGGACGTCACGGGCGAAGTCGGCGGGCAGGGTCAGCAGGCGGATGTTCTTCTTCGCACTGAGGATCTCGACGGCCTCGGGGTCGAAGGCCGGGGCGATGACGACCTCGGTGAAGATGTCCGCGACGGTCTCGGCCATGGCGCGCGTCACGGTGCGGTTGGCCGCGATGACGCCGCCGAACGCCGAGACGGGGTCACAGGCGTGCGCCCGCTGGTGAGCGTCGGCGATGGCGTCGACGGCGTCGGGCGAGGCGACGGCGATGCCGCACGGGTTCGCGTGCTTGATGATCGCGACGGCGGGCTCGTCGAAGTCGAAGGCGGCGCGCAGGGCCGCGTCGGCGTCGACGTAGTTGTTGTACGACATCTCTTTGCCGTGCAGCTGCGTCGCCTGCGCGATGCCGTGTGCCCCGGGCGTCGCATAGATCGCCGCGGCCTGGTGGGCGTTCTCGCCGTAGCGGAGGGTGTGCTGCAACTCGGCCGAGAGGGTGACCGCGGGCTCGAAGCCCGCCCGCGCCTCCTGCTCGTCGACGACGGACGAGGAGGCGCCGGTCGCCGTGGCGGACGCGTCGGCCTCGGCGCGCACACCCACGTGTGCGGCGAAGTACGCCGCGACTGCCGTGTCGTACGCGGCCGTGTGGGCGAAGGCCTCGCCGGCCAGGCGCTGACGCTGGGCCAGGGTCGTGCCACCGAGTGTGAGCGCTTTCACGACCTGCGGGTAGTTCGTCGGCGAGACCACGATGGCGACGTTGGCGTGGTTCTTCGCGGCGGCCCGGACCATCGCGGGCCCGCCGATGTCGACGTTCTCGATGACGGTGGGCACGTCGGCACCCGACGCGACGGTCTCGACGAACGGGTAGAGGTTGACGACGACGAGCTCGAACGCGGCGATGTCGAGTTCGGCCAGCTGGGCCTCGTGGGACTCGAGCCGCAGGTCGGCGAGGATGCCGGCGTGCACCGCGGGGTGCAGGGTCTTGACGCGACCGTCGAGCGACTCGGGGAACCCGGTGACGCTCCTGACGTCGGTGACGGCGTGGCCGGCGTCGCGGATGGTCTGGGCGGTCGAGCCGGTCGACACGATCTCGACACCGGAGGCCGACAGGGCGGCGGCCAGGTCGAGCAGGCCCGTCTTGTCGCTGACGCTGATCAGCGCCCGTCGCACGGGCACGGCGTCACGGTCGCGGTAGAGGCTGGGGTCGATGGCGTGGCCGCTCATGCGGTGGGCTCCTGTTCGAGAGAGATCGTTCCGTTGGCGATGTCGAGCACGGTCTGGACGAGCAGTTCGCGCTCGACGACCTTGATGCGGTCGTGCAGCGACGACTCGTCGTCGCCGGGCAGCACCGGGATGCGGCGTTGCGCGAGGATCGGGCCGCTGTCGACGCCCTCGTCGACGACGATCACGCTGGCGCCGGTCCGGTCGACCCCGGCCGCGAGCGCGTCGCGGACGCCGTGGGCCCCGGGGAACTCGGGCAGGTAGGCGGGGTGCGTGTTGATGAGGTTCGGGGCGAGGGCGGCGACGACCCGCGGTGGCACGAGCCGCATGAAGCCGCTGAGCACCACGAGGTCGGGCTGCCACTGCTCGATCTGGGCCAGCAGCTCGTCACCCCAGGCGGCACGGTCGGCGAAGTTCGAGAAGGCGACCGAGAAGGTCGGCACCCCGAAGTGCTCGGCGTGCTCGAAGCCGTCGGCCTCGCGGTCGGCCCCGACGGCGACCACCCGGGCCGGGTACTCGGCGTCGCTCGCGGCCTCGAGCAGCGCCCGGAGGTTCGAGCCGCCACCGGAGATGAGCACCACGAGCTTCAGCACCCGGCAAGCCTAGCGGGCCGGGCACGCGCACCGTGGGGCGGCGGAGGCGAGGCTCGGTCGCCGGTCGGACGACGACGTCAGCGCGTGATGCCCTCGATGCGCTCGGTGTCGTCACCGTCGGGCCGGGGAGCGGACACGGGTACGGGCCCGGTGGGCGCGGTCGCGTCGACACGCGGATCGTCGTGCCGCCTCGTGCGGGGCCTGTCCGACGTCGTCTCGGCCCGCGGACCCGCGAACCTCGGCGGCGTGACGACCATGGCCAGCACACCGGCGACGGCGAACTCGAGCGCCGCGAACCCGCCGACCAGCAGCGGGTCGGGTCCGACCTCGGTCAGTCGCCCGGGCCCGGCCGAACCCGAGGCCGCCCAGGCGAGCAGGCCCAGCAGCACTCCCCCGACGAGCCCGCCGACGACCGCGACGACGATGCGGCGGACCAGGTCGTCGACTCCGTGCCCGGCGAGCATCCGCTGCAGCTTCGGCCTCAGCAGCGTCGCGCAGACGTACGCGGCGACGACCGGCACCAGCAGCCCGACGAAGCCGAACGTCAGGTCGGCGGTGGGCAGGGCGCCGAGGAAGGGGATCGCGGGCATCGGACCGACGGCGGTGCCCAGGGGCGAGATCGACGACCCGGTGCCGATGGCGAAGCCGGGGCCGACCAGCCACGACGCCGCCCAGACGACGACGTCGGGGAGCAGCGCGAGTTGACCGAGCGTCAACGCGAGCCCGCCGAGGAGCCCGCCGTGCGCGCCTTCGTACAGGGTGATGATCTCGGCGTAGTTCGTCACGATCAGCACGGAGACGATCAGGGCCGACACGGCGAGCACGGTCGATGCGGCCACGGCCCCGAGACGCAGCCCGGCGGCCGCGATGCCGGTCACCTGTCCGGGCAGTCGGGACAGCAGCCCGATCACGGCACCGGTGACCGGGTCGGCGACCTCGCCCCGACGGCGGCGCGTGATCTCGGCCATGGCCACGACGGGCACGGCGTAGACGAGCGCGGGCAGCAGCGTGCCCTGCCACAACGACGGGCGCGCGAGCTCGTGCTGTGCGGAGGCCGCCAGGGCCAGGGACAGCAGGGCGAAGGTGCCGATCGTGACGAGCACGCCGGTCACGCGGTGGGCCGTCTCGGCGGCGGCACGGCCGGCGCGGACCCCCATCAGCACCGTGAGAAGGGCGAAGCCGAGCGCGGCCAGCGAGACGACGATGGGGGCATCGGCCCCGGGGATGCCCGTCGCCGCGGCCGCGTCGGCGCTGAGCTGGACGGTCAGGTCGGCACCGTGCCCGACGAGCCACGAGTCCACGGCCGCGCGCCAGAAGACGATCCAGTCGATCTGCAGGCCGTACTGGAACGCCCAGAGCGAGGTCAGCACGACGAGGGGGATGCCGACGCCGATGGCCACGACGAGCAGGGCTTCGAGCGCGGAGAAGAGGGCGGTGACTGGGCGGTTCATCGCGAGCGACTGTACCGGTGCCGACCGGGGCCGGCCTGCTGCCCCGCCGCCCGCGACGACGACACCGGTCGGCACCCGCACCGCGCCCGCGCCGCGCCCCACGGACGACGACGGGCGTGTCCGTCGTGACCGGGCGTCCGAGGACGACCGGCCGTGACGAACACGCCCGTCGAGGAGGCGCGGGTCGGCCCCTAGAGAGAGGCGTAGACCTCGCGGAGCAGGGCCGCGGTCTCGCTCGGCGTCTTGCCGACCTTGACGCCGGCGGCCTCGAGTGCCTCTTTCTTGGCCTGGGCGGTGCCGGCCGAGCCGGACACGATCGCACCGGCGTGACCCATCGTCTTGCCCTCGGGGGCCGTGAAGCCCGCGACGTAGCCGACGACGGGCTTGGTGACGTGCGCCTTGATGTAGTCGGCGGCGCGCTCTTCGGCGTCGCCGCCGATCTCGCCGATCATGACGATCGCCTTGGTGTCGGGGTCGGCCTCGAACGCCTCGAGGGCGTCGATGTGGGTCGTGCCGATGACCGGGTCGCCGCCGATGCCGATGGCGGTCGAGAAGCCGAGGTCGCGCAGCTCGAACATCATCTGGTAGGTCAGGGTGCCCGACTTCGAGACCAGGCCGATGGGCCCCGAACCCGAGATCGAGGCGGGCGTGATGCCGACCAGCGACTCGCCCGGCGTGATGATGCCGGGGCAGTTCGGGCCGATGATGCGGGTCGTGCCGCCCTTGGCCTTGGCGAGCGCCCAGAACTCGGCGGAGTCTTGCACCGGGATGCCCTCGGTGATGACGACGACGAGCGGCACCTCGGCCTCGATGGCCTCGACGACCGCGTCCTTGGCGAAGGCCGGCGGCACGAACACGATCGAGACGTCGGCACCGGTCTCGGTGACGGCCTCGGTCACGGTGCCGAAGACGGGCAGCTCGACGTCACCGTGGGTGACGGTCGTGCCGGCCTTGCGGGCGTTGACGCCACCGACGACCTGGGTGCCGGCCTTGAGCATGAGGGCGGTGTGCTTGGTGCCCTCGCCGCCGGTGATGCCCTGGACGATGACCTTGCTGTCCTTGTTGAGGAAGATCGACATTGTTCTCTGCAGTCCTTACTTCGAAGCCAGCTCGGCGGCCTTGTCGGCAGCCTCGTCCATGGTCGCGACGACGGTGACCAGCGGGTGCGCCGCCTCCGCCAGGATGCGTCGACCCTCGTCGACGTTGTTGCCGTCGAGTCGCACGACGAGCGGCTTGGTGGCCGCGTCGCCGAGGATGCCGAGGGCGGCGACGATGCCGTTGGCGACCGCGTCACAGGCGGTGATGCCACCGAAGACGTTGACGAAGACGCTCTTGACCTGGGCGTCGCCCAGGATCACGTCGAGCCCCGCCGCCATGACCTCGGCGCTCGCTCCGCCGCCGATGTCGAGGAAGTTGGCGGGCTTCACGCCGCCGTGTGCCTCGCCGGCGTAGGCGACGACGTCGAGCGTCGACATGACGAGCCCGGCACCGTTGCCGATGATGCCGACCTCGCCGTCGAGCTTCACGTAGTTGAGGCCCGCAGCCTTGGCCTTCGCCTCGAGCGGGTCGGCCGCATCGGCGTCCTCGAGCTCGGCGTGGCCGGGGTGACGGAACTCGGCGTTCTCGTCGATGGAGACCTTGCCGTCGAGGGCGACGATGTCGCCCTGCTCGGTGAGGACGAGCGGGTTGACCTCGACGAGCGTGGCGTCCTCGCCCTCGTAGACGGCGTAGAGCTTGACCAGCACGGGCGCGACCTTCTCGATCAGCTCGTCGGGGAACCCGCCGGCCTTCGCGATCTCGGTGGCCTTCGCCAGGTCGATGCCCGAGCGGGGGTCGACCTCGATGCGCGCCAGCGCGTCGGGCTTCTCGACGGCGAGCTGCTCGATCTCCATGCCGCCCTCGACGCTGCAGAGCGAGAGGTACGAGCGGTTGGCGCGGTCGAGTAACACCGAGAAGTAGAACTCGCGGGCGATCTGGGCGCCGCCGGCGATCATCACGCGCTTGACGACGTGGCCCTTGATGTCGAGCCCGAGGATGTCCTTCGCCGCGGCTTCGGCGTCGTCCGGGGTCTTCGCCACCTTGACGCCGCCGGCCTTGCCGCGGCCGCCGACCTTGACCTGGGCCTTCACGACGGTGACGCCACCCAGCTTCTCGGACGCCGCTCGCGCCTCCTCGGGGGTGTCGGCCACGATGCCGGGCAACACGGGCACGCCGTACTGCTCGAACAGGTCTCTGGCCTGGTACTCGAAAAGATCCACGCTGTTCTTCCAATCCGCATCGCTGCGTCGTCTCACCATGATCCGTCTCGACATCGAGCCATCTCGACATGAAGACATCTGGGCCAGCGGTCAGCCTAGCGGGCGACCCGAGGGGTACGCCGAGCGTCGCGTCTGCTGTGAGCATCGGCGGCCACCGATGACCTGGGGAGTAGACGAGAGACACCCCGACAGAACGAGAAGACGGAGACACGCATGTCGAAAGAGAAGAACCTCGCCACACAGGAACGCATCGGCGAGATCCTGACCGCCCGTGAGATCGACCGCCTCGGCGAGGGCTTCCACGCCGACGTCGTCGACCACGACCCGGCCCCCGACGCACCCGCCGGCCTCGCGGGCATCCAGGCCTTCTGGACCGAGTTCTTCGCGGCCTTCCCCGACGCCGACCTGGGCGTCGAGACGCTCGTCGCCGACGACGAGAACGTCACCGCGGTCTTCACGATCTCGGGCACGCACACCGGCACGTTCCAGGGCGCCGAGCCCACGGGCAAGTCGTTCACCGTGCGCGGCATCCAGGTCGGCCGCTTCGACGAGGACGGCCTGCTGGTCGAGCGCTGGGGCGCCACCGACGAGGCCGGCCTCAAGCAGCAGCTCGGCCTGGCCTGAGCCGCTCCCCCATCACCCCGCACCGCTTTCGAGAGGACGCATCATGAGCGACACCAACACCCCCGCAGCATCGGGCGACCAGCCCTACGACCAGGCCGACGAGTTCGCCGAGTCCGAGCAGATCGCGACCAACGACGCCGTCGCCGGCGAGACGGTCTTCCCCGGCGTCGGCGAGACCTTAGAGCGTCCTCTCGTCAACCAGGGGGCGCAAGAAATGCGACGGGCCGCCAGCCGTGCCTTGAGAACACGACTGACGGCCCTTTCAGTTACTAGGGCGTCCGCACAATCTTGTTGCCGGCAACGGGCGTCTGGTAAGAAGTAGCCTTGTTCTTGACGACCAACTTCACTACATTGCCTTGCCATAGGCCCGTTGTAGCGTTACCTGCCGCGATTCGCGTTACGCCGCTCCAAGAGCCGCTCAGCGAACCTGTCCCGCTGTAGCCCAGGTTTCGGCCGCCGGAGGTAAGGCATGCCCCGCTGGTTGTGCAGCCCGGGGACGTCCAGTAGACGGCCCGTTGGAGCCCCGAAGCTTTGTTCACTGCCACTGCGGAGAGAACCTGCCCTTGTTCGTCGACATACTCCTCGACGTGAACCGATGGACTAGCCAGGGCACTGGTCGCTTCGATGCTTTGGCGGGTCTGTTCCCCGCTGTTGTCCTTCAGCCAGTCGAGGGCCTGCTCGTATGACGTCGTGGGCGGTAGAACAACTGGCCCCTCAGTCGTGGCAGTTGCGGCACTCGCGGGCCCAGCGCCTAGTGCGCTTAGAACGATCATGGTGGCCGCCCCCAAGAAAGCCGGCTGGCGAGAGTTCTTCATCTTTATCCCTCATTTCGAATCGATATTTTCGATTTGGCATGACGCTACTCGTCGAAGCGGAATTGCGGAAGCGCACTTTGCCTCCGCGGGCCTTCGATCTCCTCACCGAGCACTGGGCGTAACCGACGAGGCATGCCTGAAGCAGCAGCTCAGCCTGGCCTGAGCCGCTCCCCCCACAACCCCGCACCGCTTTCGGAAGGACGCATCAGGAGCGACACCAACACCCCCGCAGCATCGGGTGACCAGCCCTACGACCAGGCCGACGAGTTCGCCGAGTCCGAGCAGATCGCGACCAACGACGCCGTCGCCGGCGAGACGGTCTTCCCCGGCGTCGGCGAGGGCAACGACGGCCCGACCGGTGGCGCNCGAGTTCGCCGAGTCCGAGCAGATCGCGACCAACGACGCCGTCGCCGGCGAGACGGTCTTCCCCGGCGTCGGCGAGGGCAACGACGGCCCGACCGGTGGCGCGCCCCGCGAGGGCTCGCCCGAGTACGCCTCGAACGACCTCGAGGGCGACGAGATCGACCTCGACGAGACCGAGTGACCTCGATCACCGCCGCCTGACGACGCCCCCGTCGCGAGGCGCGACGGGGGCGTCGTCGCGTCACGGCTCCTCCCCCGGCGGTCGCCGACGCCACCCGTGCACAGGAGGCGCGGTGCCGGCCTCGGCTGCCGGGGTCGCTGCCCGATCGTCGGTGCATGACTTCACCACACAGCGCCCTCCATCCCCCCAGACGGCGCCTCGCGCTCGCCCTCGCCCTGTTGTTCTCCGTCGTCGTCGCCCTGCTCGGCCACGCCCCGGCCGCCGCCGTCACCGGCACGGGACTCGGCCCGGGCCACCTCTGGCGCGGCGACGACGTCTCGTGGCTCGGCACGTACCGCCTCGACGACGGCACCCAGGCGTTCTGCCTCGAGGCCGGCAAGAGCTCGCCCGTCGGCAACCACTACGACACGACCACGGGTGGCGACGTGATCGGCGTCTCGACCGACGACCACGCACGCCTCGCGTACATCGCCCGCACCTGGGGCGGCACGACCGACGCCGACACGGCCGCCGCGGGACAGCTCGCTGTCTGGACCATCACCGGCCTGAACGGCCACACGCAGCGGTACTACGCCGGCCGTGCCAACGAGCGGTGGCCGATCGTGCTCGAACGCGCGAACCAGATGCTCGCCGAGGCCTCGTCCGCCGCGTCGAAGTCGGTCGCGGCAGCGATCACCGTCGAGCTCTCGGACGACGGCAAGGGGCTCATCCGCCCCGACCTCACGGTCGACCGCGTGGCGGGTGGGCCGACGACCCTCGAGCCGACGCACGTGGGCACGGTCACCCTGGACGGAGCCGTGTTCGCGGACGGCTCGACCACGGCCCTCGTCCGCAACGGCGAGAGCGTGCCCGTCAGCGCCACCGGTGATGCTGCCCAGCTCACCGTGAACGCCTCGGTCGAGTTCGTCGACCTGCCGTACGGACGGGAGACCACGGTGGGGAACAGCCCTGCCGGCTCGCAGATGATCCTGTTCTCGGGCGGGGTCGCGGCATCCGCTTCCGAAACGGCGAGTGTCGAGCAGCTGTCACCCCTGCCGTTCCAGCCGACGGTGTCGACGATCACCAGCGACACCGTGGCCGAGACCGGGACGGTCGTCACCGACCAGGTGACGCTCGGCGTGCGGCCCGGTGAGGGGCTCCTGTCGGAGTGGGGACGGTACGACGACGCCGGCACCTGGCGCCCCGTCCCGGTCACGGTGCGCAGCCGGCTGCTGGGCCCCTTCCTCGCCCCCGTGACCCCGGCGGCCGAGTGGCCGGACGACGCTCCGTCGGTCTGCGAGGTCGCCCTCGACGTGTCCGACGGTCCGGGCACCTACTCGACGCCGGGCTGCGAACTGCCCGGTGGCGGGTACTACACCTGGGTCGAGACCATCGATCCCTCGGACACGCCGGTCGAGGCCGGGCGTGACCGGGTGGGTTCCTGGCGGTCACCGTTCGGGGTGGCGACCGAGACGACCTTCGTGCCCTGGACGCCGACCATCTCGACCGTGGTGTCCGACGCCGAGATCGACCCGGGTGCCTGCGTCAGCGACGAGCTCACCGTCGTCGACCTGCACCCCGACGTGCCCGGTGGGGTCGACGTCGAGTCGGTGCTCGTCGGACCGTTCGCCGAGGCCCCGGTCGTGGGAAGCGACCTCGGTCCGATCGACCGTCTCGACCCGGGCCGCGTCGTGGCCCGCGAGACGGTGACCATCGGCGAGGACGGCACGTACACCACACCGTGCGTCGCCCTCGAGCGACCCGGCACCTACGTCTTCCTGTTCTCGTCGGAGGGGTCGGCTGTCGGCGATGACGGAAGCCAGGTCGTGCCGGCCTTCGCCGACACGACCGTCTACCGGAGCGAGATGGCGACGGTACGGCAGCCGGCCCCGTCCGAGGCTCCTGCTCCCCCGGCAGGGCTAGCCTTCACCGGTTCGGAGGGTGGCGGGCAGGCACTACTCGTCGCCCTCGGAATCGTCGGGACCGGCTTCGTGCTCGTGGCCGCGGCCGCGGCGAGTGCCTTCCACGTGCGGAGGCGCCGCCTCGCCGAGGGCTCGGACGCAGCCTCCCTCGCGGTCGATGCCGGGGCGCTGTCGTCCTTCGGGCTGGGCGAGGCGCGATGAACCCCCGGGTGCGGGTGCCGCGAGTCGGTCCGGCCTCATCCGGCCCGATCGAACGGCACCTGCACCCGAACGGCTTGACCGCTCCCGTCGTCCACGAGGGCGAACCCGGGTGTCGGCCGGTCGGCGAGGTCGGACTTCGTCAGCCGGAGCCCCACCTGGTCACCTTCATTGGGCAGCTGTGGGCTGAGCGCGGCGCCGCACCGGTTGTTCCTCACGTCGACCTGCCAGCCGGCCCACCCCGCCAAGACCTCGCCGGTCGTCCCTGCCACGACGAGCGCTCGACCGGTGTCGGGGCACGACCGGAGGAACTCCGCGAGCCAGTCGGCCGCAGGGCAGTCCTTGAGCTGTTCGCCGTCGTCGATCACGAGCACACGGGGGCCGTCGTCGTCGGCGAAGAACGGGGCGAGGAGGGCCTCCTCGACGGTCCGGGTGGTGATCACCGCGACCACGCCGGGCGACCCCTCGAACGCCCTCAGCGGCGAGCGCCGTGGCGCGACCACGACGACCCCGACGCCCTGGGCGGTGAGCGACCGGACGACGGCGCTCAGGACGGTGCTGCGCCCGCTCTTCGGGGGGCCCGTCACGGCGTAGCTGCCGGGGCCGTCGGCCAGGTCCGGCCCCATCGGCACGAGGTCGTCACCACCGACGCCGATCAAGGCGAAGACGGCCGCCGGGTCCGCCGCGATCCGTCGGGACCAGGCGTCGTCGAACGAGATGGGGCCTGCCAGTTGGTCGACGCGGAAGGGCCGACGGCCGCCGGGAACGTGACGGTCACGGTGAGCCGCCTCGGCGCCACGTCGTCGCAGGGCTTCGGCCTGCGCCTGCCCCGTGGCCTCGGCGTCGATCAACGCGACCTGCGTCTCGATCGAGGTCTCCGCGGTGAAGCCCCGCCCCGGGGGCAGGACATCGGGAAGTGCTCGTACGTTCAGTCCGGCGAGGGCGTAGTCGGCCCGGTCGGTCAATCGCAGGAGCAGCTTGTCGTCGACCAGGGCCGCGAGCCGGCCGGCGACGAGTTGACGGTCACCCGTGACGAGCACGTGGACACCGGCGGCGGCGCCCTCACGCAGCAGCAACCCCACCTGGTCGACGAGCTTGCCGTGCTCGATCTCGGCGAAGGTGCCGGTGAACCCTTCCCACCGGTCGATCATGACGACGAGGTGCGGCAGCCGGTCGATCTCGGGAGCCGTTCGCCGCTGCTCGACCACCCCCGCGTGGCCTCCGGCCGCGAGCACCTGCTGCCGACGGTAGATCTCGTCGACGAGCTTCGTCAGCAGGCGTCGGACCCGGTCGAGCTGGGTCCGCTGGACGACGGCTCCGACGTGCGGAAGGCTCTCGAGCGGCAGCAGGGCACCACTGCCGCAGTCGATGCCGAAGAGGTGGACGTCGGCGCAGCTCGTGCGGTCGGCGAGGGAGGCCGCGATGGTGCGCAGCACCTGCGAGCGTCCCGTGCGGGGGGCGCCGACGACGAAGAGATGGCCCAAGGTCTGCAGGTCGAGCGCGGCCGGGGCCTGATGCTGAGCGGCCGGGAAGTCCTGCCTGCCGAAGGCCAGCAGGGGCACGTCTCCCTCGACGCACGCGCCGGCGTCCTGGCCTCCCGGGGATTCTGCGAGGTCGTCGAGGACGAGCCTGTCCGGCAAGGCGTCGAGCCAGGGACGGTGCGGGCGCGGGATTCCCAGACGAGCGGAGGCGGAGGCGAGCGCGTCGACGAGCTCGACCAGGTCGGTACGACCGACGGACTCGGTCGACGCTCGTGGCGGCGGCTCGGCCACGACCCGCCCGAGGTCGTCCCAGCCGAGTGGACTCGACCACACCTCGGGCACGACGTCGGCCACCACGCCCGGACGTCGGCCACCGACACGGCCGGCCTGGAACGGTACGAGCGCGCTCGCACCCAGCCGGACGAAGGCGCGGCCCGGTGTGGACTTGGAGATGCCGGCCGCGTCACCCGCGTCGATCACGTCGCTGCTCTCGCCTGCATCGGTCACGCGCAGGGCGATCCTCAGGTTCGTGTTCGCCCGGATGTCGCCCGTGACGACGCCCGTGGGCCGTTGCGTCGCGAGCACGAGGTGGATTCCGAGAGAACGCCCGCGCTGGGCGATGTTGACGAGGCCGGTCACGAAGTCCGGCAGCTCTCGGACCATGCTCGCGAACTCGTCGATGACGATCAGGAGGCGGGGCAACGGAGGCCTCGCGGCGTCGCCGACCGCGCCCTCCACGTAGTCCTCGAGGTCCTTAGCCCCGACGTCGGCGAGGAGGTGCTCGCGGCGTCGGAGTTCGGCCCCGAGCGAGTGCAGTGCCCTCTCGACCAGGTGCGTGTCGAGGTCGGTGACCATCCCGACGGTGTGGGGCAGCGGTGCGAAGTCGCGGAACGCGGCACCGCCCTTGTAGTCGACGAGGACGAAGGTCATCGACTCCGGGGTGTTGGCGGCGGCGAGCGCCGCGACCATGCTCTGCAGCAACTCGGACTTGCCGGACCCGGTCGTACCGGCCACGAGACCGTGGGGTCCGTCCCGGCGGAGGTCGAACGAGAACGGCCCGTCGAGGCTCTCTCCGATGACGACCTCGGTCGTGGGGCCCGTGCGAGCCCACCGGTCGAGCACGGCCTCGGGAGTGGGCGGTTGGAGCTGCAGCACGTCGAGCAGTCGCGATCGGGCCGGGAGTCCGCCCGTTCCGCCGCCGTCGTCGACGTCGACCAGCGGGGCGACGGCCCGAGCGACGGCCGCGAACCAACCGGCGGGCAACAGGTCGGCCTTGACCTCGTGCACGTCGGCGGTGCGGTGCACGTCGAGGGAGTGCCGCGTGGGGCCGCAGGTGACGACGGCGACGCATTCCTCGGGAAGGGACCGTCGTTCGGTGTCGACGCACACCGCGTACACGCCGACGGAGGGCCCGTCGCGCAGGACGCGGACGAGCCCGGGCAGTGCCCGCAACCGCCGCGCACCGTCGACGACGAGGACGATGTCGGTCGACGCACGGAGCGTCCCCCGCGATTCCCGCACCGCCCGCTGGCGGGCGTCGATCTCGGCCCCCAGCTCGGCGATCCGACGCGCGACGGTCTCGGCGTCGTTCCCCACCCAGACGGTGGCCGGCCGACCGTTCTCGGGACGGGCGTGGGGGACGTGGGCCAGCCAGGACCAGTCGTCGCCCGCAGCGTGTTCGGTCAGGACGACGAAGCGTACGTCACGGGGGCTCTGGGCGACGGCGAGCTGAGCCAGCATCCACGCGACGAGAGGCCTTGCGTGTTCGGATCGGCCTGCCACCCCGACGACCCCGTGGTCGGCCAGATCGACGGTCACGGGCACGTCGACGGCAGGGCGGGCGACGGTTCGACGGTGCTCGAGTTCGGCCGGGTCCTCGATGGTGACGCCCGAGGGCAGATCCGCGGTGCCGATCCTGACGCGCAGGTGGTCCGGATCGTCACGACGGCGTTCCCACAACCGCGAACGACGCCGGGCGGCGATGTCGAGCACGGTCGCGGCGTCGGGGCTGAGGTGTCGCAACTCGCGCTGCAGCTGCCGCACGGCGCTCTCGGCATCCGCCGCCACCGCCTCCTTCGTGGCCTGGTGGTCGGCGAGGCGCTGCCGGTGCGAGACCTTGCCGTTGCGCTTGTCGTAGAGGTAGTTGCCCATCATGACCACCGGCGACATGAGCCCGAAGGCGAGGAAGGCGACGTTCCCGAACACGGTGACCATGACGACGGCCATCAGCATCGGCGCGAGCGCCGCGACGATCGGCAGGGGCCGTTTCGTCCCCTGCTGGGGTTCGGCGGGGAACCGGAACGTCGTGGTCGGCGGCTCCGGCAGGAGGCGCGGGGGGCGTGCGTGGTCGAGGGTGCCTCCGCCTTCGCTCACGGTGATGGCGGCGGACGGGTGCCCGGCCGGGGCGACGGCGAGGAGGGTGTCGCCGATCGTGATGACGCAGTGTTCGTCGACCGCGGCCGTACCTCGGACGGGAACACGGTCGACGAGGACGAGTGGACCGCGAGCCTCGTCGTCGGACTCGGGGAAGGCCTCCGCCGTGGGGGTCAGCGCGAAGCGCCCGGCGCCGTCGAGTTCGATCGTCGCGACGATCGGGGGCACCCGCGGGTCGTCCAGTCTCACGCCCGCGTCCGGACCGCTGCCGAGGTGGACGAGCCCGACGTCGACGACGTGGATCGTCCCGGCACCGCGACCTCCGATGATGCGGATGGTGGGCAGGTCGTCGGGAAGGCGGAGGTGCATGGCGGGGCCGCCGAGGCCGAGGACGGCGCCGTCGAGCAGGACTCCCGAGCTCAGGCGCGCGGTCGGATCGACCGGGACGCCGTCGACGGTGATGCTCCCGGGCTCGACGGTCGGGGCGTGCCGCGAGTGACCGAGTGACGACACGAGGTGCCGTGCCACGGCGTCGACTGTGGCGTCCGGATCGACGAGGATCGAGCGGTCGGCCCGGTGGCCGGTCGGGACGTGCAGGACGGTGACGATCAGCCTCACGCGGCGGGCACCACGCTGATGCCGTCCACGAACACGTCGACTTCGTCGATCATGCCCGGGACGCCCTCCGGCCCGCCGACCTGGCAGGTGACGCGGAGGTCGTACGGCTCGACCCGGAAGGCGTAGACGAGCGTGGCGTGGAGGCCGGCGTCGCCCTCGACGACCGCGTACCGCACGCCTCGGAGCCCCTGCCCGAGACCACTCGCTTCGACCTGCTCGACGACGGGAGGCTCGACCGCGGCCACGTCGCTGTCGAAGACCATGGCGCGGAGGGCGAGATCACGATCGCCCTCGACGAACCCGTACTGGACGCGCAGCAGCGACGGAGGGGTCGCGATGTCGGGCAGGTAGAGATACCGGCGTTCGTCCTCGGGCGACCAGCGCGCGAGGGCCGAGAGCACCTCCGTCAGCCAGGACCGGGAGGCGCGGGTCGACACCTCGGATCGCTCGGCCACGGTGCGCACGGTCGTCTTGATCCACGATCGCGGCGCGCGGTGGCCGTCGTGCGGCCAGGAGGTCGGAAGGGCCACCCAGGTCTCGGGGTCGTGCCCGATGAGGATGTCGAAATCGGTGGTGGCATCGGTGTCGGTTTCGGTCACGGTGCAGGTCGCTTTCTGTGGCAGTCGAGGAAGTTCAGGCGAGGGGCCGGTCGGTGACGAGGCGCCCATCGGCGTCCCGCCAGCGGAAGGTGCTGAGCATGGCGTCGAAGACGTCGTTGAGGGCGTCGACGATGCGGGTGCGTGCGTCGGCGTCCGGTTCTGTTTCTGTTTCTGTCGCGGACTCGCCCGAGGCGGTGACACCCGCCTCCGCGGACCCGATGGTGAGGACGAGGGTGACCAGTCGGTCGTCGTGGCCGGCGACGCGTGCCAGGACGGTCCGACGGCGGAGCGGTGTCAGGTCGGCGGTCTCGTCCAGTGCGGAATGGGCGCCCGATGGCGGTGCTTCCGTTGCGGGGTCGTCCCAGACGACGGCGGGATCGCCGGCGAGGACGAAGGGAGTTGCCCCGTGGGTGGCGACCCGTCGCAGCAGCAGCCGGTCGAGGTCGGCATGCTCGGACCGGGTGACGGGCACGGTCGCGACGACGATCGAGCACACGACGTCGGTGCCGGGCAGCGGGCCCGCACTGAGGTACGAGTCGAGCACGCGGCCGTTGACGTCTGCCACCAGAGCCCGTCCGAGCGCCGACCCGAACCGCAGCCGCCAATCGTCGGGAGCCGTTCCGGTTCCGGGGGCGGGCTGGTCTCCCAGCTGTGCGGCGACGAACGCCGCTGCGTCCGGCGCATCCATCCCACCCGGAACCCGGACGAACCCCGGAGGCACGACGATCGAATACGACGCCGCCACCGTCCCGGCCGTCCGCCCCACGTATCCCGCGCCGCTCATGACTGGTCCTCGGGGCGAAGTCCAGCCCTCGCAAGACGGGGGCCGTCACCACTCTGGGCAGCTTTGAGTTCGCGCCGGACGACGATGGATCGGACCGCCCTTTCGACTCCCAACGCGAAGAATGCGAGACACTCGGCCGCCAGCACGAGCGCTGCCGCGAACGAATCGCGAGGCCACTCAGCCAGCTCGAGGAAGAAATGGGAGTGGGCCCACGCGTAGAAAGCTCCGAGTCCACACCAGAACGACAGCACCCAAGGTTGGAGTGCAAAGTCGAGTGATTCTGCCCTCTTGCGGTACACGATGACGAGCAAGATCATCATCGCTGCGGTCACCAACCAAGAAATGCCCGACGGCAAGACGAACGGGGGCCAGCCTTCGCTGGCTTGAAAAAGAGGACCGCCCCCAGGGTTAGTCCGGAAGCCACCCCCAGTAGGCAGCGCCAGACATCCGAAGACGAAGCGTGCCAACTGGAAGTAGACGGGCGATGCGATCCCCGCGATCCCAGCAAAAAGAGGAAGGCCCCGCAAGGCCAGCGAGCGGTACGAGACCGGAGCAGCACGTCGACCGGAGCTCACAGGCCACCTCCAGTAGGAATCCGCCAGGTCGCAACGTTCGGTTCCCGAGATGTCACACCGGAAACACCCGACTTGCAGAGTCCATGTGCCGTCCGGTTCGTCGTGAACGACGACGCCGCGACATGCGCATTCACCCCAGCCGGCACCCGGATAAACCCGGGAGGCACGACGATCGAACACGACGCCTCCGCCGTCGCGGCCGTCCGCCCCACATGCCCCGCGCCAGTCACGACTCGTCCCCCGAGGGAAGTCCAGCCCCGGCGGGACGAACCCTGTGCCAGCGCTTCCCATCTGGGCTCTCGACTAACGTCGCCTGGTCACGCACTCGTCGCTGATTCCGACGACGACGCCGACCACGGATGACCTCGACGACCACCCGGATGGCACAGATGATCTGGATGACGCCCGCGATCGCAGAGTCCCGCGGCCAGGTGTCGAGATCGCGGAACGGGAGAGCGAAGATGATGCCCCACACGCCTCCCAGAAACCCCGCGTAGGCGACCAGAGGCGCATCGAGCGGGTGAGGATCATCCCCACGTCGTGATCGAGAGAGCATGATTATCGCCGCCACGAGACAAGAGCAAGCAACCCAAAACGGAAGAGACGATCCCACGAAGGGCGGCCAGCCTTCTGCCGAGACGAAGAGCGGTCCCCCCTCGGGATTCAACCGACGGGCGTCGCCACGCCCTCCTCCACGGACCTGAAGAATCAGGCGAGTCGCTTGAGCGGTGCAGGGAGGTATGACGCCTGATGAGAGGACGAGGGCGTTCACAATCACGCCCCTGTGTCCTCGGATTCGGCCTTCTCGCTGCCTCGAGCGCACACGAGCGATCAAAGTGAGCCTCCCGAACTGGTTGCCCTCCGCCAGACTGCGGCTGGAAGGTCGATTCCAAGCCACGTAGCGGCACCTTCCGCTGCGGCGCGGCTTTGTTCAACCGCCTGGATGGTTCGAGCAGCGTTGAGCTTCGCCAGCGTGTTCGCGATCAAGACAGGGTCATCGGCAAAAGCTCCTGGCCGAGAGGAACGAAGAAAATGAAGCATCTGGGCGATTCCCTCATCGCCAAAGCTCTTCAGCAGGAATGGATCACCGATTCCCGGCCGGGCACGGCTCCAACTCGTCGAGACCCGCGAGGTCGCGAGCCTTCTGGAATCTCCAGCTTTCATGAGACCGGTGACCCGGTTCATACTCACGACCTTGACGGAGGCTCTTGCCGACGCGACCAGAGTTCCTCCGATACCGAGGGTCGCGACCGAGAGGAGTGCCATCGCGAGATCGAGAGCTGTTCCTGTGCCAGCAGCGAACCGCGCCACGGCCAGACCCAAAGACACCGCCATGACGGCCAAGACCAGAAGGTTCAGGCCCGGGACGAACAGCGAGGCAAAAGCCAGGAGGCCACCGAGGATAGTGAGCGCATCCACGACCGTGCTGATCCACGAGTCGTTCTCTTCCATCCATTTCTGGAAGGCGGCGAAGCCGGCGTCCCACGCACCTCCGAGGTCGTCCCAGAGGGTGTCGGCGAGGCCGTCGTCGGTGGCGTCGTCGATCCTCGCGATGGCAGCCGTCGCGGCGGTCTCGACGGACGTGTGCGCGTCGGTGAGGCGGCGCGCGTAGAGGGAGACCCGGCCCCGCGCCTCCTCGGCTTTCGTGCGTTGCGCCGCGGCCTGGTCGAGGTGCTCCTGCTTCGTCACCTCGTCGGTGGCCACGAGCGCGAAGTGCTCGTACCGCTCGACCAGCTTCTCGGCTGCGGCGAGGTCGTCGACGGCGTCGCGGTGGTTCGCCAGGGCCGGGGCAGCTGCCTCTTGGGCCAGCGACAATTCGGACGCGTACGCCATGAGCGCGGACCCTGTCTCCCCGTATCGCCCCTCGGCCTTGCCGAGACTCGCGGAGACCTCCTCGGCCTTGACCACGAACGCATCCAGGGCGTCACTGGACGACGACCCCGTCTCGAGCGATCTCAGCTTCGCTGCCGCCCCTCGGATCGAGGCCGCCACCGACTCGTAGTGGCTCGCCATGGAGTTCAGCAGTACCGGGTCACCCGTCACCCCCACCAGCGAGTCGGCCGCCACCCCCGCGAGCGTGCCGGCCGTCACTTGTCGCCCCCGACCAAGACGCCCTCGAGTTCTCCGTCGACCTCGGTGAAGGTCTTGTCGATCGTCGACAACGCCTCGCCCAGCTCGGTGATCTGCTCGGCGAGCTTCGCCCGCCGGTCGTTCCAGTTCGTCGCGAACGACGTGACCTTCGCCGCCAGCCCGGCGTGCCCGCAGGCCTCGGCCGTGGCCGACGCCGAGGAGTCGCCCGACTCGAACTCGGTCTTCACGGTGGCCAGGTCGGCGAGCAACGCCTCGAGACCCGCACCGTCGATGTTCAGGCTCGTTCGAGCCATGAGGTCCTCCCCTCGTGCCGGGAGGCCGGAGCGCGTCGCATCTCACCGCGACCCGCCCCGGCCACCCTTCGGTGCGGTCGGTCAGCCCAGGCTGCTGGCGAGCTGCTGGTCGGCACCCTCGAGGGTGCTGGCCGCGTTCTCGAGGAACGTCGCCATGCTCTCGACCGCCGAGATCGTCTTCGACGCCCCGGTCGTGAACTCGGTGTACGTCGCGTCGAACGCCTTCGACGACTTGTCGGTCACGTAGCCCGAGCCGACGAGGTTGTCGATCTGCGACTTCATCTGGCCCAGCTGGTCTTCGATCGCGCGCTGCCCGTTCCGCAGCTGGGTGGCCTGCGTACGCAGGTCGTCGTAGGTGACGGTGACATTGGCCATGAGGTGATCCCCTTCTTCTGAGATGCCGACCGGTCGGTCGGACCTGACCAATATGTCATGCCTGATAGTTTGCGTAACGATTCTCCACAGATCGGAGTCGACATGCGTCGCAAGAAGGACAAGCCCAGGAGGCGCGAGCACCACCCGACGCCGCCTCCGGTGATCACCGCCGAGACGATTCGTGAGCAACGCGCCACAGGGCTGCTCTCGCGCATCACCACCCTGCCCCTCCAGCCGCCCGCGCCGATCGTGACGTCCCCTCCCCCGTCGGCCCGCGCCTCCTCGGGGTTCGTCGTCGAGGACCACCGAAGCGGGCCGGCGCAGCTCGCCCCCGTCAGCCCTGAGAGCACGGCACCACCCGCGGTCGCACCCTTCGCGCCCCTCGCGCCCCTCACTGCCGCGATCCCTGACACGCCACCGATGCCCGTCACCACCCCGAGGCGGTCAGCCCCCGATCAGCCGGTCGGCGGTGACGCGGTGCCATCCGTTCCCGATCTCGAGGCGACGACGCTGCGCCCTCGGCACTACGGCCTCCGCCTCCCGGACGAGAGCGTCGTCCCCATCACACGACGCGCGATCGTGGTCGGGCGTCGAACCGACCGCCCCCTGCCCCCACCGACCGACGCCGATGTCGTGGCGCTCGACGACGTCGGCCGATCGCTGTCCCGCCACCACGTCTCGATCGTGATCGGCGCCGACGCGGCCGTCTGGGTCACCGATCTCGGTTCGGGCAACGGCACCACCCTCGTGTCGACCACCGGCGAGGTCACCGAACTCGACGCGCACACCCCGGCCCGCGCACGGGTCGGATCGCTGCTCTCGATCGGCGACCACAGCGTGACGGTCATCCGGCACCGACCCGAGAGCGACACGACCGAGGGGAATTCTCGCGAGAACGTGGAAGGGCGCTAGATCTTCTCGATCGGCGCGACCTTGATCAGCAGCTTCTTGCGGCCGGCACCGTCGAAGAGCACCTCGGCGATGCGACGGGCGCCGATGCCTGTGACGGCCATGACGCGCCCCTCGCCGAAGTCGACGTGCGAGATGCGGTCGCCTGCCTCGAGTTCCATGTCGCCGTTGTCGCGCACGGTGCCCGTGACCCGGTTCGCCCACTCGGTCTTCGGCTTGGTCTTCGCCGCCGCCGTCGCCCGGTCGTAGCTGCCCGAGCCGTAGCCGCCCGACGCCCGCGGAGTCGCACCGCGGTTGCCGTCGCCACCCTCGCGACGGGCGTTGAGCGCCCGCGGCTGCGTGCCCCCGCGGCTGGTGGCCATGCCCGGCGACTGCTTCCAGTCGATGAGCTCGACGGGGATCTCTTGCAGGTACCGAGACGGCATCGCCACGTTGACCTCGCCGAACTGCGCCCGCGTCATCGCGAGCGACAGGAACAGCCGCTGTCGCGCACGCGTGATGCCGACGTAGAACAGTCGTCGCTCTTCGGAAGGACCGCCGGGCTCGTTCGCCGACATGCGGTGCGGCAACAGGTCTTCTTCGACGCCGGTGAGGAACACCGCCTCGTACTCGAGCCCCTTGGCGGTGTGGAGCGTCATCAGCGAGACGGTGCCGCTCGTGTCGTCGAGGTCGTCGGCAGCAGCGACCAACGTGACCTCGGTGAGGAAGTCGAGCAGCGTGCCGTCGGGGTTGTTCTTCTGGAACTCTTTCGTCACGGCGACGAGCTCGTCGATGTTCTCGGCGCGGGCCTCGTCTTGCGGGTCACGCGACGCCCGCAACACCTCGACCAGGCCGCTGCCCGCGATCAGGGCGGACAGGATCTCGTGGACGGGCGCAGTCGCCGCCGTGGCCTGCACGTCGTCGAGCAGTTTCGCCAGGCCCGTGATCGCCCCGGTGACCTTCGGCCCGAGACCGAGCTGGTCGGCGTTGCGCATCGCGTCACGCAGCGGTGCCTCGTTGGTGTCGGCCCAGCGCTGCATCGCGGTCTCGGTCGCCGGACCGATGCCGCGCTTGGGCACGTTCATGATGCGCCGCAGGGCGAGCGGATCGGCCGGGTTGGCGACGGTGATCAGGTACGCCATGGCGTCCTTGATCTCGGCACGCTCGTAGAACTTCGTGCCGCCGAGCACGCGATACGGGATCGCCGAGCGGATGAAGATCTCTTCGAGCGCACGCGTCTGCGAGTTGGTGCGGTAGAAGACGGCCATGTCTTTGTAGTCGGTGCCCGACTCGTGCAGCGCCGCGATCTCGTCCGCGACGAACTGGGCCTCGTCGTGACCGGTGTAGCCGGTGAACCCCACGATCTTGCTGCCGGCGCCGACCGTGGTGAAGAGGTTCTTGGCCTGACGGTCGAAGTTGTTCGAGATGACCGCGTTGGCGGCGTCGAGGATGTTCTGCGTCGAGCGGTAGTTCTGCTCGAGCAGGATGACCTTCGAGTTCGGGAAGTCGCGCTCGAACTCGACGATGTTGCGGATGTCGGCGCCGCGGAACGCGTAGATCGACTGGTCGGAGTCACCCACCACGGTGAGCGACGCCCCGGGGATGCCGCCGCTGCCGTCACGCATCGACTGCACGAACTGGCCGCCGCGCTCGAGCTCGTCGACGAGGTCGCCCTGCACCGGGCGGGTCAGCTCGCGGATGAGCGAGTACTGGGCGTGGTTGGTGTCTTGGTACTCGTCGACCAGGATGTGCCGGAACCGCCGTTGGTACTGCGCCGCCACGTGAGGGAAGGCGCGGAACAGGTAGACGGTCTGCGCTATGAGGTCGTCGAAGTCGAAGGCGTTCGCCCGCTGCAGCTCGCGGGTGTACTGCCGGAAGATCTCGAGGAACATGACCTCTTGCGGGTCGTTCATGTTGATCTGGCGCGAGTACGACTCGACGTCGCTGAGCTCGTTCTTGAGCTTGGAGATCTTGCCCGACGCCATGCTGACGGTGAGGCCGAGCTGGTCGGCGTCGAGCTCTTTCAGGATGCGCTTGAGCAGCGCACGCGAGTCGGCCGAGTCGTAGATCGTGAAGCTCTTGGTGAAGCCGAACTGCTCGGCCTCGCGCCGCAGGATGCGCACGCACGCCGAGTGGAACGTGCTGATCCACATGCCCTCGCCGGCCTGGCCGACGAGGTGCGCCACGCGCTCGCGCATCTCGGCCGCGGCCTTGTTGGTGAACGTGATGGCGAGGATCTGGCTGGGCCATGCCTCGCGTGTCGCCAGCAGCCCGGCGATGCGGCGGGTGAGGACGCTGGTCTTGCCGGAGCCGGCACCGGCCACGATCAGCAGCGACTGCCCGCGGTACTCGACCGCCTCTTTCTGCTGGGGGTTGAGACCGGCGGTCAGGGGGTCGCCGGAACCGCCGGCAGCGTCAGAGGGCTCGAGCACGATCGTCATGGCCCGTCGAGTCTAAGCGCGATCCCCGACATGGCGAGAGGGTGCGGGGCGACCACGGGGGCGTGCGACGTCGAGCGAGGTCAGCGGGACGCGAAGGCGACCCGCGCCTCCTCGGCGAGCTCGGGCTGGTCGGCGAAGACTCCGTCGACGCCGAGCGCCATGAGCGAGGTGAACTCGGCCCGCCAGTCGCCGAAGGCCGCCTTGCCGCCGGGACCGCGGTTGGCCTTGGCCAGGAACGCGTTCTCGGCACGAAGCGTCCAGGTGAAGACGTCGAGGCCGGCCGCGTGCGCCCGGTCGACGACCCGGCCGTCGGTCACCCCCCGGGCGTCGACGAGCGTGTGCTTGTCGAGGCTGACGCCGTGCAGCCCCGCGTCGACGAACGACTCGAGCGACTCGGCGTGCAGCTGGTCGCGGTAGCCCACCGACGTCCGCCCCTCGGCGACCAGGTCGGCCGCGACGCCGGCCTTCTCGAGCAGGTAGACGAGCCGGGCCCCGAGTCGCTGATCGGCGAGCCGATCGAGCACGGTCTGCTCGAACGACTCGATGGTCAGCCGCGGGTCGTCGACCCAGCGCCGCTGCCGCAATTCGTCGGCGAGCAGCTCGCCGAGCGGCAGGCCGATGGAGTCGAAGTACGTGGCGTGCTTGACCTCGGCGACGAGCCCGACGGGGCGATCGGCGGCGTCGAGCAGGTCGAGCAGGTCGCCGAGCCGCTGGATGCGCCCCTCGCCGTCGTGCGCGGCGCTCTCTGGCCGCAGCTCGGGCAGCCGTTCGCGGATGCGCAGCGTGCTGAGTTCGTCCCAGGTGAAGTCCTCGGTGAACCAGCCCGTGACTTTCGTGCCGTCGATGGTCTTGGTCGTGCGTCGGTGGCGGAACTCGTCGTGCTCGGCGACGTCGGTCGTGCCCGAGATCTCGTTCTCGTGCCGTAGGACGAGCACACCGTCGCTCGACGCGACCAGGTCGGGCTCGATGGCATCGGCCCCGAGCTCGATCGCGAGACGGTAGGCGTCTTCCCCGTGCTCGGGTCGGTGACCGCTGGCGCCGCGGTGGGCGATGACGAGAGGCGAGGTGGACACCCGGCCACGCTAACCGGCGTCCCCGTGCACGGCCCGAGCCGCCCGACCGCCTGTGGAGAGACGAGGAGGCGCGACCCCTGGGGACGAGGCGTCTCACCACCCGCAGACGCAAAAGATGCACGGCACGCACGTTCGCCCTGCGAGAATGCGGCTCTCATCAGGCAGATCTTCAGCCATTCGTTGCACGACAGGCGTTAGCCTCGTCTGTACGGAAACGCCTTCGTGAACCTACGTGGGCGGTCCACACATCCCTAGCGATCAGAAGAGGAACCCCTTGGCATTCTCGAATCCCGGCTTCAGTCAGTCGCCGGCCTTCTCGAAGAACGGCGGGCCCGTCATCCGTCAGCAGCAGGGCGCAGCCCAGCCGGTCGAGTACAACGGCATGACCGCCGAGCAGCTGCAGCAGCTCTACTCGCAGCCCGCCGCCGGCCCCACGCAGACCGACCGCATGACGTACGAAGACACGATCACCAAGACGCTGCTGGCGTTCGGCGTCGTGCTCGTCGGCGCGGCCATCGGGTGGTTCGTCCCCGCCCTCGCCATCGTCGGCGCCATCGCCGGCTTCGTGCTGGCGCTCGTCAACATCTTCAAGAAGAAGCCCTCGCCCGGTCTCGTGCTCGCCTACTCGGCGGCACAGGGCCTCTTCGTCGGTGGCATCTCGGCCATCTTCGAGGCCCAGTTCGACGGCATCGTCACCCAGGCCCTGCTCGGCACCGTGGCCGTCTTCGTCGTCACCCTGCTGCTCTTCAAGAGCGGCAAGGTGCGCGCGTCGGCCAAGGCCACCAAGATCTTCCTGATCGGCATGGTCGGCTACGCCGTCTTCTCGCTGCTCAACCTCGGCCTCATGGCCTTCGGCGCCAACAGCAACCCGTGGGGCCTGCGCGGGTCGATCGAGATCTTCGGCATCCCGCTCGGCTTCTTCCTGGGCATCCTGGTCATCCTCATGGCGGCGTATTCGCTCGTCCTCGACTTCGACCAGGTCAAGACCGGCGTCGAGCGCGGCGCACCCCGCATCTACGCCTGGTCGGCCGCCTTCGGCATCGTCATGACCGTGGTCTGGCTCTACGTCGAGATCCTGCGCATGCTCGCCATCCTGCGAGGCAGCGACTAAGCACCACGGCGTCACCAGCACCACCCCGAAGCGGGGCTCGTTCCGAGAGGGACGGGCCCCGCTTCTGTGTATGCCGGGACTTTGGGAAGGAACGAGCTGTCAGCCGAGACAAGGCGGGCTGGTTCGTGGGTTCTGGGCGACCATAGACGCCCGGATTCGGCGGAGTCGCCCGAAATGCCTCGACCTACCGACGACGAAGCCCCCTCGGGCAGATGTCTGCCGGAGGGGGCTTCGCGTCACTGCGCTTCGCGGGAGGTCTCCCTCACTCCACCTTCGCGGTTACTGGTGGGCACCGGGGTCGCAGGCTCCCCCGGAATGATCAGGCCTCGGCGCTCCGCGCCGAAACCAGCCTGATCATTCCCACTCGATCGTTCCCGGGGGCTTCGAGGTGACGTCGAGCACGACTCGGTTGACGCCGTCCACCTCGTTCGTGATGCGGTTCGAGATGCGGGCCAGCACGTCGTAGGGCAGACGCGTCCAGTCGGCTGTCATGGCGTCCTCCGACGACACCGGGCGCAACACGATCGGGTGACCGTACGTGCGGCCGTCGCCCTGCACACCCACCGAACGGACGTCGGCGAGCAGCACCACGGGGCATTGCCAGATCTCGTCGTCCAGGCCGGCGGCGGTCAGCTCGGCGCGCGCGATGGCGTCCGCCGCACGCAGCAGTTCGAGACGCTCGTGCGTGACCTCGCCCACGATGCGGATGCCGAGCCCCGGGCCGGGGAACGGCTGGCGCCCCACGATGACCTCGGGCAGGCCGAGCTCGCGGCCGATGGCACGGACCTCGTCCTTGAACAGGGTGCGCAGCGGCTCGACGAGCTCGAACTGCAGGTCTTCGGGCAGCCCGCCCACGTTGTGGTGGCTCTTGATGTTGGCCGTGCCGGTACCGCCACCGCTCTCGACGACGTCGGGGTAGAGCGTGCCCTGCACGAGGAACTTCACGGCCGAGTCGCCCTCGGCCGCGGCCTCGAGCACGAGTGCCTCGGCGGCCGCCTCGAAGCTGCGGATGAACTCGCGGCCGATGATCTTGCGCTTCTGCTCGGGGTCGGTCACCCCGGCGAGGGCGTCGAGGAACTGCTGCTCGGCGTCGATCGTGACGAGCCGCACACCGGTCGAGGCGACGTAGTCCTCTTCGACCTGGCGACGCTCGTCGGCCCGCAGCAGACCGTGGTCGACGAAGACGCAGATCAGCTGGTCGCCGACGGCCTCGTGCACGATCGCGGCGGCGACGGCCGAGTCGACGCCACCCGACAAGCCGCAGATGACGCGCGCGTCACCGACCTGCTCGCGGATGCGGGTGACCTGCTCGGCGATGACGTTGCCGCTGTTCCAGTCGGCGGGGATGCCGGCGGCACGGTGCAGGAAGTTCTCGAGCACGGCCTGGCCGTACGACGAGTGCTTGACCTCGGGGTGCCACTGCACGCCGTAGAGCTTGCGGGCGTCGCTCGAGAACGCGGCGACGGGGGTCGAGGCGCTCGAGGCCAGGACGTCGAAGCCCTCGGGGGCCTTCGACACCGAGTCGCCGTGGCTCATCCACGTCGTCTGCGAGGTGGGCTGGCCCGACAGCAGCGTGCTGTCGCCCTCGGCGAGCGTGACGTCGGTGGCGCCGTACTCGCGCTGGCCCGTCTGCGAGACCTCGCCGCCGAGCGCCTTGGCCATCGCCTGGAAGCCGTAGCAGATGCCCAGCACGGGGATGTCGAGGTCGAAGATGCCCGCGTCGATGCTCGGCGCGCCCTCTTCGTAGACGCTCGACGGCCCGCCGCTGAGCACGATGCCCACGGGGTTCTTCTCGGCGATCTCGGCCGCGGTGATCGTGTGCGGCACGATCTCGCTGTAGACGTTGGCCTCACGCACGCGGCGGGCGATCAACTGCGCGTACTGGGCGCCGAAGTCGACCACGAGCACAGGGCTCTGGGCGGTCTCGGGCGCGCGGTCGGCCGGTGCGGGGGCCGTGGCGGCGGTCGTCGCCGACGCCTCGGCGGTCTCGGGTGCGTCGGTCACGCGGGGGCTCCCTCGGTCGTGGGGGTGGTCTCGGCGGTCAGGGCTTCGTACTGCCGCGTCGCGAGCTTGGTCATGTGGCTCTCGACGAAGAACGAGAGCAGGGGCACGACACCGCCGAGCGCGATGAGGAAGAACCGTGAGAACGGCCACCTCATGAGGCTCCAGAGGCGGAAGTCGGCGAAGAGGTAGACGACGTAGAGCCAGCCGTGGGCGATGAGGATGGCCGTCGAGAGGTTGAAGCCGGTGGTCGAATCGACCGGCACGAGGAACCCGCCCTGACCGCCGAGCTGCATCTCGAGCTGAAGCGGCGTGTACTTGAACACCATCTCGAAGATGAGCAGCAGCAGCATGACGCCGGTGACGTACGCCGAGATCTTGTAGAACCTGACGGCACCCGGGATCTTCGGGATGTCGCGTTGCCGGGGCTTCAGAGGCATGGGCACGATTCTAGCCGCGCCCGTCGAGGCGTCAGGACGGCACCTGTCGACGTCGAACGACGCCCTCTAGGAACAGACGAGCTTGGTTGGAACCCCTAACCGACTTGCCCCGGAGGAACCTGCTCAGCCAAGTTCACGATCCACTGGTCGGTCTTGATCCCAAGGCGCTTGTCGGTCACGACCCGCGTCTGAGCGGCGGCAATACGTTCTTGCTCTGAGATCAGACGTCCGGACTGACTTCTGTAGACCTTTTTGCTGCCCAACGGGACCGACCGGATGACGGATCGTTTCTGGCTAGATGGCGTCATGGTTTCCTCCTGCGCTCATTCTCACCCTTTTTGTCTGAGGAATCGAGAACGCCTTGTGCGCGGGCGACGCAATCTGGAGCGCTCGACGGTATCCACCTCGACCAGGTCCTCGCTGATGCTCGCACCTAGGGCCTCCGTCGTTGCGACGCTGATGATGCCGATCTCGTAGTCGTCGACCACTTCACTTTGCGCGAGGCCACGAAGAACCTTCTGGCCGATCAGCGCCGCCTCTGTGTCACCCTTCGCCACGAGGTCGAACGCCCACTCTGCCTGAGACCACCACTGACTCTTGCGTTCGCGTTGTTCCTTCTGCTCGCGGTCAGCCGTCGCTTGTTCGCGGTTGTTCTTCACCGTGTGCCGTGCAGCGGCGTACGCCAGCCCTGCCGCAACGACGGCCATCAAGCCACCGAAGCCTGCTGACGTCAAGAATGCCCTCGCGAACTCGTCGTCGATGACGAAAGGAGGCAGCAACCCCCGTAAGAAGAAACCCGCCACGAAAGCGATAAGCCCGACGAGGACGACAGCGGACCGGCAAAGCGTTCTCTTGGGCGGGCTTGTGCTTGCAGTACTCATCGGGTCGGCTGGGTCGCGCCGCGCGCGTCCGCCTCGGCCCGCGCCTCCTCGGCTTCTTCGTGCTCTCGCTCGAACGCGTCGCGGACGAGCCGGAACCAGAGGAACACGGCGAAGCCGGCGAAGACGACCCACTCGATCGCGTAGAAGACGTTGAGCCAGTTGAACTGCACGTCGGAGGCCGGCGGAGCGGAATCGATCTCGCTCAGCGAGGCGGGCGCGACGTCGGAGACGACGTAGCCGCCGTAGACCTGGCCGTCGAAGCCGGGCCACTCGTTGATGAGGGCGGCCACCGAGACGACGGTCTGCGCTCCGCTCTCGAAGTCGCTCTCGGTCGGCGACTCGGACGGGAAGTAGCGGCCCTCGACCGTCACGGTCGAGGTGGCGGCCACGGACGGCTCGGCGGCCTCGGCGCCCTCGCGGGTCGCGGACCAGCCGAGCCCCACGGGCAGCGAGGCGCCGTTGGCGTCGTCGACGAAGCGGCCGATCAGCCAGTAGCCGGTCTCGCCGCCGTTGACGCGGTCACCGATGACGGCGAAGTCGTCGGGATCGAACTCACCGGTGACGGACACGCGCTGGGCGCCGAGCGAGTCGGCGAAGGGCGTCTGCGGGGTGGCGACGGACGACAGCACCTTGCTCGTCTCGGTCTCGGGGTTGACGACCTGCACGCTCTCGACGCTGCGCTCGATCTGCCAGTGACCGAGCCAGGCGAAGATCGCCGCCACGACCAGGGCGAGGCCCAGCAGGGCGATCCACCGGGGCCGACGGGCGACGTGCCACATGGTCGCGGGCAGCGGCTCGCCGTCGACGCCGAGGAGGGCGGGGCGCTGCTCGGTCTGGGTCACGGAGGCGATCGTACCTCCCGTCGCCCACGAACCCGCTGGGACGGCGGGGCTCGGGTCAGTACTCGGGGTCGCGTCGGCGCGTGGCCCGCTGGTCGCTCTGCTGACCGGCCTGCTCGGCCCAGACACGGGCCTCGTCGGCGTCCATCGCGTCGAGGTCGTCCAGGTCGTCGTCGTCCGTGCCGTCGACGTCGTCGCCCTCGGCACCGTGACGGCCCGCGGCGCCCCGCCCTGAGGCAGCTCGCGCCGCGCCGGCCCGGACCCGCTCGGTCTCGCGCTCGTCGTCGTCTTCCGTGACCTCGGTCTGCTCGAGGTCGTCGCCGGCGAGCGCGGCCTCCATCAGGGCGATCTCGTCACCGCTGCGCGCCTCGCGTTCGAGGCGACGGGCTTCGGCTTCGGCGCGCTCGGCCTTCTTGCGCGACCGCAGCAGCACCGAGCCGATGCGCTCGCTGTTCGAGGCGAGCACGGGGCCGAGCACCGCCATGATCAGCACGTAGAGACCGGCGAACGGCTGCAACCGCTCGTCGAGACCCGCACCGGCGGACAGCGTCGCCAGGATGAGCGCGAACTCGCCCCGGTTGACCAGGATCACCGTCGTGTTGATGCCCGCCTGCGGCCCCAACTTGTTCAGCCAGGCGACGAACTGCCCCGCGCCGACGTTGAGCAGCACGGTCATGCCGACGGCGACGGCCACCGGGCCGAGCACGCTCGGGAAGAGGGCAGGGTTGAGCCCGAGGCCGAAGTTCAGGAAGAAGAACGCCCCGAAGACGTCGCGCATGGGCAGGGCGAACTGCTCGACCCGGTTGCGGAACTTCGTCGCCCCGATGATCAGCCCGATGAGGAAGGCGCCGATCGCGTCGGTCACGCCGAGCACCTCGCCGAGGCCGGCGAAGAGCACGGCCAGACCGAAGAAGAGCACGGTGAAGAGTTCGTCGTCGCGGGTGCGCATGAGCCTCGACACGACGCGGCCGCCCCATCGGGCCACGCTGAACATCACGACGAGGAACGCGAAGGCGATGCCGAGCTTGAGGATCACCGGCCCGGGGTCGGTCTCGCCGCTGAGCACGACCGAGACGATCGCCAGGTAGATGGCGATGAAGATGTCTTCCACGACCGTGACGCCGAGGATCATCGGCGTCTCGCGGTTGGCCAGGCGGTTCAGCTCGATGAGGAGCTTGGTGACGATCGCGCTCGACGACGTCGCCGTCATGCCCGCGATGATCAACGCCTCGCGGGTGCCCCAGCCGAGCATGAAACCGAAGATCAGGCCGACACCCATGTTGATGGCGATGTAGCTGCCGCCCGAGACGATCAACCGCCCCGCGTTCGAGAAGAACTCGTCCTGATCGAACTCGAGGCCGAGGTTGAACAGCAGCAGGATCAGCCCGAAGATGGCGATCAGCTCGATGTTGTCGGACTCGAAGCTGAGCGGGAACCACCCCGTGTTCGTGCTGGCGAGCAGGCCCACGATCATGTAGATCGGGATCGACGGCAGGCCGATCAGCTTGCCGGCGCGGCCGAGCACGTACGCGATCAGCAGCAGGATGCCGAGGACGATCAGCTCTTCACCCAGGTGCATCGGCCTAGCCCCCGGGCGGCGCGTCGACCGGCGAGCGGTGCTTGAGCTCGCCCGTGCGGTAGAACGAGAACGCCTTGGCGACCTTCTCGGGCGAACCGGCCACGACGAGCGTGTCGCCGGGGAACACCTTGAAGTCGCCCGACGGCGCCGGGTTGGCCGCATCGCCACGGACGACCGCGACGACGGTGAGGCCGACGACGCCCTTGGCGCCGAGGTCGCCGAGCGGCTGCCCCGCGATGTGGTCGTCGTAGTCGACCGTGAACCAGTCGATGCTGAGGCCGGGGATCTGGTCGAGGGCCGACAGCGACTCGGTGATGCGCGTGCCGCCGAGGAGTTCGGCGAGCGTGTGGGCCTCGTCCTCGCTGAGACGCAGCGAGACCTTCTTGACGTGGTCGCCGTCGACGTCGTCGCTGAACGTGATGAGGTCGCTGTGACCCGAACGGTGCGTGATCACACCGCACTTGCCGCCGTCGTCGGTGATGAAGGTGTGCAGCACACCCACGCCGGGGAGCTTGACTCGACGCACGTCAACCATGGTTCGTCTCCAGTGGACTCGGGGGCAGTCGTCTCAGCCTAGCGGCGGGTTCGGCCGCGGCAGCCGGGCTGCTCGTGGTGGGGACAACCCGTCGCCGTCCACAGGTGTTCCCACGTTCTCGGACGGCGGACGCAGAGGAGGCGCGGTGCCGGTCGAACCGGCACCGCGCCTCCTGCAGGTGGTCGCGAAGGCGACCGCGGGGTCAGCCCTGGCGACCGCCCGGGCTGCCCGCCGAGGTGTCGTCGCCCGGCGTGCCCGCGGGCTCGGTGACCTTCTCGCCCGGCTTGGGCGCGCCTCCTTGGTCGGCACCGGCGACGACCATGTCGTCCTCGTCGAAGCCGAAGGTGATGTCGGGCGCCTCGAGGCGGACGCGGTCGGCCGACTCGTCGTCGGGCTCGAGCTGGCTCGCCCGCTCGGCCGCGACGCGCTTGAGGTAGTTCGCGACCTCGGCCTCGGCCTCGTCGTCGCTCCAGCCGAGCACGCCGGCCATGAGCTTGGCGGCGACGGGGGCGGCGGACTCACCGCGGTCCCAGGCCTCGATCGAAATGCGGGTACGGCGCGCGAGCACGTCCTCGAGGTGCAGGGCGCTCTCGTGGCTCGCGGCGTAGACGACCTCGGCGCGGATGTAGTCGTCGGCCCCGGGCAGGGGCTCGGCGAGCGAGGGGTCGTCGCGGATGAGGTCGAGGATCTCGTCCGTCGTGGTGCCGTACCGGTTGAGCAGGTGCTCGATGCGCACCTTGTGCACGCCGAAGGCCTTCGCGATCTTGCCGCGTTTGTTCCACGCCGCGTGGTACCCCTCGGCGCCGATCAGCGGGATCTCCATCGTCGTGCTCGACGGGATGCGACCGTCGAGGGCCGCGACGGCCTCGTCGATGGCGTCCTCGGCCATGACCCGGTAGGTCGTCCACTTGCCACCGGCCACGACGACGAGCCCGGGCACGGTGTGGGCGACGATGTGCTCACGCGACAGCTTCGACGTCTGGTCGGACTCGCCCGCCAGCAGCGGACGCAGACCGGCGTAGACGCCCTCGACGTCGGCGCGGGTGAGCGGCACGGCCATGACCTTGTTGACGTGCTCGAGGATGTAGTCGATGTCGGCCGCCGTCGCCGCGGGGTGGGCCTTGTCGAGGTCCCAGTCGGTGTCGGTCGTGCCGACGAGCCAGTGACGGCCCCACGGGATGACGAACAGGACGCTCTTCTCGGTGCGGAAGATCATGCCCATGTCGGAGTGGATGCGGTCGCGCGGCACCACGAGGTGCACGCCCTTCGACGCCCGCACCTTGAACTGACCCCGCTCGCCGACCATCGCCTGTGTGTCGTCCGTCCAGACGCCGGTCGCGTTGACGACCTGCTTGGCCCGGATCTCGAAGTGCTCGCCGGTCTGGTAGTCGTGGGCCTTCACGCCGACGACCCGCTCGCCGACCTTGACGAAGCCCTCGACCCGGATGCGGCTCGCGGCGTGGGCGCCGTAGCTCGACGCGGTGCGCACCAGCGACGAGACGTAGCGGGCGTCGTCGACCTGGGCGTCGTAGTAGGTGAGGCCACCGACGACCGCGTCCTTGGACAGGCTCGGGATGGCGCGCAGCACCTGCGTCTTGCTGAGGTGACGGTGGTGGGGAACGCCGGGCGGGCGGCCTCCGGTCCAGCTGAAGATGTCGTAGAGCGCCATGCCGGCACCGATGTAGAACCGCTCGTAGACCGGCTTGCTGAGCGGGTAGAGGAACCGCACGGGCTTGACCAGGTGCGGCGCGAGACGCTGCAGCAGCAGACCCCGCTCGATCAGGGCCTCGCGGACGAGACGGAAGTTCAGCTGCTCGAGGTAGCGGATGCCCCCGTGCACGAGCTTCGACGAACGGCTCGACGTGCCCGAGCCCCAGTCACGGGCCTCGACGATGCCGACGCTCAGCCCGCGGGTCACGGCGTCGAGCGCGGAACCCGCACCGACGATGCCACCCCCGATCACGAGGATGTCGAGTTCTTTCGTCTTCAACGCCTCGACGGCTGCGGCCCGTTCGTCGGGGCCGAGCTTCGTGGAGAGCGAAACGGACGCGGACTTGGCCATGCGAGCCTCCATCGTTGGATTCGGTCGGCCCGGTCTCTCGACCGGACCACCCCATCAAACGCTAGTGAGGCTGGTAGGGGGCCACAACCACTTCGACGCGCTGGAACTCTTTCAGGTCGCTGTAGCCCGTGGTCGCCATCGAGCGTCGCAGCGCACCCATGATGTTCGACGTGCCGTCGACCGTCGTGGCCGGGCCGTAGAGGATCTTCTCGAGCGAGCCGATCGTGCCGACGTGCATGCGGCGGCCGCGGGGCAGTTCGGGGTGGTGCGCCTCGGCGCCCCAGTGGAAGCCGCCACCGGGCACGTCGTCGGCCCGGGCCAGCGCGGCACCGAGCATGACGGCGTCCGCACCGCAGGCGATGGCCTTGACCAGGTCGCCCGAGGTGCCGAGGCCACCGTCGGCGATGACGTGCACGTAGCGCCCGCCCGACTCGTCGAGGTAGTCGCGGCGTGCGCCCGCCACGTCGGCCACGGCGCTCGCCATCGGGGCGTGGATGCCCAGGGAGGCGCGGGTCGTGCTGGCGGCGCCGCCCCCGAACCCGACGAGGACGCCCGCGGCACCGGTGCGCATGAGGTGCAGCGCGGCCGTGTAGGTCGAGGCGCCGCCGACGATGACGGGGACGTCGAGCTCGTAGATGAACTTCTTGAGGTTGAGCGGCTCGCTGCTCTTCGAGACGTGCTCGGCGCTGACCGTCGTGCCCCGGATGACGAAGAGGTCGACACCGGCGTCGACGACCGTCTGGTACAGGTCTTGGGTGCGCTGCGGGCTGAGGGCACCGGCCACGGTGACCCCGGCTGCCCGGATCTCGGCGAGGCGGTCGCGGACGAGCTCGGGCTTGATCGGCTCGCTGTAGATCTCTTGCATGCGGGTGACCGAGTCGTCGTCGGAGAGCTCGCGGATCTCGGCGAGGACCTGTTCGGGGTCGTCGTACCGCGTCCAGACGCCCTCGAGGTCGAGGACGCCGAGGCCGCCGAGCTGGCCGATGCGGATGGCCGTGGCGGGGCTGACCACCGAGTCCATGGGCGCCGCGATGACCGGCGACTCGAACTGGAACGCGTCGATCGACCAGCCGACCGAGACGTCGCGCGGGTCGCGCGTACGCCGGCTCGGAACGATGGCGATGTCGTCGAACGCGTACGCGCGGCGGGCTCGCTTGGAGACGCCGATCTCTACCTCAGTCACCGTGCCACCCTACCGGAGCCGGGGGTCGCGCCCCCGGCCCGGCGCCTCACCGGCGGTAGTTCGGGGCCTCGACGACCATCTGGAGGTCGTGCGGGTGGCTCTCTTTCAGGCCGGCCGCGGTGATGCGGACGAACTTGCCCTTGGCCTTGAGCTCGGCCACGGTGCGCCCGCCGACGTAGAACATCGACTGACGCAGTCCGCCGCTGAGCTGGTACACGACGTTGTTGAGTGCGCCGCGATAGGGCACCTGGCCCTCGACGCCCTCGGGGATGAGCTTGTCGTCGCTCGGCACGTCCGCCTGGAAGTACCGGTCTTTCGAGTAGGACGTGTTCTTGCCGCGGGTCTGCATCGCGCCCAGCGAGCCCATGCCGCGGTAGTTCTTGAACTGCTTCCCGCCCACGAAGACCAGGTCGCCCGGGCTCTCGTCGCAGCCGGCGAGCAACGAGCCCAGCATGACCGTGTCGGCGCCGGCCACGAGGGCCTTGGCGATGTCGCCCGAGTACTGCAGCCCGCCGTCGGCGATGACCGGGACGCCGGACTCGCGCGCGGCGAGGGAGGCCTCGTAGACAGCAGTCACCTGGGGCACGCCCACGCCCGCGACGACGCGGGTGGTGCAGATGGACCCCGGCCCCACGCCGACCTTGATGGCGTCGGCGCCGGCGTCGATCAGGGCCTGGGCACCGCTGCGCGTGGCGACGTTGCCACCGATCACGTCGATGTGCGCGAAGGTCGGGTCGGCCTTGATGCGGCGGATCATGTCGAGCTCGCCCGAGCTCTCGCCGTTGGCGGTGTCGACCACGAGCACGTCGACCCCCGCGTCGCGCAGGGCGCCGGCGCGCTCCCACGCGTCTCCGAAGAAGCCGATCGCGGCGCCGACCCGCAGGCGGCCCTCGTCGTCCTTCGTGGCATCGGGGTACTTCTCGCTCTTGTCGAAGTCCTTGACGGTGATGAGGCCGCGCAGGTGCCCGGCCTCGTCGACCAGGGGCAGCTTCTCGATCTTGTGCTGCGCGAAGATGGCGATCGCCGAGTCGGGGTCGACGCCCTCGGGCGCGGTGATCAGCGGGGCCTTCGTCATGACGTCCCGGACGAGCGTCGTCGACATCTCGAACGGCGAGACGAAGCGCATGTCGCGGTTGGTGATGATGCCGACCAGCGTGCCGTCGCCCTCGACGACCGGCAGACCCGAGACGCGGAACTGCCCGCAGAGCGCGTCGACCTCGGCCACCGTGGCGTCGGGAGTCGTCGTGACGGGGTTGGTGATCATGCCCGACTCGCTGCGCTTGACCTTGTCGACGTGCGCGGCCTGGTCGGAGATCGAGAGGTTGCGGTGGATGATGCCGATGCCGCCCTGGCGCGCCATGGCGATGGCCATGCGCGACTCGGTCACGGTGTCCATCGCGGCCGAGAGCAGCGGCACGGCGACCCGGATGCGCTTGGTGAGCTGCGACGAGGTGTCGGTCTCGCTCGGGATGACGTCGGTGCGGCCCGGAAGCAGCATGACGTCGTCGTAGGTGAGTCCGATGAATCCGAACGGGTCCGGCTGGTCCATGAGTCCCCTTCGAAGGAGCGAGATGAGGGTGGGTGGGTTGGCACCGGTTCGCCGTCGAGTCCGGTAGTCGATATTAACCCAGCCCGCGCCTCCTGCATTCCTGTCGGGCGCGTCCCTCGCGGACGACGAGGAGGCGCGGCGCGGCCCCCGGGGACGCAACGGAACGGCACCGTTACCGATCCGACACACGGAAGATTCGTGATTCTCGCTCGACATGGGGGATTCTGTACCGACTCCACTCCGTCTCGCACCTGAAACATGCTCGACACACAGCGGAGTTACTGTCAGCGACGACGACGCCCCGGGAGCAGAACGAGACCGCCCGAATCTCGACGGGGCGCTTCCCACCAGGAGGTTTTGTGAGACTCTCGACGACCATCGCGTCGCGGCCACGGCTGCGGCAGTCCCTGATCGTGACGGCCTCAGCCGTACTGCTCGGACTCCTGGCGACCTTCATGGGGGCGTTCGCCCCGACGGCCGCCCACGCCGCGGCCGCCGCCTGCACCACCGACGCGACGACCGGCTGCATCCAGGGCACGATCAACGACAGCGAGCGGGAGCCCGCCTCGGGCGTCGACGTGATCGCGACGAACGCGACCGGCGACGAGCAGACCGCGACCACCGACGACACCGGTCGATGGAGCATCGCGGTGACCGAGGCCGGCAGCTACACCGTCACGGTCGACCAGGACACCCTGCCCGACGGCCAGTTCCTGGTGAACGCCGACAACGCCGAGCGCACCGTGACCGTGAACCTCGGGGCCACGGCGAGCGCCCTGTTCGCCCTCACCGCCGAGGAAGGCGCCACGAGCGGCGAGGCGACCGCGACGAGCTTCAACTGGGACCGCTTCGCGCAGCAGTTCGCCTCGGGCATCCGCCTCGGCCTGCTGCTCGCCCTCGCCGCCATCGGCCTGTCGCTGATCTACGGCACGACGGGCCTCAGCAGCTTCTCGCACGGCGAGCAGGTGACCCTCGGCGGTCTGCTGGCCTACTCGTTCACCTCGATCGGGATGCCGCTGATCCTGGCCGCGGTGCTGAGCACGGTGATCTGTGCGGCCACGGGCTACCTGCAGGACCTCGCGATCTGGAAACCGCTGCGGAAACGCCGGCTCAGCCTCACGCAGCTGATGATCGTGACCATCGGCCTCTCGATCGCCCTGCAGTACGCCTTCCAGTACTTCTACGGCGCCGGCACCGTGCGCATCGACCGCGACAACCCGACCACCGTGGACTTCCTCGGCGTGACCCTGACCGTCCAGTCGTACGTCGCGATGGCGATCTCGGTGGTCGTGCTGGTCGGCACGGGACTGTTCCTGCTGAAGACCCGCACCGGACGCGCCACCCGCGCTGTGTCGGACAACCCGGCCCTCGCCGCGGCCTCGGGCATCGACGTCGACCGCATCATCCGCCTGGTCTGGACGCTGGCCGCCGGCCTGGCCGGCCTGTCGGGCGTCATGCTCGGCCTCGTGCTGAACGGCGTCAACTGGATGACCGGCCTGCAGATCCTGCTGCTGATCTTCGCCGCCGTCACCCTGGGCGGCCTCGGCACGGCCTTCGGCGCCCTGGTCGGCTCGTTGATCATCGGCATCATCGTCGAGCTGACCAACATCTGGCTGCCCGGCGACTTCAAGTACGCGACGGCGCTGCTGATCCTGATCCTGATCCTCGTGTTCAGACCACAGGGCATCTTCGGGCGAAAAGAACGAGTGGGCTAAGGGGACACGACCATGTACTTCATCGAACTCCTGCGGGCGCTGAGCGCCGAGGCCCTCGCGCCCACGACGGCCGCCTTCGCCATCGCCGCGATCGGCCTGAACATCCACTTCGGCTTCACCGGCCTGATCAACATGGGCCAGGCGGCGTTCCTGCTGCTCGGCGCCTACGGCTTCGCCATCTCGATCAGCAACGGCCTGCCCCTCGGTCTCGCCGTCATCATCGCGTTGCTCTGCTCGTTGGTCTTCGCGCTCATCCTCGGCGTGCCGACGCTGAAGCTGCGGGGCGACTACCTGGCCATCGTCACCATCTGTTCGGCCGAGATCATCCGGTACGTGGGACGGTCGAGCATCCTGACGACCACGACGGGTGGCTCGAACGGCATCCCCGGAGCCTCGTACCGCGAGGCCTTCACCGCCCTGTCGCCCCTGCCCGACGGACAGACGACGATCCTGTGGTTCACCTACGAGAACAACGGCGTCAACGGCTGGTGGATCCGCATCGCCGGCTGGAGCATCGTCGCCCTGCTCAGCCTGCTGGTCTTCCTGCTCAGCCGCAGCCCGTGGGGCCGCGTGCTGAAGGGCATCCGTGAGGACGAGGACGCCGTGCGCAGCCTCGGCAAGAACGTCTACTCGTACAAGATGCAGGCCCTCGTGCTCGGCGCGCTGATGGGGTCGCTCGCCGGCATCATCTACGTGCTGCCGAGCTCGGTGCAGCCGGACAGCATGGGACGGTCGATGACCTTCTTCATCTGGACGGCCCTGCTGCTCGGTGGCGCGGCCACCGTCTTCGGCCCGGTGCTCGGAGCGATCCTGTTCTTCGTCACCCGCCTGCTGGTGCGGACCCTCGCCGGCGACTTCATCCCGTCGAACATCATGAACGGCCAGCAGGCCGAGCAGTTCTCGTACATCCTCGTCGGCATCGCCCTGATGCTGCTGATCATCTTCAGGCCACAGGGCATCCTCGGAAAGAAGAAGGAGTTGGCGTTCAGTGTCTGACACCTCGAGCACCACCAACGGACCGGCCCCGAGCGGCAGCACGCTGCCCCGCCGAGAGGGCTACGACTACGACCGCAGCGTCCTGCGCTCGAAGCTCACCACGGTCGAGCGGACCCCGGGGTCGGCGAAGCCCGACCCGATCCTCACGGTCGACAACGTCGTCCGACGCTTCGGCGGGATGACCGCCGTCGACGTCGGCCACGTCGAGGTGCAGCGCGGCGCGATCACGGCGCTGATCGGCCCCAACGGTGCCGGCAAGACCACCTTCTTCAACCTGCTGACCGGCTTCGACAAGGCCTCGTCGGCCCCCACGGCGTTCAAGCGCAGCGGCCCGGGCATCGCGAAGTGGGTGTTCGAGGGCAAGGCCATGGGCAACGTCGGCGCCGCCAAGGTCGCCCGCTCGGGCATGGTGCGCACGTTCCAGCTCACCAAAGCGCTCTCGCGGCTCACGGTCATGCAGAACATGCTGCTCGGTGCCAAGGACCAGCCCGGCGAGAACTTCTTCGTCGCGATCGTCGCGCCGCTCTGGCGCAAACGCGAGCGCGAGATCGAGGCCAAGGCCGAGGACCTCCTCGCCCGGTTCAAGCTGCTCGAGAAGAAGGACGACTTCGCCGGCAGCCTCTCGGGCGGCCAGCGGAAGCTGCTCGAGATGGCCCGCGCCCTGATGAGCGACCCGGCCATGATCATGCTCGACGAGCCGATGGCCGGCGTGAACCCGGCGCTGACGCAGTCGCTGCTGGGGCACATCCAGAGCCTGCGTGACGACGGCACCACGGTGCTCTTCGTCGAGCACGACATGCACATGGTCCGCCACATCTCGGACTGGGTGATCGTCATGGCCGAGGGCCGCATCGTGGCCGAGGGCCCGGCCGACACGGTGATGGACGACCAGGCCGTCATCGACGCCTACCTGGGTGCGCACCACGACACCGACCTGGGCGACGACTCGCTGCTCGACGACGCCACCCTCGAACAACTCGAAGAAGAGGTGGCGCGCGAGGACGCGGCCCGCGCGGCCGAGGCGACCAGCGCCTCCTCGTCCACGGGCGGCGTCGCGGGACGCGACCTGCCCGGCCACCCCGACCCCTCGACCCCGCAGGCCACGAACGCGGCCGACGACCAGCTGTCCGGCGGACGGCAGAGCGGAGACAAGCGATGAGCACGGCACAGGACGGCGCGGGTGCCACCACCGCCCCCAAGCACCCGGGCACCGAGAAGTTCGCCGGCGTCGAACCGGTCATGAACGCGACGGACCTCGTCGCCGGCTACCTGCCGGGCGTCAACATCCTCAACGGGTGCGACCTCGTCTGCTACCCCGGCGAGCTGATCGGCATCATCGGCCCGAACGGCGCCGGCAAGTCGACGCTGCTCAAGGCGCTCTTCGGCCAGGTCAAGATCCACTCGGGGTCGGTCACCCTCGGCGGCACCGACATCACGAACCTCAAGGCCAACAAGCTGGTCGAGGCGGGCGTCGGCTTCGTGCCGCAGACCAACAACGTGTTCCCCTCGCTGACCATCGAGGAGAACCTGCAGATGGGCATGTTCCTGCGGCCCAAGAAGTTCGCCGAGCGCCTCGAGGTCATCTACGACCTCTTCCCGGTGCTCGCCGACCGTCGCGGCCAGCGTGCCGGTTCCCTCTCGGGCGGCGAGCGCCAGTCGGTCGCCATGGCCCGGGCCCTGATGATGGACCCCAAGGTGCTGTTGCTCGACGAGCCGTCCGCCGGCCTGTCGCCCGTGCGCCAGGACGAGACGTTCATCCGCACCCGCCGCATCAACAAGGCCGGCGTCTCGGTGATCATGGTCGAACAGAACGCCCGCCGCTGCCTGCAGATCTGCGACCGCGGCTACGTCCTCGACCAGGGCCGCAACGCCTACTCGGGCACCGGCCGCGAGCTGGCCGACGACCCCAAGGTCATCGAGCTCTACCTCGGCACCCTGGCGAAGGACGTCGACGCGTCCTGACGCCCCGGGTGGCACCCTGAGGCCCCGATCACGCCCCGGCGTGGTCGGGGCCTCGTGCGTGCGCCCGCGGGGCGTCAGGGCTGAACGTCGGGGCGGGGCGTCGGGGCTGCGCGCCGCGTGTCGTGCAGCGCACCCGGTCTCGACGCGGTGCGGTGCACGAAACGCGGTGCGAAGCAGAGCGCGGCCCCCACGGCCGGCGGGACCGGGGACGAGGAGGCGCGGTGCCGGAGGACGCGGACGTCGCGACCTGCCTGCGGTCCGGCTCCGCGCCTCCCTGGCACGCCGAAGGGCCCGGCACGATGACTCGTGCCGGGCCCCGGGTGGTGCGAGGTGCTGTTATTCGACCTTGCCCTCGATGCCGGTCTGGTAGACGGGCTTGTTGTCGGCGTCGAACGTGTAGACGCCGATCGAGGCGGACGACGGGTCGTTGTTGTCGTTGAACGGTCCGATGCCCGAGGGGCCGGTGTAGTGGATGTCGTCACCGGCGTCGAGCGCGGTCTTGCAGTCCGCGTACGTGGTGCACTCGGTGCCGCCGTTCGCGCCGGAGACCGCGGCCATGTTGGCCTGGATCGTCCCGGCGTCGGTGCCGCCACCGGCCTGCGCCGCGAGAGCGGTCAGGATGACGGCGTCGTACGACTCGGCCGCGTACGAGAAGTCGGCCAGTTCGCCGCCCTCACTCGCCTGGTAGCCGGCCACGAGCTTCGACTTGAAGTCGGCGCTGGCGTCGGCACCGGGGATCGTGCCCTTGGCGCCCTCGAGGGTGCCGGGCTCGAAGTCGGCGCTGTAGTCGGCCGTGTTGCCGTCGGACATGTAGACCTTGCTCATGTCCCAGCCCTGGCTCTTCAGCTCGGGGACGATCGACTTGGTCTCGTCGAAGGCGAGGATGACGATCGCGTCGGGCTCGGCGGCGATGGCCGCGGACACCTCGGACGAGAACGTGGTCTGACCGGGGGGGAACTCCTCGCCCTTGCCGGTGCCGCCGTAGACGACGGTGCCGCCCGAGCTCTCGATCGACTTCTGCGTCGAGTCGCGGAGACCCGTGCCGTAGGTGTCGTTGAAGACGAGGAACGCGACGTTGGCGTTGCCGTCGGCCGTGATCTGCTGGCCGAGTGCCGAACCCTGCACCGAGTCCGGCGGAGCCGTCCGGTAGTAGTACGACGAGTAGCCGCTGAGCGAGCTCGCCGTGTTGGCCGGCGAGATCTCGATGATGCAGTTGCTGGTGAGCTGGTCGACCACGTTGAGCGTGACGCTCGACGATTCGGCACCGAGCACGACGGGCACCTTGGCGTCGATCAGCTCCGTCGCGGCGTTGCTCGACACGGTCATGTCGTTGCTGTCGCCCGAGTCGGTGCTGGTCGAGATCTCGGCGGGCTGGTCGAGCACGCCGCCGGCGGCGTTGATGTCGCTGATCGCCAGGTTCGCCCCCGCGATGGCGGGCGGGCCGAGGTAGGCCAGGGTTCCGGTCAGCGGCAGCATGGTGCCGATCGCGAAGGGATCGGTGCTGGGCGTCCCGACCTCGCACTTGGAGGCGGGATCGGCCTTGGCCGACGACGACGACGAGGCGTCGTCAGAGGGAGATGCCGTCGAACAGGCAGCGAGCAGCACGGAGGCTGCGCCGGCGAGAGCCAGTGCTCGGAGGGCGGTGCTGGATCGGATCATCCGTGGAACCCTTTCGTGGACAGCGGCAGTGCAGCCCGACCGGTGGCGGTCGAACCTGCCGCGATTGGTCCGAAACTAGGGGTCGAATGTTTCTGGCGTGTGTTCTCGACGTCAAAGTGACGTTTCGTTAGCCATTCGTGACTTTGCGAGGGATGGTCGCTTCTAGGCGGTCGGTGCCACCGCGAGCGGACGACGTGACCGCCGCCCCGCGCGCACCATGTCGACGGTGAGCACGATCGAGGCGACCCAGACGATCGCGAAGCCGACCCATCGCGCCGCCGACATGTGCTCGCCGAGCACGACGACCCCGACCACGAACTGCAGCACGGGGGCGACGTACTGCGTCAGACCCACGGTCGTCAGGGGCAGCCGACGCGTCGCCGAGGCGAAGAGCAGCAGCGGCACCGCCGTGATCACGCCCGTGCCGATCGTGGCGAGGGTGTGCCCGACGCTCACGGTGCCGAGCACGACGCCGCCCCCGAGACCCGTCACGTGCAGCACGATCAGGGTGACGGCCGCGAAGGGTGCGATCCACAGCGTCTCGAGCGTGAGCCCGCCGACCGCGTCGACCCGACCACCGACCTGCTTCTTCACCAGGCCGTAGAGCCCGAACGAGAACGCGAGGACGAGTGAGATGAACGGCGGCCTGCCCGCCCCGATCGCGATCACGAGGACGGCGACGGCGCTCAGCCCGACGGCCACCCACTGGGTCGTGCGCAGACGTTCACGCAGCACCACCACGCCGAGCAGCACCGTGACGATCGGGTTGATGAAGTACCCGAGCGCCGCCTCGACCACGTGCCCGCTGAGCGTCGCCGAGATGAAGACCGTCCAGTTGACGACGATGAACGCCCCCGCCAGCCCCATGGTGCCCACCACGCGGGGCTGCCGCAGCAGGGCCAGGAACGACCGCAGCGCCCCCGTCACGACGAGCAGCACCGCGCAGAAGACGAGCGAGAACAGCACTCGCCACGCGACGATCTCGAACGGGCCGGCCGGGGCCAACAGCAGGAAGTACACCGGCAGCACGCCCCAGAGCCCGTAGGCCCCCAGGGCGTAGGCCAGGCCCGCCCCGCCGGCCCCGGCGACGCCGAGCCCCGAGGTCGGGGCGGAGGGGGACGAGGAGGCGCGGGTCGAGGTCACCAGGAGACTCTAGGTGGCTGCGCCCGCCGCCGGAACGGCCACTCCTGCCACCGTGGATCGATCGACGGACGATCACACCCGGGGACGAGCGGATGCCGGCGGCGACGTCGCCGACACGACGAAGGCCCCTGCCGGAGCAGGGGCCTTCGAGACGGCGACCGGGGTCGCGGAGCACGGCCGGAGCCGTGCCGAGGTGCTAGCGGACGATGACCGCCAGGACGTCGCGAGCCGAGAGGACGAGCAGGTCTTCTCCGCCGTACTTCACCTCGGTTCCGCCGTACTTGCTGTAGATGACCTTGTCGCCGGTGGCGACGTCGAGCGGCACGCGGTTGCCGTTGTCGTCGATGCGGCCCGGGCCGACCGCCACCACTTCACCCTCTTGGGGCTTCTCTTTGGCGGTGTCGGGGATCACGAGGCCCGAAGCAGTGGTCTGCTCGGCTTCGACCTGACGAATGACGATGCGATCTTCGAGCGGCTTGATGCTGACCGACACGGGTGACCTCTTCTTTCTCGGTGCTACGAAAACATGGGGGCTGGCACTTGCCGGGGGCGAGTGCCAGAACAACTGTAGGACGAGACTGGCACTCGGTCAATCCGAGTGCCAACGCGTCGGCCCGCGTGCGTCACACTGGACGACATGGATTCCTCCGAGCTGCTCGAAGTCCTCTCGCCCGAGGGGCTGCGGCTGCTCGACTCGCTGCCGACGGGTGGCGCCTCCGGCGACGACGTCGTCGGCACGGTCGCCGCGTTGCGCAAGCAGGGCCACTCCCCCGCCCTCGTGTCGGCGGTGCTCACGCAGGCCCGGCTCCGTGGCCGCGCGGTGGCCAAGTTCGGCGAGTTCGCGAGCCGCATGCTGTTCACCGAGGCCGGCCTCGAACAGGCCACGCGCCTCCCGGTCGCCGCCCGCCACGCCGGGCGCTACGCCGCGGCGGGGATCGGCAGCGTGGCCGATCTCGGCTGCGGCATCGGTGGCGACGCCCTGGCGTTCGCCGCGCTCGACCTCGACGTGCTCGCCGTCGACCGCGACGAGGTCACCGCGGCCGTCGCGTCGTACAACCTCGCGCCCTGGTCGTCGTCGCGCGTCGAGCAGGGCGACGCCGAGACGACCGACCTCGGGGGCGTCGAGGGCGTCTTCCTCGACCCGGCACGACGGACGTCCGGCCACAGCGCCACCAAGCGCCTCGCCGATCCGGCCGACTGGTCCCCCGGCCTCGACGTCGCCTTCGGCTTCGCCGACCGCCTGCCCACCGGCGTCAAGCTCGGCCCCGGGGTCGACCGCGAGCTGCTGCCGGCAGACGCCGAGTGCCAGTGGATCTCGGTCGACCGCGACGTGGTCGAGGTGGGCGTGTGGTTCGGTCCGCTCGCGCGGCAGGGAGTGGGCCGATCGGCTCTGGTGATCAGCGCCTCCGGGGCGTCCGAGCTGACGGCCGCCGCCGACTCGGACGACGTGGACCCGGGCGAACTGGGCGAATACCTCTACGAGCCCGACGGTGCCGTCATCCGGGCGCGCCTGATCGGCGACCTGGCCCGGTCGATCGACGCCCGCATGATCAGTCGCGACATCGCCTGGCTGACGACGGAGGCGCGGGTCGACACCCCCTTCGCGCAGGGTTTCCGCGTGCTCGAGACCTTCCCGCTCGACGAGCGGACGCTGAAGCGCGAGCTGCGGGCGCGGGGCATCGGCCGCCTCGAGATCAAGAAGCGCGGGGTCGACGTCGACCCCGCGACGTTCCGCAAACGACTCTCGTTGCAGGGCGCCGGGTCGGCGACCCTCGTGCTGACCCGGGTCGCGGGGCGGCATACGGCCCTGCTCTGCGAGCGCCTGGCCTGAGTCTCCCGGCCGTCACGCACGAGTGGGCAGAAGATGTCGTTCGCCGGCGCGAGAACGACGTCGTCTGCCCACTCGATGCCCCACCGAGGTGAGGCGGAGGTCAGTACCCGCCGTAGTAGTCGGAACTCGACGAGAAGCCGGCGATGAAGAGGCCGAAGGCCACCCAGCCGATCACGATCAGGACGACGCCGGCGTAGCCCACGATCAGTCCGGTGAGCCAGAACCCGCGGGCGTGACGCTCACGCGACATGCCCAGGTGCCCGAGCACGACGCCCGCGATGGACGCCACGATCGAGAGCCCGAAGGTGAAGGGTGCCAGCACGAGACCGGCGATCGAGCCGATCATCGAGAGCAGGCTGAGCAGCCGAGGGGGCTGAGCGGCACCCGCCGAGGCGTACGGCGGATAGGGCGAGCCGTAGGGCTGCTGACCGTACTGCGCGGCGGGCTGGCCCTGCTGGCCGTACTGCGCGGCGGGCTGGCCGTACTGCGCGCCGGGCTGGCCCTGCTGGCCGTACTGTCCGCCGGGCTGGCCCTGCTGGCCGGACGACTGCTGACCGTACGGCGCACCGGACTGACCGGACGGCTGCTGACCCTGGGGCTGCTGACCGTAGCCCTGCGGCTGGCCGTAGCCCGGCTGCTGACCCTGCGGCTGGCCGTATCCGGGTTGCTGGCCCTGCGGCTGGCCCTGCGGCTGGCCGTATCCCGACTGCTGGCCGTACCCGGGCTGCTGGCCGTAGCCCTGCTGCCCGTAGCCCTGCTGCCCGTACCCTGCCGGCGGCTGCGCACCCGGCTGGCCGTAGGGCGGCCGGGGCGGCTGGGGTGCACCCGGCGGGACCTGCCCCGGGCGGGACTGCGGCGCCGGAGCCCCCTGGGGTGCGCCGTACGGCGCCGACCCCGTCGGCGGCACCCCGGCCCCGGCGTACGGCGACGACGCGGGCGGCTGCGACGCGGCCCCCGGGAAGGCGGTCGGCGGCAGCGGCGGCGAGGCGGTGGCCGCACCGCTCCCCTCGGTCGGGCGCGTGGGAGGCGCCGTGGGTGCCGCGGGCGGCGTCGGAGCCGAGGGCGCGGTCGGCGCCGAGGACGGCTTCTCGGGGGTGGTGTCGTCGGTGGCCATCAGCTGCCTTTCGCGAGCGGTGCGTCGGTCGTGCCGCCGGAGCGGCCGGTCACGCCTGTGACGGTCGCGTCCCGGGACACGAAAGGGCCCGCACCATCCGGTGCGGACCCCGTCATGCTAGCGAGGGTCGTGATGAGCGGCCCCTGGGAGGCGACGCCCGACGACGCGAGGACGACCTACGAGTTGTAGCTTCCGTCGTAGAGGTCGGGGTTACTGGCGATGGCACCGAACAGGACCACGAGCAGGATGATGCCGATGATCGTCAGGGCGACGACGACGTAACCGAGGATGAGACCCGTCAGGGCCATCCCGCGGCCCTCTTCGCCCCGCTTCTTGATCTGGCTCAACGCCATGTGGCCCGTGACGATGGCACCCAGGGCCGTGATCGAGGTCAGGAAGCCGGCGATGCCCAGGATCATCGAGACGAGGGCGAGGGTGTTGCGCTGACCGGGGCGAGCGCCGTCCTGCCCCTGGTAGGCCGGCTGACCACCGGAGGGCTGCCCCGGGTAGGCCGGCTGCTGGCCCTGGTACGGGTTCTGCGACGAGGGCTGGCCGTGGGGGGAGGGGTTCTGGTCGGTCATCGGGGACGTCCTTCTGCTGAGGGTCGGCCGGTGACGGCCGCGGTCGGTCGAGCGCCCATGCTATCGGCGACGGATGGCCTGCGACCGGGGACGGGCCACCCGGGCGCCGCCTGCGGGTTCAGACCGCCTGGACCGTCGTCACGGGCAACGTCGAGTCGGCCCCGAAGTCGAGCGGCGACGGCGCCCGCCCGCGCGACACGAGCTCGGCGCCGAGCGCCGCGATCATGGCGCCGTTGTCGGTGCACAGTGAGAGGGGCGGCACGCGCAGCTCGACCCCGGCCGCCGCGCACCGTTCGGCCGCGAGCTCGCGCACGCGGGCGTTGGCGACGACTCCCCCGCCGAGCAGCAGGCGGGGCACGCCCCGGTCGGCGCAGGCCGCGAGCGCCTTGGTGAGCAGGACGTCGGCGACCGCCTCGCGGAAGCTGGCGGCGACGTCCGCGACCGGCACCGCGCCTCCTTCGCTGCGACGCTGTTCGACCCACCGGGCGACGGCCGTCTTCAGCCCCGAGAACGAGAAGTCGTACCGGTGCTTCGCCAGGTCTTTCGGCAGGGTCAACCCCCGCGGGAAGCGGATGGCCCTGGGGTCGCCGCCTTCGGCGACGCGGTCGATCTGCGGCCCGCCGGGGTAGGGCAGGCCGAGCAGGCGGGCGACCTTGTCGAAGGCCTCGCCCGCGGCGTCGTCGATGGTCTCGCCGAGCAGTTCGACGTCGTCGACGAGGTCGCGCACGTGCAGCAGCGAGGTGTGGCCGCCCGAGACGAGCAGCGCGATGGTCGGCAGCTCGAGCTCGCTGCCGTCGTCTCGCAGCACGTCGGCCCCGACGTGGCCGACGAGGTGGTTCACGGCGTAGAGGGGCTTGCCCGCCGCCAGGGCCAGGGCCTTGGCCGCCCCGACGCCGACCATGAGCGCCCCGGCGAGGCCGGGCCCGCTCGTCACGGCGATCGCGTCGAGTTCGGCCGTCGTGACGCCGGCCTCGGCGAGCGCCGCGGCGAGGGCCGGTTCGAGCGCCTCGAGGTGGGCGCGCGCGGCGACCTCGGGCACGACGCCGCCGTAACGGGCGTGTTCGTCCATCGACGACGAGATGACGTTCGCGAGCAGGGTGCGACCGCGCACGATGCCGATGCCGGTCTCGTCGCAGCTGGTCTCGATGCCGAGCACGAGCGGCTCGCGGACGACCGGCTCGGCGACGGCGGACGAGGAAGCGCGGGTGACGGTCACGGGCGGACGTCCTGTTCGTCGAGGGGCGCGTCGCCGAACGGCTCGACGGGGCCCGGGGTGGTCTCGGTGACGGCCGGCGGGACGCTCAGCCGCATGACGACCGCGTCGACCCCGTCGGGCATGTAGTACCGCGGGCGGACGGCGATCCGCTCGAAGCCGAGTGTCTCGTAGAGGTGCTGCGCCCCGGGGTTGTCGGCCCGCACCTCGAGGAACACCTCGCGAACCCCGCCCTGACGGGCCTCGGTGAGCAGCTGGGTCAGCATCGCCCGACCGAGCCCCTGCCCCTGGTGCTCGGCGAGCACGGCGATGGTCTGGATGTCGGCCTCGGGGGCCCCTCGCAGCGCCAGCATGCCGGCGTAACCGATGACGGTGGTGTCGTCGCTCTCGGCCGTGGCGACCAGGTACCGACCGCCGGGGGCGGTGAGCTCGTGCGTCATGCTCGCCCGCGACCAGGCGTCGTTCGCGAAGGTCGAGGTCTCGATGGCCATGATGCCGTCGAGGTCGTCGAGGGTGGCCGTGCGCAGCAGGACGCTCATCGTGTGACCGGCTTGGGACCGGCCGACGGGGTGACGTCGGGCTCGCGCAGGTACAACGGCTCGGCGTCGGCGAACGCGCGACCGTGCTCGAAGAGCCGCTCGGCCAGCATGCCCAGGGCGGCCGCCGAGACCGTCGTCGCGTCGGGGTCGGTGCGCGCCCAGGACGAGGAGGCGCCGGTCGCCTCGTCGAGGTCGGCCGGCCTCACGAGGGCGGGGCCGGCCACGAGCACGGGCAGGCCGTCGTCGTCGAGCCCCGACCACGAGCTGTACGCCACCTCGCGGCGGCGGGCGTCGGTGACGACGACGAGCGGCGAGTCGACGGGGCCGCCGGCGGTGCCGACGGAGCGGCCGGCGGCCGCGGAGAGCCGCTCGAACGCGACGGCGTCGTGACTGCCGACCGACAGGCACGGCACGCCGGCACCGAAGGCGAAGGCGCGGGCGGCGGCGATGCCGACGCGCAGGCCCGTGAAGGGGCCGGGGCCGCGACCGGCGACCACGGCGGAGAGCTCGGCCGGGGCGACGCCGGCCTCGCGCAGGGCGTCGTCGATCAGGCGGCCGATCACCTCGGCGTGACGCCGGGTGTCGGCGACCGTGTGCTCGGCGAGGACACCGCCGTCGCGGTCGACGACGGCGACGGACGAGCCGGCTGAGGTGTCGATGGCCAGGATCACGGGTCAATCGTAGGCGGTGTCGGGACGCCGACCCGCGCCTCCTCGACCGAGCGCCCGCCGGACGCGACGACGCCCGGCACCACGAGGTGCCGGGCGTCGTCGGTCGATCAGAACGCGCCGATGCGGCGCGCCGTGACGGGTTGACCGAGCAGTGCCGCGACGTCGGACGGCAGGGTCGAGACGATGCCGAGCGACGAGGCGAGCAGGCTGCCCATCGCGCCGAGGTCGAGCACCCCCGAGGTCTCGACGTTGCGCCAGGACCCGTTCTTGGCCGAGAGGGCGGCGACCGAGTCGAGGCGGGTCACGGTCTTGTTGTCCCCGGCACCCCAGCCGACGAGCGTCGCCTGCGCCGTGGTGCGCCGCTGGTTGAACGCGTTGCCCGTGAGCGAGATGCCCATCGAGTCGGCCGGCCGGTTCGTCTTCCCGTCGAGGACGAACACCTGGTACGAACCACCGCTGCCGAACGCGTTGTTGGCGATCGTGATCTTGCCCGTGACCCAGGTCATGGTCGGGTCGGGCAGGGGGCGTCGACGGTCCTGACCGGTGGAGGCCGTGGCCTGCCGACGCTCGTCCTGGGTGATCTTGATGCCGAACTGGCTGAAGCCGCCGATCGAGTTGTTGAAGACGCGGACGTCGTCGGTGTTGAAGATCTGCAACCCGGCCTTGCCACCCGTGATCGTGTTGCCCGCCACCACGGCCTTGCTCGAGAGCTCGAGCTGGATGCCCGTCCACTCGTTGCCGTCGGCGGTGTTGCCGATCACCTTGCTGTCGTAGACGGACTCGTCGAGCCAGAGACCCGAGCTGTAGTTGCGGCTGATGTCGTTGTTCGACACCGTCACGCCACGTGCCCGCGTGATCTTGATGCCGCCCGAGACCGGTGCCTCCTTGAAGCGCTGCCAGTTGTTCTGGCGGATGACCGAGTCGGTGATCGACAGGTCGTACGAGGCGTTGGTGCCGATGCCCAGCAGGCCGCTGCGCTCGACGGTCAGCTTCGACAGGGTGCCGCCGTTGTTCTCGAGGTTGATGCCGATCATGGCGTTGTCCTGGATGACGAGGTTCTCGGCCGTCGCTCCGGTGTTGCCGAGGCGGATGGCGCCTCGCTCGGCGTAGGGCGTCGCGTAACCCCGGACGCCGAAGCCGCGCACGGTCGAGTCGGGCGACTGCACCCAGATGGCCTGTGCCTTGTTGCTGACGCGCACGGCGTGTCCCGACGGGTCGCTGCCGATCAGCATGCGGCCCGACGCGGCGTCGGCCGCGAAGGTACCCGGGGCGAGCCGGTCGGGCGTCACCTGGGTGAGCTGGACGCCGTCGAGGAACACCTGGTCCGGACGCGCGGCGAGCGGGAACGACGGTGAGACGAACCGGGGGTTGTCCGCCACGTTGTCCATGACCGAGGACGGGAAGGCGGACCACGGGGTGCTCCACCCCGAACCCGAGCGCGACCAGGACGTCACGGGAACGGAACCGTCGAGCCACACCGCCTCACGGGGATAGGACTGGATCGTGACCGTCTTCTGGAAGGGCACGACGACGCTCTCGTTGTAGGTACCGGCGCGGAGGACGATGGTCGCTCCCGACTTCGCCTTCGCCACCGCCGCCGCGAGGGTACGCAGCGGCGCAGCCTGCGTTCCGGCCGCGCCGTCGTTGCCGGACGGCGACACGACCAGCGCGCCCGACGGCACGGGGTACGAGGCCGAGCCGACCGGGAGCGAACCGCGCGAGCCGACGGGAGCTGCCTCGGGTGCGGGCGCCGGGGCGGGTGTCGGAGTCGGTGTCGGAGTCGGTGTCGGTGTCGGAGTGGGAGTCGGTGCAGGCGTCGGCGTCGGGGCCGGGGCGGCGTCCGACGGGCTGCCGATGACGACGAGGTCGTCGAACGAGGTGCTCGACCGGGCCGTGTTGCCGGCGCTGGCGTACTGCCAGAGGCCGACGGAACCGCCCTGCGAGACACGGTCGGCGGCCGAGTCCGAGACGGCCAGCTGCCAGCCGGGCTCGGAGGAGCCGTCGACCCAGGCCTTGCCCTTGAGCGCCACCGTGGACGTGCCCTCGGCGCGGAACGAGACGGCCAGCGTCGCACCCGGAGCGACGCTCGCGGGGAGCGCGACGCGGCCGAGCAGGGTCTCTCCGGACTTCTTCACCTTGGTCACCGCGAGGGCCACGCTGCCCGAGCTGCCCGACTCGAGGCGGCCTCGGTAGGCGGAGCCGTCACCTTGGCGACGGAGCTCCCACCCCTGGTAGAAACCGGCCTTCGTCTTCGGCAGGTCGACCGTGCCCTCGACTTCGACGTCCTTGACCGACACGCTCGCGAGGGTCGCCGTGGCGGTCGAGCCGGGAGCGAGGTTCGAGATGGTCGAAGAGCCGGAGCCGACCGTGAAGGACGCCTTCGACGGACCGGACCAGGTCGACCAGGCCCCTCCCTTGTCGGCGGACCCCCAACTGGTGGTCGACGTGCGCGTCGACGAGTCGGACGCAACCGTGCTCGGGGCTGCGGACGCACCGGTCACCGGGACGACGACGCCGGCCACGACGGCGACGACCGTCGCGAGGGCACCGATGGCGGTGCGGACGCGGGTGGGTGGAGAGAGGCGGTGCTCGGGGGCGCTGGGCATCGTCGCTGCTTTCGTCGAAGGAAGGTATGGGCGATCCCGCCACGTGCCCCGAGGACGGAGGCTCGTGCGAGAGGACGAACACCACGCCGTGCCCCCAGGACGGGGGCTTGCGCGGAATGGATCTGAGGGGACGGAATCTCACCCGGTCAGGACAAGAGGTGATCTTGTTACATTCACGCGTAGTCCGCAAGGGGCCGTCAGCCCCCAACAAGGTGGCTCCCTCTCGGGTGTCGGCACTGTGGGGGACACCAGGACAGGGGTCGTCGGGGGCGTCGGCGTCGCCTAGAGTTCGTCGCATGACGCTGCTCCGAGCCGCCCCGCCGGCGCCGGTGGCCGACCGTCCCGACCGCACCCGCGCCTCCTCCGGCGATGCGCGCGTCTGGGTCCGGGCGATCGCCGCCGCCGCGCTCGTCGTGCTCGGGATGCGCCTCACCCTTCCGCAGGGTCTGCAGGCGGGCTTCGTCGTGGCCGCGCTGCTGCTGCCGGTGTGGTGGGGCTCGCTGCGTCGACACCGCTGGGGAGTCGCCTTCATGGTCGCGGGCCTCCTGGCCGTCGCGCTGGGCTTCTGGCTGGGCGTCGCCAACTCCGGGGACCACGTCTCGTCGTCGTCCTCGACGGTGCCCATGACGGTCGTCCTCGTCGGGACCCTCTTCGGCGTCGGCCTCCTCCTCTGGGGGACCGAGGTGCTGACGCCGGAACGGGCGGTCCTGTGGTTCGGCATCGGCCTGGCGCTCGGCTTCAGCTCCGGCACACCCCTGTTCGCCAGCAACCCCTGGAAGTTCGGCTTCGCCCTGCCGGTGACGGTCATCGCCCTCGCCCTGGCCGCCCGGTACGGACGCCGATGGGAACTGGCCGTCCTGCTCACCCTGACGATCGTCGCCGCACTCAGCGACTTCCGGTCGGCGTTCGGTCTGCTGCTCCTCGCGGCATTGCTCGTCTTCGCGCAGTTGGCGATCGTCCGCCCGCACCGGCGCCCGTCGTTCGCCGCCGTCCTGATCGGGCTCGGCGTCCTCGGGGTCGTCGTGTTCCAGCTCGGCCAGGCCCTGATCCTCGACGGCTACCTCGGGCTCGCGACCCAGTCGCGGAGCGTCGAACAGCTCCGGGTCTCCGGCTCTCTCATCCTGGGCGGGCGCCCCGAGCTCGCGGCCACGGCCGCCCTGATGGAGCACCACCCGTGGGGTTTCGGAGCCGGGGTCGTCCCGACGGCCGGCGACATCCAGGTCGCCAAGGAAGGCATGAGCAGCATCGGGTACCAACCCGACAACGGCTACGTCGAACGGTTCATGTTCGGCGGGCACTTCGAGTTGCACTCGGTCGTCGGGGACCTCTGGGCACAGTCCGGCCTCATGGGGCTCGTGCTCTCCGCCGTCGTCTTCGGCGTCCTGGTGGTCGGCGTGGTGCGTCGCATCGCGGACGGGAGCGCCAGCGGCATCCTCCTGTACACCGCGGCGCAGAGCAGCTGGAACCTCTTCTTCGCCCCCTTCTACAGCGCGTTCCCCACCTTGGTCGTCGCCTTGGCGCTGGCCTTCCTGCCCGTGGCCCGCGAGGGAGTCCAGCGGTTCAGGGTCGGCGCCACTCCTCGACTGCCGTCATCTCACCGGTCCACCGGCTGACGACCTCGAAGCCCGCCGCCTCGAGGACGTCGTCGTCGTCGAGGGCCGTCGGCTCGTCGGCGGGTTCGACGACCCAGAGACGGTCGACCTCGTCGAGCCTCACCTGCCGCGAGTCGAGGGGCCACGCCGTGCCGCGGAGGCTGTCCTGGTCGACGGGTCGGCTCCGGACCGTGACGTCGACGAGGCCCTCGAAGGCGTCCGGGTAGACGACGGCGACGTTGGACGTCGACCGCTCGACCACCCGCGGCGGATCGGCGTCGAGCGGCGCGAAGTAGACGCCGTCGCCGGGCCGCGCACCCCGCTCGACCACCGCTGCGGCCTCGGACCAGTCGGTGCCGCTCTTGCCCGTGACCTGCCGCTGCGACAGCCAGACCGGAGCGCACAGGGCGACGATCAGGGCGAGGGCGACGACGCGGTCGGCACGACGCCGCAGGACGGTCACGCCGACGCCGACCAGCGCCGCGCACGCCGGGGCGGCGAAGGTGAAGTAGCGGGGGTTGTAGAGCGGACTCACCAGCAGGCTGTAGGCCACCACGACGAACGTCGGCACGACGAGCAACGGGACCAGCACCCACAGCGGCCCGGCCCGCCGGCCGCGCACCCCGGCGACGACCGCGGCCGTCATCGCGACCCATCCCACGAATGCCAGGGCCAGGGAGGCGAGCGCCCAGGGCTCGGTGGGCGACGCCGTCGAGTCCACCCGCGTGGGCGTGCCGCCGAGGAACCACTGGTTGACCACGACTCCCCGGGCGATCTGCACGAGGCTCAGGTCGTTGTCGCCGAGTTGGCCCTGCTGACCGGCTGCGAGCACGACGACCGGAGACGCCGCCAGGCCACCCGCCGCGGCGGAGGCGAGCCAGGCCAGACGGCGCCTCATGGCGACCCGACGCCAGGCGGCCACGGTCACGGCGTGGGCCACGGCGAGCAGGGCGACGTAGATGTTCAGGGCGGTGCCGACCCCGACGAGGGCGGCGTACCCGATCCACCGCGCCGCGCCTCCACGGTTCAGCGCGACGACGAGCAGGACGGTCGCCCACACGGCCACGGCCGCGCTGGGCCCGAAGGAGCGCGCCTCGATGCCCATCCAGGTGATGCGCGGCAACACGACGGCGACCACCGCACCCGCGACGGCGGCGTCCGGGCGGCCGAGCACGACCAGCAGACGGTGCACGCCGACGACGGCCACGCCGGCCGCCAGTGCGCTCGGCAGGCGCAGGGCGACGGGCGAGGTGCCCGCGACGGCCGTCCAGACGTGCATCAACAGGTAGTAGGCGGCGTGCACCGCGTCGATGCGCTGCACCAGGGCCCAGAGCTCGGGCAGCGACCGGGTGGCGGCCGAGACCGTGGCGGCCTCGTCGGTCCAGAGCGACACGGTCGACGAGCCGACGAGGGCCACGGCCGTGCCGACCAGACCGAGCGCGAGCGGGACGCCGATCGAGGAGGCGCGGGCGCGTCGCGAGGACGCCGCGGACCCGGCCGGGCGGGTCGTCGTCGGGGTGGTGGTCGTCATGGCCGTCCTCACGCGTGGCCGACCGCGAGCCGTCGCCTCGGGCGAGGGAGAGGGCGACCGGACCGACGGGTCGGGTGCGGGTGGCCCGGAGTGCTGGCATGCTAGCAGCGGCCCTGGACCCCGCCGGCGTCCGGCGGGACGGGCCCACCCGAACGAGGAGCCGCCATGTCGTCGGACGACCAGACGCCCACCGACCCGACCACCCCCCGATCCCGCCGACGCCTCGTCGTCGTCGCCGGCGCCGTCGTGGTCCTGCTCGCGCTGCTCGTCGCCTTCGTGATCGTGCCCGCCGTCTCGGGCGGAGACGACGAGCCCGGCACCGCCGGGACGACGTCGGGGTCGCCGTCGGCCGCCGCGCCCTCGGAAAGCGGCACGGCGGCTCCCACCGACACCGCGCCTCCTGCGGCCGGCCCCGACACACCCGAGTCACCACCCGTCGGGCTCGACGAGTCGCCCACCGTCGTGGACGGGGTGACGGTCCGGGTGAAAAGCCTCGACGGCGTCGACGGCGAGGCCACGCTGCCCGGAGAGGTGTCGGGCCCCGCGGTCCGCGCCGAGCTCGAGGTGTACAACTCGTCGACGGCCCCCGTCGACCTGTCGACCGTCGTCGTCAACCTGGCCTACGGCACCGGTCGAACACCGGTCAACACGTTCTCGACCGGGACTTCTTCGTTCCCGACCTCGGTCGCGGCCGGTGCCACCGCCACGGGCGTCTTCGTGTTCGCCGTGCCCGCCGACGCGCAGGACGACCTGCGGCTGACCTTCGACTACGCCGTCGACGTGCCCGTCGTCGTCTTCGAGGGATCGACCTCGTAATACTCCTGTACCCACAACGGGGGCCATTGTCCCCCCTTGGGGGGACCTTATAGTCGTCAAGCCGTCGGTACCCGAATGCCGATGTCACTTACCCGACCCGAATGAGGCTCCCCCATGGGAAGAACCGTCTCGTCGCGCCTTCGCCTGCCCGCGATCGTCGCTGCGTCCGCCGTGCTCCTGTCCGTCATGATCGGAGTCCAGCCCGCCCAGGCCGACTCCGCACCCGCCGACCCGACGTCGCCGTCGACCCCGGCGACCGTCACAGCCGACGCGCTGCCGGCACCGCAGATCGACGGCTCCGTGTTCTCGCAGGTCATCGTGGGCAACACCGTCTACGCCGCGGGCAAGTTCACCAAGGCGCGCCCGGCTGGTGCGGCCGCAGGGGTGAACGAGGTCCCGCGGAGCTATCTGTTGGCCTACGACATCACGACCGGCGTCTTGTCGACCAGCTTCGCGCCCGTGATCGACGGCCAGGTCAAGGCCCTCGCCGCCTCGCCCGACGGCAAGCGCCTCTACATCGGCGGCGCGTTCACCAAGGTGAACGGCGTGAACAAGTACCGCCTCGCCGCACTCGACCCGACCACCGGCGCCCTCGTCACGAGCTGGAACCCCGGCACGAACGCGACGGTCAACGCCATCGCGGCCGTCGGCCCCACCGTCTACATCGGCGGAGTCTTCTCGAGCATCGGCAAGGACACGCGCCCGAAGGCCGCCGCGGTCACCGCGTCCAACGGCACGAACCTGCCGTGGTCGCCCCAGATCGCGGGCGGCGACGTCCTCGGCCTCGTGGCCAGCCCGGACGGCTCCAAGATCGTGCTCGGCGGCTCGTTCACCTCGGTCAACGGTTCGGCACAGCCCGGACTCGGCATGGCGATGGTGGACTCGACCACCGCCGCCAGCCTGCCTCTGCAGGCGAACGACGTCGTCCGCAACGGCGGCACGCAGTCGGCGATCTACAGTCTCAGCGCGACGGCCAACGGTTTCTACGGCTCGGGCTACACCTTCTACGGTGACGGTCGGCTCGAGGGCGCGTTCAAGGCGTCCTGGAACGGCGACCTCACGTGGGTCGAGGATTGCCACGGCGACACCTATTCGGTGGCCGCCAACAGCACCGCCGTCTTCGTCGCCGGCCACCCGCACTACTGCGGCAACATCGGCGGCCAGCCGCAGACCGACCCCTGGACCTTCCAGCGGGCGATGGCCTTCAGCGACTCGGCCACGCAGACCGTGACGAACGACCCCTACGGCTACTACAACTTCGCGGGCACACCCGCACCGAGCATCCTCAACTGGTTCCCCGACTTCGGGACCGGCACCTACACGGGCCTCAGCCAGGGCCCGTGGAGCGTCGCCGCCAACGACAAGTACGTGGTCTACGGCGGCGAGTTCCCCACGGTCAACGGCAAGGCACAGAACGGCCTCGTGCGCTTCGCGGTGTCGAGCCTCGCCCCGAACAAGATGGGCCCCGAGGCATCGGGAGCGCTCTTCACCCCGAACCTCGTCTCGCTGTCGTCCGGCACGGTCCGCGTCAGCTGGCAGTCCAACTGGGACAAGGACAACGCGAACCTGACGTACGCGGTGTACCGCGACGGCGACCTCACGAACCCGGTCTACACGAAGACCACGGCGTCGACCTTCTGGAAGCGCCCCGCCCTCGGCTTCGTCGACAAGGACCTCGCCCCCGGCAGCACCCACAGCTACCGCATCCGCGCCACCGATCCGCTCGGCAACACGGTACTGGGTGACGGTGTCGACATCACCGTGACGGCCGACGCGGTCTCGCCCTACGCCAAGCAGGTCGCCGCGGACGGCGCCACGTCGCTCTGGCGCCTCGGCGAGAAGAGCGGCTCGACCGTCTACGACTGGGTCGGTTACGACGACCAGCAGGCCCAGGCCGGCGTGACGCGCGGCACCACCGGTCAGACCACGACGGACTCCGACGGCGCGAGCACCTTCTCGGGCACGGACACCGGTCTCTCGTCGACGGCGTCGGCAATCACCGGCCCGCAGACCTTCACGGTCGAGGCCTGGTTCCGCACGACGTCGACCGCCGGCGGAAAGATCGTCGGCTTCGGCAGCAACCGCACCGGCAACTCCAACTCGTACGACCGGCACCTGTACATGGACCCCAGGGGCCGTGTCTCGTTCGGCGTGTACCCGAATGCCAGCCGCATCATCACGAGCCCGACCGCCCTGAACGACGGTCAGTGGCACCAGGTGGTCGGCACGTTGAGCTCGGCCGGTCAGTCGTTCTACGTCGACGGCAAGAAGATCGCGACCGACGCGGGGACGACCGGCGCCCAGGACTACACGGGCTTCTGGCGCATCGGTGGCGACAACAACTGGGACGGCGCGCCCTACTTCCAGGGCGACATCGACGACGTGTCGGTGTACCCGACGGCCCTGAGCCCCCAGCAGGTCGACGGCCAGTGGGTCGCCTCGGGTCGCACGAGCACACTGCCCAAGGCACCGGCCGACGCCTACGGCGCCCGGGTCTTCCAGGACGACCCCGAGGCGTACTTCCGACTCGACGGCGACTCGTCCGGCCTCGCGACCGACTCCTCACCGATCGGCACGAACGGCGTCTCCACCGGCGGGCTGACGACCGGCGGCCCGTCGGCCGTCGGCGGCACCGGCCGGTCGGCGACGTTCAACGGGCAGGACGCCGGCGTGGCGACCACCACCTCGTACGACACCCCGAACAGCTACACGCTCGAGACCTGGTTCAACACGACCACGACCTCGGGCGGCAAGCTGATCGGCTTCGGCAACCAGCAGACCGGCTACAGCGGCAACTACGACCGCCACGTCTACATGGAGCAGGACGGTCGCCTGCAGTTCGGCAACTGGACCGGCCAGATGAACCTCGCGAGCAGCACGGCGAGCTACAACGACGGCCGCTGGCACCACGTGGTCGCCACGCAGGGCTCGGGCGGCATGAAGCTCTACGTGGACGGAGCCGAGGTGGGGTCGAACCCGACCACGGCCTCCGACGGCTACCGGGGCTTCTGGCGCCTGGGCGGCGACAGCTCGTGGAACTCGGGCTCGAGCTACTGGGCCGGCAGCCTCGACGAGGCCGCCGTCTACGCCCGCCCCCTCGACGCCACTACGGTCGCGCAGCACTACGCGCTCGGTGCGAACAAGCCGAACGCTGCGCCCACGGCGGCCTTCACCTCGTCGGCCACCGGTCTCGGTGCCACCTTCGACGGCAGCACCTCGGTCGACGGCGACGGCTCGATCGCCTCGTACGCCTGGGACTTCGGTGACGGCAGCGCCGCGGCGTCGGGGACCAAGCCCGCCCACACCTACGCCGCGGGCGGCACGTACACGGTCACGCTGACCGTGACCGACGACCGGGGTGCCGTCGGCACCTCGACCGCGACCGTCACGGTGACGCCGCCCCGCGTGAACCAGGCACCCACCGCCTCGTTCGCCTCGACCGTCGACCACCTGGTCGTCGCCGTGGACGGTAGGGCATCGACCGACGCCGACGGAAGCATCGCGTCGTACCGCTGGGACTTCGGTGACGGGACGGCCGCAGCCACCGGCTCGACCACCGGACACACCTACGCCGCGGCCGGCACCTACACCGTGACCCTCACGGTGACCGACGGCGAGGGCGCCACCGGCACCTCCACGGGCACGGTCACCGTCGCCCCGGCCCCGCCGGCGAACGTCGCCCCCACGGCGTCGTTCACGAACACCTCGACGGGTCTGGCGGTGTCGACCGACGCGTCGACCTCGGCCGACCCCGACGGGACCGTGGCCGGCTACGCCTGGACCTTCGGCGACGGCGGCACGGCCACCGGAAGGACGGCCTCGCACACGTATGCCGCCGCCGGCACGTACACCGTGACCCTCACGGTGACCGACGACAAGGGCGCCACCGGCACCTCCACGGGAACCGTCACGGTCGCGCCGATCCCGAACGCGGCCCCCACGGCGTCGTTCACGACGGCGACCGACAAGCTCTCGGTCTCCGCCGACGGACGCTCCTCGAGCGACTCCGACGGCACCGTCGCCGCCTACGCCTGGGACTTCGGTGACGGAGCCACCGCGACCGGCAGCACGACGAAGCACGACTTCGCCGCCGCCGGAACGTACACGGTGACCCTGACGGTGACCGACGACAAGGGCGCCACCGGGACCCGCACCTCCACGGTGACGGTCACCGCGCCTCCTGTCGTCACCGCCGTGGTCAAGGACGGCTTCGGCCGCTCGGTGACGGGTGGCTGGGGCACGGCAGAGGTCGGTGGCACCTGGGCCCGCACGGGCAGCGCGTCGCAGTACGCGGTGACCGGCGGGGTCGGCACGCAGTTCCTCGGTGCTGCCGGGTGGAACACCTCGATGGCCCTCACCGGGGTCAGCTCGACCGACACCGACCTGCGCACGAGCGTCAGCCTCGACAAGGCGGCGACGGGTGGCGGCACGTTCGTCTACGTCACCGGCCGGAAGGTCGCGACCAACTCGGAGTACCGCGCGACCCTGCGCTACCGCTCCGACGGACGCGCGGTCGTCGCCCTCACGGCGTTCAAGGGTTCGGCCACGGGCATCAACCTGGTGGGCGAGACCCTCGTCCCCGGAACGGTGGCCCCCGGGGCGAAGCTCAACGTGCGCCTCGAGGTGAGCGGTACGGGGACGACGACGATCCGCGCCAAGGTCTGGGCGGACGGCACCACCGAGCCGACGGCCTGGACCGTGTCGGCCACCGACACGTACGCGGGGCTGCAGGCACCCGGCTGGGTCGCCCTCGGCGCCTACGCCTCGGGCAGCACCACCAACGCCCCGCAGACGGTCTCGTTCGACGACCTGAGCGTCTTCAAGCCGTGACCGACGTCGTCCCGGGGCACCCGAGCAGGCTCGTCGTCCAGCAGTCGTTCCCCCGACCGCGACCGACGACGAACCCCTACCTCGTGATGCTCCGGGACGCCGTCGGCGCGGTCCCCGGGGTCGAGGTGCGCACCTTCGACTGGAAGGGCGCGCTGCTCGGCCGCTACGACGTGTTCCACGTGCACTGGCCCGAGATCCTCGTCTCGGGGCAGAGCCCGCTCAAGGCTCTCGTGCGTCAGGCGTTGACCGTCGCCCTGGTGACGAAGCTGCGACTGACGCGCACCCCGATCGTCCGCACCGAGCACAACCTCGAGCTGCCGAGCGGCATCTCGCGCCGCGAGCGCGTCCTGCTGCGGTGGATCGAGCGACGCACGACGCTCTGGGTGCGGCTGAACGACGAGACGCCCGAGCACCCCGACGCCCTCGGCGCGCTCATCCCCCACGGCCACTACGTCGACTGGTTCGCGCGCTGGCCGTGGCCGTCGCGTGAGGCCGGCCGGGTGTCGTACTTCGGCTTCATCCGCCGGTACAAGGGCGTCGACGGCCTCGTCCGGGCCTTCCGTGGCGTGCGCGGCGACGACCGGCGACTGCACGCCGCCGGCAAGCCCTCGACGCCCGAGCTCGCCCATGGCCTCGAGCAGCTCGCGGCCGACGACCCCCGGGTCAGCCTCGACCTGCGGTTCCTCGACGACGAAGCCCTCATCGACGTGGTGCGCCGGGCCGAGCTCGTCGTGCTGCCCTACCGCGAGATGCACAACTCGGGCGGTGTGCTGACGGCCCTGTCGCTCGGCCGGCCCGTGCTCGTGCCCGCCAACGAGGTCAACGCCCGCCTGGCCGACGAGGTCGGTGCCGACTGGGTGCGGCAGTACTCCGACGACCTCGGTCCCGACGACGTCGAGCACGCGCTGGACGCGGCCTCGCGGCTCGACGACGACGCCCGCCCCGATCTGTCGGCCCGCGACTGGGACCGTGCTGGCGAGGCGCACGTCGCGGCGTACCGTCGGGCGATCGCCGCCGTCCGCGGTCGAGGCGTCGTCGGCGGACGTCGGGTCGGCCCGTGAGGTCAGCCGTCGACGCGGCCGTACTCCCGGTACCCCGCGCCCCACGCGCCCGCCACCATGCCTGCGCCCCGGGCCATCGTGCGGATGCCACGAGCGCGTTGCCCCAGCGACCGTCGCCCGAGGGGGCGGGACACCGTGCCGAGCGCGTACCGGCCCAGCCCACCGACGACGCGCACGCCGCCCTTGGCCGACAGCCGGAGGCGCGTGCCCAGTCGCGAGGCCCCTCGCGCGGACAGCATCACCGAGGTGAGGCTCCAGCCGTTGCCGCTGCTGTAGGCGCGCTGCACGACCCAGAGCCGCGTGACGCGGTGGGCGGGGACGACGTCCGTCACGACCGCCTCGGCGCACCACAGGATCGCGCCGCCGCCGGCGACCAGGCTGCGGGTGAACAAGGTGTCCTCGCCGCCGAGCTGACCGAGCGTGACGTCGAAGGTCAACCCCTGGCGGCGCACCTCGGCGAGGTCGAGCAGCAGGTTGTTGGTCGCGGCGACGTCGACGGACGTGCCGGTCGCGAGTCGGCGGCGCACGAAGAAGCGCCCCTCGACGATGAACGGCTCGGGCTCGACCTCGTACTCGCTGCGCACGGGGCCGACGACGGCCGCGGCACCGGTCTCGGCCTGCAGGGCGACCAGCGCGCGCAGCCACTGCTCGGACGGCCGCTCGTCGTCGTCGATGAAGACCAACAGGTCGCTGTCGCCGCTCTCGGCGAGCGCCCGGTTGCGGGCCGAGGCGATGCCCGGCGTGCCCTCGACGACGTAGTGGACGGACACGGCGTCGTCCGGCTCGGCACCGTCACCCGGGCCGGCCGCGGCGAGCGCCGCCGCCTCGACGCGCTCGCGCCCCGACCCGCTCGCGTCGTTGTCGACCACGAGCACGCGCGCCTCGACGCCGAGTCCGCGCACGCTGCGGGCCTGCTCGACGAGCAGCGGCAGCACCGCGTCGAGATCACGCGGCCGGCGGAAGGTCAGCACGGCGATCGTCAGGAGGCGCGGGGCGGTCGGGTCGGTCGTCACGGCCCCCAGCATGTCAGGTCGGTGACCGGCGTCGGGTCGCTCACCGCGCCTCCTGCGGGTGGACGGGGGACGAACCGTGGGTGAGTCGCTCGTCGGCCTCTCGGTGGTCGTCGTCAACTACGGTTCGACCGACCTGCTGCGCCAGAACCTCGCGCCCGTCTCACGGGCGACGGAGGGCCTCGTCGTGGTCGTCGTCGACAACTGGTCGGGAGCGGCCGAGCGCGCCCGCGTGAGCGAGCTCGCCGCGGCCGAGGGCTGGCACCTCGTCGCGCCCGACGGCAACGAGGGCTTCGGCACCGGGGTCAACCTCGGCGTCGCCCGGGCCCGCGAGGCCGGGGCGCGCCACCACGTGCTGCTCAACCCGGACGCCGTCGCGGACGCGGGGGCCCTCGTCGCCCTGCACCGCGCCTCCTCGTCCGAACCGCTGACGATGAGCGCGCCGACCGTGCTGCGCCCCGACGGCAGCGTCTGGTCGGCCGGCAGCGACCTGTACCTGGACGACGGACGCATCCGGTCACGACGACGACGACTGCCCGGTTCCCGCGTCGAGGAGTGGCTGAGCGGCGCCTGCCTCGTGCTGAGCGACGAGCTGTGGCAGCGCTGCGGCGGCTTCGACGACGACTACTTCCTGTACTGGGAGGACGTCGACCTGTCGCGCCGCGTCGTGAGTGCAGGAGGCGCGCTGCGGCTGCTCGACGACGTCACCGTCGTCCACGCCGAGGGCGGCACGCAGACCGCCGGCGGGGCCGACCGGTCGGGGCAGGCGAAGTCGGCCGGGTACTACCGGTACAACATCCGCAACCGTCTGCTGTTCGCCGCGAAGCACCTCGGCGACGACGACCTGCGCCGATGGCGACGCCTGACCCCGTGCATCGCGTGGGAGGTGCTGCTGCAGGGCGGGCGGCGGCAGTTCGTGCGGTCGCCGGGCACGCTGCTCGTCGGGCTGCGGGCCGTGCTCGAGGGGCGTCGGATCGTCGCGGCCGAGCTGCGGCGGCGCGCCCGACCGGTGGCTTGATAAATTTATCGAGCGTCGATCTGAGGGATCGTCCGCCGAGACACGTGGGGGCGGTGCGGTGCGGCTGGAGCGTCTACCGCGCGCGCCGGGCGGAGTTCCTCGACGCTGGCAGGGTGCGCCGCAGGACGCTCGTGAGCGGGCTCGCCGCCATGGTCCTCGGGGCCTTCCTCGTCGTCGGTGACGCGTGCTGGGGCCTCTTCGACCGGACGGCTGCCAGCGACTCCATCGCGATCGTGCTCTTCGCGGCCGCCCTGGGCTGCGTGGTCGCGACGCTCTGCCCGGTGATCGACCGCTCGGCCGCTCCCCCGCCCGGGGCGCCCCTCGGGGACTGGCGTCGGAATGAGCGCATCGAACGCCAGTTCACCGCGCGTCCGCCCGCGATCGGCTCCCCCACTCCTCCGCGAGCCTCGGGTAGACACGCAGCGCCGCAGCGGGCACGACCTCCCACGTGTCGAAGTCCTCTTCGGCGTGGCGCAGCTCCGCCATCGCGGGGTACTCGCCCGCCAGACCCCGGGGCCACTCCTCGAACGGATCGTCGTGGTCGCGCTGCGCCTGACCGGACTCGCGCAGCGCCTCCCGTCGCTCGTCGGACAACGGCCGGAGGACGCCCGCCTCCACGAGCCACTCGACGACCAGGGCGACGGCATCCCGGGCCAGGGTCGGCGGCCCCCCGACTCCACGCCAGGTCAGTTCGTCCGCCAGGGCCGACTCGGCCTCTCCGGCCGATGCCACCCAGGGAACGGTGAAGTCGGGCGCGAACGGACCGCGGTCGTTGATCTCCGCCGCCGTGTACGGGGCGTCGACGATCTCGACCAGCACGCGGGCCTCGGCCGCGGCGAACCATCCGGCGGCGGTGTCGGCGAGAGCACCGCCGCCGGCGTCCTCGACCTCCGGGTAGGCGATCGTGGCCCGACCCTCCGCCACCGTGTGACGTCGCCCGGGAAGGTCGCGGTCCCTCAGGTCCAACGAACGACGCTCGAGCGCCAGCGCCTCGGCGAGCGACTCGACCGGCCGTCTGATGTCGTCCCTGATGGAGAAGACGTCGACGAGACCGGCACCGATCGGATCGGGCACGTCCCAGTCCAGCACGGGGGTCGACCGGGGCACGGGGAACGCGTCCGGGCATCCGATCCGGACCACCAGGTCGGCCGCCCGGACCGGGGCCGCCATGATCCGTTTCGGCGTCTGCCCGAATTCCACCCAGGTCTTGTCCAAGCCCATCACGATGGTCACGTCGCGCTGCATCGCCGGCGGCACCGGCTCGTCCGGCGGATCGATGCCCCGGGCGTCGACGAAGTACTCGTCGTCGACGAGGACGCGCAGGTACGCGGCGGCCATGACGCTGCGCCCGATGCCCCTGGGGCTGACGACGAGCACGGTGCGGACCCGCGCCGGGTCGATCCGGGCCGCCGTCCGGCGGGAGCGACGGCGCAATGCGGCCCCCGAGACGGGTCCGCCCTCATCGGCGGCCGCCCCGGACGGCCGTCGCGTACGGCGGATGAAGAGCCACTCGCGGGCGTACAGCACGGCGAAGAGCCCGGTGAGGACGAGAGCCGCCAGGGCGCCGACGTAGCCGAGTCCGACCTTGAACCAGACGGCACCGGCGACCGGCCAGCCGGCGGCCAGCCGGGCACGCTGCTCGGGGTCGGGGTCGACCCACGCGTTCGTGCTCATGACCACGACGTACACCGCGGTCACGACGAACACCGGGAACACCCACAAGGCTCGTCGTTGCGACGCGGTCACCGTGGTCGTCCGTCCGACGTCGGCACGATCGGTCCCCCTCCGCCGAGGATCTCGTGCCCTCGGTGCAGGTCGATCCTGCCGCCCGCGACGCGCCGGGCGCCATCCCGCGTCGGAGGGCCACGCGCCTCCCGGGGCGCGGTGACGTCACCGCAAGCGAACGGGCCGACCTTAGCGGGCGTGTTCGACGAGCGCGGTCGTCTTCGACCGACCGTGTTCGACGAACCCGCCCGGATCGGGCCCGGGCTGGTGCCCACAGCCCCTGACGCCCTCAGCCCGCGACGAACTCCGCCAGCGACGCCGCCAGGTGCCGTGTCGTCAGCCGTTCCTCGACGAGGGCCCGCCCCGCCGCGCCGAACGCCCGGGCCTCGGTCTCGTCCCCGAGCAGCCGCAGCACGTGTCCCGCGAGCGCCGACGAGTCCCCCACCGGCGCCAACAACCCGGTTCGCTCGTGCTCCACGTAGTCCTCGATGCCCGGGGTGTTCGTCATCACGACGGGTCGCCCCGTCGCCATGGCCTCGAGGCTGACCGTCATGCCCGACGCGTGCAGGTTGTCGCGCGTCGCGACGGCCACGACCGAGGCGCGGGCGTACAGCTCGGCCAGCTCGCGATGCGAGACGTGCGGCACCACGGTGACGCCCGCGGGAGGCACCGCGTCGCTCGTCGTCTGCACGACCAGCTCGACGTCCGGCCGCTCGGCGTGCACGCGATCCAGCGTCGCGAACAGCGTCGCCGGGTCGCGGTCGCGGTCACCTCCGATGCTCAGCACCATCGGTCGCGAGGGCCACGGACGCGACGCGAAGAACTCCTCGTCGACCCCGAAGGTGAAGAACCCGACCGGGGGCCCGTCCTCACCGACGAACCGTCGCAGCGGCTCGACCTGCCCCCGGCTGATCACCCAGAGCCCGCTCATGCGGCGCAGCACGTCGCGCATGCGTCCGACGTCCTGCCCGCGGTCGACCCGGTCGGTCACCCAGATCACCCCGGTGTACATCCGGTCGTGGGGCCGCGTCAGCAGCATCCGCCGCGCGACGTTCTCGTCCCAGGTCACCCCGACGTCGCCGGACGGGACCCCGGACGAGGAGGCGCGGCGCGGCACCACCCGGTCGCGCAGCACCTGCAGGCGGCCGGGTTCGGTGACCGACGCGAGGCGCGCCTCCGGGTCCGAGTCGCGCAGCGCCTCGAGGCCGTAGGGCCAGAGCCCGGGACGGAGCCCTGCCGCGTGGTCGGCTGCCCAGCCGGCCACGTCGCGTTCGTGGGCGAAGAGGACCTCGATCACCGCGCCTCCTTCTCGTCGTCACCGGTGCGGCCGTCGCGCGCACGTTCCCCGGCGGCCCGCTCGGCCACCGCCCGCTCGGCCACCGCTCGCTCGGCGATCGCCTGGTCGGTGGCGGTCTCGTCACCGCGCTGTTCGTCGACGTCGAGGCCCGCGGCCGCCGTGGCGCCCTCGTCCTCCGCCGACTCGTCGACCACGCCGTCACCACCCGCATCGCCCGCCGCCTCGGCCCGACGCCGACGCAGGTCGCGCGACACGTACCAGAGGTTCGGCACGAGTTGGCAGAGCGCCACCGAGATCGCCGAGCCCAGCACGGGTCCTGCCGCACCGACCATCCCGATGAACCACCACGACAGCCCGAGGTTGAGCGGCACCATCAGCACGATCGGCAGCACCTGGAAGACCAGTCCGGTCTTGTCGGTCATGTACATGCCGACCGGGTACTTCGCCGCCTGCAGGCCGACGAACACGACGAAGCCGACGAGCATCCAGCCGTCGAGCGTGATCGCCCCGCCCGAGACGAACCGCGCCAGGAACGGGCTCAGCACGGCGAGCGCGGTGCCCAGCACGAGTCCCCCGAGCAGGAACCACAGCGTCGGCACGGTCGGCGACTCGACGCGCCCGGCCGACCGGGCCGCCGCGTAGACCGGCCAGAGCGCGATGCCCGCCGCGGCGACGGTCTGCAGGACGATGCCGAACAGCTGCGAGGCGAGGTTGTACTGCGCGAGCTCGTCCGGGCCGGCCAGGTGGCTGAGCAACAGGCGGCCCGTCTGCATCGCGACCGGCAGGGCGATCATCTGCACGAGCATCGGCCAGGCGAGGCCCAGGGCGGGCACGCCGCGGTAGCTGCGGACGCGCGGCACGAGCTTGACGGCTTGTCCGATCTGCGGGGACAGCGCGCGGGCCGCCACGATCAGGCAGATCACCGAGACGAGGCTGTTGGCCACGTACGAGACGACTGCGAGGTAGCTGCCGATCGGCGCGCTGAACATGACGGCCGAGCCGATCGCGAGCAGCATGAACGGCGCCACGACGGCCTGGCTGGCCACCTGCGTGCTGGTCTTCTTCAGCCCCACGAGGATGCGTTGGCCGACCGTCAGCGGGATCACCAGGCCGAACACGGCGAGGCAGAGACCTGCCGCCAGCGAGCCGCCGTCGGGCAGCAGCCCTTCACCCAGCAAGACGGGCCACCAGCCGGCGAGCGTGATGATCAGGGCGACCGCGACCATGATGCCGCCCGACACCAGCAGCACGCGGAAGGCCGTGACGATCGAGCGCTTGACGAAGTCGTCGGTGCGGACCGACGACGACCCGGCCACGGCGTTGATCACGATCGCCGCGATGCCGAGGTCGGCGAACGGCAGCAGGGTCGGGAAGGTCGAGAGCAGTCCGTACTGGGCGTAGGCGTCGGTGCCGAAGTTCTGGATGATCATGCGGCTCGTGATGATGCCGAGCACGCCCGACAGCCCCATCACGATCACCTTGATCGCCGCGGTCGAGCCCACGGCGGCCATCGCGCCGCCCCGACGAGGACGACCGGTCGAGCCCGTCGCCGACCGGCTCACGAAGCGCGCCCGAACAGTCGGTCGTCCGCGGCGAGGCGTCCGTCGCGGTCGGGCAGGTCGGCCAGCACGTCGTCGGCGGCGCGGCCCGCGTCGAGCGCCGCGACGATCGCGTCGGCCAGCACCCGAGGGGAACGCGGGTCGGACGCGACCACGTGGCCGTGCGCGTCGAGCCAGTCGGCGAGGCCGGTCTCCGTCGTCGTCACGACGGTGCAACCGTGCGACAGCCCCTCGACGATCGGCAGTCCCACCTGCTCGCGCCAGGTCGGGCTCGGCTGCGACCAGAGCACGAGCACGCGCGCCTCGTCGAGCACGGAGTGGATGCGCGGGCGCGACGGATCGACCTCGACGGCGACCGAGGGCTCCGTGACCGACAGTGCCCGCGCCTCCTGCTCGAGGGCGCCCTTGCCGAGCAGCGTGAGCGTCGCCTGCGGGCGGGCGGCGACGACGAGCGGCCAGGCCGCCGCCAGCACGCGCAGCCCCTTGCGCTCGACGAACGAGCCGACGAACGCGACCGCGGGCGGGCGGACCCCGCCGCCGCGGGCGTCCTGGTGACGCGTCGGCAGCGCGGGCACCGAGGCCACGGAGGCCCGGGGCGACGGGGAACCGAGGAGGCGCGTGTACGTCTCGCGCGCCGCCTCCGTCCCGAAGACCACCCGGTCGAGTCGCCGCCAGACCGCCCGGGCCAGCACGCGTTCACCGCGTCGGCGCAGTCGCGTCCGCAGCCGGGGAGCGGTCGCCGACGTGAACGGGTCGGCGTTGCCGATCAGATAGCTCACCACGGTGGTCGGGCGGCCGGTGATCCGGCGTCGCACCGCCAGGGCCGCCAGCACGAGCGCTGTCGCGGGCAGGCTCGACGTCATCAGCGGCTCGTTGACCTCGAGGGTCTCGACCTCGGACCGCGCGATCAGCCAGGCGGCCCGCACCGGGCCGGCCGGCACGAGGTCGAGGCCCTCGGCGAGCGAGGAATCGAAGTCGTACCGGGTGACGCGGTAGACGATGCTGGCCGGAGCCAGCTCGTGCGCCCGCTCGAGGTGAGCCGTGCGGAGGGACTCGTAGAGGCGAACCGCCGGGAGGCGCGGCGTGCGCCCCCGGGACGGGCCGGCCGGGCGGGTGGGGCTCACGGCGTGGCGTCGCCCTGGCCACCCGTGGTGCGGCGGGACCTGCCCGCCGACGGGCGGTCGGTCGCGGCGGCCCCGTCGACCGCCGTGTCGCGGGCGAAGGGATAGGTCTGCTCGTCGGACGACGTCGAGACGGGCACGAGCACCGACTGCGGCAGGTCGTGCGACGCCCGCTGACGACCCGCTGCCACGCCGTCGAAGACGACGCCGATGACGCGGACCTTGACGTTCTCGAGCGCACGGACCGCCGAGACGAGTCGCGGTCGGGTCGACCGGCCCGCGGTGGCGACGATGACGACGCCGTCGGTCAGGCGACCGATCTCGAGCGTGTCGGACGAGGTGAGCACGGCGGGCGCGTCGACCACGACGACGTCGTAGCGTTCACGGGCGGTCTCGAGCAGGAGCGCCATCGAACGCGAGCTCAGCAGGGGGCTCGGGTTCGGCGGCACGTCGCCGGCCGTCAGGATGTCGACGCCGTCGCGCCACGACGTCACGGCTGCGGCGAACTCGAGCCGGCCGACGACGACGTCGGTCAGGCCCACCTCGTCCGAGACGGCCGCGAGCTCGGCGAGACCGCTGCCGCGCAGGTCGGCGTCCACGACGAGCACACCGAGACCGCGTTCGGCGAACGCCAACGCGAGGTCGAGGGCGACCGCCGCCCGCCCCTCGCGCTCGTCGGCCGCGACCGACGAGACCGCGATGGTGCGGGTGGCCCGGTCGACGTCCGCGAACTGCAGCTGGGCGCGGATGCGACGGAAATCGTCCGCCGCCGCACCCTGGGGCTCGTCCGAGAGGGCGAGCACGCCACGGTTGCGCCGCGTCACGCTGCCGAGCATGGGGACGAGATGCAGGTCCTCGACGTCGCGGGCGGTGCGGAGCCTGGTGTCGACCACCGAGCGCAGCAGCGCCAGGGCGATGCCGAGGACGGTCCCGACGGCGAGACCGCTCAGGGCGATCAGCCGACGGTTCGGGCTGATGGGCGACGTCGGGGGCGTCGCCTCGGCGATCGGGGCGACGCTCAGCGTCGAGTCGCCGGCGGTGTTCTCGGGCGACAGTGCCCGGGCCTGCCGGCTCAACGAGATGGTGACCGCGTTCGCGACGTCGGCCGCCCGCTGGGCGTCACCGTCCACCACGGCGACGTCGATGATGACGGTGTTCAGAGGGTTCTCGGCGGTGATCTGACGTGCGAGCTGCGTCGGGGTCACGTCGAGGCCCATCTGCTCGATGACGGGTTCGAGCACGACCGAGGACGTGGCCAGACGCGTGTAGCTCTGCACGAGGTTCTGCGTGTACGACGACCCCTGCAACAGCTCGTTGGGATCGGAGCCCTCGGTCGCCGAGACGAAGACGCTGCTCGTGGCCCGGAACGAGTCGGGCTGCGTCTGGGCGTACGCGTAACCCGCGCTTCCCCCCAGGAGGGCGAGGACGACGACGAGGGGCCAACTCTTCAGGAGAGCGCGCCAGTAGTGCTGAGGATCCAACGGACACTCCCGGGTTGAGGTGATGGAACCTGGCGAGCTTACCCGGAGCGGAGCAGTCCTCACGACCCCCGGTGGGGGCATCCGCGCCCGCGCCGGTCAGTCGGCGAGCAGGGCCGTGTCGGCCCAGCGGGTGCCGTGCGGGGTGATCGTCACGCGTCTCGGCTCGTCCGGCGTCTCGAGATCGGGCGCGTCCGACTCGTCGGCGTGCCCGTCGTCCACCGGTTCGCCCTCGGACGCACCGACACCGTGCCTCTCGACCGCTCCCGTCGGTCGCTCGATCACGACGTCGAGCCACGAGTCGGACACCCCGTCGAGGAGCCCCGCACCCCACTCGACGACCACGATCGAGCCCTCGAAGTCGAGGTCCAGGTCGTCGAGCTCGGCCTCGCCCGACAACCGGTACGCGTCGACGTGCACCAAGGGCGTGCCCGACGCGGTCGGGTGCGTGCGCGCCAGGACGAACGTCGGGCTCGCCACCTGCCCGCGGACCTCGAGCCCCTCGCCGAGGCCGCGCGTGAAGGTCGTCTTGCCGGCTCCGAGCGGTCCGGTGAGGACCAGCAGGTCACCCGCTCGCAGCCGGCTGGACACCCGACGCCCCAGCGCCTCCATGGCGTCGGAGTCGGCGACCGTGAGCTCGACGGGAGCGCCCGAGATGGTCACGGGCGGCCGCCGACGTAGACGCGCGGCACCCGGGCGCCGACGCGGCAGGCGACCTCTTCGGGGATCGTGTCGGTGGCGTCGGCCCACTCGCCGATCGTCATCTCTCCCCGGTCGCCCGGCCCGAACAGCACGACCTCGTCGCCGACCGCGACCGGGTCGTCGCCCATGTCGACCAGGAACTGATCCATGGCGACCCGGCCCACGATCGGCCGCGGCGCACCGTTCACGACGACGTGCACCGCCCCCTGCGCCCGGCGGCTGACGCCGTCGGCGTAGCCCAGGGGCACGAGCGCGAGCGTCGTGTCGGACGGGGCACGGAACGTGTAGTCGTACGAGACCCCGGTGCCCGCGGCGACGCGCTTGACCTTGACGACGGACGCGCTCAGCGTGAGCACCGGACGCAGTCCGCGGTCGGCGGCGGTCACGCCCTCGGTCACGGGGATGCCCAGGCCGTTGGACCCCATGCGCACCATGTCGAACCGCCGCTCGGGGTGCTCGAGCGCGGCCGAACTCGACGACATGTGCCGCTTCTCGACGGTCGCACCGAACGCCTCGGCGTCGGCCACGGCCTTCTCGAACACCCGGGCCGCGGCCTGGTCGTCGGCCTCGCTCGTCTCGCTGACGTGAGAGAAGATGCCGCGCAGGCGGACCACGCCCTCGTCGCGCAACTCGACGGCACGGGCGACGAAGACCGGCCAGTCCGAGGGCAGGCAGCCCTCGCGGTGCAGCCCGGTGTCGATCGTCAGGTGGAGGAGGGCGACGCCACCGCGTGCCCGCGCGACCGCGGCCACGGACTCGAGCTGGTCGAGGGTCGACACCCCCAGGTCGACGTGCAGGTCGACGGCGGCCTCGAGGTCGTCGGACGGGCTCAGCTGCCAGGCGAAGAACGACGCGTCGCCGCCGATGCCCAGGCGTCGCATCCTCAGGGCCGGCGCGAGCTCGACCGTGCCGAACCAGCGGATGCCCGCCGCCACGGCCTCGGGCACGAGGACGTCGGCCCCGTGCGAGTAGGCGTCGGCCTTGACGATGGCCAGGATCTCGACAGGGTCGAGACGGGCGATCAACGACTCGAGGTTCGCCCGGTACGCGGCCAGGTCGACCGTGGCCCGGCGCAGGGACGTCGCGGCGCTCATGCGGTGTACCTCCGGGTGAGGCCGGCGGCCAGGCAGGCCACGACCTCGTAGGTGATGCCGCCCATGGCCTCGGCCCAGTCGGCGGCGGACTGCCGGCCCAGGGTCGGGTCGCCGAACAGCACGACCTCGTCACCGATCTCGACGGGGTCGTCGCCCACGTCGATCACGAGGGCGTTCATGGCGATGCGCCCGCGGACCCGGTAGGTGCGCCGGCCGATCGTGACGGACGCGCGCTCGCTCGCGGCCCGGTCGATGCCGTCCGCGTACCCCACCGGCACGATCGCGATCGACGTGTCGCGCTCGGGGCGGAAGAGGTAGCCGTAGGACACGCCCTCGCCCGCCGGGATGCGCTTGACGGTGGTCACCGGCGCCGTGACGGTCATGGCCGGACGCAGGCCGAGCTCGGCCGACGTGCGGTCGGGGTAGGGGCTGAGCCCGTAGCTCGCGAGACCGAAGCGCACCATCGTGGCCCTCGACCCGACGTAGTCGAGCGCCGCCGCCGAGGCGGCGACGTGCAGCAGTGGCGGCCGAACGCCCCGCTCGTCGAGCATCTGGGAGGCGCGGGCGAAGCGGGCCGTCTGCAGGCCGTCCTCCTCGGACGAGGCGTTCGACACGTGGGTCATGAGGCCCTCGACCGGCACGACGCCGGCGTGGCCGGCCGCACGCTCGAACAGCTCGGGCCACTCGGACTCGACGGCCCCGTTTCGACTCAGACCCGTGTCGATCGCCAGGTGGACCGCCCGGACGCCGGCCGCCACGGCCGCCTCGAGCTGGTCGACGCTCGACACGGCCGGGGTGATGCCGAGCGCGGCGGCCTCGACGAAGTCCTCGTCGGGCGCGTGCAGCCAGGCCAGCACGGGCGCCTCGACACCGGCTCGTCGCAGGGCCACGGCCTCGGTCAGGTCGGCCACGCCGAGCCAGTCGACGCCCGCCTCGACGAAGGCCCGGGCACACTCGACGGCACCGTGGCCGTAGGCGTTGGCCTTGACCACGGCCATGACGGCGGCCGGCGCGACGGCCGCCCGCAGCACCTCGACGTTGTGTCGCAGCGCGGCCGTGTCGACGGTGACGGTGACGTCGTGGGTCATCGGTCTGCCCCTTCGTGGTGTGCGTCGTCGTGGTCGGCAGCGACGCGGCCGTCGCCCTCGGCGACCACGTAGGCGACCGCCACCCCGCCGTCGTGGCTGAGCGACAGGTGGAGGCGCGTGACGCCTCGCGAGTCCGCCAGCGACCGTGCTCCCCCGCTGAGCACGAGCGACGGGGCTCCCTGGTCGTCGGAGACGACGACGACGTCGTGCCAGCGCACCCCGGTGGAGCCGCCCAGGGACTTGATCAGCGCCTCCTTGGCGGCGAAGCGGGCCGCAAGCGACTGGCGCCCGCGGGGGCTGCCGTCCCGCAGGACGAGTTCGTCAGCCCGGAACAGTCGCGTCGCGAGTGTCGGGGTGCGCTCGATCGAGCGGTCGAAGCGTTCGAGGTCGACGACGTCGACGCCGATGCCCACGATCACGTCCTCACCCGCTTGACGCCCTGCCCCGGCTGCACGACCCGCTACTCGACGGTGACCGACTTGGCCAGGTTGCGCGGCTGGTCGACGTCGAGGCCCTTGGCGGCGGCGAGCTCCATGCCGAAGATGTGCAGGGGCACGACCGACAGCAGGGGCTCGAAGAGCGGGGCCGCCAGCGGGATGTGCAGCACCTCGTCGGCGAAGGGCAGCACCGCGGCGTCGCCCTCTTCGGCGATCGCGATGACCCGGGCGCCGCGCGCACGGATCTCTTGGATGTTCGAGACGACCTTGGGGTGCAGCGAGCGCGGGTCGCGCGGGCTGGGGACGATCACGAAGACGATCTGACCGGGCTCGATCAGGGCGATCGGGCCGTGCTTGAGTTCACCGGCGGCGAAGCCCTCGGCGTGGATGTAGGCGAGCTCTTTCAGCTTGAGCGCCCCCTCGAGGGCGATCGGGTAGCCCACGTGGCGACCGAGGAACAGGACCGACCGGGTGTCGGCCATCCAGCCGGCGAGGGTCTTGATGCGCTCGGACGACTCGAGCACCTGCTCGATCTTGCCGGGGATCTCGTGCAGGTCGGCGACCTGCTCGGCGATGGCCTCGGTGCTGAGCGTGCCGCGCAGGGTCGCGAGGTGCAGGCCCAGCAGGAAGAGCGCGGTGCCCTGGGCGACGAACGCCTTGGTCGACGCGACGGCGACCTCGGGGCCGGCGTGCGTGTAGAGCACGGCGTCGGACTCGCGCGGGATCGTCGAACCCTGCGTGTTGCAGATCGAGAGCACCTGGGCACCCTGCTCGCGGGCGTACTTGACGGCCATCAGGGTGTCCATCGTCTCGCCCGACTGGCTGATCGACACGACGAGGGTCTTCTCGTCGAGCACCGGGTCGCGGTACCGGAACTCGTGGGCCAGCTCGACCTCGACGGGCACGCGGGCCCACTGCTCGATGGCGTACTTGCCGAGGATGCCGGCGTAGGCGGCGGTGCCGCAGGCGATGACGATGACGCGGTCGACGGTCAGCAGGCGCTCGCGCACGCCGTCGAGCTCGGACAAGGTCACGGCACCGTCGGCGGTGATGCGGCCGAGCAGCGTCTTGGCGACGGCCTCGGGCTCCTCGCTGATCTCCTTCGCCATGAAGCTGGACCAGCCGCCCTTCTCGGCGGCCGAGGCGTCCCAGTCGACCTCGAACTCGCTCGTCTCGACCGGCGCGCCGGTGAAGTCGACGACCTCGACCGAGTCGGGACGGATCGTCACCAATTGGTCTTGACCGATCGACATGGCACGACGGGTGTGGGCCACGAAGGCCGCGACGTCACTGCCGAGGAAGTTCTCGCCGTCGCCCAAGCCGATGACCAGGGGCGAGTTGCGGCGGGCGCCGACGACGACGCCGGGCTGGTCGGCGTGCACGACGAGCAGCGTGAAGGCGCCGTCGAGGGTGTTGACGACCGTGCGCAGGGCCTCGGTCAGGTCGCCGGAGGCGCGGTAGGCCCGGGCGACCAGGTGCGCGGCGACCTCGGAGTCGGTCTCGCTGAGGAACTCGACGCCCTCGGCGAGCAGCTCGGCCTTGAGCTCGGAGAAGTTCTCGATGATGCCGTTGTGGATGAGCGCCAGCTTGCCGTCGTCGGCGAGGTGGGGGTGAGCGTTCGCGTCGGTCGGGCCGCCGTGGGTCGCCCACCGGGTGTGGCCGATGCCGGTCGTGCCGTCGGTGAGCGGCGTCGCCTCGAGGTCGTCGACGAGCATCTGCAGCTTGCCGGCCTTCTTGCGGGTGCCGAGGTCGCCCGCGGCGTCGATCACGGCGACTCCCGCCGAGTCGTACCCGCGGTACTCGAGTCGCTTGAGGCCGCCCAGCAGCACCTCGATGCTCTTGTCACCCGTTCCGACGTATCCCACGATTCCACACATGCGGTCGATCCTAGAGGTTCCCGTCCGAGAGCCCGGCGGGCCGTGCCGACTCGCGCCGACCCCGGACCGGTAGCCTCGTGCGCATGGCCGAAGCCAACCCGACGACCGCGCCCTCCGCCGTGCACGCGAGCCCCTTCGTCGAGATCGGACGCGACGCCTGGGCCGACCTGGCTCCGACGACGCGCCTGCCGCTGACCGAGACCGAGATCGTGCAGCTGCGCGGCCTCGGCGACCGCCTCGACATGCGCGAGGTGCAGGACGTGTACGTTCCGCTCAGCCGCCTCCTCAACCTGTACGCCGCCGGCGCCCGCAACCTGCACCGGGCCACGAGCGACTTCCTCGGCGAACGGGCGCAACGCACGCCCTTCGTGATCGGCGTCGCCGGGTCGGTGGCCGTCGGCAAGTCCACCGTCGCGCGCCTCCTGCGTGAACTCTTGAGCCGCTGGGACGACACCCCCCGCGTCGAGCTGGTCACGACCGACGGGTTCCTCTACCCGAACGCCGAGCTCGAACGCCGCGGCATCATGAGCCGCAAGGGGTTCCCCGAGTCGTACGACCGCCGTCACCTGCTGCGGTTCGTCTCGCAGGTCAAGAGCGGCGCCGAAGAGGTGCGCGCCCCGTTCTACTCGCACACCAGCTACGACATCATGCCGAGCGCCGAGGTCGTCGTGCGCCGGCCCGACATCCTGATCGTCGAGGGGCTGAACGTGCTGCAGCCCGCCGTCGCCGGCCGGCTCGCCCTGAGCGACCTCTTCGACTTCACGGTCTACGTCGACGCCCGTACGGGCGACATCGAGAACTGGTTCGTCGACCGGTTCCTCGCCCTGCAGAAGAGCGCGTTCACCCAGGAGCGCTCGTTCTTCCACCGCTTCGCCGACATGAGCGAACCCGAGGCCAGGTCGTTCGCCTCGGGCATCTGGAAGTCGGTCAACGAACCGAACCTGATCGAGAACGTGCTGCCGACCCGGTCACGGGCGACGCTCGTCCTGCGGAAGGCCGCCGACCACAAGGTCAGCTCGGTCCTGCTGCGCAAGATCTGACCCGCCGCGACGACGTCGCGTCCCGGTCAGGAGGCGCGGGTGCCGTCACCACGACGACGCGCCCCGTCCGCCGCGCGGCTCAGAGGGCGAGTCGCTCGCGGACGACGTCGGCCAGCGCGTGGGCGACGCGGTCGGCGGTCTCCTGGTCGGCGGCCTCGACCATCACGCGGACGACGGGCTCGGTGCCCGAGGGGCGGAGCAGCACCCGGCCGGTGTCGCCGAGCTCGGCCTCGAACCGGCGCACGGCCTCGGCCACGCCCTCGTCGGACGCCGCGCGCGAACGGTCGACGTCGCGCACGTTGATCATGATCTGCGGGAAGACCGTCATGACCGAGGCGAGCTCGGCCAGGCTCTTGCCGGTCGCGGCCATGCGCGCCACGAGCGAGAGGCCGGTGAGGATGCCGTCGCCGGTGGTGGCGTAGTCGGCGAAGACGATGTGGCCGGACTGCTCGCCGCCGAGGGTGAAGCCGTGCTCGTTCATGTCCTCGAGCACGTAGCGGTCGCCGACCTTGGTCTGACGGACCGTGATGCCGTGGTCGGCCATGGCGCGGATGAGGCCGAGGTTGCTCATGACGGTCGCGACGAGGGTGTCGCCGACGAGCGCGCCGCGCTCTTTCTGGGCCAGGGCGATGATGGCCATGATCTGGTCGCCGTCGACCACCGCACCCGTGGCGTCGACGGCCAGGCAGCGGTCGGCGTCACCGTCGTGTGCGATGCCGACGTCGGCACCGTGCTCGAGGACGGCCTTCGCGAGGTTGTCGAGGTGGGTGGAGCCCACGCCGTCGTTGATGTTGACGCCGTCGGGGTCGGCACCGATCAGGGTGACGGTCGCGCCGGCGTCGGTGAAGACCTCGGGCGAGACGGCCGAGGCGGCGCCGTGGGCGCAGTCGAGCACGACGTGGATGCCGTCGAGCCGGTTCGGCAGGGCACCGAGGAGGTGCAGCACGTACCGGTCCTCGGCGTCGGCGAAGCGACGGATGCGACCGACGTCGCCACCGATCGGCATCAGCTGAGGATCGGCCATGGCGGCCTCGATGCGGTCTTCGACCTCGTCGGGCAGCTTCGTGCCGCCGAAGGCGAAGAACTTGATGCCGTTGTCGGGAGCCGGGTTGTGCGAGGCACTGATCATCACGCCGAAGTCGGCGCCGATGTCGTCGACCAGGAAGGCCGCGGCGGGGGTCGGGATGACCCCGGCGTCGAGCACGTCGACGCCGGAACTGGCGAGCCCGGCGCAGACGGCGGCGGTGAGGAACTCACCGGAGATGCGGGGGTCGCGCGCGACGACGGCGACGGGTCGCCGCCCCTCGGCGCGGCGGGCATCGGCGTGATGCCCCTTCGTGAGCACCACCGCGCTCGCCTGGGAGAGCCCCAGGGCGAGCGCGGCGGTCAACTCACGGTTGGCGAGGCCTCTGACACCGTCGGTACCGAACAAACGCGACATCGCGAGACCTGCCTTGTGTGGTGCTGGTTAGCGCTTCGAGAACTGCGAGGCCTTGCGGGCCTTCTTGAGACCGGCCTTCTTGCGCTCGATGACGCGGGCGTCACGGGTGAGGAAGCCGGCCTTCTTGAGCGTGGCGCGGTTGTTCTCGCGGTCGATCTCGTTCAGCGCACGGGCGATGGCGAGACGGAGGGCACCGGCCTGGCCCGAGGGGCCGCCACCGGTGACCTTGACGGCCACGTCGTACGAGCCGAGCAGGTCGAGGACCTTGAACGGGTCGTTGATCAGCTGCTGGTGCAGCTTGTTGGGGAAGTAGTCCTCGAGGGTGCGACCGTTCACGACGATCGTGCCGGAGCCGGGCGTGAGGCGCGCGCGGGCGATGGCCTCTTTGCGACGACCGACGGCGGAACCGCCGACGCTCAGCACGGGGCGGGGCGTCGCGGCGGCCTCGGGGGCCGAGCTCTCGGTGGTGAAGCTCTCGGGAGCCTGGTCGATGGAATCTGCGATCTGAGCCACTGTGTGGGGGTCCTTAAGTCTGAAGGCGGACGCTACTGGGCGACCTGGTCGAGGGTGTAAACCGTGGGCTGCTGAGCAGCGTGGGGGTGCTCGGCACCCGCGTACACCTTCAGCTTCTTGATCTGGGCACGGCCCAGCGAGTTCTTCGGCAGCATGCCACGGATGGCCTTCTCGACCGCACGGGTGGGGTGCTTCTCGACCATCTCGGAGTACGTGGTGGCCGTGATGCCGCCCGGGTAGCCCGAGTGACGGTAGTAGAGCTTCTCGGCCAGCTTGGAGCCGGTGAGGGCCACCTTGTCGGCGTTGATGACGATGACGAAGTCGCCCATGTCCATGTGGGGGGCGAAGGTCGGCTTGTGCTTGCCGCGCAGCAGGGCTGCCACGTGGCTCGCGAGGCGGCCGAGCACGACGTCGTTGGCGTCGATGATCAGCCAGTTCGGCTGAACGTCAGCCGGCTTGGGGGAGAAAGTGCGCGTCACAGTAGTGCTGCTTTCTGGTCGAGGTGAGAGGTTCGTGAATCCCGCTCCGTTGCCGTTGTCACCGCAGAGACGATGAGAACGAGTCAGGTGGAGGGCTCAACTTCGGGCGAAAGCGCGCAGTTGCGCAGACACCAAGAGGCCACGTTACCCGAGACAGGCGAGACGGTCAACCGCCGCCCGCCTCGCGCGAGGCAGTCACTCCCCCAGCTGGTCGTGCGACCGCTTCACCTGCGTCAGGGCCACCCGGGCGGCCATCTCGTCGTCGGGCGGGTAACCGACCTCGACCATCGTGAGCCCGTGGGCGGGCACGACGCGGAACTCGCCGTTGCGCTGGGCCTCGCGCCGCACGCCCTCCGCACGATGCGCCTCCATCGCTCCCTCGCCGACGGCGACGCAGGCGCCCACCAGGTTGCGCACGAGGTTGTGGCAGAACGCGTCGGCCTGCACCGAGGCGACGAGCACGCCGTCGGCCTCGCGCCTCCACGAGAACTCCTGCAGCTCGCGGATGGTGGTCGCGTAGTCGCGGTGCCGGCAGTAGGCGGCCCAGTCGTGCAGGCCGAGCAGGCCCGCGGCCGTGGCGTTCATCAGGTCGAGGTCGAGGCGCTGGTCGTACCAGAGGGTGTGACCGCGCCTCGTCGGGTCGCGTTCGGCCCCGCGGTCGGCGATGCGGTACTCGTACCGTCGCCAGAGGGCGCCGAACCGGGCGTGGAAACCAGGAGGCGCGACTCGCGCACCCGAGATGACGATCTCGTCGGTCGCGCCCGCGAGCCCGTTCAACCGCCGGGCCAGCACGGTCGGGGCGTCGAGCGGCGACTGGTCGCGCATGCCGCGGTGCGGCTTCTGCAACTGGGCGATCTGGGCGTCGGTGAGGTCGAGGTGCACCACCTGCCCGCGCGCGTGCACACCGGCGTCGGTGCGGCCCGCCACGGTCACGGTCGGCACGTCGCCCAGCCGGCGGAAGAGCGTCTGCAGCGCGGCCTCGATCTCGCCCTGCACCGTGCGACGTCCGGGCTGCTCGCTCCAGCCCGAGAAGCCGGTGCCGTCGTACGCGACCCCGAGACGGAGGCGCGTCAGGGCCGGGGCGTCGATCGTCACCCGACGATCCTACGGGGCCGACACCGCGCCTCCTCGGCCTGCCGGTCGGTCGGACGACGACGGCGGTCGCGACCCGGTCACCCGGGTCGCGACCGCCGTCCGGCGTGTCCGCCTAGCCCACGCGGGAGGCGCGGCGCCGGACCACGAGGACCGTGCCGCCCATCGCCATCAGCACCAGGGCGAGCGCGAGCCACCCGGCCAGGGGCGCGGAACCCGTGAAGGCCAGCGAGCCGTCCGCGGTCGGTGCCGTGGTGCCCGGCGAGACGGCGCCGGGAGCACCCGGCGTGCTCGGGTCGGCGCCCGCACCGGGCGTCGTGCCCGGGTCGGTCACCGGCGGCACCGGATCGACGGGAGCGGCGAGCAGCGACACCCCGACGACGACCGGGTCGTGGTCGCTCGAGCGGAACTGGTCGGCCTGATAGAGCTGCCGCACGTTGTAGTTGAAGCGGCTGTACTCGAGGCCGATGCCCTCACCCGAGTTGATGTTCCAGATGTCCACGCCCGTGACGGCCTCCGCCGCGGCGGGCGAGGCGAGCACGTGGTCGAGCGAACCGCTGAGGCCGCTGAACACGTAGCTGTACTCGTCGGTCTCGGTGGAACCGAGGTCGACGTAGCCCGCAGCCCGCAGCACCTGGATCGGGTCCTCCTGGCTGTAGGCGTTGAAGTCGCCCAACAGGAACACCTTGTCGGTTCCCGCAGCGGCCTCGCGTTCGGCGGCGAAGGCGACCAGGGCGTTCGCCTGGTTGACGCGCGAGCCGTTCGAACCACCCTGGCCGTCGCCCTGGTCGGCGTCCGTGCCCGAACCGCTGCCCTTCGACTTGAAGTGGTTCGCGATCGCGACGAAGGTCGACTCGGCGTCGCCGCCGACGGGACGGAAGGCCTGCGCGAGCGGCTGCCGCGCGTTGCTGAAGGCGGCCGAACCCGTCAGGATCGTCGACCCGCCGACGGGCTCGGCGACGGCCTTCTTGTAGATGAAGGCGAGACGGATGACGTCCTCGTTGGCGGGCCGCGCCGAGGCGGGGGGCGACGGCACGAACTCCCAGACGGCACTGCCCGCCGCGGCGTTCAGGGCGTCGCGCAACGTGGTGAGGGCCGAGTCGCGGTCCTCGCCGAAGCGGGCCGAGTTCTCGATCTCCTCGAGCGACACGACGTCGGCACCCAGCGCGTTGATCGCCGTGACGATCTTCACCTGCTGCCGCTCGAGGCTCGCGGCGTTCGCCGCACCGCGGGCGTCGCAGCCGCTGTTCACGGTGAGCGGGTTCCCCGCCCGGTCGTCGTAGAAGGTGCACCCGGGGATCGAGTCACCCGTCGTCGTGAAGTAGTTCAGCACGTTGAAGCTGGCGAGCTTCACGTCGCCTCCCACCTCGCGCGGGGCGTCGGTGCGGATGTCCTCGAACGTGACCGGCAGGTCGCCGTAGGCGGTGTCTCCGGTGAGACGGGCGGTCGGCTGGTACTTCCAGGCCGAGTTGCGGAAGTCGAACACGACCGGCTTCGTGAAAGCCACGGAAGCGCCCACCGTCACCGGGTCCTCGTTCGAGAGGTAGGGCACCGGGATCGACTGGTTGGCCGCCGTGAAGAAGTTCGTCGTGGCACCGTCGTCGAGGGTCACGGCACGGGCCGCGTTGTCGGCGACCACCGCCGCGTAGCCGGGCGAACCCGGACGGGCGACCTCGGTGGGCTGGATCAGCGGCCGGTCACCCGAGGCGAGCTTCACCTCGCCGTACTGGTTCGTCGTGTAGGTGTCCGCGACGGTGAACTCGCCCTGGGGCAGCACGAGCATGCTCTCGAGCGTCTCCCGCTGGGCGTCCGTGGCCGGCAGGCCGACGGTCGCCGCCCGCGGCGCCACGACGGGCGAGGCGTCGAGCGTCCTGAGCGAGGACGCACCGGTGACGGTGATCTGCGTCAGGCCGAAGAACTCGGTGACCGTCCCGTCCACCTCGACGTAGTCGCCCACGGCGACCGAGGAGGCGGTGCTCGCGGAGTACACGAACAGTGCGTCCGACGCGACGTGCGTCGCCAGGTCGAGCGCGCCTCCGGTCCCCGGGGTCTGGATGACGTAGCCGTCCAGGCCGCCCGTGGGGTAGGTCGCCGTGACGATGCCGCGCGTGGTCACCGTGCGACCGCCGAACGGACTCGTGCCGGTCACGCCCTGGATCTGCGCGATCGTCACGTCGGCCTCAGGGGTCGGCTCGGGCTGCGGCTCGGGCTCGGGGCCGGGCTCGCTGCCCGTGCCGCCGGAGTTCTGCGGGGTGACGGTGGTCTGCGTCGAGAAATCGGCCGAGTTGACGTCGGTGTCGACCCCGCCTGCCCGGGCCACGGAGTTCGGCGTCTGGTTGGTGCCCGTGACAGGAGCGACCGACGTCTCGTAGGTGTTCGACGTGCCGTAACCGAGCAGGTCGACGACGCCTGGCGTACCGGCGGTGATCGAGCCGGGGGCAGGCGCCACGGGTGTGGTGGCGTTCGACAACACCAGCGTGCCCGTCGTCCCGCTGGGGTTGAGCGAGACGCTCGCGTCGGGCTCGGGCAGATCCGCTCCCGTGGTGCCGTTGCCCGGGATCGCGACGAGGAAGTACCCGTCGGCGGCGATCGTGCCGGTCAGGGCTGCCGACGAGAAAGCTCCGGCACCTGTCGCCGGGCGGTACTGCAGCGACCAGCCGGCCAACGACACCGATGACGACGTGGGGTTGTAGAGCTCGACGAACTTCCGGTTGAACGGCTGGTTGGCGCTGCCACCCTTCAGATACGCCTCGTTGATGACGATGCCGGAGCCGTCGGGGGCGGCGACGGCCGCGACCGGCACGAGGGGGCCGAGCAGCAGCGAGAGTCCGGCGACGAGGGCGGCGGTGCCCAGTGCGGTGTGTCGAGGTCGGGGTGACATGGGTTCCTTCGGTGATTCGTAAGAGGACCCTGTGAATCTAGAGCCCGCGTCCGCCCGGCGGGTTTCCCCCGTGTGTCCCTCAGGTAAACGACACCCGTTGTGGGCACGACGAAGGGCCCGTCACCTCACGGTGACGGGCCCTTCGGGTGGTGCTGGTGGGTCTACTTGGCTGCTTCGTCGTCCGACTTGGCAGCGGCGTCGGCCTCGACCTCGTCGGCGGCAGCCGACTCGGTCTCGGTCTCGACGGGAGCGGACTCCTCGACCGTCTCGGTCTCGTCGACGGGGGCCTCGGTGGGCTCGTCGTCGGCGGGCTCGGTGACCGGAGCCGCCGTGGCGGTGGTCTTCGAGTTCTTGACCTTGGGGGTCACGGGCTCGAGGACGAGCTCGATCGACACCATCGACGCGTTGTCGCCCTTGCGGAAGCCGAGCTTCGTGATGCGGGTGTAGCCGCCGTCACGGTTCTCGACCAGCGGGGCGATCTCGGTGAAGAGGATGTGCGCTGCCTCTTTGTTGTTGCGCAGGGTCTGCATGGCACGGCGACGCGAGTGCAGGTCGCCACGCTTCGCGAAGGTCACGAGACGCTCGGCGACGGGACGGAGGCGCTTGGCCTTGGTCTCGGTCGTCTTGATCGTCTTGTGCTCGAAGAGCGAGGCGGCCAGGTTGGCCAGCATGAGGCGCTCGTGCGCCGGGCCGCCTCCGAGGCGGGGTCCCTTGGTGGGCTTGGGCATTGTCTGTTCCTAAGTGAGTCGAGAGTGGAGGGCGTCGGGCGGAGAGACCTAGTTGGTGGTCTCTTCTTCGTCGTAACCGCTGTAGAAGTGGGCTCCGTCGAACCCGGGGACCGTGTCTTTCAGCGAGAGGCCGAGCTCGACGAGCTTGTCCTTCACCTCGTCGACCGACTTCTGACCGAAGTTGCGGATGTTCATCAACTGGGTCTCGGACAGGGCGACCAGCTCGGACACCGTGTTGATGCCCTCACGCTTCAGGCAGTTGTAGCTGCGGACCGACAGGTCGAGGTCTTCGATCGGGGTCTGCAGCTCGCTCGACAGGACGGCGTCGACCGGCGCGGGGCCGATCTCGATGCCCTCGGCGGCGGTGTTGAGCTCGCGGGCCAGACCGAACAGCTCGGTCAGTGTGCGACCGGCCGACGCGATGGCGTCACGCGGCGAGATCGACGGCTTCGACTCGACGTCGACGACCAGACGGTCGAAGTCGGTGCGCTCACCGGCACGCGTCGCCTCGACGCGGTAGGTGACCTTGAGCACGGGCGAGTAGATCGAGTCGATCGGGATCTGACCGGCTTCGCTGAACTCGCTGCGGTTCTGCACGGCCGACACGTAGCCGCGGCCACGCTCGATCGTGAGCTCGAGCTCGAACTTCGCCTTGTCGTTCAGCGTGGCGATGACGAGCTCGGGGTTGTGGATCTCGACACCGGCCGGAGCCGAGATGTCGGCGGCCGTGACCTGGCCGGCACCCTGCTTGCGCAGGTAGGCCGTGATGGGCTCGTCGTGCTCGCTGGCGACGACCAGCTGCTTGATGTTGAGGATGACCTCGGTGACGTCTTCCTTCACACCGGGGACGGTCGTGAACTCGTGCAGCACGCCGTCGATGCGGATGCTGGTGACAGCAGCGCCGGGGATCGACGAGAGAAGCGTGCGGCGCAGCGAATTGCCGAGGGTGTAACCGAAGCCGGGCTCGAGCGGCTCGATCACGAAGCGGGAGCGGAACTCCGAGATGTTCTCCTCGGTGAGGGTGGGGCGCTGTGCAATGAGCACTGATTAATCCTTTCGGCGAAGAGTCCGCTATATGACTCTTGGCGGTACGACAGGTGGCTGGCCCGTCGGGTCTGTTGAGTTGTGGGCACCTCGGGCGAACACGCGGGAGGCGGTGCTGACGCGGGGGAGCCCGCCGCCCCGGCGGACCCCGGTGACGGGGCCCGTGCCGGGTGCGGCGGGCGGTAACTCAGTTAGACGCGACGACGCTTCGGCGGGCGGCAGCCGTTGTGCGCCTGGGGGGTGACGTCGTTGATCGAACCGACCTCGAGGCCTGCGGCCTGGAGCGAACGGATCGCCGTCTCGCGACCCGAACCCGGACCCTTGACGAAGACGTCGACCTTCTTGACACCGTGCTCCTGCGCCTGGCGGGCGGCGGACTCGGCGGCGAGCTGCGCGGCGAACGGGGTCGACTTGCGCGAACCCTTGAAGCCGACGGCGCCGGACGAGGCCCAGCTCAGGACGGCGCCCGAGGGGTCGGTGATCGAGACGATCGTGTTGTTGAACGTGCTCTTGATGTGGGCCTGGCCCACGGCGACGTTCTTCTTCTCTTTACGGCGGGGCTTACGCGCGGCCGTCTTCGGTGCTGCCAATTTTTTCTCCTACAACCTTGAGGGGCGTACGGCGGGAGCCGAGGCCTATCGAGCCTTCTTCTTGCCGGCGACGGTGCGCTTCGGGCCCTTGCGGGTACGAGCGTTCGTCTTGGTGCGCTGGCCGCGGACGGGGAGGCCACGGCGGTGGCGGATGCCCTCGTAGCTGCCGATCTCGACCTTGCGGCGGATGTCGGCGGCCACCTCGCGGCGGAGGTCGCCCTCGACCTTGTAGTTGCCCTCGATGTAGTCGCGGAGCAGGACGAGCTGGTCGTCCGTGAGGTCCTTGACGCGGATGTTGCCGTCGATCTCGGTCTCGGCGAGAGTCTTGAGCGCGCTGGTGCGGCCGACTCCGTAGATGTAGGTCAGTGCGACTTCGACGCGCTTGTCGCGCGGGATGTCAACGCCTGCTAGACGTGCCATGATGGCCTCTTTTCAGAGATGGTGGAGGTCTGTCACAGCACCGGTGCCCGGGCCTCCGACCCGGGGTGTCCCCCGCCTCCACCCACCCTGTCGGGTGACCGTGGCGAGTTCTGGTGCTGCTGGGAGGGTGTTGCTGTGTGACCCGGCTCGGCCGGGTCGGCATCGGCACGCCGCAGGAGCGGCGGTCGAGTCAGCCCTGGCGCTGTTTGTGGCGCGGGTTGCTCTTGCAGATGACCATGACGTTGCCCTTGCGGCGGATGACCTTGCAGTGCTCGCAGATGGGCTTGACGCTGGGGTTGACCTTCATCGTTGTTTCCTTGATCTCGCTGGCTTCGTGCCCCACGGGTGCGTGGGGCCGTTCCTTTCCAGCACGCCCTACTTGTAGCGGTAGACGATCCGGCCGCGGGTCAGGTCGTAGGGGCTGAGCTCCACGATCACACGGTCTTCGGGCAGGATGCGGATGTAGTGCTGCCGCATCTTGCCGGAGATGTGCGCGAGGACCCTGTGTCCGTTGGTCAACTCAACGCGGAACATCGCGTTGGGCAGAGCTTCGATCACTGCGCCTTCGATTTCGATGACACCGTCTTTTTTGGCCATAGCCTCACTGTCGCTAAGAATAGGGGTGTTGGTCGTGCGGGGATGCGATGCCCAGGCGCGCAGAAACGCACATGGAACACCAAAGGTCGATCCTAGGTGATGCCGCTATAGTTCAGCAACCCGGCCGGTCAACCCGACACGCCGGAGCACCCGTCGAGCTCCGTCGGCCACTTCGGTCGTCGTCTCGCCGGGTACGCATCACGACTGCCGGGAGCACCATGCCTGACCGCTCGACCACCCCCTCGTCCCCTCAGGGGGTCGCCCGCCACGGTCGACTGCCTCGCCGAGGCCCGGCCCGCATGCTGCTGGCCCTCGTCGCCGGGGCGATGGCCGTCGTACTCGTGAGCGGCGTGTCCGTCGCGGCGATCGCGGTCCGCACCGCGACCTCCGGGGTGCAGACCGTCTCGCTCGGCAACGAGGACGAGGTGGCCGGGGTCGACATCTCGGCCATCCAGGGCGGTGCCAACATCCTCCTGGTGGGCAGCGACGAACGCGACGACGGCAGCCAGGTCGACGCCGGCGAGGTGGACGGCATCCGCAACGACGTGACGATCCTGGCCCACCTCTCGGCGGACCACACCCAGCTGACGGCCGTGAGCTTTCCCCGGGACCTCATGATCGACGTGCCCGAATGCGTGGGCGACGACGGCCAGGTCTACCCCGCCGAGGACTACGTGCAGTTCAACACGACCCTCGGACGCGGTGGCCTCTCGTGCACCGTCAAGACGGTCGAGGGCATGACCGGGCTGGCCATCCCCTACGCCGGCAAGATCACCTTCGACGGCGTCATCGAGATGTCGAACGCGATCGGCGGGGTCGACGTCTGCGTCACGCGGACGATCCGTGACACCGACTCTGGCATCGATCTGGCCGCGGGCACCCACCCCCTACAGGGTGCCGAGGCACTGGCCTTCCTGCGTACCCGACACGGCGTGGGCGACGGCAGCGACATCGCCCGCATCAGTTCGCAGCAGGTCTTCCTGTCGTCGATGATGCGCAAGATCATCTCGGGCGGGACGCTCGGCGACGTGACGACGCTGTACAAACTCGCCTCGGCCGCCCTGAGCAACATGACGCTGTCGTCCACCCTCAACTCCCCCGACACGCTCGTGCGCCTCGCCCTCGCACTGAAGGACATCCAGCCCGCCGGGATCGTCTTCGTCCAGTACCCGGTCGTCGACGACCCGCGCGACTCGAACCGGGTGGTCGAGTCCACGACCGACGCCGCAGCCCTCAACGCCGCTCTGAACGCCGACGAGAAGTTCACCCTCGGCGACGACAGCGCGGGACGTGGCTCCGTCGCGGACGGGACGGCACCGGTCGCGACCACGGCCCCCGCCGCACCCGAAGCGACCTCCACGCCGTCCGCCGCGACCTCGGGCTCGGCGGCACCTGCCGACCCGGCCGCGACGGCCGCGCCGACCACCACGCTGCCCTCGACGATCACGGGGCAGTCCGCGGCCGAAGCCACCTGCAGCGTCGGCTCGTCCCGCTGAGCCGCAGCGCGCCTCCTCGGCGTCGCCGAGACGAGACGAGGAGGCGCGGGTCAGGCGATGGGGACGGGAGTCACACCCAGCGGCGCCAGCCCCGCGGCACCACCGTCGTGTGCCGTGAGCACCCAGATGCCGTCGGCGTGCACCGCGATCGAGTGCTCCCAGTGCGCGGCCAGTGAGCCGTCTCGCGTGCTCACGGTCCAGCCGTCGTCGTGGGTGACCGTGTCGATTCCGCCGGACGTCACCATGGGCTCGATGGCGATCACCAGGCCCGGCCGGACGGCGGGGCCGCGTCCGCGGACGCGGTAGTTGAAGACGGGCGGGTCCTCGTGCATCGACCGACCGATTCCGTGACCGGTGTAGTCCTCGATGATGCCGTAGTCGCCCTGCGCGTCGATGTAGTCCTCGATGGCGCCACCGACCTCGTTGAGGTGCGAAGCCGACGCCAAGGCGGCGATGCCGTGCCAGAGGGACTGCTCGGTGACCTCGTTGAGGCGACGGCGCTCGGCCACCACGTCGGGTCGGTCGGCGTCGTCCAGGACGAAGGTGCGTGCGCTGTCGCCGTTCCACCCGTCGAGTTGCGCGCCGCTGTCGATCGAGACGAGGTCGCCCGCCGCCAGGACGCGGGAGCCCGGGATGCCGTGGACGACCTCGTCACCGACCGACGCGCACACCGTGTGGCGGTACCCCGGCACCAACATGAAGTTGGGCTCTCCCCCACCGTCGCGGATGGCGGCCTCGGCGACAGCGTCCAGCTCGAGCGTCGACACGCCGGGTCGCACGACGGACTGGACGGCATCGAGCGACGCAGCCGTCAGGAGTCCCGGTGCGACCAGTCGCCGGAGTTCGTCGGCGGTCTTGTAGATGCCGGAGCGGCGGAACGCCACGAGGTCAGGAGGCCGAAGCGACGGACGTGAACCCGCGGGCGGCGAGAGCCGACTCGATGCGCCCGGCGACCTCGTCGATGCTGCCCAGCCCGTCGACCTCGACCAGCAGGCCACGCTGTCGGTACGTGTCGACCAGGGGAGCGGTCTCGCGGAGGTAGACGTCCTGCCGGTGGCGGATGGCGTCCTCGGTGTCGTCGGAACGGCCCTGGTCGAGGGCACGTTTGCGGAGACGCTCGACGATCTCGTCACGGTCGGCGACGAGCTGGACCACGGTCGTCAGGGACTGCCCCTGCTCGGCGAGGTGCTCGTCGAGGAACTCGACCTGCTGCAGGGTGCGCGGGTAACCGTCGAGGAGGAAGCCCTCGGCCGCGTCGGCCTGCGACAGCCGGTCGGAGATGAGTTCGTTGGTGAGGCTGTCCGGGACGTAGTCGCCCGCGTCGAGGATCGCCTTCACCTTGAGGCCGAGTTCGGTCTCGTTCTTGACGTTGGCGCGGAAGATGTCACCGGTCGAGATCGCCGGGATGCCCAGCGAGTCGGCGATGGCGACCGCTTGGGTGCCCTTGCCGGCCCCGGGGGGACCGACGATGAGGAGGCGCGGGCTGAGTCGGGTCTCAGCGGCGCTCATCGGAGCAGGCCCTCGTAGTGACGCTGCTGGAGCTGCGAGTCGATCTGCTTGACCGTCTCGAGACCGACACCCACGATGATCAGGATGCTGGCGCCTCCGAAGGGGAAGTTCTGGTTCGCACCGACCGTGGCCAAGGCGATCAACGGGATGAGCGCGATGATGCCGAGGTACAGGGCGCCGGGCAGCGTGACACGCGTCAGCACGTAGTCGAGGTACTCGGCGGTGGGGCGACCGGCACGGATGCCGGGGATGAACCCGCCGTACTTCTTCATGTTGTCGGCGACCTCTTCGGGGTTGAAAGTGATCGCGACGTAGAAGTACGTGAACCCGACGATGAGCGCGAAATATAGCACCATGTAGAGCGGGTTGTCACCCGAGGTGAGGTTCGCCTGCACCCAGCTGACCCAGGCGGGCGGAGCCGTGCCGTCGGAGGGCTGGTTGAACTGTGCCACCAGGGCCGGCAGGTAGAGCAGCGACGAGGCGAAGATGACCGGCACGACACCGGCCATGTTGACCTTGATCGGGATGTACGTGTTGTTTCCGCCGTAGGTTCGCCTCCCGACCATGCGTTTGGCGTACTGGACGGGGATCCGCCGCTGGGACTGCTCGACGAATACGACGAGCGCCATGATGATCAGACCGACGGCGATGACGAGCAGGAAGATCTCGAAGCTGCGCGACTGGGCGATGCTCCAGAGGGCGGTCGGGAAGCGGGCGGCGATCGAGGTGAAGATCAGCAACGACATGCCGTTGCCGATGCCGCGCTCGGTGATGAGCTCGCCCATCCACATGATGAGGCCGGTACCGGCGGTCATCGTGACGACCATGAGCATGACGGCGTACCAGGCGTCGTTCGTGATCAGCTGGCTGCACTCGGCGATGCCCGACGAGCCGAACAGGGCGCCGGAGCGGGCCACAGTGATGAGGGTCGTCGACTGGAGGACGCCCAGGGCGATGGTGAGGTACCGCGTGTACTGGGTGAGTTTCGCCTGCCCGGACTGGCCCTCTTTGTAGAGGGTGTCGAAGTGCGGGATGACCACTCGCAGCAACTGCACGATGATCGACGAGGTGATGTAAGGCATGATGCCCAGCGCGAAGATCGACAGCTGCAGCAGAGCGCCACCGCTGAACAGGTTGACGAGCTCGTACAGACCCGAGGTGCCCTGGTTGCCGGCGAGGCAGGCCTGGACGTTCTGGTAGTCGACGAACGGCGCGGGGATGAAGCTACCCAGCCGGAAGAGCGCGATGATGCCGAGCGTGAACCCGATCTTGCGACGCAGGTCGGGGGTGCGCATGATGCGCGCGACAGCTCTGAACACGTGGGGCCTCCCGGTATGAAGGATAGACGACTGATGGGGGTGGCCCTGGCGGACCACCCCCTCAGGTGATTTTTACTTGCTGACGGACCCGCCGGCGGCGACGATCTTGTCTTCGGCGGAGCCGGAGACCTTGTCGACCGCGACGGTGAGCTTGACGCTCAGGTCGCCCTGTCCGAGGACCTTGACCTTCTCGTTCTTCCGAACGGCACCCTTGGCGACGAGGTCACCGACGGTGACGTCACCACCCTGCGGGTAGAGCTCGTTCAGCTTCTCGAGGTTGACCACCTGGTACTCGACGCGGAACGGGTTCTTGAACCCGCGCAGCTTCGGAGTCCGCATGTGGAGCGGCATCTGGCCACCCTCGAAGCCGACCTTGACCTGGTACCGGGCCTTCTGACCCTTGGTGCCACGACCGGCCGTCTTACCCTTCGAGCCCTCACCACGACCGACGCGCGTCTTCGCCTTCTTGGCACCGGGAGCCGGACGAAGGTGGTGCACCTTGAGCACCTGGGGACGCGCGACGTCGTCGGAGGACGTCGTCGAGGCGGGAGCGACCTTGGTGGTCGAGCCCGTCGACGCAGCGGCCTTGTCGGCCGCCGGCTTCTTGGCTGCAGCCTTGGGAGCTGCAGCCTTGGTGGTCGTCGCCTTGGGGGCGGCGGCCTTCTTCGGGGCGGCCTTCGCGGCGGCCTCGTTCTTCTCGTCAGCCATTAGTCAATCTCCTCGACCTTCACGAGGTGGGCGACCGTGTTGACGTAGCCGCGGTTCTGCTTGGTGTCCTCGCGAACGACCGACTGGCCGATGCGCTTGAGGCCCAGGCTCCGCAGCGTGTCACGCTGGTTCTGCTTCTCGCTGATTACGGACTTGATCTGGGTCACCTTGAGGTTGGCGGCCATCAGGCACCTGCCTTCTCGGTTGCGGCGGTACGAGCTGCTTGCTCGGCACGGACCATGAAGGCCGGCATGACAGCGTCGATGTCGAGTCCACGACGGGCGGCGACGGCGCGCGGCTCTTCGAGCTGCTGCAGCGCCTCGACCGTGGCGTGGACGATGTTGATCGTGTTCGACGAACCGAGCGACTTGCTCAGGACGTCGTGCACGCCGGCGCACTCGAGCACGGCGCGGACGGGACCACCGGCGATGACACCGGTACCGGCCGAAGCCGGACGCAGCATGACGACGCCGGCAGCGGCCTCACCCTGCACGGGGTGCGGGATCGTGTTGCCGATGCGCGGGACGCGGAAGAAGTTCTTCTTGGCCTCTTCGACGCCCTTGCTGATGGCCGTGGGGACCTCTCGGGCCTTGCCGTAGCCGACACCGACCAGCCCGTTGCCGTCACCGACGACGACGAGCGCGGTGAAGCTGAAGCGACGACCGCCCTTGACGACCTTCGACACACGATTGATCGTGACGACGCGCTCCAGGAACTGGCTCTTGTCGTCACGGTCGCCGCGTCCGCGGCCACCCTGGTTGCGGTCACCGCGACCCTGGCCGCCACGGCGGTCGGTGCGACCACCCTCGCGGTTGTTCGACTCCGAGCCGGCAGCGGTCTCGACGGGACGCTCGACAACGGCCTCAGCCGGCGCCTTGGTCGCTTCGGTCTCTGCGGGGGGAGTGGTGTTCGTAGCGTCGCTCACAGGTTCAAACCAGCCTCTCGGGCGCCTTCGGCGATGGCCGCGACGCGTCCGGCGTACTTGTTGCCGCCGCGATCGAACACGACGGCCTCGATGCCCGCAGCCTTCGCGCGCTCGGCGACGAGCTCGCCGACCTTGCGGGACTTCGCGGTCTTGTCACCGTCGAACGTGCGCAGGTCGGCCTCGAGGGTCGATGCGCTGGCGACGGTGAAGCCCTTGCTGTCGTCGACGACCTGCACGAAGACGTGCCGGGCCGAACGGGTGACGACGAGACGGGGGCGCTCTTCGGTGCCCACGACCTTCTTGCGCAGGCGGGTGTGACGGCGCTTGGTGGCAGCCGACTTGCTTTTTCCTCGTGTACCGAGACCCATGATTACTTACCTGACTTTCCGGCCTTGCGGCGGACGACCTCGCCGGCGTAGCGGACACCCTTGCCCTTGTAGGGCTCGGGCTTGCGCAGCTTGCGGATGTTGGCAGCCATCTCGCCGACGGCCTGCTTGTCGATCCCGACGACGGTGAGCTTGTTGTTGCCCTCGACCGTGAAGCTGATGCCCGCGGGCGGCTCGACGGTGATGGGGTGCGAGTAACCCAGGGCGAACTCTACGTTCGAGCCCTTGGCCTGGACGCGGTAGCCGGTTCCGACGACCTCGAGGCCCTTGGTGTAGCCCTCGGTGACGCCGATGATCTGGTTGGCGATCAGGGTGCGCGTGAGGCCGTGGAGCGAACGCGACTCGCGCTCGTCGTCCGGACGGGTCACGACGACCGTGCCTTCTTCGATCTTGGCTTCGATGGGGCTCTTGACGACGAGCGACAGCTCACCCTTGGGGCCCTTGACGCTGACGGCCTGGCCGTCGATCTTCACGTCGACCCCGGCAGGGATCGAGATGGGGAGTCTTCCGATTCGAGACATGACGAGTTACCACACGTAGGCGAGGACTTCTCCGCCTACGCCCTTCTTCTGGGCCTCACGGTCGGTCAGCAGACCGGAGGAAGTCGACAGGATGGCGACACCGAGGCCACCGAGCACCTGGGGGATCTCGGTCGACTTGGCGTAGACGCGGAGGCCGGGCTTCGACACGCGCTTGATGCCCTTGATGGAGCGCTCACGGGCGGGGCCGTACTTGAGGTCGATCGTGAGGGTCTGGCCCACGCGGGCGTCTTCGACCTTCCACGACTCGATGAAACCCTCGCGCTTGAGGATCTCGGCGATGTGGGACTTGAGCTTGCTGCTCGGGAGCGACACGGTCTCGTGGAAAGCCGAGTTCGCGTTGCGCAGTCTGGTCAGCAGGTCTGCGACCGGATCTGTCATCGTCATGCGGTTTGTCACTTTCTCGTCCGGTTTCGACATCCGGTACACCGGATGCCGACCTGGGCGATCGATTGGTCGACGAGCGGTTCTCGTCGACCTCAGGGGAACGGCCGGCAACTCTTCGAGAGAGTTGCCGACCGGACGATCTTAGTTGGCCGAGTCGGCCGAACGGAACGGGAACCCGAGCGCCTTGAGCAGCGCGCGACCCTCGTCGTCGTTCTTGGCGGTCGTGACGACGGTGATGTCGAAGCCACGGACGCGGTCGATGCGGTCCTGATCGATCTCGTGGAACATGCTCTGTTCGTTGAGACCGAAGGTGTAGTTGCCGTTGCCGTCGAACTGGCGGTCGCTCAGACCACGGAAGTCACGGATGCGAGGAAGCGCGAGCGACAGCAGTCGGTCGAGGAACTCCCAGGCACGGTCGCCACGGAGCGTGACGTGTGCACCGATGGGCTGGCCCTCGCGGAGCTTGAACTGCGCGATGGACTTGCGAGCCTTGGTGACCTGGGGCTTCTGGCCGGTGATGGCCGTCAGGTCCTTGATGGCGCCGTCGATGATCTTGCTGTCGCGAGCCGCTTCACCGACACCGGTGTTGACGACGATCTTCACGAGTCCGGGCACCTGGTGCACGTTCGTGAAGCCGAAGTCCGACTTCAGCTGCTCGATGATCTCGGCGCGGTACTTGGCCTTCAGCCGCGGGAGGGCCGTGGCGGCCTGCGTGGTGGTGTCGGTCATCAGAGGTTCTCACCAGACTTCTTGGCGTAACGGACGCGGACGGTCTTGGACACGCCGTCCTTGGTGACCGTCTCTTCGCGGAAGCCGACGCGGGTCGGCTTCTTGGTCTTGGGGTCGACGACGGCGACGTTCGACACGTGGATCGGTGCCTCGTGCGTCTCGATGCCACCGGTCTTGGAACCACGCTGGGTCTGGCCGACACGCACGTGCTTGGTGACGAAGTTGACGCCTTCGACGACCACGCGGTTGCGCTCGACGAGCACCTCGAGGACCTTGCCCTGCTTGCCGCGGTCTCCGCCGCGGGCCTGCGAGGCACCGGTGATGACCTGCACGAGGTCACCCTTCTTGATGTTTGCCATGACTTAGATAACCTCCGGCGCCAGCGAGATGATCTTCATGAACTTCTTGTCGCGGAGTTCGCGACCGACCGGTCCGAAGATGCGGGTTCCGCGGGGGTCTCCGTCGGCCTTCAGGATCACTGCGGCGTTCTCGTCGAACTTGATGTAAGAGCCGTCCGGACGACGGACCTCTTTCTTGGTGCGAACGATGACGGCCTTGACGACGTCACCCTTCTTCACGTTGCCACCGGGGATGGCGTCCTTCACCGTGGCGACGATCACGTCACCCAGACCGGCGTAACGACGGCCGGAGCCACCGAGGACGCGGATGGTGAGGATCTCTTTTGCCCCGGTGTTGTCGGCGATCTTGAGGCGGGATTCTTGCTGAATCACTTGTGTCTCCTTCTACGCAAGCAGGCCGCGAGGCCTACTTCGCCTTCTCGAGGATCTCGACCAGGCGCCAGCGCTTGGAGGCGCTGAGCGGACGGGTCTCGCTGATCACGACGAGGTCGCCGACACCGGCCGCGTTGGCCTCGTCGTGGACCTTGACCTTGGACGTGCGGCGGATGACCTTGCCGTACAGGGGGTGCTTCACGCGGTCCTCGACCTCGACGACGATGGTCTTGTCCATCTTGTCGCTGGTGACGTAGCCGCGACGCGTCTTGCGGTAGCCGCGGACCTCGACGGCAGCCGAGTCGACCTCGGTCTTGTTCTCGGTGGCCATTACTTGCTCTCCTCGGCGGTCTCGTCAGCCGTCTCGGCCGGCTTGTCAGCCTTCTTGGTCGACTTCTTGGCGGCCTTGGGGGCCGCCTCGACCGGGGCGGGGGTGGCACGGATGCCGAGCTCGCGCTCACGCAGGACCGTGTAGATGCGAGCGATGTCGCGCTTCACGGCACGAAGGCGGCCGTGGCTCTCGAGCTGGCCGGTGGCCGACTGGAAGCGAAGGTTGAAGAGTTCTTCCTTCGCCTTCTTCAGCTCATCGACGAGACGCTCGTCTTCGAATGTGTCGAGCTCGACAGGACGGAGCTCCTTGGAACCGATCGCCATTATGCGTCGCCCTCCTCGCGCTTGATGATGCGTGCCTTGAGGGGCAGCTTGTGGATTGCACGAGTGAGCGCCTCTTTGGCGATCTCCTCGCTCACGCCGCTGAGCTCGAAGAGCACGCGACCCGGCTTGACGTTCGCGACCCACCACTCGGGCGAACCCTTACCGGAACCCATGCGGGTTTCGGCGGGCTTCTTCGTGAGGGGACGGTCGGGGTAGATGTTGATCCACACCTTTCCGCCACGCTTGATGTGACGCGTCATCGCGATACGAGCGGACTCGATCTGACGGTTGGTCACGTAAGCGGGCGTGAGGGCCTGGATGCCGTACTCACCGAAGCTGACCTTGGTGCCACCAGTGGCCTGGCCACTACGGCCGGGGTGGTGCTGCTTGCGGTGCTTGACACGACGGGGGATAAGCATGGTTACGCCTCAGCTCCTGTGGTGGCGGGTGCCTTCTGCTCGCGGGGAGCGCGGTCGCCCCCGCCGCGGCGGGCGCCGTCACGGTCGTTGCGGCGCTCGGGGCGAGACGACTTCTGGTTCGCCTGCTCGCGCGCGAGCTCCTTGTTGGTGATGTCGCCCTTGTAGATCCAGACCTTGACACCGATGCGACCGAAGGTGGTCTTGGCCTCGTAGAAGCCGTAGTCGATGTTGGCGCGGAGGGTGTGCAGGGGGACGCGACCCTCGCGGTAGAACTCCGAGCGGCTCATCTCGGCGCCGCCGAGACGGCCCGACACCTGGATGCGGACACCCTTGGCGCCGGCACGCTGAGCGCCCTGGAGCCCCTTGCGCATCGCACGACGGAACGCCACGCGAGCAGCGAGCTGCTCGGCGATGCCCTGGGCGACGAGCTGGGCCTCGGCCTCGGGGTTCTTGACCTCGAGGATGTTCAGCTGGATCTGCTTGCTCGTGAGCTTCTCGAGGTCGCCGCGGATGCGCTCGGCCTCGGCGCCACGACGACCGATCACGATGCCCGGACGGGCGGTGTGGATGTCGACGCGGACACGGTCACGGGTGCGCTCGATCTCGATCTTGGCCACGCCGGCGCGGTCGAGCGAGGTCTTGAGCAGGGTGCGGATCTTGACGTCCTCGGCGACGTAGTCGCTGTAACGCTGTCCCGGCTTGGTGCTGTCGGTGAACCACCGCGACACGTGGTCGGTGGTGATGCCCAGACGGAAGCCGTACGGGTTGACTTTCTGGCCCATTACTTGCTCGCCTTCTTCGTAGCGTCGGCAGCCTCGACCTCATCAGGCGTCGAGAGGACGATCGTGATGTGGCTGGTGCGCTTCAGGATCTTGAAGGCGCGGCCCTGTGCACGCGGCTGGAACCGCTTGAGGGTGGCGCCCTGGTCGACGAATGCACGACTGATGTACAGGTCCTGCTCGTCGAGGTAGCTGTTCGAGGCGTCCGCCTTGACCCGAGCGTTGGCCATGGCCGACGCGACGAGCTTGTAGACGGGCTCGCTGGCGCCCTGAGGCGCGAACTTCAGGATCGCCAGAGCCTCGGCGGCCTGCTTGCCGCGGATCAGGTTGACGACACGACGGGCCTTCATGGGGGTGACGCGGATGTGACGCACGCGTGCGATCGACTCCACCATTTCTCTCCTCCTTCACGTCGCCGCGTTAGCGGCGACGACCCTTCTTGTCGTCCTTCACGTGACCACGGAAGGTGCGGGTGGGCGCGAACTCACCGAGCTTGTGGCCGATCATGCTCTCGGTCACGAACACGGGGATGTGCTTGCGTCCGTCGTGCACAGCGATGGTGTGCCCAAGCATGTTGGGGACGATCATCGAACGGCGCGACCAGGTCTTGATGACGTTCTTGGTGCTGGCCTCGTTCTGCGAGACGACCTTGCGAAGCAGGTGGTCGTCAACGAAGGGGCCCTTCTTAAGACTGCGTGGCATCTTCTACAACTCCTACTTACGCTTCTTGCCAGCGTTACGACGACGGACGATGAGCTTGTCGCTCTCTTTGTTGGGGTGACGCGTGCGGCCCTCTTTCTGGCCCCACGGGCTGACCGGGTGACGTCCACCGGAGGTCTTGCCCTCACCACCACCGTGCGGGTGGTCGACGGGGTTCATGGCGACACCACGCACGGTCGGGCGGACGCCCTTCCAGCGCATGCGGCCGGCCTTTCCCCAGTTGATGTTCGACTGCTCGGCGTTGCCGACCTCGCCGATCGTGGCGCGGCAGCGGGCGTCGACGTTGCGGACCTCGCCCGACGGCAGACGGAGCTGCGCGTAGGGGCCGTCCTTGGCGACGAGACGCACCGACGCACCGGCCGAGCGGGCCATCTTCGCGCCTCCACCGGGCTTGAGCTCGATGGCGTGGATGACGGTACCGACCGGGATGTTTTTGAGCGGCAGGTTGTTGCCGGGCTTGATGTCGGCGGCGGCACCCGACTCGACGACGTCGCCCTGCTTCAGCTTGTTCGGCGCGATGATGTATCGCTTGGTGCCGTCCACGAAGTGCAGGAGCGCGATGCGAGCCGTGCGGTTGGGGTCGTACTCAATGTGAGCGACCTTGGCGTTGACGCCGTCCTTGTCGTTGCGACGGAAGTCGATCACGCGGTACTGGCGCTTGTGGCCACCACCGATGTGACGGGTCGTGATGCGACCGGCGTTGTTGCGGCCACCGGACTTCGAGAGCGGGCGCAGCAGCGACTTCTCGGGCGTCGAACGCGTGATCTCCGCGAAGTCGGCGACCGACGAACCGCGGCGACCCGGGGTCGTGGGCTTGTAGTTACGAATTGCCATGATTTATGCCTCTGCTCCCTAGCCGACAGCCGTGAAGATGTCGATGGAACCGGACTTCAGCGTGACGATGGCGCGCTTGGTGTCCTTGCGCTTGCCGGTGCCGAAGCGGGTGCGACGGGTCTTGCCCGTTCGGTTGAGCGTGTTGATGCTGTCGACCTTGACGTCGAAGATCTTCTCGATGGCGAGCTTGATCTCGGTCTTGTTCGAACGCGGGTCCACGAGGAAGGTGTACTTGCCCTGGTCGATCAGGGAGTAGCTCTTCTCGGAGACGACGGGCGCGATGATGACGTCGCGGGGGTCTTTTCCGTAGCCGCTCATGCGGTGGCCTCCTTCTTGGTCTTCGAGGCGACGAAGCCGTCGAAGGCGCTCTTCGTGAAGACGATGTCGTCGCTGACGAGGACGTCGTAGGCGTTCAGCTGGTCGAACGTGATCACGTGGACCGTGGGCACGTTGCGGACGCTCTTGAGGGTCAGCGTGTCGTCGCGGTCGGTGACGACCAGGACGTGCTTGCTCGAGGCGATCGACGCGAGCAGGTCGAGGGCGACCTTGGTCGAGATCGAGTCGGCGACGAAGCTCTCGACGACGTGGACGCGGGCGCCACGAGCGCGGTCGGACAACGCACCGAGCAGGGCTGCGGCGATCATCTTCTTGGGGGTGCGCTGGGCGTAGTCGCGGGGCTGCGGACCGTGGACGATGCCACCGCCGGTCATCTGAGGAGCGCGGATCGAACCCTGACGGGCGCGGCCGGTGCCCTTCTGCTTGAACGGCTTGCGGCCGGCGCCGGAGACCTCGCCGCGACGCTTGGTCTTGTGCGTGCCCTGACGAGCGGCGGCCTGCTGGGCGACGACGACCTGGTGGATGAGCGGGACGTTCGTGACGACGTCGAACAGCTCGACGGGGAGCTCGACCGTGCTGGTCTTCTGGCCCTTGGCGTCGACGACGTCGACCGAGGTGGCCGATGCGGTAGTGGTGGCCATGAGCTACTTCCCCTTCACGGCGGTGCGGACGAAAACGATGCGGCCACGAGCACCGGGGACGGCGCCCTTGACGAGCAGCAGACCCTTCTCGGCGTCGACGGCGTGCACCGTGAGGTTGAGGATGGTGACGCGCTCGCCACCCATGCGACCGGCCATGCGCATGCCCTTGAAGACACGGCTGGGGGTCGAGGAGGCGCCGATCGAACCGGGCTTGCGGTGGTTGCGGTGCGCACCGTGCGATGCGCTGACGCCCTTGAAGTTGTGACGCTTCATGACACCGGCGAAGCCCTTGCCCTTGGAGGTTCCGACGACGTCGACCTTCTGGCCGGCTTCGAAGGTGTCGACCGTGAGCTCTTGACCGAGTGCGTACTCGGCGGCGTCGGCGGTGCGGACCTCGGTGAGGTGGCGGCGGGGCGTGACGCCCGCGGCGTCGAAGTGACCCGTGGCGGGCTTGTTCGACTTGCGGGGGTCGATCTGGCCGGCCGCGATCTGGACGGCGGTGTAGCCGTCCTTCTCGAGCGAGCGGACCTGGGTCACGACGTTCGGGGCGATCTCGACGACGGTGACGGGGACGAGCTTGTTGTTCTCGTCCCAGACCTGGGTCATGCCGAGCTTCTTGCCGAGCAGGCCCTTGACGTTCTTGGTGGTGCTGATGGTCATGGTCGCCCCCCTACAGCTTGATCTCGATGTTGACGTCGGCAGGCAGGTCGAGACGCATGAGCGAGTCGACGGCCTTCGGCGTCGGGTCGACGATGTCGATGAGGCGCTTGTGCGTGCGCTTCTCGAAGTGCTCGCGCGAGTCCTTGTACTTGTGGGGCGAACGGATCACGACGACCACGTTCTTCTCGGTCGGGAGCGGCACGGGGCCGACGACCGTAGCGCCCGCGCGGGTGACCGTGTCGACGATCTTGCGCGCGGAAGTGTCGATGACCTCGTGGTCGTACGACTTAAGTCGGATGCGGATCTTCTGTCCCGCCATGTGTGACTCTCTCTCGTTCGGACGTCGCGCACCTCGGGGGCCGCCTGACGCTGTTCGCTGGGCGAACATCTGTTGGCACTACGTGTCTCTCGCGTACCGCTGTTCTTGTGTCAATCCATCTGCCGAAACCGGTCGGTGCCCGCGAGGAAGGACCCGGGGAGGGCCATCTTCGCCACCGCCACCTGCACCCAGGGCTTCGCCCCGGCGCACCGCGACCGATGGCCACGGCGATGGTTTCGTTGTGAGATGCGTCCTGCTACCCGCGGCCCAGACGCCTTGCGTCTGTGCACTGCCTGGCAGTGATCCGACACCGGGCGCAGAGGCCAGGCTCGAAATGTTGAACTAGACGATTTTGCCACACGCCTGCATTTGCTGCAACCCGGGCGTGTCGCGGATCTCAGACCGCTTCGACGACCGGGGCCGGCCGGAACCACGGCGGGTAGACGGCGACGCGCGGTGCGTCGGCACCCAGGTCGGCGAGCGTGTCCTTCACGGCGTCGCGGACCTTGTCGTTCGGGACGCCTACGAGGGTCACCGAGGAAAAGGGCACCGAGCCGGGGACGAGCACCTCGGGTCCGAGCAGGTCGGGGTCCTTCAGGCTGAAACGGCGGACCATCGACGAGGCGTCGTCCAGCCCCGCGGCCGCGCGGACGCCCTCGACGGCTGCGTCGCCCTCGGTCACGACGAAGTCGTCGCCGAGCGAGGCGACGGGCACGACGAGCATGACGAAGTCGATGGCGCGGGCCTCGCGTGCGGCATCGGACCACTCGTAGCCCTCGGCGCCGGTACGGACGGCGTCCCAGGCGGTCGCGTGAGGCGACAGCGAAAACGGCACGTGGGCGGCGACGGGCTGACCCGAAGCGGTCGTGACGGAGGCGCGGAGGGCCCGCGTGGCCTCGGAGCTGACGTCGAGCACGGGAGTCGCACCCGCCTGCAGGGCACCGGCCTCGAGGATGGCGGGCAGGTTCGACACGTGGGTCCAGTGGTAGGCGCGCTGGGTCGAGAACTCGGGGACGGGAGTGGCAGCCGACTGGGCGGCCACGGCCACGGCGGCCGAGTCACGGGCGAGCGCGGGCGTGCTGCGCAACGACTCGGGCTTGCGGTTGGAGGGGCGGCGGCGGGTGGTGACCGACCGTGCGGCGGTCGAGGGCATGCCGTCGGCGACGCCCTCGCGCTTGCGGGGAGCACAGATGTCGCACAACTCTCGCTCGAATCCGTGGATGCACTCGTCAGTCACTGCAGTTGTTCCTCTCGGGCGCCCCGAACGGGACGCGACCCTCTAGGTTACGTCACGACGGGGGCCGTCCGCAGACCGGGGGCGACGACTGCAGCCCGCGGGCTCAGCGGAACAGCAGCGCCCGGACCTCGGATTCTGCCGCGTGCAGGCGGGCCGGGTCGATGGTCTCCCCGTGACGGTACGCGTCGACCAGACGGGGATCGACATAAGAGGACTTCGCGATGGCCGGGGTGTTGCCGAGTACGGCGGCGGCGTCGCGCATCGCTTGCGCCAGGGACCTCGCCTGGCGGGAGGCCGCCGCCTGCGGCCCGGAGCGGGCCAGGCTGACGGCGGCGGCCACGGTCCCGTGCAGGGTGCGGAAGTCCTTCGCGGTGAACTCGTCACCCGCCTTGTCCTTGACGTACTCGTTGATCTCGGTCGCTCGCAGCGGGTGCCAGGCCGCGCGCGCCTCCTCCACTCCCCCGACGTCGGCCTTCCAGGCGAGCAACCGGGCCCGCCCGCCACGCCGTTTCAGGCTGCGGACGACGGAGGCCAGGTCGGCGTCGCGGATCTCGGAGTCCCAGTCCTGACCGCTCTTGCCGGGGAAGGCCAGCGACACCGTGTCGCCGGACACGGTCGCGTGCGCACAGAGCAGGGTCGAGAGCCCGTGGCTGCCGTGCTCCTGCGCGTAGCGCTCGGACCCCACACGCAGGGAGCCGGTGTCGAGCATGCGGAAGGCGGCGGCCAGGACGCGGTCTCGCCCGGCGCCGTCGAGACGGAGGTCACGAGTCACGAACCGGCGCGCGGTCGGCAGCGACTCGGCGAGGGCGAGCGCACGGTCGAACTTGATGCGATCCTTCTGCTCACGCCAGGTCGGGTGGTAGATGTACTGACGCCGACCCGCGGCGTCCACGCCCGTGGCCTGGATGTGGCCGTTGTCGTACGGAGAGATCCAGACGTCGGTCCAGGCCGGTGGGATGGCGAGGTGCTCGATGCGGCCCCGCAGTTCGACGTCGGCGACGGCCGTTCCGTCGGCGGTGCGGTACGAGAATCCCCGTCCGGCCCGGACCCGGGTCAACCCGGGTCGACTCGAATCGGTCCTCCGGAGGCGCGGCATCGGTCGAGTGAACACCGCCCGTCGCCGAGAGGGCTGGGCGGGGTACAGCGAAGCCCCCGCCGGGGAGACGGGGGCTTCGCGGGGACGACCTACTGGTTGCCGAGCTTCTTGTCGGCCTGCTCTTTCGCCTGGTGGATCTTGTCGGTGTGCTTGCCACCGGTGGCCTTGTCCGCCGCAGAGGCGACGGCGTCGAGGATGTTGTCGCTGACTCCCTCGGCCTTCTCGCTCTTGAGCGCGTCCTGCACCTTGCCGTCCTTCAGGAAGGCCTGGGCCTTCTTGGTGATGTCGTCGAAGCCTGCCATGACGTCCTCCCGTCGGCGCCGGACCGTCCGACGTCAGGTCCATCGTGCTCCGAGAACGAGAAAGAGGTCAGACCCCGAAGGGCCTGACCTCTTTCGTCAGATCAGCAGTTCTGCGTGAACAGGACTTACTTGTTGATCTTGGTGACCGTACCGGCACCGACGGTGCGACCACCCTCGCGGATGGCGAAGCGCAGACCGGCTTCCATGGCGATGGGCTGGATCAGCTGGACGCTGATCTCGGTCGTGTCGCCGGGCATGACCATCTCGGTGCCCTCGGGCAGCGTGATGACACCCGTGACGTCGGTGGTGCGGAAGTAGAACTGCGGGCGGTAGTTCGCGTAGAACGGGTTGTGACGGCCGCCCTCGTCCTTCGACAGGATGTAGACGTTCGCCTCGAACTCGGTGTGCGGCGTGACCGAACCGGGCTTGACGACGACCTGGCCGCGCTCGACGTCTTCGCGCTTGGTGCCTCGGAGGAGCAGACCGGTGTTGTCGCCGGCCTGGGCCGAGTCGAGCAGCTTGCGGAACATCTCGATGCCGGTGACGGTGGTCTTGACGGTCGGGCGGATGCCGACGATCTCGACCTCTTCGTTGACGTTGAGCTGACCGCGCTCGACACGACCGGTGACGACGGTGCCACGACCGGTGATCGTGAAGACGTCCTCGATGGGCATGAGGAAGGGCTGGTCGGTGGCGCGAACGGGCTCGGGCACGTTCTCGTCGACGGCGTTCATCAGCTCGGCGACCGTCTCGGCCCACTTCTCGTCGCCCTCGAGGGCCTTGAGAGCGGAGACCTGGACGATCGGGGCGTTGTCGCCGTCGAACTCCTGGCTCGAGAGGAGCTCGCGGACCTCGAGCTCGACGAGCTCCATGATCTCTTCGTCATCGACCATGTCGGCCTTGTTCAGGGCGACGACGATGTAGGGCACGCCGACCTGGCGGGCGAGCAGCACGTGCTCACGCGTCTGGGGCATGGGACCGTCGGTGGCGGCGACGACGAGGATCGCGCCGTCCATCTGAGCAGCACCGGTGATCATGTTCTTGACGTAGTCGGCGTGGCCGGGAGCGTCGACGTGAGCGTAGTGGCGCTTCTCGGTCTGGTACTCGACGTGCGAGATGTTGATCGTGATGCCGCGCTGCTTCTCTTCGGGCGAGTTGTCGATCTGGTCGAACGCCGACGCCGTGTTGAGAGTGGGGTACTTGTCGTGCAGGACCTTGGTGATCGCCGCGGTGAGCGTGGTCTTGCCGTGGTCGACGTGACCGATGGTTCCGATGTTGACGTGCGGCTTGGTCCGCTCGAACTTGGCCTTAGCCACTGTGGGTCCTCCTCAGGACTCGGTTGCAGTGCGGCCCGGGGGCCGGGTCGATGACCCGGCCTACCGGTCGCCCTGCGGATTGGTGTGTGTACATGTTACGCGGTCGTCGGACGACCACGCGGTTCAGGACTATTCGCCCTTGTTCTTCTGGATGATCTCTTCGGCGACGGCCGAGGGCACCTCTTGGTACGACTCGAACGTCATCGAGTAGACGGCCCGGCCCGAGGTCTTCGACCGCAGGTCTCCGACGTAACCGAACATCTCCGACAGCGGCACGCTGGCCCGAACGACCTTCACACCACTGGCGTCTTCCATCGACGAAATCTGCCCGCGTCGCGAGCTGAGGTCGCCGATGACGTCGCCCATGTATTCCTCGGGCGTACGGACCTCGACCGCCATGAGCGGCTCGAGGAGAACGGGCTGGGCCTTGCGAGCCGCCTCTTTGTAGGCGATCGACCCAGCGATCTTGAACGCCATCTCGGACGAGTCGACGTCGTGCGCCGCGCCGTCGAGAAGCAGCGCGCGGACGCCCACCGTCGGGTAGCCGGCGAGCACGCCGACCTGCATGGCGTCCTGGATGCCGGCATCGACCGAGGGGATGTACTCGCGGGGGATGCGGCCACCGGTGACCTTGTTGACGAACTCGTAGGTCGACTCGGCCGTGACCTCGAAGGGCTCGAGAGCGATCTGCACCTTGGCGAACTGACCCGAACCACCGGTCTGCTTCTTGTGGGTGTAGTCGTAGCGCTCGATGCCCTTCTTGAGGGTCTCGCGGTACGCGACCTGGGGCTTGCCCACGTTGGCCTCGACGTTGAACTCGCGCTTCATGCGGTCGACCAGGATGTCGAGGTGGAGCTCGCCCATGCCCTTGATGACCGTCTGGCCCGTCTCGGCGTTGAGCTCGACGCGGAACGTCGGGTCCTCTTCGGCGAGCTTCTGGATGGCCAGCGACAGCTTCTCTTGGTCGGCCTTCGTCTTCGGCTCGATCGCGACCTCGATGACGGGCTCGGGGAACGTCATCGACTCGAGGACGATCTGGTCGGACGGGTCGCACAGGGTGTCACCGGTGGTGGTGAACTTGAGCCCGATGACGGCGTAGATGTGACCGGCGGTCACGCTGTCGACCGGGTTCTCCTTGTTGGAGTGCATCTGGAAGATCTTGCCGATGCGCTCTTTCTTGTCCTTGGTCGAGTTGATGACCTGGGCGCCGGACTCGATCGAACCCGAGTAGACGCGGACGTAGGTGAGACGACCGAAGAAGGGGTGCACCGCGACCTTGAAGGCGAGAGCCGAGAAGGGCTCGGTCGACTCGGGCTTGCGGATGATGATCTTCTCGGCGTCGCGGACGTCGTGGCCCTCCATCGGAGGCACGTCGAGCGGCGAGGGCAGGTAGTCGATGACCGCGTCGAGCATCGGCTGCACGCCGCGGTTCTTGAAGGCCGAACCACAGAAGATCGGGTAGAGCTCGGAGTTGACCGTCATCTTGCGGACGGCGCCCTTGATCTCGGCGATCGTGAGCTCTTCGCCACCGAAGTACTTCTCGAGCAGCACGTCGTCGGACTCGGCGACCGTCTCGAGGAGCTTGGCGCGGTACTCGGCCGCCTTCTCCTTGAGGTCTTCGGGGATCTCTTCGATCTCGTACTTCGCGCCCAGCTCGACGTCACCCTTGGCGTCGCCGCGCCACGTGAGGGCACGCATCTCGACCAGGTCGACGACGCCCTCGAAGGAGCTCTCGGCACCGATCGGGAGCTGCATCACCAGCGGCTTGGCGCCGAGGCGGTTGATGATCGTGTCGACCGTGAAGTAGAAGTCGGCTCCGAGCTTGTCCATCTTGTTGACGAAGCAGATGCGCGGCACGTCGTACTTGTCGGCCTGACGCCAGACGGTCTCGGACTGGGGCTCGACGCCCTCTTTGCCGTCGAAGACGGCGACGGCACCGTCGAGCACGCGGAGGGAACGCTCGACCTCGACCGTGAAGTCGACGTGGCCCGGGGTGTCGATGATGTTGATCTGGTTCTTGTTCCAGAAACAGGTCGTCGCAGCCGAGGTGATGGTGATGCCGCGCTCTTGCTCTTGCGCCATCCAGTCCATCGTGGCCGCACCGTCGTGGACCTCACCGATCTTGTGGGTGATGCCCGTGTAGTACAGGATGCGCTCGGTGGTCGTCGTCTTGCCAGCATCGATGTGAGCCATGATGCCGATGTTGCGGACCTTGTTCAGGTCGGTGAGCACATCTTGTGCCACGGGTTCCTCCGAAGGGATAGGTGGGGAAGTTGGGGGGACGAGGAGGTGCGGTGCGCGTCGTGCGCACACCGCGCCTCCTCGTGCCGGTTACCAGCGGTAGTGCGCGAAGGCCTTGTTCGACTCGGCCATCTTGTGCGTGTCTTCACGACGCTTGACAGCGGCGCCGAGACCGTTCGACGCGTCGAGGATCTCGTTCATGAGACGCTCGGTCATCGTCTTCTCGCGACGAGCCTTGGCGTAGCTGGTGAGCCAGCGGAGGGCCAGGGTGTTGGCGCGGTGGGGCTTGACCTCGACGGGGACCTGGTAGGTCGAACCGCCGACGCGACGCGAGCGGACCTCGAGGGTCGGGCGCACGTTGTCGAGCGCCTTCTTCAGCGTGGCCACTGCATCTTGGTCGTTCTTGGCGGTGACGCCGGCGAGAGCACCGTAGACGATGCGCTCGGCGAGGCCCTTCTTGCCGTCGAGGAGGATCTTGTTGACGAGCTGGCTGACGATCGGCGCACCGTAGACCGGGTCGGCGACGACAGGGCGCTTGGGCGCGGGTCCTTTACGAGGCATTACTTCTTGTCCTTCTTCGCACCGTAGAGGCTGCGAGCCTGCTTGCGGTTCTTCACGGCCTGGGTGTCGAGGGCGCCACGGACGATCTTGTAGCGCACACCGGGGAGGTCTTTGACACGACCGCCGCGCACGAGCACCATCGAGTGCTCTTGCAGGTTGTGGCCCTCGCCGGGGATGTAGGCGGTGACCTCGGTGCCGTTCGAGAGCTTCACACGGGCGACCTTGCGGAGCGCGGAGTTCGGCTTCTTGGGGGTGGTGGTGTACACACGCGTGCACACGCCACGCTGCTGGGGGTTGGACCGCAGGGCGGGGGCCTTGGTCTTGACGACCTTCGGCGTACGTCCCTTGCGGACCAGCTGCTGAATAGTTGGCACTGGTTCTCCTCGTCGGATCTCGACGCTGTTCTCTCGAACACGCCGAGTCGCGCTGCTCTCGCATCGCTCTGCTCTGTCCGGCTGATCAGCCGGCATCCTCGTCTCGGTGACCGAGACGGTCTGCCCGTCTCGGCCGCGAGGTCGAGGGGGCTTTTATTCGGGCGCGCGGTCAGGCGCACACCCGAAAGAGCTTATCTTGCGGTAGTGCCTTAATCAAATGGTCGAGGGTCGGCGTGCCCCGGGTCGACGCGCGACACGGCGAGCGTGCCCCCGACGACGAGTCCGGCGCAGATCGCCGAGCCGATCACGAACGGCGACACGGCGTACCGGGCGGCGAAGAGCAGCACCCAGACGAGCTCCTCTCGCACGAGGCCGTAGACGACTCCCCCGACGGCGAGCATCAGGACGTACACGAGGGCCGCGGTGACGATCGTCGGGACGAGGAGGTGCGGTGCGGGCCCTCGGGGGCCGACCACCTCGTCACCGGTGCCGGAGCGCGTCCCACCCGAGGCGCCCGGGCGGGCGAACACGGCGGGCTGGGCGGGGAACGTGCCCCGCACCTCCGGAGCCCTGTCGTCGCGGGCGTCGGAGAGCGCCGCCGAGCGCAGCAGCGACAGCAGCACGACGAGCACGGCGGCGGCGACCATCAGGGGGCCGAGCAACGTGCCGGCGTCGGGTTCGTCGATCGGGTCGCGGTCGAGCAGGAGCGCCTCGAAGCCCGCGACCATGATGACGAGCGCACCGAAGAGGACGGTGCCCATGACGGCGTAGACGGCTCGGGACATCCTTCGAGGCTACGCGTCCGCAGGAGGCGCGGTGGCCCTCGGCTGCGCCACCCCGCCACGATGTGGACACGCCGCCACGCTTTCTCGTGGCGGCGTGTCCAGATCGTGGCGTTCTGGGGCGGGCGGTGGTCTGGACCCGGCCTGAGGCGCTTCGCGCTACTGGCCGGCGGCGGTGTCCGAGCTCGTGCCGTCGGCGCCCTCCGCGGTGGCGGCGGGGGTCTCGGCGGCCTGGTCGGCCTGGGTCGCTGCGGCGTCCTGGAGGACGTAGACGAGGCCGCCGACGGTCCACTGGTCGGGGACGCCGGTCGCGTCGCCGGCCTCGGAGCTGCCGGTGCTGGCGAACGTCGTCACGAGGAAGAGCCGCGACCCGCCCTGCAGCTTCGACAGGAAGTCACGGGCCTGAACGTAGCTGCCCTGGATGCTGACCGTGATCGGGATCGACGAGAAGTTCGTCGCGGTGACGAGCGGATCGGTCACGAGGTCGGGGGCGGTGGGCGCGGCCGGGGCGGTGGCGGCCGCGGCGGTACCGCCCGAGTCGGATGCCGCCTCGTCGGTGGCGGCGGGTGCGGCGACGTCCGTGGTCGTGGGCTCGTAGACCGTCGCGTCGGACGAGGTGAATCCCGTCACGGTCGTGCCCGAGGCCCCGGCCAGCTGGTCGAGTTCGGTCAGGAAGGACGACAGGGCGGCCTGGGACGGCACGGACGTGTCGAGCGTCGCCAACTCGGACTTCAGCTCGGAGAGCTTGGCGTTGTCGGCCTCGAGGGTCGCGAGGCTCGCGCGCAGGGTCTCGTTCTGCGCCTCGACGCTCTGCTGTTGCGACTCGGCGGACGAGGCGGCGACGAGTTGCGGCTGCACCCCCACGAGGAATCCGAGGGCCAACACCACGACGCCGGTCAGGGCGGCGGCGATGAGCATCATCCGATTGCGGTCCATGGTCACTCGCCGGCTTTCTGGTCGAAGCGGCCCGAGAAGGCGTCCGCCGTGATGTGCATCGTGATGTCCGCTTTGTAGACGCCTTCCTCGAGGGTCACCGAGCCCGGCTGGGCGTCGGCGAAGCCGGGGAGGGTCGCGAGGCCGTTCAGCCAGTCGGGCACGGACGGCAGGGTCGGGCTGGTCGCCTGGAAGGTCAGGGTCGCGACCCGGGCCCCCTGGAGCGGCGCGGTCGGCTGGGTGTACTGCACGAGGGGCGAGGCCTGGTCGAGCGAGACGCTGATGATCGTCACGCCCACGGGCAGGGTGCCCTGCACCTTCTCGAGGTAGGTCGGCCAGTCGATGTCGGTCGAGCCGCCGACCTTCTGGGCGGCCTCGACCAGGTCGAGCTGCCCCTGCGTGGTCTTGAGGTCCGCGTACTTCGTCTGGGACACGAGGAGGGACTGGGTCTCGCCCTGGGCGGTCATCAGCCCGTCCTCGGCCTGCATGCGCTGCAAGAACGCCGCGCCCGAACCGATGCCGACCACGATGGCGACCACGACGACGCCGGCCCAGACCCGACGGGTCAGGGCGGCGGCGCGACGCTCGGCGCGGACCTCGGGAGGCAGCAGGTCGACGCGAGGCGCGCCTCCTACGGTGATGCCGACGTCTTTCCCACGGGTTCTCATGCTGCGCTCCCCAGGGCCAGGCCGAGGGCCACGGTCAGGTCGGTCGACCGCGACCGCAGGGCGGTCTCGTCGAGGTTCTTCGCGAAGCCCACCGTCGCGAACGGGTCGGCGAGGGCGACCGGCAGGCGGGTGACCTCGCTGAGCGCCTCGGGCAGGCCCGGCAGGGCCGCTCCCCCGCCGGCGATCATGATGCCCGCGACGGTCTCGGTCGGGCGGGTGTTGACGTAGTACTGGATCGTGTTGCGCAGGCTGCCGAGCAACTCGTTGACGGACTCGAAGATCGCGGCCGACGCGGCCTGCTCGTCGGGAGTCGTGACGGTCGTGGCGAGGCCGCGGCCGAACTTGATGCCCTCGGCGACCTGGGCCGAGACTTCGAGCTTCGTCGCGACGGCCTGCGTGACGTCGTCACCGCCCGAGGGGATGATGCGGACGAACTGCGGGACGCCGTCGGCGATCATGATGACCGAGGTCGTGCTGTGACCGATCTCGACGAGCGCGACCGTGCCCGCGATGCGCGGGCGGGTGACGAGGAGGCGCGTGTTCGAGAACGGGATCAGGTCGACCCCCAGCGTGGTCAGGCCGGCGAGCTTGCTGGCCTGCACGTTGCCGAGGACCGCGTCCTTGACCGCCGCGATGAGCAGCCCGTGGACGACGGGACCGTTCTCGCCGAGCCCTTCGGCGTAGGGGTAGAAGTCGAGCAGGGCGTCGGCGACCGGGACGGGGAGCATGTCCTGCACCTGGAACGGCAGCATCTCGCGGATGCGCTTGTGCGAGGCCTTCGGCACCGTCATGTCGCGCGCGAGCACCCGCTGGTTGCCCATGCCCAGCACGACGCGCTTGCTCTTGAAGCCCCCGGCCGACCACAGCTGCTTGAGCGTGCCGGCCATGGTCTGCGACTCGATGACCTCGCCGCGGCTCGCGGCACCGTCGGGCAGGGCGACCTCGCTGAACCGGACGATGGTCGGCTTCGCCTTGTCGACGTCGGCGACCTCGACCGCGCGCACGAAGCGGCTGCCGATGTCGATGCCCACGATGTTCTTGCCCATCAGTTCTGCTCTCTGTCAGCTCGCCGGCTCATGCCAGGCCGAGGAGGGTGAGGTACGCCGTGGCGACGGTGCCGCCGGCGAAGACGCCGACCCAGGTGCCCGCGAGCATCCAGGGGCCGAAGGGGATGCCGCCCGTGCGCTGCACGCGCCGGGTGACGAGGAGGACGATCGCGAAGAGGCCGCCCAGCAGGAAGGCCGCGAAGGCGCCCACGGCGAACTCGCCCCAGCCGAGCCAGGCCAGGTACAGGCCGAGCAGGCCGGCCAACTTCACGTCACCGAAGCCCATGCCGCCCGGGTACGACAGGGCGGCGATCAGGTAGAAGGCGAAGAGGGAGGCCAGGCCGATGGCGGCGCGGACGAGCGCCGGCCAGTCCCCCACGAGGATGCTCGAGGCCGCCAGGAGCGCGCCCCCGACCGCGTAGGACGGCAGGACGATCGCGTTCGGCAGTCGGTGGTGCTCGAGGTCGATCACGGCGAGCGCGACGCTGACGCCGGCCAGCCAGAGGAACGCGACGAGCGCCAGGAGGCGCGACACGAGCGGCAGCGCCTCGGTCGGGACGTCGACGAGCGGCCACAGCCGGGCGGCGACGAGCACGAAGAACAGGCCGGTGGCCAGTTCGACGATCGGGTACCGGGCCGAGATGGACGTGCGGCAGTCGCGGCACTTCCCGCCGAGGGCGAGCCAGCTGACCACGGGCACGTTGTCACGGCGGCGGATCGGCGTCGAGCAGCTCGGGCAGGCGCTCGCGGGTCGCGCGATCGAGATCCCCGCGGGGACGCGGTACACGACGACGTTGAGGAACGAGCCGATGAGCAGACCGAAACCACCAGCCACCAGGACGGCGGTGATCCACGGGGCCGCGATCACGTCGCGGCTCCGGTCGACGTGAAGGCGGCCTTGACCTCGGTCTGCGTGGTGACACCGTACGAGGTGGTGACCGGGCTGAGGAACTTGGGCGGGGCGAGGTACCGCAGGCGCGTGTCGTACGTGTAGGCCTTGATGTAGCCGTTCGACCCGCTGCGGACGACGCCACGGTAGGCCTGCGAGATCGACCCCTTGATGGTCAGCGTGCCCCGGTCGCCACCACGGCCGTAGTTCTGCACGAGGAACGAGTGCTGGACGGAGATGATCGCGGCGTCGATCTCACGGTCACGGTCACCCAGCATCGAACCGCCGAAGACGTTGACCGGGTTGTGCACCCAGGTGACGCCGTCGGAGGCCAGGCCGAGGATGTTCGTGCTCGCGTTCGTGGACGCGTAGGTCAGGTCGCCCGTGACGTAGAGGTAGTTCTTCGCCGCGATGGTCAGCTGCCCCTGGAAGGTGCCCTTGACGAAGGCGTCCCCGCTGCGGGCACCGTAGGCGCAGGCCCCGGAGCCCGGACCGCCGGCCGTGCTCGCGATCGGGACGGACTCGCCGGCCAGGGGGTAGCCGACGTGGTTGTTGGAGCACGAGGTCTCGGTGAGGTCGCCGGTGGAGGCCCACGCGTTGACGTTGGACTTGCCCTTGCCCGACGCGGGCACGGGGATGTCCTGGACGTAGATCAGGTTGTTCGCGGGCACGGTGATGGTCGCGCCGTCGGCCGAGCCGAGCTGCCCCTTCCCCGTACCCGGCGTGCCGCACTCGGGCGGGGTGCTGCCGTCGGTGGCCTCGGCGTTCGCGAGCCGCGTCATCTTCGAGTACGGCGACTTGACGGTCATCTTGCCGTCGGCGGTGAAGACGATGTCGGTCGGCCCGGTGTAGAGGCAGCCGGGGCGCGGCACCTCGGTGGGGATGTCGGTGCGGGTCTCGCGCACCTTGTCGTTGTTGGTGTCGGGCATCTGTACGGTCGCCACCTGGCCGGGGACGCCCTTGTCGAAGCTCTGGCCCGAGCAGGCGCTGTTGTTCGAGTCGACCTTGGCGTACGTGCGTCCGAGGGTCGGGTCGGCCGTGGTCACGACCTCCTTGAAGGTCGCCGAGCAGACGCGCATCGTGTCGTTGGAGTGCGCCGGACCGTAGATCGTGTCTCCACCGCTGAACGCGATCTCGCCGCAGTCGTCCCCCTGGGTGCGTCCTTCCCAGGCGTGCTTCGTGCAGTCCGCGTTCGTGCTGCGGGTGAGCGTGGGGTCCTGGGACTCGATGTCGGTGAAGTACAGGTAGTCGATGAAGCCCTTCTGGCGAAGGTCGGCGATGACCGACCGCGTGGCCGAACCGACCTTGCCCGTCGAACGGATGCGCAGGGCACCCGACCCGACGTACTTCGAGTTGTCGACCTCGTACCGGAACTGCGCGAGGTCGGCGCTGCCCGGCACCGAGGCCCACGAGCCCGAGGGGCCCGAGCCGAAGGCCTTGTTGGCCTGGCTGCCCGAGGGCAAGGTCAGCTTGCTGGCGGTCGCCTTGCTGAACGGGGCGTCGGAGTCGCCGTACTGCTGATAGCTGTTGTCGTTGGCCAGGCGCGACTGGTACTCCTCGACGCCGGCGTAGGCCGCGGCGAGGGCACCGTTGACGTCCTGGTCGCCGTCGGCCTTCTTCAGCCCACTGGTGGCCACGGTGAGGGCGGTGGCGGCCATGATGACCAGCACCATGCCGAAGATGAGGGTGATGGCCATGGCCATGCCGCTCTCGGATGACGGGCCGGCCAGGCCGAGACGGGTGCGCAAGGAGGTCATGTCGTCGCCCCTCCGGCGAGGTTGGACAGCGAGACGGTGTTCTGCAGGGTGACCGCCTGGCTCGACATCGAGCTCGTCCGGTCGATGGTCAACGAGATGGTCACCGCGGCGATGGAGGGCAGCTGCGACGCCGTGAGCGCACCCGAGGCGTCGGGGGTCAGCACCTTGCCGGTGAAGTCGAGGTAGGTGAAGAGCGGCGCACCGCTGCTCGCGGCCGTGACGACGGTGCCGCCGAGGGCGCGCTTGGTCGCCGGCGAGGTGAACTGCCAGAAGTCGGTCTGGAGGGGCGTGGCCACGACGGTGGACGAGCTGAGGGTGCGGTCGGCCTCGACGCGGTAGGTCACGCGCCGCGGCACGGTGGTCAGGGAGTCCGCGGTGTTGACGGCCGTCGTCAGGGTGAGGCTCTCCGTCGTCGCGAGCGTGAACGACGACGCCTCGGTGCCGCCGGGTTGGGCGATCGTGCGGGCGGCGCGGATGGTCCGACTGAGGTCGTTCAACCCGTTCGAGGCGACCCGGGTGTTGGCGTCGATGAAGCGGGCCTGGGCCGTGGCCTTCGTCAACGAGACGAAGGTGGTCGAGACGACCGTGAGGACGATGCCGAAGACCATGATCGCCACGAGCAGCTCGGCCAGGCTGACGCCCTCGTCACGGCGGGCCCGGGCGGTCAGTCGCCGCAGCGCGGTCACTTGGCGGGCCTCGGGTCGAGCGTGACGACGTTGGCGGTGCCGCCGCTGCCACCGAAGATGGCCCCGATGATGCTGCCGATCAACCCGCTGATGGTCAACGACCGGAGGTTCGAGGTCGACGTGCCCGAGCTGATCGCCCAGGTGCCGTAGGGCAGGGCGATCGTCACCTCGTTGGCCGACGTCTTGTTCTTGACCGTGAAGGTGTAGGTCTGGGTGGCGGCACAGCCGGGGTCGCCGTTGAGGGCGGTGGTCGACCGGGCCTGGATCAGGGTGTCGCTGCCCGCGGCGAGCTTCACGGTCGTCACGCCCATCGGCAACGGGTAGGCCGCGGTCTTGTCCGAGGCGGCGACGAACGGCTGGCGCGTGGCCGTCTTGCCGGCGGCGTTGGCAGGCCAGGAGGCCGGGTCGGGTGAGAGGCAGCTGCCGCCGGTCGTGCCGACGGGCAGATACGTGCCGGCGATCAGCTGGTAGCCGGTCGTCAGGGGGAAGAGGTAGGCGTCGCTCACCGGGCCGTTCAGCACGTACGGCTCGGGCCCACCGAGGACGGTGGTCTTGAGGTCGTTCGGCAGCAGGACCGTGCCGCCGGTGTAGTTCGAGGCGTAGCCGAGCTCGAAATCGTCACCCAGGTCGTAGGTGAACGAGACGCCGGCCGTGTCTCCCTTGACGACGACGGTTCCCGTCTTGAACGGCGTCGGCTGCTGCCGGGAGTCGCGGTAGGGCGCGGCGTCGGCCCGCGAGACGGTCACCTTGTAGGAGCCCGGAAGCACCTTGATGGCGACCGCGCAGCCGTCGGCGTTGGTCGCGCCGGGCTTGGAGCCGGAGGTCAGCGCTTTGCCGGGGGTGGTCGAGGCGGTGTCGGGCTCGACCGTGACCACGACGCCCTCGACCGGGCCGCCCTTGGTGTCCTTGACCCCGATGACGATCGTGCCGGTGTCCTGGTCGTTCAGACGGCTGTTGGGGGCCAGGATCGTGTCGCTGCGTACGGGAGAGGTCGCCTTCCGCATGCCCGACCAGGTGACCGCGACCTGGAGGCGCTTGTAGAACAGCGAACCATTGCCCGACGACGCGGACGGGGTGCAGGTCGCGTCCACGCCGGTGGTGGTGATCCAGGCGGCGGTCTGGGCCACGGTGAACGTGGTGCCGTTGACGACGGTCGTCGTCGTGCCCGAGGCCACCGCGACGACGTCGGTCACGGCGCGGGCGACGTCGACGGCCTGCGCGGCGAGGTTGGTGGCGACCTCACGGCTGCGGTTGTCGCTCGACATCGTCAGCGTGGTGCCGACGGCGACGATGGAGCCGACCGTGATGATCGCGAAGACCAGGAGGGCGACGACCACCTCGACGATCGAGAGGCCGGCGTCACGCGCCTCGGGGTCGAGGGGACGGAGACGGGCGCTGAGGCGCTGGAACATGGTGGTTCACCTCCCGGTCGGGTCGAGGGTGTTGCAGAGGATGCTTCAAAGCGGCCAAGGACGTAGATGCCGTCCGTGGCCGCTTCGAAGAGGGACTAGGACTTCTTGGTGAAGACGCCGGCAGCGCAGGTGCCTTCGGCGACACCCGAGGTGTCCGTCGCGCTGAAGTTCTTGCCGGTGGAGCTCGTGCCTTGGATGCAGAACTTGGTGGGCTTCGTCGCGCTGTCGACCGTGTAGACCAGGGTCGTCGTGTCGGCGCTCTTGCTGGAACCGGCGGCGAGGTAGTCGGCCGAGTCGAGGGTGGCGGTACCGGGGAGCGCGCCCGACGTGGCGATGGAGATCACGGCGGTCTTCGCGTTCGTGACGTCGCTCTTCACGGCCGAGTCCTTCGCGTTGTTCTGCACGCCGAGGTACACCGGGATGGCGATCGCGGCGAGGATGCCGATGATGATCACGACGACGAGGAGCTCGATCAGGGTGAAGCCCTTGTCCTTGTCTTCGGCGAGGTTCTGGCGGCGGGCGCTGAGCTTGCCCATGAGGGTGAAGTACATGTCGCTGGTCCTGTTCGGTCGGGTGCGGGGTGGTTGTCTCGGTGTTCGGGTAGGCGGTCACCGAGCTCCCGCCGGGATCGATGGTGCCACCTGGGAAAGTGCCCCAGAATCCCTTGGAAGGGGGGTTTTGGGCCGCGACACGGCCCCAGTTCGGGTATCCCCCGAAAGGCCGAAAACCGCAGGTCAGCACCCGTTTGCGGGGTAGACCGCCCGGTCGCGAGACGTCCGGCACGAGAAGGAGGCGCGAGCCGGCCTCGTGAGCCGACCCGCGCCTCCTGCGGGGGTGCCTGATGTGTTACTTGATCAGCGACGTGATCTGGAAGATGGGCAGGTAGAGCGCCACGATCATTCCGCCGACGACGACGCCCAGGAAGGCGATCAGCAGGGGCTCGATCAGGGCCGTGAGCGACTCGGTCGTCGACTTGACCTCTTGGTCGTAGAAGTCCGCGACCTTCTCGAGCATGGTCTGCAGCGAGCCCGAGTCCTCACCGACCGAGATCATCTGCGTGACCATCGACGGGAAGACCCCCGACTCGGTCAACGGTCCGGCGATGGACTCGCCCTGCCGCACCGACTCGGCCACCTTGACCAGCGCCTCCTCGAGGACGTAGTTGCCCGACACCTCGCCCACGATGCGCAGCGCCGTGAGGATGGGCACGCCGGCCCCGATCATGTTCGAGAAGTTGCGACTGAACCGCGCGATCGCGATCTTGCGGAACAGGGGCCCGAAGACGGGCAGCCTCAGCTTGAGCGGGTCGAGGAACGCCCGCACCCTGACCGAGTTCTTGTTCGTCCGCCACCAGATCGAGAACGCGATGCCCACGACGATGCCGGCCGGCACCACGTACGGCATCGCCCGCGACGCGTAGACGAGCATCATCGTCGGCAACGGCAGCTGCCCGCCGAGGTTCGTGAACATGTCCTGGAAGATGGGGACGATGAACAGCAGCATGATGACGACCGCGAGGAGCGACATCACGAGCACGACGACCGGGTAGGTCATGGCCGACTTGATCGTCGACCGCAGCGCCACCTCCTTCTCGAAGTTCTCGGCCGTCGACTCGAGCGCCTTGTCGAGGAACCCGCCGGTCTCGCCCGCCTTGATCATGTTGATCATCAGCGGCGGGAAGTCCTTGTCGTGCTTGCCGACCGCGTCCGAGAACGAAACGCCGGTCTCGACGTCGTCGCGCACGTCGGCCATGATCTTGGCCAGCCGCTTGTTGTCGACCTGGTCGGCGAGGATCGTCAGGGTGCGCAGCAGCGACAGCCCCGAACCGATCATGGTCGCCATCTGGCGCGACATGACCGCGATGTCCTTCATCTTGACCGCACGGTCGCCGAGCCCGGGGATCGACACCTCGCGCTGCAGGCCGGTGCCGGCGCCCGCCTCGCTGATCGAGATCGGCTGCACGCCCATCGTGCGGAGGCGCGTGATGACCGCGCCCTCGCTCGACGCGTCGACCTTGCCCTTGACGACCTTGCCGGCCCCGTCACGCCCCTTGTAGGCGTAGGCGACTGCCCCGGCCATCAGGCGGCCCCGCCCGAGAACGAGTCGCCGAAGTCGATGCCGCTGTCGAGGCCCTGGCTCTCGGACTTGTTGATCACTCGCGTCACGAGGCGGTCGAACCCTTCACGGTCGTGCACCTTCTCCATCGCGGCCTTGTGCGTCACGACGCCGGTGTTCACCAGGTCGGCGAGCTTCTGGTCCATCGTGTGCATGCCGAGGTCACGGCCCGCCTGCATCGACGAGGCGATCTGGTACGTCTTGCCCTCGCGCACGAGGTTGCCGATCGCGGGGGTCATCATCATGATCTCGGTCGCCACGACCCGGCCACGGCCGCTGGCCTTGGGCAGCAGCGTCTGACAGACGACGCCCTGCAGCGTCGAGGCGAGCTGCGTGCGCACCTGGTCCTGCTGGTACGGCGGGAACACGTCGATGACGCGGTCGATGGTCTGCGCCGCGCTCTGCGTGTGCAGCGTCGCGAAGACGAGGTGACCGGTCTCGGCGGCGGTCAGCGCGACCGAGATGGTCTCGAGGTCGCGGAGCTCGCCGATCAGGATGACGTCGGGGTCCTGCCGCAGCACGTGCTTGAGCGCCGCCGCGAAGCTGTGGGTGTCGTGCCCGACCTCTCGCTGGTTCACGAGCGACTTCTTGTGCTGGTGCATGAACTCGATCGGGTCCTCGACCGTCACGATGTGGTCGGCCCGCGTGCGGTTGACGAGGTCGATCAGCGCCGCGAGGGTCGTCGACTTGCCCGAACCCGTGGGGCCCGTGACGAGCACGAGACCGCGCGGGAGCTTGGCGAAGGTCGACACCGACTCGGGAACGCCCAGGTCGCCGAGCTGCTTGATCTCGGTGGGGATCAACCGGAAGGCCGCCCCCAACGAGCCGCGCTGCTGGTAGAAGTTCACGCGGAAACGCGACTCGTCCGAGAGCGAGTAGGCGAAGTCGAGCTCGAGCTCGTCGTCGAACCGCTGCTGCTGCTCGGGCGTGAGCAGGCTCTCCAGCGCCGTGCGGACGATGGCCGCGTCCCAGACGGTGCCGCCGGCGAGGGCCGGTCGCAGGTCACCGTCGACGCGGATCGTCGGCATGGCGTCGGTGGTGACGTGCAGGTCGGACGCGTTCTGCAGCACGACCTGGATCAGCGCCGAGACGAGCCCGGCGTGCGCGTGGTCGCGAGGGTGGCGGTGCAGCTCGATGCCGTGGAAGTCGGCGGCGGCCTCGGGGGTCGTGAGGACGGCGGTCGGCGCGTCGGCGGCGACGTGCTGCGGGGCCGGGGCGTCCCAGGGCGCCACCGCGGACGGGGCCGCCGGGACGCCGTCGGCGGTCGGGAAGACGACGCCCTCGGCGGCGAACGGCGAGGCGGACGAGCTCGTCGCCGTCGTGCCGGCCGTCGCCGGGATCGCGACGGTGGGGGCGGTGGCGGCGAGGTCCGTCGCGGAGCCGGCCCGCGCCTCCTGCGTGGGGGTCGCCTGAGCCCGGGAGGCGCGGATCGGCTCCTCGAAGCGGGGGTCGACCCAGCCGGCTCGCGGCGTCGAAGGCAGCACGTGGCCGGCGGGCGGCGGGCTGAGCGGTGCCGGGGAGGCTGCCGTGGGCCCTGCGGCCGCGGGCGGCGTGAGCACGGAGGAGGGCGCGGAGACCGACGACGGGGCCGCGGCCGACCGGGGAAGGACCGGCGAGGGGCCGGTGTCGGGGACGAGCAGGGCCTCCTGGTCGGCGAGCGCGGCCTTGTCGACCAGGGCCTCGGCCAGCCGGGCGGCGCGACGGCTCGAGGGGGCGCGCGTCGGCGTCCACCCCATGACCGGGTCCTGTCCACCGTCGAGGCTGTAGACGGGCGCCGGGGCGGTGCCGCCGGCGGACGCGGGGGCGGGCGGGAAGGGCGACGCCGAGGACACGTCGGCCGGAGCCGGCGACGGCGCGGTCGCCGTGGTGGCGGCGGCCGTCCTGATCTCGTCGCCGGGACGCCCGGGGGTCCAGCTTCCGGGAGCGGCGTCGGCTGCCGCGTCGTCGGGGAGGTCGTAGATCGAAGCGCTCATGAGAGGGCCTCCTCGTTCTCGGTCCGGGCTCGGCCGGAGGCGGGCGTCACGCGACGACCCGCAGGATCTCTTCGACGCTGGTCAGGCCGAGCTTGGCCTTCGCCCAACCGTCCTGACGCAGGCTCAACATGCCCTGCTCACGGGCGACCCGACCGATCTCGGCGCTGGACGCGCGGGCGACGGCGAGGCGTTCGATCTCTTCCGAGACGCTCATCACCTCGTGCAGTGCGATGCGACCGCGGTAGCCCGTGTTCGAGCACTGCTGGCAGCCCACCGGCTGGTACACCGTGGGGTTCTCGTCGGGCCCGACGCGGAACTTCAGGTGCGCCAGCTGCAGCGGCGAGTAGGCCGTGGGCGTCTTGCACCGGTCGCAGAGCCGACGCGCCAGGCGCTGGGCGACGACGCAGTCGATGGCCGACCCCACGAGGAAGGGCTCGATGCCCATCTCGGTGAGGCGGGTGATCGCGCTCGGGGCGTCGTTCGTGTGCAACGTGCTCAGCACGAGGTGGCCGGTGAGCGACGCCTCGATCGCGATCTGCGCCGTCTCGTGGTCGCGGATCTCGCCGAGCAGGACGACGTCGGGGTCGGACCGCAGGATGCTGCGGAGCGCACTCGCGAAGGTCAGGCCCGCCTTGGGGTTGACCTGCACCTGGTTGATGCCCTTCATGCGGTACTCGACCGGGTCCTCGACCGTGATGACGTTGATCTCGGGACGGGCGACGGCGTTGAGCGTCGTGTACAGCGTCGTCGACTTGCCCGAGCCCGTGGGGCCGGTGACGAGGATCATGCCGTAGGGCTTCGAGTACGACTCGGCGTAGACGTCGAAGTTGCGCTCGAGCAGGTTGAGGTCGCGCAGGCTCATCGAGGTGTTCGAGTTGTCGAGGATCCGCATGACGACCTTCTCGCCCCACACGGTCGGCAGCGTCGCCACCCGCAGGTCGATCTGGCGCCCGCCGTGGCGCACCGACATGCGGCCGTCCTGCGGCTTGCGGCGCTCGGCGATGTCGATCTCGCTCATGATCTTGAGACGCGAGATGACGCCGTTCTGGATCGCCTTCGGTGCCGGCTGCATCTCGTGCAGCACACCGTCGATGCGGTAGCGGATGCGCACGTCGGTCTCGGACGGCTCGATGTGGATGTCGGAGGCGTGGTCGGTGATCGCCTGGCTGACGAGCAGGTTGACGAACCGGACGATCGGCACGTCGTCGTCCGGGCCGTCGGTGATGTCGGCGGCCGTCTCGTGCGCCCTCTCCTCTTCGAGGGTCGACGTCAGGTCGTTCAGCTCGTCGTCGGCGCGGAGGTAGCGGTCGATGGCGGCGCGGAGGTCGTTCTTCTCGGCGACGACGGGGTCGACGCCCATGCGCAGGCCCGCGCGGACGTCGTCGATGGCGAAGACGTCGCCCGGGTCCTCCATGGCGAGGATCAACGAACCGTCGCGCACGCCGATCGGCAGGACCTTGTGCCGTCGGCACACGGCCGCGGGCACCATCGTCACGGCCGAGCGGTCGACGGGGTAGTCGATCAGCTCGACGAAGTCGAGGTCGGCGGCGGTGGCCCGGGCCCTCGCCACCTGCATCTCGGTGACGACGCCTCGCGAGAGGAGGTCGCGGATCGACGCCTCTTCCTCGGCCGGGCCGCGCGGGATCACGTCGAGCTGCTCGATCGGCAACAGCCCGTGCAAGATCAGGATCTCGGTCATGGAAGCCACGCGTACCTCCTCGGAAGTACAGGGCCTCGGGGGTAGGACGACGAGGCCGTTCGACGCTCGGGGTCGGGACCGAGCTTGCCTCACGCTACGGCCGGGACGTCGTCGCCGGCACGTCCCAGAGCGGGTGCCCCTCGAAGGGGTGCGACGGTCGATCCGGGTCGGACTCAGTACGCGCGCACCACCGTGGCGGAGCGCCTCGCGGCGACGAAGCCTGCCCGGTCGTACAGGCCCAGGGCGCCCGTCGGGCTCACGGAGTCGACGTCGAGCACGGCCACCTCCAACCCCTCGGCGACGTGCGCCCCGAGAGTCGACGCGAGCAAGGACTGCGCGAGGTGCCGTCCGCGCCAGGAGCGCCGGACGCCCACGTACTCGACGTAGGCGCAACGCCGCCCCAGGGCCGCCCAGTCCTCGGGGTCGACGTCGCTCAGCACGAACGCCACGACCTGCTCGGCGGCCTCGGGGTCGTCGAGCGGACGGGCGACGGCGAGCAGCGAGAGGTCCTGGCGGAACGTGCTGGCACCGACCATCCGACCCCAACGGTCCTCGCTCGTCGGCTGGCTGCCCCAGTGGTCGCGGAAGGCGTCGTTGCGGGCCTGACGTGTGGCCTCGACCCACTCGTCGGTCATCGTGACCACGCGGACGGCCGGGTCGAGCGCGACGTCGACGATCGGTTCCGACAGGTCGCGCCGCAGCTCGGTCCACCATCGCGCCTCGTCGAACCCCGCCCGTCGGAACAGCGCCCGCGAGGCGACGGCGTCCTCTTCTACATCGGTCACGAGCCCCGCCGGGAGCACCTCGTCGCAGGTCGCGAGGTGCTGCTCGCCCCGGGCGCACTGCCAGTCGAGCAGGCGCCCACCGATGCCCTCGCCGCGACGGTCGGGAGCGACCCCGCCGTCGACGCCCACCCGAACCATGCTGACCCGGGTCGGGGCGAGGTGGCTGAGCCCCCAGGCGACGAAGCGCCCGTCCGGAGCGACCCCGACGATGCTGTCCTTCGCGAGATCGATGTCGACCGCCGTCAGGTCGTCCCGCACCACCTCGAGCGATCGGCCCCGGTCGGGGTGGTCGACGGCGCCGATGCGGGCGCAGAGCTCGTGCAGCGGCACGAGGTCGTCGAGGGTGAGCGGCCTCCAGGTGACGCCCGCGACGGACTCGGGCAGGGTCACGTCGGCGGTGGCCGTCACCCGCTCGTGCACGGGGCGGTCGGCCGTGCCGATGCTGACTCCGTCGGCGGCCTCGCCCGGGGCGACGACGACCGGGGAAGAGGTGGCCGGCGATCCGACGGCGGCGCCTACAGCGGCTGAGGTCATGGTGGCGGTCTCGTCGAACTGGTCGTCAGGCATTCGTCCATCCTGCCGGGTCGACTCCCGCCGTCGCCTCAGCCCGGCGGGGGAACGACGCCCTCGCATCCTCGGGCCGACCAGCACGGACGAACGGCCGGCAGCATCCCGCCCCGCGCCTCCTCCCCGCACCCCGCACCTCCCGCGCCTCCGCCGTGCCGCGCCCTCGCCCCGCACTCCCACGAGCCGATCCCGACCTGACCCTGGCCGGAAGACGTGCAATTCCCGACAGCTCGTCCCCGACACGCCGCCCATCTCGGCGTCGAACGCCCCGCCGAGCCCTGACTCGTCGCGAATTGCACACATGGACGGGACCGCCCGCGGGACGACGAAGGGCCCCGGTCCGCACGAGGTGCGGGCCGGGGCCCTTCGAGGCGAGGCCTTCAGGAGGCGCGGTGTGGGTCAGACCCTCACCGCGCCTCCTTGCGGGGTTCTCAGTTGTAGGTGCCGGGCGTGAAGTCGTCCGACGAGAACGAGTCGAAGTCCACGAAGCTCAGGTCGGCTTCGTTGAACGACGCATCGTCGGTGAAGACGCGGTTGGGGTACCGCTCGGCCTTCGCCTCTTCCGTCGCCTCGACCGACACGTCGCGGTAACGCGACAGGCCGGTGCCCGCGGGGATGAGCTTTCCGATGATGACGTTCTCTTTCAGACCGACCAGCGGGTCGCTCTTGCCTTCCATGGCCGCCTGCGTCAGGACGCGGGTCGTCTCTTGGAAGGACGCGGCCGACAGCCACGACTCGGTCGCCAGCGAGGCCTTCGTGATGCCCATGACCTCTTGGCGAGCGGACGCGGTCCGCTTGCCCTCGGTCAGTGCCGCACGGTTGATCTCGTTGTACTTCGACCGGTCGACGAGCTCACCGGGCAGCAGGTCGGTGTCGGCGTGGTCGACGACGGTGACCTTGCGGAGCATCTGACGGACGATGACCTCGATGTGCTTGTCGTGGATCGGCACACCCTGCGAGCGGTAGACGTCCTGGACGCCACCCACGAGGTGCTGCTGCACCGCACGGACGCCCTTGACGCGAAGGACCTCCTTCGGGTCCACCGCACCGGCGATGATCTGCTCACCGAGCTCGACGTGCTGACCGTCCTCGACGAGGAGGGTCGAACGCTTGAGCACGGGGTAGATCACTTCTTCGTCGCCGTTGTCGGGCTGCAGGATGACGCGGCGAGCCTTGTCGGTGTCCTCGATTGTGATGCGACCTGCCGAGTCGGCGATCGGGGACGCACCCTTGGGGGTACGCGCCTCGAACAGCTCGGTCACGCGGGGCAGACCCTGCGTGATGTCGTCGGCCGAGGCCGAACCACCGGTGTGGAAGGTACGCATGGTCAGCTGCGTGCCGGGCTCACCGATCGACTGGGCCGCGATGATGCCGACGGCCTCACCGATGTCGACCAGGTTGCCGGTGGCCAACGAGCGGCCGTAGCACTGGGCGCAGACACCGACGGCGGCCTCACAGGTGAGGACGGAGCGGACCTTGATGGTCTCGACACCGGCCGCCACGAGCTCGTCGATCAGCACGTCTCCGACGTCGGCGCCGGCCTCGGCCAGCACCGTGCCCTTGGCGTCCACCGCGGCTGCCGCGAGCGACCGTGCGAACACGGTGTTCTCGACGGTCGCGTCGCGCACCATGACGCCGTTGGCGTCGGGTGCGGCGATCGGCATCTCGAGGCCGCGCGAGGTGCCACAGTCGTCTTCACGGATGATGACGTCCTGCGACACGTCGACGAGACGACGGGTCAGGTACCCCGAGTCGGCCGTACGGAGGGCCGTGTCGGCCAGACCCTTGCGGGCACCGTGCGTCGCGATGAAGTACTCGGCCACCGACAGACCCTCGCGGTACGAGGAGATGATCGGGCGGGGGATGATGTCACCCTTCGGGTTGTTCACCAGGCCTCGCATGCCGGCGATGTTGCGCACCTGCAGCCAGTTACCACGTGCCCCGGACGTCACCATGCGGTTGATGGTGTTGTCGATCGGGAAGTTCGCCCGCATCTCGGCGGCGACCTCGTTCGTGGCCTCCGTCCAGATCTTGATCAGGTCGGCACGACGCTCGGCGTCGGAGATGAGGCCCTTGTCGAACTCGGACTGCACCGCCGCGGCCTGCTTCTCGTAGCCCGCGACGATCTCGGGCTTGCGCGGAGGCGTGAGCACGTCGGACAGCGCGACGGTGACACCCGAACGCGAGGCCCAGTAGAAGCCCGCGTCCTTGATGTTGTCGAGGGCTGCCGCGACGGCGACCTTCGGGTAGCGCTCGGCGAGGTCGTTGACGATCGTCGAGAGCATGCCCTTGTCGGTCACCTGCTGGACGAACGGGTAGTCCGCCGGCAGGTTCTCGTTGAAGAGCGCACGACCGAGGGTCGTCTCGAGCAGGATGTCCTGCCCGACCTCGTAGCCCTCGGGAGCTTCGCCCTCGGCGAAGTGCACGCCGTTCATGCGGATCTTGACCATCGCGTTGAGGTCGAGCGAGCCCTGGTCCTTCGCGAGGATCGCCTCGGCGACCGACGAGAAGGCACGGCCTTCACCCTCGGCACCTTCGGTGACCGTCGTCAGGTAGTGCAGACCGATGATCATGTCCTGTGCGGGCAGGGTCACCGGGCGGCCGTCGGACGGCTTCAGGATGTTGTTCGAGGCGAGCATCAGGATGCGCGCCTCGGCCTGGGCCTCGACGGACAGCGGCAGGTGCACGGCCATCTGGTCACCGTCGAAGTCGGCGTTGAACGCCGCGCAGACGAGCGGGTGCAGCTGGATGGCCTTGCCCTCGACCAGCTGGGGCTCGAACGCCTGGATGCCGAGACGGTGCAGCGTGGGCGCACGGTTCAGCAGCACGGGGCGCTCGCGGATGATCTCTTCGAGGACGTCCCAGACCTGCGGACGCGAACGCTCGACCATGCGCTTGGCCGACTTGATGTTCTGAGCGTGGCTCAGGTCGATCAGGCGCTTGATGACGAACGGCTTGAACAGCTCGAGGGCCATCTGCTTGGGCAGACCGCACTGGTGCAGCTTGAGCGTCGGGCCGACGATGATGACCGAACGACCCGAGTAGTCGACGCGCTTGCCGAGCAGGTTCTGGCGGAAGCGACCCTGCTTTCCCTTGAGCATGTCGCTCAGGGACTTCAGGGCGCGGTTGCCGGTACCGGTGACGGGACGACCGCGACGACCGTTGTCGAACAGGGCGTCGACGGCCTCTTGCAGCATGCGCTTCTCGTTGTTCACGATGATCTCGGGGGCACCGAGGTCGAGCAGGCGGCGGAGGCGGTTGTTGCGGTTGATGACGCGACGGTAGAGGTCGTTCAGGTCGCTGGTCGCGAAGCGGCCACCGTCGAGCTGCACCATCGGGCGCAGCTCGGGCGGGATGACCGGGACGACGTCGAGGACCATGGCGGCCGGCGAGTTGCCGGTGGCCAGGAACGAGCTGACGACGCGCAGGCGCTTGATGGCGCGGATCTTCTTCTGACCCTTGCCCTCGGAGATCTGCAGGTGGAGGTTCTCGGCCTCGGTGGTGAGGTCGAAGGCCTCGAGGCGCTTCTTGATCGCCTCGGCGCCCATGTGGGCCTCGAAGTAGATGCCGAAGCGGTCCTGCAGCTCGTGGAAGACGGCGTCCTCGGGCTTGAGGTCGCCGACCTTGAGGTTGCGGAAGTCCTCCCACACGCGCTCGAGGCGGTTGATGTCCTCGTCGAACGACTTGCGCGTCTGCGACATCTCTTTCTCGGCGCCGTCCTTCGCACGACGCTTCTGGTCGCTCTTCGCGCCTTCTTCCTCGAGGACGGCCAGGTCGTCCTCGAGCTTCTTCAGGCGGTCGGCGATGCGCGTGTCGCGCTGCGACTCGAGCTGCTTGATCTCGAGGCGGAGCTCGTTCTCGAGTCCGGGCATGTCGGCGTGACGGCCCTCTTCGTCGATCGAGATGACCATGTAGGCCGCGAAGTAGATGACCTTCTCGAGGTCCTTCGGGGCCATGTCGAGCAGGTAGCCCAAGCGCGAGGGGACGCCCTTGAAGTACCAGATGTGCGTGACGGGGGCGGCGAGCTCGATGTGGCCCATGCGCTCACGACGCACGGACGACTTCGTGACCTCGACGCCGCAGCGCTCGCAGACGATGCCCTTGAAGCGGACGCGCTTGTACTTGCCGCACGCGCACTCCCAGTCACGCGAGGGCCCGAAGATCTGTTCTCCGAAGAGACCGTCCTTCTCGGGCTTCAGCGTGCGGTAGTTGATGGTCTCCGGCTTCTTGACCTCACCGTGCGACCAGGCGCGGATGTTCTCGGCAGTGGCGAGGCCGATCCGCAGCTCATCGAAAGTTGTTGCTTCGATCAAAATTTAATCCCTTGTCAGATGTATCGACGTGTCGTTGTGGGAAGGGGGCTTAGATCTCGTCGACGTTCGACGATTCGAAGCGGGAGGAGATGTTGATGCCGAGCTCTTCGGCGGCACGGAAGACCTCGTCGTCCGTGTCGCGCAGGCTGACCGTCTGGCCGTCGGCCGAGAGGACCTCGACGTTCAGGCACAGCGACTGCATCTCTTTGATGAGGACCTTGAAGCTCTCGGGGATGCCGGGCTCCTGGATGTTCTCGCCCTTGACGATGGCTTCGTACACCTTCACGCGGCCGAGGATGTCGTCCGACTTGATGGTCAGGAGCTCTTGCAGCGCGTACGCGGCGCCGTAGGCCTCGAGGGCCCAGACCTCCATCTCGCCGAAGCGCTGGCCACCGAACTGTGCCTTACCACCCAGCGGCTGCTGCGTGATCATCGAGTACGGGCCCGTCGAGCGCGCGTGGATCTTGTCGTCGACGAGGTGGTGCAGCTTCAGGATGTACATGTAACCGACCGAGATCGGGTTCGGGAACGGCTCACCGGAGCGACCGTCGAACAGGCGCGCCTTGCCGGACGAACCGATCAGACGCTCACCGTCGCGGGTCGGCAGGGTCGAGTCGAGCAGACCCTCGATCTCGCGCTCGGCGGCACCGTCGAACACCGGGGTGGCGACCTTCGTGCCGGGAGCGGCGCTGAGCGCCTCTTCGGGCAGGTTCTTCGCCCACTCCTGGACGCCTTCGACGTTCCAGCCCTGCGCCGCGATCCACCCGAGGTGGATCTCGAGCACCTGGCCGAAGTTCATCCGGCCGGGGACACCCAGCGGGTTGAGGATGATGTCGACCGGGGTGCCGTCCGCGAGGAAGGGCATGTCCTCGACGGGGAGGATCGTCGAGATGACGCCCTTGTTGCCGTGACGACCGGCGAGCTTGTCACCCGCGGTGATCTTGCGCTTCTGGGCGATGAACACGACCACGCGCTGGTTGACGCCCGAGCCGAGCTCGTCGTCGCCGTCCTGCGAGTCGAACACCTTGACGCCGATGACCGTGCCCTGCTCGCCGTGGGGCACCTTCAGGGACGTGTCGCGGACCTCACGGCTCTTCTCGTTGAAGATCGCACGCAGCAGACGCTCTTCGGCACTGAGCTCGGTCTCGCCCTTGGGCGTGACCTTGCCGACGAGGATGTCGCCGGGGCGCACCTCGGCACCGATGCGGATGATGCCGCGCTCGTCGAGGTCGGCCAGCAGGTCGGGGCTGACGTTGGGGAGATCACGGGTGATCTCTTCCTTGCCGAGCTTCGTGTCGCGGGCGTCGACTTCGTACTCTTCGATGTGGATCGACGAGAGCGTGTCGTCCTTGATGAGGTTCTGCGACAGGATCATCGCGTCCTCGTAGTTGTAGCCCTCCCACGGCATGAACGCGACGAGCAGGTTCTTGCCGAGTGCGAGCTCGCCGTTCTCGGTCGCGGGACCGTCGGCGATGACCTCGCCGACCTCGACGCGCTGGCCGGCGTCGACGATCACACGGTGGTTGTAGCTGGCGCCCTGGTTCGAGCGGTCGAACTTGCGCAGGAAGTAGTCCTGCGTGCCGCCGTCGTCGAGCTGGACGGTGACGACGTCGGCCGACACCTCGGAGACCACGCCCGCGGCGTCGGCGGTGACGACGTCACCGGCGTCGATCGCGGTGTAGCCCTCCATGCCGGTGCCGACGAGGGGGCTCTCGCTGCGGACGAGCGGGACGGCCTGACGCTGCATGTTGGCACCCATGAGGGCGCGGTTCGCGTCGTCGTGCTCGAGGAACGGGATCAGCGACGTGGCCACCGACACCATCTGGCGCGGCGAGACGTCCATGTAGTCGACCTCGGCCTTGTCGACGAGCTCGACCTCGCCGCCCTTCTTGCGGACGAGCACCTTGTCGTCGACGAAGTCGAACTTGTCGTCGAGGGGGGCGTTCGCCTGGGCGACGACGTAGTCGTCTTCTTCCGAAGCGGTGAGGTAGTCGATCGTCGTGGTGACGTTGCCCTTCTCCACGCGACGGTACGGCGTCTCGATGAAGCCGAACGAGTTGATGCGCGCGAAGGACGCGAGCGAACCGATCAGACCGATGTTCGGGCCTTCAGGGGTCTCGATCGGGCACATGCGGCCGTAGTGCGAGGGGTGGACGTCGCGGACCTCGACGCCGGCGCGCTCACGCGACAGACCGCCGGGGCCGAGCGCGCTCAGGCGACGCTTGTGCGTCAGACCCGAGAGCGGGTTGTTCTGGTCCATGAACTGCGACAGCTGCGAGGTGCCGAAGAACTCCTTGATCGCGGCGACGACGGGGCGCACGTTGATCAGGGTCTGCGGCGTGATCGCCTCGATGTCCTGGGTGGTCATGCGCTCGCGGACGACGCGCTCCATGCGCGACAGACCGGTGCGGACCTGGTTCTGGATCAGTTCGCCCACCGCGCGGATGCGGCGGTTGCCGAAGTGGTCGATGTCGTCGACGTCGAGGCGCAGCTGGACGGGCTCGCCGTCGCGCGTGCCGTTCATCGTCTTCTCTTCGGCGTGCAGCGACACGAGGTACTTGATCGTCGCGACGATGTCGTCGACGGTCAGGACCGAGTCGCCCAGGGGCGCGTCGATGCCGAGCTTGCGGTTGATCTTGTAGCGACCCACCTTCGCCAGGTCGTAGCGCTTGTGGTTGAAGTAGAAGTTGTCGAGGAGCGCGCGCGCGGCCTCGGCGGCGACCTGCTCGCCCGGACGGAGCTTGCGGTAGATGTCCTTGAGCGCCTCTTCCTTGGTGAGGATGGCGTCCTTCTCGAGGGTGGCCTCGATCGAGGCGAAGCCCTTGAACTCCTCCATGATCTCTTCGCTCGTCAGGCCGAGGGCCTTGAGGAAGACGGTCACGCTCTGCTTGCGCTTGCGGTCGATGCGGACGCCGACCTGGTCGCGCTTGTCGATCTCGAACTCGAGCCAGGCACCGCGGCTCGGGATGACGCGAGCCGAGTAGATGTCCTTGTCGCTGGTCTTGTCTGAGGCGCGCTCGAAGTAGACGCCCGGGCTGCGGACGAGCTGCGAGACGACGACACGCTCGGTGCCGTTGATGATGAACGTGCCGCGCTCGGTCATGAGCGGGAAGTCACCCATGAAGACCGTCTGGGTCTTGATCTCACCGGTGAGGTGGTTCATGAACTCGGCGTTCACGTAGAGCGGCGCGGCGTAGGTCTTGCCACGCTCTTTGCACTCGTCGATCGTGTACTTGGGCTCTTCGAGCTCGGGGGCCGTGAACGAGAGCTGCATGGTCTCGCCGAGGTCTTCGATCGGCGAGATCTCTTCGAAGATCTCTTCCAGGCCCGAGTGGAGGGCCAGGTCGGTGCGACCCTGCTCGGTCGCCTCGGCGAGGCGGTCCTTCCAGATGTCGTTGCCGACGAGCCAGTCGAAGCTCTCGGTCTGGAGCGCCAGCAGGTCGGGGACCGTCAGCGTGTCGGTGATCTTGGCGAACGAGAGCCGCGATGCGTTGCGACCGTTCTTGGGCGAGTTGGTGGATGCGTTGTTCGCAGCAGCCAAGGAAGTAACCTCCGTGGACCCCGTCGGGTCATCACTGTCGGACAGTATGTGGTGAGTGAGTGAACGGCCCTACCCGGCGGACACCATCCACCCCGCCGTCATATTCGGGGGTGGGTGTCTCGAGACGTTGTCGACCGCAATATGACGACAGGACGCACGGGGAGCGCAAAGGTCCATACTAGGTCGCCCCGGACACGCCTGGCAAGCCCTGTCGTTGACCTTTCGCCCGAGCTTCGGTATAACCCGGGCGCATGCACAGGCATTCCACGGGATCGGGGCCCGCGCGCGCCTCCTCGTCCCCGGGATGGGAGGCTTGGGGCATGGCCGCACAGCACGACGAACCGCCCGTCGAGATCTCGATCGGGGCGGGTCTCGCCCGCGTGGACGAGGACCGGCACCGCCCCGGTTCGTACACGCTCGTCGTCGACGGCACGCCCCAGTCGCACGTCGACCTCGACGACCCGACGCACCTGGCCTTCGAGTACGTCCGGCGGATCGGGCACGCCGTCGACCTGCTGCCCGAGGGGCCGGTCACCGCGCTGCACCTCGGCGCCGGCGCCCTGACCCTGCCGCGCTACGTCGAGGCGACCCGACCGGGCTCGCGCCAGCAGGTGATCGAGCTCGAGGCCGACCTCGTGGCCCTGGTGCGCGAGACGCTGCCGCTGCCCCGCGGGGCCTCGATCCGGGTGCGCTACGGCGACGCCCGCGAGGTCATGGTGAAGCTGCCCGCCGGGCTGCGCGGCACGGTCGACCTGCTGATCGTCGACGTGTTCGGCGGCTCGCAGATCCCCGCACACGTGACCTCGCTCGAGTTCTACACAGCGGCTGCAGAGTTCCTGTCGCCGACCGGCATGCTGATCGTCAACTCGGCCGACGGCGCGGGGCTGGCCTTCGCCCGGGGCCAGGCGTCGACGCTCGCGACCGTGTTCGAGCACGTGGTCGCGGTCGCCGACCCCGCGACACTCAAGGGGCGTCGCTTCGGCAACGTCGTGCTGATCGGTTCGCCGTCGCCGCTGCCGACCGACCGCATGCCGCGGCTCTACTCGTCGGACCCGCTGCCGGCCAAGGTCGTCCACGGCCGCGAGCTGCGTGACTTCGTCGCCGGGGCGCCCGTCGTCACCGACGCGACGGCCGTGCCGTCGCCCGAGCCGTCGCGGAGCGTGTTCGGGGCACGGTGATCACGCTCCGGTCGAACCACCGGGCCGCCCCCGTGGCGCCCACGACGGCGACCGTGGCGAGGACCGTCGCGACGACGACGGGGACGACGTTCGGCAGGGTGGGCGTCACCGGCACCCTGGTGACCACGGCGAGCGCGAGCGAGAGGCCCGTCGACGTCGCCACGACGAGACCGACGGGCAGCGTGGCCGTGAGCACGACGACCAACCCCTCGGCCAGGGCGGTCCGTCGCGCGACGGACGGTCGTGCCCCGTGGGCGGACAAGTGGAGTCGGTCGGGGTCGCGGCGAGGGCCGCGGAGCAGGGTGGAGGCGGCCGCGCCCGCGAGCGCCACGGCCGACGCCGGCCCGAGGGCCAGAGCCGTCTGACCCCATTGGGACGCCGAGGCCCCGGCGGGTGCGGCTCCGAGCATCACACCCAGGTCGAGCGCTGACCCGGTCGCCATGACGAGACCGACGAAGAGGCCGACGGTCACCGTCGTGGACACGCCGGCTACGGTCCCGACAACCGCCCGGGCCCTCGTGATCCGCCAGACGACTCCTCTGCCGTCGGGAACCAGTCGTGTCCAGCGCCGAACGAACCACGGCGTGAAGCACGGGTACAGGAGGACGAGGGAGACGACCGACACGACGCCGACCGTCGAGTGCAGCGCGAGCAACCGGAGTGACGGCGTGAAGAACGCGAGCTCGGAGAACGCGGCGACGTCGGCCTGGTCGAAGAACCCCGCGCCGGACGTGACGGCCGCCGTCAATCCGTCCCAGACGAGGACGAGGGCCACGACGGGCAGGACGAACACGAGCCACAGGGCGGCGACGACGACGATCCGACCTGCGGACGGGGCGGCGGCCGCCGTGCTGTCCGCCCCGTCGCCGCGGAGGACCCGAGCCGGGAGGCGCACCGAAGCCCTCGAGGCTGCCGAGCGCGCCGACAGCAGGGACAGCGCCACGACGGACGCGGCGCTGCACGTCCACGACAGGCTGCCGCCGACCAGCAGCACGGGCGAGGGGACGACGACGTCGAGGGAGGGACGGACCAGCGCCAGGACGAGGACGTGGGCGAGTGGCGCGGCGAGCACCGCCCCGAGGACGGCACAGCCACCTGCCCGGGCGAGTGCGAGACGAACGACGTGCCTCGGACCCAGCCCTGCGGTCGACAGGAGGGCGCTCTGTACCTCGTCGCCGCGCACGGCGAGTGCGTGCACGCGGATCAGGACGACGACCGTCGCCATCGCCGTGGCGACGACGACAGGGCTCACGTCGGCGTCCACCGGATCGGGCTCGATCCACCTCGTGATCTCGGAGGACACCGCGAGTCCCAGCACGAACGTCAGGGCCGAGGCCGAGACGAAGGCGACGATCGTGGCGGCGAGGGCCGCCCGGGGGTCTGCACGGATCGACCTCCAGACCAGCCAGACCGTCATGCCGTGCCAGCCGAACGGAAGAGGGTCTCGAGCCCCTCCGGAGTCGGACCGGTCACGTCATGGCGCACCCGGCCCCGGTCGACGAAGACGACGCGATCGGCAGCGGACGCCACCCTCGGATCGTGTGTCACGACGAGGACCGCCGCGCCGGCACGGGCGCGGATGCGGATCATCTCGACCACGGCGTCGACCGATCTCGGGTCGAGCCCGTCGGTCGGTTCGTCGAGCAATGTGACGTGAGGCTGCTGGACGGCGACCCGGGCCAGTGCGACCCGGCGCTTCTCGCCACCCGACAGACCCTCGGGCAGTTCGTCGGACCTGTCGGCGAGTCCGACGCGACGAAGGGCGTCGTCGATCACGTCAGCCGGGGGCCTCTCGCCGCGGATGCGATGGAGGAGTTCGACGTTCTCCCGGACCGTCAGAGCGGGCAGGAGGTCGTCACCCTGGAGGAGGAGGAGGGCGATGTGATGAGCCCGGACCCACGCACGGCCTGCGGCGTCGAGCGCCTGGATGTCGCCACCGAGGACGTCGACGCGACCCGTCGAACAGTCCTGCAGCCCGGCCACGCACCCGAGGATCGACGACTTGCCGGACCCGGAGGGCCCCATGAGCGCCACGGTCTCACCCCTCGCCACGGTGAACGAGATCTGCTCGAGGACGGGGCGCCGCGCCCCCTTCGTGTCCACCACGTCGAGGCCGACCCCCCACAGCGACACGGCCGTCATCTGGTGCCTCCGCGGAGGAACAGGTGGTCGGGCAGGGCATCGAGGATCGTCGACCTCGTCGACCTCGCCGACTCGCCGACGACGCGGTCGGAGGCAGCTGGCGAGAGGCATCGGACGCGACTGTCGTGCATGCGACGAATGTAGCAAAATTCTTATCCACAATGTCAGATCGGCCCGAGATCGGCGTCCTCTCGGGCACCCCGCCACGATGTGGACACGACGCCACGCGAAAAGGTGGCGGTGTGTCCATTTCGTGGCGGCGTGAGGGTGCGGCGGCGTGACGGCATGAGCGCGCGACGGCACGAACGCACAGCGACCCGGGCCGGGAACCGTGGGGCCGGGCGGCGCGACTACTGGTCGGCGCGAGGGGCGGGGGCGCCGAGGGCGGCGCGGAGGCGGGCCTCGGCGTCGTCGGGGGCCTTCGCCGCCTCGACGTTGGCCTCGGTCACGGCCTTGATGACCTCTTCGCGCTGGATCTTGACCCCGCGCGGTGCGTCGATGCCGATGCGCACGCCGTCGCCACGGGAGTCGAGCACCGTGATGACGATGTCGTCGCCGATCACGATGCGTTCTCCGACCTTGCGTGTCAGCACCAGCATCGGGCCAGCTTACTGAGCGCGGGGCGCTCCGGTCGCGACGACAGGCAGGAGGCGCGGCTCGGCGGCCCCGGGACGGCGGCGGCCACGAGGCACGACCGCGGGAGGACGACCACCGCGGGAGGCGCGGCTCAGCGGCCCGCGCCTCCTTCGCGCCAGCCCACCGGCACGCCGAGCAGGTGCACCGTGCCCGGGGTCGCCGTGTCGTCCTCACCGACCACCGCGGCCGCGACCACGGGCGCGACCGCCCGGACGGCCTCGACCCAGCGGGCCGTGTCGTCGTGCTTGCGGCCGACGTCGACCGCGACCCAGACCTGGTCGGCGGCGATCGCCTCGAGGGTGGCGGGGGCGGCGGCGTCCCAGGCGAGGGCCGTCACGACGGCCGAGTTCTCGTGCACGCCGGTGGCCCGGGCCAGGATGCCGCTGCGTCGATCCGACACGTCGACCGAGCGCAGCCCGAAGGTCGACGCCATCTGGGCGGCCACGCGGAAGGCGTCGCCCGGGCGGCCGACGACCACGACGAGGTCGCCCGCCCCGCGCGACACGTCGGGGGCGGGCGGCACACCCGGGGAGGCCACGGCCCGGGCCTGCGCGGCGAGGGCGTCGGCGGCGGCCGCGAGCGAGGCGGCCGTGCGGCGGGGGGCGGCCCCGTGCGGCGCGTCGGGGTCGGCTGCGTCACCGTCGGCGAAGGCCGTGGGACCCGCACCCACGGTACCGACGCCGGCACCCACACCGGCACCGGCGGAGGGCGCGATGCCGTTGAAGGTGAGGTCGTCCATGATCGAGGCGAACGCGTCGGTGCGCGTCGACACGTCGGCCGGGGGCGCTACCGGCACCGCGCCTCCTGCGCCCGACGGCGAGGCCGAGGCCGAGGCCGCCGCGGATGCAGACACCGAGGCTCCGCCCGCACCCGCCGCGGCGGCAGCGGCGCGCGCCGCCCGACGCGGGCTCACGGGCACGGCCGAGCCGGTCAGCACGTCGTCGAAACCGTCCCGGACGGGCGTGCTCGACGCGACGGCGCCGCCGGGGGCAATCGAGGCCGACCACGCGGCCCGGGGTGCCGGAGCCCCCGCCTGCAACGCGTCCTCGGCCTCGTCCGCCGACGCCAGCAGCGCCGCGATGCCCGCGCGCTCGGCCGGCACCGGCGTCGTGATGCGCACCCGCGCGACGGGCAGGTCGACGGCCGGGTCGGGCACCTCGACCGTGACCTCGTAGTGCTTGCGGGCGAAGAAGCCGGCGACTCCCCCGACGGTGACCTTCTGGGCCGCGACGATGCGGGCCGAGGCACCGTGGGTCGCCCGCACCTCACGGCGCAGCCCGTCGAGCGTCTCACCGGTCATGACGATCGTGGTCGCCATCTCAGGCCACGATCGAGTCGGTCGCGCGGACGACGCCGACGGTCTCGATGGTCGATCCGGCGGCGGTGGCCTCCTGGTACGACAGCACCGGCAGGCCGTTCTGCTGCGCCGACACGAGTCGGTGGATGGCCGGCCGCAACGCCGGAGCGCAGACCAGCACCGCGCTGAGACCCTGGGCCTCGACCGACTGCACGGCCTCGCGCAGCGACCCGAGCACCTGCTCGACCCGGTGCCCGTCGAGCAGGATCTGCGTGCCCTGGTCGCTCGGCCGCAGCCCCTCGAGCATCGACTGCTCGAGGGTCGGGTCGATCATGATGACCCGCAGCACGCGGCCGTCGAGGTACTGCGCCGTGAGCGCGGGCCCCAAGGAGGCGCGGGCCGCCTCGACGAGTCCCTCCGGGTCGGTCGACACCTTCGCCCGCAGCGTCAGTCCCTCGCAGATCCGCGCGAGGTCGTTGATCGGGATGCGCTCCGACAGCAGGCCCTGGAGGACGCGCTGGAGTTCGGCGAGAGACAGCATGGTCGGCACGAGGTCGTCGACGGCCGGGGCGTTGACCTGCTTGACGCCCTCGGTCAGCACGCGGACGTCCTCGCGGGTGAGCAGTCGGGCGGCGTTGTCGGCGATGATCGACGACAGGTGCGTCACCAGGACCGAGACGCGGTCGATCACCGTGGCGCCGGTCATCTCGGCACTGTGGCGCATCTCGGCGGGCACCCACTTGCCGGCGAGGCCGAAGACCGGCTCGACCGTCGCCGTGCCGGGCAGGCCGTCGAGCGCGTCGCCGAGGGCGAGCACCGAGCGGGCCGGGGCCTGACCGCGGCCGGCCTCGACGCCCGCGATGCGGATCGAGTAGGTGGCCGGCGGCAGGTCGACGCTGTCCCGGGTGCGGACGGGCGGCACCACGATGCCGAGGTCGACCGCGATCTTGCGGCGCAGGGCCTTGACCCGGCCGAGCAGGTCGTCCGACGCTCCCCCGACCATGTCGACGAGATCGGGCGCGAGCAGGATCTCGAGCGCGTGCACCCGCATCTGCTCGAGCAGGTCGTCGGTCGTGTCGGTGGGGGCGACGACCGCCGCCTGCTGCTCTGCGAGGGCCGCGCGCGCCTCCTCGGCCTTGGCGGCCACGCCGAGCCGGTAGGCGACGACCAGCAGCGCCCCGCCGATCAGCAGGAAGGCGACGATCGGCATGCCGGGGATGAAGCCCATGCCGATGGCGGCGGTCCCGGCCACGGCGAGCGCGATGCGCGACTGCCCGAGCTGCGACGCGGCCTGCGCGCCCATCTCGGTGTCGGCGCCCGAGCGGGTGACGATCATGCCGGTCGAGACGGCCATCAGCAGCGCGGGGATCTGCGTGGTCAGGCCGTCGCCGATGGTGAGCAGCCCGTAGTGCGAGAGGGCGTCGCCGATGGCCATGCCGTTCTGCAGGGCGCCGATCGCGATGCCGCCGACCAGGTTGATGATGATGATGATGATGCCGGCGATCGCGTCGCCCTTGACGAACTTCGACGCACCGTCCATGGCGCCGTAGAAGTCGGCCTCGGCGCTGACGTCGGCACGACGCTGCTTGGCGACCTCGTCGGTGATGAGACCGGCGTTGAGGTCGGCGTCGATGGCCATCTGCTTGCCCGGCATGGCGTCGAGGGTGAAGCGCGCGCCCACCTCGGCGACGCGCTCGGCACCCTTGGTCACGACCACGAACTGGATCACGACGAGGATCAGGAAGATCACCGAGCCGATGATGATCGAGCCGCTCACCGCCACGTGCCCGAACGCCGCGATGACGTCGCCCGCGTAGCCGTCGCCGAGCACGAGGCGCGTCGAGGCCACGTTGAGCCCGAGGCGGAACAGCGTCGCCACGAGCAGCAGCGACGGGAACACCGAGAAGTCGAGCGGCTTCTTGACGAACAGCGTCGTCAGCAGGATCACCAGCGCCAACAGGATGTTGAGGATGATCAGCACGTCGAGCAGCGGCGCGGGCACCGGCACGACGAGCAGCAGCACGATGCCGACGATGCCGACCGGGACGGCGAGCTTGGGCAGGGTGGACTTCATCGGGTGCCTCCAGAGGTGGCGGGGCGGACGGAGCGGGAGAGCGCAGGAGGCGCGGGGCGGGTGGCCGCGGAGGCCGCGCCGGTCGCGGTGCCGGTCGCGGCGGTCGCGCCGGTCGCGGCCTCGCGGGCGATGCGGAGGCGGCGGGGCACGGCGTCGGCCTCGAGCGACTCGGGCGCGAGGACGCCGGCCACCTCGTCGGCCGTGGTGACGCGGGGCGGCGTGTGCGTGCCCTTCAGCGTGCCGCGGGCCTTGAGCGCCATGACGAAGGTGAGCACGCGGGCGACCGGCGTGTAGAGGTCGACGGGGATCTCCTCGCCCAGGCCGCAGGCGGCATGGAGGGCTCGGGTCAGGGGGACGTCGACGACGAGCGGGACGCCGTCGGCGGTGGCCTGCTCGCGGATGCGGGCGGCGACCGTGCCGGCGCCCTTCGCGACGACGCGCGGCGCCGACTTGCCGGGTTCGTACTTCACCGCGACGGCGTAGTCGGTCGGGTTGACCATGACGACGTCGGCGTCGGCGATGGCCCCGATCATGCGGTTGCGGCTCATCGCGAGCTGACGGGAACGCCGCTGCGACTTGACCAGGGGGTCGCCGTCGCTCGACTTGTTCTCGTCCTTGACCTCTTTCTTGGTCATGCGCGTCTTCTTGCGGTTGCGACGCATGACGACGAAGACGTCGGCGAAGGCGAGCAGCAGGCCGGCCGCGATCGCGGCCTTGATGAGGATGCCGGTGCCGACCTTCGCCTCCGCGAGCACGGCCGAGACGCTGAGGCCGCCGCCGCTCATGAGCACGGGCATCAGGCCCTGGATGGCGAACCAGAGCACCAGGCCGACGACGGTCGTCTTGATCAGCGCCTTCGCGCCGTTCCAGAGCGCCTGCGTGCCGAAGGTGTTCTTCAGGCCGTTGAGCAGGTTGAACTGCTCGTAGTTGCCGGTCATGCGCTTGATGTGCACGCCGCCCTGCACGATCGCGGTCGCGAGCACGGCCACGCCGACGACCGCGAGCATCGGCCCGATCGTCGCCCCCATCGATCCCGCGCCCTGCATCAGCTCGGTGACGACGGTGGACGAGTCGGGGTGCGTGATGGCCTGGCGGATCGAGAACATCTGGTCGACGCCCGCCGAGGACGCCCGCTCGATGGTCGAGGGGATCATCACGGCGGCGGCGCCGACGCCCACCCAGGCGCTGAGGTCCTGCGACCGGGACAGCTGGCCCTTCGAGTGGACCTCTTTCATCCGCTTGTCGGTCGCGGCCTCGGAGCGCTCGCCGGAGTCGTCCGCCATGTCAGCCCACCCCCAGCAGCATGTCGGCGGCGTCACCGGTCAACGAGGCCACGACGCCGGGCAGCGCGAGGAAGACGCCGCCGGCCAACATGACCGTCATGAGGATCTTGAGCGGGAAGCCCATCGCGTAGGCGTTGAGGGCCGGCGCGACGCGCGAGAGCAGTCCGAGGCCGACGTCGGCGAGGAAGAGCACGACGCAGAGCGGCCCGGCGATCTGGATGGTCGAGAGGAAGAGCTGGCTGACGCCGGTCGTCAGCAGCTCGACCGGACGGGAGAGGTCCATGCCGAGACCGAGCGGGACGGCGTCGAACGAGCGGGTGAGTCCCCCGATGATCAGCTGGTAACCCCCGGTCGCGAACATCAGCGCGAGTGCGGTCATCTGGAACAGCCGGGTGAACTGCGCGCCGTTGACCATCGACTGCGGGTCGAACGCCTGCGCGAGCGTGAAGCCGCCGAAGAGGTCGATCAGGCTGCCGGCCGCCTGCACCGCGGCGAAGGCGACGAACACCAGGAACCCCAGCACGGCGCCGACGACGAGCTCGAGCACGAGCGCCATGACGAACGGCCCCGTCTCGAGCGACACGTAGCCGGGGGTGACGCGCGGCGCGACGGCGAGCGCGAGCCCGATGCCGAGCATGGCCTTCACCCGCGCCGGGAACGCGCGGTACGAGAACGGAGGCGCGATCACGAGGAACGCGGTCATGCGCACGGCGGCGAGGAGGGTGGCCTCGAGCCAGCTCAGGTCGAACGACACGGTCGGCCCCTACCCGCCGCTGAGCAGCTGGGGGATGCGGTCGAACACCATGGTCGTGAACGACACCATCTCGCTGATCATCCAGTGGCCGGTGACGATGAGCGCGATGCCGACGGCGACGGCCTTCGGCACGAACGAGAGGGTGACCTCCTGGATCTGGGTGATCGACTGCAGCAGCGAGATCGCGAAACCGACGACGAGCGAGGTGATCAGCACGGGCGCGGCGAGCTTGCCCGTGATGATGAGGGCCTGCATGGACAGGTCGAGGACGGCGTTGGAATCCATCAGGCACCCACCTGGTAACTCTCGATGAGGCTCTTGATGATGAGGCCCCAGCCGTCGACGAGGACGAACAACAGGATCTTGAACGGCAGCGAGATCATCACCGGCGGCAGCATCATCATGCCCATCGACATCAGCGCGGCGCTGACGACGAGGTCGATGACGAGGAAGGGGATGAAGATGACGAAGCCGATGATGAACGCGGCGCGCAGCTCGCTGATCATGAACGACGGGATGAGCGTGAGCATGGGCACGTCGGCCTGGCTGGCCGGGTTCGGCTGGTTCGCCGAGCGGGTCATCAGCGCGAGGTCCTCTTCGCGGGTGTGGGCGAGCATGAACTCGCGCAGCGGCGCGATGCCGGCGTCGATCGCCCCCTGCAGGTCGAGGCGGCCGTCGAGGTAGGGCTGCACGGCGTCCGTGTTGATGTGGGTCAGGATCGGAGCCATGATGAACAGGCTCAGGAACAGGGCCAGCCCCGCGAGCACCTGGTTCGGCGGGATGGACGGCAGCGCGAGCGCGTTGCGCGTCATCGCGAGCACCACGAAGATCTTCGTGAACGACGTCATCATCAGCAGCAGCGCGGGCGCGACGCTCAGCAGCGTGATGCCGATCAGGGTGACGACGGCCTGGCTGGGCGCACCGTCGGGGCCGTTGATGTCGATGTTCAGCCCGCCCGAGCCGGTACCGTCGGACGTCGTCTGATCGGTGTCGGTGAAGTCGGTCGGGGTCGTGCCCGTGGTGCCCTCGGAGCCGGTGCCGTCCGTGGCCGGGGCGGTGGGGGCCGTCGGCGAGACGGGGGCCGCGTTCGCCTGCTGACCGATCAGCATGACGAGGGCGGACGCCACGACGAGGGCGAGCAGCGTGACGACGACCGCACGGGCGAAGCGCGTGTCGGCGAAGCGCACGGGCACGGCCACCACCGAGCGGCCCAGGGGGGCTCCGTGCAGGCCGTCACGCAGCGTCGGACGGGCGAGCCGGCGCAGGGCGGACGCGAAGGAGGGGCGGGTCGGGGACGCGGACGACCGGCGGCCGGTCATCCGGCTCGTCCGCTGCGCAGCACGGCTGCGGCCTGACGCCACGTGTCGGGGGCGAGGATCGAGCCCTCGAGCGACTTCGCGGCCCGCCCGGTGCGGCGGTCGGCCGGGTCACGAGGCGCGCGGCCGCGGAGACCGGCCGTCGCGGCACGGCGGGCGGCACCGCGGGGGCGGAGCAGCTCGGCGGGGGTGGCCGAGGCCGACGCGAGGGACGGGGTCGTGGCGAGGGCCGGGACCGCCGAGGTCTCGGCCGACAGCACGGCGGCGAACGAGGCCGAGGGCGCGGGGTCGCGACGGGCGCGATCGGGGTGACCCGCGCCTCCTGCACCGGGGTCGGCTCGTCGTCGGGCGCACCCGACGGGACGAGCGTGAGAGGGGCGGCCTCGACGGGACGGTCGGCGGCGGCCAGGACGGTCACCGACGACTCGGTCACGCCGAGCACGAGGCGCTCGCCCTCGACGTCGACCACGACGACGCTCGCCTTCGCGCCGACGCCCTGGCGGGCGACAACCGAGACCTGCGACGTGGCGCGGGTGCCCGCGCGGCCGCCCTTCACCAGGCGCTTCTGCAGCACCCAGAGCAGGGCGAGGACGACGCCCAACGAGAGGACGACCCGCAGGCCGACGACGACGGTGTCCACGATCAGGCGATGCCGTCGGCGACGTCGAGGATCTTGGTGATGCGGACGGCGTAGTCCTGGTCGACGACGACGACCTCGCCGTGCGCGATCAGGCGGCCGTTGAGCAGCACGTCGGCGGGGGCACCGGCCGAACGGTCGAGCTCGATGACCGCGCCGGGCTCGAGGCCCAGGACGTCGCGGACCGACATGCGGGTGCGGCCGATCTCGACCGTCAGCGCCATCTCGACGTTGTTGATGCGACCGAGGTTGCCGGTCGAGACCGCGCCCGGGGTCGGCACCACCGGCGACGATCCACCGATCGTGCCGGTCTCGCGCAGGCGCAGGGCGAACCAGCCGGCGGGCTGGCCCGCGGCCGTCAGCTCGAAGACGACGGTCTCGGGGTCGGCCAGCAGGGCGTCCGCCGACTCGCGGCGGCTCTCGCCGAGCACGCCCGTGCCGAGCACGCCCGTCGCGGACTCGAGCGCGGGACGCAGGACGTCCGAGACCGAGACCATCGGGTTGTCGGTGCCGGCGGCGGCGGCGAGCTGGTCCATGTCGGCCAGCACGACCGCGGTGTCGGCCGAGACCGACCCGACGAACGACGTGACCACGACGGACGAGCCCGCGACGCGGAGGCCGTGCGCGGAGGCCGGGTCGACGGCCACGGCACGCAGGGGCGTGGGCGTCGGCAGCTGGGCGACCAGCGCCTCGACCGCCGCGGTGTGCAGGGTGATGGTCGTGCCGGTCATGAGGTTCCTTCTTCGGTGCCGGTCAGGGAGGTGGAGACGACGATGCCGGCCAGACGCGAGCCGGCGGCCCCGACGGCGGCGCGGCCGACGGGCTGGCCGTCGACACTGATCTCGAGCGGGCGGTGCTGCGGGTGGGGCAGCGGCAGCAGGTCGCCGACGGCCAGCCCGAGCACGACGCTCGGCAGCACCGCGGCGGGGGCGAAGGTCAACGAGACGCCGACCGGCACCGAGGCCAGCTGGGCGCCGAGCAGCTCACGCGCGTCGGCCGCGTCGATCGTCGGGTTGGACTCGCCGAGTTGCGACAGCAGCACGTCGGCCGGGATCGCGACCGTGCCGGGTGCCACGCGCTCGCCGACGCGGATCTCGAACGAGGCCACGATCATCAGGTCGGACTTCTGCGCGGCCTGGGCGAACTGCGAGTTGTACTGGAACCCGCCGACGCTGATCGGGTCGGCCAGCATGGTGCCGAACGAGTAGCGCAGGTCGTCGAGGGCGTCGTCCATCAGGCGGCGCACGAGGGCCTGCTCGATGGGCGTGAAGGTGCGCTCGGGCAGGCTCGCCGGCTTGACGGCCCCCAGCATGTGGCTGACCCAGGTGAGCGCGGCCGACGACGGGAACTGGATGACGGCCTTCGCCGAGACGCCCTCGAGGGTGCAGAGCACCATCGCGGTGGTCGCCGGCAGCGACGAGGCGTACTCGTCGTAGGTGAGCATCTGCACCTGGTCACAGGTGACCTGCGAGAGCACCCGGACCTTGGCGGTGAGCTGAGTTCCCCACTGCCGCGCGAAGGTGTCGAAGGCCAGCTCGAGGACGCGCGAGTGCTCGCGGGCGAGGGTCGTCGGACGGCGGAAGTCGTAGACCTCGACGGTCTTCTGCGGGCGCGTCGACGAGCCGACCGTCGCGGTCGGTGCGCTGCTGCCCGTCGGGGCGTCGAGGAGTGTCACGGACGGAGCTATCGGCCCGCCCCACCTGAGCGTTAGCCCAGGACGGCGTGTACCCCCCGGACTGGGTTGCCGTCCGCGAGCTCTGGACCGGGGTCGCGCTACCGGGCCGGAGGCGCCGGGCGGGGCCCGGCGGAGGTCAGTGGCCCGAGGACTCCTCCTTCTTCTCCGTCTTCTTCTCGGTCTTCGTCTCGGTCGCGGTGCCCGCCTTCGACGTGTCACCCGACTCGGCCGTGGTCGAGGTGTCGGCCGCCTGCTGGACGGTGGGATTGCGACCGTCGGTCACCGCGCCTCCTGCGGCCGCCGCCGCCTGCTCGAGCTGCGGCAGCAGCGCGCTCACCGCGTCGGACTGGTTCGACAGGACGACGATGTCGACCCGACGGTTCGACGCGAGGTCGGCGTCCGTCGTGCCGGTGCTGAGGGGACGCGACGAGCCGAAGCCGACCGACTGGATGTGGTCGGCGCCCACGCCGCCGCGTTCGACCAGGTCGCGCAGCACCTGGGTGGCGCGGGCGGACGAGAGCTCCCAGTTGGTCGCGAAGGGCGCGGTCGAGCTTCGCTGGTCGGCGTGGCCCTCGACCGAGACGTCGTGACCCGAGGTCTTCAGCACCGGCCCGATGGCGTTCATGACGTTGACGGCCGTGCCGCTGAGGTCGGCGCTGTTCGTGCCGAAGAAGGTCTCGGAGCCGATCAGGCGGACCGTCAGCCCCCGGTCGTCGACGGCGAACTGGACGTCGGCGCTGAGCCCCGAGCCCTCGAGGTTCGCGGCGATCGCGGCCTTGATGGCGGTGAGGTCGTCGAGCTCGCCCTGGGCCGCGACCGTGGCGGCGGCGGCCTGCTCGGCGGTCTGGGCGTCACCCGAGGCGGCGGCCTTGCTCATGTCGGTCTCGTCGCCCGACGAGTAGCCCTTGCCCTCGGCCGTCACGTCGGCGGCGTTCACAACGGTGCCCGAGGCCGTGTCGACCTTGCCGACGTCGGTCTGGCCGAAGCCGGTCGCGAGCGAGTTGCGCAGGGCGATGTACTTGTCCTGGTCGACGTTCGACATCGCGAACAGCACGATGAACATGCACATCAGCACGGTGATCATGTCCATGTACGAGGCCATCCAGCGCTCGTCGGGGTGCTCGTCCTCGGCGTGCCCCTTCTTCTTGCGTCCGCCGCGTGCCCCGCTCATGCGGCCAGCCCCTGGTCGTCGCCGCCCTTCTTCGCGCCGGCCTTGGCCTTGCCGCCCTTGCCGCCCTTGCCGTCGCCACCCTCGAGCGCGTGGGTCGGCACCATGGCCTTGAGGCGTTCGCCGAGGAGGCGCGGCTGGCTTCCGGCCTGGACCGCCAGGACCCCCTCCATCAGCAGCGTCATGCGCAGCTCGTCGAGGTCGGCCAGCTTCTTGAGGCGCGCGCCGAGCGGCAGCCAGAGGAAGTTGGCGGTCAGCAGGCCCCACAGGGTCGCGACGAAGGCCGCGGCGATCATGTGGCCGAGCTCGTCGGGTTCGGCGAGGTTCTCGAGCACGTGGGTGAGGCTGACGACCGTGCCCACGATGCCGACCGTCGGGGCGTACCCGCCGAGGCTCATGAAGAACTTGCTGGCGGTGCGGTCGGCGGCGAGGCGGGACTCCATCTCGTCCTCGAGCAGGATGCGCAGCTCCTCGCCGTCGGTGCCGTCGGCGATGTTCTGCAGCGCGCCCTTCATGAAGGGGTCGTCGAGCTTCTCGGCCTCCTGCTCGAGCGAGAGCAGGCCCTCGCTGCGGGCCTTCTCGGCGAGCGAGACGACACCGTCGATGACCGACTGCGGGGGGACGACCTTGCCCGTGAAGGCGCGGGTGATCTTCTTGAAGCTGAGGATCGCGTCCTTGATCGTCGTGCCGGCGATGCCGACGCCGATCGTGGCGCCGAAGACGAGGATGATCGGGGCGGGCAGCAGCAGCCCGGCGATGCTGACGCCCTCGAGCTGGATCATGCCGAAGAGGGCGCCCAGGGCGAGGACGATGCCGATGATCGTTGCGGGATCCACGGTCAGCGTCCCTGCGTGGTGTCGGCCGAGGCGGCCGGCGCAGCCGGCGCGGTCGGCGCGGTCGGCGCGTGGACGGCGGGAGCCTGCACGGCGGGACGGAACTCGGTGACGCGACCCGCGCCTCCTGAACCGGACGAGCCGCGGACGATCCCGAGCTGAGGGCCGGTCGAGGTGCGGTTGCCGAGGGCCTGGCTGGCCGGGGCGGTGGCCGACGGCTCGTCGTAGGCGAGCGAGACGATGCGGGCCCGGTAGCGGGCGATCATCTCGATGACCTCGGCCATCGGCTCGGTCACGACGTACTTGGCGCCGTCGACCATGATCAGGACCGTGTCGGGCGTCTCGTGGATGCGCTCGATGAGGTCAGGGTTGACAGCGAATCTGCTGTCGTTGAGTCGCGTGACGACGATCATCGGCCCGTCCTAGGTCTGTGTCTCCTGCCGCCATCCGTGGGGCAGGTGTCGCTGCTCGTCCTGAGCGGCTACGGGTGACTATCGGCCGGGGGCGGCGGGGCGTTAGGTGCGGGTCGTCGGTGCCGGTTGTCGGCGTGTGCCCTCTCGCGCTTCCGGTCGCGCGACCCGTGGGGCGACCCGTTGTCCACAGGCAGGTCGTGGCGGGCCGAACAGTCGGTATGGTGTGTGACATTGCTCATATCGACGAGGGGAAAACCGCCGTGGCGCCGTACATGGACATCGATCTGGAGGCGCTGGCCGCGTTGGCCCGCGACCTCCAGACCCTGCACACCGACCTGTCCTCGGGCAGCGCCGGCGCCTCCGGTGACGGCGTCGCTTCACCCCGCCTGCAGCAGGCCGTCACCGCGTTCATCGACGACTGGGCGATCGCCCGGGGCCGCATGCTCGAGTCGATCGCGGCGGTCGGCGCCATGGCCGAGGGCGCGGCGAAGACCTTCACGCAAGCCGAGGACGAGCTGGCTGCCGCGCTGGCCCCGACCGACACGGCGGGTGTGGCATGAGCCGCCCCTGGGACTGGAGTCCGCTCGACCTGGCGTCCGACCCCGTGCCCGGTGACCCGACCGACATCCGGTCGTCGGCGGTCGCGGCTCGGGCCACGGGCACGTCGATCGAGACACAGTCGAGGCGGCTGCGTCGGTTGGCGAAGGCCGAGGGGTGGGACTCCGAGTCGGGCCGCACCTTCACGACGTCGGCAGAACCGCTCGCCGACGCGATCGACGAGGCGAAGCAGCGCTACCTCGACCTCGCCACGGCGCTCGACACCTATGCGGACGGCCTCGAAGAGCTGCAGCGCCAGGCGGACGCCGCGCGCCTCGACGCCGACGAGGCCAAGGAGGCGCGGCGTACGGCCGACAAGTTCGTCGTCCCCGGCGAGACCGACCCGTTCGAGATCGACCGGCAAGAGGCCACCCGGACGCGGGCAGTCGACCTCGCCGACACCGACCTCGCGGACGCGAAGGCGGTCATCACCCGACTGGTCGGCACCGGGGGCGATACGGACGGCGAGTACGGCGCCCTCAACGACCAGGCGATCGCGGCCATCCGCCTGGCCGGCGACGACGAGCTGCGCGACACCTGGTGGGACCATGTGAAGCAGGTGGTGCACGACGCCCGCGGGGTGCTGGGGGCGATCAAAGACCTGCTGACCGCGCTCGCGCCGCTGCTGACCATCCTCGCCATCATCTTCCCTGCCGCCGCCCTCGGCCTCCTGATCGCCGGCATCGCCATGGCCGCTCTGACCCTCGCGATCACCCTGGCGCAAGCGAGTGCCGGCGATGCATCGTTGTCCGACGTGATGGCCGACCTGGCCGGCGTGGGACTCGCCTGCATCGGCTTCGGTGGAGCTCGGGCCATGGCGGGGCTCGTCGCCGGCACGAGGACCTCGGTGATCTCGAGCCAGTCCATGCGAAACGCCCAGCGAGCTGCCGCCCAGGCTCCTACCCGCAAGGTGGACGCCGTCTACGACCGGGTCAGGAGGGAATCCGAAGCAGCGCTCACGCAGCGCGCCTCCTCGATCGGAGGCGATCTGGGCACACGGATCATCGACGGTCTCGTCGGCGGCGGCGCTCGAGAGATGCAGCTCCTGCGGCGTCTCGCCGAGAACGGAGGGGGGCCGCTGGCTCAGGCGTCGTGGCGGCCCGGCGTCATCGTGGGAGTCGGGACGGGCATCCCGTCGCTGGTGGTCGACGTCAAGTCCGGCGTGGAGACCGCGCTGGACGTCGGTGCCCTGTTGACCGACGCCTACTGGACCCAGAAGATGCAGATCCGGGTGGGAAGCCTGTGACGGTCTCGTACTCGTTGACCCTGCCCCGGGGCTGGCATCGATTCTCTCCCGAGGGCGACTTCGACGAGCAGGTCCACCGGCTGGGCCGCCAGCTCACGGCGACTGACCGGGACGCGGCAGCAGCGGTTCTGTCGAGGCGGCGATTCGGCACGGCCATGGGGCACGTTCGTGAGACGGCTCGGCAGGCCGGCGCGCTGGACCTCTTCGCCTTCGTCGGACCGAGCCGGACCGGCCTGGGGCCGATGTCCCTCGTCACGAGCGTCGTCCACCTCGGCGCATGCATCGCCGGATCTCTCGAGAGCCCCCCGGCCGTCGGAGCGGCGGGATCGATGACGATCCTCGAGACAGCCGGGGGCCCCTGCCTCAGGGTTCTCGCTCGCGCGTCGACCGACGTCGGAACGTGGTGGAGGACCCTGGCCGGGCACCTGGCCGATCTCGAACCAGGTCGCGACGACGTCTCCCTCAGCTCGGAGGACGTCCGGCGAGTCATCTCGACTGCCGACGTGGGCTACGCCATCGACATCCCCGGGCACCGGGGATCGCAGCTCATGCTGTCGTTCTCGACGATGGGTGGCCCGTTCGTCGGTGCCCAGATCGACCACGGCGATTCCATCGCGAGGACGTTGACGTGGACGTGACGGTCTCGTGGGTCGTGCCCGCAGCGCACACGAGCGCCTTCCGGGCAGGGCGCCGCGACCCGTCGCATCTGTCCGTCCACGAAGGCCGACTGCGCCTCCATCGGCGGAACGCCGCCCCAGGCGACCTCTTCCCCCTTGCCGATGTGACGTCAGGCGGTTGGGCCCACCCCTACGAGGGACCGCTCGCGTGGGGGGAGCCCCACCCCCTCGGGATCGTATGGTTCCTGACGAAGGACGACCTCTTCGTCTTCCCTCTGGCCGACTGGTGGGCGGACGGCGTCGAGTGCGCACCTCACGAGGCCGTACGGAGTTCTGGCTTCCTCGACCTTCTCGAGACTCGTGGCGTGCGCCCCCTGTTCGACGTCCAACCCGGTGGCCGTTTCGCGGAACGTGCCGGTGACGCCCGGATCATCCGTTCGGTCGACATCGATGCACATCGCCGACTCGCCACCACCCAACTCGCACTCTCCCTGGGCGCAGCGGTGAGCTACGTCGCCATCCTCGCCCTGGCCGTGACGTCGTTCCTGCTGGCGCCCGGCGAAGTCCCGCCGGCGCTCATCCCGACGGGGGCAGCAGCGGTCGTCCTCGTGACGTCCGTCGCCAACCTGTGGTCGATCTCGCCGTGGCTCAGGCCCGTCCGCATTCCGTTCGGCCCACGAAGCTATGTGGCACCGAAGTCCTCGAGAGCGCCGCTTGCGGACCCCCTCTCGTTGACACCGGGCATCCACGGGTTGACCACGTCGGACGCCTCAGGTACGTCAGCGGTCATCCGCACCGTCGACGACACCTCCCGACCGGGCACGATGCGTTTCCAGTACACCGAGAGAGATGGCGGGCGCGATCTCGTGCTGATGGATGAGCGGGGCCTGCCTCGCGCTTGCCTGCCCCTGGCCGACTGGGCGCCGACCGCTCGGGACGAACTGCGGCTGGAGGAGTGGCTGCACGATCAGGGCATCGGCGTCAGCGCGAACCGTCTGGGCGACGCGCCGTTGCCTCCACCCATCGGCGTGGAGCTCGCCCGAGCTCGTGCACGGCAGGCGCTCCTCGGCGGCGGCCCGTGGAGAACACCCTCGCCTTTGTCGGCCCTGCGCTCCTGCATCGCGTCCGGCGTGCTGCTGGTGCCCTTCATCATCACCCTCTCCGATGGCGGAAAGACCGCGGCCGCGATCCAGCTGTCGTCGATCGTCCTCTGGGCTCTCACCACCGGGCTGGTGATCGGATTGCCGACCTGGTGGGTGCTCCGCCTGTGGATGCGCCTTCCCCGAGGACTCCGCAAGGGTGAGCGATGAGGGTCACCCTGAGACACCGCACGGCATGGCGGACGCTGATCGGCTTCGAGGCCCATGACGGCCCCCTCCCGGGTGCCCTGCAGGACATCCACGACCTGATGGAAGCCCAGGAAGTCACCGCGGGCATGGCGCTGATGTCCGACGACGACCCGGCCCTCGTCGTGGGCTGGGCCTCGGTGTTCGTGCTCGCGCCCGAAGCCGTCACGGCCGTCGATCTGAGGAGTTCGTTCGACTCCCACCCGGCCGCAGTGTCGTCGACGACGGCACGGACCCAGCACACACCGCTCGGGCCGGCCCGGAGGCAGAGCCACGAACGAGCCGTCGACATGCCCTCGGACACGACGCGAGTCCCCCGAACCGTCGTGATGACACACGTCCTCTGGACCTGGTCGGTCACACGCCCCGAAGACGGCGACACCACGCCCCCCTGGACCGTCGCACTGTCGAGCGAGTCCCCGTCGCCTCATCCGGCCGACGCGGTCGTTCCGTTGGTCGACGAGCTGGCCCTCGGCCTGACGCTCGACGACACCGGCCCGGAACCGACGCCACCCACCCTGCAGAAAGAAGGACCATGACCGCCACACCCCTCATCACCGGAGCCACCTACCGACCGACCTGGTCGCACTTCTGGGCGAAGGCCAAAGGCCGGCTCGTCCTGATACCCCTCGCCTTCCTGATCGGCTGGAATCGAATGGGCATGACCGTCGTCCCGTACCTCCTCGTCCTGCTGGTCGTTCTGGCGGCCGGTCTGTGGATCTACCTCCGGACGACGAGCATCACCGTGTCCGACACCGCGGTGACCAGACGTGGGTGGGGGCGCACCACGATCGTCGAGTTCGACGGCTCACAGCGCGGCATCCTCTGCACTCTCAACATGGGGGTGCAGAACCTCGCATACCTCGCTGTCCGGAACGGAACAGGCCGCCGACTCGTCCTCACCGAGGCCAACTGGCCCGGAGAACAGCTGCTCGAGATCGCCCAGCACGCAGGACTCACGATCATGCCGGCCGATCAGGTCTTCTCGGGCAAGAACGCCGCCGCCATCGTGCCCGGCGTCGTCCCACTGACGACCCGACGTCCGGTGCTCTGCGCCCTCGTGGCGCTCGCCGGCCTGATCGCCGTCATCGTGCCGTTCGCCATGGTGATGGCCGGTGCAGTCTGATCGCTGAGGGGAGGACACCGTCGAGTGGACGAGACACCGCGACATGCGGCGGCGTCTCATCCACTCGACGGTGCGGCAGGCTGAGTAGCAGGGCGCGGCGCGTCACGTGCGCGAAACAGGGGGCTGGCAGGATGTGCCGGTGACCCACGAACCCCTCGACGAGTCGCGCCCCGGCACCACCCCCGCCGCCCGCGCCGACGACGTCACCCGCACCTCCTCCGCCACCCCGACCGCGAGCACGTCCCGCACCGCGAGCGCGGAGCGGAACGCCGTCGACAGCGACGACGGGCCCGCCCCCGAGTCCTCGCCGGCCGGCCTGCCCGACGCCGCGACCCCCGACGCGGCCGCACCGGCCCGTCACGGCATCGACGACCCGGCCCTGACCGGCTCGATCGAGACCGTCGACGTGAACAAACACACCCTCGCCGAGAACGTGATGGGCGTCGTGACCGGCGTCTTCCTGGCGTCGTTCGGGCTGTTCCTGCTGAAGACCAGCGGGGCCGTCTCAGGCGGCACGGCGGGCCTCGCCCTGCTGACCAGCTACGCCACGGGCTGGACCTTCGGCGTGCTGTTCGTCCTGGTCAACGTGCCGTTCTTCGCACTCGCGGTGTGGAAGAAGGGCTGGCCGTTCACCCTGCGCACGGTGTTGACCGTCGTCATGCTGTCCGCGTTCTCGTACCTGCACCCCCTGATGTTCGACATCGACGGCATCAACCCGATCTACGGCACCCTCGCCGGCAACCTGCTCGTCGGCGTCGGCCTGCTGATCCTCTTCCGCCACGGGGCGAGCCTCGGCGGGATCAACATCCTCGCCCTCGTGCTGCAGGAACGCGCCGGCCTGCGCGCCGGCTACGTCCAGATGGGCTTCGACGTGGTCATCGTGCTGACCTCGCTGACCGTCGTCTCGCCGTGGATCGTGCTGCTCTCGGCACTCGGCGCCGTCGTGCTGAACCTGGTGCTCGCGATGAACCACAAGGCCGGCCGTTATGTCGGCCACACGTGATCACAACTTTCTGCCAGACTTTCGTGCACGACCGGTCTGTTTGAGGCATTCTCGTCTCGAAGCGGTCAATCTCGTCTTGCACGTCCCCGGACGTCACACCACCTAGGAGTCTCATGTCCAACAACACCGCCATGCCCCAGTCCGCCGGCACCGCCGCCGGCTACAACGTCCTCGCGATCGTCGGGTTCATCCTCGCCTTCGTCTTCAACATCGCCGGCCTGGTCGTCAGCCTGATCGCCCTGTCCAAGATCAAGAAGACCGGCGAGCGCGGACGCGGCCTCGCCCTCGCCGGCGTCATCATCAGCATCGCGTCGATCATCTTCGGCATCATCTACATCGCGGTGATCCTGCCCGCCATCATGAACTCGATGCCGACGACCTACTAGGTCGATCGACCCCGGCACACCAGCCGGGGAGCACAGGAGGCGCGGTGTCTGCAGAGCAGGCACCGCGCCTCCTTCGCGTCCCGGGTGGGCGCCCCGCCTGAGACGGGTTCCGCCCTGCGAGGGATCGCGGACGTCGGTGGGCGCCGTTAGCGTGTGGGCATGCGACGGTGTCTCGGCGAGGTGGACGGCACACGCGCTGTGCCTTCCTCTCCGGGGCTACCCCGGGGCACGCAGATCGACCACGGCACCGCACCGCAGGCCGGTGACCGCGCTTCGCGCGGCTCGCGGCCCGCACCGACGCACGAGTCGCCGAGGCACCGCCGCAGCCACCCGAACGCACCCGCCGCGTCAGCGGCACGAGCGGCTTGCGCCCGCACGATCGCGAGCAGCACGGCAAAGGGCATGACGGGCACCGGGTGAGCGTCCGCTCCCCCGCGTCGGCCGCTGGCGCACACGAGCCCGACCCGGGGCCCGATGCCGTCGCGACCGTGCTCGCCGACGCCTTCCTCGGCGCGGAGTGGTCGGTCCGCGGGCTGGCCGCCGCGGCCGGCGAGGCGATCGACGGGTCCGCCCGCTTCTGGCGTCCACTCGCCCGAGACCTCGTCCACGCCCTGCCCCGAGCGCCGCTCGACGATCCCCGCACGCTCGCCGCCCTCATCCGCCGCGACCCGGCCTTCACCGAGGCGGTGGCCGAGGCCCGGAGGCGCGGCCGTCCGCTGCGCAACGTCCACCACGTGCCCGTGACGCAGGAGGCGCGCTCGGCCGACCCGCGCCTCCTGCGTCTGGGCACCGTGGCCGACGTCGCCCGCCTGCTGCACCTGACCGTGGGCGAGCTCGACTGGTTCGCCGACCCCGGCCGGTGGCACCGCCGCGTCGACGGCGGGCCCCTGCAGCACCACCGGTACGAGTGGCGGTCGCGGCCCGGACGCACGCCACGACTGCTCGAGGTCCCCGGCTTCCGGCTGCGCGACCTGCAACGCGTCGTGCTCGACGAGGTGCTGGCGGCCGTTCCGCTGCACGATGCGGCGCACGGGTTCGTCCCCGGGCGCAGCGCGGTCACCGGTGCTCGTCGACACGTCGGCCGCGAGGTCGTGATCGCCCTCGACCTGACCTCGTTCTTCGCCCGGGTCACCGCCGGGCAGGTGTTCGGCTCCCTGCGCCGCGAGGGCCTGCCCGACGCCGTCGCCCACGTGCTCACGGGGTTGTGCACGACCTCCGTGCCGCCGGGCGTGCTCTCGCGCATGCCCCCGGGAGGCAGCCCCGAACAGCGGTTCGCCCTGCGTCACGCACTCGCCGTCGCGCATCTCGCCCAGGGCGCGCCGACCTCGCCCTCCCTCGCGAACGTCGCCGTCCGCCGACTCGACTCGCGGCTCGACGGATACGCCCGAGCCGCCGGCGCGACCTACACGCGGTACGCCGACGACCTCGCGTTCAGCGGCGACGGGACGCTCGCGGCGCGGGCCGACGCGTTCGTGCGGGGCGTGGGACGCATCGTCGGCGACGAGGGACACCTGCTCAACCAGGCCAAGACCCGGGTGCGCGGGGCGGCCACGCGACAGGTCGTCACCGGCGTGGTGGTCAACCAGGGCACGAACACGGTGCGCTCCGAGTACGACCAGCTGCGGGCCGTGCTGCACAACGCCGCCACCACCGGGCTCGAGGCGCAGAACCGCGCCGGGCACCCGGACTTCGCCGCCCAGCTGTGGGGGCGCATCGGCTGGGTCGAGCAGCTCCACCCCGGGCGCGGGGCCCGGCTGCGCGCCGCGTTCGCGCGCGTCCCCAGGTGACCCGCACCGCGCCTCCTGCGCGGCACCGCGCCTCCTGAGGGCGGACCGCCCGACGACAGGGCCGCCCGACGACAGGGCGACCCGACGACAGAACGGGCGGGTTCGTCGAGAGCGGGCGTCCGAAGACGCCCGCTCTCGACGAACCCGCCCGTCCGAGCCGGCCTGCCAGCGGCTGCGGCTAGCGCTTGAGGTTGGTGAGCTCCTGCAGCACCTCGTCGGAGGTGGTGATGATGCGGGCGTTGGCCTGGAAGCCGCGCTGGGCGACGATCAGGTTGGTGAACTCCTGCGAGAGGTCGACGTTCGACATCTCGAGCGAGCCGCTGGCCAGCGAGCCGACGCCGGGCGAACCGGGGGCGCCGACCGTCGCGGCACCCGAGTTGGCGGTCGCGCGGTAGCCCGAGTTGCCCTCCTTCTCGAGGCCGCCGGGGTTCGTGAAGGTCGCGAGCACGACGCGACCGAGGCCGACCGTCGAACCGTTGCTGAACTGGCCCATCAGCGTGCCGTCCTTCGACAGCGAGAAGCCCTGCAGCGTGCCGGCCGCGCGACCGTTCTGCTCGGTGATCGACGTGGTGTTGAGCGCCGCGAAGCCGGTGATGCCCGACAGGTCGACGGTGACGCCGTTGAGGTTGAGCGATGCCGCACCGGTCTGCTTGCCGTCGGCGAAGGCCAGCGAGGCGGTGGCGCCCCCGTTGCCGTCGGTCGCCGAGGCGTCCCAGCCGGTCGCGGTGCGCGAGAAGGTCAGCGTCAGGGTGCGCTCGAGGCCGTTGGCGTCGAACACCTTGGTGTCACGGACGATCTTGTCGCCGACCGCGGACTCGCTCGGCAGGTTGCCGCCGACCGTGGCGCTCGAGGTCGCCGTCGCCGGTGCCGCGGCGTTCAGGGGCAGCGTGATGTCGCCGAGCGCGCCTCCGTCGTTGATGACGCCGTTCGTGGCCGAGTAGCCCTGCACGATCTTGCCGTCGGACGACACGAGGCGGCCGTCGGCGTCGAAGTCGAAGGCGCCCGAGCGGGTGTAGACGGTGTCGTTGCCGAGGCGGGTGACGAAGAAGCCGTCGCCCGAGATCATCAGGTCGGTGGCCTTGCCGGTGGCCTGCGCCGACCCCTGCGCGAAGTTCGTCGAGATGCCGGCGACCTGCACGCCGAGGCCGATCTGGGCGGGGTTCGTGCCGCCGATGCCGGTCTGCGGGCCGCCGGCGCCCTGCGTGATCTGCGACAGCGTGTCCTGGAACTGGGTGGTCGACGACTTGAAGCCGGCGGTGTTGACGTTGGCGATGTTGTTGCCGGTGACGTCGAGCATCGTCTGGTGCGAGCGGAGGCCCGAGATGCCGGAGTAGAGGGAGCGGAGCATGGGTGCTGCCTTTCAGCTGGGGAGAGATCTGGAGGCGCGTCCTGCGCGGGTGGTGCCGGTCGCGTCCTGCTCCCGGTGCGGTTCGAGGGGTGGTGCGGGTCGTACGGGTGGTGCGGATCGTGCGGGTCGTTCTGGTCGTGCGGGTGGTGTCACGCCTTCGTGGTGGCGATGCCCGAGATGAGATCCAACGCGACCTCCTTCCCGCCGACCGAGACCTTGGGGACGGCCTCGGCGAACGACACGCTCGTGGCGGTGCCCTTCACCTCGACGCCGTCGGGGCCCGTGTAGCTGACCTCGCGGCCGACGAGGTTCGACGCGGCGATGCGCATCTGCAGCGAGAAGTTCTCGTTGGCCGTCGTCGTCTGGGCCGTGACCTGCTCCATCATCGCCAGCTGGGTGGTCTGCGACATCATGGCGTTGGTGTCCATCGGGGTCGACGGGTCCTGGTTCTTCAGCTGCGTGACGAGCAGCTTCATGAACATCTCGCTGTCCATCGTGTTCGTCGTCGCACGGCTCGAGCCGCTCTTCGCGGCGTTGGCGGCGGCGATCTGGGTCGCGACGTCGACGGTTCCCGATATCTGGTCGATCGAGGGCATGGGGTCTCCGGTTCAGGCCAGGACGTCGAGGGACGTCGAGAGGGACGAGGAGGCGCGGGCACGGTCGACCGCGCCCGTCGCGTCGAGGGGGTCGGTTCCGTCGCGCGGCGCGCGTCCGGTGCGGGCGTCGGCGGTGCGCGCCTCGGCGGCGTCGCGAGCCTGCCGGCCCGGCCCGCCGTCGGCACCGGCCTGCGCCCCGAGCAAGCCGGGCTGACCGGAGCGGTCGCCCCGGGCGTCGGACGGCTGGTTCTGGGACGAGAGGTCGACGCTGGTCTGGTGACCCGCGCCTCCCGGGCCTGCGCCTCCCGGGTTCGACGCGGTCGCGAGGTCGCGGCGGAGGTCGCCGAGGATCGCCCGGACGGCGTCGCGGCCGGCGTCCGACGCGGCGAACATCTCGACGTGCGTGCCGTGCGCCGAGACGTGGGCCCGGACGGTGACCGGGCCGAGCGCCTCGGGAGCGACGTCCACGGTGACGACGTGCACCCCGGGGCCCGCCGCGGCGAGCGTGAACAGCGGGCGGGCGAGCTGCTGGGTCAACGGGGCCGGCTGCGCGGCGGCCGGCGTCGGGGTCGCGGACGAGGAGGCGCTGGTGGCGGAGGCCGCGGACGTCGCGACGGTCCCGGGGGCGGCGAACACGAGCGTGTCGACGGGGGCGGTCGCGGGGCCGGTGGAGGGGGCCGAGACGGTGGCGGGCGACGAGACGGGACGGCCGTCCGTCGCCGTTGCCGCGGAGGAGGCAGGCCCCGGGATCGTCGATCCGGCACGGACCGGATCACCGGTGACGGGCAGCGCCTCGGAGCGGCCGGCCGATCCGGTGGGTACCGGAGCGAACGGACCGGCGAGGGCCGAGTCGGCAGACGTGCCGGCCGCACTCGTGCCGGAGGGCGCGGCGGTCGCTGCGGCGGTCGCGGCGGTCATTCCTGCGACTGCGGGCGTGGCAGGGGTCGTGGTCGCGGCGGCGATTCCCGGGGTGGAAGCCGTGGTGATCGGAGCGCTCGCTGCCGCGGTGGGACCGGCAACGTCGGCAGCTCCCGAGGAGGCGGAGGCGGTGGTGGGCGCCGACGCGCCGAGGGCCGAGCCGGAGACGGACGGGTCGGCCGATCCGGTACGTGTCGGATCGAGGTCGGAGACCGGCCCGGCGACCATGGACGAGCCGGCCGATCCGGTACGTGCCGGATCGAGGCTCTCGGCCGAGGCGCCGGGGGAGGTCAGCGCTCCGGTGCGTACCGGATCAGCGAACGCGGAAGGACGCAGCGACACGGCGGCGAGGGCAGGAACCGCAGCGGGGACCGTCCCGGCGGCGTCCGTCGTCCCGGTGGCCCCGGCCGAGGCGGAGGCGACGACGGCGCTGCTGCCGGCGACGGCGCTGGCGACGGGCAGACCGGGCGTCACGATGCCGGATGCCGTGCCGTCCGACACGGCGGGCCCGCCGGCGGTGGTCGACGGGGGTTCCGAGGCTCCGGCCGGCGTTGCGGGCTCGGCGGCACCGGCTGATCCGGCGGTCGGCGCCGAGCTCGCACCGGCGAGGGTCCGGCGCCAGGGTGCGACGGACGCGGGGTCGAGCGACGTGGCGACGTTCTCGTTCGAGGCAGGGGTCGAGGAGTCCGGGCCGACCGGGGCGTTCCGGTCGTCGGCGCCGCCGGCGGTACGTGCGGCGGCGCGGGCGTCACGGTCCGCGGTGCCGGCGTCACGGTCCGCGACCCGGGCGTCGCGCCGGTCGGCGGCCCGCGAGGCGTGCTCGTGACGCATGGCGGCGCCGAAGCCGGCGGCCGCACGGTCGGCCTCGCGGGCAGCACCGGCACCGGCACCGCCTGCTCCGGGTCCGCGCGACCCGACGGGGGCACGCAGCGACGACGCCTCGGACAGGGCGGGAGGCGCGAACGGAAGGGTGCGGGACAGGGTCACGAGGCCACCCCCGCGCTCATCAGCTTCTGGAGGGCCGCGGTCATCAGGTCGGTCCCCGACGAGGACGCGCCCGACGCACCGGCCGCACCGGAGAGACCGGACAGGCCGGACAGGCCCGACAGGCCGGAGAGACCCGACAAGCCCGACAGGCTCGACAGCGCCGACGACGCGGCCGACGTCGGCGCGGCACCCGACGCGCCCTCGGCCGGGACGATGCGGCGGATCGTGCTGAGGTCGGAGTCCTTGTACCAGTTGTCGACGATCTGGACGTCCTTGCCCGGACGGGGCGCGTGCAGCACCTTGCCGTCGCCGAGGTAGATCACGATGTGGCCCTCGCCCTTGGGCACGAGCAGGTCGCCGGGCTTCGCCTCGGCGAGCGACGACACCTCGGCGCCCATCTTCGCCTGGTCCGGCACGACCCGCGGCATGCTGACGCCGAGGTCCTCGAACACGGTCTGCACGAGACCCGAGCAGTCCATGCCCGTCCGGTCCTCGCCGCCGAACACGTACGGCACGCCGAGGTACTTCTTGGCGGACTCGACCACGTCCGAGCCGTCCGCTCCGCTGCCGCTCGCGACCGATCCGGCCACGGCGTCCACGGAGGCGCTGGTCGCCGTCGCGCCCGTCCCGGACGTGCCGGCGAGCGCGTCGGCGAAGGCCGTGGCCGACGTGGCGGACGCGGCGGTGGCCGTCGCGGACGTCGCACCGGTGGTGCCGGCGCGCAGCTGGGCGATGGTCGCCTGGATGTCCTGGATGCGGGACAGGACCTCGGTCACGGGACTCACGCCGCGCCTCCTGGGTTCTCGGGGTCGGTGCCGGACGGCGAGCCGTCGGGGCGGGGGCGCGAGGCGATCTCGTCGAGGGCGATCTGCTCGTCGCGCAGGTCGGCGGCCGCCTCGGCCACCACGTGCTTGTGCTCGAGCTTCTCGAGGCCGATCGCCGCACGACGGGCCTCGTTGAAGGCGGCCTGCGCCGCGTCGGCGTCGGCCTGACGGCGCTGGGTGACCGCGTCGAGCTCGGCGAGCATGCCGCGCGACGAGGCCCGCGAGGCGGCGAGCGCGCTCAGCATGGCCGCGTCCGTGACCTCGGACGGCTCGTCGGCGAGGGTGCGCTTGGCGCGCACGCGCTCGTCGGCGGCCTCACGCAGGCGGTCGGCGGCCTCGGCGAGGACGGCGCCGGCCTGGTCCTGCTGGGCGTGACGCAGCCGCAGCAGGCCGAGCAGCGAGAACGGACGTGCCATCAGATCGCTCCGAACCGTGAGGTGAGCGAGGCCAGGGCGTTCCACGAGTCGGCCGAGGCCGCCCGGTCGTCCATGCCCTGCTGCAGGAACGCGTCGATGGCGCCCTGGTGGTCGACCGCCGCGTCGACGAGCGGGTTGGTGCCACGCTGGTACGCGCCGACGTCGAGCAGGTCCTGGGCGGCTCGGCGCGCGGCCATCACCTTGCGCAGCGTCGTCGCGGCGGCGCGCTGCGGCGGGCTGGTCACCTTCGAGGCGACGCGCGAGACCGAGCCGAGCGCGTCGACCGACGGGAAGTGCCCGGTCACGGCGAGCTTGCGGTCGAGCACGACGTGCCCGTCGAGGATGCTGCGGGCGGCGTCGGCGATCGGTTCGTTGTGGTCGTCGCCGTCGACCAGCACCGTGTAGAGCCCGGTGACCGAGCCGATGCGGTCGGTCCCGGCGCGCTCGAGCAGGCCGGCCAGCACCGAGAACGTCGACGGCGGGTAGCCCCGGGTCGCGGGCGGTTCGCCGACCGAGAGGCCGATCTCGCGCTGGGCCATCGCCACGCGGGTGAGCGAGTCCATCATCAGCACGACGTCGGCGCCCTGGTCGCGGAACGACTCGGCGATGCGGGTCGCGACGAACGCGGCGCGGAGGCGCATCAGGGCGGGCTCGTCGCTGGTCGAGACGACGACGATCGAGCGGGCGAGGCCCTCGGGGCCGAGGTCGTCCTCGAGGAACTCGCGCACCTCGCGGCCGCGCTCGCCGACCAGGGCGATCACGCTGACCTGGGCGTCCGAGCCGCGGGCGATCATCGACAGCAGCGACGACTTCCCGACGCCCGAGCCGGCGAACAGGCCGACGCGCTGGCCCTTGCCGACCGTGGTCAGGGTGTCGAGCACGCGCACGCCGAGCTGCAGGGGCGTGTCGATGCGCGCCCGGTGCATGGCGGACGGGGTCTCGTGGTCGAGCGGCACGAGGTCGACGCGACCCCCGTCGGCGCCGACGAGCGGCCCCTTGCCGTCGATCGGCCGACCGAGCCCGTCGAGCACGCGCCCGAACAGGCCCGTGCCGGTCGGGACGAGCAGCGGACGACCGGTCGAGCGGACGGGCGTGCCGGTCGTGATGCCGGTGAGGCGGCCGAGCGGCATGCACCGCACGCCGTCGGGCGTGGTCGCGACGACCTCGGCGAGGTCCGAGCCGGCGCCGGGCCCGCCGGACGTCGCGGTCGCGTCGCCGACGGCGACGATCTCGCCGACGGCCGCGTCGAGGCCCTGCACGGTGAGGCCGAGGCCCACGGCCGAGCTGACCCGGCCCACGCGTTGCGGGCGGGCCGCGACGCGTGCCGCGGCGAGACGGGGGGCCAGGGCGGTCGGCACGCGCGGACGGCCGCCGTCGACGACGGCACCCGTCGACACGAGAGCAGGAGGCGCGGTGAGGGTCACGAGACTCCCCCGTCCGACGCCGGGTCACCGAGCAGCGCCGTCCGGGCCCGGTCGAGCGCGGTGCCGAGTCGGGCGTCGACCTGGCCGATGCGTCGCTCGGCCTCGGCGTCGCCGCGGGCCAGGCTCGCGTCGGCCACGAAGGACACCTCGGCGGCCACGGAGTCGCGGGTCGCGGCGTCGAGCTGCGCGAGGTCGGCCGGGTGCAGGCGGACGGTCACGACGTCGCCGGGGTCGGTCACGGCGAGGGCGCGGGCGACGGCCGCACGAGCGGTGCGGCCGAGGCGCGGGTCGACGTCGGGCGTGACGATGGCATCGGGCGTGGCGGTGGCGTCGACCCCGTGCGACCCGTCGTCGACGGACTCGGAGGCGCGCAGTTCGTAGCCGAGGACCGCCTCGGCGAGCTCGAAGGCGGTGGCGACCAGCGCCTCCTCGGCGTCGTCCAGGACGGGCGCGACGCGGGCGTCGAGCGCACGGGCCGACGTGGCGAGGGCCCCGACGGCCGAGACGGTCGCGGCCTGGAGGCGGTGCAGCAGGTCGGAGTGCTCGGCCTCGAGGACGGCCCGGCGGGCGGCGAGCTCGAGCTCGGCGGCGCGGAGGCCGGCGGCGTACCCGGCGGCGTGACCGCGGGCCTCGGCCCGGGCGTCGTGGGCCTGTCGGGTGGTGGCGGCGTCGGACCCCGGCAGCGAGACGGACGGGTAGCTGACGCGCGCGAAGGCCGGGGCAGCGCCCTCGGGGGTCATCACGGAGTCGAGCATCACGAGCCGTTCGGCGTTGGGGGTGACGGCCGATCCGTGGCCAGGGGTGAGGTGAGCGATCCGTGCTCACCGGCGACTCTCGACGCGCGGCGGGCGGGCGTTAGGGCTTGCCCCGAAGGGGGGCCGCGTCGCGTACCGAACCCGACCCGCACCTCCCGGCTCCGCGTACCGAACCCGACCACGTCGGCCCGACTCGCCGCTCACCTTCGTCAGCAGTCGGCGTGTCGCCCTGCCGTTGTCGCGATGTGCACAGGGAAGAGGGAAGGGGCCGGGCGGGAGAGGAGGGGCGGGTGGGGTGGTCGATGGGGGGCCAGCTAGTCGACGAGGGCGTCGTCGTCGGAGCGGTGCATGGTGATCGCGCCCATCGCCTCGAGTTCGCGGATGGCGCGCACGACCGACGCCCGCGCCTCCTCGATCTGCGACTTGCGGACCGGACCCATCGACTGCAGCTCGTCGTCCAGCAACTCGCGGTTGCGCTCGGAGACGTTGCCGCGGATGACCTCGGTCACCGCGGTCGGTGCGCCCTTCATCGCCGTGGCGAGGATCGCCGCGTCGATGCCGCGCAGCACCTGCTGGATGTCGCGCGACTCGAGCTTGACGATGTCCTCGAAGGTGAGCATGCGCGAGCGGACCTCCTCGGCCAGCTCGGGGTCGCGTTCGTCGAGGCCCTCGAGCAGCGCTTTCTCGGTCGCCACGTCGCTGCGGTTGAGGATCTCGATCAACGGCTGGATGCCCCCGACGACCTCGACCTGTTCGCGCGGGGCGACGACGGCACCGGCCCGCACCTTGAGGGTGGCCGCGACGATGCCCACGGACTCGGGGGTGGCCGTGCCCATCGTCGCGATGGCCTGGGCGACGTCGGCGCGCAGCTCGACGTCGAGACCCGACATCACGGCGGAGGCCTGCTGCGGTCGCAGGTGGGCGAGCACCAGGGCGATGGTCTGCGGCAGTTCGCCGTCGAGCAGCGTCACCACCTGACCGGCCTCGGCCTCGTCGAGGAACTCGAACGACTTGCCGGCCATGTTGGAGGCCATGCGCTCCATGACGCCGGCGGCGCGCTCCGAACCGAACGACGCCTCGAGCAGGCCGACCGCGACGTCGTGCCCGCCGCGGCGCTGGTAGCGGCCGCTGACGCTGAGGTCGTGGAACTCGGCCACGGTGGCCTCGGCGAGCGACGGGTCGACGCGACGCAGGCGCACGATCTCGGCCGCGATCTCCTCGGCCTCGACCTCGCTGAACTCCTTCATGACCGCGGCCGCACGGGCCTGGTCCATCTGCATCAGGATGACCGCGACCTTCTGCGGTCCGGTCAACGGCTTGCCGACGCCGGGGGCCGCCGGGGCACCGAAGGTGGTGGGGACGAGGCTCATGCGGGCTGCCGGTCGTCCATCAGGCCGCGCAGCAGCTCGGCGGTCTTGCCCGGGTCGCGCTCGGCCATCGCGTCGATCTCGGCGCGGCGGCGCTCGGCCGAGACGAACTCGGGCGACGGCGTCGGGGCGTCGACGTCGAGCAGCTCGGTCCTCGCCTCGCCCATGCCGGGCAGCGTGAGCCGCGAGGTGGCGACGGCGTCGTCGAGCGACAGCGGCATCGTGGCGTCCCAGGTCTGGGCACCGTTCTGCGGGGCGAGCTCGCCGAGGTCGACGTCCTCGCGGTCCTGGCGGCGGCTGCGACGGGCGAAGACGATCAGGCCGACGATGGCGGCGATCGCGATGGCCGCGACGATGCCGACCGTGCGGATGGTGCCCCACATCGCCTCGCTCGCACTCGCCGCGTCGGCGGCCTTGAGCGCCTCGGCGGCGGCGTCCGCGGCCGAGGTGTCGAAGTCGACCTGGGCGACCTGGACGGTGTCGCCGCGGGCGGCGTCGATGCCGGCGGCGGCGCCGACGAGGTCGCGCACGCTCTGCATGTTGACCCCGTTGGCCGCGGCCGAGTTCAGCGCGACCGAGACCGTCTGCCGGCTGACCTCGCCGGCCGGCACGTTGAGGCTCTCGGTGACCTTGTCGACGGCGTTGTTCTTCGTGGTCGACTCGTTGGTGTATCCGCCGTCGGCGCCGGTGCCCGCGGTGGTGGTCCCGTCGGCGGCGGTGCCGTTCGGCACGGCGATGTTGTCCGGGCCGAGCACGCCGGTCGCGCCGGTACCGTTCGCCCCGTCCGCCCCCGAGCCGTACTGCTCGGTGGTGCCCGACTCGTTGAGGGCGATCGGCCCCGAGGTCGGCTGCGAGAACGACTCGGTCACCTTGGTGCCCGAACTCTGGTCGAGGTCGGCGGCCACCACGACGGACGAGTTGCCGGGGCCCACCATCTTGTCGAGCATGGCCTGCACCGACGCCTGGACCTTGGACTCGTAGTCGCTCGCGTCGCCGCCCGCGCCTCCGACCGCTCCGCTGCCGACGGCCGACAGCACCGTGCCCGAGGCGTCGGTGACGGCGACGTCGGTCGCCTTCATGCCGTCGACGGAGGCGCTGGTGAGGTTGACGATGGCCTGCACCTGCTTCGAGTCCAGCGTCGCACCGGCCTGGGTCTCGACGAACACCGAGGCGGTCGGGTCGCGCTGCTCGGCGACGAAGACCGACTCCTCGGGGATCGCGAGCTGCACGCTGGCGTTCTTGACGCCGTCCATCGCCTTGATCGTGTTGGCGAGCTCGCCCTCGATGGCGCGCTTGTAGGTGACGTTCTGCTGGAACTCGGACGAGGTGACGCCCATGGTGTCGAGCAGCGAGTAGCCGCCGCCCGAGCTCGCGGCGGGCAGCCCCGCGGCCGCGGCCTTGAGGCGCTCGTCGTAGACGACGTTCTCGGGCACGAGGATCGTGCCGCCGCCCGCGGTCAGCTGGTACGGCACGCCGTCGGTCTGCAGCAGTTCGACGATGGCGCTCGCGTCGGTCGGGTCGATGCCGCTGAACAGCGGCGTGTAGGTGGGCTTGCCCAGCCAGCTGACGAGCGCGACGACGCCGAGCACGAGCGCGGCGAGCAGGATGACGGCGATCGTGCGCTGCGCGACCGTGAAGCTCTGGAGGGCGGCACCGAGCTTGGCGAGCTGGCCCTTGACGGCGTTCGGCATCAGGCCTGCATCCTCATGATCTCGTTGAAGGCGTCGACGCCCTTGTTGCGGACGGCGCTGACCAGCTCGAGCGTGACCTGGGCACGCGTCGCGGCGATGGTCGCGTCGTGGATGTCGGTCAGGTCGCCCGTGACGGCCTTGACCGCGAGGGTCTTCGACTCGGACTGCAGCTGCTGCAGGCCCTCGACGGCACCGGTCATGGTCGCGCCGAAGGTCGCGCCCGAGACCGAGGAGGCGCCGGTCGCGCCGGTCGAGCCCGTCACGTCGGACGCGCCGCCGGCCGTCATGAGCGAGCTCACGTCGGCGTAGCCGGACTGTTGCACGGCCCCGAGGGCCTGGATTCCTGCGATGGGCATCAGCCACGTCCGATCTGGAGTGCGGCCTCGTAGGCCGTCTTGGCACGGTCGACCACGGCGGCGTTGGCCTGGTAGCCACGCTGCGCCATGATCAGGTCGCCCATCTGGGCGCCGAGGTCGATGTCGGGCATGCGCACGTATCCCTCGGCGTCGGCGAGCGGGTGGTCGGGGAGGTAGGTGACGCGGCCGGCTTCGCTGCCGTAGCGGTCGGCCTTGACGAAGACGCCCGAGGTGCCGGCGCCCTCCTGCACCTCGACGTAGCGGGCCTGGAAGGCGGTGTCGTCCATCGACTTGACGGTGTTGACGTTGGCGATGTTGTCCGAGACGGCGTCGAGCCACTTGCGGTGCACGGTCAGGCCGGTGCTCGCGATGCCGATCGCGTCGAAGGCGGTCACGAGTTCGTCCGGAACGCGGCGCGGACGGCCGTCAGCTCGGAGTTCATGGCCTGCGTGGCGAACTGGTACCGCAGCACGGTGTCGACGTTCGACAGGGTCTCCGTGTCGAGGTTGACGTTGTTGCCGTCGAGGCGCGTGGGCTCGAGGCTGCGCGACGTGGACGCCTGGACCGCTCCACTGCCGGACGCGACCGACCGGCCCAGCGCCTCCTCGAACTGCACCCGCTTGGCGGTGTAGTTGGGGGTGTTGACGTTCGCGATGTTCGCGGCGATCGTCTTCTGGCGCAGCGAGAGACCGTCGAGGGCGCTCTGCAGCGCCGCTTGCGTCACGGATTCGAGTGGCATGCCTGTCCCGGTGGGGTCGGTGGAGTGCGGGGGCCGATCCGTGGCCGGGGTGTGCGAGCGATCCGTGCTCACGGCGCTCTATCGGCGGGGCGCGGGGCGGCGTAAGCGGCGGGCGGGCGCCTGCCCCGTACTGGGGGCGCACGCCGGCTGCTGCTAGCGTCGCGCCCAGGACCGGGGAACGGAGGCGCGCGCATGGACGAGGACGGCCGACGGCTGCTGGGCCTCGGGGACGAGCACGCCCCCGACCCGGACGAGAAGATCGTCGTGGACGACGACGAGGCGGCTGCGGAGGCTGCCCTGGGCCGCCGGTCGGTCGGTGCCTTGGTCGGGCTCGTGTTCCTCGCCCTCGTGGTCGCGGCGATCGCGGTCGGGGTCGTGCTGCCCCTGCTCCTGTGGCCGGTCGGCTTGTGGATCGGCCTTCAGCAGCAGCCCGCCGAGATCGCGTCGCTCTGGTGGTTCGTGGGCTGACAGCCCTCCGCCGGTGTCGTCCGCCGGGGCACTGTGGCACGATGAACGAGCAGCGCTCGGGGCAGCGGGCGGACAACAGAGCATCCAGGGGGGATGACGATGACGTCGTGGAGCATCTCGATCGACGGGGTACGGGCGGTTCTCGCCTCGGTCGCGACCGACGGGGAAGCCTTGACCGCGGCGGGGTCGGCGTTCGACGTCGCCTCGGCGTCGGCCGTGGCCACCGTGGCCGCACCGACCGTCTCGGCGGCGCTGCGATCCGCCATGGACGAGCGCGAGGACGTCGCCGACCGCATGGCCGCGACCGTCCGCCGGGCGGTCGGTGGGGCGAGCGACGCCACGACCGCCTACCTCGACGGCGACGAGGAGATGGCGGCGAACGCGACCACCCGCGCCTCGGCCGTCGACGCGTGGAACCGGAGCGCGCCTCCTGCGGGCGTCGACCGCGGTGCCTGGAGGGTCCGATGAGCTACATCACGACGGCCGACGTCGAGCCGATGGCCGACGACCCCGCCGCCGTCGAATCAGCGGCGACGTCCCTGCGGGCGACCGCCGAGCCGCTGCGGTCGGCGGGTGCGGACGTCGAGACTCACTGGCAGGGTCTCGGCGGCGTCTACGAGGCTCCCGAGCAGGGCGTGCTGTTCGGGGCGGTCGCCCCGGTGCGCGTCGCGGGCGACGACCTGGCGACGTCGATCGAGCAGATCGCCGACGCCCTCGCCGCCTACGCCGAGGCGCTCGCCCCGCTCGAGGTGCTGCGCGACCGGCTGTACACCGACGTCGGCGAGTTCGGCATCGAGGTCGCGACCTGGCACGGCGAGGACGGCAACGGGTCCGAGTCGTGGACGTCGAACCCCGAGTTCGTGGCCCGCGACCAGTCCCTGCGCCGGGCGGCGTCGGGCATCACGTCGGCGATCCTCGACGCCGAGCGCGACTGCGCCGGCGCGATCGGGGCCGTGTCCGGAGGCACGGGCAGCGGACTGAGCGCGGTGCGCGACGACCAGGCGGCCGCGATCGCCCGCCCCGGCGCCTGGCAGACGGTGCTGACGACGTTCGACGCGAACGTCGACGCCGCGGCGATGACGACGCTCAAGCAGCTCGCGGCGATGGACCGCGACCAACTCGACGCGTGGGTCGCCGACAACGAGGAGCGCATGCACTCCCTCATCGACGCGCCGCCGTCGGCGGAGGCGACCGAGACCTGGTGGAACGGAGTCGATCCCACCGCGCAGGCGCTGATGGTCTCGAGCGCCTACCTCCTCGTCGGCAATCTGGACGGGGTGCCGTGGAACCGCCGCATCGAGGCGAACCACAACGGGCTGCGGTCCGAGAGCGAACGCCTGCGACGGCTCATCGACGGCGTCCCGGAGCACCCTTCCGACGAACGACGAGCCCAGGCAGACGCGTGGGCCGCTGAACTCCGTCTCTACGACGGACTCCTCGAGGAGCAGAGCACCGTCGTCGCCGCAGACGGCTCGACGACGACGACGGAGGGTGCGCACGTGATCGTGTTCGACCCGTCTCGCGAGGCCATCGCGGTGTACGTCGGGGGGCTGGGCCCGGATGGCGGAATACCGGCCTCGACCCGGGACGTCGGCGTCTACGTCCCCGGAACGGGAAGCCTCCTCTCGAATGCCGACGGCAGCATCGACAAGGCGACGACCATGGCGAACGCAGCGATGCCTCCGGGGTCACTGGGAATGCTGGCCTGGCAAGGCGGTCATTTCCCCCAGGGAGCCGAGGCGGCGAACTCCGCAGCCAGCGAAGACCTCGCCCCGCGACTCTCTCGGCTCGTCAACGCCGTCGACCACCACGAGTCGACGACAGTGACGGCCGTGGGATACAGCTACGGCGGGGCGGTCGTCGGCATGGCAGAGAAGGAGGGGATGGATGTCGACCGGGTGCTCCACGTGTCCAGCGCCGGTCTCGGACACGGCATCCGCGACCTCGATCAGTACCCCGAGACGGCCGACGTGCCCCACTACGCCATGCTCGCTCCGTTCGATCCGATCGTCGGTGGTTCCCAGGGGCTCGAACTCCCGGGAACCGGCATCGGCCACGGCGGCAGTCCGGTCGACACACCAGGAGTGACCCGGCTCGAGACGGGCTTCAACGATGCCTCCGCAGGACAGGAGAGCGGACCGATGCGAGGACACTTCAACTGGTGGTCGACCAAGTCGTCCGCCTTCCGGCAGGTCATGGGTGTCCTCACCGGCGGTGACGTCGAACCCTTCGTCGAGGACCCCGAGGGTGAGAGCCACAAGTGGGACGTCGGGGTCGACGACCTCCCGATCATGCAGGACGATTACCGACGCCGGACGATCGCTGTCGAGACGGGGCAGGGAGGATGAGGTCCCTCCACACTGCCGGCGCACTGACGGGCGTCGTCCTGCTCGCCTTCGTCACGGCCTGCACGTCGGGTTCGCCTGCGCCTGATGCCTCCCCTACCCGCTCGTCCCAGGAGGACACCGTGACCATCGACCAGACGCAGATCAAGGCCAACGAGATCGCCGATGCCGTACAAGCTCTCATCCCCAGCGACCAGGTCACGTCGGTCGAGGTCGTCGACGACAGCGCGGGATCGCTGCTCGGTGGCGACGTCGATGCCGATTCGAGTGTCGTCGAGTGGCACGTACAACGCACCATCTCGCTGCGGGAGCCGGCGAACCAGTTGCAGCTGGCCGACCACGCAGTGGACGAGTTGGGGTCGTCGGGCTGGAAGGTCGTCTACGACGGTGAGACGACCGGCGCGGGAGGCCGATGGGTGGAACTGACACGGGACGCCGACGAGGGGTACCAGATCCGCCTGCAGGCCGGCGACGACGGCTCGACACCCGCCGTCCTGTCGCTCGCCGTGACGGGCCCGACCGTCGAGACCGATGGTGACGCAGCGACGTGACGTTCCTCCATGGGTGACCGCCGCGCGCTCTGCGTCGTCGTGTTGGGCCTCGCGCTCCTCACGGCATGCAGCACTGGCACGACCGGGCCTCACGATGCGGACGACGGACTGTCCCTCGAAGAGACCGGCACGGTCGCCACGGAACTGATCGACAGCCTCCAAGCCCAGATCGACCCGACGCTCGTGGCGAGCGTCGAGGCCCAGGAGGACAGCGCGGCGGCGATCGGCGGCTCGGCGGACGACGCCGACGGCAGCATCCAGGAGTGGCGGGTGCTGCGGTACGTCGATCTCGTGGCCGACGCGCCTCAGCTCGACGTCGCCGAGTCGGTGATCGACGCCCACGTCGCGGACGGCTGGACGGTGGGTCTCGACCGTGAGACGTCGAACGCGGGAGGCCGTTGGGTCACGTTGACCTCCGACGAGGACCGCTACGACGGCTTCGAACTGACCGTGCAGGCCGGCGACAACGGTGCGTCACCCGGCCAGAACTACGTCCTCCTCGGCGTCGTCGGACCGACGGTCGAGACAGTACCGTGAGTCGTGACTGACGAGAGGTCGTGGGTCTCCGCGTCGATCGCGATCGCCCTGGTCACCGTCCTGACAGCGTGCAGCACGACCCGGCCGACGACGGACGAGACGTCGACGCCCGTGCCGACCATGTCCGTCGAAGAGACCGGCCGACGTGCCGACGACCTCGTCGACCGGGTGGTCGCGCTCGTCGACCCCGCGGTCGTCGAGAGCGTCGAGGTGTTCGAGGACGGGGACGCCGGCGTGGCCGGCACACCGAACGACCCGGACAGCAGCATCCGTCAGTGGACCGTCGCGCATTCCGTCGTGCTCGTGCCGGGCGTCTCCCGGGACGCGACGACGGCAGCGCTGGTCGACGCCCTCGTCGCCGACGGCTTCACCGTGTTCGAGGACGACACCACCCCGAGCGGCTCACGGCGGATCGTGACCGGACCCGGTGAGGGTGCGGACGAGCCCTACACCGTGACCCTCCGGGGAGGGCCCGACAGCTCCGTCAACCGCCTGATCGACGTCCAGGTGAACGGCCCGGTCGTCGAGACCGCACCCGCGGACTGAGCCGAGCCGCGCCTCCTCGGCCGCACGCCTGACAAGGGGGCGCGTCGGGTCAGGGGCGCGAGTAGCGGTGCTCGGGGCGGCCGGTGGTGCCGTAGCTGAGCTTCATCGTGACGAGGCCGTCCGCGGCGAGCGCCGCGAGGTAGCGCTGGGCCGTCGCGCGCGAGACCCCGACCCGGGCGGCGACGTCCGCCGCCGAGAGCTCGAGCGGCCCGACGTCGGCCCCGCCGGCGGCGCCGGCACCGGCACCGGCCTCCGCGCCGAACTGCTCGAGCACCGCCTGCTCGGTCGCCGACCGCGACGACGAGGCCGCCTTCGCCGCGTCGCCGGAATGGAGGATGCGCAGGGCCCGTTCGAGCGCCTCCTGGTCGACGGCCGTCCGCTCGTCGAGCACGTTGCGGTACCGCTGATAGGCGCGCAACCGGTCGACCAGCGTTCCCGACGCGAAGGGCTTGATCAGGTAGCCGAGCGCCCCGCGCCGCAGGGCCCGCCGCACGGTCGTGGCGTCCGACGCGGCGCTGAGCACGAACGCGTCGACGTCGACCTCGCGCAGCAGGTCGAGGCCGCTGCCGTCGGGCAGGTGCACGTCGAGCAGCAGCAGGTCGACCGGCCGCTCGGCGAGGACGCGGCGCACCTCGGCGATCGTGCCGACGGCCGGCAGCGCCCGCAGGCCGGGCAGCTGCTCGACCTGGCGACGGTGCAGGTCGGCGACGTAGAAGTCGTCGTCGACCACGAGCACGGTGAGTTCGGTCGTCATGGAGTCGTCCTCTCGGAGCTGCGGGGGGCGCTGCCGGTGCGCGGGTCGGGCCGGTCGTGTGGTCCGTCGGTGAACGAGGAGGCGCGGGCCGACCCGGACGCGTCCGTCACCACCGCCTCGCTCGAGACCGCACCCACGAGCCTCGCGCAGAACACGGCCCCGTGCCCCTCGCCACCGGGCGAACCCAGCCACACGTCGCCCCCGCGTCGCCGGGCGATGTCGCGCGACAGCGGCAGCCCGAAGCCCAGACCGTGCACGCGTGCGGGGTCGGCCTCGACATCGGCCGCGACGTCGGCCGCGTGCGGCCCGCGGTCGAACAGCTGCCCCGCGTCGGCGACGCCGTCCCCCGAGTCCATCACCGACAGGTGCAGGTCGGTGCCGTCGTCGAGCACCTCGACCTCGATCCAGGCGGGGGTGACGCGACCGGCCACGGCGGCCCGGACCGCGTTGTCGACCAGGTTGCCGAGCACGGTCGTCACGTCGCCGGGCTCGACGACCGACCCCGTGACGAGCGTCTCGGGCCCGAGCTTCAGCAGCACGCCCCGTTCGGCCGCCTCGACGCCCTTCGCCCCGAGGAACGCCTGCAGGTACGGCTCGGTCAACCGGTCGGCGTGGGCGACGGGGTAGCGCAACGGCCCGTGGTCGAGCACGTCGGCGAGGTAGGCGCGGGCCTGCTCGGCGCGACCGAGCTCGAGCATCCCCGACAGGGCGTGCAACCGGTTGGCGAACTCGTGTCGCTGCGCGCGGAGGGCCGTGGTCATCGCGCCGACGGCGTCGAGCCGACGGGTCAGGGCCTCGACGGCCGTGCGGTCGCGCACCACCGCGACCCGGCCGAGGTCGACACCGTCGCGCGACACCGGACGCACGTCGACGAGCAGCACGTGGTGGTCGACCACGAGCGTCGTGTCGGTCGTGGTGCCGGCCGGCGTCCCTCCCGGGGTCACCTCCACGTCGCCGTGCCGACCGCTCGAGCCGAGCAGCGCGACGAGCCCCTCGGGCAGGTCGAGCCCGCCGAGGGGCTGCCCCACCACGGCACCCGCGTCGAGCCCCAGCAGTCGGGCGGCCTGGTCGTTGCACACCGTCACCACGCCGTCGCGCGACACGGCGAGCACGCCCTCGCCGACGCCGCCGAGCACGGCCTGCTGGTTCTGCACGAGGGTCGACAGTTCTTCCGGCTGCAGCCCGAGGGTCGCCCGGTCGAGCCGCCGGCGGATGAGCACCGACGCGACGACGCCGAGCGCGAGGGCCAGCACGGCCACCCCGACGACCGGCACGGCGTCCTGCACGAGCGTGTCGTAGACCCGGGTCGGCGCGTAGCCGACGCTGACCTCGCCCACGACGTCCGCCGCCGAGCCGGACCCCGGCGACGCCGCGCCGACCGAGACGCCCGGCGCGTAGATCGGCACCTTCGCGCGGGCCGAGTCGCCGAGCGTGCCGCGCTCCCAGGCCACGACCTCCTCCCCGCGCAGGGCGGCGTCGGGGCTGGTGCTGACGCGCTCGCCGATGCGGGAGGGGTCCGGGTGGGCCAGCCGCACCCCGCGATCGTCGGTCACGACGACGAAGAGCGCCCCGGTGCGCTGCTGGGCCGCGACCGCGGTGCGCTGCAGGGCTCCCCCGGCCAGCGCCTCCTGGTCGATCTCGGTGCCGTCGACGCTCAGCAGCGCGACCTGCTCGCGGACGTCGGCGTCGCTCGCGACGCTCTGCGCCACGGCGAGCGCCGTCGACTCGGCCTCGCGCGCCAGGCGCTGGACGGCGATCGTCGCGAAGACGGCGCTGGTCAGCAGCACGATGGCGGTGACGACGGCGAGCTGCAGCAGCAGCACCTCGGTGGCGAAACGTCGCTTCCGGAGGCGCGGCGCCGGCCCCTGCCCGAGGTCGCGTCGCGATCCCGGTCGGGCCCTCGTCGAGGTGCGCCGCCCCCGGGGTGAACTGTCGTCGGTCACGCCCGCCAGGGTACCGGGCGTGGCCGACCCGACCCGCGCCTCCTGCGGTCCTGAGCAGAACGCGCAGAACCTCGGCAACGCGCGATAGTCGGCCAATGCGCACAAGCGCGACGCGGGTCGGGAGGCGCGGCTAGCGTGCCCGGACACACGAACCGGACGAAGGAGTCCTGATGCTCGTCATCCTCGGTTATCTGATGATCGCCACCTTCATGGTGCTGATCATGACCAAGCGGCTCTCGCCGATGCTCGCCCTGATCATGGTGCCGACCATCTTCGGCCTGTTCGCGGGGGCCGGCCTCGGCATCGGCGACATGGTGATCGAGGCGATCGGCGACCTGGCCCCGACCGCGGCGCTGCTGATGTTCGCGATCATGTACTTCGGGCTGATGATCGACGTCGGGCTGTTCGACCCGCTCGTGCGGTTCATCCTCCGTGTGACCGGCAACGACCCCGCGAAGATCGTGCTCGGCACGGCGCTGCTGGCCGGCGCCGTCTCGCTCGACGGCGACGGGTCGACCACGTTCATCGTGACGACCGCCGCCATGCTGCCGATCTACCTCAAGCTCGGCATGAGCCCGGTCGTGCTGACCTGCGTCGCCGGCCTCGCCAACGGCACGCTCAACATCGTCCCCTGGGGCGGGCCGACCGTGCGCGCCGCCGCCGCCCTCAACGTCGCGCCGTCCGACATCTTCGTGCCGCTCGTGCCGTCGCTGATCACGGGCCTCGTCATCGTGTTCGTGTTCGCCTGGCTGATGGGCCTGCGCGAGCGCCGCCGCCTCGGCACGGTCGAGCTCGGCGGCTCGGTGCTCGCCGCCGCGGCCGAGAAGATGTCCCCCCTGTCACGCGAGCTGGCCACGGCCGCCCGCGGCGGCGGACCGGGCAAGGCGGGCGTCGGCGTCTCGATGTTCACCAGCCCCACGGTCGCCCTGGGCCTGCGCGGCGGTCGCGCCGACGGCAGCCGCGCGGACGCCCCCGGCGAGCGCGCGGTCTACAACCCGGGCGGCACCGCCGGCAGCGAGAACGGCGCACCCATGGCCGGCACGATGGCCGACACGATGCTCGACCCGACCCGCGAGACCCTGCGTCCCAAGCTGATCTGGTTCAACCTCGCGCTGACCGTCGTGGTGATGGTGCTGCTCGTGCTCGACCTCTTCCCCCTGGCCTACGTGTTCATGGTCGGCGTCGCGGTCGCGCTGCTGATCAACTTCCCGAAGGTGAAGCAGCAGTCGGCCGAGATCGTCGCCCACGCGCCGAGCATCGTCGGCGTCGTCTCGATGGTCTTCGCCGCCGGCGTGCTGATCGGCGTGCTCAACGGCACGGGCATGGTCGACGCGATGGCGCAGTGGCTCGTGCAGGTGATCCCGAACGAGATGGGCCCGTACCTGGCCGTCATCACGGGGTTGCTCAGCCTGCCGCTCACCTTCTTCATGAGCAACGACGCCTTCTACTTCGGCATCCTGCCCGTGCTCGCCCAGAGCGCCGCGGCGTTCGGCATCGAGCCGGTCGAGATGGCGCGCGCGTCGGTCATCGGCCAGCCCGTGCACCTGCAGAGCCCGCTCGTGCCGGCGATCCTGCTGCTGGTCAGCCTCGCGAACGTCAACCTCGGCGACCACCACAAGAAGGTCCTCTGGCGAGCGGCCGTCGTCTCGGTCGTCATGCTCGTGGTCGCGATCGTCGTCGGGGTCATCCCCTTCGGCTGAGGCTCCGGCCGGGCCGGGCCGGGCCGGGCCGGGCCGGGCCGGGCCTTGCTCTGCCTCAGCCGGTGGCGTCGAGGTAGACCGGGCGCGAGGGCTCGTGTGACGCCTCGACGGTGCGGACGGCGCCGAGGTGCTGCAGCACGGCGACCCGCGCCGCCTCGAGGCGGGCGAGCACGCCGCGCTGGCGCTCGGCCAACGAGGAGGCGCGGGTCGCCAACTCCTGTGGCAACGGCCCCAGCCCCACGGGCGGCGTCCATCGACGGGCCGGAGTGGGCAGGGCGGTGGGGTCGCCGTCGCCTATGGGAAGCGAGGCGTCCGCCTCGGCGACCAGCGCCTCCAGCTCGTCGAGGGCGGCGCGCCAGGCGGCGTGCGTCCGCTCGGTCCTAGGCGACACCGAAGCCTCCGGACAGGCCCGGGACGGTCGAGGCGGCGCCCGCCTGCAGCGAGGCCGCGGCCTCGTGCCAGGCCTGGCGCAACGGTTCGAGCAGCCCGATGACCTCGCGGGTCTGCGCGACGTCACGGTGCACGTTGGCGTTGACCAGGGCGGTCGACGTGTAGGTGTACAGCGCGAGCAGGCCCTCGCCGCCGTCCCAGACGTCGATCTTGAGAGACGACGACAGCTCGGCGATGATCGCCTGGGCGTGCAGCAACTGCTCGGAGGCGGTGCCCCAGTTCGCGGCGACCTGAGCGGCCTCGGCGCGCGACAGGTCGAGCATGAGGCGGTCGTAGAGCATCGTGACGAGCTGCACGGGCGTCGCCGACAGCACGGCGTCGCTCGTGTACTGGGCGCGCTGCTTCTGCACGACGGCCGAGGGGCCGGCCGAGGCCGCGGCGAAGGCGGCGAACGAGGTGGCGTCCATCAGCTGCTGCTCGTCGAGAGGGTGGCGAGCTGGCTCGAGATGTACTTCTGCTGCGCGGTCAGAGCACTGAGCGAGGTCTCGAGGGCCGAGTAGGTCTTCTGCAGGCTCGCGCGGCGAGCGGAGAGACGGTCGTCCCAGTCGCTGACGCGGTTGTTGAGGTCCTTCACGACCGACTGCTGCCCGGTGATGACCTTCGTCAAGGAACCGTCGAACTTGTCCGACACGGCGGTCGACGTCGAAGCGACCCGCGCGGCGATGGCACTCATCGTGGCCTGCACCTTCGCGGGGTCGGCGGCGAGCGCGGCGGCGAACTTCGTGGCGTCGACGGCGAACTGGCCGGTCTTCGCGTCGATCGAGATGCCGATGGTGCTCGGCGACTGCCCGTCGACGGGGCTGAGCACGGCATCGGTCAGACGCTGAGTGATGCCGCGTGTGGTCGAGTTGCCGCCGAAGACGCCGGCGGTGACGGTCGTCGTCCCCGTCGCACTGGTCGAAGTGGTGGCCGCGCTCTTGGTGCTGATGAGGCTCAACGCGGCGTTGACGCCAGCGACCAGGTCGGTGGCGACCTTCGTGGCGGCGGTCGCGTCCCGGGCGATCGAGAGGTGCACCGGCTCGGTCGTCGCGGCCGAGACGGTCACCGAGACGCCGGGGATCACGTCGGTGAACGTGTTGCTGCTGCTGGTGACGACCTGTTCGGCCGCGGTGCCCGCCCACAGCGTGATCGAGGCGTCGCGTGCCTGCGAGATCACGGCGGCACCGGGCTGGGCGATCAGGTCGGGCGCGGTACCGGCGGCCACGTCGGCGGCCGTGCCTCGGAAGACGTCGAAGCCGCCCTCGGCGCCGCTCTTCTGGCTCGACAGCTGCAGGCGGTACTGCACGGCCCCCGAGGCATCCTTGCCCGAGGCGACCTTGACGGCCGAGACGCCGGCGGCGGAGGCGTTGATCGCCTTCACGACGTCGTCGAGCGACGAGGAGGCGGCGGTCACCTCGGTCTTCGTGCCCGCGGCCGAGACGAAGGTCAGGGTGGCGGGCGAGTCGGGCCAGGCGGTCATCGCCGCGGTCACGGCGGTCTTCGACGAGGCGGTCGAGCCGACCACAAGGTCGATCGAGCCGGAGACGGCCCCGGGCGCGGTGGTGGCCGTGACGGCCGTCGAGCTGCTGGTGGGGGTGAAGAGCGAGAGCGAGCCGGCCTTGGCGGTCGAGGTCGCGAGCGTCGCCAGGTCGGCGATCTTGGTGTTCAGACCCTGCAGTGCCGTGACGAGCGTCTGGCCGACGGTGGCCTTGTTCTTCAGGATCGTCTGCGGCACGGCCTCGGACTGCATCAACGTGTTGATCAGCGTCGTGGTGTCGAGCCCGCTGACGAGGCCGTCGATGCCGAGCGAGGCCATCAGGTGCTCCTGTCGAGGTGGGGTGTCCGGGGTCGGACCGTGGGGCAGATCGAAGTGGGGGGAAGTGCTGAGACCGGGTGGCCCGACGGTGCAGGATCAGCTGCACCGTCGAGGCCACCCGGTCTCGAACCGCGGTGAGGTGGTGGTTCAGGCCCGAGCTGGGAGCACGGGACCTTCCTCAGCTAGGACTAGCGGAGGAGCGACAGCACGCCCTGGGTGCTCTGGTTCGCCTGGGCCAGCATCGCGGTGCCGGCCTGGCTGAGCACGTTCGAGCGGGTGTACTTGACCATCTCTTCGGCCATGTCCACGTCGCGGATGCGCGACTGGGCCGCCGTGAGGTTCTCCTTCGCGACGTTGGTCGACGCGATGGAGTGCTCGAAGCGGTTCTGGACGGCACCCAGCTCGGAACGGGTGGTCGAGACGGCCTTGATGGCCGTGTCGATCGCCGCGATCGAGGTGAGGGCCTCCGCCGAGGTCGTGAACTTCAGGGCGGCGACATCGGTCGCGATGGTACCGACGTTGGACTTCGACAGATCGATCTCGATCTGGTCGTTGCCCGCGTCGCTACCGGCACCGACCTGGAAGGTCAGCTTGCCGGTACCAGCGGCAGCGCCGGTCGCGGCCTCACCGTCGAGCAGCTTGATGCCGTTGAAGTTGGTCGAGCCCGAGATGCGCGTGAGCTCCTTCGACAGTGCCGTGACCTCGGTCTGGATCGCCGTGCGGGCGTCTTCGTTGTTCGAGTCGTTGCCGGCCTGAACGGCGAGGTCGCGGACACGCTGGAGGATCGAGTGCACCTCGGTGAGGCCACCTTCAGCGGTCTGGACGACCGAGATGCCGTCCTGGGCGTTGCGTGCGGCGACGGTCAGTCCGCCGACCTGCGAACGCAGGCCCTCGGAGATCGCGAGGCCGGCCGCGTCGTCAGCGGCACGGTTGATGCGGAGGCCGGACGAGAGCTTCTCGAGGCTCTTCGACAGGTCGTTCTGCGTGGCGTTCAGGTTGCGGTACGTGTTGTTGGCCGCGAGGTTGGTGTTGATCTGCATACCCATGGTGTTCTCCTCCGTGACTGGGTGGTGTTCGTCGGCCCGTCCGTGGGCTGACACCGGCTACTGTCGGCCGGTCGACCGCGGCTGTAAGTCAGCCGCAGAAGTTTTTTCGGGCGATCTCAGACCGCCGTGCTGACGGCGGCCGCGTCGGGCTCGCGCATGGCGCGGGCGATGCCGACGGCGGCGTTGGTGGCGACGCGCGACAGGTACGCGCTGCGTCGGGCCGGCGCGGTCTTCGAGACCGGCGTGAACTCGGCGTCGGGGTCGTCGGCGTAGTGCGACTCGAGGGCGTCGCGCAGCAGGCGGACCGCCTCGGTGCGCTGCTGCGAGACGGCGCTGTGGGTGATGCCGAGCTCGTCGGCGATCTCGGTGACGGTGCGGTCGCCGAAGTAGACGCCCTCGACGATCAGGCGCATGCGCTCAGGCAGGGCCTCGACGGCGGCGGCGACGTAGCGGCTGCGCTCCGACACGAGCAGGTTCTCCTCGGGCAGCGGCAGGTCGGCGGCGAGGTGGTCGGCGACGGTGTCGTCGAGGGCCGAGACCGTGCGGGCCGCGTCGGTCAGGGCACCGGCCGCCGTCTGGCGGTCGACGCCGAGGGCACCGGCGATCTCGTCGACACTCGGGGCGCGTCCCAGGGTCGCGGTGAGCGCCTCCTGGACGGCGAGGGTCTCCTTGATGCGCTTGCGGGTGCCACGGCTGGCCCAGTCGCCCGAGCGCATGTCGTCGGCGAACGCGCCGACGATTCGGGTGCGGGCGTAGGCGCCGAACGGGATGCCGAGCGTGTGGTCGAAGGCGTCGGCGGCCTGGACGAGGGCGACGGCACCGACCGAGGCGAGGTCGTCACGCGACAGGTGGGTGGCGCGGGCGCACACCTCCGAGACGAGGTAACCGACCAACGGCAGGTTCTCCACCACCATGGCGTTGCGTTCGGTGCGGTTCATCGCGACTCCCAGTGCGAAGGGGACCTGTGTGGTCCGGTGACGGTGACTCCGGGCGCGACGAACGGCCCTCTGATCAGGGCACGTCGACAGGGTTCGCCGAGGAGGCGCGGCGCACCGGACGAGACGTCGTCCGGACCGCGGATGGTGCTGCGCGACCGACCCGTCGGGGGTCCGTCGCTGCTCTGCAACGCTACCGAGCAGGAGGGGGGCGGCGGCAGTCCGGAACTGCCCCCAGTGCGGGGGAACGGTCGTCATCCCTTCGGGGGACACACCCCGTGCCCCCACCCCCGGACTGGGTCGGAACGGCCCTTCCTTCGAGTGGTGCTTTAAGGCTAGGAGCACGGTTCGGGGCCGCTGACTAACGTGCTCCGCGCCTCCGCCGATAGTCACCGGTGCAGAGGACGCCGGGCACTCCTCGCCGACGACCGACGAACCCGACACCCCGATGCGACCGACCGAGGAGGCCCCCATGGGCGCTAACGAACTCTCCGCGCTGCTCTGGCGAGAGCGCGAGCTGCTCGAGCTGCTGACCTTCAAGCTCGAAGAGGAGCAGTTGCTGCTCACCGCGGGCCGCAGCCGCTGGATCGACCACGCCACGCGTGAGGTCGAGCAGGTGCTCGGTCGCCTGCGGTCGGCGGGGCTCGAGCGCAGTGTCGAGGTGTCGGCCGTCGCCCGCGAGTGGGGCACCGACGAGGAGGCCCCGCTGCGCGAGATCATCGCCGCGGCCCCGGCCGGCCCGTGGGGCGAGATCTTCACCGCCCACCTGCGCGCCATGACCGAGCTGACCGGACGCATCGCCCAGCTGCGCGACGAGAACGAACGCTTCCTCCGGGCCGCCGCCCGCGCCACGCAGGAGACGTTGGCCACCGCGTCGACCGGCCCCGCGACCGCGACGTACGACGCGACCGGCCAGACCGGTCACGCGAACTCGGCCAGCGCCTCCGGCGGTCACCTGTTCGACGGGCGGCTCTGACGTGGTGAGCACGTTCGGCAGCCTCAACACGGCCTACCGCGGGCTGACCGCGGCCCGGACCGGGCTCGACGTGGTCGGCCAGAACATCGCCAACGTCAACACCGAGGGCTACACGCGCCAACGGGTCACCCAGTCCTCGATCGAGGCCGCGGCCCGCGTGGGCCTGTTCTCGAGCGGCGTCCAGCCGGGACAGGGCGTGTCGGTCGACGGCATCGCCCGCATCGGCGACCGGTTCGCCGACGCGCAGGTGCGCGGCGCCGCCGGGGCCGCCGGCTACCAGGGCGTCCGCGCCTCGGTCACGGCCGCCCTCGAGTCCTCCCTGAACGAGCCGAGCAGCACCGGCATCGCCTCGCAGCTGACGAAGTTCTGGTCGGCCTGGCAGGACGTCTCGAACGACCCGTCCGCCGCCGCCCCCGCCGCCGTGCTGCTCGGCCAGGCGAACACGATCGCCCAGACCCTCTCGACCGGCTACAAGGCCGTCGACGACCAATGGACCTCGCAGCGTCAGCAGCTCGACGGTCTCGCCTCGCAGCTCAACTCGGCCGCGACCCAGGTCGCCGACCTCAACGTGCGCATCCGCACCGCGACCCAGCAGGGTGTCAGCACCAACGAACTGGTGGACGCGCGCTCGGCGCTGACCGAGAAGATCGCGACCCTCGCCGGAGGCACGGTGCGCGACAACGCGGACGGCACGGTCGACGTCCTGGTCGGCGGCAACGCCCTGGTGTCGGGCGACTCGGCCCGGCAGGTGAAGGTGACCGGCGACTACACCCTGGCCACCGCCTCCTCGGGGGTCTCGCTCGAATGGACCCACCGCGCCGGCGACCCCATCTCGCTCGACGGCGGCAGCATCGCCGGCTCGCTGTCGGTGCTGGCCCCGGCCGCTCCCGGCGGCACCGGCGGCGTGCTCGCCGAGGCCGCCGCGAGCTACGACGCCCTCGCGACCCAGCTCGCCGCCCAGGTCAACGCGGTGCACTCCACCGGGACGACGGCCGACGGCACCACGGGTCACGCCTTCTTCGGGTTCACCGCCGGGGTGTCCGCCGCCCGCGGCCTCACCGTGCTGCCGACCGGCGCCTCGACCATCGCCTCGGGCAACGGCACGGGCGGGGCCCTCGACGGATCGGTCGCCCGGGCCGTCGGCCAGATCGGCCTGTCGGTCGGTTCGCCCGACCGCACCTGGGGCTCGATCGTCAGCACGATCGGGGCGACGGCCCGCACCGAGGCCGACCGTTCGACCCTCACCGACCTCGCGGCGACGTCCGCCAAGGGTCGCCAGCTCTCGACCGCCGGGGTCAGCCTCGACGAGGAGAACGTCAACCTGCTCACCTATCAGCACGCCTACCAGGGCGCGGCCCGGGTCATGACCGCGATCGACGAGATGCTCGACACGTTGATCAACGGCATGGGACGGGTCGGGAGGTAACCGATGATCACCCGCACCACGAACCAGATGGCGATGCTCACCGCGCAGCGCAACCTGCAGACCAGCTCGTACCGGGTCGACCAGGCCCAGCAGCGCGCGTCGACCCTCGACAAGATCTCGAAGCCGTCGGACGATCCGGCCGGCACGGCGGACGCACTGCGGGTCAAGGCCGAGCAGGCGGCGAACGTGCAGTTCTCCCGCAACGTCGGCGACGGCAACGGGTGGCTCTCGCTGGCCGACTCGGCGCTGTCGTCCACCGACGACGTGCTCAAGAAGGTGCGCGACCTCACGGTGCAGGGCGCCAACACCGGCGCGCTGTCACAACCCGCGCTCGACGCCATCGCGACCGAGATCGACGGCCTCAAGGCCGACCTGCTCGCCGTGGCGAACACCTCGTACAACGGTCGCAGCGTCTTCGCCGGCACGTCGGACGCGGGCGTCGCCTTCCGCCCCGACTTCAGCTACACCGGCACCCCGGGCTCGTCGGTCACCCGCCAGATCGGCGTCGAGACCAGCGTGCGCGTCGACGCCGACGGGGCCACCGCTTTCGGCACCGGTGCCGACTCGGTCTTCAGCATGCTGGACCGCATCAGCAACGACCTGCGGGCCGGCGTCAACGTCGGGACGCGGCTCACCGAGGTCGACGCCCGGTTGACGGCCGTCCGCGGCGTACAGTCCGACATCGGGGCACGACAGTCCCAGATCCTGAGAGCCGAGGACACCCTCTTGGACACGAAGACCACGCTCGAGGCGCAGCGCGCCGGCATCATGGACCTCGATCTCGGCCAGGCCGTGCTCGACCTGCAGATGCAGAACACCTCCTACCAGGCGGCCCTCGCGGTCACCGCCAAGGTGCTCCAGCCCACGCTGATGGACTTCCTCCGATGAGCGCGAACGCCGCCCGCGAGGTCGCGGGCTCCGTCGTGACGTTCGTCGCGCCTCCGTTCGGTCTCGAGCCGTTGACCGACTTCTCGCTCGAGCGCATCGACGGCGCCCCAGGACTCTTCGCCCTGCGGGCGAGCGGGTCCGAGGTGCGGCTGTTCGTGCTCGACGCGTCCGTGCACCTGCCCGACTACTCGCCCGTCGTGTCGGACGACCAGTCCGCCACCCTCGACCTGCAGGACGCCGCCGAGGCCCTGCTGCTCGTCGTCGCGACGCCTGCGTCGACCGGCATGACGGTGAACCTGCTCGCGCCGATCGTGGTCAACGTGCGCACCGGCGCGGGTGCCCAGTTGATCCTCGAGGGCCAGGACTGGCCGCTGCGCGCCGAGCTGAACCCGCGCGCGTAGGCCTGCCACGCGGCTGGGCACCGGCTGCGAAGGCGGTCACGGTGTGGTGACGACCGGTGCGCACGTCGCGGGCATCGGCTTGCCTGGAACGCAGGAGGCGCGATCATGATCACGACACCCCGCACCACACGGCACCGGCTCGCCGTCGGCACGATGGCGGCGGTCACCGCCGTCCTGCTCGTCGGCTGCACCGCCGGGGCCGACGCCACGGGCTCGGGCGGCCGGGCCGCCACCCGCCCGGCGTCCGAGACCCCGACCGACCCGACCGCCGCCGCCGGTCCCGGCCCGGTCGCCGGGACCACCGACGCGACCGCCGTCACCGTCGCGGCCGATGCCGTGCCGACCGACGTCGCCACCGACCTGGCCGCCCCCTGGTCGGTCGTGCGACTCGACACCGGGTCGTCGTTCGTCAGCCTGCGTGACACCGGCACGGTGCTCGAGCTGCTCGCCGACGGCAGCACCCGCGAGGCCGGCACGATCAACGGGGTCGTGCACGAGGGCGAGGGCGGACTGCTCGGCCTGGCCGTGCTCGCCGGGTCGCCGTCGTACCTCTACGCCTACGCCACGACCGCCGACGACAACCGCGTCGTGCGCGCGCCGATCACGGGCGAGGCCGGGTCCTACGGCCTGGGCGAGCAGGAGGCCGTGATCACCGGCATCCCGAAGGCGAGCAACCACGACGGCGGCCGCCTCGCGTTCGGCCCGGACGGGCTGCTCTACGTGACGACGGGTGACGCGAACCAACGGCCGAACGCGCAGGACCCCGGGTCGCTCGGCGGCAAGGTGCTGCGCGCGACCCCGGTCGGCGGCGTGCCCGACGACAACCCCACGCCCGGGTCGCTCGTCTACTCGCTCGGTCACCGCAACCCGCAGGGCATCGCCTGGGACGCCACCGGTGCCGCCTGGGCGGCCGAATTCGGGCAGAACACCTACGACGAGCTCAACGCCCTCGAGGACGGGGCGAACTACGGCTGGCCCGAGGTCGAGGGACGCGGCGAGGTCGCCGGCTTCTCGAACCCGGTGCTGCAGTGGTCGACCGACGACGCCAGCCCGAGCGGCCTCACGGCGGTCGGCACGACGCTGTACCTGGCCGGGCTCGGCGGCGAGAAGTTGTTCGAGATCCAGGTCGCACCCGGCTCCGAAGCCGTGCCGACCGAGCTCTTCGCCGGAGACCGGTCGCTCGGCCGCATCCGCGACGTCCTCCCCGGTCCCGACGGCACCCTCTGGCTCGTGACGAACAACACCGACGGGCGCGGCACGCCGAGCGCCGGCGACGACCGCATCGTCAGCGTCCCCCTCACCGCCGCCCCCTGACCCGCGGCCCGCCCCGCGCCTCCTGGCCCTCCGCCCCTTCTGGCACTCCGCCCCTCCGCCCCTCGCCCTGCCCTGACTCCGGCTCCGGCTCAGATCCCGCTGCTTCTCCTGTGCAAATCGCGACAGTCAGGGGGCGACACGCCGGCCGACCGGCACGATCGAGTGGCGGGATGCGGCCACCTGTCGCGATGTGCACGCAACAGAAGGAGGCGCGGGTCGGGTTCGGCACACGACCCGAGGAGGCGCGGGTCGGGTTCACCACACGACCCGAGGAGGCGCGAGTCGGGTTCGGCACGCGACCCGAGGAGGCGCGGGTCGACTTCTCCACACGGCCCCGTGACACTCGCTCACACGCTGCGCGCCGCGCGGCCTGTTCGGGGGCCGGGCGGTTACCCTCGTACTCGATGAGCCAGCACGACCGACCCGACACGACAGCACCCGGCAGCGCCCGCCCCCAGACCGTGCCGCCGGGGCTCGCTGCACCCGTCGTGCGCGGCATCGGCGGTGCCGGCGGTTTCGACCCCGTCAGCCTCCGCACGGCCGTCGACGTGCCCGCCGCCGAGGCCCGCCTCGCCGCCCTGGGCCAGAGCCGCAGCACCGCCGCCCTCGGTGAGCGCGCCGACCTGTTGCGCCTGCTCGGCCGCCTCGACGAGGCCCTCGCCATCGCCGAGGAGGCCTTCCGTCTGGCGCACTTCACCGGCGACCGGGCCGACTCGACGGCCGCCCGCATCCGACGGGCCCACATCTTCCGCGAGCAGGGCAAGCTCGACCGCGCCCTGAACGACCTGCACACCAGCCGCATCACGGCCGCCACCGAAGAATGGCGCGAGCTCGAGGCCGCCGCGGCCGAGCTCGAGGGCTACACGCTGTACGACCTCGGCCGCAACGAAGAGGCTCGCGAGACGCTGGCCAAGGCACTCGAGGCGTACGAGGCGTCGGGCGCCCCGCGCGACCGCACGAACGGGCTGCGCGTCGCGATCGAGGGCGTCATGCGCGCCTACCTGAGCGACACGGGCCCGCAGCCACGCATCGAGGCTCCCGCCGCCGGCGACACGAACCCGGTACCGATGCAGCCCCTGACCCCGGCGTCGCCGGCCCCGGCCCCGGCGCGGACCGAGGTCCCCCGCTTCGACGGCATCGCCGCCCTCTACGGCGGGTCGCCCGCGCCCGTGTCTGCTCCCACTCCTGCTCCCGCCCCCGAGGCGCCGCAGGGCACCGAGGCCACGACCTCCGACGTCGACGCGGAAGGAGGCGCGGTGCCGGTCCGTCAGACCATCGACGCCGCGCGCACCGCCGCGATCAGCTTCGACCCCGAGTCGATGCCCGACGAGGCCGCCGCGTCGCCCGTGGCCCAGGCCGCCGCCGCGCGCGCCGAGAAGGTCGCCGCTAGCGCTCCCGCCGCACCACGCGACGGTGGTCTCTGGGGCAAGATCAGCCACCTCGCCGAGCGGGCCGCGGGTCACCGCGACCGCGACTCGGACGAGTTCGACGCCGAGCGTCGTGGCGACGACGAGGCCCGTGGCACCGATCGGCCCCGCACGGGCGGCACCGGCGTGACCGGAGTCGTCGACGGCCTCCCGCGCGACGACGAGCCCACCACCTGGCCGTTCCCGCGGCGCTGACCCGCGCCTCCTGACCTCGACGTGGCCGACCTCGACCGGGTGCGGCGCTGGGCCGCTGCGCTCATCGACCTGCACCTCGACCCCGCCGTGTGGACCTTCGGCTTCGACAACGCCAAGACCCGCGCGGGCCTGTGCAACTACACGACGAAGCGCATCACGGTCTCGCGGCACCTCGCCGGCCGCTACGACGACGACGAGATCCACCAGGTGCTGCTGCACGAGGTCGCCCACGCCCTCGCCGGGTCGCGCGCCGGTCACGGACCCCGGTGGAAGGCCGTCGCGACCGACCTGGGCTACGTCGGCTCACGCCTGCACGACGGAGCCATCGCCAGCGAGCTCGCCCCCTGGGTCGGGGTCTGCCCAGCGGGGCACGAGCACTACCGCTACCGGCAGCCGGCGCGACCGCTCGCCTGCGGGCGGTGCTCGCGGAGGTACGACCCGGCCCACCTGATCACCTGGACCAAGCGCGAGGTCTGACGCCGCGCCTCCCGGGCCTTTGCCTGCCCCTGCCCCGGCCCCTCGGCGAGATGTCAAGAATTGCCGCTCATCATAAGAAGTGAGCGGCAAGTCGTGACATCTCGCCGGCGAGGGAGAGAAAGGGAGAGCAGGAGCAGGAGCAGGAGAGTCCAGGAGGCGCGTAACCGGTTAGGGTGGTCAGGTGCAGACCGGACAGTGGCTCAGATCCGACACCGACACCCGGTGGTTCTTCGACTCGGGCGCGCTCAGCCTCGACTTCGCCTACCTCGGCGGATTCCGTGCCGGGTCGCGCTTCGGCCCGGAGTCGGGCCTCGACCTGCCCGCCGACGGGTCGACCCCGTGGGACGGCCTGCTGCTGCCCGCCGACCTCGACGACTGGATCGGCGAACGCTTCGACGGCATCGCGGGTTCGGCCGCGGACCGTGAGCTCGCCGACGCCCGGGGCCTGCGCGACGCGATCGCCCGGCTCGCGGTGGCCGCGGCCGACGGCACCTCGACGGACCCCGACGACGTCGACACGCTCAACCTGTTCGCGGCGCTGCCCGACGTCCCGCCGTCCCTCGAGGGCGGCCGACGCCAGGCCGGAGCCGGACGCCTGCGGCTCGGGCAGGCGATGGCGTCGGTCGCCCGCGACGCGGTGACCCTCTTCACGACCGTCGGCTTCGGAGGCGGACCGGACTCGCGCCTCCGTCGGTGCACGAACGAGGCGTGCGGGCTCGTCTTCTTCGACGAGTCGCGCGCGGGCAGCCGCCGCTGGTGCTCGATGCAGAGGTGCGGCAACCGCGCCAAGGTGCGGGCGCACCGGGCCCGGGCCGCGAGGGGCTGAGGCCGGAGCCGCGCGCGCTGCCCGGCCACCCCGCCGCTCCCTTTTCCCGCCACGAAGTGAACAACCCGCCACGTCATTGCGTGGCGGGTTGTTCATCTCGTGGCGGCGTGAGCGGTGCGGCCCCGGACAGGACACACCCGCGCGGGCAACGGCCGACGGTCGACGGTCGGTCAGTCGACGACCGAGACGTCCTTCCAGAAGGCGACGTAGCCCGAGTAGTCCTTGCCGACGCGGTCGAACGAGGTCGGGATCGGCGTCGGGTAGCTCCAGGCGCGGTCCTGCAGCAGGTCGTCGCCCGACTTCACGCTGAAGTACTGGGTGTCGCCCTTCCACGGGCAGTGGTACTGGGTGGGGCTCTCGGTCAGCAGGTCGGAGTTCACGCTCGCGGGCGGGAAGTACCAGTTGCCCTCGATCGAGATCAGCTCGTCTTTCGGGGCCTCGGCGACGACGGTTCCGTCGGTGAGCACTGCCTTCATGGTTCCTCCTGCGGGTCGGGGCGACGTTCGGGTCGCTCTGGCCGCAACGCTACGCCGAGGGGATGAGTTCCTCGCGGGAGCCCTCCCGGACGACGGCCACGACCGCCACGGAGGACGAGGAGGCGCGGGCCGCGTCGACCACGTCGCCCCGGTCGGTCGCGACCAGCTCGGCCGCCGAGGCCGAGGCCGTCAGCAGGTGCGACGAGGCCCGGGCGAGTGCCCCGGCGGCGGCGCAGGCGACGGCCGCCTCGGGGGACGAGAAGTCGATGCCGACCGCGGCGAGCGCGTCGACCACCGCTCCGGCGGCGAGCTGGTCCTCGACGGCGGGCCGGAACCCGTCGGCTTCGACCGCCCCCGCGGCGACGAGCGCGACGAGGGCGCGGTCGCCCTGTCGGGTCTGACGCTCGACCACGTGTCGGGCCACCTCGGCCGCGGCAGCGGCACCGGTGACGACGAGGACGTCGGCCCCGCTCGGGACCTCGGGCAGCGCGGCGACGACGCGCACGGTCTCGTCCCGCGTCAGGGTTCCGTGCCCGTCGAGCACGTCGACCACGACGACGACGTGCGCCCCGGGGGCGATGCGGGCGGCTCCGGCCACGCCGTGGTCGAGCCTCACCTGGTACTTCTGCTGGCCGTGCGAACTCATCGGACCAGCGTAGGCAGCCACGCTCGGACGTCGCCCGTGCGTGACGCGACGTGACGTGCGATCAGGCGGCGGGAGTTGGATCGGGGCATGCACGTGCAGCTCAAACTCCGCCTCGCCTGCCCCGTCGACGTCGCGACCGACGCCCTCCGCGATCCGCAGGTGATGGTCGCCGTGACGAAGCCGCTGGTGGTCTACCGGTCCGAGTCGCCGTCGGGCTTCCCCGACCGCTGGACCGAGGAGGCGCACCCGGTGTCGGCGAGCATCCTCGGCGTCCTGCCGCTCGGCAGCACGCACGTCGACCTCGACTGGCACGAACGAGACGGTGCGTGGATCCAGCGCGACACCGGACGCGGCACGAGCGGCCAGTTCGCCCGCATGCGCATCAACCACCGGATGGCCGTCGTGCCGGACGGTCAGGACCACACCTTGTTGCGTGACCGACTCGAGTTCCACGCCGGCCCGTTGGGCCTGCTGCTCTGGCCCGGGCTCTGGGCGACCTGGCAGTGGCGCGCGCTGCGCATGAAGGCGCTGGCCCCGACCTGGCGCGGGGCGTCGACCCACCCGAAGCACGTCTGACCTCGGCAGCACGCCGCACCGGGGGCCGGCGTCAGCTCCAGAATCCGGCATGCACGGCCGAAGCCTCGTCGAACAGGGCCGGCCCCGACACCGACACCGCGCCTCCCCCACGGGCGAAGACCTCGCGGCAGGGCAGGTCGAGCGTCGACTCGCCCTCTTGCTCGGTGACCATGCCGAGCAGCTGCTGCTCGGCGAGTGCGTAGACGACCCGACCGATCCCGGCCCAGTGGATCGCTCCGGCACACATCGCGCACGGTTCGGTGCTCGTGTAGAGGGTCGCGGCCTTGAGCGTCGGTTTGTCGAACCGCTGTGCGACGAGGCGGACGAGGTTCGTCTCGGCGTGGCCCGTCGGGTCGCCCTCGGTGACGACCGTGTTCTCGTCCTCGACGACGTCCCCGTCGGCCGTGAGCAGCAGGGAGCCGAAGGGATGGTTGCCGTGGTCGCGAGCCTGCTGCGCGACCTCGATCGCGCGGTGCAGCTGCGCGAGGTCGGCCGGGGTGACGGTGGGGTCAGGAGTCGTGGTGTCGGTCGTCATGGGGTGAGCGTAGCCAGGGGGCACCGTCCGCCGCGGCCGCGACGGCGAGCTGTGGACGGGCGACCCGCCTGTGAGGGAGCCACGGGCGGCGGGGCGACCGCCTGCGTACGGTGGCAGAGGTGACCGACCCGACCCGCGCCTCCTCGTCCACCGGCGAGAACACTCCCGACGCCAGCGCCGACGCCTCTGCCGAGACCACCACCTCGACGCCCGCCCAGGGCGCGCTCGACATCGCGTCGTGGCGGCGGACGATCCACGGGCTCTACCGTGACGTGCGTGAGGCGACCGACCTCGCGGCGGCCCACGACCTGTGGCGACGCACCCGCGACGAGCTGTTCGCGACGCACCCCTCGACGCCGCTGCTGCCCGAGGACCGCCCCGACTTCACGGGCCTGCCGACGAAGCCGTACGACCCGGCCTGGCGCTTCGAGGTGGCGGTCGAGCCGGCCGAACCGCGGCGCATGGTGGTCGAGACCGGCACCGACGGCGACGTGCTCTTCGATCTCGTCGGCGTGGTCGACGTGCCCGGCGTCGGCAGCCTCGACGTGTGGAAGCTGGCGCAGTACGCGGGCGGCCTGTTCATCCCGATCAAGGACGCCCTGGCGGGCAAGCCGGGCGGCACCTACGGCGGCGGGCGCTACCTGATCGACTCGGTCAAGGGAGCCGACCTCGGCGCCGGCGGCGAGCCCGGCACGATCGTGCTCGACTTCAACTTCGCCTACAACCCGAGCTGTGCCTACGACCCGGCCTGGGCCTGCCCCCTCGCGCAGCCCGGCAACACGGTCGCGGTCGAGATCCCCGTCGGCGAGCGGTACGGGCGCGCGGTCTGAGCTACTCCTTGGGCTCGGAGTCGACCTCCACCGCGACGCTGTAGTCGTCACCGCCGTCGGTGCTGATCACCGAGACCGAGTCGTAGACGACGTCGTAGCCCGGGGTGTTGACGTCGCAGTGCACCTCGGACCGGTCCACGACCGGGATGGCGTCGTCGCCGCAGTCGACGTCGGGTCGGGTGCCGACCTCTCGTTCCAGGGCGTCGGCGACGGTGGTCGCGAAGGCACTGGACGACACGGTCCGGTCGATCGAGGCCGAGGCGGTGCACCCCGCCAGGCCCCCTGCCAGGACGGAGGCGGTGATCAAGCTCGAGACGACTGTCGATGCGCGCAAGGGTTCGGGCCTTCCGGACCAGGGGAGACCGCGGTGCGTGCCCCCCGGAGCCGCGGCTCTCGCGCCCCCGAGGTGTAGCCAACCACGTCGACGGATCGACAGGTCGATCCACGGTGAGCCAGGCGTGGCGCGGTGGGGGCGAGGCGTCCTGAGGGGCCGACCCGCGCCTCCTCGGCTCGTCGCCAGCGCCGCCACACGACGCGCCTGCACAGCCGTGCAGACCACACCCGTCGCGTTTTCCGGCCTCAGCCGCTAGGCTGGGGTCACTTGCGAGCCGGTCCGATCGGCTCCCTGCGTCGTAGCACGCCCCTCACCGCCTCTCCGTCCTGGCACACACCCAGGCAGAACAGCAGGCGCGCGAAGCTCACTCTGCGGCGAAACGATCGTGCACACCTGCACCGTCGCCACACCTCGAGCCCGGCTACGACAGCCGTTCTCCCGGCACTGCCCCGCCCTCGTGCGAGCACGTCCCCGACGTGCCCTCGCACCAGCAGGCGGCCAGGCAGCCTCGGCCCGGCTCGACACCGATGCCCCGAAAGGTGCACCACATGTCAACGAACACCCTCGACACCGAGAACACCGACGCCACGACCGTCGACGAGGCGGCCGACACCGTCACCTTCAGCTCGCTGGGCGTGCCCGCTCCGATCGTGAAGTCCCTCGCCGCGGAAGGCAAGACGACCGCGTTCCCGATCCAGGTCGACACGCTGCCCGACACCCTCGGCGGACGCGACGTCCTCGGCCGCGGCAAGACCGGCTCGGGCAAGACCCTCGCCTTCTCGATCCCCATGGCCGCGCGCCTCGGCGGCAAGCTGGCCGGCGGCAACCGCCGCGCCGGGCGCCCCCTCGGCCTGGTCCTCGCCCCCACCCGCGAGCTCGCCACGCAGATCGACGCCGTGCTCGCGCCGCTCGCCGAGGCCTACGGCATGCGCACCACCACCATCTTCGGCGGCGTCTCGCAGAACCGTCAGGTGCAGGCCCTCAAGGCCGGCGTCGACATCATCATCGCCTGCCCCGGCCGCCTCGAAGACCTCATGAAGCAGGGCTTCGTCAAGCTCGACGCCATCGAGATCACCGTGCTCGACGAGGCCGACCACATGGCCGACCTGGGCTTCCTGCCCGGTGTCACGCGCATCCTCAAGGCCACCCCGAACGACGGCCAGCGCCTGCTCTTCAGCGCCACCCTCGACAACGGCGTGGACAAGCTGGTCAAGCAGTTCCTCCACAACGAGGTGCTGCACTCGGTCGACGAGGCCAACTCGCCCGTCGCCAAGATGACCCACCACGTCTTCGAGACGCCCGACGTCGACAGCAAGAACGCGCTGATCCAGAAGCTCGCCGGCGGCCAGGGCCGTCGGATCCTCTTCATGCGCACCAAGCACCACGCCAAGAAGCTCGCCAAGAAGCTGACCGAGTCGGGCATCCCCGCCGTCGACCTGCACGGCAACCTGTCGCAGCCGCAGCGTGACCGCAACCTCGCCGCCTTCCAGGACGGCTCGGCCCGCGTGCTCGTCGCCACCGACGTCGCCGCCCGAGGCGTGCACGTCGACGACATCGAGCTCGTCATCCACGTCGACCCGCCGACCGAGCACAAGGCGTACCTGCACCGCTCGGGCCGCACCGCCCGCGCCGGAGCAGAGGGCGACGTCGTCACCCTCGTCATCCCCAGCCAGAAGCGCGACGTCGCCCAGCTGATGAAGAAGGCCGACATCCGCCCGACCATCACCGCCGTGACGCCGAACTCGCCCGAGGTCGACGCCCTCGTCGGCCAGGTCGCCGCCTACGTCAAGCCCTCGCCCAAGGCTGCCGTCCAGCAGCAGCAGGGTGGCGGCGGACGCTCGCAGGGCGCCAACGCGCAGCGCAAGCGCGCCGCGCGCCAGGACTCGCAGGGCAACCCCATCGCCCGTCAGGACCGTTCGGGTCGCCCCGGCCAAGGAGGCGCGGGTCGCGGTTCCGACTCCGGTCGCGCCGGTGCCGGTGCGGGTCGCTCGGGTGGCTCGCGTGACGGCGGCCGCCAGGGTGGCCGCGACGGAGGTGCGCGTCGCGACGCCGCCCCCCGCGGTGGCGCCTCGACCTTCTACTCGACCGAGTCGGGCCGCGGTTCGTCCACGCCCGTCCATGACGACGCCCGTGGCGCACGTGACGGTGCTCGCGACGAGACCCGTGGCACCCGTCAGACCGGTCGCCGCGCCCAGAGCAGCGGCACCCAGAGCGACGGCGGCCAGAGCCGCACCAACGCGGTCCGCAACGACCAGGCCGAGTTCGCCGCGTCGCTCGGCGGCTCGCGCGAAGGCGGCTCGCGCGAGGGCGGCCAGCGTGACGGCGGCCAGCGCAGCGGCGGACGCCGCGCCTCGTCCGAGGGCGGCCGTCCCGGCTCGCTCAAGGTCGGCGGCCTCGTCGGGGGCAAGGCCCGCACCGGCGGCGGCCAGCGCAGCGGTCGCTGACCGTCAGACCCCAGGAAACCGCTGAGACCCTCGTGCGCGCACGGGGGTCTCAGCGGTTTCCTGGGGTCTCGGCGCTCCACTCGCCGTGCGTGCAGCCGGCGAGCCCCGCACGGGCGAGCTTGTCGAGCATGGGTCGATGCGTCAGGGCGTCGTCCCAGAGCCACCGGGCGAAGCCGCGGACCCCGGGTAGGGCACGGATGCGGTCCTCGCGCAGCTTCTCGTCGACCACGACCTGTTCGGGTGTGCGGCCTCGTCGTTCGGTCCGGCCGAGGTACTTCACGAGCCCGTCGAACTCGCCGACCACCCCGCAGCACGGCCACCAGAAGTCGACCCGGCCGATCAGTCCGTCGTCGTCGTGGAAGCGCTTCTGCAGGACGGGGCGTGCCAGCCCGGCCTCGAACATGCCCGCCCGGCTGAGCGACTCACCCGCCGACTCCGAGAGTGGATCAGCGAGGGCGAGAGCGAGGGTGGCCACCCGGGTACCTCTGTGGGAGCCACGAGCCTCGAGGTGGGCCCCTGCGGCGGTCCGGTCGAAAGCCTGCGAACGGAGTCCGTGGTCGATGACGACGAGTCCGCCTCGGAGATCGCGGGTACGCGCGACGTCGAGAGCGGCGCGGAGGGGGACGACCGTGGGCATGCCCCACCTGCTGATCAGGTCGGCGGCGCCGAGGTCGGCGGCGTGACGGACCAGCGTGGACGATGTGAGGGTGCTGGCGCGCCTCCGGTCGACGACGTGGACACGCTCGGGCCGACGCCCCAGGAGGGGGAACCCGTTCAGGGCGAGCGCCGACTCGTGCGACACGACGATGTCGGAGGTCAGCCGCCCGACGACGGCACGGACCCGCAATGCGTGCCGTTGTCGAGGGTCGGCCGCGACCCACGTCTCTGCCGACAGGTACGTGCCGGGGGCGAGTCGGACGAGCTCGTCGACGCGAGCTCGTCGTCGCAACTCGTGGTCGTCACGACCACTGCGCAGCCAGGTCGCTCGGCGGATGATCTCGTCGTCAGGTGTCGGCACGGTGTCGAGCCTGACGGACCGACGTGACCCGCGCCTCCTGCCGTCGTCGGCCTGTGGAGAACGTCGCGAAACCCCAGGAAGTCACCGAGACCCCGGCTCGCGCACGGGGGTCTCAGCGACTTCCTGGGGTCTCGGCAGGCGCGGCGGCTAGTGCAGGGCGCCGACGGAGGCGAGGGCGCTGCGCAGCAGGGTGCCGCGGCCGCCCTCCATCTCGGCGGCGACCTCGTCGGAGGCAGCCTGGTGCGGCGTCAGCCAGGTGAGCTCCAGGGCGTCCTGCCGCGGGTCGCAGGTGCCGGTCACGGGCACCACGTAGGCGAGCGACACGGCGTGCTGACGGGGGTCGGTGTAGACCGACGAGCCGGGCAGCGGGAAGTACTCGGCGACCTGGAACGGCACCGGCGACGGAGGCAGCTGCGGGAAGGCCATCGGCCCGAGGTCTTTCTCGAGGTGACGGAACAGGGCGGTGCGCAGGCTCTCGCCGTACATCACCCGGCCGGAGACGAGCATGCGCGAGATCGACCCCTCGTCGGAGGCGCGGAGCAGCACTCCGACCTCGGTCACGACCCCCATGCCGTCGGTTCGCACGGGCACGGCCTCGACGTAGAGGATCGGCAGGTGCTGCCGCGCCTGGAAGAGCTCGTCCTCCGAGAGCCAGCCGGGATTGGGGTCGGGGTCGGGTGTCCGCACGGAGCTCATGGCCCATTCTTACCGGCTCGACGGCCCGATCGCGTGACGTGACGCTACGGGCGAACAGCACCGGCCCCGATGTCGGCACCCGTCGCTAGGCTCGGCCCATGGTGCAGATCGACCCGTCCCTCGTCCAGTGGTCCGCCGTCGAGGCCGAGCGTGACGGGCGGCCCCTGCTCGTCCTGCTGCACGGCGTGGGCTCGCACGAGGGCGACCTGATCGCGCTCGCCCCCTACCTGCCGCAGCAGTTCGTGGTCGCGTCGCTGCGGGCACCACTGCCCCACGGCGACGGGTTCTCGTGGTACCCGCTGTCGACTCCCGGTGCGCCCGACCTGGGCGCCGTCGACGACGCGGCCGAGGCCGTGCTCGCCTGGCTCGACTCGCTCGGGGCGCACCATCCGTCCGTCAGCCTGCTCGGGTTCTCGCAGGGCGGGTCGCTCTCGCTGCAGCTGCTCCGTCACGCGCCCGAGCGGTTCGCGTTCGCGGCCGTGCTCGCCGGGTTCGTGGTCCCCGCCGCGGGCGACGACGCCACGCTCGAGCGCGCGGCCGCACGCGACGACGCCGTCACGGCCGCCCGCCCCGCCGTCTTCTACGGTCGCGGCGACGTCGACCAGGTCATCCCCGCCGACGCCGTCGAGCGCACGTCCGCCTGGCTCGAGACGCACGCCGACGCCGAGCAGACCGTCTACCCCGGGCTGGCCCACGGCATCTCGCAAGAAGAACTCGACGACCTCAACGCGTTCATCGGCCGTGTGACCGCCGCCCCGGCCGCCGACGCCGACGCACCCGTGTCGGTCGCCGGCGCCGACTCCACCGACTGATCCGGGCCCGCCCCGGCCCTCTAGCCCCAACGAACGAAGGAGGCGCGCGATGGCGACGCTCTCGGTGTCCGGTTCCGCCACCCACCGCCACCGTGCCGAGCGCGGTGTCGTCCACCTCACCGTGGGCTTCGACGGTGACGACCGCGAGAGGGTCGTCCGCGACACCGCCGCCGTGCACTCCCGCCTCACCGAGCAGGCGACGGCCTGGCGCCGCCAGGAGGCCGCCACCTGGTGGAGCGCCCGGAGCGTCTCGGTCGCGGTCGAGACCGAGGCGGCGACCGACCGGGGCGACGGGGGCGACGCGACCCGCGCCTCCTCTGGGGTGCTGTTCCGTACGCGGGCCGACGTCGACGTGCGGTTCAGCGACTTCGACGCGTTGGCCTCGTGGGTGGGCGACGTCGCCCTCGAACCCGGCGTGACCGTCGACTGGATCGAGTGGTCGCTCAGCCATGCCCGCCGGCCCGAGGTCGAGAAGGCCGTGCGGGTCGCCGCCATCGCCGACGCCGTCACCCGGGCCGGCGACTACGCCGAGGCACTCGGGCTCGGGCGACCGACGCTGCAGTCGGTGTTCGAGCCGGGGCTGCGGCCGGGTGCTCCCGGTGGCGGCAGCCCGTTCGGCCTGGCCCGTGCTGCCGCGACGTTCTCGTCGGGCGGCCTCGTCACCTTCGACCTGCACCCCGACGACATCGAGGTCTCCGCCGAGGTCAGCGCCGACTTCGTCGCCTGACCCGCCTGCTCCCCCGCGCCCCGGCCCTGCCACCCGGCCTCCCCTGCCCCTGCCCCTGTGTCACCGTCTCGGTGTGCAAATCGCGACAACCGGACTTCGACACGCCGGGCGACGGCGGACATGAGCGGCGCGTCGTCGCGACGATGTCGGGTTGTGCACACCCAGGAGCGTGCCGCCGGTCGGGTTCGGCACGCCAGGGGCTCGCCGCCGGTCGGGTTCGGCACGCCAGGGGCTCGCCGCCGGTCGGGTTCGGCACGCCAGGGGCTCGCCGCCGGTCGGGTTCGGCACACGCCGACCCGAGCGGCTGGTCCGATTCCGGTTCCGGCACCCCGGGGTGCCGCGCCGCCCGTCGGCCCGGCGCCCCACCTCAGAGCAGCCGGTGCCACACCCCTTCGACGCCGATCGGCCCGAACCCGACGGCTTCGTTGACGGCGAGCATGGGCCGGTTCTCCTCGGCGTTGAACGTCAGCACGGCCGGGCGGCCCGGCTTCTCCACGGCCAGACGGTCGAGGTTGGCGACCTTCACCAGCCAGCCCAGCCGGTGCCCGCGGTGCTCCCGTCGCACGAGGGTCATCTGCTGCATCGCGGGCCGCGACGCGTCGTCGGGCACCGCGAGGTCGGAGCACGCGACGAGCCGGCCCGTCGGCACGTGCTCGGCCGCCGCGGTCAGCGAGGCCCGCCCGCTCGTGGCCCGTCGCCGCTCGGCCTCGACGAGGCGTTCGACGGTCCAGACGTCCTCGGGCTCGGGCACGTCGCCCATCGGCGCATCGGTGCTCAGGGCGGTCGCCATGGCCGCGACGTCGGACTGCCAGAGCCGGGGGGTGGGGCCCGACCAGGTGTGGACGCGATACTCGTCCCCCGCCGCGGCGAGCGCCTCGGAGCGGATCGCGGCCAGCGCCTCCTCGTCCACCGGAAGGGGCAGGCGGCTGATGCGCTCGACCTGGCCGAGCGCGTAGCCGCGCGACAGCGCGAACCGGACCTCCGAGGAGGCGCGGGGCACCCAGCCGTGACCGGTCGAGGCCTCGAGGCGGTCGGCCGGGGCGGTCGTGGGGGCCGAGCCTGCGGTGGGGCCCTGGCCTGCGGTGGCGCCCTGGCCCGAGGCCACGCCCTGGCCGGACGCGACGTCCTGGCCGGAGGCGACACCCTGGCCGGAGGCGACGCCCTGGCCCGACGCGACGAAGGCGATGGCGTCGGTGCGGCCGGCGGCGCGGGCGACGGCCTCGAGGTGGTCGAGCAGGGCCGTGCCGAGGCCCCGGCGGCGGTGCTCGGGCGCGACGGCGACCCAGAGCCAGCAGGTCGTGACGGCCGGGTCGGCGAGCGTCTCGTACGTGGCCCGACCGACGATGCGTCCCTCGGCCCGCACCACGAACAGTCGCCGTGGCGTGAACGGGTCGTGCCACTGCGGCAGCTGCTCGGCCGGCGCGAAGTCGAGGTCGCCGAAACCGAGCACCTCGGTCTGGACGGCGTTCTCGAGGGCGATCGCCTCGACGTAGGCGGCGACGCGGTCGGCGTGGTCGGGGCGGTCGGCGTGGTCGCCGTCGGGGTCTGCGTCGGCGTCACGGTCGGCGGCGGGACGGGGCTCGAGAGTGCTGGGCACGACGATCTCGTCGATCACGATGTCGGTCACGGGGGCTCCGGGGTCGAGGCGGGGACGTCGTCCGCCGCCCGGCAGGGCAGCCGACCAGAGTAGCGCCGTCATCCGCAGCCGCGCCAGGGGGCGACGACCCGACGCGCGAGGCGTAGAACGGGTCGATGAGCGACCCCTTCGACCTCGACCGGTTCGTCGACGCGCAGGACGCCGGCGGCACCCACGACCGGGCCCTCGACGAGCTGCGCCGCGGACGGAAGTCGTCGCACTGGATGTGGTTCGTCTTCCCTCAGATCGCAGGCCTCGGCCGCAGCGGCATGGACCGCACCTACGCGATCCGCTCGCTCGACGAGGCGCGGGCCTACCTCGCGCACCCCGTGCTCGGCCCGAGGCTGCGCGAAGCGGCGGGCCTGGCCGCAACAGCGGAGGCGGTGAGCGTAGACGAGCTGATGGGTGGCGTCGATGCCCTCAAGCTGCGGTCGTCGATGACCCTCTTCGGCCGGGCCGACCCGTCCGAGCCCGCGTTCCGGGCGGTGTTCGACCGCTGGTTCGACGGCGTCGAGGACGACCTGACCGTCGCCCGCCTCTGAGCTCTTCGGCGCCCCCGCGTCGCGAGACGGCTCGTCCCCGGACGAGGAGGCGCGGGTCACCGCCCACAGGCACCGCGCCTCCCCTGCCGGTGTCGGCGCCCACGGCTACGCTCGTCCGCATGCCCCCGCTCTACCCCGAGATCGAACCGTACGACTCCGGCCTGCTCGACGTCGGTGACGGCCAGCACGTCTGGTGGGAGGAATGCGGCAACCCCGACGGCAAGCCGGTGGTCTTCCTGCACGGCGGGCCCGGCAGCGGGTCGTCGCCCGCGCATCGCCGCCTGTTCGACCCGCGGCGGTACCGCATCGTGTTGCTCGACCAGCGCGGGGCGGGCCGCAGCACGCCGCGCGCGGGCACCTTCGGCACCGACCTCTCCACGAACACGACACCGCACCTCGTGGCCGACCTCGAGACGTTGCGCGAGCACCTGGGCATCGACCGCTGGCAGGTGTTCGGCGGCTCGTGGGGGTCGACCTTGGCACTCGCCTACGCCGAGACCCACCCCGACCGGGTCACCGAGCTCGTGCTGCGCGGCATCTTCACGCTGCGACAGAGCGAGCTCGACTGGTTCTACGAGGGTCCGGCGTCGAACGTGCTGCCCGACCGGTGGCAGGGCTACCTCGCCCCGGTGCCGGTCGACGAGCGCCGACCGGGCGGACTGATCGAGGCCTACTCGCGCCTGCTCGCCGACCCCGACCCGGCCGTGCACGGGCCGGCCGCCGTCGCGTGGTCGTCGTGGGAGGCCTCGGCGATCACCCTGCTGCCCCGCCCCGACCTGGTCGAGCGGTACTCCGACCCGGCGTTCTCCCTGGCCTTCGCCCGCATCGAGAACCACTACTTCGTCCACCGTGGCTTCCTCGACGAGGGCCAGCTCATCCGTGACGCGCATCTCGTCGCGCACATCCCGACGGTCATCGTGCAGGGTCGCTACGACCTGTGCACTCCGGCGACCACGGCCTTCGACCTGCACGCGGCCCTTCCCGACGCCCAGTTCGTCCTGGTCGACGACGCCGGGCACGCGTTCGACGAGCCGGGCATCCTCGAGGCGCTGATCGCGGCGACCGACCGGTTCGCCGACGTACCGACCGCAGCCGACGACGAGGGGACCCGATGACCGTCGTCCTCGCCGGCTGCGGCGACCTCGGCACCGAGGCCGCCCTGCGGTTCGTCGCCCTCGGGCACCGCGTCCTCGGCCTCCGTCGCTCGGCGGGCAAGCTCCCGGCCTCGATCGAGGGCGTCTCGATCGACCTGAGCACCACCCGCCCCACGCTCCCCGCCGACACCGAGGTCGTCGTCGTCGCCCTCTCGGCCGGGTCGCGTGACGTCGACACCTACCGGGCGTCCTACGTCGACGGCCTGCGCACCGTCCTCGACGCACTCGACGAGGCCGGGGCGGTCGACGCCCGGGTGCTCTTCGTCTCGTCGACCGCCGTGTACGACGTCGACGACGGCAGCGTCGTCGACGAGGCGACGCCAGCGACCGGGGCCTCTCCGACGGCCGAGGTGATCCTCGAGGCCGAGGCCCTGCTGCACGAGCGTCGCCCCGACGGGGTCGTCCTACGCCTCGGCGGCATCTACGGCCCGGGGCGAGAGCGACTCATCACCCAGGTGCGCGACGGCGAGGCGCGCCTGGCCGAGCCTGCCGGCAGCTCGCCGCACACGAACCGCATCCACCGGGACGACGCGGCGGCCGCGATCGTGCACCTCACCACCACCTCAGGGCCGACCGACGTCCTGTACGTGGGGGTCGACGACGAGCCGTCGAGGCTCGACGACGTGCTGGCGTTCGTGGCCGACGAACTGGGGGTGCCCGTGCCGCCGAGCGCGCCTCCTCGGGGCCGTCAGGCCGGTGGCGACAAGCGGCTGTCGAACGCACGACTGCGTGGCACCGGGTTCACGTTCGCGTACCCGACCTTCCGCGATGGCTACCGTGCCGTGATCGCGGGCCAGGGCGTGCGGCACCCCTGAACCGGTCCCGCCCGGCGCACGAGAACGCCGCCGAGCGGACGGGGCACCGCACTCGGCGATGTCCGGTCCACTCGACGGCGTGTTCGAGGGTGGGTCGGCGATCTAGTGGATCGGCGTGCCACCCGTCACGGCGATGGTCTCACCGCTGATGTAGCTCGACTCCTGGCTGGCCAGGAACACGAACGACGGGGCCAGCTCGACGGCCTGGCCGGGGCGACCGTAGGCGGCCTCCGAGCCGAAGGTCTCGATCTTCTCGTTCGGCACGAACGCGGGCTGCAGCGGCGTCCAGACGGGGCCGGGCGCGACGCCGTTGACGCGGATGCCGCGCTCGGCGAGCTGCTGGGCCATGGCGCGGGTCCAGTTCGCGATGCCGGCCTTCGACACGGCGTACTCGGCGAGGTCGGGCGACGGCTGGAAGCCCTGGATCGACGAGGTCGTGATGATCGACGCCCCCGGCTGCAGGTGCTTCGAGGCGGCCTTGGTCAACCAGAACAGCGGGTAGATGTTGGCCTTGAGGACGTGGTCGAGCGTCTCGGTCTCGAAGTCGTCGATGCTGCTGACGGTCGGCATGACGCCGGCGATGATCGCCAGGATGTCGAGGCCGCCGAGCTCGGCGACCGTCTTCTCGACGACGTCGACGTTGGTCTGCTCGACCTGCAGGTCGCCGGGCAACAGCACGGCGGTACGACCTGCCTCGCGGACGAGTGCGGCGACCTCCTCGGCCTGGCACTGCTCCTCGGCGAGGTAGCTCAGCGCGACGTCGGCACCCTCGCGGGCGAAGGCGATGGCCGTCGCGCGGCCGATGCCGCTGTCGGCACCGGTGACGAGGGCCTTGCGGCCGGCGAGGCGACCGCTGCCGACGTAGCTGGTCTCGCCGTGGTCGGGCTCGGGCTTCATGGCGTGGACGTCGCCGGGAGCGCTCTGCTGCTGGTGCTCGAACGGAGGCTGGGGGTACTGGGTGACGGGGTTCTGCGGGGTGTACATGTTGTCTGCCATGCCCCCCGGTGTACGCGGCGGCGCCGCTGCGTCGGCCCAGCTTGTACCCCTGCCGGCCGCGACGTCACCGGCCGCGAGGCGACGAGCGGACCCGAGGAGGCGCGGCGCGGCCCCCGGGGAAAGATACGGTGGTCGCGTGCCCCTGCTGCCACTGCCTTCCGAGACTCCCCGTCAGGTCCTGCCCGCCTGGGTGCTGCGCGCCGACCGCCGGGCCGCGAAACGCATCAACTCGGTCCGAGGGGTGCCGGTCGTCGACCGCAACCTCAGTCGTCTCAGCCACTTCGCCGACCACGGGCTGTTGTGGGCCGCGGTCGCCGCGGGCCTCGCCCTCGTGGGCCAGCGTCGCGCGGCCGTGCGGGGCACGCTGTCGCTCGGCTTCGCCAGCGCCATGGCCAACATCGTCGGCAAACGCATCTTCGGCGGCAACCGTCCGCTCATCGACGACGTCCCGATCGAACGACGCCTGCGCAGCCAACCGCTGTCCGCGTCGTTCCCGTCCGGCCACGCGGCCTGTGCCGCCGGATTCGTCACGGGTGTCGCGATCGAGTCGCCGGGTGCCGCGGCAGCCCTGTTGCCGCTGGCCGGCGCCGTCTCGTGGTCGCGCCTCCACGTGGGGGCGCACTGGACGTCCGACGTGGTCGGCGGGCTGATCATCGGGTCGGGCGTCGCGCTGGTCGGGCGACTCGTGTCACCGCGCGAGCGCTGACCCGACGGGGTTCCCCGCCGGGCCCGGCTCGGCGGCACCGAGCGGGACCGGCCGGGTCGACCCGCCCGGACTACCAGCGGGGGTGGACGGCCTCGCGGAAGTACTGGTCGTAGATGCGGACGACCTCGCTGTCGAGCCCGTCGGCGAGGTCACCGACGCTTCCGGCCGCCGCGTTCGCCGTGGCCTGAGCGACGTTGCGCGCGCCGGGGATGACCGTGCTGACGCCCGGCTGCTCGACGATCCAGGCGAGGGCGGCCTGCGGCACGGTGACGCCGTCGGGGACGGCCGCGGCGAACTCCTGCGCGGCGGCGACGCCCTGCTCGAAGTCGACGCCGCTGAAGGTCTCGCCCTGGTCGAACGCCTCGCCGTGCCGGTTGTAGGTGCGGTGGTCGTTCTCGGCGAACGTCGTCTCGGTCGTGTACTTGCCCGAGAGCAGCCCGCTCGCGAGGGGGACCCGGGCGATGATGCCGACGCCGGCGCGTTGCGCGGCCGGCAGCACCTCGTCGAGGGGCTTGAGACGGAACGCGTTGAAGATGATCTGCACGGTCGAGACGTTCGGGCGGGCGATGGCGGTCAGGGCCTGCGCGGTCTCCTCGACGCTGACGCCGTAGGCGCGGATCGCCCCGTTCTCGACCAGCTCGTCGAGGGCGTCGTAGACGGCGTCGCTCTCGAAGACGGGGGTGGGCGGGCAGTGCAGCTGCACCAGGTCGAGCGTGTCGACGCCGAGGTTGCGGCGTGAGCGGTCGGTCCACGCGACGAAGTTGTCGCGGACGTAGTTCGACGGCACCTGCTCGAGCCGGCGGCCCATCTTCGTGGCGACCGTCAGGGGGACGTCGGGGTTCGATGCACGGAAGCGGCCGATGATCTGCTCGCTGCGTCCGTCGCCGTACACGTCGGCGGTGTCGAAGAAGGTCACCCCGGACTCGACGGAGGCGCCCAGCACGTCGAGCGCGTCGCTCTCGCTGACGTCACCCCAGTCGGCACCGAGCTGCCAGGTGCCGAGGCCGATCACCGAGACGGGGCGGTCGGCGAGGAAGGATGAACGGGTTCCGAGGGTGCGGCTCTGCATGTCGTCGAGCCTAGCCACGCCGCACGACGGGTCGCCCAGGTGCAGGACCAGGCGCAGCCGCGGGAGGTCAGCGCCGGGACGCGTTGACGCTGCGCACGAGGGCGTACGACACGACGACCGACACGAAGCCCGCGAAGAGGAACGCGGCACCGAACCCGGCCTGTCCCTGCAACAACCGGACGAGGCCGATGATGGCGAGCGCCGCGGCCAGCATGCCGAACACGCGGGCGACGATCGACTTCAGCCGGCGCGCGGCCCCGGCCCGACGACCGCCTCGTCGACGCGACGACACGGTCAGCCGAGGCGACGGGCCGAGGCGACCGCCGCCTCCTTCGCCTCTCGCAGTTCGCGCGTGGCACGCTCGCGGGCCGCCTCGGGCATGGGCAGCCGGTCGCTGAGCGTGAGGTTCGTGGCGATCGTCTCGACGCGCATGCCGAGCGTCGACCCCAGGACGATGTCGAGGACCGGGGTGGCGTGGTCCCAGTCGGCCGTGGGCGTGCCCTCGTCGTAGACGCCGCCGCGGCTGGTCACGACGACCGCGGGTCGGCCGAGCATCGGCTGCTGGTCGTCGCCGTCGAAGGGCGCGGTGACGCCGGGAACGTGGATGTTGTCGACCCAGGCCTTGAGCGTCGAGGGCAGCGAGTAGTTGTAGAGCGGGGCACCGATCAGCACGACGTCGGCGGCGACGAGTTCGGCGATGAGGGCCTGCTGCAGGGCCTCGTGGGCGGGGTCGGGGGCGTCGCCCTGCTGACGGAGGCGCGGCGGCCAGTGCAGCGCGCTGTCGCTCAGGTGCGGCAACGGGTCGACGTGCAGGTCGCGGCGGGTGACCGTGTGGTCGGCGCCGAGGTCGCACCAGGCGTCGGCGAACGCCGCGGTGATCGCGCGCGAGCGGCTCGTCGTGAGGTCGGCGGACGAGTCGAGGTGGAGCAGGTTCGGCATGCGCCCACCGTAGCCGGGGCGGCCGACACGGCCGGCGAGATGACACGACGTGCCGCTCACCTCCGGACATGAGCGGCACGTCATGACATCTCGGCGGAATGTCGGTGGTGCAGAGCAGGATGGCAGCGATGACCGACGTGCTCGACCGCTTCTCCCCCGCGACCCGCGAGTGGTTCCGGGGGGCCTTCGCCGCGCCGACCCGGGCGCAAGAGGGCGCCTGGACGGCCATCAGCCAGGGCGACCACGCCCTCGTCATCGCGCCGACCGGCTCGGGCAAGACGCTCGCCTCGTTTCTCTGGTCGATCGACTCGCTGGCCTCGTCGCCCCCGCCCGACGAGAAGCTGCACCGCACCCGCGTGCTCTACATCTCTCCGCTCAAGGCGCTCGGCGTCGACGTCGAGCGCAACCTCCGTTCGCCGCTCGTCGGCATCACCCAGACCGCCCGCCGCCTGGGCACCGAGGCTCCCGACATCACGGTCGGCGTGCGCTCGGGTGACACGAGCTCGAGCGACCGCGGCCGGCTCGCCCGCACCCCGACCGACATCCTCATCACGACGCCCGAGTCGCTCTACCTCATGCTCACGTCGCAGGCGCGCGAGACCCTCAAGGGCGTGCAGACGGTCATCATCGACGAGGTCCACGCCGTCGCCTCCACCAAGCGCGGAGCCCACCTCGCCCTCTCGCTCGAGCGCCTCGACGCCCTGCTCGAGAAACCCGCACAGCGCATCGGCCTCAGCGCGACCGTGCGCCCGCCCGAAGAGGTCGCCCGCTTCCTGGCAGGGCCGGCCCCCGTCACCATCGTCAACCCGCGCGCCGACAAGAAGTTCGACCTGCGCGTCGTCGTGCCCGTCGACGACATGACCGAGCTCGGCACCGCCGCCCCGCTCGAAGGGTCGGCCGCCGGCGCCGCACCGCAGGGCTCGATCTGGCCGCACGTCGAAGAGGGCATCGTCGACCTGATCGCCGCGCACCGCTCGACCATCGTCTTCTCGAACTCGCGCCGCCTGGCCGAACGCCTCACGGCCCGCCTCAACGACATCTGGATCGAACGCCAGGGCGGCGACCTCGAGGCCGCCGTGCGCGCGACCGAGGAGGCGCGGGGTCAGCTGGTCACGGCCGGTTCCGTCGGCGACGACGCGGCCGCCGACACCGTCGACCCCTTCGCCCCGGCACCCGCCGCACAGCGCAACCCGGCCGTCGGGGGCGGGGCACCGGCCCAGCTCATGGGCGGATCGGGGCAGACCGCGGGCAGCGACCCCCTGCTCGCCCGTGCCCACCACGGTTCGGTGTCGAAAGACCAACGCGCGCTGATCGAGGACGACCTCAAGAGCGGCCGGCTGCGCTGCGTCGTCGCCACGAGCTCGCTCGAGCTCGGCATCGACATGGGTGCGGTCGACCTGGTCATCCAGGTCGAGTCGCCGCCCTCCGTCGCCAGCGGGCTGCAGCGCGTCGGCCGGGCCGGGCACCAGGTCGGCGAGACCTCGCGGGGCGTGCTGTTCCCCAAGCACCGGGCCGACCTGATCCACTCCGCCGTCGCCGCCGAACGCATGGTCGCCGGGCTCATCGAAGAGCTGCGCGTGCCGACCAACCCCCTCGACGTGCTGGCCCAGCAGACCGTCGCGGCCGTCGCCCTCGACGAACTCGACGCCGACGCCTGGTTCGACACCGTGCGTCGCAGCGCCCCCTTCGCCACCCTGCCCCGCTCCGCCTTCGACGCCACCCTCGACCTGCTCAGCGGCAAGTACCCGTCCGACGAGTTCGCCGAACTGCGACCCCGCATCGTCTGGGACCGCGTGCACGGCACGCTGACCGGCCGCCCCGGCGCCCAACGCCTCGCGGTGACGAGCGGCGGCACCATCCCCGACCGGGGCCTCTTCGGCGTCTTCATGGTCGGCGAGAAGGCCGCCCGCGTCGGCGAGCTCGACGAAGAGATGGTCTACGAGTCCCGGGTCGGCGACGTCTTCGCCCTCGGGGCGACCAGCTGGCGCATCGAGGACATCACCCACGACCGCGTGCTCGTCTCTCCCGCCTACGGCCAGCCCGGTCGCGTCCCCTTCTGGAAGGGCGACGGCATCGGGCGCCCCGCCGAGCTCGGCAAGGCCATCGGCGGCTACATCCGCGAGTTGTCGAACTCGAGCGAGGCCGACGCCACCACCCGCGTCGCCGCCGGCGGCCTCGACGGGCGGGCGGCGCGCAACCTCATCGCCTTCCTCGCCGAGCAGAAGGCCGCCACGTCGTACGTGCCGACCGACACCACCCTCGTGGTCGAGCGCTTCCGCGACGAGCTCGGCGACTGGCGCCTGATCCTGCACTCGCCGTACGGCATGCAGGTGCACGCTCCGTGGGCCCTGGCGGTCTCCGCGCGCATCCGCGACCAGCTCGGCGTCGACGGTGGGGCGATGGCCGCCGACGACGGCATCGTCGTGCGCATCCCCGACACCGACGCCGAGCCTCCCGGGGCCGAGCTGTTCTCGTTCGAGCTCGACGACCTCGACGAGATCGTCACCGAAGAGGTCGGCGGCTCCGCCCTGTTCTCGTCGCGGTTCCGCGAGTGCGCCGCCCGGGCGCTGCTGCTCCCCCGCTACAACCCCGGCAAGCGGTCGCCGCTCTGGCAGCAACGCCAGCGGTCGTCGCAGCTGCTCGACGTCGCCCGCAAGTACCCACAGTTCCCGATCGTGCTCGAGGCCGTCCGCGAGGTGCTGCAGGACGTCTACGACCTGCCGGCCCTGATGAGCCTCACCCGCGACCTCGCGAGCCGCACCGTGCGCATCGTCGAGACCGAGACCGAGGTGCCCTCGCCGTTCGCCCGGTCGCTGCTCTTCGGCTACGTCGCCGCCTTCATGTACGAGGGCGACTCGCCCCTCGCCGAGCGGCGTGCGGCCGCCCTGTCGCTCGACTCGAGCCTGTTGCAAGAGCTGCTCGGCCGGGCCGAGCTGCGCGAGCTGCTCGACGCCGACGTCATCGACCAGCACGAACTCGAACTGCAGCGCCTCGCTCCCGACCGCCGTGCCCGCGACATCGAGGGCGTCGTCGACCTGCTGCGCCTGCTCGGCCCGCTGACCACCGACGAGATCATCGACCGCAGCTGGCTCGCGGCGACCCTGGTCGCCGGTGACGTGGCCGCCCGCGACGACGCGCACCGCGCGCTCGAGACCGCCCTGACCGATCTCGCCTGGTCGAACCGCGTCCTGCGCTTCACCCACGCCGGCACGGTGCGCTGGGCCGGCATCGAAGACGCCTCGCGCCTACGGGACGCCCTCGGCGTCGCCCTGCCGATCGGCGTGCCGACCGCGTTCGTCGAACCGGTCGACGACCCTCTGGGCGACCTGATCGGCCGGTTCGCCCGCACCCACGGGCCCTTCATCCCCGCCATGGTCGCCGATCGTCTCGGCCTCGGCACCGCCGTCGTCATGGACACCCTGCGCAAGCTCGCCACCCAGCGTCGCGTCGTCGAGGGCGAGTTCCGGCCCCGGCAGCAGGGCAGCGAGTGGTGCGACTCCGAGGTGCTGCGTCGCCTCCGCGGCAAGTCGCTGGCCGCCCTGCGGCACGAGGTCGAACCCGTCGCCCCCGAGACGCTCGGACGCTTCCTGCCCGCCTGGCAACACGTCGCCACCGGGCTCAAGGGTTCGGGGCTGCGCGGCCTCGACGGCGTGGTGCAGGTCGTCGACCAGCTCAGCGGGGTCTCGCTGCCCGCCTCGGCGTGGGAGTCCCTGATCCTGCCGGCCCGCGTGACCGACTACAACCCGTCCATGCTCGACGAGCTCACCGCCACCGGCGACGTCATCTGGTCGGGCACCGGCACCCTGCCCGGCAACGACGGCTGGGTCAGCCTGCACCTCGCCGACGGCGCCCAGGTCACCCTGCCCGAACCGTCCGGGGCGGAGACCGACGACCTGCAGCGCGAGGTGCTCGCCGCCCTGGCCGGCGGCGGGGCGTACTTCTTCCGGCAACTCTCCGACGCCGTCGGCAGCACCGACGACGACTCGCTCGTCACCGCCATCTGGCAGCTCGTCTGGGCGGGGCAGATCACCAACGACACCTTCGCTCCCCTGCGCACCCAGGTCGGCGGCGGACGCACGCCGAGGCCGCGCACCCCGACGCGGTCCCGCTCGTCGTACCGCAGCCGCGGCCGGGTCGCCATGCCCCGACAGGCGGGCCCGCCCACCGTCGGCGGCCGCTGGTCGCTGCTGCCCCTGGCCGAACCCGACGGCACCGTGCGTGCCGCCGCGACGGCCGAGATCCTGCTCGAGCGCCACGGCGTCGTCACCCGGGGCGCCGTCGTCAACGAGGGCGTCCGCGGGGGCTTCTCGACGGCCTACAAGGTGCTCAGCGGCTTCGAAGAGACGGGTCGCGCCCGCCGCGGTTACTTCGTCGAGGGCCTCGGAGCGGCGCAGTTCGCGACCGGGCCGACGGTCGACCGCCTGCGGTCGTTCGTCCGCGACGAGGGCGACCGCCGCGACGACGACACCCTCGTCGCCGCGGGTCGTCAGCGCGACGTGCCCGTGGTGACCCTGGCCGCCACCGACCCGGCGAACCCCTACGGCGCCGCCCTGCCGTGGCCCGGGCAGACCCTCGACGGGGTCTCCGCCGACGAGGCCGCAGCCGTCGCGAGCGCGGCGGCACGAGCCGCCACCGCCGCGGCGGCGACCACGGCGACGGGAGCCGGGACGCGCGCCGAGGCGGACTCCGCCGGTGACGCGACCCGCGCCTCCTCGGGGGCTTCCGGCCGCGCGACGAACGACCCGTCCGGAGGCGCGGGCGGCAAGAAGAAGTCGGGTCACCGCCCGGGGCGCAAGGCCGGTTCGCTCGTGGTGCTCGTCGACGGACGACTCGTCGTCTACGTCGAACGCGGCGGCAAGACCGTGCTGACCTTCGGCGAGCCCGACGAACGCGAGCTCGCCCTGGCCGCGGGCTCGCTGGCCGCCACCGTGCGCAACCGCATCGGCAAGCTCGCGGTCGAACGGGTCGACGGCGAATTCGTGCTGGGCACCGCCCTCGGTGACGCCCTGCGCGACGCGGGATTCGCACCGACGCCGAGCGGCATCCGGTTGAGGGCCTGACCGATGCCCGAAGGAGACACCGTCTACCGCGCCGCCAAGAACCTCGACGCGGTGCTGCACGGCCAGACGCTCACCGCCAGCGACTTCCGGGTTCCGGCGTTCGCCACCGTCGACCTCAGCGGTGAGGTGATCGACGACGTCATCGCGCGCGGCAAGCACCTGCTGCACCACATCGGCGACCTGACGCTGCACACGCACCTCAAGATGGAGGGCTCGTGGCACGTCTACCGACACGGCACGAAGTGGAAGCGCCCCGCCTACCAGGCGCGCGTCGTGCTCGAGACCGCCGACTGGGTCGCCGTCGGGTTCGACCTCGGCATCGTCGAGCTCGTGGCCCGCGACGACGACGACAGTGTGGTCTCGTACCTCGGCCCCGACCTGCTCGGCCCCGACTGGGACGCCGCGCGTGCCCTCGCCAACCTCGAGTCCGACCCGGCCCGTGAGGTCGGCCTCGCGCTGCTCGACCAGCGGGTGCTCGCCGGGGTGGGCAACGTGTACCGCAACGAGCTCTGCTTCCTCCGGGGCGTGCTGCCGACGCGTCCCGTCGGCGAGGTCGAGAACCGACCCAAGATGATCGACCTCGCGCACCGGCTGATCCAGGCCAACAAAGACCGGGTCGACCGCACCACGACCGGCAACCTCCGCGGCACGACGGACTGGGTCTACGGCCGGGCGGGCAAGCCGTGCCTGCGCTGCGGCACGAAGATCCTGCGGGGCGAACTCGGCGAGAGCGAACTCGAGCTGCGCGACACCTACTGGTGCCCGCACTGCCAGAGCTGAGGTCGCCTGCCCGACCGGCAGGCCGCCACGCCGCCACGCCGCCACGCCGCCACGCCGCCACGCCGCCACGATGTCAACATCCCGCCGCGCAATCGTGTGGCGGGATGTTCACATCGTGGCGGCATGGGTCGGCGGCCGAGCAGTGCCGCGATGCAGGGTCGATCGGCAGGGCAGCGCCCGAACACCCGAGCGCCCGAGCTCCCGGACGTCCGGTCGCGTGTGACGTCCCGTGACGCGGCTCAGCGTCGGTCCGAGGCGACGTGCCTACGATCAGCGGCACCCGACGGCCGTACCCGGCGAGCCCGTCAGCGCGAGAGGACGACCATGTCGAACACCAGCACCCCCGACACCACCAGCACCGTCGACACCACCGGCACCCCCGGCCCCGCCACCACCATCGCCGACCAGGTGGCCGACTTCAACCAAGGCTTCACCGCGCAGATCGGCCCCGACTTCACGAAGGTCTTCGACGACGAACAGAGCGCCCTGCGCGAGGCCGGCGTGCCCGACGACGCCGTGAAGCCCGGCGACACCGTCGTCGAGGCGACGCTGCTGACACCCCAGGGCACCGAGGTCTCACTCGCCGAGACCGTCGGCGAGGGGCCGGCCGTGCTCGTCTTCTACCGCGGCGCCTGGTGCCCGTACTGCAACCTGACGCTCAAGACGTACCAGGCCGAGTTGCTGCCGCGCCTCCGTGAGCGCGGCGTCGCCCTCGTCGCGATCAGCCCCCAGACCCCCGAGGGCTCCGAGGCGTCGGTGACGAACGGCAGCCTCGAGTTCCCCGTGCTGTCCGACCCGGGCAACGTGCTCAGCGGCGCCCTCGGCATCCGCACCGAACCGAGTGCCGACGCCCGCGCCGTCCACACCCGGCTCGGGTTCGACGTCGCCGACAGCAACGCCGACGGGACGGGCGACATCCCGTTCCCGACCGTGCTCGTCGTCGACCACGACGGGGTCGTCGTCTTCGCCGACGTCCACACCGACTACACGACGCGCACCGAGGTGGACGAGATCGTGGCCGCCCTCGACCTGCTCGAGCAGCCCGCGGCCTGATCGACGAGCGCCTCCGCGCCCGGCAGGACGTTTGCGAACGAGAACGTGCCGGGTGCGGACGACGGGGCGCCGATCCGCCTACCCTCGATCGAGGCGGCCGGCCCGAACCCGGTCGGCCCTGCCGTGGTCCGCAACGACTCGGTCAGCACCGCCCCGGTCGAGAGGACCTCCATGTCGAACGCCGACTCCAGCGCACCCACCCGCATCGCCGACCAGGTGACCGAGTTCAACGAGGGCTTCAACGCCCAGATCGGCGCGGACGCCACGAGGGTCTTCGACGACGAGCAGTCGGGACTGCGCGACTCGGGCGTCCCCGCGGCCGCCGTCCGGGTGGGCGACACCATCGTGGACGCGACGCTCGTGACGACCGCCGGTGACGAGGTCTCGCTGTCGGAGACCGTCGGCGAGGGCCCGGCCGTCCTGGTCTTCTACCGCGGAGCCTGGTGCCCGTACTGCAACCTGACGCTCAAGACCTACCAGGCCGACCTCCTGCCCGAGCTGCGCGAGCGCGGCGTCGCCCTGGTCGCGATCAGCCCGCAGACCCCCGAGGGCAGTGAGCAGTCCGTCGCGAACGGCGGCCTCGAGTTCCCCGTGCTGTCCGACCCGGGCAACGTGCTCGTCCGGGCGCTGGGCATCCAGACCGAGCCGGTCGCGGCCGCCCGCGCGGTGCACTCCGACCTCGGCTTCGACGTGGCCGACAGCAACGCCGACGCGACCGCCGACGTGCCGTTCCCGACCGTCCTCGTCGTCGACCGTGACGGCAAGGTCGTCTTCGCCGACGTCCACGTCGACTACACGACCCGCACCGAGGTCGACGAGGTCGTCGCCGCCGTCGACGCGCTCGACACGCCCCCCGCCTCCTGACCGGCACCGCGCCTCGTGACCGGCACCGCGCCTCCCGACCCCGAGGAGGCGCGCTCGGCCCGGCCGCGCCGGTCACCCTCCTGCGCCGGTCACCCCTGGCACACCGCGAAGAACCCCGTTCCGGACGGTGAACCCCGAAGATTGGGGGTTCACCGTCCGGAACGGGGTTCTTCGTCGATCGGCGGTGCCGCTCAGTGCCGCTGGCCACCAGCGTCGACGGCGGGTGCCGGGGCGGCGGCGTCCTCGCCGAGGCCGACCCGGGAGTGCCGACGCCCGTAGGCGAAGTACACGACGACGCCGATCACGAGCCACACGGCGAACCGTGCCCAGGTAAGGGTGGTCAGGTTGAACATCAGCCACACGCAGAGCACCGCCGACAGGATCGGCAGCACGGGCGACAGCGGCACCCGGAACGCGCGGGGCAGGTCGGGCCGGGTGCGCCGCAGCACGATGACGCCGATGCTGACCAGCACGAAGGCCGACAGCGTGCCGATGTTGATCATCTCTTCCAGGACGCCGACGTCGGTGAAGCCGGCGATCAGGGCGACGATGACGCCGGCGATGACCTGGACGCGCACGGGCGTCTTGCGGACGGCCGAGGTCTTCGCGAGCCAGCGGGGCAGCAGGCCGTCGCGCGCCATCGAGAAGACGATGCGGGCGAGGCCGAGCAGCAGCACCATGATGACCGTGGTCAGGCCGATCAGGGCTCCGATCGCGATGACCTGGGCCGCCCAGCCGACTCCGACGAGGTCGAAGGCCGTGGCCAGGGTCGGGGCCTCGACGGCGGCGAGGTCGCGGTACGAGACCATGCCGGTGAGCACGATGGAGACCATCACGTAGAGCACGGTGACGATGGCGAGGCCCAGGAAGATGCCTCGGGGCATGGTCTTCTGCGGGTTCTTGACCTCTTCGGCGCTGGTCGCGACGACGTCGAACCCGATGAAGGCGAAGAAGACGAGCGAGGCGCCGGCGAGGAGGCCGAAGACGCCGTACTGCGCGGGCTCGGCGCCCGAGACGAACGAGAAGAGGGACTGCGTCCAGACGTCTCCCTCACCGGCCGGGCGGGGCTGCGACGCGGGGACGAACGGCGTGTAGTTCGACGCCTTGACGAAGAAGAAGCCGACCACGATGACGAACAGCACGATCGCGACCTTGATCACCGTGAAGACGCTGCCGACGCGCGAGCTGAGTTGCGTGCCCAGGACGAGCAGCACGGTGAAGAACGCGACGATGACGAACGGCGCCCAGCTCAGCTCGAGCGGCCCGAGCGGCAGGGTGTCGGGCACGTCGAGGCCGAAGCCGGAGAACACGGTGCTGAGGTAGATGCCCCAGTACTTGGCCAGGACGGCCGCGCCGGTGAGGGTCTCGAGGATGAGGTCCCACCCGATGATCCAGGCCAGGAACTCGCCGAGGGTGGCGTAGGTGAAGGTGTACGCGCTGCCGGCGACGGGGATGGTCGAGGCGAACTCGGCGTAACACATGATCGCGAGGCCGCAGGTGACGGCCGCGAGGATGAACGACAGCGTGACGCCCGGGCCCGCGAAGTTCGCGGCGGCGTTGGCGCCCACCGAGAAGATGCCGGCCCCGACCGCGACGGCGATGCCCATGAGGGTCAGGTCGGTGACGCCGAGCGAGCGCTTCAGCCCGTTCTCGGGCCCCGTCGAGTCGGCGAGCGACGACTCGACCGACTTGGTGCGCCACAGGGTGCTGAGCCCCCGGGCCTTGGGGACGGTGCTCATGCTGCCTCCTGGGGTGGTGCGGGCGATGGGGTGGCCCCGTCTCGGGGGACGACGCGCCAGCATACCGGCGGACCGGCCGCGTCTCGTAGCATGGCCGGTGGGAGGGGGCAGTGTGAGCGGACGGTCGTGGCAGCCCGAGCGCCCTGAGCGCCCGGCGGCAGCGTGGGAGGCGCGGGCCGGCTCCCCGGCGGCGCCCGCCTCGGCTGCCGAACGCCTCCGCGACCGCTATGCCCGCACCGACGCCGACGCCGACGCCCGCGCCGACGTTCGCTTCGACGCCGTTGCTAGCGACGAGGCCGACGGGGTCGAGCCGGCCGGAGCAGGGAGGCGCGCGCAGCCGCCACCGCTGCAGGCGGCCGGCCGTCGGGCGGGTCGTGCGCTGCGCCGGGTCTGGACCCGCGCCTCCCGGGGTCGCCGCCTGGGGCTGACGGTCGGCGCCGTCGCCGTGGTGACCGCCCTCGTCGCCGGCGCCGGCCTCGCGATGCAGCCGCGGTACGACGAGCCGGTGCGCCCGGCGATGCTGGTCGACGACCTGCGCGGCGAGCCCACGACGACCGTTTGGCAGACCGACCTGGCGGGCGCCTCGACGCCCGGCACGCCGAAGAATTGCGTGGCCTGGGGGCGCATCGGCATGGTCGGCGACGACGCGCTGCTCGCGGCCCAGTCGACCGAGTTGTCGGACCGGTGCGGTGGCGCCGGAGGACGTCTCGCCCGGGTGGACGGCGAGACGGGCGCACTCGTGTGGAACGCCAACGTGGCCACCGCCCTGGGCCGCGCGGTGCGGGGACTGTCCGTGACCGTGGACGCCGACGGACGAGCGGCGACCCTCGTGGTCGACGACGCCCCCGGTTCGACCCTCGCCCGGATCGACCTTCGCACCGGTGACGTGACCGACGGGTCGCCCTCGGTCGAGTCGAACGACCCGTCGCAGGTGTCGCGGGTCGAGGGGGTCTCGGCGACGACGGTCCTGGTGTCGCATCAACCACGCGACCGTTTCGGGGCCGACGGCATGGGAGCGACGACCGTGGAGGGTGATCGGACCCTGTTCGAGCTGCGCCCGCTGCGCGACCTCGACACGGTCATCTGGCGGTCCGACGTCCTGTCCCAGGCGACGGTGTCGCTGGTCGACGACCAGCTGTTCGTGCTCACGACACTCGGCGACGGGCCGCGGGTGGTCGACGCCGCCACCGGAGACGAACACCGCCTGCCCGTGGACTCCGACGTCTACGGTTGGCCGCAGGCGGGGCACGACCACGTCTTCGTGTCGTTCGTGACACCCACCGGCCAGCACCTCGTCGCGTTCTCCCGGGACGACCCCGGGGTCGAGGACTGGTCGATCGACCTGCCGGCCGAAGCCACGACGACCGTGTCCGACCGATGCCTCGTCGTGACCACGACCGTCGAGAGCGGCGACCCGATCGTCTCGGGGCCGCGGGGGTCCGACCGTCCGGACGACGACGACGAAGGAGGCGCGGAGGGCGATCGCGGACGGGAGTCGGTCACGTGCGTCTCGCCCTCGACGGGTGAGACGGTGTGGGAGACGACGGTGCCCGTCCCGAGTGGCCAGACGGCGCAGGCCGGCTGGGGACCCGCACCGGAGCCTCCGTTCGACGAGCTGCAGGTGACCGTGTCGCCGACGAGCAGCTTCGGCGACGAGACCACGACCACCACGACGTTCGACACCGCCGACGGTCACGTCGTCTCGCGGACCACCGCCCCGGGCTTCTCGATCCCGGTGGCCTGGGGTCGGACGACCGTCTACCTCCTGTCCTACGGCGTCGACGCGCGGGTGGCGATGGTGGCCGCCGACCGGGACAGCCGACGCGAACTGTGGCGGATCTCTCGGAACGACGCGGTCTCGTTCGAGTTCTGGGGGGCACACCTCGTCATGACGACCCAGGACGGCGTCATCCGCCGGCTCGGAGACCGCACGGCGGTCGTCGACGGCAGCTGACGCGGCGCATCACAGCAGGCCGGTCGGCACCCTGAGAGGGCACAGCGCCACGAGATGGGCACAGCGCCAGCACAAAGCCTGGCGCTGTGCCCACCTTCTGGCGTGGTGGAAGCGACGGCGGCGCGGCCGGTGAGCACCCGGGAGAATCGTCCCGGGACCATCCCTTCGGAGGAGGCCGGGACGCGTCGGGTTCGTCCCGACGGCCATCGTCCGCCGCCGACCGGCCAGACCCCACGCCGAACCCTTGTCGCCCGGTGTCGGCGCCTCCTAGCGTCGGCCGTGGTCGCGGAGTGACGGACCCCGTCACCCCGACCGACCGACCTGACGAACGACCGAGGAGAGCGACATGAACGACACGAACGACACGAACGACGTCCAGGCCACCACCGCGACGACCCGGAGCCTCGGCACCGACCGCTCCGGCACCCCGCGCCGCACGGCCGGTTCCGCGTTCCGCCGGGTGGGCGCGACCGCGGCCGTCGCCTGCGCCCTCGCGGGCTCGATCGCCGGGCTCGGGGCACTCGGCGCCCTCGCGGCGCCGGGCAGCTCCCCCGCAGCCCAGGCGGCGTCGGAGCCCACGACGGCGACCGTGCCGAAGGTCACGTACACCGCGGCCGACCTGGCCGCCTTCGCCGCCTCGCCCTACGCCGACGACGCCCTCAACCTCGCGGTCGTCTGGGGGCTCGACACGACCACGGCGAAGGGCAAGGCCGGAGCCGCACTCACGGCCGGCACGGCACTGCCCTTCGCGGCGGGCACGGCCACGACGACGGCCTACACCGACGAGCAGCGCGAAGCCGCCTTCTTCGCCGCGGGCACCGACACGACGTTCCAGGACGACTTCACCCAGGCCCTCGGGCTCGCCGTCGCCTGGGGCAGCGACGACGTCGCGACGGCCAAGGCGAAGGTCGGCGGCCTGCTGCTCGCCCACGAGCAGGTGCCCGCCGCGCCGACCTCGTACACCGACGACCAGGACGCCCGGGCCTTCACCCTCGTCGGCTACGGCGACGCCGAGGCGGCCCAGCTGGCGGGCCTGTGGCAGAGCGACACCCGGTCGGCCGTGGTGCGCGCCGGTGCTGCCCTCCTGGCCGGGGACGACCTGCCCCTCTGAGCCCGCCCCCGCCCGACGGGCGACCCGACCGGGCCGCCCGATCCGGCGGCACGACCGGGCGGTGGCGCCGCCGCCCGGTCCGCACGACCAGCAGCACCCGCACCGCACCCGCCCTCGACCCGGAAGCCCCATGACGACCCTCCACTCCCGCATCGGCTTCGAGATCGAACTGTTGGCCCCGCCCGGGTCGAGCCGGCGGACCCTCGCCGACCGTCTCGCGAGCGACCACGACGGCCAGGTCACCCGCATCTTCCACACCGACTCCGAGCCGTCGCTCGTGCCGGGCATGGGCCACTTCTGGCACCTGACGCCGGGCTACGTCGTCTCCGACGCCCGCGGCGGCCCCGTCGCCGAGCTCGTCGACGACGTCACGCTCGTCGACGACCTCCGCCGTGACCACGAGGAGGCGCGGGTCGGGTCGTCGACGGACGCGCGCCCCGCCGACGCGGTCCCGCCCGACGACCGGTCGTACCGTGTGCTGTCCGACGACCCGCGCCTCCTGCGTCTCGTGGCCCGGCACTCGTCCCCCGACACGCCCTTCGACCGCGCCCTCGACGACGCGGCCGTGCTCTTCGGCAGCTCGGTCGAGACCATCGGCGCGGTGCGTCGCCTGCGCGACGGCGCGGGCTCGAGCATCGCCCTGGCCTCGGCGCTGGCGGCGGGACGCGAACGACCGTGCGAGATCGTCACGCCGCCGCTCGTCGCCGACCACGAGGCCGCCCTCGAGCGCCTGCTCGGGCCGGCCCGCGAGCTCGGCTTCACGGTGCCCGTCGAGGCGGCCGTGCACCTGCACCTCGACGGCGCTCCGTTCCGATCGGTCGCCGCCTTCTCCAACCTGGTGCGCCTCTTCTCGTGGTGGCACGAGCCCCTGCGGGCCGCGCTGGGGACGAACCCCGCGTGCACGCGCCTGGCACCGCTGCCCTCCGCCCTGGTCGAGCTCGTCGGTCGGACCGACCCGCGAGGCGCCGGGCGGGCCGACGTCTGGTCGCGGCTGCAGACGGCCGCCGCGGGCACCGGGCTGACGAAGTACGCCGACGTCAACCTGACCGCGCTGGTGACCGACCGGCCCGTGCGGGACACCGTCGAGGTCCGCATCCTGCCGGGCACCCTCGACGCCGCGGGCCTCACCCGCCGTGCGGGCCTGGTCGAGCGGCTGCTGGCCCGCTGCCTCGAGGCTGAGCCCGTGCCTCGCCCGACGAGCACCGACGCGCGCGAGGCCGCAGTCGAGCTGCTCGACCTCGCCCGCGCGGCCGACCCCGCCGGATTGGTCCTTTCGGCCGAGGCCACGGCACGGGGTCGGCGTTAGCGTGGAGGCCGTGCAGACGAACGGGACCACGACGACCGGGTGGGGACGCACCCGACTCGTGGTGCTGGCGCTGGTGGGGGCCGCCTACTTCGGCGGGCTCGCCCTCGCCCTGCGACTCGAGTGGTACCCGCAGGCGCTCCCCGGGTACCTCTACCTCGGCGTCGTGGCGCTGGTCGCGTGCGCGACCCTCGACCGGTGGCCCGTCGAGACGCTGGCCGTCGTCACCGGCTTCACGGCCTTCACGACCCTCGCGCCCCTCCCCCCGGCGCTGTACGGCCTCTACCTCGGGCCGCCCGTGGCACTCCTGCCGCTCGCGGTCGTGGTCTTCCTGACCATCTCGGGTCGCGGGCCGGTGTTCGCCAGCGCGGCGACCTTCGCCACCCTCGCCGTGCTCGTCCTGCTGCCCTGGCGCGACGTCGCCGCGGCCGGCGTGCAGGGCGTGCCCCTGTCGCAGGTGCTGCTGTCGGACGTGGGGCAGGACCGTTCGGTCGTGCTCGGTCGGCTCATGGCGTGCGGCCTCGTCGTGGTGGTCGCCCTCCTGCTCCGGCGGCAGCGCCAGGCCACGACCGAGCTCGCGAGGACGAACCGTGAGCTGCTCGTGCTGCGGGCGGGCGAGGTCGCCCGCATCGCGGAGCACGAACGCACCCGCATCGCCCGGGACGTCCACGACGAGGTCGGTCACCACGTCGCCGCCCTGGTCATCCGGGCGCAGGCCGCCCTCCGGGTCGCCGACGAGCACCCCGAGCAGCTGGCCCCGGCCATGCGGGACATCGCCGCGGGCGGGCAGGACGTCCTGGGACGCATCCGCGGGGTGCTGCGCGTGCTCCGGGCGGCACCCGGAGGCGCCACCGGGTCGACGTCGGTCGTCGACGAACTGGCGCAGATGACGGACCGCCTGACGTCACTCGGCTACGAGGTCGGCAGCACGGTGCACCTCGACGGCGACGACCTGCCGACCGAGCGTCGCGCCGCGGTCCTCGCCGTGGTGCGCGAGGGGCTGACGAACGCGATGCTGCAATCGTCGGCGCACCGGGTGCACGTCACGGTCGACGACACGTCCGGCGGGACGGTCGTCACGGTGAGCGACCCGGGCCCCGCCCGCGAACGGTTCCCCGACGTGCCCCGAGGCGGAGCCGGCATCCCCTCGCTGCGCGATCGGGTCGGCGCCCTCGGCGGCTCGCTGGCCGCGGGGCCGGGGCCCGAGGGGGCCGGCTGGCAGGTCCGGGCCGAACTACCGGCACCGGCACCGGCAGCTCCGGCCACGACGGCTTCCGCGTCGACACCGGCACCGGCTTCCGTGTCGACGGCAGGGCGGGCGGCATGACGCTGCGCGTGCTGGTGGTCGACGACCAGGCGATCGCCCGGGCCGGGCTCGCGACGATGCTCGACGCCGAACCGGACGTCGACGTCGTCGGGCAGAGCGCCGACGGCGAGGACGCCGTGGCCGACGCCCTCGCCCTGAGACCCGACGTCGTCGTGATGGACATCCGCATGCCCCGGCTCGACGGCATCTCGGCCACCCGGCGAATCGTGCCGGCCATCGGCTGCGCCGTGGTCCTCATCACGACCTTCGACGACGACGAGCACCTGTTCGACGGCATCGCGGCCGGCGCCTCGGGATTCCTGCTCAAGGACTCCGGGCCCGACCTGATCGCCGCCGCGGTGCGGTCGGCGGCTCGTGGCGACTCCCTGATCGACCCGGCCATGACGCGGGCCCTCATCGAGCAGCGCGTCGCCCCGGCCCCCGCGTCGCGGGACGCCGTGCGCCACCGGGCGGCCCTCGACTCGTTGAGCGACCGCGAGCGGGACGTGCTCGACGCCGTCGCACGCGGCCTCAGCAACGTCGACATCGCCCGAGAACTCTTCGTCAGCACGGCCACCGTGAAGAGCCACATCTCGAGCCTGCTGGCCAAGACCGACAGCCGCACTCGCGTGCAGGCGGCCGTCTTCGCGTTCCGCTCGGGCTTCGCCCGCCCCGAGGGCGGCTGAGCCGTCCCGTCAGAGCACCCGCTCGAACCGCTGCGACGGCCGCTTCAGCAATGAGTGCTCGTACGGTTCACCGGCGGCCACCCACCCCTCGCTCTCGTACAGCCCGACCGCGGCGACGTTGTCGAGGAGCGCGTGCAACACGGCACGCTCGTGCCCCAGCGAGCTCAGCCGGGCGGTCGCCTCCCTCAGCAGGGCACGCCCCAGCCCCCGCGCCTGGGCACCGGGCCTGGTCGCCAGCAGGCCCAGCACCGGGGCGTCGGGCGGGTCCGCGGGCAAGCCGCTGCCCGGGCGCGTCGCGAGCACGAAGCCGTCGACCCCGTCGACGCCGTCCGCGACCAGCCAGACGACGCCCGCGTCGAACTTCGGTCGGGCCCGCTCGGCGACCCCGGCGAACGCCTGCCCGTCGCGCGCGGCGCACGCAGCGACCCAGATCGCCAGGCACGCCTCGAGATCGGCTGTGCCGGTGGGGCGGATCTCGGGCGACACGAGCTACCCCCGCACCAGCAACGGGAACACGAACACCGCGAAGAGGAAGAACGCCGCCATGACGCCGAACACGACGTAGGTGCCCCGACCGACGACTCGCTGACCGGAGGCCTCACGGCGCTGCAGCACGCGGCGACGGTAGATCACCTGGATCACCACGAGCACGACGATCGCCAGGGCGAGGATCGAGATGACGACGGCTTCGATGGCACGGCTCCTTCGAGGGGCGGGCGACAAGAGGGCGGACGGGCGGCGCCGGTCGGGCACCGGCGGGGCACCGGCGGGCGGGACCGGACGGCCCGCACCAGCCTAACGGCCGACCCCGGGAGCCCAGGAGGCGCGGGTCGCGACCCCGGGACCGCTCACGGCCCGCCCACGCACCCGACTCGTAGCATGGCCGGGTGACGGACGACGCCCGACCGAGCGACCAGCCGCTCGCGCGCGCCCGCCGCCGCGGAGCCGCCGTCTGGCACCGCGCCTCCCGCCCTCGTCGGCTCGCCCTCGCGACCGCCGCGGTCCTCGTCGCGGCGGCGCTCGTCACGACCGTCGGCCTGGTCGAGGCTCCGCGCTACTCGTCGGCCGCCGCGCTCGACGGCGTCGTCGGCGACGACCTGCGGCACGAGCCCGTGCCGGAGTCGTGGACGCTCACGCCCGCCGACGTCGGCGTGCCGGCGGATCAGGGCCGCTGCCTCCTCTGGCAGGCCGAGCCGGCGGTGGGCCCCGACCGGCTCGGTGGCGACGTCCTCGTCAGCGCGGGCGGCGCCGCGGGCGACGACGGCACCGGCACGGGTGACGCCGGCGACACCGACTGCCGGTTCGACGGCGGCTTCGGCAGCACCGCGCAGACCGTCAGCCGTCTCGCCCGCGTCGACCCCGTCGACGGCACCGTCCGCTGGTGGGTCGACCTCGGCGCCGAGCTCGACGCCGGCAGCGGCTTCGTCCAGGTCTGGCCGACCGACGACGCCGGCGACACGACCCTCGTCTCGACGCTGGGCTTCGGCGGAGACGGGTTCGCCTCGTCGTACGCCCGCCTCGACCTCGGCACCGGCGAGCTGACCGACGTCACCACCTCGCCGAACGGGCGCGCCCGCCTGACCGACGCCACCGCCTCCTGGGCCCTCGTCTCGAGCGACCCGCAGTTCTCGTACCAGGACTCCCGCGTCTACTACGACTCCGAGCCCGGCACGGGCGAGTTCTCGCTCTACGCCGCCGACGACCTCGACGCCCCCGTGTGGACGGGCGAGACCACCGGCAGCCAGGACGAGGCCCTGACCCCCGACGGCCTGCTCGTCCTCGACGGCGGCACCATCACCGCGGTCGACGGACGCACCGGCGACACACACGCCTGGGGGCCCGACCTGCCGACCGCCACGACCCTCGTCGTCGACGGCGACCTCGTCGTGGTGGGCCTCGACCCGGCGATCCCCACCTCGACCGGCGACACCGACGGCACCGTGGTGGCGCTGTCGCTCGACGGGCGCGAGCTCTGGCGGCACGGCTTCCGTCAGGACCGCGGCGTCCAGACGACCGGCGACTGCGTCGTCTTCTCGACCACGCCCGGGGTGGTCTGCGTCGATCGGCGCACGGGCGCCGAGCTCTGGACCACCCCGCCCCGCGACCGCCGCCACGGGCTCGCCCGCGTGACCACCGATCCCGCCGGCGACCGGGGGTCGCTCGTCTTCGCGCAGACCTTCGAACCGGGAGGCGCGGCGGCGGTCTCGGGCGACCTCACGTCGGACGAGGCGGCCGAGCGCACCGTCCGCCTGCTCGACGCGGCGTCCGGCCACGAGCTGGCCCGGGCGGTGGTGCCGGGCGAGTCCCAGATCGCACTGGTCGGCCGCACGACCGGCTACGCCACGACCGCCTCGAGCGGCCGCACGTCGACGGTCACCGCCTTCGACCTGTCCGACGGCCACCGCCTCTGGCAGCTCGACACCGAGCGCGACCAGCTCGGCTTCTGGGGCGGCGCGCTCGTCACGAACCACCCCGACGGCAGCGTGCAGCGCCTCGTCGACCCGGTGCGCGTCGTCGGCTGACGACCCGCGCCTCCTGCCCTCGGCCCTACCGCGCCCCGGCCCGACCAACCGACTGATACCGCCCGACGAAGTCCACCAGGCGATTCCGCCAGGGGAGGGTAAAACTTCGTGAAAACTTACGCGGTCGCACCACGTCGCCTTGGGAAGGCCGGCCCCGCGCCGTATGTGACGCCCGGACCGCGTGAGGCGCTCGACGTTTTGACCAGGACACCCCTCGCGATCAGATCCGCGAGCACCCGCGATACCTGTCGATTGTCCAGATCGAACATGATCTTCAACATCCGGGCATTGATCGTCGACGTCTCTCGAACGAGATCGATGACCTTTCGATCCGTCTGATCCAGCGTCCGCCTCTTGTAGACGACGGCGGGACCGAGAAGCACCAAGGGGCGTTCCCGAAGTCGGTAGTTGGGTTCTCGATTGCTTGCCGTCTCGCGGGTGGGCTCGAGAATGCCGACATCGTCCCGCGCAAGCCTGGCCAGGACGGATTGAGCCTCTGCCGAGCTCGCCTTCTGCATGATCGGCTGCATCTCGGCGGCAGAGAGCGTGCGCTTGGTCAGAAGGTGCAGAAGAACGAGCATGGTGTCCGCGTCGTCAGCTTCATGGCTGGGGAGGGTCGCGACGAAACTGGCCATGTTGGTGTTGGGGGCACCACCGACGAGAGAGACTTGGACGTTGTGGGTCGTCGCCAGGAACACGGGCGGTTGGTGGCCCAAGCGTGTCATCTCCGCATACATGCGATCCACACCGGAACCAGCCGTCTCGGCCAGGTCCAACATCCTCAGAGCCTGTGCAAGCTGCGGATTCCGTGACCGCGACGAAGTCGTGAGGATGTTCGTCGGTGTGACGCCGCTGACCAGTGCGCCCGGCGAGGTCACGGAGAGCTGCGTCTGGGCATGCTCGATCGTCACGCGATCCTGAACTCGATAGTCCCTGTGCATGGCTGCATTCACGATGGCTTCTCGAACGGCGGCCTCCGGCAAGTCCGCCAGGTGAAGCTGCTGACCTTTTCCGACGGAGACAGGCGTGGTCTCGAGACGAGCTGAGATGAGGTCGAATGCTCGCTCCACGGCGACCACGAGGGGGCCATCGAGCTGCTCGTTCGCAGAGAGTCGACCGGCAGGCGTCCTCCGGAATGAGTACGACATGAGTGCTGCTCCACCGGGCGGGCCGACGAACAGCAAGACCCCGGCATTCGTCAGGTACCCCTTGGAATCGACGACCCCAAGGCGCCTGAGCAGGGCGAGCTCGTCGAGGTCAGCCAGTCGCCTCTTGGAAGGGTCCACTGCACGCGAGGCCATGCGACGCGCCACAGCGATGGCCTGCGGGTCGGCGGCTGAGGGCGCGACGCTCGTGCCCACCGCTGACCAGTCCACTCCACTACGTTCGTCGACTATCGCGGCGATCCGCCGCGTGTCCATGGGCCAACATGACTCCCCGACCCTCTCGGTCGGCAGTTTGCTCTTCACCGAATGGACGGCCACGCCTTGCGGAACCCGGATGACCAGGACAGAGCCGGCCGCGTGTTGCAGCTCGAAGACGTCGACCATCAGGGCGGGGGTCGTGATCTCGTAGATGCGGGACCGGGTCTTCACCGGGTCGAGGTCGTGACCCACGAACGCCTCTGGGCCAGCCCCGTCGTCTCTGACCCCTACCAGGACGTAGCCCCCCTCAGCGTTTGCAAAACATGCAGCAGCTTCAGCCAGATTGTCGAGTGTGTCCGAGAGCGATCGTCCCTGCACCTTGAAATCCACGTGTTGGTTCTCGACGCTGTTGGCGACTGCACCGTCCGCGACCTTGTCGAGAGCTTGGATCGCAATCTCCATCATTTACCTCCAGTTTTCACGTGAGTGAAATACCAGGGTAAGTGAAAACTTTCGAAAAACCACACGCGGACCCTAGGCTCTCGCCTGAACCGACCCGCGCCTCCTTCGCTCGGCCCTACCGCGCCCCGGCGCTCATGACGTACGCCATCGCGTAGGCCCGCGAGTTGCCGTCGTCGATGCCCGTCTCGGGCAGGTCGGCGAGCGCCGTCAGAGCCGCTGCGGCCTGGTCGGGCCCCTGCAGCGCCGAGTACATCAGCACGTAGTCGCCCAGGGGCGTGGCGAAGCCGGACGCGCTCGCCTCGGCGACGACGGCGGCGATCTGCTCGGTCCCGCCCGCCGCCGACGACGTCAGGTACGACACCGAGGACGGGCTGAGCGGGATCAGCTGGATGCCGGCGATCGCCGACGGCTCCGCCGAGAACCACGTGCCGTAGTCGCGCTTGCCGCCCCAGGTGAGCGACACGATCTCGTGGTCGTAGCCGGTGGACGTCGGGCCGGTCAGGTCGGGGTTCAGCCAGTAGGCCAGCGCCGACGAGGCCTCGGCGCTGAGCATCCAGGACGCCTCGTCGCCGAGCGCGTCGTCGCCCGTGGCCGCGGCCCAGAGCGACAGGCCGGCGTAGGCGGTGACCGCCTCGGACGACGACTCCTGGTTGTTGCCGTCGGCGAACGGAGAGTAGCCCGAGGCCCAGCTGTGCGACCAGTAGGGGTCGAACGCCCGCCGGTCGGGGAACGACCCGTTGTCGGCGCCCGAGGCGATGTCGGCCGCGAGCAGGTTCATCACGGGGCTCCACCGCTCGGCCAGCTCGGGGTCGTCGGCCGCGACGACGCCGGCGGCGTAGAGGAAGTAGCCGTAGTGGAAGTAGTGGTCGTTGAACTCGTCCGAGCCGAACGAGGCCACCTTGCCGACGACGCCCTTCACCGCGGGGTCGTAGACGAAGCACTCCTGCTCGCGGGTCTCGCAGCCCGAGGGGTCGGTCCAGGTGTCGAGGCGGTCGACGAGGGAGGTGCGGAGGGTGTCGGCCGACGCGTCGTCGCCGAGCTGCCGGGCGAGCTGCAACAGCATCGCCGACCGGTACAGCGCCTTGCCACCGAAGTAGGTGTCCGCCGCGGGGGCCTCCGTCGCCGCGACGTCGGCCTCGACCTGGTCCTCGAGCTGTCGCCTCTGGTCGTCGCTCAGCCCCGCGAGGTCGAGCTCGGTCGAGGCCGTCGTGACCGGGGCGTCGAACGACAGCGTCGAACCGATCGACAACGGGACGGTGCCGTAGATCGTGTCGTAGCTCAGCCCGGTGCCGTCGCCCGTCGCCGCGTCGCCCATGTGCGGGGCCGACACGAGCAGGGTGTCTCCCCCGGCGGCGGTCTCGTAGCCGAGCTCGGTGGTCGACACGGTCGACGACCCGGACCCGGAGGCGCGGTGCGCGGTGGTCACCGACTCCAGCGGCGAGGCGGCCGCGTCGAGCACCGTCCGCACCTGGTCGTCGGTGGCTCCGTCGGGCAGCGGCACGAGCACGACCGAGCCGCCCTCGTCGAGCCGGACCGCCGTGCCGTCGAGGCTGCCGCCCGTGACGGCCACGCCCCACGTCGTGTTGCCGACCGTCAGCGTGCCGCGGCCCTCGCCGACGGTGGTCACGGCCGTGCCGAGGGTGTCGGTCTGCGCGGTCGCGGCGGTATACGAGACGAGCGGCGAGCCCTCGGCGACGGTCGTGTGACCGAGCACCGTGTCGCCGTCGAGGTGCGCGATCGTCACCGAGACGTCGTCGTAGCCGCTGACCTCGGTCGACGAGGCCCCGACGTCGAGGGTGACGTCGGGCAGGGCGGGCGACACGATCGCCTTCTCGGAGGCCACCGGCACCGGCAGACCCGTCGCGAAGCCGGCCTCCGTCAGCTGGAACGAGATCGGGAAGGGGAACACGGGCGTCGGCTCGTCGCCGAACACGAGCCCCGAGAACCAGGTGTTGGTCGGCGGGACGAGCCCGTCGGCGAGGCGCATGGTCGGCACGTCACCGACCGACTCATGCGGCAGGGCGGCCACGAGGGGGTCGACCTGCGAGGCGGGGAACACGTCGCCTCCGGCGTCGGGCCGACCCGTGGTGTCGCCGTCCGTGCCCGAGCCGTCGGTGCACCCGGCCAGCACGAGCACGCCGGCCGTGCCGAGGGCGACGCCCGCGACCACGCGGCGGAGGGTCGGGAGGCGCGGGTCGCGTCGGGTCTCGCCCCGCGCCTCCTGAAGGTGACGGGCCGGCCCGGAACCGATCGGTGATCCCGAACGATCCCGTCGGTCGGACCGACCCGTCGTCTTGCTCCGTGCGCCGGGGATCGTCAGACCCCGATCTGGCGCAGGAAGTCCTGCATGGTGTCCACCGGACCCGCGAGGATGCCGTCGTCGCGGAGGTGCATGGTCGCCTCGACCGGCGTGCCGCTCGCGACGAGGCCGTTGTAGGCCCCCTCGCTCAGCTGGTCGCTGACCACGCGGACGGTGGCCGCGGCCGCGCCGTCCTTGGTCTGCACGCTGACCAGGTCGACGCTGCCCTCGACGACCTGCTGGTTCGGCAGCATGACGTCGACGGTCGCGCCGTCCTGGATGCGCTCGTAGTCGCGGGGCGTGAGCGTGAAGTCGGCGTCCACGAAGAGCGTGCCGGCCTTCTCGATCGTCGCGACGGACGTCCCCGAGCCGAGGAACCCGCCCTCGCGGACGTCGAGCTGCGACAGCGTGCCGTCGACGGTGGCCATGAAGGTGATCGTGCCGTCGTCGGCCACCGTGTAGGCGTCCGTGTCGGGGACGACCACGTCGTCGGCGAGGTCCTTCTGCAGCGAGGGGCTCTGGAGCGAGAAGAGGACGTCGCCCTTCGAGACCCGGTCGCCGACCTCGGCGTCGGTCGAGGTGACCGTGCCGCTGTAGTCGGTGCCGACGGAGAAGTCCTGGCTCGCGATGGCCGCACTGGTGCTGATGACCTGCGCCTGCCGTTGCGTGAAGATGACGGTGAAGACGGCCACGAGGGCGATCACCACGAGGATGCCCACGGTCATCTTGATCCTGTTTCCCCAGGTCATGAGACCACCTTCTCTCGGTCGTTCGTGTCGTGTCGGTCGGGTCCGGTCGCCGTTCCGGCGTGCTGCGCCTCGTCGGCGCGGTGCTCGTCGGCGCGGTGCTCGTCGGCGTGCTGCTCGTCGGCGACGGCCAGCCGGGCCTCGAGCAGGTGACGGCGTTCGTCGTCGCGCCGCCGTTGCTCGAGTCGCTGCTCGGCCGACAGTTCGAGGAACTCGTCGTGGCTGCGGGGCAGCGGTCGGGCCACCTGGGTGCGGAGGGTCTGCACGGCCACGGGGCCGGTGGTGACGGGACCGGCGACGGTCGTGCGAGCGCTCGATCCCGAGCGGGCCGCCCGCTTGATCGACCCGGCCTCACGCAGGGCCGCCAGCAGGAACGCCGAGAGCACGGCGGTGTTGATCAGGTTCCACACCGTGGCCAGGGTGAGCACCCGGTTGTCCCAGTCGCGCCAGATCGCCACGAGGGACGTGAGCGACAGGAAGAGCCAGAACAGCACCTGGGGGACGAGCACGTTGAACGGACTCGACGCCTTGCCTCCGCCGGTAACGTGCCAGGCGGTGTCCTTGCCGCTCAGCACGTTCCACAACGCCTTGACGTAGATCGGGAACGAGACGGAGGCGAGCATCAGGACCTCCCAGCGGAACGATCCGAGCGTGAAGAACGCCAGCGCGATCTGCAGCAGGTAGAAACCCGAGTAGAAGAGCAACCACTGCAGCACCGAGATGTGCAGGTTCATCGGCCGCAGGTCGAAGAAGATCTCCATCGGCGGCACCATGATCAGCAGCAGCGGGGCGATGCCCGTCAGGTAGTGGGTCGCCGTCAGCGTGTACTGGAAGCGCTGGTCCATCGTCAGGGTGCGGCGCGGGCTCAGCGGGTTGTGCCGGAAGAGGATCTCGAAGCCACCGGTCGCCCAGCGCAGCTGCTGCTTGCTGTAGGCCTCGATGGTCTCGGGGGCGTCGCCGATCGCCAGCGTCATCGGGATGTAGATCGACCGCCACCCGGCCTCGTGCAGGAACAGGCTCGTCCAGACGTCCTCGGACTTCGAGTCGGTGTCGATGCCGCCGACCTCGTCGATCGCCGCACGGCGGAAGATGACGTTGGTGCCCACGCAGAACGCCGCGTTGAAGCGGTTGCGGCCGGGCTGGATGTACCGGTAGAAGACGGCCTGCATGTAGCCCGCGCCGCGGCTGACGATGCTGACGAGGTTGCCGTACGACTGCGGGGTCTGGACGAAGGCCACCTTCTCGTCGATGAAGAAGGGCACGGTCTCGTGCAGGAACATCGGCTTGGGCACGAAGTCCGCGTCGAAGATGGCGAAGTAGTCGCCCTTCGCCACCGAGAGGGCGTAGTTGACGTTGCCCGCCTTCGCGCCGTGGCTGGTCAGCCGGCGGATGTAGCGGGCACCGAGCGTCGCGGCGAGGTCCTTGACCTCGTCGCTGCGACCGTCGTCCAGCACCCAGGTGCGGTGCGCGCCCTGCATCGCGACGGCGGCCTGGACGGTCATCGCGATCTTCGAGAGCTCCTCGCCGTAGACCGTCACGAAGACGTCCACGACCACGGTCTTCCCGTCGACGACGATCGGCCACAGGTGCGGCTGGTCGCGGACGCCGAGCCGGTCGATGGCGTCCTCGTCGTAGAGCGTGTCCTGCGTCGAGTGGAAGTCGAAGTCGCGGGGGTTCTGACCCCCCGAGAGGATCGTCCACATCGCGAGCAGCGCCTGCAGGACCAGGACGGCCTCGGCGATGATGACGGCGACGTAGGGCAGCAGGTCGCCCCGGTTCGCGGGGTTCAACAGGAACTGCCCGTACAGCAGGATGCCCATGGTGCAGGCGAGGACGAGCAGCACCATGAAGGGCGAGTGGGCACGTCCCTCGGTGCGCGAGACGACCGACGCGTGGTGGTCGCTCGTGATGCGGGTGGAGGGGCGTGCACGCGACCCGCGCACCTCGTCGTGGTGTGCCAGGCGCCTCAGTTCGCTGCGCGAGCGAGGCGTCAGGGCGGAGCCGGTGTCGGGTGCCGTGGTGTCGGGTGCAGCGGTGTCGGGTCGGTTTTCGGCGTCGCTGTCGCGGACGCGCATGGTTCGGGACATGCGTGTTCTCTCCGGGTTCGGGTCTGAGAGACGACCGGACGCCGGCGGCGGTGGGGAACCGCCGTCGGACGTCCGGAGGGGCGTCGGCGACAGCGGCGACTCGAGGTGACGCGCCGGGGTGGGCGGCGGTCGGGTGGGAGCCAGGGGCTCCCGTTTCGGGTCCGTCGACTGCGAGTGGTTCGGGCCACTCGATCGACGGGCTCGCCTCCGGTGTGGGCCTTTCGGGGGACCGTTCCGGGGACGTGTCGAAACAGTACAGGGTCGTTCGAGGCCCTTCGCGACACCCGTTCGGGGGGTACGCCCCCTCGAACGGGTCACAGCCCGCCTGGACAGCGGGGAGGTGACACCCGTTGTGCGCGCACGCTCACCCGTCTCACCCCGTCCGGGGGGTGCGTCGGGCGTGTCCCGGGCTCAGGCGGTCAGGTCGGCCAGCCAGCCGGCGAGGAACTCGGCGCCGGCCTCGTCGTGGATCGCGCCCGTGGCGCTCGTCAACACGGGGTAGGGCGTCGCGGGGACGCCGTCGGCGGGCCGGACGTCGACGTGGGCGACCGCGTGACCCTGCGCGTGCAGCCAATCGGCCATGGCGTAGTCGCTGCGCGAGTCGCCGACCGTGCGCCAGGCGAGCGGGGGCTCGCCGTCGGCCGCCAGCAGCTCGAGCGCCCGCTCGGCACCGAGGTCCTTCCCGAGCCGCACCGACTCGATGTCGGTCGAGATGATCGTCGGGTCGACGCGCCACTGCACGGCGCCGGACGCGTCCGGCCGCACGTCGTCGAGTCGGCGCACGCCGAACCCGCGGCGGACCAGCGCCTGCATCGCCTTCTCGTCGAGGTCGCGTTGCCGGGCCAGGTAGGTCGACGACTCGACGCTCGTGAGCTGCTCGATCGAGACCATCGCGTGCTTGGTCGTGTCGTAGAAGACCAGGTCGGCGAACTCGTCGGCGACGAGCGCCTGCATCTCGGCACCGAAGTCGGCGGGCATGGCGAGCGACGAGTCGACCTCGATCGGGCCGATGCCGTCGGCACCGTGCTCGGGGCCGATCGTGAACCAGACGGCACCCTTCTCGCAGACGCCGTGCACACGGGACCCCTCGGGCAGGCCGGCCGCGAGCAACGGACCGACGACCTCGTCGCGGATGAAGGCGTCCGAGCGCCCGGTGTTGAAGACGATCGGGACGCCGAGGGCGGCGAGCGCCACGAGGTCGCGTGTGATCTCGGGCAGCGCGATGCTGCGGGTCACGGGGCTGGCGATCGGGCCGTCGACGTCGAGGAGCAGGCCGAGGCGGGGTGCGGTGGAGGAGGTCACCGGACCATCCTCGCAGCAGGGGGACGCAGGAGGCGCGGGCCGGCCCGCTCGGTCGACCCGCGCCTGCTGCGCCTCGCGTCGTCGACTACGGGGAGGTCGGCAGCGACGGCACGGTCTGGGCGAACTCGACGAGAGCCGAGAGGAAGACCGAGAACACGACCACGAGCGTGACGACGTACACCACGATGTAGAGCCAGAGCGGGGCGAGGCCGCCACCGGTGCGGCGCTTGACGACGACCGAGCGGCCGATGACGTAGACGACCGTCAAGAACGCCCACGGCCACGGGAACGGCTTGACGACGCCCCGGGCCACGAGGGCTCGGTGGTCGAGCCAGGCGAGGACGACCGTCAGCGCGTAGGCGAGGATGCCGATGCCCATGTAGGCCAGGTAGCCCGGCGTGAAGGGCGACTGGTAGACGCCCGGGGTGAACGTGGCGGTGCGCTCGAGGTAGTCGGGGATGTCCCAGAGGGCCAGGCCGATCAGCTGCACGAGGGGCAGGACGACGAGCACCCAGATGAACGGGGTCGAGGTGTTGACACCGGGGTTGGTGCCCTTGAGCGGGTCGGAGTACCCGCCGGGGCCGGGGTAGGGCTGTTGCTGGGGCTGCTGCGGGTGCTGGCCCTGGTACTGCGCCGGGTGCTGCGAGTGCTGGGGGTTCTGCGGGTGCTGGGGGTTCTGCCAGGGCTGCTGGCCGGGGGCGTCGCTCACGGTGTCTCCGTCGTCGTCGTGGGTGGGCAGGTCGGGTCGTCGTCGCGCGTCGGGCCGCTCTCCGGCAGCGTAGTGCGGGGGCTCGACTCGACGCCGGCTCGGGTTTCCACCTGTGGACGGACCTGTGAGGGCACCCCGGGTGGGAGGATGGTCGGAACCCCTCGACAGGAGAACACCCGTGGCGTCGCTCCCCCTTTCCGTCATCACCGCACTCGAGGCTTTCGCCGCGCCCGATCGCAAGCAGTCCGTGCACGACCTCGCCGTCGACCCGGCCGGCCCCGAAGAGCAGGCCCTCGCCGACCTGACCGGCTCGGTCGAGTGGGTCGACATGGCCGTCGCGCACCCGCTGGGCCCCGACCGCAGCGACCCCGAGGGCATGCGTCGTCTGCTCCAGGCGATGGGCGCCGAGGGTCGCTGCGCCGTCCTGTCGGCCTCGGGCTCCGAGGACGACCGCGACCTCGGTGGCGCGCTCGACGGCGTGCTGCAGCAAGAGGGCGGCGCGCTCGTCGTCTGCCGTCCCGGCCCGCTGGCCTTCCTGGTCACCGGCAGGGGCGACCGCTGGTTGCTCAGCGACCGCGAGATCCCCGAGCTGACCGGCCCGATCGGCATCGTCACGCCGTAGCCGGCGGCACCGGCGTCAGCCGCGGCGGATCGGGTCGCCCGTCGTCAGCTGCCAGATCGCGACTCCGTGCAGCCCCTTCGTCTCGGCCAGGTCGGCGCGGGCGGTGATCGAGCGTCCGTCCGACCACCAGAGGGTCGAGCCGTCACCGGGCGACGCCGTGTACTCGGCCTGCTCGGCGTCCCACGAACCGGTGGACTGCGCTCCGGTGCGGGCCTCGGCGACCGACACCGCGCCTCCTGCGGTGCCCTCGCCCGTCCAGCGGTAGCCGTACCCCGCCACGCCGAGGTCGAGGCGGTCGGCCGGGACGAACTCGAGCGCGGCGTCGAGCACCTCGCCGACCCAGGGCAGGCCTCCGACGGGCCCGGGTTCGCTGAAGCCGGTGCCGTGCTGGTCGTAGGCCATGAGCACGAACCGGTCGACCGAGTCGGACAGGGCGGCGAGGTCGTAGCCGAGGTCTTCGTACCCCGCCGGGTCGGTGCTGGGCTGCACGGCCATCGAGATCGTGGCGTCGTCGGGCAGGGCGTCGCGCAGCTCGGCGGCGAAGTCGACCAGCCCCGGGGCGTCCGCGGCCGAGAGCGACTCGAAGTCGATCTGGACGCCGTCCCAGCCGCCGTTGACGACTTCTCCGGTGAGGCCCGACACGACGAACTCCCGGTTGGCCCGGCTCGACAACAGCTGTGTCGCGAGCTCGCCGCTGAAGCCGTCCTGGCCGGCGTTGACGACCAGCAGCTCGGCCTTCTTGCCCGCCGACTGGGCGGCCTCGCGCAGCGTGTTCGCGGACTCGTCGCTCGGGGCGACGCCGGCCCCGCCGGTCGTGATGGCGACGCCCGAGACGCCCACCGTGTCGACGGCGGCCTCGCTGCGGTCGAACGCCTCGACCGCGGCCGTCGTCGCGTCGGGCGAGGCGATGGCGTACCCCTCGACCGCGAGCCCTGCCGGGATCTTCGCCTGCGGCGCGACCGTCGGGTTGTTCCCGTCCGCCGAGCACGAGGTCAGCGTGACCGCGAGCGAGGCGGCGAGCAGGAGGGCGGCGGTGCCGGTGGTCAGGGTGCGCACCGTGCCATCATCGCCGATCCGGCACGGCGATGCGGGGCGTGCTTGGCTCGTCGCATGGCAGACGACGACCGACAGCAGACCTGGGACGAGTTCCACGACGACGTGAACATGACGGCCTCGACGCTGCGCGACTGGCTCGACACGGACGAGTCGCGCGAGGTGGGGCAGAAGGACGGCGGCGAGTCCGTCGGGCACGAGAGCGGTCGGCACATCGTGCGCATCCTCGAGAAGAAGAAGGCCGACCTGACCGACGCCGACTGGCAGCACATGGAGAAGGTGCACGGCTATGTCGCCCGCCACTCGAAGCAGCGGCCCTCGGGCGACGTCACCGACACGAAGTGGCGCTGGTCGCTGATGAACTGGGGGCACGACCCGCTGGCCTGACCGGCAGAGGCCCGACCGGCAGCGACCTGACGCGCGGACGGACCGACCGGCAGACTGGGCCCATGAAGACCGCACTCGTCACCGGGGGCTCGCGGGGCATCGGCCTCGCCGTCGTCCGCGACCTCGCCCGCACCCACCATGTGATCGTCCACGGCCGGGACGAGGAGGCGCTGCGGGCGATCACCGCCGACCTCCCGTCCGCGACGGCGTGGGCCGCCGACCTCTCGGGCCCGGCGCTCACGGCGCCGTCGCTCGACGAGCTCGACGTGCTGGTCCACGCGGCCGGCGTGATCGGCGGCCGGGCCCTCGCCGACACCGGGCGTGACGACTGGCGTCGTGTGTTCGAGGTCAACGTGTTCGCCGTGGCCGAGGTGACCCGGCAGCTGCTGCCGGCACTGCGGGCGGCGCAGGGCACGGTCGTCTCGATCAACAGCGGCTCGGGGTTCACGGCCGGGCCGAACGGCAGCACCTACGCGGCGAGCAAGTTCGCGCTGCGGGCGCTGACCGACGCCCTGCGCGAGGAGGAACGCCCACACGGCGTCCGGGTCAGCTCGGTGCACCCGGGCCGCGTCGACACCGACATGCAGCGAGAGCTGGTCACGGCCGAGGGCGGCACGTACGACACGTCGCTCTACCTCGAGCCGCAGTCCGTCGCCGACGCCGTGCGGCTCGTGGTCGACCTGCCGCACGGGGCCACCGCCGAGGTCGTCTCGGTGCGCCCCACCCGCCGCGCCTGACCTGCCGGGCGCGACCTGCCAGGGATCTCGTCAGCCGTTGCGCAACAGTGGCGCCGTGCCGAACCCGACCTCGGCGGCCGCCGCCGGGCCCGATCTTCGTGCCGAACCCGACCTCGAGCGGCCTGACGAGCCACCCCGCCACGAGATGTCGGCGTGTCGCCGCGTCGTGGTCGCGAATTGCACGCCGATGGACGCGCGGGTCGGGTCAGGAGGCGCGGGTCGGGTCAGGAGGCGCGGGTCGGGTCAGGAGGCGCGGCTCGGGGCCTCGGCCGCGCCTGGCCCGGTGACGGCCAGTCGGGCGACCCGGCGGTTGTGCCATGCGATCTGCCCGCACTGGGCAGCGGCCACGGCCAGGAAGACGACGACGGTGGAGAAGCCGAGGTCGGTGGTCTCGCGGATGCCGAAGACACCGAGCAGCGTCACCCCCGTGCCGAGTCCGCGACCCCACCGGGGGCCGACAGGGGTGTGCGGGGACTGCCGCCACCACGGGAACCGGTGGTCACCGGCGGCGGCGAGCTCTCGCGCCGTCGCGTTGGTCGACAGGGCGACACCGAAGACGAGCACCACGAGCCACAACAGCAACCACATGTTGACGAGGCTAGGGGCAGGGAGGCGACCCGCGCCTCCCCCGCCTTACCGAGATGTCACGACTCGCCGCTCATCTTCGAAGGTGAGCGGCACGTCGTGACATCTCGGCGACCCGGGTGGGCGGGTCAGCTGTAGTCGTGGCCCGAGACGCCGAGGGAGCGGTAGACGTACTCGCCGCCTTCGCTGGCGTCGTCGTCGAGCTCCCACATGAGGTCTTCGCCGTCGGAGGCCCCGGGGCGGGTGACGCTCTTCTGCGGCAGGCCGTCGATGAGGGTGAGTTCTTCGGTGGTGGTCTCGTCGTGGCCGACGAAGCGGGCGGTGTAGGTCTGGTCGCTCATGCCCGCACGCTACGCCGCCCTGCTCCGGGCACGGCCGCGACCGACCCACTACCGTGCACGGCATGAGCGAGAAGAAGGCCCCCGAACCGGCGACCCTGTTGATGCTGGGGGCGAGCGGGGACCTCGCCGCGCGCCTCCTGATCCCCGGCCTGGGCGGCCTCTTGTCACTCGAGCCGCCGCGCCGCGTGCAGCTGATCGGCGCCGGCGTCGAGGAGTACACCGACGCCGAGTGGAAGGCGCGCGTGAAGACGTCGTTCGACAGCGTCCAGGCGAGCGGCCCCGCGGTCGACGCGCTGCTCGAGTCGACCAGGTACATCACGGCCGACGTGACCGGGGTCGACGGGCTCCGCAGCCTCGTCGAGGCGTGCGACGCGCCTCCGTCCATCTATTTCGCCCTGCCGCCCGCCATCACCGAGAAGGCCTGCACGGCCCTGCGTAAGGTCGACCTGCCCGAGGGCACGTCCCTCGCCCTCGAGAAGCCGTTCGGCACCGACCTCGCCAGCGCGAAGAAGTTGAACCGGGAGGTGTTGAAGCTCGTGCCCGAGGACCAGGTGCACCGCGTCGACCACTTCCTGGGCCGTTCGACCGTGCTCAACCTGCTCGGTCTGCGCTTCGCGAACCGCCTGATCGAGCCCATGCTCAACAACCAACACGTCGAGAGCATCGAGATCGTCTACGACGAAGAGCTCGGCCTCGAGAACCGCGCCCGCTACTACGACCACGCCGGCGCCATGGTCGACATGATCCAGAGCCACCTGCTGCAGGTCATGGCCGTGCTGACGATGAACGCCCCCGCGACGCTCGGCCCCGCCGACCTGCGCGACGAGAAGGAGTTGGTGCTGCGCGCCACCCACGTCTGGGACGACGACGCGGTCGCGAACACCCGCCGCGCCCGTTACGGCAAGGGCGAGGTCGACGGCCGCACCCTGCCCGCCTACGTCGACGAGGACGGCGTCGATCCGTCGCTCGAGACCGAGACGCTGGCCGAGGTCGTCGTCGAGGTGGCGAACTGGCGCTGGGCCGGCGTGCCGATCCTGCTGCGGTCGGGCAAGGCCCTGGCGTCGCGTCGCCGCGAGATCGTCATCACCTTCCGCCCGCCGACCCACGTGCCGAAGGAGTTCGTCGGCGGCGGCACCCCCGACCGCCTCCGCATCGCGATATCGCCCGACGAGATGTCGCTCGAACTGAACGTCAACGGGCCGGGCGACTCGTACGACCTGTCCCGCGCCTCCTTGCACGCCGACTTCGGCGCGGCCGACCTGACGGCTTACGGCGAGGTGCTCGAGGGCATCCTCGACGACGACCCGACGCTCTCGGTGCGCGGCGACTCGGCGGAAGAGGGCTGGCGCATCGTCGCCCCCGTCGTCGAGGCCTGGACGTCCGGCGAGGTCGCCATCGACGAGTACCCGGCGGGGTCGGCCGGGCCGGAGTCCTGGCCCGCGGGCGTGCACCAGAACGAGCCCGCCGTCCGGGCCCGCGAGGGTGCGAAGCTGGCGCACCGCGAGGACTGAGGCGCGGCGCCGGGAGGGCGCTCGCCGCCGGGCCGCCCCGCTGCCCCGCCACCCGCCACCCGCCACCCGCCACCCGCCACCCGCCACCCGCCACCCGCCACGAAGTAAACAACGCGCCACGCAATCGTGTGGCGGTTTGTTCACTTCGTGGCGGGGTGGGGCTGACCCAGGGCCGGCAGGGCCGGCGCGAGCGCAGGAGGCGCGGTGCCGGCGGGCGGTCAGCCGAGGCTGACGAAGGTGCTCACGTCGTCGCGCGGCAGGACGTCGGCGACGGCCCCGACCTGCATCCCCGCGACCGTGACCCGTCCGCCGTGGCTCGAGAGGAACGCCGTGTCGGAGGCGTCCCGACCGGTCGCGATGCGCAGCAACGTCTGCCGAGGGGCCAGCCCGGTGGCGTCGACCACGTGCCAGGCACCGTCGACGAAGGCCTCGGCCACGGCGTGGAAGTCCATCGGCGACAGACCCGGGGCGTAGACGCTGACCAGCCGCGCGGGCACGTCGAGCCCGCGCAACAGGGCGATCACGAGGTGGGCGTAGTCGCGGCAGACGCCCTGCCGGTCGAGCAGGGTCTGCACGGCGCCGTCGGTCGGTGCGCTGGCCCCGGGCACGTAGGCGAGGTGCGAACCGACCCACGTCGCGACCGCGGCGAGCAGTTCGCGCCCTTCGAGCCCGCCGAACTCGGCGCGGGCGGTGGGGCTGAGCGTGTCGGACTCGCAGTAGCGGCTCGGGCGGCGGTAGCGCACGAGGTCCAAGTCGTCGACGGCGGGTTCGTCGAGGCGTCCGTCGACGACGACCCGGTAGTCCACGGTGACCCGCCCGGCCCCGACCTCGCACAGGTGGAGGAGGGTGCCGTGGTGGTCGTGCAGCTCGCGGACCTCGAGGGGCGCGCCGTGCTGGGTGACGGCCAGCGCCTCCTCGGTGATGCGGGCGGTGTCGGCCGTGCCGGCCGCCGGTCCCGTGCCGGTCGCCGGTCCTGTGCCGGTCGGGGCGTAGGCGCGGGAGGCGGCGATCGACAGGACGAACTCGGCGGGGCCGTCGACGTCGAACTCGAGCCGGGCGGACGCGGTGCGCTTCATGACGAGAGGGTGGCACGTCCGTGAGTCGGGCGTGTTTCGGGGTGTGCCGTGAAGCGGCTGCGACCCTGCTGGGACCGCCGCTCGATGTCGGTGGTGCCGGGTTGGATGAACGCATGCCCTCGTACCGCGTCACGCTCACCGTCGGCACCCTGCGACCCGGGGTGCGGCCCGACTCCGTGCTGCCCGCGGCCGCCGCGAGTGCGGCGGGGCTGACCACGGTCGAGGCGAGCGACGTCACGCTGGTGCGAGGCGAGCCGCGGCTGGTCGTGCGCTACGAGTGCGCCGCCGACGAGCCCGCGCACCGCATCGGGGCCGTCGTCGAGGCCACCGTCGGCGAGCTCGCCGACGTCGTGCAGGGCCGGGTGACGCGTCGCGACGGCGGGGCGTGGACGCTGGTCGGCGCGGTCTGACGCGTTCACCTCGAGGTCGAGGCCGTTCGCAGTCTCCGGCCGGCATCACGGCCGCGCCGCCTCGGAGCACAACGCACCGCACTCGCGCGAAACGGACGTCACGAACCCGGTTATCCACAGGCCGACATTTTTCATTGAGAAGACCAAATATTAATGCTTTTCTGGATGGGTCGAGCACCTGCTCACCCCTCCAGAAAGGCACCGCATGAAGATCCTCTCCCGTCTCGCCACCGGCACTCTCGCATTGGCCCTGATGGCGACCGGCACGACGGCGGCGAACGCAGAAACACTGCCCGCGCCTGAATCAACAGTCGTCGAGTCCGGCTCAGTGGCGGTCCAGCCCGGTACAGCAGGGACGACCACGAGCGACCACAGCAGAGGCTTCGTGGTCGAGTCGTCCTGGACCTACGGCACGAAGCCCCGCCTGTACTCGAACTATTTCCACCGCAGCAGGTGGCACGGGTCGTCGGTGAAGACGGCCGCTGGCCGCATCACGCAGAGTGCGAACACGAGCCCGGGCCAGTGGTCGTACGCCTACGGCACCGCCACCCCGAATCGAGTGGACTACGCGTACTACCGCATCACGAGTTGAGCTGCGTGGCGCGTCCTGCCCCGGCGTGACGCGCCACCGCTCTCGCCTCCGCCCCGACCTCCCCGTCAGGAAGCCTCGATGCACGTGATCCTCCGGACCTCCATCGTCCTCGTCTCGATGGTCTCGGCCGTTGCCGCGCACCTCGTCGCCGAGAGGACCGAAGAACTGTTCCCCCTGTCGGCTCCCGCCCAGATCCACATCACGTCGGGCCCAGGAGGCCAGAACGAACCTGCGACCGTGGTCGCGGACTTCGAGGGCAACGACCTGGCCGCAGCTCTCGTGACCTTCGACGCGACCCGGGAGGGCGTCCGACGCATCCTCGTCCTCTCTCCTGGATTCACAGGCCAGCCCGGGGCGCCCGGCGCCCTGGCACCGGGCAGGCAGGTTCCCGACTTCGGCACTCGTCTCGCGTCGACGCAGACCCGCGTCCTCGAGACCGGCGTCGACACGGTCTACGGCCAGTGGACCGTCTTCGGTTCCGACGGCGACATCGAACGCTCCGCTGACGACCTCCGCCGCGACGGATTCACGGCGGAGGTCGTGTGGAACGATGCAGCAGCAACTGCCGCGCAAGCCGTCACGGTGATCCCGCCCCTCCTCGTGTTCGCCGTCGCCACCTTCCTGTTCGCGACGTCGGCGGCGGCCTGGACCCTGACCGCCGGCTCACGACGGGCTCGTCGCGTCCACGGCTTTTCCCGCTCCGGGGTATCCGGCGGCGACCTCGTGAAGACGGCGACTTTCGTCGGGGCCCTGTGGGCGACGACCTGGCTCGGCTGGCTGGCGACGGCCACCCTCCTGTGGGACTCCAGTCCGAGCATCGGCCCGACCGGTCTCCTCGTGGCGCAGATCACGGCTCTGTGCGGCGGGGCCATGATCGTTATCACCGCGCTCGCGGCCCTCGCGGCCCACGGCGGGTCGCGTCCGGGGCTGCGGCCTCGCGAGCGCCGAGCGACGACGATCCTCGGGGTGGCCGCGGGCACCACCCTCCTGAGCATCGGGGCGTCCATGCTGGCCGCGACGGAGGCACTCGCGGAAGCCGACGCCGGTCTCCGCGCCGCCACGGCGAAGCACGAGTCCTGGCGCGACCGATCGGCTCGGATCATCGCTTTGCGGGCGACGGAGGAGTCCGTCGTGGAGCGTGAGGCACCCGACTGGTCCCGCTTCATCGCCAGCGAGGAGGCGACAGGCCACCTCCTGCTGAACTACCTGGACCCCGGATGTCAGGGTCTCTCGTTGATCGTCGACTGCGTGGTGGTCAACCGCACCTACCTTCAGCAGGCGGCATCGCGGGGAACGAGCGGGGTCGACGAGTTCATCGACGACACCGATGACCGGGTGCGGGTCCTCGTGCCCCTCGGTCTGGAGCCCGAGGCCGGGGCTCTCGAGTCACGTGTAAGAGAGTTCGTAGCATTCCAACGCGAGGTCGAGACGCGATTCACCTGCCCCGACGCCGACTGCTTCGCCGAGGTCCCCGTCGCAGCCGTCACCGTCCAGACATATCGCTCCCCCCTCGAGCTCCCTCTGTTGACGGCCTATCCGCGCACGGATACGGGCGAGGACGTACTCGTCGATCCCGTCGTGGTCGTCGTCCCCCCGACCCAGCGAGTCCTCAGCATGGACTACCACCTGGCGGCCATGAGCACGGGCGACGAGTTGTACACCGGTTCGTACGACGAGCTCGAGACAGCGCTTCAGGAGCACGGCATCCGCGATCTCGTCTTCGCCCATGCGGAGGTCCGGGACGAGACCGGTTCGCTCGTGCCGCAGTGGCGCGCCTGGAAGAACCAGTCCCTCGTCACGCTGTGGCTCTCGTCCCTCTTGGCTGCTGCGATGGTCCTCCTCCTCGTCTGGGCGTCAGTCCGCTCGCGTGCCCGCTCTCTGTCCGTCCGGCGCGTCCACGGCCTCGGTCCGTTCCGTCGCCACGGCCGGAAGACGATCCTCATCGGTGTACTCGGTTGTGCTGCGCCGTTCGCCTCCTTCGTGACCCCCCAGCCAGGGACCATGCCAGAGATCCCCCTAGGACGACTGATCACCGCCGGCCTGGCACTCGCCGCCGCCTTCGTCCTTCTGGCCTGGCCGACGGCTCTCTGGTGCGAGGGTCGGCCCCGCGGGACGGCCTCGTCCACCAACAAGAGAACCGCTCATCGCCCAACCGAAGGAGACATGCATGGTGCGTCCTGATGCCCTGTCCACGACCCATCGCCCGGCGTCACCCGGCAGTCCCCGCCCGTCTCTGGTCGTCACGGATCTGTCGAAGGTCCATTCAGGGCGAGAACTCTGGAAGGACGTCACCGTGACGTTCGGCGCGGGGACCACGACGTCGATCGTGGGCCCTAACGGGGTGGGGAAGTCCACCTTGCTCCATTGCCTGGGGCTGCTCGGCACATCGACATCGGGCTCGATCGCTTACGAGGGCGCCGAACTCCGCCGCGCGCGAGGTCGGACACTGCGACGTCTGCATCGCGACGTCTTCGGGTTCCTCTTCCAGGACTACGGTCTCGTCGACAGCTGGACCGTCGCCAAGAACCTCGACGTCGCCCTGATGGCCCAGAGGGTCGCGTCACGGGAGCGCGCTGGGCGACGATCCGCAGCCCTGCGACGAGTTCACCTGGAGGGGGTCGACACGACGAAGGTGTCCCGGTTGAGTGGGGGTGAGCAACAGAGAGTCGCTCTCGCCCGCCTCATCCTGCACGAGCCCCGGGTCGTCCTCGCTGACGAACCCACCGCGGCGCTCGATGACGCGAACGCCGAGATGGTCCGCGAACTGCTTCGCGAACTCGCCGACGACGGCGCCGTCGTCATCGTGGCAACGCACGACGCGCGGGTGCTCGCCGCGAGCGATCAGGTGGTCGAACTCGACGGGGCGACGGCCTTCGTCAGACCGCGCGTAGGCTCCCGACATGGGGACGACACCGACGCGAACGCTGCTGACGACGACCGCTCGTGTGGGGGCCGCGGTGGCGACGGCGGCGCTCGCCCTCGGGGTGCTGACGGCCTGCGGGGGTGACGACGACGACCCCGTGGTGACCGTCAGCCCGAGCGTGAGCCCGTCGTCGACTCCCGAGAGCCCGACTCCGGCACCCGCGTCTCCCACCGATGGCACCCCGACGCCGTCGCCGAGCCCGACCAGCCCCAGCGCGCGCCCCACCCCGGTCACGACCGACAAGCCCACCGACCGGCAGACGATCCCCCCGCAGAACTAGCGGCCTGCCCCCGTCGATCGGGCATCGCACCACGAACTGAACGTCGCACCGCGCGTGTGCGCGGTGCGACGTTCAGAAGGCGGTGCGACCCGAGCCCCGGGAGGGCCGGCTCAGTACCAGTTGACGGACTGCGAGTGCGACCAGGCGCCGCACGGAGTGCCGTAGACCGACTTGATGTAACCGAGGCCCCAGGTGATCTGCGTCTTGGCGCTCGTCGCCCAGTCGCTGCCGGCCGAGGCCATCTTGCTGCCGGGCAGTGCCTGCGGGATGCCGGTCGCGCCGCTGGCGTTGTAGGCCTTGTAGTTCCAGCCCGACTCCTTGGTCCAGAGCGAGACGAGGCACGAGAACTGGTCGCTGCCCCAGCCGTACTGCGAGGACGCGAGCGACTGGGCCGTGGCCTTGGCCCCGGCCACCGAGTTGTCGGACGCGGCGCGGGCGGCCTCGGCGGCGGCGGCGGCCTCTGCGGCGGCCTTCGCCTCGGCGGCGGCCTGTGCCTCGGCTGCGGCCTGCGCGGCGGCAGCCGCAGCGGCGGCCTGGCGGTCGGCCTCGGCGGCGGCGGACTGCACGGTCTGAGCCGAGAGCGCGGTCTTCTCGACGCGGTCGTTCAGCGTCGAGGCGTCGAGCTTCTCGTAGTCGGCGAGCGAGGCGACCTGGGTCTGCAGCTCGCTGGCGTCGGTCCGGCCCGAGGTCGAGGCGACGACCTGGTTCGCGATCTGGATGGTCGAGCGCGCCTTGGCCTGCGCCAGCGAGGTGGCGATGTCGGCCTTCTGCTGCTTGACGTCGGCGGCGTGCTGCTCGGCCGAGATGGTGTCGGCACCGGCGGCCGACATCGAGGTGACCGCGAAGCCGGTCCCCGCCACGAGGGCGACCGCGGCGACGCCTCCGATCAGCGACAGGCGGCGACGAGCGCTGCGACGGCGGCCGGCGGAGAGCGAGCGGCGCGTGGCGGGAGCCTCGGCGGTCGGGGTCGACCCGGCGGTGACGGAGTCCTCGCCGGGGGCAGGGGTGTTCTCGGTGGTCATGTGGTCCTCGTGCTCGGCCGACCCGCGCCTCCGGTCGGGCGGGGGCGCACACGGCACAGCCACGCCGGGCGCTCGGGGCGCTCACGGGTGGCCGGTGTCCACGCGACGGGGCGAGGGGCCGTGACAGGTCGGTGTCGGTCTCGCGAGGCCGTGGGGCCTCGACTCGTCCGCCACGGCTGCTCGGTCGAGAGGGGACTCGGTCGAGAGGGGCGCACGCGCCCGGGCGAAGTGACGAGTATGCAGAGACTTCCTGAGTAGAACCACACAATGCACTGTCGAACCGTGCAGTCCGGCGCATCAGCCCAGCGGATGACATCGACCCGCGCCCTCCTCATCCGAGCGAAGGAGGCGCGGGTCGGGCAGGTCAGCGCCCCCCGATCACGACGCCCCGGGCGCCGCCACGACGTCGTCCGCGACGCGGGACCGACGCCAGGACCCCGTCGCCACGTACTTGACCATCACGTTGAGCACGGCCACCGTCGGCACGGCGAAGAGCGCGCCCGGGATGCCCGCCACGTACGACCCGCCCGCCACGGCGAAGACGACCGCGAGCGGGTGCACCCGCACGGCCGAACCCATGACCAGCGGCTGCAGCACGTGGGCCTCGAGCAGGTGCACGACGAGCACTCCGGCCAGCATGACGACGGCCTGCACCGGCCCCGCGAAGACCAGGGCGACGACCACGGCGAGGGCACCGGTCACGATGGCACCGACGACCGGGATGAACGACGCCAGGAAGACCAGGATCGCGATCGGCACGGCGAGCGGCAGCCCGAGGACGAAGGCGATGAGGCCGATGCCGACGGCGTTGACCGCGGCGACGACGATCTGCACTCGGACGAACGAGGTCAGCGTGTGCCAGCCCGCCTGGCCGGCCCCGTCGACGGCCGGTCGGGCCGCCTTCGGGAAGAGGCGGACGGTCCAGGCCCAGACCCCACGGCCGTCGATCATCAGGAAGATCGTCGCGAAGAGGGTCAGCAGGCCTCCGGCCAGCAGGTGCCCGGCGGCGGTGCCGATCGAGAGCACGCCGCTGAGGATCGCCTTGCTCTCGGTCTGCAGCGCGTTCTGCGCGTCCTTCAGGTAGCCGTCGACGTCGGCGTTCGTCAGCTGGAACGGCGGCCCCTGCAGCAGGGTCGTCAGCTGGTCGTACTGCGCCACGGACTGCTTCTCGATCTGCGGTAATCCGGCCCGGATCTGCGTCACGGCGAGCAGCACGAGCCCGCCCACGACGACCACCCCGGCCAGCAGCGCCGCCACGATGGCGAGCCAGCGCGGCCACCGGTGCCGACGCAGGAACCCCGCGACCGGCACGAGGAACGCCGACACGAGGATCGCGATGAGCAACGGCACGACGATCTCCTCGAGCGTCGCGATCAGCCAGAAGAGCACGGCCAGCGCGGCGGCGACCGCGAGCAGGCGCCAGGCCCAGGCGCCCGCGACGAGCATGCCCGGGGGCAGTGCGGCTGTGGGCGGTGCGCCGCCGGGCAGTGCTGCGGCGGGCGGTGCGGCTGCGGGCGGCACGGCTGCGGGCAGTGCGGCTCCGGGTGAGGAGGCGCGGGCCGGGTCGTCCGGGACGGTGGCGGCCGCGGCGGGGTCGGCGGTGCGGGTCGCGTCGTCCGTGGCGCCCCCGTCTGTGGCTGCACTCTGGGAGCGCTGGGAGCGACGTGAGAACTTCATGAGCCGAGTGTCCGGCCGCGCGGCTATCAAGCGGCTGTGACTTCGCTGACCCGGCCCGCGCCTCCTCGGCTCGTCGGCTCGTCGTCGACCGCCGCGTGGCGGGGGCACGGGCCGCGATCGGGCCGATCAGCCCTCGGGCGCGAACCTCGGGCCGTCGTACCCGTCGCGTCGCACGTGTTCGGACCAGGCGGCGAGCGGCCGAACCCAGAGTCCCTGCTCGCCGTAGAGCGCGCGGTAGACGACGAGCGGCTCGTCGGTCTCGCTGTGCCGGGCGGTGCCGAGCACCTCGTAACGGCCGCCCTTGAAGTGGCGGTAGAAGCCGGGTGCGGGCGGGGTGTCGGCGGTCATCCCGCGAGCCTAGACGGGCGGTGAGGGGCACGATGGTCGGGTGACCCAGGACGCTCCCCGCTCGACCGCCAGCACGCCGACCACGCCGGGCGAACCCGTCGTAGACACCGACGACCGGGCTGCGCGCCGCGAGTTCGACACCCCCTCGGGCCGCGTCGTGGGCCGCGTCGACGGTGCGGTCGTGCGGGTGCTCGGGGTGCCCTACGCCGAGGCCGACCGCTTCGAGCCGCCGCGTCCGGTCGCGCCCTGGTCGTCCCCGCTGCTCGCCTTCGACCGTGCTCCTGCCTCGCCGCAGGTCGCGGCACCCGGGCTCGACGCCCTGATCGAGGGTGCCGGCGTCGGCATGGTCGACGACGAGCACTGCCAACGCCTCTCGATCACCCTGCCCGCCGACCTGCTCGCCGACGAGCGCGTGCCGGTCATGGTGTGGATCCACGGCGGCTCGTACGTGTCGGGGGCGGGTGACCTGCGCGTCTACGACCCGCGCGCCCTCGTCGCCGAGCAGCGCGTGATCGTCGTCACCGTGACCTACCGGCTGGGCATGCTCGGCTTCTTCGGCGTCGGCGACGAGGTGCCCGCGAACCTCGGGCTGCTCGACCAGCTCGCGGCGGTCCGCTGGGTGCACGACACGATCGAGGCGTTCGGTGGCGACTCGTCTCGCATCACCCTGTTCGGCCAGTCGGCCGGCGGCGACGCGATCGCGCACCTGATGATCAGCGAGGGCGCCCGGGGGCTCTTCGCCCGGGCCATCGTGCAGAGCGCCCCGCTCGGCATCGCGCGCGGCCGCAGCCGCATGGTGAAGGCGATGACGGAGGCGGTGGGCACGCCCCGCAAGGACGCCCCGCTCGACGAGCTGCTCGCCGGGCAGTCCGTGGCCGAGCGGGCGGCGAAGCGCTTCGGCCTACGCGGCGGGATGGCCTTCGGCGTCCAGTACGGGAGGGCACCGCTGCCGGCCGAGTCCGCCGCCGACGACGCCTGGCGCGAGGTCGCGCCCGAGATCGACCTGCTGATCGGTGCCACGGCCGACGAGACCGCGGTGTTCGCCGAGTTCTCCCCCTTCTTGCAACGGTTGTTCGGGCTGCCCGTGGTCGGCCGGGCGATCCGGCGCGTGATGATCGACGCCACGACGAAGGCGGTCTACCACCGGGCCGGTCGGGCCTTCGCCGACCGGCACCGGGCCGCGGGCGGGCGCGTCTCGACGTTCGAGTTCACCTGGGAGCCCGAGGGCACGGCCTTCGGCGCGGCCCACATCACCGAGCTCCCGCTGCTGCTCGGCGGCCGCGAGGCCTGGGCGCACACCCGCCTGATCGGCACCACCGACTGGGACGACGTCGAGCGCCGCGGCCGCAAGGTGCGCCAGGTCTGGGCCGACTTCGCCCGCACCGGCACGGTCGCCGCCGACGCCACGGCCGGCCTCGCCGACACGCTCGTCGTCCGCCGCCGCTGACCGGCCCGCCCTGCCCTGCCCCGCCCCGCCGAGATGTCACGACATGCCGCTCACCTTCGAACGTGAGCGGCAAGTCCTGACATCTCGGTCCCCCTCCTCCCCCCGCCCCCGCCCCACCTCGCCCCACCTCGCACTCTGTGCAAATCGCGACACCGGGCCGGCGACACGCCGCTCACATCCGTCCGTCGACGGCGTGTCCTTGCGGCGTTGTCGGGTTCGGCCCTCCGCGACGCCTGGAGGAGGTCGGGTTCGGCCCGCCGCCACGCGCGTTCCGGGTGCGGGTCGGGGTCCGGGTCGGGGCCTGGGTGCGGGTCCGGGTGCGGGTGCGGGTGCGGGTGCCGGTCCGGCAGGCTTTCCCGGCCACGAGCCGGTCAGACGGCTCCTCCCCAACCGCACTGCGCCTCCTTCCGTCCACAGGCACGGTCCGGGGTTCGCGCGCGACGGTGCCCCGACAATACGATCGACGGCAGACCCGATGCGCCGACGTCGCCGTAGTCGCCCGCCCCGCCGTGCCCCGCGGCGCCGAGCACCTGAGGACCCCCGTGAAGAAGTTCCGCCGCAACCAGGCGCGCATGCACCTCGTCATGATGCTGACGCTGACGTTCACCACCGGCATCATCGACGCCGTCGGCTACCTCGGCCTCGACCGGGTGTTCACCGCGAACATGACCGGCAACGTGGTCATCCTCGGCATGGCCATCGCGCAGGCCGACGGTCTGCCGATCGTCGGTCCGATCGTGGCCCTCGCCGCGTTCCTGCTCGGAGCCGCTATCGGCGGCCGTGTATTGCGAGGCGGCCGTGCCGGCTGGTCGGGCCGCAGCACGATCTCGTTCGGGGTGACCGGCGGCGTGCTGCTCGGGCTCGGCATCTCGACCTTCTTCGTCGTGCCCGAAGAGAACACGCCGTGGGCCTTCACGATCACCGGCCTGCTCGGCGCCGCCATGGGCCTGCAGGCCGCCGCCGCCCGCAAGATCGCCGTGGCCGACGTCACGACCGTGGTGGTCACGTCGACGATCGTCGGGCTCGCGTCCGAGTCGAAGCTCGCCGGCGGCACGGGCAAGAACTTCCCCCGGCGGGTGCTCGCCGTGGTTCTCATCCTCGCCGGGGCAGGCGTCGGGGCCCTGCTGCTGCAGGTGCACATCGGCGTCGGCATGGGCGTCGCGGGCGGGCTGACGCTGCTCGTCGCCCTGACCGGACACCTGCTGCGCGAGCGGCGGAAAGAGGTCGAAGCGCGCGAGGCCGAGGCGGCCGCAGCGACGGCGTCGGCGACTCCGACTGCCTCCGCGACGTCCGGAGTCCAGGAGGCGCGCTCGGCGACGAGCGGAGCGAACGGTGACGCTCGTGGCTGACGCTGTGCGCCACGACCTCGTCGTCCGGGCCCGTCGTGCGTTGGTCGACGGCGACTGGCGCGAGGCGAGCGTCGTCGTCCGTGACGGCCGCGTCGTCGCCATCGCCGGCCTCACCGACGAGGTCGACGCCACCGTCGAGGTCACGCTGACCGACGACCAGGTGCTGCTGCCCGGCATCGTCGACAGCCACGTCCACGTCAACGAGCCCGGCCGCACCGAGTGGGAGGGCTTCGCGACCGCGACCCGGGCCGCCGCCGCCGGGGGTGTCACGACGATCGTCGACATGCCCCTCAACAGCATCCCGCCGACGACGACGGTCGACGCGCTCGAACAGAAGCGGGCCGCCGCCGGGCCCCAGTCGGTCGTCGACGTCGGGTTCTGGGGCGGAGCGATGCCGGCGAACCTCGGCACGGGCGACCTGCGGGCGCTGCACGAGGCCGGCGTCTTCGGGTTCAAGGCGTTCCTGTCGCCGTCGGGCGTCGACGAGTTCCCCCACCTGTCGACCGAGCAGCTGCACCGGGCGATGGCCGAGCTGGCCGACTTCGACGGCCTGCTGATCGTGCACGCGGAAGACCCCGACGGGCTCGACGCCGCCGCGGCCTCGCCGACCGGCGCCGATGACGCGGCCGGCGGCGCCGAGGCCGGAGGCGGTGCCGGCGCCGGTGCCTCGTCCGCCGAAACACCCGCAGGAGGCGCGGCGTACGACGCGTTCGTCCGCTCGCGTCCCGACGTGGTCGAGCGCACGGCGATCGAACACGTGGTCGACGCCCTCCGCGCCACGGGTGGTCGTGCCCACGTCCTGCACCTCTCGTCCGCGACGGCGCTCGACACCATCCGCGCCGCCAAGGCCGAGGGCCTGCGGCTCACGGTCGAGACCTGCCCGCACTACCTCACCTTCGACGCCGAGCACATCGGTGACGGCGCGACGCAGTTCAAGTGCTGCCCGCCGATCCGTGGCGAGGCCAACCGAGAGCTGCTCTGGCAGGCGCTCGTCGACGGCACGATCGACGTCGTCGCGAGCGACCACTCCCCCTCGACCCGCGAGCTCAAGTTCGCCGGTGGCCCCGACGCCGCGCACGGCGACTTCGACGTGGCGTGGGGCGGCATCTCGGGTCTCGAGTTGAGCTTCCGTGCCGTGTGGACCGGGGCCCGGCAGCGCGGCATCCCGCTCGAGGCCGTCGTCGGCTGGATGTCCCGGGGCACGGCGGCCCTCGTCGGCCTGCCCGCGAAGGGGCGGATCTCCGTCGGCGCCGACGCCGACCTCGTCGCGTTCGCCCCCGAGACGCCCGTGACGATCGACGTCGACGACCTCTCGCACCGCAACCCCGTGACCGCGTACGACGACGCACGCCTGTTCGGCGAGGTCGCGGCGACGTGGGTGGGGGGCCGGCTGGCGGGGCCGAGCGCGCCTCCTGCGCGGTTGCTCGTCCGTCCCGACACCGGGGTCGCCTCGTGAGGGGCAGCCCCAGCGCCTTCGCCGAGGTCGCGGCGTGAGTCCGACGAAGGCGGCGGCTCCCGTCGAGGTCGCACCGGGCGTGCACTTCGTCGAGGGTCCCGCGTCGAACTGGACGATCCTCGCTGGCGACGGCACCCTGACGCTGGTCGACGCCGGCTACCCGGCCGACCTCGAGCTGGTGGAGTCGTCGCTCCGGGCCGTGGCGTCGGCGACGGGCGCCGGTGACGCCCGGCTCACGTCGGTGCTCGTGACGCACGGGCACAGCGACCACATCGGCACCGTCTCGGCCCTGCGTCGGCGGCACGGCTTCGAGGTCTTCGCGGCGCCCGCCGAGGTGCCGAACGTGACCCGCGAGCAGCTGCACCAGGTCACCGTCGGCGACGTCCTTCCGCACCTGTACAAGCCGCGGTTCGCCCGCTGGGTGCTGCACGCGGTGCGCGCCGGAGGCCTGGGCGACGTGGCCGTGACCGACGTCGTGCCGCTGGACCTCGGGGCGTCACGCACGTTCAGCGGTCACCGTGTCATGCCGACGGCCGCGGTCGGTCACACCCCCGGTCACACCGTCTTCGCGCTGCCCGACGACGACGTCCTGATCACGGGCGACGCCCTTGTCACCGGCCACCCGACCTCACGGCTCGACGGCGTGCAGATGCTGCACCCGATCTTCCACTCCGACCTCGCCGAGGCGGGCCGCACCTACGGCCGCCTGGTCGACCGCGGGGCGCGGGTCGTGCTGCCGGGTCACGGGCCGGTGCTGCGCCGCTGACGACACAGCACGGGGCCGTCCGGCTCGTGCCGGCCGCCGGCCCCGGTCATGGCGACGCGTGCGATCCCGGTCAGCAGAGCCGGCTGAGGTCCGCGACCCGGTCTGCGAGGGCGGACGGACCGCCGAGCAGCACGACCTCGTCGGGTTGCTGGAAGTCCACGGCATGGTACGTCGCGCTGGGCATGCACGCGGCGCGCGACGTGAAGAGGGGTTGGCGCAGGTACCCCGCAGCGGCAGCACCGGCCAGGGCGTCGGGGAAGTTCTCCCCGTTCGCCACGAAGACGCTCGTCTCGGTGAAGTGGTCGACGCCGTAGGGCAGTCCCCAGTGCGTCGAGAAAGCGGTCGACCCTGTCCAGTGCGAGGTCTCGTAGCGGTCGCCACCCGACAGCCTCTCCACTTCATGGGCCGTGCCGTCGACGGGCGCGACGCGTCTCAGGTCGTCGACGATGCCCTGGCTCATGACCGCGGGACCGCCGACCGGATACAGGTAGCCCGGATCGACGGCGGCGATGAGGTCTCGGGTCGGCTCGTCGAGTGACGGTGCTTCTCCGGGTACGAGGATGAGTGGCATGTCGTGGGCGCCGGCAGCGGCCGAGGCCGCGAGGGCGTCGGGGAACGATCGACCCGTGGCGACGAAGAGCGCTCCGTCGTCGAAGCTGACGTCGTAGCCGGTGTGGTCGGCGGGGTCGTAGAGGGAGATGACGTCTCGCGGCCTCCCGACGGCCGGCGCCTGCCAGGTGTCGTCCACGAACGCGTCGATCGAGATGGCGCGCGACGTGGCGAAGCGGTCCACTCCGAACACACGGTCGACGGTGGCGCCGGGAACGACGCGCTCGACCTGGTCGACGACCCGGGGCGAGAGCGACGTCTCGCCACCGACCACGACGACGCGTTCGGGGTCGAGCCGCGCGATCTCGGCGAGGACGACCGCCGGCACCTCAGTCGTGTCGGACAAGAGCAACGGCCCGCCGAGGTGTGCTGCCGCGGGGGCGGCACTCAGGGCGTCCGCGAAACCGCGTCCCGAGGCGAGGTAGACGACCCGCGCCTCCCGGGTCCTGTCGATCGCAGGCCCGACGGGCTCGACGGGCGTCTCGTCGTCCGAGAAGACGCTCTGACTGATGCGGACGGCCGTCGAGAAACGGTCGTCGCCGGCGACACGGACGACGACCGCGTCGCTTTCCGCAGCCCGGGCGGATACGGGGATCGACGTGCAGAACACGGCGGTCAGCGCCGCCGTGGCCACCAATGCCCCCATCGTCCGCCGCGTCGTCACGATCTCGTTCATCTCGTCGCCTCTCGTCACCCCCACCGCTCGAGCCGAGACCGGTGTTTCCGTCCGACAACATAGCGCCGGGGCGAACCCGCGAGGCACCGAGCAGGCCGCCCCGCCGCCCGGCCGCCCGGCGTGCCACCCACCCGGCCCAGGCCACTCTGGACGCGAGCCGAGGTCGTGAGGTCAGCCCCGTGAGCTGACGTCAGGCTCATTCGAGCTCGGACAGCTCGGCGTACAGCTCGGTGATCTCGGCGACGCGGCTGCGGCCACCCTCGGGCCGGCCGGCGCGCACGGTCTCGGTCAGCACCGCCCCGGCCAGCAGGGCGGCCAGGCTCATCGCGCTCGCGTAGCTGTCGAACGGGGCAGGGGTCTCGACCGGGCAGTCGAGCCTCACCGTCACGTCGACGCCACGCAGCGACGGATCGGCCACGAGCACCACGGGCACGCCGCGCGCAGCCAGGGACGACAGCACGCCGGCGAACCCGGCCGGCCGACGACGGAACCCCACCAGGACGACGACGTCGCGCGCCCCGAGCCCGACCAGCTCTTCGCCGATGGACTGGCCCGGCTGCGGCGCCACGCGCACGTCGTCCCGCGCCTGGACCAGCTGCTGCCGCAGGTGGAGCGCCACCGGGTAGCTGTTGCGGAACCCGGCCACGACGACCCGCTCGGCCCCGGCGACCAACGCCGCGGCACGCTCGAGTCGGCCGTCGGAGAGCCCCGAGAGCATCACGTCGAGGTTGTGACGTTCGGCCTCGGCGTGCTCGGCGAGCCCACCGGAGGCGCGGGTCGGCCCGACCGGGACGCCACGGCTGCGCGACGCCCTCGCCTGGTCGCGCACCTCTTGCGCGTCGGTGAAGCCGAGCCGCCGGAACAGCCGCGACACCGTCGCCTTCGAGACGCCGCTCTGCTCGGCGATCTCGGTGGCGGTGTAGACGGCGAGGTCGTCCAGGTGGTCGAGGATGAAGTCGGCGGCTCGCTGTTCCTGCGGCGAGAGGCGGCCGTAGCCCGAGTCGATGCGGTCACGGATGCCCGCCCCCTCGACCGGGCCCGCGCCTCCTTCACCCTCGGCCGCGTCCGCGCCGGCGGCAGCGGTGGCAGCGGCGACATCGCCGTGCGTGTCGTCGCCGTGAGCACCGTCTCCGCGGGGGCCGCTCACGCGGACGCCCGCGCCGCGACCGGGTGCGCCGCGGCGACCGCGTGCACGGCGGCCTCGAAGGCGTCGAGCGCGACGGCCACGTCGTCGATCGTGACGATCTCGTCGGGGTGGTGGCTGATGCCGGCGTTGCCGCAGCGGACGAAGAGCATGGCCCACTCGGTCAGCTCGGCGACGGCCATGGCGTCGTGCCCGGCCTTCGAGAACAGCACCATCGGGTCGGCGTCGCCGGTGGCGGCGATGCCCTCGCGGACGAACCCCCGGAGGCGCGGTGAGGCCACGACGGCCGGCGCACGGTGGGTCTCGTCCACCGAGAAGGTCAGGCCGCGACGCTGGCCGACCTCGGCGGCGACGGCCTGGATGTCGGCCCAGACCTGATCGCGTCGGTCGTCGTGCTCGCCGCGGAGGTCGAGGCTGAACTCGACGAGCCCCGGGATGACGTTCACGCCGCCGGGGAAGGCCTGCAGCCGGCCGACGGTGGCGATGCAGTCGGCCTCGCGGGCCAGGCGCTCGACCGCCAGCACGACCTCGCTGGCCCCGGCGAGCGCGTCGTGCCGACGGTGGAACGGAACGCCGCCCGCATGTCCGGCGACGCCGGTCAGGGTCAGCTCGAAACGTCGCGCCCCGGCGATCGACGAGACGACGGCGAGCGCCCGATCGGCTTCCTCGAGGTAGGGGCCCTGCTCGATGTGGGTCTCGAGGTAGCCGATCACGTCGGTCGGTTCGTAGGCGGCGTCGGTGACCCGGTCGGGGTCGAGACCGAAGGCCAGGAACGCCTCACGCAGCGTCGTGCCGGACGCGTCGGCCAGGGACCACCACTCGGGCACCCAGGTGCCGGCGACCGCACGGGAACCGAGCAGGGCGGTGCCGAAGCGGGTGCCCTCTTCGTCGCCGAAGGCGAGGACCTCGATCGCGAACGGCAGGCGGCTGCCCCGGGCCGACAGCCGTTCGACCAGGGCGATGCCGAGCAGCACGCCGAGGATGCCGTCGTACCGACCGGCGTCGGGCACCGTGTCGAGGTGCGAGCCGAGCAGCAGGGCGGGCAGGCCGGGCTCGGTGCCCTCGTAGCGGCCGCGCTGGTTGCCGGCCGCGTCCTGCCACGTCGTCATGCCGGCCTGTCGCATCCACCCGCCGGCCATCGCGTTGACCCGGGCGTGCTCGGGCGAGAGGTACACGCGCTCGATGCCGGTCGGGCTGCTCGAGACCGCGGCCAGGGCGTCGCAGCGTTCGAGGACATGACGGGCCTCGTCGAGGGGACCGCCCTCGGGGGCGGTGGTGGCCTCGGGACTCACGCCGCGCCTCCTTCCGGGGCCGCGCCTCCGGCGGTCGCGGCATCGAGGTCGGGCGACTGCTGGTCGGGGACGACCGAGGAGGCGCGGGTCGCCTCGGACGTCGCGGCCGACGACGAGCGGTCCACGTCGAGGTAGACGTCGTACGCGGCCCCGACGCCGCCGCCGCTCGCGATCGGCGCGCCCTCGCGACGGAGCACGGCCTCGAGCGCCGCGAGGGTCGTGAGCACGGTGTCGCGACGTGCGTTGTAGCCCATCGTGCCGATGCGCCAGACCTTGCCGTGCAGCGGGCCGAACGAGGTGCCGATCTCGATGCCGAAGTCGGCGAGCAAGGCGCCACGCACCCGGTCGCCGTCGACCCCGTCGGGGATCACCACGGCGACCACGTTGTTCATCTTGTGCGCGAGGTCGCCGAAGGTCTCGAGGCCGAGCCCCTTCACGCCGGCGAGCATGGCGCGGCCGTGCAGCTCGTGTCGCGCCACCATGGCGTCCACGCCCTCGTCGACGACGAGGCGGGCGCACTCGCGGGCGCCCCAGAGCATCGTGGTCGCCTCGGTGTGGTGGTTGAGGCGCTGAGGGCCCCAGTAGTCGAAGATCATGGCGAGGTCGAAGTAGTTCGAGGCGATCCGGTGGGCGCTCGTCGTGTCACCTTCGGTGCGGATGCCGGCCTCGATCGACGTGCGGGCCCGGATGACCTCGACGGCCCGCTCGCTGTAGGTGACGGGCGAGGACCCCGAGGGGCCGCCGAGGCACTTCTGCAGGCCGGCGCTGACGGCGTCGAGGCCGAGCTCGTCGGTGCGGAAGGTGTTGCCGACGATCGACGCCGTGACGTCGGTGTAGAACAGCACGCCGTGGCGGGCGCAGACCTCGCCGAGCCCCTCGAGCGGCTGGGCGACGGTCGTCGAGGTGTCGCCGTGCACGACCGCGAGCAGTTTCGGCTGGACGCGCTCGATCGCCTCGACGATGGTCTCGAGGGCGAACACCTGCCCCCAGGGCACCTCGATGACGTGGACCTCGGCCCCGCAGCGCTCGGCGATCTCGCGCAGCAGGTGCCCGAAGCGGCCGAAGACGGGCACGAGCACCTTGTCGCCCGGCTCGATCAGCGAGACGAGCGAGGCCTCGATGCCGGCGCGCGAGGTGCCGTCGACGAGCAGGGTCTGTTCGTTCGAGGTCTGGAACACCTCACGGTAGAGCGCCTGGGTCTCGTCCATGTAGGCGGTCATGGCGGGGTCGTACTGCCCGATGAGCTGCGCCGACATGGCCCGGAGCACCCGGGGGTCGGCGTTGATCGGGCCGGGGCCCATCAGCAGGCGGGCGGGCGGGTCGATCGGCTGGAAGACTCGTTTCACCCGGCCCACCCTACGCAACCCGTGTTTCATGCAGGTGAACTCGTCGGCTCTCGTCAGCGGCGAGCATCAGGTCGCCCAGGTCGCCGCGAGGTCGAGCAGAGACAGGTCTGACCCGCGCGGCCCCACGAGGCACAGCCCGACGGGTGCCCGCCGCCCGGAGGCGAGCGGCACCTCGAGGACCGGAACCGAGACGGCGGGGGCACCGAGCACGCCGGCGACGCAGGTCAACCCGAGCGTCGCCGAACGCACCGCGTCCACCTCGGCAGCGCTCGCGCCGAGCGAGGGCGCGGCCGAGGACGCACTCGGCAGGAGCAGCACCCGCCCGTCGAGGAGGGACTCGAGACGGTGGCGTTCGTGGCCGAGGGCGACCCGCGCCTCCTCGGCCTGCCGGGGCGAGATCGTCGCGCCGAACGCGAAGCGGGCCGCCACGTCGGCGGCGAGTTCGCCCGGATGCGCGGTGATCCAGTCGCCGTCGGACTGCCAGGCCTCGAAGGCCTGCAGCACGCGGAACAGCTCGAACAGCTGTGCGACGTCGCCCAAAAGGACCTGCTCGGGACGCGGGACGCGCCCTGCCGCGGTCGCCTCGTCGAGGGCGCGCCCGAACTCGGCCCGCACCTCGGGCGTGACCGACGAGAGCAGGGCCGGATCGACGACGTACGACGACTCGACCGACACCTGGTCCGCCGAGGGCAACGACGCCTCGGCCGCCCGACGGAGGGTGTCGACGTCTCGGGTCAACCAGCCGACCGTGTCGAAGCTCGGCGCGAGCGGGAGCAGCCCGGTGCGGTCGACGGCCCCGTGCGTCGTGCGGAGGCCCCAGAGCCCCTGGTACGACGCGGGCACCCGGAGCGACCCGCCCGTGTCGGTGCCGAGGCCGATGCTCGCCTGCCCGAGGGCCACGGCCGCCGCCGGGCCGCTGGTCGAACCACCCGAGATCGCCCCCGGCACGGCGGGGTTCGGTGGGGTGCCGTAGGCCGAGTTGCGGCCCGCGATGCTGTACGCGAACTCGTCGGTCTGGGCGATGCCCCGCAGGTCGGCTCCGGCGTCGAGCAGGTGCTGCACCGCGGCCGCATGCCCGGTCTCGGGCGTCGCACCGGCGAGCCGCGCAGGCACCCCGGCTCCGATCGTGTGACCTGCGACGGCGAACAGGTCCTTCACGGCGACGGTCTCGCCCGCGAGCGCCCGAGAGCCCGGAGGAGGCGCGCTGCCGGTCACCCCGTCGTCGCGCCGCCCCGAGACGAGCGGCTCGCCCACGACCCGCCAGACCCGGCGGTCGATCGCCGGAGGCGACGCCTGCACCTGCGCCGACGCGATCCGCCACGGGCGAGCACCCTGCGACCCCGAACCCGACTCGCGACGCCAGAGCTGCGTGACGACACCGCGCCCACCGGAGGCCGGGGCGTTGACCGACACGACCAGGGCGGTGTCGGCGTCGAGGACCCGCACGTGGCACTCGACCACACGACGAACGGGACCCGACCCGCGCCTGCCCCGGAAGGCCGTGATGGCGTCGTGCCCGACCAACAGGCCACCGGCGTCGGCACGCATCACCGTGGCCGTCGGCTCGAAAGCCGCGGCGAGAGCGGCCTGGTCGTCGGCCGCGAGCGCCCGCTCGTAGGCGTCGAACGCGGCGCTCAGGCCGTCGGGCAGGTCACCCTCGAGGGTCGTGGGGACGGTGCCCGAGCCGACCCGTGCCTCCTCGTGCCGGGGCAGGTCGGTGGGCGTCGCGTCAGCCACCGAAGTCCGCCTTGCGGATGCGGGCGTGGACGCCCTTGACCAGGTCGACGACCTGCGAGATGTCGAAGTCGGTCGCGGCCGAGAGGTAGGCGTAGGCGAGGCTGCGGTCCATGCCGTAGCGGGCCTCGAGCAAGTCGATCGCCGCCCGGACGCAGGCGCGGACCGCCTCGTCGAGGTCTTCGTCGAGACCGGTCGGCACGAGCAACTCGGCGGTCTCGGCCAGCGGCCCGGCGATCTCGCCGAACAGAGCCAGGGCCTGGGCCCGCGGCACCAGGTCGAACCGGACCGTGACGCGCAGGCTGGCCTCCATCGCGGTGAGTGCGACCTCGCCGTCGCCCTGGGCGAAGTGCGGGTCGCCGACGTAGGCGAGGGCCCCGGGCACCTGGACGGGCAGGTGGAGGGAGGCGCCCTCGGTCAGCAGGGCGATGTCGACGTTGCCGCCGTGCGAGCCCGGCGGCACCGAGTGCGGTCGCTCGTCGCCCGCGACGGCGACGCCCATGATGCCGAGGAACGGGTGCAGGGGGAACCGCACGGTGCGCTCGGCGCCGGGCACGAGCGGCAGCGTGCCGACGAGTGAACCGTCGGGTTCGTGGTCGACGGCCGCGAAGACGCTGACCGGGCCGGCCTCGAGCGGGAACTCGCCGGCGAGGGCGCCGCGACCGTGACGGTTCGAGATGACGCCGTAGGGCACCCGCGGCGTCGCGTCGAGCAGGGTCATCGTGACGACGTCGCCGGGCTGCGCCCCGCGGATCGCGATGGGCCCGGTCACGACGTGCGGGCCGTCGGCGGCGGGGTCTCGGCCGTGCCGCTCGTCGCCCGCGGCGGCCAGGGCGACCGCGTCGTCGAGCACGTGCTCGGCGGGCACCCCGTGACGGGCGAAGAAGGCCCGGGGGTCACGCCCTTGGTCGTCGAGCACGCCCTCGTGACTGAGGGTGTCGATGAGGACGGCCGTGCCCGGGTCGATCGTGAGCACGGGCTCGTCGGAGGCGCAGGGCAAGCGCCCCCACAGGGTCGTGGCGGGTGTCGCGGGCACGTAAGGGACGGCCCCGTCACGGTCGCCCGGCGACAGGGGTTGCAGGATCGGAGTCGTGGGAACGGGGCCCGACGGGGGTGCTGGGGTCGCCTCGGAGATCGCCATGCCCAGCACAGTAGCGAGTGGACGCCTCGTCCCGATAAGCCTTCTGAAACGAGTTGTTCACAATTCGTCGATCGTGAAACAAGTCGTTCACACGGTTGTGTGATCATCGCCGCATGGCGATCATCCTCGGCGACAACCAGTACGGCAAAGCGGAATCGCGACTCGTGCGCTTCTACCGCGACGGGCCCCGACACGAGATCCGCGACGTCAACGTCACGACGGCGTTGCGCGGCCCCTTCGACGCGGCGTACCTCCGCGGCGACCAGAGCGCCGTCCTGCCGACCGACACCCAGAAGAACACCGCGTTCGCCTTCGCGAAGTCGAAGGGCGTCGAGGCCGTCGAGCGCTTCGGGCTCGAGCTCGCCCGCCACTTCGTGCACGACGTCGAGCCCGTGACGGGTGCCCGCATCGAGATCGAGCAGTACGACTGGCAGCGGGCCGTGGTCGACGGCACCGAGCACGACCACACCTGGCTGCGCTCGGGGCAAGAGGTCCGGACCGCCGCCGTCACGGTCGACGGCACCGGCGAGTACGTCGTGGGCGGCCTGAAAGACCTTGTCCTGCTCAAGTCGACCGGCTCCGAGTTCGCCGGGTTCCTGACGGACGAGTTCACGACCCTGCCCGAGACGCACGACCGTGTCATGGCGACGGCCCTCGACGCGAAGTGGCGCTTCGGCACGACCGACGTCGACTGGGAGGCCACGTACGCCGAGGTCAAGCGCTTGATGGTCCGCGAGTTCGCCACCCTGCAGTCGCTCGCCCTCCAGCAGACCCTGTGGCACATGGGCACGGCCGTCCTCGAGGCGATCCCCTCGATCGTCGAGGTGCGCCTCAAGGCACCCAACAAGCACCACTTCGCCTACGACCTCTCACCCTTCGGCCTCGAGAACCCGGGCGAGGTCTTCTGGGCCGCCGATCGTCCGTACGGTCTGATCGAGGCCACCGTGCTGCGTGACGACGCGCCGCCGGCCCACGACGCCTGGCGTGCGTCCGCGGGCCTCGCATGAGCGTCGTCGAGTCCGCCGCCCCCACACCCGCCACACCCCGAGGAGACACCGTGACCGGAACCGACGACGCCCGCTGGCTGGCGCGCACGATCGAGTTGGCCGTCGAGAACGTGGCGAACGGGGGCGGGCCGTTCGGGGCCGTCATCGTCCGGGGCGACGAGCTCGTGGCCGAGGGGCAGAACCGGGTGACGGCCAACCTCGACCCCACCGCGCACGCCGAGGTCACCGCGATCCGCGCGGCCTGCCAGGCGGTCGGCGACTTCTCCCTCGCCGGCACGACCCTCTACACCTCGTGCGAACCGTGCCCGCTGTGCCTCTCGGCGTCGCTCTGGGCGAGGGTCGACCGGGTCGTGTACGCCGCCGACCGGCACGACGCCGCGCGTGGCGGCTTCGACGACCTCGAGTTCTACGAGCTGTTCGCGCGCGACCGGTCCACCTGGGACCTCCCCGTCGACGAGGTGCGCCCGACGAATGCGCCGGCGCCGTTCGAGGCGTGGCTGACCCACGACCACCGCACCGACTACTGAGCCGCCGTGCGAGGGGGGTCAGCTGCCGCGATAGGTCGAGTACGCGAACGGGCTGAGCAGCACGGGCACGTGGTAGTGGCTCGATTCGTCGGCGAGGGTGAAGTCGATCGTCACACGCGGGTAGAACGTGTCACGCCGCGACGCCGCGAAGTAGGCGGCGGTCTCGAAGACGAGTCGGTAGTCGGCGGCGGGCAGGGCGTCCGGGCCGAGCTCGGGCACGCGCCCGTCGGCGTTCGTGACTCCGGTGGCGAGCGCGACGCCCTGGGCGTCCAAGAGCGCGACGGGGACGTCGGCCGCCGGGCGGCCCAGCGCGGCGTCGAGGACGTGCGTGGTGACGTGGCTCATGCGCCGGCCTGGTCCGTGCGGCCGGTGGACGCCGGCTCGGCGGACGCCGGCTCGGCCGATGTCGGCTCGGCGGGTGCCGGCTCGGCGAAGGTCGTCTGCAGCCGCAACAGTGCGATGTCGCGCAGCTCCGCGCCGACGATGCGCAGCTCGGTGTCGTCGTCGAGCCCGAGTCGCCGGTGCAGCTCGCCCACGATCTCGGCCCGGCTCCGACCGGCGGCGCGGATCAGGAACACCCGGTCGAAGCGCTGCTCGTACGCGGCGTTGCCCTCGGCCAGCAGCTGCGCGAGGGTCTCGTCGTCGGCGTCGGCCGCCGAGCCCTGCTCGCGTCGGCTGAACTCCTGGGCGGCCCCGTCGCCGACCGGCTTCTCACCGATGCGCGGGTGGTGCGCCATCGCCTCGTCGATCTCGGCGGCACTGAGCGGCGTCGCGGCGGCGGCCGCGACCGTGATCAAGGCGTCGGCGTCCGCGAACGGTGACTGCGCGGCGACGTCGTCGGCCCACCGCTCGACGTTCAGGGCGGCCAGCAGATGCGAACGCAGGGTGGCGTCGTCGAGGTCGATCATGACGCACACCCTAGCGACGGTGCCCCGACGCGACGGGAGCGGCTGGCCGACCCGCGCCTCCCGGGCTCCGAGCGGGGGCACGGGGATCGGCACGAGTCGTTCGACGCCGAGCGAGCCGACACATGCTCGAAACCCCGGTCGTGCAGAGTGGGTGCTCCCATGGACCTGACCACCGTTCGCGAGATCCGCACCCCGTCGCGCCGAGACGAGATCGTCTTCGCACCCGGCGAGCGCCCCCTCGGCGGCGGCACGTGGCTGTTCTCCGAACGGCAACCCGGGCTGACCGGCTTGGTCGACCTGACCTCGCTCGGGTGGACGCCCGTCGAACGAGGCAGCGCCGCCGATAGCCGCGACGTCGTCAGCATCGCCGCCACCTGCACCATCGCCGAGCTGTTGCGGCTGCCCGCCGACGACGACTGGGTCGCCCACCCGCTGATCGACCAGTGCGCGAACTCGCTGCTCGCCTCGTTCAAGATCTGGAACGTCGCGACGGTCGGCGGCAACGTCGCCCTCGGGCTGCCGGCCGGGGCGATGACCTCGCTCATGGCGACCCTCGACGCCACGGCCCTCGTGTGGACCACCGACGGCGGCGAGCGCCGCCAGCCCGTGTCCACCTTCGTCACCGGAGTGGTGCAGAACGCCCTCGAGCCCGGTGAGGTGCTGCGCGCCCTCGAGGTGCCGGTCGACTCGCTGCGCTCGCGCACCGGGTTCCGGCGCATCTCGCTGAGCCCCCTGGGCCGCTCGGGCACGCTCGTCACGGCCCGGCTCGGTCTCGACGGCGAGTTCGTCGTCACCGTCACGGCGGGGACGACGCGTCCGGTCCAGCTGCGCTTCGACGAGGTGCCCGGCGAACGGGCCCTGGCGGACGCCCTCGCCCGGGTCGACTGCTGGTACTCCGACCCCCACGGCGATCCCGACTGGCGTCGTGCGATGAGCACCCGCTTCGCCGACGAACTGCGCGTCGAGCTCGGGCAGCCGGCCACCGACGTGTTCGTCCCGGCGGGCCGGGCACGACCTCACCGCGAGGCGACCCACGACCCCCGCAGCGCGACCGCGCGAGCGAGGTCGACCCCGCCCACCACCACGACCCCCGGAGGCGCGCGATGACCCCGAGACACGTCACGTTCGAGGTCGACGGCCTGCCTCTCGACGCCGACCTCGCACCCGGTCAGGTGCTGCGCACGGTGCTGCGCGAGAACGGCGTCCACTCGGTCAAGAAGGGGTGCGACGCGGGCGACTGCGGCGCCTGCTCGGTGCTGGTCGACGGCGAGCCCGTGCACTCGTGCATCTATCCCGCGCACCGGCTCGAGGGCCGGGCCGTGACGACGGCGGCCGGTCTCGGCACACCCGAACACCCCCACCCCGTGCAGCAGGCGTTCGCGGACGCAGCCGGGTTCCAGTGCGGCTTCTGCACCGCCGGCATGGTGGTGACGGCCTCGACGTTCACCGAGGCCGACGCGGACGACCTCCCGCGCCTCCTGAAGGGAAACCTCTGCCGGTGCACGGGGTACCGGGCGATCGGCGACGCGATCTGCGGCGTCTCGAACACGGTGTCCCCGGCCGACGGCGAGGCGGCCGGACGATCGGTGAAGGCTCCGGCGGCGATGCGCGTGGTGTCAGGCGGCGAGCCCTACACGCTCGACTTCCGCAGCACGACGAAGCTGCTGCACCTCGCCGTGCTCGGCAGCCCGCACGCCCACGCCCGCATCACGTCGATCGACACGAGCGCCGCCGAGGCGCTGCCCGGGGTGCACCTGGTGTTGACGCACCGTGACTCCCCCGCGACCTTGTTCTCGACCGGTCGCCACGAGGACCGCGAGGACGACCCCGACGACGGACTCGTCCTCGACCCCGTGCTGCGGTTCCGCGGGCAGCGCGTCGCCGCGGTCGTCGCCGACGACGTCCGCACGGCGACGAACGCCCTGGCCGCGATCGTGGTCGAGTACGAGCCCCTGCCCGCCGTGTTCGACCCCGAGACGGCGCGCACGCCCGGGGCCCCGCTGCTGCACGGCGAGAAGACCAGCGAGGTGTCGCGCATCGCGTTCCCCGAGCGCAACACCGTGGCCGCGATGCACGACGAGACCGGTGACGTCGAGGCCGGACTGGCCGCTGCGGACGCGGTGGTCGAGGGCACCTGGCGCACACAGCGCGTCTCGCACGGAGCCCTCGAGACGCACGCCTCACGCGGCTGGCTCGACGACGACGGGCGCCTCGTGATCCGCACGGCGAGCCAGGTGCCGTTCCTCGTGCGGGACGAGCTGGCACACGTCTTCGGGCTGTCGCAGGAGCAGGTCCGGGTCTTCGCCGCCCGCGTGGGCGGCGGTTTCGGGGGCAAGCAAGAGCTGATCACCGAGGACCTCGTCGCCCTCGCCGTGCTGCGCACCGGTCAGCCCGTCCAGTACGAGTTCACCCGCGAGGACGAGTTCACGATCGCCCCGACCCGCCACCCGATGCGGGTCCGCGTGCGGGTCGGCGCGACGAGCGACGGGGTGCTGACCGCGCTGCACGTCGACCAGCTGATGGACACGGGCGCCTACGGCAACCACGGCGTCGGCGTCATGTACCACTCGGTGCACGAGTCGACCAGCGTCTACCGCTGCCCGAACAAGCGCGTCGACGCCGAGTCGGTCTACACGAACAACCTGCCCTCGGGGGCGTTCCGCGGGTACGGGCTCGGGCAGGTCGTCTTCGCCGTCGAGTCCGCGATGGACGAACTGGCCCGCGAGCTCGGCATCGACCCGTTCGAGCTGCGCCGCCGCAACGTGATCGTCCCCGGCGACCCGATGGTGGTCACCGACCCCGACGAAGAGAGCGACCTGCTCATCGGCAGTTACGGACTCGACCAGTGCCTCGACCTGGTCGAGCAGGCGCTGGCGTCTCCTGCCCCCGAGGGCGCGCCTCCTGCCCCCGTCGGCCCGACCTGGTCGACCGGGCGAGGCATGGCCCTCGCCATGATCGCGACGATCCCGCCGCGCGGTCACTTCGCCGACACCTCGATCGAGCTGCTGCCCGACGGCCGCTACGACATCGGCGTCGGCACGGCCGAGTTCGGCAACGGCACCACGACGGTGCACACCCAGCTCGTCGCCTCGGCACTCGGCACCACGCCCGACCGAGTCGTCGTCCGTCAGTCCGACACCGACGTGGCCCGCTACGACACCGGGGCCTACGGTTCGGCCGGCGTCGTCGTCGCGGGCAAGGCCCTGCTCGCCGCGGCCCACAAGCTGCGCGCGGCCATGGTCGACCGTGCCCTGGCGATCGCAGGAGGCGCGGGTCACGCCGTCGACACCGCGGCCGCCCCCGAGGTGGTCGCGGGCGGCGTCGTGGTGCGGGTCGGCCCCGGTGTCGACGCGACCGTGCTCGTGTCCGGCGAGCGGCTGCTGGCCGACGGTCCGCTCGCCGCCGACGGGGCCCACGACGGCACCCCGCGCTCGGTGGCGTTCAACGTGCACGGCTTCGAGGTCGCCGTCGACCGGGCGAGCGGCGAGGTGCGCCTGCTGCGCTCGGTGCAGGCGGCGGACGCCGGAGTCGTGCTGAACCCCGAGCAGTTGCGCGGTCAGGTCGAGGGCGGAACGGCGCAGGCGATCGGCACCGCGCTCTACGAAGAGATGATGCTCGACGACGAGGGGCGCGTGCTGACGACGGCGTTCCGCAACTACCGGATGCCCAAGTTCGGCGACGTACCCGAGACCGAGGTGCACTTCGCGACCACGCACGACGACCTCGGCCCGCTCGGCGCCAAGTCGATGAGCGAGGCGCCGTACAACCCGGTGGCCCCGGCCCTGGCGAACGCGATCCGCGATGCGCTCGGCGTGCGGCCGCACGAGCTGCCGATGTCGCGCGACCGTCTCTGGCGCCTCGCCGGCGGGCGCTGAGCCGCGCGGGGCCGGGCCGGGTCGAGCTGGGTTGAGCCGAGCCGGGTTGAGCCGAGCCGAGCCGGGCCGAACCGCGCCAGGCAGCGCCGCGCTGGGCTGAGCCGCGTCGGACCGCACTCCCTCCGACCCTGATCCGGTACGTACCGGATCACGAGTCGCACCACGAACTGAACGTCGCACCGCCGAAATGCGCGGTGCGACGTTCAGTCGACGGTGCGACGCGGGAGCGGATCCGTATGACCCGGGCCCCGACTCAGACCTCGCGCTCGGTCACCCCGGCCGGTGCCGCGGGCCCGCGCACGGCGTCGTGCGCCGACACGTCGCGGTCCGCGCCCTCGTCGCGCGCCTGCACCCGAGGCGAGTTGAGCAGCAGGTTGAGCAGCACGGCGACGATCGCCCCGGCGCTGATGCCCGAGTCGAAGACGATCGTGAACCAGGTCGGGAACTGCGCGTAGATCTCGGGGCTGACCGTGGGCAGCAGGCTGACGCCCAGGGCGACCGCGACGATCAGGATGTTGCTGTTCGTGAAGCGCACCTTCGACAGCGTCCGGATGCCGCTCGCCGCCACCATGCCGAACAGCGCGACCCCGGCTCCGCCGAGCACCGCCACCGGCACGCCCTCGACGACGGCCCCGAGCGCGGGCACCAACCCGAGCACCACGAGGATGCCGCCCGCCAGCGTCGCCACGTACCGCGACTTCACGCCCGTGATGCTGACCAGCCCCACGTTCTGCGCGAAGGCGGTGTACGGGAACGTGTTGAAGACGCCGCCGATGACGGTCGACAGTCCGTCGGCCCGCAGCCCGTCGGCGAGGCGACGCGGGGTCACCGGCCGGTCGACGATCTCACCCACCGCGATGATGTCGCCCGTGGTCTCGGTCATGATCACCAGGCCGACGATGCACATCGACACGATCGCGCTCACCGGGAACGTCGGCAGTCCGAAGTGGAACGGCAGAGCGAGGCCGAACCAAGCGCTCTCGCCCACACCGCTCCAGTCGGTCAGCCCGAACGGCCAGGCGACGAGGGTGCCGACGACGAGTCCCAGCAGGATCGACAGGCGGCGGAGCGCAGGAGGCGCGAACCGCTCGATCAGGATGATCAGCAGCAGGGTGCCCGCGGCGAAGGCGATGTCGAGGGGACGTCCGAAGTCGTCGGAACCCGTGCCTCCTCCGACCCATCCGGCGGCGACGTCCATCAGCGAGACGCCGATGATCAGGATGACCGTGCCGGTGACGATCGGCGGGAAGAACCGCACGAGCTTCGAGAAGAACGGCGCCAGCAGCATCATGAAGACGCCGCTCGCGATGACGGAGCCGTAGATCGCCGTTATGCCGTACTCGCCGCCGATCACGATCATCGGCCCGACGGCGGCGAAGGTGCAGCCCTGCATCAACGGCAGCCGCACCCCGAAGCGCCAGAACCCCACGGACTGCACGATCGTCGCGATGCCGGCCACGAACAGGTCGGCGCTGATCAGGTACGCGATGTCGCCGGGCTCGAGCTGACCCATGCCGACCAGCGCTCCGCCGACGATCAGCGGGACGGCGACCGCCCCGGCGTACATCGCGAGCACGTGCTGCAGGCCGAGCGGGAAGAGCCTCCGCAGCGGGGGGACGCGGTCGACGGGGTGCTTCTCGACGGTGTCGACGGGCGCGCCGCCGGCGGCAGCCGGGACGGACGAGGGCTGGGACATCGGGACTCCTGATCGTGGGGATGCCGGGTGGTCGTCGTCAGCGTACGAAACGCGGGTTTCGTCGCGACGGCACACGTGTTTCAGGCTCGTGACGTCGGCGCAGTCGGTGCCGATGAACCCGGTTCCGAACGATGCACCCACAAGGAACCGGGTGCATCGATCGAAACCGGGTGCATCGAGAAGGAGGCGCGGGCTGGCTGCCGAGGACGGGAGCAGCACCCGGCGCGATCACCGGGCAGCGCGGCGCGCAGCGGGCGGCGCACGGCGCACGCCGCACCGCGCCACGGCCAGACGCTCAGCGGGCGGTGATCGCCCGGACGAGGTGCATGGTGACGTCCGCCGACCGCCCCGCCGTCAGGGCGAGGTTCTCGTCGTGCACGTCGTGGGCATCCGGACCGGCGAGGTCGCTGATGCCGCGCACCGAGACGAACGGCACGTGGTGGACGTGACAGGTCTGGGCGATCGCCATCGACTCCATGTCGACGGCGTCCACGTCGACGACGTCGGCGAAGGCGCTCCGCACGCCGATCACGCGCTCGGCGGTCATGAACGCGTCGCTCGAGGCGATCAATCCGGGCCGCACGGCCCAGCCGCCGCCCGACGCGCTCGACGCGCTCGACGCGACACCGTCGCCCGAGGCCTCACCCGCGATCGACGTGCCGGGCGAGACCGACGAGACGGACGTGTCGTAGGCGACCGCCGCCTCCATGAGGGCCTCGTCGGCGTGGAAGCTGGCCGGCATGCCGGGCACCTGTCCCAGCCGGTAACCGAACACGCGCGCGTCGGCGTCGAGGTTGACGTACTCGGAGCCCGCGACGACGTCGCCGATCTCGATGCCGATCCCCATGCCCGCGGCCGTGCCGGCGCTGATCACGGTCGGCACGACGCCCTCGAGCGAGCCCGCCCGCACGATGGCCGACGTCGCCGCCCCGGCGGCATTGACGAACCCGATGCCGCTCTGCACGAGCAGCAGCTCGACCCCGTCGATCTCGACGACGCGCTGCAGCGACCCGCCGACGGCGACCGGCTCGTCGACGCGCGACGCCCGGGACACGAACGGCTCGGCCTCGTCGCTCATCGCCACGATCACGATGATCGCCGGTGCGGCGAGCGCCGCGACACCGTCGGCAGGAGGCGCGGCGTGCGTCCCGGTCATCGGGTGACGGTCGACCACTCGTCGCGGGCCGCGAGGAAGTCGCGGGCGACGCCCTGCGCACCCTCGAGCGTGTGGTTGGCGCCCCAACCGCACTGGACCTCGTTGGCCGCGGGGACCTCGGTGGCGGTGGTGATGTCGGTGAGGGTGCCCTCGATGAGCGACAGGACGTCGTCCATCGCGGGGTCGCCCTGCAGGATCAGGTAGAACCCGGTCTGGCAGCCCATCGGCGAGAAGTCGATGACGTCGCCCGAGCGGTTGCGCGAGTGCTCGGCGAAGAGGTGCTCGAGCGAGTGGACCGACGCCATGTCGAGATGAGCCTCGTTCGGCTGCGTGAACCGGACGTCGAACTTGGTGATGACGTCGCCGTGCGGCAGCGTCTTCTGGTCGGCGACGCGCACGTAGGGCGCGGCGACGGTGCGGTGGTCGAGGTTGAACGACTCGACGTTCATCTTGGGCTGGGTCACGATGGTCCCTTCGGGGTGCGGGCGGGGCGCGGGAGGCACCTCGGCCTCTGCACCGATCTGTGCGTCCCAACGCCCTGTCGACCCTAGGACATTCCCCCTGCGCCGGTCGGCGTGTGACCCCGCACGCGGCCCACCGCCCCGCCATCCCGCCACGGAGTAAACAATCCGCCACACAAAAGGATGGCGGTGTGTTCACTTCGTGGCGGCGAGCGGGGGAAGGGGCTGGGGGTGCGGACCGACGGGCGCAGCGCAGCGCCGCCCGGCGCCGCGCAGGGCTGCTCTGTGCGGGGCACGGGGCTGCGCCGCGCGGAGCTGCGCCGCGTAGCCCACCCCGCCACCCCGCCAGCCCGCCACCCCGCCACCCCGCCACGAAGTGGTCATCCCGCCACGAAAAAAGATGGCGGGGTGACCACTTCGTGGCGGTGTGTTCACTTCGTGGCGGCGAGCGGGGGAAGGGGCTGGGGGTGCGGACCGACGGGCGCAGCGCAGCGCCGCCCGGCGGTGCCCGCAGCGCTACGGCAGCGTGTGGCCGGCCGCCGTGAAGAGCCGGTACCACTCGGGCCGGGTCAGCGGCACGTCGGACCCGGCGGCGCTGTCGCGGAGGTGCGCGACGCTCGTCGTGCCGAGGACGACCTGCATCTCGGCCGGGTGCCGGGTGATCCAGGCGACCGGGATCGCCGACGGCGGCACGTCGTACTTCGTGGCGAGCTCGTCGATGACGTCGTTGAGCTCGGGGTAGCCGTCGCGGTCGCCGAGGAACACGCCGTCGAAGAAGCCCTTCTGGAACGGCGACCAGGCCTGCAGGGTCATGTCGTTCAGGCGGCTGTAGTCGAGGATGCCGTTGTCGCGGTCGACGGACTGGTCGAGCCCCGCCATGTTGGCCGCGACGCCCGCGGCGATCAGCGGCGCGTGGGTGATGCTGAGCTGCACCTGGTTGACGATCAGCGGCTGCGTCACACTGCGCTTCAGCAGCTCGACCTGGGCGGGCGTGTGGTTCGAGACGCCGAAGTGGCGCACCTTGCCGCTCGAGTGCAGCTGGTCGAAGGCCGCGGCCACCTCGTCGGGTTCGACGAGGGCGTCGGGCCGGTGCAGCAGCAGCACGTCGAGGCGGTCGGTGCGCAGGGCGGCGAGCGAGGCGTCGACCGACTCGAGGATGTGCTCGGTCGAGAAGTCCCAGAAGCCGTCGCGGATGCCGACCTTGCTCTGCAACTGGACGGCGTCGCGCTCGGACGAGGTCATGGTGACGGCATCGCCGAAGCGCTGCTCGCAGTGGTGGGGGTGGTCGCCGTACACGTCGGCGTGGTCGAAGAAGTCGATGCCGAGGTCTCGGGCCTCGGCCACGAGTTCGCGGATCGCGTCCTCGGTCATGCCCGAGATGCGCATGAGCCCGAGGACGATGGTCGAGGCGGGGCGGTCGGTGGTGGGTAACGTCGTCGTCTTCACGCGGCCAGTCTGCTCTCGTTCGCTGTCCCCGGGAGCCGACTCGCGCCTCCTCGGGGGACGGCCAGGAGGCGCGGGGCGCCTGGGGAGGACCCGTCCCGTCGTTCGCGCCCTCCGTTCCGAATGCCCGGCATGACCGTCACCGCGAGCGCGAGCACCGCGCGCGTCGCCGCCGCCCCGCTCGACCGGGCGTGGAGCATCGCGACGCCGCTGACCCCCGTCGGGTTCTATCCGCGGGCGGGGGTGATCCCGGCCGTCGTGGCCGTCCACGACCAGTCCGGCCCGTGGGACGCCGTGGGGCGCACCCGCCGGCTCGAGCTGTCGGACGGCAGCAGCGTCGTCGAGAGCCTGGTGCGCGTGGAGCCCGACAGGGCCTTCGTCTACGAGCTGAGCGAGTTCACCGGACTGCTGGGGCGGCTGGTGACCGGCGGCCGCGCCGACTGGAGCTACCAGGCCACTCCGAGCGGACGCACCCGGGTCGACTGGACCTATTCGTTCTTCGCCCGACCGGGACGTGGGGCGATCGTGCGCGGCATCGTGCGCTTCGCCTGGGCGCCGTACATGCGCCGCGTGCTCGTCGGCATCACCCGCGAGATCGAGCGCACCGCCTAGCCGGACTCGCCCACACCCCAGGAACGCGCCGAGACACCCGCGCGCGCCGAAGGGTCTCGGCGACTTCGTGGGGTCTCGTGCATCCGACACCCCGGCGGGGCACGAGGCACCGCTACCCTCGGGGCATGAAGGACGCCACGATCTACGACGTGGCGAAGCGCGCGGGCGTCTCGCACCAGACCGTCAGCAGGTTCCTGCGCGGCTTCGAGGGCATCCGTCCCGCCACCCGCGAGAAGGTCGAGCAGGCGCTCGCCGAGCTCGAGTACCGCCCCAACTCGGCGGCCCGCTACCTGCGCCTGCAGCGGACGAACCGCATCGGGCTGCTCGCCGACAACATGCAGCAGTCGGGCCCCGCCCGCACCATCGCCGGGGCCACCGAGGCCGCACGCTCGCTCGGCTACGTCACCGACATCGTGTCGATGGACGGCGTCGACGAACGCTCGGTCGACGACGCCCTCGACCTGATGCTCGGGCAGCAGATCGCCGGCATCGTCGTCACCGCGCAGACCGCGGTCGCCCGGTCGGCGCTCGAACGCCGCGCGATCTCGGTGCCCGTGGCGCGCGACTTCGGGCTGATGGTCGAGGGCACCACCGAGTCGATCAACGAGCACGCGGGCCGGGTCGCGGCCGAGCACCTCGCGAGCCTCGGCCACCGCCGCGTGGCCTACGTCGCCGGGCCGGACCAGTGGCTGGCCGCCCGCGAGCGCGCCGACGGGTTCCACCGGGCCACGACCGCGTCCGGAGGCGCGGTGACGGTCACCGACGTCGGCGACTGGTCCGCGGCGGCCGGCTACGACATCGGGCTGCGGCTCGCCGCCCGCACCGACGACTTCACCGGCGTCGCCGTCGCCAACGACGCCATGGCGATGGGGCTGCTCGCCGCCCTCGCCGCCGAGGGGGTCTCCGTGCCGCACGAGGTCAGCGTGGTCGGCAACGACGACACTCCCGAGGCGCGGTTCATGGTGCCGTCGCTGTCCACGGTGGCTCTGGACTTCGGCTTCGAGGGGGCGCACGTGATGACGTCGCTGATCGCCCGCATCGAGGGGCGGAGCCCCGACACGGCCAGCCGCCTGCCGGTGCCGTCCCTCGTGGCGCGCGCCTCGACCGCACCCGCGCGCGGCTGACGCCCCGGGGCGCGGGCCGACCCGCGCCTCCTCGCCTCCGGTCCGCCGGCGCACACGCCCGACCCGACCCGCGCCTCCTCGCCGCCCGTCCGCCGCCGTCCGCCGCCGTCCGCCGCCGCGCACGCCCGACCCGACCCGCGCCTCCCGGCCTCCGGTCCGCCGCCGCGCGCGCCGGCGTGCCGAACCCGACCTCCCGTGACGTCCCCGGCGTGCAAATCGCGACGAAGCGCGTCCGACACGCCGCTCGTTTCCGCGCAGACGTCCGATCGAGGGCGCGGTTGTCGCGATTTGCACACCGGAGGGCGCGCGGCTGACGCGAGCAGGACGGGGACGGACAGGGGGAGGGCAGGGCAGGAGGCGCGGCGCGGGGAGCGCGGGGAGCGGGTCGGAAGTGGGGTCTTGCGCAGGCGGCGCGGCGTGGGTTACGTTCTCCGCAGACGCCGATGTTATCGACAACATCCAAGGAACATCCATCGACGTCCCGAGCACACGCGGGACGACATCGGCGGTCGCCACCGCAGCCGACACACACGAACGGGTCAACGATGACGTCAGCACCACGCCACTCCGGGGTTCTCTTCGGGGCCGCCTACTACGCCGAGTACCAGCAGGCGGGCACCCTCGACCGCGACCTCGACCTGATGGTCGAGGCGGGCTTCACGGTGATCCGGGTGGGCGAGTCGGTCTGGTCGACGTGGGAGCCGCGCGAAGGCGAGTTCGACCTCGACTGGCTGCAGCCCGTGCTCGACGGCGCCCACGCCCGCGGCATCGCCGTCGTGCTCGGCACCCCCACCTACGCGGTGCCACCGTGGCTGCAGGTGCGCCACCCCGAGATCGCCGCCGAGCGCACGACCGGAGTCCGCGCCGGCTGGGGCGCCCGGCAGGAGATGGACCAGAGCCACCCCGCGTACCGCTTCTACGCCGAGCGCGTCGTGCGCAAGGTCGTCGAGCGCTACGCCGGGCACCCCGCCGTGATCGGCTGGCAGGTCGACAACGAGCCCGGCAACGAGCGCCCGCGCAACGACCAGGTCTTCGACCGCTTCGTGGCCTGGCTGCAGCGCAAGTACGGCACGGTCGAGCGCCTCAACGACGAGTGGGGCCTGGTCTACTGGTCGCACCGTCTGACCGAGTGGTCGCAGCTCTGGCGTCCGGACGGCAACGTGCAACCGCAGTACGACCTCGAGTGGCGGCGCTTCCAGGGCGAGCTGGCCGACGAGCTGATCGCCTGGCAGGCCGACGTCGTCCGCGAGTACGCCCGCGACGACCAGTTCGTCACCACCTGCATCTCGTACTCGCGCCCGCAGGTGGCCGACGACAGGCTCGTCGAGAGCCTCGACGTCACGGCCGGCAACCCCTATTACAAGATGCAGGACGGCCTGACGCTCGGCGTCGAGGTGCCCCGCGAGGCCGGCTGGTGGCACACCGGCGTCTGGGCCCTGCAGCAGTGGGGCGACCGGGCGTTCTCGTCGGCGCAGGCCCCCTTCCTCGTCACCGAGACCAACGCCCAGTCGATCGGCGGCCCCTGGCAGAACCACCCGCCGTTCGACGGACAGATCAAGCAGGCCGCGCTGGCGCTCGTCTCCCGCGGCGCCCGCATGGTCGAGTACTGGCACTGGCACACGCTGCACTTCGGCGTCGAGACCTACTGGGGCGGCGTGCTGCCGCACAGCCAGCGCCCCGGCCGCATCCACCGCGAGGTCGCGGCCCTGGGCGCCACGCTCAAGGCCGTCGGCGGTGCGGTGGACGGCCTCGAACCCGACGCCGACGTGCTGATGCTCTGGTCGACCGAGACCAAGTGGTCGTTCGAGACCTACCCGCCGCTCGCCCTGCCCGACGGGGGCCCCGACCCCGAGTCGTACCTGCACCTGTTCGACGCGCACTACCGCGGGCTCGCCGAGGCGGGCGTGCAGGTGCGCATCCAGCACGTGGCGCAGTTCGTCGCCGCCGACCCGGCCGAGCTGGCGACGAGGCACCCCGTGCTCGTGGTGCCGGCGCTCTACGTGGTCGACGACGCGACCCTCGCCGCGCTCACCGCCTACGCCGAGGCGGGCGGCCACCTCGTGATCGGCATCCGCACGGCCTACGGCGACGAGCTCGCCCGGGCCCGCCGCGACCCCGCCCCCGCCCGCCTCTCGGGCCCCGCGGGCGTCTGGTACGAGGAGTACACCAACCTCGACGAACCCCTCGCCGTCCACGTCGCCGACGCCGGCACCGCCGAGCGCTCCGACGACACGACCGCAGGAGGCGCGGGCACGGTCCCCGACGCCGCCACCGACCCGGCCGCCGCACCCTTCACCCTCGAACCCGGTTCGGCCGGCACCCGCTGGGCCGACGTCCTGCACGTCGAGGACGCCACCGTCGTGCTGCGGGCCGAACCGACCGAGATCGGGGCCGACGCGGTGCTGACGACCCGCACCTCCGGAGCCGGTCGTGTCAGCTACGTCGCGACCGTGCCCAACCCCGAGCTCTCGCGCTCGATCGCCCGGTGGCTCGTGCCGGCCACGGCGGCGAGCGCGTGGGCGGCGACCGAGACGGTCACCGTCACCACCGGTTCACGAGCCGACGCCCCCGGGCTCGCGTTCGTGTCGAACTGGTCGGCCCACGAGGCCACCGTCACCACCCCCTCCGCGGTCCGCGACCTCGAGACCCGCGAGGTCGTCGCCGCCGGCACCACCCTGACCCTCGCCCCGCGCGCGGCCCACGTCTACGAGCTCGTCGACGCGGGCCCCGAGGCCGACGCCGCCGCCCCGGACGAGGCCGCCGCCGCCGGCGCCACGTCCTAGGCGAGCCGCGCCGCCCCTCCGACCCGCACCACCCGACCCCCGCACCCCTCCGACCGCACCACCCGACCCCCGCACCACTCCCCCACCCCCTCGAGGAAGAACCACCATGAAGAGAAAGACCACAGCAAAGGCGCTCGTGTCACTCGCCGTCGTGTCGGCGTTCGTGCTGACCGGCTGCGCACCGTCCGGCGGAGGCGCGGGTGGCGGTGGCGACACCGCGCCGGTCTCGCAGGCCGACATCGACAAGGCCATGGACACCGACACGACCCTGACCTTCTGGACCTGGGTGCCCGACGTCCAGAAGGAGGTCGACCTGTTCGAGGCGAAGTACCCGAAGATCAAGGTCGACGTCGTCAACGTGGGCACCGGCACCGCGCAGTACCCGAAGCTGCGGACGGCGCTCAAGGCCGGCAAGGGCGCACCCGACGTCGCCCAGATCGAGTACCAGTACATCCCGTCGTTCCGTCAGACCGGCAGCCTCGTCGACCTGACCCCCTACGGAGGCGCGGACCTCGAGTCGAAGTACGTCCCGTGGGTCTGGAACCAGGTCGCGGACGACACCGGCGTCTGGTCGGTGCCGCAGGACTCGGGCCCGCTCGGCAACCTCTACCGCTCGGACATCTACGCGCAGGCCGGGCTGACGAAGGCACCCGAGACCTGGGCCGACTTCGCGACCGACGCGCAGACGATCAAGGACAAGACCGACTCGTACATCTCGAACCTGCCCGGCAACGACCCCGGGCAGATCGTCGGGCTGTTCTGGCAGGCCGGCGCCAAGCCGTTCTCGTACGACGGCGACAAGACCGTCGGCATCGACCTCGACTCGACCGAGACGCAGAAGGTCGTCACCTTCTGGCAGGACCTCATCGACAAGGACCTCGTCTCGACCGACGCCGACTTCAACGACGCCTGGTACCAGGGCTTCTCGTCGGGCAAGTACGCCAGCTGGCAGACCGCCGCCTGGGGCCCCGTCTTCCTGCAGGGCACGGCGGCGAACACGAGCGGCAAGTGGACCGCCGCGAAGATCCCGCAGTGGAAGGCCGGCGAGGACGTCTCGGGCAACTGGGGCGGATCGAGCGACGCCGTCATCACGGGCACGCAGAACCCGATCGCCGCGGCCGAGTTCAGCAAGTTCCTGAACAGCGACCCCGAGTCGACCCTGGCCTTCGCGAACGAGCAGTTCCTGTTCCCGACGACGACCGACACCCTGTCGAGCAGCGACTTCACCGACACCGCCTCGGACTTCTACGGCGGCCAGAAGGTCAACGAGCTCTTCGCCGGCGTCTCGGACACGGTCAGCACCGACTTCCAGTGGCTGCCGTTCATGGACTACGTCTACTCGAGCTTCAACGACACGCTCGGCAAGGCGATCGCCGACCACTCCGACCTGTCCGCCGCCCTCACGGCGTGGCAGGACGACGTCACCGCCTACGCGAAGCAGCAGGGCTTCACCGTCAAGTAGCGCTCACGGGGTGCCGCCCGCCCTCGGGCGGCACCCCCTCGGCCCGGCAAGGAGCCCCATGTCCACCTCCGTCACCCCTCGTCGAGACGCGACCCGCGCCTCCTCGTCCCGTCAGCCCGCCACCCCGCGGCGCACGAGCTCGCTGCACCGGCCGCAGCTCGTCGCGGCCTGGGCGCTGGCGATCCCGTTCCTGGTCGTCTTCGCGGCGATGTTCCTGGTGCCGCTCGGCTACGCGGGCTACCTGAGCACCTTCACCTCGCAGCTCGTCGGCGGGCAGGTCTTCTCGGGCCTCGCCAACTACAGCCGCGCGCTGAACGACCCGAGCTTCTGGGCCGGCCTCGGCCGGGTCGCCCTGTTCCTCTTCGTGCAGGTGCCGATCATGCTCGTGATCGCCCTGTTCGTCGCGCTCGCGCTCGACACCGGCCGCGTGGCCGGCAGCAAGTTCGTCCGCCTCGCGATCTTCGTGCCGTACGCCGTGCCCGGCGTCGTCGCGACGCTGATGTGGGGCTACCTCTACGGCCGCGAGTCCGGCCTGATCGCCCAGGTGATCAGCGGTGTCGGCCTCACCCCGCCCGACCTGCTGTCGCCGCAGAACGTGCTCGGCAGCACGATGAACATCGTCAGTTGGGAGTTCATCGGGTACAACATGATCGTGCTGTACGCCGCGCTGCGCAGCGTGCCGACCGAGATGTACGAAGCCGCCGAGATCGACGGCGCCGGGCCCTGGCGGGTGGCGTGGAGCATCAAGATCCCCGCGATCCGCTCGGCGATCCTGCTGACCGTGATCTTCTCGGTGATCGGGTCGTTCCAGCTCTTCAACGAGCCGAACCTGCTCTACAGCATCGCGCCCAACGCGATCGGCTCGGACTTCACCCCGAACCTCTACGCGTACAACGTCGCGTTCAAGAACCAGGACGTCAACTACGCCGCGGCCATCGCGTTCCTGCTCGGGTTCCTCATCATGATCATCAGCTACGTGGTGCAGCTCGCCACCTCACGCAAGGAGCGCCTGTCGTGACGATCGCACCCGCACCCGTCGACACCGCCGGGGCCACGTCGGTCGACCGTCCCGTCCGCCGCCTCGAAGCTTCAGGAGGCGCGGGTCGGCGCCGCCCGCGACGTCGCGTCGAGCGGTCGAAGCGCAAGACGCCGATCCTCACCGTGATCCTCTGGATCACGCTGGCGTACTTCCTGCTGCCGCTGATCTGGCTGGCGATCCAGGCGACGAAGACGAACGGCGACATCTTCTCGACGTTCGGCCTGGCCTTCGGCCGCACCTTCGCCCTGGGCGACAACCTCGCCCAGCTGTTCACGTTCCAGGACGGCATCTTCGTGCAGTGGATGGGCAACACGGTGCTCTACGCCGTCGTCAGCTCGGTCGGTGCCGCGGTGCTCGCCACGATGTGCGGCTACTCGCTGGCCAAGTACGTCTTCAAGGGCAAGTCGTTCGTCTTCGGCCTGATCCTCGGGGCGGTCATGGTGCCGCTGACGGCGCTGGCGATCCCGACCTACCTGCTGTTCAGCGCGGCGAACCTCGTCGACACCCCCTGGGCGATCATCCTGCCGTCGCTGGTCAGCCCGTTCGGCGTCTACCTGATGCGCGTCTACGCGAGCGAGGCGGTCGACGACAGCCTGCTCGAGGCGGCCCGGATCGACGGGGCCGGCGAGCTGCGGATCTTCTTGACGATCGCGTCGCGGCTGCTCGCGCCGGGCATCGTCACGGTGCTGCTGTTCGCGCTGGTCTCGACCTGGAACAACTACTTCCTGCCGCTGATCATGCTGAACGACCCGTCGCTCTTCCCGGCGACGGTCGGCCTGGCGCAGTGGCAGCAGGCCGCGACCGGAGGCGGCGGCGCCCAGGTGCTGTTCTCGACCGTGCTGACCGGATCGTTCGTGTCGATCCTGCCGCTGGTCGTGGCGTTCCTGTTCCTGCAGCGCTTCTGGCAGTCCGGCCTGAGCGCGGGCGGCGTCAAGGGGTAGGCGGTCCGACTCCCGCCCGGCCCCCGGTTCACGGTGGAGGTCGGCGCGGGTGGGCCGTGGCCGTGGCAGCGGCGGCCCGGGAGGCGGTGGTGACGTTGAGAGGTCGCCACCGCCTCCGTTCGTGCGTGAGACCCCGGGAAGTCGCCGAGACCCCCGCGCGCGCCGAGGGGTCTCGGCGACTTCGTGGGGTCTCGGCGTCAGAGGCGGGCGTGCAGGTCGGCGACGCGGGCGCGGATGTCGTCGCGGACGAGGCGCATGCGCTCCATGCCCTCGATGCCGCGCTCGGAGGGTTCGTCCGTGACCCAGGTCTCGAACCGGGTGCCGGGGACCTCGTCGACCCGCGCCTCCTGACCGAGGACGACGACCACGTCGGCGTCGCGCACCATCTGCTCGGTGAGGGCCTTGGGGTGCTCGTCGCCGAGGTCGATGCCGAGCTCGGCGAGCGACTCGACCGACTGCGCGTTGAGGTCGGTGCCGGGCTTCGTGCCGGCCGAGACGACGGTGACCTCGTCGCCGGCGAGGTCACGCATCAGCCCGGCGGCCATCTGCGACTTGCCCCCGTTCTTCTGGCAGACGAACAGGACGGAGGCGCGGGTCGGGGTCATGCGGACACCGTACCCACCCCAGGTGGCCGGGCCCCGTGCCGTCGTGACGGGCCGCCCGCCGATCCGCCGGAGGTCCCGTGTCAGGTTCGCCGGTTCCGCGACACTCCTCTAGTGAAGGGGGTGGACGTGGATCACGACACGGAAGGCGACGACGAGCTCGTCAGACGCACGGTCGGGGGTGACCAACGGGCGCTGTCGGCCTTGTTCGACCGGCACGCCGCGACGGTGACCCGCTACGCGTGGGCGCTGGCGGCGACCCGGATGGACGTCGAGGAGATCGTTCAGGACACGTTCGTGACCCTCTGGAAGAAGGTCGACCAGATCGACCTGCCCGAGGACTCGTTGCTGCCCTGGCTGTTGGTCGTCTGCCGCAACCACGCCGCGAACCTGCGCCGCAAGCAGGCCCGCGCCATCACCGACGAGCTGCCCGACGACCTCGTCGCCCCGGACCACGGCGAGGAGGCGCGTGACCGGCTGCGGTGGGTCCGCGACGAGATCGACGCCCTCGGCCCGGTCGACCGGCAGATCGTCGAGCTCTGCCTGATCGAGGGACGCCCCTACGGCGAGGCCGCCGCCCAGGTCGGGCTGAGCATCGGCGCCGTCACCCAACGCGTGTCGCGCACCCGATCGCGACTGAAGAAGAAGGCGGTGATGAACGATGAACTCTGAGCCCCCCACCGGAGACGAGCTGAGAAGCATGCTCGTCACGATGAAACAGAACGTCCTCGAACGCACCACGGAGTCCCCGCGCCGCAAGCGCAACCGCACCCTCGGTCTCGGCCTGGGACTGGCCGCCCTGCTGGCGATCGGCGGCGGTTCGGGAGCCCTCGCGCTCGGCATGCTGCCCTCCCCGTTCCAGGCCTCGGCACCGGCGACGCCGACGAGCACGCCCACCCCGACGCCGACCGTCACACCGACGGCGACGCCACGACCCACGCCGACGGTGGCACCCGTGGTCGCGCCGGTGCCGTCGGCGCCGATCGACTGCGCGACGCTGGCGAGTGGCGTGCGGATGGACCTCTTCATCCCGTCACCCGTGCAGGGCCGGGTCGGCCTGCTCAGGACGTCTGACGCCGCCCTCCTCGAATCCGGCGTCCTGCGCTGCGAGTGGGGTTCCGCCGAGCAGCCGTACTCACGCGTCCACATCTCGGTCTCGAGCGACCGCGACAGCGGTCTCACGAGCGTCGACGGTTTGCGCACGACAGGTTCCACGCGTGCCGGTGTCGGCGAGGCGTCCGCCATGATCTGTTCCGAGTACGGCTGTGACGCCTCCTTCGTCGCAGGCCCGTGGTGGGTCGAGTTCTCGTCGTCCGACGTCGACGCCACGTCGGACACCGTGTCGACCGAGACACGCGCGGCCAACACGATCGTGGCGTTGTCGAGCGTGGCCTCTCAGCTCGACGGGCTGTCCGCGACGTCCCCCTGGACTCGCCCGGGGTCGTCGTGGAACCAGGTCGACGGGTGCGAAGCGCTGGCACCGGAGGCACCCCTGAGCGAGATCCTGGGTTCCCCTCGCCTGGAGGGCCCTCAGACGTTGCACCGCGACGACCTGAGCGGGATCGTCGGCGCTGCCGACCGATCGCTCGCGTGCTTCTGGTCGACGCCCTACCTCGAGAGCGCTCCCGTCTCCGAGATCGCAGACGTCACCGTGTCCTTGAGCCCGGGAAGCGGCTGGGCCGTCGAGGCGGTGGACTCGATGGCCTCCCTCGAACGGTCACCCGTGTCGGTGGCCGGTGCCGACGAGGCGGAGTACGTCTGCGTCTCCGACGAGGGAAGCGCGTGCTCCGTGAACGTGGTCACCGACGGCTCGTGGCTGCAGGTCAGCGCGAGCGACGTCGGCGAGACGAATCTGCAGGCTCAGCTCGTCGCGGCTGCCGAGGCGATCCTCGCGACGCGTCCTGCGAGCTGACCCGCGCCTCCTGCGCTGCCGTGACCGAGGCACGCGACCGCAGGAGGCGCGGCCCGGCCTGCGCGGGACGGCCGGCGGAGGGCGGCCGGCGGAGGGCGGCGGGACCCCAGGACCTCGCCGAGACCCTCGTGCGCGCCCCGGGGTCTCGGCGACTTCCTGGGGTCTCGGCGGACGGCGGCCCGTCAGGCGTCGAGGCGGGCCCGGGCGCGACCGCGCACGGCGAGGATCGTGCCGCCGATCAGGGCCGAGACGAGCGAGCCGACGAGGACGCCGACCTTGACCACGTCGTCCTGCTCGCTGCCGGTGCCGTAGGCGAGCTCGCCGACGAGCAGAGACACGGTGAACCCGATGCCGGCCACGAACGACAGCCCGAGCACGTCGCCCCAGCGCAGGCTCGGGTCGAGCCGGATGCCCGGCAGGCGGGTCACGAGCAGCGACGCCCCGGTGATGCCGATCGACTTGCCGAGGACGAGAGCCACGACGATGCCGATGGCGACGCTGTCGCTCAGCGACTCGACCAGCCCGCCGAACCCGCCGACGGTGACACCGGCCGAGAAGAAGGCGAAGATCGGGACGGCGACGCCCGACGAGACCGGGCTCCAGCGCTCGGCGAAGTGGTGGGTCAGCGGGTGCCGCACCTCGTGGCCGTCGGGACTGACGTGCGTGACGCCGGCCCGAGCCGTGGCCACCGCGGGCACGAGCAGGCCGAGCAGCACCCCGGCGATCGTGGCGTGCACCCCCGACGCGTGCACCAGCGCCCAGGCGACGACGCCCAGCGGGATCAGCAGCCACCACGCCCGCACGCCACGCCGGACGAGCACGGCGAACGCGGCGAGCGGCAGCAGCGCCAGCAGCAAGGGGACGAAGGCGATGCCCGCCGTGTAGAACACCGCGATGATCGTGATCGCGATCAGGTCGTCGACCACGGCGAGGGTCAACAGGAAGGTGCGCAGGGCCGGGGGCAGCCGCTTGCCGACGACGGCGATCACGGCGACGGCGAACGCGATGTCGGTCGCGGCGGGGATCGCCCAGCCCTGGAGCGCGTCGGGCCCGGCACCGAGGTTGACCAGCGTGAAGATCAGTGCCGGCAGGGCGACCCCACCGACCGCCGCGGCGATGGGGAGGACCGCGACGCGGGGGTCGCGCAGCGATCCGGCGACGAACTCCTGCTTGAGTTCGAGGCCGACCACGAAGAAGAAGATCGCCAGCAGGCCGTCCGCCGCCCAGGTGCCGACGCTCAGGTGCAGATGCAGGGCCTCGGGACCGAACGACACGTCGCGCACGGCCGCGTAGAACGAGCCGGCCGGGCTGTTCGCCAGGACGAGCGCGAGCACGGTCGCCGCGAGCAGCAGCAGGCCGCCGGTCGTGTCGCGGCTGAGGAAGCGCGAGAAGCGCGCGGCCCGACCCTCGGCGTGGGGCGCGTGGGCGGGAGCAGGAGGAGCGGCCGTCAGGTCGGCGGGGGTGGGGTCGGTCATGGGTGTCGTCCTTCGGGAGCGTCGGTGAGCAGGGCGGGGCGTCCGCTCGACCCGTCGACGACGAGGAGCGGCGCTACGCCACGGGCGGCGGGCACCCGGCGATCTCGCCGTGGGCGTTGCTGCCCCACAGGCTCATCCAGCCGTTCGTGCCACAGGTGCGCTTCGTCAGCACGAGCCGCTTCGGGAACGCCTGCTGCGCCGTGCGCGCCCGGCGCGGGGCGCGGGACGGGCAGGCGGGTGACGACATGCCCACCAGGGTACCGCCGGGGTCCGTGAGCGGGCCGACCCGCGCCTCCTGCGCTGTGCGGGCGGAACGCACCGCCGACTGGACGTCGCACCGCCTGTTCCGACGGTGCGACGTTCAGTCCGCGGTGCCGACCCGCGCCTCCTGCGTCCCGGTCTCGCCGGGTCGGGAGGCGCGGCCCGGTCAGGAGGCGCGGCGCACGTTCTCGACGAAGCCCGCGGCCCGCACGCGCAGGCTCGCGATGCGCTCGAGCCGCGCCGCCTCGACGTCGAACCCGAGGTAGGCCTCGGGCGGTGCGACGTGCACGTTGTCCGAGCACTCGAACCCGCCGCAGACGAGCGTGCCCACGGTGTCGCCGTTGCGTCCGGCCGCGCCCCCCCGCTTGGCGCTGTAGAACAGCACGTCCGCCGGCAGCCGGACGTCCTGGCACCAGGTGCACTGCGCCCGCTGGCGGGGTGAGGCCTCGGCCTGGCGCAGCACGACGCCGGCGACCGCGGGGCCCGGGCTGCCGTCCGCGTCGAGGGTCGGCACGACGACGTAGGCCCGGCGGGCGATCTTGGGGTCGCGCCAGCCGAGGTACTCGAGGTCGTCCCAGTCGAGGTCGGCGAAGCCCGGGGGCAGGGTGAGGTCGGTGGCTTCCTTGCGGCTCGCGTTGACGAACGAGGCGCGGACGGTCTTCTCGGTCAGGGGGATCATGTGGTTCTCCGGTCGTCGGGCCCGGGGCGGCGACGACGTCCACGGGCACGGGCGGCCGGCGACCGCCCGTGCCCACCGTCGACGCGTCGATCGGCCCGGGTGTTCTCGTGGGACCGTGCCGGGGCTGCAGCCCGCGCGGCACGGCGGAGCACGGATCGACCCGGACGGTCGATCCGCTGCGGAGACGCGACTACCTGCAGCCGGCGCACGCGGCGCCGACGACCCCCTCACGCCCGGAGGGCGTCACGGGTGCGGACGGGATGATCACCGGGCCACCCTAGGGCGGTGGGGCTCCGGCGGCAACGGGGCCGCGCCTCCTGTGATCGGGGTCGAACCACCGGTGCGCCGTCGAACCATGCAGATGCGCGGTTCGACGGCGCATCGACGGTTCGACCCGGAGCGCTTCGCCGGTTCCGGAGGCGCGGGGTCAGCCCGCGTGGCGCCCGTGGTGGTCGGGGTCGCTGCCGTCGGGGACGGCGTCGACGGGAGCCGCCGGGTCGACGTGCGAGACGTGCCCGTCAGCCGAGCCCGCGCCCGCGCCTGCACCCGCACCCGCACCCGCGGCGTCACCGGACGAGGCGTGCGGCTGCGACCGCTCGAGGGAGGCGCCCTCGACGTCGACGTCGGGCAGGATGCGGTCGAGCCACTTCGGCAGCCACCACGCGGCGTCGCCGAGCAGGTGCATCACGGCCGGGATCAGCAGCAGGCGCACGACGAACGCGTCGACGAGCACGCCCAGCGCCAGCCCCAGGCCGATCGACTGGATCATCACCGAGTTCGAGAACACGAAGCCCGAGAAGACCGCCGTCATGATCAGGGCCGCGGCCGTGACCACCGTGCGACCGGCGTGGACGCCGCGCTGCACCGCCAGGCGGGCCGACGAGCCGTGGGCGTACGCCTCGCGCATGCCGCTGACCAGGAACAGCTGGTAGTCCATCGCGAGCCCGAACAGCACGCCGACCATCAGGATCGGCAGGAAGCTCAGGATCGGCCCCGGGTCGTGCACACCGAAGACCGGACCCAGCCAGCCCCACTGGAACACCGCGGTGACGCCGCCGAACGCGGCGAACAGCGACAGCACGAACCCGATGGTGGCGGTGATCGGCACGAGGATCGACCGGAACACGAAGATCAGGATGATCAACGACAACCCGACGACGACGAGCAGGTAGAGCGGCAGGGCTCCGGCCAGTTTCTCGCTGACGTCGATGTTGCCCGAGGCGTTGCCGGCGACGCCGAGCGACGAGACGTCGTCGATGTCGAGCCCGCGCAGGTCGCGCACGAGCTGCTCGGTCGACTCGGCGGTCGGCCCGCCCTTCGGCACGACCTGGAACGCCAGCAGGGTGTCGTCGTCCGAGGCGCCGATGGGGGCGACCGCGGCGACGTCGTCCTGGTCCTTGAGGATCGTGCCGATGCGCACCTGCTCGGAGACGAGGTCGTCGTCCGAGATCGCGGTCGGCAGGTCGGCGACGACGACCAGGGGGCCGTTGACGCCGGCGCCGAACTTCTCGTCGATCAGCTTGTACGCCTTGTAGGCGCTCGAGTCGACCGGCTCGGACGACCCGGCGGGCAGGCCGAGGCGCATCGACAGCGCGGGGATCGCGACGATCAGCAGCACGGCGACGCCTGCCACGAGGGTCAGCACGGCACGCGTGGTGCTCATCGGCTTGGTCGGCACCCGGACGGCCCCGGTGTTGCCGACGGCCTTCCGCGCCTTCTTGGTGAGGATGCGCAGGCCGACGAGGCGGAGCAGCGCCGGGGTCAGCGTGATGGCGATCAGGATCGCGACGAAGACGCAGACCGCGCCGACGGTGCCCATCAGGCCGAGGAACGGGATGCCGGTCAGGTTGAGCGCGAGCAGGGCGATCAGCACGGTCGAGCCGGCGAAGACGACCGCGTTGCCCGAGGTGCCGTTGGCCAGGCCGATCGACTCGTGCAGCGGCACCCCTTCTTTCAGCTGGGTGCGGTGCCGGTTGAGGATGAACAGCGAGTAGTCGATGCCGACCGCGAGGCCGAGCATCACACCCAGCACGGGCGTGACCGACAGCATCTCGACGGCGCCCGAGAGCGACAGCGAGGCGAGCACGCCGACGCCGACGCCGATCAGGGCGTTGATCAGGGGCAGGCCGGCACCGATCAGGGTGCCGAGCATGACGAACAGCACGATGGCGGCGATGACGACGCCGGCCACCTCGCCCGGGCCGAGGATCTCGGGGATGCTGGCCGCGATGTCGTTCGACACCTCGACCTCGACGCCGTCGATGTCGGCGTCGTTCATCGCCTCGACGACGGCCTCTTTGTTCTCACTGGTGACGAGGTTCAGCGCCTTGTCGAACTGGATGCTGGCGACGGCCGTGGTGCCGTCGGTCGACACCTGGCGGATGCCGTCGGTCAGTTCGAGCAACGAGGCACCCTGCTCGAGCGTGGCGCTCTGCGTCTCGAGCTCGGCCTTGCCCGCGTCGAGCTCGGACTGCTGCGTGGCGATCTGCTGCGTGCCCGCGTCGAGCTGGGCCTGCTGCGCCTCGAGCTGCGGCGTGGCGGCCGCGAGGGCGGCCCCACCGGCGGCCTGCGCCTGGGCCTTGGCGGCGTCGAGCTGCTGCTGGCCGGCGGTGATCTGGGCCTTCGCGGCGTCGATCTGTGCCTGGCCCGAGGTGATCTGGGCCTCGCCCGCGGTGATCTGCGTGCGGCCGTCCGTGATCTTCTGGGCCTGGTCGTCGATCTGCTGCTGGGTCGCGAAGGGGTCGGTGGTGCCCTTGACGTCGTCCAGCTCCTTCGCGTCGGTCAGCAGGGCCGCGATGTCGGACTTCTGCTGGTCGGTGAAGGCCGAGTCGTCGGTGGTCGTGAAGACCACCGTGCCGGTGCCGCCGCTCGCCTGGGGGAACTTCTCGGCGAGCTCGTCGCTGACCTTCTGGGTCGCCGTGCCGGGGATGCTGACGGCGGTGGTCAGCGTGCCGCCGAACAGCGCGAAGGCGCCGCCGGCGAGGCCGAGCACGACCAGCCAGGCCACGATGACGAGCCAGGCCCGCCGGGCCGAGAACCGGCCGAGTCGATAGAGCAGGGATGCCATGGGTGTCTGTTCCTCCAGGGATGGTGCGGGGTGATGCGGGTTGCGGGGGTGGGCCTCACGTCGCGTCGTCGAGAAGGAGGTGCGGGTCGGCCGGGGACGCCGGCCGACGGGTCAGGGGGTGGTCGGGCCGGGCGCCGTCGGGGCAGCTGCCGCAGGGGTCGGCGTCGCCGACGGCCCGTAGCCGGTGCGGATGCTCGTCGTCATCCGGTCGAGCAGGTCGGCCCAGACGTCGCGGCTGTCGGCGTCGACGACCGCGCCGGTCCGCATGATCCAGTGGCGGGCGACGACGGCGATGCCGTTCATCAGCGAGCTGACCAGCACCTCGGCCTCGAGCGGGTCGGTGGCGGGGCTGCGCTCGGCCATCTCGATCGAGAGCTGCTCGGTGACGCGGGTGAAGACGTCCTGGATCAGGCTGTGCGACCGCGGGTCGCTGCCGTCGTCGCCGAGGACCCCCCAGAGGTACGAGACGACGGCCGGCAGGTCGATGCCCTGCATGGCCTGGATGACCTCGGCGAACAAGGAGGCGCGGCTGCCGTCACCGACGGGCGTCGCGGCGGTCGCGGCCCGGAACTCGTCGACGGCCCCGGTGAGCACGCGGGTGCAGGCCGTCATGACGACCTCGTCGAGCGACGAGAAGTGGTTGAAGACCGTGCGACGCGAGACGTCGGCGCGCTCGGCCAGTTCGTCGACGCTGAAGCGGGGTGCCCCGCGCTCGGCGATGAGCGCGTCGGCGGCGTCGACGATGGCCTGACGGTGCTTCGCCTTGAGGGCGGCACGGCGGTCGGGCACCAGGGTCTTGACGGTCACCTGCCTACACTAAGTGCAGCGACGCACTCGGTGCACCCACGACGGCTGGGCACTTGCTGGGACTTGCGCGGCCGCGACGCGGCATGCCCACCGCCCGGGGCCCGCGCCTCCTCGTCCGACCGATCGAGTGGGCGGAAGATGTCCTTCCCTCGTCGGGGAAGGACATCTTCTGACCACTCGACTGGTCCGGCGACTAGCCGGCGGCGATCTCGCGGAGGGTGGCGAGGTGCTCGGCCCAGGCCTCGCGCCCGGACGGGGTCAGCTTCAGGCTCGTCCGGGGTCGCTTGCCCACGAACCCCTTCGTGACCGCGATGTAGCCCGCGGCCTCGAGGGCGCTGACCTGCTTGCTCAGGGTCGAGTCGGTCACCTGCACGGCGTCGCGCAGGTCACGGAAGTCGAGACCCTCGGCCGCGGCGAGGGCCGCCATCATCGAGAAGCGGACGGGCTGGTGCAGCAACTCGGACAGCCGGAGGCGCGGGTGCGGTCGGGCGGTCATCGTCGCGCCTCGCGCACCTCGACGATCGCACAGGCGACCGACACCACGAGCAGCACAGCCGACATCACCGCACTGCCGACGACGTTCTGGCCCTGTGAGAAGCCGACGACGAGCATGGCCCCGACGTAGCAGGCGAAGAACGCGGCCAGATACGCGATCCAGCGTCGACCGAAACCCGCCCGGGCCGACCTGTTCAGGACGACGAGCGCCACGACCAGGACGGCGACCCAGACCAGCAGGCCGCCCATCGAGACGAAGTAGGCGGTGCCTGTGGTGAGGCCCATGGCGAGGGTTCCCATCGACGCCGCGGCGCCGAGGCCGAGCAGGAAGGCCACGGCGGGCCAGCTCGCCGCCGACGTCGCGCTTCGGCCCACGGCGGCGGCCTGGTCGAGCAGACGCCGGGCCTCGGCGGAGTCGGGAGTGCCGGTACTACCGGTGATGTCAGCGGTCATCGTGATCGTCCTCTCGTAGGACTCTCACTCTAGAAAGCACTTTCCCGTTAAGCAAGTACTTTCTTGTCCAACTCGATCGAGTGGGCGGAAGATGTTCTTCCCTCGTCGGGGAAGGACATCTTCCGCCCACTCGACGGGCCGCGAGACCGGCGGGCGCTCGGTCAGATCGTCTCGTCGAGGTCGAGCAGGCGGGCACTCTCGTCCCAGAGGCGACGGGCGAGATCGGCGTCGTTCGCCTGGCGGGCGACGCGGCCGGGGGCCTTGAGGCGGTCGAAGTAGTTGCCGCTCGGTGCCGGCACGGTCGTGGCACCCGCGAGGCGGATGAGCGGCTCGGCGCCGTCCTCGGTCGACACCGCGAGGCGCTTGGCCGCGGTCATGAAGGCGCCGTCGCCACCGAAGCCCGAGGCGACGAATCCGGGGTGGAACGCGAACGCGTCGACCCCGCCGCCGGCGCGGGGCAGGCGTCGGGCCAGCTCGCGGGTGAACAGCACGTTGAGCAGCTTCGACGTGCCGTAGGCGCGGAAGCCGCCGGCCCACGCACCCCGTGCGTTGTCGAGGTCGTCCAGGTCGACCTTGCCGAACAGGTTGCCGGCACTCGAGGTCTGGACGATGCGGACCGACCCGGCCGGCGCCTCCTTCGCCGTCTCGAGGAGGCGCGGCGTCAGCAACGCGGTCAACAGGAAGGGAGCGAGGTGGTTGCCCTGGAACGTCGTCTCGTGCCCGTCGACCGTGAGCGCACGCTCGGGGATCGTGGCGCCCGCGTTGTTGGCGAGCACGTGGATGCGGGGGTTCTCGGCGAGCAGCTGGTCGGCCAGCTCGCGCACGGTCGACAGGTCGGAGAAGTCGGCGAGGTAGGCGGTGCCACCGATCTCGTGGGCGACCGTGCGGGTGCGGTCGGGGTTGCGACCGACCACGGCGACGGTGGCACCACGGCGGGCGAGCTCGCGGGCGGCGGCGCGGCCGATGCCCGAGCTGGCTCCGGTGACGACCACGGTCCGGTCGTCGAGGCGGGCGGCGGGAGGCAGGGTGACGGTCATGCATCGGACGCTAGGCGGGATGCGGCGGGGGTGGGTCGGCGGTCGGCGTTCTCTCGGCAGGCGCTCAGCCGCGAAGTCCTCCGCCCGCGGTACCGTCGCAATGCGAGACAATCTGTTTCGAATCAGGGTGCCGCTCCCGTGCCCGCCCCGACCCACCCGACCCGACCCTCCTCAGAGAAGAGACGACATGTCCGACGTCACCGTTCCCCTGACCGGCTCCAGCACCATCGGCACCTGGCTCGACCACCCCGAGGGCGGGCCCGCGATCCGCGCCGCACTCGGGCAGGGAGGCGCGTTCGACGAGAGCGCGCTCGCCCCGGTCCGCGGTCTGCCGCTGCAGCAGCTGGTCGCGATGAGCCAGGGACAGGTGCCGCAGGAGCTGGTCGACGCTCTCGTGCTGCAGGTGAACGACGGCGTGGTGCCCGACGAGACGGTCGACGCCGACGGCCCGTGGCGCGAGACGATCACCCCCGGTCGGTTCGCCGGCAAGACCGTGGTCGTCACGGGTGCGGCCTCCGGCATCGGCCGCGCGACCGCGTCCCGCGTGGCCCGCGAGGGCGGCCGCGTCGTCGCCGTCGACCTCTTCGCCGACAAGCTGGAGGCGCTGGTCGCCTCCCTGCCCGACGCCGACGTGGTCCCCGTGGCAGGCGACATCACGAAGCAGGACGACATCGACGCGATCGTCGCGGCCGCCGGCGACCGCATCGACGCCCTGGCGAACATCGCGGGCATCAACGACGACTTCTCTCCCCTGCACGAGACGAGCGACGCGATGTGGGACCGCGTCATCGGCATCAACCTGACCGGCGGGTTCAAGCTGTCCCGCGCGGTGATCCCCGTGATGCTCGGGGCCGGCCGCGGCTCGATCGTCAACGTGGCCTCCGAGGCGGGGCTGCGCGGCAACGCGTCGGGCAACGCCTACACGGTGTCGAAGCACGGCGTCGTCGGCCTGACCAAGTCGGCGGCCTTCATGTACGCGCAGCAGGGCATCCGGGTGAACGCGGTGGCGCCCGGCGGCGTCGCGACGGGCATCCCCTTCCCGGCGAACGTGTCCGAGGCGGGGTCGGCGCGGCTGCGTCCGTTCCAGGCGGCGATCCCGACGATCGCGACGGCCGAGGAGCTCGCGGCGTCGATCACCTTCCTGCTGAGCGACGACGCGGTGAACGTGAACGGCGCGATCCTGGCGAGCGACGGCGGTTGGTCGGTCCAGTAGGGCCGGACGATCCGCAGCGAGGCCGGGGGCGGCAGGACGTGCACGAGGATGGACCGGTGACCACCGCACGCCCCACCCGCCCCGGCCGCGCCCGCAGCGAGGCCGCCCGCCTCGCGATCCTCGACGCGACCCGTGACGAGCTGGCCGAGCGCGGCTACGACAAGCTCTCGCTCGACCGCATCGCGGCGGCGGCGGGGGTCGGCAAGGCGACGATCTACCGCTGGTACCCGGCGAAGGCGGCGCTGGTGGCCGAGGGCATGCTCACGGGACACCTGCTGCCCCACCTCGAGGTGGCCGACACGGGCGACGTGCGTGGGGACGTGCTCGACTGGCTCCGCGCCTCCTTCTCGGCCTTCGCCTCGCCCGCTGCGGGCGGGCTGATCCGGGCGTCGATCGCGGCGACCGCCGAGGACGCCGCCGTCGCCGAGCACTACGACGAGCGCGTCACCTCGGTCACGCGGGCGGCGCTGCTCGCCCGCCTCGAGTCCGGGAGGCGCGCGCGGCAGATCCGGGACGACGCCCCGCTCGAGGCCCTGGTCGAGTCGCTGATCGGCACGGTGCTGCTGCACGTCGTGACCCGCCGCGACCCCGGGGACGCCGCGCTCGAGGCCACCGTCGAGCTGCTGTTCGACGGCGTCGCGGCGCGCCCGGCCTGACGCGTCGCCGACCGCCCGTCGCCTCCTCCACGGACCCGCGCCGAGCGGGCCGCGGAGCGGCGGCCTGTGGAGAGACGGCTCCGCCGCGTCGAGTCGCGAAAGCGTCGTCGCATGATCGATGCGACTGGCACCGAGAGCCGGAGACATATAAACTCGCAGGCTCAAGCATATGGAGGTCACCATGGCGATGACGAGCGTGGACGTGGACACCGAGCTGTTGGCAGCCGCCAAGGGCATCCTCGGCGTGAGGACGACGAAAGACGCCATCAACCAGGCACTCGGCGACATCGTGAAGCGGCAGGTGCAGCTCGAGGCCTTGGCCACGTTGAGCGGGATCGAGGTCGACGTCGATCCGCAGCCAGCAGGCCCGGGGACGATCGACGCGTGAGCACCGGCCGTCCAGGGCTCCACCTCGCCGAGCCCGACGAGCACGAGATGGAGGTGCGGCGGCACCGCTTCATCATCGACAACTCGGCGTGGCAGCGGGTCGCCACCGAGCCGGCGGTTCGTGCAGCGATCGAGGCGATCATCCGGACGACCGCGCCGGACGACATCCTCATCTGCCCGCCTGTCGCGGCCGAATACGGCTTCAGCGCCCGAAGCCTCGAGGACCACTCCGCGATCGTCCTGACGCTGGCTGGTGCCTTCTCGGACTGCCGGGTGCATCCGGAGGTGCGAGACGTGGCGGCCATCCGATCCGCTCTCTTCGCCGCTCACATGGGCAGGGCAGCGGGCGCCGTCGACGTCCTCATCGCCGCCTACGCAGTCGTGAACCGGGCCACCGTCGTGCACTACGACCGGGATTTCACCCACATCGCCCGCGCCTACCCCGATCTCCGGCAGCAGTGGGTGGTGACCGAGGGCAGCCTCTGAGCAGTGATCGACTGAGCCTCGCCGATCTCACCAGTCGCAGCGTATCGGTGACCGCCGGCGCTTTGACGTGGTGCCCGGATCGACTCCCTCGTCGCGGGCGGGCGGGCGGGCGGTCGAGCGTCAGCAGCAGTCGCAGGGCTCGACGTCGCGCTCGCCCGTGAGCGCCGAGACGGGCACGGCGCAGGCGTCGCCGCGCCAGGCCTCGAGCCCCTCGCGCACGGCGAACACGACGATGACGAGCCCGGCGACCGGGTCGGCCCAGGTCCAGCCGAAGGCGAGGTGGAGGACGAGGCCGATCAGCACGGCGGCCGACAGGTAGCTGCAGATCAACGTCTGCTTCGAGTCGGCGACGGCCGAGGCCGACCCGAGCTCTCGGCCCGTGCGGCGTTCGAGCAGGCTGAGGAACGGCATGATCGCGAGGCTCACGGCGGCGAGCACGATGCCGACGCCGCTGTGCTCGGGTTCGCGCAGGCCGGCCAGGGCGAGCACGGCGTCGACCCCGACGTAGGCGGCCAGCGCGAAGAAGGCGACGGCGATGACCCGCAGGGCGGTGCGCTCGCGCTTCTCGGGGTCGGGGGCCGAGAACTGCCAGGCGACCGCGGCGGCCGAGAGCACCTCGACGATCGAGTCGAGGCCGAACCCGATCAGGGCCGTCGACGACGCGACGGTGCCCGCGGCGAGCGCGACGATCGCCTCGACGACGTTGTAGGCGATGGTGGCGGCGACGATCCAGCGGATGCGGCGCTGCAGGACGATGCGGCGGGCGGCGGTGAGGGCGGACGCTCCGGGGACGCGCCCCACGACGACGTCGGGCCCGATCGGCAGGCTCATGCGCCGGGCCCGCAGCAGAGCGGCACGTCGCAGGCCTCGTCGGTGCAGTCGACCCCGTCGTCGACGGCGAGCACGACGTCGACCAGCGCGCGCAGGGCCGCCGTCAGGTGCGGGTCGGCGATCTCGTACCGCGTGCGACGGCCCTCGGAGGTGGCGACGACGATGCCGCAGCCGCGCAGGCAGGCGAGGTGGTTCGACACGTTCGACCGGGTCAGGTCGAGCGTCTCGGCCAACCGGGCCGGATACCCCGGCGCGTCGAGCAGTTCGAGCAGGAGGCGCGAGCGGGTCGGGTCGCTCAACGCGCGCCCCAGCCTGCTCATCGCGTCGAGGCGCGGGGCGATGGTCAGCATGCGCTGAACTGTACAGCGCATGCTGACCTGTCGTCGAGGCCTAGGGTCGCCGTGCGGCCCGACGACGGCGGAGGACGACCAGGCCGACGCCCGCGGCGAGCAGCCCCAGCGCGGCGGCGACGATGCCGACCACGTGGTCGGAGCCGGTGGAGGCCAGGTCGGCGCGAGCAGCCGCGTCACGAGCGACGGCGTCACGGGTCGCCGCGTCGGCCGCGGTGATCGTGCCGGACGCGGGCTGCTGCACCGCGCCTCCTGCGACGGGCTGTGCCGAAACGACGGGCGTCGTCGAGCCCGGGTCGACCGGTGCCGGGTCGACCGGTGCCGGGTCGACCGGTGCCGGGTCGACGGGTGCCGGGTCGACCGGTGCGGGGTCGACGGGTGCGGCGGCCAGCGACACCGTGCCGTCCGCCGCGACGGTGATCGGCACCGACATGGCGGCCGCGAGGTCGAGGCGCTGCCAGCTGCCCGAGGCTCCCTTGTCGAGCGGACGGCCCGAGTCGATGGCGGTGAGGGCGAGCACCTGGCGACGCTGGTCGTCGGTCAGAGTCGGGCGGCTCGAGATCAGCAGCGACTCGGCTCCGGCGGGGACGGTCATGGCCTGCCCGGCCGTTCCGACGAGGGGGAAGTCGTAACTCATGCGGTCCTGGTAGACGGCCAGCGCCTCCTGGTCCGTGAGGTAGGGGGTGTCGGCGGCGATGCAGACGTCCAAGGAGGCGCCGCATCCGGCCTCGAGGACGTCGCGCAGCTCGGCGCCCGCCTCCTCGAACAGCACGCGGAACTCGGGGTCGGCCCAGCGGCGCTCGACGATCTCCTGGCCCATCATGCGACCACTCATCACGTCGAGCGGATAGTGCGCGGCCATGACGACGCGGTTGTCACCGGCCTCGGAGGTGCGGGCCAGGATCTGCGGGGCGAGCTCGGGCAGCATCGTGGCGAGCGAGGTGCCCTGCCAGTAGGCCTGCGAGGTGTGGCCGCTCGGGTACGCGCCCGAGGTCGAGGCCCAGGCGTCGCCACCCGGCTTGTCTCGGTAGGTGAGTCGCTCGGGGAACCGGATGTACGGGCGGTCGTAGTCGAAGTGCTCCTTGGCGGGGTTCGACGACGAGTAGTAGCCGACCAGCCCGCCGTCCTTCGCGAGCAGCGCGGCGGTCTTCGGCAGCTCGCCGGCGGCGCGGGCGGCGCGGTAGATCTCGCCGAGCCGGGTGCCGAGGCCGTCCGACATCGAGACGGACATGTCGGCGTACTGGTCGACGATCGCCCGGTCGACCCGGGCAGGGGTGGCGCCCTGGTTGATCGCCACGGTCTTCTCGTCGTTCAGCGCGATGATGTCGGGACGCTCGGCCCGCAGCGTCGTGAACTGGTCGATGATCGGCACGTAGTCGTACGTCGCGTTCGACGCGTACGGGTAGCTCAGCCGGTCGGGCTCGAACGGGGTGGCCGCCGAGGCCGAGAGGGCGCCGAAGCCCGAGAGCAGCACGCCCAGGCCCGTACTCGCGGCGAGCACCGAGGCGCGGCGGACGGGCCGGCGGTCGGCCGCGCGTCGGGGGCGGCGGGGGGTCGTGGTCGTGATGATCGTGCCTCTCGTGGGTGCGTGCACCGACCTGCGTCGGCGGCCCGGTGGGGCCACGCCGAACGGTAGGGAAGCGGAGTGGCGCACGTCTGGACGACAGGTGACGCTCAGGTGACCTGGCCCTGACCTCGTTCGTCGTCGGCGTCTTACACCGGTGACGCACCGTCCCGACCCATCGTTGGTCACCCGACCAACGTCGACGGCGAACGCGTGCATCGCGCCGCCGGCGGCCACAGGATCGTTCTCGCAAGGCAGTTCCACTCGACAACACGAAGCACCGCAACTCGAACTCCTACGACAACGAAAGAGGACGAACCATGAGCAACCTGAAGTCGAAGACCGCCACGATCATCGCCGCCGTCGCCGTGAGCGGCGTCGCCGTCACGGGGCTGAGCGGATTCGCCGCCGCCCCGGCACAGGCGGCGACCACCGCCCCCGCCTCGCCGGAGTCCAGCACCGGCAGCCCGATCACGGGCAGCGTCACCCTCGACCCGCTGGCGATCGTCAGCGCGATCAGCGCCGCCGTCAACGACCAGGGCGACCGGTCGGGCGCCGTGCTGGCCGCCCTGGACGTCGGCTACTACAACGCCGGCAACCCCGACCGGCTCACGGTCGCGGTCGTGAACAAGAACCAGGACATCACCGTCGAGGGCTCGATCGTCGACGCCCAGCCGATCGACATCAAGGGCGGCAGCTACGTCATCTACTGGTTCGACGGCCCCGGCAAGGTCACCAACAACGGTGACGGCGGCTACCTGAACTGGGGCGTGCTCGGCAACAACGTCAAGACCGACAACGTCATCAGCATCAACGGCGGCTGACCCACCGCGGCACCGCGAACCCGCCCCGACGTCCTCACCGGACGCCGGGGCGGGTTCCTGTGTGCGCGGTCAGGCCGGGGGCAGTTCAGGAGGCGCGGGTCGGGTCGGCGCCTGGACCGCCCTCGGTCCGCCCCGTCGTCGGTCCCGCCGCACGATGCGTGACCGGATGACGCCCTTCACGAAGGCGACCGAGACGAGGGCCGTCCGGTTGGGGGCGCTCCACGACCGCATCAGTCGCGCCAGGTGCCAGGCCACGGCCTGGCGGCTGTAGGCCGTCTCGCGGGCGATCTCGGCGTTCGAGAGACCGTAGGCGGTGAGGGTGAGCATCTGCCGTTCGACGTCGTCGAGGTCGGGGGCGTCGGCCACGAGGTCGAGCGCGACGTCCGACCCCGAGGACGCCGGGGGTGGCTGGGTGCCGCCCGCGCCTCCTGGTCCCCCGCCCGGCGGGGCGGCGACGAGACGGGGCCGGTGTCGCGCCCACTCCTCGGCCCAGCAGGTGCCGAGCTCGTGGGCGACCTGGGCGGCGCGGGCCATGGCGAGGACGAGGGCGCCGGCCTGCCCGCCCGACGCCGAGTGCATGACGAGGGAGAAGATGCGGAGAGCGGGCAGGGCCCCGCGCAGGACGACGGCAAGGTCGACGTCGGGGCAGGTCGCGCTGCGGCGGGCGACGGCACGCAGGTCGTCGAGGCACGAGGCCGGCAGGGGGCGGCCGTGCTCGACCGCCGCGAGGGCCGGGGCGAGCACGATCGGCACGATCTCGGCGTACCGGTCGCGCAGCCACGACCGGCCGGCCGCGCCGACGTCCTCGAGCGAGCAGTCGAGCAGGAGGTCGCGGAACTCGTCGTGCCGGGCGTCGAGCCGCAGCCCGAGGGGCTGACCCGGACGCATGATCGCCGTCGGGCGCCCCGTCGTCGTCGCCCGAGCCGTCGTCGTCGGGCGGTCCGCGGGGACGCCACCCTGCTCGGTCAACGTCTCACCTCCGGTCGCGGAGCCGGCCCCGGGGCCGGTCGGTCCCGCCTGACGGGCCCATCACCGAGCCTAGGAGCGCCCGGTACGCCGCACAGTCGGCTGGCTGGCCGACCCCGGTGTCCCCCGGAGGTGCCGAGCGGACAAGATTGCCTCTTCGGCCCGGTGGGTTCAGCGGACGACCGCGGGCGGGGGGAACACCACGCGCACGGCGAGCCCGCCCGAAGGAGGCGCGTCGAGCGTCAGCGTCGCCCCGTGCGTCTCGGCGACGGCCGCGACCAGGGCCAGGCCGAGGCCGTGGGAGCCGGCCACCCGGCCCGCCGACCGGTAGAAGGGCTCGGTCAGGCGCGCGACCTCGGCCGGGTCGATGACCTCGCCGCCGTTGACCACGTGCAGGATCGGCGCCCCCGAGGCGTCGGTGCCGACCGTCACGTCGAGCCGGCCGCCGGGCACGTTGTGGCCGATGCCGTTGCGGACGAGGTTGCCGACGAGCACGGAGAGCAGGGCCCGGTCTCCGGTGACCTGCGCAGGACGCGAGGCGCAGCGCACCTCGACCCGCGCCTCGGCGGCGGCGGACGCCGTGGCGGCCAGGACCTCGTCGACCACGGCGACGAGGTCGACCCGGTCGGCGGCCACGCCGTCGCCGGACTGCGCGTCGGACAGGGCGAGCAGCGCCTCGACCGTCGCGATGCTGCGGGTGTTCATCTCGCGAAGGCGGTGGATCGTCACGACCGGCGGTGAGCCAGCCGCGTCACCGACGCCCGTCGGGTCGGGCGCGAGGGCCGCGTCGAGCATCGCCTGCGTCGTCGCGAGGGGCGTGCGGAGCTCGTGCGAGGCGTTGGCGGCGAAGCGACGTTGGGCCTCGTACGAACGGTCGAGCCGGTCGAGCATGTCGTCGAACGTCGTCGCGAGGCGTCCGAACTCGTCGTCGGGGCGCCCGGGCGCCATCGTGGCGAGCCGTCGCCGGAACGACCCCGCGGCGCCGTGCTCGGCCTCGCGCGCCGCGGTCGCGAGGTGCTCGACCGGCCGGAGGAGGCGCCCGGCGACCACCCAGCTCAGCCAGACCCCGACGACCAGCGCGACGACGAACACGATCGACGACGTCGTCAGGAGCACGCGCAGGAGGTCGCTCTCGCCCGAGATCGTGAGCGCCGCGCGCAACTCGGCGGTCTCGGCGACGGGCAGCGTCTCGGCGGCGGGCGGTGTCCCCCCGGCGACCACGCCGGCGTCGACCGAGGGCGCCCACGAGGCCGTCGGCGACGCGAGGTCGCCCGACTCGGCGCTCGACGTGCGCAGGGCGGTGATGCGGTAGTCGGGCACGAAGCGCATCACGAGGAAGACCGAGGCCACGATCGACAGGCCCACGACCGTCAGCACCGCACTGAAGGTGGCGGTGAGCCGGAGACGCGCGCTGCCCCGGTGACGCAGCCCGCGCCTCCTGGGCCTCGCGAGCGCCGGGTCGGCGCCGCCGGTCACGAGCCGGCCTCGGCGGCGATGCGGTAGCCGCTGCCGGGGACGGTGTGGATCAACCAGGGCTCGCCCAGGCGTCGCCTGAGGTTCGAGATCGTGACCCGCACCGAGTTCGTGAACGGGTCGGCGTTCTCGTCCCAGGCCTTCTCGAGCAGGCGTTCGGCACTGACCACGCCCCCGTCGGCGGCGAGCAGCACCCCGAGCACCGCGAACTCCTTGCGGGTCAGCTTGACGTAGCGGCCGTCGCGGTAGACCTCGCGACGGAACGGGTCGTAGCGCAGGTCGCCGCAGAGCGTGACGGGCGGGCGGGCCTGGCGCGGGCGCCGGGCGAGCGAGCGCAGGCGGGCGATCAGCTCGGGGAACTCGAACGGCTTGGCGAGGTAGTCGTCGGCACCCAACTCGAACCCGTCGACCTTGTCACGGGTGCGACCGGCCGCGGTCAGCATCAGGATGCCCGGCCCGTCGCCGGCCGCGGCCACCGAAGCGCAGACGTCGTCGCCGTGCGTGCCCGGCAGGTCGCGGTCGAGCAGCACGACGTCGTAGTCGTTCACCGCGATCGCCTCGAGGGCGGCGTCACCGTCGTGCACGACGTCGACGGCCATCGCGTGGCGCTCGAGCACCGTCTGGACGGCCTCTGCGAGGTAGACCTCGTCCTCGGCGATGAGTACGCGCACGCTGGCTCCTGTTCGGGTCGAGGGGGACGGGACACGGAAGCCCCCACCCCTCGAGGATGACATCTCGGATGTCACCGAAACGTAAAGCCGGCCGTTTACGGGCTGGCAACGAGCCGTGCGGTGGTCTGGACCCCGTCGCCCGACGAGGGCGACGCCGTGACCACCGGTCACGGCCCGTGACCGTGAGAGGCCAGGAGTCCTTCCATGCCCCGAATCCGCAGCGCCCTGTTCGCCGCCCTCCCCCTGCTCGTCGTCGCCCTGGCCGGCTGTTCGACCTCCGCCGACGACGCCCCCGAGACGAGGTCCGACTCGCAGATCGCCGCCGACGCCCAGGCCTGGGACCTCGCGAACGCGAGCTGCATGCGCGAGGCCGGCGTCGACATCGGCGATCCCTCGGGCGACGGCGGAGGCATGGCGATCTCGCGCGGCGACGACATGGACATGGATGCCCTGTCGGCCGCCTCGGAGAAGTGCAGGGAGTCGACGACCGACGAACTCGGCGAACGCCCCGTGACCGCGTCCGAGAAAGAGGACCAGGACGAGTTCGAGGCGACGCTGCGCGAGTCGACCGAGTGCCTCCGGGACGCCGGCTACGACGTACCCGACCAGCTCGACGGCACCGGTGGCACGGACTCGATGGACGACGTCCCCGAGGACGTCCTCGAGGAGTGCGGCGCCTTCGGCAGCATGTCCACGACGGTGACGCGGTGAGGCCGTCGCGCCGAGCCGTCGCCTGGTCGTCCGTCGCCGGCGTGGCCGTGGTCGGGGCCGCCGTCACCGCCGTGTTCCTGGTCGGACCACCCGGGGCGTCCCGTGCCGCCGACGCCGACGAGAGCACGACGACGAGGCCCGCCACGGCCGTGGTCGAACAGGGCACGCTGACCGGCACGACGACCAGGGCGGGCAGGCTCAGCCGCCTCGACGGACCGACGATCACCGGGTCCGCACCCGGCACCATCACCTCGCTGCCGAAGGTCGGCGACGCCCTCTCGGCACGCAGCGAGCTCTTCCGGGTCGACGACGAACCGGTCACCGCGTTCGAGGGCGCCCTGCCGCAGTGGCGGGCGTTCGAGCAGGGCATGGCGAAGGGCCCGGACGTGCGACAGCTCGAGGACAACCTGAAGGCCTGGGGGTACTTCCCGGGCACCCCGGACGACACGTTCGACCGGCGCACCGCGAACGCCGTCTCGGCCTGGCAGAAGGACACCGGCCAGGAGCGCACCGGGTCGATCGCCCGGGGTGCCCTGCAGTTCGTCACGGGGTCGTTCACGGTCAGCACCCTGACGGCGGCCGTCGGCGACGCCTCGGGCGGCGACCTGTACGACACGGCACGCGACGACAAGGTCGTCTCGGTCGACCTGCCCGTCGGGTCGCCGCTGGCCGCCGTCGACGGGGTCGTCTCGGTCGCGCTGCCCGGTCACGGCACCGTTCCCGGGCGGGTGTCCGACGTGGGGGCGGCCGTGGCCGACGAGACCACGGGCAAGACGACGGTCCCCGTCACGGTGTCGCTCGACGATCCGGCGGCGACCGGCGACCTGACCGACGCGTCGGTGCAGGTCGACTTCGTCTCGGAGGTGAAGGAGGACGTGCTGCACGTGCCGGTCCTCGCCCTGGGCGCGGCCGTCGACGACGGCTTCGTCGTCGAGGTGCTCCAGCCGGACGGCACGACGACGGCCGTGCCGGTCGAGGCCGGCCTGTTCGCCGGCGACCGGGTCGAGGTGACCGGCGACGTCCAGGCCGGCGACGAGGTCGTGGTGCCCGCATGAGCGCCGTGATCGAGCTGCACGACGTCACGCGCGAGTACGGCCGGCCCCCGACGACCGCGTTGTCGTCGGTGTCGCTGCGGATCGACCGCGGCGAGCTCGTCGCGATCGTCGGCCCGTCGGGATCGGGCAAGTCGACCCTGCTGAACGTCCTCGGCACGCTCGACCGCCCCACCTCGGGCACCGTGCTCGTCGACGGCGTCGACGTGGCCGAGCAGAACGACCGTGAGCTGTCGGCTCTCCGGGCGCACCGCATCGGGTTCGTCTTCCAGCAGTTCCACCTCAGCGAGGGCGTCAGCGCGACCGACAACGTCGCGAACGGCTTGCTCTACGCGGGCGTGCCGCTCCGGCAGCGGCGAGCGCGGGCACGCGAGGCTCTCGAGCGGGTCGGGTTGGGCCACCGCCTGACCCACCGGCCGAACCAGCTCTCGGGCGGTGAACGGCAACGGGTCGCCATCGCGCGCGCCGTCGTGCACCGCCCGTCGCTGCTGCTGGCCGACGAACCCACCGGCAACCTCGACACGAAGGCCGGCGAGGGCATCGTGTCGCTGCTCGGCGAGCTGCACGCGGAGGGCACCACGATCGTCGTCATCACCCACGACGTCGAGCTCGCCGAGCGGTTGCCCCGGCGGGTGACGATCCGCGACGGGCACCTGGTGCACGACAGTGCGACCCTCGCGGGGGTGACCGCATGAGCGCCTCGGAGACTCCCTCGCGCCTCCTCGGGTCGGACGTCGTGCGACTGGGGGTGTCGGGGCTGGCGTCCCGACCCACCAGGGCCGTGCTGTCGGCGCTCGGCATCGCGATCGGCATCGCCGCCATGATCGCCGTGGTCGGCATCTCGACGTCGAGCCAGGCGAAGCTCGCGGCGACCCTCGACGAGCTCGGCACGAACCTGCTCTCGGCCTCCCAGGGGAAGGATTTCTTCGGTGAGGCCGTCGACCTGCCCCTGACCGCGGGGACGTCGGCCGGGCACACCGAGGGGGTGCGATCGGCCGCGACCACCGGCACGGTGGCCGACGTCGGCGTGTACCGCAACAGCGCCGTGCCGGAGGGCAACACGAACGGCATCACGGTGCGGTCGGCATCACCCACGCTGCCGGACGTGCTGGAGGCCCACGTGGCGAAGGGCGTCTGGCTGACCGACGGCATGGCTCGGTACCCCGTGGTCGTGCTCGGTGCCGAGGCGGCGAACCGGTTGGGCGTCACCGAACCGGGACGGCACGTGATGATCGGCAGTGCCGAGTACGTGGTGGCGGGCATCCTCGAGCCGGTGCCGCTGGCGGCCGAGATCGACTCGTCGGCGCTCATCGGCGAACGCGCCGCGGAGGCGATGGCCGGTTCGCCCGTCCACCCGACCGCCGTCTACGTGCGGGCGGACCCCGCCCGGGTGCCACAGGTGCGCGACGTGCTCGCGCGGTCCATCCAGCCGCGGAGCCCGTCCGACGTCGAGGTGACGCGGCCGTCCGACGCGCTGGCGGCCCAGCAGGCCGCGGACCAGGCGTTCACCGGGCTGCTGGTCGGCCTCGGAGGGGTGGCACTGCTGGTCGGCGGCATCGGCGTGGCGAACACGATGGTGATCTCGGTGCTCGAGCGGAGGCGCGAGATCGGGCTGCGGCGGGCGCTCGGCGCGACGCGATCGCACATCCGGCAGCAGTTCCTGGCCGAGGCGCTGTTCCTGTCGCTGCTCGGCGGAATGGCCGGGGTGCTGCTCGGCGTGGCGGTGACCGGGGTCTTCGCGGCACTGCGGGGGTGGCCGCTGGCGATCCCGCCCGTGGTGCTCGCCGCCGGGCTCGTCGCGACGCTCGTGATCGGGGCGCTGGCCGGGCTGTGGCCCGCGGTGCGAGCAGCACGCACCCCGCCGACGGAGGCGCTGCAGTCGTGAGGCGGGCGCCTCACCACCAGAACGGTGCCTGCGGGCGGTAGGGCTCCTCGAGTCGGCGGACGTCGTCGTCGGTGAGCTCGACGTCCAGGGCGGCGACGGCGTCGGCGAGGTGGTGCGGCTTCGTCGCGCCGACGATCGGGGCCGAGACGACGGGGTTCCGCAGCACCCAAGCCACGGCGACCTGGGCCATCGACACCCCGTGCTCGGCGGCGACCTGCTCGACGGCGTCGATGATCGGGCCGTCCTCGTCGACGTCGAAGGCCTTAGCGACCTCGTCGACGGCGGACCGCTCGGTGGTCGCCCCGCGCGGTCGGGTGAGCCGCCCCTTGCCCTGCGGCGAGTACGGCACGAGCCCGACGCCGAGGTCGGCGCAGAGCGGGATCATCTCGCGTTCCTCCTCGCGCTTCAGCAGGTTGTACTGGTCCTGCATGGTCGAGAAGGGCGTCCAACCGTTGACCACGGCGGCGGTCTGCATCTTCGCGAACTGCCAGGCGAACATGCTCGAGGCACCCGTGTAGCGGACCTTGCCGGCCCTGACCAGGTCGTGGAGCGCCTCCATCGTCTCCTCCACCGGGGTCTCGGGGTCGAAGCGGTGGATCTGGTACAGGTCGACGTGGTCCGTGCCGAGTCGCGTGAGCGAGGCGTCGATCTGCTCGAGGATCGCCTTGCGTGAAAGGCCCGCTCCCCCCGGACCGTCGTGCATGCGACCACTGACCTTGGTCGCCAGCACGACGTCCTCGCGGCGCGAGTACTCGCGCATCGCTCGGCCGACGAACTCCTCGCCGGTGCCCTGCTGGTAGACGTTCGCGGTGTCCCAGAAGGTGACCCCGAGCTCGACCGCCTGGCGGAAGAACGGTGCCGAGGCCGCCTCGTCGAGCGTCCACGAGTGCAGGCCGCGGGTGGGGTCGCCGTAGCTCATGCAGCCGAGGCCGATGCGGCTGACCTGCAGGCCTGTCGTTCCCAGACGGGTGTACTTCACGGTCGTGCCTCCTCGGCGTTCGGGGGTGATGTGGTCTCGATGGCGGGGTCCACGGCATCGGTCGCGCCGGGCGCGCGGCGGTGGAAGAGCGCGGCGATCGCCCAGGGGCCCGGCTCGAGACGCACCGCCATCTCGTCCAGCACCCGCGCCTCCTGCTCTCGGTCGCGTGTGAGGTCGGAGATCTCGCAGGAGGCGCGCCACCACATCGCGAGGCGGCTCACGACCCGGCCGCCTCGCGCGGTTCGCTCGCGACGTCGGGTCGGTCCGGCGCGTCGGCGCGGACGACCGCCGGGTCGGCCTGGGGAGCCGCCCAGCTGGCGAGGAGGCGGAGGCGCTCCTCGGTGGGCGAGCCGGGCTCGGCGCTGTAGACGAGGAAGTTCAGGCCCGGGCGGCCCATCGGCTCCATGGCCTCGTAGACCATGTCGAGCTGACCGACGACCGGGTGGTGGAAGCGCTTCTGGCCCGACGTGTGGTGACGCACCTCGTGGGCGCCCCAGCGGGTGCGGAACTCGTCGCTGCGGGTGGAGAGCTCGCCGATCAGGTCGTGCAGGGCGCGGTCGTGCGGGTCGCGGCCGGCCTCGGTGCGCAGGATCGCGACGTTGATGTCGGCGGCGACCGACCACGACGGGTAGAAAGCCTCGGCGAGCTCACGGTGCAGGAAGACGAACCGGGCGAGGTTCACGGGCCGCTCGTCGAGGGCGTAGAGGTCGGAGTAGAGCGCGCGGAAGAGCGCGTTCTCGGCCAGGACGTCCATGCGGCCGTTGCGGACGAAGGCCGGCCCGGCCGTCACGGCGTCGAGCACGAGCTGCATGCTGCGCGAGACGGTCTCGGGCGGACGGCGTCGTCGCCGGGCGCGCACGGGCGACTCGTTCGCGGCGCGGGCGAGGTCGGCCAGGTGCTCGCGTTCGGCGTCGTCGAGCAGCAGGGCGGTCGCGAGCGAGTCGAGCACGCCCTCGGACACCCCGCCGAGGCGCCCGCGTTCGAGCCGCGTGTAGTACTCGACGCTGACGCCCGCGAGCAGCGCCACCTCGCTCCGCCGCAGTCCGGGCACGCGGCGCCCGGGTCCGCCCGGCAGCTCGACCTGCTCGGGCCGCACCCGCGCCCGTCGGCTGGTCAGGAAGTCGCGGATCTCGCTCTCGGTGTCCATGCCCACGACGCTACGACAGGGGCGGGTCGCGGTGGGATGCCCTGGCGGGGCCTCCCTCGGGCGAGCCTGAGTGCCTCGAACCACATGCGGGACGATGAACCACGAGAAAACGGGACGCATCGTCCCGATCAGGGTTCATCGCGAGCCCGACCGCGCCGCTCGGTAAGATCCGCACGTGCCTTCGACCCTCTACGAGCAGATCGCCGACGAGCTGCGGCGGCGCATCCTGAGCGGCGACCTCGCGGTCGGCGACGACGTGCCGAGCGAGGGCGAGCTGGCCGAGCAGTGGCGCACCTCCCGCGGGCCGATCCGCAACGCCCTCGCCGCCCTCCGCTCCGAGGGCCTGGTCGAGACCCGGCGCGGCCGTCCGGCCCGGGTCGTCGCGCGCAAGGCGCACCATCCGGTCGACGTGTCGATCCCCTTCACCAAGTGGGTGCGCGACGTCGGCGGCGAGCCCGGCGCCCGCACGCAAGAGGTGTCGCTGCGCCGCGCCGACGACGACAAGGCCCGATCGCTCGGCATCGAGCCGGGCGCCCTCGTGGTCGACGTCGTCCGGTTGCGACTCGTCGACGGCCGTCCGACCATGCTCGAGCGCCTGACCTTCATCGAGGAGGTCGGCCGCGTGCTGTTCGACGTCGACCTCGACACGGTGTCGATCACCGAGTACCTGGACTCGCGGGGCTTCGGCTACGCCGACATCGACCACGAGATCGACGCGGTCGCCGCCGACGAGCTCGACGCCGAGCTGCTCGGGGTCGAGCCCGGCACACCGATCCTGCGGCTGCACCGCATCACCCGCGGCCCCGACGGCCGCACCTTCGAGGCCTCGGACGACCGCTACCGCAGCGACATCGTCCGCTTCACCGTCTCGGCGTCGGGCCGGGCCCGCGAGGGCGACCACTTCATCCGCGCGATCGGCCCCTGAGCGGCGGCACCCGCCCCATCACCCCGTCCGAGAACGCAGGAGGCGCGGCGCGGCCCCCGCAGGCCGCCACCGCACCCGGTCACTCGGGTCGGACGCCCACCCGCACCGACCCGCCCGCGGCGGCCGCCGCGATCCCGGCGTCGAGGTCGCGCAGGGCGACGACCTCGCCCACGAGCGCGTCGAGCGGCCAGGCCCCGTGCCGCTCCTCGACGAACCGGACGGCGTCGACGAGGTGCCGCGGGGCGTAGTTGTGCACGCCGCGGAGGGTCACGAGACGTCGGACGACGCTCTCGGCGTCGAGCGGCACCGCCGGGGCGGGGAAGACGCTGCCGACCAGCACGGCCACGCCGCCGACGCCGAGTTCGGCGAGCGCCGACGCCACCGCGTGCCGTGACCCCGAGGCCTCGACGGCGACGAGGGGCGCACCGCCCGCGACGGAGAACGCGGTGGTGAGGCCGTCGTCCGAGTCGGGAGCGGCCGACGGGTCGACCGTCGCGACCGCGCCGAAGCGGACGGCGAGCCGCCGGCGGGCGGGATCGGGGTCGACGACGACCACCCGGGCCCCGGCGTCGGTGGCCAGCGCGGTCGCCGCGAGGCCGATCAGCCCGGCGCCCGTCACGAGGACCACGGCGCCGTCGAGCGGCACGATCGTCGAGGCGGCGTCGAGGGCGGCCACGGCGGTCGCCGTGCCGCACGACACCGGGGCCAGCAGCTCGGCGGGCAGGTCGTCGGCGACCGGCACGATCGCCGTGCCCGATCGCATGTGCACGTGCGTGGCGAAGCCTCCGCTGAGCTCCCACCCCGTGACGAGCCGCTCGTGACCGTACTTCCGCACCGACTCGCACTTCTGCGGCAGCTCGCGTCGGCAGGTCGCGCAGTCACCGCACGACACGGTCAACGACCAGACGACGCGCTGCCCGACGGCGAGCGGTGTCCCGTCGACGGCCACCGCCCCCGGCCCGAGGGCGACCACGCGGCCGACCTGCTCGTGGCCGAGCACGAGCGGCGCGGGCGCGGTCCGGTCGCCCCGGGTGGTGTGCACGTCCGAGCCGCAGATCGTCGCCAGCTCGACCTCGACGAGGGCGTCGCCGGGCGCGAGCACGACCGAGGGCACCGCGACGGCCTCGTGCGGACGGCCGGGCTCGAGCCAGACCATGGCGGTCGGGGCCGGGTCGAGGGGCAGGGCGGCCGGGGAGGCGACGGGCGTCGGGGAGGCGACCCGCGCCTCCTGGTCCGTCGTCCGCGGCAGGGCCGCCGTCACGCGGCGGACGTCGACGACACGGAGGCGGGGACCGCGGCGAAGGCCGGCAACCCGACGAGGTCACGGACGCTGTCGAGCACGACGTCGGCCCCCGCGCCGAGCAGCTGCTCGCGCGTGTGGGCGCCGGTCGTCACGCCGACGACGAGACCGGCGCCGGCCGAGCGCCCCGAGAGGACGTCGCTGACGGTGTCACCGACCACCGCGACGGCGGCGACCGACGACGCCCGGGTGCGCAGCAAGGCGGTCAGCACGAGGTCGGGCGCCGGGCGTCCGCGACCCGCGTCGACGGGCGAGAGGGCGGCGTCGACGGTCCAGCCGAGGGCGTCGAGCAGCCGGTCGCGGGTGGCCGGCGAGAACCCGGTGGCGAGCACGACCGAGACCCCGGAGGCGCGGAGTGCGTCGATCAGGTCGCCCGCGCCCTCGATCGGCTCGACTCCCGATTCGTCGACGAGCTCGCCGTAGGCCACCTCGAACTCGTCGTTCGCCCGTCGCGCGAGCGCCTCGTCGCCACCGGTGAGGTGGCGGAAGACCTCGATCTTCGAGCGGCCCATCGTGTCGCGGACGTACTGCAGGGCCTCGTCGCGGGTCAGCGTCGGCCCGAGGTCGACCCGGTCGGCGACGCGGGCGAAGGCCTGCTCGACCACGCCGTCGTCGACGACGGTCGTGCCGGCCATGTCGAGCACGACGAGCTCGATCGGGGTGGCGGCGTCGGCGGTCGCGGCGTCGAGGATCGCGGCCTCGGCGGTGGGGGTGGCGGGGGTCGCGGTGCTCATGCGGTGAGGCTCTCTGTGAGGGGCGAGGTGACGGTCGAGGTGACGGTCGAGGTGAGGGTCGAGGTGAGGGCGGCGGGGTCGAGCGCCCGGTCGCGCCCGCCGTCGAGGTGCGCCCCGACGACGTGCTCGGCGAGCCCGAGTCCGGTGGTCATGCCGATGCCGGTCGAGACGACCGTGACGAGCACGCCCGGGGCGACCTCGTCGACGACGAACTCGTCGCGGCCCGAGGCGTAGACGCCCTGCCACCGCTCGGTGACGACCGGCTCGGCGCCGAACAGCACCCGGAACTCGTCGAGGAAGGCGTCGGCGACCCGCTCGTCCTGGAACGGCGCGATCGCGGCGCCCTTCCGGTGGCTGTCGCCGACGATCACCGAACCGTCGGGCAGCTGCGTGTACATCTGGTTGAGGTCCATCGCGGCGAGGTCGGGGCGCTCGGCGTGCAGTCGGGACCGCACCGCCTCCGCCGCGCCGGTGCCCGCGAACGCGCTGTAGCGGATCAGCGACCACCCGGTCAGCAGCGGAGCGACGAGCGGTCGGGCGAGGTCGGCCCGCACCCGCAGCATGTCGAGGCCGCACCGCTCGAGGGCGTGTCGGTCGGCGAGGTCGGGCAGCAGCTGGTCGAGGTCGTGGTTGGTCGCGACGACGACCGTCCCGGCGTAGATCGGGCCGCGGCTCGTCTCGACGCGTCCCGATGAGACCGACCCCACGGAGGTGCGGGTCAGGAAGCGCACCCCTCGCGTCTCGAGGTGCCGGCGGATCGCGTCCGCCGCCTGTCGGGGGTCGACCTGCAGGTCGTACGGCAGGAGCGCCCCGCCGACGACCGCACCCGGAGCGACCGGGGCCAGGGAGGACAGTTCGGCCGCGTCGAGCCGCTCGATCTCGGGCCGGTCGCCCAGCACGCGGTCGGTGCGGGCGAGGGCCAGCTCGTCGAGCAGGTCGAGTTCGTCGACGTGCCGGGTGGCGACGAGCGTGCCGCGCTCCGACAGCCAGAAGCCGGCGTCGCGGGCCAGCCGCAGCCAGAGCTCACGGGCGGTGAGGGCGTGGCGGCGGGCCTCGCCGCTCTGCGGGGTGAGGCAGAGGTGGCCGAAGTTGCGCACCGTCGAGCCGCCGATCACCGGGGAGCGGTCGACCACCAGCACCGAGAGCCCGCGGTCGGCGGCGGCGAGCGCGGCCCCCAGGCCGACGATGCCCGACCCGACGACGACCACGTCGTGCGGAGCCGCCGCGTGCCGGGCCGTGTCGTGTGACGTGATCATCGGAACACCCTCCGCATCCAGATCGCGAGCCCTTCGACGGCCAGCACCGTGACGAGGATCATCAGCACGATCGCCGTGACCGTCCCGTAGTTCGAACCCTGGCTGGCGTTGAGCAGGTAGTAGCCGACTCCCCCGGCGCCCACGATGCCGAGCAGGGTCGCGGCTCGCAGGTTGGTGTCGAGCATGTAGAAGGTGTGGCCGATCAGGGCACGGGTGCCCTGGGGCAGGGTCGCCCCCGCGTAGACCTGCACGCGGCCGGCCCCGGTGGCCGAGAGGGCGCGCTCGGGGCCCGGTGAGACCTCCTCGAACGAGTCGGCGAGCAGCTTGCCGAGCAGCCCGACGCCGCCGAGGGCCAGGGCGAGGGTCCCTGCCTGCGTGCCGAGCCCGGTCACGACGATCAGCACGATGGCGAGGATCACCTCGGGCACGCCGCGGATGCCGACGAGCAGCAGGCGCATGCCGCTGCGCACCCCGCGGCTCGGGGCGACGTTGCGGGCCGCGAGCGATCCGATCACGATCGAGGCGACGAGGGTCAGCACGGTCGCGGCGAGCGCGATGGCGATCGTCTCGCCCATGGCGGCGACCATCGTCGAGGCCTCGTAGCTGCCGAACGACGGCGGCCAGAACTGCGTCGCCACGGCGGGCACCTTCGCCCAGACGGTGACGAGGTCGGACCAGGCGATGTCGCAGACGGCGATGCTGGCGACGACCACGGCGGCGGCGAGCCACCCCCACGAGACGTCGCGCCGGCGGGTGCGGTCCCACGGGCGGCGCAGGGCGGCCTCGACGGTGGTGACCGCGGGACGGGACGGAGCGGGGTGACCGGCACCGCGCCTCCTGGTGGCCCGACGGACGACGCGGTCGCCGAGACCGCGGCCGGTCGGCGCGATGCCGAGCATGGCGGCGCGGACGCTGCTCGAGACGACCTCCATCACGACGCAGAGCACGAAGATGACGAGGGCGTAGCCGAGGCCGAGCCCGTAGTCGAGCGACTTGAAGGCGAACGACATCTCCATGCCGAGGCCGACGACGCCGACGTAGCCGAGGATCACGCTGCCCCGCAGGTTGATGTCGTTGCGGTGCAGCACGGTCGCCACCCACGAGGGCAGCACCTGCGGCAGCACGCCGGCGGTGAACTGCTGCAGTCGGCTGCCTCCGGCGGCGCGGATCGCGGTGCGCGGCCCCTCGTCGATCTGCTCGATCGCGTCGGCGAAGAGCTTCGAGATCATGCCGACCGAGTGCAGGCCGATGGCGAGGATTCCGGGCAGCGTGCCGAGCGAGAAGAGCAGCACGAACACCATGGCGAGCACGACGTCGGGCACGGCCCGGGCGAGCACGGTCACGAAGCGGGCGGCGGCGCGCCAGACGGGGCCGGGGGTCGTGTTCGAGGCGGCGAGCACGGCGACCGGGACGGACAGGACGGCCGCGAGCAGGGTGCCGCAGATCACGAGGCCGAGGGTGAGCGCGGTGAGCTGCAGCAGCTCACCGACCGGCGGGAACTCGATCGCCCCGACCCGGCCGAAGAACCGTTCGGCGTTGGCCCAGCTCTGCAGCATGCGCGCGAGGTCGATGTCGACGCTCCGCAGGGCCACGAGGCTCGCGATCAGCAGGGCGAGCAGCGTGAGGCCGGCCGCGACGCGCTCGGGCGAGACCCGGCGACGAGGAGGCGCGGTGACGGGAGCGGGAGCGGCCCCGGTCGTGCGCGGACGCTCGGTGACGGCGGTCATCGGACGGCGTCCCCGGAGACGGACGCCGCGCCTCCTGCGGTGCCCGGGGTGACTCGGGTGCCCGCGGCGCCCGGGGCGCCCGCGACCCCCACGGCGCTCAGTTCGAGCTCGATGGCCTCGAACTGGTCGGTGCTCGTGGCGACGCGGCCGTAGATCTCCATGACCTGCGCCTTGGTGAGCCCCTCGGTCTCGGTGTCGAGCACGACGCGGCCGTGGCGCAGGCCGACGATGCGGTCGGCCCACGAGAGGGCGAGGTCGACCTGGTGCAGGCTGCAGATCACGGTCAGCCCCTCGTCGGCGGCGATCTCGCGGATCAGCGCCATCACCTGGTCGCTCGACTCGGGGTCGAGCGAGGCGACCGGCTCGTCGGCGAGCAGCACCTGGGGACGCTGCATGAGCGCCCGGGCGATGGCGACGCGCTGCTGCTGGCCGCCCGAGAGGGTGTCGGCGCGCTGGTAGGCGCGGTCGAGCAGGCCGACGCGGTCGAGCCGGGTGAGGGCCTCGGCCTTGGCGGCGCGACCGTACGACCAGAGCCCGAGGCGGGGCCCGCGCACGGTGGCGAGCGAGCCGGTCAACACGTTCTCGAGCACGGTCAGCGACGGCACGAGTTCGAACTGCTGGAAGATGAACCCCACCTCGCTGCGCAGCCGCCGCAGGGCCCGACCGGTGAGGTCGGTGACCTCGCGGCCGAGCACCGTGACGCGGCCTCCGGTCGGACGCTCGAGGCCGTCGACGTGGCGCAGCAGGGTGGACTTGCCGGAGCCGGACAGGCCCAGCAGCACGACGACCTCGCCGCGTCGGACGCTCAGCGAGGCGTCGTCGAGCGCGACGGTGTCGCCGAAGCGCTTGGTGATGCCGTCGAGCCGGACGACGGTCTCGGCGGGGGCGGTGTGCGGGTTCATGTTCGTCTCCGGTTCGTCGTGCTCGGACCCCAGGAAGTCGCCGAGACACTCACGCGCGCGCGAGGGTCTCGGCGACTTCCTGGGGTGTGGGAGGTGCTACGTCGTGCGGGTCAGGCCTTGCACTGCGACGCGTTCGTCTTCTCGCAGATGTCGCGGATCTGGTCGTAGTACGCGTCGTCGACCGGGGTGGTCTGGAAGAACACGGCGCGGAAGCCCTCGCTGTCGGCGCCCTCGATGCCCGCGGCGACCATGTCGTCGGCGGTGACGTTCGAGAGGATGTCCTTCAGCTGGGCCTTGACGTCGTCGGGCAGCGAGTTCGACTCGACGATCGGGGCACCGGGCACCATCTGCTGGTCGATGACCTCGACGGCGTCGCTCTTGGCGACCTCGCTGTCCTCGGCGAAGCCGGCGTCGCACTCGGTGCCCTCGCCGACCTTCTGCACGCTGACGTCGTGCTTGCCGGCGAAGACCGGGGTGATGTCCTTCTCGGGGTCGATGCCGGCCTCGAGCAACGCGTAGCTCGGGAACAGGTAGCCCGAGGTCGACGACGGGTCGACGAAGCAGATCTTCTTGCCCTTCATGTCGGCGATCGACGTGATGTCGCTGCCCTTCGGCACGATGGCCTGCGAGTAGTAGCCGGGCTCCTGGCCCTCGGCCGTCGTGATCGACGAGATCGGGGTCAGCTCGGCACCGTTGTTCGTGGCGGTGACGTAGGTGAAGCCCGAGAACGACGCGACGTCGATCTGGCCGGCGATGCTCGCCTCGATCAGGGCCGCGTAGTCGGTGGACTCGTGGTACTCGACCGTCTTGCCGGTCTCCTTCGCGATGTAGTCCATCAGAGGCTGGTAGTTCGTCTCGGTGTCGACCGAGTCGGGCACGACGCCGAAGACGAGCGTGCTGTCGTCGACCGCGTAGCCGCCGGCCGCGTCGGCCGAACCGGTGGCCGAGGAGGCGGGGGTCGAGCAGGCGGACAGCGTGACGGCGAGCAGGGCGGCGCCGACGAGGGCGGTCGCGGCGCGGGGACGGCGGAGGGTCATGACGGCCTTTCGGGTGGGAGCAGGACGTGACGATGCTGGCACGCGCCCGACCGACATAGGAACCTACCTTCGGCCTCGTTCAACGAGAGTTCACCTCTTGTCTGCCTAACCTGGGCGGGGCGTCCGCCGAGTCGAGACGGAGGGGGTGGCCACCGGGCCGAGACGGAGTGCCGTCGCGGCCATGACGGGTCCAGGTGCGGCGGTCTACCCTCGGACGACCACCCCGCCCTGCTCCCGCGACGAAGGCCTCCGCATGCGACACGACGACGGCACCCCCGACGACCCGGCCCTTCCGCCCGACGCGCCCCGCGTCCCCGATGCTCCGGGCGCGTCCGGTGCTCTGGGCGACTTCCCGGTTCCGGGCACCCCCGACGCCTCGGACGACGACCTCGAAGCCTGGTCGGACGAGGCGCACCGTGAACTCGAGCTGCTCGTCGCCCGTGACCGTGAGGCCGAACTGGCCCGTCGGCACGAGGCCGAGCGCGTCGCCCGGGTCGAGCGTGCCGAACGCGCCGCCCGCCTCGAGCAGGAGCGCCGTCACCGTGAGGCCGAGCTCCCGCCCGAACTGCGTGACGCCGACGACGAGCCGTACGACGGTGGGCCGAGGCGCCGACTCGTCATGGGGTCGTCGAAGGTGCTGGCCGCGGTGGCGCTGCTGGCGGCGGTCGCCGTCGCGGTGACCGGATTCCTGTAGGCCGACCCGCGCCTCCTGGGCTCGTGCGTCCGTGAACCCGCTTTCGAACGATGCACCCGGAAGCTTCTGGGTTCATGGTTCGAAACCGGGTTCATGGTGGGCGGCGGCCCGGGCGAGGCCCGTCAGAGGGCGAGCAGGGCGATGCCGCCGAGCACGACCACCGACGCGGCCAGCCGCTTCACCAGCGAGCCCTCACGCAGCACGAGGGCGCCGAACACGGCCACCATCACGACGCTCGTCTCGCGCGCCGGGGCGACGAGGGCGACCGGAGCCGTCCGGATCGCCGTCAGCACGAGGATGTACGACAGCGGCGACAGCACCCCGAAGGCCAGCACGCGCGGCCAGTGGGCACGCGCGACGGCGACGAGCTCGCCCCGCCGCCGACCGAGCGACGCGCTGTAGAAGCCGACCTCGACGAGGGTCACGCCGACCATGAACGACACGGGCGAGAGGTCCCAGGTGCGCAGGGCGTGGGCGTCCCAGATCGTGTAGCTCGCGATGGCGAGGCCGGTGAGCAGGCCCCAGGCGATGCCGGGGTCGAGGCGGCGGGACCGACGGCCCGGGGCGGACGGCGTCGACGCGGTCGACGGCCCGTGCAGGAGGCGCGGTGCCGGAGAGCCGGCCGGCCGCCGGTCGATCAGTCCGGTCGCCACGACCCCCGCGACCACCACGGCGATGCCGACGACGGCCGTCACCGAGAGCTGCTCGCCGAGCAGCAGGACGGCGAGGCCGGCGCTGACGGCAGGGCCGCTGCCGCGAGCCGTCGCGTAGACGGTCGACAGGGTGCCGACCGCGTAGCCGCGCTGCAGCACCGTCATGTAGACGACGTGCAGCACGGCCGAGACGCCTGCTCCGACCGCGAGGCCGCCGACGCTCGCACCGAGGCCGCCCGTGAACGGGACGACCGGCAGCCAGAGCACGGTGCTGGCGACGGCACCCCACCAGAGGAAGGGCGTGCCGAGGCGGCTCACGCCGTGGGCGACGACGTTCCAGCCGGCGTGGCAGACGGCGGCGGCGAGGACGAGCAGGAGGGCGGTGGTGGACATGCGAGGACCCATCGGCTCGGCGCGGGGCGCGCCGAACGGGTCCTCCAGGCTTTTGTCCGTTCAGATGACGGCCCGGCGATGGCGCCCGACCGTGGCGCCGCTCGGACCAGTCGGATCGTGGGACCCCGGAACCCTAGGCGCTGTCGTGGCGAGCGTAGGGGTGGCGGGTGTCCGGTGGGTGAACTCGTGTCGCGATGAACCCCGTTTCGAACGATGAACCCGGAAGCTTCCGGGTGCATCGTTCGAAACCCGGTGCGAGGGCGGCAGCGGAGCGGTTGAGCCGCGGTCTACATGGATCAGCGGGACGAAAGCCGATCTTGACGCCACGACACGCGTCAATCTAGTCTTTACACATGTCGACCCCGTCCCGCACCCCGTCCCTGCTCGCGAGCCTCCTCGCCCGGGTCCAGGGCCTCGCGGCGTCGGTGCACGGTCGACACGACCGGTCCTCGACCCTCGTCGCCGTGCAGCGCGCGGCGGGGATGAAAGCCGACCTCGAGGCCGTCCTCGCGGCCCTCGTGACCGATGCCCGCGACGCCGGGGCGACCTGGCAGGAAGTAGGAGACGTCATGTCCATCTCACGTCAAGCCGCGTACCAGAGGTTCGGCCAGGTGATCGACCCGAGGACGGGACGCCCGCTCGAGAAGGACGTCACGTCAGGTTCCGTCGAGCGGGCGACGGCGGTCTTCGACCTGCTCAGCACGGGGCGCCCCGACGAGGTCCACGCCCTCTTCGACGACGAGATGAAGAAGGCCATGGACCCGACGCAGCTCGGCGACGTGTGGAGCCACGTCCTCGGTTCCGTCGGGGCGTTCGAGTCGAGCGGCACACCCACGGCGCGGCGTTCCGGCGACTTCACCGTCGTGGACGTCCCCCTCCACTTCGAGGCCGGCGACATGGTCGGTCGCGTCTCCTGCCACCCCGACGGGCGCCTCGCAGGGCTCTTCCTCCTCGACCCCGCCGCGTCGTCGTGACACGGGCCGACACCCCTCGACCCGACGGCCTCGTCGTGACGCGGGCCGCCCCGCGTCGGGCGCTCGTGCTCTTCGTCGTCGTGTCGTTCGGGCTCTGCTGGGCCCTCGCCATCCCCCTGTGGCTGAGCGACGACGGGCTGGCCGCACCCCTGGCCGGCGTGCTGCTGCCACTGCTGATGCTGACCCCGGCGGCCGGCGCCGCGGTCGCCCTCGCATCGACACGCACGTCGTGGCGACAGGCCGTCAGGCAGCTGGGCCTCTGGCCGATCCGCCCCGTGCGGCGCACCCTCGCCTGGTCGGCGGGGGGCCTCGTCAGCGCGGTGGTCGTGGTCGTCGTCGGCGTCGCCGCCGCGGCCGCCCTGGGCCTGCTGGTGATCGACCTCATCGATTTCAGCGGTTACGCCCGGTCGTTCGACGACCTCGGGATGGGCGAACTCGCCCTGCCCGCCGGCCTCCTGGTGGGCCTGCAGCTGCTCGCCATCCCGCTCAACGCCGTCGTCAGCGCACCGTTCGCACTGGGCGAAGAAATCGGCTGGCGGGGGTGGCTGCTCCCCGCACTGACGCCGCTCGGAACAGGGGTCGCCCTGGTCGCATCCGGCGCCGTCTGGGGCCTGTGGCACACCCCGATCATCCTGCTCGGCTACAACTTCGACCGGACCGGCGCCGACGGTGTCGTCTTGATGGTGGGCGCGTGCGTCGCCTTCGGCGTGCTGCTCGGGTGGCTGCGACTGAGGACGGGGTCGATCTGGCCACCCGTCTTCGCCCACTCGGCCTTCAACGCCACCGCCGGGCTCTCGGCCCTCGTCGCCGACGCGTCCGATGCCAGCGATCCCGCCGTCACGGGCCCCCTCGGCCTCGTCACGACGGCCGTCATGGTGGCGATCGTCGTCGGGCTCCTCCTCGCGGGGGAGATGCGAAACAAAAGCTTGACGCCCATCGCTTCTTCCTGACACATTGTCATGAGATGACCGGACCGGTCAGTACGGTTCCTTCCGAGGATGCCGCGACGGCGGGACGGTCCGACCGCGACAAGGCCGGAGGACCACAGTGAGCACTCTCACCGAGACCACACGACGCACCGATGCACCGGCACGACGCGACCGCCTGTGGTCGTTCGTGCAGCTCCCCCTCGCGGGAGCCCTGCTGGCCAGCGTCGTCACCGTGGTGTCGTGGGCCCCCCGCCTGCCCGGCGAGGTGGCCAACCAGTGGTCCGCAGGTGAGGTCACCACCGTCCGGCCCTTGGCCGTGACGATCGCCTCCGTCGCCGTCCCCGCCCTCGCCGCCTGGCTGCTGCTGGCCCTCGCCCGGGTGACCAGCGACTCGGTGAAGTTCGGCCACCGGTCGACCGTCGGCGCCCTGGCTGGGCTGACACTCGCACTGACCGGTGCCCTGCCGCTGCTCGTCGCCCCGTCGCTCGCGACCAGCGACCCCTGGTCGGCACCGGACCCCGGCGTCCTGCCCCTGATCGCCCTCGGTGTGGTCGGCCTGCTGGTCGCGGTCGGGGTAGCCATCGGGGCGGGTCGACCGGGTGCGACGGGCACGCCGGGCGCGACGGACACCCGGGTCCCGCGGGGCGCGGACACGTCCCGCGCACCTCGGACGATCGGAGGCGCGGCCGCGGTCGGTGCCGCCCTGGCCGTCGTCGTCCTAGCCGCGCTGACGATCGTGCCGTGGCCTCTCGCCCTCGTCGCCGGAGCGACGGCCGCGACCGCCGGGGCCGCACTGCGCGCCCTACGCCGACCGCTGGCAGCCTGACGCCCCACTGACCGGCAGCGGGCCCGGGCGCACTGACGCCCCGGTCACGCACGCCCCTGCCCGCGACACGGTGATCACACCGCCGGGCACCACGACCGATGGCGCGCGGTCGCTTCGGCGCGCCCGAGAAGACGACAGACGAGGAGGCGGCCGGCACGGGGACCGGCCCACGGGCACACGAGGCGGCCGACCGGCCGCCGGGACGGGCGACGACGAGCGATCGACGCCTCAGCGACATCCATCGAAGGAGAACGAGAATGAACGCGAAGAACAAGATCATCACGGTGGCCACCGCAGCAGCGCTGGCCGTCGTCCTGCCCTCGACCGCGGCGGTCGCCACGGGCTGGACCCCCACGTCGTCGACGTCGACGACCGAGCAGAGCACCGAGTCGACGGACGGCCGCGAGCTGTTCGGCGCCCTTTACTTCGGCACGGGTGCTCTCGCCGCCGAGCTCGAGGGCGAGCTCGACGACGCGTCGTACACGGCGTTCCGCGACAGCGTCGCCGAGCAGGGCACCGACCTGACCGCGATCGACACCATCCTCGACGATCTTCAGGCGTCCGATGCGGCCTACTTCGACGACTTCGCCCGTGAGATGACCTCGGGTGACGTCCTCCGCGTGGAGGCCGCCTTCAGCGCCTCCGCCGGCGACTTGGCCGCGTCGGTGGACGAGGCGTCGGTCGTCGACGCCTCGGCTGCCGAGCGCAAGGCGGACCCCGGCATGGCGAACCCGCAGGCCGCCGTACCGGTGTTCGCGGTGTGGGTCGCGGTCGTGTCGGCGGCAGGTGCCGTCCACGCGCTCACCGCAGCCGTGCAGATGAACGTCGCCTGGACCCAGAACGCCTTCTGGTCGGCCAACGTCACCTCGGGAGAAGCGCTCTCGACCGAGAAGGGCGTGGTCTCGCTCACCGACAGCCTGTCGGCGTACTGATCTCTCGCGCACCACACGGACCGGCCTCCTCGCTCGTCGGGGAGGCCGGCCCCCTTGACCAGGAGACCTCCGATGAAGATCAGACACCTGCTCGTCCCCGGCACGCTCGTCGTCGTGTTCGCCCTCTACTCGGGGCTCGCCTCGCTCGAGGAGACCGTGCTCGACCCACCGGGGCTCACCGACCATCGCGCCGACATCATGTCGGTGGCGCCCCAGGGCTGGTCGTTCTTCACGAAGTCGCCGCGTGACCCGCAGATCGAGCCCTTCGTGGTCGACGGTGACGAGTTGCGTTCGGTCGCGGGGTTCCCGAACACCCGGGCTGAGAACCTGTTCGGGCTGAGTCGCGAAGGGCGGTCGCAGGGCATCGAGGTCGCCCTGCTCATGACGAGCCTGCCCGAGGCCGACTGGGTCGACTGCGACTCCCCCGCCCTCGAGGTCTGCTCGTCCGATCTCGTGGCGTCGACCGCGCACCCCGTCGAGAACGTCGTGCCGTCTCCTTCCCTCTGCGGCGAGGTCGTGCTGGTCGAGTCGACCCCCGTCTCGTGGGCCTACCGGGACCACACGCGACTGGAACGCTCGGCCGTCCGCGGCCTCAGGACGGACGTCTCGTGCTGAAGCGCTTCGACCTCCGCCCGTCGTCCTGGCGCGCCCTGCCCGAGCCCGTCCTCTGGTCGCCCTTCCTCGGTCTCGCGCGGTCCCTGATCGCGCTCGGCAACCTCCTCACGGTGCTGTTCACGTCGAGCGACTTCCTCTTCCGCCCGGTCGCAGGTCTCGGCTCGTACCCCCTGTGCACGCACGCCGACCGGGCCGGTCTCTTCTGCGCCATGCGCGGCGACCTCGACGCCGCCCGCGTCGTGGCCGTCGTCGTGCTGGTGGCGGTCATCGTCGGTTTCGCGCCCCAGGTCACCTCGCTGCTGCACGTCTGGGTCGCCTTCAGCATCAGTTCGAGCATCTCGATCCCCGAGGGTGGCGACCAGATCGCGACGATCATGGCCCTGCTGCTCGTGCCCGTCTGCCTGACCGACCCCCGGTGGAACCACTGGTCGCCCGCACGGCCCGGCCTGCGGGCACGACCCTGGCGGACCGGCTTCGCCGTCACCTTCGTGGTGGCGATCAAGCTGCAGCTCTGCGTCCTCTACTTCTACTCGGGCGCGGGCAAGCTCTTCGTCACCGAATGGGCGGAGGGGACGGCCCTCTACTACATCGTCCAGGGCTTCTTCGGAGCGAGCGGCCTGCCCCGCCTCGTCCTCACCGAGGTGGCCGGCACGTCGCTCGGTGCCGCGGCCCTGACCTGGGGCACCATGCTGCTCGAGCTGGGACTGGCGGCCATCCTGCTGACGAGGGGGCGCCTCCGGCTGGTCCTGGCCCTGGCCGGGGTGACCCTCCACCTCGGCATCATCGTGGCCATCGGCCTCTGGAGCTTCCAGATCACGATGCTCGGCGGACTGCTGCTGCTCGCCCTGCCGTTGCACTCGGCCGCATACCGCGACGGTGCGACGATCCGCGGCATCCTGCGGCCCGGGGACGACGAACGCCCCCGCACACACGGTGCGGGGGCGTCCGGCGGAACGGGGTCGGATCAGGCGAGGGTCGCGGCGTCGATCACGAAGCGGTAGCGCACGTCCGACTTGAGGACGCGCTCGTAGGCCTCGTTGATCTGGTCGGCGTCGATCAGCTCGGTCTCGGGCACGATGCCGTGCTCGGCGCAGAAGTCGAGCATCTCCTGGGTCTCGCGGATGCCGCCGATGGCCGAACCGGCCCAGCTGCGACGGGCGGGGATCAACGCGAACGCGGGCACCTCGAGCGGCTCGGACGGGGCACCGACGTTGACGAGCGTGCCGTCGACGGCGAGCAGGCCGAGGTAGGCGCCCATGTCGATCTTCGCCGACACGGTGTTGACGATCAGGTCGAACGAGTTCGCCAGGTCGGTGAAGGTCTGCTCGTCGCTGGTCGCGTAGTGGGCCTTCGCGCCGAAGCGCAGCGAGTCCTCTTTCTTCGACGTGGTCTGCGACAGCACGGTGACGTCGGCGCCGAGTGCGGCGGCGATCTTCACGCCCATGTGGCCGAGGCCACCCATGCCGACGATGGCGACCTTGGTGCCTTCGGTGACGCCCCAGTGGTGCAGCGGCGAGTACAGCGTGATGCCGGCGCAGAGCAGCGGCGCGACCTTGTCGTAGTCGAGCGACTCGGGGACGCGCAGCACGAAGTCCTCGGTGACGACGACGGCCTGCGAGTAGCCACCCTGCGTGACGGTGCCGTCGGCCGGGTCGACGCTCGTGTAGGTGCCGACGTTGCCCTTGGCGCAGTACTGCTCGTCGCCGCGCTTGCAGTACTCGCACTCGCCGCACGAGTTGACCATGCAGCCGACGCCGACGCGGTCGCCGACCTTGTGCTTGGTGACCTCGGAGCCGACCTCCGAGACGGTGCCGACGATCTCGTGACCCACGACCTGCGGGTACTGGATCTCGCCCCACTCGCCGCGGACGGTGTGGATGTCGCTGTGGCAGATGCCGGCGTAGGCGATGTCGATCATGACGTCCTTCGGGCCGACGTCGCGGCGCTCGATGGTCGTCTTGACGAGGGGCTCGGTGGCGGACGGGGCCGCGTAGGCGTTGACGGTGCGCATGGGTCTCCTGGGGGTGGGTTCGGTTCGGGGACGAGGGGCGGGTCGGAACACGGTGCTCGACGACGGGCTCCTCGTCTCCGACGTTACGCTCCCGGGCCGACCGTGGGAGGCCCTGCCAGTGCCCCCGAGGCGACGGCCCGCAGGAGGCGCGGTGCGCGTCCCACCGGCACCGCGCCTCCTGCGGGTGGTCCGGTCGCGCAGCGCTGACCGTGGGACACGCCTCCGGGTGGGAAAGTGCCCTGACTCGTGGCACGGCGCGCACCGGGCGCGGCGTAGCAAGGGTCGAGACGCTGCATCGGGCATTCCGGTGGCGGACGAAGGAGTCGACATGGCAAGCGGAGTGGCAACAGTGTGGGTGCCCGTGACCGACATGGGGCGGGCGACGGCGTTCTACCGTGACGCGCTCGGGCTCACGGTGAAAAGCGAGAGCGACGACTGGACCGAGATCGACGCGGACGGCCTGATGATCGGCCTGAACGGGCGCGAAGAGGCCGCGGCGTCGAGCGAGGGCGGCGCGGTCATCACGTTCCAGCCCGACGGCACCCTCGAGGACGCGTTGGCCGACCTGCAGTCGCGCAACGCCGACGTGACCGGCACGATCAGCGAGCACCCGTGGGGCCGCATCCTGCCGTTCAAGGACACCGAGGGCAACGACCTGCAGTTCTACACGCCCCCGACCGACTGACGTCGGGGCCTGCAGGACGGGTCGCACCACCGAATGAACGTCGCACCGCCCAAACGCGCGGTGCGACGTTCATTTCGTGGTGCGACAGGACGACAGGGTGCGGCATGCCGACGGGCAGCGTAGGTCCTTGACATTGTTGCTGAGCGCACTCATTATTGAGTGCGCTCGGACTCGCGCGACAGGACGACGTCCCTGGGCCGAGCGTCGCGGCCGCACCAACCAGCCGCTCGCCACCGTCAGCCGCAGACCACCAGGAGACCCCCGATGCGCGCCTTCGCCTTCGACGCCTATAAGAAGCCCCTGCACGAAGTCGACGTCGCCGAGCCGACCGTCGGCGACCACGACGTCCTGATCGAGGTCGCCGCCGCCGGCCTGAACCACCTCGACGCGAAGATCCGCGAGGGCGAGTTCAAGCTGATCCTGCCGTACAAGGCGCCCCTGGTCCTCGGCCACGACTTCGCCGGCACCGTGATCGAGGTCGGTGGCTCGGTCCGCGACCTGAAGCCCGGCGACGAGGTCTTCGCCCGGCCCCGCGACCACCGCATCGGAACCTTCGCCGAGCGCATCGCCGTCGACGAGGCCGACGTCGCCCTCGCCCCGACCTCGATCAGCACCGTCGAGGCCGCGTCGCTGCCACTCGTCGCCCTGACCGCCTGGCAGGCCCTCGTCGAGCGCGGGAACGTGCAGCCCGGCCAGAAGGTGCTGATCCACGCGGGCGCCGGCGGGGTCGGCACGATCGCGATCCAGCTCGCGAAGCACCTCGGCGCGCACGTCGCGACCACCGCCTCCTCCGCCAACGCCGACTTCCTCCGCGAGCTCGGCGCCGACGTCGTCGTCGACTACCGCACCCAGGACTTCGAGGAGGCACTGTCCGGCTACGACCTCGTGCTCGACAGCCTCGGCGACGAGAACCTCGCGAAGTCGCTCAGAGTGCTCCGCCCCGGCGGACTCGCGATCGGCATCCAGGGTCCACCCACGCCCACCTTTGCGAAGGCAGCCGGCCTCAATCCGGTCGTGCGCCTCGCGATCGCGGCCCTCAGCCGCGGGGTGCGAGCCCAGGCGAAGAAGCTCGGCGTCTCGTACGAGTTCCTCTTCATGCGCGCCGACGGCCACCAGCTCCGCGAGATCGCCGCACTCGTCGACGCGGGGGCCATCCGCCCCGTGGTCGGCGCGACGCACCCGTTCGCCGAGACGGCGACCGCGCTCGACGGGCTCGGGAAGGCCCGCATCCGCGGCAAAGCAGTGGTCACGCTCCCCTAGGCCGAGGAGGCGCGGTGCCGCCACCGCAGGCGCGCACCCGTCACCGCCGGGTCGCGCCCACCGGCCGGGTCGCACCCGTCCCTCGGGTCGTACCCGTCCCTCGGGTCGTACCCGTCCCTCGGGTCGTACCCGTCATCGCGGCAGGACGAGCTCGAGGTGCGCCCGGACGTCGGCGACGATCTCGGCCACGCTGACGGACTCGTCCGCCACCGACGCCATCGCGACGAACTGGAGGGACGACACGACGTGCGCCAGCCGCGCCGCCGCGTCATCGTCGACTTCGGCGCGAGAGGAGATCACCTCGACGAGCGCCTGCTCGGTGCGCGCGACGATCGAGAGAGCCTCCGCGTGGTGCGGCTCGGCGGGGTCCCCGAACACCATCTCGCGCAGGTAGGTGCGACCGTTCTCGACCTGGGCCCGGTTGCACTCGACGATCGGCGTGATCAGGGCGATCACGGCGTCGACCAGGTCGGCCAGGCCGGCGGCGTCGCGCACCCCGCGATCGAGCGAACGCGCGTAATTGGCGTTCTGCACGAGCAGCAACAGCTCGCCCTTGGTGCGGGCGTAGAGGAACAGCGTGCCGGCGCCGACGTCAGCGGCCTCGGCGATCTGCTGGGTCGTGACCTCGTCGACCCCGTGCCGCGAGAACAGGTCGGACGCGGCTCGAGTGATGCGCTCGAGCTTCTCCTGCTTGTTCCGCTCACGACGGCCGAGGGGCGGGGCTGTCGGCGACATGCGATCTCCTGGGGTGGACGGTGGCCGGAATAGAAACTGACTGAACTCAATTATGACAGGAGTCACCTATGGGCGGCTCGGTCACGGGTCGCCTCATCTTCGCATCACCCTCGGAAGGAACACCCATGACCGACATCACCGGCTCCGTCGTCCTCGTCACCGGAGCGAACGGGGGCATCGGCACCCGCTTCGTCGAGGCCGCCCTCGCCCGCGGCGCCGCCAAGGTCTACGCCACCGCCCGCACCCCGCGCACCTGGGACGACGAGCGCGTCGTGCCCCTCACCCTCGACGTCACCGACCCGGCCTCGATCGCCGCCGTCGTCGAGGCGGCGCCCGACGTCACCGTGCTGATCAACAACGCCGGGGCCAACGCGCCCGAACCGGGCATCCTCGCCAACACCGACGACGAGATCCGCGCCAACGTCGAGACCAACTTCTTCGGGCCGCTCTTCCTCGCCCGCGCCTACGCGCCCCTCCTCCGCGCGCACGGTGGCGGCACGGCGATCATCGACATCCACTCGGCGCTCTCGTGGTTCGCCGTCGCGGGCATCTACTCCGCGACCAAGGCGGCCCTGTGGTCGGCCACGAACTCACTGCGTCTCGAGCTGCGGCCCGCGGGCGTGCAGGTGGTCGGCGTGCACGTCGGCTACGTCGACACCGCCATGGCCGCGGGCGTCACCGACGCGAAGACCGACCCCGCAGCCCTGGTCGCCGACGTGCTCGACGCCCTCGAGGCCGGTCAGCACGAGATCCTCGCCGACGAGACCTCGCGTCAACTCAAGGCCGGCCTCTCGGCCCCGCTCGAGGCGGTCTACCCGCAGCTCACCGCGCGCTGACCCGCCGGACCACGCACCCACCCTCGACACCGCACGCCGACCGCCGACGCGGCCGCGCCTCCTTCACGACGTCGCCTGCCCCCTCAGGCGCCGAAGTCGGTCGCGCGGCTGCGCTCGGCCCAGGCGTCGATGTCACCGCGGAGGTCGTCGAGCGCGCCCGTGACGATCTCGACGGCGTCCGAGCCGAGCAGCAGCAGGTACGGCGCCCGGCCCGACTCGACCGCGTCGACGAGCAGCCGCGCGCCGGCGGCGGGGTCGCCGGGCTGGGTGCCGTCCGAGGTGTCGGCCTCGATGCGGCGCTTGCCGGCCGTCTCGGCGTAGTCGGCGATGGGGGTGGCGGACTGCGTGAGTGACCGGCCCGAGAAGTCGGTGCGGAACGAGCCCGGCTCGACGACGGTCGCCGTGATGCCGAGCGGGGCGAGCTCGGTGCGCAGGGCCATGGTCATCTGTTCGAGGGCGGCCTTGACGGCGCCGTAGTAGCCCGAGCCCGGGCCGGTGCGGCGGGCGCCGATCGACGACAGGTTCACGATCGTGCCGCTGCGACGGGAGCGCATGCCGGGCAGCACGGCCTTGATGGTGCGGACGCTGCCGTGGAAGTGCGTGTCGAACAGGCGCGCCACGTCGGCGTCGTCGCCCTCCTCGACGGCGGAGCGGTAGCCGTAGCCGGCGTTGTTCACGAGCACGTCGACGCCGCCGAACCGCTCGGTGGCGAGGCCGACGGCCGCGGTCACCTGGTCGGCGTCGGTGACGTCGAGCGCGGTGGCGACGGCGTGGTCGGGGTGGGCGTCGGCGATGTCCTGCACGGCGGAGGCGTCGCGCGCGGTGACGACGACGTCGTGCCCGCGGGCCAGCGCCTCCTCGGCGAAGGCGCGCCCCAGCCCCGTGGAGCATCCGGTGATCAACCAGGTCGACATGTGGTCTCTTCTCTCTCGTGCGTTGCGGTCGCTGACGCGCCGCACCCCCAGACAACCAAGGAGGCGCGGTGCGCGTCGGGCCCCGCCGCCCCCGGTCCCAGCCGCACCCCTCTCGCGTGGCTGCCACGAGTCGCACCGTCGACTGAACATGGCACCGCCGAGGTGGGCGGTGCGACGTTCAGTCGGCGGTGCGACACGGGCACGCCTACGCGGCGATGTACGCCCGCCCGCCGGTCCGCCCCGAGAGTTCACCGGCGACGACGCTCGTTCGACGGCGCGAGCCGATACTTTGGGCCGGTGACCTTTCGATGCTGTGGGAGCCCGGCGTGAGCGGCCTGGGAGCTGTGCCGACGATCCACGACGTCGCCGCACGCGCGGGGGTGTCGAAGTCGGTCGTGTCCCGTGCGTTGGCCGGCTCGTACGGCGTGGCCCCGGCGACGACCGACCGGGTCCGCTCGGCCGCGATCGAGCTCGGCTACGTCGCCAACGCGAACGCCCGGGGCATGTCGGCCCATCGCACCCACACCCTCGGCGTCTTCGTCCGAGACGCGGCGACGCCGTTCTACGGGCACCTGCTCACGGCGTTCCAGCTGCAGGCCTCGGCTCGCGGCTACCGGGTGGTCACGGCGACCGGGGCCGGCTCGTTCTCGATCGACGAAGAACGCCAGGCCCTCGAGACGCTCGTCTCGCTGCGGGTCGAGGGCTTGATCGTCTGCAGTGGCGCGCTGCCCGTCGACGACATCCTGCCGTTCGCGCGACGCATCCCCACCGTGGTCGCGGGTCGCCCCGAGGTCGACGACTCGATCAGCAGCGTCTACTGCGACGAACAGGGCGGCGGAGAAGGCCTGGCCGACCACCTCGTCGATCAGGGACACCGGCGGGTGGCGGTGCTGACCGTCGACCGGTCGAACTCGATCACCCAATGGGCACGCACCGACGCCATGATCAGGCGGCTGCGCTCGCGCGGTGCGGACGTCGTCGTCATCCGCTCGGAAGAACACGGCACCGACCCGCGAGCCCTCGACCCCGTCGTCGACGCCGTCGTGGGTCTCGGTGGCGTCACGGCCCTGATGGCGCCGAGCGACCTCTGGGCGATCGGCGTGCTCGAGGCGATGCACCGTCGGGGCCTGCAGGCGCCGCGCGACTTCTCGGTCACCGGGTACGACGGCGTCATGCCCTACGCCGCCGAGCTGTTCGGCATCACGTCCTGGCGACAGCCGCTGTCGGTCATCGGCGCCGCGTCGATCGACGCCGTCGTCGACCAGATCGACGGTCGCTCGGTCGGCACCCTGCACTCGGCCGTCGCCGGCGAGCTGGTGACCGGCCGATCCACGGCCAGGCGCTGACGTCCAGGCCCCGACCACCTGCCGTTCACCGAATGGTCGCCGTCCAGTCGAGTGCGCCCGGGAACGTTCCCGATCAGAGTAGGGAACGTTCCCTACGCCTCTCCGATCGGACACCATGCACCAGGACTCCCCCACCAAGCGCCCCTTCGACGACAGCGACCCGTACCGCTACGGCGTCTACCTGCGCCCCGACGCCCGGACCTGCCGAGCCGTCACCGTCGTCACCGACCAGCTGCGCGCCCAGTACGGACTCGTCTCGGCGGGCGCCTTCCCTCCCCACGCGACCCTGGTCGGCAGCCAACCCTTCGGCCGCTCCGAGGCCGAGGTCGTCGACGCGCTCGGCACCCTGCTCGACGGCAGACCCGCCTTCGACGTCCACAACGCCGGCGTCCGCGAGCAAGGCATCGGCTACGTCTACGACGTGGCCACGCGACCCGACGGCTCGCTCAACGACGAGTTCGTCCGCCTCGCCGCCGACGTCGACGCGGCGGTCGCACCCTTCCGCCGCCCGATGGCCTCGCCCCTCGGCAACGACTACGACGCGTCGTCGTACCGGGCGCACCTCTCGCTCGCCTCGCACGACCTCTACGGGCGGCCCGACCTGCACGACGAGGTCGGCGACTTCATCCGAGAACTCGACCAGGAGGTGCCGGCCGGCTTCCCGGGCGACACGGTCGTCCTCTACCGAACGGCCTGCGACGACTGGTCCGGGCGCTGGTGGCACTCGATGACCTGGCAGCACGTGCACACCTGGAAGCTCACCTCGGCGTGACGGCGACCCTGGCCGAGGTCGCCCTCCGCACGGGCATGTCGCGATCGTTGGCCTCGCTCGCCCTGCGCGGGGACGACGGAGTCTCGGCCGAGCGTCGTGCGCAGGCCGTGCGGGCAGCCGACGCCCTCGGGCTGCCCGTCGGCGCCCTCGCCCGCCGCCGCGCCGACGGCGCACCCCTCGTGCTGGGCGTCGTCGTCACCGAGGGAGCCGGGGCGTTCCACGGGGCGGTGCTGCGCAGCACGGTCGCCTCGGCCGCCGCCCTCGGTCTCGAGCTGCGGGTCGTCGACGGGAACCGGGACGAGGCGCGCCTCCGGTCGGGCCTGGCCGAGCTGCACGCGTCGGCCGTGTCGACCGCCCGCGACGCGGTGCTCGGGCTGGTCGTGCTGAGCAGCCGGCTGCCGTCGGAGGCACTGGCCGCGGCGGCCCGCGACGTGCCGGTGGCCGTCGTCGGGTCGAGCGGCGACCGGCTCGCCGGCCTGGGCGTCGACACCGTGCGCTCGGACGAGGAGTCGGGCATGCACGAGGTGATGATGCACCTGGCGGCGCTCGGGCACGTGCGCACCTGCTTCGTCGCCGAGTCCCGCCATCCGTCGACGACCCGGCGTGCCCACGAGCACGCGGTGACGGCGAGGCGGCTCTGGTCGGCGACCGACCTGCACGTCGACGACATCTCCGGGCTCGCCGCCGACCCGACGCGCATCGCCCGGCACGTCGGCGAGGGCGTGACGGCGTTCGTCGCGGCGAACGACTCGACCGCCGCCCGCCTCGTCGCATCGGCCCGGGAGGCGGGGCTGCGGTTGCCGGGGATCGCCGCGGTCACCGGGTTCGACGACACCACGCCCGCCGCCCTGATGGACCTGACCACGGTCGAACAGCCCCGTGACCGCCTGGGTGCCCGGGCCGTCGAACTGGTGGTGGAACGCCTGCGTGGGCGCCGGACGGAGCGGCACGAGGTGCTGCCGACGCGCCTGGTGACGCGCGGCTCGACGACCGGGGTCTCAGCTCCGGCCTAGTGCGGCCGGGTCGATCGTGGCCGACAGCTCACGCACGCGCCGCACCAGGTGGTCGTGCGCGTTGCCCGCCCCGCCCGCGACGTAGTCGTCGGCCTCGTGCGGTCGTTCGACCGGGACGCCGTGCCGGAACCCTCGGAACCACCCACCCGCCCGTTCGAGGACGAGCGCGCCCGCGGCCACGTCCCAGGGGTGGGTGACGAAACCGAGGGTGGCGTCCGACCACCCGGCAGCGACGTGCGCGAGGTTGAGCGCGCCGCTGCCGAGGCTGTGGTGGTGCCGGTAGCGCGCTGTCAGGTCGCGCACCAGGTCGAAGGCGCCCTCGCCGAGCAGGTCGACGTCGCGTTGCACCGGGAAGCTCGTGACGACGGTCGAGTGCTCGTCGGGCGCCGAGGCCGAGCGCAGCGGTACCCCGTTCAGCCAGGCCCCGTGCTCGTCGGCGGCGAAGAGGTTGTCGGCCACGGGGTCGAGGACGACCCCGGCGACGATCTCACCGTCGACCTCGGCCGCGATCGAGACGCACCAGTAGGCCAGGCCCCGGGCGAAGTTGGCCGTGCCGTCGATGGGGTCGACGATCCACCGCAGCCGGGCGTCGCCCGTGCTGCCGCCCTCTTCGCCGAGCACGACGGAGCCCGGCACAGCCGAGGTCAGCGAGCGGGTGATCGCCTTCTCGGCCCGACTGTCGTGCAGGGTGACGACGTCGTGGGCGTCCCTCTTGGTGGCGACGCTCATGTCCGAGCGGAACGCCACGAGCAGCGCGGGGGCGACGTCGCGGGCGGCAGCCTCGGCGGCCTCGCGCAGGTCGGAGGACGGGGGTGGGGTGCTCATGGCCCTTGTCTACGTCACCGCGCCTCCTGGACGGTCGACCGCTCGGGTCGGACGGGGGTCGGTGGGGTGAACAGATCACACCGCGAGGTGAACGGCCGGGCTCCGGCACGGGGCGAGTTGAACGCGGCGTGAACGGTCGACGGCAGCTCGCCCGGGCGGGTTGATCTGCGTTCGCGGCGGCCCCATCGTTGACTCCGTTCCCGGATAGGGAACGTTCCCTAACGAAGGTGCCCTGCCTCATGACGGTCTCCGTCCGGCCCGGTCTCGCCACCGTGCCCGCACGCCACGCCCCGACCTCGCCCGCCTGGGCTCGCTCGGATCGACGTCTCGGGATCGTGCTGCTCATCCCCGCGATGCTGGTGTTCGCGGTGTTCGTCTTCTACCCGCTCGGCCGCGTCCTGGTGCTCAGCACGCAGGGCACCGACATCTTCGGCCAGGCGGCCGGGTCGGTCGGCCTGCGCAACTACGTGACGACCTTCACCGACCCGACGTTCCTCAAGACCATGCTGAACACGGCGATCTTCTGCGGTGGCGTGGTCGGCGGTCGCATCGTGCTCGGCCTCCTGGTCGTCGTCCCGCTGACCGTCAAGCTGCGGGGGATGCCCGTCTTCCGGGCACTGCTCACGTCGCCGCTCGTGGTGTCGGTCTCGGCCGGTTCGGTCGCGTTCGCGGCGATGCTGTCACCCGGCACCGGGCTGGTCAACACGGTGATCACGCAGTTCGGCGGCGAGTCGATCCCCTTCCTGACGAGCACGCACTGGGCGTTGGCCAGCGTGATCCTGGTCACCGTCTGGGGCTCGCTCGGCTTCACCGTGTTGTTGCTGCTCGGCGCCTTCGGGGCCATCGACCCCGAGGTGGTCGAGGCGGCTCACCTGGACGGTGCCGGGCCCCTGCGCTCGTTCTGGTCGATCTCGCTGCCGCTCGTCACCCCGACGCTGTTCTTCGTCGTCGTCACCGGCACGGTCGAGGCCCTCACGACGTTCGGGCAGATCCAGATCCTGACGGGCGGCGGGCCCGCCGACTCGTCTCGCACGCTCGTCTTCGCGATCTACCAGCAGGCCTTCGGTTCGGGCAGCGCCAACTTCGGGCTCGCGGCCGCGTTGGGCGTCGTGCTGTTCGTGCTCGTCCTCGCCCTCTCGCTCGTCCAGTTCGGCATCCTCGAGAAGCGGGTGAACTACTGATGCGCCCGAGCACCGCCCGCCGCGTCCGCAGCGGACTCGTCTACGCCTGGCTCGTGGTAGCCGTCGTGGTGGTCTGCTTCCCGCTCTATTACATCCTCGAGGGGGCACTGACACCGACGCGGTACCTGAACGAGGGCCTGCCGGGGCTCGTGCCGATCCACCTCGGGTTCGACAACTTCGTGCGGGCGGCCCAGGTGGTGCCGCTGGGCCACCAGTTCGTCAACAGCGTCGTCGTCACCCTCGCGCAGACCGTGCTGCAGGTCGCCATCGGCATCATCACGGCGTACGCGCTCGTCTTCTGCCGACTGCGCGGCACCCGCGCCATCTTCCTGGTGTTGCTCGCGAGCATGATGATCCCGGGCGAGACGACCCTGATCGCGAACTACCTGACCGTGTCGTCGTGGCACCTGATCGACACCCTGCTGGTGGTCTTCCTGCCGTTCGTGGCGTCGGCCCTGACCATCTTCCTGTTCCGCCAGGCGTTCCTGAGCTTCCCGGCCGAACTGCGCGAGGCCGCGGTGCTCGACGGGGCCGGCCACGTCCGCTTCGTGCGGTCGATGCTGTTGCCGCTCACCCGTCCCACCCTGGTCTCGGTGACGCTCGTCAGCGCGACGGCGGCCTGGAACGGCTACTTCTGGCCGCTGCTCGTCACGAACTCGCCCGAGAACCGCACGGTGCAGGTCGGCATCGCCCAGCTCGCGGCGTCGGAAGGCGCCGACGTGGGGGTCGTCCTCGCCGGCGCGGCGATGGTCACCCTGCCCGTGCTGCTGCTCGTCCTCGTCGCCCAGAAGTTCCTCGCGGGCGGCCTCACCACCGGTGCGCTCAAGTAGCACCACCCGCCCGCCCACCGCTCCCCCGCTCGCCCACTCCCCCGCTCCCTCGCCCCCGCTCCACCGCACGACCCGACCCGCCCCTCCTCTCGCTCCCCTCACCCCGAAGGAACAGCCATGCCCTCTCGCCGCTCCACCACGCTGACCCTCGTCGCCGCCGGCGCCGTCACCCTGCTCGGCCTCACGGCCTGCTCGGGCCAGGCCTCCGACCAGGCGACCGTCTCCGGCCCCGTCACCATCGACTTCTGGCACGCCATGTCGGGGCCGGCCGCCACCGAGCTCGACACCCTCGTCGATCGTTTCAACACCGAGAACGACGACGGCATCACCGTCAAGGCGTCGTTCCAGGGCGCGTACGCCGACGTCCAGACGAAGTACACGGCCTCGGTGCAGTCCGGCTCGACCCCCGACCTGCTGATGATGAACGACACCTCGACCGGGTTCATGATCGACTCGCAGCAGACCGTGCCCGTCTCGACCTTCACCGCCGACGACGACTCGTTCGACCCCGACGCGATCGCGCCGGCCGCCGCGCAGTACTACTCCGGGGCCGACGGCCTGGCCGCCATGCCGTTCTCGGTGTCGATGCCGGTGCTGTACCTGAACAAGGCCCTCGTCGAGAAGGCCGGCCTCGACGTCACCGACCCGCCGACCACGCTCGACGAGGTCGCCACCTGGGCGGAGGCCATCCACGCCGCGACCGGCGGCTACGGCATGAGCATGAACATGGCCGACTCGTGGATGCTCGAGGAGCTCTCGGCCTCGGGTGGCGAGGACTTCTGCACGCCCGACAACGGCCGCGGCTCCGACCCGGTCGACGGTGTCTCGCTGACCACCGACACGCAGCTCGACTTCATGACGCGACTGCAGAAGCTCTACCAGGACGGCTCGGCCCTCAACCCCGGCACCGACTCGGCCGCGCAGAACAGCGCCTTCTCGAGCGACCGCGTCGGCATGCTGCTGACGTCGTCCGGCGCGTACACGACCGTCGACCCCGACGGCACGAAGTCGGTCGTCGCGACGTTCCCGACGACGGCGGACTCGGCCGATGCCGGTCAGGTCATCGGCGGCAACGCCCTCTGGATCTCGGGCAAGGGACACTCCGACGCCGAGCAGCGCGCCTCGTACGAGTTCGCGGAGTGGCTGCAGACCCCCGAGGTCCAGGCCGAGTGGGCGAAGGCCACCGGCTACCTCGCGATGAACACCGGAGCCGCCGACACCGCTGTCGGCAAGCAGTCGCTCACCGACCCCAACGTCGCCACCATGTACGCGCAGCTCGCCGACAACGCGACGAGCGTCGCCGCCGCCGGGTGCGTCACCGGGGCGTTCCCGAGCGTGCGGGCGACCGTCATCGGCGCCTTCAACCAGGTCGTCGAGGGTGCCGACGTCGAGAGCACGATGGCCGACGCCGAGAAGTCGGCCGCGAAGCAGATCGCGTCGTACAACGAGGCCGCCGGCAAGTAGCGGCCCGCCGCACCGCCCGCCGCACCGCCCGTCGCACCGTCGGATGGACATCGCACCGCCGAATTGGGCGGTGCGATGTCCGTTCGGCGGTGCGACACCGGCGCCGCGAGGCGCGACCGCCCGCAGGAGGCGCGGTGTCCGTCGGACCGGCACCGCGCCTCCTGCGGTGGTCGCGTCGCCCCGAGCGGCATTCCTCTCGCGTGCGTGTCGGGCAGGGTGACCCTGGCGGGGCCTCCCTGCCCCGCCCCGATCGGCTTAGCGTCGAGCACGACCCGGCCCGGCAGACACCTCGTCGCCCGGAGCCGGCGTCCGGCACCGGACATCCCAGTCCCGACACCCACCACCAGGAGCGCAGCCATGTCAGATCAGCCCGTCCAGGTCGGCGGAGGGCGCGCGCTCTTCGGCGACTTCGCCCCCAAGCTCGCCGAGCTCACCGACGACGTCCTCTTCGCCGACGTCTGGAACCGCCCCGAGCTGTCGGCGCGCGACCGCAGCCTCGTCACCGTCGCGGTGCTCACCGCCGGCGGCAACACCGAGCAGCTGAAGTTCCACCTCGGCCGAGCCGTCGAGAACGGCGTCACCCGGGACGAGCTCGTCGAGGCGATCACGCACGTGACGCTCTACGCCGGCTGGCCCCGCGGGATGGCCGCCATGGGCGTCGCGAAGGCCCTCTTCACCGACGACGCAGACGACGACACCGACGACAAGTAAGGAACCCCGTGCAGATCCTGCCCCCGCAGCCCACGACCCTCAACCCCGACGAGCAGTTCCCGGGCCAGGTGTGGCTCGACCCCATCGCCACCCCGCAGACCGACGACCAGCGCACGACGGTCGCGAAGGTGCGCTTCGCGCCCGGCGCGCGGACCGCCTGGCACCACCACGCCCGAGGCCAGTTCCTGTACGTCACCGAGGGCGTCGCGCGATTCGGCACCCGTGACGGGAAGGTCGTCGACGTCCACCCCGGGCAGACGATCTTCGTGGCTCCCGGCGAGGAGCACTTCCACGCCGCCTCCGAGGGCAGCTTCATGGAGCACATCGCCATCCTCGAAGCAGCCGACGACCCGGCGACCACCACCACCTGGCTCGAGCGCATCACCGACGCCGACTACGCCGGCTCGGACGCCGGCTGAGTCGCCGAGACCCGCACTCGCGAGCAGGGGTCTCGGCGACTTCCTGGGGTCTGAGCCCACGCCACCCCGAGGAGGCGCGGTGCGGTTCGATCCGGCACCGCGCCTCCTCGGGTCGTCGGCTCGCTCCGCCGCGCGGGCGAGCCGTTCGCGGCCGGGGGCTCGTAGGGTCGAGGGATGACGACGACGTGGACGACCCTGCAGCTCATCCTCTCCGCCGGCGTGGTCGTGTGCGGCGCGTTGCTGACGCGGGGCGGAAGTGACCTCGTGGGCGTGCTGATGATCATCAGTGGTTCGTTCTCGATCGTGGTCGGGCTGCGGACGATGGCCGTGAACCGCCGGGTCGAGAGGCAGCACGCCGCCCTCGAGGCCGGCGACGCCCCGACGCACGAGCGCTGACGCCGGCACCGACGCCACCCCCGACGACCATCGAGCACGAGGACGCCATGACCGACATCCCCTGGACCACCGGCACCTGGACCACCGAGCCGACCGCCGTCGACGTCGCCGACGACGGCATGCGCGTCACGGCGGCCGAGGGCAGCGACGCCTGGCGCATCACGTCGTACGGGTTCGTGCACGACACCGAGCACGCCCTGGTCGCGCCCTTCCCGCAGGGCACCGCGATGGAGGTGTCGTTCGTGCTCGACTTCTCGGCCCAGTTCGACCAGGCCGGGATCTTCGTCTCGGTCGACCCCGAGACCTGGGTCAAGGCCGGGGTCGAGCTCAGCGACGGCGAGCAGAGCCTCGGCGCCGTCGTGACGCGGGGCCAGTCGGATTGGTCGCTCTCGCCGGTCGACTGGACCGGCCGCACCGTCACGATCCGCGCCAGCCGATCGGGAGACGCGCTCACCGTGCGGGCCCGCGTCGACGCCGAGCCCTGGCGTCTGGTGCGGGTGGCCCCGCTCGCCCCCGACGCCGCGGCGAGCGCCGGCCCCTTCTGCTGCGCCCCCTCGCGCGCCGACCTCACCGTGCACTTCACCTCGTGGACGACGTCCGCCGCCGACGAGAGCCTCCACCCCGAGGGCTGACCACCGCGCAGCCGGCGGTGACGCCCCCTGTCGCACCGCCGACTGAACATCGCACCGCCGATGTGGACGGTGCGATGTCCGGTCGGCGGTGCGACACGGAGGCGCGGGTCGTCACCCTGCACCGAATGCTTACGCGTCGGGGCGGCGCAAGATCAGGTTCGTCATGACCTGGGTCATCACGGTCACATCGTGCTGGTTCACGAGTTCGATCCGGGTGCGCACCACGCCCCGGTCGGGACGGGACGCCGAACGGCGAGAGTCGACGACGGTGAACCGGGCTCCGAGCACGTCGTCGGGCCGGACGGGCACCGACCAGCGCAACTCGTCGACGCCGGGTGACGCGACGCTGGCCGCCTGGTTGAGGTACGACTCGACCATCAAGCGCATCATCACGGCGGTGGTGTGCCAGCCGCTGGCCACGAGCCCACCCAGGGGCGTCGCCTCGGCCCGTTCGGCGTCGACGTGCATGTCGTGTGGATCGAACCGGCGGCCGAAGTCGACGATCTCGTCCGCCGTGACGCGGTACGAGCCGTGCTCCAGCGTGAGACCGGGCACGTAGTCGTCGAGGAATCGCTCGGCGAGCCGATGAGCGAAGGGCGAGGTGTCGTCGGCCGCCGCTGCGGTCCCGTCCGGTTCATAGGGCACGACCTCACCCTAGGTCGGCCGAGACCCCAGGAAGTCGCCGAGACCCCCACTCGCGAGCAGGGGTCTCGGCGACTTCCTGGGGTCTGAACACCGAGGAGGCGCGGTGCGGTTCGAACCGGCACCGCGCCTCCTGCGGTGGTCGCGTCGTCACGACGCGCACCCGTTCGAATCAGGACGTCTCGTCGTGTGCCGGCACCCGACGGGTCACGACGAGTCCCGCGAGAAGCGCGAGACCGACCACGCAGAACCCGGTCAGCAGGATGTCGCCCACGAGTACGGCGACGAGGGCAGCGGCCAGGGCCGACAAGTAGATGGCAGCCCCGAAACGACGGCCGACATCGCGCCGGAGAGGGTGCTCTCCGAGCGGGACCAGTCTGGCAACGAACGCAACCACGAGGAACCCGAGGACGGCGCCAAGAGTCGTCAGGCCGCGTGAGGAGTCACCGGAAACCGTTCTGTCGACCGCCATTTGGTTGACGACCACCAGAGCCGCGATTCCTATCACGGCGACGAGCAGACCACCCCGTGCTCCTGGCGCGTACCGCCAGGCGCCTGGCGTCGCGTCGACGTCGCGAGTTTCAGCCATGGCTGCTACCTCCTGCAGGACTCGTGCACGATCCAGGCGACCGGGGACACATGGCTCTTGCGCACGCCGACGCACACGCCTTTGTTCACCGCTGATTTTGCCTGCTGAACGAGATAGGTCATAGCCAGGCCGCAGAACCCACCAGCAGGTCCGCAAGCCAGGGCGATGACTGCCATCGCCACGGCGTAGTCGCCGTTGGCGACAGCGCGGGTCTCGGCACGGGTCATGACGCTGGTGCAGAAGCCTGCGTTGCACTCGAGCGATGCCTGCACGGTGACGTCGCCGGCGTGAGCCGGAGAGTCGATGACCACTCGCAGCACGCTGCCGTGGATCTCGTATCGGCCTTCCACGACGGCGCCAGTTGAGCTCGTGGCGACAGGGGCCGAGAAACGGTTCACGAGAGCGCCATCGGCAGTCTCGACAGAGACAGTCCCGCGCTCGTCGAGCTCGAGAACAGCAGAAGTGTCATCCAGAGTCAGGTCGAACTCGAAAGCCGATTCTCCGGACGTTGCTTCGGGAATGGAGCCGTACAAGGCTGCAGGTTGATCGGCGTCGAATGTTGTGACGACTGCCCGGCCGTCACCCAGTGACCACAGGTCGGTACCAGGGCCCGACTTCACTAGGCCCGCACCGCGAGGACTGACATGAAGCTCGATGTCCCCGAGCGAAGGTATGGCCCTCGCGGTACTCGCTGGATGATCTACCCCGAGGCTCGTCGAGGGCTCCACAGCATGTGCAGGTAGCGCAGCCAGAACGAGCCCCGCAGTAGCAATGAAGACACCTGCGATCGAGGTGACGTCTTTCATCTTTCCTCCTCACGTCGCCGCGACTGTGCGGCGATCTCATTTCACACTAACTGTGACAAATGAGAAATATCTAGTTCCACAGGTTGCCTCGCTCGCGGGACGTCGAACGCTCACTGCCGCGGCACCCTTCCTGGTGTTCTTGGGCTCGCGGGGCGCACCTTTGACGCGAGACACCGATCTCCGCCGCCGTGATGCGGTACGAGCCGTGCTCGAGCGTGATCCCGGGCACGTAGTCGTCAACGAAGCGATCGGCGAGCCGATGAGCGAAGGGCTACGCGTCGTCGGCCGCCGCTGCGGTCGCGTCCGGTTCGTAGGGCACGACCTCACCCTAGGTCGGCCACCACGTTGGCCGAGACCCCCACTCGCGAGCAGGGGCCTCGGCGACTTCCTGGGGTCTGAGCCGAGGAGGCGCGGTGCCGGTCGACCGGCCCGCGTACGATTCCGGCATGAGTCGCTTGGACGACATGCCGTTCGCCAGGGTCCATCCCCTGTACGTGGCCAAGGTCGAGCGCAAGGGCCACACGAAGGCCGAGGTCGACGAGGTCGTGACGTGGCTGACCGGTTACGACCAGCAGCAGATCGACCAGCACGTCGCCGACGGCACCACCTTCCGAGACTTCTTCGCCGGCGCCGACCTCAACCCCCGCGCCTCACTCGTGACCGGGGTCATCTGCGGTGTCCGCATCGAGACCCTCGACGACGAGCTGACCGCGAACATCCGCCGCCTCGACAAGCTCGTCGACGAGGTCGCGCGCGGCCGCCCGATGGCGAAGGTGCTGCGGCGGGGGTAAGGCGTCGCGCCGCGGGGTGATAGGTGGGCGGTGACGCCGAGACCCCAGGAAGTCGCCGAGACCCGCACTCGCGAGCAGGGGTCTCGGCGACTTCCTGGGGTCTGGACACCGAGGAGGCGCGGTGCGGGTCGACCGCTCGCGCGAAGCTCACCGCTGATCACGAACGTCGTCCAGCACCGCCGAGGTCGGCGAGGCGCCTCAGCCCCTCCTGCGAGGGCGACCCGGGTTCCGCCGTCCAGACGATGGCCGTGTGGCCGCCTCCGGCATCGAGGGCTCCCCAGTCGAGCGTCAGCTCCCCCACGACGGGATGCCGCAACACCTTGGTGCCCGTGCCGCGCGTCGCCACCTCGTGCGCCGTCCACAGCCCCTCGAACTCGGTGCCGAGGTCGACGAGCTCGGCGATCAGCGCCCGGAGCCGCGGGTCCTCCGGGTCCCGAGCGCTGTCCATCCGCAGCTGCGCGAGGGCGAGGTCGACCACCCCGAGCCAGTCCGTGTACAGGGTGCGCAGGGCCGGGTCGGTGAACAGCAGGCGGATGAAGTACCGCTCGTCCTCGGGGACGGCCGAGAAGTCGGTGATGAGGGACGCCGCCATGGAGTTCCACGCGACGATCTCGGTCCGGGGGCCCATGACGAAGACGGGCGTGGCGCCGAGGTCGTCGATCATCCTCAGGACGAAGGGGGCGACTCCCACCGACACAGGAGGCGCGTCGTCGGGCAGGACCTTCCCGGCCAGTCCGGCCAGGTAAGCCCGCTCATCCGGGCTGAGCCGAAGGACCCGAGCGAGATCGTCGAGCACGGGCGCCGACGCCGGGAGTCGTCCTTGCTCGAGACGCGTGTAGTAATCCGTGCTGATGGAGGCGGCCCGCGCGACCTCCTCGCGGCGGAGGCCGGGGACGCGTCGGGGGTGTTCGTCCTCCGTCAGACCGAGGTCGTGGGGCTGCAATTCCGCTCGCCGGGCACGGAGGAAGTCGCCGAGCTCTCGCCATTTCGGTTCCGCTGCCATGCGCCGATCCTGCCAGACCCCCACGGCGACGCATCGACCGCCGATGAAGAAGAGCGAGGCGGGTTGGGGGGTCATTTTCCTTCCCCTGTGGAGCGTCGCATCCGAGTGGCAACGTGATCTCACGACACCGGAAGATCCTCTTCCGGTGGCGACAGGAGGACACCATGAAGGCCATCGGCCTCACCGAATTCGGAGGACCGAGCGTCCTCCACCCCGTGGACGTCCCCGAGCCCCACGCAGGGCCCGGAGAGGTCCGCATCCGCGTCCGCGCCGCGGCCGTGAACCCGGTCGACACGATCATCCGCTCCGGCGGCTTCGCCGGCAACGACGGCGCCGTCGTCGAACCGGTCGTCCCCGGAACGGACGTCACCGGCGTCGTCGACGAGCTCGGCGACGACCTCGCCACCGACGAGGGCTGGCAGCTCGGTGATGCGGTCATCGGGTTCGTGGTCCCCGAGGGCAGCCACGGAGGCTACAGCGAACACGTCGTCCTCCCGGCGGAGTCGGTCACCCGGCTGCCCGGCGACCTCACGTTCGTCGAGGGTGCGTCGTTCCTCTCCAACGCCCTGACCGCCGAGATCACGCTCGAGCACCTCACACTCGGCCCCGGCTCGACCCTCGCCGTGACCGGTGCCACCGGAGCCGTCGGCGGCTACCTCGTCGAGCTCGCCGCCCGCCGGGGCGTCACCGTCATCGCCTCGGCATCCGAGGCGGAAGCGGAACTCGTCCGGGGCTTCGGGGCGACCCACGTCATCGACCGCGGCGAGGACTTCGCCGCCGGAGTCCTCGCCCTGACCGACGGCCGTGGCGCCGACGCCCTCGCCGACCCGGCGATCGTCGGCGAGTCCGTCTTCGGCGCCGTCCGCGATGGTGGACAGGCGGCTTTCTACCTCCCGACCGACAGCACCCCCGGTCGCGGCGTCCGCGTCTTCTCGTCGTACGTGATGCGGTCCCACCGTCGACACGACGTCATCAGCGCCCTCGCGCAGCTGGCCGACCGAGGTGAGATCGCGACCCGTGTCGCCGGCACCCTCCCGGCGGCCGACGCCTCGACCGCCCACGCCCGGCTCGAGCAGGGCGGCGTCCGAGGCCGTCTGGTCCTCGAGTTCTGACCCACCAGATCCCCGCTCCCCGACCCACCAGCACCACCACCACCACCACCACCAGAGAAGGACATCCCATGGACATCGCCGCACCCCTCCCCAGCGTCGGACAGACCTGGCTCGCCGACCTCGGCCCCGACACCCCCCTCGGCCACTTCACCGTCGAGATCACCTTCGACACCGAGACCCAGGTCTCGTTCCTCGTCACGGGCGGTGCAATCGAGGGCCGCCAGCAGACCATGGAGTACACGACCACGAAGCTCCGTGACGGCCTGCACGTCGTGCGCTGGACCGAGCCCGACTCGGGCGACCACGTCACCCACATCGAGGACTACACGAACGGTGCATGCATGGCCAGCTCGGTGATCGGTGGCGAGTTCGTGCAGCTGCACGGCACCTGGACCCGCGTCCGCTGACCCCGGCCGGCACCGGCACTGGTTCCGATGCCTCCGCCGACCACCCGTGCCCAGGCAGGGAGGCCCTGAGCGGGCCTCCCTGCCTCGTGGCGCCCCGCCTACCGTCGAGCCCGACTCGACACCCCTGAAAGGAACACCATGAAGGCAACAGTCATGTACGGCGCCGGCGACGTCCGCGTCGAAGAAGTCCCCGACCCCGTCGTCCAGAAGCCCACCGAGGCATTGATCCGCGTCACCTACGCCTGCGTCTGCGGCTCGGACCTGCACCCGTACCACGACCTCGGTGACACCCCCGAGGGCCGCCGCATGGGCCACGAGGCCATCGGCGTCGTCGAGGAGATCGGTGCGGACGTCCGCACCCTCTCCGTCGGCGACACCGTCATCGTGCCCTTCGCCTGGTCGGACGGCACCTGCCCGTTCTGCCGTGACGGCATCACCACCTCGTGCGTGCACGGCGGCTTCTTCGACGGTGCGCCCTCGGCGACCCAGGCCGAGAAGCTCATCGTCCCCGAGGCCGACGGCACCGCCGTCAAGGTCCCTGCCGGCACGGACGAGGCGCTCATGCCGAGCCTGTTGACCCTGTCCGACGTCTACCTCACGGGCTACCACGCCGCGGTGCAGGGGCAGGTCGGCCCGGGCACGACGGTCACCGTGATCGGCGACGGCGCCGTCGGGCTCTCCGCCGTCCTCGCCTCGAAGCAGCTCGGTGCCGAGACGATCATCCTCATGGGCCGCCACACCGCCCGCACCGACCTCGGCCGCGAGTTCGGCGCCACCCACGTCGTCGCCGAACGCGGTGACGAGGGTGTCGCGAAGGTCATGGAGATCACCGGCGGCGAGGGCTCGCACGTCGTCCTCGAGGCCGTCGGGCACATGCCCGCCTACGAGCAGGCCTACGGCATCGTCCGTCCCGGTGGCACCATCAGCCGCGTCGGCGTGCCCCAATACGAGGAGGCGCCGGTCGGCTTCACCTCGCTGTTCGGCAAGAACGCGACCCTCACCGGTGGCCCCGCCACGGTGCGCGCCTACCTCGAGGCCGCCATCCCCCAGGTCCTCGACGGCACCATCGACCCGGGCCGGGTGTTCGACCGCGAGCTGCCCCTGTCGGAGATCGCCGAGGGCTACCGCCTGATGGATTCCCGCGAGGCACTCAAGGTGCTCATCCGCCCGTGACGACCGAGGAGGCGCCTGTCCAGCGAGCGGGCGCCTCCTCCTCCCCGTGGACGAACGGTCTCGCACCTCCCCCTCCCCCTCCCCTCGAACTCAGAAGGAGTCTCACGATGCCCACCTTCGACCCCGCCACCCTGGCCGCCATCGGCGGTACCGACGATCTGCACGTCTCTCCCCTGCGGGACGACGGCGTCACCCACGGCACCCCCACCTGGATCTGGTCCGTGGTCGTCGACGACGCGCTCTTCGTCCGCGCCTACAACGGGACCTCGTCCCGGTGGTACCAGGCCGCCATGAAGCAGGGCGCAGGACGCATCCGCGCCGCGGGCGAAGAACACGACGTCACCTTCGAGGCCGCTGCGGGCGTCGCCGACGACCTGGTCGACGCCGCGTACGAGGCGAAGTACCACGGCAGCCCGTACCTGCCTCCCATGCTCACCGCGAAGACCATCGCGGCGACGGTGAAGATCAGCCCGCGCTGACCGCCGCGGCGACACCGGCTCGACGAAGGGGCTCCGCACGATCTGCGGAGCCCCTTCGCCGTCGTCGTGATCCCGGCAGCCCGCCGGGCCGCCGGACCACCGGGTCGAGGAACTGCCGGTCAGAGCGTCCCGGGGAACGCGTTCCGCCGCCCGTACACCGTCAGCGCCAACGCCACGACCCCGAACCCGATCATCAGCACGGGCAACACGAGGCCATCGGCCATGGTCAGCAGAGCGGCGCCGACGATGCCGGCGAAGAAGATCGCGACATTGAACGCCACCGGCAGGAAGGCGTTCGCGACGTCGGCGTTGTCGCCTCCGGCGGTGGTGAGAGCCGCCTGCAGCTGGGCCGACGCCCCGCCGAACGTGACGCCCCAGAGCACCGCGGCGACGACCACCGCCGGCACCGACGCGTGGCCGACGAGCAGGACGACCCCGGCGACGACGAACACGGCGACGCTGCCGTGCAGCAGCGCCCGCGGGTGCCGGTCGAGCAGCGCCCCGGTGACGACGATCCCGCCGATCGAGGCGATGCCGTAGATCAGCAGCGTGACGTCGACGCCGAGCCCCGACCCACCGGCCCGCAGGTACGGCGAGACGTACGTGTAGATCGTGTTGTGCGCCAGCATCCACGCGGCGATGACGGCGAGGATCACGGCGATCCCCGGGATGCGGAACACGCGCCCGAGCGAGAGCCGTGCCCCCGCGGGTGCCGGTGCCGCGTCGGGGACGATGCTCGCCACGAGCGCGAAGACGACGACCCCGAGCAGGGTCAGCCCGCCGAACGACCACCGCCAGTCGAAGGTCATCCCGAGCCACGAGCCCAGCGGCGTCCCGAACGCGAACCCGACGGGCGCACCCGCCGAGACGATCGCGAGCGACAGTCCGGCACGGTCGGGCGGGCTGATCCGGCGTCCGTAGGCCGCGAGCATGCCCCAGATGACGCCCGAGAACGCGCCGGCCACGAACCGCGACACCAGGGCGAGGGCGATGACGGGCGAGAGTGCCGTCACCGTGTTCGCGACGACCAGGCCGGTGATCGCGATCAGGAGGAGCGGCTTGCGTCGCATCCCCCGGGTGAGCGTGATGGCCGGCACGGTCGCGACCACGGTGCCGAGTGCGTAGGCGCTGATGAGCAGCCCCACGGCGCCCTCGCTCGTGTCGAGGCCGTCCGCGATGACGGGCAGCAGGCCCGCCGGCATCGTCTCCATCGCGACGAGGATGAACCCCATCGTCGCCAGGACGACCAGCGAGAACACCGGCAGCCGCTCGACGGGCCCTCCGGCGACGGAGGCGCGGGGCACGCGGGTGGGGACGCGGGCTGTCGACATGGTGAGGTCCTTTCGGGCGCGGGGATGCGCCTCCTGGGGGTGAGTCCAGTGGTGCGGGAAGAAGAAGGAGGCGCGGGTCAGGTGACGGGGTCGGCGGACCGAGCGCGTTCGACGACGTTCTCGGTCGCCGCCCACGAGGCGAGGAGGCGCAGCCCCTCGTCGGACGCGGAGCCGGGGGCGGCCGTGTAGACCGTGAGCGAGTGCCCGGGGGTGTCCTGGAGTTCCATCACCTGGAAGTCCAGCTCGAGCAGGCCGACGGCCGGGTGCCCGAACTCCTTCGCTCCGGTGTAGTGGCGGCGGACGTCGTGGGCGGCCCAGCGGGCGCGGAACTCGTCGCTGCGGATGGACAGCTCGCCGACGAGGGCCGCGATGCCGGCGTCGTGGGGGTTGCGGCCGGCGTCGCGGCGGAGGATGGCGACGTTGACGTTGGCCGCGCGCTCCCAGTCGGGGTAGAAGTCGTGGGCGCCCGGGTCGAGGAAGATGTAGCGCGAGTGGTTGGCGGGGCGCAGGGTGCTGCGGTACATGTCGGAGTACAGGGCGAAGCCGAGGGCGTTGGCGGCGACGAGGTCCATGCGGGTGTTGGTGACCATCGCGACGGCGCCGGTCATGGCGTCGAGCATGTGCTGCACCGGGGACTGGGCGATCTTCTGCACGCCGGTGACCGGGGCTTTGCGGCGGGAGGGAACGGAGGCGCGGGCGAGGTCGTAGAGGTGGTCGGTTTCGGCCTGGTCAAGGCCGAGGGCGCGGGCGATGGCGTCGAGGACGCTGTCGGAGACGCCGCCGAGGTTGCCGCGTTCGAGGCGCGTGTAGTAGTCGACGCTGACGCCGGCGAGGCGGGCGACCTCGTCGCGTCGGAGCCCGGGGACGCGTCGCTGACCGCCCGCGCTGACGACGCCGGCCTGTTCGGGCGAGAGGCGTGCGCGGCGGGTGGCGAGGAAGTCGCGGACCTCGGCTCGGTTGTCCATGGCTTCGACCCTACGGTCGGTGGTTCGGGGCAACCAGGCCCTGTCGGGGCCAGGTTCGGCTAGGCCTGGGGCGGGGTCGCGAAGTTGCCGTGGTCGTGACGCTCGCTCAGGACCTCGGTAGGGTCGTGGCAGCAGCACCACTCGACGACGGGGGACCGAGATGACTGACGGACGCGACTACAACGGACAGCAGGGGCAGCAGGGCCAGCAGTACGGCGGGCCGCAGGGGCAGCAGTACGGCGGGCCGCAGGACGGAGGTCAGCAGTATGGGGGCGTGCCGCAGGCCCCCGGGGCGGGGCCCGACGGAGGGGCGGTCCAGCGTCCGTCGCGGGGGTTCGAGATCGCCGGTTTCGTACTGTCGTTCTTCGGTTTCCTGGCGATCGCCGGCCTCATCATGAGCACGATCTCGTTCCGCCGCCTCGGCCGAGCCGGTCAGCCCCGAGGCCTCTCGCTCGCCGGCATCATCATCTCGATCGTGGTGCTCCTGCTCACCCTCGCCTTCATCGTCGCAGCCATCGTCGGCGCCTCGACCCTCCTCGAGACCTGCGCGGACCTCGGCCCGGGCACCCACGTCGTCGACGGAGTCACCTACACCTGCAGCTGAGCTGCGTGAGCAATCCCGAGCGGAGGCGCGGTGGACTTCTTGCCAGCCAGTGGCGGGACGGCATCTGCTCGACTGCCTAGTCAAGGGACTGAATTCTCTACAGTGCTCCGTTTTGGCGGGGCCTTTCAGCGAAATAAGAGATGACCCGAGTGCACAGCCAAGTGGAGATCAGCGGAGCTTCCAAGCCCAGCGAATCGTTCGCTGACGACTGCGCAGCCTTTCTTCACATCGGCGACCAGCGGTGCCAACGACTTCAGGAGCGGTCCCTTGATCTGCGCGTAGTAGACCGTCAGCGCGATCACGCGTACCGACGGACGTTCGAAACGCAGTGTCCTGCTAGACACCCTCCTGTTGCTCGCAATACTCACCCGCATCCTCACTTCCGCTTCCTCACGCCGGGTTTGGCTGAGCGGGAACCGCTCGTGCGCGGGGAGAAGCACAGCACTGGTCGGCTTGATGCGGCGACGCATGCTGGGCAGCTGACAGCGCTTCTTTGCTACGAACGCGCTTTGGTGGTGGCGCGGCCGGAGTTCTGAGAAGCTTGGCGTCGTGCGGCCCTTGAGCTCGGCGTTCCTACAACTGGTGCATGGCTTCGATAGGCGCGCATTCGCCCTCTTACGGTGTTTGCAGTTGAACTGGCATTCGCTTTGAGGACAGGAGCGGCCACGGTTCATTGTTCTCGAAGTTGCCGTGGTGTCGTGCGAAGTGGGCGCGGCCGCGCTCCCTTCCTCATTCCACGTCCCCGGAGCGCTGCCCAGTCCCGACGAGCATCGTGCGCTGCTTTGGCGAAAGCTTGCATCTGAACGCATCGGGCACACCAAATGATCGACCAGCGGGAGCGCGCAGGCACCGCTACTAGCAGCAGAGGCGCCCAACCCGCGACGATCAGCGCACCACGAACCGCCCATACCAGCGGACCATCTTCTTGCAGAAGCGCGAACAGGACCGGGATCAGGGACGAGGGAAGCAGCGTGATGACGGCGCCACCCAGCAGTCGGCGCTTGTTAGCTTCGGTCGAAACTGCGCTTCGTGTCGCGATCAACGCGCACGCGACAACGGCGGCGACCGCGGACCCGAGGGCGAACCGGCCGTAGCTGGCGAGTGCATCGAGCGACCTCGCGACTTGCTGGAAAGTCGCTCCCGAGGCACACGCCAACAGCGTGGTCACGGCCAAAACCGTGAGGACGACGGCAACTGTCGGCAGCAACACCAGCCACCACCCCGCACTCTGCACTGTGCTGCCAACAGCGGGTCGGTGACGTCGAACCAAACGACTGAACTTTCGCATGTCCGATCGAGCGCTCGCCCGAAGCCTACGACGAGTCGCGAGGGCATCGTTGCCTAACCAGCAAGCCAGGGCACCGATGAACAGGGTCGCAATGACGAGTAGCCACAGTCGGTTTGCGGTCGCCTGATGGCCGATCGAACCCACAAGAGATAAGAGCAACGCGCTCAGCACTACACCTGTGACGACAATCGAAATCAGGGCGACGATTCGCCGCTCGATGGAATGTCGTTTCGGGCCGCTTGACCGGCTGACGAAAAAGACCGCTGCGACGAGGGACAGCACAACGGGCCACGCGATGGCGATCAGGGCACTGCTATCAATAGCAACCTGTTGCCCAAGATTTTGCAGCCGTTCGAAGGCCTTCTCGAACGTCGACTCGGCCAATCCACTCGTGATCAGCACCCAGTAGACCGTGATGTAGGTCAATGCAACCCCGACAAACGTTATCGAGAGCGGGACGAACAGCTGGGTCTTTAGACGTCGGCTCTTCGGTCTGCGTGCTCTCCAGTTCGACATGCCAGAATTGTATGCAACACCTCAGACACCGCGAGGCGCTCGCCGCCGTTGAAAGCTATTGGGTGCCGCCAACCATCGTGCAAGCCTATTTTTCCGGCCCCGCAAGGTCGATCCCTGCGACTGGGATTCCCTGGTGGCGGTAGCAGTTGAGCTCGCGGAAGCGATCAAACTTTCGCAACGACTAGCGGTTGACTCTCCCGCCTGCCCAGCTGCGCCCACGTCGCCCCGGGAGCGAAGCCACTCCCCCGGACCGCGCAGCGGACCGTCCCCTACGGTCGAACAGTGATGATGCGAGTCGCGATTCTGTGAGGCGAAAACGTCATGTTGGATATCCGCGCAAATCGCCTTAAGTCTCGCCCACCCTCATGACGCACTGCGCGGCTGGCCTCCTCGGGGTCGCGTCCATCGCCTACGCCGTCATCTGACGCGAGCTCTCGCCGGCACCTGACTCGAAAAACCGTTGACGCGCACGAAGAAGCCCTTATCCGACGGGGGGATTCGGAAGGCGAGGGCTGCTGCTGCCCAGCGGATCAGGGACCGCCCGGCAGCTCTCGGCCAACTTAGGGGGAGAGCTGACCGGAGCCAAGCTAGCGGCGGCCCCTAGTGACCCTCTCGGACTCAGAAGGGAGCGACCCGTGTCGGCCTTCGTCGGGGCGTTCACCCTAACGACCGCGGCGTTGGAGCTCGTTTCGCCCTTCGGGGCGGTGACTGACGAATTAGTTTATAACTCAACGCTACCCGTCGTCATGACGGCCACTCGTCCGGCTCGGGGTGCAGCCGGCCCTTGAGGGCCGACAGCTCGCGCTCGTGCTGAATTATCCGCTCGACGGCGCTGTTCAGACTGTTCTCTCGTCGTAGCCGGGGGCGGCCACCGGCGTCGTCTCGGGCATGGGCGTAGCAGTGGTTGACGATGCCGCCCGGCTCGGGGCTCGAGAAGACGTAGCCGAGAGGCGCGGCACGGTCCCAACGGACCTGCCAGACACCGAACGTACCCGGGATCGGCGGCACTGCCAGCGGGCACGTCGAGATCGGCCGGCGCAGAATCCACCCCGTTGCCTCACCTGATCCTCGGACTCCCACGGCCGGGGTCTAAGTCGCTCCCGCGTCGGTGCATCGTTCCGGCTTAGCCTCGGGAGCTATGAGCCGAGACAGCGCGACCCTTACCCGCGCCAAGCAAGCCCTGCGGGCATACGACACAACTAACCAAAACGCGCCGCGTGAAGAAGCCCACTCCGCCCTGCGTGACCTGATTCTGAGTGATGACTCGGACATTGATAGCAAAGCCGTGTTCTCCCTGAGCGAGGCCCGGCAGGTGTTGTCCATAAGCCCTGCCGCCGCCAACGCTGCCGACAACCTCCTCGACCTACTGGTGAGGTAGCCCCCTAACCCTTCCTGAGCACAAGGACGGCCGCCCCTCGGGGCAGCCGTCCTGTCAGGCAGCATTACTCGTCGCCTTCGTCCCCCTCAAACAAGTCCCGTAGCTCACTGACCTCTTCCGCGCTGAGGTCGACGACGAGCGGCAGAAGTGCCTGCGCAAGTGTCGACACATAGAAAATTGAGCGCGTGTGCCCGGAGCCAGTCGACGAATCGAAGGCGATGCCGAGGTCGCGGCCTTCCACGGCCACAACTGCTCTTGCCACGGTGGAGCCGTCGAAGTCCTCGGCGATACTCTGAATGCGAGCGTCGTCCACAACGGATGTTCCGTCCTCGCTGACGTACTCGAGGCTTCGGTCGCCGTCGCTGAGGACAACGCGCCGAACGTCGAGCTCCGCGCCTTTCGCCCGCTTCACGAACGCTCGAACTGACGGAGACGCCTCATAGCCTTCTGCACCAAAATCTGTGACGCTTCGAGCTGCGAAGTCGAGACGGGCACGGCCCAGCCCTAGCGAGAGCACCCCTTTGTTTAGTGCCCATACAGCCGCGGAGGCATTCGCAGAGGCATCTACGCCTACAGTCCTGGCCGCCTTTGCACGCAGACGCGGCGCTGCGGCTCGCATGAGCTGCTGAAAACCTTCGTTCTGGCCAGCAATCGTCAAGCCAGAGAAATGCTTCATCTCTAAATTGCGAGCGAGTCGCTGCCAGAACTCGTTGTCATCGACACTCACTGTGTCGAGAAGTAGGAGCAGCGCTTCGGGCTCTAGGGCACTGCCGGGGAAGCCAACACCAGGGAAGGACGAGCTGACTTGTCCACCACCGACCCAAGCGGCCTGCAGCAGTTCGTTGAGCTGCGCTGTTCTTGTTTCATCTAGCACGTCGAAGGTCAGTCGCACGGCGTCGCTTGTGGCAGCCTCGTCTCCAAGAAGCGCTCCTCTGAAGCCGCCGGCTATTGCTTCGTTGAACGAGCTCGCGAACTCCGGGCTGATGACGCCTGCCCCTCCCTGCAGGACTGCCCGGGCTGAAAGTGATTTAATTCGTTGGACCTGCGGCGTCGTCTCACCCAGGGCTCGAATACTGCGCGGCTCTGTAATGAGCGCGCGAGCGGTCCGAGAGGCCGTTTCAAGGGTTGCGACGGACCCGTCTTCCGACGCATGGGTGAGCTGCTCCTCGTCTCGGTCGCTCAACCCGTTGAGCGGCACGAAAATCGGGTCCTTATCTCCCAGGAGGTCGATGTCTTCTCGCAGGTAGCCCTCGTTGTCAGACGCTCGGAGGAACACGTGCCTTTCGGCTTTTTGCCCCGGCCACTGGAGCACGAGGTCAGGGGTGTATGTGTGGTTGAAGTATCCAGTTTTGTGCACACCTACGTTGGAGTCCACCTGCGTGAAGGACTCGATGATCTCTTGCTGCACGGCATCGATGGAAGAAGCCGCGTCAAGTGCTGAACGAGAGGTGTCCACGGTGGCTACTGCTCTTCCTTGAGTATGCGAATCCTCATTAGGTCGGCCCGGTCTTCGCGACTGATGACGAGAGTCTCTTGCTTATCGGAGAGAACAATTACCCACACGCGGTCCACAAGATCAGCCACGATCGACGCGTCAACGGCGTCGAGCGCTTCGTCATCAGTGACGTCCCCAAATACCCGACTTTTCTCGGCGATGAGGGCGGTACGAATGTTGTCTTCGCTCGCAAGGTCGTTCCACGTTGTCTGCCTAAACGGGTGCCAAGTGACCCAAAGAAAATGATCCGCGAGCTGAGGATGATCTTTCAGCGTGACGTAGCTCTGCGCCAGGAACTTATCGAAGGCTCCACCCTGATTCGGGTTGGAGTACTTCTTGCACTCAACCAGAAACGACTGTTGGTGGAGGTCGCCTCCAAAGAAGAGTCCACCAATGTCGTAGGAGTAAGACTTGCCGCCCTTCGGCCACGGATACATGAGGCGATCCGCTCCGAAGCGGTCGTAGACCGACCAGGTGGACGTGACGCGAGTTGTGGAATCGAGCCACACCTTCACCCTGCGCGCGCCGTCCTCTCCGAGCTTCTGGATAAGTTCGCCGGGAACGTCGTCGGTCAGTGCTGGCACCCTCGGATGCTATTACGAGATTCATTCGACTTCCGACCAACACGTCGAGCTTGCAGCACGCTCCAGGAACGTCCGATAGGCGATCGACTCCCGGACGCACAGATGCTCTGTGGCCTATGCGGTGACGAGGAGCTTCCCGAGCGAGTCAAGAGCTCCAGGGACGAGTGCGTAGTACGCCCAGATTCCACGTTTGTCGCGGGTGAGGATGCCCGCGTCGACGAGGACCTTCAAGTGATGCGAGACGGTCGGCTGGCTGAGCCCGAGGGGTTCGGTGAGGTCGCAGACGCACGCCTCGGCGCCGTCGTGGGCAGCGACCATCGAGATGAGCCGGAGCCGGGCCGGGTCTGCGATCGCCTTCAGGCTGCGGGCCAACTTCTCGGCGTTCTCCGCGTCCATCGCCTCACGGGCCAGCGGTGCGCAGCACGCGGTCACGTCCGTGAGGGGCAGGAGTTCGGCGACGGGCATGTGAACACTCTTCCACACAGATTGACAGTCGTCGATGGGTTGGGGCAGGCTCAACACATCGACACTCATCGATCTACGGAGCTGCATGACGACCACCACCACCGCGCCTGCCCGGCTCGGGACCGCTGACCGCTTCCTACCCGTGTGGATTCTCGCCGCCATGGGTGCGGGGCTGCTGCTGGCGGTGTTCGTGCCGGCGTTCGGTGAGCTGCTGCACTCGTTCCAGGTGGGGCAGGTGAGCTTGCCGATCGCGGTCGGGCTGCTGGTGATGATGTACCCGGTGCTGGCGAAGGTCCGCTACTCCGACACCCGAGCTGTTGCCGGTGACCGGCGCCTCCTGGTGTCGTCACTGGTCATGAACTGGGTCGTGGGACCTGCGCTGATGTTCGCCCTGGCGTGGGTGTTCCTGCCCGACCTGCCGGAGTACCGCACGGGGCTGATCATCGTCGGGCTCGCCCGGTGCATCGCCATGGTGCTGATCTGGAACGACCTCGCCTGCGGCGACCGAGAAGCCGCCGCTTTCCTCGTCGCCCTGAACTCGGTGTTCCAGGTCGTCGCGTTCGCCGGCCTCGGCTGGTTCTACCTCCAGATCCTCCCCGCCTGGCTCGGGCTCCCCACAACGAGCGCGTCGTTCAGCATCTGGTCGATCACCCTCAGCGTCCTGGTGTTCCTCGGCATCCCCCTCCTCGCCGGCTACCTCTCCCGCCGCATCGGGGAAGCGACCAAGGGACGCACCTGGTACGAGACACGGTTCCTGCCGAAGATCGGCCCCTTCGCCCTCTACGGGCTGCTGTTCACCATCGTGATGCTCTTCGCCCTCCAAGGGCAGCAAGTCGTCGACCGGCCCCTCGACGTCGTCCGCATCGCCGTGCCCCTGCTGGTCTACTTCGCCGTCACGTTCCTCGTCGCGTTCTTCACCGGACGGGCGATCGGCCTCGCCTACGACCGGACGGCGACGCTGGCGTTCACAGCCGCGGGGAACAACTTCGAGCTGGCGATCGCGGTCGCGGTCGGCACGTTCGGGGCAACCTCCGGCCAAGCCCTCGCCGGCATCGTCGGCCCCCTGATCGAGGTCCCGGCGCTCGTGGCGCTGGTGTACCTGTCCCTGTGGCTGCGGCCACGCCTGTTCCCCTCCCCCGCCCCGGCAGCGCGCATCGCTGAACGGATCTGACACCCACCCGAAGGAACCCGTCATGAGCACCAAGCCCACCGTCCTGTTCGTCTGCGTCCACAACGCCGGCCGCTCCCAGATGGCCGCCGGCTACATGCAGGCCCTCGCCGGCGACCGCGTCGACGTCCTCTCCGCCGGCAGCGAGCCCAAGGACCAGATCAACCCGATCGCGATCCAGGCCATGGCCGAGGAAGGCATCGACATCGCCGGCAACCAGCCCAAGGTCCTCACCACCGAGGCCGTCCGGGACAGCGACGTCGTGATCACGATGGGCTGCGGCGACGCGTGCCCGATCTTCCCCGGCAAGCGCTACGAGGACTGGGAGCTGACCGACCCCGCCGGCCGCGGCATCGAGGATGTCCGCCCCATCCGCGACGACATCAAGGGCCGCATCCAGGCCCTCCTGGCCGAGATCGCACCCGCGACCGCCTGACCCTGAGCTGCGACGAGACGACGATGACGGACCTGACCACGAGGCGCGGCCTGCCGGGCCTTGCCTTCCCCGAGGACGCACTCAAGCGTGCCGCGGGCGACCTCGCCACCCGGTTCGAGGGCATCTTCGGGCCCGAGACGATCGAGCGGTACGTGCTCGAGTCCTACACGGCGCTCCTTCGCACAGCGCAGGTCCGGGCGCACCTGACCACCAACGCGACCCGGTTCGCCGTCGATCGGCTGACCGCCCTCGGGCAGGCCACCGGGGCCATCGAGCGGACGGTGCCGGAGGTGCTGTTCGTCTGCGAGCAGAACGCCGGCCGCTCCCAGATGGCAGCCGTGTTCACCAAGGTCCTCTCCGGCGGTGGCGTCCACGTCCGCTCGGCCGGGTCGATGCCTGCCCGGGATCTCCACCCCGTCGTCGCGGAAGCGATGCGGGAGCTGGGCCTCGACCTTGACGAGGCGTTCCCGAAGCCATTGACCGACGACGTCGTGCAGGCAGCCGACGTCGTGATCACGATGGGCTGCGGCGATGCGTGCCCGATCTACCCCAGCAAGACCTACCGCGACTGGCACCTCACCGACCCCGCAGGTCTCCCCCTCGAGAAGGTGCGCCTCATCCGCGACGACGTTCGCAAGCTCGTCGAATCGCTCCTGACCGAACTCGGCATCGAATCGAAGGGCCTCCCCGCATGAGCCTCACCCTCTCTGTCCCGCCCCGCACCGACGCCCCCACCCTCGCCGGGCTCCCCGTCGCCGTCATCGGCGCCGGCCCTGTCGGCCTCGCCGCTGCCGCGCAGCTCCTCGAACGTGGCGTCGACGTCGTGATCTACGAAGCCGGCCCGAGCGCCGCGACGGCGGTCCGTGCGTGGGGCCACACGCGCCTGTTCACCCCGTGGGAGCACCTCGTCGACCCGGCCGCCGCGCGCCTCCTCGACACCACCGACTGGGAGGCCCCGGCAGCGAAGAAGCTCCCCTACGGTGCCGACTTCGTCCGCGACTACCTCGAACCCCTCGCCGCGACCCCTGAGCTGTCCGGCCGTATTCGGTACGGGCACCGGGTCGCCGCGGTGTCCCGGCAGGGCATGGACCGCACCCGCTCCACCGGTCGTGCCGAGACCCCGTTCCTGTTGCGCCTCGACCACGACGGCGAGGTGCGCGACGAACTCGCCCGCGCCGTCATCGACACCTCCGGCACCTACACGACCCCCAACACCCTCACCTCCTCTGGGGTCGGCCTCTCCCACGGCGACGACGTCGCCGGCAGCATCAGCCACGCCCTGCCCGACGTCCTCGGCCAGGACCGGGACCGGTTCGCCGGCCGCCACACGGTCGTCGTCGGCGCCGGTCACTCGGCCGCGAACACCCTCATCAAGCTCGCGGCCCTCGCCAAGGAAGCCCCCGGGACGACGATCACGTGGGCGATCCGCAGCAGCACTCCCGCCCGGGTCTACGGGTCCGCAGCCGACCAGCTCGAAGGCCGCGGCGACCTCGGCAGCGCCGTCCGCGACCTCGTCCGTGCGGGCGCGATCGCCCTCGTGGACCGGTTCGAGGTCGACGACGTCACCAAGATCAACGACGGCGTGCAGCTCATCGGGCGTCGCCGCGGTGAGCCCCTGACGGTCGCTGCGGACGTGGTGGTGAACGCGACCGGGTTCCGCCCTGACCTCGACATGCTCCGTGAGGTCCGGGTGTCCCTGGACGAGATCGTCGAAGCACCCCGGCAGCTCGCGCCGTTGATCGACCCGAACCTGCACTCCTGCGGCACCGTCTACCCGCACGGCGTCGCGGAGCTGGGGCACCCGGAGCCGAACTTCTACATCGCCGGCATGAAGTCCTATGGCCGTGCCCCGACGTTCCTTCTCCTCACTGGCTACGAGCAGGTCCGCTCCATCGCGGACGAACTCGCCGGCAACCACGAAGCCGCCCGTCTGGTTCAGCTCGAACTCCCTGAGACGGGTGTCTGCTCGACGAACCTCCCGGACGCCTCCGGGTGCGCCGTCGACGGGCCGGCAGTAGGTGCGTGCTGCTCGTGAGCGTCGCCGTCCGGGCGATGACTCCGGGCGACTGGCCTGTTGTCGAGCGGATCTATCAAGAGGGCATCGATACCGGTAACGCCACCTTCGAGACCCACACCCCCACCTGGGAGGTGTTCGATGCCGGCAAGCTCGCCGCGCACCGGTTCGTCGCCGTCGACGACACCACGGGCTCGGTCCTCGGCTGGGTGGCGGCGTCCGCCACGTCGGCCAGGCCGGCCTATGCCGGTGTCGTCGAGCACTCCGTCTACATCGCCGCCTCGGCCCAGGGCCGAGGCATCGGGCGTGAACTGCTGAGTTCGTTCCTCGCCTCAGTCGATGCCGGGGGCATCTGGACCGTTCAGTCAACGATCTTCCCCGAGAACGGGGCGAGCTTGGCCCTCCACGACCGGGCGGGGTTCCGCCGGATCGGGACGCGGGAACGGATCGCGCGTTCCGACACGGGCCCGTATGCCGGGATATGGCGTGACACCGTTTTCATCGAGCGACGTCGCCGCGTTGACCCCTCCTAGGTCTTTCGCCGGCCGACGCGGTGCCGCTCACTCGACTGAGCGCTCAGGACCCGACTCGATCGGCACGAGACAAGACCGTCTGAGCTCAGAACCGAGAGCATCTCAAGCCGAGGCGAGGCACCCAGCTGCCGCCGCGCGACGCGTCGACTGAGCGGTCCTTCTTGCAGGATGCACCACAAGTGCACCACGAGCCGATGAGGAAATGAGAAAACCCCTGCCTCAGCAGGGGTTTTCTTTGGCGGTACCGGTGGGATTTGAACCCACGGTGGAGTTAACCCCCACACATGTTTTCGAGACATGATCCTTCGGCCGCTCGGACACGGTACCGAGAAGGAGTTTAGTACATCCGGCGGCAGGGACGAAACCGGGGGATTGCTCGTCCACCGCACCGCGCCTCCTCGGGGTTGTGCACAGGGTGCACTGACGCCCGGCACGGGCATCGAAGCCCGGCGTAGCCTCGGCCCATGCCCTCACGCCACACCGTCACCGCCTTCCTCTCGGGCGTCGGCGTCACCCTCGCCACCACGGCCGCCGCCGGCGCCGGCGTCAGCCGCTTCATGCAGCGCCGCAACGCGGCCGCCTCCGAGCTGAACGCGCTGCTGCCTGTCCACTCCGCCTGGTGGCGCGACCGCTTCGACCGCAAGGGCAAGCTGCTCTACGTCGCGATGGGCGACTCCGCCGCCCAGGGCATCGGCGCCTCGAGCCCGGCCCGCAGCTACGTCGGCCGACTTTCGGCGTACATGCGCCGCCAGAGCCACACCTCTCTGCGCGTCGTCAACCTCAGCGTCAGCGGCTCAACCACTTGGCTCTGCCGCAAAGACCAGCTGCCGAAGTTCGAGAAGTACGAGCCCGACGTCGTCACCGTGGCCATCGGCGCCAACGACATCATCCAGTTCAACCCCGAGTCGTTCGAGAAGAACCTCCGCGTCATCTACGGCGCCCTGCCCTCACACGCGATCGTCGGCGATCTGCCCGCCATGTGGATTCCCGACCGCGAGAAGAAGCTCGTCGAGGCCAACGCCATCGTCCGCCGCGTCGCCGGCGAGTTCGGCCTCACCGTCGCCCCGCTCTACGAGACCACCCGCCGCCAGGGGTTCTTCCGCACCTACCGCAACTCGGCCGGTGACCTCTTCCACCCCAACGACCGCGGCTACCGTGTCTGGGCCTCGGCCTTCGAACCCGCCATCGCCGCCCGCCTCGCCCGCATCGCCGCCGACGAGGCCGCCACCGCCCACGAGGCCCGCGAGGCCGAAGCCGTCGCGGCCCACACGGCCGCAGCAGCCGCGGCCCCGACCGCCGACACCAGCAGCGACACCCCGACGACGGACACCGCAGGAGGCGCCACCACGTCCCCGACGGACGCCTCCGCCGATGTCGGGGGCGCCTCCTAGGCTGACGGCATGGCTCGCACCACCACTCCCCCGTTCCGCTGCACCGAGTGCGGGTGGACGTCGCTCAAGTGGGCCGGGCGCTGCGGCGAGTGCCAGAAGTGGGGCACCGTCGTCGACGTCACCTCGGCCCTCGTCAGCGCGCGCGGCACCGCCTCGGTCCGCGTCGAAGGCGACCGCGTCGCCCGACCCATCACCCAGGTCGAAGCCAACAGCGTCGCCTACTGGCCCAGCGGCATCGCCGAGTTCGACCGCGTCCTCGGCGGCGGCATCGTCCCCGGCGCCGCCATCCTGCTCAGCGGCGAACCCGGCGTCGGCAAGTCCACCCTGCTGCTCGAGGTCGCCTCCCGCGCCGCCGCCACCGGCGCCCGCGTCCTCTACGTCACCGCCGAAGAGAGCGCATCACAGGTCCGCCTCCGCGCTCAACGCACCGGCGCCATGCACGACAACCTCTTCCTCGCCGCCGAGGTCGACCTCTCGGTCATCCTCGGCCAGATCGACCAGGTCGACCCCCAGCTCGTCATCGTCGACTCGGTGCAGACCGTCTCCTCATCGACCATCGACGGCATCGCCGGCGGCACCTCCCAGGTGCGCGAAGTGGCGTCGACCCTCATCCGCGTCAGCAAAGACCGCAATCTGCCCGTCCTGCTGGTCGGGCACGTGACGAAAGACGGGACGATCGCCGGCCCGCGCCTGCTCGAACACCTCGTCGACGTCGTCTGCCAGTTCGAAGGCGACCGGCAGACCGCCCTCCGCTTCATCCGCGCCCACAAGAACCGCTTCGGCCCCACCGACGAGGTCGGCTGCTTCGAGATGACCGGCGACGGCATCGCCGAAGTCGCCGACCCCAGCGGCCTCTTCATGTCGCGCAACGGCACCCCCGTCAGCGGCACCTGCATCACCGTCGCCATGGAAGGCCGCCGCGCCCTCCCCGTCGAGGTCCAGGCGCTGATCGTCGCCAGCTCGACACCCCAACCCCGCCGCGTCGTCAACGGCGTCGACTCCTCCCGCGTCGCCATGCTGCTCGCCGTGCTCGAACGCCGCGCCGGCATCCGCCTCGGCGACGCCGACGTCTACGTCAGCACCGTCGGCGGCATCAAGATCACCGAACCCGGCGCCGACCTCGCCATCGCGCTCGCCCTCGCCAGCGCCAGCCGCGAGAAACCCTTCCCCCAGACCATGGCCGCCGTCGGCGAGATCAGCCTCGCCGGCGAGATCCGCCCCGTCTCCTCGCCCAAGCAGCGCGCCTCCGAAGCCCGCCGCCTCGGCTTCACCCAGCTCGTCGACGCCGAATCGGGCAACCTACGCGAAGCGCTCCGCCGAGCATTCAGCGCCGCGGGCTCCGAACGCGACCGCGAGCTCGACCGGGCCTTCTGAGTCGGCTCGACCCGCGCCTCCTCGCCCAGGACACCCGCGTCTCTCGGCCCGACCCGCGCCTCGTGACCCGAGGCCGACTCGGGTGTGCTGACGCGTCCCGTGATTCCTGACCCGGGCCCCGGGCCGGGCCCGGGCCGGCCGGCGGACGTACGGTCCCGCACGTCCGACGCCGGGTGCGAGTGGGCAGAAGTTGCTGCTCCCACCAACCCGACGAGCACCTTCTGCCCACTCGACGGCCGCACCCGCACCTGCACGCCCGCACACGAGCACCAGCCCGTCGAGTGGTTCCGAACCGTCCTTCCGACGCACCCGGCGGACGATCCGCGACCACTCGACCCGCGCCTCCGGAACGAGAGCTGCCCAAGCCGGCCCGACCCGCACGAGGCCAGGGCACGAGTGGGCAGAAGATGCTCCTCCCCCGCACACGACGAGCATCTTCTGCCCACTCGGCCCCACGTCCCGACGACCCGAGCACCCACCCCCACCCGACATCTCCCACACCGGGGTACACCCGGGTCGACCGCCTCACCAGGCACCTGCACCCCGCTCCACGCGGATTCTCAGCCCACACGCCGCGCTGGTCCCGGCCAACCCCCTGACCGGCCCTTAACCTGTGCCCATGTCGACGTTCAAGAACCCGGTCGGGCCGCAACCGCCCTCGGTCTACTGGCGTCGTCGTGCGGTGCTCGCGCTCGGTCTGATCGCGGTCGTGGTCATCATCGTGTTGATCGTCGTCCGCCCCGGGTCCGGCTCGGCAGAACCCGGCGCCGCCGCGACGACCTCCGCACCCCCGGCCGATGCCGCCCCCAGCGAACCGGCCGCCACCGAGACCGCCCCCGCAGCCGACGCCACCGCCGACCCGGCCGACACCTCGACCGAGGGCGCCTCCGACGCCGCGACCTGCTCGACCCGCGACATCGAGCTCAAGCCGGTCACCGACAAGACGAGCTACGCCGCGACCGAGCTGCCGCAGATCTCGATGTCGATCACCAACTCGGGTCGCGCGGACTGCTCGATCGACCTCGGCTCCGCGCAGCAGACGCTCGTCATCACGAGCGGCGAAGAGCAGTACTGGTCGTCGAAGGACTGCCAGGTCAACGGCACCAACCAGGTCGTCACGCTCACCGCCGGCCAGACCCTCAGCACGCCCCCCATCGCCTGGGACCGCACGCGCTCGTCCGTCGACACCTGCGAGTCGACCTCGCGTGAGCCCGTCACCGCCGGCGGCGCGACGTACCGCCTCGCCGTCTCGGTCGGCGACATCACGTCCGCCGACACCGCCCAGATGATCCTGAACTGACAGTGACCCACCCTGTGAACGCCACCCCTGCTGCCCCCACGCCCTCCGAGCCCGTCGACCCGGCCGACCGCAACGGCACCTTCCGCTCCGAGTCGCTCGAGCTGGCCCTCGCCGCCCAGGACGCCGCCGCCGTCGCCTTCGCCCTGCGTCACGACGTGGTCGTCGTCCCGAAGCTCGTGCTGCCGACCGGCACGAGCGACACCGCCGCCGCCGACGCCGCACCCTCCACCGGCGGCCCCGACGACGGAGCCCTCCCCGACGAAGGCGACCAGGTCCGCGTCTTCGGCCGCGAGAACACCGACAAGCGCATCCTGCTGCTCTTCTCGTCGGACGACACCTACGCCGCGATGGTCCCCGACGACCCCAACCGCCAGGTCATGCTCTACGACGCGCTCTCGCTGCGCGCCTTCCTCGAGGCCCACCTCGACGTCATCGAGCAGGTCTTCTTCGACATCGCCGGCCCGCACACCATGGCCGCCAACCCCGAGGACCTCCTCAAGGCCCTCGGCTAGCGCCAGACCCCCAGAGCCCAGGAGGCGCGGGTCGAGTGGTCCCGAATCGTCCTTCCCAGCGGGACGAGGGACGATTCGGGACCACTCGACCGGCCGCAACGAACGCGAGTTCGCGCGCGAGCGACTACAGCGCGGGCAGCGCCTTCAGCATCCGCGAGTTGCCCAACGTGTTCGGCTTCACCCGAGCCAGGTCGAGGAACTCCGCGACACCCTCGTCGGTCGAGCGGACGAGCTCGCCGTAGACGTCCGGCGGCACGAGCCCCTCGTCGCCCACGTTGAGGTACCCGTGCTTCTCGAAGAAGTCGACCTCGAACGTCAGGCAGAACAGCCGGCCGATCTCGAGCTTCCGGGCCGCCCCTTCGAGCGACTCGAGGAGGCGGTGGCCGACCCCCTTGCGGATCCACGCGGCGTCGAGGGCGAGCGTGCGCACCTCGGCCAGGTCGTCCCACATGACGTGCAGCGCACCACAGCCGATCGGCACCCCGTCGGGCCCGACCGCGATCTGGAACTCCTGGACGTCGCCGTACAGCGTCACGAGATCCTTGCCGAGCAGGATGCGCTTCTGCACGAACGGCTCGCACAGCCGCTGGATGTGCGGCACGTCGCTCACGACCGCGTTCCGCACCGTGATGCCGTGTCGGTCCGCACCGCCGAGTCGGTCGGCGTCGCCGACCCGTTCGGCACCGGTGGGCGCGTCTGCCGCGTCTGACATGGGACTCCCTCGAAGACCACGACCCGAGGAGGCGCGGGCCGCCGCCCAGCCTAGCGACGCGTTCGCGACCCGGCCCCGGGTACGCCGAAGGGCGGCCTCCGTCGTGGAAGACCGCCCCGGGCGTCGAAGGCGACCCGCGCCTCCTTCGGTGTTGCTGTCGTGCTGGTGTCGCTGTCGTGCTGGTGTCGCGCCTAGCTCTCGATCTCGGGGGCGTCGCCCACGAGGACCTCTTCGCGACCCGGCTGACGCGAGGTGGCGAAGGTGAACTCTCCGTCGACGAAGTCGACCTGGACGTGGTCGCCCGCGTTGAGCTCACCCTGCAGGATGCGCTCGGACAGGCGGTCTTCGACCTCGTGCTGGATCGCACGACGCAGCGGCCGCGCACCGAGCGACGGGTCGAACCCGATCTCGATGAGCTTCTCCTTCGCGGACTGCGAGAGGACGGCCGTCATGTCGCGGTCGAGCAGGCGGTCGGACAGGCGCTTGATGAACAGGTCGACGATCTGCAGCAGCTCTTCTTGGTTGAGCTGCGGGAACACGATCGTCTCGTCGACGCGGTTCAGGAACTCGGGCTTGAAGTGCTTCTTGAGCTCTTCGGTGACCTTCGACCGCATGCGCTCGTAGGAGGTCGCCGTGTCGCCCTCGATCTGGAAGCCCACGGGGCCACCCGTGATGTCTTTCGTGCCGAGGTTGGTCGTCATGATGATGACCGTGTTCTTGAAGTCGACGACACGACCCTGACCGTCGGTGAGACGACCCTCTTCGAGCACCTGCAACAGCGAGTTGAAGATGTCGGGGTGGGCCTTCTCGATCTCGTCGAACAGCACCACGGAGAACGGCTTGCGGCGGACCTTCTCGGTCAGCTGCCCGCCCTCTTCGAAGCCGACGAACCCGGGAGGGGCACCGAACAGACGCGAGACGGTGTGCTTCTCGCCGTACTCGGACATGTCGAGCGAGATCAGCGCGCCCTCGTCGTCGAACAGGAACTCGGCGAGCGCCTTGGCCAGCTCGGTCTTGCCGACGCCCGTGGGCCCGGCGAAGATGAACGAACCGGAGGGACGCTTGGGGTCCTTCAGGCCGGCACGCGTGCGGCGGATGGTCTTCGAGAGGGCCGCGATGGCCTGCTCCTGACCGATGACGCGCTGGTGCAGGGCCTTCTCCATGAAGACGAGACGCGAGGTCTCTTCTTCGGTGAGCTTGAAGACCGGGATGCCCGTGGCCTGGGCCAGCACCTCGGCGATGATGCCCTCGTCGACGGTTCCGCCGGCTCCGGCCTCGCCCGAGCGCCACGTCTTCTCGAGACGGAGGCGCTCACCGAGCAGCTTCTTCTCTTCGTCGCGCAGCGAGGCGGCCTTCTCGAAGTCCTGGTCTTCGATCGCGCCCTCTTTCTGGCCGCGGACGCCGGCGATGCGCTCGTCGAACTCGCGCAGCTCGGGCGGTGCGGACAGGATCGACAGACGCAGGCGGGCGCCGGCCTCGTCGATCAGGTCGATGGCCTTGTCGGGCAGGAAGCGGTCGCTGACGTAGCGGTCGGCGAGGTTCGCCGCCGCGACGATCGCGCCGTCGGTGATGGACACCTTGTGGAAGGCCTCGTACTTGTCGCGCAGCCCCTTGAGGATGTTGATCGCGTGCGGCAGCGAGGGCTCGTTGACCTGGACGGGCTGGAAGCGGCGCTCGAGGGCGGCGTCCTTCTCGAAGTGCTTGCGGTACTCGTCGAGAGTGGTCGCACCGATGGTCTGCAGCTCGCCACGGGCGAGCAGCGGCTTGAGGATCGACGCGGCGTCGATGGCGCCCTCGGCGGCACCCGCACCCACCAGGGTGTGGATCTCGTCGATGAAGACGATGATGTCGCCGCGCGTGCGGATCTCTTTGGTGACCTTCTTCAGGCGCTCCTCGAAGTCACCGCGGTAACGGCTGCCGGCGATGAGCGAGCCGAGGTCGAGCGAGTAGAGCTGCTTGTCCTTCAGCGTCTCGGGAACCTCGCCCTTGACGATCGCCTGGGCCAGGCCCTCGACGACGGCGGTCTTGCCGACGCCGGGCTCACCGATCAGCACGGGGTTGTTCTTCGAGCGACGGGAGAGGATCTGCATGACCCGCTCCATCTCTTTCTCGCGCCCGATGACCGGGTCGAGCTTGTTGTCGCGCGCGGCCTGCGTCAGGTTGCGACCGAACTGGTCGAGCACCTGGCTGCCGCCCTGCGCGCCCTGGGTCTGTTCGCCGCCCACGGCCACCGCCTCTTTCCCCTGGTAGCCGGAGAGGAGCTGGATGACCTGCTGGCGGACCCGGTTGAGGTCTGCGCCGAGCTTCACGAGCACCTGGGCGGCGACGCCTTCACCCTCGCGGATGAGGCCGAGCAGAATGTGCTCGGTGCCGATGTAGTTGTGGCCGAGCTGCAGCGCCTCGCGCAGGCTCAGCTCGAGGACCTTCTTCGCCCGGGGCGTGAAGGGGATGTGGCCGGTCGGCTGCTGCTGGCCCTGGCCGATGATGTCTTGCACCTGCTCGCGCACCGCGTCGAGCGAGATGCCCAGCGACTCGAGGGCCTTGGCGGCGACGCCTTCGCCCTCGTGGATCAGACCGAGCAAGATGTGCTCGGTGCCGATGTAGTTGTGGTTGAGCATCTTCGCCTCTTCTTGGGCGAGGACGACGACGCGACGGGCACGGTCGGTGAATCTCTCGAACATCTTCTTTGCTCCCTAGGTGGCGGGGTGGTTGTCGCCACCGAATGTGCATCTGGCGCCCGCAGGGTTCGGCACCGGTTTACAGAGAGAGTAACCAGGCCTCGGGGCTTAATCTGCCCCTGTTCGCTGGGGGCATAGAGCAGTGCGCAGGCGGGCTGACAGGGGTACCGGTTAGCCTCGCGTCCATGGGCAAGTTCACGGTCGGCCTCGTTCCGCACCCCACGAAGTCGGTGCTCGACAGCGTCGAGATCATCCGCGGCTGGACGACCCGCTCACAGGCGCACCTCGTCGCCATGACCTCCGACGCGGCCCGGGTCGGCGACGGCGTCGAGCTGGTCGACGAGCGCACCTTCCGTGAGCGCGTCACCGTCGTGGTGGCCCTCGGCGGCGACGGCACGATGCTCGGCGCCATGCGGCTCGTCGCCGAACGGCCCGTGCCCGTGCTCGGCGTCAACTACGGCAACGTGGGCTTCCTGGTCGAGGTCGAGCCGCACGAACTGCCCGAGGCGCTCGACCGCGTCGGCCAGAAGCAGTTCTCGCTCGAACCGCACCACGCCCTCGAGGTCACGCACTCGACGACCGGCTTCGAGAACACCTACCTGGCCTTCAACGACGCCTCGGTGGCCCGCCGCCCGGGCGAGGGCGTCGTCTCGGCCGACCTCGTGCTCGACGAGACGCCCTACGGCTACTACAAGGCCGACGCCATCGTCGCGGCGACGCCGGCCGGGTCGACCGCCTACAACTACGCCGCGGGCGGGCCGATCCTGTCGCCCGCGATCGCCGCCGTCGTGGTCACCCCGGTGGCGCCGATGTCGGGCATCGACCGCTCGGTCGTCCTCGGCCCGCGCGAGCAGCTGCGGTTCGAGATCGGCGACGGCACCCACTCGGCGGCGCTCGAGGTCGACGGCCGCGTGGTCGCCGACGTCAGCGAGGGCTGCGTCATCAAGCTCGTGCTGCGGCGTGACGCGGGCCAGGTGATCCGGCTCGACGCGGACCGGCACGGTCGCAAGGGCCGCCTCAAGCTCAGCCTGCTCGACTTGCCGCTGCGAGAAGACCAGCTGCTCGAGCTCGTCCCGACCGACGTGCGAGCCCGCTTCCGCGAGCGCGCCGAACGCGCCGGCGGCATCGCCGGTGTCGCCCACGACGACGACACCGCCGTCACCGGCATCAGCCCCGTGCACTGACGCGACCGCCTGCAGGAGGCGCGGGGCACGGAGGCGACACGACGGGTCCGTGCCACGGGTCGCCGGTCGAGTGGTCCCGAATCGTCGTTCGCCCGGCTGTGAAGGACGATTCGGGACCACTCGACCGCCGCCGCCGTGCGTGACTCCCGGTGCTCGGACGCGACCGCCCGCAGGAGGCGCGGGGCGCGGTGGTCGCGCACCGCACCTCCTGCGGTCTGCCGCCGTCGTGGGGCTCGGCCCCGTGCTGCCCGCCACGAACCCGGGCGGGTCCGGCGACGACGGGCGGTCACGCACGCCCGACTCCCACGGACACGCCCGCCCTGCCCGAGTCCTGCGGCACCGGCCCCGTCCTTGGCCCCAGCCCCGGCCCCGGCCCCGGCCCCGGCAGGCCCCCGGCTAGTACACCTCGCCCAGCGCCTCGGCGAGGACCTGCTCGGGGTCACGCACGAACCCGCGTCGGGAGAACCAGGCGCAGACGTTGCGGCAGTCGCGTTCGAGCAGGTCGAGTCCGGTCGGGTTGCTCGCGACGTCGACGAGCTGGGGGACGTCGATGGCGACGATCCGTCCGTCGTGGACGAGCAGGTTGTACGGCGAGAGGTCCCCGTGCGCGAAGCCGGCCCGGGCGAAGCCGATCACGATCTCGTGCACCTGCTCGAACAACGGCCACAGCGTGGCGCCGTCGTCCTTGACCTGGGCGAGACGTGGGGCGGCCTCGGTCCCGTGCCCGACGAACTCCATCAGGATCTCGGTGCCGCTGATCTGCACCGGGTACGGCACGGCGACGCCGAGGGCGTGCATGCGGCTCAGGGCGTCGAACTCGGCCGCCGCCCAGAGTCCGGCCTGCACCCGGCGCCCGTGGGCCGACCCGCGCGCCATCGCCCGGCCGTCGCGGGTGTTGCGCACGCGACGGCCCTCGCGGTACTCGGACGAGCGGTGGAAGTCGCTCTGCTCGGGCCCGCGGTACCGCTTCGCGGCCAGCAAGGAGGCGCGGGCTCCGTCACCGGCGCCCAGCACGACGTCCGCCGGCACGGCTCGGTCGATCAGGTGGACGTCGGCCTCCTTGCCGCTCTTGACGACGCCGAGCTCGGTGTCGATCGCGGCGGCGGAGGTGACGACCCAGGCGGGCCAGGGCCGGGGCCCGCGTTCGGTGGGGGTGGCGGCCGGCCAGGTGGACCAGCGCTGGTCGGCGTCGGGGTCGACGGTGGAGAAGGTGGGTACGACGAAATCGTCGGAGAAGGTCAAGCGGTGCTCCAGGGGAGGCGTGAGACCGGCCCGGCGGGCGCGACGAGCGTCGCGCGGCTGTCGCTACGGGCGGAGGGTCTCGGGGTGAGTGGGGTACGCGTGGTGTGCGTTGACGGCAGTCATGCTCATCACCCCTCTCGTGGAGCCTCTCGTGGCCCGGCCACCTCGTGGCCCTGGTCCGCTCACGGTACCGCCCCGCGCCTCCCCTGTCGACGGTCGTCCGGGCCCAAGAGGCCGACCGACGATCTCGCGAGTGGGCAGAAGGTGCTGCTTCGACTCCGACTAACAGCATCTTCTGCCCACTCGATCGGGTCACGAGAGACACCTACGCACGCGGGCGACGAGCTCGTCAGCCCGGCGGCCGCGGAGGTCGTCGTCCGTGCATCGGACGGTCCGCCACCCGGCGTCGGCAAAACGCTCGCGGCGGAGGATGTCGGTGCGGAACCTCCACGGGTCGCGGCGGTGTTCGTCGCCCTCGTACTCGACGGCGAGCTTGCACCACGCGTACCGGAGGTCGGGCTTGCCGAGATATCGCCCGGCCTGGTCGTACGTGCGGACGTTGATCTCGGGTTCAGGGAGCCCCGCCCGGGTCAGGAGCAGGCGGAGTTCGGTCTCCTTCGGCGACTCGACCCCTGGCCGCACGAGCTCGAAGGCCTCGCGCACACGGCCCACACCACGTCGACCCCGTGCAGACGCCACCGCGCGTCGGAGTTCGTCGACGGTGCGCTCCCGCGCCACGTCGTGCTCGGACCAGGAGCCGAGGAGCGCATCACCGGCACGGACGAGGTCGTCGACCGTCACCAGAGACCCGCTCTCCACCCAGGCGACGACAGGATCGTCGACCGGCAGACCGTCGGCCAGCAACCTGGGACGAGCTGACCCGGTCGATGCCGCACCCGCACTCGTCACACCCTGGACGTCGAGGGGCGACCGCGCCCGGTGCGTCACGACGCCCGGCCGACGTGGACCCCGTCCGTCGGTCGAGGTAACGTGCAGGGGTTCTCTGCCGTCGCGGACCCGCCACGGCACCGGGAGCCCCCAGAGACCCAGGGCCGTTACCCGGGAGAAACGCCAGTCGTCGAGCATCACCGGAAGCAACGCCCGGGCACTTGCCAGCAGGGCGGACTCTGGGTCGTACGGGTCGTACGGGTCATACGGGTCATACGGGTCATACGGGTCATACGGGTCATACGGGTCGTACGGGTCGTGCGGGTCGGAGCCCCGGCCGACGAGGCGCCGGACGCCGCGGTGCGGAGCCTCGAGGTCGGCTCCCCGGAGACGCCCTACCCCGAGACCTGCACGGCGGGCCTCGTCGACGGCGAAGGGGCGATCGGCAAGCGGGAGGGGGACGACGATGCGCGGCACCCATCGAGACTGACCGCTGGGACGCGGCCCGCGCCTCCTGAGGTCGTCACCTCGGGACAGGTGCGAGCACATCGGCCCTGGGGACCAGACGACCCACCGCCCGAGTGGGCAGAAGGTGCTGCTCCGTGCCCGCCGAAGAGCACCATCTGCCCACTCGGCAGAACTGGGCCCCGGCTGGCAGGACCGATCCATGACGAGTGGGCAGAAGATGCTGCTGGGCGACCCCGGAAGAGCAGTTTCTGCCCACTCGAGGGTCCGAGGCCGAGGAGGCGCGGTGCGAGAGACCACGCACGACCGGCGAGGCGGGCCGACACGAGGGGCAAGGGGCGAGGGGCACGGGCACGACGAAGGGCCGCCGCCCGGGATGACCCGGGGCGACGGCCCCTGCGTGGTGCGACGTGCGACCTACTGCAGGTACAGCTGCAGGTCCTGGCTGACGGCCTTCGCGAACATGCGGAGGCGTGCACGGCTCTCGACCCGCGACACCGCCTGGCGCGACGAGTGGACGCGCTTGGAGATCTCGTCGAGGGTCATCGGCTGGTCGTCGTCGAGGCCGAAGCGCATGCGGATCACGCGCGCCTCGTCCTCGGGCAGCGTCGCCACGAGGGCGTGCATGTCGCGGTTGAGCAGCGAGCTCTCGGTGGCCTGCGTGGGCGACGGGGTCTCTTCGTCCTCGATGAAGTCGCCCAGCTCGCTGTCTTCGGCATCGCCGACGACGGTGTGGATCGACACCGGCTCGTGCGACCGCGACTTGAGCTCGATGAGGTCGGCGACCTCCATGGCGACCTCTTCGGCGACCTCGTCGACGGTGGGCGCACGGCCCAGGTCGACGGTCAGGTCGCGCTCGGCCCGCGAGATGCGGTTGATGCGCTCGACCGTGTGCACCGGGATGCGGATGGCACGGGCCTTGTCGGCGAGGCCGCGGGCGATGGCCTGACGGATCCACCAGGTGGCGTAGGTCGAGAACTTGTAGCCCTGCGTGTAGTCGAACTTCTCGACGGCACGGACCAGCCCGAGGTTGCCCTCTTGGATGACGTCCATGAAGGGCAGACCGCGCTGCGTGTAGCGCTTGGCGATGCTGACGACGAGGCGGAGGTTCGCGGTGATCATGCGGTCCTTCGCACGCTCGCCGTCGTGCTGCAGCCAGCGGAGGTCGCGGAGCATCTCGGCGTGGGCCTTGGTGCGGTTCTTCTTGACCGCGTCGGCCGCCTGCAGCTCTTTGAGCTTCTCGCCGGCGAACAGGCCGACCTCGATGCGGCGGGCGATCTCGGTCTCTTCGGCTGCGTCGAGCAGCGGCATGCGACCGATGTGGCGGAGGTAGTCGCCGACCTGGTCGGTGGAGGCCCCTCGGACCTGCGACAGGACCTCGACCTCGGTGTCGTCGGTCGCTGTGGTGGTGTTGCGCGTGGTGACGGAAGTGGTCGTCATCGTTCTCTCCCTGCTCGAGTACTGACCTGGTGTCGCGTCGATTAGTTCGTGAAGCTCGTCGGCGTACTCAAAGTCTGGCGTGCGGGAGCGGGCCGCCAAAAGCTGGCGCAGGCCCTCGCGGGACTTCTCGGAGCGCACATCCAGAGTTTCGACACCGACGGGGTACGAAGGCGAACGACGTTTGACAGCAGCCCGGAACGGGTATAGGCGGGTGCTAGCACGGCGGGGGTACACATTCTCAGGTTGCTCACCGGAAACTCGGCCGCTGATCTGTCGGGGTGCGACGAACGGCACCGCGAGCCCGGGAGGCGCGGTGCCGTGACCCGAGGACGCGCGCGTCGGCGACGCCCCCGGTGGTGGGACGGAGCGGGGTCAGACCGCGCTGCGGCCGGTGCGGTCGGCTCGGTCGGCCCGAGCCGCGACGCCGGCCCGCTCGGCCAGGTCGCGCGACTCGGCGCGCTCCTCGGCCTCGGCCTTGGCGCGCTCTTCGGCCTCGACCTTCGCGTAGACGGCACGCTCGGTGCGGTCGGAGCGCAGCAGTGCCCGGACGATGAACCAGAAGATGAGGCCCACGACGATGGTGGGCGTCACGGAGAAGACGATGGCTCCGGCAAGGGACTCAGGCACCCGACCAGGGTACGTCGCCCTCCCGGGGAAAACCACGTGCACCTCTCGACGACGAGACGACGGAGGCGCGGTGCCCGACCGGCACCGCGCCTCCTGCACTCGACGCGCGAACCCTACTTGACGAGCGGGAAGAGGATCGTCTCGCGGATGCCGAGACCCGTGATCGCCATCAGCAGGCGGTCGATGCCCATGCCCATGCCGCCGCTCGGCGGCATGCCGTGCTCGAGCGCGGTGAGGAAGTCGTCGTCGAGGCGCATGGCCTCGGCGTCGCCGCGGGCCGAGAGGGCGGCCTGCTCGACGAAGCGCTCGCGCTGGATGACCGGGTCGACCAGCTCGGAGTACGCGGTGGCGAGCTCGAAGCCGCGGACGTAGAGGTCCCACTTCTCGACGACGCCGGGCTTCGAGCGGTGCTGGCGGACGAGCGGACTCGTGTCGACCGGGAAGTCGACCACGAAGGTCGGGCGGTCGAGCGACGGCTTGACGAAGTGCTCCCAGAGCTCTTCGACGAGCTTGCCGTGGGTCTCGTGCGGCACGACCAGGTCGACCGTGGCGGCGAGCGCCTGCAGGTCGGCGACCGCGGTCGACGGCGTGATCTCGACGCCCGCCGCCTCGCTGAGCGACTCGTACATCGGCACGCGGGCCCACTCGCCGCCGAGGTCGTACTCGGTGCCGTCGGCCAGGGTGACGAGGTGCGAGCCGGAGACGGCCATGGCGGCGTTCTGCACGAGCTCTTGCGTGAGGCGGGCCATCTGGTCGTAGTCGCCGTAGGCCTGGTACGCCTCGACCATCGCGAACTCGGGCGAGTGCGTCGAGTCGGCGCCCTCGTTGCGGAAGTTGCGGTTGATCTCGAAGACGCGGTCGATGCCGCCGACGACGGCCCGCTTGAGGAACAGCTCGGGCGCGATGCGCAGGTAGAGCTCGGTGTCGAAGGCGTTGCTGTGCGTCTGGAACGGCCGGGCCGCGGCGCCACCGTGCATCGTCTGCAGCATGGGCGTCTCGACCTCGAGGTACTCGTACGAGTCGAAGGTGCGGCGCAGCGACGAGACCGCGGCGGCCCGGGCGCGGACGGTCGCACGGGCCTGGTCGCGCACGATCAGGTCGAGGTAGCGCTGGCGCACGCGCGTCTCTTCGCTGAGCTCGGAGTGCAGGTTCGGCAGCGGCAGGATCGCCTTGGCCGCGATCGACCACTCGCTGACCATGATCGACAGCTCGCCGCGACGCGACGAGATGACCTCGCCCTTCACGAAGACGTGGTCGCCCAGGTCGACCAGTTCTTTCCAGTCGGAGAGGCGCTGCTCGCCCACCTCGGCGAGCGAGACCATGGCCTGGATGCGGCTGCCGTCGCCCGCCTGCAGCGCGGCGAAGCAGAGCTTGCCGGTGTTGCGGGCGTGCACGACGCGGCCGGCGAGCCCGACGACGTCGCCCGAGCGGCTGTCGGTCTCGAGCTCGGCGTACCGGGCGCGGACCGCACCGATCGTGTCGGTGATCGGCACGCCGACCGGGTACGCCTCGACGCCGGCCTCGAGCAGGCGGGCGCGCTTGTCCAGCCGCACCTGCTTCTGCTCCGACGCCTCGCGCGCGGCGGTGGCCGCGTCGTCGTCGGGGGTGGTGGTCGGGTCGGGCGCGGCGGTCATGTGTCAGGTGCTCCTGGGGTGGTGGAGGGGGCGGGAGGCGCGGGCCGGGTCAGGCGCGCGGGTCACCGAACGCGGTGGGGCCGTCGTCGAACGAGGCCATGTCGATGGTACCGGGGCCGACCGCGCCGCCGGCCTCGCCGAGGGCGGCGTCCATGGCCGACCGCATCAGCGGCGCGAGCAGGCGGCCGGGCTCGGGCAGGCCCAGCTCGGTCAGCAGTCCGACCGACTGGGCGACGATCGCGGCCGAGAACTCGGTGGCCGTCGCGATGGCCTCGGCGTAGCGGGCCCGGTCGGCCTCGGCGACGACGACGGGCTCGGCACCCATCTCGACGACGAGCGCCTGCCCGATCGGCTGGACCGGGGTCGGCGCGGTGACGGCACACCAGGCGTCGCGCAGCCGGACGAGGTCGATGGTCGTGCCGGTGAAGGCGAGGGCCGGGTGGATCGCCAACGGGATCGCCCCCGACGAGAGGGCGGGCCGCAGCACCTCGAGCCCGTGACGGGGCGACGTGTGCACGACGAGCTGGCCGGGCTGCCAGGTGCCCGTCGCCGCGAGGCCCTGCACGAGGTCCGCGAGCTGGTCGTCGGGGACGGCGAGCAGCACGAGTTCGCTGCGCTCGACGATCTCGGGCACGGTCAGCACGGGCACGCCCGGCAGGATCGCCTCGGCCCGGTCGCGGCTGCGCTCGGACACGGCCGAGATGCCGACGATCGCGTGACCCGCGGCGGCGAGTGCGGCGCCGAGCACGGGCCCGACGCGGCCGGCACCGACGATGCCCACACCGAGGCGGCCGCTGCGGCGGTCGGAGCCGCCCGCGGGCCGGCGAGGGTCGTCGCGCGGGTCACGCGGGGACGGGTCGGTCACGGGGTCTCCTCGCTCCAGCGGTGGGTTCGGTCGGCGTGGGCGGCGGCGACCGCCTCGCGGCCGGCGGTCGTGAAGAAGCCGAGGGCGTCGTCCTGGTCGAGCGCGCCGATCTCGGCCACGATCGGCCCCTGGACGGTGTGCAGGTGCACGGTCGCGAGCCGCAGCCGGCGGCGCAACGGACCCTGCACGAGCCCGACGCTCTGCACCCGGGGCAGCGGCACGATGACGAGCTGACGCCAGATCGCGCCCTTGCGCAGCAGCAGCGCGCCCGGCGCCGTGCGGAATCCGTTGCGGCGCCACGAGAACCAGCGCAGCACGGCGGCCCGCCGCGGCGACACGGTGAACCCGCCGTCGGTGCCGCTCGACCTCAGGCCGCCCTCGACGAGCGAGAGGGTGTGCTCGGTCGTCGCCTCGACGGCGTCGCGGACGGCAGGAGGCGCGGCCTCGCCGGCCACGGACGTCGCGTCCCCGAGCACCTCGCCACCGAGGGCAGGAGGCGCGGCCTCGTCGTTCGAGAAGGCGTCCGTGGCTGCGCCCGTCGCAGGCGCGCCCGTCGCGGAGGCGACCGCCTCGGGGACGTCGGCCGACGCGCTCGACCCGGCCCGCGCCTCCTCGGTGGCGACGCCCACGGCGGCCACGCCGACCAGCTCGGGCAGGATCAGTTCGAGGACGCGGCGGACGTCGTCCTCGTCGCCGACCGGCAGGATCGTCGTGTTCTCCTGCCCGGCGGCACCCTTGGTGCTCGAGCGCGAGGCGCGGTTGATCTTGACGTCCCACCAGCCGAACGGGCGCCAGAGCAGCGGTTGGCTGACCTTGACCGAGTGGATGCGGCCGGGCGGCAGCGTCTCGTTCGAGGTCGAGAACAGGCCGTAGCCGATGCGGACCCCGTCGCGCGTGCCGGCGATCGTGTAGCGCAGCGATTTCGTGATGCGGTTGACGTAGAACCCGCCCGAGCCCAGCACGGCCGGCAGCAGCACGAAGAGTAGGAACCACTCGCCCGTCGTGACCACGCTGATCACGATCGCCACGACGGCGGCCAGGAGGAACAGCGTGTAGCCGCTCAGGACGGTCGACCCGATCAGGCGGCCGGGCGAGAGGGCCACGACCGACTGCGGCGGCGCCTCGTCGGGGTCGAGCTCGGGCGCGAGGAACTCGTTCGCGCGCTGCTCGACGAGGCCGCCGAAGCCCTGCCGGTGCGGGGCCTGGGCGTCGGGGTGCCCGGGAGCTGCTGGGGTCGCGGTCCCGGCGACCGCGGCGGCGTGGGTCGCACCGCCCGTGCCCCCGGCCGTCGCATCGACCGGCGCACCGGCCGCGCTCGGGGCCGGTGCGTGCGGCTGCTGCGCCCCACCCGCGCGCCGCAGGATCTCGCGACGCAGGTCGTCCGCCGACGCCGAGCGCAGGTAGGCGAGGTTGACGTTGGCGTCCTGCCCGGCCTGGTTGACCTCGAGCTTGGCGGCGCCGAAGACGCGGGCGAGGAGCGGGCGCTGGATGTTGATGCCCTGGATGCGGTCGAGCCGTGCCCGCCGGTTGGTGCGGAACACGATGCCGCTGCGCACCTCGACCACGTCGTCGCCGACCCGGAACGTGTGCATGCGCCACGACAGCCAGAACCCGCCGACGAACAGGGCGATGACGACGACCACGGCCAGCAGCAGCAGGCCGAGCCAGCCCTGGTCGACGACGTAGCCGAACGGGTCGCCCTCGTCGCCCCGCCGGCCGCCGGGCACGAACAGCTCGACGACGTACTCGCGCGCGTTGTTGAACAGGATGACGAGCACCGCGGCCAGCGCGATGCCGCCCTTGAGCAGCGGGGTGGCCGGGTGCAGGCGGTGCCACTCGCCGTCGGTGAGGGCGGCGACGTCCGGAGGCGCGGGTCGGCCCCCGCCCCCGTCCGCACCGGTGCGGGGGTCGCTCACAGGCCGGCCCGCCGCGATTCGGCCAGCTCGACGAGGCGGTCGCGCAGCCGCTCGGCCTCGTCGGCGGGGACGCCCGGGATCGTCACGGCCGACGCGGCGGCGGCGGTGACGAACTTGAGGTCGCTGAGACCGAGCGCCCGGACGACCGGGCCCCGGTTGATGTCGATGAGCTGCATGCGCCCGTAGGGCACGGCGACGACCCGCAGGTACAGGATGCCCTTGCGCAGCAGCAGGTCGTCCTCGCGCAGCTGGTAGCCGATCGCCCGCACGCGCCGCGGGGTCAGGGCGGCCACGATCACGGTGACGACGACCACGACGGCGGTGATCCCGTAGCACCACCACTCGCCGATGAACCAGAGCGGGACGGTGGCGGCGGCCACGATCAGCCCGGTGACGAGGTAGCCGATCAGCTCGGGCCAGACGTACCGGGGCGAGACGCGGGTCCACTGCGCGTCGGGGATGTCGAGTCGGTCCATGTCGGCGTCTCTTCCGGTCGGCGTCTGTGTCGTGCGGCAGCGATGTCGTGTCGCGGTCTTGCCCTGCGGCCGTCTCGTCGTGCGACGGTCTCGTCGTGCGACGGCGGTGGGGCCGCGGGCGGTCAGACCGCTTGCGTCCCCGGGCCCTGGCCGTGCTCGTCGTCGGCGGGCGGGACGGTGCACATGCGTTCGGCGACGATGCCGGCCACGAGCAGCCCCGCACCGCCGACGACGGCGACGATCGCGGGCACGAGCGAGCCTACAGCGACCCCCACGCCACGGGAGAGGACGAACAGCAGGACTCCCCCGGCGAAGCCGCCGAACAGAGCACCGGCCAGGCTGCTCGCCTTGGCCAGCAGCAGCACGCGCGTCGCGTAGTAGGGGTCGACACGCTCCTTGCTCGACCCGGTCGCGACGCGGTGCACGGGCACGGCCATCGAGACGACGACACCGCCGATGCCGAGCAGCACGAGGCCGAGCGCGACGGGCAGCACGATCGACGGCTGACGCATGGCGACCAGCACCGAGTCGAGGACGAAGCCGGCGGCCACGGCCACGATGATCAGGCCGACCAGGGTGGAGGGGCGGGTGTGCTTCACGGGGCTCCTGGGCTGCGGTCGGGGGCGAGGTCGGTGGCGGGGTCGGTCGAGGCGTCCGGCGCCGGGTCGAGCAGCGAGGTCGCCCCCGGCACGGGACGGGTGCGCTCGGTGAGCCGGGACGCGAGGTCGGCGACCCGCCCTGCCCCGGCGAGCCGCGCCTCCGGGTCCAGCTGGAGCCAGGGCTCGAGCACGAACGCGCGCTCGGCGGCGCGGGGGTGCGGCACCTGGAGGCGCTCGGTGTCGATGCGCTCGTCGTCGAGGGCGACGACGTCGAGGTCGAGGGTCCGGTCACCCCACCGGACGTCGCGGGTCCGACCGTGCGTGGCCTCGATCGCCTGCAGCGCGTCGAGCAGGGCGTCGTCGTCGAGTGTGACGTCGGCGAGCAGCACGGCGTTGAGGTAGGTCGGCTTGCTCGGATCGAGGCCGTCGAGCGTGACGGCGGTCGACCACACGGGGGCCGACGCGGCGACCACCGTGATGCCGGGCGTCTCGTCGACGGCCCGGACGGCCTCGCGCAGCAGGGTGTCGCGGTCGCCGAGGTTCGAGCCGAGGGCGATCACGGCACGGCGGACGCGCGGCACGCTCACGCTCGGGCCGCCCATGCTCACGCTCGCGCTCGGGCCGCTCACGCGCGCTCCCGGCTGATCGTGATCGACACGTCGCCGAACGGCACGGTGATGGGGGCACCCGGCTTGTGCACGGTGACCTCGGTGGCGACGGCCGCTCGGTGTGCGAGGACGACGCCGGCGAGGCGCTCGGCGAGGGTCTCGATCAGGTCGACCGGGTCGCGTTCGACGGCGGCCACGAGCTCTTCGGCCAGCACGCCGTAGTGCACCGTCTCGCCGAGGTCGTCGCCGGACGCCGCGGGCGTGGTGTCGAGGTGCACGACGACGTCGACGACGAACTCCTGCCCGTCGCGGCGCTCGTGGTCGAAGACGCCGTGGTGGCCGGTCGCCCGCACGCCGCTGAGACGCAGCACGTCGAGCCCACGGGCGCGGAGGACCGGCACGTCGGCCGGACCGGTCGCACCGACGGGACCGGTCGCACCGACGGGCCCGGGCTCGCCGCCGCTCACGCGTGCCTCGCCGGTCGTCGGGGAGCCGCGGCGGCCTCGGTCCACGCCTGCAGCACGTCGAGGGCGGCCCGGGTGCCGGCGACGTCGTGGACGCGCACGCCCCAGACGTCGGCCTGCGCCGCCAGCACGCTGATCACGGCGGTCGCGGGGTCGCGGTCGACGGGCGGCGCCCCCTCGGGCAGGAGGTCGGCCAGGAACCGCTTGCGCGACGCGGCGACGAGCACGGGAAGGCCGAGCCGCCCGAGGACGTCGAGGTGGGCGAGCAGCTGCCAGCTCTGCAGGGCGTCCTTCGAGAACCCGAGTCCCGGGTCGAGCACGATCGTCGACGGGTCCACGCCCCGGGCCACGAGGTCGTCCACGCGTGCGGCGAGTTCGTCGGCGACGGTGCCGACGACGTCGCCGTCGTAGTCACGCGACGCGGCGGCGGGTGCGTGCCCGGAGCCGTCGAGCCGACCGCGCCAGTGCATGACCACGAAGGTGCGGCCGCTCTCGGCGACGACCCGGGCCATGTCACCGTCGGCGAGACCGCCCGACACGTCGTTGACGATCTCGGCACCGGCCTCGAGCGCGGCGGCGGCGGTCGACGCGTTCATCGTGTCGATGCTGACGCGCACCCCCTCGGACGCCAGTTCGCGGACGACCGGCAGCACCCGACGGAGCTCGTCGGCGGGCTCGACGCGGACGGCACCGGGCCGGGTCGACTCCCCGCCGACGTCGACGATGTCGGCCCCCCGCGAGACGAGCACGCGAGCGTGGGCCAGAGCGGCGTCGAGGTCGAGATGGCGACCGCCGTCGCTGAACGAGTCGGGCGTGACGTTGAGCACGCCCATGACGGCCGGGCCCGGCCGCCGGGCGGTGGACCGGTCGCGCGACCGTCGGAGGACCGGTTCAGGAGGCGCGGTGTGCGACCCCGGGCCGGTCGCGACCCGGTCACGCACCGCGGGTGCCGCGTGCGAACCGCTGCGCTGCCGCTCGGGTCGTGGCCGGGTCTCGAGCACGGGGTGGACGTCGTCGAACGACCGCTCGTGCAGCGGCCCCTCGAACCGGCCACCGGCCACGAGCCGACGACCCGAGCGGACCGCGGGGGCCTCGGACGTCGCAGGACCGAGGTCGCCGGTCGTCGGGCGCGCGTCGGCCGCCACGGCGGGCGGCTGCACGGCGGCCGACTGCACAGCGGCCGGCTGCGCAGCAACAGGTTGCGCAGCGGCCGGCACCTCGGCGGGAAGGCTGGTCGCGGGGGTCGTCGCCGGCGTGTGCGTGACGGGCGGCAACTGGGCCGGTGGACGGACGGCTGCGGTCTCGTTCTGCGCCAGGACGAGTCGTCCCTGCGTGATCGGACCCGCGGCGAGTTCGTCGGCGGCCGCCCGGGCGGAGGCGGGTGGCGCGTCGACCACGACGTCGGCCGGGTAGCGCTCACGACCGCGGGGTCGCTTCGTCGGTGCGCCGCTTCCCTCTCGGGCCGCAGCGGCCGGGCGGCCGCCGTCACCGGAGGCGGCGGGGGTGCCGCTGGACGGGTCGGTCACGAAGCGGTACCTCCGTTCGGTGCTCGGGACGAGCCCTCAGGCTAGCGACCGGCTGCGCCTCGGCGCAGCCGGTCGGGTCGATCGTCCGTCAGGCCGTGGCGATGCCGGGCGTCGTGCGGGGCGGGCGCGTGCGGGCCGGCTTGGTCGTCGGCTCGGAGTCGACGCCCCCGTCGACGGCTTCGGCGTCGACGGGCGACTTCGTCGGCATGGGGATGGCCGGACGGTCCGACACGGGACGCTTGTCGCTCGAGAGCCACTGGGGACGCTCGGGGAGCTTGCGGACGTCCTTGAAGATCTCGGCGAGCTCGTCGTGGTCGAGGGTCTCTTTCTCGAGCAGCTCGCGGGCGAGGAAGTCGAGCACGTCGCGGTTGTCGTTGATGACCTGCCACGCCTCGTCGTGCGCCTGCTCGAGCAGGACACGCACCTCGGCGTCGACCGTCTCGGCGATGTTCTCGGAGTAGTCGCGCGAGCTGCCGTCGCGGCCCATCATCATCTCGCCCGACGCCTGGCCGAGCTTGACCGAACCGACCTTGTTGCTCATGCCGTACTCGGTGACCATCTTGCGGGCGGTCGCCGTGGCCTTCTCGATGTCGTTCGAGGCGCCGGTGGTCGGGTCGTGGAAGACGAGCTCTTCGGCGACACGGCCGCCCATGGCGTACGTGAGCTGGTCGAGCAGCTCGTTGCGGGTGACCGAGTACTTGTCTTCGAGAGGGAGGACCATCGTGTAGCCCAGGGCCCGACCGCGGGGCAGGATCGTGATCTTGGTCACGGGGTCGGTGTGGCGCATCGCCGCGGCGGCGAGGGCGTGACCACCCTCGTGGTACGCGGTGATGAGCTTCTCGTGGTCGTTCATGATGCGGCTGCGGCGCTGCGGGCCGGCCATGACGCGGTCGACCGCCTCGTCGAGGGCACGGTTGTCGATCAGCTGCGCGTTCGAACGCGCCGTCAGCAGGGCGGCCTCGTTGAGGACGTTGGCCAGGTCGGCACCGGTGAAGCCGGGCGTCTTGCGAGCCAAGACCTCGAGGTTGACCGAGGCGGCCAGGGGCTTGCCCTTGCCGTGCACCTCGAGGATCTGCTTGCGGCCGTCGAGGCCGGGAGCGTCGACGCCGATCTGACGGTCGAAGCGGCCGGGGCGCAGCAGGGCCGGGTCGAGCACGTCGGGACGGTTGGTCGCCGCGATCAGGATGACGTTGGTCTTGACGTCGAAGCCGTCCATCTCGACCAGCAGCTGGTTGAGGGTCTGCTCGCGCTCGTCGTTGCCGCCGCCGATGCCGGCTCCGCGGTGACGACCGACGGCGTCGATCTCGTCGACGAAGATGATCGCGGGGCTGTTCTGCTTCGCCTGTTCGAAGAGGTCGCGGACGCGGCTGGCGCCGACGCCGACGAACATCTCGACGAAGTCCGACCCCGAGATCGAGAAGAAGGGGACGCCGGCCTCGCCGGCGACGGCGCGCGCGAGCAGGGTCTTGCCGGTGCCGGGAGGGCCGTAGAGCAGCACGCCCTTTGGGATGCGGGCGCCGACGGCCTGGAACTTGGCCGGCTCTTTCAGGAACTCTTTGATCTCTTCGAGCTCTTCGATCGCCTCGTCGGCCCCGGCGACGTCGGTGAACATGACCTGCGGCGTCTCTTTCGACGCCAGCTTGGCCTTGGACTTGCCGAACTGCATGACCTTGCTGCCGCCGCCCTGCATGGACGAGAGCAGGAACCAGAAGATGACGCCGATGATCAGGAACGGCAGCAGGATGCTGAGCAGCGACATGAACCAGCTGGTCTGCGTGACGGTGTCGTCGAAGTTCTCGAGATTGGCGTCGTTGACGGCATCGACGACCTCGGAGCCACGCGGCGTCGCGTAGTAGAACTGCTCGGCCTTGTCGCCGTCCTTCAGGACGAGGTCGACGCGCTGCTCGTTGCTGAAGATCGTCGCCGACTTGACCTTGTCGGTCTGGATCGCCTCGAGGCCCTTCTGGGTCGAGATCTGGGTCGTGCCCGCCCCGCTGATGAGGCTCCACCCGATGCCGATGCCGATGACCGCGATCACGATGTAGATGATCGGACCGCGGAAGAGTTTCTTGAAGTCCATGTCAGTACGGGCGACGCCCGACACCTTTCTGCAGGAAGAACGTGAGCAAAAGGGTACATCGGGGCTGCTATGCCCTGGATGGGTGTTCGCCGAGGGCTTGATCCGCCCCGCCGGGGAGCGGACCGCTAGCTGTAGACGTGCGGGGCCAGCACCCCGACACCGCGCAGGTTGCGGTACTTCTCGTCGTAGTCGAGGCCGTAGCCGATGACGAAGTCGTTGGGGATCTCGAAGCCGACGTACTTGACGTCGACCGCGACCTTGGCGGCGGCCGGCTTGCGGAAGAGGGCGAAGATCTCGACCGACGCGGCGCCGCGCTTCTGCAGGTTCTCGAGCAACCACGACAGGGTCAGGCCCGAGTCGATGATGTCCTCGACGATGATGACGTCACGGCCGTGCAGGTCGCTGTCGAGGTCTTTGAGGATGCGCACGACGCCCGACGACTTGGTGCCCGAGCCGTACGACGAGACGGCCATCCAGTCCATCGCCGAGGCCAGCTTGAGCTCGCGCGAGAAGTCGGCCATCACCATGACGGCGCCCTTGAGCACGCCCACCAGCAGCGGTTCGCGGCCGACGTAGTCGGCCTCGACCTGCCGCGCGACCTCGGCGATCTTGGCGTGGATCTGCTCTTCGGTGTAGAGCACGCTGGTCAGGTCGGCCTCGATGTCGCTGAGTTCCATGGTGGTGTCGTGCTCCTGGGGTCGTGGGGTGCCGAGGGGGGATCTCAGGAGGCGCCGGTCGCCGAGAAGTGCAGCGCGCCTCCGGTGCGTTCCACTGTAATGCCCGGCAGCGACACCGCCCCCTGCCCGTGCCAGTCGGTCACCAGCCGGGCGACCTCGAGGGTCTGGACGCGGCTGAGCGAGACGCCGAACTCGCTCTGCACCGCGAGCCGGATGAGTCGCTGGCGCAGGGCCGCCGGGTTCGCGGCGAGCCCGCGGACGTCGAGCGAGATGCCCGCCTCGGCGTGGTCGGCGAGCTCTTCGGCCAGTTCGTCGGCGAAGTGGTCGAGGGCGGAGGAGTCCTCGCGCAGGGCGTCCGCCGTGCGCGCGAGCGCCTCGGTGATGCCCGGGCCCAGCTCGCGCTCGAGCATCGGCAGGACGGTCTGCCGCAGCCGCACCCGCGTGAACGTCGGGTCGTCGTTGTGCGGATCGGCCCAGGCCTCGAGGCCGGCGTCGGTGCACGCCGACGCCGTGGTCGAGCGACCGACGGCCAGCAGGGGGCGGGCGTAGAGGCCCGAGCGCGCCTCCATGCCGCTCAGGCTCGTCGCGCCGCTGCCACGGGTGAGGCCGAGCAGCACCGTCTCGGCCTGGTCGTCTCGGGTGTGGCCGAGCAGCACGGTGCGGGCGCCCTGCTCGGCGGCGACGGAGGACAGCGCCTCGTAGCGGGCCGTGCGGGCCGCCGCCTCGGGGCCGCCCTCGGTGCCCACCGAGACGCGCACGACGACGACGGGATCGAGCCCGAGGCCGCGCGCCTGGTCGGCCGCGCGCGCCGCGACGGTGCGTGAGTCGCCCTGCAGGTCGTGGTCGACGACGACGGCCCCGGCGCGCAACCCCGCACGCGGCGCCTCGAAGGCGAGACCCGCCGCGAGCGCGAGCGAGTCCGGTCCGCCGCTCAGGGCGACCAGCACCAGGTCGCCCTCGTCGTGACCGGACAAGGAGGCGCGCACGGCACGTCGGACGTCGGCCGTCGCGGGGGTCAGGCGGGGTCTGTCGGGCATCTTGTAACGTTAGCGACACCGCCGACCCGTCGGGTCGGACCCCCAACGACGCATCGCAAGGAGCACACCCATGGCCGCGTACGACGCCGTGATCGAGATCCCCAAAGGCAGCCGCAACAAGTACGAGGTCGACCACGAGACCGGTCGCGTCTACCTCGACCGCGTCCTGTTCACCGGGTTCGTCTACCCGACCGACTACGGCTTCTTCGAGAACACGCTGGGCCTCGACGGCGACCCCGTCGACGTGCTCGTGCTGCTCGACTACCCGCTCTTCCCGGGCGTGGGCGTCAAGGTGCGTCCGGTCGGCGTCTTCAACATGACCGACGACGGCGGCAGCGACGCCAAGGTCATCGCCGTCCCCGCGAAGGACCCGCGCTGGGAGCACATCCAGGACGTCACCGACGTGCCCGAGTACCTCCGCAAAGAGATCGAGCACTTCTTCGAGCACTACAAGGACCTCGAGCCCGGCAAGTGGGTCAAGACCGAGGGCTGGGGCGACGCCGCCGAGGCCGAGGCCATCGTCGAGGCCGGCATCACGAAGCTGGCCGACGAGGGGCACTGACCTCCCGCACCCCGGCACGACGAAGGGCCCGACACCACATGGTGTCGGGCCCTTCGTCGTCCCGCCGGGCGCGGACGGCGCCTACAGGCGGATGCCGCGGTCGGCCATGAACGGCTGCGGGTTCTGCGCGACGCCGCCGACGCGGGTCTCGAAGTGCAGGTGGCACCCGGTCGAGTTGCCGGTCGAGCCGACGTGACCGATCTGCTGGCCGGTGCCGACCGCCTGGCCGACGCTGACCATGATGCCGCCGTTCGGCTGGTGGCCGTAGCCGGTCGTGACGCCGTTGCCGTGGTCGATGAGCACGAAGTTGCCGTAGCCGCCGTACCAGCCGGCGTAGGTGACGACGCCCGCGGTCGCCGCGTAGATCGGCGAGTTGCAGCCCGCGGCGAGGTCGGTGCCCGCGTGCAGGATGTACGCGTGCGTCACCGGGTTGACGCGCATGCCGAAGCCGCTCGAGATGTTGCCGCCGGCGGGGCGCGTCCAGCCCTGGGGCGAGACGACTCCGAGCGCCGTGCCGTTGGTCGCCGCCGCTGCGGCCGCCGCTGCCGCGCGGGACTCCTCGACGCCTTTCTGGTACTCGGCCTCGGTGTGGTCGACGTTGGTCTTGAGGGTCTCGAGCTGGGCCTGGAGCCGCGCCTGGTTCTCCTGCTGCGCGGCGAGGGCGTCGCTCGCGGCCTGGGCGGCGTCGTTCGCGTCGGCCAGGGCCTGCTGTGCCGTGTCGGCCAGCACGGCGAGGGCGGCCTCGGCGACGGCGGCCTGGTCGCTGAGCCCCTGGGCGGTGTTGCGGTCCTGGGTGGCCTGCGCGTAGATGCCGTCGGCCTGCTCGGTGAGCTTGCTCATCGCGCCGAGCTTGTAGAGCAGCTGCCCGGCCTCACCCGGGTCGGCGATCAGGCTGCCGCTGACGCCGTTCGTTCCGCCGGAGCGACCGAGCTGCGCGGCGAGCTGACCCGCGCGCTCCTCGCTGGCGGCGGCCACCTCGTCGGCGGCGTCGGCCTGCGACTGCAGCTGCGTGGTCTTGTACTGCGCGTCGTCGTACGCGGACTGGGCCTTCTGCAGCTCGTCGCCGCGCTTCTCGGCCTCGGTGTTCTTGGCGTCGAGGTCCGCCTGCATCTGGGTGAGGATGCCCTCGAGGTTGGTGATCTCGGCCTGCTTGGCGGTCTCGTCGCCCCGGGCCTTCTGGACGTCCTCCCACGACGGGTAGGACGCGGCGGTGGCCGAGGACGCCGGCAGTCCGACGACGCCCGCGGTGAGCAGCAGGGACGCGGCGGCGATCGAGACGACGACGCGGGCGAGCCGCGACGACGGCGCGAGGGGACCCGACGTGAGGCTCGCCAGGCGGGCTCGACCGGGTCGGCGGGTGGTGGTCATCGAGTGGGTCCGATTCGTCGTGACGGCGTCGAGTCCGTGGGGCCGGTGGTCGCCGTGCTGGACACGGTAACCCCGGCGGGCGGTCCCGTACAGCACCGCGAGGCGGTGACGACGGGCGGGCCGACCCGGGGGCGGGCCCGAACTCTCAAGAACGACTTGAAACTAGCCTCCGCTCGGACGATCGCCGGGCAATCACGACGGAGTGGCGGGCGAGTCGCGTGACCAGGACGGGGGACGAGGAGGCGCGCGCATCGCTCCGCGTCGCCCCCGTTTTGCATTTGCCCGCGATCATCCGTATGCTCTGTGATCGGTTGCTATGACGTCCTCGGACACGGCCCCATCGTTTAGTGGCCTAGGACACCGCCCTTTCACGGCGGCAGCACGGGTTCGAATCCCGTTGGGGTCACCAGCACCACCGCAAGACCGTACCGAGGCACCATCTGCACCAAACACAACAGAACATCGAGTACGCTGTGTCACAGCAGCAAGTTTGGCCCTGTAGCGCAGTTGGTTAGCGCGCCGCCCTGTCACGGCGGAGGTCGCCGGTTCAAGTCCGGTCAGGGTCGCCAAGGCGAGTTCATCGCCTGGGGGCTTCGGGCCCTCACGGCTGGGTAGCTCAGTTGGTAGAGCGTTCGACTGAAAATCGAAAGGTCCACGGATCGATGCCGTGTCCAGCCACAGAAGGCCCCGCTCAGGCGGGGCCTGACTCGTTTAACGGCCTAGCCGCCCGGCGGCTCTGCTGCGAAGCCGTCCGTCGGCACCGCGGTGCGGCCGTGAGCCGGCACGGCAGGACGGCCGCGTGAGCATCGGACACGACCCGGCGGTCGTCTCCCTCCGCAGCCGCTGGCTCGACCCGCTCGTCGCCGGCCTCGCGGCTCTGCTGCTCGGTGCCGCGTTCAGCTGGGTGCCCTCGTACTGGAGCGACGAGGCGACGACGCTGCAGGTGGCGCGCCTTCCCCTCGGCGAGTTGCTGGCGTTCGTCCACCAGCGCGACGCGGTGCACACGGTCTACTACCTCGTCATGCACTTCTGGGTCGGCGCCTTCGGTGAGGCCGAGGTGGCCACGAGGTTCCCGTCGGCCGTCTTCGTCGGGGCCGGCGCCGCCGGGGTGCTCGTCCTGACGCGCATGCTGACCACCCGGCGTACGGCCCTGCTGGCCGCCGCCCTCTTCGCGGTGCTGCCCCGCTTCACGCTCGAGGCCGCCGAAGCCCGTCCCTACGCACTCTCGGCCGCACTGGCCGTCTGGGTGACCGTGCTGCTGCTCGTGGCGTCCCGGCGTCACCGCCGACGCTGGTGGATCGGGTACGGCGCGGTCCTCGCCGGGTCGATCGCGACCTTCGTCCCCCTCGGCCTGATCATCGTGGTGCACGGCGTCTTCCTGCTGTTGGCGCCGGCACAGCGCCGACGTCGGGGAGCCCGCCACCGCCTCCTCGGCTGGTCCGTCTCGACCGGGGCGGCCTTGTTCGTGACCTCGCCGGTGATCGGGACGGTCCTCGCCGAGCGCTCGCGCCTCCTGGGGGTGGCCGACCCCTCGACGGGCGCCGACGTCACCTGGTGGACGGTCCTGGTCGAACCGTGGTTCGTCACGGGCCTGGCCTTCGCCGTCGTGTCGGCGGTCCTGCTCATCCTGCTCGGCACCCGCCTGCGTGACCGCTCGCGGACGCCGGGCAGCGTGGTGTTGCTCGGCGCGCTCTGGGTCGCGCTGCCCGCCGGGCTGCTGCTCGCGTTGGGGCTCGTCCTGTCGCCCGTGTACACGTCGAGACTCGTGACCTTCTCGGCACCGGGCATGTGCCTGCTGCTGGCCGTGGCCGTCACCGGGTTCCGACGGCGCTGGATCAGCATCGCCCTCGTCGCCCTGCTGGTGGCGGCCTCGGTCCCGACGTACGTGCTGCAACGGCTGCCGACCGGCAAGGGGGGCGGCAGCGACCTCTCCCAGCTCTCGAGCTACATCGAGAGCCAGGCCCGCCCGGGCGACGCGTTCCTGCTCGACGCGACCGGCACCGTGTCGACGCGACCCCGCCAGGCGATCTACGCCTACCCGGAGCGCTTCGCCGAGCTCGACGATGTCGCCTTCGTGCGGTCGGGGCTGCCGTCGGGCTCGTACTCGGACGTCACCCTGCGTCTCGACGACGAGGACGACGCCGTCGAGCTGGCCGACCGGCTGTCGTCGGTCAACCGCCTGTGGATCGCACGACTCTCGGTCGACGTCCTCAGCGAGGCCGACCTGCGCCAGCTGCGCGACGAGGGGTACGAGATCCGGCAGGAGCACCGCACCGGACGCAGCGTCGTCTACCTCTTCGCGCGGCCGCCGGGCTGACGCTCAGCGACGCAGCTCGAGGGTGCAGCACTTGACGCCACCGCCGCCGAGCAGCAGCTCGGAGAGGTCGACGCCGATCGGGTTGTAGCCGCGCTCGCGCAGCTGACGCTCGAAGCCGGTCGCCCGGGCGGCGATCACGACGTTGTAGCCGTCCGAGTACGAGTTGAGGCCGAGGATGGCCGCGTCCTCCTCGCTGACGAGGATCGCGTCGGGGAAGCGCTGCCGCAGGATCGCGAGCGAGGCGTCGTCGAAGGCGCTCTCGAGGTACGCGATGGTGTGACGGCCGTCCACCGGCTCGGGGTCGAGCACGGCGATGGCGGTGTCGAGGTGGTAGAAGCTCGGGTTCACGAGGGTGAGGCTGACGACCTCGCGCCCGAAGACGCGACCGATCTCGTCGTGCGAACTCGAGTCGCTGCGGAAGCCCGTGCCGGCCAGGATGACGTCGCCGACCAGCAGGAAGTCCCCCTCGCCCTCGTTGGTCTCGGCGGGCTCGGCCACCTCGAAGCCGGCCGAGGCGAACCAGCGCATGTAGGCCGGGCCCTCGGCCTGGCGCTCGGGGTAGGTGAAGCGCGCACCGTACGCGACGCCGTCGAGGACGAAGCCGCCGTTGGCCGCGTAGACCATGTCCGGCAGGCCCTCTTCGGGGTCGATAAGCTCGACGTCGAATCCGAGTCCGACATAGGTGTCGTAGAGGGTCTGCCACTGGGCCAGCGCCAACGAGGTGTCGGTCGGCTGGGTGGGGTCCATCCACGGGTTGATCTTGTAGCTGACGGTGAAGTGCTCCGGTCGGCACATCAAGATGGTCCGGTGGCTCGCCACACGGGCGGCGTCCCGTCGGGCGGTCGCGTCGGGCAGGTCGGAAGGTTCGATCGTCAGGCTCACCGGATCAGTGTCACATCGCCGGCGCGCACGAGGCCGGGCTCTCACGCAACATTCTTGCGTATTTGTCAGCTTTGGTGCAGTTTTCCCGCGTAGCATGCCTTCGTGGACAATCTCGACTACGGCATCATCGACCTCCTGCGCCAGAACGCCCGTGCCGGGTACGGCGACATCGGCGCCTCGGTCGGCCTCAGTGCCTCGGCGGTCAAACGTCGCGTCGACCGTCTCGTCGCCGACGGGGTGATCAAGGGCTTCACCGTGCAGGTCGACCCCGCCGTCGACGGGCTCGGCACCGAGGCCTACGTCGAGCTGTTCTGCCGCGGCACCGTCTCGCCCCAAGAACTGCAGCGCATCCTCGGCACGGTGCCCGAGGTCGTCGACGCCGGCACGGTGACCGGCAGTGCCGACGCCATCGTCCACATGCGCAGCCGCGACATCCCGTCGCTCGAGGAAGCCCTCGAGCGCGTCCGCAACGCCCCGAACGTCGACCACACGCGCAGCGCGATCGTGCTGTCGAAACTCATCAGCCGCCGCTCGGCCTGACGACGGCCTGACGACGGCCTGACGGCGGGCCGCGGGCGGCCGGTGGGCGGCCGGTCGCGGTCAGAGCCGCAGGTCGGCCAGCGCGGGGTCGAGGCGGCCGTACCGGTGCGCCGTCAGCGAGACGGACTGCTCGCGCACGAACGCCAGCAGTTCGATCCGCCCCTCTTCGGTCACCTCGCCCGAGAAGATCGTCACGTCGGGGCTGCCCTGCAGCGCCCGGGCCACTGCGGCGGGGTCTCCGCCGATCAGCCGGATGCGCAGGCCGCGGTAGGCGGCGACCGCCTCGGGTGACGGGGCCGGTCTCGAGTCGTCGACGCGCGCCTCGTCGGTGGCGGCCCGCTCGCCCCCGGCGGCCTCCGCCAGCAGGTCGAGCACGTCCGGGCCGGTCGCCTCGGCCGTGGTGCCCTGCAACGCCCCCGCGGCGGCCCGCGCGACGAACGCCTCGTCGCTCTCGACGACGACGTCGCGCACGCGCACCGGGGACGAGGAGGCGCGCCACAGGTGCACGAGACCCGCCGGCAACGGCACGGCCGAGCTGATGGCCAGGGTCGACCCCGCCCGCGCACCGGCGGCGACGAGCCGGACGAGCGCCGACGGATCGGCCCCGGAGGAGAGTCGCACCGTCACGGGGTGCGGTCGGTAGCGCAGCACGTTGCGCTCGACCACGAGGCCGGTGACGTCGCGGGCCAACCCGAACTCGGACTGCCAGGCGCGCTGGTCGCTCTCGACGGCCGTGCGGAGCGAGTCGAACTGCTCGAACGACAAGGTGGGTCGGGCCGCGTCGACCAGGCGGGTGACCCCCTCGGAGACGTCGTGCAGGCGCAGCGAGGGGCGCGGGTCGTGGGGCCGGTGGCGCCAGGCCCCCTGGCCGATCAGGGCGTTCGGGCCACCGGGCTTGAGGCCCCGACCGATCGCCCGTCGACCCCACCCGCCGGTGGGCCGGCGGCGCACCCGCGCGCCCGTCGTCGGACCGCCGACGACGAGGTCGCCCGCCCGCACGGTGTGCAGCCATTCGTCGATCTCGTCGACGTCGAGGGAGTGCAGGCCCGCCACGTCGCCGCCGCTCTCGGCGTTCTGCACCGCGACCGCCTCGGCGAGGGTCTCGACGGTGACGATGCCGACGACGGGGACCCCGTGCGTGCTCGAGGCGAAGGCACCCCGGGGGTCGACACCGTCGCGCACGCCCGGTGAGCAGAGGGCCCCGGCCGCGTCGAGGGGACGCGGCTCGAGCAGCCAGGTCTCGCCGGGGCCGAGCACGGTCAGGGCGTCGAGCTCGGACCCGGTCGGGGCGGAGGCGAGCGGCCCCATCACGGTGGCGACGTCGTCGGCCGGACCGACGACGACCGCCTCGAAGGCCTCGCGCAGCAGGCGGCGGAACGTCTCGCCGTGACCGACGGAACCGACGGCGAGCACGAGGTCGAGGGCGCCGTGGCCGCGGCCGGCGTGGTCGACGACGCTCGCGACGACGTCGGCGGCGGCGAGCTCGAGGTCGGCCGAGGGGGTGACAACGAGCGAGGTGACCCCCCGGGTCCGCACGGCGAGGTCGAGGTCGGGGCGCGCGTCGCGGAGGCCGACGGCCGTCTCGACCGGCGCGTGGCCGACGACCCGGTCGACCACGGGGTGCGTCAGCAGGGCCCGTTCGTGGTCGGGGTCGTCGGCGACGACCAGGGCCAGGAGCGAGTCGGGGACGCCGACCGCCCAGAGCGCTTCCGCGACGACGGCGACCGCCCGCCGCCGGCCGGGGGGCAGGTGGACGACGACCGCGCTGCCGGCGCCGAACGCCGCGAGCACCCCCTCGACCGTGCTGGCGACGGGTGTGACGAGGTCGGGCACGACGACCGTCAGCCGCGGGGGCCGGTGCTCGGCCGTGTCGACGGTCGCGAGGTCGCGGGTCAGGATCGCCAGCCGGTGGGCCGAGTCGACGGCCGCGCCGACCTCGTGGTCGGCCTCGGACAGGGTCGAGCCGGACTCGCTGACGGACACCTCGACGAGGCGCGAGCGCCGCAGGGCGAGCTCTCGGCCCGCGAGGTCGAGCAGCTCGGCGCGGGTCTCGGGGTCTTGGCCGCCCCAGGCCGCCCCGGCCGAGGAGGCGCGGGTCACCAGCGCCTCGAGGGCTGCGTCGTCGAGGGCCGCGTCGTCGAGGGCTCCGTCGTCGAAGGCTCCGTCCCCGGAGGACGCGGCCCCGAGGGAGGGGGCCGCGTCGGCGGTCTCGACGCCGGCGACCGACCGACGGGCGCGCCCGAGCACACCCCGGGCCCACCGGCGGTTGCCGTCGAGCGAGGGATCGGTGTCGGCCTCGGCCGCGAAGTCGACGACGTGGTCGGGACCCTCGTCTAGCGGCCCGGACCGGTCTCGTCGCCGCCGGGGCACGGAGGGCAGCTCGGCCACGGTCGCGACGGCGCGGTCGTGCCGACGAGCCTCGCGGGCGAACGCGGCCTCGTGGTCGACGTCGAGGGTGCTCGAGAGGAATCCCTCGGGGTCGGCGAGCGCGTCCAGCCGGCCCACCAGGTGTCGCACGGCGGAGTCGAACTCGCCGGAGACGATCACCGGCGCCTGGAGGACGAGCGAACCGAGCTCGGAGCGGACGACCTCGGCGAGACCGGGCGCGGACCCCAGCCACATCTCGACGTCGAGCAGGTGGTCGGTGCCGTGGCGACGGGCGACCGTGACGGCATGGGCCAGGTCGAAGACGTCGTGACCCGCGAGTCCGACCCGGGCGACCGCGGCGTTCTCGGGCCTCAGGGCGAACTCGACCAGCCGGAGGTGGCTGGCGTCGGTCTCGTGCTTGGCCTCGAAGGTGACGACGGGCCAGTCGTGCAGGCGGGCGTCGACGATCTCGTCGCGGCGTGACCCGCCCTTCACCAGCCGGACCGAGATCGGGGCGCCGCCCCGATCGACACGGTCCCGGGCCCAGTCGGTGAGCAGCCGCAGCGAGTCGAGCGCCTCGGGGACGTACGACTGGACGACGATGCCCGCCGTGACGGACTCGAGCCCGGGTCGGTCGAGCAGTCGCGTGAAGACGTCGATCGTCAGGTCGACGTCGGCGTGCCGGTCGACGCCGAGGGTGAGGAGGGTGCCCGTCGACGCCGCGAGCTCGAGCAGGGGCCCGAGCCTCGACTCAGCCAGGTCGCTCGTCTCGTCGAAGGACCAGGGCGAGGTCGGACCGACGAGCTCGCGGACGGTCGTCGTGACGCGCTCGACGTCGGGCCGCTCGATCAGGGCCCGGACCGCGGCGACCCGCCGCTCGGCCTGGGTCGGCCCCGACACCACGGGCCCCCAGGCGGTCAGGTCGAGCCGGACGCCGTCGCCCCGCAGTCCGGCGAGGGCCTGCGTGAGCTTCTCGGGTGGTGCGTCGACGAGCAGGTGCCCGACCATGTGGCGCAGCGTCCGCCGCGCGACCGGCATGATCGGCTTGGGTGCGAGCGGACCGAATCCCCCGCCGAACGAGATCGCCGCCCGCAGGTGCCAGGGCAGCAGGGCCGGCGTGCGTCGGCTGAGCGAGTCGAGTGCGGACGCGGCCGCACGGTCGTCTTCGGGTCGGACGACGCGGTCGGCGAAGTCGCGGGCGAAGTCGAGCCCGCGGGGGTCGCGCAGCACCTCGGTCAGACGGGCGGCCGGACCCTGCACCGGGACGGCACGCGCGGCGTCCCACCAGCGGCGGGCTGTCTCGACGGTCTGCTGCGTGACTTCGTCGGCGTGCACATCGGACATGGGTCGAGGATATGCCGCGCCACCGTCCCTACACTGGGCGAATGGCCGACGAACTCACCGACGAGGAGTGGGTCGTCTGGGACTCCTTCTACGTCATGAGACGACGTCTCGACCGTGCCCTCGAGGTCCGCCTGCAGAGCGATTCGGGCGTCTCCGCACCCGAGTACGAGATCCTCGTCGGCCTGGGCAGGAGCAGCGACCGACGCTCGCGCGTGCGCGACATCGCCGAGCAGATCGGCTGGGAGAAGAGCCGGGTCAGCCACCAGGTCACGCGCATGGAACGCCGCGGGCTGGTGCGCCGCACCGAGTGCGCGTCCGATGCGCGCGGCACCTGGGTCGAACTGACGCCTGACGGCCGCCGGGCCATGCTCGCCGCCACCCGGGGCCACACGGCCGCGATCAAGAGGTACTTCGCCGACGTGCTCGGGGCGGACGCCGAGGTCGTCCAGGCGTTCTCGGGTCGCGTGCTCGAGGCGATCGGCACGGACGCGTCACCCGACCCGCACGGCTGACCCGCGCCTCCTCGGCGTCCCGTCGCGGAGGCGCGGCCACCTCGGCCGGCGACCGCGTCAGTGGAAGCGGTGGTCCTGGATGGTCATGCGCGGCCCGAACCTCGGCTTCGAGAACCCGCTGCCCGTGATCAGCCGCATGACGCGTTCACGGTGGCCACGCCACGGCTCGAGCAGCTCGAGCATGCCGTCGTCGTCGACGGGACGACCGATGAGCGCCCACCCGACCACGGCGGGGAGGTGGTAGTCGCCCACGCTGGGGCTGTCGGGGTCGCCGTGCGCACGCTGGGTCGTCTCGGCGGCGGTCCAGACGCCCACGCCGGGGATCGACCGGAGGCGCGTCGCGACCTCGTCGCCACCCCGACCGACGGCGAGCGTGCGCTCGAGCGCGGGTGCCACCGCGCAGACCCTCATGACGGTCGCCGACCGCTGCGGACCGACGCCCGCCTTGTGCCACTCCCAGCTCGGGATGCGACGCCAGCCCTGGGCGTCCGGCGGCACGACGAGCCCCTCGGGTGCCGGACCGGGCGCCGGCGTGCCGTGACGACGAACGAGTTGCCGCCACGCGCGCCAGGCCTCGACGCTCGTGACCTTCTGCTCGAGGATCGCCGGGACGACGGCCTGCAGCACGAGGTTGGTACGCGTCAGGCGGAGCCCCGGCTGCCGCCGACGGGCGTCGGCGAGGAACGCGTTCGTCGTGACGTCGAGCCCCGACCAGTCGTCACCGCGGCCGAGCAGCTCGGGCACGTGCTCGACCGCCCAGGCGGCACCCGGCCCCCACGCGTCGGCGCGGACGGACGAGGAGGCGCGACTCGCGGACACGCACAGCGTCGCCTCGCCTGCCGGGGTGCGCAGGGCGAGCCACGTCCGGTCGCCGTCGACCCGGAACGAGGGGTCACCCGAGCCGCGGCTCAGCGGCCGCAGGGTGGCCCGGACGTCGACCGGGCGTGCCGACGAGTAGACGGTGCCGAGCCGTCGGTCGTCCGCGTCGGGAGCGACGTCCGCGCGCTCGAGCTGGTCCATGTCGCGATCGTAGACGCTCCTGCCGACAACCCCTCTTGCGTCATTGCTCATTTCTGTGTGATATTTTATGCGTCGGCCGTTCGCCGCCCGCGCATGAGACGAGAGACACCGAGCAGACCCGATGACGATCACCACGAGACCCCTGTCCGCCCCCTCGGGCACCCGCATCCCCTCCTCCGCGCCCGGCCGACCGAACCGCCACCACCAGGGCGACGCCCATGGTCCGGACGTCGCCCCGACGACTCCCCCCGTCCGCCGGGCCGCCGCTCGTCGGGCCAAGCGGGCGATCGACGTCGTCGGGGCCCTCGCCGCGCTGACCACCCTCGCTCCGGCGCTCGCCCTCGTCGCCCTGGCGGTGCGGCTCGACAGCCGGGGCCCGGTCTTCTACCGCCAAGAACGCTGTGGCCTCGACGGCCAGACCTTCGAGATGCTGAAGTTCCGGTCGATGCAGGACTCCGCTCGGGCCGTCACGATCCTCCCCGAGACGAACGACGCCGACGGGCCGCTCTTCAAGCTCCGCGCCGATCCTCGAGTGACCCGGGTCGGCCGCGTGCTCCGCAGGCACTCGCTCGACGAACTGCCGCAGCTGGTCAACGTGCTGCGGGGCGAGATGAGCCTGGTCGGGCCGCGCCCGGCCCTGCCGAGAGAGGTCGCCCAGTACTGCAGCCGCGCCCGTGAGCGGTTGACGGTGCTGCCCGGGCTGACCGGGCCGTGGCAGGTCGGCGGTCGCTCCGACCTCGACTGGGACGCCGGGCTCGACCTCGATCTCGGCTACGTCCACGACTGGACGCCGACGACCGATGCGCGGCTGCTCGTCCAGACCGTCGGTGCCGTCGTCCGACCCTCCGGCGCCTACTGAACGAGACGCGGCACGCGTCCCCGAACCCGATCGCCGACCAGCCCTCCGACGCGGAGCCACCATGACCGACCACCGTGCCCGCAGACGACGTCGATCGTTCTTCCGACGTCATCGCCTCGCCATGACGAGCCTGCTCGTGCTGACCGGCCTCGTGATCGCAGGGGGTGGGGCCCTCGCGATCTTCGGTGTCACGACGATCCGATCGGCCGAGAACGCACTCGACGACGTCGGCGCCCTGACCGACTACGCCGGCCGTCCCGCCCCCGCACCCGACGGGTCGGTGAACCTGCTGCTCCTCGGGTCGGACAGCCGCGCACCCGTCGACGAACTCGATCTCGCCGACTCGGGGCCACAACGGGCGGACACGATCATGGTCGCCCACATCGCCGCGGACCGTCACTCCGTCGACCTGATGTCGATCCCTCGTGACACCTGGGTCGAGGTGCCGGGCCACGGCCCGGCGAAGATCAACGCCGCCCTGGCCTGGGGCGGTGTCCCCCTCCAGACGCGGACGGTCGAGGCGTTGACGGGCGCCCGCATCGACCACGCCGCCGTCGTCGACTTCGGCGGCGTCGAATCGATCGTCTCGACGCTCGGAGCCGTGACCGTGCAGAACGAGGTGGAGTTCCGTCGAGGGGACCGCGTCTTCGCCGAGGGGTCCATCACGCTGGACGGTCCGAGCGCGCTCGAGTTCGTGCGCGAGCGGTACGCCTTCGCCGACGGCGACTTCCAGCGCATGCGCAACCAACAAGCTCTGGTCGCCGGCATCGCCGACCGTCTGGTGAGCACACGCACCCTGACCGACCCGGCGCGCGTCTCGGCCTTCGTCGAGACCTCCGCCGGTCACGTCGGCGTGGACAGCTCGTGGACCACGGGCGACATGATCGGCCTCGGCCTCTCGTTGAGGCAGCTCCGACCGGCCGACGTGACGTCGTTGACGATGCCCGTCTCGGGCACCGGCACGTCGCCGGACGGGCAGTCGATCGTCGTCGTCGACGACCCGATGCTCGACGACCTCCGCCGCGCGTTCGCCGACGACGACCTGGGGACGCTCAGCCCCCCTGCGGGCTGAGCGAGCGGATCAGGGCTGCCGCGGCAGGGCCCAAGCCGCCGCCCGGCGCGTCGGGCGACGCGCATGCGGCACTCGAGAACGTCCGCCACGAGCCCGGTGGCAGTCCGAAGCCGCACGAGATCAGGCCGTGGGCGAGACGAGGCTCGAGGATGTCGAGCTCGCGCGACAGCGCCGGTGATCCGTGCACCGAAGCGAGTCGCCTGATCGTGGCGCCGAGGCAGGTCACCGTCGTCAGGGTCGCCGGGGACCCCTCGGACCTCGTCGCGACGGGAAGCAGACGGCTCGTCGCCGCCGCGATCTCGGCCCTGTCGGCGCGACGGTTCGTCGAATGCCGATCGGCCGACCACGACACGAGTCGTGCGTACAGATCGCGGGCCGCGACGACGTCGGCGACGTCGGGGCGAGCGACCCGCGTGTAGCGGTTCGGAGCCATGTCGACGAGCCCCCTCTCGTCCAGCCGCTCGAGAGCGAAGCGGATGGGCGTCCGCGAGACGCCCAACCAGGTGGTGAGTTCGTCGTCGGCGAGCCTCTCGTCGGGCACCAGGGTGCCGTCCAGGATCGCGACCAGGATCATGCGGTAGACGTCGTCGCTGAGGCGTGGTCGGACGAGGGTCGCACGGGCACTCGCCCTCGCGACGTCGTTGCCCCGGGCGAGGACGCCACGGCCCTCGGTGGTGGCGGAGGCCTCGCACGAGTCCGACGGCCCGGCCCGCTGGACGTCGGGCGGGACGAGCCGCGAGGTGACCCGGGCACACGCCGCGGCCGCGGCGTCGACCAGCCCGCTGCCGAGCGCGCGGCGAACGTCGACGAGCTCGTCGGCGACGACACCGAGGTCGTCGGCGGAAAGCTCTCGGAGATGGAGACGCAAGGGCAGCGACAGGCGTTGCGCGTGCCGGACGACGAGGCGGCCGAACGGGTGGTCGTCGACGGCCGACCACACCGCCGCCCAGGAGTCACCGACCCCCTCGACGGAACCGTCCGCCGACGACGAACAGGCGCGGCTGGCATCGACGAGGCCCGTCAGGCGACGCCCGAGCTCGGATCGTTCGTCGAGGCCCGCCGAGGCCACGACGGCCGCCAGCAGAGCGCACCCCACCGCCAGGAGATCGACGGCGACCTCGCGGCGAGGGACCGTGACGCTCGTCGCCCGCCTGGCCGATGTCTCGGCCAGCTGCACCTGCTCGAGCTTCGCGATGGCGACACGGATGGGCGTCCGCGAGACACCGAGCCACGTCTCGCACTCGGCGTCCCGCAGACGTTCACCCGGTCGCAGCGTGCCGTCGAGGATCGCCCCGACGAGGTGCTCGAAGACGGCGTCTTTCTGCAGGCGCCGAGGGATGACCGGGCGGGCGGGAGTGGGGACGGGCATCGTCGCCTTTCGTCGATGTCTGGCATTCCAGGCATCAGCATAAGGCATACATGCCTCAGGCGTACGGCGCTCCCGAAGGCTCGCCCGTAGGATCTCCTGGTGGCGACCCCGAAGATCGTTCTGTTCTATGCCTTCACCCCGCTGGGCGATCCCGAGGCGATGCGTCTCTGGCAGCGCGACCTCGCCGAGTCCCTCCACCTGCGCGGGCGCGTGCTCGTGTCCCACCAGGGCCTCAACGGCACGCTCGGCGGCGACCTGCCCGACGTCAAGCGGTGGCTCAAGAAGACCCGGCAGCATCCGGCCCTGGCCGGGCTCGACGTGAAATGGGCCGAGGGCAGGGGTGACGACTTCCCCCGCCTGTCGGTCAAGGTGCGCGACGAGATCGTGACCTTCGGCGCCCCCGACGAACTGCAGGTCGACGAGTCCGGCGTGGTGGGCACGGGCGAGCGGCTCTCCCCCGACGAACTCCACGAACTCGTCGAGCGCGAGCAGGTCACCTTCTTCGACGGACGCAACGAGTACGAGTCGCGCATCGGCCGGTTCCGAGGCGCCGTGGTGCCCGACGTGGCCACCACCCGCGACTTCGTGGCCGAACTCGACAGCGGGCGCTACGACCACCTCAAGGACGAGCCCGTCGTCACCTACTGCACGGGTGGCGTGCGCTGCGAGGTGCTGTCGTCCCTCATGACGGCCCGCGGTTTCTCGCGGGTCTACCAACTCGACGGCGGTGTCGTGCGGTACGGCGAGCGCTTCGGCGACGACGGCCTGTGGGACGGTTCGCTCTACGTCTTCGACGGTCGCGGCTCGGTCGAGTTCAGCGACCACGCGGCCGTGATCGGTCGTTGCGAGGTCTGCGGCACCGCGACCAGTCGCATGCAGAACTGCGTCGACGTGCAGTGCCGAGAGCAACTGGTCGCCTGCGAGGGGTGCGGCGCACGAGGCGACGTGACCTGCGACCGGCACCGCGCCTCCTCGGCGGTGACCGCCGGCTGACCATCGGCGCGGTGACCGTCGACGTGCCTCCGGCGCTGTGACCGTCCTCGAGCCTCCGGCGTAGGGTCCCCGGCATGACTGAGACCAACGACACCAAGAAGATCGGCGAGGTCCTCGACGCGGGCCGCATCGGCATCCTCACCACGCAGAGCAGCCACGGCCACCTCGTGAGCCGGCCCCTCGCGCTCGTCGACCGCGACTTCGACGGCAAGGTGTACTTCTTCACGCGCGACCCCTCTCCGAAGGTCGACGACGTCAAGGCGCACCCCCAGGTGAACGTGGCCGTCGAGACCGGAAAGGGCTACCTGTCGCTCGCGGGCCGGGCGTCGATCGTCAAGGACTCCGCGCTCGTCGACGAACTGTGGACGACCGGCGCCGAGGCCTGGTTCGACCAGGGCCGCGACGACCCGAGCGTCGCCCTCCTCGAGGTCGACGTCGACACGGCCGAGTACTGGATCAGCAACGAGCCGAAGGCCGTCACCCTCTTCAAGTACGCCAAGGCGGCCGTCACCGGCGGGCACCCGAAGAACGTCGCCGACACGGGCACCGTCTCGCTCTAGCCGAGGAGGCGCGGCGCGGGTCGTCCACGACGGCCCGCGCCGCCGACTTCCCGCGTCCGGTGTCGGCCCGCGTCGGGCACCGGCCGGGGGCCGCCCGGGTCACTCGCAGGTGACGGTCTGGCCGTTGGCGTTCACGTAGTCGCCGGGCCCGAGCTGGGCGCACGCCGTCGCGAGTTGCGAGAAGTAGTCGAGTGCCGCGATGGCGTACGCGAGGCCCAGGACGATGAAAATCGAGGCGATCACCATGCCGGTCAGGGCGAGGGTGGCCGGCCGACCGGCGGACCGGGCGCGTCGCGCGGCCACGATGCCGAAGACCAGGCCGAGGGGCGCGAAGAAGACGCCGAAGACGATCGACGCGATCGCGAGACCGCGACCCTCGTCGTCGGTGCGGGGCGGCGCCGACGACCAGTCGTCGTCGGCGGGGAAGAAGTACGAGCCGAGGCCGGCGTTCTCGGGCCGGGCGTCGGTCGTGGACCCGGTGGCCTGTGCGGCCCCGGGGGCCGGCGCCCAGACCTGACGACCGTCGGAGTCCCACGTGGCCGCGGCGGTCTGCTGGACGCCGGGCTGCTGCCCGCCCGCCTGGGGGAAGAACGCCTGCTGAGCGACGGGCTGCTGCGGGGCACCGGAGTGGTCGAACGGCCAGCCGTGGTCGGCCGCGGCCGCCTCGGGGTGCACCGGCCGAGGGGGGCCGAACGGGAACTCGCCCCGGTCGGGCTCTGTCGGCGTCGGCCGGGCGAAGCGTGCCCACGGCGACGGCGGACGCCCCGGCTGCTCGTTGCTCATGCAGGCGAGGGTAGTACGGCCGCCTGCGCGACCGGGCAGGGGGGCGACCGGCCCCGTGGACAGGTGCCGCGCCTCCTCGTGGTCCATGATGGGTCTCGACCTCGGCCCGTCGATCGGGCCCTTCGATGCGATGGAGCCCCTCGATGCGAATCGGAATCCTCACCAGCGGTGGCGACTGCCCCGGTCTCAACGCGGTCATCCGCGGCGCCGTGCTCAAGGGCACGCAGATCCACGGACAAGAGTTCGTCGGTTTCCGCGACGGCTGGCGCGGGGTCGTCGACGGCGACGTGATGCCCCTCACCCGCAAAGAGATCCAGGGCATCGCGAAGCAGGGCGGCACGATCCTCGGGACGAGTCGCACGAACCCGTTCGAGGGCGACGGCGGCGTCGACCGCATCGCCGAGAACATGGAGCGCTTCGGCATCGACGCCATGATCGCCATCGGCGGCGAGGGCACCCTGGCCGCGGCCAAGCGGCTGACGGACGCCGGGCTCAAGATCGTCGGCGTGCCCAAGACCGTCGACAACGACCTCGGCGCGACCGACTACACCTTCGGCTTCGACACCGCGGTCCAGATCGCCACCGACGCCATGGACCGCCTGCGCACCACGGGCGACTCGCACAGCCGCTGCATGGTCGCCGAGGTCATGGGCCGGCACGTGGGGTGGATCGCCCTCCACTCGGGCATGGCTGCGGGTGCCCACGCGATCCTCATCCCCGAGCAGGCGACGAGCATGGACCAGATCGTCGAGTGGGTTCAGTCGGCCTACGACCGGGGGCGCGCACCGCTGGTGGTCGTCGCCGAGGGCTTCGTGCCCGACCACGAGAGCGACGTGCACTCCGAGCGCGGCCTGGACGCCTTCGGCCGCCCGCGCCTCGGCGGCATCGGCGAGCGCCTCGCCCCCGTCATCGAGGAGCGCACGGGCATCGAGACCCGCGCCACGACGCTGGGGCACATCCAGCGCGGCGGTACGCCCACGTCCTACGACCGCGTGCTCGCCACGCGACTCGGCATGGCGGCGAGCGACGCGGTGGTCGAGGGACGCTGGGGTCGCATGGTCGCCCTGCGCGGCACCGAGATCGTCCACGTCTCGTTCGAGGAGGCCCTCGACAGCCTCAAGGTCGTCCCGCAGAACCGCTACGACGAGGCCGCGATCCTCTTCGGCTGACGGGAGCGGGGGCGGGCAGGTCGTGGGCGGGGCAGCCAGGTCGTGGGCAGGGGCGGGCAAGTCGTGGGCGGGGTCCCCGTGGACCCGTCGTCGGCTCGTCCCCAGGGCCGGCCACCTCGTCGTCACCCCCGGGTCCGTCGCGCAGGCGATGTGCACCCGGCCGGACTCTGACAGGCTCGGCACATGATCACGTTCATCGTGGTGGGGGCGATCGGACTCCTGCTCCTGCTCGTCAGCATCGTCGTGGGCGACCTGCTCGACGTCTTCGACGTCGGTGACGGGCTCGTCTCGGGCGTCGCCCTGGGCGCTGCCCTGGCCATCTTCGGGCTCGCCGGGGTCGTCACGTCGCAGACCGACCTCGCGGCGGGGTGGACGTACGCCGTCGCCGTCGGCATGGCGCTCGTCGCCCTCGTGCTGATCCAGCTCGTCGTCCGCCGCGTGACCCGCCGCGAGAGCGGCGGCCACTGGTCACCCGTCGGGTTCGTCGGCGTCACGACCGAGGCCACCGGCCCGGCCGGCGGCGAGGTGCGACTCGACGACGTCCGCGAGCTCGAGCGTCGGCTCGCGACCAGTGACGCACGCATCGAGCGCGGCGTCCGCGTCCGCGTCGTGGCCGAGAACGGCCCGCGCGTGCAGGTCGAGGCGCTCGACGCCGGCGAGGCCTCCGTGTCACGTGATCCCCGGACCAACTGAAAGGAAGCCCTGTGGACTTCATATCCTCGAACGTCAGCGTCGTCGCCATCGTCGTCGCCGTCGTCATCGTGCTCGCCCTGCTGTCGTTCGTCGCCAGCCGCGTCCGCCGCGTCCCGCCGAACGAGGCGCTGATCGTGGTCGGCCGTGGTGCCGAACGCTCCGAGGGCGGGGGCATCTCCAGCCCGCAGAAGGTCATCATCGGTGGCCGCACCTTCGTCTGGCCGATCTTCCAAGAGGGCTTCAAGCTGTCGCTCGAGCAGTACCAGACCCCGGTCGAGGTGCAGGCGATCGACGCCAACTACATCCGCACCGCGGTCAAGGCGACGGTCAACTTCAAGGTGACCGGCACCGAAGACGGGGTGCGTCGCGCCGCCCAGCGCTACCTGTTGCAGCAGCAGCAGCTCCCCGTCATCGTGCAGCAGTCGCTCGAGGGGTCGATCCGCGGCCTCATCGGTGGCCAGCCGGTCGACGACCTGGTCAAGAACTTCTCGCGCCTCGCGGCCGACGCCGTGAACGAGACGAAGGGCGAGCTCGCCGAGCTCGGCCTCCAGATCGAGACGATGAACATCCGCGAGATCGAGACGCCGGGCAGCACGTACCTGGCCGACCGCGGGCGTGCCGAGGCCGCCGTCGCCAAGCAGAACGCCGACGTCGCCGAGGCCGAGGCCGAGCGCATCGCCGCACTGGCCCGCATCGGCAACACCCAGCAGACGGCCGAGCGCCAGCTGCAGCTCGACGTGCGCCAGGCCCAGATCAAGGCCGAGACCGACCGGGCACAGGCCGAGGCCGCCGCCGCCGGCGAGCTCGCCCGGGCCATGCAAGACAAGCTGGTCGCCGAACAAGAGAGCATCGCCGTCGCCGAGCAGGCCAAGGTCAACCAGGAGCGACTCAACATCGAGGTCCGTCAGCCCGCCGAGGCCGCGGCCTACGCGTCCGTGCAGAACGCCGAGGCCGAGCGCGACGCGGCCAACGCGGCCGTCGAGGCCGAGGCGTTCCGCCGCACCCAGCTCGCCGACGCCGCCCGCAACGCGGCCGAGAACGAGGCCGCGGCCGTCGAGGCCGCCGGTCGGGCCGAAGCCGCGGCGATCAAGGCCAAGGGTCTCGCCGAGGCCGAGGCGGTCGATGCCCTGGCCGAGGCGCAGGGCAAGTTCGGCCAGGCGGCGCTCGCGTCGCAGGTCATCTCGCGCCTGCCCGAGATCGCCCGCGAGATGGCGGCCCCGATGGGCAACATCGACGCCCTGACGGTGGTGTCGACCGACGGCGCCAACGAGCTGACCAAGTCCGTCGCCAACAACATGACGCAGCTGCAGGACGTCGTGAAGGCCACGACGGGGCTCGACCTCGTCAGCGCGCTGGGCGGCTTCCTCGGGGGCAAGGCCGGGGCGTCCGGCCCCGTCGATCGCGCCTGACCTCGCCTGGCCTCGCCTGGCCTCGCCTGATCGCGCCCGCGTAGCCTCGGTCGCATGCGTGCGATCGTCGTCGAGAAGGGCAGGGCCGTCGAGCTGAGAGAGCTCGACGAACCGGTCGCCGAGCCGGGTGACGTCGTCGTCGACGTCACCTGGTCCGGCATCAACTACAAGGACGGGCTCGCCCTGCGCGGCGACCCCGGGGTCGCCCGGGTCGACCCGCTCGTGCCCGGCATCGACCTGGTCGGCGTCGTGGCGTCCTCGGGCTCGTCACGCTTCGCACCGGGCGACGAGGTGCTCGTCAACGGTGCCGGCCACGGCGAGACCAGGCCCGGCGGCTTCGCCGAACGGGTCGTGATCGACCCCGACAGCGCCGTGCTGCTCCCCCGCGGCATCGACGGCCGACGCGCCGCCGCCATCGGCACGGCGGGTTTCACGGCGATGCTCAGCGTCCTCCGGCTCGAACGCGACGTCGGCCCGGACGACGGCGACGTCGTGGTGACCGGGGCGGCCGGAGGCGTCGGGTCGGTGGCGATCGCGGTGCTGAGCCGCCTCGGGTACTCGGTCAGCGCCTCCTCGGGTCGCGTCACCGAGCAGGGCGACTACCTCCGCTCGCTCGGGGCCTCCACCCTGATCGACCGCGACGAGCTGTCCGGCGCGGGCAAGCCGATGCAGCGGGCCCGCTGGGCCGGCGGCGTCGACTCGGTCGGCAGCCACACCCTCGCCACCGTCCTGGCCCAGACCCGCTGGGGCGGCACCGTGACGGCCTGCGGGCTCGCCCAGGGCGCCGACCTCCCGACGACGGTGCTGCCGTTCATCCTGCGAGGGGTGACCCTGGCCGGCGTGAACTCGGTCGAGGCGCCCCTCGAGCTGCGGCAGCACGCCTGGGACCGGCTGGCGCGAGACCTCGACCTCGACCTGCTCGACTCGATGACCGACGAGGTCGCCCTGGCCGACGTGGTGGATGCCGGCGAGGCGATCCTGGCGGGTCGGACCCGCGGCCGGACGGTCGTGCGCGTCGGCGGATCGCGAATCTAGAACTCCGGATCACCCATACGTACTCAGCCCACGGGTTTATGCTCGACATGTCGGCGACCGGTTCAGGGCCGGGTCGACGAACCCGACCGACCGCGGTGCCCCGCACCGTCGACCGTCGCCACCCATCCGCACACACGACGGAGGCCCCCGATGCCGATCCCCCAGAACGACGACCAGACGCCCGCTCCCCGCCGCCTGCTGCGCGACGTCGTCTACGACAAGATGTTCGCCGCGATCATCGACGGCACCCTCGAGTTCGGCGAGCGTCTGAACGACGACCAGCTGGTCGCCTGGCTCGGCGTCTCCCGCACACCCGTCCGCGAGGCCATCGCCAAGCTCGCCGACCAGGCCCTGGTCGACATCGAGGCCAACCGCTACACGCGCATCGTCGACCCGTCCTACGGCGAGTTCGTCGACACCGTCGACGTCGGTTACGCCGTCTGGTCGCTCTTCGTCGAGCGGGCCGTGCCCAAGCTCGACAAGGCTCAGCGTGCCGAGGTCGTCGGCCTGCTCGACACCCGGGCCAAGGCCTTCAAGGCGAAGAAGGAAGAAGACATCGCGGGCCTCGTGCGGGCCAACGAGATCCTGTTGGCCGCGGCCGACAGCGAGTCGTTGACGCGCCTGTGGTCGAACACCGGCCCGCGCCTCCTGCTGCTGCTGCGTCGCCCGTCGGCGAACGGCATCTTCGACTACCCGCAGGCGCACGCCTTCACCGTGGCGTTCCGTGACGCCGTCAAGGCCGACGACGCCGCGGCGGCCGCCGCCGCCGTGCGCGAGCAGCCCGCACGCCTGCAGGGCCTGTTCGACCAGGTACGCGAGGCGGGCATCTACCGCGCGTGACCTCAGCCCCCTCCGCGTCCGCCCCGGTGCCGCCCGTGCTCGACGTCGTCGACGCGCGGGTGACCCGGGGCGGTCGTGATCTGCTGCACGACGTGTCGCTGCGCGTCGACGCCGGCCAGCACTGGGCGCTGATCGGCCCCAACGGAGCCGGCAAGACCACACTGCTGACCTTGTGCGGGGCGCTCGGCCACCCAACCGCGGGCACGGTCGACGTCCTCGGCCGCCGTCTCGGACGCGTCGAGCTGAGCGAGCTGCGCCGCCACATCGGCCACGTCGATCCCCGGCACCGCATGGTGGGCGACAACACCGTGCGCGAGGTCGTGCTGACCGGCTTCACGGGCAGCAGCGACCCGGTGCCCCGCTGGGCGCCCGGCGACGAGCAGGAGGCGCGGGTCGTCGACCTCGTCGCGAGCGTCGGCCTCTCGTCCCGCCTCTCGGCACGGTGGAGCGTGCTGTCCCAGGGCGAACGCGGTCGGGCACTGATCGCCCGCGCCCTGGTCTCGGAGCCGGCCCTGCTGCTGCTCGACGAACCGGCGACGGGACTCGACGTCGCGGCGCGGGAACACCTGCTCGACACCGTCGACGAGCTGCGCACGGCCCACCCCGGGATGGCCTCGGTCACCGTGACGCACCATCTCGAGGACCTGCCGAGCAGCACGTCGCACGCGCTGCTGCTGCGCGACGGCGAGGTCTTCGCCACCGGCCCGGCCGACGAGGTGCTGACGTCCGACCTCGTGTCGGGCGCGTTCGACCACCCGCTCGTCATCGATCGGGCCGACGGTCGCTGGTCGGCCCGCGCCCGCCGCCGCTGAGCCGCCCGGTGCATCACGGCGCCACGCGTAGCCGCTGCCGGAGCGCCCGCCGCCGGCCCACCCGGCCAGCCGGTCACCCCGCCACCCCGCCACCCCGCCACCCCGCCACCCCGCCACCCCGCCACCCCGCCACGATGTAAACAACCCGCCAAGAAATGATGTGGCGGGTTGTTTACATCGTGGCGGGATGCGGCGGGGCAGGCCGAGCCCCCCGGCGAACCGGAACGGAGGCCGGCGCGCTCGCGCGGACTAGTGCGGCGCCTGGGCGGCCGCGGCGGCCTTGGCCGCTGCGGGCACGGCGTCGAGGATGCGCGACACCACGTCGTCGTCGTGGGCCGCCGTGACGAACCACGCCTCGAACACCGACGGCGGCAGGTTGACCCCGGCGTCGAGCATGGCGTGGAAGAACGGCGGATAGCGCCAGGTCTGCTGGGCCCGGACGTCGTCGTAGTCGTTCGGGGCCGTCGGCGTGAAGGCGAAGGAGAAGAGCGACCCGGCGCGCTGGACGCTGTGCTCGACCCCCTCGGCGGACAGGGCGGCCGAGACGCCGGCCGACAGCTGGTCGGCGACGGTGTCGAGCCGGGCGTAGACCTCGGGCGTCGCGAGCCTCAGCGTGGCGATGCCGGCGGCGACGGCCACGGGGTTGCCGCTGAGCGTGCCCGCCTGGTACACCGGCCCGAGCGGGGCGAGGAAGTCCATCACCTCGGCGCGTCCGCCCAGGGCCGCCAGCGGCATGCCCCCGCCGATGACCTTGCCGAACGTGATGAGGTCGGGCTCCCACCCGGCGCCGTCGGGCACGACCTGCGACGCCTCGAGGCCCCACCAGCCGGCGCGACCGACCCGGAAGCCGGTGAGCACCTCGTCGACGATCAGCAGCGAGCCGTGGCGTCGCGTAATCTCGGACAGGCTGCGGTTGAAGCCGCGCTGCGGCGCGAGCACGCCCATGTTCGCGGCGGCCGCCTCGACGATGACGGCCGCGATGCGGGGGCCGTGCTCGTCGAAGGCCGCGCGCACGGCGTCGAGGTCGTTGTAGGGCAGGACGAGCGTCTGGGCCGCGGTCTCGGCCGTGATGCCGGCCGAGCCGGGCATCGACAGCGTGGCGACGCCCGAGCCGGCTTCGGCCAGCAGCGAGTCGGAGTGCCCGTGGTAGTGCCCGGCGAACTTCACGAGCAGGTCGCGACCGGTGTAGCCGCGGGCGAGACGGATGGCCGTCATGGTCGCCTCGGTGCCGGTGGACACCATGCGCAGCTTGCCGATCGGCCGCTGGTCGCCGACGGCGACGCGTTCCCGGACCAGCTCGGCGAGTTCGGTCTCGGCCGGGGTCGACGCCCCGAACGACAGGCCACGCGCCGCGGCCTGCTGCACGGCCTCGAGCACCTCGGGGTGCGTGTGCCCGAGGATGGCGGGGCCCCACGAGGCGACGAGGTCGACGTAGTCGCGCCCCTCGGCGTCGGTGACGTAGGCACCCTTGGCGCCCACCAGGAACCGTGGCGTCCCGCCGACGGAGCCGTAGGCGCGGACGGGCGAGTTCACGCCGCCCGGGATGGACCGCTTGGCCCGCGTGAAGTAGGTGTCGTTGCTCTGCTCGGTCATCAGAACCGCTCTTTCTGGAGGCGCGTGGCCAGTTCGGTGGCCCAGTACGTCAGGATCGCGTCCGCCCCCGCCCGCTTGATCGACAGGACGCTTTCGTAGGACGCGGCGTCGAGGTCGATCCAGCCGTTCGCGGCGGCCGCGTGGATCATCGCGTACTCACCGCTGATCTGGTACGCCCAGACCGGCACCGTGCTGGTCGCGGCGGTCTCGGCGAGGACGTCGAGGTAGCTCATGGCCGGCTTGACCATGACGACGTCGGCACCCTCGGCGATGTCGAGGTCGACCTCGCGGAGACCCTCGCGCCCGTTCGCGGCGTCCATCTGGTAGGTACGGCGGTCGCCGACGAGGGTCGACTGAACGGCCTCGCGGAAGGGGCCGTAGAAGGCCGACGCGTACTTGGCGGCGTAGGCGAGCAGTGCCGTGCCGCCGAACCCGGCCTCGTCGAGCGCGTCACGAGCCGAACCGATCTGGCCGTCCATCATGCCGCTCATGCCGATCAGCTGCGAGCCGGCCTCGGCCTGGACGACCGCCATCTCGTCGTAGCGGACCAGGGTGGCGTCGTTGTCGACCGAACCGTCGGCGGCGAGCACGCCGCAGTGGCCGTGGTCGGTGAACTCGTCGAGGCAGAGATCGGTCTGCACGACCAGCGCGCCCTGGGCGGCGTCGACCGCCACGCGGGTGGCCACGTTGAGGATGCCCTCGGGGTCGGTCGCGCCCGATCCGACGGCGTCCTTCTCGAGGGGCACGCCGAAGAGCATGACTCCGCCGACTCCGGCCTCGGCGGCCTGCTCGATCGCCCGGGGAAGGCTCGACAGGCTGTGGTGGACGACGCCCGGCATGGACGAGATCGGGGACGGCTCGTCGATGCCCTCGCGGACGAACATCGGCAGGACGAGATCGGCGGGGTGCAGGCGGGTCTCGGCTGTCAGACGGCGCAGGGCAGGGGTGGCACGCAGGCGGCGGGGCCGCACGCGGGGGAAGTCAGACATCAGTCCTTCTCGGTGGGGGTCGTTCCGGCGGACGGGCCGTCGAGGGCGTGGTCCACCACGGCCTCGACGAGGGCGGCCGCCGATCGGGTCTCGGCGATCAGGTGCACGGGCAGTCCCGCGGCACGGGCGTCGAAGGCGGTGCGCGGGCCGATGCACGCGACGAGGGTCGCCGACGGCAGGGGCGCCAGCTGGGCGGCGATCTGACGGGCCACGCTGCCCGAGGTCACGAGCAGCACGCCGATCGAGCCGTCGGCGACGCCGTCGCGCACCTCGGCCGAGACGGGCACGCCGACCGTGCGGTACGCGGAGACGAACTCGGCGTCGAACCCGCGGGCCGACAGCCCGGCGACGAGGGTCGGCTCGGCCAGGTCGGACTGCGGCACGAGCACGCGACCGGTGACCTCGTCGGCCGGCCACTCCTTCACGAGCCCTCGGGCCGAGTTGTCGCCCTCGGGGACGAAGTCGACGCGGATGCCCGCCAGGCTCAGGGCGGCCGCGGTCGTCTCGCCGACCGCGGCGACCCGCGTCGACGCCGGGGGCCGGATGCCGTTGCCGACCAGGACGTCGACCGTGGTGGCGCTCGTGACGACGAGCCACTCGTAGACGCCGGATTCGAGACGGGCCAGGGCGGCGGCGAGCAGCTCGGGCGTCTCGGCGGGAGCGAAGTTGATGAGGGGGGCGATGACCGGCGCGGCACCGCGCGACCGGAGCGAGGCCGCGACCCCGTCGCCCCACTTGCCGCCGCGCGGCACCAGGACGCGGACGCCCTTGAGCGGCTTGTCGGCGGTCACGAGGCGCTGCCCAGGGGGTCACCGCCGGACGGTCCGCCGCCCAACGGGGCGAACTCGGCCGCGCCGGAGTCGAGCAGTTCGTCGACCACACGGCCGGCGACCTCGTGGACGTCGGCGAGCCGCGCGACGAGCGGGCCGTCGTCGAGCGAGACGGCGTGCGACGAGCTGAGGCGTCGGCTGCCGTCGGGGCTGTACACGGTCGCGCTGAGCAGCAGCAACCCGGCGTCGACGACGGCACTGGCACCGACGGGTGCCGCGCACCCGGCCTCGAGGCCGGCCAGCACGGCCCGCTCGGCCGTCACCACGAGACGGGTCTCTTCGTCTTCGATGGCGGCCAGACCGCGAGCGAGTGCCTCGTCGGGGTCGCCGTCGCGGACCTCGACGGCCAGCGAGCCCTGGCCCGGTGCGCTGGGCCAGAAGCCGAGCCCCAGCAGTTCGGTCGCGGCGTCGAGCCGTCCCAGGCGGCCGAGCCCGGCCGCGCTGAGCAGGACCGCGTCGAGGTCGACGCCGACGCGACCGAGCCGCGTGTCGACGTTGCCGCGGATGTCGATGACCTCGAGGTCGGGACGTCGCGAGAGCAACTGGGCGGCACGACGCGGCGACCCCGTGCCGACGCGAGCCCCCTCGGGCAGTCCCTCGAGGGTCAGCCCGTCGCGGGCGCACAGGGCGTCGCGGGCGTCCGCACGACCGGGCGTCGCCCCGATGACGAGACCGGGGTGCGTGGCGGTGGGCAGGTCTTTGAGGGAGTGCACGAGCGCGTCGCACTCGTCCGCGAGGAGCGCCTCGCGCAGGGCGCTGGCGAACACGCCGGTGCCCCCGAGCGACGCCAGCGACTCACCGGTGCCCTGCGACCGGTCGCCCTCGGTCTTGATGCGGACGAGTTCGACGTCGTGGCCGGTCGCCGCCGCGATGCGGTCGGCGACGGTGGTCGACTGGGCGACGGCCAGCGCGCTGCCCCGGGTTCCGATGCGGATGGTCGCCACGGGGTCAGGGGACCAGCCCGGACAGGGCAGGCTTGAAGCCGAGTCGCACGTTCTCGCAGCAGCCGGGACGACACACGTCGTACCAGGGCCCGAGGTCGGTCACGTGCGGACGGTCTTCTGCCGGTACGCCGTCACGACGCTCGAGCACGAGGTCGACCAGCCCGGTGACGTAGTTCGGGTCGATGCCCGGCGTCGGGGTGCGCGTCGCCCAGAAACCGTTCTTCTCGCTGGTCTCCATCGCCTCGTTGTCGAGGTCCCACATGACCTCCATGTGGTCGCTGACGAATCCGAGCGGCACGATGATCACGGCGCGGGTCGGGCCGCCGGCCAGGTCGTCGATGGCGTCGTTGATGTCGGGCTCGAGCCACGGCATCGAGGGCGGGCCGCTGCGCGACTGGTAGACGAGCTGCCAGGGGACGGTCGTGCCGCCACCCTCGGGCAGGTCGAGGTCGAGGGCGGCCTCGGCGGCGGCCATGACGACCTCGGCGACGGCCTTGTGCTGCGCGGCGTAGGCGCCGTCGGCGTCGAAGCCGCGCGCCTCGGGGCCGCTCTTGGCCGCGTCGGTCGAGGGGATCGAGTGCGTGGCGAACAGCACCTGCACCTCGGTCGTGAGATCGAGGCCCTCGTTCTCGGCGCGCGCCTTGACGAGCGCGTCGCGCACACCGTCGATGAACGGCTGCACGAACCCGGGGTGGTCGAAGAACTGGCGAACCTTGTCGATCTGCATGGTGCCCTCGAGCCCGGTGGCGTCGAGCGCCATCGCGAAGTCCTCGCGGTACTGGCGGCACGAGCTGTAGGACGAGTAGGCGCTGGTCGCGACCGCGATCAGCTTGCGGAACCCACGCTCGTCGGCCTCACGCACCGCGTCGGCCATGTACGGCTGCCAGTTGCGGTTGCCCCAGATGACCGGCAGGTCGATGCCGCGACGCTCGAGCTCGGCCTCGAGGGCAGCCTTGAGCTCGCGGTTGTGCTCGTTGATCGGGCTGACGCCGCCGAAGTGGCGGTAGTGCGTCGCGACCTCTTCGAGTCGCTCTTCGGGGATGCCCCGACCGCGCGTGACGTTGCGCAGGAACGGGATGACGTCGTCCTGCCCCTCGGGCCCACCGAAGCCGGCCAGCAGGATGGCGTCGTAGTCGGTCGGCTCGGAGACGTGCTCGGGCCCCTTGGCGGCGGCGGGTGTGGCGTTGCGGACGAGCTGCCCGTTGGTGATGTTGCTGGTGTCGGTCACGACAAGACCTCGATGATGTCGGTGGTGGGGATGCGGCGGCCCGTGAAGAACGGGATCTCTTCACGGACGTGGCGTCGGGCCTCGGTGTAGCGCAGGTCGCGCATGAGGTCGACGAGTTGGACGAGCTCGGGCGCCTCGAGCGCGAGGATCCACTCGTAGTCGCCGAGGGAGAAGCTGGCGACCGTGTTCGTCAGCACCGCGCGGTGCTCGGAGCCCTGCTTGCCGTGCTCGGCGAGCATCTGACGGCGCTCGGCCTCTGGCAGCAGGTACCACTCGTAGCTGCGCACGAACGGGTACACCGTGAGCCAGGTCTCGGGCTCTTTGCCGCGCATGAAGGCCGGGCTGTGGTTGCGCGAGAACTCGGCCTCGCGGTGCATGCCCATGGCGTTCCAGGTGGGCAGCAGGCCGCCCAACACGTCGGTGCGCAACAGCTGCCGGTAGGCGGACTGGACGGCCTCGGGGACCTCGCCGTGCAGCCAGATCATGATGTCGGCGTCGGCCCGGAGGGCGCTGACGTCGTAGAAGCCGCGCACGGTGACGCCGACCCCGGCGAGGGCGTCGACGACCGCGTCGAGCTGCGGGACGTCGTCGAGCTCGGGGGCGTAGGGGTTCTGCGGGTCGCGACGCAGCACGGCCCAGAGCGTGTATCCGAGGCGTTCGACGGGCGGCGGTGTGCTCGCCGCGGCGTCACCTGGCTCGGTCTCGACGGGTGCTGCGGGTGAATCGGACGTCGGCAGTACGGGCGCTGCCGCGTCGGCGCTGGAAGTCATGCAGTCATTCTCCCTCTCGGCACGCTGGGAGCCCAACCAGGTTGCTCCCGGTCGAGCGAACGGGTCCGGGTGCTCACCGGGGACGAGCCGTCGGGCGAGCCCGGCGACCGGTCAGCGGCGCTTGACGACCGCGACGACGACGCCCGCGACGGCCAGGGCGCCCGCCCCGGCGGCGGCGAGCCACGGGGTCTTGTCGCGGTCGAACGACGCCTTGGCGCGGTGCCCGGCGATGCCCAGCTGCTTGGGCACGTTCAGCTTGTCCTCGAGCTCGTTGAGCGTCGCGGCGAGCTCGGCTCGCGTGCGGTCGATGTGGGCCTGGATGTCACTGCTGTCGCTCACGGTGCTCCTGTCGGGAACGGGAAGGATGGGGGGTCGAGGAGGCGCGTCAGCGCTCGTCGAGGCGGGCGCCGGGGATCGAGCCCACGCCCTTGACGGCCTTGAGGTCGGCCTTGAGGCTCGCGATGGTCTTCTCGGGGACCGCGGGGAGCCCCTTCTTGATCGACTTGTACCCGAGGAACGCCAGCAGCGCGGCGACGAGCAGCAGCACGCCGGCGACGATGAGGGCCGAGGCCCAGCCGGGAAGCCAGATGGCGAGCAGCAGGACGATGCCCGTCAGCAGGACGCCGAGCATGGCGAAGACGAAGACGAGCGCCCCGACCAGGAACCCCGCACCGATGCCGAACGCCTTGAGCGTGCCGATGACCTCGTACTTGAGCAGGGCCAGTTCGCCCTTGACGAGGTCGGTGACCAGCGTGGGGACGTCCTGCACGAGGGCGAAGAGCGACCGTGGCCTGGTCTTGTGTCGGACCTTGTCGCTGCGCGTCGAGTCGGTCATTTCTTGCGGCCGCCGCCGAAGAGCTTGGAGATGCCGCGGGTGATGCCCGTGACGACGGCGTCGACGCCGTCGGCCGTCTTGGCGCCGGCGAAGTCCTGGCCCTTGGCGACCTGGCGCTGCACGGCCCGGCTGTTCCAGACCTTGGACGCCCTCTCGGTGATCTGCTCGTACCGGTCGTGGCCGGCGCGGGCGCCGAGCACGAATCCGACAGCGGCTCCGGCGACGAAGATCAGTTTGCCTCGCACGGGGGACTCCATTCGTGGTCGTACGCGCGACGGCATGTGCCGCACACGTCCGTCCAATGTAGCCCGAGGCGGCTGCCCGACGCCCGCGCCGGACCGAAGCCGACCGACCCCGAGGCCTCAGTCGCGGGACGGGGGCGACGAGAGCGACGCCACCAGGGTGGCGGCCTGACGACGCGAGTGGGCGACGATCGCGGCCAGCCCGCGGCCCGCCACCGCGCCTCCTGCCTGCACGACCTCGACCACGGGCTCGGTGACGGCCGCCGCCTCGGCCCGGCGGGGGGCGTCCCAGGTGGCCCGGCCGAAACCGACCAGGTGGCGCTCGGCGAGGTCGACGCCGAGCAGGGTCGAGGCGTCGGCGAGCGCCGCGTCACGCACCTCGGCGTCGGGCGTGCCGCGATCGACGACGGGCGAGTCGAAGCTGAGCCGCAGCACGTGGCGTCCCCCGGCGAGGTCGGCCAGCCAGCTCCACTTGACGGTCGCGTGGGTGAGGGCCTTGGCGCGCAGGCCGGTCGAGCCGGGGGCGACGAGCACGCCCGTGCCCCGGGGCGCCGCGTCGAGCTCGGGCCGGTCGACGACGAGGGTCGCGAGGGTGATCGCCCCGGGTGGAACCGAGGAGGCGCGGGTCGTCAGGGCCACCGCGTCGTGGTCTCCCACGGCCAGCACGACCTGTCTCGCCCGGACGTGCTCACCGTCGGCGGTCTCGACGCTCGTCTCGTCGATCGAGCGGACGCGGGTGCCGAGCCGGACGTCGACGCCGTGCCGCTCGAGGTCGGCGACGATCGGGTCGACCAGGCGGGCGAGGCCGCCGCGGATGCCCGCCACGGCCGACCCGGCCGGGGCCAGGGCTCGCAGCCCGAGCACGGCGGCGGCGAGGCTGCCCTCGCGCTGCAGGGCCGAGCGCAGTCCGGGGGCGACGCGGTCGACGGCGAGGAGGTCGGGGTGGAGCGAGTGGACGCCCGAGACGATGGGGCTGACGAGCCGGTCGACGACCGCGTCACCCATGCGGGCGCGGACAAGACCCCCCAGGGTGGTTTCTTCGGTCCCGACCTCGGCGGGCAGCTCGGCGTCGTCGAGCGCGCGCCTCACCCCGGCCTCGCCGACGACGGCGCGGACGTCGGCGGCGGACGGGTCGCCGGGGATGCCGAGCAACCCCGTGCGCGGGATCGGGAACGACTCACCGTCGGCCTCGTGCAGCCAGGCGCCACGGGGGTCGGGCAGGACGATGTCGTCGCCCAGGCCGAGTTCGGTGGCGAAGCCGGCGACCGTGCCGCCACGGGTGGCGAAGCTCTCGGCCCCGGCGTCGAGCGCGATGCCGGCGACCACGTGTCGCGAGACCTCGCCGCCGAGACGGTCGGACGCCTCGAACAGGACGACGCTCAGCCCGGCGGCGGCCAGGTCGCGGGCGAGCACGATGCCGCCCATGCCGCCGCCCACCACGGCGACGTCGACGACGGCGCCCGGGGTGACGACGGGCGGGGTCACAGCGTGTGGGCGAGCTCGACGATGCGGGTGAGCACGTCGGGGTCGGTGTCGGGGCTGACGCCGTGGCCGAGGTTGAGGACGTGCGCCGGGGCCGCCCGACCACGCTCGACCACGTCGCGGACGTGCGCCTCGAGCACGGCCCACGGCGCCTGCAGCATGGCGGGGTCGATGTTGCCCTGCACCGGGGTCGAGCCACCGAGGCGGCGCGAGGCCTCGTCGAGCGGGATGCGCCAGTCGACTCCCACGGCGTCGGTGCCGACGTCGCGCATGGCGGCCAGCACCTCGCCGCTGCCCACGCCGAAGTGGATGCGGGGCACGTCGAGGTCGGCGACGTGCGACAGAGCTCGCGCCGAGTGGCGGGCGACGTGCGCGGTGTAGTCGGCCAGCGACAGCGACCCGACCCACGAGTCGAACAACTGGGCGGCGCTCGCACCCGCGAGCACCTGGGCCCGCAGGAAGGCGCCGGTCACGTCGGCGGCCCAGGTGAGCAGGGCGTCCCAGGTCTCGGGGTCGCTGTGCATGAGGGCGCGGGCACGGATGTGGTCCTTCGACGGCCCGCCCTCGACGAGGTAGGCGGCGAGCGTGAAGGGCGCACCGGCGAACCCGATCAGCGGCGTGCTGCCGAGCTGCGCGACGGTCTGGGCGACGCCCGCGGCGATCGGGGCCAGCGCCTCCGGATCGAGGGGCCGCAGGGCCGCGACGTCGGCCGCCGTGCGGATCGGCGTCTCGAGCACCGGTCCACGGCCCGGGACGATGTCGACGGCCACGCCGGCCAGCTTGATCGGCACGACGATGTCGCTGAAGAAGATGCCCGCGTCGACGCCGTGACGGCGGACCGGCTGCAGCGTGATCTCGCTCGCCAGGTCGGGCGTGAGGCAGGCGTCGAGCATCTCGGTGCCGACGCGCAGCTCGCGGTACTCGGGCAACGAGCGCCCCGCCTGGCGCATGAACCACACCGGCAGCGTCTCGGGCCGGTCGCCGCGCAACGCGCGGACCAACGGTGAACGCGTCGTGAGGCCGGCGGCCAGCGGGTGCTGCTCGGGCAGGGCGGAGGTCTGGGTCACGTGGTCGATTGTCCCATCGCCCGCTGGACGTCACGTCGAGGCGACCCGCCGCCGGCCCCGCCCGCGGCGAGACCCTCACGGTCGGGTCGCCTCGAACGCGGGAGCGGCCGAGGAGGCGCGGGTCAGGAGACCGCGACGACCATCTTCCCGACGTTGTCGCCGCGCATCAGCCCGGTGAAGGCGTCGAACGCGTTGTCGATGCCCTCGACGACGGTCTCGTCGTAGACCACGTCGCCGGCGGAGAGCCAGGGACCCATCTCGGCCTGGAACGCGGGCGCGAGGTGGCGGTAGTCGCCCAGCGTGAAGCCCTTCATCGTCAGGCCGCGGGTGACCATGTTCGTCATCCCGGTGATGCCGACCGGGTCTCCGGTCGAGTTGTAGTTCGCGATCGAGCCGCAGAGCGCGGCGCGGCCGCCGGTGCGGAACGAGGCGAGAGCGGCCGACAGGTGGTCGCCGCCGACGTTGTCGAAGTAGAGGTCGATGCCGTCGGGCGCGGCCTCGGCGAGCAGCTCGGAGACGTCGCCGTCCTTGTAGTCGAACGCGGCGTCGAAGCCGTACTTCGAGGTCAGCAGCTCGACCTTCTCGGCCGAGCCGGCGCTGCCGATGACCCGCGAGGCACCCTTGAGGCGGGCGATCTGGCCGACCATGGTGCCGACCGCCCCGGCGGCGCCCGAGACGAAGACGACGTCTCCCTCACGGATGCCGGCGATCTCGGTCAGGCCGACGTACGCCGTGAGGCCGGTGAGGCCGAGCACGCCCAGGTACGCCGACAGCGGCACGCCGTCGACGGGCTGCACGGCGCGGAAGGCGGCCGCGCCTCCCTGGGCAACGTCGCGCCAGCCCTGGTCGTGCAGCACGACGGTACCGACGGGCAGGTCGTCCGAACGCGACTCGACGACGCGGCCGACGGCACCGCCGGTCATGGTCTCGCCGAGCGCGAAGGGCGGGATGTACGACTTCACGTCGTTCATGCGACCGCGCATGTAGGGGTCGACCGAGAGGAACTCGTTCTGCACGCGCACCTCGCCGTCGGCGAGCTCGGGCAGGGTCACCTCGACCCGGGCGACGTCGTCGGGGGTGGGCTCGCCGTGCGGGCGGGCGACGAGCTGCCACTGGATGCTGGTGGTCGAGGTCATGGTGTTCTCCTTCGTCGATGCGGTACGCGCCGCCGCCCGGAATGCGGACGCCGACACCCGTGTTGCAAGTTGCAACTGCCAGGATGCATTCCCGGCCACTCGACGTCGAGTCAACGCCCAGCCGAAAACGCCGATCAGAGTTAGGATCACTCAGTGCTCATCTGCCTCACGGCGTCCCATCAGAACGCCAGCTTCGACCTCCTCGAGAGGCTGAGCATCGGCGCACCCTCGGCGGCGGGCACCCTGGTCGACGGCAGCGACTTCGTCAGCGGCGCGGTCGTGCTCGCGACCTGCAACCGCTTCGAGGCCTACCTCGACGTCGACGAGCCCCTCACCGCGGGCAGCGCCCTGGCCGTCGAGGCCACGATCGAGACGATGAGCACGGCCAGCGGAGTCGAGCCCGACGACCTGCGCGACAGCGTGCGGGTCATCACCGGCGACGAGGTCGTCGAGCACCTGTTCGCCGTCAGCTCGGGCCTCGAGTCGGTCGTCGTCGGCGAGGACGAGATCTCGGGCCAGGTGCGCCGGTCGCTCGAGCGCGCCCGCCACGACGGCACCACCTCGCGCGACCTCGAGCGCCTCTTCCAGAAGGCGTCGCAGACCTCGCGCGGCATCAAGAACCAGACGAACGTCGGAGGCGCGGGTCGTTCACTCGTGCGCCTCGCCCTCGAACTGGCGTCCTCACGCGTGACCGACTGGTCCGAGGCGCGCGTCCTCATCGTGGGCACCGGCCAGTACGCGGCCACCACCGTCGCGGCCCTCCGCGACCGCGGCGCCGACCAGCTCGCCGTCTACTCGGGTTCGGGTCGCGCCGAGTGGTTCGGCCTCAAGCACGCCGCGACGCCGTACGACGACCTCGCCACCGCCGTCGCCTGGAGCGACGTGCTGATCACCTGCACGTCGACCACCGAGCCGGTCGTGACCCGCGACGTGGTCCGCCCCGGCGGTCGCCGCCTCGTGATCGACCTCGGCCTGCCCCGCAACGTCGACCCGCTCGTCTCGGGCGTCGAGGGTGTCGAGCTGCTCGACCTCGAGACCATCAGCCTGCACGCCCCGCTGCCCCAGCTCAGTGCGGCCGACGATGCCCGCGCCCTCGTCACGTCGGCGGCCGCCGAGTTCCAGGCCGTCGCCGCCGAGCAGTCGCTCACCCCGTCCGTCGTCGCGCTGCGCAAGCACGTGTTCGACCTGCTCGACGCCGAGATCGAGCGCGCGCGGTCGCGCGGCGACTCGTCCGAGCGCACCGAGTCGGCCCTGCGACACCTCGCCGGCGTCCTGCTGCACACCCCCTCCGTCCGGGCGCGCGAGCTGGCCCGCGAGGGCCGTGGCGACGAGTTCCGCGACGGTCTCGAGGCGCTGTTCGGCGTGACCGACGCGCGCCGCGCCTCCTCGTCCTCGGCGTTGCGCGCCGTCGACGACGAGCGTCAGGCCTCGGCGGGCTGACCGCCGTCGCGGCACCGCTCCCCCGCGCTGGTGCCCGAAGATGGCCTGATGGACACCATCGTCGTCAGCGCGCTCGCCCTCGTCCGTGATCGGCGGATGCTGATGGTCACGGCTCGGGGGCGTGACGTGCTCTACCTGCCGGGCGGCAAGCTCGAGGCCGACGAGACCGCGGCCGAGGCACTGGTCCGAGAATCACGCGAAGAGGTCGGCGTCGAACTCGACCCGGCGACCGTGGCCGAACTGTTCACGGTCGTGACGCAGGCACACGGCGAGCCCGAAGGCCGTCAGGTCGCCATGACGGTCTTCGCCGCCGAGCTCGCGGCGACGAGCCCCGAGCCGGCCCCCGCCGCCGAGGTCGGCGCGGTGCACTGGGTGACCTCGGCCGACGCCGACCGGTGCCCGCCGGCCGGGGTCGCGACGCTCGAACGCCTGCGAGGGCTCGACCTGGTCGACTGAGCCGACGCGCCGCACGGCTCACGGCCTGGCACGGCATGGCCCGGCACGGCACGGCACGGCTCGTGTCGCCGCTCAGTGCACGTACTCGAGCGCGTCGGTGCCCACGGCCCGCAGGGCGTCGAGGGCGCGGAGGCGGTGGGCGAGCGTCAGGTCGTCGAACGTGACGATCACGCAGTACGCCACGCTGCGGTGCGGCCCGCGCAGCACCCCGAGCTCGGAGCGCACCCCCGGGTCGCCGCCCGTCGTGTGGACGATCTGGAGGTCGTGGTCGAGTCGTCGGTGCCCGAGCGGATCGAGACCGAACGGTGCGGCGACGAGCGACGTGTCGGCACCCAGCGACAGCCAGCCGAGCACCCGGTTCGACACGGCGCGGTCGACGACCTCGCCGCGGGCCAGGGACACCATCAGGCCGGCCAGCTCGTGGGCCGAGCCCACGGCGAGCGCGGGCGCGTCGTCGGGGCCGCGCGACGACCGCGTCACGTCGAGGAGGGCCGTCTTCGTGAGCCCGAGCGACTCGCCCCGTGCCCGCACCGCGGCCAAGCCGACCCGCCCGATGAGCGCGTCGATCGCCGCCGCGTCGCGGAAGGCTCCGACGAGCGTCGCCGCGTCGGTCACCGGGAGGCTCGTCCGGCGGAGGTAGGGCCAGAGACCGCCGGGCCCCTGGTCGCCGGGGTCGCCCGGTCGGTCGAGTTCGTCGAGCGGGCGCAGCGTGCCGTCCTCGATGCGGGCCGACACCTCGATCAGCAGCAGGACGGCACCGAGCTGCCCGACCGGCAGAGCCAGGTGCTCGTCGACGCTCAGCAGGTCGGCACCCGAGTCGAGGTCACCGACCGAGGCCGAGACCTGACCGCCCGCGAGGGCCAGGTCGCCCAGTGCCGCGAACGACGACGAGAACGACTCGAGCGCGCGACCGCCGCCGTGACGCGGCTCGTGGTCGGCGCCGTCGGCGTTCTCGCGTCGGGCGCGGCGCCCGGGCCCCGGACCTACCAAATCGTGACGCGCTCCTCGACCGGCAGCCACAGCGCGTCGCTCTCGGTGACGCCGAACGTCTCGTAGAACTCGTCGATGTTGCGCACGATCTGGTTGCAGCGGAACTCGTTCGGCGAGTGCGGGTCGATCGAGATGAGGCGGATCGCCTCTTCGTCGCGCAGCTTGATCTGCCAGGCCTGGGCCCAGCTGAGGAAGAACCGCTCGGCGCCGGTCAGACCGTCGACCACGGGCGGCTCGTCGCCGTCGAGCGAGATGAGGTAGGCCTTCCAGGCGATCGAGAGCCCACCGAGATCGCCGATGTTCTCGCCGATCGTGAGAGCGCCGTTGACGTGGTGGTCGGGCACCTGCTTCGGGGCGAGGGCGTCGTACTGCGCGATGAGCGACGAGGTGAGCTTCTCGAAGGCCTCGCGGTCGGCGGGGGTCCACCAGTCGGTCAGCTTGCCGTCGCCGTCGTACTTCGAGCCCTGGTCGTCGAAGCCGTGGCCGATCTCGTGGCCGATGACGGCGCCGATGGCCCCGTAGTTGGCGGCGGCGTCGCGGTTCTCGTCGAAGAACGGGAACTGCAGGATCGCCGCGGGGAAGACGATCTCGTTCATGCCCGGGTTGTAGTACGCGTTGATGGTCTGCGGCGTCATGAACCACTCGTCGCGGTCGAGCGGCTTGCCGATCTTGCCCAGCTCGCGGTCGAAGCCGAAGGCGGCGGTGGCACGCACGTTGCCGACCAGGTCGGCGGGGTCGATCGACAGGGCGGAGTAGTCGCGCCAGGTCGAGGGGAAGCCGATCTTGGGCGTGAACTTCTCGAGTTTGTCGAGGGCCCGGGCACGGGTCTCGTCGGTCATCCACTCGAGGCCCGTGATGCTCTGACGGTAGGCCTCGACGAGGTGGGCGACGAGGACGTCCATCGCCGTCTTGGCCTCGGGCGCGAAGTGCCGCTCGACGTAGATGCGGCCGACGGCCTCGCCGAGGGCACCCTCGACGAGCGAGACGCCGCGCTTCCAGCGGGCGCGCTGCACGGGGGTGCCCGTCAGCGTGCGACCGTAGAAGCCGAAGTTCGCCTCGACGAAGGGCGTCGACAGGTAGGCGGCCGTCGAGCGGACGATCTGCCAGCGCAGCCAGTCGCGCCAGGCGTCGACGCGGTCGTCGGTCAGCAACGTGGCCAGCCCGGTCACGAACGACGGCTCGCGCACGACGAGCTCGTCGAAGACCCCGGCCGGGCCGCCGACGGCGTCCCGCCAGGCCGTCAGGTCGACCCCCTCGGCGAGCGCGTCGAACTCGGCCCAGGGCAGCAGGTTGTAGGTCTTGTCGCTGTCGCGGGTGGCGACGTTGCTCCAGTGGTGCGAGGCGAGGGCGGTCTCGAGCTCGATCACGCGGTCGGCACGGGCCGAGACGTCGTCGAGGCCGGCGAGCCCGAGCATCTGTTCGACGAACGCCCGGTAGGCGGTCCGCACGGACTCGAACTTCTCGTCGCGGTAGTACGACTCGTCGGGCAGGCCGAGGCCGCCCTGTTCGACGAAGACGACGTAGCGCTCGGGGTCGCCCGGGTCGTTGTCGACGAAGAGCTGCACGACGCTCGGCATGCCCTGCTTCTCGAGCGAGCCCACGAGGCGCGTGAACGAGGTCACGTCGGTCACCTTCTCGACCTCGGCCAGGAGCGGTTCGAGGGGCGCGGCGCCGAGCGCCTCGATGCGCTCCTCGTCGGTGAAGCTGGTGAAGAGGTCGCCGACCTTGCGGGCCTCGGTGCCGGGTTCGGCGGACTGCGACTCGATCACGATCTCGCGGACAGCCTTCTCGGCCTCTTCGGCGAGCAGGTAGAAGGAGCCGTAGCGCGCCTTGTCGTCGGGGATCTCGGTGCGGTCGATCCACGCGCCGTTGACGTGCCGGAAGAGGTCGTCCTGCGGGCGGACCGCCGGGTCGAGTTCGTCGGTCTGGATTCCGCTGCTCAGTGCGTCGCTGGTCATGCCCGTCAGCCTAGGTGAGGCCCCCGACGGCGGGCCGGGCCGGGCCCGCCGCGGCCCGGGCCGACGAGGTCGTCCCAGGAAACACGGAGGAAACGGCACCCCCAGTACAGTTCTCGGCATGGCACTCCCCTGGGCACTGCACGGTGACGGCAAGACGGTCGACCCGACCGAGATCGTGGCCCCGGAGGAGCGGCTCAGCTGGCCGCGCACGATCGGCCTCGGCGGTCAGCACGTCGTCGCGATGTTCGGCGCGACCTTCCTCGTGCCGATCATCACCGGGTTCCCGCCGAGCACGACGCTGTTCTTCTCGGGCATCGGCACCCTGCTCTTCCTGATCATCACGAAGAACCGGCTGCCCAGCTACCTGGGCTCGTCGTTCGCCTTCCTCGCCCCGATCGCGGCCGCCACCGACGTGGGCGGCATCCCCCTCGCGCTCAGCGGCATCATCGTCGTCGGAGCCCTGCTCGCGGTGATCGGCGTGGTCGTGAACCTCGCGGGCACCCGCTGGATCGACGCCCTGCTGCCCCCGGTGGTCAGCGGCTCGATCGTCGCCCTCATCGGCTTCAACCTGGCCCCGGCCGCCCGCGACAACTTCGCGCTCTCACCGGGCATCGCCCTGATCACGCTCGCCGCGGTCGTGCTGAGCGCCGTGCTCTTCAAGGGCCTGCTCGGCCGCCTGTCGATCTTCGTCGGCGTCGTCGTCGGCTACGTCGCCGCAGTGATCGCGGGAGCCGTCGACTACAGCGCCGTCGCGGCCGCGCCGTGGGTCGGCCTGCCGACCTTCACGGCCCCCGCCTTCGACCTCGGACAGCTGCCGATCTACCTCGGGTTCCTGCCCGTCGTGCTCGCCCTCATCGCCGAGAACGTCGGCCACGTCAAGGGCGTCGGCCAGCTCACGAAGCGCAACCTCGACCCGCTGACCGGCCGGGCACTCTTCGCCGACGGCCTCAGCACGGTGCTCGCCGGCCTCGGCGGCGGCTCGGCGACGACCACCTACGGCGAGAACATCGGCGTGATGAGCGCCACCCGCATCTTCTCGACGGCCGCGTACTGGGTCGCCGGCGTCGTGGCGATCCTGCTCGGGCTGTCGCCCAAGATCGGCGCCGTCATCTTCACCATCCCGCCGGGCGTGCTCGGCGGCGTCACGACGGCGCTCTACGGTCTCATCGGCGTGATCGGCATCCGCATCTGGGTCGAGAACAAGGTCGACTTCAGCCGCCCGAAGAACCAGCTGACCGCCGGCGTCGCGCTCATCATGGGCATCGCCGACTTCACCCTGGCCCTCGGAGGCGCGAGCTTCGGCGGCATCATCCTCGGCACGGTCGCGGCCATCGTGGTGTTCCACGTGATGAACGGGCTGGGTCGGCTCCGGGGCACCGACTGAGCGTGCGCCTCCGCTCGCCCCTCGACCGCGAGATCCTCCGCCTGGCCGTGCCGGCGCTGGGGGCGCTCGTGGCCGAGCCGCTCTTCCTGCTCACCGACACCGCCCTCGTCGGCCACCTCGGCTCGGTGCCGCTCGCGGGGCTCGGGGTGGCGAGCGTCATCCTGCAGACGGCCCTGGGGCTGCTGATCTTCCTCGCCTACGCGACCACCCCGACGGTCGCACGGCGGCTGGGGGCCGGCGACCAGCGGGGCGCGATCCGGGCCGGGGTCGACGGCATGTGGTTCGCGCTGCTCGTCGGCATCGTCGTCGCAGGGTCGGGCGCGGTCGCCGCCGAGCCGCTCGTGGGCCTCTTCGGCGTGGCCGACGAGGTCGCCGAGGCGGCGACGACCTACCTCTCCGTCTCGCTGCTCGGCCTGCCCGGCATGCTGCTCGTGATCGCCGCGACGGGCCTGCTGCGCGGCCTGCAGGACACCCGGACGCCCCTCGTCGTCGCCACCGTCGGCTTCGCCGCGAACGCCGGCCTCAACGCGCTGTTCCTCTACGGCTTCGGCTGGGGAATCGCCGGCTCGGCCGCCGGCACCGTCGTCGCGCAGTGGGGCATGGCCGCCGTCTACGTGGTGATCGCGGTGCGGGCGGCCCGGGCCGTCGGCGCCGACCTCCGTCCGGGGCTCGCCGGGGTCGGTCGCACCGCGCAGGCGGGCGGCTGGCTGCTCGTGCGGAACGCGGGTCTGCGGGCCGCGCTCCTCGCGACCGTCGCGGCCGCCGCCTCCTCGGGGGTCACCGGCCTGGCCACCATCCAGGTCGCGCTGACGCTCTTCAGCACGCTGGCCTTCGCCCTCGACGCCCTCGCGATCGCGGGGCAGGCGATGGTCGGTCACGCCCTCGGACAGGGCGACCGCGAACGAGTGCGGGCGATCACGCGACGGCTGATGCTCCTCGGCGTGGGCGGCGGCGTGGTGCTGGGCGCCGTCCTGGCCCTGCTCGCGCCGGTGCTCGCGCCCGTCTTCAGCCCGGACCCGGGCGTGCAGGCGCTGCTGCCGTCGGTGGTCGTCGCGATGGCGGTCGGCATCCCGCTCGCCGGCTTCGTGTTCGTGCTCGACGGCGTGCTGCTCGGCGCGGGCGACGCCCGCTACCTCGCGATCGCGTCGGTCGTCAGCGTGCTCGCCTACCTCGCGGTGCTGCTCCCGGTGGAGGCGCGGGCCGGCACCACGACGTCGGGTGCCGTCGCGCTCTGGCTCGCGTTCGGCCTCGGGTACATCGGGGCGCGGGCGGTCACGCTCGGCCTGCGGGCCCGCACCGACCGGTGGATGGTGGTCGGCGCGCGCTGAGCGTCGCCGCGGGTCGGCCACCGCCGCCCGGCGCGGCGTCAGCGCGCGGGCGGACCCGTCGTCGAGCCGGGGCGGAACACGCTCGTGAAGGTCGTGCCCTCGACCGGCTCGCCGGCGAGCAGCGCGAGCACCGCGCGACCGGCCGCGCGGCCCTTCTCGACGGCGGGCTGGACGACCGTCGTGAGGTCGGCGGCCCGCGGGTCGTCGAGCCGGACGCCGTCGTAGCCGACGACGCTCAGGTCGCCCGGCACCGACAGACCCAGGTCGTCCGCGGCCGCGATGACGCCCGACGCGAGCAGGTCGCTCTGCGCGATGACGGCCGTCGGCCGCTCCGCCTCGGGCACGTCGAGCAGCCGCAGGCCGGCGCGGTGTCCCTCGCTCGTCCAGCTGCCGCGCGTGGCCAGGCCGCCCACGCCGGGGAAGACCTCGCGGGTGCCGCGCAGCCGCTCGAGCGTCGGCCACGAGGTGCCACGGGCCACCCGCTCGTCGGTGAGTTCGTCGTCCTGCCCACCGGTCGAGCGCCCGGGGCCGAGTTCGAGGGCGACGACGGCGACCCGTCGGTGGCCGAGGTCGTGCAGGTGCTGCGCCAGCAGGCGGGACGAGCCGACGTTGTCCTCGGCGATGTCGAGGACGCCCTCGGTCGGCGGGGCCTCGATCGAGACGACGGGGATGCCGCGCCGACGCATGATCGAGACGGACTCGTCGAGGCGGGTGCTGCAGCCGAACAGCACGACCGCGTCGACCGGGGCGTCGAGCAGCCGGGAGCGCTCGCCCGCGGTCTCGGTGAGCAGCAGCAGCGAGTTGTCGGCCGGCCCCGTCACGTCGGCGATGCCGTCGAGCATCGCCACGTTGATCGGGTCGCGGAAAGCCGTGCTGAGGGTGGACTCGAGGACGGCCCCGACGATGCCGGAACGCCCGCGGCGCAGCGACCTCGCCCGCGGGTCCGGCCCGGCGTAGCCGAGTTCGTCGGCGGCGGCGAGCACCCGCGCGCGGGTCTCGTCCGACACGGGGCCGGTGCCGCTGAAGGCCAAGGAGGCGGTGCTCGCGCTGACCCCGGCGGCCCGCGCCACCGACGCGAGGGTCGGCCTCGCGGCGACGTCGCCCTCTGCCCGGCTCATGCTGCCGCAGCCTAGCCGACGGGACCGCACGGCCTCCGGGTGGCCGGTGACGGTCGGTGCGGCGTCAGTCGACGGGTCGCACCGGCGGCTCGTCGACGCCCAGGGCCGTGACGTAGTCGGAGGCGAGGCCCGGGAGCTGCGCCCATTCGCCGTAGTGCGCGGCGGCCTCCATGAGGTCGACGATCGCGCCGCGGACGGTCTCGCCGAGGGCGGGCCGCATGTCGTGCACCGCGACGGCCCTCGCGCTGCAGAGGATCTCGAGCGGCAGCAGCAGGTCGTCCAGCACGTGCTGACGGGCCGCCGGCGAGAGCACCTGCACGATCGCCCGGGCGAGGTCGAGGAAGTGGGCGACGTCCGCGGGCAGGGCGAGACCGTGGGCCGTGCAGGCCGGTCGGCGCACGCCGGGCTCAGGGACGTCCTCGAGCGAGGTCGCCTTGGTCGACGCCACGGAGATCATGCGGACGAGGTCGCGCAGCAGCACCTCGTTGAACCGCCGGTGCCAGACGACGACGTGGGCCCCGCTGAACGGAGCGCGCACCACGACCTTCATGCGCCTCAGCTCGAAGAGGGCGAGGTGCACCTCGCCGGGGGTGACCCGGTGCTCCCGCACGATGGTGTCCACGTCGAGCGAGTCGCCGGGTGCGTAGCGCGCCGTGGCCAGGTCGACGAGCAGCAGTTCGGCCGTGTCGTGGGTCGTCGGCCGCAGCGCCCGGGTCGTGGCGGGCATCGGGTTCGGCATCGTTCCTCCTGGAAGCGTCTCGGTGGTCGTCCTGCCGACCATCTGTCATGAATGTATTTCACATATGCATACCTGTCAACACGGCGACCGAGCGCCGTTCTCGTCGCCCCGTAGGATCGTCGGGTGCGTCTCGTCATTGCCCGCTGTTCGGTCGACTACGCCGGTCGACTGTCCGCCCACCTGCCCCTGGCCACGCGCCTCCTGATGGTCAAGAGCGACGGCAGCCTGCTCGTCCACTCCGACGGCGGCAGCTACAAGCCCCTGAACTGGATGAGCCCGCCCTGCACGATCCGCACGGTCGAACCCGACGACGACCAACGCGAGGCCGGCGTCGTCGAGCTGTGGAAGGTCACGCAGGCGAAGACGGCCGACATCCTGGTGGTCTCGATCCACGAGGTCCTGCACGACTCGTCCCACGAGATGGGCGTCGACCCCGGGCTGACCAAGGACGGCGTCGAGGCCGACCTGCAGAAGCTGCTGGCCGAACAGATCGACCTGCTCGGCGAGGGCCACACCCTCGTCCGCCGCGAGTACATGACCGCCATCGGGCCGGTCGACATCCTGGCCCGCGACGCCGAGGGTGCCGCCGTGGCCGTCGAACTCAAGCGTCGGGGCGACATCGACGGGGTCGAGCAGCTCACGAGGTACCTCGAACTGATGAACCGCGACCCGCACCTCGCCCCCGTGACCGGGGTGTTCGCCGCGCAAGAGATCAAACCGCAGGCCCGCACGCTGGCCCACGACCGGGGCATCCGCACCCTGCTGCTCGACTACGACGCCATGCGCGGACTGGACGACTCGCACTCCCGCCTGTTCTGACCGGACGCGACGAAACCTTGTGATACTCACATTTCAGGGTTATATTTCTCCTACGACCCCCATCGACCGCAGGAGCAACCCGTGACCTCACCGATCTTCGACACCCTGACCGCCGAACGCGAGGCGACCCCCGTCTTCGAGTCCCTCACGCAGAGGCGCGACGACCCCCGGTGGGCGTTCGACACCGCGCACCCGAGCCCCGCCCCGGCCCCGAGCCCGACGTCGACGCGGAACGCCGTGACGGCCGTCGCGACGTGGCCGCTCCGGGCGGTCCCCTGCTGACCCCCGATCCGTAAGCTGCCCGATCCGTAAGCTGGGGGCGATGAACCTCCCCTACACGGCCGTCCTCTACGACCTCGACGGCACCATCGCCGACTCGGCGCCCGCGATCACCGCCAGCCTCGCCCACACGATCGGCGAACTCGGTCTTCCGGTGCCCTCCGCCGCCGACCTGATGGCCTGGGTCGGCCCGCCCCTGCCGCAGAGCTTCGAGGTGCGCCTCGGCCTCGACGGCGAGCGCCTCGTCGACGCCATGCGGCTCTACCGCGCGCACTACCTCGCCCACGGCGCCCTCGAGGGCGAGGTCTTCCCGGGCGTGCCCGACCTCATGGCGGCCGTGCACGCGGCCGGCATCCCCACCTCGACCGCGACCTCGAAGCCCGAGACCCCGGCCACGGCGATCCTGCGGGCGCACGGACTCGACCGCTACCTCGACGTCATCACCGGCGCCTCCGACGACGAGGTGCGCAACACCAAGGCCGACGTCGTCGAAGAGGCCCTGAAGCGCCTGCGGGCGCGCGGCGCCGACCTCTCGCGGCCCGTCCTGCTCGGCGACCGCCGCCACGACGTCGAGGGCGCGGCCGTGCACGGCGTGCCCACGATCCTGGTCGGCTGGGGCTACGGCGAGCCCGACGAACACGTCGGCGCGGTCGCCGTCGCGGCGGACGTCGACGAGGTGGCCGACCTGCTGGGCGTCTCCCTGCTGCGCGGCGCCGCGTGACCCGCGCCGCGGCCGCCGTGCGGTCGCCCGCCGCCTGGCTGCTCACCCTCGCGATCGTGCTGATCGCCCTCAACATGCGGGGGCCGATCGTGGCCCCGGCGCCCGTGCTCGACCAGATGAGCGCCGACCTCGGCCTCACGGCGGTCGTCGCCGGGCTGCTCACCAGCATCCCCGTGCTCTGCTTCGCCGTGGCGAGCCCGTTCGCCTCGGCCCTGATCGGCCGGATCGGCGCCGAGCGCGCCGTCACCCTCGGGCTCGCGGGCGTCCTGCTCGGCACCCTGCTGCGCACGGCCGGCGGCACGGTCTGGCTCTACGTCGGCACGATCGTGATCGGCGTCGCGATCACGATCGGCAACGTCGTGCTGCCCGTCGTCATCCGCCGCGACTTCAGCCCCGAGCGGGCGGGCTTCGTCACCGGCATCTACACCTCGGCCCTCAACGTCGGGTCGATGATCACCTCGTTGGCCACGGCCCCGATCGCCTCGGTCGTCGGTTGGCCCCTCGCCCTCGTCACCTGGGGGCTGCTCGCCGTCCTGGCCGCCGTCGTCTGGTCGATCGCGGTGGGACCCCGCGTGGCGGTGCGGGGCGGCAGCGTGGCCGTGGTGCCGGGGTCGCAGGCCGACGTCGACGACCGACACCGCGCCTCCTCGGCGACCGACGTCTTCACCGGCGGCATCGACGTCGTCGAGCCCGGTGAGGCCGAGGCCGACGCGCGCGAACGTCGACGCAGCGCCACGCCGCTGCTGCGTCGGTGGACCACCTGGGGTCTGACGCTGGCCTTCTCGGGCCAGGCGTTCGGCTACTACGGGCTCACGGCCTGGATGCCGACGCTGCTGCGCGACGAGGTCGGGCTGACCCGCGAGGCGGCCGGCGCGAGTTCGTCGGTCTTCCAGATCCTCGCCGTGGTGGGCGCGCTCGGCGTGCCGTTCCTCGCGCTGCGGGTGCGACCCGCGGTCGTCATCGGTCTGATCGCCGTGTTCTGGTCGGCCATGCCGCTGGGCCTGCTCTTCGCCCCCGAACACTGGCTGCTCTGGTCGATCTTCGGCGGGGCCGCGCAGGGCGGCGGGATCACGATCATCTTCATCGTCATCGTGCGCATGGCGTCGACCGACGTCGAGGCACGGCGCCTGTCGGCCCTCGTGCAGGGCGGCGGGTACGCGATCGCGGCACTCGGCCCGCTCGCCATCGGCGGGCTGCACGACGTCAGCGGCAACTGGCAGATCCCGATGATCGGCGTCGCGGCGGCGGTCGTCGTGCTCGGCGTCAGCGGCGTGCTGTCGTCGCGGCGCGTGCCCTGAGCCGACCGGGCAGACGGCCCGGGGGCCTGACGGACGGGGGGCCCGAGGGGCGGGGTCAGTCCTGCACGCCTCCGGCGAAGAGCACCTCGAGCGTCAGCGGGTCGCGTCCGGTCAGGTCGCGCACGGACGACGTCACCTGCGCCACCTCGCCCGAGGCCATCGACGTGTAGGTGCTGACCCAGGCGTCCGCCTGGAAGGGCTCGGGTTCGAAGACACGACGGGACTCGTAGGCCTCGTCGACCGTCTCGTCCACGAACGTGAACGACCGCCCGCCGAGGGCGGTGAGGCGTGCGGCCGCCTCGGTCAGGGTGAACGCCTCCGACCCGGTGAGGTCGTAGGTCGCCCCGGCGTGCGACTCGTGGTCGAGCAGCACGACGGCCGCCACCGCCGCGACGTCGGCCCGGGCCACCGCGGCCACGCGCCCGTCGCCGGCCGGGCCACGGATGACGCCCTGCTCGTCCGCGAACAGCGGGATGAAGTCCAGGTAGAAGTTGTCGCGCAGGAACGTGAAGGCCAGACCCGACTCGCGGATGTGCTGCTCGGTCGCGAAGTGGTCCCGCCCGAGCGTGAACACCGAGTCGGCCGACGCCCCGGCGAACGACGTGTAGACCACGTGCCGCACGCCCGCCTCGACGGCGGCGTCGACGAACGTACGGTGCTGGTCGACGCGGTCGGGGGCCTCGGCCGCCGACACCATGAACAGGGTCTCGACGCCGCGCAGCGCCTCGACGGAGGCGGCCCGGTCGCCGTAGGTCGCGACGGCGACCTCGGCCTCGGCGCCGTCGAGCCGGGGCGCGCGGGCGGCGTCGCGCACGACGAGCCGCAACGGCACGCCCCGCTCCGACAGGTGGAGCGCCACGATGCCACCGACGGCACCCGTCGCGCCCGTCACGGCGACGAGCGGCGAGGAGGCGCGGGCGGGCTCCCCCACGGAGGCGGACGAGGTCTCGGGCGAGTCGGTCATGCCTCACTGAACCATGCGCGGTGGGGGCGGCTCCCAGGCGGGGCCGACCCGCGCCTCCTCGTCCGCCCGGCGCGCCCCGATCGGCGTCGTTGCGGGGATCGAGACTCGTTATCGACTGCCGGGATCGGTGGCCGTCGCCGACGGGCGCCGGTAGATTCGACGCCGGCCCGACACCCCGACGGACCGACCCGGCGGGCCGATCACCACCCCGACCCGCCACCCCCGATCCGCCACCCCCGACCTCCACACCCGACCTCCACCCCGACGAGAGGCGCCCATGGGCCACGACCACGGACACGGACACGTCGCCGCCGACGGACGACGGCTGCGCCTCGCGATCGCGATCATCGCCCTCGGCCTCGTCGCCCAGCTGGTGGGCGCCTGGCTCTCGGGCTCGCTCGCGCTGCTCGCCGACTCGGGGCACATGCTCTCCGACCTGGCCGGGCTGATCGTCGCGCTCGTGGCCACGATCGTCGCCGCCCGCCCGGCGAGCGGCCGACAGACCTACGGCTACCGACGGGCCGAGGTGTTCGCCGCGTTCGTCAACGGCCTCGTGCTGCTCGCCGTGTCGCTCTCGGTCGCCGTCGCCGCCGTGTCCCGCCTCGTGGCGGTCGGCGAGCACGAGGTGCTCGGCCTGCCGATGCTGGTCGTCGGCCTGGTCGGCGGGGCCACGAACGTCGCGGCCCTGCTCGTCCTGCGGGGCGGGGCGACGCACTCCATCAACATGCGCGGGGCCTACCTCGAGGTGCTCGGCGACCTGCTCGGCTCGGCGGCCGTCGTCGTGGCCGCCGTCGTCGTGCTGACCACGGGCTTCACGCAGGCCGACTCGGTCGGGTCGCTGATCATCGCGGCGATGATCGTGCCGCGGGCCTGGTCGCTGCTGCGCGAGGCGATCCGGGTGCTGTTCGGGTCGGCACCGGGCGACATCGACCTCGAATCGGTCCGCACGCACATCGGCGACACCCCCGGCGTCGTCTCGGCGCACGACGTGCACGCCTGGCAGATCACCAGCGGGGCGACCGTCTTCTCGGCGCACGTCGTCGTCGAACGCGAGGTGTTCTGCGACATGAAGGTCGACGAGACCCTGGACGCCCTCGACCGGTGCCTCGCCGCCCACTTCTCGGTCGAGCACGCGACGTTCCAGCTCGAGCCGGCCGACCACGCGGGGCACGAGCGCGAGACGCACGCCTGACCCGGCATTCGTCGTCGCTTTCCCCCGGAGGCGCGGGTCGAGTGGGCAGGAATGGTCCTTCCCCAGCCACCGAAGGACAATTTCTGCCCACTCGGCGTGCCAGCCCGTCAGGCCGGCGGGCCCGTCAGGCCGACGAGCCCCTCAGGCCAGCGAGCCGAGCCACAGGCCGAGGGACGCGACGCCGACGCACGCGACGAGCATGCCCAGGCCGTTCGCGATCGCGGCCCCGCGTCGCCCGGCGGCCAGCAGTCGCACCGTCTCGACGCTCGCGGTGCTGAACGTCGTGTACCCGCCGAGCAGGCCGGTGCCGAGGACGGCCTTCCACTCGGGCGCGACGACCGCCTGCAGGGCGAGGCCGGTCAGCAGCCCCAGCGCGAACGAGCCCGACACGTTGATGACGGTCGTGCCCCACGGGTAGGCGGCGCCCAGGCGATCCTTGACGAGGCCGTCGACGACGAAGCGCGCGGCGGCACCGATCCCACCGGCCGCCGCGACGGCGACGACGAGCAGCGGGCTCACGAGGCGCGCCCGGCGAGACGTGCGCCGACCCGGATGCCCGCCGCCGCGGCGAGCACCCCGACCACCAGGCTCAGCAGCCCGTAGAGCGCGGCGACGGCGAGGTCGCCTCCACCTGCCCCGGCGAGCTGCGCGGTCTCGGTCGCGAGCGAGCTGTAGGTCGTGAACCCGCCGAGGACGCCCGTCCCCACGAAGAGTCGGGTCCGGCGGTGCCCGCCCTCGTCGGGCCCGGAGCGCAGCAGCCGCTCGAGCAGGACGCCGAGCACGAACGCCCCGACCACGTTGATCGCGAAGATCGCCGTGTCGAACGCACCCCACGACGGCACCACGAGCGTGACCCCGACCCGCGCAGCCGTCCCGAGGGCGCCGCCCAGCGCCACGAGGGCGATCAGGGACGGACGGAGGTGCGGGGCGCGAGGGCGCGCAGCCCCCGTCACCGGCGGCCTCGCGTCACAGTTCGTCCTCCCACGGCAGCGTCTGGCTGCGGGGGACGGGGGCGAGCGGCACGACGACGACCGGGCGGTGCTGACGGTGACTGAGGTGCAGGGCGACCGAACCGGCGAAGAACTCGCGGACGCTGCCTCGCAGGCCGGCCTCGCGACTGCCGACGACGATCAGGGGGGCGTCGAGCTGCTCGGCCAGGCGCGACAGGCACTGGGCGGGGTCGCCGGCGACGACCGAGGTGCGCAGCTCGACGCCGCGAGCCGAGGCGATCGGCCGCAGCCGCGCCTCCAGGTCGGCGTCGAAGGACAGCGTCTCGCTGTAGTCGTCGGGGTCGAGGGGGTACGACAGGACGGTGCCGTCGATGCCCTCGGCGAAGGCGAGCCGGTCGGGCTCGACCGAGACGCACAGCAGGCCGGTGCCGAAGCGTGCCGCCAGGTCGGCCGCGGTCGCCACCACGGACTCGCCCGAGTTCGGCACGACGCCCACGACGACGAAGCCGCGGGCGGGGTTCTGTTCGTCGGACATGGTCACCACCCTCTCACCGCGTCGCCGACCCGTGCGGCGCCACGGCGACAGTGAACCACCGTCACGCCCCTCCGCGGAAGAGCAGACTGTCGGCATGTGCGGTCGCTACGTCGTTGCCCGGGCCACGTCCGATCTGCTGCCGAGCCTGCTCGACGGCCTGGGGCCCCTGCCCGACGACTTCAACGTCGCGCCGACGACGGTCGTGCCGGTCGTCCGCGAGCGGCACGGCGAGCGGCAGCTGCCCGGTGCCCGGTGGGGCTTCGTGCCGTCGTGGTACCCCGACCTGAAGAAGCGGCCGCAGCCGATCAACGCGCGCATCGAGACCGTGGCGACGAGCGGCATGTTCCGTCGGGCGTTCGCCACGAGCCGGTGCATCGTGCCCGCGCAGGGGTACTACGAGTGGGTCGTGACCGAGACGGGCAAGCAGCCGCACTACGTGCACCAGCCCGACGCCGGGCTCGCCATGGCCGGTCTCGTCACCGCGTGGCCCGACCCCGCCAGGGCCGAGGACGACCCCGACCGCTGGGTGCTCTCGACGACGATCATCACGCGTGACGCCCACGTGGCGCCGGGCGAGGTCCACGACCGGATGCCGGCCTGCCTGACGCCCGACTCGTACGACGACTGGCTGGGCGACGGCCTCGACGCCGACGAGCTGCTGGCGCTGCTCGACCGGGACTCGTTCGAGGTCGCCCACGACCTCGTGCAGCACGAGGTGAGCCGCGACGCGAACAACGTCCGCAACAACGGCCCGCACCTCATCGACCCCCTGCGCTGACGCCCCTCGGACGAGGAGGCGCGGCCCGCGTCCCAGCCGGAGGCGCGGTTCGCGTCCCAGCCGGAGGCGCGGCCCGCTGCCTCAGCGCGCGTCGCGGTGACTCGCCAGGCGTTCGCGCAGGTAGGACACGAGTTCGCCCTGGGCCCGTCGGGACTCCCGGGTCAGTCGGTTGAGCGGCACGCGACCGCCCGCCGCCAGTGCGGGGTCGCGCGGGACGACGACGAGCGAGCGTCGGCCGAACTCGTTCTGCAGTGCCTCGCTCGAGCGCGTGGTCCGGTGCTCACCGAAGACGCCGACGACCACGAGCATCACCCGGCGCAGGCCGCCGACCCCGTGTCGCTCGCGGATCCGAGCGAGGACCCGTTGGGCGTCGGCGAACCCGACCGGGGTCGTCGGGGCAACGACGACCCCGAACACGCTCGTGTCGTCGAGCAGGTCGAGGAGGGCGCCGTCGGCGTGGGCACCGAGGTCGTGCAGGGTCAGCTCGTGGTCGACCCGTGGCGCGTCGTCGCCCCCGGTCAGCCGGGACCCGAGGTCCCCGCCCGAGTGGTCGACCAGCCGGGGCACCGACTCCCCCGAGAGCTGGGTGAAGAGCAGGGCCGTGACCGTCGTCGTCCCGACGCCGCCGGCGACTCCCGCCACGACGACCGTCCGGCCCGTCACGAGCCCGCTCCGGCGGCGTCGGATCGCTCGGTTTCGGCTCGCGCCTCGGCCTCGAACCGTGCCACCTGGACGATGCGCGGCGCCTGGCCCCGACGGACCAGCCGGCCACGACCGGCGGTCATCTGCTCGGCGTAGACCTGCGGCACGATCGGTCCCTCGCTGCGCTCGCCCGACATGATGAACGACGACCCGCCCGTGTCGCGCAGCGTCTGCAGCGCCGGGTCGTAGAGCGCCCGTGCCGAACCGGCGACCGGCCGGCTGATCAACACGTGCAGCCGGAGGTCGCGTGCCGACGGCAGGAACGGCAGCAGCGGCTTGAGCGGCTCGGTGCCACCCGAGGCGACGATGTCGTAGTCGTCGATCACCACGACGATGCGGGGCCCGGCGTCGCGGTCGCCGGCCTGGCGCTTGGCGAGCTCGTCGGCGACAGCGACGGCGAGGGCACGGGCGTCCGTGCTCGTCGAGGCATGACCACCGAGATAGTCGTCCGGCACCTCGGAGACCAGGTCGCCGCGGAGGTCCATGAGGGCCACGACGAGCTCGTCCGGGGTCGCCCGGTCGACGAAGCCGCGGACGAGTCCGCGCAGCAGGGTCGACTTCCCGGCCTTCGAGTCGCCGAAGACGAGCAGGTGCTGGTCGGCGCCCGGGTCGAGGGCGACCGGCTGCATGGTGTCCTGCCGCAGGCCGAACGGGATGGCCTCGGGCTCGTCCAGCGCGTCGGGCAGCTCGTCCGGCGAGAGCTCGGTGGGCAGCAGGCGGATCGGTGCCGCCGCGGGGCCGTTCCAGCTCGCCGCCGACCGGCGGGCGAGGGCCTCGAGTGCGTCGCCGACCTCGTCGTCGTCCGTGTCGTCCAGCACCGGCAACGCCACCTGGGCGAACAGGTTGTCGTCGGTCAGGGCCCGACCGGCCTGGTCGGCCCGGATGGTCTGGGCCAGCTTGCGACCGATCACCGAGTCCGCCGGGTCGTTCAGGTGCAGTTCGACCCGGGTGCCGACCAGCGGTTGCTGCGCCATCCGCAGTTCGTTCCACCGCGTCATCCCGAGTACGACGTGCAGGCCGTAGCTGCCGCCGCGCAGCAGCAGGTCGCCGAACGCCGTCTCGAGCTCGGCGAAGTCACCCCGCAGCTGACCGGTGCCGTCGACGACGAGCACCACGTCGGCCGAGATCAGCTCGGGCACCTCGCCCGCCGCGTGCAGTCGACGCAGCATGGCGAGCGAGTCGATGCCGTGGTCGCGGAACACGCGCTCCCGGGTCGTCAGCATGGCCGCCAGTTCTTCGAGCAGGCGCAGGAGGCGGTCCTTGCTCGCACGTGTCGCCACGCCGCCGACGTGCGGGAACCCCTCGATCCGGCCCAGTCCCCCACCCGTGAGGTCCATGCCGTAGATGCCGACCTCCTGGGGCGTGTGCGTCAGGGCCAGCGAGGCGACGAGAGTACGCAGGAACGTGCTGCGACCGGTCTGTGGCGCCCCGATCACGGCCACGTGTCCGCCGGCCCGAGCCAGGTCGAGCAGCCACGGGTCCTGCCGCTGGCGCGCCGGGTCGTCGAGCAGTCCCATCGGCACCCGCAGGCCGCCGGCCTGGTCCGCTCCGACCACCCGCGAGAGCGCGAGCCGGTCGGGCAGGGGCGGCAGCCAGACGGGGTCGACGTCGGTGCCGCCGCCCATCAGGCGGTCGACGGCCTCGTCGATGACGGCGCGACCGACGTCGGGGCGCGAGAGCTCTTCCTCGCCGCCCTCGTCGTCGCCCCCCGCGATGCCGTTGAAGGTCGGCAGCAGCAGGGCGGTCGGCCGCGCGTCGTCGCCGGCGAGCGAGCGGGCGGCCTCGGTCGGCAGGGGGCCCGACACGTAGCCCGCGCGGAACCTCCGGTACACCGAGGTGTCGACCTTGAGGAAGCCGAACCCGGGGACCGCGGGGAGGTGGAACGCGTCCGGTCGGTCGAGCACGATCGAGCTCTCGGCCTCGGAGAAGGTCCGCAGGCCGATCCGGTACGAGAGGTAGGTGTCGAGGCCGCGCAGCTTGCCCGCCTCGATGCGTTGGCTCGACAGCAGCAGGTGCACGCCGATCGACCGTCCGATGCGCCCGATGGTGAGCAGCAGGTCGACGAACTCGGGCTCGGCCGTGAGCAGCTCGCCGAACTCGTCGATCACGACGAAGAGGTGCGGCATCGGCGGCAGCTCGGGGCGGCCGACGCGCAGCTCGCGGTAGTGGCTGATCGACGACGCCCCGCCGGCGTCGCGCAGCTGCTCCTGACGCCGGACGACCTCGCCCTGGATGCTGACCCGTGCGCGTTCGGTGAGCTGCGCGTCGTCGGCCAGGTTGTCGATCAACCCGGCGACGTGCGGCAACCCCGCGAACGGAGCGAACGCCGCGCCTCCTTTGTAGTCGACGAGGACCATGCTGAGGTCGTCGGGCGAGTGCGACAGGGCCAGGCCGAGGACGAGCGTGCGCAGCAGCTCGCTCTTGCCCGAGCCGGTCGCGCCGATGCAGATGCCGTGCGGGCCCATGCCGAGCTGCGCGGACTCCTTGAGGTCCAGCAGGACCGGCGCCCCGAAGTCGTCGATGCCGATCGGCACGCGCAGGAAGTCCCGCGGCGAGCGCGGCGTCCAGGCCGTCGCCGGCGTCAGCGTGGTCACGTCGTCGATGCCGAGCAGGTCGGTGATCTCGACGGCCTGGGCCGAGTCGACCTCGTCCTGCCGGCTGAGGCTGAGTCGCAGGGGGGTGAGCGTGCGGGCGACGGCCTCGAACAGCTGCGGGGTCGTGGCGTCGATCGTCGCCGTCTGCACGCGGACCTGGCCGTCCTCCTCGACGCGGGCGTCGGTGACGACCGCCTCGTCGCCCTCGACGGTGATGCGCAGCGTGACGTCGGACGGCTCGTGCAGGCGGTCGCTCAGCAGGTGGACGGTCGTCACGCCGAGGTCGGTCAGCGAGAGGTCGGCGTCGGGCACCGGGATGCTCGAGGCGACGTGCCCCCAGTCGTCGACGAAGACGACGAGGCGCGATCCCTCGGTGCGCGCCGTCGTGCCGATCGAGCGCTTCGTCGTGGCGGCCTCCTGCGCCCGGTCGCCCAGCTCGCCGCCGATGACCGAGAGCAACGAGGAGGCGCTGGTCGCGACCCGTCGCGCCGGCACCGGTCCGTCGTACAGCGAGTCGTCCACGGCGTGCGGGACGAGGTCGAAGCCGCGCCAGTCGTCGGCCGCGCTCTCGGGGAACGCCGCGGCCAGGTGCACGTCGTCGGGCGAGTGCAGGGCGGCGAGCTGGAGGATCATCGAGCGCGCGACCCGGAGGGCGGACTCGCGGTCGCCCAGCACCGCGACCGACCCGGCCCGGTCGAGGTCGACCGTGATGGGCATGCCCCGGACGGTCGAGAGGTGCTCGACCACGGACTCGGCCTCGCTGGCCATGATCGGGTCGAAGGGCTGCACGGGGTTCGGGTCCTCGGGGACCGACATCGGGAACCAGGTCAGGTCGCCCTCGCCGATCCGCACCGAGAGGAAGTCGTCGTGCTGGCGACGGCGTTCCCAGAGTCGCGCGGGGTCGCGCACCAGCTCGAGCAGGGCCGCGGGTTCGGGGTCGAGCACGGCCGCCGTCGCCCGGACGGCCCGGGCCTTGGTGCGCATGCGCGACCGCAGCCGCTCGAGGAAGTCGAGGTAGCGCTCGCGCTGCAGGCGTCGCTGCCGCGCCGCGTTGCCCCGCTGGCTGAGGGTGACCGCGAGGCCGCCGACGAGGGCGACGATCAGCAGCACCGCGCCGACCAGCAGGAAGAGCGGGTTCGAGCTGCCGCGGTAGACGACGATCATGACGACGCTCGAGAGGGCGCCCACGACGGGCAGCAGGGCCTGCACGGGCACACCGCCGACCTTGCCGTCGGCCAGCTGGGGCGGTGGCGTGATGTCCTCGTGCTCGGCGGGCTGGACGGGTCGCGTGATGCGCGTGGGCCGGTGGACGAGCTTGACGGTCATCGTCGGGCCTCCTGGTCGTCGGCGATCGCCGGACGGGCGTCCCGCCCGCGGGCCTGACGGCGCTCCGAGGGGCGGCGCTCCGAGGTGCCGGGGTCGGCCGCGGAGGGGGCCGGGCCGGGGCCGTCGACGGGCGGGGTGCCCCTCGGGACCGACGGGGCGTCGAGGGGCAGCAGTGCCGCGGCGAGGCGGGCGTAGGCGATCCGGGTGCGGGTGCCGAGTGCCGCGCTCGACACCGGCCGGCCACCGGAACGGGCCGCGTCGTAGGGCACGCGCACGACGGGCACGGTGGGGTCGTCGCCGACCGTGACGGGGGCCGCGCGACCGGCGTCGCCGACGTCGACCAGGGCGATGACCACCTCGGGCCGGTCGGGGTGGTCCTTGATCGCCGGCACGAGTGCCGCGGCCTCCTCGGCGGCGTGGCGGTCGGCGCGGGCGACGATGCAGACCGTCCGGCTCGCCGACACCACGTCGGTGAGGTCGGCGCGCCAGTCGCGCACTCCCCAGTCGGTCACGACGAGGTCGAAGAACCGACTGATCGGCGTGACCTCGTCGAACCAGCCGGCCGCGGCGGCCACGGCCCGGGACTCGCCCCGGGGGTCGAGCGAGAGGGCGTACAGGCCCGAGGGCGTGCGGGGCAGGCCGTCGACGGCGTCGACCGACCGACGGGCCGTCCGCCTCCGTGAGCTCGGCGCCGCACTCGAACCGACCGGCGCACCGGCCTGCCAGAGCATCCCGCGGGGGCCGCGCGACGCGTCCACGCCGAGGACGAGCCCGGGACGGCGCCGGGCGAGCAGGGCAGCGACGTAGCCGGCGGTCGAGCTCGCCCCGGCTCCGCCCCGCGCCTGCACGAAGCCGATGCGGCGCGACACCGGCAGCGGTCGCCGGACGATCTCGTCGACCGTCGTCACCTCGTGCACCCGGGCGCTCACGCTGCCGAGCAGGGCGAGCGGCGCCGACCGGACGAACGCGTCGAAGGCGCTCACGAGAAGGCCCCGAGCAGGTCGGCGTAGACGCCGAACACCCCGAGCAGGACGGGCAGCAAGGCCACGACGCCCAGCGCCTCGACGAAGTTGCCCACGCGGCGCAGCGAGGCGCGCTGGTGCGCGACCGGGTCGACGCCGCCGGCCACGACCGCGACCACGACGCCGGCCGCGAACAGGACGACCACGAGCCACCCGGGAGCGAGCGGTTGCACGAGCAGACCGCCGAGCAGGCCGATCAGGGCGGCGGCCCAGAGCACCCAGCCCTGGGCGGCGATCGGCAGGGCCCGGGTGCGGGCCGCGACGACGAGCACGACGGCGACCCCGAGGCCGACCTGCCACAGGTCGGCCGACCCGACGGACGAGACGGCCGTGACGGCCACGGGCCCCGCCACGGCGAAGGTCGACCAGGTCAGGGTGCGGTAGGCGTCGCCGACCGTCAGCAGCACCTCGTCGCGGCGGCCCCGGCGCCCGTCGACCACCTGGTCGTCGAGACCGGTCAGGCCCGAGGCGCTCATGGCGAACCACGGCAGCAGACCGCAGACGACGACGGCCAGCACGGCGCCGACGCCCACGGCACCCGCGTCGGCGACGCCGAGCGACCGCAGCACGATCGGCACGGCACCGAGCACGACGCCGAGGACGCCGCCCCACCACGCGGACCGGGAGCCGAGACCGGCGCCCGCGCCGAGCGCCAGCGCGACCCAGGCGAGCACGATCACGGCGAGCGCCACGTCGACCGGCGGCAGCTCGAGGGCCGGGACGGCTCCGAGCACGACCGCCAGGGGGGCCGCGCAGCCGAGGGCGACCGAGGTCGCGGCGACGGCGAGCCAGCGGCCGCCGAAGCGACCGGACACGACGGCGACCACGACGGCGAGTCCGTAGACGATCGTGAGCGTGCCGACGGGATCGACGTCGGACGCCCGGGCCAGCACCGTCGAGAGGGCCAGCGAGAGCAGGCCGATCGCGACGGCCGCCGTGGCCGTGCGCGACCGTCGCGTCCACAGACCCGGTCGGCTGGCGAGCGACTCGGCCAACACGTCGGTGACGTCCGCGACCTCGGGCGGCGGGGGCGCGGCGTCCTCGCGCAGCAGCCGGAGCAGCTCGCCGTCGACGATGCGCTGTTCGGCGACCGACAGCGAGGTGTCGAGCTGCTCCCCCGTCGAGCGGACGAGCGTCAGCGGGCGAGAGACGGCACCCGGGCGCTCGTCGAGCAGCTCCATCAGCCGGGGGATCAGACCACCGATCGGCTCGTCGGCGGGCACGACCATCTCGGCCTTGCGCGCCGTGCCGACGATGGTCAGCCGGGTGTAGTCGGTCATCGGGGCTCCGTCGTGGGGGTGGGGTCGGGGACGTCGGTCGACGCGGGAGAAGGCGACGGCGAGCCGGTGACCGGCACCGCGCCTCCTGACCCTCCGGTGGTCTGCGACTGGGTCGCGCGCTGGTCGGCCAGCACCGAGAGCACGAAAGAGGTGCCCGCGCAGCCCGCGCAGGCGACCGCCGCGATGACCAGGCTCACGATCAGGCGACGCACGTTGTCGTTGACGAGTCGACGCTCGTCGAGTTCGCCGAACAGGAGGGCGGAGACCAGGCGGGCGCGGTGCGTCTTGACGGTCTCGAGCAGGACGACGTCGCGGTCCCCGCTCATGCGTCCACCACCCCCGACGGCTGCACGGTGAGGGTCCGTTCGCCGAGCTCGACGACGTATCCCGGTGCGGCCGGCCCGCGCAGGCCCGCCACGAGCGGTTGGCGCGTGCCGTCCGGCGCCACGAGGGACGAGCCGTTGGTCGACCCGAGGTCGGTGACCCACAGCACGGCGCCCTCCCACGCGAAGAGGGCGTGGGTCTTGGTGAGGCTGCGGGCGAGGTCCGCCCAGGCGAAGACCGGGTGCTCCTCGCCCTCGCGGTTGACCGGGGCGCGGCCGATCAGCAGGGTCGACTCGAGGTCGAGGCGTTCGCCGCTGTCGAGCTCGAGGACGATCGACGGCGCGGCGGTCGCGGGGCGGCCCTGGCCGGTGCGCCCGAAGGTGTTCTCGTCGGGCCGTCCCGCGGCGTCGAGCGGGTCGGTCGGGTGGGGCGGCAGCGGAGCGGAGGCCGCGGCGGGCAGGGCAGGCCTCTGCACGAGCGGCGGCGACGACGTCATGGGATCGCGGCCGCGCCGCAGGTCGACCGTCACCGCCTGACGACGGATGCTGAAGCGCCCGCGCCGGTCGACCCTCAGCACGGCCGGCGGGCGACCGGTCAGGTCGTCCACGGTGCGCAACGAGAGGAGCAGTCGGCCCACCGAGCGACCGCCGCGCACGTAGAGCACGACGTCGAGCGCCACGAAGGCCAGGGCGACGACGACGACCGCGACCTCGACGGGGACGGGGACGAGCGCCGCGCCGGCCGTGGCGGACGAGGCGCCCGTGGCCACGCCGACGACGAGGACACCGAGCAGGAGGAGGGGCACTCCCCAGTCGATGGCGACCGCGCTGCGACGCCTCGACGGGGTCGCCGTCTGCACGCCCGCGAGCAGACCCGAGTAGGTGCCGATGGCGCTGCCGGTGGCCGCCGAGACGATCCGTACGCCGCACCAGAAGCACCACGTCGCGCCCGAGCCGAGCGGCTGACCACAGCGCCCGCAGCTTCGCGCGCCCACCAGTGCGCCCACGCTTCCGCCTCTCGCCTGCGGGGTTCCGGACCAGGTCGTCGTGGCCGACGAAGAGCGACCGTCCGCGTCCCCGGAGCGCACGATCGGCCCCAGGCTAGCCGACCCCGTGTCCCCCGGTGAGACACCCGTTCCGGGGTCGACACCCCCCTGTCCCCCGCCCCGGTCCCCCGACATGTACCCCGCGAACGGGTGGCGATCGAAACGGAATCGTGATTTCCTCATGAGTCGACCCGTGACGGGTCGCCATCAGATCGAAGCAAGGGGAGAACGACATGATGAAGTTCGCCATGGGGAGCGAGACCCTCACGCAACTGAGCCAGAAGACGAGCGGGGCCGGCGACGACCTCGGTGCGCTCGTCCGCCAGCTCGCCGACGCGGCCGCGCCGCTCGAAGGCCGCTTCAACGGAGCCGGCCGCGCCGCCTTCGACCGGTTCAAGGGCGAGGTCGACGGCATCTCCGTCGAGCTCAACGCCGCCCTGTCGTCGGTGCTGACCGGCATCACGGGCCAGAACCGTGCCTTCGTCGAGGGTGAGCAGCAGATCGCCGACGAGACCACCTCGGCCCAGTCCGGTGCCGGATTCGAGAGCGCCCGCTTCGGCGGATCGCGCGCATAAGGGGGAACGACCATGGCCAACGCAACCGACCGCCGCGACTTCGACCTCGGAGCCTCGGGCAATGCCCAGGACAACTTCAACGCCGTCGCGAGCCGCCTCGAGGCGCTCATCACGCAGCGCGACTCCGACGTCAAGACCGCCATGGCGGACTACCAGGCCGACGGCTCCAGCGAGGAGTACGCGGGCAAGGAGCAGCGCTGGAACCGCGTCGCCACCGAGGTGCGCACGATCATCAACACCCTCCGCCAGTCGCTCGCGTCGAACGACGAGTCGGCCCAGACCGCCATGCAGCGGGCCAAGGCCGCCGTCGACGGCATCTAGGCCACGCCCGTGAGCGACTCACGGGCGACGACCCTGCCCCACCCGCTCGCCGACGCGAGCGGGCCGGGGTGGATCGCGACGGTCAGCACCGCCCCCGTCGTCGGCCTGACCTCGGGGCGGCAGGCCCTGCTCACCGACGCGACCCGCGCCGGTGTCCGCGTCGTCGTCGTCACCCACGACGACGCCCGGCTGAGCTGGGCGTTGTACCAGGCCCTGCGCCTCGTCGCCGGGGCCTGGCTGGTGCGCGACGCCGACGGCCACCTCCGCCACGCGATCGGCGGTGCCCGGGTGGGGTCGTACGACGAGGCCCTGCTCGATCCCCTCACCGACCCGGTCGACCGGGCGGCCGGCGTCACGGCGCCCGCCGACCAGCTCGCGCTGCTGCCGCAGCCGGCCGTCGAGACCACGCGCCCCTGGCTGCAGTTCTCCGTGGCCGTGCACCACACGGCCAGGGCCGAGGCCCTGACCGGCTCGACGACGGAGGCGCTGGTCACCGCGGTCGCGGGCGTCGCGCCCACCGTGTGGGGCACCTCCGAACCCCCCGCCACCGTCTGGGACCGAGGTCGCATCACGGCCCTGGCCCGGGCGCGCATGCCGCGGGACTCCCGGGTGCACGTCGCGGGCTCCGCACCCGACGGCACGGTCTGGACCGGCACGATCCGCATCGCGCGCAGCGAGACCGGCCTGACCGAAGAGACGCGGCTGCTGTTCGCGCTGCCCGAGGCGACCGGCGTCGACGACGCGACCCGCGCCTCCTCGGCTCTGCGCAGCCTGTCCGAGCGGCAGCAGGTGCTGCTGGCGACGGCGTGGAGCCTGCGCGGCGCCGCCGACGCGACCATCACGCCCTACCGCCCCACCACGCCGCAGCCCCTCGCCGCGGTGGTCGGCGCGCGGGCCGTGCGCCGCCTGGGCCTCGACGCGGCCTCGTTCGCCGTCGAACACGGCGGGACCACGACCGGCAACGCCCGCACCCCCTCGCTCGTGGTGCCGTTCGGCGCCGACGCGACCCGGTGGCAGCGCTTCGCGGCGGCCCTCGACGCGATCGGCCCGGGGGTCGTCGCGGACGCCCTCGTCCCTCCGGCGGTGCGCCGTGCCCCGTGAGTTCGTGATCCTCTCGGCCGAGCCCGTGACGGCCGTCGAGGTCGTCACCGCGGCCGCGGCCGTCGACGGCGGCCTCGGTGCCGGGCGCCTCTGGCAGGGCGGCGGCATCCAGATCGCGTCCGGCGAGGGCCTGGTCCTGGCCGTGCTGCGCAGCACACAGCTCGAGGACCCCCGGGAGGCGCGGCGCGGCCTCGGCCTGCCGGTGACCGACCCGGCGTCCCAGGACCACCCCGCGGGCCGACCGAACGACCACCCCGCCACCGACCGCTGGTGGACGGAGGCCTACGGCCCCTTCGACGGGCCTCTCACCCAGGCGCTGGCCCGGCGCCTGGCCGACGACGTGCAGGGCACCCTCGTGACGACAGGAGACGACCGATGAGCTCGTGGAGCATCCAGACCGACGGCGTGGTGAGCGTCCTGACCAAGGTGCAGGGCTCGGCCGAGACGTTCGCGGCGACCTTCACCGGCGTCGAGACAGCCCAGACCGAGCTGAACGCCGGCGTGGGCAGCGACATCCTCGTGTCGTCGGCCGTGGCCGTCGTCGACCTGATCTCGTCCGAGACGAACCGCGTGCAGGGCATCAACGCGCGCATCCTCGCCTGCGCGACCGGGGCGGGTGACGCGACGCTGGCCTACGTGAACGGCGACGAGGAGATGGCCGCGCAGACGCAGGCCGCCGCCGTGCAGGCCGCCGAGTCGGGCGACCTCAGCTTCTTCGAGGGGGGTCGCTGATGGCCACGAAGGGGTCGCTGATCGCACCGTCCGAGTTCTACGGTCTCGACATCGTGCCCGAGTCGATCGCGTCGGCGGCGGAGGGCTACAAGACCACGTCGACCGCGGTCACGACGAACGCCGAGGCCGTGATGACCGACTGGTCGGGGCTGTCCGCGTCGTACACCGCACCCGAGGGGCCGCAGTTGTTCGCCTCGATGGACCCGGTGCGCACCGACGCCGAGGCCGTCGCCGGCAAGCTCTCCACGGTGGCCGACCTCCTCGAGACGCTCGCCGAGTCGGTCACGGCACCGGTCGCGCGCATCAAAGAGCTCGTGACCGAGGCGAACGCCTTCCGCGCGTCGGTGGCCGGCGGCGTGACCCTCGACTTCTACGACCCCGACAACCCGCTCTTCCAGGCCAGCCAGATGAGCGGCGGCGGGGTGCCGATCGTGCCCGAGGGCCAGGGCGAGACGACCATCCCGTGGAACGAGCACACACCGTCGGTCGAGCGCAACAACGAGCTGCAGTCGCAGTACAACGCCGAGATCGCGAAGATCGACGCGGCCCGGGTCGAGTTCGAGAACGGCGTCAACGCCCTGCGTGACGACCTCTGCGTGGCTCCGCAGACCGCCGTGACGGGTGAGCAGCTCGACCTCGCCGAGGACAACCCGTGGGGTGCCCAGGGCAAGGGCGAGCGGTCGTGCCAGGAGTCGGTCGGCGACGGACTCGTCGAGTTCGGCACCAGCTTCGTCGAGGGCACCGTGTCGCTCGTCGGCTTCGACGCCGCGAACGGCTGGAAGCACGACTGGTCGTTCGCCGGCGAGGCGTGGACCGGCATGCTGACCGGTCTCGGCGCCCTCGCCATCACGGTGGCCTTCCCGGTGGCGCCCGCCCTGGCGAACCTGCCCGACTCGGCCGTACCGGAATCGCTGCGCGGCCTCCGCGACAACTACAAGCAGACGATGGACGGCATGGTCGGCGGAATCGTCGGCACGCCCGAGCAGTGGGAAGAGGACCCGGTCGCCGCCGGCACCTTCGCGGTGGCGAACGTCGCCTCGTTCTTCATCCCGGGTGCGGGCCAGGTCGGAGCGGGCCTCAAGGTCGGGTCGGGCGCGGCCCGGGCGGCGACCCTCACCGGCCGGCTGGCCGAGGTGGCGGAGGACGCGTCGCACCTGCCGAAGGGCCTGTCACGGGTCGAGGACCTCGTCGCGGAGTTCGGCGAGCACGCCGGCGGCCTGTCGAAACTCGACGACCTCGACGGTCTGACCGACACGATGGCCGCCCTCGAGCGCATGACCGACGTCGAGTTCTCCGGTCTCACCGGCGCCCTGAAGGCGGGCGAGACCGTCGACTTCGGCTCGCTGTCGAAGCTCGAGGACTTCGCCGACTACGGCGACCTCGGTCGAACAGCCGAGGAGGCGCGGGCCGCGTCCGCCACGCACGCCGACGCGTCCGCCCACGCGGGTGGTGGCACCGGCTCCGACCCGGCCGCCGGTGCCGCCCGCGCCGCCGACCCCGGATCGGGCGGCACGACGCTGCTCGAACGTGGCGACGGCGGCGGGGCGTCCGATGCCGGTCGGGCCGACGGTGCCGGATCGAGCGATGCAGGTCGGGCCGACGGCCCTGGGACGAGCGACGCAGGTCGCGCGGACGGCCCTGGGACGGACGAGCCCGGTCGGGCCGACGGTCCCGTCGACGGCGCGGGTGCAACCCCTGACCGGTCAGCCGGTGGCGGCCATGACACGGACATCGGGGAGCTCGACCTGTCGGGCCCTGACCGGACGCCCACCCCGACCGAACCGACGCCGCACGCCACACCGGCCGTCGAGCACCACGTGACGGTCTCGGGCTCCGACCTGCCGACGAAGGAGAAGCCGTTCGCCCACGGTCAGGTCCTCGCCCCGGACACGGCGTACACGGTGCCTGGCCGGGGTGTGTTCTCGACCGACGCGACAGGTCGCATCGTCCACGTCGAGACCGAGTACGGCGGCAAGGGCAACCTGAACTACGACCTCATGGAGCCTGCCGCGGACACGACCTACGTCGTCGGTGGAAAGCACGTCTACGTCACCGACCATGCCAGCCGCACGGTGCTCGCCGAGTTCGACGACCTCCAGCTCGGCGATGCCGACCGGTCCGAGTCGGTGCAGAAGCGCATCGGCAAGGAGGGCGGTGTCGGGTACGAGGGAGGCCACCTCCTGGCCAACATGTTCGGCGGCGGCGGCGAGAAGATCAACATCGTGCCGATGCTCCGAGAGGTCAATCGCGGCCGGGGCCACTCCTTCGGTAACCTCGAACGCGAACTCCGGCAAGCCCTGACCGCGTCCGACGGAGGCGCCGCCGACCTCAAAGTGCTTCCGGAGTACGAGGGCACGAACACAGTCCCGACCGGTGTCCAAGTCAAGATCCAGGCTCACGGTCAACCGCTACGACAGGAGTTCTACGACAATGTCCGGTGACGACAAGGTGAAGTCGGGTCTCGAAGCAGAACGTGATGCACTGAGAGAACTGGGTTCGCAGCTCCTTGCACTGATTCCTTCGGGTTCCGACCGCATCCGCATGCAGACAAGCATGGCTCGGGGTGTGATGGCCGGCGAGACGTTGCTCTTCGCAGCCGACGGCTCCCAGGAGTCGGCTGCTCCCGCGCGACGCACGTTCGAAGCGGCTCGTCGACTGAGGCGCCTGATGTACAAGCCAGGGGCAGGCACGTGGTTCACCGCCGTCTTCACCGTGACGGCCGCCGGGAAACTCAGCGCACAGTACGACTACGACAACGAACCCGAACTAGGTCACTTCGGTGCCGAGGAATATCGTGCCGACTTCGAGGATTTTCCCCGGACTGCCGAGAACACGCCCGAGTGGCTCGCCGCGATCCTCGCGGGTGCGCCCACCCGGCACGACCTCGTCGGCCGTGACGAGGGTCCCGTCTGAGAGTCGAGACATGGACTCGCGCAACAGGGCTGGAGTCACGTGACGCAGCCGTTGATGCCAGGGCCTCCACTGTCCTCCGCCAGCCTCGACGCCGCTGTCGAGCGTCTTCCCGACGACGTCGTGGCCCTGTGGCGTGACCACGGGCTGGGCGCGACGGCTGACGGGTACCTGCGCATCGTCGACCCCACCGCGTGGCAGGACGTCCTCGCCGAGGTCGCACCTCGATTCGCGGCGGCCACGCCCCTGATGTCGTCCGCCCTCGGAGACCTGGTCGTCTGGCTCGACGGCCGAGCGCACCTCCTCGAATTCCGACGGGGCACGAGCCGGATCATCGCCAACAGGCTCTCGACGCTCCTCGTCATCCTCGGCTACGAGTCGTTCCTGGCCGACCCCGACTACTTCGACTGGAGCCCTTTCCCGGAGGCGCGGGAGCGTCTCGGGGTGCCCCGCTCCCACGAATGCTTCGGTTTCAGCCCGCTGCTCGCCCTCGGAGGCCGACGATCTGCTGCGTCCCTCGAGGTCGTCGACATGCGCGAGCACGTCCTCCTGATCTCCTCCGTCGCGGGCCCACTGCCGTGACTCACGCCAGCGGCACAGACGCCGCATGCTCGCATCCATGTGCACGTGAGGTGGGGCTGTCGGTCGCGACCGCGCAGTCGACAACGGGCGGGACCCTGATCCTCGTCGGAGGCGGCGCATCGCCCGATGCCCACCTCGAGGCATGCCTCACGACCTCGAGAGAACTGGCGGACTCAGGAGTACTCGGGCCCGTGCCGTCCGCTCACGACTCGGAGCCCCACGGCATGCCTGCCGAGAGGGACGCACTCCGCATCCTCGGCAAAGCGCTCCATGCCGTCATCCCGCGCGACCACGATCGAGTGATCGCCCGGATCAGCGTGGTCGGCGGAGTGACAGCCGGCACGATCGAGCTGCATGCCGCAAACGGCAGCTCGACCTCTCTCTCGTCCGGTCGTGGCGTCTTCCGGGCGGCCCGCGATCTCCGGAGGGTCATGAGCAAACCCGAAGCCGGGACGTGGTTCACGGGCGTGTTCACCGTCACCGCCGGGGGGAAGCTCAGTGCGAGGTACGACTACGACCACGAGTCCGAGCCCGGGTCTTTCGCCGCCGAGGCGTACCGCGCCGACTTCGACGAGTTCCCCCGCACGCCGAAGAACACCCCCGACTGGCTGGCCGCCATCCTCGCCGGTGCCCCGACCCGCCACGACCTCGTCGGCAGGGGTGGCACACATGAGCCGAAGGGAGAACCCGAGTCATGACACGACATGAGAACCCACCCGGACTCGAGCAAGGGCGCTCTGCGCCGAGAGGGGTCGGTCTGGCTCTTCATGGCGAGATCGCAGCGGGCTTCGATCGCATCGAGGCCGAGATCAGCATCGTCGGTGGTGTCTCCTCCGGAAAGAAGCGCCTCTACCGCCCGGACGGGACGGACGACTCCATCATGGGCACGAGGGACTCCACCCTCCGTGCTCGTGAACTCAGAGAGGCCATGTACAGGCCGGGGGCCGGAACATGGTTCACCGCCTGGTTCACGGTCACGGCGGAAGGGAAACTCCGCACGCGATTCGACTACGACAACGAACCCGAACTGGGCCACTTCGCCGCCGAGGCCTACCGAGCCGACTTCGACGAGTTCCCCCGCACCCCCGAGAACACCCCCGACTGGCTCGCCGCCGTCCTCGCCGGTGCCCCGACCCGCCACGACCTGGTCGGCCGAGCCGACGGTGGCGGCGGGGCCGAGCGATGAGCGAACACGACGGCGGCGGCGTGCCGACCGAACGTGATGCCCTCCGTCGGGTGGGTCTCGCCGTCCACCGCATGATGCCTCGAGGCTCCGTCCGGGCGGAGTTCGACTTCTCCGAGGTCGGAGGCGTCCGGGTGGCATCCGTGGGTTTCTTCGACGAGGCCGGCCACGAGTCGTCCACTCCCGACACGGACGAGGCGGGCGCCGCCGCCTCCGACCTCCGACGGCTCATGTACCGAGCCGACGTCGGATCGTGGTTCAGCGCCCGCTTCCGGGTCACCGCCGCCGGCAAGCTCGGCACCTCGTTCGACTTCGACCACCGCGCTCCTCACACCTGGATCGACGACCAGGCCTACCTCGACGATCTCGAGTCGTACCCACGGCCCGCCGAGGCGATCCCTGGCTGGCTCGCCGCCGTCATCGCCTCGCGATCGACCGGAGGCTCTCCGTGACCGGCCTCACGGGCTGATCGGGCCGAGACGCCTCAGAGCGGCAGCACGGCCTCGAGGGCGAGCGGGTCGCCGTCGATCGCGATGTCGTTGAGCTGCCGGCCGACGAACTCCGCGGCCTCGACCGTGTCCGACTCGATCCGGTGCCCCGTGCCTTCGACGACGAGCGCCCAGGTGACCGGCCCCCCGGAGGCGCGAGTCACCTCGAGACGGCAGCGCGTCAGTTCGCGGTCCTGTCCGAATCGCATGTCCGACAGGTCGGCGATGACCATGCACTCGAGGTCGTCGAGGAACCCGTGAAGGGTGGCGTCCCTCGCGATCTCGAGCCGCGCCTCCTCGTCGAGGTCGTCGGCGGACGAGGTGAACCGCGTGCCCTCGACGGTCCGGACGATCCACGAGACGTGGTCGCCGACGGTGACGAAGGACTGCATGCTGCTGATCCTCGGCCCGATGTCGGCGTGCGCGTACACCGGGGGCAGGTCGGTGACGCTGACCACGACGCCGTCGCGGCGACCCACCACGCGGCGGTCGGAGTCGACGACGATGCGCTGGTTGCGGGGCACCCACGGAGCCTTCGGGAACTCGTCGAAGAGCACCTCGTCGAATTCGAACACGACCCCGCTCTGCTGGCTCATCGCACCAGCCAAGCACCTACGGGCCGGTGAGCAGACCCCGAAACGGGCCGGGAGCGGGCCCGAGAAAGTGAAAAGGCCCACCCGGAGGTGAGCCTTCACGTTCGTGCGCGAGGGGGGACTTGAACCCCCACGCCCTTTCGAGCACTGGCACCTGAAGCCAGCGCGTCTGCCAATTCCGCCACTCGCGCGAACTCGTAGACTTTAGCACGCGTCGGAGGCCCGGAAGAGCAGCGGTGAGTACCTTTCACTCGTTCGGGCTAAGATCGGGCGACCAGAGACCCCGAACCTGGAGACCCATGGGACTGCTCGACAATTTCGAACGCGGGTTGGAGCGTGCCGTCAACGGTGCCTTCGCCAAGACGTTCCGTTCGGGCGTGCAACCACTCGAGATCACGAACGCGCTGCGCCGCGAGCTCGACACCAAGGCTGCCGTGGTCTCGCGCGACCGGATCCTCGTGCCCAACGAGTTGCAGGTCCGCCTGGCTCCGATCGACTACGACAAGATGTCGGCCATCGGTCCGGCCCTGATCGACGAGCTCACCCAGCTGACGCAGCGCCACGCCACCGCCCAGGGGTACCAGTTCGCCGGCCCGCTCGGCATCCGCCTACGTGAGGACGACTCGCTGAGCGTCGGCATCATGACCGTCGACTCGCGCAACCTGCGCGGCGAGGTGCAGTGGAAGCCGTTCGTCGAGATCGACGGCAAGCGCCGCGAGCTCAGCGGCGCCCGCACCATCATCGGCCGCGGCAGCGACGCCGACATCACCGTGCAAGACACGGGGACGTCCCGCCAGCACGTCGAGATCCTGTGGGACGGTTCGCGGGCCCAGGTCCGCGACCTCGGTTCGACGAACGGCTCGAAACTCAACGGCAACCCGCTGACGAAGGCCCCGCTGCAGCCCGATTCGGTGATCCAGATCGGTCGTACGCGTATCGTGTTCCGCGTGCTCCCCCAGTCATCGACGCCCGACCCCTTCGACGGGCCCGACTCGACGGGTGGCCGACGATGACCTCAGCCCTGACCCTCCTGGTGCTCCACTTCGGCTTCCTGGCCGTCCTGTGGCTGTTCGTCTTCGTGATCGTGTTCGCGCTGAGAAGCGACCTGTTCGGGCAGCGGGCGCGCAAGATGCCCGCCGACGCCACACCCGGCAAGGCGAGCTCGACCGCCACCGCGCCTCCTGCACCCGCTCCGCGCGCCGCGCCCGCCGCGCCGGTGCCGACCCCGCAGGGTGACGGCCGCGCCACGCGCCTCGTCATCACCAAGGGCGCCAAGGCGGGCCTCGAGATGCCGCTCGGCGACGGTCCGCTCACGATCGGGCGATCGCAAGAGAGCAACCTCGTGATCCGCGACGACTACACCTCGACCCACCACGCGCGCCTCATGCTCTGGAACGGCCGCTGGGTCGTCCAAGACCTCGACTCCACCAACGGCACGTTCCTCGCCGGTGATCGCGTGTCGGTCCCCACCCCCGTGCCCACGGGCGCGACCGTGACGATCGGGCAGACGAGCTTCGAGCTCCGGCGGTAGGCCCTCATGACGACGCACGCCAAGAGTGCCGCTCTGTCCAACGTGGGCAAGATCCGGTCCAACAACCAAGACAGCGGCTACGCCGGCACGCAGCTGTTCGTCGTGGCCGACGGCATGGGCGGGCACGCGGGCGGCGACGTGGCCTCGGCCATCGCGATCCGACGGATCCGCGAGACCGACCGCGTCTACACCTCGCCGGGTGACGCCGAGTTCGCATTGCAGTCGTCGCTGATCGCGGCGAACCAGCTGCTGGCCGAGACCGTCTTCGAGCACCAAGAGCTCACCGGCATGGGCACCACCGTCAGCGCCATGCTGCGCGTCGGTGACAGCATGGCGATCGCCCACATCGGCGACTCGCGCATCTACCTGTTCCGCGAGGGCGAGCTCAGCCAGATCACGGCCGACCACACCTTCGTGCAGCGCCTGGTCGACAGCGGTCGCATCACGCCCGAAGAGGCGGCGGTCCACCCGCGACGCAGCGTGCTGATGCGCGTGCTCGGCGACGTCGACGCGGCCCCCGAGATCGACACGGCCACCCTCGGCACGCAGCCCGGCGACCGCTGGCTGATCTGCTCGGACGGCCTCAGCAGCTACCTCGCCGAGGAGCGCATCAAGAAGGCGCTGGCCATGGGCCTCGACGCCGAGCAGACCGCCCGGCGCCTGGTGAAAGAGACGCTCGACCACGGCGCCCCCGACAACGTGACCGTGGTCATCGTCGACGTCGACGAGTCGGGCGACTCGGCCCTCGACGAGCCCGTCACGGTCGGGTCGGCCGCCGCGCCCCTCAGCTTCGACAGCGACGCCGGCCGCAAGCAGCTGCGCCTGCCGACGATCCTGCTGCACCCGCTCAAGGTCGCCACGACGCCGGAGGACAGCCACTTCGAGCCCGAGAGCGACGAGTACCTCGCCGAGCTCATCGCCGAAGACAAGCGTCGCCGTCGCCGTCGCCGCGTCACCTGGCTGACCGCCCTCGTCGTGGCGATCGCCGCGCTCGTCGCCGGGCTCGTGCTGACCTACCAGTGGACGCAGGACCACTACTACGTGGGCGAAGAGCGGGGCACGGTCGTCATCTACAAGGGCGTCCAGCAGAGCCTCGGGCCGATCGGCCTCTCGAGCGTCTACGAGACCACCGACGTCCAGGTCGACGACCTGCCGAACTACACGCAGACCACCGTCGAGGACACCATCAACGCCGGCTCCCTCGCGGACGCCCGGGCGATCGTCGAGAGGTTGGCCGATGCCAGCAACCCCTGACGCACCCGGCGGCGACGCGACCGAGGTCATCGGTCGCGTAGGAGGCGCGCGCAAGCCGTCCGCGAAGGCGTCGCGTCCCACGAACATGACGCAGGCGATCACGGTGCGCCTGCGCGAACCCGCACGTCTGCGCAACCTCGAACTGCTCATGCTGCTGATCGCCTGCGGCGTCGCGGCCGGAGCGATGGTTCTGGTCCAGCTCGGCGCGACCGGCGAGGTCGACCCGACCGTGCTGATCGCCGGCTCGATGGTGCTCGGCCTGGCCCTGATCTTCCACGTGGTCCTGCGCGTCGTCGCCCGCGAGGCCGACCCGTTCGTCATGCCGATCGCCGTGACCCTGAACGGCATCGGCATCGCCATGATCTACCGACTCGACCTGGCCGAGGGCCGCGAGGGCTGGGGTGCCCTGGGCATCAAGCAGATGGTCTGGACCGTCCTCGCCATGGTGATCTCCCTCGCCGTGCTGCTCGTGATCCGCAACTACCGGGTGCTCTCCCGCTACCGCTACATCGCGATGTTCGTGTCGATCGTCCTGCTGCTGCTGCCCCTGCTGCCGGGCATCGGGCGCGAGGGGCTGAACGCCCGCGTGTGGATCGACATCGGCCCGTTCTCGTTCCAGCCGGGTGAGATCGCCAAGATCACGCTGGCGATCTTCTTCGCCGGCTACCTCGTCACCGCCCGCGACAACCTCTCGCTGATGGGGCCGAAGATCCTCGGCATGCGGTTCCCGCGCCCGCGCGACCTCGGGCCGATCCTGATCGTCTGGCTCGTCGCCATGGGCGTCCTGATCTTCCAGCGCGACCTCGGCACCTCGCTGCTCTACTTCGGCCTCTTCCTGGTGATGATCTACGTCGGCACCGGCCGCGCGAGCTGGATCATCCTCGGCGTCGGGCTGTTCGTCGGCGGCGCCCTCGTCGCGAGCACCTTCCTGGGCTACGTGCAGGGCCGCTTCGCCGCCTGGCTCAACCCGTTCGCCCAGTCTGAGTACGACGCCGTCGGCGGGTCGTTCCAGCTCGTGCAGGGCCTGTTCGGCCTGGCGAACGGCGGGCTGATCGGCACCGGCCTCGGTCAGGGCCGACCCCAGACCACCCCGCTCGCCGAGAGCGACTACATCTTCGCCTCGCTCGGTGAAGAACTCGGCCTGACCGGGCTCTTCGCCATCCTGGCGCTCTACCTCCTGCTCGTCTCCCGCGGGTTCCGCATCGGCTTCGTCGGACAGGACGACTTCGGTCGCATGCTCGGGGTCGGCGTCGCCTTCGTCGTGGCCCTGCAGGTCTTCGTGGTCATGGGCGGCGTGACGAGGGTGATCCCGCTCACGGGCCTCACCGCTCCCTTCCTCGCCGCGGGCGGCTCGTCGCTCGTGGCGAACTGGATCATCGTGGCCCTGCTGCTGCGACTGTCCGACTCCGTGCGCAACCAACCGAGGCTGGTGATCGGCTGATGAACAAAGAACTCCGACGCGTGAGCTACGTGGTGCTCGCCATGTTCGTCGCGCTCTTCCTCTCGACGACCTACATCACGGCGTTCCAGGCCGACGCGCTGAACGCCGACGCCCGCAACTCGCGGGCGCTGCTCGCCAGCTACTCGGCCCAGCGCGGCCCCATCCTGGTCGGCGGCCAGGCGATCGCGCAGTCGACCCCCGTCGACGACCAGTACGAGTTCCAGCGCACGTACTCCCAGCCCGACCTCTACGCGCCCGTCACCGGCTACTACACCCTGGGCCAGGGATCCCGAGGCATCGAGGACGCCATGAACCGGTACCTCACGGGCAACGCGAACTCGCAGTTCTTCGACCAGGTCAACTCGCTGCTCACGGGTCAGGACCCCGAGGGGGCCACCGTCAACCTCACCCTCGACCCCGCGGTCCAGCAGGCCGCGTACGACGCGCTCGGCTCGAACTCGGGCTCGGTCGTCGCGATGGATCCCACGACCGGCAAGATCCTCGCCATGGTCTCGAAGCCCAGCTACGACCCCAACCCGCTGGCCAGCCACGATCGCCAGACCGTCACCGACGCCTACGACTCGCTGATCGCCGACCCCTCGGCCCCGCTGCAGAACCGGGCGATCCAGGGTGACCTCTACGCGCCGGGATCGACCTTCAAGCTGATCACGACAGCGGCGGCGCTCGAGAGCGGCGACTACACGCCCGACAGTGCGTTCCCCAACCCGTCGACGCTGACGCTGCCCGGCACCAGCACCAACATCAACAACGCCGAGGGCGGAAGCTGCGGCGGCGGTGAGACGGCCACGATCGCGACGGCCCTCCGCCTGTCCTGCAACATCCCCATGGCTCAGCTCGGCCAGGCCCTCGGGGCGAAGGCCCTGCAAGAGCAGGCCGAGAAGTTCGGCTTCGGCGACGACTCCATCGGCGTCCCCCAGGCCGTCACGCCGAGCCAGTTCCCCATCGAGGACTCCAAGGGTCAGGCCATCAACGACGCGACCCTCATGCTCCAGTCCTTCGGGCAGGGTTCCGACCGCGTGACGCCCCTGCAGATGGCGATGGTCTCGTCCGCCATCGCCAACGGCGGCACCGAGATGAACCCGACGTTGATCGAGAGCGTCCTGAACCCCGACCTGAGCCCGGTCGAGGATTTCTCGCCCTCCGAGTACGGCAAGCCCATCAGCTCCCAGACTGCGGCCACGATGACCGACATGATGGTGCAGGACGTCGCGAACGGTGCGGCGAGCAATGCAAGAATTGACGGCGTCGACGTCGCCGGCAAGACAGGAACGGCCGAGAACGGCCCCGGCGAGCCGTACACCCTCTGGTTCACCGGGTTCGCGCCTGCCGCTGACCCCGAGGTCGCGGTCGCCGTCGTCGTCGAGAACGGCGGCGGACAGGGCCAGTCCGCATTCGGCAACAGTGTCGCGTCACCGATCGCGAAGAAAGTACTAGAGGCGGTGCTGAACAAATGAGACCATCCGGCGGAGTCACCTTCGGTGGGCGTTACCAGCTGTCGACCCGAGTCGCCATCGGCGGCATGGGCGAGGTCTGGGAAGCCACCGACCTCGTCATCGGCCGCACGGTCGCCATCAAGATCCTCAAGGACGAGTACCTGGGCGATCCGGGCTTCCTCGAGCGCTTCCGCGCCGAGGCCCGCCACGCGGCCCTCGTCAACCACGAGGGCATCGCGAACGTCTTCGACTACGGCGAGGAAGAGGGCAGCGCCTACCTGGTGATGGAGCTCGTCCCCGGCGAGGCCATGTCGACGGTCCTCGAGCGCGATCGGGTCCTGCCCACCGACAAGGTCCTCGACATCGTCGCGCAGACCGCGTCGGCGCTTCAGGCCGCCCACGCCGCCGGTCTCGTGCACCGCGACATCAAGCCCGGCAACCTGCTCGTCACCCCCGACGGCCGCGTGAAGATCACCGACTTCGGCATCGCACGCATCGCCGACCAGGTGCCGCTGACGGCAACGGGTCAAGTCATGGGCACCGTTCAGTACTTGTCGCCCGAGCAGGCGAGCGGTCACCCGGCCTCCCCCAGCACCGACATCTACTCGCTCGGCATCGTCGCCTACGAGGCCCTGGCCGGTCGTCGACCGTTCACGGGCGAGTCCCAGGTCGCCATCGCCATGGCACAGATCAACGAGCAGCCGCCCGACCTCCCGTCGACGGTGTCCGAGCCCGTCCGCCGTCTCGTCCTGTCGTGCATCGCGAAGAAGCCGGGCGAGCGACCGGCGACGGCCTCGGCCCTCGCCCAGGCGGCTCGCGCCCTCCGCCGCGGCGACGTCGCCGCCGCGACCATCGCCGTGCCGGCCATCGGTGCGGCCGCCGCCACGCCCGCCGACGCGGCGACCCAGGCCTTCAGCGCCCAGGACGCCACGACGCAACTCTTCGATCCGATGGCCACCCGGGCACAGAGCGCCGCAGGTGGTGCGGCTGCGGGCTACGTGGCCGGCTCCGCCGACCCCGACGCCCTGCGCGACGGTGACGACGAGCCCGCCGACGAGAAGAAGCGCAGCCCTTGGTTCTGGCCGCTGATCGTCCTCGCCGTCCTGGCCGTCATCGCCCTCGTCGTCGGCATCGTCTTCGCGGTGGGCAACACCGACGACCCGGCGCCCGCGCCGACGACGTCGAGCTCCACGCCGTCACCGACCCGCACGACCCCGACACCCACCCCGACCCCGACGTCGGTGACGGTGTCCTCGGGTGACTACGTGGGGCTGACCGAGGCCGCGGCACGCGCAGCCCTCGAAGAGCTCGGTCTGCAGGTCGACTCGGCGGATGCCGGATCGAGTGCGCCGAGCCCCGACCAGGTCGGCACCGTCGCGAGCATCGATCCCACGGGTGCGCTCGAGAAGGGCTCCTCGGTGACGATCTACATCTACCGCGCAGCCCCGACCCCTGCCCAGCCCTCGACGCCCACCGCGACGCCGGGTCAGATCGCCGCCGGCGAGACCGCCACCATCAACTGGCCCGCCTACACGGGGTGCCCGACCGGCTATGCGCTCACCGGCTACTCGTACACGATCACCGGCGGCACCGACACCTCCGGTCAGTCGGCCGGCGGCCTCGGTGCGAACGCGACCTCCCTCACGGTGACGGCCTCGGCCGTCGGCAACCTCACGGTCAGCTACGTGGCCAACTGCGGTCAGATCGCGTCCGAGCCGTCGCCGGGTGTCACCATCACGGTGACGGCGCCGCCCACGACGCCCGCTCCGAGCCCCTCGGACGGATCCGACACCGAGTAGGCCCCTCTCGTGACCCCGGCGGACGAGTCGGCCGGGGTCACGAAGCCCTGACAATCATCCCCGCGACCGATACGCGTACCCAGTCCGGGGGAGCCCGCCCCGGTACACTGGCTCCGACCGTGTCGCCAGACAGGGGTGGGTCGTTGGGAGAACAGGCGTGGCTGAAGGTGTGAGAGAGAGCATCCATCTCCTCGCCAACCGGTACCAGATCGGTGACCTGATCGGCCGCGGTGGCATGGCCGACGTCCACGTCGGCACCGATGCCCGGCTCGGTCGCAAGATCGCCGTGAAGCTGATGAAGCCCAGCCTCGCCACCGATCCGGCCTTCCGCTCGAGGTTCCGCCAAGAAGCCCAGGCCGCCGCTCGCATGGCGCACCCGACCATCGTCCGGGTCTTCGACGCCGGCGAAGAGGTCGTCCGCGACAGCCGTGGGCTCGACGTGGTCGTCCCGTTCATCGTCATGGAGTACGTCGAGGGGCGCCTGCTCAAGGACATCGTCGCCGAGGGCCCGCTCGACCCCGACGAGGCCGTCCGGGTCACCGCGGGCGTGCTGACGGCCCTCGAGTACTCGCACCGGGCGGGCGTGGTCCACCGCGACATCAAGCCCGGCAACGTCATGCTGACCAACTCCGGTCAGGTCAAGGTGATGGACTTCGGCATCGCCCGGGCCATCAGCGACTCCGCGGCCACCGTCGCGCAGACCACGGCCATCCTCGGCACCGCCCAGTACTTCAGCCCCGAGCAGGCGCGCGGTGAGACCGTGGACGCCCGCACCGACCTCTACTCGACCGGCGTCATGCTCTTCGAGTTGCTCACGGGCAAGCCGCCCTTCACCGGCGACAGCGCCGTGGCGGTCGCCTACCGTCACGTCAGCGAGCCTCCCGTCCCGCCGAGCACCGTCGAGCGCGGCGTCAGTCCGGCGCTCGACGCCGTCGTCCTGCACGCGCTCACCAAAGACCGCTTCGACCGCTTCCAGAGCGCCGCCGAGTTCCGTGACGACCTCGAGGCCGCCGGTGCCGGTCGCGCGCCGGCCCGACGACCGCATGCCGTCGACGCCGGCTCCACGCTCTTCGGCGTCAACCCGCACTCGAGCGCCGGCAGCGAGGCCGCGTTGAAAGAGCTGCAGTCCGACGACACGGGACGACCTCAACGAACCCAGACCCGGCCACCCGTGGCCTGGATCTGGGCAGGCATCGTGCTCGTGGCCGTCGTCATCGTCGCCGTCGTCTTCTGGGTGGTCAACCTCACCCCTCCCACGGTCGACAACGCCCAGTCGTCCCGCATCCCCGACCTCGTCGGGGTCAGCTTCGAGACCGGGACCGCCCGCCTCGACGAACTGGGGTTGACGGTCGTCCGTGCCGACGCCAGCAGCCCGACCATCGATGCCGGCGACATCGTCTCGACGGATCCCCTGCCCGGCACGTCCGTCCCGAAAGAGTTCGCGGTCACGGTGACCGTCTCGTCCGGGCCGCAACTCGTCGCGATGCCCGCGGTCACCGGGCAGACAGTCGACGCCGCGTGGCAGGCCGTCACCGATGCCGGTCTCGAACGGGGTCAGCAGAGCACCGATTACTCGCCCACGGTGCCCGAGGGGTCCGTCCTCTCGTCCGATCCGGCAGCGGCCTCGCAGGTCGCCCTCGGCTCGGATGTCGACCTCGTGGTGTCCAACGGCCTCGTGCAGCTTCCCGACGTCACCCGGCAGCCCTCCGAAGAGGCCATCACGACCCTCCGTGACCAGCTGGGTCTGACGGTCACCCCGCAGTCCGACCCCGGTTGCACCGGTGAGACCGTGTCGGGCATGAGCGTTCCGCCCGGCGACGTGGCTCAGGGCTCGGCCGTCACCCTGCGCATCTGCACCGGCTGATCCCCTCGGGAGTCAGAACTCGTCCCTGAGGGTTCGACGCCCCGAGTTCGACTCCGCGAGTTCGGTTCCGACTGTTCGACGCCGAGAGCGCGACGTTCAGCCCAGGTCGACGAGCGGGTCGAGCCCTCGGGCCGTCACGGCCGCCTCCGGCAGGCCGGCGACCGACAGCCAGTTGCCGATCATCTGGTAACCGCCCTGCGTCAGCACCGACTCGGGGTGGAACTGCACGCCGTACACGGGCGAGGAGCGGTGGCGTAGGCCCATGATGACGCCACCCGTGGTGCGTGAGGTCACCTCGAGCGTCTCGGGCACCGTCTCGTCCACGACGGCGAGCGAGTGGTACCGCGTCGCGGTGAACGGCTGAGGGACCCCGTCGTAGAACGCGCTGTCGTCGTGCTCGACCTTCGACGTCTTGCCGTGCATCAGTTCGTCGGCGTGGGTGACCGTGGCCCCCAGGGCCTCGGCGATGGCCTGGTGCCCGAGGCAGACGCCCAGCAGCGGCTTGTCGGCGGCCAGGGCGGCGTGCACGACGTCGATCGAGACGCCGGCGGCCGAGGGCGTCCCCGGGCCGGGCGACAGCAGCACGGCGTCGTACTCGGCGATGCGGTCGGCCGTGTCGGCCGCCTCGAAGGCGTCGTTGCGCACGACGTCCGTCTCGGCGCCCAACTGCTGGAGGTAACCGTTCAGCGTGTAGACGAAGCTGTCGTAGTTGTCGAGGACCAGGATACGCGTCATGGTTGCTCCACGGTGACGTCGGGGGTGGGCAGGAGTTCGTTGACGTAGGGGAAGACCCACTCGACGAGGGCGAACAGCACGGCGGCGATCAGGACGAGCACGAGCACGAGCCTCACCCACCAGGGGCCGGGCAGGATGCGCCAGAGGGCGGAGTACACGGTCAGCCTCCGATTCCGGCAGCGGCGAGCTCGGCGGGTGCCCCGGCCGACAACGGCTGCCACGAGTCGAACACACCGTAGGCGACGATGCGTTCCTGGGCGGTGAACATCGGGTTGCAGCTCGTCAGGGTGATCAGGCGGTCACCCGAGGTCGCCGACACGTCGGGGGCGTCGGGCACCTGCTGCAGCACGGAGACCTGCGTGGCCTGGACGTACTGCAGGTTGCGGAACGAGTAGGTGAACCAGCCGTCCTGCGTCTGGACGTACATCTTGTCGCCCTCTTGCAGGTCGGCGATCTTGTTGAAGGGCGCCCCGTAGGTGGTCCGGTGGGCGGCGATGCCGAAGTTGCCGACCTGGCCGGGCATCTGGGTCTCGTCGTAGTGACCGATGCCGATCTTGTTGAGGGTGCGCACGGTGCTCGTGCCCCCGGCGATCGGGACCGCGTAGTCGGCGCCGAACCGCGGGACGTAGAAGTTGGCGAACGTCTCGGCCTCTCCCGGCGCCGCCCCCACGGGCGGTTCGCCGTACGAGCCGTCGCTCGACGGCTCGGGGGCCGGCGTCGCCGCCTGGTCGAACTGTTCGCTCAGACGTGCCGCGTCGCCCTTGTAGGCGTCGGCGACGACGAGGTCGTTGAACCACTGCTGCCACCCGATGAAGAGCAGCACCAGCACACCGGCGGTGATGAGCAGTTCTCCGAGGACGCTGACGAAGGAGGCGCGTGATCGAGGCCGACGCGTCGTGCGTCTCGCGATCAGGGCCTCGCCCCCGTGGTCCGTCATGACTCGATTCTAGGCGGGCTTCCGTGCCTCCGAGGCGGCGGGGACCGGCGGTGGACAACGTGTGGAGAGCATGTGGAGAACGCGGTCGTTCCCGTGGACGGGCATGACGGCCTTCCCAGGACCGAAAAGGGCCTCACGGTACACTGTGCGCCATGGCCAAAGACACGAACCGCAGCACGAAGCCCGCCCGCACCGCAGAGGACGCACCGAACCCCGTGTGGTTCAAGCCGGTCATGTTCGGCTTCATGCTCGTCGGTCTCGCCTGGATCGTGGTCTTCTACGTCAGCCAGAGCACCCTGCCTGTGGCGTCGCTCGGCTCGTGGAACATCTTGGTCGGCTTCGGCATCATGTTCATCGGCTTCCTGATGACCACCCGGTGGCGCTAGAACGCACCTTCGAACTTACACGCCTGTAACTATCCCCATTGTGGGAAACCCTGTGGATAACTTTCCTGTGGATAACTCGGGCGGTTGAGATCGCGTCGGCCGACGAGAAGAGGCGGCTCCCCGATGGGGAGCCGCCTCTCGTCGTTCGTGGGCCGGTTGTGTCAGAACAGGCCTGCGAGTTGAGCTGATCTGGCCAGGAGCGCCGCGACCACGATCACGCCGATCGCGACGAGCACGGCGGTCTGCAGGGCGTGCTTCGAGCGGTGACGGGTCTTCGAGAACAGGAACGCGACGGCCCCGCCCACGACGATGCCCCCGAGGTGGGCTTGCCAGGCGATGCCGGGCACGATGAAACCGATCGCGAGGTTGATGCCCACGAGCACCAGGAGCTGGATGCTGCGGCCGCCGAGGCTGCGAGCGATGACGAAGAACGCCGCCATCAGACCGAAGATCGCCCCGGAGGCGCCGACCACGAAACTGCCCGGTGCCAGCAGGGCGACCGCAGCCGACCCGCCGATGCCCGAGAGGAGGTAGAGGGCGGCGAACCGACCTCGTCCCAACTGTCGTTCGAGCTCTGCCCCGAAGATGTACAGCGAGTACATGTTGAAGAGGATGTGCAAGATGCTGCCGTGGACGAACATCGTCGTCACGGCGCGCCACGGCTGCACGATCTCGAGCGGTGGGTAGAAGGCCAGGGCCCGTGTGACCACGCCGTTGCCCGTCCCCGTCACGAGCTGCAACAGGAAGACAGCGACGGTCACGGCGATGATGCCGTAGGTCACGACGGGGGCCCCACGCCGGGAGGCGCTACGGACGCGGCCGACCACCTGCGGTTGGAGGCGCGGTGCGTTGCCCCGCGCCTCCTTCACGCACTCAGGGCAGTGCACGCCCACCGCGGCGGGCGTCTGGCACTCGCCGCAGATGGTGCGACCGCACCGCTGGCAGAGCACGAAGCTCTGCCGATCGGGGTGCCGGTAGCAGTAGTTCGACCGATCGTGCGGATCGGTCACCTAGACCTCGTCGATGGTGACGCTCTCGAGCACCACGTCCTCGAGCGGCTTGTCGCGCGCGTCGGTCTTGACGGCCTCGATCGCGTCGACGACCTTCTTGGACTCGTCGTCGGCGACCTCGCCGAAGATGGTGTGCTTGCCCTGCAGCCACGGGGTCGGGACCGTCGTGATGAAGAACTGCGAACCGTTGGTTCCCTTGCCGCCACGCGTGCCGGCGTTGGCCATCGCGAAGATGTAGGGGGCGTTGAAGTTCAGCTCGGGGTGGATCTCGTCGTCGAACTGGTAGCCGGGACCGCCGACGCCCTGGCCGAGCGGGTCGCCGCCCTGCAGCATGAAGTCCTTGATGATGCGGTGGAAGACGACGCCGTCGTAGAGCTTGTCGGTGCTGACCTTGCCGGTGGCCGGGTGGGTCCACTCTTTGGTGCCGGTGGCGAGGCCGACGAAGTTGGCGACGGTCTTCGGGGCGTGGTCGCCGAAGAGGTTCACCTTGATGGTGCCGAGGTTGGTGGTGAGGGTGGCGACAGCGGTGTGCGTTGACATGTCGTCATTCTTCCACAGCCACCTCGGCGCACCAGCGACTCCCCAGGCACCGTTCCGTGACCTGTCAGGAACCTCCGTGCCACACTGGGACGGGCCAGCAACTCTGGCTCCACTGCCTACTCGTTGGAGGAACGTTCATGGCCCTGTCACGCAAGCAGAAGAAAGAACTCAAGAAGTTCAAGAAGCACGCTGCGGCGGTGTGGGGTGAGCAGCGCGGCGTGATCGACCACGCCGGCAAGGTCATCGGCGGCTACCGCGACGACGCCGTCAAGATCGCGAACAAGAAGGTCGTCCCCCAGATCAAGCACGCCGTGGACTCGAACGTCCGCCCCGTGGTCTCGCAGGGCCTCTCGACCGGGTCGCACTACGCGTCGGTCGCTCAGGACCGCCTGAAGCACGACGTGTACCCCGCGTTCTCGTCGGCTCTCGGCAACCTCGACCTCGCGAACGACCCGAAGGTCAAGAAGGCCGTGAAGAACGCCAAGAAGCAGGGCAAGAAGGCCGCGGCGAAGTACGTGCCGCGCCAGCAGAAGTCGGGCCCCGGCGTCGGCGGCGTCTTGCTGATCGGCGTGGGCGTCGTCGCTCTCGGTGCCCTGGTGTTCGCGGCCGTGCAGACGCTGCGTGCCGACGACGAGCTCTGGGTCGCCGACGACGACGCCGACACCAAGGCCTAGTCCCCCGCACCCCCACGAAGGGCCCGCCTCCCCCGGAGGCGGGCCCTTCGTCGTCCCTGCCCCCACGACTGCAACAGCCGACGATGGCCCCGGCCCAGACACTACCTTCTGCCCAACGTTGCACGCACGTCGGCGAAGCCGACACGGGCCCGACGGGCTCCGGCCTGATCCCGCCGTACATCGCACGCCACGTCGGCGAAGCCGACACGGGCCCGGAGGGCCCCCAGACCAGCACAAGAGAATTGCCCCCGTCAGCTGACACCGTCAGCGGACAGGGGCAAGGCAATTCGATCGTGGAGCCTGGGAGAATCGAACTCCCGACATCCTGCTTGCAAAGCAGGCGCTCTACCAACTGAGCTAAGGCCCCGACCCCCCGGTCACCGGGGGAACGAGCACGATCTCACCCTGTGCGCGTCGTGAGACGAGCTCGAGATGAGACCGGTACTGCGTGGGGCTAATAGGACTTGAACCTATGACCTCTTCGTTATCAGCGAAGCGCTCTAACCGCCTGAGCTATAGCCCCCGGACCGTCGTAAAGCCTACAGCACCACGACGGCGAACTCGAATCGGCGGATTCCACCGACGCGAGCGATGGATCAGTTGTTGGTGAAACCGACGAGCAGGCCGCCGGTGATGCGCACGCTCAGGTTGTAGAGGACGGCGACGATGGCCCCGAGGACCGTGCCGACGACCACGTTGAGGATGGCCACGACGATCGAGAAGAGCATGATCTGACCGACGTTGAAGGTGTCCTGGATCGAGAAGCTCGAGTCGCCGAGGATGTCACGCAGCAAGGCGTCGAGGTCGTCGAAGATGCCCGTCTGGTTGAGGATGGCCCAGATCAGGAAGGTGGCGACGACCGTGATGATGCCGATCGCGACGGAGATCAGGAAGGCCAGCTTCACGACCGACCAGAAGTCGATGTAGACGAGCTTGAGGCGGACCTGCTTGGTGCCGGACGGTCGTTTCGCCTTCTTCTGCAGTCTCTCGGCGACACTACTCATTGTTCGTTTCCTCTCCGGCGGTTCCGGTGGCCTCGTCGTCGGTCGACTCGGCGTCGACCGACGTGGCGTCGGTCGTGGGGATCTCGGTGTCGGCGTCGATGGACTCGACGGACTCGACAGACACTACGGCCTCGGCCACGGCGTCCGCACTCTCGTCGACCTCGGCAGCGAGATTGCGCTCACTGTTGCGGGCCACCGCGATGATGCGATCGTCGCTCGCGAAGCGGGCGAAGACGACGCCCATCGTGTCGCGGCCCTTGGCCGGAACCTCGGAGACGGCCGATCGGACCACCTTGCCTCCGGACAGGACCACGAGCACCTCGTCGTCCTCGCCGACGATCAGGGCGCCGGCGAGGTCGCCCCGCGCCTCCGCGAGCTTGGCGACCTTGATGCCGAGGCCGCCACGGTTCTGGACGCGGTACTGGTCGGCGGCCGTGCGCTTGGCGTAGCCGCCCTCGGTGACGACGAAGACGTAACCCTCTTCACCGACGACGGAGGCGCTGAGCAGCGTGTCGTCGTCGCGGAAGGTCATGCCCTTCACGCCCGAGGTCGACCGGCCCATGGGGCGCAGCGACTCGTTGGTGGCCGTGAAGCGCAGCGACATGCCGTGACGGGACACGAGCAGCAGGTCGTCGTGCTCGTCGACCAGCAGGGCCGAGACGAGCTCGTCGTCGTCGCGCAGGTTGATCGCGATGATGCCACCGGTGCGGTTCGTGTCGTACTCGGTGAGCGAGGTCTTCTTGATCAGGCCGTCGCGAGTGGCGAGCACGAGGTAGTCGGCCACCTCGTAGTCGCGGATGTCGAGCACCTGCGAGATCTGTTCGTCGGGCTGCATGGCGAGCAGGTTGGCCACGTGCTGGCCCTTGGCGTCACGGCCGGCCTCTTGCAGCTCGTACGTCTTGGCGCGGTAGACCCGGCCCTTGTTCGTGAGGAACAGCAACCAGTGGTGGGTGGTCGTGACGAAGAAGTGGTCCACGACGTCGTCCGCGCGCAGCTGGGCCCCGCGGACGCCCTTGCCGCCCCGGTGCTGGCTGCGGTAGTTGTCGCTGCGGGTGCGCTTGACGTAGCCACCCCGCGTGATGGTGACGACCATCTCTTCTTCGGGGATGAGGTCCTCGACGCTCATGTCGCCGTCGAAGCCGAACATGATCTCGGTGCGGCGGTCGTCGCCGTACTTGTCGGTGATCTCGGCGAGCTCGTCGCTGACGATCGTGCGCTGACGCTCGGGCTTGGCCAGGATGTCCTGGTAGTCGGCGATCTCGCGCTCGAGCTTGTCGGCGTCGTCCTGGATCTTCTGACGCTCGAGGGCGGCCAGGCGACGCAGCTGCAGGTTGAGGATGGCCGAGGCCTGGATCTCGTCGACGTCGAGGAGGTCCATGAGACCCGCGCGCGCCTCCTCGACGGTCGGCGACCGGCGGATGAGCGCGATGACCTCGTCCAGGGCGTCGAGGGCCTTCAGGTAGCCGCGCAGGATGTGCGCGTCGGCTTCGGCCTTCTTCAGGCGGAACATCGTCCGACGGACGATGACCTCGATCTGGTGGTCGACCCATGCCGAGATGAAGCCGTCGAGCGCGAGGGTGCGGGGCACGCCGTCGACGATCGCGAGCATGTTCGCGCCGAAGTTCTCTTGCAGGCTGGTGTGCTTGTAGAGGTTGTTCAGCACGACCTTGGCGACGGCGTCGCGCTTGAGCACGATGACGAGTCGCTGGCCGGTACGACCCGAGGTCTCGTCGCGGATGTCCGCGATGCCTCCGATGCGACCGTCCTTGACGAGCTCGGCGATCTTGATCGCGAGGTTGTCGGGGTTGACCTGGTACGGCAACTCGGTGACGACGAGGCAGGTCCGCCCCTGGAGCTCTTCGACGTTCACGACCGCGCGCATCGTGATCGAGCCGCGGCCCGTGCGGTAGGCGTCCTGGATGCCGCGGACGCCGAGGATCTGCGCGCCCGTCGGGAAGTCGGGACCCTTGACGCGCTGCATGAGCGCCTCGAGCAGCTCTTCGCGCGACGCGGTGGGGTTCTCGAGGTACCACTGGGCACCCGACGCGACCTCGCGCAGGTTGTGCGGCGGGATGTTCGTCGCCATGCCGACGGCGATGCCGACCGAACCGTTGACCAACAGGTTGGGGAACCGGCTGGGCAGGATGGCGGGCTCGCGGGTGCGACCGTCGTAGTTGTCCTGGAAGTCGACGGTGTCCTCGTCGATGTCGCGGACCATCTCGAGCGCGAGCGGAGCCATCTTCGTCTCGGTGTACCGCGGGGCGGCGGCGCCGTCGTTGCCGGGCGAGCCGAAGTTGCCCTGGCCGAGCGCGAGCGGGTAGCGCAGGCTCCACGGCTGGACGAGGCGGACCAGCGCGTCGTAGATCGCCGTGTCGCCGTGCGGGTGGAACTGGCCCATGACGTCGCCGACGACGCGCGAGCACTTCGAGAACGCGCGGTCGGGGCGGTAGCCGCCGTCGTACATCGCGTAGATGACGCGACGGTGCACGGGCTTGAGACCGTCGCGCACCTCGGGCAGGGCCCGGCCGACGATGACGCTCATCGCGTAGTCGAGGTACGAGCGCTGCATCTCGAGCTGCAGGTCGACCTGCTCGATGCTGTCGCGCTTCGGTGCCTCGGCGAAGGTCTGGGTTCCCTCGGCGTCGATGCCCTCGGGGGTGTCTGTCGGCTCGTCGGCCATGATTCTCCGTTTGTCGTGGTCTGCCCCGTGGTGCTCGTCGGGGCGCGGGCGTGCTCCGGATCAGCCGGAGGCGCGCATCAGATGTCGAGGAAGCGGACGTCTTTCGCGTTCTGCTGGATGAAGTTGCGTCGCGATTCGACGTTCTCGCCCATCAGGGTGTCGAAGATGGTGTCGGCGGCCACGGCGTCCTCGAGGGTCACCTGCAGCAGCGTGCGGGTGTCGGGGTCCATCGTGGTCTCCCACAGCTCTTTGTAATCCATCTCGCCGAGGCCCTTGTAGCGCTGGATCGCGTTCTCTTTCGGGATGCGCTTGCCGGCCGCGCGACCCGAGACGAGCACCGCGTCGCGCTCGGCGTCGCTGTACACGTACTCGTGGGCGGCGTTGCTCCACTTGAGCTTGTAGAGCGGCGGCTGCGCCAGGTAGACGTAGCCGAGGTCGATCAGGGGGCGCATGTAGCGGAAAAGCAGGGTGAGCAGCAGCGTCGTGATGTGCTGGCCGTCGACGTCGGCGTCGGCCATCAGGACGATCTTGTGGTACCTCGCCTTGTCGGGGTCGAAGTCTTCTCCGATGTCGGCGCCGAAGGCCTTGATCATGGCCTGGACCTCGTTGTTGCCGAGGGCACGGTCGAGACGGGCCTTCTCGACGTTGAGGATCTTGCCGCGCAGCGGCAGGATCGCCTGGGTCTCGGGGTTGCGCCCCTGCACCGCCGAACCGCCGGCGGAGTCGCCCTCGACGATGAAGATCTCGCTGCGCGAGGGGTCTTTGCTCTGGCAGTCCTTGAGCTTGCCGGGCATGCCGTTCGACTCGAGCACGCCCTTGCGGCGGGTCTGCTCACGCGCCTTGCGCGCGGCAAGACGGGCCTGCGACGCGAGGATGCCCTTGCGGACGATCTCGGCGGCCTGCTTGGGGTTGCGGTCGAACCAGTCGTTCAGCTGCGAGCCGGCGACCTTCTGCACGAACGACTTGGCCTCGGTGTTGCCGAGCTTGGTCTTCGTCTGGCCCTCGAACTGCGGCTCGCCGAGCTTGATCGAGATGACGGCGGTCAGGCCTTCACGGACGTCGTCGCCCGAGAGGTTGTCGTCCTTCTCCTTGAGGAAGTTCTTCTCGCGCGCGTAGCGGTTGATCAGCGTGGTGAGCGCCGCGCGGAAGCCCTCTTCGTGCGTGCCGCCCTCGTGGGTGTTGATCGTGTTCGCGTAGGTGTGGACGCTCTCTTGGTACGAGGTGTTCCACTGCATCGCGACCTCGAGCGAGATCTTCTTCTCGGTGTCTTCTTGCTCGAAGGCGATGATGTCGTCGTGGACGGTCTCCACCTTCTTCGTCGTGTTGAGGTACTCGACGTAGTCGACGAGGCCCTTCTCGTAGTGGAAGACGTCGTGGCGGGGCTCGGCGTCGTCCTCTTGCACGCGCTCGTCGCTGAGCTCGATGCGCAGACCCTTGTTCAGGAAGGCCATCTGCTGGAACCGCGTGCGCAGCGTCTCGTAGTCGAACTCGACGGTCTCGAAGATCTCGGCGTTGGGCCAGAACGTGATCGTCGTGCCGGTGGTGTCGTCGTCCTCGCCCTTGGCCAACGGTGCGACGGGCACGCCGTCGGTGAAGCTCTGACGGTAGACGTTGCCCTGTCGGCGCACCTCGACGTCGAGCTCGCTGGACAGGGCGTTGACGACCGAGCTGCCGACGCCGTGCAGACCACCCGACACCGCGTAACCGCCGCCGCCGAACTTGCCACCGGCGTGCAGCACGGTCAGGACGACCTCGACGGTCGACCGGCCCTCGACGGGGTGCACGTCGACCGGGATGCCGCGGCCGTTGTCGACGACGCGCACGCCGCCGTCCTCGCGCATGGTGATCTCGATGTGGTCGCAGTGGCCGGCCAGGGCCTCGTCGACGGAGTTGTCGACGATCTCGTAGACCAGGTGGTGCAGACCACGGGGGCCCGTCGAGCCGATGTACATGCCGGGACGCTTGCGGACGGCCTCGAGACCCTCGAGGACCTGGATCGCACTGGCGCCGTAGGTGTCGTCGGGCTGGGCGTCGGTGGGATCAGCTGACATGTGCGTAGGGGCTCCTGCCGGACGGGACGAAGGTGAGCCGACCGGTCGCGACCGCTGTCTGGGCGGCCCTCGGACGACCTTCCGAGTCTACCGCAGGCCCGTCCGCCGCGGGGCGAAATCCGCCCTCAGACGGATTTTCCCACCGCACTTGGACGATTCACCCTCGTCAACCATAAGTATCGCGAGGGCCCCGCCCTGGAACCGATCTGGGGCCGCGTTTCCAGGTCGGGGCGTTGGGTGCCAAGAAACGCACCGACTGGATGCCCGCGTCCGGGTACCTCTGCACGATGGTCGTCGTGACCTGCGTGCGCATCAGCCGGAGCTGCGTCGCCCAGGCCGTCGAGTCGCATTGAACGGTCAGGGTGCCGTCGTCGATCGACACCGGATCCGAGTGCGCGGCCAGCTCGGCGCCCACCATGTCGGGCCAGGCGGTCATCAGCTCGGACTGCGCCAACGGGCTGTTCCAGCCGAGTTCGTTGGTGACGGCCGACAGCACGTCGGCGATGCCTCGGGGCTCGCGTCCGGTGCCGAACGGCTGGCTCGGGGACCCCAGCTTGATCGACTTGCGCTTCCGGGCGTCGCGCGACCGCGAGTTGGGGTCGCCGAACACCCGGCGGAACCGCAGGTAGACCCGTTGGGCCTCGCTGTCGGGCTGCGCCTCGGGTTCAGGAGGCGCGGGTGGCGTGGACGCCGGAGGCTGCGGTGCGTCGTCGACGCTCACCGCGCCTCCTCGGTGTCGGCCGCACGGGGCCGCTCGTCGCCACTCGCCTCGGGGACGACCGCGTCGTCACCCGGACCGTCGGCGACCGGGGTGCCGTCGATAGGGGCGTCGTCGACGGGGGCGTCGTCGACGATCGTCCCCTTGGCGATGCGGACCGTGTGGGCCTTGAGCCGTGAGGGGACGTCGCCCTCGACCGCAGCCGTGATCAGCACCTGCTCGTAGCCGGCGACCGCGTCGGCCAGGCGTTCGCGACGGGATCCGTCGAGCTCGGCGAAGACGTCGTCGAGCACGATGACGGGGTCACCCGTCGGCGAGTCGACCCGCACCACCGCGGCCGAGGCAAGTTTGAGCGCCAGGGCGAACGACCAGGACTCGCCGTGGCTCGCGTATCCGCGCGCGGGCAGACCGTTGAGTGAGAGGAAGAGGTCGTCGCGGTGCGGGCCGACGAGCGTCAGGCCCCGTTCGAGCTCGGTCGGTCGGACGCGGGCCAGCGCCTGGCGGAAGACCTCGGGCACCTCGTCGGCGGGGATCGACTCGGTCGGTCCCTCGGCCGCGGTCGTCTCGTCGTCGGGTGTCGCGCCCCGGATGCTCAGCACCGTCGACAACCGCGCGGCGTGGTCGGCGCCGGCCACCGCGGCGTAGGCACGAGCCACCTCGGGGGCCAGGTCGGCGGCGAGCCGATCGCGCGCGACGACGAGTTCGCTGCCGAGGGACACGAGACGTTCGTCCCAGATGTCGAGCGTGCCGAGCTGACCGGCCTTGACCCCGGAGGCGCGGGCCGACTTCAGAAGCGTGTTGCGTTGCTTGAGCACCCGGTCGTAGTCGGTCTGCACGCCGGCGAACCGGGGCGACCGGGCCACCAGGAGCTCGTCGAGGAAGCGTCGACGACCGGAGGGCTCGCCCCGGACGAGCGCCAGGTCTTCGGGGGCGAAGAGGACGCTCGTGAAGTAGCGCGGCAACTCGCGGGGCTTGATGGCCCCGCGGTTGACCTGCGCGCGGTTCGGCGACGACCGGTTGATCTGCACCTCGGCCAGCAGTTCACGGTCGTCGGCGAGCAACCGGGCCCGGACGACGGCCGAGTCGCATCCTTGGCGGATGAGTGCCGCATCGGAGGACACCCGGTGGGATCCGAGACTCGACAGGTAGCCGAGGGATTCGACGAGGTTCGTCTTCCCCTGGCCGTTGCTGCCGACGAAGAGGTTCGGCCCGCGCGCGAGGCTGACTTCGGCAGACGTGTAGTTGCGGAAGTCCGTCAGGCTGAGATGCAGTACTCGCACGCGGGCCGGTGGAGGCGCTAGGCCTTCTTGACGGCGTGGCCGCCGAACTGGTTGCGCAGTGCGGCGACGGCCTTCATGGTCGGCGAACCCTCGCCCTGACGCGAGACGAAGCGCGCGAAGATCGAGGCGCTGATCGTCGGCATCGGGACGGCGTGGTTGATCGCCTCTTCGAGGGTCCAGCGGCCCTCGCCGCTGTCTTCGACGTAGCCCGAGATCTCGGCGAGCTTCGGGTCGGCCTCGAGGGCGAGGACCATGAGCTCGAGCAGCCAGGAGCGCACGACGGTGCCGCGCTGCCAGGCCTTGAATGTGCCGGTGACGTCCTTGATCAGGTCGCTGCGGGCTTCGAGCAGCTCGTAGCCCTCGCCGTAGGCCTGCATGATCGCGTACTCGATGCCGTTGTGGACCATCTTGGCGTAGTGACCCGCACCGGTGTCGCCGGCGTGGACGAAGCCCTCTTCGCGGGGACCCTCGGGACGCAGGGCGTCGAAGATCGGCTGCGCCAGGGCGACGTTCTCGGCGGAACCGCCGACCATGAGGCCGTAGCCGTTGTCCTTGCCCCAGACACCGCCCGAGACGCCGGCGTCGACGTACTTGATGCCCTTGCCGCCGAGGAGCTTCTCGTTGGCGAAGTCGCTGGTGAACTTCGAGTTGCCACCGTCGATGACCAGGTCGCCCTCGGAGAGTTCTTTCGAGAGCTCTTCGATGACGCCGGCGGTGATGTCGCCCGCGGGCACCATGACCCAGACGATGCGGGGAGCGGGGAGCGTGGTGGCGAGCTCGGCGAGGCTGGCGACGTCGGAGACGGCGGGGTTCGCGTCGTAGCCGGTCACCTCGATGCCGTTGTCGCGCAGGCGGGCGCGCATGTTGTTGCCCATTTTGCCGAGACCGACGAGGCCGATGTGCATGAGGATCCTTTGTTCGTGGCGGTGGGGCCCGGAGGCGGCACCGTTGCGTGCAGAGCGCTCTTAGCGCAGGAGGAGGTTGGGCTGCAGCAGGTACTTGTAGCTGTCAGCACCGGCCTGGTCCCTCGAGGACTGACTGGTGATCAGCACGGGACCGGGCTTGTTCGGGTTCTCCGTCTTGGTGAAGGAGATGCGGACGAACTCGGAATGAACCGCTCCGAGACCGTCGAGGAGGAACTGCGGTTTCAACGAGACCACCGTGTCCTCTCCCGTCAACAACGCATCGATCGACTCTGACGCCTGCGCTTGTTCGCTTCCGATGGCCTCGAGGGTGAGGCCGTCGATCGTGAACGTGAACCTGAGTGCCGCCTCGCGCTCGAGCACGAGCGAGACGCGGCGGACCGACTCGACGAGCTCGGCCGTGTTGATCACGGCGTAGTTCTCGACGGTGTCGGGGAAGAGCCGCTTCACCGGGGGGAAGTTCCCCTTGATGAGCAACGAGGTGACGGTCTTGTTGTCCGCCTGGAACGCGATGAGCTCGCGCTCGTCGGATCCGGTGATCGAGACCGAGACGGTGCCGGCGTTGCCGAAGGTCTTGCCGACCTCTTGCAGGGTGCGTGCCGGGACGAGAGCGGTCGTCGTGGTCGTGCTGGCCACGGTGCCGGGGTCGAACTCGATGCCGCGGACGGCGACTCGGTAGCGGTCCGTGGCGACCAGCGACAGGGCGTTCTCGCTGACCTCGAGCTGGACGCCGGTGATGACCGGGGTGACGTCGTCGCGGGACGCGGCGACCGCGACCTGGGAGACCGCGAGGGCGAAGGAGTCGCCGGGGACGACGCCCGAGCGGTCACCGACGGTCGGCAGGGTCGGGTACTCCTCGACCGGCATGCTCAGCAGGGAGAAGTTCGCGGATCCGCAGCTGACGGCGATGCGGTTCTCTTCTGTGGAGAAGGTGACCGGTGCGTTCGGCAGACGGCTGGCGATGTCGGCGAGGAGTCGGCCCGAGACCAGGATCGTCCCCGGTTCGTCGATCTCGGCGGGGATGCTCGTCTGGGCCGAGACCTCGTAGTCGAAGGAGGACAGGGTCAGCCCGTCGGCGTCGGCCTCGATCAGCACACCGCTGAGGATCGGCAAGGTGGTGCGCTGGGGCAGCAGCTTGACGGCGAAGGAGACCGCATCGCTGAAGACGTCACGGTTGACCTGGAACTTCACGCGGGGACCCCTATCGACTTCGCTCTCGTGGATGGCCGGTTAATAGTGGCACAGCATCGGGGTCCGCCCTTCCGGTGGGCGAAAGCCGAGGGCCTGGGCCCGGATCGATCCACAAGGTTGTCTCTCCATCAATTTCTTGTAACCAGGATTAACAGTCTTAACCGTTGTGCACAGTGTGGATAACCTGTTTAAAACCCCGTGGCTCAACTGAACTACACGCGTGTGACTTGTGGACGGGGTGTGGAACGGAATGACAAGAATCCTGGTGGTCGGTCGTCGGCGTCGAGTGGGATCCCACAGGTCCCCCGGATCCGTGAACAACGTCGTCGAGGTTATCCACGAGTTTCCACAAGTTATCCACACTGTGTGGAACGTGCCTCCTCAGGCCCCGTCGAGACGTGTCCGGTGCCCCCTGGAACGACGAACGGGCGCCGACACGTGGTCGGCGCCCGGACGGGACGGTCGTGGCGGACGAGCCGGCCTGGCCCGTCGACCCGTCACTTGTAGCGGGTGTCCTGCTTGATGCGGCTGGTCAGCTCGGTCACCTGGTTGTAGATCGACCGGCGTTCCTTCATCAGCTCGCTGATCTTCTTGTTGGCGTACATGACCGTCGTGTGGTCGCGGTTGCCGAACAGCTGGCCGATCTTGGGCAGCGACAGGCTCGTGAGTTCGCGGCACAGGTACATGGCGATCTGTCGGGCGGTGGCGATCGCCTGCGAGCGGGACGACCCGTACAGGTCGTCGACCGTGAGCTTGAAGTAGTCCGCCGTGTGGTTGATGATGTCGACCGGCGCGATGATGTTGTCCTCGTCGAGCGTGATGAGGTCCTTCAGGACGGTCTGCACGAGGGCGAGGTCGACGGCGGTCCGGTTGAGGCTGGCGAAGGCCGTGACCCTGATGAGTGTGCCCTCGAGTTCGCGGATGTTGCTCGACACCTTGGTCGCGATGAACTCGAGGACCTCGTCGCGGATCTGCAGCTTCTCGCTCTGGGCCTTCTTGCGCAGGATGGCGATGCGGGTCTCGAGGTCGGGAGCCTGCACGTCGGTGATCAGGCCCCACTCGAAGCGTGACCGCATGCGGTCCTCGAAGCCGGTGAGGTGCTTGGGCGGCAGGTCGCTGGTGATCACCAGCTGCTTGTCGTGGTCGTGCAGGGTGTTGAAGGTGTGGAAGAACGCCTCTTGGGTGCTGTCCTTGCCCTGCAGGAACTGGATGTCGTCGATCAGCAGGATGTCGATCTCGCGGTACCTCTGCTGGAAGAGGCTCGACCGGTTGTTGGCGATCGAGTTGATGAAGTCGTTCGTGAACTCTTCGCTGCTGACGTACCGGACTCGGATCCCCGGGTACATCGTCTCGGCGTAGTGGCCGATGGCGTGCAGCAGGTGGGTCTTGCCCAGCCCCGACTCGCCGTAGACGAAGAGCGGGTTGTAGGCCTTGGCCGGAGCCTCGGCGACGGCGACGGCCGCGGCGTGGGCGAACCGGTTCGACGCGCCGATGACGAAGTTGTCGAAGCTGTACTTCGGGTTCAGTCGGGAGTCGTTGCGCTTGCCGCTCGCGCTCGTCTCGACCGGCGCCGGCACGAACGGCGCCTCGATGTAGTGGACCGGCTCCGACTGCTCGACCTGCTGGGTGAGCGTGTCGGGGGTGATGTCGGGGTTCACGGTGATGGCGAAGCTCGAGACCGTGGTGTCGCCCAGCCCCGCGATGGACTCGAGCAGCGGCTCGCGGATCCGTTGTTCGAGCATGCCCCGGGTCAGGTCGTTGGGCACTTCGAGGTAGAGGGTGCCGCCCAGCACGCCCTTCGGTTCGACGAGGCTGATGAAGCCGTGCAGCTGCGGCGTGATGCGGTCGTCGGTCGTCAGCGTCGCGAGGACGGAACGCCACAGGTCCTGGACCGGGTCGACGGTGTGCGCCACTGGGAGTCTCTTTCTCGCGGTTCGGCAGCGGACGGATCCGGCCGCCTCCGCGTGCGGGTCGCGTAGACCCGCCGGTGTTCGAAGGGTACGAGTGCGGGACGAGTTATGCACAGCTTTCTCCACCGATCGGTTGGCGCCGTTCGGGCCGGGATCGCTGCGTGTTCCCCGTCGTCACGCGGAAGTACCGCGAGAAGTACCCACCTTAGTTCGACCGGGTGTGGAGTCCGCAACCAGAGTTTTCAACACTGTGGACAAGCGCCTCCAGAAGACGCCGTTTGACCACGGCTCCGATCACGCGTACTTTTAATCAGTTGATTTCAGCCGCGTTGGCTGTACAAGACTTCTCGGATCGTGGCAACAGGCCTGGTCCGCTTTCCTGGAGGACCACCATGAGCAAGAGAACGTTCCAGCCGAACAACCGTCGTCGCGCCAAGAAGCACGGTTTCCGTGCCCGCATGCGCACCCGCGCCGGTCGCGCCATCCTCGCCGCCCGTCGTGGCAAGGGCCGCACCGAGCTCTCGGCGTAGCCACCTCCGTGTTGGCCCGGGCCAACCGGATCGTCCGCGCAGACGACTACCGAACCACCGTGCGCCGTGGCCGCAAGTCGGGCACGGCGCATTCGGTCGTCTACGTCCGTCGTCGTGACGACGACCTGGTCCGGTTCGGCTTCATCGTGGCCAAGACCGTGGGCAACGCGGTCGTCCGCAACACGGTCCGTCGCCGGCTCAAGGGTGTCTGTCACGAGATGCTGCCGACACTCCCCCGGGGGCTCGACGTCGTGATCAGAGCCTTGCCAGGCAGCCCCGACGTTGCGTGGTCTACCCTGCTGTCGGACATCTCCGAGGTCGTCGACAGGGGCGTGAAAGCGTGAAAAGAGCGGTGCAGTTCGTCGCGTTGCTTCCCCGCAACGCATGCGTCCTCGTGCTCCGCGTCTACCGTGCCGTCGTCTCCCCGCTCTACGGCGACGTCTGCCGCTACTACCCGTCGTGTTCCAGATACGCCCTCGAGGCCATCCAGCTGCACGGCGTGGTGCGGGGCGTGGCCATGGGCAGCTGGCGCATCGCCCGGTGTCACCCCTGGGCAGCCGGAGGCGTCGACGACGTCCCCGAGCCCCGTACACAGAAGTACCGCGTCACGAAGTCCGGCTTCGTGACACCGCGATCCGGCACCACGACCCCCGACCTCGTCGGGGCGGGCCGCATCGTCGCACAGAGCCACGGAAAGGGCTGACCCGAACACCATGGACTTCATCGGCACCATCCTCTGGCCCCTGAGATGGGTCGTCGAGGCGATCCTCGTCGGCTTCCACAACGTCCTCACGGCGTTCGGCATGGACACCGCGGCCGGCAGCACGTGGGTGCTCTCGATCGTCGGCCTGGTCCTCGTGGTGCGGGCCTGCCTCATCCCGATCTTCGTCCGGCAGATCAAGAGCCAGCGACGCATGATGGAGATCGCGCCCCGGCTCAAGAAGATCCAGGACAAGTACAAGGGCAAGCGCGACCAGTTCAGCCGCGAGGCGATGTCGCGCGAGACCATGGCGCTCTACAAGGACACCGGTACCAACCCGCTCAGCTCGTGCCTGCCGCTGCTGATCCAGATGCCGATCTTCTTCAGCCTCTACACCGTGCTGCACAACGCCCAGCAAGAGAAGGTGGGCATCGGCCTGCTGAACTCGGCGCTGTCGAACTCGTTCGGTGAGTCGGCGCTCTTCGGTGCTCCCCTGAAAGAGACCTTCCTCGGCGCCACCACCTGGGAGGTCCGCCTGATGGCCGGCGCCATGGTGGTCATCATGACGGCGTCGCAGTTCATCACCCAGCTGCAGATCGTCTCGAAGAACATGTCGCCCGAGACCAAGGCGAGCCCCATGTTCAAGCAGCAGCGCATGCTCCTGTACTTCCTCCCCCTCGTGTTCGTCTTCTCGGGTCTGTCGTTCCCCCTGGGCGTCATGTTCTACTGGCTCACCTCCAACGTCTGGACCATGGCCCAGCAGTTCCTGGTCATCCGCAACATGCCCACCCCCGGCAGCGAGGCGGCACTGGCGCGTGAAGAGCGCCTCGCACGCAAGCAGCAGCGCAAGGGCCTGCCCAGCATCACCGTGACCGAGATCGAGTCGGCACCCGCCGTGCCGAAGACGACCCAGCGCACCCAGCCCGTCGGCAAGAACCGCTCCAAGAAGCAGAACGGCCCCAAGAAATGACCTCAGACGACTCCACGACCGACATCGTCGAGCCTGCCGCCGAGAACGACGGTGCCGTCGCCTCGAGCAACGACCAGGAGGCGCGGGTCGCCTCGGACGACACGGCCGACGTCCTCGACGAGGGCGACATCGCAGCCGACTACATCGAAGAGCTGCTCGACATCTGCGACTTCGACGGAGACATCGACATCGAGGTCCGCGGCGGTCGCTCGTACATCTCGGTCGATTCGAGCGGCGAGCAGAAGCTGCGCGTCCTGTCGAAGCCCGACACGGTCAACGCCCTGCAAGAGCTGACGCGCATCGCGGTGCAGACGAAGACGGGCGAGTTCTCGCGGCTCATCCTCGACATCGGAGGCTCGCGCGCCACGCGTGAGACCGAGCTGGGCCGTCTCGTGGACGTCGCCGTCGCGAAGCTCGAGGACGGCGCCACGTCGGCGTCCCTCCCGCCCATGTCGTCCTACGAGCGCAAACTCGTCCACGACATCGTGGCCGCGCGGGGCTTCACCTCGGAGTCCGAGGGCGAAGGCCGCGACCGTCACACCGTCATCACCCGTCCCTGAGCCCACGGACATGACCGACACGTCGACCCTCGAGGTCGAGCCCGCCGTCGCGGCGACGATCTTCGGCGACCGTCTCGACGTCGTGCGCCGCTACGTCGCCGACCTCGCCCAGCACGGGGAAGAACTCGGCCTGATCGGACCGCTCGAGCTGCCGCGTCTCTGGACCCGGCACGTCATCAACTGTGGGCTGTTGGCGCCCCTGCTGGTCTCCGGTCGAGTCGGCGACATCGGGTCGGGTGCCGGCCTGCCAGGACTCGTGCTCGCGGCTGCTCGTCCGGACGCCACGCTCGTCCTGATCGAACCGATGGAGCGACGCGTCGACTGGCTGACGGCCGAGGCCGAGCGCATGGGTCTCGACAACGTCGAGGTCGTCCGTGCCCGCGCCGAAGACGTACAGCTGGACGGCTGGCTCGACCAGGCGACCGCCCGTGCGGTGTCGGCCCTCTCCAAGTTGATCCCGCTGACCGCCCCGCTGGTGAAGACCGGCGGACAACTCCTGTTGATGAAGGGTGCGCGGGTCGACGACGAGATCGCCGCCGCACGCAAGGTCATCGCGCGCCACCACCTGATCGACGTCGAGGCTCGTGAGCTGGGCGTCGGACTCGTCGACGAGACGACTCGGGTGTTCATCGCCACTCTGGACTGACCAGACCGAGGATCTCAGCTTGAGTACCCTTTGACCAGGTATTATTGTCTTTTTATTGTTTCGGGACGGTGGTCGCCCACGAGGTCTCGTCGGGCACGCGCACGTGGGCTCCCTCTCTTTGTCGGGGCCTGACGATAGACTCGGCCTTCGATCCCCGATGATCACCGAGCCGTTTCCAAGCGGTGTGGTCACACCTCCGGGCAGGTCGTTTCACGTGAAACATGGCGATACGGAGACCCCTTCAGTGAGTTCCTCGGCTGACGACGACAGAAGCACTCCCCTGGCTCGGGAGCTCGCCGACCTGAATCGACGCAAGCAGGCCCTGTCACGAGAACCTCTTCCCTCCCCCGCCTCGACACGAGTGATCACCGTCTCCAACCAGAAGGGTGGCGTCGGCAAGACCACGACCACCGTCAACCTCTCGGCCGCTCTGGCGCGGAGTGGGGCGAAGGTGTTGGTCATCGATCTCGATCCCCAGGGCAACGCCTCGACGGCCCTCGGTGTGGAACACCGGGCCGAGACGCCGAGCGTCTACGACGTCGTGGTGAACGACGGCGAGGTCGCGGACGTCGTCCAGAAGAGCCCCGAGTTCGACACGCTCTTCTGCATCCCGGCCACGATCCACCTCGCCGGAGCCGAGATCGAACTCGTCTCGCTCGTCGCTCGCGAGCAGCGACTGAGCAGAGCGCTGTCCGAGTACCTCAGCGCCACCGAGAAGGCCGGCGAGCGATACGACTACGTCTTCATCGACTGCCCCCCGTCTCTCGGATTGCTCACGATCAATGCCTTCGTCGCCGCCAGTGAAGTGCTCATCCCCATCCAGTGCGAGTACTACGCACTCGAAGGGTTGAGCCAACTGCTGCGCAACATCCAGCTCATCGAGAAGCACCTGAACCCGAAGCTCAAGGTGTCGAGCATCCTGCTCACGATGTACGACGGACGGACGAACCTGGCTCAGCAGGTCGTCGCCGACGTTCGCGACCATTTCCCTGATGAAGCACTGAACACCCTGATTCCCCGGTCGGTCAGGATCAGTGAGGCACCCGGCTACGGGCAGACGGTCATCAGCTACGACACCAACTCCCCCGGGTCGATCTCGTACCTCGAGGCGGCCGCCGAACTAGCACGTCGAGGAGCACCCCAGTAATGGCAACCAAGCGAACCGGACTCGGGCGCGGCATCGGCGCCCTCATCCCCGTCTCCGACGAGAGCCAGGACCGCCCGGTAGACGTCTTCTTCCCGACGGCACAACAGACGGCCGACGAGCTCATCGCCGTGCCGGGTGCACGCCTGGCGAACCTCAATCCGTTGGACATCACCCCGAACGCGCAGCAGCCACGGGCCGAGTTCCGTGCCGAAGAGCTCGCCGAGTTGGTGACGTCCATCCGCGAGGTCGGTGTGTTGCAGCCCATCGTCGTCCGTCCGATCAAGAAGAGCGGCAAGGGGGCAGCACAGTACGAGCTCGTCATGGGCGAGCGACGCCTCCGGGCGACCAAAGAGCTGGGTCTCGCGACGATCCCTGCCATCGTCAAGGACACCGCGGACGACGCGATGCTGCGCGACGCCCTGCTCGAGAACCTCCACCGAGCCGAGCTCAACCCGCTCGAAGAAGCATCCGCCTATCAGCAACTTCTCGCCGACTTCGGCATCACCCAGGACGAGCTGGCCACCCGCATCGGCCGCAGCCGCCCACAGATCACCAACACCCTGAGGTTGCTGAGGCTGCCGGCTGCCGTGCAGCGCCGGGTCGCCTCGGGCGTCCTGACGGCCGGGCACGCCCGAGCCATCCTGAGCACGGGTGACCCGGTGCTCATGGCTCGACTCGCGGATCGCATCGTCAACGAAGACCTCAGCGTGCGCGCGGCCGAGGCCATCGCCGCGGGTGGGAGCGCCAAGCCGAAGTCGACGCGCACCTCGACGCCGGGTAAGCACCAGGCGCACTTGGACGAGGTGGCAGAGAGCCTCGGTGACCGGTTCGACACCCGGGTGAAGGTGTCGTTGGGTGCTCGCAAAGGCTCCATCACGATTGACTTCGCGTCCATGCAGGATCTCAACCGCATCCTCGGCCAGTTGGGGCACGAGCAAGAGGAGTGACTGCTCGTTCGTAGGGCCCCTGACCAACTGTTTCACGTGAAACATCGACCGCCCTTGCTCTTCAGAGCAGGGGCGGTTGTTGCTGCGGCTGGCTCTCAGCGCTCTCCGCTGTGTGCCGCCGGTGTTTCACGTGAAACGGGCCTTGTTCTAGGCATCTACTTCTATGCCCGGTAGGTCATCAGCGTGACCGAGGAAAACAGATGAGTGGGCATGCCATCTGAACGTGTTGTCGCTCATCGTGTGACCTGGAGGTGGCCCATCGATTCCTCCAGTTGGTGACGGCTGAACCAGTACGCTGCCCCATCGATTCCTCCAGTTGGTGACGGCTGAATCAGTACGCTGCCCCATCGCTGATCTGAGGTTCCTGTCGTGGAGAGGGATGGTGTCGATTCGGGCTAGAGACACGAGTCACCATCGAGAGGAGTCGCACAACCGAGTTGCTCGAGCGACCGTGAGTTTGCACACCTGTCGTGGGACGGCAGGGGTCCGAGAGCGACGACGCTCATCCAACTCGTGAAAGCGACCAGCAGCAGATGTCGATCGGCCTGATCACGACCGGTTCAACCCCGACAGTGCCGATGAGAGTCTGTCGTCCCCGAGCACGACGCTGTACCTCTCGGGCCTTACGTTGGTCTCATCGAAAAACCTGACACGGGCAGACCCTGCTCCGCACGTAACACCGGCCAGCGGTGTGGCCCGCTCGCGCCCCACGCGTGGCTAGGCCGTTGTCACGACCTCCAGGTGGGCTACGTTTCACGTGAAACGTCGCGCTGCACCCGCGTCCGTCAGCGACGGTGGTCGGTGACAGCCTTCTCGGCGAGGGCGGCGTAGAACATGCCGAGCTCGTAGCCGGCCGACTCCAGAGCCATCGGGACGAGTGACGTCTCGGTCAGCCCGGGCAGCACGTTGACCTCGAGGAACCACGGGGTCCCGGCGGCATCGACGATGAGGTCGACCCGCGAGAGGTGACGGAGCCCGAGGGCTTCGTGTACGGCCACTGCGGCGCGGGCGGCAGCATCGGAGGCAGCCGAGTCGAGCCGTGCGGGGGTGAAGAACGTGGTCTCCCCCGCGTTGTAGCGAGCCTCGAAACCGTAGAAACCCTGACGGGGCACGATCTCGACCGCGGGGAGGGCGAGCGGGCCGTCACCGGTGTCGATGACCCCGATGGCGATCTCGGTACCGGTGATCTTCTGCTCGACGATGACGTCGTCGCAGTACGTGTACGCGTCGACCATGGCCCTCGGCAGCGCACCGATGTCGTCGACGACCGTCACGCCTTGGGCGGAGCCACCTCGCGCCGGCTTCACGACGACGGGTACCGGGTGCTCCTCGGCGATGGCCGCCAACACGCCGACGGCGCCGAGCTCACGGAAGGCGTCGTGGGACAAGGTGATGCCTCGCGGGGTGGAGACCCCGGCGCGTCGGGCGAGCTCTTTCGCGGTCGGCTTGTCCCAGGCCAGTCGCGCCGCGGCCGCCGTGCTGCCGACGAACGGGACGTCGAGCGCCTCGAGCAGACCGCGCAGCGCTCCGTCCTCGCCGCTCGCTCCGTGCAGGGCCGGCCACACGACGTCGGGACGTGACGCGGTCAGATGGCCGAGCAACGAGGCGTCGGGATCACGGAGCTCCACCTCGATGCCGTGGGTGACGAGGCTGTCGACCACGCGCCTCCCCGATCTCAGGGAGACGTCGCGTTCGTGCGAGATGCCTCCGGCGAGGACGGTGACGGTACGCAGCTCACTCGATGCCATGGGGGTCTCTTCCTTGTGTCACGACGGAGGCCGGTCTCGTGGACGGAAAGCTCACGAGACGCCGAAAGTGCTGATCAGTTGGTGTTCGGCGGCGGAACGACGACGCTCTGCGGGCGAAGAGCCGGGTTCGACAGGCTCGCGGGCGAGAACGTGCGCAGCAGGTCGAGTTCGCCGTTGACGACGTTCGCCAGGCGGGCCACGCCGGTGCGGATCGACTCGGGCGTCGGGTAGCAGAACGACAGGCGGATGTTCTGCCGACCGTCGCCGTCGGCGAAGAACGCCGTGCCGGGCGTGTAGGCCACGAGCTCTTTGACCGCTCGGGGCAGCATGGCCTTCGAGTCGAGCTCGGCCGGCAGCCCCACCCAGACGAAGAAGCCCCCGTCGGGTACGTTCCACGTGAGCGACGGCAGGTACTCCCCCAGCGCCGAGATCATCGCGTCGCGCCGCTCGCGGTACAGGTCGCGGAAGGTCTCGATCTGCCCACGCCAGTCGGCCTGGTCGAGGTACTCGGTGATGACGAACTGCCCGAACGAGTTCGGCGACAGGGTGGCCGACTCGTTGGCGAGGATGAGCTTCTCGCGGATGGCGTGCGGGGCGAGTGCCCAGCCCACCCGGAAGCCGGGTGCGAGGGTCTTGGAGAACGACCCGAGGTAGATCACTCCCTCGTCGTCGATCGAGCGCATCGCCTGGGGGGCCGGTTGGTCGAAGTAGAGCAGCCCGTAGGGGTTGTCCTCGAGGACGAGGATGCCGGCCGAGCGGCAGATCTCGAGGATCTCGACGCGGCGGGCCCAGGTGAGGGTGACACCGGCAGGGTTGTGGAAGTTCGGGATCGTGTACAGGAACTTGATCCGCCCGCCGCGGGCCGTGACCGTCGCGATGGCCTCACGCAGCGCCTCGGGCACGAGTCCGTGTTCGTCCATCGGGACGTGCACGACGTCGGCCTGGTACGCCTTGAAGACCCCCAGGGCGCCCACGTAGCTCGGCGACTCGGCGAGCACGACGTCGCCCGGGTTCACGAACAGGCGGGTGACGAGGTCGAGGGCCTGCTGCGAGCCCGTGGTGACGACCACGTCGTCGGCGCTGCCGCGGATGCCCTCCATCGCCATGATCTGCATGATGTGCTCGCGGATCGCCGGGGTGCCCTGGCCGCTGCCGTACTGCATCGCCATCGCTCCCCCGTCGGCCATGACGCGGTCGATGGCGCCGGTGACGAGCTCGCGGGGCAGGGCGGAGACGTAGGGCATGCCGCCGGCCAGCGAGACGACCTCGGGGCGCGAGGCGACGGCGAACAGGGCTCGGACCTCGGAGGCGCTGAGGCCGGCCGTACGGTCGGCGTACGAGTCGTACCACGGGTCGAGGTTGGTGCCCTTGTCGCTCATCGATGTCCCTGTTCTGTCAGAGGGTGATTCGGTCAAGACTATGCCCGTGCGGCCGGGGGACGACGAGAGCCCGCCCAGCGTGTGCTGGGCGGGCTCTCGTCGTGGTGTCGGCGTCGACTACGCGATGAACTCCGCCAGGTCGGCCTCGAGGGCCGGCTTGGGCTTGGCACCGATGACGGTCTTGACGACCTCGCCGCCGCGGTAGACCTTCATGGCCGGGATCGAGGTTATCTGGTACTTCATGGCGGTCTGCGGGTTGTCGTCGACGTTGAGCTTGACGATCTCGATCTTGTCGCCGTGCTCGGCGGCGATCTGGTCGAGGATCGGCGAGACGGCGCGACACGGGCCGCACCACTCGGCCCAGAAGTCGACGAGGATCGTCTTGTCGGAGTTGAGGACGTCGGCCTCGAAGGACGCGTCGGTCACTGCTTTGGCGCTGCTCATGGTGTTCCTTTCGTCAGGGTGATCTGGGTTGGCTTCAGGAGGCGCGGGTCAGGCGACCACGGACTCGGACGTCTCGACGCCCTCGGCCGACCCCACGGTCTGCTCGGCCAGGAAGGTTTGGTCGAGCGAGGCCAGGTAGTGCTCGACGTCGAGCGCCGCGACGGTGCCCGAGGCCGCGGCGGTGGCCGCCTGGCGGTAGGTCGCGTCGATGACGTCGCCCGCGGCGAAGACGCCGGTCAGGTTGGTCTTCGAGCTGCGCCCCTGCACGGCGATGGTGCCGTCCGAGGTCAGGTCGACCTGACCGTGCACGAGGTGCACGCGGGGGTCGTTGCCGATGGCGATGAAGAGGCCGTCGAGGTCGAGGTCGGTCGTGCTGCCGTCGACCGTGTCGGTCAGGGTGACGCCGGTGGCCTTCTCGCCGCCGAGGATCGCCGTGACCTGCTTGTCGAACAGGAACTCGATCTTCTCGTTCGCGTGGGCCCGGTCTTGCATGATCTTCGACGCGCGCAGGCTGCTCGAGCGGTGGATGACGTAGACCTTCGAGGCGAAGCGGGTCAGGAACGTCGCTTCCTCCATGGCCGAGTCGCCGCCGCCGACGACGGCGATCGCCTTCTCCTTGAAGAAGAAGCCGTCGCAGGTGGCGCACCAGCTGACGCCGCGGCCGCTCAGGCGCTCCTCGTCGGCGAGGCCGAGCTTGCGATACGCGCTGCCCGTCGCGAAGATCACCGTGAGGCTCTCCTCGACGGTGCCGTTGCCCAGGGTGACCTTCTTGACGTCGCCGGTCAGGTCGACGGCGGTGACGTCGTCGAGCAGCACCTCGGCACCGAACTTCTCTGCCTGCTCTTGCATCTTGAACATGAGCTCGGGGCCCTGGATGCCCTCGGGGAAGCCGGGGAAGTTCTCGACCTCGGTGGTCTTCATGAGCTCGCCGCCGGCCTCGACCGAGCTCGCGACGATGAGGGGGCGCAGACCGGCCCGGGCGGCGTAGATGCCGGCCGTGTAGCCGGCGGGGCCGGAACCGATGATGATGACCTGGCGCATGGGCACCTTCCTGGGGGAGAACTTCACGAGCGGGAAGACGACCTGCGAGCGGTGGCTCGGAGGTCGGATCCCTCGATCGTCTGGTGGAACGCATCCTACCGACGGGGCATTCCCGCGGGCCTGGCAGTGCGGCGCCCGGCCGGGCCCCGCAGTGCCTGGCAGCGCCCGGCAGTGCCGTGCACGCCCGCCCGCCCGCGACGGCCAGCGGCGGTCAGCGACGCAGGAGGCGCGAGACGGTCGGTGCGAGACGTGCGGTCACCGGCGTGGTCAGCACCCGCAGCTCGGGGATCCGCGCGAACCAGAGCAGTGCGCCGTAGACCAGGCCCATGACGGCCCCGGCCACGACGACCGTCAGCACGCCCGGCACACGGCCGGACTGGGCGAAGCCGTCGGCGGAGAAACCACCCAAGACGGTCACGACGACGACGCCCACCGCCCCGGCGACGAGCGAGAAGACGAAGAACTGCACGTAGCGGCGCAGCACCCAGCGGCCGTCGATGCCGCCCAGCCGCTTCTTGACGACGACGAGCGCGACCACGGCCTGGCTGGAGCCCGCGATCGAGGTCGTGATGGCGATGGCCATCGCGATGTGCTCGGGCGACACCACGGCGGCCGAGATCGCGACGCCCGCGACGAAGATGCCCGACTGGACGAGCTGCAGGAAGAAGGGCGTGCGCTGGTCGTGCATCGAGTAGAACACCCGCTGCACGATGAACAGCACGCTGAACAGGACGAGGCCGGGCATGTAGCCGAGGATCACCTCGGCCGTGCGGGTCGACCCGGCGAAGTCGACCTCGAAGAACCGGGCGAACGGATAGGCCACGACGCACATGGCGACCGCGGCGAACACCATGAACATGCCGATGGCGCGGAGCGACTGCGACATGTCGGTGCGGACGGCCCGCAGGTCGCCGCGCGAGGCGTGGCCGCTCATGCGCGTGAAGTAGGCGGTGCCGATCGACACGGCGATGATGCCGTGCGGCAGCATGAAGAGCAGCCAGGCGTTCGCGAGCACCGCGTTCGAGGCGCCGACCTCGCTGCCCAGGGTGGCGACGCGGCTCTGCACCAGCCCGGCCAACTGGGTGACGAGCACCATGCCGAACAGCCACCCGGCGGCCTTGCCCGTCGCGCCGAGGCCGACTCCGCGCCAGCGGAAGTCGGGGCGGAAGGTCAGACCCGCACGGCGCCAGAACAGCAACAGGAACGCCGCCTGCGCCAGGACGCCCAGGGTGGCCGTCGCCGCGATGACGAAGATGCGGTCGCCGGTCCAGACGTCGACCGCCGAGTTCTCGACGGCTCCGCCGAACATGACCATGAAGACGACGAGGCCGGCGATGGAGACGACGTTGTTGAGCACCGGCGCCCAGGTGAAGGGCCCGAACACCTGTCGGGCGTTGAGCACCTCGCTCAGCAGCGAGTACATGGCGTAGAAGAAGATCTGCGGCAGGCACCAGTAGGCGAAGGCGGTCGCGAGGGCGAGTTGGTCCGAGGTGAATCCCGCCCCGCCGTCCGTGCTCTGCTGCGCGTAGAGCCGCACGAGCACGGGGGCGAGCAGCGTGCCGGCCAGGCCCACGGCCGCGAAGACGATGGTGCCGAGGGTCACGATCTTGTTGATGAACCGCTGCCCCCCGTCGTCGGAGGTCGCCGCCCGCACGATCTGGGGCACGAGCACGGCGCTGAGCAGGCCACCCGCGATCAGCGCGTAGATGTTGTTCGGCAGCTGGTTCGCGAGGGCGAACGAGTCGGCTGCCCGGCTGGCCGACTGCCCGATCGCGGCGGCCAGCACGGCCGCCTTCACGAAGCCGAGGACGCGCGAGACCATCGTCCCGGACGCAAGGAGGATGCTGGCGCGACCGAGACCGCCCTGGTTGCTCACATGGACTCCTGGACGGGCGGCGAGGCGGCCGCATCGGGTGACGGGGCCGCATCGGCTGACGGGCCGTCGCCGGACGACCGGGCCTCGTCGCGCGCCCTGCGGCGCTTGCGGAAGGTGCGGTAGAGGCCGCCGACGAACAGCGCGGCGAAGGCGACGCCGAAGATCCAGGTGATGGCGGTCTCCCACCCGGCCTGCACCGAGAGCGGGACGTCGACCGGGGTGGCGATCGCCACGCCCGAGAGGCTGACCAGCTGGAGCTGCACCGAGACCGTCCCGTTGGCGACGGACTGCACGGGCACGCTGACCCGGGTCTGGGACTGAGGCTGGATCGTCACCTCGATGGGGCTTCGCTCGATCGAGAGGATGGAGTTCGACGGCGTCAGGTTCAACTTCACCGTCGCGACCGAGTCGGTCTTGTTCTCGAGGTAGAGGGGCAGGGCCGAGCGGTCGCCGAGGATGGAGATCGGCGAGCCCTGGACGACGGCCACGAGACCCGACGTCGCGGTCGCGTCGGCCACGGCCGAGGCGACCTCGGCGGGGAAGCCGTCGACGTTGTCGCGCCAGGCGTGCGAGGCCAGGGCCATCGTGCGCAGTCGGGCCGACTCGGTGACGAGCTGCGGTTCGGCGAGGGCGGTCGAGAAGTCGACGACCCTCTCGTCGGCGGACACGAGGTCACGCAGCTGGTCGAGACGGGCGTCGCTCTCGGGACTGTCGACGACGGTCGCCGTCGACGGGGTGCTCGCCAGGGCGTCGGTCAGGGTGGCGCCGCTGACCCAGGGAAGGCCGTCGACGGCCTGCAGCGTGCGGGTGAGGAACTGCCCGGTCGACGGCCACTCGCGCTCGAGCGTGGTCAGCAGGGTGCGGGCGTCGCTGGGCCGCTCGTAGGCGATGGTCGCGACGGTGGCGGAGAGCCGGGCCATCGTGGCCTGCCACTCGGCCAGGCTCGTCGCCTCGGCCGCCTGGGTGACCAGGTCGGACAACGGGTCGTCCGAGACGACGGCCGGGACGGCACCGATCGTGACCGCGGCGTTCTCGGTCGAGTCGCCGTCGACGTCGACGTTGCCGCTCGAGACGATGGTCGACGTGTACGAGCCGGCGGCGAACGCGGTCAGGTCGGCGGACACGACGGACGACTCGCGCGGCCAGACGACGTCGCGCTGCGTCCACGGGAAGTCGAGCAGTTGGGCGGTGGTGGGCAGGACCACGCCGTCGCCGGGCGTCTCGGAGGGCGACGGCTCGCCGGTCGGCTGGTCGGTGGCCCCGTCGCTCGGCAGGGCGGAGGGGTCGGATCCGGCGACGCCGGTGCCCGAGCCGTCGTCCGTCCCCTGACCCGGCGCCTCGGTGGGCGTGTCGGTCGGTGCGGGCATGTCCTCGAAGCGGGTGGGGTCGACCAGGGTGTCGAGCGAGGTCACGGCCGGGACGGTCGTCGCGCCGGCCTGTCGCAGCCCGGCGACGTCGGCGTCGGCGTACGCCAACGGGAACATGTCGCTCGGCAGGGCCTGCAGCTCGGTGAGCCAGTCGACGGCCGACTGCGGGGCCTCGGTGCCGAGCAGGCGGATCGACGCGATGATCATCGGGTCGATGCCCAGGGTCGCGCCGGTGCCGGCCACGGCGTCGAGCTCGCGTCGCAGCACCCCGCCGTCCGAGGTGTAGGCGGCGAGGGCGGAGGCGTCGAGGACGCCCGTCTCGCTCTCGGGCGTCGTGATCGGCACGGCGACCGCCACGCGGGTCGGCTGGAAGCTGTCGGCGGGGTACCAGACCACGCTGCTGCGGGTCTGCGCCACCTGGCTGCCCGACGCGTCGAGCACGCGGGCCCCGAGCGCACGCGCCCCGAAGGCGCGGCCGGTCAGGCCGAGGCGGTCGGCGGGCACGACGACGGTGTCGAGGGCGACGGACGACCCGGCGGAGACCGCGGGCACGTCGACCTGGACGAGCTGGCGCCCGAGGTAGTCGTCGCCCGAGACGTCGTCGGGATCGAGCCACGAGGCGAGCTTGGACCGCGTGGTGAACGGTTCGCGGTCGAGGTAGACCCGGGCCGTGGTCGCCGCGAGGTCGCTGTCGCCGTCGTTCGTCACGGTGACCCCGAGGGTGAGGTCGTCGTCGGGTCGCAGCACGCCGTCGGAGGCCGGCTCGACGGTCATCGTGATGCCGTCGCCCGTGGGGGCGGACGCCGCCCGGGCCGTGGTCGCCGGCAGCCCCGCCGACACGACGAACACCGCCAACAGGGCGGCGATCACGGCGAAGAAGAGTCTCATAGGCGTCAGGTGTCGACGGCGACAGGAGCCGTTCGAGCATGCCGAGTCTAGGCAACGCCGACCAAGAAGCAGCGGCGAAGCGCCTGCGAGGCGGGAGGACGGGGTCGTGAGGCGCCGTCGCGGACTCAGCCCGCGCCTCCTCGGCTGTGGCAAGCTGTTTCGTCATGGACAGCGTCGCACGGGCCCTGCAGCGACTGGACGATCTGGCCGCCACCCCCCGCATCGAGAAGCTCGCCGCCGCGTTCGCCGCGGCCGGTCACGAGCTCGCCCTCGTCGGCGGTCCGGTGCGCGACGCCTTCATCGGCCGGCCGGTCAACGACCTGGACTTCACGACCGACGCCGACCCCGACCAGATCCTGGCGATCGTCGTCCCCCTGGCCGAGGCGCACTGGGACGTCGGCCGCGCGTTCGGCACGATCGCGGCCCGCGTCGACGGCGAGACCGTCGAGATCACCACGTACCGCAGCGACGTCTACGACGGCGAGACCCGCAAGCCCGTCGTCGAGTTCGGCGACACCCTCGAGGGCGACCTGGTCCGTCGCGACTTCACGGTCAACTCGATGGCGCTGCGTCTGCCCGAGCGCGTGCTCGTCGACCCGTCCGGCGGCGTCGACGACCTGCTGGAGGCGCGGCTCGCCACCCCGGGCACCGCGGTCGACTCGTTCCGTGACGACCCCCTGCGCATGATGCGGGCCGCCCGGTTCACGGCGCAGCTCGGCTTCACCGTGTCCGACGAGGTGCGCGAGGCGATGACCGCCCGGGCCGAGACCCTGTCGATCGTCTCGGTCGAGCGGGTCGCCGACGAGCTGTCGAAGCTCCTCAAGACCGAAACCCCCCGAGACGGTGTCCGGCTGCTGGTCGACACCGGGCTGGCCGACCACGTCATGCCCGAGCTCGCCGCCATGCGCCTCGAGGTCGACGAGCACCACCACCACAAGGACGTGTACGAGCACAGCCTCACCGTGCTCGATCAGGCCATCGGCTACGAGCGGGAGCGGCACCCGGGCGAGGCGCCCGACCTCACCCTGCGCCTCGCGGCCCTGCTGCACGACTGCGGCAAGCCGGCCACGCGTCGCCTCGAGCCGGGCGGGGTCGTCACCTTCCACCACCACGACGTCGTCGGCGCCAAGCTCGCCAAGAAGCGGTTGAAGGCGCTCCGCTTCGACAACGACACGATCGCCGCCGTCTCCCGCCTGATCGAGCTGCACCTCCGGTTCTTCGGCTACACGGAGGGCGGCTGGACCGACTCGGCCGTGCGCCGGTACGTCCGCGACGCCGGTGACCAGCTCGAGCGGTTGCACATGCTGACCCGGGCCGACGTGACCACGCGCAACCGGCGCAAGGCCGACCGGCTCGGCTTCGCCTACGACGACCTCGAGGCGCGGATCGCCGAGCTGCGCGAACGCGAAGAGATCGACTCGCTGCGGCCCGACCTCGACGGCGACGACATCCAACGCGTCCTGGGCATCGGCCCGAGCCGCGAGGTCGGCGAGGCCTACCGCTTCCTGCTCGAGCTGCGCACCGAAGAGGGGCCGCTCGGGGCCGAGGTCGCCACCGAGCGCCTGCTCGCCTGGTGGAACGCACGCGAGGGTGCTGGGGCGTAACCCGTCCTGCGGGTGTCGACCCGCGCCTCCTCGGCTCTCTGGAGCCGGCGGCCGCTGCGGCGGCATTGATTCAGGAGGCGCGCTCGGCTACGCTGGGAAGGTTGCGTCTGCCTCATGGCCGACGCCGCGACATGAATACCCTCCTGTCACAGACCGTCTGTGACCGTTAAGTCCGAAGGAGGTGGGTTAGTCATGCACCAGTACGAACTGATGGTCATCCTGGACCCCGAGATCGATGAGCGCACCGTCGCCCCGAGCTTGGACAAGTTCCTCAACGTCATCCGCAACGATGGCGGAACGATCGACAACGTGGACATCTGGGGACGTCGTCGCCTGGCCTACGAGATCAACAAGAAGACCGAGGGCATCTACGCCGTCGTCAACCTGACCTCGAGCTCGGCCGCCACGGTCGAGCTCGACCGCCAGCTGGGTCTCTCCGAGGCCGTGCTGCGCACCAAGGTCCTGCGTGCCGAAGAGGCGATCGCCATGGTCGCCGCCGCCAAGAAGGTCAGCGACGAGAAGGCCGCCCGCAAGGCCGCCAACGCCGCTGCCGCCCCGGCTGCACCCGCCGCCCCGGCTGCTCCCGCCGCCGAGAAGGCTGCCGAGTAGTCCGATGGCTGGCGAGACCGTCATCACAGTGGTGGGAAACCTCACCAGTGACCCCGAGCTGCGCTACACGCAGAACGGGCTCGCGGTCGCGAACTTCACCATCGCGTCGACCCCCCGCACGTTCGACCGCGCGTCGAACGAGTGGAAGGACGGCGAGGCGCTCTTCCTCCGTGCCAGCGTGTGGCGCGAGTTCGGCGAGCACGTGGCCAGCAGCCTCACCAAGGGCAGCCGGGTCATCGCTCAGGGCCGACTCAAGCAGCGCTCGTACGAGACCAAAGAGGGCGAGAAGCGCACCAGCATGGAGCTCGAGATCGACGAGATCGGCCCCTCGCTGCGTTACGCGACCGCTCAGGTGACGCGCGCCGCGTCCTCCCGCGACGGCGCTGCCGGTGGCGGCTCCTTCGGGGGCGGCAACGGCGGTGGCAACCGTGGTGGCCAGCCGGCTCAGGTCGGCGGCGGTCAGGCGCAAGAGCCGTGGGGTCAGCCCGCCGGCGGCCAGCAGGGTGGCAACACCTCTGGCGGCGACGTGTGGAACACCCCCGGTGGCAACGGCACCTACAACGACGAGACGCCCTTCTAGGCATCGCCGTTCCCTTTTAGTACTTCTTCATTCATCGAAAGTAGAAACCAATGGCTGGAAAGAGCAGCGGCGACCGCCGCAAGCCCCTCCGCGGCAAGGGCGGCAAGAACGCCGCTCCCGCGAAGTCGATCCGCGTCGGTGTCATCGACTACAAAGACGTCGCGACCCTGCGCAAGTTCATCTCGGAGCGTGGAAAGATCCGCGCCCGTCGCATCACCGGCGTCTCCGTCCAGGAGCAGCGCCTCATCGCCCGTGCCGTGAAGAACGCCCGTGAGATGGCGCTCCTCCCCTACGCCGGCTCCGGCCGCTGATCGGAAGGACCACCATGTCGAAGGTAATCCTGACCCACGAGGTCTCCGGCCTCGGTTCCGCCGGTGACGTCGTCGACGTCAAGAACGGCTACGCCCGCAACTACCTGGTGCCCCAGGGCTTCGCCGTGGCGTGGAGCCGCGGTGGCGAGAAGCAGGTCGCTCAGATCCGTACGGCCCGCGAGACCCGCGAGCTCAAGACGATCGAAGAGGCCCACGACCTCAAGCAGCGCCTCGAGGCCCAGAAGATCCGTCTCACGGTGAAGACCGGTGCCGACGGCCGTCTGTTCGGCTCGGTCCGTCCGGGCGATGTCGCCGACGCGGTCAACGCCCAGGGCGTCGCGACGATCGACAAGCGCAAGGTCGAGATCCCCTCGACCATCAAGGTGACGGGTGAGCACGAAGCCACCCTCCGCCTGCGCGAGGACGTCATCGCGACGATCACGCTGACGGTCGTCTCGGCCAAGTAGCACCCCGGGTGCTCCGGCACCCCGGCGCCTCGGCGCCTGCTGTACGCGAGAGCGGCGGTCCCCTTCGGGGGGCCGCCGCTCTTCTGCGTGCCGGGTACGTGCGGTGCGCCGGCCTGGAGTCGGGTCGCGATGAACCACGTTCCGGACGATCAACCCCGTCGGAACGGGGTTCATCGTCCGGAACGGGGTTCATGGGCTGGGCTGGCAGGGCTGGGACGCGGAGGCGCGGGCGGCTGGGGCGGGCACCGCGCCTCCTCGTCCGCTCGCGGGGGTCGGCCCTGTGTCGGGATGAACCCGGTTTCGAACGATGCACCCGGTTGCAACCGGGTGTTCGGTTCGAGATCGGGTTCATGGGCACAGGTGGTCTCGCGTTGACAGGAGGGGGCGGCTCGTCTACTGTCGTGGAATCGGTTCCATGGAATCGATTCCACGCAGCGGAAACACCCTGTGACCCGCACCACTACGACGAGGTAGAGCCCGATGAACACCGTGACGATCAGGGACGTGGCGCAGCGCGCCGGCGTCTCGGCCGCGACGGCATCGCGCGTCTTGTCGGGCAACCCGGCCACCTCCGCCGAGTCGAGGGCCCAGGTCGAGCAGGCCGTGCGCGAACTCGACTTCCGCCCCAACGCGCAGGCCCGGGCGTTGCGCTCGACCCGCTCCGACACGGTCGGCCTGCTCGTCTCGGACGTCCGCAACCCGTTCTTCGCCGACCTCGCCCACACGATCGAGCAGTCGCTGCTCGAGCTGGGCTACGTCACCCTCCTCGGCAACGCCAACGAGAACCGCGAGCAGCAGGACCGCTACCTCGACACCCTCATCTCACGCCGCGTCGACGGCGTCATCGTCGCCCCGCAGGGCACCGACTCGGCCAGCATCGACTCGCTGCTCGCCCGCGAGGTGCCGACGGTGTTCGTCGACCGCACGATCCCCGGCGTCGACGTGCCGAGCGTGACGACCGACAGCGTCCCCGGCATCCGGGCCGCCGTGCAGCACCTGGTCGACCTCGGCCACGAGCGCGTCGGCTACGTCGCGGGCCCGCAGAGCGTGTCCACCGGGCGCGAGCGACTCGAGGCGTGGACGGCCGCGGCCGCCGAGCTGGGCCTCAGCACCGACCCCGACCTGGTCTACGTCGGCGACTTCCAGTCCGCCAGCGGGTCGGCCGCCGTGCACGCCCTGTTCGAGCTCGACGAGCCGCCGACCGCCCTGCTCGCCGCCGACAGCCTCATGGCCGTCGGAGCCATCGCCATGCTCAACCGGCTCGGCATGCGCATGGGCACCGACGTCTCGGTCATCGCGTTCGACGACATCGAGTGGTTCTCGCTGCTCGACCCGGCCCTGACCGTCATCGCGCACAGCGTCGAGGAGATGGGCCGCATCGCCGTCCAGCTGCTGCACGAGGTCATCGACGGGCGCACGCCCGACTCGGTCGTGCTGCCCAGCGAACTGATCGTGCGCGAGTCGACGACCCGCGCCTCCTCGTCCCCGACGCACCCGACACACCCCACCCCACCCCGACCCCTCGGCAGGAACTGACCCATGCCCCACTCGATCGACGACGATCGCCCCCTGCTCACGCTCGAGAACGTCAGCAAGTCGTTCGGCCCCGTGCGGGTCATCGACGACGTCACCGTGCACGTCCGGCCCGGCCGTGTGCAGGTGCTGCTCGGCGAGAACGGCGCCGGCAAGTCCACCCTGATCAAGATGATGTCGGGTGTGTACCAGCCCGACGCCGGCCGTGTGCTGGTCGACGGCGAGGCCGTCCACCTGCCGAACACGCACGCCGCCGAGAAGCTCGGCATCGCGACGATCCACCAAGAGCTGAACCTCGTCGCGTCGCTCAGCGTCGCCGAGAACGTGATGATGGGGCGGTTCCCGACCCGGTTCGGCCTGGTCGACCGCCGCGAGCTGAAGAAGCGGGCCCGCGCCGCCCTCGACCTGATCGGGCTCGACGTCGACGTCGACCAGAAGGTCGGCGAGCTCGGCATCGCCCGCCAGCAGCTGGTCGAGATCGCCAAGGCGCTGAGCATCGACGCGCGCATCCTGATCCTCGACGAGCCGACCGCCGCGCTGACCCGGCACGAGACCGAGATCCTGTTCCGCGTCGTCGAACAGCTGCGTGCCCGCGGCGTCGGCATGCTGTTCATCAGCCACCACCTCGACGAGATCGCCGAGATCGGCGACACCGTGGCCGTCCTGCGCGACGGTGCGTTCGTCGCCGAGGTGCCCGCGTCGACCGACGAGGACGAGCTCGTCCGCCTGATGGTCGGCCGCGACATCGCGCACCAGTACCCGCGCACCCCCGGCAGCGAGAGCGACTCCCCCGTCGTCCTCGAGGTGCGGGGCCTGACGTCGAAGACCTTCCGCGACGTGTCGTTCGAGGTGCGGGCGGGCGAGGTGCTCGGCATCGCCGGGCTCGTCGGCGCCGGTCGCACCGAGGTCGTCCGCGCGATCGCCGGGGTGGACAAGTACGACTCCGGCAGCGTGACCGTCCGCGGCAAGCGCCTCAAGAAGGGTGACGTCGCCGGGGCCATCGCCGCGGGCGTCGGCCACGTGCCGGAGGACCGCAAGGCGCAGGGGCTCGTGCTCGGCGCCTCCGTCAACGACAACCTCGGCTACGCGACGCTCGCCAGCAGCGCGAAGGCCGGCCTGGTCGACTTCGCCGGCCAGCGCGCGAAGGCCGACGAGGTCGCCTCGACCCTGCGGATCCGCATGCGCGACATCGACCAGGAGATCGGCTCGCTGTCCGGCGGCAACCAGCAGAAGGCCGTGTTCGGCCGCTGGATCATCGCCGGCTCGACGGTGCTGCTGCTCGACGAGCCGACCCGCGGCGTCGACGTCGGCGCGAAGGTCGAGATCTACGAGCTGGTGAACCGGATCACCGACGCAGGAGGCGCGGTCGTGATGGTCAGCAGCGAACTGCCCGAGGTGATGGGCATGAGCGACCGCATCCTCGTGATGCGCGACGGAGTCGTCGCCGGCGAGGTCGCCGCGGCCGACGCCACCCAGGACACGCTGATGACGCTCGCGGCACGCGACGTCCCCCCGACGAACTGACCCGAGAAGCACGGACCCGAGGACGACACCCATGACCACCACCACCGTGAAGGCGCAGCGACGCTCCTTCGACATCAAGACCTTCCTGGCCGCGAACGGAGCCCTCGTCGGGCTCGTCGTGCTGTGCCTGGCCCTCTTCATCGCGACGCCGGACTTCCTGACCGGCCGCAACCTGCTGAACATCGGCATTCAGGTGTCGACCGTCGCCGTGCTCGCGTTCGGCATGACCTTCGTCATCGTCGCGGGCGGCATCGACCTCTCGGTCGGTTCGGTCGCCGCGCTGTCGGCGATGGTCTCCGGCTGGTTCTTCGCCACGGCGGGGCTGCCCGGTGGCCTGGCACTCGCCCTCGGGCTCGGCACGGGCCTCGTGGCCGGCCTCGTCAACGGGTTCGCCAGCGCGTACGGCAAGCTGCCGTCGTTCATCGCGACGCTCGCCATGCTCAGCGTGGCGCGCGGCCTGACCCTCGTCGTCTCGGACGGTCGCCCGATCGCGACTCCCCCGGCCGTGTCGTTCCTCGGGGGCAACATCGGCCCGGTGCCCGTGCCGATCATCGTGCTCGTGCTGGCCGCGATCGTCGCGTCGTTCATCCTCAACCGCACCGTCATCGGCCGGTCGATGTACGCCGTCGGCGGCAACGCCGAGGCCGCGCGCCTCTCGGGCCTGCCGGTCAATCGCATCGTCGTCACCGTCTTCGGCCTGGCCGGGCTGTTCGCGGCCCTCGCGGGACTGCTGCTCGCCGGCCGCCTCGACTCGGCCCAGCCGCAGGCGGCCTCGGGCTACGAGCTCGACGCCATCGCCGCGGTCGTCATCGGCGGCGCGAGCCTGGCCGGCGGCGTCGGACGCATCTCGGGCACCATCATCGGCGCCCTCGTGCTCGTCGTCATCCGCAACGGCCTGAACCTGCTGAACGTCACGTCGTTCTGGCAGCAGGTCGTCATCGGCCTCGTCATCGCCCTCGCCGTGGGCGTCGACGTGTTGCGGCGCAAGACGCGCAGCAGCTAGACGAGCGCACCGTCGGCTTTCGAGCCGAGGAGGCGCGGTGCGGCCCGGACGGGCGGCGTCGCATCTCAGCGGAGCGGCGGCAGCTGCGGGGCCCGGCCTTGGGGCCGCGGCGCAGCCCAGGCGACGGGCCTCAACCAGCCGACCCGCGCCTCCTTGCCTGTCCCTATCTCACACAGTCCCTGATCCACCAACCCAACCCGAAGGACACACGATGAAGTTGACCTCGTTCCGCAAGGCCGCCACCGTCACGGCGATCGCCGCCCTGGTCGCGACCGGCACCGCCGGCTGCAACCGCACTCCCGCCGGAGAGGCGGACCGCCCCACGGTGGTCCTGTCGCTCAGCACCCTGAACAACCCGTTCTTCGTCGAGCTTCGTGACGGCGCGACCGCCGAGGCGAAGAAGCAGAACGTCGACCTCGAGATCGTCGACGCCCAGAACGACTCCGCCACGCAGGCGAACCAGCTGGCGACCGCGGCTTCGACCGCCGACGCCGTCATCCTCAACGCCGTGGACAGCGACGCCGCCGGACCCGCCGCCAAGGCGCTCAACGAGGCCGACGTGCCGATCGTCGCCGTCGACCGCGCGGTCAACGGTGCCGACGTGGCCTCGTTCGTCGCGAGCGACAACGTCGCCGGTGGCGAGCAGGCCGCCAAGGCCCTCGCCGAGGCGATCGGCGAGCAGGGCGAGGTCATCGTGCTGCAGGGCGTCGCGGGCACCTCGGCCAGCCGCGACCGCGGTGAGGGCTTCACCAAGGGCATCGCCGCGTACCCGAACATCACCGTCGTCGCGCAGCAGACCGCGAACTTCGACCGCGCCACCGCGCTCGACGTGACCACCAACCTGCTGCAGGCGCACCCGAACGCCGTGGGCGTGTTCGCCGAGAACGACGAGATGGGCCTCGGAGCGATCCAGGCGCTCGGCTCGCGCGCCGGCACCGACGTCAAGGTCGCCGCGTTCGACGGCACCGAGGACGGCCTCAAGGCCATCGAGGCCGGTACGCTCTCGAGCACGATCGCGCAGCAGCCCGCCGAGCTCGGCGCCCTCGCGGTCGACCAGGCCGTCAAGGCCGTCAACGGTGGCAGCGGCGACGAGGGCCCCTCGGACCAGGCCGTCGAGGTCATCACCGTCACGAAGGAGAACGTGGGTGACTTCACCGAATGAGTGGTTCCAGTACTGACGCCTCGGGCGTAGGAGGCGCGGGTGCGGTTCCGGCCGCAGGCTCGGCTGATGCGGCCGGCACGGTCGTCGTGGTCGGGTCGATCAACGTCGACCAGGTCGTGACCGTCGACCGGCTGCCCCTGCCCGGCGAGACGCTCATCGGCTCGTCGATGACCCTCTCCCCCGGCGGCAAGGGCGCGAACCAGGCTGTCGCCGCCGCCCGCCGCGGCGCCCGCACAGTGATGATCGGTGCGGTCGGCGACGACGGACGTGCCGACGACGCCCTGCCCTACCTCCACTCGAGCGGTGTCGACGTCAGTGGCGTCGACACCGTCCCCGGACCCACCGGCCTGGCGATCGTCAGCGTCGGAGGCGACAGCGAGAACACCATCGTCGTCGTCCCCGGCGCGAACGGTGCCGTCTCGGCGTCGTTCGTCGACGGGCACTCGGGTGCGCTGGCTGAGGCAGCGGTGGTCGTCCTGCAGGGAGAGATCCCTGTGGACGGCATCGCCGCCGCTGTACAGCACGCCGGAGGGCGCGTGCTGTTCAACCTCGCCCCGGTGATCGACGTGCCGGCGGACGTGGTGAAGGCCGCGGATCCGCTGGTCGTCAACGAGCACGAGGGTCGGCTGCTGCTGGCCGCGTGGGGCGCTTCCGGGGCTTCGGCTGCGGGCGCGGTTTCGGACGAGGAGGCGCGGGTCGACGACGAGTCGGTCGTCGCCTCCCTGCGCGCCCAGGGAGTCACCTCGGTCGTCATGACCCGCGGTGCCGCCGGCGCGATCGTCTCCGACGCCTCGGGCACCGTGCTTGTCGCATCGCCGAAGGTGGCGGCCGTGGACTCGTCCGGAGCAGGGGACGCCTTCGTCGGCGCCCTCGCCGCCGGACTGGCCGCGGGTGCGTCGCTGCTCGAGGCCGCTCAGGACGCCGTGCGCGTCGGGGCGTTCTCGGTGACGGGTGTCGGCACGCAGGCGTCGTACCCGACGCTCGAGGACGAGCTGCCCGCGGCGGCCGATGCCGCGCCGACGGAGGGGTCGGCGGATGCCGACTCAGCGGACGGAGTGACCTCGTGAAGCGCGGCGGCCTGCTCAACGCCCAGCTGAACCACGCGGTGAGCGGTCTCGGCCACGGAGACCTCGTCGTCGTCGCCGACTGCGGACTCCCCCTGCCCCCGGGAGTCCCCGTGGTCGACCTCGCCGTCGTCCACGGCCTGCCCGCCTTCGCCGACGTGCTGGACGCCCTGACCACCGACGTGGTGTTCGAGGCCTGCACGGCCGCGGACGAGAGCCAGGGCCGCCCGGCCGGCGACTGGATCACGTCTCGCTTCGACGACGTTCGGTACGTCTCGCACGACGAGCTCAAGCGGCTCTCAGGCCGCGCGCGCCTCCTTGTCCGGACGGGCGAGGCGACCCCGTACGCCAACGTCGTCCTCCGCTGCGGCGTCCCCTTCTAAGGCACCTGCTCCCCCACGAACCCCGTTCCGTGCGATGAACCCCGAACCTTCGTGGTTCATCGCACGGAACGGGGTTCTTCGTCGTCCGGGGGCCGACAGGAGGCGCGGTGCCGGACCCCGATACCGCCCTGACCAGCCTCTTCGCAGGCCCCCCTTCGGGGGTTACGAGAAGCTGAACACTGGCTGCGTCGCTATCGGTTCTCGTGCCCCGAAGTCAAATCCCTTGTGCACAGGCGGATGTCAAATCGGATGTCTCAACCCCCGGTTTAGACAATTTTCTCCACACAGGTGTGGAATCACGAAAACCCTGGTCAAGGGCAGGTAATCGAACTGAAGTATCGCGTTGTCCACAGCACGATCCACAGTTCTCCCCAGGGTTGTCCGGCGTTGCTCACCGGTTCTCCCCAGAGTTATCCACAGGTGCATTTGCTGTGGAGAACTCGGTGTCCATAAGGTGTACCCGCGCTCGTCAGGGGTGGATCACGGCGGTTCGGCAGGGGGATGTCGGGGGTCTGTCGTACAACTGCCTTGAGCGTCTTCGGTGCTGCCCCGCACCCACCCGATTCTCGCTGGAGGACCCATGTCGATCGCCCATCTCGGTCTCGCTCCCGATGCGTCGAACGCCCGCGATCGCGACCGTGGTGGCCCCGTCAACATGGACCGCGTCCCGCCGCACGACCTGCTCGCCGAGCAGAGCGCGCTGGGCGGCATGCTGCTCAGCAAGGACGCCGTGGCCGACGTCATCGAGACGGTCCGCGGCATGGACTTCTACGTGCCCAAGCACGAGGTCATCTACGACGCGATCCTGGGGCTGTACTCGCACGGCGAGCCCACCGACGTCATCACGGTCAGCGACGAGCTGATGAAGTCCGCCGACCTGTCGAGGGCAGGAGGCGCGGAGTACCTCCACACCCTCACCGGCGTCGTGCCCACTGCGGCGAACGCGGGGTACTACGCGTCGATCGTCGCCGAGAAGGCGGTGCTGCGCCGTCTGGTCGAGGCCGGCACGCGCATCGTGCAGATGGGTTACGCGAGCGAGGGCGAGGTCGTCGACCTGGTCAACAACGCGCAAGCCGAGGTCTACAACGTGGCCGGTGGGGTGCAGACCGAAGACTATGTGCCGCTGAACGAGGCGGTGACGGTCGCGATCGACGAGATCGAGGCGGCCAAGGGCCGTGACGGTCAGATGACGGGTGTGCCGACGGGGTTCGCGCAGCTCGACGCCCTGACGAACGGGTTCCACCCGGGTCAGCTGATCATCGTGGCGGCGCGACCGGCGCTCGGTAAGTCGACGTTGGCGCTCGACCTGGCGCGGGCGGCGTCGATCAAGCACGGGCAGGCGTCGGTGTTCTTCTCGCTCGAGATGGGGCGCAGCGAGATCGCGATGCGTCTGATGTCGGCCGAGTCGAGTGTGCCGCTGCAGAACATGCGTAAGGGAACGGTCGATGCGCGGGACTGGACGAACATCGCGCAGGTGCGTGGGCGGATCAACGATGCGCCGTTGTTCATCGACGACTCCCCCAACATGACGTTGGTCGAGATCCGGGCGAAGTGCCGCCGGCTCAAGCAGCAGCACAACCTGAAGCTCGTGGTGATCGACTACCTGCAGCTGATGACGTCGGGCAAGCGGGTCGAGAGCCGTCAGCAAGAGGTGTCGGAGTTCTCGCGTGCGCTGAAGCTGATGGCGAAAGAGCTGCAGGTGCCGGTGATCGCGCTGTCGCAGCTGAACCGTGGCCCCGAGCAGCGTGCCGACAAGAAGCCGGCGATCAGCGACCTGCGAGAGTCCGGTTCGCTCGAGCAAGACGCCGACATGGTCATCCTGCTGCACCGCGAGTCCGCCTACGAGAAAGACAACCCCCGCCAGGGCGAGGCCGACTTCATCGTCGCCAAGCACCGCAACGGCCCCACCGACACCATCACGGTCGCCTTCCACGGCATGTTCTCCCGCTTCGTCGACATGCCCAGCTAATTGTGAATTCTCACGCAAATCTGCCACTTCTCAACTTTGTTTGCCACACGTAAGGGCTGGGGCTCTTCGTGAGAGGGGTCAGGTTCCCACCCCTCGGCCTCACAGGGGGCGGAGATCGGCGCCGGTAAGACGCATATGTGAGGTCAACGGCGCCCAAAGGAAACGTCAATAGGGGCTGCTGCCCAAGACTGACGCACCAGTAACGTGGCTCTCAGCGCAGCCCATACCGGATTCATCAGACATGGGGGAGTCGGCGGCACTTCGGCACCTGGCAAAGCCGCTCCTACCGTCATGGCATTCCGCATGATGTTCTTCAGGTGACGCGGAAGCGGACGAACTCCTCGGTTGTGTCGTCCGCGAATTAGTTTGTCGAAATGCTGTTCATATTGTCGCTTTCGATTGAAAGCGACAATCTGACTTGCAGTTGCGCGGACTGGTTGTCATGTCGGCACCGAAGCCTGCTGACATGGGACACGTAAAGGCTTGGCAGACAGAAAGAAGATACGCCCGGCTTGGAGCCGGAATGCGGGGGTTGCTGCCATCTAGCGGTCGCTGGCTTGAGTGACATCGTCACTGCGGTGAAGCTGCACTAGGTGCTTCTCTTCAGAGGCAGTGAGCTTGGGCTTGCGGCCGCGGAGCTTGCCGGCCACCTTGGCGCTCACCATGCCCTCACGTGTGCGAGCCCGGATGAGGTCGGCCTTGAACTCTCCGACCATGGCGAGCACGTTAGACAGAAGTCGACCGACGGGATCGGTGGGGTCTTAGACCGCTGAATCCTCCGAGGTTCAGGGCCACGCCTTCTTTGTGGGCTCGTCGGCTATGGCGGTGAGACCACGACGTGAACAGGCGAGACGGTCGAGCTTGGTGACGGACAGACGTCCCCGGCATGGCAGGCAGCCCCTCCCGAAGGCCTGGACGGGCACGAGTTGTGCCCGAGAGGCCTTGGTCAACATGCACGTCTCGGTCGGGCGCTCGAGAAGGTGTCCCGATGAACGACCGTCCAATTGCAATTTTCGTCTCCACGACTGTCCCCCAATCGTGGCGGGGGTTCATGTCGGTGCAAGTAGTTACGATGCCGTCATGGGGAAGAAGCGACGTGAAGGATCTGATTCTCGGTGCTGTAGGCCTGAGGACGGCCCTTACGTTTGGCGAGACTACCGAGATCCCACCCGTCAGGCCGCCGTCGATTTTGAGACATGGCTGCAGGGCCTCGCGCCCTTTGCTCGTGCACACCAGGAAGGTGAAAACGAGGATCTCCTCGAGGCGGCGGCTAGGGGCGAGCTGAAAGACTCGGGAGACGAGACGACAGCGATCAAGCCGATCGTAGCCAATCCTGAAATTTACGAACTCCGTCGCACTGCATTGTCGAAAAAGTTGCGCTTTTACCACGGCGAACCATCTGAGCTGGCACTGATGCTTGTGGCGCTGCACCGGCACATGAAGGTCGATGGCACGCCGCAGCAACCCGAGATCGAATTTGCCGCGGCCCGCTACATTCAAGGACGCCCCTCGTCCTGGGTGTAGCAGCGGGCTTGCACAACCTCCAGGTTGTCGGGATATGCTCACGAACATGTCCTTGTCTTGCTCTGTCCAGCCTGCCGTCGACCTTGATCTCGTCAAGGCCCGAGCCAAGCTCCTGGCCCGAGAGGACCGTCAGCTGAAGGCAGAGCTGGTGTCCATGCGTGAGCGGGCTGGCCTGACTCAAGCGGCCGTAGCTGAGCTTTTGGGAATCACGCAACAGGCTGTCTACAAGCTTGAGCGTTATGACTCCGACCCTAAGCAGTCCACGCTTCGTCGCTACGCCAACGCCGTTGGAGCACTCGTAGAGCACCGGGTTGTTCCTGATTCCGGCCAGTCGGCAGGGGCCGCGTCCGCGACGCGGTGGAAGTCCGTGGTGCAGTTCCCGACGGCCGCGGTGGTTACGCCGGCGCCGGTGCGGGTGTCGAGTTCTGCCTCGTGGACAAGCGCATCCACCGTTTATTTCGCGATTCTGGACTGAGACCGTCGTGCCCAACGCACTGACCGCCGCTGATACTGCAGCGATCCAGGCAGTGATTGCTCACTCTTCCTTGCAGTCAATCGAGTACTACGAGATGTCGGCGCGTCGGGCAGATTCCGCCCCTGACCTCGAAACCGCTGAGGACGGGCAACTGAACATCGTCGTGCAACAGCGGGCAGACGAGACCAGTTTTGGCATTCGACTGAACGCGACGATTGCGATGGCTCTCGGTGAAGCCAATGTGAGTGTCGCTGGTGAATACGCCCTTCTGGACGATCATGTTCTGACCCCGCGGAGCCTGCAGCTTTTTGCCAATGAGGTCGCCGTTATGACCGTCTTTCCTTACCTTCGTGAGGCTGTGGCGTCGATCACGGGCCGAGTGTTCCAGCAGCCCTTGCACCTTCCAATGGTCTCTCGCGGGGACATCGCAATCGAGTTGACCGAGGAATCGTCCGAGACCAACTAAGGCTGCATCGCGATGGCCGACCTGCGGTAATCGATGCGAGCTCGCCTTTGTGAACTCATGCCGCAATGTCTCTGGCGGATACTGCATATTATTCTTAGCACGCCGATCATTGCGGGCGCACCCTTGCTTAAGTCCTCGATACCGACTGGAGCCGAGGACGATGGTTCAGGACGTCATCGTTCGGGGCCCGCGGAACTACGCCGGAAGGCAAGGCTAGCTCTTCAGGGCTTCCAAGAGCTCGTCGGCAAGGGCCTCCAAGGCATCCCAGTCATAGGAGTCGACTTCGCGGGGTCGGAGGAAATTGACTCGAATGCGAAGGGGTTCTTCTGTCCCTACGAACAGCGCATTCCCGCTGGCCTTGGCTAGCTCGCCCTGCACGTCCAATAGGGTCCCCGGACCCTGTAAATCATGGGCTTTCAACTGCTTCTTGGCCGCGGCGAGAGACTTCGACAGTGTCTTACGGGTGGAGGCGTCGAGGTTGGTCATGCCCCACTCCTTGGCAAGCGTGTGAAGGCCGGCGAGGAACTGCGCGGCTTCCGCATAGACGGCGTCGTCGCGAGCAGCGACTCGGGTGTATCGGTTCGCTTCGATCTCGACCAGACCGTAGGTGTAAAGCTGCGCGATTGCTTCGCGAACGGGAGTGCGCGACACTCCGAGCCACTTGACAAGCTGGTCGTCATTAAGGCGCTCGCCCGGCTCAAGGGTGCCGTCGACGATGGCGGCGAGCATCTTTTCGAAGACGACGTCGCGGAGGAGGCGGCGAGGGCCCTCCTCGGGGACGGAGGTGGGAATAGGCATGCCACCAGTTTGCCACATTCATAGTCTGGTATTCCAGTACTTATCTTAACGGGCGATCCGCGGCTTGAGGTGACGCGTCGTGCGCCGCAGCTCAGTCGGGTGCGGTCCCGAGCAAACTATCTAGCTGAGCCAGGTCGACATCACGACGTCCGTCACGCGCTTGACGTCGCCTCCATCTCGCAACCAAGCAACGGGGGTCTTGTGCCCCTCGCCGTAAAGATCTTCTTGGGGTGTGCCCATGAGGCCGGCCAAGACGATCCAGCTTCGCTTCGGGTTGTCGGCAGCGATTACCTCTGCCAGTCCCGGCAGAAGCTTGCCGGGCGACGAAAGACTGAGCTGCCAAACGGGAAATCGGAGCCGGCCCGAGATCTCGACCGCGTAGAGCCGGCCATCGGCGACTGCGGTGGTGACATCGTCCTCGCTCCAGTGCAGAAATCCGGCAATGGCTCTGAGCGAGAGAGTGCCGGCGAGGCTCGAAAACCACGACTCGACGACCCTAAGTTGCAGGCTTCCCCGTGCGACGGATCGCCGGGCGGCGTCGAACTCAGCGGCCGAGAAGGAACCGGAAGCGATTAGGAAGGCCCGGTCGCTGTCGTCATCGGGTTCAGGCTTCATCAGGGGCTCGATGGACAACAGCTTTTCGGTCAATGCATCCAAGAAGTAGTCCGCATCGTTGCCGAGACGTTCAATGGCCTGGGCGAGTCGACGTACGGCGTCATCGGAGGCGGCCCCGACGCTGAAGGCCTTCTTGGGATCTGATTCCGCGGGTTGCACGTTTGACGGGGTTGAGTCCTTCATGGGCCGATGCTGCCACGGCGCAGCGAAGATACGAATGGCTAGACCCGTCGCCCTCCCTCAAGACACGTTCCTCTTGAGAGCTCCTTGGCTCGGAGCGGGATGCCGGGGTCGCTTCGGGTGGCCCGAGTCCGCTCATAAACGAGCAACTAGATCACGAGCGAGCCGCGCGGAAGTCGCGCACTCCACCGCCACGAGACGTTCCTGAGAATCGGCTGCATCTACAAGCGCAAGAGCCAAGCCGATAGTCACGACACTCTCCAGTGATCCTGGCGTCCATGACGGCGGCCTGAGCTAGAAGTCCGCCGTTCGCAGCAGGGGTATAGCCGCGTCTCAGCGCCCGTCCGAGGCAGAAATGCACGCGAACAGCACCGCCCCTTCATGACATGAGGAAGCTGTCGAGAATATCGACGAGCCGCTGGACGTCCCCACCTCGAACAAGCCACTCCACGGGGGTCAGCTGGAATCCGTTCAGCCGGGCATCTTTCTGGGGGGTCTGCATGAAGCCGAGAATGGTCGAAGGCTGCATGTCGTCGCTGAAGGCTTTGACTAACTGCGCCAGGTGCGGTCCTGCGCCCCATTCTCAGAGGCGGTCACATACAGGCGCACAAGATGAGCGGGGACGTCGTAAACGATGTCGTCAAGCGTCGCCTCGCGGCCGCGGGGATGGACCCGACAAACATCGGCGCCCACTCCTTGCGCGCAGGCTTCGTCAGGGAAGCTCTCCGCGGAGGACATGCCCCCACGGCCGTCATGCTGCAGACAGATCACGCAAGCACGATTTCGATCGAGAACTATCGACGTGGAGACGAGCCCTCGGGGCGGAACCCGGTCCTAGACATGGGCTTTTAGGTGTCCCAAAAGCAGTCCTGGCTTGCCATTCGTCAGCCCACTTGCTGCACGGGACAAAGGCTCCCGGGTTCCGACGCCCTAGGCACCCATATTGCTGTCGGAGTCGCGTTTGAATCGCGAGTCGCTAGTGTCTTTATGTGCACGAGGCGCCTTCCGGAGTAATTACCTTCGTAGAAGGAGACGAGAACGATGAGCTCGTGCTACCGCCCTTCGATGTCAAGGACGCGTGTCCCGGATGCCGAAGCATTAAGTACGAGCCACTCGAGGACCTCTGCGAGAACTGCCGCCTGAACACAGAACAGCTCTCTGGCTTTCGCGTCGCAGTCGAACCCATCACTCTGTATAAGAAGCCAAGCCGCCTTCGAGACTGGTTGACCTTCTACAAGAGCGAGGACGAACGTCTCGAAGACCGGGAGGCCGTCGCGGCAGTTGCGCACATCCTGGGTCGGTTCATCGGCGCTAACACCGAGTGGCTCAACGACCTCGCCCCTGACTACCTCGTCGTGGTGCCCTCCACGCGCCGGCCGCCACCACATCCGCTCCAGATAGTCGTTGAAACGCTAGACATGGGTCTGGAAGTCAATCCGGTCGTGCAACGGACGCCTGTACCCCTCGGATTCCGAGCAGCCTCGGCGGATGCCTACGAGGCCAGCGGGGCCGTGCGTGGAGACCGAATCCTGCTGCTGGACGACGTCTACACCTCAGGCGCCAGAGCACAGAGCGCCGCGGCCGCTCTCGAGATAGCTGGAGCCCAAGTCGTCTCACTTGCCGTTCTCGGAAGGCGAATCAACCCCAGTTATCGGCCGAGGGCCGCCGAACTGTTCGAACAGCAGCAATCCCGCCACTTCGAATGGTCGGTTCCCCGTCGGCATTCATTCGAACATTGATGCCCGAAGTATCTGCAGAGCAGCCTGAACTGATTGCGTACCTGGCACCACGAGGCGGCGCCAACGTCGACTGGTGCTCTCTACGGGCAGGTTCAAGGCTCCGGGATTGTCTCGGTGAGCAGTCCAGAGCTCGTGAGCCGCACCGCCGGTTGATGCCACTGGTATGACAGCGACGTTTTGAGACCGCGCTAGTTCTGCCTCTTCCAGGGTCCGGGCGCCTCCGCCCAGAACGACCATGGCGCGCGACTTCGGGATGACGTAGTCGCGCATCTCCGTCAGTTCCATGTCGGTGAAAATGGCCGTACCGATGCGCTCTTCCAGGGTGATCTCACTGCCTTGGCGGTAGTAGTGCCGCACCCGCTCTGGCCTATATTCAGCCGGCTCGAGCGCCTCTTTGAATGCGTGGGAGAACGCGAACGCGGCTTCACCACCGAACGACAGGAGTGCCACTTGCTGATCGTCTGCTAGCTGTGTGGCGATCTGTTCGGCGACGGAGAGAGCATCGGCATCCAAGTGGCTTCCTGCCACGAATACGTTTGGGTTGCGGGTTCGCGTTTGTATGTCCGCCAGGATGGCGTCTTGAGCGTCGTAGTCGTCGATGAGATGCACCTCGATTCCTGCCCTTCGGAGATCGGCTATGCGGAGTGCCTGGAGCTTCAGCTTCGTCGGATCGCCTTCCTGTTTCATGATGGCCCAGTGCATAGCGCGCGGTGTCGCCCGGTCCAGAGATCGTGCCAGGCGCAGGAGAACGTTCAAGTTTGGGTCCTCGAAGCTCAGACCCAGAAAGAGGAAAGACCTTGTGAGGAATTGGGCGCGGAGTTGGGCCCAGAAACGAGGATGGTCTGCTTCGTACGTTTCGAAGTGAGATCGCGTGAGGACCGGAGGGCTCTCCCAGTCATTGCCCGCGCTGTTCAACGAACCGTGCATCTTGAAGAGCTGCTTCGAGCTCCCGACCTGCACTTGTGTCTCGAGGGCGGCGTCGGCAACGATGCGTGAATAAAGCTGATCGGTATCCGTCATGGCTCGCTCAAGCAGATTGTCGTAGTTCGTGGTCCAATAGTCGAACAGTGGCAACTCGGCCAGCAAACGATGAAGCTCGGTGGGAGTTGCCGGCTTGACGAGCTTCTTCAGCAATTCTCGATTCAGGACTGTCTCGCCGATCTCGCCTGAGATGTATTCGGCGGCTAGCGGAGCGTCGCTTAGTTCTGAGGGAACGGAGGCGAGGACTGCGGCATCTTCTATGAGCTCGTTCCATCCCGGGAGCCCCGCCGGCTTTGACAGGCCCGCGCCAATGAACACTGCAGCTCGGCGAGCCAAGATCGCAGTGGAGAAGTCAGTGAGTAGTGACGCCATGACGTCCTCGTTTCTATCTGGTGACCGTCAAATGGTGCCGAGAGGGACCGGCGATTCACCCTTGTCGCTTTCTGAGATTCTCAAGCTCGCATAGCCGGCGAGTAGCTGGTGGGCTATCCACCGCTCATCCGTAATTGGTGCGAGGAGAAGAGCCCTCGCCATGTACTGACGCCATTCGCGTTCGCTCACGAGTGCCAGGCCGAAGTAGTGGTAGGAACGTCCCGTTGAGGTCAGCTCACCAGGGACGTTGAGTGCCCTAGCTGCTCGAAGGGCTGAGATCCTTGCCCCCTGGAGTCGCGACTTGATAGAGAAATCCAAAAGTGGGATGTGGGCCTCGAGGCCGTCAGGCTTCAGGACCCTCGACGTGAGCATCAGGACGTCATCCTCATCCACCGACGCGGCAAGTCGCAAGAGAGTGGACGGCGAGTCAATCCCTGCGGTGAGAGTCAGCTCATCATCGGCCGACGGGCTCTGGTGGTACAGGGCAGCCTGGATAATCTCGTCGGGTACTCCGTCGTCCTGCGCTCCGCCGGCGTGGAATAGTGCTTGCCAAAACGGCGACCCATGTTCCAGCCGCTGCTTTCTGGCCGACTCGATTAGTAGTTGGTTGTCACTTCCGGCGTCGACTCGATTCTGAAGTCGAGGTGCGCGTTCCACGGTGGCAAATTGCATGCGTGTGCCGCGTGGAAGCGCGAGCGCGATTCGATCGACAAGATCGAGCATGGGCTTGCTGATCTGGGACATGGTGTCTCCGGGAGGGGCTGCGGGATGTTGTGGTTCGCCAAGCGTAAGGAAGACCTCTGACATCGGGATTCCGCCCAGGGAGTCTTCAGGGTTGACGTCCTCAGGGTCGATCCTGGTTACGGGGACAGTAAGGACCTCGCAGGCCCTCGACGGTCCCTCCAGCAATCCCGCTACGGTCCCCATACGACGAATCCCTGGCGTTTAGCCTTTGGCGCGAACCAGTGAACGGCCTCAGTCTCTGACGACCCAAGCCGAGTTGAGAAGCGGTTTCGACAGTGGAAGTAAGTCGCCAGCGTCGAGCTCCACGCTCAACTCGCTCACTTCGTTAGAGAGCTTCAAGCTCGGGAGTTTGACTTAGTCATGAGGGCTGCGGAGCTTGGCGATCAGTCTCGATTAGAGAGATGACCTTGGCATCGAGTTCGGAGGTCAATGTCAGCCATGCGTGCGGGGCCAACCTGCACTCCTCACCCAAATCGCGAAGATCACGGTGCGAACGAACTGAAACGTCATACTTTGGTAAGGCTAGGGAATTCAGCGTGTTGGGTGCAATTGTCGTTGAGCTGACGCGACGGGCGATTGACTGCCGTGCTGGACCAGAGTTCATGAAAGCCGCGATGTAGTCGGCCTCCTCCAGGGAATCACAAGCGAGGAAGTTCACCTTATTATTCGGGTAACAGGTCGTCTTTAGGCCAAGCCGCGAATCGTCCTCTGGCTGATAAACAGATGCCGGCGGCATGGAATTCGGTTCCATATAGCGACTGAGGACCAGAATTCGGCTCCGGCTCATATGGCGCCACGCGATTCCCTGAATTCCCCAAGGAAACTCTTTATCGAGCTTCATGTCGTAAGCGCTGCGCTTTTCCAGGAACTCCAGGTGGGGCTCGAAATAGTCATACATTCGCGGTGCTTCACTTAAGGCCTGAGACACACTTAGGACCTTGGATGGATTCGACGGGTCGTGGGGGATCAACGCGTAAAGGTTAGAGGCGTCCACACGGAACGGCTGCACGTTGGCTCCTCTGACTAATGGCCAGAGGTAGTTGGCTTCCACCAGAGCTTCTACCGAGTCAATGTGTTTTGTATTCCGTCCTAAGTCAGGACGAGTGCGAATACGAACCAAACCTCCCGCGAATGGCATCTCGCTGATAACTTCGCAGAAAAATATGCCGTCAGCGCCCCGGCTGTGGAAACCCTGACCCCAGGTGTAACGAGGGCCCCGTGTCGCGCCTGCTGCCTCAAACTGGCCCGCAGGCAGTGCAGGTCGCCAGCGCGATGCTGGGTCATGAGCATCAACCGGTGTGAAAGCCGTTTCCTCACTCACCAACCGTCGGCGTGCCGCCTGAAAGCTCATGTCTGTCGGAAGCGTGACCCTCGACGTCGCGCGGTTCCATTTCGTTCCGCCCACCGGGAAAACTGGTGCCTTTCCTGTTTCCACGTAGAGCGCGATCGGTCTCGTCGCGGCGTCAGGGAAGGGGTTCAATGTCGAGAAGTCGTCAATGTGGACTGGCGAGAACTGAATGGCTTGACCGCCGACTCGCCCAAGAGAACAGCGCCTGATGGCGCGTCCCCCAGGCTCGTTGACCAGCACGCCTTCGGGCAAGAGGAGCGCAACGAGCCCGTCGGGACAGTACGAAGCCACACACCGGGCGAGGAGCAAGCTCGAAATATCACTCATAGGGATGCCGCCTCCACGAGTCTTTGACTGCCAAAGGCCCCATTGCGACCAGGTGCTTTTGGACCGATCTCGCCACTGCAGCGGGAGGTTTTTCCAAGAGATCCAGGGTGGATTTCCAACGACGACGTCGACCGGCATCATGACTCGGGGAGCGAAAGATTGTTCAATAACATGTGCCCAAACGCCGTCTCGTCCTTCCTGGTGGAGGCGGCTGAGTACCCGATAGATCGACACGGCAGCTTCAAGTGCACCGGCCACGTCGCCAGGTTCAACACCCATCGACGGAAATTCTGCTCGCAATCGTTCGGAAAATAGATGTTCCGAACGGCCGCGCTGAATCGAGTGGTCGGCGATGCGAGCAAGACCCGAGACCGCTGGAAGCGTGGCCAGAGATCGTGGCAGCGAAATGTCGCCGATGACAAGAGGCACAGTGAGTTCAGCATTTGATTGGTCTAGACGCACCTGACCCGAGGGTTCCTCAGGGATGAGGATACTGTCCGCTTGAAAAACGTTGAACTGTAATTCGGGCAGCTGATCAGCCAAGTCGCCCAGGGTGAGAAGTAGATTCACGCGGGCCATTAGGGGACTGACCGGATTGACATCGAAGCCGGTTACAGATGAGATCGCTACACGAGCCAAGTCTTGCGGTTCTAGCCCTTTGAGGGAGCCAGACGTGATTGCTCGACGCATGGCGGCGACAAGAAAAGTGCCCGATCCGCAAGTGGGATCAAGGAAACGGACGTCGCTCGCATCCTTGTTGGATAAGGTTAGAGCTTTATCTACGACGCGATCTGCGATCCATTCCGGTGTGAAGAACTCTCCCAAGCCCTTCCGCAAGCCACGGGGAACCACGCCCGTGTAGAACCCACGCAACAGGTCTGAACTCACCAGCGTTGCCAATGCCAATCGGGCCCAAGCAAGCTCGGAAAACGCAGCCACTAGGCCACGCAAGGCCGAACTAATCTCGGCGCCGTCGTGAGCAGCGTCCGCGTACCACCCAAAGAGGTCGCCGCCCATCATGCGGGGCGCGCCCATTTCCTCGGCCAAAGAGCCTGATTCAAGGCGGTCGAAAATGTTGAGGAAGGCTTGTCGCTGCAAGGTTGGCCACTGCGAGGGGCGCTGCTCCGGGCGCCCCCTGGTAAGTGCCAGAGCTTCCCCGGCTATCAATTTCGAGCACAGGGCCACGTATGTATGCAAGGTGAAGATGGTCTGCGCGTAGCCCACATCTGGGATGAAGGCCGCGAGGGGGCCGAGCATGTCGCCGCGGCTTTTCGGCCAAGATGCAGCGTCGCTACCGATGCCATACGAAACTCCTGCAAGCAAGAGCCACTGCCGAAACAAAATATCGGTGCGGCCGTCAGCAGTTCGCTCTCCCACCGCGGTCGCAAGTGCTGCCAGGAGAGCACGTCCATGGGCCGTTGACGGGCCTAGATGATTCATGAGCGAAGCTGGCGTTACCTGAGTAAAGACCACGGTGTCCAGAAGGTCCAGGACACGGCGGGCGGTTGCGTCCGAGTTCGGCCGCCATTGGAATAACTCATCGTCTGTCGCCGGAAACAGATCAACGTCGAGGGTGGGTATACCGCCGTTGGTCGAAGGGTCTCGCAAGATGCCCCAAGTTCGTCCGTCCGTCAGGAGAACGACGCTCGCTCCAATCGCCTCGTCTTCGAGGTATCGGAGGGCCTGGGAGGCATGCTGTCTACGCTTGGTGAGGGTGTTGAGTTCACCCGGAGATTTGAATTCGATCAGTGTTGACCCGAGCAACATGTCGAAACGTCCACTGGAGCTTGTCCCCTCGTGCCGCAGCTGCGACTCGGCTAAACCCACAACCTCAAGACAATATGGAGCAAGGACGGCGTAAAGCCGGTGTCGCAATTCCGCTTCGTTCGCATGTTCCGCGCCAGCAGCTCTTGCGAGGCGGCCGGCCCATTCGTCTTGAGTCTCGATTAGGCGCACTCTGGAACGATAGCCGCGTTGCGAAAGCACCCAAGCTGGGCACGCGGAGGCACTCCTCGCAACGCGCTCAGAGGGAACGTTTTCGACGGCGGTCGGATGGCGACATGGTGGGCAAAGGGGCTCTATGTCGTCCACGAGTTGTAGGGACCCACTCGAAAATCCGGGGGGTTGATCTGCTGCACCTGTTTGCTCGCCATTGGTCCAAATATTTGGGAGAAGCAAGGCAAAGCCGCCGGTCCAAACTCGATTACGCCTGGTCGTCGCCTCGTTGCACCTGACTGGCCCAATTGGGCTTGGACAGCAGCCATGGGTGCTGTTCTGGGAGCCCTACTCGGGGGTCGTAGGCGAGCTCCTCGAAATGCGCAGGGAGCATTACAGGGACGCCTGTTGTCGGCTTATTGAGTAGATCCCACCGATCTTCGTAACCTTCCCACACCCATAAACCAACCCGTGAGCGATCGACTGAGGCGTTACGAGTTCCAGGAGTGATTGTGGGGTCGGTGCGCCAGTCCTCATGAGAAATGTGCGCCGCCGCTGCGACGTGGTCCCTCGGGACAATGAACGACCGTGGGGCGGCAGCGAAGTCCGATTGCTCGGGAAGGCTAACGAAAACGAACCACTCGCGATCGGAGAGTGCAGGCCGCTGGGACTTTAGTCCAAGGGGATAGTTGGGGTTCCGGGCAGACCGCACAGCCTTCACCTGCACCTCGATGGCTGGACGCGTGATGTCGCCCGTATGGACGGCAAGAATGTCTGTTCGCTCAAGGCCATCTCGAGTTAGGGCAGCACCCCAACCAAGCCGTGCCAACATTGAACAAACCCAGTGCTCGCCAGCGGACTTTGTCATCTTCGTATCAGTCATGCTCAGATGATGACACAAATTCAGTTTTGGCTATGCCAGTGCAGGCGGCAGCGGTAGTCCTGCCCATGTCCGCGTGGCCGGCTCGGAAGCGCGCGCTGAGGATGCGACTCGCCTTCTCATAGTGGCATTCATGTTTTCATTCGTCTACGGCTGACCTGCCGGGACGTTGCGAATCTGCTATTGCGCGTAGTGCCGATACTCCCGCGGCATCTATCTTCGCACCCGTGTAGGAATGGCCAGGTATCTTCTCGGCATGCGCATTCAAAGCTTCGAGTCCGAATACTCAGACGACGTTGTTCCGGATCCAATGGGTGAGCCGTTAGTCCACCAAGTTTTGGACTCACATGCTTCGTCGATGCCGCTGGGGAAAAGACTGGAGGCATCGAGCAAAACGCTTCTCTTGGACGCTGTCCGCGCCTATTACTTCGCAAAAACACTTCATGCGCAGTTAAACCAGCGAGAGGGTGAGATCGAGGTTAAGACTATGCATGCAATGGGCCCCGTGCGATTAGATCTCATGCGCTTGGCAGTTATTGCCATAGGTACGGTCAACGATTCTTCAAACCGGACACGATCTTTGCATCACACCGTGGCTACAGTCAAGGAGGCTCTGGCAACGGAGAAGGGAAGTGATGCTCGAGCCGCATATCAATTGGTTGAAAGTATCAGGGTTGCAATCAACGCGGATACAAACGTTCCCCTCAAGTACGTGCGGCACATGCGCAACAAGTGGGCGGGACACGCATCGATGGACCGGGACTTCGATACTTGGGCGAATGCCGGCTCGGAACTGAATCTTCCTCTCCTAGAAAAAGCCTTGGAAACACTTGTCAACGCACACGCGGATTTGTTCGAGGTTATTTCTCTGAGTGAGACGGCGGCTCGGCTTGTCACATCACAAGATACGAATTCTTCCCCGACAGAGGCCGGTCCAATTGCAATGGATGTCGAGTGGTCGGCTGTAGTGCTGATGGCGGAGGTAGCGCGCGAGGGAGCGAAAAGAAACGCAATGCTGGTCGTCGATCATCTGTCTCAGCATCTTCGGGCGAAGCCTTAGGTGGGATTTGTATTTCGTCGGAAGGCAGTCGTCAAAACCACGGCTTGCCTCTCTCGACCAAGTGCTTGGAGGCGACGAATGCATACATCGTCACGGGGTGACAAAGAGGTTTGCATTGCGCTCAGGCCCTGAGCGACAAGCACCGTTCAGCAACGAGTGATTAGCGACAATATGCACCGCTGACGACAGGTTGTTTGTCGTCCGCGAATCACTTTGTCGAAATGCTGTCTAGGTTGTCGCTTTCGATCGAAAGCGACAATCTGATTTGCAGTTGAGCGCACTGGGTGCCATGTCCGAAGCGAAGTCTCCGAGGGGGGACTCGTGAAGGATTGACGGGCACGAAGAAGCCCCCGCCCGGCTGGGGGGAGCCGGAATGCGGGGCTGCTGCTGCCTAGCGGGTTCAGGACCGCCCGGCAGCTCTCGGGGAGCTTGGGGGAAAGCTGACGGGGGCCAGGCTACGCGCGGCCCCTGACGGCTCTCTCGGGCTCAGTAGGGAGCGACTGAGATCACGATGCCATCCTCAGAGAGCGTGGCGCGCACCTGGTCGATCGCATCGGCCGACGTCGGGGCGTTCACCTCGACGGCCACGGCCTCGCCGCTCGTGTCGCCCTTGGGGCGGCGCCTGACGAACCAGCTCGTGCCTCGACGCTACCCGCGGCTATGACGTTTACGACGGCCACTCTTCCGGCTCGGGGTGCAGCCGGCCCGTCAGGGCCGACAGCTCGGCCTCGTGCTGGATCATCCACGCGACGGCGCTGTTCAGGCTGTCCTCTCGGCGTAGCCAGGGCCGGCCGCCGGCATCGTCTCGGCCGTGGGCGTAGCAGTGATAGCTGATCCCGCCCAGCTCGTGACGAGAGAGCACGTAGCCGAGGGGGGCGGCACGGTCCCGGCGGACCTGCCAGACACCGAACGTGCCAGGGATCGGAGGCACTGCGAGCGGGTGCGTCGGGATCGGCCGACGCAGAATCTTCGCCGCCGTCTCGCCAGACCCTCGAACTCCCGCGGCGGGAGCGTAGGGACGACCCCTGACATGTCTTCCTACTGCTCAGCCCGCAGGCCTGCAACCGGCTTTAGCCTGCCTTCATGGCTAAAGGGAGATTTTGGAATCCGGGGAGCCCGACCGACAGCTACGCCGGCCGCCTTACGTCTAAGAAGGGGACTCCTTGGCTCAAGCTCACGGCACCAGTCGACGACGTGCGCTTGGGCGAAAGTTTTCATGGAGCCGAGGTCATTCTCGGTGAGACGACCAAAGGCGAGGCGCTAACCCTTTGGCATACGGACCCCGCTCATAACTTCCTCTTCAACGAAAAGCAGAGAGGCGAGGACCACCTCTCTCACGAGCAGCAATTCGCGTACCTCATACGAGGAGCACACATTGCCTCACCCGGGGACAAGCTATTTCGGCAGTCCACCGTGTCTTTTTGGGACCTCGCAGCCTGGGTCAGGCACCCAGACGTCGTGCCATTCGATCAAGAGACCCCACCCTCCTTTGAGCCCGCGATCATTCCCTCCGTCTACGACACCGGGGCAGACGTGCGAGTAACGATCGAGAATGCCGCTTACGTCGAGCGGCAGCATGACGGCCGCGAAAGCTATCGCCGCTTCCTAGGTACGGATGCACGAGTGGTCTTCACATTCGACGAAGGGCAGACACTTCTAACCCACCAGAGCCTCGCGTTTGACCTCCGAGCATTGATTACGTACTGCTACCAGCGAGCCGCGAGCTACACGGAGCAAAGACTGTCGTTTGAGCCCGGCTCGATCAAGATGCCGTACTCCTACCACCAGGACCGAAAGCGCACGAAGCAGCGGACGCATCACTCTCAACTCGTGCTGTCTCCTGCCGAGCTGTCCCCTACGATCTTGTTCCCTCGCTGGTGGGCGGGCATCAGCGATCTGTATCCCATCCCTCAGATTCTCGCTGGCAGGCACTACACCCGTCAGGCCTACATGGAAGGCCACGTACTCGCCGCTGTGGCCTCGACTGAAAAGCTCTATGCGTGCCTTGGCCTTCCCGAAAAGAGATTCGACGATTCCTTCTTCAACCCACGCAAAAAGGAACACAGTCAGCTCGAAAAGGAACGGAAGAAGACGGACGCCTCTCAGGAACAGCAGGACTTTGCAGCACTGGTGTCAACTGGCATCAAAAACGAGCCAACATTCGACATGAAGCTCCACGCTCTCGTGGCTCACGTAGGCCCGGACCTCATGGTTGCTGCGGACATTGACACCGAATTGTGGGTCAAGAAAGTGAGGGAGGTGCGCAACAAACTTGCCCACGAAGGCTCACACGTTGACGGCATCAGCGACAGCGACGCGGCCGACTGGCTCGGAAGGGTCGACGACTCCACCCGTGTTCTTCTTTCCCTCGCCGTTCGTCAATGGCTCGGCGCACCCCGGATGGAGACTCCGCGAGTTCGACGCATCTTCCGGGGCCGAGGAGTCCGGCTGGAGCCCGACGAACAACCTGGAACGGGCGAGCAGGCCGACGCCTGATGAACGCGTCCGATAGAGGATCGGCCTGCGGGCAGCCAGGGTTCATCTTGCAACCAACCTCGGAGATGCTTGCCGTGGCTGCGGTCTAAAAGGGCTGCTAGACGCGCCGATCTTGAGGTGCTGCTGGGGAGCGGCCGGCCGACGAGACGTTTCGCGTACCCAGGGACAGGGGCACCAGAAAATACAACTCGCGGCTTCCGCTAGAGATACAGAACTCAGGTACCCGCTAGCACCTGAGGGTCGAGGCCTAGAGCTCGGCACATCGCCATGAAGTGTTGCGAGTCGAGTGTCTTCATGAGACAGAATATGGATTGGAGGACAGCGGTCGCTTCACCGGGTTCGAGGGGCTTGCCGATGTCGGCGTCCTCGTTGTGGGAGTACGAGTGGACGTATCGAACTATCCGGGTGCGTATCGGTCCTTCGGAGATTGCCTGAAGCGCCTCCCGCATTGACGCGTCGAAGTTTCCAACTTGCGTTGGAAATTTAAAGCTGAGAAAGGCCTCGAGCATTCGCCGGGCGCTGTTCGGCGCTAGGGCTAAGACGTCGAGCTGCTGCATGAGGCTTGCGCCAGATGAAGATACGGCGACGGCTTTGCCGACTTGGGCAAATAGATAGTGGTACTGCGATCGAAGGCGGGCCGCGTCAGCGTCGTGCTGGGGCCACTTTTCAAATGTGGGGACCCGTCTGGTCTTTCCTCCGACATGTTGGTTTCGGACCCGAAGTTCGTGCACGGTGCTCTTGCCAACGCGCCTCTTCGCTCCCTCTAGCTGAATGAGCCACTGCCGGAACATCTCAAAGCTGTGCGTCAGGACGAAGACCTGGGCGACGCTCATTTTGACGGCCACCTCTGACCAGAGGTGGGACGAAATGCCATACATGACGTTGTGGTCGAGGCTCGATACGGGATCGTCGACAACCACGATGGGGTTGGAGGCGGCAATCCCACTGGATCTGAGTCGTGCCAAGAAATGAAGCAACGCAATGCAAGTTCTTTCACCTTCACTCAGCGCCGTCGCAGGGGACCCGGCCCGGTCGATGCGGTAGCTCCGTCGGTCCGGATGAGTCGTGAATGACAACTCGTCTCGTCCCAGCAGGCGAGCCAATGACTCGGTGAGGTCCGCAGCAAGAGGAGTGGGGTCCGACTCCAGGTCTGCAAGAGCGAGGATCCTCTGGTCCGTTAATCTCTGCTCCTCGTCTTTCGAAACGAGATCTAGGCGAACCTTGTCAATGTCGGAGGTGCACGCGTCGACCTTTTCGGCGATATCGCTGACGAAACGCAGCTCGAGGCGGCGTGCTGCTGCGGCGACACTCGATGCGTGCGACACGCTCCGTTCATCGTGCTGCGTCAGGGCTGCTTCGAGACTGGCGGTGTCTGGAAGAGTCAACTGAATATCGTCGGCGACGGTTTGGGTCTTGAAAGGATTCGAGCGCTTTTCGCCGAGAAGGGCCATCAAGTTGGCCACAGCAGCCTGGTAATCGAAGAGTTCAAGAGCGTATTTCGCTTTTGCTGCTTCGAACGACGGGAGGATCTCGGCGTAAAGGTCTTGGTTGCGAGGCAGCGAGTCGAGGTGCTTTTCGGCGTTGAGGCTCGATTCGTTAAGCTTTCGAACGAGGGAGTCAATCCGGCGCTGAAGGTTCTCGAGTGCTGCGTCGAAGTGGGCGTCGAGTTCGTGGCGCCTATCAGCTGTGAGAGGTCCGCCGCAAAACAAGCAATGGTCCAGGTTGGCATGCAGGCTGATGCCGGCTTGGACCCAGTCGCTGCGGCGTCCGTCGCCCCTAAGAGCTTCGATGGCCGTGACGGTGACCGTTTCCTTGAGGAGATTGCGAGCGATGTCAAGGTCTCGCTTATCGGATAGGTCAGGGCGGTTCACGCGAACGCTTCCTGCGAGTGGTGAGGAGGTCACGACATCGAGGTCAGAGCTAGGGTCGGTCGAGGCGTTCTTTAGAGAGTCGCGATCGCTCTGCAGGAGAGCGCGGACTTGAGTGATGTTGTAGACGTTCGAAGCGCGGTAGCGAGTGGCAGCTCGTCCGAGCTGCGTGACCACCGACTGCGCCGCGCTGCGGAGGTGCTCGTTGAGGGCCTTCTCGGACGTCGCTAGTTGGCGGCGGAGCTCTTCCCTCTCTGTGCGGAGTTCTACCGAGTGGGCGCGCTTGGTTTCCAACTCGATTTCTGCCTGGACGTTTTGCTCACCAAGAGTGAGGAGTGCGTCAGGCGACGGTCCTTCTGCGGCCTCGAACCGAAGGCTTCTCATCACGTACGCCTTGTTGAACACGTGCACTCGTGCCCAAGCATCGTGCGTCGAGTCCGTGATTACCTCGGTGTTGCCGCTTGCATTCTCCCAGTCGAGACGTACGTCCGCATCTACCGGAAGGACACCCTCGACGCCGGCCTGGAACATCTCCGCGAGAGTCGACTTGCCAGAACCGTTTGAGCCAAACACGAGATTGACGCGCTCGAATGAGGCGGGGGTCCCAGCATCAGACCAGTTGTTGTAGATGCGGAAGTTACCAATGTGTCGAAGGCGCTTGAACATTTCCCCACGATTCCGTCGGATACGCGCGAACCGACAGTAAGAAATCTAGGGGCTATTGCTGCTCTGTTGGGTTCAGTCCCCGGGGTGAACGTGGCCACCGAACTTGATTTCCCAACAAAGGAATGCATTCGGTCGAAAAAGCTCGTGACTGCCAGCGAGATAATCTTGGGCCTCGCCCGCGAGGCCCAACTTCCTGCCCGCTGGCGTCCTAAAGCCAAAGGGTGCGGAATTCAGTGGCTTGCGAGGCAGCAGCTCGAGAGGGTGTCCCGATTGGGGATCGTCTGGCGGGCTGAAGAGGTGTCAGACGCGTGCCCGTGCTCGATCTCGGACGTATCCAACGATGTAGATCCCGAGAATGACGATGCCGCTGAGCTGAAGCGCCAGGGACAACCCGGCGAGGAACTCCTGACTGGGCCAGATCAGTCGTAGCAGCAGGGAGGCGAACAAGGCGCCGAATGCCGCGACGACCAGCGAGCGATTCTTCATGCTTCGACTGTATCGATCGCCGGTCCAGGCCACACCCGGCGTCCCGATAGCCGATCGGTCAGGGAGACAAGTGACTGAGCGTCAAGCAGGGGTGCGAGCAGACCCTTGCTTTCCGCTTGGTTAAGTGAATAACTTGTCCACATGGAAAGCAATCATGCTCAGAGTACTGCCTCTGCCCGCGATGCCCTGCGTGGTCTCGAGGGTGACAGGCTCGAACTGGCGCGAAGGACGCGTTCACCACGCTGGTATTACCCGGGGTTGGCGCTGTTCACGGCGGCGATACCCCTGGCTCCCCTTGCTGGAGGCGTGTGGGTCTTCGTTGTCATTGCTTTCGCTTGTCTCGGGCTCGTCGGCCTCGAGCGGGCCTTCGTGCTCGCGACGGGAATCTCCACCAACAGGGTTCCTGGCCCCAGATCGTTGATCGTCCTCGTCGTGATGGGCATCGTGGTGCTCACGATGGTCTTCGTTTCCGGCCTCGCCGTGAATGCGGACTCGACTGCATGGGCGTTGACGGCCGGCGCGGTGAGCTTCCTCGTCATGTTCCCGGGCGGATACGTCTATGACCACTTCTACGGCCAGGAGCTGCGGCGTGGCGTCTAGAGCTCGGTTCGACGAATCGATCCATGCTCCGACGAGGCTCCGCCTGTGCGCTCTTCTCCGCCCCGTTGACCACATCGATTTCTCGGTCCTTGCCACGACTCTCGGGCTAAGCGATGCAAACCTGTCCAAGACCGTCCGCGCGCTTACGGAACTCGGATACATCAACACGACAAAAGAAGCCTCCACGACTAGGCGCGACGCGCGTCGAACCACCCGCATCGCACTCACACCCGCGGGCCGGGACGCAATCGACGGGCACCTCGCCGCCCTCCAAGACCTCGCGTTAGCCACGGACCTGAGCGCAACGGCAATCGACCGTTGACTGCCCGATAGCCGACAATTTGTCGAACGCCCCGATGCCACTGCGGCGGTTACGGACTAAACCCCGGGCCCCATCTGAGTACTCATGAACCGGCGTCGACGATGGGCTCGTAGTGGACCAGCGATGCAACCATCACGAGACGAGCGTCGTCTGATGAGCATGATCGAGAAACGAAAGAATGAATAGGGACACGGAGTTCCGCGACTGGGTCCACCAGCATCGACCCGTGCTCCTGCGGACCGCGGTCCTCCTGACAGCAGGCGACGCGCACTCGGCAGAGGACGTCGTCCAGACGGCGCTCACTCGCCTCTACCTGGCGTGGTCGAAGGCAAGGGCAGCGGAGAACCGCCTCGCCTACGCGAGGAAAGTCGTGACGAACGTCTTCCTCGACGAGACCAAGAAGGCGTGGCGTCGACGTGAGAGCAGCTTTGACGCCGTCCCCGACGTAGTCATCTCACACGACGCGGACCCCGATGACACCACTGTGCTGCTCTACAAAGCTCTGGCAGAACTGCCCGATCGCATGCGGGCCGTCGTCGTGCTGCGCTATTTCCACGAGATGGACGTCGCTGAGACATCCCGTGCAATGCGATGCACGCAGGGCACGGTGAAGAGCCAAACGTCACGAGCTCTCACCAAGCTCAGGGAACGGCTGGGCCCTCTCCTCGCAGAACCTGAAGAGGGTGCCGTCGCCCCCGCAGCACCGGTCGAGCACGTGCCGACCGTCTCCATCAGCATCGTCACTGCACCTAGGAGCAACGCATGACCAACCTCACCGCCCTCATGAACAACGCCACCTCTGCCCACGGGCGCACACCGAGCGATCTGGAAGTGCACGGTGACCTGACCCGCGCCCACCGAGCCCACAAGCGGCGCCGATCCGCGTTCGGTGTGACAGGCGTCGCAGCCGCGGGCGCCACGGCCCTGGCCGTAGGTCTGCCCCTGACCTTGGGGACCACCGCAGCGACCGCGACCGAACTCGTTGACTACACCGGGGCGCAGCCGGCCGGCTTCGTCGTCGAAGAGATCCCGGACGGCTGGTCGCTCTACGTCTCCAATGAAGGAGCCCTTGTGCTTACGGACGACGGCAGCACCTCAACCGACACGGAATCCGTCTCCGTCGAGGGCCGTATTCTCGTGTCCCTGGTCGGCGGCGCGTCCGTGCCTGACGACGTGGACGCTCGACCGCTGACGCTCGACAGCGGTCCCGCCACGTCGTACGACCTCTTGGGAGCGGACGGCACGCCCGACGGGACCCGGGGAGTGCTCGTTCCGGAGAGCTCCGACACGTACTTGAGCGTGCAGATCCCGTCGAAGCTGCACTGGACGGACGAGATGACTGCTCGGTTCGTGGAAGGGCTCGACGTGACCAGAGACGCTGAGGTCTCGGGAGGCTGACAGCCAGGGTGGAGCGACAGCTTCATCGCAGCTCTCGCTCCACCCGGCCGCACAACTAGAACAGTGCAGGTCCACTCCTGCAGCAGGTCCTTGCACCACACCAGGACGTACTCGGTCAGGGAACTAGGTATTCGGTGACCCTGGGACACGTCTGCACCTCCTTTCGGTTCGCGAGCTAGCTACCTAGGTGAGCCAGGGCGACATGACGACTTTCGTCACCCGCATGACGTCGCCTCCATCTCGCAACCAAGCAACGGGGGTCTTATGCCCCTCGCCGTAGAGGTCTTCTTGGGGTGTGCCCATGAGGCCGGCCAGGACGATCCAGCTCTGCTCCGGGCTAGCGGCAGCGATTACCTCTGCCAGTCCCGGCAAGAGCTTGCCGGGCGACGACAGGCTGAGCTGCCATTCGGGAAACCGGAGCCGGCCCGAGATCTCGACCGCGTAGAGCCGGCCGTCGGCGACTGCTGTCGTGACCTCGTCCTCACTCCAGCGCAGGAACCCGGCAATGGCTTTGAGTGAGAGGGTGCCGGCGAGGCTTGAGAACCACGACTCGACGACCCTCAGTTGCAGGCTTCCGCGTGCAACGGATCGCCGGGCGGCGTCGTACTCGGTGGCCGAGAAGGAACCCGAAGCAATTAGGAAGGCCCGGTCGCTGTCGTCACCGGGTTCGGGTTTCAGTAGGGGCTCGATGGACAACAGCTTCTCGGTCAGGGCGTCCATGAAGTAGTCCGCATCGTTGCCGAGCCGCGCGATGGCCTGAGCGAGTCGACGCACGGCGGCATCGGAGGCGGCGCCGACAGGGAAGTCCTCGTCGGTGTTAGACACCGCGTTCTGCGCGATCGGTGCGCCTGGGTCCGTCATGGGCCCGATCGTGGCACGGCACAGCAGAAATAAGAATGGCTAGGTCTTGCGCCCGGACTCGCTACGGGTTCTGGTGGCTGGCTGTGCGGCTGGGGGCCAGTCGCCAGTGCAGGTTTGGCCGGCGCGATTCTGCTCATAAACGAGCACCACGATCGGGATTTGGCCTTGTCGACCTTTATTCGTTCGACAGCGTCAGGCGTTCCTGCGAATTGGCTGCACCTCCGAGCGATTGAGGGAGTCTGCCGCCCTCGCGTATCAATTGGACTGTGGGTGCAGCCTGCTCGGGCGCTGCTGCATCGTCTCTTGGCGCGCGCTTGTTGTGCGAGTCAGCTCCAGTGTCGGCCGATAAGCGCCGGCGTGCTGCTGGACGGAAGGTGCGTGGCGGCTAGGACTGGAGGAAGCTCGCGAGAATGTCCACGATGTCTTGCGCATCATGACCCTCCTCGAGCCACTGAATCGGAGTCAGGGATGCTTCATCCTCATCGAGGAGATCTTCCTGGGGGGTGTTCATGAAGTTCAGGATGGACGACGGGTGCATGTCGTCGGGGAAGGCCCGGATCACGGAGGGCAGTCCCGGCAGGACAGCGGGCTTCGCTACTTTCGTGAACTGCCATGTGGGGTACCGAGGCTCTCCGCCCAGCTTGAAGGCGAAGGCAATGTGTCGACGGCGCCAGTCGCTTAGATCTCCTCGAGCGATCCCGAGCATGGCGGCCGCTTGCTCGGTCGTGAGCGCCGCATCGAGGCCTTCTCGTTCCGTTCGCATCTCGAGGTCATGAAGTTCGCGCCGTGCCAGGGAGGTCTTGACCTCATCGAGCTCGGCAGCGGTCATCGCGCCTGACTGAAGGATGAATTGCTCCTGCTTGGCGGATATCGAGGGAGCATCGGAAGGCGCCGCTCCAGATCTCCGCGGGGCAAAGTCAAAACCGTCTGCATGAAGACCCTCTTCGTTCATGGCCTTCCACTCTTTCCGTCGTCTGCTGAGGCCGGTTCCCCAGGCGGCGGCCTAGGCGTATCTGCTCGTCTTCGAGTAAGAATGAGATGCTCGTCTCGGCCGATCGCCGGGGAGCTAGGCGCTGATGATGTTGATGGCTACCATGGACTTCCGGCACAACAAATAGCGGTCTTCATTGACCGTTGAGCGCACGACTGGCAGGTCGGGCGCAGTGCTCGAGAAGATCGAAAAGAAGCCACAAATCCGAACGTCTATCGTGTCGGATCATTGCACGCGCCTCCGGGGAGTGCAATAGGAGGTCCGGCGTCAATAAACACGATGACCGGACTGGAATATGACGACACCCCTGCCTCCCCGGCGCATAGGCCGCCCTCGCAAAATCGTTCAAGACGAAGCTCGAGCAGCGGAACTTCTGGCGGAACTGGTGGATGCGGAAGTGAAGATCAGGTCCCTGACCGATCGCCGTTTCAACCTCGTGGTCGAAGCGAGTGAGCTTGGGGTGACCGTCGAGAAGATCGGCAGCACGATCGGAACGAGTCAGTCAACGGTTTCGAAGTGGATACGGTCAGCGAAAGCTCAGACGGAGTAAATGCTCCAAAATAGCTGTTGGCAGTAGCGACTTATCGCGTTAGGTTCTTTGCGTGATTCCTCTAACAGTCGCGACTACCCAGCCCATTTACGACGTCATGAGAGCGTTCAGTCCTGATCGCGGCTTTCCAGGTGCCCCGCCTCATCGTCCGAGCTTCGAAGTGGCGCACGTTGTTGGTGAACTTGGCATGGCTCATCGCTTCGCCAGCTCAGGCCTGAAGAACGATGGCTGAGGAGTCACCGCCGTCTCCTGCAGGTCTGGGTTTCAAGGCCCCGGTCGGTATTCCACCCCGCAACAAGCGCTCGCTGTCGTGGCCGGCTTTACCGGTCGAGGAGCTACGAACCGGAGCGTGGGTTCAGTTTCGTCCCAAGAGGGACACCTCGATAAGCAAGCCACTGACCGACTTACAGGCGAGCGATCTCCTGGACGTCTACCCGGCTAGAGAGCCGGCCAACTACAGAGGCCGCCGGCCCACCACGGGCGCCTTCTGGTCATCCACGATGCAAGACATCGTTCTCTACGAGTCGCTCCTCGAGCGTGAAACCGTCATGATGGCGGACTTTGACCCTCGGATACTTCACGTCATTTCGCAGCCCTTTCGGCTGACGGCACTCGTGGGTGGCAAAGTCAGAACCCACACGCCGGACTATGCGCTCTTAGGAATCGACGCGGCCGTCGACGTCCTGAACTGCAAACCCGAACACCTATTGACCGATCCAAAGGTCGAGGAACTCCACGCCTGGGTGCACAGAGCAATAACCCAGGCTGGCCTTCGCCATCGAGTCGTATCGGAGTTACCGCAGCCAAGATCGACAAATCTGGCCTTCTTGTCGCACATGCGCAATCCCCGCTGGCGCGCGGGTCTCCCGCTTGACGTAGTCGCCGCTGCAGCGGAAAGGCCTGTGACCATCGATGCTCTCGTAAACGCGATGGCTCCCGACCTTGCTCCCGAAATATCACTGTCCTGTGTCAGAGCCCTCCTATGGCTGCAGATTCTGGTGACAGATCTCGACACTGCCTTGTCCGGGGCCTCCATGGTCAGGCTTTCCGATGCCTGACGCGCTTGCGCTGATCATTGCGATCGGAAGCACGGTCGTGCACCGCGGCCAGAACTGGAAGATTGAGTCGCTCAGCCAAGGCAAGGCGGTCATCACTCGACGCAGCAAGATGCCCGTGGAGATGGATCTCGGTGAGCTCGTAGCTGCTCAGCCGCAGGAACACCGGACAGCAGCAGCTCGTCGCTTGAGATACGCCCAGAGCTTCACGACGTTCGACATGATGCCCGCAGACGTCCAATCAGCTGCAGCCGATCGGGCCGGGCACATCCGTGAACTCGAAACCGGCTACCGGTCGGGAACAGCCGCTGTTGCCCTGGCCCACGAACCGCGCGACGAATACAACCCGTCTCTTGTACCGCAGCTCGGCAAACGGCAAGCCGCAAAGGCCACTGAACTCGGTATCTCACAACGCTCGGTACGCGCCTGGTGTGACGAGTTCCGCAAGGGCGGAGAAACAGCTCTCACTCGCCAATCCCGATTTCGGCCTCGAGTGTCATTCCCGAGTGTTGATCCCCGTCTCATCGCCGAAGTCAGAGCAATTGTGGCCGAGGCAAAAACGGAGACGCGACCCGTGACAAGCGTGTTGATCGCGGCCGCCTTCGCGAATCTTCCCGACGTTCCCAGGCCGTCGATGCCGACCATGTATCGCCTCGTGAACGAGTGCCAGAGTGGTTCCGGGATGCAAGCCGGCATCTCCAAGACGAGGGCAAGCATCAACGCCCGCCCGTCAAAGCGGAACAACCACCGACATCTGATCTACCCAGGCCAGGTAGTCCAGCTGGACACCACCGTTCTCGATGTCTTCTGCGTCGATCCCGATGGTGGCCAACCGTTCCGCCCTGAGCTGACTGTCGCGATCGACCAGTACACCCGATGCATCCTGGCAATGGTCATCGCCCGAACCACCACATCGGCGCACGTCGCGAGCCTCATAGCCGAGATCCTTCAGCCGAAGCCGCTCGACCCCGCTTGGCCGGGCAATCCTGTCTGGCCCTATCACGGTGTGCCAGGTGCCGTGCTCTACACAGCTCACGATGAGCAGCAGCCGCGATTTGGGCCCGTGGTCACGCCCGAGACGATCGTTGTCGACAACGGCAAAGTCTTCACCGGGAAAGAGCTGAAACGTCTCGCCGCTCTGATCGGTTTCAGCCTCGAACCGACCCGACCCGCCAGCGGTTTCTCAAAGGCGCAAGTGGAGCGCTTCTTCGGAACCATGACCCGCGGAGCTCTTGCGCCCCTCCGCGGATATGTGGGCGGTGGGACAGAATCCACCCTCGGAGACCCTGCCTCCCAAGCCTTTTTCACCCCGACCGAAGTCCTCGGATATCTGCGTCAATGGGTAGCGACCAATTACCACTTGACACCGCAGAAAGACCTCTACCCGCCAAACAACGAATTTGGCGGCCGATCGCCTTTTCAGATGTATGACGTGGGCATAGCCACCAGCGGCTTCGTCCGCGCTCCCGCCGACGTCAACCTTCGCTTCCAGATCCTTCCTTCGCAGCTGAGGGACATCCGGCACGGACCCATTCGTCTCAATAACCGGAAGTACAACGCCCCAGTCTTACGCGACTTCGCAGGCCGGAAAAGCGCCTACCCGGGAGGTAAATGGCCCATCCACTGGGACACCAACGACATCAAAACCGTCTGGCTCCAAGACGACGACCACAACTTCCATCCCGTGCCCTGGACCGAGGGCGTGGACCTCCCCGCACCGTTCTCCGACATCGCTCGCAAAATAGTCGATGAGCAGCGCCGCTCCGTGCTCAGCGACCTGCAAACCAGGACGGAAGGCCAGACGGACCTCCTCAAGTTCAACCGGTACGCCACCGACAACGTTTACCCGTCTCCGAAGCCCAAGAAGACCAAGAAGGCGACAACAAAGCGGCACGTCGAGGCCGCCGCAGACTTCACGATCGCAAAGGGCAAGAACGCCGTCGAGACACTCCAGCACAGTGGCGTCGGCAAGGAGGAGCAGCCGCTTCCTCCGGGATTTGACCACGTCTCTGGCTACCAGACGGGCTCTAAGACGCGATGACGTATTTAGCAAGCGCCCGGTTGAGCCTTCCTCCCGACCCCCGTACCCACACTGACTGGGTTCGACACGCGAATATTCGTCGAGTCGAACCGAAGCGGCTCACCGCCGAGCAATTCGGCAAACTCACTCGCGTGCAGGCCGAGAAGTGGAACAAGGAGCGCGCCTTGTTTCACGCCAACCCGCCGTTCGTCCACACCCCGCAAGCGGACCTGCTTCTCGAAGCCATGGATTTTCTCGTGACGTCCAACCACCAGGCGATCGACGAGGCGAAGCCGGCGCTCCTGTTGGACGGTCGAGCCGGTCAAGGAAAAAGCGCTGTCATGCGTCACTACCTGCACAGCTTTCACAAGGAGCAAGCCGAGCTGCGGCAGCGTGTTCAAGCCCCAGCGCGCGGGAGCCGCCCCATCGACGTCGTGCACATCTCTATGCGCTCAGCAACGAACGAGCGAGGTCTGGCAGAGCGGCTCAGGGACTTCCTCGAGCTACCCCCCTTCAAAACCAACGAACGCGCCATGACGAATGCCGTCATCGACGCCCTGTTTGCCTGCAACGTCAAGATCGTCGCCATCGATGAACTGCACTTCATGGGCCGCTCGGTGGCCGCAGGGCACCGAATGAGCAACTACCTGAAAGACCTTCTCAACCAATCCCCCTGCACCTTCTTCTTCGCCGGCAACGACGTACTGGGAAGCGAAATCTTCCGCAAGAACGGTCAACCCGATGCTGCAGGCGAACAGTTCCTCAGCCTCGTGCAGCCGCATGCCGTCCGCCCATTCGCCATCGGCGACCGCAACCCCGAATGGATGCGCACCCTCGCCGCTATCGAAGGCAACCTCCGCCTCACCCGCCAGCAGGATGGCGACCTCTTCTACCGGTGTGCAGACGTCGTGTGGGCCCTCACCTCCGGAAGCTGGCGGAGCCTGGCACAACTCATAAACCAGGCCTGTGCTCGAGCCATCGCCACAGGGGAAGAGCGACTTACCCCAGAGCTCCTTCTCAAGATCCCCCTGAACGCCCTCTCGGCTACCCAGTCCCCAAAGCTCCTCGCCACCCTCGGCGACGGAACCTGGACGTCCCTCCCCGAACCCGCAAATGCCTAGGGTGCTCCACCTGGCAATAGTTGTCTGGCCGGAAGAGGGGGAGTCCTTCCAAAGCTGGATCAGACGGTATAGCTCACGACTCAAAGTCAGCGCCTTGCAGCTCTACCAGTGCTTCGCTTTCACTCAAGACGAAACGCGTCTTGTAGCCAGCACGCATGGGTTCAAATTCACCGCGGGCATTCTCAAGAAGCTCAGCGAGGCGACAGCCATCCCCGCTGATGTTCTTCGTGCGACGGCATTCGACAGGTTCGACCACATGCCGTCCCTGGAATTCGACGAAGACAACCGCCTGAAGAGGCTTCGAAACTGGGTAAAAGGCACCCACTCTCGCTACTGCCCACAGTGTCTCAGCGAGTCAGGTGGGGCATTTCAATTGACGTGGCAGTTGGGATGGACCTTTGTCTGCACGAGGCATCACTCGGTTCTGCAGGACTGGTGCTGGTCCTGCCAGGGGCCAATATCCGTGATGGCTCCTCCGGGACTGGTCTCACCGGCATCATCATTTTGCTTCCGGGAACTCGAAGCGGGCGAAAACAAACGACGCGAGCGTTGCGACGCCGACCTGACAGAAGGACACGCAGAACCCCTCCCGGTTGACCATCCGGTCGTCCAGGCTCAAATTTTCGTGAGCGCCTTCTTCGAGCAGGGCAACGTGCCCGATCAACGCCTCGACATCTCTGATCTCAGGGCCATGTGCCTTGCAGTTCTCGCGGTGACCGATCGGGCTGCTCTCGAGCAAGCTGCCAACCTGAGCTCAGGAGAACTGGCTGGCCTTGAACCGGACAGCAGAAGGGTTGGTGCCGTCGTCCCAAGCGACGCTCTCTTCTTCGGAGCTCTCATCTGCGCCGCAAAACCACTTCTCACTGGGACTGAAAAGGCCGAGTTTCGCCTCCTTCGGGAACTCGTGTTCAGCAAGACAGGCAAGGGGTCCGCGACTGCGTGGTGGAAGAACGGACCGACCGAGGTCATCAACACTTTCGGTGGATCTGAGCACACACGCAGGAGAATCGCTCATGCCATTGACGCCGATCTGACATCACGGCAACGCATCTGGTTCGCCAGCGCGACCCCTGCCAGCAGCGAGACCGCCGTAGCGGGAGTCGACCTTCCCGACACCCTCTGGGGTGAGTGGTTATATGCCCTCAACCCTGGCGGCCCCCGCCGAATCAACGAAGTGCGGCGCACCCTCGACGCAACGGTGAAGCAGTACGGCGGCGCCTACAAAGCGGGGCGTCCAGAGGAAGGCGGTTTTGCTGCCGCCGAGAAACAAGACACAGCGGCCGACATCAGTTCACTAATCCTTGCGGACAATTCGGGAAGCAGCGGGGACTTCATCGAGGCGATCGCTTATCTCTTCGATGCAGCTGGCAAGACACGCCCGCGGTTGAGTTACAACATCCGTAAGAGTCTGGTCAGAGCGGAAGACCCGAACTTCTTCCCGTTAGAACACTTGGTCGCCCTGCGAAAAAGCGTGGGAGCTCGTGTGGATGTCGCTCCCCGGTACAGTCAGGCCCGGGCTTATGCCTACGAGCGCCTCACAGGGTCCTACCTCGACCTCATGCCACAGAGAATGCGCCGCATCGACGGTCTGACCTATCGTCGCCCCCACATGACCGACTTCCTTCTAGGTCTCAGCGCACAGCTCAAGGAAGCCATAGATCACTACCTCGGGCTCATCCTCGAGGAGGCCGATCTAGAAGCTCCGATCCATGAAATGCCCGCCTTAGACCTACTGCCCACCCGACTGCAACCAGGCGGCCGAATCGACGAGCTCAATCTGAAGTCCTTTCACGAGCTTCTCGAGCGCGGCGTACGGACAGTCGTGGGACTTGGACGGTCGGCTGGCATCTCAGCGGAGACGGTCCCGCTTGTCGCCGCTGCTCGTCCACCGCACTACCGCAGTCAGCATTCATCTACGGCCGATTGGGCGGGACTGCGTCGGGACATTCGCGCGAGCCACGTCGTCAGACACCCCTGCGCGTCGCGAAGCAGGATTTGAGCGACTAGCGGGGCCTTGGTGCGACGCTAGGACGTCTCGCCCTCGACGACTCGGAGGGCGAGGTGGAGATCGGATGCCTCGACCGCATCACCGGTGATGGCGGAGAGGAATCCGGCCACGGTGAGGTGGGCGGCCTCTGAGGCGGGGTAGTCGATGGTGGTGAGACGGGGCACGACGACTTGGGAGATGGGCGTGTTGTCCATACCGATCAGCGCGATCTCTTCCGGGACCTGGCGCCCGCGGATGGTGGCAGCTGAGAGCAGCGCTGTCGCGATGTCGTCGTTGTAGCAGGCGATCGCGACCGGTGCCGGGGCTAGAGAGTCCAGCGCGGCCAGGGCCTCATCCCTGTTGACGCCTAGCTTCAGGATGGTCGGCGAGGGCAGGCCTTGAGCTTGGCACTCGTCGCGGACGCCCGATTCACGTTCGTCGCCGAAGACGTCCTGACGGGCGTCGAGGAGGCGGGCGAAAGCGACTTGACGGTGCCCTCGTTCTGTGAGGTATCGGACTTGAAGCCGTCCAATGTCGTAATTAGTTCCACTGTGGCTGTCGAGTGGGGACGAGGCGATGAACTGCACGCCGCGCGAGCGCATGATCTCCTGCTCCTTGACCGAGAAGGGCATGAAGGACAGAACCCCTCTGGGGTTGGCCGTCGAGATGAGCCGGTCGAACATCTCAGGCGAGGGGGTCGAGAACCTCAGCAGCAGCGTCAGCCCATGCTCGGCGAGTTCCTCAGTCGCCTTCTCGAGGATGTCCTGCAGGTTCACGCCGAAGGTCGTGTTGGGGATCAGTGCGACCACGAGGTCACTCGTTCCCCGCACGAGGCTGCGAGCGGCAGCCGATGGCTGGTACTTCAGCTCCCGCGCGGCCTGTTCAACCTTCTCGCGCGTAGCCACTGCGAACTTGCCGCCGCGTCCATTGAGGATCTCGCTGACCGTCGAACGAGACACGCCAGCGTGGAGAGCCACATCGCGACTGGTGGTGACCACGAACTCCCCTTCTCTGGCCTCTGTCTGTCCCAAGCGTACTGGCGACGAGTGCCGCCAACGCGATTTGCTACGTGACAACTGGCTTCTTCATCTGTATTGTCGCGTAACAACACCCGCCGAGCCCCCCATCGGCGTGTAGATCTGGCCGAGCCTCCTGTTCGGCGTTCACGACAATGGAGTTCTGATCTATGTCCGGAAAACTCTCTGACGACGCGTCGTCGGCCCCCGCTCCCGATCCTCGTTTCACCGAGATCCCGCTGAACCAGCCTGCGGCCACCCAGGTCGGGGCAGAACGCATCGCGGACGCGATGTCCGACGCCCCTGAGGCGCCGACGAAGAAGCTCCGCACGAGGTACCTCGTGGCGATCTACCTCGCGCAGCTGACCCTCTACGTCGCGTTCATCGTCCCTATCGCGTTCTCGCTCGCGGTACGGGTCGCACAGGTGGCTCCTGACAACCAGAACTCGGTCCTCGCTCTCGCCGTGGGCCTTCCCGGTCTCTTCGTCGTCCTCGGGACCCCGCTCGTGGGCGTCCTGAGCGATCGGACCCGTTCCCGGTTCGGCCGTCGTCGTCCGTGGCTCCTCTTCGGCAGCCTCCTGGGCCTCGTCGGGTCGTCGGCGATCGCCCTCACCGACGGCATCGCCGGACTCGTCATCGGCTGGTGCATCGCGTACACCGGCTACGGAGTCGTCTCGTCGATGCTGAACACGCACCTGGGTGACTCCCTGCCGGCCTTGCAGCGCGGACGTGTGATGGGAATCCTCGGCGCGATCACCCAGATCGCTCCGATCCTCGGCATCACCGTCGCCGGAGGCTTCGTCGCGAACCCGATCGGCCTGTTCCTGCTGCCGGCCGGCATCGCGTTCGTCGGCGGTCTGCTCTTCACCCTGGTGATGCGCGACCCCCAGTTCACCGGCGAACGTCCGCCGCTGAGACTCGCGAAGGTCTTCCAGGGCTTCTACTTCAACCCGCGCCGCTACCCGAACCTCGCCTGGGTCTGGATCAGCAAGGCCTTCGTCTTCCTCGCCATCTCGATGTCCGGTCTCTACGGCGTCTACCTCCTGACCAGCCGTCTCGAGCTGACCCCCGCCCAGGTCGGCGCCCTCCTGGCCGCCATCGGGATCCCTGGCGTCGTCACCGGCATCCTCGGCGCAGTCGGGGCCGGCTTCCTCTCCGACAAGCTCAAGACCCGCAAGCCCTTCCTGGTCTTCAGCGCCATCGTCCTCGGTGCGAGCATGATCGTGACCGGCACTGCGACGTCGATTCCCCAGTACGTCATCGGTGGCCTCATCCTCTCTCTCGCGATCGGGTGCTACGGCGCGGTCGACCAGGCGCTCGCGCTGGACGTCCTTCCGCGTGACACCGATGAGAACGGCCGCTTCCTGGCGATCATCGGCATCGGCAGCACGCTGCCGCAGGCGATCGGGCCCTTCATCGCCGGCGCCGTTCTCGCCCTCGGCGCCGGCAACTACACGGTCGTCTACTTCGCCGGCGCCGCCATCGCCGTGCTCGGAGCCCTCTTCATCATCCCCATCACGGCTGGCCGCCGGGCCGACCTCGCTACCCACAGCATCCAGGTCATGGATTGATCGCGGGTGGCAGGCGGTCACGCCTGCCACCCCACCTCCACGGCGTCCCGACCACCTGACGAACGACCCGTTCAATTTGAGCACGTCCACCACCGAGAGTTGCAGCGACCGCTGAGCACCGGCGCGACGGCCCCGCAGCAAGGAGCAGAACCATGACGACCACCGCATTCAATGACGGCTGGAGCGTCCGAGACAAGACGAGCATCTTCGAGAGCCTCCAGGGCGCCGCCGAGACCACGCCAGTCACGCTGCCGCACGACGCGCTCATCCACCGAGACCGCTCTGCCGACCCCGGACGCACCTCGCACACCGGCTACTTCCCCAGCGCGACGGTGGAGTACACGAAGACCATCGACATCCCCGAGGACTACCGGGACAAGCGTGTGACCCTCGAGCTGCAGGGCGTCCACCGGGACGCGATGGTCTACGTCAACGAGGTCTTCGCCGCGCAGCGTCCGTTCGGGTACTCCACCTTCTTCGTCCCGCTCGATGCCTTCCTGCACTACGGCGCCCCCAACACGATCCGCGTCGAGGCCCGCGCCCACGAGGACTCCCGCTGGTACACCGGCGTCGGCATCCACAGGGACACGCTGCTGCACGTCACGGAGTTCGTCCACATCACCCCCACCGGCGTGCAGATCACGACGCCGGACATCGACTCGCGCCGCGCCGTCGTCGAGATCGTCACGACGGTCCAGAACGAGAGCACCGGGACTGCCCAGCGCACGATCTCCACCGTCCTGCGCGACCCCGAGGGACACGTCGTCGCCACCGACACCGCCCCCCTCACCCTCCGTGCGGGAGCCGCCTCCGTCGCTCGCCAGCGGCTCTACGTCACGACTCCGCAGCTCTGGGACGTCGACAGTCCCTCCCTCTACACGGCCGCCACCACCCTCGCCGACACGGGGACCTCGGTCGAGGAGCGCGAGACGACGTTCGGCATCCGTACGCTCCAGCTCGATCCCGTCGACGGTCTGCGCATCAACGGGACGACCGTCAAGCTCCGTGGGGCGTGCCTCCACCACGACAACGGAATCCTCGGAGCCGCCACCATCGGCCGCGCCGAGGAGCGACGCGTGCAGCTGCTGAAGGACGCCGGGTTCAACGCGATCCGCAGCTCCCACAACCCGCTCAGCCAGGCGATGCTCGACGCCTGCGACCGTCACGGGATGCTCGTGATGGACGAGACCTTCGACATGTGGACCATCGGCAAGTCCGCCTTCGACTACTCCCTGTCCTTCCCGGAGTGGTGGGAACGCGACGTCGAAGCGCTCGTCGCCAAGGACTTCAACCACCCCTCGGTGATCTTCTACTCCATCGGCAACGAGATCCCCGAGACGGGGAACCCTCTCGGGTCCGACTGGGGCAGGAAGATCGCGGAGAAGATCCGGTCGCTCGACGAGACACGCTTCATCACGAACAGCATCAACGGATTCGTCGCCGCGATCACCGACGTCGCCCGCATGATGGCCGCCCAGCGCGAAGGGGAAGCTCCTGCCGGTGTGAACGCTGCGGGTGATTTCATGGGCGCGATCAACGCCTCCGACATGGTGACGGAGAAGACCGCCGAGTCCTTCGCCGCCGTCGACGTCGCCGGCATCAACTACGGCGAGACCCGGTACGTCGCCGACCGCGACGCCTTCCCCAACCGCATCATCGTCGGCACCGAGACCTTCCCCCGGAACATCGACGTCAACTGGCGCCTCGTCGAGGAGAACTCGCACGTCATCGGCGACTTCACCTGGACCGGCTGGGACTACCTCGGCGAGGTCGGGATCGGCCGCATCCAGTACCTCGCCGAGGGCGAGATGCCCGCCTTCGCAGCTCCCTACCCGTGGCTGGCTGCCTGGTGCGGGGACCTCGACATCACCGGCTTCCGCCGTCCCATGTCCTACTACCGGGAGACGGTCTTCGGGCTCCGTCACGAGCCCTACATCGCGGTGCGCCCGCCGCAGCACCACGACGCGCAGGCGTTCCCCAGCCCCTGGGCGTGGTCCGAAGCCGTCGCTGGCTGGACCTGGGACGTCCGGACCGGCTCTCCCACGACCGTCGAGGTCTACAGCGACGCCGACGAGATCGAACTGCTCCTCAACGGCGACAGCATCGGACGCGCCCCCACGGGCCGCGACCACAGCTACCGCACGACCTTCGAGGTGCCCTACGCGCCCGGCCAGCTGACCGCCGTAGCCCTCACCGCCGGAGAAGAAGTGAGCCGGGCGAGTCTGCGGACCGCCGCCGGAAGTGCTCGCCTGCAGGTGCTGGCCGACCGTGACCACCTCGTCGACGACACGTCCGACCTCAGCTTCGTCACGATCGAGTTCCGCGACGCCGACGGCACCCTCATCACCGGTGCCGACCGCGCCGTCCGGGTCGAGGTCAGCGGCGCCGCGGTCCTCCAGGGCCTCGGAAGCGCTCGCCCAGACCCCACCGAGAAGTACGACGCGGACACGCACACCACCTTCCAGGGGCGCCTGCTCGCCATCGTCCGGCCTACCGGAGTCGGACCCGTCAGCGTGCAGGTGACCGCCGACGGTGTCGAGGCCGCCACCCTCTCCCTCGACGTGGCCGCGGCGGGCGCCGAGCCAGCCCACGAGACCGTCCTCGACCCGGCCATCGGCCGATGAGCACCCAGGAGCAGCACATGCCGACATTCCGTCCCGGATTCCTCTGGGGAGCCGCCTCAGCCCCCCACCAGATCGAGGGCAACAACCTCGCCAGCGACTGGTGGCGCAACGAGGGCATCATCCCCGGTCTCGAGCCCAGCGGTGATGCCGTCGACAGCTACCACCGTTACCGCGAGGACATGCAGCTGCTCGCCGCCGCGGGCCTGGACACCTACCGCTTCGGCATCGAGTGGGCGCGGATCGAGCCGCGCGCCGGCCAGGTGTCACGGGCCGAGCTCGCGCACTACCGTCGGATGATCGACACCGCCCTCGAGCTGGGCCTCACCCCGGTCATCACCCTGAACCACTTCACGGTCCCGCTGTGGTTCGCGGAGGAGGGCGGCTGGACCGGTGACACGGCCCACGAGCGGTGGGGCAGCTTCGTCGACACCGTGATCCCGATCCTCACCGGAGTCGAGTGGATCATCACCTTCAACGAGCCGAACATGCTCTCGATGATGCTCAACGCGCAGAACGTCTTCGCGGATGCCGACGCGGACACCGGCGACTGGGTCAGCCCCACCGTCGAGGACCAGGAGAACACGGGGCGGGCGGCGATGCTCCCCGACCCGGACCCGGAGATCGGACGCCGTCTCGCCGAGCTGCACCACGCGGTGCGCGACCGGCTGCGCGAGCGCACCGGAGCGAAGGTCGGCTGGAGCATCGCCTGCCTGGCCCTGACCGCAGCCCCCGGCGGCGAGGAGACCCTCGAGAAGGTCCGCTACGTCTGGGAGGACCTCTACCTCGAGGCGTCCCGTGACGACGACTTCCTCGGCGTGCAGGCATACTCCTCGCAAGCTGTCGACAGCAAGGGCCTCGTCGCCCACCCGCCGCACCCGGACAACACCCTCACGGGCGCGGCCTACCGCCCCGACGCGCTGGGCATGGCCGTCCGCCATGCCGCCGACGTCGCACGGGTACCGATCCTGATCACGGAGAACGGCATCGCGACCGCGGACGACTCCCGCCGCATCGACTACATCGACGGCGCACTCGCAGGACTGGCCTCGGCCGTCGCCGACGGCATCGACGTCCGCGGCTACCTGCACTGGAGCATCCTCGACAACTACGAGTGGGGCCACTGGGGACCCACCTTCGGCCTCATAGCCGTCGACCGGACCACCTTCGTGCGCACCCCCAAGCCGAGCCTGGCCTGGCTCGGTCAGCGTGCAGCCGCCGAGAAGGCGCCCCATGACGGCTGAGACCCGACACGGGACCCCCGCAGACGCAAGCGGTCTCGAGCCCACCGCCGAGATCTCCCGCGGCACCACCGACCCCGAGAGGGATGAGCGCCTCCCGAAGCGGGCGAAGCTGATCATCGGGCTGCTCCTGGCCTCCGCGTTCGTGGTGATCCTCAACGAGACGATCATGGGTGTCGCACTCCCGAGCCTCATCCGCGACCTCGGGATCACCGCCTCCACCGCCCAGTGGCTGACCACCGCCTACCTCCTGACAATGGCCATCATCATCCCCACCACCGGGCAGGTCCTCCAACGCTTCGGCACCAAGTCGGTCTTCATCGCTGCGATGACGCTGTTCACCCTCGGCACGCTGATCGCCGCGGTCGCGCCTGGCTTCCCGGTCCTGCTGGCCGGCCGCGTCGTGCAGGCCAGCGGCACGGCGCTGATGATCCCGCTGCTGATGACCACCGTGCTGACCTTCGTCCCGGCCTCGCGCCGGGGACGCATGATGGGCCTGATCTCGATCGTCATCGCTGTCGCGCCGGCGGTCGGACCCACCATCTCCGGCCTGATCCTGAACTCGCTGTCCTGGCGATGGCTGTTCATCGTGGTGCTCCCCATCGCCCTCGTCGCGCTGGTCCTCGGTTCCCTCCTCATCACGGACATCGCCGAGACCCGGAAGACCCGCTTCGACGTTCTCTCGATCCTGCTCGCGGCGGTCGGTTTCGGTGGCCTCATCTTCGGGCTCAGCAGCCTGGGCGAGGCCGCCGGCGGAGAGGTCCACCTCCCGCCGGTGGTACCTGTGGCTGTCGGCGTGCTCGCCCTCGTCGCTTTCGTCCTCCGGTCGTTCTCACTGCAGAAGCAAGACCGAGCCCTGATGGACCTACGCCCTTTCCGGACACGAGCGTTCACGATCTCCACGCTCCTGGTCATCGTCAGCATGGCGACCCTGTTCGGGTCGCTGATCCTCCTGCCGATCTACCTCCAGGACGTCCTCGGCCTCGACACGCTGCAGACAGGACTGACACTTCTCCCCGGAGGAGTGGCGATGGGAGTCGCCGCACCGATCGTCGGGCGCCTCTTCGACCGATTCGGCCCCAGGCCGCTCGTCACCCCCGGCGCCGTCCTGCTCAGCGCCTCACTCTGGGGTCTGACCACCGTCGACGAGAGGACCGACGTCGCCCTGGTGATCGGAATCCACGTCGCGCTCAACGTCGGCCTCGGATTCATGCTCACCCCCCTCCTCACCTCGGCCCTGGGCTCACTGCCCAAGAACCTCTACTCCCACGGGTCCGCCATCGTGAACACCCTGCAACAGGTCGGCGGTGCCGCCGGAACGGCCCTGTTCATCACGCTGATGACCACCGGGACCGTCGCCGCGACAGCTGGTGGGTCCGATGCCACCGCCGCACAGGTAGCCGGTGTGCACACGGCCTTCATCTGGGGCGCCTGCATTTCGATCATCCCGGTGCTGCTGTCGCTCCTCGTCCGGCGTCCGACCGGCATCGACCGAAGCGACATGCCCGCGCACTGACAGGCACCCACCACCCCAACTCCCGCGGCGGGCTGCGAGCTCACTGCAGCCGCCCACCGCGGAGACCCTCACGCCCCGCCCCACAAGGAGAACGACATGACGACGAAGTCCGAGAACACCACCCGCGAACGGGCCACTGACGCACAGACCGCGCCCGACACTGCAGGCAGCGATGCGAGGCGCTTCGCCGGGAGGACGATCATCGTCACCGGAGCAGGCTCAGGCATCGGCCGGGCCACCGCTCGTCGTGTCATCGACGAGGGCGGTCGGGTGATCGCCGTCGATGTCGTCCCCGCAGGCATCGACGCGCTGGCGAGCACAGTCACGGATGGCTCGGTCATCGCCGTGACCGCCGACATCACCTCCGCGGACGGGGTCGCGTCCATCGTCGACGCAGCCGGCCCGGACATCGACGGCCTCGCCAACGTCGCCGGGATCATGGACGGGATGACCCCGCTCCACGAGACGGACGATGCCCTCTGGCGCCGGGTCCTCTCCGTGAACGTCGACGGCACCTTCGCCCTGAGCCGCGCGGTACTGCCCTCGATGCTGGCACGCGGCCGCGGATCGATCGTAAACATCGCCTCCGAGGCCGCCCTCCGCGGCAACGCGGCCGGGACCGCCTACACCGCGTCCAAGCACGCGGTCGTCGGCATCACCAAGAGCTCAGCCTTCCTCTACGGGCCCTCGGGCATCCGCACGAACGCTGTCGCTCCCGGACCTACCGCGACAGCCATCGAGGGCTCGATGGCTTCCCAGTTCGGAGCGGAACGACTCGGTCCCTTCTTCGCGATGATTCCCCCGATCGTCGACGCCGAGACGATCGCCGCCTCCATCACATGGCTGCTGAGTGACGACTCCCTGAACGTGAACGGCGTGGTCCTGGCCTCCGACGGGGGCTGGTCGGTCCAGTGACGACACGCGTCACCCAGGACCGGGCGCCACGCGCCCGTCGACAAGACCCGTTCCCGCTGAGCCGGGACTGATCGATGCCACCCCGCCTCACGACCGAGCAACGCCGTGTCGCACAGCTCGGATTTCTGATCAGGGCCAGGCGTTGCGAGCAAGGCATGCGCCAAGAGGACCTGGCTCAGCTCGCCCGCATCGCACCGGCCACCTTGCGTCGCATAGAACGGGGCGAGGGTGCCGGACCCAACGTGTTCGTCGTCCTGCGCCTCTTCGAGGAGCTTGATCTCCCCGTCGATCAGCTAACGCGAGTTCGCGGTTAGGCCACGACCTCGTGGTGCATGCACATATCCGGCTCGAGCCGACGAGCGCCTTCGCCGTCTCAATCGCTATGACTATCTAGAAGGACAACTCGTGAGTACGTTCGACGTCGCCCGCCTCGTGGGAAAGATGACCCTGGAGCAGAAGGTGGCTCAGCTTCGCGGCCTGTTCGCGACTGAGCTCTTCGTCTCCACGCCCGAGATCCAAGGGATCGATCCCGCGCGCGTGTCGATCATCCGTCCACACGGAGTCGGACACATCTCCATGGCGTGGTTCCTCGCAGATGAAGCCAACGAGCTGCGGTCACAGCTCGACGCCGTCCAGGAGCACGTGCGCGAAAGCTCTCCGTTCGGGATCGGCGCAATGGTGCATTTCGAGGCCATCAACGGGGTCGTGCACGATTCCGGACCACAGTTCCCGACAGCCTGGGCACAGGCAGCGTCCTGGAACCCCGGGCTCATCCGGCGGGCGGCCTCGGTCAGCTCCGCACTCACCGAGCAAATCGGCGGCCACGCCGTCTTCTCCCCGGTCATGGACCTGGCGCGCGATCCGCGCTGGGGCCGGGTGCACGAGACCTACGGCGAGGACCCTGAACTCGTGGCGCAGTGCTCCGTGGCGTTCGTCCAAGGCATCCAAGGCAGCACCGGTGAGCGGCCCATCCTCGCCACAGGGAAGCACTTCCTCGGCTACGGCGCGTCTGAGGGCGGTCTCAACCAGGCAATCACTCAACTCGGCCGTCGAGCACTCGTCGACGAGTACGCGGAACCCTTCCGTCGAGCCATCGCCGAAGCAGACCTCGCACTGATGATGAACTCGTACAACGAAGTCGACGGCGTGCCAGCAGCTGCCAACAGGTGGATGTTGACGGACCTCCTTCGCGGCGAGCTCGGGTTCACAGGACCTGTCGTCAGTGACTACTCGTCGATCGCGATGCTGCGAACCGTCTACCACACCGCTCCGGAACCCGGCGATGCAGCACGTCGCGCGCTAGAAGCCGGCCTCGACGCGGACCTTCCGGGCGGCGAGGAGTACGCCATGCTCGTCGAGGAGGTCCAGTCCGGACGCCTGGACGAGCGAGTCGTCGACCTCGCAGTCGAGCGCACTCTGCTGGCGAAGGCGCGAGCCGGGCTCATCCCGGAGTTCCGCAGGGCGAGCAACGAGCCCCACGTCGACCTCGAAGACGCCGCCCAGACTCGGCGCTCCATCGCCGATCAGTCCCTCGTGCTCCTCAGCAATGACGGCGTGCTGCCCCTCTCTGCTGACGAGGGTTCGGACGACCGCACGAAGATCGTGGTCATCGGACCGGCCACGGATGAGCTCCGCATCCACTTCGGGGCATACACGTCCGTTTCGAACATCGAGATGATGCGCGGATCCATGGCCCTCCGGGCCGGGGAGATTCCGGGGATCACGGCCGAGGAGGCGATCTTCACCGACATCTTCCAGGCACGGCTGCCGGGGATCGAGCCGACGTTCGAGGAGGCTGCGAAGAGACTCCACCCGGACGCATCCACCCTGCTCGGAGCCCTCCAGGCCCGGCGTCCCGACGTCACGTTCGTCGAACTCGGCGACCTGATGCCCGACGCTGCTGTCCTCGAGGAGGCGGCGGTCGCCAGTGCCGTCCGCGGTGCAGATCTCGTGATCGCAGCGCTGGGCGAGCGCACCGGGTGGGTAGGCAACAACACGGCGGGCGAGGGACAGTCCACCAGTGAACCCCGCCTGCCCGGGAACCAGGAGCAGCTCGTCGCTCTCCTGGCCGGCACCGGTGTTCCCATCGTGAGCGTCATCGTCACCGGAAGGCCCCTGCTGCTCTCCGACGTCGTGGAGCAGTCGAGCGCAGTGCTCATCGCACCCCTTCTCGGCGAGGAAGGCGGGGAGGCCATCGCTCGGGCGCTGTTCGGCGAAGTGAACCCGAGCGGCAAGCTCCCCAGCACCTTCCCGCGATCGATCGGGCAGATCCCGACCTACCACGGGCACCACTTCGGCAGCGGTTACGACCACCCGACCGGCATCCGCCACGGCTACAACGACCTCGCCTCGCAGAGCCCCCTGTTCGCCTTCGGCCACGGGCTGTCCTACACCGAGTTCGACCTGACCCCAGGAGGGTCCGAGCCGACCGTGACGCCCGACGGCCAGCTGGCGCTGTCGATCACGGTCCGCAACACCGGGGCCCGCGCTGGCGACACCGTCGTCCAGCTCTATGCCCGCGACGAGGAGGCCTCAGTCGTGCGCCCCGTGCGCCAGCTCGTCGCCTTCGAACGAGTCGGACTCGACGTCGGACAGGAGAAGACGATCGAGCTCTCGGCACCGGTCGCGCGACTCGCTTTCACCGGACTCGACGACAAGCGAGTGATCGAGGCCGGGCGGGTGACCCTGAGCGTCGGCTTCGCCTCGGACGACATCCGCGCGACTTCCGAGGTCGAGATCCTCAGTTCTTCCACCTCCCTCTGACATCGCGTCAGGGGCGGGAAGGAAGCGTCGCGACCTCCCCGGCACTGACCACGACGACTCGACAGCCTCACCCGAACAGGAGATCGACCCCCATGACCGACACCACCACGCCCAGCGAGACCGACCCGAGCCACGGGAGCGCCCGCCTGCGCCTGCGCACCGGTCAGCCCACGACCCCGATCAGTCCGACCCTCTACGGCCTGTTCCTCGAGGACATCAACTTCGGCTGCGACGGCGGCCTGTCCGCCAACCTCGTGAACAACTACAGCTTCGAGGGCGTCTACCTCACCAACGGCACACTGCCCTACGCTCCACTGGAGCTCATTCCCGACGGAGCACGCGAGCGCTTCGCGGCCATGGCCCCGGAGGACCTGCCCCTCGAGGCCACCACCCCCGCCGGACGGCACCGGGACCAGCTTCGCCACTGGCGCCTCGAGGGCGGACGCCTCGAGTCCTCCCGGCTCGGAGCCGCCACGCCGGGGGCCTCGTTCGCACGGCTGCAGCTCGACGGCGGCCAGGCGACGCTCGAGAACCACGGCTACCCCGGCGGACGCCCCGGCATGGCCTTCGACACCGAGAGGCCGATGCTGCTGAGCCTGCTCCTCCGCACCGACGCCTTCGACGGAACACTCGAGGCCCGCCTCGTCGACACCGCCGGGACCGTCGTGGCCTCCGGAGCCCTTCACCAGGACGCCCCAGGATGGCATCAGTGCCAGGTCCGGCTCACCCCCGCCACCACCACGCTCGGCTCGCTGCAGCTCGTCCTCACCGGCTCAGGCACCGTCGACGTGGACGAGGTCCGACTCGTCCACGAGGACCACTGGGGTGCAGGCGACCCGCGCTGGAGCCAGGGCCTGCTCCGCCGCGACCTCGTCGAGGCGCTCGGTGCGCTCAAACCGAGCTTCCTGCGATTCCCCGGCGGCTGCATCGTCGAGGGCTGCGGCGACGGCAGCCACTTCGACTGGAAGAAGACCGTCGGCCCCCTCGTCACCCGCCGGGCCGAGTACAACCTCTGGGGTCAGGCACGCGAGGACGGCGACTACAGCCAGAGCAACCAGATCGGCTTCTACGAGTACTTCCTGCTGTGCGAGGACCTCGGCCTGGCACCGATACCGGTCGTCTGGGCCGGCGACAGCTGCCAGACGCGGCAGGACGAGCACCTGCCCCTCGAGAGCGCCGAGTTCGCAGCAGTGATCCAGGACGCCCTCGACCTGATCGAGTGGGCGACCGGTGACGCCACGACGAACCACTGGGCAGCTCTGCGTGCTGCGGCCGGCCACCCCGAGCCGTTCCCGCTCGACCACCTCGGCATCGGGAACGAGAACTTCGGGCCGGAATACCTGGCCCACTTCCAGCGGATCAAGGACGCCGTCGACAGAGCTCACCCCGGGCTGACCGTCATCGTCAACGGCGGGGTGATCCGGCCGGACGAGACGGCCGACCCTGCATGGGAGATCTACGGCGAGGACGAGAAGGTCCTGGTCGACGAGCACTTCTACAACTCACCGGCATGGCTGTTCAACGCGACCGACCGCTACGACTCCTACCCGCGCGGTGGTGCCCGTCTCTTCCTCGGCGAATACGCCGCCTACCTCGGCTACGACCTCGGCGACAGGCACCCCGCCGTCCCGGAGGACATGCTCGCGCCCGAGCCGAACACATGGCTCAGCGCACTCGCCGAAGCTGCGTTCCTCACCGGCGTCGAGCGCAACGCCGACGTCGTCGCCTTCAGCTGCTACGCCCCGCTGCTCAACCTCGTCGAGAACGGGCAGTGGCCGCACTGCCTCATCGACTTCAGCCCGAGCCACGTCGTGCAGACCGCGAACTACTTCGTGCAGCAGCTGTTCGCCACCCGCGTCGGCGAGCACGTCGTGCCGCTCGACGGCGAATTGCCGGACGGTGTCTTCGCCTCCGCCACCCTCGGAGACGGGGTCCTGCACCTGAAACTGGTCTCGATCGGAGCGACCCCGGTCACGATCGCACTCGAGGTCGACGGAGCGCAGGACGGGGCAGCTGCCGGCACCGTGATCGGCGGCCGCCTCGACGCCGTCAACAGGCTCTCCTTCGACGGTGAGCCACGGATGGAGGTGGAGCCGCGGACAGTCGAGCTGCAGGTCCGCAACGGTTCAGTCGACGTGGTGCTCGAGCCCACCAGCGTGCTCGCCGTCTCGATCGCCACCGCGGCCCCCGCCCCCGCCCCCGCCGTATGAACCCTGACGAACCTCGAACTGCACACCCCGCACGACCAGTGAGGAAAACACCCATGACGAATCCCGACTCCGGCCTGATCGGTCCCGAGGCCGGTGTGGTCTCGTACCGCCGCCTCCCGATGACTGCGATCCGACGCGCGCCCGATCTCGACCTCGACGGGCGCTGGTCCTTCCAGCTCCTCCCGTCCTGGGACGCAGAGCTGTCCAGTTCCTGGGACGAGGTGACGGTGCCCGAGCTGTGGACCATGCGCGAGGCGATCGACCGCCCGCACTACACCAACATCACGATGCCGTTCGATCTGGTTCCCCCGCACGTCCCGAGTGCGAACCCAACAGGGGTCTACCGCCGGTCGTTCGATCTCGGCGAAGTCGGGGAGGACCGGATCGTCCTCCACGTCGGCGCGGCGGAAGGCTACCTCCAGGTGCGCGTGAACGGAAAGCTCGCCGGTGAGAGCACCGACTCGCACCTCGAAGCAGAGTTCGACATCACGGACGACGTGCGCGACGGCACGAACGACATCGAGCTCCGCGTCGCGAAGTGGTCCATGTTCACCTACCTCGAAGATCAGGACCAGTGGTGGCAGTCGGGTCTGAGCCGGGCGGTGAAGCTCCACCGGACGGCACGCGTGCGACTCCAGGACGTCACGGTCGTCGCCGACTACGACTTCGACACCCAGCTCAGCGCCGCCCGGATCGTCGCCACGGTCAGCGGCGCGGAAGAGAGCTTCGAGAAGACGCACTCGGTCCGAGTGACCCTGGCGGGAAGCGCCCACGAAGGCCCCGTCGGTTCACGTCGGACGGCTCAGACAATCCCCGTCAGCTCTCCTGACCGCAGCCGACGCCCGGAGGCCTTCATCCCTGACGGGGTCATGGACTTGATGAGCCTGCACGCAGCGAAGGCTCCCATGGCGCCCGCAGCGGCCGCTGCCGCTGCCGCGTCGCACGCGGCGATGCATCCCGCCGAACGCCCCGGAGCTGCGATCTTCGAGCTGACCGAACTCGACATCGAGCCCTGGTCGGCCGAGACGCCCCACTTGGAGACCATCCTCGTCGAGCTCCTCGACCTGGACGGCCGCATCGTGGACAGCACCGAGATCCGGACGGGCTTCCGGCGAGTCGAGATCGTCGGACGGGATCTGCTCGTGAACGGCCGCCGAATCTGGATCCAGGGAGTCAACCGCCACGATTTCGAACCGGAGACCGGCCGTGTGCTCCGTCGCGAGGACTACCTCGCTGACCTGTCGCTGCTCAAGCGCTTCAACTTCAACGCCGTGCGCACGTCGCACTATCCCAACGACCCGGTGTTCCTGGATCTCTGTGACGAGCTCGGCTTCTACGTCTTCGACGAGGCCGACATCGAAGGTCACGCCTTCATGGATCTGCTCAGCAACGACCACCGCTACCTCGAGGCGTTCGTCGACCGCGTGTCCCGCATGGTGATCCGCGACAAGAACCACCCCTCAGTGATCGCCTGGTCCCTGGGAAACGAGACCGGCTACGGGGTCAACCACGATGCGGCGGCCGCCTGGGTCCGCGGCTACGACCCCACCCGGCCGCTGCACTACGAAGGAGCGATCGCAGCCGACTGGCACGGGGGACGTGCCGCCACCGACATCGTCTGCCCCATGTATCCGCCGATCTCGGCCCTCGAGGCTTTCTCCGCGCATCCAGAAGCAGACCGACCGCTCATCATGTGCGAGTACGCATACTCCCAGGGCAACTCCACCGGAGGTCTCGCGGACTACTGGCGCTCCATCGAGTCCCTCCCCGGCGTGCAAGGCGGCTTCATCTGGGAGTTCAAAGACCACGCGCTCGACATCGACGGAGACCGCCATTACCGATACGGGGGCGACTTCGGCGACGAACCGAACGACGGCCCCATCGTGCTGAACGGAATCGTCTTCGCCGACGGCACACCCAAACCGGCGCTCTACGAGGCCCGAGGACTCTTCAGCCCCGTGCGCATCGTCTCCCACATCCAGGACGCGCTCGGCGGGAGCCTGCAGGTCCTGAACCGCCAGACCTTCGCCGACCTGTCCTCCCTCCGATTCGCTCTCGTCGTCGAGACGACGGACGGCCCGACCGAACGCTTCGCGGTGCACGCGGAGGCCGATGCCGGAGAAACAGCGACCATCGAGGTGCCACAGGCTGTGCGCGCAGCACTCGGTGACGACGACGCGCTCGCCCTCACCCTCGACGTCTCGACAGCACACGACACCGTGTGGGCCGAGGCCGGAAACGTCCTCGCACAACACCAGCTGACCCTCACACGAGACACGCCGAGCCCTGCCACGCCGTCCTCGGTCGGCCGTCCCGTCGGAGCCGACGGTCGATTCGTGCACTCCCTGCTGGCGGCAGCCCCGCGGCTAAACCTCTGGCGCGCCTTGGTCGACAACGACACGTCCTTCTTCCTGGACCAGCGATTCGTCCGGACGGGCTTCTTCGAGCTGACGGAGGAGTCGGTGTCGGTCGAGGACGTGCCGAGTGGCGCGGTCCTCATCCGCACCCGCTACCGCACCGCTTTCAGCGAGGAGGTGGTCCATGCCCAGCGGATCACCCAGGTAGCTGCCGATGAATTCGACTTCGTCGAGAGCGTCCAGCTGCCCGAGGGCACGGCAGACGGACTACGGGTGGGCGTCGAGTTCGAACTAGCCGGCACCTTCGACGACCTCGAGTGGGTCGGCCTCGGACCGTGGGAGAACTATCCCGATCGCCAGTCCTCGGCGTTGCTCGGCCGGTGGACCTCCACGATCGACGACGCAGCGGTGCCCTACGTGCTCCCGCAGGAGAACGGCGGGCGGGGCGACGTCCGAACAATGCGTCTCACCGGGCCCGCTGGAGAGGTGACCACGACACACGATTCACCCCTGCAGCTCACCGTGTCCCGTCACACCACCCAGGAACTCGAAGCGGCCACACATTGGTGGAAGCTGCCCGCGAGCCGAAAGACGATCGTGCAGCTCGACATCGCGCACCGGGGACTGGGAACGGCGCAGTTGGGCCCGGACACCCCCCGGGAGTTCCGACTGTCCGAGCTCGAGTACCGCTGGTCATGGCGCCTCCACCTGCGGGCGGCAGCGAGTTCCTGAAGCCACTCCGGCACTCGGGAGCATCCCGACACGACCACCACCCGGTGGCCGCCAATCCGACGAATCAACTGAGCCAGGAGCGCATCGTGTCAGCACAACGCCGAATCCCGACCACCATCTCGCCTGAAGCACAAGCGATCCTCAGATCGGTCCACGAGCGTCCTGCGCTGCCGACCCCTGGCCCGACTGACGCGGAAGGCTGGGCCGTGCTCGAGGCTGCGGCTGCTCTCACGGACCCTGAGGTGCTGGAGACGATGGCCATGTCCACCGTCGGAGCCGTTCCATCCGACGAGCAGGTCGACCTCGTCGATCGCACCATCGACGAGGCGACGTTCATCGTCGCCACGCCAGTGTCCTTGGCGTCAGACGACTCGCGAGTCCTGCTGAACATCCACGGAGGAGGTTTCACCTTCGGCGGCGGTGCGACTGCTCGACGGTCGACCCAGCTCGTAGCAGCGAACATGGGCCTCCGCACCTGGGGTATGGACTACCGGCAGCTGCCGCACCACCCTTTCCCGGCCGGGCTCGACGACTGCCTGGCTGTCTATCGTGCGCTCCTGGAGAGCCATGCACCTGAGGACGTTGTCGTCATGGGGCAGTCCGGTGGTGCGAATCTCGCCGCTGCCCTGATGCTGCGCGCGAGGGAGGAGGGGCTTGCCCTGCCCGCGGGGCTCGGGCTGGTCTCGCCGCCCACGGACTTCACGTTCCAGGGCGAGACCTGGTACACCAACGATGAAGGAACGACACCAGACGGCTTCGCCCGCATGCTCGCGTTGTACCAGGGCGACTACCCGGCGGAGCACCGGTACATCTCTCCGCTCTTCGGTGAGTACGACGCCAGCTTTCCTCCGACGATCATCACCTCCGGCACCCGCGACATGCTCCTCTCGGACGCCGTTCGTTTCCATCGGAAGCTCGTGAACGCCGGCGTGACGACTGAGCTGCACGTCTGGGAAGGGGCGCCACATGGCTTCTTCATGGGGCTGGCACCTGAGGACCGCGAGCACGTGGGACAGGTGCGTTCATTCCTCCACGCTCAACTCCGGTCAGGAGGGCCTGTCGGTCTATAGACGCATCGTGATGTGGCAGGGGCACTGCCTGCCATCGGCACGGACTTCGAGGAGGTCGCGAGCAACGGCGATGCTCGGAGCGACAAGACGCTTCGACCGAACCGCCTGCTCGCGTCATGGGTCCCACCTCGAGTGGCCACAACTCGGTGAGAAGGCGAGTGGCAGCTCACATGAGAAGAGACCGTACTTACGGGAGCCGTGTGGCAGGTTCACATGAGAAGTCACACTAATCATCTCTTGTGTCGTCTGCGACTTAGTTTGGCGAAATGCCGCCTAGATTGTCGCTTTCGACAAAAGGCGACACTCTGACCTGCAGTTGAGCGGGCAAAGTCTTCGACCTCCGGTGCCCCATGAACAGTCGGTCGTTGACCACCGGCGGAGGGTAGTCACTCCACACAGCTAGGAGGCACCGGCTGCCGTTCGGCAAATCACCCGATACCTGTCCCGCCTGCGCCCTCCTGCGGTGGACGCGCCTCCTGCACTACATCCGAGACCGGAAGCTCATTGAAGTCGAAGTGTTCCCTTCTGGGAGTCAGTTTTTCCAAGCACATATGCCGAGAGCCTCAACTCGAATTGCAGACCTTCGACCAGAGATCTCCCCTCATACGCTCTCTACGAAGGGGCGGCCACGTACAGGACAATAGGATCAGCGACGAGGTTGTGAACGACGTTGTCAAGCTGCGGCTCGGGGCAGCAGGTATGGACCCAACCAAGTTCGTCGCTCCCTCCCTGCGTTCAGGGTTCATCACTGAATCCCTCGCCGCTGGGCATGCGTACCGGGCCGTCAAGCTTCAGACAGACCACCTCAGCAGCGTGGCGCTGGAGGCATATGAACGCGACGATGACTGCTCACATGCCAACCCCATCCTCTACCTTGGCATGCAAAGGAGTCAACCGAACCAGTAGCGGTCCCCATCGGTGATTTGGATAGGTAGTAAGAAGTATGCTGCCAATACGAAGTCTCCATCCAAGGTAGCGATTCATGTGTAAACCGTGCCAGGAGTGGGGCGACTAGGGGAGGGGCTGACAATGGAGCTCGGAGACGGCGCAAAAAGGAGTACTGATTCTCGATCCGGGGCAACATCTGGCCCTCAGGATGCTGGTAAAAAACCAACCCAAGAACACGCGCTGTCTGAGACCACTAGGGTGCAAGGCCTTGGTGACATTACGACAACACTTTTCTTGATTAGCGCCTCTACGTCTGACTCGCTAAAGCCTGGAACGCTCGGTCAGACGATCGGTGTTCGAGATGTCATCGTCGGACTGCCTGTACTCCACTGGCAAATGGAAACAGATGAAACTCGCGGGCACGACGTCCATGTGATGTCAGGTGCCGGTTACCTGCAAAGTGTCGCGCTAGGGGCTACAGAACTAGAAGACGAAGCTTTTCCGATGACGGGGGATCGGGTAGATGGCATTGGGTTCCACGTAAACCGGGAAGCCATCCGCCTGGTGTCGCACACGAAAAACTTGGGGCTGCTAGGTGCGTTCGAGTTTCCAATTGACAGGAGGCTCGCTTATTTCCTCAGTCTTAGCGAGACTCTTTCCGTAGTCGTTTCAACCCCCAAGACCTCCTACGTCGCAACTATTACTAACAATGGACTGCCGAGAGTCTCGGTGCATGATGGTGGTGTGCACATGTCGACTCTAATCAATGTGATTGGCAAGTCGGATAAATGGGTTCCAACGCACGTAGGAAACATGAGTTTGCTCGCCGGAGAGGCAGCCTATGCTGACCATCACGAGCGAACCTATGTGGCACGCAGGGATTACGAAGATATCCCGAATCGAATCTCGAAGGGCAATACCTGCATCGCCTGCGGTGCGGTGGGTGATAGCCGTGAACATTGCCTACCCAAGTGGATCGCTAAGGATCAGGGGGTCGAGCCTGTCATCGCCCCGTTGTTTTGTATAGACTGCAATGCATACTTCGGCAACGAACTGGAAGTCCCGGTCTCCGCGTCATACCGCGACGAAAGGTTCGCGGACTACGTGTGCTCTGAGACGTTTGTTCGGTGGGCCATCAAGACAAGCCTTACGCTCTCGGCCGCGTCGGACGTCCGAATCGCCGACGAATGGATGAGGAGTCTCCGAAGCGGACTGACGCCGCCGGGCTTTCAGGTCTTCGTCGTCACGGGCGTGAATAGTGAGCCCGGGTACACTTTCTCGGTGACGCAATTCTCGCGTGCAGCTCGGGATGACGGGCACTTTTTATTTTCCTTCGCTATACCAAACCTAGCGTTTATAGTTCTCAGGTACAATAAGGATCTAGCGGCGGACGGGATGTCAAGGATTTGGCCTTCGTCAGTCGCGGGCAAAGCAGTTGCAACCTTAGATCTTCCAGGAATCTACGAAGATCTGTTTACAAGCATGACTGGCCACAGACTCGAGCGGACTCCGACGACCTTGAGGCGTAAAAAGTCATAGGGGCGGACGAGGGCCTGGTTATTATCTAGCCTATGAAGATTCTATCCTTCTGGAAGGATGGCCATAGTGCCTAAGCCCCATCCGGGAGAGTTTCGCCGCGACGTCGTGTTCGTCGTACGCAAGCACGAAGCGCCGACGTCCTAGTTCAAGAAGGAATCCAGGACCATTGAAGGAAGGTTCAGGCTGAGAATTCTTAGAAGCCTGGCCGCCGTCGTTTAGTGCCAAGCCTGATTAGGTGCCACGTCGGCATCTTGACATGCGAACGGAGGGGCGGCCGGTTGCAAGTGGCCGTGACGCCAACACACCCCGGGCACGATGAGGGCCGAGGGTTGCGGACCGAATTGTTGACTGCGCGACAGCGCGCGCCTATGACTTGGGAGAGTCCTGATCGGTATCGCGATCGTATGACCATGTAGGTCCGCCGGGAATCGCCGACGCCGTGGCTGGTGCGACAGGATGGCACGGGCCTAATGGTTTCGACTCGATTGGCCACCGCCTCCTCGCCTGGCTCGATGACAGCTCGTGCTTGATTCGGACACCTGGGAGGACAAGATTTTGAGCCGGCTACCGCCGGACCCTGTCAAACGGGCCGCTTGAGTCGACCAGAGTCGATTCGATCCTGCCAAGTGTCAAGGATGAATTCAGCGACAGTGACGGTTGCATTGAGCGCCAGCCTGGCATGGCGAGCCAAGGCAGCACTTCGTTCAGACTGGCCATGATCAATACCAAGTTCATTTCGCAGCTCGGCGAGTGTTCCAACCGTCGTGACCAGAGTGCGCAAGATTTTCTGCGAGGCCTCGCTTCCACGCGCGGAACCAGGGACCGCTTCCGCGCTCAATGCAAGGAGATCGGCGACCTTTCTGTACAGCTGCGGCACGTCATCAGCCCTCGGGTACTCGACCGAGCTTTGGTCCAGGACGATCTTGAACAAGCTCTCTAGCAGGCTCTTACACGAGGAGATCGTGGCAGCGGGATCGGTAGTCAGCCCGTTGCGAATACGGGTGAGGTGCTCGTGCAGGACGACTGGATCAGTCAGAGGTCGCGCCTCAAGCCGAAGGTCGGGCGAGGACCCGTGAAATGCGTCGATTCGTTGCCAGCCGTAGACGGCGTGCCCGCTGATCCAGTCTTTCGCGTAGAGCGCGAAACCATCAACCCGCAGCATCTCGTTGAAATTGGCGAGGAGTTCAGCCACCTCGGCTTCGTCAGGGCGGACTACGGGATGAAGCATCTCGGTGAGCAGCCCAAGGAACTCGTCGTCGTCGGCATGCAGCAGGTTGAAGCGCGAATCAGTGAAGATCCAGCCGGAACCATAATCATAGTTCCGGACCTGATGCTGATAAATATCGTCACGAGCGTTTAAATACCTGGAGTCCGTGCTTGGCATTTGCATGAGATCGTAGATCCGGGCCAAAAAGTCAGGCTCGTCAAGACGTCCAGCCCACGGCACTCCGGAGAGCGCGATCGAGTCAGCTACCTTCTGGCGGGTGACCAGGGAAATTCGATGTCGAGATGTCGCCATACGACAGATGGTATTGGTCGACCATCGAGTGCGGTAGAGCCCAGGTCCTAACTGGAGCCGAGCCGAGCCGAGCCACAGCCGATCGTTCTTGCCTATACGCTTCCTGACAAGCGAGGTCACAGGCCTTGAGAGGATGGGGGGCGCGTTGTCTACATATGATATCCCCATAGTTAATGCGATCCAGCGGGGCGAGGCAATCCTGCTGACGGGTGCAGGATTTTCTCACGAAATGCTTGACCAATACGGTGACCAGTTGCCCGTCGGCAAGCAGCTGGCACAAAGTATTTGGCCCATCGCTTTCGGAGAAGAAGACTACGATGACACTGCCTTGTCCGATGTGTATCAGTCTGCTTTCGGCAGATCCCCCACACTGTTGCGAGAGCAACTCGAGCGGCATTTCACCGTCGATCGGGATCAACTCCCAGCCCGGTATAGATCCTGGCTCTCCTTGCCTTGGCATCGCGTCTACACGCTGAACATCGACGACAGCGACGAGGCCGTAGCTGAAAACGGCATAGAGCCCCGCCTCCAGATTCTCTCCGCTCTAAACTCCAGGCCCGGCGACGTTCGATCGGATGCGTTGCCAGTCGTTCACGTCAATGGGCGCCTTCGGGACTTCCCGAACCTCACTTTCAGCCCCTGGGAATTTGCGGATCGCACGGCTGGTCTTGATCCTTGGTATCAAGAATTTGCTACCGACATTGCAACTCGCCCTGTTGTAGTCATTGGTTCGATCGTTGATGAGCCGCCGCTTTGGCATTTCATGAGGCTTCGTGAAATGCGAGGAGGGGTCAAGGAACAGCGGCCGCGCTCGTGGCTGATCACGCCCCGAATCGATTTGGGGCGCAAGAACATGCTTCATGAGCTCAACTTTGAACATCTCGCACAAACTGAAGCTGAGTTCTATGAAACAACGATTGCCCCGCACGCCAGCCGGCTAGAGGCTCTCGGTCGCATCTCATCAGCCGCTGGAAGTGGAGACCTGCTTGACGTAGCGGAATGCGTTCGTTCTGCGTCTCCTGGAACGGCTGATTACCTACTAGGGGTCGCACCGACTTGGGGAGACGTGACCAACGGCTACGCGGCCGACTTCACCTTTGATAAAAATCTGGACGACAGCATCGAGGGGCTCTCAGCAGGCGCCATCAGTGTCATTGGCAGCGCTGGTTCGGGGAAAACTACGTCCCTAATGAAGGCAGCGGCCAAACTTGCTGCGCAGAATAATAAGGTCCTCTGGCTGGGTCGAGAGACCGAACTTCGTGTAGCGGATATTCGCAAGCAGGTTCACGAGCTCGAGCCTGACTTCGTCTTCATCGACGATGTCGACCGTTTTGGGAATGACGCCTCCGTATTGCTAAGTGGTTTGCAGCGGGCCGAGCAGGGGCTTGTCGTAGTTGTCGCTGCCCGCAGCACGCGATTCTTCGGGCTTCGGTATGACTCGATACTTCGAAGCGACGCGCAGCTAACCCAGGACAGGCTCACCGACTCGGACGCCGACGCTCTCCTAGTGAAACTTGAACAGGGTAAACGTCTGGGTGAGTTGCGTCGTCTTTCTCCAGAGCAACGGATTAGACAACTGACACGGCACAACGACCGGCAATTGCTTGTCACCCTTATCGAGGCAACATCCGGAGAAAAGTTTCATGACCGAATCGCTGGAGAGTGCCGCGATCTCCAGCCGTCTGAGCAAGCTCTCTATGGAATTGCTTGTACGGCCGCCTGGGCTGACAACAAGCCGCTGTCAATTCAGGATCTGCTTTTCGCCGCCAATCAGCAAAACCGCAACGAGGCCTTGCTGGCGGTACGTCGCCTCGTAAGCGCTCAGCTTCTCGTTCGAACAGACGATGGATATCTCGTTCGCCACCGAGTTGTAGCGGAGTCTGCGGTCGATTTCTTCCGAGACGAGGGTTTGCTCCACAAATGGATCACGGATCTGATCTTCCTGGCTGCGTCTCACTATGAACCAGGAAAGGCGAGTGGGACACGGTTAGGAAGGATGCTCATCCGGTTGATCAGCCACAAGAACCTTCACGACCTTGTTGGTGATGGCGATGACGTCGCACGCATCTACGGCGCTGCTGAGGAATGGCTAGACGGTGACTTCCATTTTTGGCTCCAACGTGGAAGCTATGAGATTGACTTCGGCGAACTCATATTGGCGGATAACTTTCTCCGGCAGGCCCGCGGCCTAGTCAGTGATGACGCTCTGGTTGAAACAGCGTGGGCGCACTTGCAGCTGAAACGGGCGCTCCTCGATGTCACGGCGCCCAAATCGGCCGTTCGCGCTCAGGAAGGCCTAAGAATTTTGTCTTCGATCATGCAGAACCCTTCCAGCAGGTCGCCTCACACCTTCGCGACCTTCCTCATCTTTGGTCTGCAATGGCTCAAGAAAGGACCGCTGCGCACCGAAGAGAAGCGGAAGCTCCGAGAAGACATTCTTCGTTTCGGCGAGAAGGGTCGACTGTTGCATCCGCGAGTTGAGGATGTCCAAGAAAGCTGGGGGACGGCGCGCCGGTGGATCGAGACCAATCCGCTGCCTCGTTCGTAGCCTGTTGCGATCTGTCCAAATAGACTCGGTCATTCGGTGGCCTTTCAACTCCCTTAAGGCTGGTGTTCTGCCGGCAAAATAGTGCTCAGATACGGCACGTGCATACATATCATCTTCCGTGGCTGCAGGGGTGGTGGCGCGAGGTTGCAGTCGGACTGCGCGTATTACTTGTGCAGAACGCGAATATCGGAGAGTTAACACTGGCCCACCCAGTCCCTGCTGTATGGGAGATCGCGGCGGCGTGGACCTGGAACCTAGTCTCAGGTCATTTGGCGCACACCGGTGCCCCTGATGGCCGTCAGGCAGGCTTGGTCTACTTCGCTGGCGGCGACAAAGTAATTGGCGGCGCTGGGACAAAAAAGAGACAACAACCTCACCGCTGGGCCCAGTAAGTGACAATCTGTGCCACCGACGACATCTTGTGTCGCCGCGCACACAACGTGTCTCCTTCGCACGTAACTTGTCGCTGTCCGCGCGGGCGGGCGGGCGTCGACACGATGCTGCGTGAAAGGCCAGGACCTGGCACCTCGCGAGACGCGTCCGCACGACTCGCCTTCTGTCGTCCGCCAGCTAACTTGTCTGACTGACACGCAATGTGTTCGAACACGGACGCGGACACGTTGTTTAGCGGTACGGATGGGCGACGTCGACTAAAGGTCTGCTAGGTCCCCGTGCATCGTAAGGCGTCCGTGTGGCGTGCGTTAACTGAGATAGTTCGCGGACCACCTAAGTGAGAAAAGGCTTGCCCCGGAGTAGGGCCGTAGGCGTCCAGGGTGCTTGCAAGCACAGGTCGAGCGCCTCCTGCTCTGCACTGAGCACCAGCAGCTTGATGAGCTTCTCGCGGTCGACGCGTCCATCTGCGACGACCTCCCCTGGCTGCGGCGTGCTTGTCCTATACCGTTTGACCTTTTCACGGCGACGGACCTGACGCTGAATGAGGAGACGCATGCCGGCGTCAAGCGCGCCGGACTTCCTCAGGCTTGAAGTATTCGACGAACAGCGCGCCCAGCTGTCTCCAGTCCTCGGCCGACAACTCCGAGTCCGCGTAAAGGTCGAGAGCTTCGTCTACGCTCCACCCTGGATACGCGACGTACGGCGCGGCCCACCGACCGCTTTCCCATGCCGCGACCACTCCCTGCCGTCTCTCGGATTTGCCCATACCGATCCAGAACAGGTTGCCAGGATCATGGCCGCCGATGCTGGGGAACTGGTAGGTCTGCGGCCAGCTGCGCCAGGCGTGGTTGAACGCAGACTCTAACGCCATCTTGCCGCTCGTCACTGCCTCGACGCCCTGGGCAAGCACCCCGAGCGCCATGCCGGTCACGACCCTCTTGACCTGCTGATCTTTTGTCTGCTTCAACTATCTACCTTTACATAACGGCCAGATGGCTTCGTGCTTGTTCGCGCCACCGCCACGTCGGCCCACGAGCGCGGCATCGGGTCAGCGGGACATGATGATGACGTCCTGCGTGGCGGTGGCGACGGCGACTCCGTCCTTTACGATCCACGCCTGTACCCAGTGAGCGCCAGGGAAGTCGCTGGTCTCACGGATGAGCTCGCCTCTCCTAAGGATCTCGCCACGGAACGCCTTCCTGCTGGCGGCCTCAGTTCCGGCGTTGCGCACCTTCCAGTACACGTCGTACGGACCGTCCACCGTGCAGTCCGTGATCTGGAACTCGAGGGCCCGGCCGATGGGGACAAGGTTTCCATTCGTCGCCAGTGGACGGAAACGACCCCGGCCCCCCTTCGTCGGCGACATCCTCCCGACGATTCGGAACGTCGACGTGGGATCCCGCCGCTCCGGGAAGTTGTACTGCTCGGTCAGCGTTTTCTCTCCGGGAACCATCTGACGCTCATACGTGGGCAGAGTGGCTGTGGTGGCCGAAGCGGAAAGGGCGAGAGACGACGTCGTGCTCGCACCGAACGAGACCCCGAACAGCTTCTGCCACTTCTCGACGCTGTCGGATGCTCCAGCGTCGAGGGCTTCGCGAGCGAGCCGAGCCCACCGCCTCAGCTGGCTCTTGAGGTTGTCGAACCCTGTCTGGGTCAGACGGTCCGCGAGGTTCTGGCCGATGCGGTCATCCACCCACGGCGGGGCGGAGTGCATGTCGAGGTAGTCGCGAAGGTCTTCGAGGAGGGCAGTAAAGGTCGTCGCTACGTTGCCGTAGTCATCGACTCCTGCGAAGCTCTTCACCCGCTCGGCCAGCAGCGCACCGAGCACAACGGAGGGGCAGTCGATGGAACTGCGGTCGCGAAGCCATTTAGCAAGGCGAATGACGCGAATGAGATGGCCGTTAGTTGTGCTGTTCTGGTCCTTAAGCCAGCGGGTGAACTCCGTCGGGTCTTGAAGCAGGAACTCGTTCTTCGTGCGATGAGTGATGTACGTCTTGCCGTCGGCGCGCTCCACAAACGGTACGACGTCGATGTGGAAACTGCTCGCAAACTGGATCGTCACGCACCGCTTACCAAGAACGGTCTTGTCGGCGTAGCGCGGCACCGCGTCGAGCGCCTTCTTGAGTTCGACGGTGTACTTCTTCGGTTCCCAGTCCACCTGCTCGATCATCGGCAGTAGGACGTCGGCGTCGAAGTCGTTGCCGGAGAGCGGCTTGATGATGGTGCCGTGAGCGAACGAGCCCTGCGGGATGAGGCTTCCGTCGAGCTTGTCCCCGATCAGCGTGCTCTCCTCCAGTGCCGTGTCCAGTGAGGACGTCCGGGTGTGGAGGAGGTCGAGACGAGTCTGGTTGAGGTTGACGTAGTCGCGGAGGAAGAGGTTGAACTCCTTGATGCGCGCGGTCATTCGCCGACCTCAATCGCGGCCTCGTATGCGTCGTGTCGGAGCTGGTAGACAACGATGTTCGGCTGCGCCGCGCGCATCCGATGACGGCCCATTGTGATGGCCGCCGGCGTGGGTACGGCCGCGACCAGGTGCAGGACGCGCACGCTCGGAAGCTCGCTCTCGATGCGCGCGAGCGCGTCCCTCCATGCAAGCGCGAACGACTCCATGGCCGCACGGCTGCTCAGCAGGTCCGGACGGGGCTGCTGGTCCTTCGGCGTGATCGTGACCCTGGGGAGCTTACTCAGGCGGTCGGGGAGACGCTCTTCTCTAACAGGTGCGCTCAGCTCGACAAGAACTGCAGCCTCGTTCGAGTCGCCGGCAAACATGACGGTGTCGAATGCGGGGACGTCACCGTCTTCAGTACTCCATGCCCAGGCTGTCACCTCATCGGTGCGCTTCCGAGTGAAGAGCCGCGTCTCCGTTTTGTCGTCGAGCTTGGAGCCCAGGTAGACGAGCGACGGGATTGGGGCGAGAGCGAAGACGCTGAGCGACTCGACGTCGCCGGCGGTCACCGCCTCCGCGATGCGCGCCGCGAATCGGTCGATTTCCGTTCGGTGGGCGTCCCACGCCCATCCGTCTTCGTCGTTCCCAGGGAGGTGGACGGTGAAGGCCCCGTTGCGTGTGTCTTCCCCCATGCCCGTATAGCCGTCGTTTCGTAGCGCCTCCGCAACCTGCGGAAGCGATATCGGTGCTCTCGTCCCGCGGACGTCAGCGCTCACCGTCACAACGGATGTCGGCCGAAGTGTTGCGAAGTCGGTGACCTGCCGCACCCGCTTCTCATGGAGAAGCTTCTTGGCGGTCAGGAACGCAACCGTGTACTGGTTGCAGTAGGCCTTGTCGTCGATCCTCTTGTGGCACGAGTAGCAGAGAAGCATCAGATTCTCTTCAAACGCGCGCTCGTCGGCGGCCAGTGCAGAATCACCTCGAGGGGACGCCTTGCCCGAGCCTGCTCCGACGATGTGTGCGATCTGCCCGTTGGGGATTGCGTGCCAGGACCAATCGGTGCCGTCCAAGAGATAGGTTGCGCAGAGGACGCACCGTCCGGCAGCTTTGGCCCAAAGGCGCAGCCGTGTGCTCTCCGGTACATCCTTTCGAAGCACGGCGGTGTCGCGTTCTGTGCCCTCGATGGGCTCCTTCGTCGACTGTGTCGTCATCGTGCGCCGCTCCCCGTGCGAACCGAAGCAGCCGGATGTGTCGCCTTTGAGTGACAGAGCGAGTGCATCATCATCCCAGCTGCGCACTCGACGGCTGCTATCCACCCCGAATCTCGAGATGGTCCTGCTTCGGGAACTACAGTACTTATGGGTACCGACATTCGATAGGGACGGGGCTGCTGTAAGTTGGGTTGACTGCTGTGCTGTGAGTATCCGGCCAGAGTCCGGGACTTTTATCCTTGTCAGGTGGCAGGACTTCTGCCGCTGGGTGTCTGGAGGCTCGCAGGCCAGCGACCGACTGACTGGAAGAATTCCGTAGCGTCCGCCGTGTCCTTGAACTCGAGCAGGTTGCCGACCTTGCTGGCGAGGACGTCTCGTACCTCGGCCGGCGTCGCGAAGAAGAACTCCTTTCGGCTATTCGCCTGATTCAGAGCGTGAGTTGCGAAGTGGCGGTGGAGTTCGGTCTCGAGTGTGACCGCGTCCTCGGAGAAATAGATCGTGTGGATGTCGAAGCGGAAAGGGACCGAGGCTCCGCCGAGCTCGTGCACTCGGTCGGCGGGTTCGAGGCGGCGCGTGAGACCGATCTTGACGACACCTTCGCCGAAGGCTCCTCGGTTCGAGATGACGTAGACGTAGCCTGCGCGGATGTTCGCTGCTCGGTAGTCGTTGTCGACGATGGCCTGATCGATGGCGGCGAGCCGTAGCTCGAGGTCGGCGTCGGGCGTGCCACTGGCCTGCAGCTGGCCGATCGTCTGCATCAGCAGGGTGCGCTCCTTGTCGAGCTGGGCACGCTGCTCTTTCAGTTCCCTCTCGACCCGCGCCTCCTCACGGAGGCGTGCCCGCTCTTCGCGCTGCTCCTCTTTTTCTTCCTGCTTCTTCATCAGCCAGTCGGCCGTCAGCTCGATCTCCTCGATCCTGAGGCCGTGATAGGCGTCGCTGATGTGCATCGCCATCATGCTGCCGAGCTTGGCGATCGCCGCTCGCGATGCCTCCAGCCGCTTCTTGGCCGTGTGCACGTTGCCCAACTTGAGGGTACGGATGCTGTTCTCCGCCTCGGCGTTGTACGCACGCAACATGAGCTTGGCAAGGTCGTCGCTCATCTTGCGACCCTTGGCGAGGGAGTTGTCGAAGGTAAAGAGGTTCGACTTCTCGATGGCATGCCCGTCGCGGACGAGGGCTGCCGACCTTGCTTCGACGTCCTTCAATCTCGGCAGGTAGGCCGTCGCATCCTCAAGCGGGTGGTGGTACCTATAGATGCCGACTTCCTGAAGGACCTGCTCGTCGTCGAGCTCAACAGTGGTTGAAGTCACGGACTTTCCTGCGGCTTGCTCAGCCACTCGCGGGTCGGCGGCCTGCCTGCTTTCGGCCAGCTGCCGAGCCAGATCAGCCTTTTCCGCGAGCAACGTCGCGACGAGGTCCGATGGGGCTGGGTCATTCGGGGCAGGCGGGTCGTTGGGTGTCTCGGGTTCACTCAGCCGTTCAGGAGCGAGACTCTCGAAGATCGGGCTGGGCGCGACCGGGCCCACACCGACGGGTTCTGACGCCGGTGTCACCTCGTCGAGCCAGAGTTGCCAGCCGTCGGGGACCGGAGGCCAGTCAACAGGAGGCACCCATCCGGCGGGGGGCTTCCAGCCCGACGGTACGGGCGGCCAGCCCGGGGGAGGGTTGAACCTACGCTCGTCTCCCCTCACGACCGACGCACGCCCGCCGTGTCGATGGCGGTGAGCGCCGACGGGTTCTTCGCCACAGCGGCACCGAGGTGCTGCAAGGTGGCGAGAGGGACGACGCCGCTGAGGTCGATCTCCATGAACGTGTCACGGGGTGCAGCAACAGCGACCAGCGGGATGAACTTCTGGCGGCCGGTGGCCGGGTCGTTCGCCTCAGGGCCGATCTGGGCGGAGATGGCCTTGATCAGCCCCCTCCGGTCAGCCTCGAAGATCTCGTGAAGGGATCGGAGGGCCACTTGGTGCAACGCGCTCGCGTAACGCTCGTTGGCGGCCGTTTTGGACAGCTGGGTCTCGACCACCTCATCACTGGCCTTGACGTAGCGGAATCCCTTGATGGTCCGCAGGGCGTCCGGGGCGGGCACGGTCACACGCAGCGTCAACTCGGCGGTCGCGGGATCGAACTCGGCCTCGTGCTCGACGGGGAAGGCATCCGGGTAGAGCGAGTTCGCCAGCACGATGCCGACGTACTCCTGCACTGCGTCCACGGCGCCGTAGCCGAGGCCGGCGATCAAGGTGTCGATCGACGAGTTCTGCTCGGCAACCTCGGCCTCTCGGACCGCGCAGGCCGCGTCGTAGCGTTCCCGCTCCGCCGCCAGGAGCTTGATGCGTCCCTCTTCGAGGGTGGCGTGTTCCTGAGCCTGTTGAGCGTCCTGGGTAGGAATCCAGTCACGGTAGGCGGCCCACTGGCCCCAAGCCTGCTCGTACTCCGCCCGAGCCCGCTGCTGCGCCTCCTCGAACTTCTTCTTCTTGCCGAAGAGGCCCGTAGGTGCCGGCGGTTCGATGAACACCGGAGCCTCGGGGACCGGGGTCGGGAGCGGCGCCGGGCGAGGGGTCTCGAGGTCCCAGCGAGGGAAGGGCGGGTGCATCGCTCGAACCTTGAGGCCCTCCAGGTCGACGTAGTCGTCCAAGTCGAGGGTCAGGGCGAGCAATCCGTCGATCTCGCCGTACTCGAGCGCCAAGTCCTCGTTGAGCTCGTCGACCTCGGCTTGTCGCATCTCGACGTACGCGGCCTTCGCCTCGCGCTCATACCGCTTGCGTTCTGCCTCGTCGGCCCGCGCCATCGCGGCATTCGCCCGCTCTTGCTGAGCTCGCGCACGGACTGCCTGCGCGCGAGCCTGCGTCTGTGCTCGAGCGGCCGCGTTGGCACGAGCCTGCGCCAGACGTTGTTGGTGCTGCACTTCTGCCAGGAATCCGCGTCGGCTCGCCATGTTCTTTCCCCATCGCTAATTGAACGAATCTCACTGTAGTGAACGTGAGTGGTCGTCGAGAGTGAATCGGTGGGCGAAGGCGGGTGAGGCTGAGGTGCAATCACGATCTGGTCCGGGGGAGCCATAGAGTCCGGTCATGACGGACAAGCTTCCCCCCCGCTCCCAACCTCTCTGGTCCTGGGGGAACGAAGAAGTGCCTAGGGTGTGGCGCGCTCTCAGGACTCGGTTGCCTGGGGGTCGTGGGCGTCATCGTTCTCATCAGTGTTCTCTCGACGCTCGGTGGCGATGATGACGGAAAGGCAGGCGACGCGGAGGTCGCGTCGTCCCGCTATACGCAGACCTGGAGCCAGAGCTACGCCGAGACGAGTTGTGACGAATGGAACCTCGAGATGACTTCGGCGCAGCAGTTCGCTGCCGCAGCCGACATCCTCACGTCGGCTCGCAACAAGATCGATGGAGGCGTTGGTCTTCCACCTGACGCGCTGACCAGTGAGTTCCAGGCCGGCGTCACCAACGTCTGCATCATCCCCACAATGACGCTTACGGACGCGACCTTCGGGCTTTATACGACTGAGCCGCGATTCCATCCCTGACGGACGCCCGCAGGAAGATTCACTTCAGAGCCGAGAGAGCAGTTCGGTCTTCTTGGCCTCGAAGTCCTCGTCCGTGATGACGCCTGCATCCCTAAGGCCCCCCAGCTGCTTGAGCAATTCAATGACGTCAACGGTCGGAGCAGACGTGGCAGCCGGGGTCGCTGCTGGTTCTACGGCACGGTGCTTGGCGTTCATGGCTTCCTTGACGACATCGATGAATGCTGCGAAGTCAGATGCGGGCTGGAGCCATTTCACCTGGACCGCGTTACCCGACGCGTGAAAGGCAACGTGATGGCCCATCATCGATTTGCCGTGCTCGAAGGATGAAATGTTGCCGAAGGGAAATGACTCCAGATCGAATCCGCCTAGTTTCTTCGCGTAGAAGACGACGCGTCGATCGGTCGCGATCAACACACCGTTTCGAACGGTGTCCGAGCCCATGACCTTCGTTTCGTAGGCTCCCATAACCGCAGCTCGGACCAATTCGCCTTGCTCAAGGTGCGGTGATGCTTGTTCGAGAAGCTTGTCGGCTTTACCCATCTTTGACCCCAATGTCCTTGAGCCTGGCTGGCTGAGATCAACATATCGCGGTTGTCAGCGTCATAAGTTTCGCGGGTGGAGCTTCGATGCCCGCCGTCGCGCGGTCGATCTCGTAGCGTCCCTCACCGGGGACCGCGACGACCGTGCCGTCGGCATCCGCCGTCGCCCCGGCGGGAGCCTCGAGACGGGTGGCCGCGGGGTCGAGCGGCACGAGCGGGTCACCCGCGGTGGCCACGACGGGCAGGGTCTGCGCGGCTCCCTGCGTGCTGGTGACGGCGGTGGGGGAGGCGACGGGCTGCACGGCCGTCGTCGGCCTCGGTGTCCGCCTGCGCGACGTGGGGGTGACCGGGCTGGGGGAGAAGGGGGCTCGCGTGGGGGCACCGCGCCTCCTCGGGGTGGTTTCCCCAGGGCTGGTTCGTCGTCCGCCGACAAGGGCGGAAGGGCAACACCTGTCGCCCACGTCTACCCTGGTGGGCATGACCGATCTGCCTGCCCGCACCCGTTTCGCCACCGTCGACGCCGAGCGCTCGGTGGCCTTCGCCGAGGTCGACCTCGAGGCTCCGGGGGAGTCGCAGGTCGTGGTGCGCATCCGGTACACGGGCGTGTGCGCGACGGACACGCACGGGTGGGCGTCCGGCGGCCTCATCCCCGCCGCGGTGTTCGGCCACGAGTGGACCGGCACCGTCGTCGCCGCCGGCAGCGGGGTCACGACGGTCGCCGTGGGAGACCGCGTCGTCGCCAGCGTCGGCCCGCCCTGCGGCGCCTGCGCCATGTGCCGCGCCGGACACCCCGACCACTGCGACACGGCTTTCGCCGAGGCCAACGGCATCTCGCCCGACGCCCCCTCCCACGGAGCCTTCGCCCAGCACGTCACCGTCCACGAACGTCGCGTCCAGCGCGCCTTCGACGGCCTCACGGACGAACAGCTCGGCCTCGTCGAACCCACCGCCGTCACGTTCCACGCCGTCCGCCGCGCCGGCCAGCGCCTCGGCTCGGTCGTCGTGGTGCAGGGCGCCGGCCCCATCGGCCTGCTCACCGCCCAGCACGCCCGTCACGCCGGCGCCGGAGCCGTCGTCATCGTCGAACCGATGGAGGCGCGGCGCGAGACCGCCCGCCGCCTCGGCTTCACCGACGTCCACGCTCCCGGCGAGGGTTTCACGGCTCGGGTGCTCGAGCTGACCGACGGACTCGGGGCGGACGTCCTCTACGAGTGCACCGGCGCCTCCTCGTTGTTCCAGTCGAGCGCCGAGCTGGTCCGCCGCGGCGGCACGCTCGCGCTGCTCGGCTACCCGATGACCACCTCGGAGGTGTCGTACGGCGACTGGCAGAGCCGCGAGCTGACGGTCATCGGCAGCCTGGCCTACACGCACTCCGACTTCGTCGGCGCGATGCGGGCGCTCGCCGACGGCTCGGTCGACGCGGGGCCGCTGATCACGGGGACGGTCGGGCTCGACGAACTGCCGGGGTTGCTCGTGGAGCTGGACAGCGGGAAGACGGAGTACGCGAAGGTGCTGGTCGCGCCGAACGGGTGAGGGGTAGCGGCTGAAGCGTCATACCGATCGTGTCTCGAGGAGGCGACCCGCGCCTCCTCGGATCAGTGGAGTTCGGGGACGCAGGCGGCGTCGTCGTCGCCGAAGGCTTCGGTGACGCGACGGATGGCCTCGGGGGTTCCCCACTGCTCGATGTGTTCGCAGGCGTGGTCGGCCCGTGAGGCGTACAGGCCGAAGGCTCCGACGTCGACGTAGGTGTAGTCGTGGCCTCCGGAGGACATGGCGCCGGTGCCGGGCTCGTCGGGCAGGTCGAAGACGGCTCCGTCGGGGAAGCGCAGTTCGCCCCCGTGTGGTGCACAGGCCGGCAGCGTCTCGGTCGACAGGTCGACGGCGACCACCGGCTCGTAGGTCGTGCAGTACGGGATGCGTGCGTCGGCCCCAGACAACGACAGAGGCACGTCCGGATCGGCCCGCACCGCGAGCACCAGCAGCACCGACACCACGAGCAGCGCGGTGACGATGCCGGCCAGGACCTTCATGAGGTGAACCTACCGCCGGGCGACGTGATGCGATCGCGGGGGAGTGGCGCACGTCCCTGGGCATCACGTGAATCGACTGGCATCGACCGGTGCGAGCGTCTTAGCGTTTTCCCGACCCATCAGGACCGAGATGAAGGAGCAGTGCTTCTCATGACGAACTGGCTCCGCGCCCTCGCCCCGCTCGCCCTGACCGCCATCGCCCTGGTCGTCTTCTTCACGGCCGATCGCACCGTCGGGATGCTGTTGATCGTGGCCGCTCTCGCCTCGGCGTTCCTCGCCGGCAATAGCATCCTCGGCCGTCCGTCAAGGCGCCCTGAGCGGGACGTCGACCCCGCCGAGGTCCGCGCCTACCGCCAAGCCCACCCGGGCAGCACCATCGGTGATGCCGTCAGCGCCGTCGGGGGCCCTGCTCGACGCTGACCATCGACACCGATACGACGACGAGCCGCATCCGAGCAGGGTGAGGCTCGTCGTCGTTGACTGGGACTCGTCGCGCAGGACAGGTGACGATCGGCGCGTCCGCTGCGCCGCGCCTCCAGACGTTCTCGGTGGAGTTCGGCGGGGCCGCCGACGGTCAGACGGACGCGCTCACCAGCTCGACTTTCGGGCACGGAAGTAGTCGTCGATCAGGCCCGGCTCCGTCGACCAGCGGACGTCGACGGCGCGCGTCACGAAGTCGATCAAGCCGCCCTCCTGGCCGGGCACACGAGTGTCCGAGACCCAGTCGTCGATCACGAACTCACCGGCCGCGTCGAGCAGGCGGTCGACGGGGAGATCGAGGACGTAGGCCACGTACGACCCGTGCACATCTCGTTCGACGGAGGCGGCGATCTCGGCTCCGGCCGACGGGCCGGAACCGATCGTGCCGACGATTCCGTCCGGGGGCCACGTCGGGAGCGCCGGGACGCGCGGCTCGACCTCGTGGCTGGGCACGGGTGTCGGGCGTCGTCTCCTCATCGGGACAGTGTGCCCGAGATCGTCCATCGCGCTTCCGCGATGTCAGCGACGGCGACCTCCTTCGCTACGCCTGGACGTCGAAGACGACGACGCGGGCGGACGCGTCGCCGAGGTAGCTGGCGACCGGCTGGTGGGAGGGGTGGGGCAGGTAGCCGTCCCGCGCCGCGGGGTCACGGAAGCGCACCACGAGCATCCAGTCGAAGCCGACCTCGAGCTGCTCGGGGCTGACGCTGCCGCCGCTCGACACCGACAGCACACCGTCGATGCCGGTCAGGTGCTCGGCCGACAACCGCGACGCCTGCTCGGCCACGTCGGCCGGGGCCCCCTCGGCCCACTCGACCAACACCACGTGCACGATCTCGTTCGTATCGGTCATCCGCGCATCCCCTCGTCCGCACGCCGCCGGACGTGGCACGCCACCCGATCCTCACACTCACGACCGCCGCCCGCCCGGGGCGCGACCGCAAGGGCGTCAGGAGGTGAGGTCGACGTCCTGCAGGGACTCCCTACGAAGGGCCTGGCGACGGCGGTACTGCAGGAAGTCCGCGACCAGCGACACCAGCGCGAACGTCGCCATGAGCACACCCAAGAACGAGCCGTTCACGGCGAGGACGACTCCACAGGCGAATGCCAACGCGTGCAGCATCGCCTGCACCGACGGGTTCTGAAGCCAGCGCATCACCATGCCCGGAGCCTACGGCCCGCAGACGGCACCGTCCGGCCCGAGATGCGAGCGCGGGGGAGCAGGGAACCGAAGGAGGCGCGGGTCACCCGACCCGCGCCTCCTGCGGTTCCCTGCCGCTCGGGCCGGTCAGGCGCGACGACGCAGGACGCGGTGGGCGAGGCCCGCGAGGGCGGCGCCGACCAAGGGCGCCACGAAGAAGACCCAGAGCTGCGCCAGCGCGTCGGGGCCGCCGTAGAGGGCCGCCGCCAGCGAGCGGGCGGGGTTCACCGACGTGTTGCTCACCGGGATGCTGATCAGGTGGATCAGCGTCAGGGTCAGGCCGATCGCCAAGGGTGCCAGGGCCTTGTACTCGTTCTTGGCGGTCACCGAGAGGATGACGCCGACGAACACGGCGGTGAGCACGATCTCGGTCACGAGCACGGCTCCGAGCCCGAAGCCGCCGGGCGACGCCGCCCCGAAGCCGTTCGACGCGAAGCCCGACTCACGGGCCGCGGTGAAGTAGCCGGCCGGGCCGTCGGCGGCGACGAGAGCCACGACGCTCGCTCCGGCGGCCGCACCGACGAGTTGCGCCACGACGTAGCCGGGCACGCTCGCCCAGGTGGTTCGGCCGGCCAGGGCGAAGCCGACCGTCACGGCCGGGTTGAAGTGGCCACCCGAGATGTGGCCGACGGCGTAGATGCCGGCCATCACGCTGAGTCCGAACGCCAGGGCCACGCCGAGAAAGCCGACACCGAGCGTGTTGCCGTCGTCCGGGAACGACGACGCGAACACGGCCGTGCCGACGCCTCCGACGACCAGGAGGAACGCGCCGAACGCCTCGGAGGCGTACCGCGCGAGCGGCGTGTAGGTCTCGGCGTGCTGGGTGCGCTGTTCTTTCGTGGACCGGCTGGCGGGTGCGTTGCGAGGCATGGGGGACTCTCTGGTGTCGGGTGGGGACGGTGTCGGGTGGGGAGTGGGTCGGGTTCGGAGGGGTGTCGGCGGAGCGGCAGCTAGTCGGCCGACGAGGTGAGGTTCTTCACCGTGTCGGAGGGCACCGGCGGGATGCCTCGCTTGACGCCCTTCAGGCCGACGGCGACGAGCACCGCGGTAACGACGGCGAAGAACGCGAACGTGATCAGCGCGGCGGCCCAGAGCGGCAGGGCCAGGGCCAGCAGGGCGACGGCGGTGCCGGCGAGGAGGATCACGGTCACGATCGCGAGGACGGCCCCGACGGCGAGCATCACGGCGCCGGATCGCGCATCCCGTGCCCGGCCGGCGATCTCGTCGCGCGCCGACCGCAGTTCGGTGCGAACGGCCTTGATGATGGGCTCGATCGCCCGGCTGCCGAGCTGGTCGCGGAACCTGCCGGCGAAGCCTGCGTCGGCCTGCTTCTCGTCGTCTGCGCTCATGGTGGTGGTCCTTCTCTCGGCGAGGCCACTCGGGTCGGTGGCCGGGGATCGCTGTGCCGCGGTGCGGACACGCTGTGTCTCGGTGACACACCATTCGGACGCGAGCGGCAGCCCACCCGTCATCGACCTCCAGCGAGCTTCCAGGCTCGGGTCGCGACGCACTCGCGAAGCGGCCAGGCGGGGGACAGTGCGGGCCCGTCCGGTGGAGGGTGTGCGGGTGGAGGGTGGCGGGTGGCGTGCATCCGGCGTGCGGTGTGCGGCGTCGGGCGACCGGCGTCCGGCAGGATGGCCTGGTGGCTCGACGCGAACCTCCCGTCCTCCGCATCGTCGCGTTGACCAGCGCCGCGGTGCGCCAGGCCGACGGGCCCGACCGGTTCGCGCGCACCGACGCCGCCGTCGACCGACTGCGCGAGGGCGGACGCTCCCGCGAGGACGCCCTCTACCTGCTGTCGTCGTACTGGACCGGCGAGAACGGCCGACAGCTGCCGAGCCCCCGCACGCTGACGATCACCTTCGTGGTGACGCTGGTCGTCTGCAGCGGTGCCGTCGTCGCCTTCGGCTCGACCGGCATCGCCTGGATCGCCGCCCTCTTCTTCGGCGGGGGACTGCTCGTACGGGGGATCGTCGAGCTGCGTCGCCTCCGCCGCAACTGGTACGGCTCGCGCGAGCGGCGTACCGCAGTCCGCTCCCTCGTGGGCGTCGCCCTCGACGTCGTCGGCGTCTACCGCGACGGCTACCGCCTCCCCCGGGAGGCGCGCGCGGCCGACCGGCGCTAGTCCCGGTCACCGAGGCGTCCGGGGTGACGTGCTAGCCACATGTGTTGCTTTTTCGCCTACATACGAGGCACCGGGCTATCGGCCGGGGTCAGTCGGCGAGGCGGCCGCGGAGCTCGATCGCGATCTCGGAGGCGTCGAGGTTGGTGAGGGCGTCCGCGAGGACGTCGGCGTCGAACAGGCCGTTGTCGCGGGCGTCGAGCAGGGCCTCCCGCTGCGCGGCCAGCATCGCCAGGGTGTGGGCCACCGACGCGTCGAAGCCCTCCTTCGAGCGGTCGACCGTGCGGGGGTCGGGGCCCGGGACGGTGTCGGCGCTCGTCCGCATCAGCTCGAAGATCTTGGTGCGCTCGGACTCGTTCTGCGCGTGCTCCGCGGCCTCGTCGACCGGCGGCGACAGACGCCGCAACAGGGGCCCGATCGTCCCGCCCTGCAGCAGCAGCGACAGCGCCGCCACCGCGAACGCGATCAACACCAGCACCGGACGCTGCGGGGTGTCCTCGGGCAGCGTCTGCGCCGCCGCGACCGTCACCGCCCCGCGCATGCCCGCCCAGACGACGGCCGTGCCGTCTCGCCAGCCGAGCGGCTGACGCAGGAAGTACTCGATGTCGGCCAGGCCCTGCGTGACGCGCCTCGTGAACTGGTCGAGCGTGCGTTGCGACGGGGTGCGCGGCGATCGGTCGCGGCCCGATCGGGTGCGCGGCTCGACGCGCCTCGGGCTGCGCGGCGTGCGGGCACGGGGTGACCGACCGGTCGACGCGACGTCCGCGGGGTCGCCCACCGCGCCTCCTGCGGTGTCGCCGGAACCGGAGCCGGCACGGACACCGGCCTCGAGCTGCCGCGGGTCGCTGCGCGCCCGCCGGTTCATCTCGGCGAACGAGCCGCCGGCGCCCTCGGACTCGATGCGGTCTTGCATGCTCTGCACCCGCGGCTGCATCGCCTCGGCGTGACGCGCCCTGGCCGACAGGAAGCGCAGCAGCGGGGCCACGTACGCCGCCCGCACGACGATCGTCAGCGCCAACGCACCGAGCGCGATCAGCAGCGCCGGCACCACGCCGGAGTGGTCCTCTTGCACGTCCGTGACGATCGACTTGATCTGCAGGCCCATGGTGAGGAAGACGGCCCCCTCGAGCACGAGCTCGACCGTGCGCCAGTTCTGCGTGTCCGACAGGCGGTTCTGAGGCGAGAGCACCCGAGGCGCCCGGACCCCCGTGACGAGGCCCGCCACCACCGCCGCGACGAGCCCGGACGCCCCGACGGCGCTCGCCGGGAGCGACGCGACGAACGGCACCGCGAACGAGATCACCGTGTTGACGGTCGAGTCGGTGACGCGCCTCCGCACGGCGAGGTTGGCCCAGCCGACGACCAGACCGATCACGAGGGCCACGACGACCGAGTAGGCGAACGTGCCCAGCGCACCCCAGAACGAGAAGGAGGCGGCGGTCGCCACGATCGCGGTGCGCAACAGCACCAGCGCGGTCGCGTCGTTGAGCAGGCTCTCGCCGTCGAGCATGGCGACGACCCGCTTCGACACCGACGTCTGCTTGACGATCGACGTCGCGACCGCGTCCGTCGGGCTGATCACGGCGCCGAGCGCGACACCCCAGGCGAAGCCGAGGTCGGGCAGGACGAGCTGGAAGAACACGCCGAGCAGCAGGGCGGTCGCCACGACCAGCACGACCGACAGGCCGCTGATCGCCCCGAACTCGCGACGGAAGTTCATCGCCGGCATCGACACGGCCGACGAGTAGAGCAGCGGCGGCAGGACGCCGGCGAGGATCAGCTCGGGGTCGATCTCGATCGCCGCGAACACCGGCAGGAAGCTCGCGGCGACCCCGACGGCGACCAGCAACAGCGGGGCGGCGACTCCGAGGCGGGGGCCGACGAGGGTCGCAGCGGCGATCACCACGAAACCGGTGACCAGCACGACCAGCAGGTCGGCCATCTCCATCAGTCGTCGACCAGGACGCGGAGGGCCTCGACGAGCGCCCGGTTGCCGGCGCGGAGGGCGGCGACCTCGGCCTCGAGGGCGGTGAGGCGGCTGTCGGCGGGTGCGGGTGCGGGGCCCGGAGCGGGTGCGGGCTCGGGGTCCGGAGTGGGTGTGGGTGCGGGTGCGGACTGCGGCTCGGGTTCGCTCTCAGGTGTCGGCTCGGGATCGGGGGCAGGATCTGACGCCGCCCAGGGGTCCTGCTCCGGCTCCGGCTCCGGGTCGGACGCGATGTCTGTCTGCGGTACGGACTCGGTCTGCGACACGGCCTCGACGTCGGGCTCGGGCTCGCTCGCGGGCTCCGGAGGTGCGGCGGGCTGCGGAGCCTCGATCGCTTCGTCGTCCGTGGGGGACTCGACCCGCGCCTCCTTGGTGGTCTTGACGACCTGCGAGAACTTGGGGCGGGGCTTCCGCTTCGGCTTCGCGGACTCGGGCGAGGCCTCGTCGACCCAGTCGCTGAGGGTCTGCCGCGGGACGTTGAACTCTTCCGCGACGACGGTGAGGACGTTGCGGTCGGTCGGGTTGGTCATCCGACGCTGCAGCACGCGGGCCGTCGCGGCCTCTCGCGTCTCGTCGTCGTACCACTCGTCGAAAGGCATGCTCCGATTCTAGGGAGCAGGGAACCGCAGGAGGCGCGGGTCACCCGAGCCGCGCCTCATCGCCTCCGTCGACTCACGGAGTCCATGACGGATTGACAGGACATACAGACATGGCTAGCCTCGTCTTGTCGCCGTTGCTGGGGCGACGACCCGCACCGACGCGGGAAGCTGTAACCACAACCAATGGAGGAATCGTGGTCACCGACACATCGGGCAGTTCGCCCCGAGTAGCTCTTCCCGCCCTGGTCTCGGGCCCGCACACCAAGCGCCTCGGCACCGTCGCGGTCATCGCCACCTTCGGTGGGCTGCTCTTCGGCTACGACACGGGCGTGATCAACGGCGCGCTCGACTCGATGGAGGAGAGCCTCGGGCTCACGCCGGCCAGCGAGGGCATCATGGTCTCGGCCATCCTCATCGGGGCAGCGGTCGGGGCGTTCTTCATCGGGCGCATCTCGGACGCCTTCGGGCGCAAGCCCACCATCAACACCCTCGCCATCCTGTTCTTCTTCGCCGCCCTCGCCTGCGTGCTCGCCCCCACCTGGGAGTTCCTCACCGGGGCACGGTTCTTCCTCGGCATCGCGGTCGGCGGTGCCTCGGTCACCGTTCCGGTGTTCCTCGCCGAGCTCGCCCCCACCGAGCAGCGCGGCGGCCTCGTCAGCCGCAACGAGCTCATGATCGTCTCGGGGCAGCTCGCCGCCTTCACGATCAACGCCGTCATCGGCAGCGTCTGGGGCGAGCACGACAACGTGTGGCGCTACATGCTGTCGGTCGCGGTGCTGCCCGCGATCGCCCTCTTCATCGGCATGTTCCGCGTCCCCGAGAGCCCTCGCTGGCTGATCGCCAAGGGCCGCGACGACGACGCGCTCGCCGTGCTCAAGCAGATCCGCGCCGACGACCGGGCGGTGGCCGAGATGGCCGAGGTGCGCCTCCTCGCCGACGAAGAGAAAGAGGCCAAGAGCGCCCGCCTCGCCGACCTCATCGCCGAGCCCTGGCTCCGCAAGATCTTGTTCATCGGCATCGGCCTGGCCGTCGCGCAGCAGCTGACGGGCATCAACTCGATCATGTACTACGGCACCCAGGTGCTGCAGCAGTCCGGCTTCTCGCAGAGCGGGGCCCTGATCGCCAACGTCGGGGCCGGCGTCATCGCCGTCGTCGCCATGCTCGTCGCCCTGCGCATCATCAACAAGGTCGGACGGCGCACCATGCTCATGGTCGGCTTCGCCGGCGTCACGATCTTCCACCTGCTGATCGGCCTGTCGTCGTTGCTGATCCCCGAGGGTCTCGGCCGCGCCATCGTCGTCCTGATCTTCGTCATCGGCTTCGTCGGCACCATGCAGGGCACCATCGGCCCCCTCGTCTGGCTGATGCTCAGCGAGATCTTCCCCCTCAAGCTGCGCGGCGTCGGCATGGGGCTCACGGTGCTGATCCTCTGGCTGACCAACTTCGCCGTCAGCCTGCTCTTCCCGATCCTCGTCGCCGGCATCGGCATCTCGACGACGTTCTTCATCTTCGCGGTGCTCAACGCCGGGTCGTTCCTCTTCGCCGTGAAGAAGGTCCCCGAGACGAACGGGCGTTCGCTCGAGCAACTCGAAGAGGACTTCAGCACCGGTGCCATCTACGTCGTGAAGAACGGCAAGAAGTGACCACGACCGCACGCCCGGCTCTCGAAAGGACGACCACGTCATGACCGATCGCAACGACACCGCCCCCTACGAGGTCCTGACCATGGGTCGCGTCGGCGTCGACATCTACCCGCAGCAGTCGGGTGTTCCCCTCGAAGAGGTCGAGACCTTCAGCAAATCCGTCGGGGGCAGCGCGACCAACGTCGCCATCGCCGCGGCTCGGCACGGTCGCCGGTCCGCCGTGGTCACCCGCACCGGCGACGACCCCTTCGGCCGCTACATCGTCCGAGAGCTCGAGCGGCTCGGCGTCTCGACCCGGCTCGTCTCGACCGTCGACGGGCTGAACACCCCGGTCACGTTCTGCGAGATCTTCCCGCCCGACGACTTCCCGCTCTACTTCTACCGGCAGCCGAAGGCACCCGACCTCATGATCACCGCGGGCTCGCTCGACCTCGCCGCCGTCGAGCAGGCCACGGTCTTCTGGGCCACGGTCACCGGCCTCAGCGAAGAACCGAGCAGGCAGGCGCATCACGTGGCCTGGCAGGCCCGGGGTCGTCGTCCCCTGACGATCCTCGACCTCGACTACCGCCCCATGTTCTGGAAGAGCCCCGAGGTCGCCACCCGCGAGGTCGGGCGCGCCCTCGAGCACGTCACCGTCGCCGTCGGCAACCGCGAAGAGTGCGAGATCGCCGTCGGCGAGACCGAGCCCGAGCGGGCGGCCGACGCCCTCCTCGAACGAGGCGTCGAACTCGCCGTCGTCAAGCAGGGCCCCAAGGGCGTCCTCGCCAAGACGCGAGACGAACGGATCGAGGTGCCCGCGCACCTCGTCCAGGTCATCAACGGCCTGGGGTCGGGCGACGGGTTCGGCGGGGCGCTCTGCCACGGCCTGATCGAAGGATGGTCGCTCGACCGCACCCTGCGCTTCGCCAACGCGGCCGGCGGCATCGTCGCCACCCGGTTCGAGTGCTCCACCGCCATGCCCACCACCGACGAGGTCGAGGCCGTCCTCGAGGAGGCGCACCATGTCTGATCGCACCGCCCCGGTTCTCGACTTCGAGCGCCTCCGCACCCTCCGGGCCGCCGAACCGCACCGGGTGGCCGAGGCCCTCGCCGCCCGCACGCGGCCCGCCCCCCTGGCGGCCGACGGACGCCTCTTCATCGTCGCGGCGGACCACCCCGCCCGTGGTGCTCTCGGCGTCCGCGGAGACGCGACCGCCATGGCCGACCGCTACGACCTCCTCCGTCGACTCGTCGTCGCCCTCGACCGACCCGGCGTCGACGGCGTGCTCGGCACCCCCGACATCCTCGAGGACCTCGCCCTGCTCGGTGCCCTCGACGGCAAGGTCGTCGTCGGAAGCATGAACCGCGGCGGGCTCCAGGGCGCCACGTTCGAGCTGGACGACCGCTTCACCGCGTACTCGGCCGCGTCGATCGCCGACTCCCGGTTCGACTTCGCGAAACTGCTCGTCCGCGTCGCCCTCGACGACCCCGGCACGGCTTCGACCCTCGCCGCGACGGCACGCGCGGTGACCGAGTCGGCCAGGCTGCGCCTCCCGATCATGCTCGAGCCCTTCATGAGCTCGTGGGTCGACGGGCGCGTGACGAACGACCTCACGGCCGACGCCGTCATCAAGTCGGTCGCCATCGCGTCCGGTCTCGGCGAATCGTCGGCCTACAGCTGGCTCAAGCTGCCCGTCGTCGACGACATGGAACGCGTGATGGCGGCGACGACCCTGCCCACGCTGCTGCTGGGGGGCGACCCCGCCGTCGACCCGGCCGACACCTACGCCCGCTGGGCCGCGGCCCTGGCCCTCCCCGGCGTCCGCGGGCTCGTCGTCGGGCGCACCCTGCTCTACCCGAGCGACGACGACGTCGCCGCAGCCGTGGACCACGCGGCCGGGCTCGTCCACCCACCCTCGACCACGAACGGATCGGCAGAACGATGACCAGCACCACCAGCACGCACACCGGCAACGCCGCCACCGATCGCCCCCTGGTCGCGCACTGGATCGACAACGCCGAGGTGCCCGGCACGAGCGGCCGCACCGCCCCCGTCTACGACCCGGCCCTCGGGGTCGCGACCAAGGACGTCTCGCTTGCCGACGCCTCCGAGATCGAGGCCGCCGTCGCCTCGGCACGACGGGCGTTCCCCGCCTGGCGCGACCTCTCGATCACGAAGCGTCAGCAGATCATGTTCCGCTTCCGTGAGCTGCTGAACGAGCGCAAGGGCGAACTTGCCGAGATCCTCACGAGCGAACACGGCAAGGTGCTGAGCGACGCCCTCGGCGAGATCACCCGCGGCCTCGAGGTCGTCGAACTGGCGACCGGGTTCCCCCACCTGATCAAGGGCGAGTTCTCGCAGCAGGTCTCCACCGGGGTGGACGTCTACTCGACCAAGGCTCCCCTCGGCGTGGTCGGCGTCATCAGTCCCTTCAACTTCCCGGCCATGGTGCCGATGTGGTTCTTCCCGATCGCGATCGCGGTCGGGAACACCGTCGTGTTGAAGCCGTCCGAGAAAGACCCGTCCAGCGCCATGTTCCTCGCCCGTCTCTTCGCCGAGGCCGGTTTGCCCGAGGGTGTGTTCAACGTCCTCCACGGCGACAAGGAGGCCGTCGACGGCCTGCTCGAGCACCCCGACGTGAAGGCCATCTCGTTCGTCGGGTCGACGCCCATCGCCCGGTACATCTACGAGACCGCCGCCCGGCACGGCAAGCGCGTCCAGGCCCTCGGCGGTGCCAAGAACCACATGCTCGTGCTGCCCGACGCCGACCTCGACCTGGTGGCCGACAGCGCGATCAACGCCGGATTCGGCTCGGCGGGCGAGCGCTGCATGGCCATCAGCGTGGTCGTCGCGGTCGAACCCGTGGCCGACGAACTGATCGAGAAGATCACCTCACGCATGGCCGGCCTCACCGTCGGCGACGGCCGCCGCAGCTGCGACATGGGCCCTCTCGTCACCGAGCAGCACCGGGACAAGGTCGCGAGCTACATCGACATCGCCCTCGCCGACGGAGCCGACGTCGTCGTCGACGGCCGGGGCGTCGAGGTCGACGGTGAGGCCGACGGCTTCTGGCTCGGGCCCACCCTGATCGACAAGGTGCCGCTCACCAGCCGCGTCTACACCGAAGAGATCTTCGGGCCGGTGCTGTCGATCGTGCGCGTCGCGTCGTACGACGAGGGCGTCGCCCTCATCAACGCCGGTGCCTACGGCAACGGAACGGCGATCTTCACCAACGACGGAGGCGCGGCGCGGCGATTCCAGGCCGAGATCGAGGTCGGCATGATCGGCATCAACGTGCCCATCCCGGTGCCCGTCGCGTACTACTCGTTCGGCGGCTTCAAAGACAGCATCTTCGGTTCGGACAAGGCCTACGGCCTGCAGGGCTTCGAGTTCTACACCCGCGAGAAGGCGATCACGTCGCGCTGGCTGGACCCGAGCCACGGCGGCGTCGACCTGGGCTTCCCCCAGAACTGACCGCCGGCCCGATCTGTCCCCAGGCAGGACCCCGCGGCCCCCGGGCCGCTCCGCTCGATGATGAGGTGGACGACATGAACGACGACCCCCGCTGGTTCTTCCCCCGCGGCGACCTGACCCGCGACGGCTGGCAGACCGTCGTCGACGGCGACCTCGACGGTTGGCAGCACACCGGCCTGCGCGTCGGCGAGCTCGGTGACGGTGTCTCCTTGCACCTCGCCGCCGGTGGGCTCGAGCGCATGGTGGTGCCGCTGACCGGTGACGTCGTGGTCGAGTGGAGCGACGCCCGAGGTGGGTCGGGCACCCTCGAGCTCGCCGGGCGGGCGTCCGTCTTCGACGGGCCGGCCGACGTCGCCTACCTGGGCGTCCGGACGGAGGCGGTGGTCACCGGGCACGGTCGGGTCGCGGTCGCCGAGGCACCCGCCGACCAGGTGCTCGACGTGCAGGTGCTCCGTCGTGACGACATCCCCGTCGAGATCCGCGGAGCCGGTCGATCGACCCGCCAGGTGCACAACTTCGGCACCCCGGACGGGCTGCACGCCCAGAAGCTCATCGTCTGCGAGGTCGTGACGCCCGCCGAGAACTGGTCGTCGTACCCTCCGCACAAGCACGACGAGGGGGTGCCCGGCACCGAGTCCCGCCTCGAAGAGATCTACTACTTCGAATCCGCCGTCAGCCGCGGCCTCGACGCCCCCTCGCAGGCCGACCCGTTCGGCATGTTCGCCACCTACAGCTCAGCTGCGGGGCAGATCGACGTGAACGCCCTCGTCCGCACCGGTGACGTCGCCCTCGTCCCGTTCGGCTACCACGGCCCCGCCGTCGCCGCCCCGGGCTACGACCTCTACTACCTCAACGTCATGGCGGGGCCCGACCCCGAGCGCGCCTGGCTGATCACCGACGACCCGGCCCACGGTTGGGTCCGTGCCGGTTGGGAGTCCCAGGCTCCCGACCCCCGGCTGCCCTACCTCCCCACCGCACCCTCGAAAGGACCGCGTCGATGACGACGAAGAGACTCACCGTCGGCCAGGCACTCGTCGAGTTCCTCGCCAACCAGTGGACGGTCGACGGTGACGTGCGAGAACGCACGATCCCCGGCATGTTCGGCATCTTCGGCCACGGCAACGTCGCGGGCGTCGGCCAGGCGCTCAAGCAGTACCACGTCGACCGACCGGGCCTCATGCCGTACCTGCAGGCCCGCAACGAGCAGGCGATGGTGCACCAGGCCGTGGGCTACGCCCGCATGCACCGGAGGCGCGCGACCTACGCGAGCACCGCCTCCGTCGGTCCGGGTGCCGCCAACATGCTCACCGCCGCCGCGCTCGCGACGACGAACCGCCTGCCGGCCCTGCTGCTGCCGAGCGACACCTTCGCCACGCGGGTCAGCGATCCCGTGCTGCAGCAGATCGAGATGCCGCACGACACGTCCCTGCAGGTGACCGACGCGTTCCGGCCGCTGTCGCGGTTCTTCGACCGAGTCGACCGGCCCGAGCAGCTCTTCTCGATCGTGCTCGCCGCGATGCGCGTGCTGACCGACCCGGCCGAGACCGGTGCCGTCACGATCGCCCTGCCCGAGGACGTCCAGGCCGAGTGGCTCGACGTCCCCGACGAGTTCCTGCGACCCCGCGAGTGGCACATCCGCCGACCCGTGCCCGAGCGCGGGCCGCTCGAGCGCGCCGTCGCCGCCATCCAGGCCGCGAAGCGTCCCGTCATCGTCGCCGGTGGCGGAGTCCTCTACTCGGGCGCCGAGCAGCAGCTCGACGCCCTCGCCCGGGCGACCGGCATCCCCGTCGGCACCACGCAGGCCGGCGGCGGTTCCCTCGCCTGGGACCACCCCCAGTACCTCGGGGGCATCGGCGCCACCGGCACGACCGCCGCGAACCGCATCGCCGCCGAGGCCGACCTCGTCATCGGCATCGGCACCCGGTACAGCGACTTCACCACCGCCTCGCGGACGGCCTTCCAGGATTCCGGCGTGCGGTTCGTCAACGTCAACATCACGTCGTTCGACGCCTACAAGCACGGCTCGCAACTGCCCGTCGTGGCCGATGCCCGCGAGACGCTCGACGCCCTCGGCGCGGCGCTCGCCGAGCACCGGGTACCCGACGAGCACGCCACCCGCGTGGCCGCCGAGAAGGCGACCTGGGACGCCCTCGTCGACGAGGCCTTCCAGCCGTCCGGGCTCGCGTTGCCCGGCCAACCCGAGATCATCGGCGCCGTCCAGGCCGCCAGCGACCCCACCGACGTCGTGGTCCAGGCGGCCGGGTCGCTGCCCGGCGACCTGCACAAGCTGTGGCGGGTCCGCGACCCGCTCGGGTACCACGTCGAGTACGCGTTCTCGTGCATGGGCTACGAGATCGCCGGCGGCCTCGGCGTCAAGAGGGGCGCCCCCGACCGCGACGTCATCGTCATGGTCGGTGACGGCTCGTACCTCATGCTGCACACCGAACTGGTCACCGCCGTCGCCGAGGGCATCAAGATCATCGTGGTCCTGATCCAGAACCACGGCTACGCCTCGATCGGCCACCTCTCCGAGACCGTCGGCGCCGAGCGCTTCGGCACCCTCTACCGCAGGCTCGATCCCGAGTCCCTCGACTTCCAGGGCACCGAGGTGCTCCCGGTCGACCTCGCGATGAACGCCCGCAGCTACGGGCTCGACGTCGTCGAGGTGCAACCGACGACCGACGCCGTGGCCGACCTCTCCGCAGCCCTCGCCGCGGCCAAGGCCTCGTCGACGAGCACGCTCATCCACGTGAACAGCGACCCGCTCGTCTACGCCCCGGACGGCGAGGGCTGGTGGGACGTCCCGGTCGCGCAGGTCTCGACCCTCGACAGCACCACGGCCGCCCTGGCCGACTACCGCGAGCAGCAGGCCGCACAGCGCCCGCTGCTCGGCTGACACCGCCGAACCTCACCCGCACCCTCTCGAAAGGCACCGCCGCCATGACCGACACCGTCACCGACCCCGACGCCACGCCCACCGGCCCGGGTGGGCGCGGACTCCGCATCGGGACCGCACCCGACTCGTGGGGCGTCTGGTTCCCCGAGCACCCCGGCCAGATCCCCTGGCCGCGTTTCCTCGACGAGGTGCAACAGGCCGGCTACCACTGGATAGAACTGGGCCCCTACGGGTACCTGCCGACCGACCCCCACCAGCTCGAGGACGAGCTCGCGCGGCGCGACCTGAAGCTCTCGGCCGGCACGGTCTTCACCGGGTTCCACAAGGGCGACGACCAATGGCGACGCGCCTGGGACCAAGCGCTCGCCGTCGCAGGGCTCGCCTCGACGCTCGGTGCCGAGCACCTCGTCGTCATCCCCGACCTCTGGCGCAGCGACGCCACGAGCGAGGTGCTCGAGGCCCGCACCCTCACCGACGACCAGTGGGCGAAACTCGGCGCCGGCCACGACAAGCTCGGCAAGGCGCTCCTCGAAGAATTCGGCGTCCAGCAGCAGTTCCACACCCACGCCGACAGCCACGTCGGCACGTACCGAGAGACCGAGCGTTTCCTGGCCGAGACCGACGCCCGCTACACCAACCTCTGCCTCGACACCGGGCACTTCGCGTACTACGGCGGCGACTCCGTGCGCCTCGTCGAGCAGTACCCCGACCGCATCGGCTACCTGCACCTCAAGCAGGTCGACTCCGACCTGCGCTTCACCGTGCTCAAGAACGACGTGCCGTTCGGTGACGCCGTCGCCCAGGGCGTCATGGTCGAGCCGCCGAAGGGCGTGCCCGAACTGGCACCGGTGCTCGACGCGGTCAGCCGCATCGACCCCGAGATCTTCGCGATCGTCGAGCAGGACATGTTCCCCGTCGAATCGATCGACCTGCCGCTCGGCATCGCGACCCGCACGCGCGAGCACATCATGAGCTGCTCGCCCCGCTCCCGCCTCGTCTGACGTCCCCGCCGACGATCCCCCGCCCCGAAGGAGAACACCCGTGACCACCACCCCCGACCTCCGCGTCGCCGTCGTCGGCGCCGGCATGATGGGCGCCGACCACGTCGCCCGCATCACGTCCACCATCAGCGGGGCCACGGTCGTCGCCGTCGTCGACCCCGACACCGCTCGGGCCGACGCCGCGGCGGCCACCGCCCCCGGCGCGATCACCGCGGCCGACTTCGACGAGGCGCTCGCCGCCACCGAGATCGACGCCGTGATCATCGCCACCCCCGGGTTCCTGCACGAGGCCGTCCTCCTGCCCGCCCTGGACGGCGGTCTGGCCATCCTCTGCGAGAAGCCCCTCACGACCGACGAGGCCGCGTCGCTCCGCGTGCTCGAGGCCGAGCAGAAGCTCGACCGGCCGCACATCCAGGTCGGCTTCATGCGCCGCTTCGACCAGGGGTACCAAGACCTCCGGGCCCTCGTCGCGTCCGGCGAGCACGGAGCCCTGCTCGCCCTGCACTGCGCCCACCGCAACGCCACGACCCCGCCGAGCTACTCCGAAGAGATGCTCATCCTCGACTCGGTCATCCACGAGATCGACGCCGTCCCCTTCATCGCCGGCGAGCCGATCGTCGCGGTCGAGGTCAAGAAGCCCCGCCGCAACTCGCTGGCACCCGAGGGGCTCCGCGAGCCGCAGTTCGTGATCCTCGAGACCGAGTCGGGCACGATGGCGATCGTCGAGATCAACGTCAACATCCAGTTCGGCTATCAGGTCACCACGGACGCCGTCTTCGAGAGCGGCGTCGCCTCCATCGGGCGCGAGACCGGACTCCAGCTCACCACGGCCGCCCGGTCGGGCGTGGCCGTGCCGCCGACGTTCAAAGAGCGCTTCGGCGCCGCCTACGACACCCAGGTGCAGCGCTGGGTCGACGCCGCGCACCGCGGCACCATCGACGGTCCGAGCGCCTGGGACGGCTACCTCGCGAGCGTCGTCGCCACCGCCGGCGTCGAGGCGCAGAAGACCGGCCGCCGCGTCGAGGTCGACTACGCGATGGCCAAGCCGTCGTTCTACGACCTGCCCCGTGCCACCGCGACGGGGGAATGACCGGTGGTGAAGATCGCCCTCGACCCCACCCCGCTGCACCACAGCCACTCCCTGCTCGAGCTGCCCGCCAAGGTCGCCGAGCTGGGGTACGACCACCTGCAGCTGACGCCGCACCGCGACTTCATCCCGTTCTTCCGGCACCCGAAGGCCGACGACGACCTCGTCGACGCCTTCGCGGCGGCCTGCAAGGAGGCGCGGGTCGAGATCGCGTCCGTCCTGCCCGTCCTGCGCTGGTCCGGTCCCGACGAGGAGTCCCGTCGGGCCGCCGTCAAGCAGTGGAAGCGCGTCATCGAGATCACCGCCCGCCTCGGCGTCGAGGTGATCAACACCGAGTTCAGTGGTCGGCCCGAGCTGTCGGAGGAGTCCGAGCGCCAGTTCTACTGGTCGATGGAAGAGTTGCTGCCCGTCCTCGAACGTGAGGGCATCCGCGTCTTCATCGACCCGCACCCCGACGACTTCGTCGAGGACGGCCTGGAGGCCCTCCGGGTCATCCGGGGCCTCAACACGAAGCACGTCGGTCTCGCCTACGTCGCGTGCCACACCTTCCACTACGGCGGCGACATGGACGGGATCATGGCCGCGGCCGGGCAGTCGCTCGGGCTCGTCCACATCGCCGACACGTTCGACCACCGCCGGTCGCACGGGCTGCGGTACATCTCCAACCCGCCCGGCAACGCGGCCCGTGTGCACCAGCACCTCAAGATCGGCGACGGTGACGTCGACTGGGACGGCTTCTTCGGCGGCCTGCACCGGCTCGGCTTCTTCGATCGCGACGACACCGTCGCCGTCTCGAGCGTCTTCGCCGAGGACGAAGCCGTCGACAGCGTCAGCCGCTACCAACGCGAACAGATCACGGCGCGCATCGACGCCGCGTCACACGCCTGAGCCGCCGTCCCACCTGAGCCGCTGTCCCACCTGAGCCGCTGTCACACCTGAGCCGCCGACCCGCCTGAGCCGCCGACTTGCCGACACCCGGCGACACCTGACCACTCCCGACGAAAGAAGAGACCATGCCCCTCGTCCGCATCGACCTCCTGCCCGGTCGCACCCCCGAACAGATCACCGCGATCGCCGACGCCGTCCACGACGCGATCGTCGAGGTCTACGGCATCCCGCCTCGCGACCGTTTCCAGGTGATCAGCGAACTGCCGGCCGGTCGCATCATCGCGCAAGACGCCGGGCTCGGTTTCGAACGCTCCGGCGGAGTCGTCATGATCCAGATCTTCACCCAGAGGGGGCGCACCGACGAAGCCAAGCAGGCCCTCTACGCGCGGATCGCCTCGGGCCTCGAGATTGTCGGCGTGGCCGGAGAGGACGTCTTCATCGGCTACGTCGAGAACGGTCCGCAGGACTGGTCGTTCGGCCTCGGGGTGGCGCAGTACCTGACGGGTGAACTGCAGGTGCCCTCCGCCGCCGGACAGGCCGGCTGACCCGCCGGTCGGGCGTCGGCGCCTGACGCTGGCCGCCGCCGCCCGGGGCCCGGCGTCCCTCGTCGACTACTTGTCGACGAGGGTGATCGAGAACGAGTAGAGGTCGGGCCGGTAGCAGTGGTGCCCGACCTCGACCGCACGCCCCGACGCGTCGTAGGCCGTGCGGGTCATGGTCAGCACGGCCCCGCGCGGCTCGATCTCGAGCAGCTGAGCCTCGTCGGCGTGAGCGGCCCGGGCCCCGATCCGCTGCTTCGCCACCCGGATCGTGACGCCGAGGGCTCGGAGCAGTTGGTACAGACCCTGGGCGGCGAGGTCGGCGTCCGAGAACGGGGCGAGGTCGAGCGGCAGGTAGTTCTCGAGCACCGCCACGGGGACCCCGTCCGCCAGGCGAAGGCGCCGCACGTGGCTGACCTGGTCGCCGGCCTCGATGCCGAGCGCCAAGGCGGTCTTCTCGTCGGCCGCGACGACCTGGTGGGCGAGCAGACGTGTCGTCGGGGCCTTGCCGCTGTCGGTCAGGTCTTCGAACAGGCTGGTCAGCTCGACGTTGCGAGTCACGGGCCCGTGGACGACCTGGGTGCCGATGCCTCGCCGCCGGACGACGAGCCCCTTGTCGACCAGCTCTTGGATGGCTCGGCGGACGGTGGGTCTCGACAGGCCGAGACGTTCGCCGAGTCCGACCTCGTTCTCGAGTCGAGCGCCCGCGGGCAGCTGCCCACCCAGGATGGCCGCCTCGAGTCGCGTGGACATCTGGAACCACAAAGGGATCGGGCTGCCGCGGTCGAGGTCGGCGAAGAGATCGGCCGGAAGCGTCGCGTCGGTCATGTGGTCCCCTCAGCCGAACGTATGTCGTGACAACCTTACGGGCGGCACGGGGCGGTGGCCATCCCGACGGACGGGTCGGCGCCTCGCACGGGCAACGGCCGGGTCAGCGCTCGGTGAGCGCGGCCGCGTAGGCGCGGACCGAGCGGTGGTAGCGGGGGAGGGTCGGCTCGACGGCCTCGATCGCGACCCGCAGGGCTTCGTCGACCCGGCCGGCGCTGTGCAGGGCGAGCGCGAGGAAGACCTTCGGCGCCGCTCCGGTGGCAGGGTGCTCGGGGGCGTCACGCAGCATGGCGATGGCCTCGTCGACGCGGCCGAGGTTGCGCAGGGTCGAGGCGTGCTGCACGACCATCTGCGCGGCACGGGCCGGGTCGACGGCATCGAGGCCGGCCTCGGTCGCCGCGGCGTAGTGGACGTGGGCCTCGACCTCACGGCCGCCCGAGTCGTGGGCGCCACCGAGCTCGAACTCGCCCAGCGCGGGGTGAGGTGCATCGGCGGCCAGGGCCGTCATGCGCTCGATGCGCTGCTCGTCGTCGACGGTCTCGTCGGCCCAGAGGGCGGCGACGCGGTCTTCCCAGGCCTCGGTGCTCATCCGGCCACGGTAGCGGGCGGGGTGAGGCGCGCCTCCTCGGGGTGAGGCTCGCCTCCTCCCCAGCGACACCCGACCGGGATCTTGTCCCCGCGTTGACCTCCTGCTGACCGAGTGCTGACGCGCCTCCCGAGAGGCTTGATCCACCGCACACCCCGGGCCGGCACACCGGCCCCCTAGCGAAGGAACACGCACATGACCCGCCGTCGAATCGCCCTCCCCGTCATCGCCGTCTCCGCCGCCGCCGTCCTCGGCATCACCGGCTTCACGGCCGCGACCGCCGCCGCCCCCGACCCGGCCCGCGACTCCTCGACGGCCGAGAAGACGCCCCCGACGGCGGACGCCCCGACCGAGGCCGAGGTCAAGGCCCTCTTCGAGGACTGGAACGCTTCGCTCGCCACCGGTGACCCCACCCGGGTCGCCGAGCACTACGCCGAGGACGCCGTCCTGCTGCCGACGGTCTCGCCCGGCATCCACGACACCCCCGCCGAGCGCCTCGAGTACTTCGAGGGCTTCCTGCTCAACGAACCGCAGGGCGAGATCACCGAGAGCGTCGTCCGCGACCTCGGCGACGGGTACGTCTCGCACTCCGGCCTGTACACGTTCACGATGGGGGCGAGCGGCGACGTCGTGCCGGCCCGGTTCACGTTCGTCTACGCCGAGGACGACGGCGAGTGGCAGATCGTCGAGCACCACTCGTCGAAGGAGCCGGTGAAGGGCTAGGCGACCGTGCCCCGTCGACCGGGGCGCGCCTCCTGGGTTCGCCGTCCGTCCAGTCGAGGGTGAGATCGTCGACCGTGCTCGTTCTGCTCGTGGAAGACGATCCCGCCATCGCCGCCTCGCTGCGCGAGGGCCTCGCGCGCTTCGGCTACGACGTCGAGTGGGTGACGACCGGAGGCGAGGCGCTCGACGCCGACCCGCCCGGCGTCGTCCTGCTCGACCTCGGCCTGCCCGACATGGACGGCCTCGACGTCTGCCGACGCCTGCGAGCAAGGTCGAACGTGCCGATCATCGTCATCACCGCCCGAGGCGACGAGGTCGACACCGTCGCCGGGCTCGAGGTCGGTGCCGACGACTACGTCGCGAAACCGTTCGGCGTCCGCGAGATCGTGGCACGCATCCGCGCGGTGACCCGGCGCCACGGGGGCGACGCGACGGGCGAGGCCACCGAGCCCGCGCCTCCTGCCGTGGCACTCGGCGCCGTGAGCGTCGACGTCGCGGCGAGGCGGGTGCGCCGACACGACGCCGAGGTCGCCCTCGCGCCGAAGGAGTTCGACCTGCTCGTCGCCCTGGCCCGTCGCGTCGGCTCGGTCGTCACCCGGGAGGCGCTGATCGACGAGGTCTGGGACAGTCACTGGTTCGGGTCGACGCGCACCCTCGACGTCCACGTGTCGGCCCTTCGGCAGAAGCTCGGGCCCGAGATCGCCATCACGACCGTGCGCGGGGTCGGGTTCCGGTTGGAGCACGCCGATGCGCCGTAGGCTCGTCGCCTCGTACCTCGTGATCGTCGGGCTCGCCCTCGTCGCCTTCACCGTGCCGGTCGGCCTGCAGCTGACCGACCTGTTGCGCAGCGATCAACGCGAGGTGGCCCTGCGCGAGGCACGCACCATCGCCGTCCTGCTCGCCACCGCCACCCAAGCGGACGACGCCACGGCCCGCGGTGCCCGGGTGGCGCTGCTGCAGTTGCGTGACGAGATGGAGGAGCAGACCGACGGCCGTGTCGAGCTGATCGGCGTCGACCGGTCACCCGCCCTCGGCCGGCCGGTCGTCGGCGCGGACGACGGCGACTTCGACGACGCCCTGTCGGGGCAGGAGCGTGTGCGTTCACTCGACGACTCCGTGCTCGGCGAGCGGGGCCTGCAGGTGACGGTGCCCGCGACGACCGACGACGGCCGGGTGGACGGCGCCGTCCGGGTCACGGTGCCCACGGCCCCGGTGGACGAGGAGGTGCGGGGCATCTGGATCTTCCGGCTCGCGGCCGGTGCGGTCGTCCTGGTGCTCTCGGTGGTCGCCAGCGCCGTCGTCGCCACGTCGCTGCTGCGCCCGCTGCGGTTGCTCGACGCGATGGCCGACCGCATCTCGCGCGGCGACCTCACCGCCCGCGCCGACCTCGACGCGATGGGCCCGCCCGAGATGCGCCGCCTCGCGAGCACCCTGAACGACGGCACCCGACGGATCGAGGTGCTGCTCTCGGCCCAGCGGGCCTTCACCGCGGACGCGTCGCACCAGCTGCGCACGCCCCTCACCGCCCTGCGCCTCGGCCTCGAGAACCTGCAGGACCGGCTCGACGACCCCGCCGACGTGGCCGCCGTCGATCGTGCCCTGAGCGAGTCCGGTCGGCTCAGCCGGCTCGTCTCGGACCTGCTCGTGCTCGCTCGCAGCCAGGGCGCCTCGGCCACGCCGGTACCCGTCGACGTCGGGGCGGTCCTGGAGGCGCGGGCCGAGGTCTGGTCGTCGTCGGCCGAGGACGTCGGGGCGCGGATCGTGGTGGAGCTCGGGGGACCGGGGTTCGGCAGGTCGGGGCTCGGCGGGTCGGGGTCGGGCGGACCGGGGTCGGGCGGGCCGGGGTTGGTCGCGCTGGCCTCGCCGGGGCAGCTCGAGCAGGCGCTCGACAACCTCATCGACAACGCGTTGCGGGTGTGCCCGACCGGCGAGGCGGTGACCCTGCGAGCGACGGCGCCCCCGGAGTCGGACGCAGTCCTCGTCGAGGTGATCGACCGCGGGCCCGGCATGTCGGAGGGCGACCGGGCCCGCGCGTTCGACCGCTTCTGGAGCACCACGCCGGGCGGCTCCGGCCTCGGACTCGCCATCGCTCGAGAACTCGTCCAGCACGACGGCGGGTCGGTCGACCTGGTCGACACTCCCGGCGGCGGGCTGACCGCCCGGCTCGTGCTGCCGCGCGACACCGCGTCGACCGCGGGCGACCGGGCGAGGTGAGCAGGGACGCAGGAGGCGCGGGTCGGCCGCCCCGCGCCTCCTGCGTCCCTGCTCGGTGCCGTCGCGGCGGCCAGTGCACGATCGGGGCGAGCCGCGCCTCCTCGGGGTCGGAGGCGGCGGCGGCGGCCGACGAGGCGGCGGCGGCCGTCCGCGTCAGGCTCGCCGGGGGTGTGCGCGAGCGCGGATCAGCTGCACGGCCACCGCCGCGACGGCCGTCGCGACCAGGACGAGTGCGCCCGCGAGGGTGCCGGCGAAGAACGTGAACGACTTCGCCGTGTGGACGTCGGTCGGCAGTCCCCGGGTCGCGGCCACGATCACGACGCCGGCGACGAGGGCGGCGGCCAGCGAGGCCCAGAAGACGAGGCGGATGCGTGCAGCCGGGACGAGGGCCGCAGTCTGGGGCGACGTGGTCGGGGGAGTGCGCCGCAGGTACCGGACGGCCGCGATGCCGAGCACGACGAGCCCGCCCACCGACGAGACGTACTGCGCCCACTGCGTGCCGACCAGCGGCCCCCACTGCTCGGCCAGCGCCGGGATGAGCATGCTGCCGAACCGGTCCGGGTGCGTGAACGCGTCCCAGAACACGTGGGTGACCACGCCGAGGACGAGTGCGAGGAGGGCCCACGGGGCCGTGCGGGCGAGGCCGGGCCCCGAGCCGGTGTCGACGCCGGGCCCTTGCCCGGCCTCAGGCCCGTACCCGTGCCCACGGGAGTCCCACGACGTCGGCAGGCGCGACCCGATCGACGTCGGCAGCAGGGCGCGGGCCGCCGGCCGCAGCAGCACGCGCCAGACGAGGTAGAGCAGCATCGCGACCGGCACCGAGAACACCAGCAGGCTCGGGAACCCGTGGGTCTGCTCGTAGGTCACGCCGACGGGGAAGAACAGCGGCACGTCCGGCGCCATCGAGCCGACCGCGACCGCCCCGAACGGCAGGGGCGTGCGGACGAACGGCAGGGCGACGACGGCATGGCTGGGGGTGAACGGCACACGCCATCGTGGCGAACGGGGGCCGGGGTCGGCATCCACCCCCGGGTTGAGAAGCGGCGAGCCCCGTCGCGAGTTCCCTCGAGACACATCGACCCATTTGGGATACCGAACGTCACAACATCGCCACAGCGCCCGATCGACAACCCTGCTTTTGGTGACCTGAAACAAAGCGTATTGTCGACGTAACCTGTCCGAAATCGATTCCGGGATACAAAGTGAGGACTTCGTGCAACTGACCTCGTCGCCAGTCGCCACTCAACCCTCACCTGCCGTGGAGTCGCTCATGACTGCTGTATCCCGCACCACCGCACCCCCGTCTTCGTCCGGCGCATCCGTCGCCTCCGTCCTCGACTCGATCGGGTTCACCCGCGCCCAGTTCTGGATCTTCCTGCTGATCCTCGCCGGCGAGTTCTTCAACACCCTCGAACAGAACTCGGTCGGCGCCATGGGCAGCCACCTCAAGGACTCGCTGCAGATCGGCGACGTCCAGCTCACCGGCATCAACACGGCGACCGTCATCGGCGGCCTCATCGGTCGGCTGCTCGCCGGCTACCTGGCCGACAAGTACGGCCGACGCTTCTCGCTCAGCCTGAACCTGCTGATCTACACGCTGGGTGGGCTGCTCAGCGCGGTCGCCATGAACTACGAGTGGCTGCTGGTCAGCCGGCTGATCGTGGGAATCGGCATCGGTGGTGAGTTCATGATCGGCATCGTCATGTTGTCCGAGATGGTCGCCACGAAGTTCCGGGGCACGGCCATCGGCATGATCAACGTAGGCGCGGGCGGCCTCGGCAACTTCATCTCGTACGGCCTGTTCCTGCTGCTGCTCGGCCCGCTCGAGATCAGCCTCGGCGGCCCCGACGTCGTCTGGCGCTGGACCTTCGTCATCTTGGCCGTGCCCGCCCTGTTGGTCGTCCTCTACCGGCGGCGGCTGCCCGAGACCCCGCGGTTCCTGCTCTCGAAGGGCCGGGTCGACGAGGCCAACCGGTCCCTCGCGATCCTCGCGTCGAACTCGCTGCGCCCGACGGATGCGAAGCCGCCCGTGCAGCTGTCGCCGGACGACTTGCCGCCCATGCCCGTCCACGCCAACCCCGCCGCCGTGTTCCACCGGTTCGTCCTGCGCCGCACCGTGGCGCTCGGCGTGGCGTCGTGGATGGCCTTCGGGTCGCAGGTGACGCTCAACTTCCTGATGCCCACCCTGCTCGTCGAGCGCGGCTACAGCGTCACCCAGAGCCTGCTCTACACGATGATCATGAACATCGGTTCGTTGCTCGGCGCCACCACGGCCGCCCTGATCGCCGGCCGGGTCGGCCGTCGCACGGCGGTCACCACCGCCGGGGTGCTCGGCTGCCTCACCGCCCTCGCCTTCGCGGCGCTCGGCAACGGGACCGGGGCCATCCTGGTGCTGGGCGCCTTGTTCCAGTACTTCACCATGGTCACCAACACGACCCTCGCGACGTGGACCGCAGAGGTCTTCCCGACCGCCATCCGCGCCTCCGGAGCCTCGATCGTCAACGGGATCGGCAACATCGCCGGCGCGATCATGCCGTTCCTGGCCGTGGCCCTCTACGGCTCGTACGCCTTCGCCGGGGTCTTCGGTCTCGCCGCCGCCATGTACGCCGTGCTCGTGGTCGCCGCCCGCTTCGCTCCCGAGACCAGGGGGCGCTCGCTCGAGGACGTCAACGAGAACGCCCTGATGGCCGCGACCCCCGCACCGACCCCGGCCGCCACCCGCGCGACCGACTGACCCCCGACGGTGTCGCGGGTCGACGACACCACCAGCACCGACCACCACCATCCCAGGAGGAACCCCATGGACCAGCTCAACGTCACCGCCACGGCGAACGGCTTGAACTACCTGCCCGAGTACGTCGCCGACGCGGGCGGACTCTTCGCCGCCGCCGGCCTCGAGGTCACGGCCACGGCGCGCGACCCGTGGACCGGAGTGCTCGACGACCTCGAGTCGGGCGAGGCCGACGTGGCGTTGGGCGGTCTCTGGGTGCCCGGCATGTACGCCGGCATGGACCGCCGCGTCACGGTCGTCGGACAGCTCAACCACCGGTTCCCGATGACGATCGTGGCCCGGGACGCCACCGGGCCCGTCGGCCTCGACTGGCTGGCCGGCAAGGTCGCCCTCGCCCCGGGGGCCGGCGGCAGCGCACCGTACGAGTTCACGGCGGGCCTGATCCGCGAGGCCGGCCTCGACCCGGCGGCCACCCGCTGGGTGCGCGACCTGTCGACCGCCATGATGATCGAGCTCTATCGGGGCGGTCTCGGCGACGCCATCGTGCTCGACCTGCTCTCGGCGTCCGAGCTCGTCGCGGCCGGTCACGGCACGATCGTCTTCAGCCACCTCGCCGAGGGCGGCGTCATGCCCAACAGCGTGTACTACGTGCGCACCGACCGGGTCGAGGAACTCGCCGACAGGGTCGAGCGGTTCGTCGGCGCCGTCGAGCAGGGCATGCGGAAGATCACCTCGGACGACGCCGACGCCGAGATCGCCACCGTCCTCGCCGCCCGCTGGCCCGAGAAGGACCCCGCACTGCTCCGCTCGGCCGTCGAGCAGATGACCCAGGGCGGCGTGTGGGACACGACCGAGATCGACGCCGACGCCTCGGACCGGTGGATGCGCATCCTCGTCGACGGAGGCCTGGTCGGACGCGCGCCGTCGCTGGACGAGCTCACGGGCGGCCACGCGGTCCGCACGGTGGGCGCCGCCTCGTGACGCTCGTCCTCGCCTCGACCGAGATCACCGATCTGCTGTCCGGGGTCGACGTGTTCGGCGTCGTCGAGGCGGTGCACGCCGACCTCGGCACGGGGGCCATGACGCAGCCGGCCCCGGTGACGCTGTCCGGGTCGGACGACACGGTGTTCCTGCCCATGGCCGTGCGCTCGGATCGCCTCGGCCTGGCCGCCGTCAAGCTGATGGCCGACGTCCCGGGCAACACCGCCCGGGGCCTGCCGTCCCAGCGTTCGACCATCGTCGTCTCGTCCGTCGAGACCGGCGAGTGCGTGGCCGTGCTCGACGGGGCCATGATCACGCGGGCCAGGACGGCCGCCGCGTCGGCCGTCGCCACCCGGCACCTCGCACGCCCTGACTCGCGCGTGCTCGGATTGGTGGGGGCCGGCAACCTGGCCGTCGAGCACGTCCGTGCCCTGCGGGTGGCCCGGGTCCCTCCGCAGCTGGACCACGTCGTGGTGTGGTCCCGCTCGTCGTCGACCGTCGATCGGTTCGTCGACGCCGTGGGCGAGTGCGCCCCCGGGCTCGCGGTGACGGTGGCGGACGACGTCCGGGCCGTCGTCGAGTCGTCCGACGTGCTCTGCACCCTGACGCCGTCGGTCGACCCCATCGTCCGAGGGGCGTGGTTGCGCGCGGGCCAGCATGTCAACGCCGTCGGGGCCCGCCCGAGACCGACCCACCGAGAGCTGGACGGGGCGGCCATGGCCCGCGGCACCCTCGTGGTCGACGGCGCCGCGACCGCCCGGGCCAAGTCCGGCGACCTGCTCGAGGCCCTGCGTGAGGGGTCCTTGCCGGCCGACACGCGCCTCCGTGAGCTCGGCGAGATCGTCGCGGGCATCGCGCCCGGACGCGCGTCGGCCGACGAGGTGACCGTGTTCGACTCGGTCGGCCTCGCGGCGCAGGACCTCGCGGTGGCGGCCGCCGTCGTCGACCTCGCCCGGGCCCGCGGCGTGGGCGACGAACGTCACCTCGCGCCCGTGGCGGTGCCGGCGTGACGGACGGTGCCGGCGGGCTCCGCATCGCCGTCGTCAACTGCAACACGACCGAGTCGATGACCGAGACGGCCGTCGCCCGGGCGCGTCTCGCCGTCGCGCCCGGCACGACGGTCGTCGGCATCACGCCGAGCTGGGGCGTGGCCTCGGCCGAGGGGTGGTATGACAGCTTCGTCAGCGCGGCGGCCGTGCTCGACACCCTGGGCAGCTTGCCGGACGACGTCGACGGGGTCGTCCTGGCCGGGTTCGGCGAACACGGCCGCGAGGGCGCCCGTGAGTTGCTCGACATCCCGGTGGTCGACATCACCGAGGCCGCGGCCCACGTCGCCATGCTGCTCGGCAGGCGGTTCGGCGTGGTGACGACGGTGCGTCGCGCGGTCGGCCAGATCACCGACAGCCTCACCACCGCGGGGCTGATGGAGCACTGCGTCGCCGTCGAGGACACCGGGCTCGGCGTCCTCGAGCTCGAGGCCGACCCCGCGGCCACCGCCGAGGCCTTCGTCGCCGCGGGCCTGCGCGCCGTCGCCCGCGGGGCGGAGGTGGTCTGCCTCGGCTGCGCGGGCATGGCCGGACTCGAGGAACACGTCGGGGAGCGCCTCCCCGTCCCGGTCGTCGACGGTGTCGCGGCCGCCGCCTCGCTCGTCGAGACGCTCGCCCGGCAGGGGCTGACGACGAGCAAGATCGACAGCTACGCCACCCCGCTCGCCAAGGCTCGCAGCTGGCCCGGGCCGGAGCGGGCGGCGGCTCGTGTTGAATGAGGTGATCCCCCTCCGAACGGACCACGTCATGACCGCCGTCACCCCCGAGTCCTCCCTCGCCGAGCAGACCTACCGGACGCTCCGCCGACGGATCATCCTCGGCGAGTACACGCAGGGCGCCCGGCTCGTGGAGGCGACCCTCGCGGCCGAGCTCAACGTGTCGCGGCTGCCCATCCGCGAGGCGTTGCCGCAGCTCGAGAACGAGGGCTTCGTCCGCACACTGCCCCGTCGGTCGTCCCGTGTCGTCGAGTGGACCGAGGCCGACATCACCGAGCTGTTCGACGCCCGTCTGAGCCTCGAGACCCTCGCCGCCCGGTTGGCGGCCCGCGCGGCGGCGGCGGGTGCCTCGCTCGACCCCCTGCGGAAGGCGATCGCCGACGAGCACCGGGCGCTCGACGGCAACGACTGGCTCGAGGTCGCCGAGACGTCGACGGTCGTGCACGAGGTCGTCGTCCAGATCGGTGGCAGCGCCCTGCTCACCTCGCTGATGAGGGCCGTGACCGGTCGGATGACGTGGCTCTTCTACCTGACGTCGGCCCGCGACCAACGCCAACAGTCCGACGAGCACCACGAGATGCTCGAGGCCATCGGTGCGGGCAACGAGCGGCTCGCCGAGTCGATCGCGTTCACGCACATCGAGAAGGGGCGGGCACCGTCCCTGAGCTTGCTGACGCAGGCGACGACCGCCGAGGGCGACACCGGCAGCGGGCGGCTCGCCCGGCCCTGAGGCGCTCGAGGCGGGCCGACGTCCGTCACCGACCCGCGCCTCCTGGGGTCGTCAGGCGGTGGACCCCGCCGCCGGTCCGGTCCGCGTCGCGAGGACGTCGCGCACGGTCGTCCAGCGTGCTGGGCCGTAGCGGTCGTTGTCGACGTGGCGCAGCTGCGCGTCGCCGCTGAACATGTTGACGAAGTACTGCATGCCCTGCCAAGCGGGGAAGGTGTCGTCGCCCTTCGACGTGCGACGCATGACGGCCGCCATCGCCGAGAGGGTGCCGGTCGTGCCGGCCCACTGCGGCTTGAAGGGCGTGCCGGTGAGCTCGCTCATCGTGCGAGCGACCTGGCGGGCGGTGACCCGGTCGCCGGCGACCTCGACGACGCGCGGAGCCTCGGGGTCGAGCGCGACCCGGGCGACGACGTGGGCGACGTCGTCCTTCGTCGTGAAGTCGAGCACCTGGTCGGCCGACGACCAGAACAGCACCCGCTTCCGGTCGAACAGGACCATCGGCGCGTCCCCGGTCAGCAGGTCGGTGAACATGCCGTTGAGCACCGACGTCGCCCGGATCGGAGCCGCGTCGACGTCGGCCGCGAACTCACGCCGCAGCTCGAAGTTGCGGTTGCTGCCCGGCGGGATGCTGCGGTAGTCGGCCGAGTAGTCCGAGGGCACGAACCGCGGCACGCCCGCCGCGACGGCGGCCTTCAGCAGAGCACGCTGCGCGTCGACGATCACGGGACGGACGCCGCTCACGGCCGACACGACGACGTCGGCTCCGCGGGCGGCCTCGGTCAGGGCGGGCACGTCCGTGTAGGAGGCGCGGGTCACCTCGACCCGGTCGTCGTCACCGAACAGCGTGGTCGCGCCGGTGCTGCCGGGGCGGGTCAGGACGCGCAGGCGCACGTCGCTCGTGGTGTCGCGGAGCAGCTCGCGGGAGATGCGCTGGCCGAGGTCGCCGGTCGCGCCGGCGAGGAGGACGGTGGTGGTCATGGGGGAGTGGCTCGTTCCGTCGGGGGGTCAGAGGCCAGTCTGCGCGCTCGGGGGCGGTGCGGTGCGGCGGGGGTGGGGTGGGGGTGCGGGTGCGGGTGCGGGTGGGGTGGGCTGGGTGGCGGTGCGGGTCGGGTGTGGGGCGCACGACGCCAGGATGTGGGCACAGCGCCAGGACGAGGGCTGGCGCTGTGCCCACTTCCTGGCGCAGTGTGCTGGGGACGGGGCGTCCCCGGGGACGCGACCCGCGCCTCCTCGGGGCTCGTGGCGTCGCCACGGTACCGGGACGTGGACTCGACGCCAGGATGTGGACACAGCGCCAGGACAAGGGCTGGCGCTGTGCCCATCGTCTGGCGTCGTGGGCCCGTTCCTCGTGCGGGAGGAGCACGATGGCGGGGACCCGTCGCACCCGTGCGCGGGCGAACGGAGAGAGCCGACCATGAGCACCACCGACCCCGACGACTTCGTCACCCGCGCCGCACGACGGGCCCGTGAACTCATCGACACCCAGGACGTCGTGCCGCCCGTCGCCCGGGGTGCCCTGCACGACCTCGCGGGCCGGGCCGAGACCGTGGTGCGCGACGTCACCGACCGGGCCGGGTCGTCGGCCCACGACCTGGTCGACCGCGCGGAGGTGATCGCCGACCGGGCGGAGAAGACCGTGCGCGACGTCGCCGAGACCGTCACGATCGCCGCCATGGAGGCCACCGACCAGGCCCACCAGCGCTACCGCCGCCGCTCCCGCGTCACCAACGCCGTGGGTGCCACCGTCATCTCGGGGCTGGTCGTGGCGCTGGTCGCGAGCAGGCGTCGGCAGTAGCGCCGCCGCTGGCCTGCCGGCCCGCCGACCTACCGGCCCGCCGCCCTGCTGACCTGCCACCCTGCCACCCCGCCACGAAGTAAACATCCCGCCACGAGAAAAGGTGGCGGGATGTTTACTTCGTGGCGGGGTGGCGGCGTGGACGCGGTCCGAGGGTGAGGAGGCGCGGTGCGAGGGGTCAGTCGCGCGCCGGCGGGTCGGGCAGCACGAGCTCGCGGTCGCCGAGTGGCGCCGACAGGGGCACGTGCACGATGCGGAGTTCAGCCGCGTCGGGCCTCGTCAACGGGTTCGATGTGCCGCAGCGCAACGGCGCGCCCTGGAACCGGATCTTCGAGGTGCCGGTCACCGCCACCGAGACCTCGTCGGCGCTCTCTTCGACGAAGACCGTCCCGGGCTGACAGCTGCCCTGCCGCACGGCGACGACGACGTCACCGTCGGCCAGGTCTCCGCCCAGTTCGCCGAGGTCGTCACGCCCGACGACCTTCGCCTGCCACACCGGCAGCCCCTGCTGCTCGCCCGTGGACCGCGACATCACACCGGCCACGCTCGTGGTCTGCTCGACGTCGGGGTCGAGGTCGATCTGCAGGTCGCTGTAGGACGAGAAGACGCCGATGTCCCAGGCGTCCTGCAACGACTCGCGTGCCTCCGCTTGTCGTTGCGCGGTGAAGCCCCAGAACCCGAAGCCGACCGAGAGCACGATCAGGATCACGCCCGAGACCCGGGTGTAGCGGATCAAGAGGTCGCTCGGCTCGGCCCGGTCGCCGTCGCGCACCTGCCAGCGCGAGCCGAACAACATGGCCCGGGGCGGCGCGACCAGGCACCAGACTCCGGCCAACACCCCGACGACGGATATCCATAACATGACGAAACCCTATCCAGTCCGGTCGCACGCTGCGCCAGCCAGCCAGCCAGCCAGCCCGCCAGCCCGCCAGCCCACCACGAAGTGAACATACCGCCACGCGAAAAGGTGGCGGCATGTTCACTTCGTGGCGGGAAGAGGTGGAGCCAACGCGACGCAGCCCTGCGCGCCGAGTAGTCAGGCCGCGAGCAAGGACTCGCTCGTGACGACGGTCGCGAAGCTCCCGTCGAGGGCGGCCATGAACGCCGCGTGGACGTCGCGGCCGGCGATGGTCGTCCCGCCGTGCACGAGGTCGGGGGCCGCGCAGGCGTCGGCGACGACGGTGCAGGCGAAACCGAGCTCGTGCGCGGCCCGCGTGGTCGAGTCGACGCACATGCTGCTCATCATCCCGACGATCACGAGTTCGGTCACGTCGCGCTCGCGGAGGCTCGCCTCGAGTCCCGTGCCCACGAAACTGTTCGGCACGTGCTTCTCGACGACCAGCTCGCCGTCGCGGGGCTCGACCGACGGGTGGAACGCGAGGCCGGCCGTCCCCGGGCGGAAGAACGTCGCGCCGTCACCGGTCGAGACATGGAAGACGTGCACGACGGGCTCACCCGACGCCCGGAATGCCTCGAGCACCTCGCCGGCGGCTGCTGCCGCCGCCTCGGGCTCGACGAGGGGGAACGCGCCCCCGGGAAAATAGTCCAGCTGGATGTCGACGATGAGCAGCGCGCGGGTCATCGTGCAAGCATGCCAGGCAGCACGCCCGGGGCGGGGACGAGGAGGCGCGGTGTGCGGCCGTCAGGCATCGCGCCTCCCGCGATCCGGTCGCCGGCCCGCGCCTCGTGGTCCCGTCGCCCCGCCCCGCCCCGGTCAGCTCCGCCCGTCCGTGGCCACCAACCCGCCACGAAGTGAACATTCCGCCACGACATGAGGTGGCGGATTGTTTACTTCGTGGCGGCGTGGTCGGTTGCGGGGTCGCGGAGCGCAGCGCGGCGGGGGGATAGGGCGACGTGCGGGGTGGCGGCGGCCGGGGCGGGGCGGGGCGGCCCAGCTCAGGGGCGCACCGGCACCGACGTCGGCACGAGCGTCGTCGCGACGACCGTCACGTCGTCGCTGCGCTCGCGCTCGCGGGCCAGACCCTCGACGACCTCGACGATGCGGGCCGGTTCGGGGGTCGCGGCGAGCAGTTGCTCGAGGTCGTGCAGCGCCTCGAGCTCGACCGGGAACAGGTCGAGCACCCCGTCGCTGACGCAGACGAACACGTCGCCATCGTCGAGCTGCGAGCGGTGCCGATGCCAGGCGGTGCCCACGCCGATCGGCAGGTCGGCCGAGTTGAGACGGTCGACGCCGCCCGCCGCGCGCCGGATGAACGCCAGCCCGTGCCCCGCGTCGGCCCAGAGCACCCCGCCGTCGGCGTCGATGCGGGCGTGGAACGACGTCGTGAACTGCGTCTCGGTGTCGTAGGCGCTCGTCGTCAACCCGACGGAGGCGCGGTGGAAGGCCTCGGCCGGGTCGCCGTCGTCGACGCTGCTGCGGATCACCGAGCGCACCGCGGCCGCGATCATGCCCGCGCCGACGCCCTTGCCCATCACGTCGCCGACGGTCACGGCGATGCCGGACGAGGTCGGGTACCAGTCGAAGAAGTCGCCGCCGACCTCGCGGGCCGGCACACAGGCCCCGAACACCGCGAACGCGTCGGGCAGGGTCGAGGCGTCCGGAGGCAGCAGCGACTGCTGCACCACGGCCGCCCGATTCAGTTCGCGCTCGACGGCGTGCTGCTGGGCCCGCGCCCGTTCGAGGCGCGCCTTCGCCTGGCGGGCCAGCTCGTTGACCGCCGCGGCCACCGTCGCGTAGACGATCAGGGCGAACGCCAGGCGGATCAGTTCGCTCGGGCCACGACCCTCCGAACTGAACAGGTACGGCAGCAGCAAGGTGACACACGTTCCGACCAGGGGCAGCAGCACGTTGCGCCGGCCGGGCCAGGACGCGACCCAGATGACCGCCAGCAGCACGATCGGCAGGAAGACCGACCGCTGGTCGCCCGTGCCGTAGCGCAGCAGCCCCACGGCGACGAAGTCGGCCGCGGGGACGAGCATCTCCCACCGGCGCAACTCGGCGTGGCGGGCCATCAGGGCGGCGAACACCAGCGCGGCGACGGCCACCGCGACGCCGAGCCACATCGTGATCGCGTCGGTGACGATCAGCCACGGCAGGGTCGCACTGAGCACCGCGGCCAGCACGATCAGCAGGGCGATGAACGACTGTCGGAACAGCGGCACCTTCTCGAGAGGCACGCGCCGCAGGGCCGTGTTGAGTGCTCGCCCGACGGCGTCGGCACCCTCCGTCACGCGTCCCATGCCGATCCCCTCGCCCCTGGATGGTCCGTCGACCACAGGTGTCGTCTTGCCTCGTCGTCCCCCTGACGCTACAGGGTGCGGCCGACGGAACCGAGGACCCGAGGAGGCGCGGTGTGGGCACGACGCGCACCGCGCCTCCTGGGGGCGAGGCGTCGTCCACAGGCGACGCGGGGTCGTTGTGTGGTGTGGGCGGGCGATGGTTGGGTGGTGGCATGAGCGCCGTCGACGTCCTCAGCCGCCTCTCCGAGATCCACGTGCTGCCCGTGGTCGTGATCGACGACCCGGGGCAGGCCGTTCCGCTCGCCCGCGCCCTCGTCGCGGGCGGCGTGCCGTGCGCCGAGGTGACCCTCCGCACCCCGGGCGCGATCAAGGCGCTCCGGGCCATGGCGGGGGTGCCCGACTTCGTCGTCGGGTGCGGCACGGCGCTGTCGGCCGAGCAGGTCGACGCGTCCGTCGATGCCGGGGCGACGTTCGTGATCAGCCCCGGGCTCGACGAGTCGGTGGCCGATCGGTGCCGGGCGCTCGGGGTGTCGCACGTCCCGGGCGTGGCCACGGCCACCGAGGTGATGCGGGCACGCGCGGCGGGGTTCACGGTGCAGAAGTTCTTCCCGGCGGCCCAGCTCGGTGGCGCTGCGGCGATCTCGGCGCTCGCCGGGCCGTTCCCCGACCTCCGGTTCGTGCCGAGCGGAGGGGTGGGCCTCGCCGAGGCCGCGTCCTATCGCGGGGACGCCGTGCACTCGATCAGCACGAGCTGGATCACCCCGCGCGACGCCGTCGCCGCCGGCCGCTTCGACCTGGTCACCGACCGTGCCCGGGCGTTCCGTGAGGAGGCGTCGGCGTGAGCGGCGTCCCGAGCGGGTTCGAGGGCCGGGGTCGCGCCCGGGGCTCGTTCGAGCGCGTCGTCACCGTGGGCGAAGGCCTCGCCGTCTTCCGGTCGGGACCCGACGAGCAGCTCTGGCGGGCCGAGCAGGTGGCCGTCGGCACGGGCGGCGCCGAGGCCAACGTCGCCATGACCCTCGCCCACCTGGGCGTCCCGGTCGTCTGGGCCGGCCGGGTGGCCGCCGACTCGCTCGCCCGCCGCATCGTCCGCGAGCTGCGGGCCGAGGGGGTGACGGCCCGCACCGTCGTCGACCCGGACCGCCCCACCGGTCTGCTCGTCAAGGACGTCCGCGCCGACGGTCGCACCGCTGTCTCGTACCATCGCGCCGGCAGCGCGGGCAGCGCCCTCACCGCCGCGGACGTCGACGCGCTCGACCTCGACCTCGCCCCCGGCACCCTGGTGCACGTCACCGGCATCACCGGCTGCCTCTCGGATTCGGCCTCCCAGGCCGTCCGGCATCTCGTCACGCGGGCCCGCGAGGCTGGCGCCCTCGTCTCGTTCGACGTCAACCACCGGCCGCGCCTGTGGGGCGACCGGCCCGCCGCCGAGGCGCACCGGGAGCTCGCCGCGGCGGCCGACCTCGTCGTCGCGAGCGTCGACGAGGTGCCGTTCCTCGTCGGGTCCTCGTTCGAGTTCGACACCCGGGCGTCCGGCCTCGAGCAGGCCGAGCTCGCTGCCGACACGTTGGTCGGGGCGGGCCACCAGCACGTCGTCGTCACGGCGGGAGCAGCCGGCGCGTTCGCGGTCGACGGCGGTGATCGGGCCCCGGTCGTCGCGCACGAGATCGACGTTGTCGACACCGTCGGCGCCGGGGACGCGTTCGTCGGGGGCTACCTCGCGGGATGGGCCCGCGGCGAGGTGCTGACCGGACGCCTGCGGCTCGCGAGTCTGTCGGGTGCCGCGGCGTGTCGGCACGCGGGCGACTGGGAGGGAGCGCTCGACCTCGACGGGCTCGGCGAGGGCCCCGGGCCGGGGTTGGGGGCCGGCGGCGACCCCGTCATCCGGTGACGGTGCGTCGAGATGTCACGACTGGCCGCTCACCTCCGAAGACGAGCGGCACGTCGTGACATCTCGCCGACCTCACTCGGTCGGGTCGGGCCGCTGGGGGTCCGCGGCCTCCGAGGCCGGCGCGACCCGCGCCTCCGGCACCTGGGGGGCCGACGCGACCCGCGCCTCCTGGGCTTCTGCGACCTCGGGCGTCGACGCGACCCGCGCCTCCTGGGCGTACGCGCCGAAGCGCAGCACGTCGGCGCCGTAGGACGCGAACAGCCGGGCCAGGTCGTCGACCCGGGCCCGGGACAGCTTCTTCGTCGGACGCGAGGTCAGTTCGCGGACGACGCCCGCGAGCTGGGACCGGTGCGACACGATCGCGGTCGCCGCGCCTCCGTCGGTGGCGTCGCGCTCGGTCGCGAAGACCGTCGCGTCGCGGTGCGAGTAGAACACGCAGGTGTCGAACCAGAGCCGGACGCCGGTCTCGGCCTGCACCCGGTCGGACAGCCGCTGGGCCTGCCGCCGCACCTGCGACGCGGGGGCCTCGCGGCCGAGGTGGGTCCGCACGGTGAGCACGGTGGGGGAGTCCTTGACGACCTGCAGCGCGAACGGCGGCGTCATCGTGCTCTCGTCGAACAGGCCCGCGAACGCCGGGAACACGCTGCTCGGCGTGAGCCCGTCGAAGACGATGCCGTTCCAGCCCTTGTTCTCGATCACCATCACGCCGGTCTCGCCGAGCAGGACGTGGTCGACCTGCGCGACGAACCGCGAGGAGGCGCTGGTCGCCACGGGCACGAAGACCACGTTGGTCAGCAACACCGCGTCCACTCCCAGCTGACGGCAGGCGTCGGCGATGTCGTCGCGCGAGGTGGCCTCCCACTTGAGCCCGGCGGCGACGAGGTCGCGGGCCTGCTTCGCCTCGGTGAGGGCGGCCTGGCGCTCGGCACCCAGGGCGTCGCGCTCGCGGGCGTGGTCGGCGGCTGCCTGGGCGAGGGCGTCGTCGTGGGCCGTGGCGAGGGCCTCGTGCTGCTCGCGGGCGGCCCGGGCCTGCTCGTCGGCGGCGGCCTTCGCGGCGGCCACGGCCCGACGGGCCCGGGCACGCAGCACGACGGCGACCACGACCAGGGCGACGAGCAGGACGGCGGCGATGATCCACGGGACGAGGCTCTGGTCGAACGGCATGCCTCCAGCAGAACACGGGGTGCCGGTGGGGCGCGGGTGCCTCGCCGGGCGGGCGGTCGGTGCTCGCCGAGATGCCGCGACGGGGTGCCGGGGCGGCGGGGTGGCGGGGTGGCGAGATGTCACGACTTGCCGCTCAGGTTCGAACGTGAGCGGCAAGTCGTGACATCTCGAGGGGCCGGGCGGGCCGGGCTCGGCCCGGCCCGGGTCAGCCGGGCAGCACCGCGAGCAGCAGACCGCCGGCCGCCGCCACTGCGACGACGGCCCACGGCGGAGTCCGCCACGCGACCAGCAGCACGAAGCAGACGAGGGCGAGACAGAACGGCCCCACACCGGTGATCGCCGTCGTGACGACCGGGTCGTAGAGGGCGGCGGCGAGCAGGCCGACGACGGCGGCGTTCGCTCCGCGCATCAGGGCTCGGACCGGCGCGCGGCCGCCGAGGGTGTTCCAGAACGGCAGCACCCCGACCAGCAGCAGGAGCCCCGGCGCGAAGATCGCGAGGGTCGCGAGCGCAGCCCCGAGCGCGCCTCCTGGTCCGATGTCGGCCACGGCACCGAGGTAGGTGGCGAAGGTGAAGAGCGGGCCCGGGACCGCCTGGGCGGCGGCATAACCGGTCAAGAAGGTGTCGTCGTCGACGAAGCCGGGCTCGACCAGGCCGGCGTGCAGCAGCGGCAGGACGACGTGGCCGCCGCCGAAGACGAGGGCTCCGGCGCGGTAGAAGACGTCGACGAGCGCGACGGTGCCCGAGCCGGTGGCGGAGGCCAGGGCGGGCAGGCCGACGAGCAACGCCGCGAACACCGCGAGGCAGGTGACGCCGGCGGCACGCGTCACAGGGAAGCGGAGGGGCGTGGCCGGGGTCGTACCGGCAGACGGCCCGGCGGACGGCCCGGCAGGAGGCCCGGCGGACGGCCCGGATGACGGCCCGGCGGTCAGCCCGGAAGACGGCTCGGCCGTCGGCTCGGCCGTCCTGCAGAAGACGAGCCCGGCCAGCACCCCCAGCGCGATCGCCGAGAGCTGCCCGGCCGGTCCCGCCAGGGTCAGTGCGAGGACGGCGGCGGCGGCCGCGATGCTCGCTCGAGTTCGATCCGGGGCGAGGAATCGGCACATGCCCATGACGGCATGTGCCACGATCGCGACCGCGCCGATCTTCAGCCCCGTGACGATCGCCGACCCGACGACGCCGTCGAGCAGCCCGACCCCCGTCGCCACGGCGAACATGATCACCGCGGACGGCAGGGTGAACGCGACGAAGGCGACGAGCGCCCCGATCGGACCCGCCCGCAGCAGACCCAGCCCGAACCCGACCTGGCTCGAGGCCGGCCCCGGAAGGAACTGCGCGATCGCGACCAGGTCGCCGTACGGCCCGTCGCCCAGCCAGCGCCGACGCGTCACGGCCTCGGCCCGGAAGTACCCGAGGTGGGCGATCGGACCGCCGAACGACGTCACCCCGAGCACCGAGAACGCGGACAGCACCTCGCGGACGCGGCTCGGACTGCGAGCCGGGCCACGAGCCGGGCCACGGGTCTGGCCACGGGCGGGTCGGCCGCCGGGGTCGGGTGCGCGCTCGGTCACGAGGTCATCGTGGCAGGTGGCCGCCCGCGCCGCCGCGAGATGTCACGACTTGCCGCTCATCTACGAAGGTGAGCGGCAAGTCCTGACATCTCGGTGCCCCAGGAGGCGCGGGTCGTCACCCCGGGAGGCCGCGGCCCCGCCACGTGCCCAGCTCGGCGACCTCGCGCCAGCCGAGGCTCTCGTAGAGGCGGCGACCGTCGACGCTCGCGAAGAGCATGCCCGTCGTCGCTCCTCGGGCGGCGGCCCCGTGCTCGAGACCGGACATGACGCGGCGACCCAGCCCGCGCCTCCGGAAGTCGGGTTCGGTCGCGATGCGGTCGAAGACGACGTGGTCGCCGACGATCGCCGCCTGGCCGCGGGCGGCGACGACGCCGTCGACCTCGACCCTGACGTGCACGACCTGGTCGTCGTCGTCGACGACGACGATCCCCGGGGGCGACGGCGTCGCCGACACGGGGGCCGTCATCATGCGCTCGGCGTGGGTCACCGCCTCGAGTCGGGCCAGGGTCGTGCGGGCGACGTCGTCGAGGGGGCCGACCACCGACAGCCAGACGTCGGGCGTGATCGTCTCGTCGACGAGGCGGGTCAGCTCGGCCGGCGTCGGCTGAGCCACGATGCGTTCCAGCGACCGGGTCGCGGCCGCCACCTCGACCCGCCAGGCGTCGCCGTCGCGGTGACGGGCGGCGCCACGCGAGAGCGCCCAGCCCTTGACCCACCGGTCGACGAGCGGGATGAGGTCGTCCGTCGTCTTGGTCACCCCCTGAGCCTAGGTCGGGTCGTCACGACGCCAGGATGTGGGCACAGCGCCATCACTGGTCCTGGCGTGGTGACCACATCCTGGCGGGGTGACCACAGCCTGGCGTCGTGCCCACCCGGCGGCATCGTCCGCCTCGCCTCAGGGCGTCGCGTCGTCGTACACGGCGATCAGTCGGTCGAGGAAGCCCTGCACGACCGCCCGCTCGGCCTCGTCCATGCCGTCGACGAGGCGCTCGATGCCGTCGATCATCGGCAGCACCTGCTCGTAGGCCCGGTCGGCCGACGCCTGCTCGGCCGTGACGATCAGCTTGCGGCCGTCGGAGGGGTGTCGCTCGCGCCGCACGTGACCGGCCGACTCGAGGCGGTTCAACACGAGGGTCATCGCGGCCGTCGACACCTCGACGCGGCGCGCCAGCTCGCTCGGGGTCGCCGGGCCGGTCGTGATCAGGTGGTCCATGGCGTCGAGCCCGGCCCGGTCGACGCCGAGACGCTCGGCCAGGTGCCGCTCGAAGCGCTGCTGCCGGACGGCCACCTGCTGCACGCGGGCACGGATGTCGTCCGCGGGCAGCTCGCGACCGTCACGCCGGGCCCGGGTGCGGTCGTCGCGATCTGGGCGGTCGTGGAGGTCGATGTCGGTCACCACTCAACGATAGCCGTGTAGATTGCCAATATCGTTGATAATCAATCCAGGGAGCAACTCGTGACCATTCCCACCACGCGCACCCGCGTCCTCATCTCGGGCGCCAGCATCGCGGGGCCTGCCCTCGCCTACTGGCTCGACCGCTACGGCTTCGAGACGACGATCGTCGAACGGGCCCCCGAGCTGCGGACCGGCGGGCAGAACGTCGACGTCCGCGGTGCAGGCCGTGAAGTCGTGCGTCGCATGGGCCTCGAGGACGACGTCCGCGCCGCCACCACGGGCGAGGTCGGCACCCGGTTCGTCGGGCCGACGGGCGGCACGGTCGCCGAGTTCCCCGCCGGAACCTCCGATTCAGGAGGCGCGACCGCCGAACTCGAGATCCTGCGGGGGGACCTCGCGCGGCTCCTCGTCGGGCGCACCACGGGCGACGGCCAGGGTCGTGGCACCACGTACCGGTTCGGCGACCGCATCACCGGCATCCGGGAGGACGACGGGGGCGGGGCCGCCGGCGCCGCAGCCGATGCCGCCACGGGAGGCGACCCGATGACCACCGTGGCCTCCACGCCCGCCGGCAACGCGCCTCCCGGGTCCGTCTCGCAGGGCGTCGTCGTCTCGTTCGAGCACGCCCCCGACGAGCGCTTCGACCTCGTGGTCGCTGCCGACGGCATCGGCTCGTCGACACGGCGCCTCGTGTTCGGCGACGAGCCGACGATCCGGTCGCTGGGGCTCGAGACCTCGTACGCGACGATCCCGCGGACGGCCGACGACGACGACTGGTGGCGCTGGTACAACGCCGCCGGGGGTCGCTCGATCACCCTGCGGCCCGACGCCCACGGGACGATCCGCGCCGCGATGTCGTTCGTCACCGACCGCACCCGTGAGCGGGGCGGGGCCGAGCGCCGCACCGTCGCGGAACAGCGGGCCCGACTGCACGAGATCTTCGACGACGCGGGCTGGGAGGCCCGACGCGTGCTCGCCGGCTTCGATCAGGCCGACGACCTCTACTTCGAGTCGATCGGGCAGGTGCGGGCGCCGCGATGGTCGACGGGACGGGTCGTGCTGCTCGGCGACGCCGCGTACTGCGCCTCGCCGGTGAGCGGCATGGGCACGAGCCTGTCGCTGGCCGGGGCCTACGTCTTGGCCGGCGAGCTCGCCTCCCACCGTCACCACCGTGACGCCATCGCCGGGTACGAGCGGCTCATGCGGCCCTACGTCGAGCAGGCACAGCAGCTGCCACCGGGGGTGCCGCGGGTCGCCAACCCGACGTCCCGCGCCGGCGTCGCGCTGTTCCACGCCGGAGTGCGGCTCGCGTCGACCCGGGTCGCGCGTCGGCTCGGGGCGCGCTTCTCCACCCCGCCGGCCGACGCGCTCGAGTTGCCGGACTACGCACACCTCGAGCCCTGACGCCCTGACGCTCCCGTCGAGTGGTCCCGAATCGTCCTCCACCCCGCCGGGAAGGACGATCTCGGACCACTCGACCGAGCAGCCGGGACGAGGAGGCGCGGCGCGGGTGTCCGACGGAGGGCCCGGACACGCAGAACGGGCGGGCCCGGGGGAGGCGGGCGTCCGAAGACGCCCGTTCCCGCCGAACCCGCCCGTCGTCAGCCGGGGAGGCCGACCGACCTAGCGCGCCGAGGCGGTCTGGCCGACGCGCGTGCCGTCGGCGGCCGTCGCCGCATCGCCCGAGCCGGCGTCGCCGTCGGCACCACCGTCGCGGCCACCGGCGCGGCGGGCACGAGCCCGCACGAACAGGCTCGACGCGTACACCAGCACGAGCGACGCGAGGATCGCGACGATCACGGCGATCTGACCGCCGGCCAGGCTGATCTGGCCGAACAGGATGCCGACCACGCCGTAGTCCGAGTCGGAGAAGGTCGAGTTCGACAGTCCGATGTCGCCGAGCACCGGCAGCAGGAACAGCGGCAGGAAGGTGATCGCGAGACCGTTGGCGAAGGCACCGAGCACGGCACCGCGTCGACCGCCCGCGGCGTTGCCGATGACGCCCGAGGCGGCTCCGGTCATGAAGTGGGCGACGACGCCCGGGATCACGATGGCGGTGCCGGCGAAGATCATCACCGACATGCCGACGATGCCGCCGACGAAGCTCGCGAGGAACCCGATCAGCACGGCGTTCGGGGCGAAGGTGAAGGTGATCGGCACGTCGAGCGCAGGGATCGCGTTCTTGACGAGGCGCTCGCTGATGCCCTTGAACGCGGGCACGATCTCGGCCAGCACGACGCGCACGCCGGCGAGGATCACGAAGACGCCCGCCGAGAAGGTCGCGGCCTGCATGACGACGTAGACGATGTAGTTCTGGCCGTCGCTCAGCTCGGTCTCGACGAACGAGGCCCCGGCGAACAGCGCGACGATCACGTAGATCACGGCCATCGACAGTGCCACGATCACCGTGGTGTCGCGGAGGAACCCGAGGCCCTTCGGGAACGTGATGTCCTCGGTCGACTTCGACGGGGTGCCCTTGCCCCGGGTCAGCGTGGCGACCAGGCCGCTCAGGGCGACGCCGGCACCGCCGGTGTGGCCGAGGGCGACGTCGTTCGAGCCGGTGACCTTCCGCATGAAGGGCTGCACGATCGCCGGCGACAGCGTCGTGACGAGACCCTGCAGCAGCGCGCCCCAGAGCACGACGCCCCAGACCGGGAACCCGGCGACGCCGAGGATCACGGCGATCATCGCGGCCATGTAGAAGGCGACGTGACCCGAGAGGTAGATGTACTTGAAGTGCGTCGTCGCGGCCAGCAGCACGTTGACGATGAACCCGAAGAAGAAGATCAGCGCGGCGGCCGAGCCGTAGTCGAGCAGCACCTGGCCGACGATGGCCTCGTTGTTCGGCACGACGCCCTGCACGTTGAACGCCTCCTGGAACATGGCGCCGAACGGGTCGAGCGAGGCGACGACCACGCCGGCACCGGCGGCCAGCACCAGGAACCCGACGAGGGTGCGCACGGTGCCCTTGAGCACGTCGCTGAACGCCTTGCGCTGCAGCAGCAGGCCGACGAGCGAGATCAGCGCGACGATGATCGCGGGCTGGCGGAAGACGTCCAGCAGGACGGAGAGCACGCCCTCCATCAGTTGGCCTCGGCGTCGGGCACGGTCACGCCCTTGCGGATCGCGGTCTCGCGCACCTTGGTACGCAGCTCGGCCAGGTCGATGATGCTGTCGAGCACCACGACGTCGCCGAGGCCGCCGACCGAGTCGGCCAGGTCGGCGCCGACGAAGATCACGTCGGCGGCACCCGGGCCGACCGAGCCGAGGTCGGCGTGGTCGACGTCGACCCCGGTGATGCCCTGCTCTTTGAGGACCTTCTCGATGTTCATGTGGACCATGAAGCTCGAACCGAGGCCCGAGCTGCAGACGGCGAGGAATTTCATGCGTTCTGTCCGATCTTGGTGAGGACCGCCAGGGTGTCGGCGGGGGTGGAGGAGGCGAGCAGCTCGGCGCGGAGCGTCTCGTCGGAGAGCAGGGTGGCGAGGGCCATCATCGTGTCGAGGTGGCTCTGCGGGTCGGTCGCGGCGAGGCAGAAGAAGAGGTCGATCGGGTGCGCGGGCTCGTCGTTCAGCAGGACGGTCTCGCCGACCCGCAGGCTCGAGAGCCCGGTGCGCTCGACGCCGTTCTCGGGCCGGCTGTGCGCCAGGGCGATGCCGAAGCCGAGGTCGATGTAGGTGCCGCCCGCGGCGATCGAGTCGGTCATGGCCGCGACGTAGTGGCTGCTGATGGCGCCGCTGTCGAGCAGGGGCTGCGCGACGCGTTCGACGGCGTCGCGCCAGCCGTCGACGCGGTCGGCGAAGAGGATGGTCTCGGGGGTGAGGAGGTCGGTCAGCACTGTCGTTCCTGGTGGGGGTCGGTGACGTCGGCGTCGGGACGGGCGTCGGTTGCGGTGGTGGGGCGGGGTTCAGGAGGCGCGGCTCGGCGGACGAGGAGCGTCCGGTCGGTCAGCCGTGCAGGCCGAAGAAGATCTCGCTGTTCTGCGGGGTGAAGTGGCTGGTCCCGTAGGCGACGGCCCGCTCGTCGCCGTCGAACACGGTCGAGGCGATCTTCAGCAGGGTCGTCCCGAGGGGGACGTCGAGCTCGTCGGCGTGGAGGGTGCTCGCGCCGTCGAGCGAGACCAGCAGGTCCTGCCGGGCGAGCGTCACGCCGTGCTCGCGGTCGAGGTGCCCGTAGAGCGAGCCGTCGGTGAAGTCGACGGTCGCCGTCTCGGGGAACAGCGCGTACGGCAGCCAGGTCACGACGAGGTGGTGCAGCGAGCCGTTGACGAAGCGCAGGCGGGTGAGCTCGACGACCTCGTCGGCCGAGTTGATGTCGAGGTGGCTCGCCACGGTCTCGCCGGCCCGGACGACCTTCTGGTCGAGCACACGGGTGCTGACCGCGAAGCCCTCACCCGTCTGCTGTGCGTGGAAGCCCTTGACCTCGTCGGCGAAGCGCTCGCGGTAGTGCAGGCGGTACTGCGGCTCGGTGACGAAGGTGCCCCGGCCGTGCTCGCGCACCAGGTGGCCGTCGGCGATCAGGCCGTCGACCGCGTGCCGCAACGTGATGCGGCTGACGCCGTACTCGTCGCAGAGCACGGGCTCGGCGGGCAGCTGCGACCCGGGCTCGAGCTTCTGGATTCGGGACAGCAGGTGCTCGCGCACGGCCACGTACTTGCTCGTGCCGCTCGTGGTGCTCATCTGGTGCCTCCGCGCCGTTGCTGAAGTGGGTGGTGCTGAAGTGGGTGGTGCCCGACCGAAGTCGACACATCGTCGAGTCATCAGGTCGTCAAGTCGTCAAGTCGTCATGATGACTTCGACGAGATTACGTCTCGGCGACCGCCGGTGCAAGTCGACAGTCGTCTTGATTCATCATGACGTCCTGATGACTCACGCTACGGTCGTCGGAGACCAGCCCGCCCCTCCTCGAACCGGAGCCCCACACGTGACCCATGCTCTCAACCAGGCCCCTCTCGACCACGCCGCCGTCACCACCGCCCGCCTGCTCGCCCTCGACGCCGTCGAGCGTGCCGGGTCCGGCCACCCGGGGACGGCGGCCGCGCTGGCCCCCGTCGCGCACCTCCTCTTCCAGAAGCACCTGCGGCACGACCCGCAGGCACCCGACTGGGCCGGCCGCGACCGGTTCGTCCTGAGCTGCGGGCACGCGAGCGTCCTGCTCTACACGCAGCTCTTCCTCACCGGCTACGACGTGTCGCTCGACGACCTCCGGGCGTTCCGGTCGTTCGGGTCGCGCACCCCCGGCCACCCCGAGCTCGGCCACACCCCCGGCGTCGAGACCACGACCGGGCCGCTCGGGCAGGGCCTCGCCACGGCCGTCGGCATGGCGATGGCGATGCTGCACGAGCGGGCCGTCAACGATCCCGACGCCGCCCCCGGCGAGTCAGTCTTCGACCGCCGGGTCTTCGTGCTCGCGTCCGACGGCGACCTGCAGGAGGGCCTCTCGTACGAGGCCGGCGCGCTCGCCGGGCGGCACCGGCTCGGCAACCTCACGGTGATCTACGACGACAATGACATCCAGATCGAGGGCGACACGAGCCTCACCTCGAGCGAGAACGTCGGCGCCCGGTTCGCCGCGCAGGGCTGGCGCGTCGACCACGTCGGACTCGCCTCGGACGGCGACGTCGACGTCGAGGCCCTCGACGAGGTGCTCTCGACCACCGACCGCCGCGGCGACCGCCCCCACCTCGTCGTGCTCAAGTCGCAGATCGCCTGGCCCGCCCCGAACGCCCGCAACACCTCGGCCTCGCACGGCGCCCCGCTCGGAGCCGCCGAGGTCGCCGCCACCCGGGTCGAGCTCGGCGTCGACTCCGAGCCCTTCATCGTCGACGACGCCGTGCTCGCCCACACCCGTTCCGTGCTCGAGCGCGGCCGGGCCGCCCGCGAGGCCTGGCAGGTCGCCGCCGACGCCTGGGAGCTCGCCCACCCCGCGGCCGCCACCGAACTGCGCCGCTCGCGGTCATGCACCCTGCCCGCGGACCTCGGGTCGCGCCTCCCCGTCTTCTCTCCCGGCGACACGCTCGCCACCCGCGACGCGTCGGGCAAGGTCATCCAGGCGCTCGCCGAGGCGCTGCCCGAGCTGTGGGGCGGCTCGGCCGACCTCGCCGAGCCCAACCGCACGGCGATCGCAGGAGGCGCGTCGTACCTCCCCGAGGAGGCCCCCGGCACCGGCCGCGCCGGTCGCAACGTCCACTGGGGCGTGCGCGAGGGTGCGATGGCCTCGGCCATGAACGGCATCGCCCTCGTCGAGGGCTCACGGTTCTTCGCCGGGACGTTCCTCGTCTTCAGCGACTACCAGCGCCCGGCGATCCGGCTGGCCGCGCTCATGCAGCTGCCGGTCACCTACCTCTGGTCGCACGACTCGGTCGCCCTCGGCGCCGACGGGCCGACCCACCAGCCGATCGAGCACCTGGCGAGCCTGCGGGCGATGCCCGGGTTCTCGGTGGTGCGCCCGGCCGACGGCGCCGAGACCGCTGCGGCGTGGCTGGCGATCCTCGAGAAGGACGGTCCGGCGGGTCTCGTGCTGGCCCGCCAGCCGCTGCCGGTCGCGGCGACCCCGGCCGACGTGGTGGCGGCGGGCGTGCGCCGCGGGGCCTACGTCGTGCAGGACGGCGCAGACGGCGGCACGCCCGACGTGGTCGTCGTCGCCACGGGCAGCGAGGTCGCCCTCGTGCTCGAGGCCGTCGCGCAGATCGACGACCTCGCCGTGCGCGTCGTGTCGATGCCCTGCCGCGAGTGGTTCGACGCCGAGTCCGCCGAGTACCGCGAGCAGGTGCTGCCCCGCGCCGTGTCGGCCCGGGTCGTCGTCGAGGCCGCCGCGAGCTTCGGCTGGGAGGGCGTCGCCGGTCCCGACGGGGTCATCGTCGGCATCGACGAGTTCGGCCTGTCGGCCCCCGCGGCGGACGCGCTGCGCGAGCGCGGCATGACGACCGACCGTGTCGTCGCCGCGGTGCGCGCTGCGACCGCCCGGGCCGGGGTCGGCCGCGCCGCTGCCTCCCGGGCCGCGACGGCCTGAGCTGGTCCGACGCCGGAACGGGCGAGTTCGGCGTCGACGGGCGCTCAGGAACGCCCGGGTCCCGCGAACTCGCCCGCCTTCAGGAGGCGCGGCGCGGCATCTCGCGCACCGCGCCTCCCGGGGCCTGGGCTGTCTTTCGGCCTACGGCTGGCTGGGCGAGGTGACCGTGACGGCGCCGCTGGCGATCTGGTCGCGCAGGGCGTCGAGCTCGGCCGACAGCTCGGGGCTGACCGACGACGCCAGGTCGTGGAACGGTGCGAGGCCGACGCCGCCGTTGTCGAGCGTGCCGACGTAGGGCTCGTTGGTGAACGAGTCGTCGGTCGACGAGACCGCGATCTGCTGGACGGCCTTCTCGGTGTCCTTGATGACGCTGGTCAGCACGATCGGGCGGTACTCGGCCGGCAACGTGTCGTAGCCGTCGTTGTCGACCCAGATCACGTCGACGTCGCCCGTGGCGAGTGCCGCCGACGCCGCCCCCTCGCCGACCTGCCCGGCGACCGGCATGATCACGTCGGCACCCTGGTCGATCAACGCCTGGGCGAGCTGCTTGCCCTTGTTGACGTCCTCGAAGTCGCCGGTGAACGAGCCGTCCTGCGCCTCCTTCGACCAGCCGAGCAGCTGCACGCTCGTGCCGTGCGCGGCGTTGTAGGCGTCGACGCCGTCCGCGAAGCCGTCCATGAACAGGGTGACCGGGGGCTGGTTGCCGCCGCCGAAGGTCGCGACCTTGCCCGTCTTGCTCACGCCCGCCGCGAGGTAGCCGGCGAGGTACGAGGCCTGCGCCGTGTCGAACAGGATCGGCTTGACGTTCGGGGCCTCGACGGTCTCGTCGACGATGGCGAAGTCGATGTCGGGGTTGGCCTTCGCCTGCTCCTCGGTGGCGGGGGCGAGCTCGTAGCCGACCGTCAGCACGAAGCCGCAGCCCGAGTCGACGGCCTGCGCGACGTTCGGGGCCAGGTCGTTCTCGGTCGTCGAGACGAGGACGCGGGCCTGGATGCCGTCGTCTTTCTCGGCCTTCTGCAGCCCGGCCCAGCTCGACTGGTTGAACGAGCGGTCGTCGAGCCCGCCGGAGTTCGTCACCATGCGGGCGCAGTTCTCGCCCGCGCCGGCGCTGCCCGAGGCGGCCGTGTCGGACGGGGCGCTGGCACAGCCGGCCAGCAGCGCGAGACCGGCGAGGCCGCCGGCGACCCCGAGGAGGCGCGGGTGGCGAAGTCGGGACGACGAGCGGCTCCCGGCGCGGGCGGCCCCGAGGCGGGTGCTCGGGCGGGGTGCGGGTGCTGCGGGTGCTGCGGAGCGCGCGGACGCGGCGGGGCGCGCGGACGCGGCGGGGCGCGCGGGGTCGGCGAGGCGCGCGGACGCGGCGGGGTGAGCGGGGTCGGCGAGGCGTGCGGGTGTGGCGGGGCGCGAGGGGTGGACGGACATGAGGCGGGACCTCCGGGAACGGGTGTGCTGTGGGGTTGCCGGCGGTGCGGGCCGGGCGGGTGGACACAGTCAACTGCCTGCGGGCCTCCGTGCCAAGCGTGTGACGGGGTCGGGCTGCGTCGGCGGCCCGACCCGCTCCTCCTGTGCTCGCCCGTCCGGCTCGCGCCGCGCCTCCTGTGTTCCCCGCCAGGAGATGGTCACAGCGCCAGGACTAGTCGTGGCGTCATGACCACTTCCTGGCGTCGTGCGGCGGGCTGGCGGGCTCCGTCGGCGGCCCGACCCGCGCCTCCTGCGTTCGCCCGTCCGGCCCGCGCCGCGCTTCCTGCGTTCCCCGCTGGCCGCGCCTCCCGCGCTCCCCGCCAGGAGATGGTCACAGCGCCAGGACTAGTCGTGGTGTCGTGACCACTTCCTGGCGCCGTGTGACGGGGGCGGGCTCCGTCGGCGCCCCGACCCGCGCCTCCTGCTCTCGCCGCCACGAAGTAGACATGCCGCCACTTATTCTCGTGGCGGGGTGTTTAGTTCGTGGCGGACTGGCGGGCTGGCGGACTGGCGGGCGCCCGGCCCGGCGGCGGCGCCGCCTCAGCGGACCTCGACCCGGGCGTCGAGCCCGAGCCGCTCGAGGAAGGCCTCGTCGTGGCTGACGATCACGAGCGCCCCGCGGTAGCCGCGCAACGCCTGGAGCAGGTGGTCGGTGCTCGCCATGTCGAGGTCGTTCGTCGGCTCGTCGAGCACCAGCAGTTCGGGCGGCGGGTCGGCGAGCAGCAGCCCGGCCAGCGCGACCCGGAACCGCTCACCGCCCGAGAGTGTCCCGCCGAGCCGGTCCACGATGTCTCCCCGGATGAGGAACCGCGCGAGACGGTTACGCACCTCGCGCGGAGGAACGGCCGGTGCAGCCCTCCGGACGTTGTCGAGCACCGTGAGTCCGTCGTCGAGCGAGTCCTTCTTCTGCCCGAGGTGGGCGACGCGACCGGTCAGGGCGACGGCGTGCGTGTCGGGCAGCGGATGCGGCCGCGCGTCCGGCGCACCGACGAGCTGCTCGAGCAGCGTCGTCTTGCCCGAACCGTTGTCGCCGACGACGGCGATGCGCTCCACCCCCTGGACGACCACGGTGCGTCCCCGCACCGTCAGCTCGGCGAGGCGCCGGGACGCCGGGACCGCCGGGTCCGGCAGGTCGACCACGATCGTGTCGTCACGACGCAGACGGCGTTCGGCGGTGTCGACCGCGACCCGCGCCTCCTGCTCGGACGACGCGTGCGCCTTGCGCAGCGAGCCAGCCGTCGCCTCGGCCTGGCCGCGCAGCTGGTTCGCCATGATCTTCGGCATCGACTCGCCGGCCTTGGCTCCCGCCTTGGCCCGCCGCGCGATGGTCGTCTCGGCCTCGATGCGCTGCCTCCGCTCGGCCTTGAACACCTGCTCGGCGGCCCGGACGTCGCGCTCGGCCGCGGCCTGCAGCACCGCGAGCTGCTGCTCGTAGGCCGACCAGGTCCCGCCGAACACGGTCATCGAACCGCCGCGCAGCTCGGCGATCTCGTCGACGTGCTCGAGCAGCTCGCGGTCGTGGCTGACGACGACGAGCGTCCCCCGCCAGCGGTCGACCACGTCGAGCAGCAGGCCGCGCGATCGTCGGTCGAGGTCGTTCGAGGGCTCGTCGAACACGGCGATCGGCCGACCCCGCAAGCGCACGCCGGCGATCGCGACGAGCACGGCCTGCCCTCCGGACAACGTCGACACCGGGCGGTCGAGGACGGTGCTGCCGCTGCCGCTGCCGCTGCCGCTGCCGGTGCCGGTGCCGGTGCTGGTGCGGCTGCGGCTGCTGCCGCCGCCGTCGAGGTGGCCCAGCCCGACGTCGGCGAGGGCCGCGGCGGCGCGCGACTCGACGTCCCAGACGTCGGCGAGCAGCTCGAACTGCCGTTCGGTCGCGTCGCCGGCGAGGATCGCCCGCAAGGCGAGGAGGCGCGGGCCGACCCCCAGCAGGTCGGCCACGGTGTCGTCGGCGCGGGACCGCAGCCGTTGCGGCAGCAGGTCGACCTCGCCGGTGGTCGTGAGACGTCCGCCGGTGGGGACGAGGTCGCCGGTGACGAGCCGGACGAGCGTGGACTTGCCCGCGCCGTTCGCGCCGACGAGGCCGGTGCGGCCACGGCCGAACGCGGTCGACAGGTGGTCGATCACCCCCGAGCCGTCGGGCCAGGAGAACGAGAGGTCGGACAGGACGATGGAGGGCGTGGTGATGGTGGGCACGAGGGCTCCCGGTGGATGGTGTCGGAGCACGACGACCACCCGTCCCTCGCCGGCGACGGAGGTCGGCTGCGACGGGGGAACGACCCGGCAGGAGGCGCGGCGCCTCGAGCGAGGCGGCGCCCGGTTCACGGGGCGGGAGGGTGTGGCGTCAGTGCGAGGGCGACTGCTGCGCGAGGGGCGCAGTACCGGTGATGAGACGCAACGCTCTGCCTTCTGTGCGGTGGGCCCCCGTGTCCGCGAAGGCCGTCGACCGGCCGGTGTGTCGGCCGCACCGGTGCCTGCTCTCGCGACGGGGTACCCCGCCACGGTAGGTCGTGCCCACGCCGGTCCGCAAGGGGCGGGTGCCGGCCGACCCGCGCCTCCTGCGCTCGCCGCCAGGAGATGGACACGGCGCCAGGAGATGGACATGGCGCCAGAACTAGTCATGGCGTCGTGCCCACATCCTGGCGTCGTGCGACGGGCCGACGGGTGCGGCGGCGTCCAGGCGGGCGGGGCACACTGTCGGCATGTACCGAGGCCTGCCGACCATCTCGTTGCCCGAACCCGAGCGTCCGCCGTTCGTCGATCGGCTGCGACGGGCGCTCGACCTGGCCGCCGCCGAGGAGAGCGGGCGCCTGCGGGTCGTCCACTCGTGGGTCGGCGACGAGGTGCCGGGCACGACCCTGCGCCGCGTCGGCTGGCAGACGCGCGTCCTGACGGTCACGGGCCCGCGGCGGGCACCCGTTGACGTCTGGTTCGACGCCGACGACGGTGACGTCAGCGTGATCGGTGACGTGTCGGTGCCCGACTGGTCCCTGCACGACGCCGAGGCCGAGTCGGCCTGCCTCGCGGCGTCCGGCCAGTTGCTCCACGACCTCGCCGCCGGGCGCCTGCCCCGCGGTCGCCGCTCGGACTTCGTCCGGTCGAGCTCCGTGCTCGCCCTGCTCGGTGCCGGGGCCGTCGTCGGCGCGGTCGTCGTCGACGTGCTGCGCGCCCGGGGACGGGGCCGCTCGGTCTGACGGCCCGCGCCTCCCGGCCCGGCGACCCGCGCCTCCTGGCCTGGCGACCCGCGCCTCCTGACCTGGCGACCCAGGCCCCTTGGCCCGGCGACCCGCGCCTCCTGACCTCGCGATCGGCGCCTCCCGGCCTCGCGATCCGCGCCTTCTCGGGGTGTCCCGCAGCGCGGACGTCGCCAGCGTGCGCGCCGGGCGAGCGACTAGCGGGTGTGCCGCTCGAAGAACGCCGTCGACGACGGCACCAGCATCAGCAAGGTGGCGATCAGCGCGCAGATCACGGACGCCCACTCGAGCACCCCGCCGCCGCTCGCCCCGCTCACACCGCCCAGCACCTGCAGGATGGTCAGCACGAGCAGCACGGTGCGCGCCCAGCGGCGCCCGTCGCGCATCGACCGCACGACCGCGAGCTGCACCAGGGCGACCACGATCGCGAACACCCCGCCGGCGATGTCGGCCCCGCGCGGGTTCGCCAGGGCCCCACCGGACGTCGACACCCGCGCCGGCCCGCCGAAAAGCATCAGCAGGACGGCGCCGACGACACCCAGGACGACGACGACGATCCACAGGACGTACGCCGCCGAGATCGTGCGGGGGGCGGGTGGGGCGGCGTCGCGCATCGGGCCTCCTCGAGCGGCGGGCGGGGCCTCCAGGGTAGGCCCGGCCACCGTCGGTGGTGCGGCGTACCCTCGACGCCACGAACCCGCAGAGCACGAACGAGCAGTGCCCGGACGAGCAGTGCCCGGACGAGCAGTGCCCGGGCGAGCAGAGCACGAACGAGCAGGGGCGACGGCCGGGCACCGCCCGCCGTCCGACGACGAGCGCAGGAGGCGCGGCGCATGGACCGAGAACCCGAACGACGACCGCAGGGTCGCGACCACCGCGTCGACGCGGCCCGCTACCGGGTCGACGGCGACGTGCCGAGCGACGACGCGCCCCGCGACACCCGCACGGCCGCCGAGATGCGGGCCTGGGCCCGCACCGCCATCGACCTGGCGATCGCCCGCGGCGAGTTCGACGACCTGCCGCTCGCCGGCAAGCCGCTGCCCGGCCTGGCCGGGGGCACGGTCGACCCCGACTGGTGGCTGCGCGGTCTGATCGAGCGCGAAGGACTCACCGGGCTCGCGCCTCCGGCCCTGTCGTTGCGGGCCGAGAGCACCGGGCTGCACGCCGAGCTCGACCGGCTGCGCTCCGAGGCCGCCGTGCGGTCTCACCTCGAGGACTTCAACGCGCGCATCGTCGAGGCGAGGCGCCAGCTGTCCGGCGGCCCGCCGGTCGTGACACCCACGCGGGACGTCGACGGCGAGGTGCTGCTCTGGCACGAGCGGCGTCAGGCGCGACGAGCCGCCGAGGCCGCGGCCGTGCCACCCCCGCCCCCGAGTTGGCGTGAGAGACGTGCGCTGCGGCGCGAGCTCAAGCGGCGTCGCGGGGTGCCGGGCCCACCGTCCGGGCAGGGTGACCCGCACTCACCCGACGATCGATCACCCGCATGATCCCGTGACCGATTCGTGATCTTTTTCCGACGACAACTACACCTCGAGGATGATGCGCGCTAGGGTCGAGTGTTCGCACCACCCCCAGACGAGAGGACCGCACGCGTGACGAAGCCCGCCTCCCCGACCTCTCCGGATCAGGGTGGCGCGACGGCTGGTCACGCCGACGGTGTTGGTCAGAACCCCGCTGGTCACGACCGTGTTGGTCAGAACCCCGCTGGTCACGACGGCGTTCGTCCGCTCGGTGAGCGTTCGGCCCGACTGGCCCTCGAGCGTCGCGAACGCCGTGCCCGCCGCGACGTGTTGCCCACCTCGCACCGCGAGTCCTTCGTCGAGTGCGCCGCCCTCGTCGGTGCCGCCGAGGCCGCGGTCGCCCCGCGCGTCCGTCCCCGCCGCGCCGAGGCTCCGGTCCAGACCAGCCCGCTGCTCGGTCTCGAGGAGTCCGCCGCGACCGAGGCCGCTCGTCCTGCGGTCGCCGCCCGCGCCTCCTCGGTCGCCGCTCACCCCGCGCCTGCCCGTCCCTCGCGTCGGGCCCGCCGTGCCGCGGTCGTGGCCGCTCGTCCCGTGTCGCCGACCCGTGGTGTCGCCGGTCGTGCCGGAGCGGCGCGCAGCGTCGGCACCGCCGTGAAGAAGCTCTCCATCGTCACCGCGATCGTCGGCTTCGCCGCCAGCGGCGTGCTGCCTCTGCTCGCGACTACCGGTGACGAGGCCCAGGCCGTCGCCGCGGGTGAGTCGGCGCGGTCGTCGCTCGGATCGCAGACGCTGTCGGTCGACACCGCGTCGCTGACCGACGAGTCCGACGAGACCGCCCGCGACGCCTACTCGGCCACGTCGATGATCGACGTCGTGACGCAGAACCTCCAGAACCGCAAGGCCGCGGCGAACACGACCTACGAGGGGCCGACCACGGCCGACTACCTCGCGAACCCGCTCTACCCCGAACTCGACCGCGACCAGGTGCTCGCCGTCGCGCTGCAGTACATCGGCACGCCGTACGTGCACGGCGGCGAAGACCCCTCGAAGTTCGACTGCTCGGGCCTGATCACCTTCGTCTACGCGCAGTTCGGCATCAAGCTGACCCACTACGTGCCGACGCAGAACACCGAGGGGCGCACCATCCCCGAGTCCGAGGCGGTGCCCGGCGACCTCGTCGTGTTCGACAACCTGGCCCACGACGGCATCTACGCCGGCAACGGGATGATCCTCGACGCCCCGAAGCCCGGCGGCTTCGTCGACGTCCGCCCGATCTGGAACCAGGCGCACCACTTCGTCCGCATCGACGGCTGAGCCGGGGCCTCGGGGTTCGGTCGCGTCAGGACGACGCGCGCCCTGAGCTGACGACCTGCGCCTCCGGGGGGTCATCGTGCTGCGTTGATGATCCTCACTTCAGGGGTCGTCGTCCTGCGTTGACGATCCTCACCTCAGGGGTCGCCGTCCTCGGGTGGTGACCTGCGCCTCCGGGGTGCGGTCATTCTGCGGTGGTGATCCGCGCCTCCGGGTGTCGTCGTCCTGCGGTGGTGACTCGCGCCTCCGAGGTGTGGTCATCCTGCGGTGGTGACCTGCGCCTCCGGGGTGTGGTCGTCCTGATGTGGTGACCCGCGCCTCCGGGGTGTGGTCGTCCTGATGTGGTGACCCGCGCCTCCGGGGTGTCGTCGTCCTCGGGTGGTGATCCGCGCCTCCCGGGGTCCGCCTTCTGGCAGGTCCGCCTTCCGGCGCGTCGGCACCGCGCCGCGTGTGCAATTCGCGACCTGTGACGAGCCATCTCGCGTGCCGAACCCGACCACCGGCCGGCGCCGCGCCGCTCATGTTCGTCCGGGGCCGTTCGTCCGGCCCCGGTTGTCGCGATTTGCACACCGGGGCGGGGGCGGGGACGGCAGGCAGGCAGGCAGGCAGGCGGGTGGGGGGCAGGACCAGGAGGCGCGGGTCGCGACTCCGGGACGACGCGCTACCCGAGGCGGCCGGTGAGGCGGCCGTGGAACGCCTCGCTGCGGTCGTCCAGCCCGACGAACGTCGCCGTCACGCCGTGCGCCCGGAACTTCTCGTCGACCGAGTCGAGGGCCGCGACGCTCGACGCGTCCCACACCTGGGCGCGGGACAGGTCGACGGTGACGGCCTCGGGGTCGTCTCCGTAGGAGAAGTGCTCGACGAGGTCGTTGCTGCTGCCGAAGAAGAGGGGGCCGATGACGTCGTACCGCACCGTCTCGGGGGCCGGGGCAGACCCGGCGACCGCACCCGCGCCTCCTGCGTAAGAGACGTTCGAGACGTCCGAGGCGTCCGACGTCTCGCCGAGGGCGCCGGTGCCGGTGCCGGTGCCTGCCACGGCGCCCGGCGTCACGTGCCGCTCGACCGTGATCACGTGGGCCACCCGACGCGCGAACAGCACCATCGCGAGCAGCACGCCGACCGCGACGCCGAGGGCGAGGTTGTTCGTGGCGACGACCACGGCCACCGTGACCACCATGACGAGTGTCTCGGGCACCGGCATGCGCCGCAGGGTCGACGGCTTCAGCGAGTGCCAGTCGACCGTGGTGATCGCGACGATCATCATGACGGCGGCCAGCGCCACCATCGGGATCGCCGACATCACGGCGCTCAGCCCGGTGACGAGCAGCAGCAGGAAGAGCCCGGCCGCGATCGTCGAGACCCGGGTGCGGGCCCGTCCGATCTTCACGTTGACGACCGTCTGACCGATCATGGCGCAGCCGGCGATGCCGCCGTAGAAGCCGGCCGCGATGTTCGCGACGCCGAGCGCCCAGGACTCCTTGCCCTTGTGCGACGGGGTCTCGGTGAGGTCGTCGACGAGCTTGGCGGTCAGCAGGGTCTCCATCAGGCCGACGAAGGCGACGCTGAGGGCGGTGGGCCAGATGATCTGCAGCGTCTCGAGCGTGAACGGGGCGAGCCACGGGGTCAGGCCGGGCAGGCCGCCGCCCATCGGTCCCTCGTCGCCGACGGTGTGCACGTCGAGGCGGGCGGCCACGGCGATGACCGTCACGACGACGATGGCGACCAGCGGCGCCGGCACGGCCTTCGTCACCTTCGGCAACAGCACGACGATCGCGATGGTCAGGGCGAACAGCGGGTACACGACCCACGGCTGGTCGATGATGTGCGGCACCTGCGCCACGAAGATCAGCACGCCGAGCGCGTTGACGAAGCCGATCATGACCGAGCGGGGGATGAACCGCATCAGCCGGGCGAGACCGGCGAGCCCGAAGGCGAGCTGCACGAGCCCGGCCAGGACGACCGTCGGCAGCACGTAGTCGGTGCCGTGCTCGCGCACCAGCGGCGCGATCACGAGGGCGACCGACCCGGCGGCAGCGGTGACCATCGCCGGCCGGCCGCCGAGCACCGACATGACGAGCGCCAGCACGATCGACGCGACGAGGCTGACCATCGGGTCGACCCCGGCGATCACCGAGAACGAGATGACCTCGGGCACGAGGGCGAGCGTCGTGACGACGCCGGCCAGGGCCTCGCGGGTCAGGAGGCGCGGGTCGCGCAACACGGACAGCACCGTGTCGGCGGGGCGGGCGGGGCGGACCGACCGCGCGGCGGGTTCAGGGCGCGCGCGGTCGGAGTCGGGGGCAGTGGTCACGGGGGACTCCTGGGGGTGTGCGGAAGAATGGGGGAGTCGGCGACACTGCCGTACGATGCAACCCTACCCTTACGTGAGGGTAGAGATGAAACGAGACCCCATGCCCGACGAGACCGCCACGATGCAGATCGGCGAGCTCGCCGACCGCACCGAGATGTCGCTGCGCACGATCCGCCACTACGACGAGGTCGGTCTGCTGACGCCGTCGGGCCGGAGCGAGGGCGGGTTCCGGCTCTACACCCACGACGACTATCTGCGGCTCATGGTGATCCGGCGCATGAAGCCGCTGGGGTTCAGCCTCGACGAGATGGCCGAGCTGCTGCGGGTCGTCGACGCGCTCGACCGCGGGGCGGGCAACGCGGCCGGGGCGGGTGACGCGGCCGGGGCGGGTGACGCGGCCGGGGCGGGTGACGCGGCCGGGGCGGGTGACGACGCCGGGCCGGCGGGCGAGGCCGGAGCGGGCGACGAGGGTGACGGGCGCGACCAGGCGACCCGCGCCTCCTTGGCGGCGTTCGTCGACGAGACCGTCGAGCGTCGCGCGAAGCTCGAGCGTCAGCTCGCGATGGCCGACGAGTTCCTCGAGCTGCTGCGCGCCCGCCTGCGCTGAGCGCCGCGGGTCAGTCGCGCGCCCACTCGGGGCGGCGGTCGACGAGCATCTCGGCGTACGACGGGTACCACTCGCCGGCCGGGGGTCCGTCGTTGCAGGTGCCGTCGCTGATGCCCGGCGTCTTGACCCAGAGCAGGGCGTCGAGGCGGCCGTCGTCGGACACCACGCGAGGGTCTTGGCCGAGGCCGACGTCCTCCGGGTTGCACCAGGTCCCCTTCCAGCCGCGGCCGTTGCGTGACACGTCGATCACGTAGCGGCTGCCGCCCGTCATCGCGGCGACCTCCTCGGCGTAGGGCTGTTCGTCGCCCACGGGGTAGAAGCCCGCGACGTTGGTGAAGAAGCCCCGGGCCTGGTCGATGCCCGCCGCCTCCAGCCGCTCCGCCATCACCTCGGGCTGCACCCAGTGCGAGTTGCCGCCGTCGAGGTAGGCGGGCACGCCGGCCGCCGCGAAGTCGGCGACGGCCTGCCTCAGCAACGGGAGGCGCGTGTCGGCCACCTGCGGGCACCGGCTCAGCATGCCGAGCGAGTCGGGCTCGACGATGACGACGGCCCGGTGCCCGGCGAGGGTGGCCGCGACGGTCGCGTTCCAGGCGGGATAGCGCTCGACGGACAGGCCGCCGGCCGAGTAGTTGCCGCAGTCCCGGTCGGGGATCGCGTACGTGACGAACACCGGCGTCGCACCCTGCTCCTCGGCGGCGGCGAGGTAGTCGGTGATGACCTTCACGAGCTGCGCGTCGTCGTAGCCGTCGCCGATCCACATCGCGACGGGACGCTCGGCGATCAGGGCCGCGGCCCGGGCGGCGTCCGTCTCGCCGTCGGCGCTCAGCGTCGCCTCGGCCCGCACCGCCAGCGAGTTCGGTTCGAGCGCGATGCCGCCGTGGAAGACCGTGCCGGACGGAGCCGTGCGGATCGTCTCGGGCGTCACCCGGGTCGCCTGCGACGTCGGGGTCGGACTCGGCGTGGCCGACCCGTCGGTCGGCGTCGGACGGGTGGTGTCACCCGACGAGCACGCGGTCAGCAGGACGACGGTGGCCGCGGCGAGCAGGCCGAGGGTGGTCCGGGCCGGTCGGGACGATGCCATCTGCGCCTCTCTCGGCGCAAGCGGGGATGCTGCCCCGACGGTGGTGGAAGGGACCAGTCGACCACGGATGCGGCGGCGGGCACAGGGGCCGAAAGGGGGACACGGCCGTACCTCGCGGGCGCCGGGATCGCCGCCGGGACCGGCGCCCGGGTCGCCGCCGCGTCGACGTCTCCTCCCCACGGCGTCGACCACCCCGAGGAGGCGCGGTGCCGCGTGACCGCGCCGGTTCCGACCCGGCCCACTCGGTAGTGTGGGTGGTCCGCGAGGCCCGAGCGCGGACGCCCCTGCACCACGGCGCACCCCCGGCCTCACCGGACGGGTCGTGCGCACCAGACAGACAGAGAGTCATGCACCACTCGGTCCGCCCCGTTCCCTCCTCGCTCCGCCCCGTTCCCTCCTCCGGTCAGCTCCGTCGCACGCCGGTCGTCGCCGGCCTCCTCACGCTGGCCCTGCTGGCAGCGCTCCTCCTCCCCGAGCGGGCGACCGCGGCCGCCCCGACCTGGCAGGCCGTCCTCGCCGCTCGCGACGACGAGTCGGCCAAGAAGAAGGCCCTCGCCGACCTGCAGACCGCGCTCGAGGCCGCGTCGGCCCGTGCCGACGCCGCCCGCACCGCGGCCGACGAGGCCGGTCGCGTGCTGGGCGAGGCCCAGGCGGCCGTTGACGAGGCCACGGCCCGGCACGAGCAGCTCGAGACGCGTCGGGCCGAGGCCCGCGAGACCGCCGACTCCGCACGTCAGGTCGTCGGCCAGGCCGCCGCGTTGATGGCCCGCCCCGGCAGCGGGGGCATGGTGGGCGACCTCCTCGCGGCCGGCGACGGCGCGCAAGAGGTGCTCAAGGGGCTGAGCCTGTCGAGCAAGCTCGGCGAGAACATCGGGCGGCTCCGCGAACGGGCCCAGGCCGCCGACAATCTCGCGACCTCGTTGGCCGACCAGGCCGCCGTGGCACTCGCCGAGCGCGACCGGCTCGCGGCCGACGCCCAGACCGCGCTCGACGACGCGGCCGCGGCCAGCGTGACGGCCGAGGCCGACCTGGCCGCCGTCGACGACGAGAAGGCCACCCTCGCCGCGCAGGTCGCCCTGCTCGAAGACGACCGCATGACGCTCGAGCAGGCCTACGCCCAGGCGCAGGCGGCCGCTGCGGCCGCCGCCTCCGCGGCAGCCCGCCCCGCCCCGGCCGCGGGTGGCGGCACGGGTCCCGTGGCACCCGGCACGGGCGGCCCGGGACCGGGCGTCACGGTGCCCGACCCGGGCACCGGGTGGGTCACGGCCATCCGCTCGTACAGCTCGTACCAGCCCTACGGCTACCGCGTCCACCCGATCACGGGCGAGTACAAGTTGCACGCGGGCGCCGACTTCGGTGCGGCCTGCGGCACGCCGATCTACTCGGTCTCGGCCGGTCGCGTCAGCTACGCGGGGCCGTCGAGCGGCTACGGCAACCTGATCGTCGTCGATCACGGCGGCGGTGTCAGCAGCGCCTACGCCCACATGGAGCGCAACGGCATCTACGTCTCGGTCGGCCAGCAGGTCCAGGCCGGCCAGAACATCGCCGGGGTCGGCACCTCGGGCGGCTCGACCGGCTGCCACCTGCACCTCGAGGTGCGGCAGGGTGGGGTCGCGACCGACCCCGTGGCCTTCCTCGCGACGAAGGGCGTGCGCTGACGACTGTCGGGCGTCGGCTGCCGTGAGGCGGGCGTGTTCGGCGGTTCCGGGCGTCCGCATCCGACCGTCTCCGCCGAACTCGCCCGCCGTCGCGCGCTAGTCGGACGCGCCCGCCAGGTCGTCGTGCACCTGGATCGAGGCGGCTTCGGCCCGGATCTCGTCGACCACGGTGCGGACGGCCGGGCGGGCCGCGCGGTCGGGTCGCATCAGCGCCTCGAGGTGCCGCCCGGCCCGCACGTTCTCGAGCGTCGCCAGGTGGAACCGGCCGGGCGCCCGCGAGGCCGACGTGTGGCGGGGCACGAGTGCCACCCCGTGCCCGGCGGCGACGAGGTTCTCGATCAGCGGCAGGTGCACCGTGCGGTGGACGACCTCGGGCGCGACGCCCGACTGCAGGGCCATCGACACCAGCACGCGGTCGATCGGGTAGCCCTCGGGCACCCCGATCCACGGCTCGCGGATGACGTCGTCGACGGCCACGCGTCCGCGGTCGGCCAGGCGGTGACCGAGGGGCAGGGCGACCTCGAGCGGTTCGCGCAGCAACGACACGACGGTCGTCGACCCCCGGCCCGGCGGCAGCACGCCGTCCGAACGGTGGGCGAGCACCACGTCGAAGTCGGCCGTCAGCGGGGCGAACTCGTCCTCCGAGACGTCCCGGTCGGCCACGTCGAGCTCGACGCCCGGGTGCGACCTCATGCGGTGCAACAGCCCGGGCAGCAACAGTTCGGCCGCCGAGGCGAACATCGACACCCGCACCACGCCGCCCGTGCCTCCGCGGACGGCGTCGAACGCCGCCTCGGCCTCGGCCACCGCGGTCGCGACCCCGACCGACGCCCGGGCCAGCGCGTGGCCCTCGTCGGTCAGCACGACGCCCCGGCCGGCGCGACTGACGAGCTCGACCCCGAGCTGGCGCTGGAGCGTCTTCAGCTGCTGCGACACGGCGCTGGGCGAGCGGTGGGTGGCGGCCGCGACGGCGGTGACGCTGCCGCGGTCGGCGAGTTCCCGCAGCAGGTCGAGATGGGACAGGTCCATGAAGGCAGCCTACAAAGTGCACGCGGCGATCTGCGCTGGTCCTGAACGGTCCGGCACGCCACGATGGAGACGTGACCGTCCGTGACCGCCTCCTCGCCCTCGTCGTCGCCGTCTGCTGGGGCATCAACTTCCCCGTGACGGCGATCGCCCTCGAGCACTTCCCGCCGTTCCTGCTCGTGGCGCTGCGCTTCACGTTGCTCGCGGTGCCGACCGTGCTGCTGGTGCCGCGTCCGGCGATCCCGTGGTCGCGCCTCCTGCTCGTGGGGGCCACCCTCGGCATGCTGCAGTTCGCCTTCCTCTACCTCGGCATCGCGGCGGGCATGCCCTCGGGTCTCGCCTCGCTCGTGTTACAGGCGTCGGCGCCGTTCACGGTCGTGATCGCCGGCTTCTGGCTCCGGGAACGCATCACCCGTCGGCAGGCGATCGGCATCGGCATCGCCGTCGTGGGGCTCGTCGTCATCGCGGGGCACCGGTCGCAGGTCGCGGCGCTGCTGCCCGTCGTGCTGACGCTGTGCGGTGCGCTCGGCTGGGCGATCGGCAACGTGGCCGTGCGACGGGCCGCCCCACCGAACCCGATGCACCTGACGCTGTGGATGTCGATCGTCGCGCCGGTGCCGATGCTCGCCCTGTCGTTCGTCGTCGAGGGCCCCGAGCGCATCGGTGAGAGCCTCGGCACGGTCTTCACGCTCGAGGCGCTGCCGTCGGTGCTCTGCCTGCTCTACCTCGTGCTGATCGCCTCGGTCGTGGGCTACGGCATCTGGACGCGCCTGCTCTCGGTCTACCCCTCGGCCACCGTCGCACCGTTCTCGATGCTCGTGCCCGTGGTCGGCGTGCTGGCCTCGTGGCTGGCGTTCGGCGAGGTGCCCGACCTGGTCGAGCTCGTCGCCGGCGTCGCGGTGGTCGGCGGTGTGCTCTACGCCAGCCGCGTGCCGAGGGCCCGCGCCGGCGACGGCGACCCCGAGGAGGCGCGGGTCGCCCCGCCCGCACCGGCCCCCGTCCCCGAGGCCACCCCTCCCCGCTGACTCGACCCGCCCCTCCTGCCCCGCCCCGCCGCTCCTGCCCCGCCCCTCCTGCCCGGCTGGGGGTCGAGATGTCACGACTTGCCGCTCACGTTCGAACGTGAGCGGCAAGTCGTGACATCTCGACCAGTGGGAACACCTCGGCGCAGGCTGGGCGGCAGGCGGACCGGTCAGTCGTACCCCGAAACGCTTCACCACGCGTACCCCGGCAGCTGTCGGAGGGCGCAGGTCGTCCCGGTAACGTGTGCAGCGGTCGACGGGGGACGGCCGTGCGGTGCCTCGCAGGGCGCCGTGTCGACCCGCAGGAGAGACCCACCCGATGCCCCAGCAGAAACGCGCCCAGGCGACCCGCGCCGCCATCATCCGAGGGGCCGCCGTCGTCTTCGACGAGCACGGCTACAGCGACGCCTCGCTCGACCTCGTCGCCGAGACCGCCAAGGTGACCAAGGGTGCGCTCTATTTCCACTTCCGCTCGAAGGCCGACCTCGCGAACGCGGTCATCGCCGAGCAGCACGCCCTCTCGCGGGCCTACGCCGACCAGGTGTCCGAGACCGCGGGCAGCGGTGCCGAGGCGCTCATGCTCTCGTGCGCGTCGCTCGCGACGCAGCTGACCACCGAGGTGCTCGTGACGGCGGGCATCCGCCTGACCACCCAGTCGCCGAGCCGCGAGCTCCGGGTCGAGCACCCGTACCTCGACTGGCAGGCCCAGATCTCGGGACTCGTCGAGCGGGCGGTCGCCGACGGGGACTTCCGTGCCGACACCGACGTCGAGAGCGTCGCCCGGTTCGTCGTCGGGTCGTACGCCGGCGTGCACATCGTGTCGCAGGCACTGACCGGCCGCGCCGACCTCTTCGACCGGCTGCGCGACATGTGGGCGTTCGTGCTGCCCACCGTCGTGGCCCCCGGGCACGAAGGCCTGACCAGCTCGTTGCCCCCGCTGATCAGGCCGTCGGTCGTGCCCCCGTCCCTCGACGTGTCCTCTGTGCATCCAGATTAGATACTGGCCGACCGGTTTTCCAGTCCCCTCAAGGAGGGGGCCGGTCAGGACGACGGCCGCGGCGGGGTGAGCTCCGTCAGCACCTGCCGGATCGTGGCGTTGTCGGCCGCGAGGGCCGCGGTGTCGATCTGGGCCAGGAGCTCACCGTCGTCATGGGGCACGGTGAGCTGGCGCTGCCACTCGGCCTCGTAGAGGGCGTCGCGGTAGCCGGAGGACTCGCGGCAGCGGGCGTCGGCCGTCGCGATCTCGATCTCGTCGTCGGTCGGCGACGTGCTCGAGTCGAGCGTCTCGAACCGGTCGACCATCTCGAGGGTCGGCATGCCCGACGGGTCGGAGGCCACGTCGCCCACCCGGGCGTCCTGCATGCACCCGCGCCAGTCGTCCCAGGTCGCGGTCACCGTCGGGTCGTCGCGAGCCCCGTCGAACGCCGCGTTGTTGAGGCGCACGAGTGACTGGGTCCGGTCGTAGTAGTCGTCCATGGACGGCACGGTCTTGCGGGCGCGCTGGACGCAGGTGTCGAACCGGTCGGATCTGCCGGTGGTCCAGGGCTGCGCCGAGAACTCCGACCAGGCCGCGGCCCCCGCGTCGATCACCGAGGCGGCGTGGTAGCCCCGGGTCTCGGCCGTCGCCAGGTCGAAGGCCCGCAGGCGGAGCGAACCGTTCGTCGACAGCTCGCCCGCCCGGTCGCCCGCCGCGACGTCCCGCCAGGGCACCACGTAGTCGTCGTAGCCCGCGCCCACCATGCACTGCTGGGCCACGAGGAGCAACGCGTAGGCCGACGAGGTCTCGCCGACCGGCACGTACCGGTCGAGCGGCATCGTCCACGCGTCGACGTCCTTCGCCGGTAGGTCGGGCAGGGCGTACGCGGCATTGGCGGGGATGCCGTAGGCGACGACGCCGGCGACCACCGCGACCACGGCGACCAGCGTGATGCGCTTCGCCCGCCGCTGTCGGGGCGAGACGCTGCCGGACGGAACGCTGCCGGGCGGAACGCTGCCGGACGGAACGCTGCGGGTCGGAGAGCTCTTCTCGTCGGTCATCGCGATCCCCCCTCGTCGTCGCGGGCCGGGCCCACGAGGTCGTTCTCGTAGGCGAAGACGACGATCTGGACCCGGTTGCGCATGCCGAGCTTCTGCAGCACCGCCCGGACGTGGCTCTTGACCGTCGCCTCGCTCAGCCACGCGCTCTCGGCGATCTCGGCGTTGCTCAGGCCCCGCGCCACGAGCAGGAAGATCTCGCGCTCGCGGGGTGAGAGCACCTCGAGCGGTTCGCTCCGCCGCTTCGGTGACGGGGTCGGCACGGCGAACGCGTGCACGACGTCGAGCGCGGCGGCCGCGGTCGGCACCGGTTCGCCGGCCGCCGCCGCGCGGATCGTCGTCAACACCTCGTCGGGCGTCGCGTCCTTCGTCAGGAACGCGTAGGCCCCGGCCTTCAACGCGCTGAACACGGCCTCGTCGCGCTGGATCGTGGTCAGGGCCACGACGCGCGGGGTCGAGTCGGGGTCGGTGCCGGCCGCCGCGACGATGCGCGTGGTGGCTTCGAGGCCGTTCATCACGGGCATGCGGAGGTCCATCAGCACGACGTCGGGTCGCTCGCGCTCGACCAGGGCGACGCCGGCGGCCCCGTCGACGGCCGTGCCCACACAGACGAGGTCGGACTGCGCCTCGATCAGCATCTGCAGCCCCGAAGCGAAGAGCGGCTGGTCGTCGACGACGACCACCCGCACGAGGGCAGGAGGCGCGGTGCGCGTCGTCGCGGTCGTCACGTCGGTCATGCGGGTTGCTCCGTCCAGGACTGCAGGAGTCCGATCGGTTCGGGAGTGGGCAGGAACGCGGTGACGACGAAGACACCGTCGTCGCCGAGCTCGGCCGTCAGCCAGCCACCGGCGAGCCGGGCCCGTTCGGTCATGCTGGCGATGCCGGTGCCTCGGCCCGTGCCGCGGCGTGAGGCGACGAGCGGGTCGTCACCCGACGACGTCACGAGCAGCGCGAGCCCGGGGCCGCGCCAGTCGAGCGCGACGTCGACGGTGCTCGACGAGCCTGAGTGCTTGAGTGCGTTGGTCAGGCTCTCCTGCACGATGCGGAAGACCGCCAACTCCTGCGAGGGCAACAGCTCGGCGGCGTCACCGAGGTGCCGCAGGGTCACGGTCATGCCGACGTCGCGCATCGTCGTCGCCAGCCGGTCGAGGTCGGCGAGGGTCTCGCGGGGCGTCGCGTCGTCGGCGTCCTGCTGGATGCGCTCGACCAGGTGTCGCACGTCGACCAAGGAGGTGCGGCCGACGTCGGCGATCGTGCGTAGCGCCTGCTCGACGACCTCGGGACGGGTCGCCGACAGGGCGAGGGCGCCCTGCGCCTGCGACACGACCACCGCGAGCGAGTGGGCGAGGGCGTCGTGCACGTCCCGCGAGATGCGGGCTCGGTCGTGGGCGAGGCGCAACTCGAAGTCCGTCTCGTGGAAGCGCGTCTCGGTGCGCTCGAGCACCTGCCCGATGCGGCGCACCCGCAGCACGCTCGACAGGAAGATGCCGACGGCCCAGGCCGCGGCCGCGGCACCGAAGAGCGAGGCCGCCAGGGTGATCACGTCGGTCTTCGTGCCCTGGCCGCCGCCCACCCACGACGACCAGACGTACGGCCGTGCGAGGGTGGGCACGGCCATCGCGATCGCGGCGAGCCCTGAGGCCAGGCCGGCGGCGGCCAGCGCGACCAGCCGCACGGCGACCGACCGGGCGAACGCGGCGAAGAACGCCACGAACGCGATGGCCAGGTACGTGGGCCACGTGGTGTCCGTCGGGGGCTGCACCCAGCCGGCGAGCTGCAGGGCCGGGATCGCCACCGTCAGGCCGATCGAGGTCCACGGCATCCAGACCGCGAGGCCGACGGCGAGGCCGAAGAGGCCGAACACGACGACGTTCTCGACGAGGTCGCCCCGGCCGGCCTCGGCGATCGTCCACAGCAGCACGAAGACCGCGGCGGCGACGGGGGCCGCGAGGCGCGGCACCCAGGTGCGCAGGTCGTCGGGGATGGTGTCCATGTCGACGACCGTAAGGCGTCGTCGTCGGGCCGCGCGCGCCTCCTGCGGGTTTTCATCCTTCAGGACGAACGCGCCGGCGGTGGGGACGAGCCGTCGGGCCCCCGGCCACGCAGCGACGGCGCGCCCCCGGGTGGGGACGCGCCGTCGGCGTGGTGCGGGTGGAGCGACTAGAGCGTGATCAGACCGTCGGTCTTGGTCGTCGCGGCGGCGAGGCGGGCCTCGACGTTGCTCCAGTTGACGATGTTCCAGAAGGCCTTGACGTAGTCGGCGCGCACGTTCTGGTAGTCGAGGTAGTAGGCGTGCTCCCAGACGTCGAGCATCAGCAGGGGGACGAGGCCGAACGGCACGTTGCCCTGCTGGTCGAAGAGCTGGAAGACGCTGAGGCGCTGACCGAGCACGTCGTAGGCGAGCACCGACCACCCGGAGCCCTGCACACCGAGCGCGGTGGCGGTGAAGTGGGCCTTGAACTTCTCGAGGTCGCCGAAGTCGCGGCCGATGGCCTCGAGCAGGTCGCCGGTGGGCTCGCTGGTCTCGGGGGTCAGGTTCGTCCAGAAGATCGAGTGGTTGACGTGGCCGCCGAGGTTGAAGGCGAGGTCCTTCTCGAGCTTGTTGACGTTCGCCAGGTCACCCGTCGAGCGGGCTTCGGCGAGGGCGGCGTTGGCCGTGTTCGCGCCGGTGACGTACGTGTTGTGGTGCTTCGAGTGGTGCAGCTCCATGATCTTCGCGCTGATGTGCGGCGCCAGAGCGGAGTAGTCGTAGGGCAGATCGGGCAGGGTGTACTCAGCCATGTGGGGTCCTTTCGAATTGACCTGCATCCACCGTACGACCTCCACCCATGCCGGGGTCAACGTTCTCCCAGCGCGGACGCAGCCTCGGGGCCATGCGACGTCGGGGGTCGTGCGTAGGCTGACGGGCGCGGGACGAACCGGCGAACGACCCCGCCCCACCCCGAGGAGGCGCACCATGGCAGGATTCACCGGCTTCGGCAGGCGGCGCGCGGCCGACCCCCGACTGCCCCCGGGGCAGTACCTCGAGAGCGGGTTCCCGGTCCTCTCGGCCGGCCCCACGCCGAACATCAAGCGGTGGGAGCTCCAGGTCGCGACCGAGACCGGGCAGCGCTCGCTGAGCTGGGCCGACTTCCAGGCGCTTCCGCACGAGGCGATCGAGACCGACATCCACTGCGTCACGAGCTGGTCGAAGCTCGGCACGCACTGGCGAGGCGTCTCGCTCGACACCCTCTTCGACGGCCTCGAGACCACGCACGAGTTCGCGATGGCGACCAGCCACGGCGGGTACACGACCAACCTGCCGCTCAGCGAGCTGCTGGGAGGCAAGGCCTGGGTGGTCGACACCTACGAGGGGCAGCCGTTGCACGCCGAGCACGGCGGGCCCGCGCGACTCTTCGTGCCCGGGCTCTACTTCTGGAAGAGCGCGAAGTGGTTGCAGGGCATCCAGACCATGGCCACCGACCGCCGCGGCTTCTGGGAGAGCATGGGCTACCACCCCCACGGCGACCCGTGGAAGGAAGAACGGTACGCGTGAGCGAGCCCGTCGCCGGGGCCGGTGGGTCCGACGGGGCCGGTGGCTCCGACCGGGCCGACCCCGCGGGTGACCCGTACGCCTGGCTGCCCGCCACGATCGTGTCGTCGGTCGCGCAGACGCCCCGAGCCCGCTCGCTGACCCTCGCGGTGCCCGGACTCCGCCCCGCGCGAGCCGGCCAGCACGTCGACCTGCGCCTGACCGCCGACGACGGCTACACGGCCGTGCGGTCGTACTCGCTGAGCGACGTCCGGGCCTCCGACGGAGCGCGAGGCGCAGGAGGCGCGGGTCCGGTCCCGCAGATCGAGGTCACCGTCGAGCGCCTCGACGACGGCGAGGTCTCGCCCTACCTGGTCGACGCGGCCGAACCGGGCGACCCGATCGAGGTGCGCGGCCCGATCGGCGGTTGGTTCGTCTGGCCGCCGACCGAGTTCGAACCCGAGTCGGCCGTGCACGCGGTGCTGCCCGAGCCCGAGGGGGCGACTCCGCCGACGTCGGCCCCCGTGCAGTTGATCGGCGGGGGGTCGGGCGTCGCACCTCTGATGGCGATGGTGCGGGCACGAGGCCGGGACGCACCCCCGATGCGGCTGCTCGCCTCGGTGCGCGACCCGGGTTCGCGGTGGTACGTGGCGGAGCTCGACGAAGCCGCACGCGCCTCCTCGTCCCCTGTTGTAGCGTTCTCGGCCACCGAGGGGCCGCCGACGGCCGGGCTGACGATCGACTGGGTCTACAGCCGGGTCGCGCCCGACGGGCATGAGCGGCCGGCCGGACGGCTGACCCGCGTCGAGCTCGAGTCGCTCGTGCTGCCCGCATCCGAGCACCCGCTCGTCTACCTCTGCGGTGCGAACTCGTTCGTCGAGGTCGTCGCCGGGTGGCTGGTCGAGCTCGGGCACGCGCCGACCCGCGTCCGCACCGAGCGTTTCGGCGGCGTCTGAGCCTGCGCACTGCTGACCCGGGCCTGCGCTGACCCGGGATCTCTACTGACCCGGGCCCGCGCTGTGCTGATCCGGTACGGCGCTGTGCTGATCCGGGTCCACGCTGATCCGGTACGTGCCGGATCAGCGAAGAACCCCGTTCCGAACGATGAACCCAGAAGAAAACGGGTGCATCGTTCGAAACGGGGTTCATGAGCGTCCGGCGGAGGTGCCAGCCCTCCGCCCGAGCGCCAGATCTCAGGCGGGCGTGCCCTTCTCGGGCGCCGTGGTGCGGAAGTCACCGCGCGTGACGTGCTGTTGCCAGAGCAGCTCGGCCAGCGCCTCCGGGCTCTTGTCGCTGCTCTCGGGCTCGATGCCGCCGGGGATGATCAGCTGACCGACGTGGATGCCCTCGCCGACGAGCTCGTCGTGGAGCAGCTGCGCATAGGCGGTGAGCCCCGCGAAGGCGATGGAGGTGCCGGTGACCTTCGCGCCGGGCGTGACGGCCGAGCCGCCGTTGACGAAGAGGATGGTGCCGCCACCGTCGGGCAGGAACCGCATGCCGGGCAGCACCTGGTGCACCGCCGCGACCGGCCCGTAGATCGAGAACTCGACCGGACCGACCAGGTCGGCGGGCATGGTCTCGAGCACCGGGCGCATGAAGTCTTTCTGCGGCAGCGGGCTGTACTGCATCACCTGGATCGGCCCGAGCTGCTCGGTCGCCTGCTCGAGCGCGGCCGCGATGCTCGCCGGGTCGCGCACGTCGGCGGTGAAGCCCTGCGCGGTGACACCGTCGGCCTCGAGCTCGGCCGCGAGGGCGTCGAGCCGGCCCTGGTGCCGTGAGATGAGCGCGACGCTGAAGCCCTCCGCGCCGAATCGTCGGGCCACGGCAGCGCCGAGCCCCTTGCCTGCTCCGATGATCGCGAGTGTCGTCATGCACCCCATCCAACCGAGGAGGCGCGGGTCGGCACCCAGCCAGAGGGGTACGCAGGCCGTGTGGTCGCCTCGCCCCGCGCCTCCTGCTCGCTCGCGCCCGCCCGCCCTGCCCCCCCGGGCCGTCGAGATGTCACGACTTGCCGCTCACCTCTGAAAGTGAGCGGCAAGTCGTGACATCTCGCCGAGCCCGAGCCCGAGCCCGAGCAGGGGCAGGGGCGGCGCCCAGGCGGGGGCTGCGAGCATGGACGGGTCCCCGTCGGCCCCTCACCAGGAGCAGCTCGTGTCGCCTCGCACCCTCTTCCGTTCGTTCGCCGTCGCCGAGGTGGTGACCTGGTCGCTGCTCATCGCGGGCATGATCCTCAAGTACGCGGTGGGGGTCGGCGACTGGCCGGTCAGCGTCGCCGGGCCGATCCACGGCTTCGTGTTCCTCGCGTACCTCGTCGCGGGCGTCGTCGTCGCGGTGAACCAGCGCTGGTCGGGCGGCGTGACCCTTGCCGCCCTCGCCAGCGCCGTCGTGCCGTTCGCCTCGTTGCCCGTCGAGCGCTGGATCGACCGCCGCGGCCTCCTCGCCGGTGCCTGGCGCCGCACGGCGACCGACGACCCGCGCGACCGACGTCCCCTCGACCGCCTGTTGCGCTGGATGCTCGGGCACCTCGTCCTCGCCCTCGTGCTGCTGGTCGTCGCCGTGGTCGTCGTCTTCGTGGTGCTGCTGATCGCGGGGCCGCCCGTGCAGGTGGGCTGACCGCCCGTCCGCACCGCGCCTCCTCGGGTGTGCCCGACATCGGGGTGTGCCCGACATCGTGGTCTGCCGGTCGTCGCTCCCTGACAATCCTCTTAGCAACTAAGAGATCGGGGGGCAGGCGCGACTAGCGTCCACCGCATGACCACGGACACCAGCACCCGAGCCCCTGCCGACCCCGCGACGTCGCGCGACGTCGTCCGCCAGATCGTCGTGGTCGTCACCGCGGTGCTCGCGATCGTGCTGGCCGCCTACGGTTCGGGCGCCTTCGGCGGCGTCTCGGTCTCCGACGCGGCGGGCGGCGCCCTCAGCGCGACCGCCACCACCGTCGCCCCCGCGACCACGGCCTTCAGCATCTGGAGCGTCATCTACCTCGGCCTCGTCGCGTACGCGATCCACCAGGCCCTCCCCGGTCAGCGCGCCGTCACCCGGCACCGCCGCCTGGGCTACTGGGTCGCGGCCTCGCTGCTGCTCAACGCGGCGTGGCTGTTCGCCGCCGTCCAGCTCGGCAGCGTCTGGCTGGGTGCCGTCGTGATCGTCGCGCTGCTGCTCGTGCTCGCGCGCATCTTCGTCATCCTGTTCCACACCGCGTCGAGCGGATCGGTCGACGCGGTCGTCACCGACGGCACGCTCGGCCTCTACCTCGGGTGGGTCAGCGTCGCGACCGTCGCCAACATCGCCGCCGGCCTGGTCGACGCGGGCTTCGACGGCTTCGGTTTCGCGGCCGGGTTCTGGTCGTCGGTGGTGCTCGGCGTGGCCGCTCTCGTCGGCGTCGTGCTGGCTTTCGCCGGCCGCGGCCGCATCGCTCCGGCCCTGTCACTGTCGTGGGGACTCGCCTGGATCGCCGTCGGCCGCCTGACCGGCGAACCCGAGAACGTCGTCGCCGGGGTGGCCGCGATCGTCGCCGCCGTCGTCGTGCTGGTCGTCACGATCGCCGTCCGGGCGGCCCGCGGCCGCGTCGGCGCCACCGCGTCGCTGCAGCGCTGAGCCCCCGTCCGCCGAACCGCCCTGCTCGGGGAGGCCACGCCGCCACGGAGTGAAGATCCCGCCACAGGATCGCGTGGCGGGATCTTTACTTCGTGGCGGGATGCTCGGCTACGTGTGCCGCCGCACCGCACCGCGAGATGGTCACGACGCCAAGGGAAAGCCTGGCGCGGTGACCATCTCCTGGCGTCGTGTGGGGATTGCAGGAGGCGCGGTGCCCGCAGGAGGCGCGGCGCGCCTCCTGGTCAGCGGCCGCCGGTGATCTTGCGGTCGCGCTGGGCGACGCCTGCCGTGCCGTAGGGGTAGTCGTCGACGCGGGGTGCGCTCGCCGCGGTGAGCCGGGCGACCTCGTCGTCGGTGAGGACCGCGGCCAGCGCCGACGAACCGACGTTGTCGTCGAGCTGCTCGACCGTGCGCGCACCGAGGATCACCGAGGTCACCGCGGGCTGACGCAGCAACCAGGCCAGCGCGACCTGCGAGGCCGAGGCGTCGTGCGCCGAGGCGATCGAGGTGACCGCGTCGAGGACGGTCCAGGTGCGCTCGTCCGCGTTGCGCGCCTCCCAGGCCTCCATGCCCCGCTTCGGGTCCTCGCCGAGGCGGGTGGCACCGGTGGGTGCCTGGTCGCGGACGTACTTGCCGCTCAGCCAGCCGCCGGCGAGCGGCGACCAGGGCAGCAGCCCGATGCCCGCGTCGAGCGAGGCCGGCACGACCTCGTGCTCGATGTCGCGGACCAGGAGGTTGTACTGCGGCTGCAGCGTGACGGGCGGGGCGAACCCGAGGGCCTCGGCCCGTCCGACGGCCTTCGTCACCTGCCAGCCGAGGTAGTTCGAGAAGCCGTAGTAGCCGATCTTGCCGGCGCTGATCGCGTCGTCGAGGAATCGCAGGGTCTCGTCGATCGGGGTGAGGTGGTCCCAGGCGTGCATCTGGTAGAGGTCGACGTGCTCCACGCCGAGCCGGGTCAGCGAGGCGTCGAGGGCCTTCGCGAGGTGACGACGCGACAGGCCGACGTCGTTCGGCCCGTCGCCCATGGGGAAGCGTCCCTTGGTCGCGAGCACCACCTGGTCGGCGTCGGTGGGGTGGCTCGCCAGCCACCGGCCGATGATGGTCTCGCTGGTGCCGGCGCTGTAGACGTCGGCGGTGTCGACGAGTGTGCCGCCGCCCGCCACGAAGGCGTCGAGGATGTCGTGCGAGGTCGGTTCGTCGGCTTCGGCGCCGAAGGTCATGGTGCCGAGGGTCAGCTCCGACACCGAGGCTCCACTATTTCCGAGGGTTCTGTAGTCCATGACCCGACGCTACGCCCGGGCAGAACACACCGGCGGGGCCTTGACAAGCCCCCCCGTTCGTGGGGTGCCTCCCGTCCACCTGGTGGATAATCTCGGGATGGTCGTCCGACGCCGACGTCGGGCCCGACCGGCCCGGGACCAACCACCCCGGGTCACCGTCCCACCCGAGGGGAACGACCGTGTCATCAGTCTCACCCGAGGCGGCGGCAGCAACCGCCGGATCAGCCTCGACCCACCTGCCCGACTCGTCGTCGGTGCCGCTCGCGGCGCACGTCGACCCGCGGGTCCGCAGCGTCACCACCACCGACCGGGACGTCGCGCACGCCCTGATCCGCAAGAACTACAAGATCACCCGGCTCGAGGGCAGTGGTCCCGAGCCGTTCGTCTACAGCCGGGCCGTCTCGGGCGAGACGCGGTTCGCGCTGTGTCGCTTCGAGTACCGGCGTGGCCGGCTGCTGACCGAGAGCGAGCCCGCCGGGTTCCTCGTGGCCGGCGGGGTGATGGCGGGCCGGCTGTCGCTACGCACCCGCGACCAAGAGATCCGCGTCGACCCCGGTGCCCCCTTCGCCTTTCCCTCGCACGAGGCGAAGGTCATGGAGTCGTTCGACCTCGTGCTCGGTCAGGTGCTGCTCGACCGCGCTGCCGTCGAGCGTGAGTTGGGCGCCATGCGGCTCGCGGCCCCGGGGGGCCTCCGGTCGACGGCCACCGAGGCGGTGTCCGCGGCGATGGCCCGCTACTGGTCCGAACTCGTGGTCCACGTCCACGAGAACGTGATCCGCAACGACGCGGCGATGGCGAGCTCCTTGGTGCGGGGCTCGGCGTTCCGGTCGCTCGTCGCGGCCTACCTCGAGACGTTCGAGACGAACGTCGTCGGCGTGGGCGGCGACGACGGTGTCACGCCCCTCCCGTCGACCGTGCGTCGGGCTCGCGACTACATCGAGCAGCACGCGCACGACGACATCGGCGTCGTCGAGATCGCCGAGGCGGCTCGGGTGACCCCCCGCGCCCTGCAGCTGGCGTTCCGTCGCCACCTCGACTCGACGCCCATGGCCGAACTGCGGCGGGCGCGGCTGCGCGGCGCGCACGGGGACCTCGTCATGGCCGATCCGACCCTCGGCCACACCGTCGCGGGCGTGGCGCTCAGCTGGGGTTTCGCCCACGCGGGCCGCTTCGCGGCCCAGTACACGGCCGAGTTCGGGCGGTCACCCCGCGACACCCTCGAAGGGTGACGGGTGACTTTTTGCCACCGCTTCGCAAGCTGAGCTTTCATTTCGTTTTTCGGACATTGCCGGGTTTGCCCGAGGAGCGGAGAGCCGCAGAATGAAATGGCCTCGCGGTGAAAGGTTCAGGACCGCGAGTCACAGCGCACGAGATCGACGTCGGGTTTCTCTCGTGTCGCCGGGGTGCGGAGGGAGTCGGGTTCCTTCCGCACCCCTTTCTCGTCTCCGGAGGGGGCGTCCGTCGGGGACGCGGCCCGCGCCTCCTGCCTTCTCGACGAGCGCGGCGCGAACGCGCGGCGCCGACGCGGGGCCAGCGCGGCGGGAACGCACCGCGATCAGTCGCGAGCCCGCGGCGGTCAGTCGCGCGCGGAGACGTCCGTGTGCACGAAGCCCCGGAACGACCGGCTGGCGGTCGGGCCGCGCTGGCCCTGGTAGCGCGAGCCGTACTCGGACGAACCGTAGGGGTGCTCGGCGGGCGAGCTGAGCTTGAAGAAGCAGAGCTGGCCGATCTTCATGCCGGGCCAGAGCTTGATCGGCAGGGTGGCGACGTTCGACAGTTCGAGCGTGACGTGCCCGCCGAAGCCGGGGTCGATGAACCCCGCGGTCGAGTGGGTCAGCAGGCCGAGGCGCCCGAGCGAGCTCTTGCCCTCGAGGCGGGCCGCGACGTCGTCTGGCAGGGTGACGAACTCGTAGGTGCTGCCCAGCACGAACTCGCCCGGGTGCAGGATGAACGGCTCGTCGGCCTTCGCCTCGACCAGGCGGGTCAGCTCGGGCTGGTCCGCGGCCGGGTCGATGAACGGGTACTTGTGGTTGTCGAAGAGCCGGAACAACCGGTCGAGCCGCACGTCGATGCTCGACGGCTGGATCAGCGTCGGGTCGTAGGGGTCGAGGCCGATTCGGCCGGCGTCGAGTTCGAGCTTGATGTCGCGGTCGGAGAGCAGCACGCGACAAGACTAGTCAGCGCGTGCCGGGCCACGGGGGGAGGATGGACGCATGCGTGCCATCACCGTCCCCGTGCCCGGAGGGCCCTCCGCCCTCGTCGTCTCCGAGGTCGCCGAGCCGGTGCCCGGCCCCCGCGAGGTCGTGATCGACGTCGCCGCCGCGGGCGTCAACCGCGCCGACGTCAACCAGCGCGAGGGGCACTACCCGTCGCCCGCCGGGGCGCCCGGCTGGCCCGGGCTCGAGGTCAGCGGCACCGTCGTCTCGATCGGCGAGCACGTCACGGCGGCGGCCGTCGGCGACTACGTCGTCGCCCTGTTGCCGGGCGGTGGTTACGCCGACCGCGTGCAGGTCGACGAGGGCCTGGTGCTGCCCCTGCCGCGCGGCGTCGACCTCGTCGAGGCGGCGGGCCTGCCCGAGGCCGTCGCCACCGTCTGGTCGAACGTATTCATGAGCGCCGGGCTGAAGCCGGGCGAGACCCTGCTCGTCCACGGCGGCGCCAGCGGCGTCGGCTCGATCGCGATCCAGATGGCCGTGGCGCTCGGCTCGACCGTCTACGCCACCGCCGGGACGGCCGACAAGACGTCGTTCTGCGAACAGCTCGGCGCCGCGCGCGGCATCGACTACAAGACCGAGGACTTCGTCGCGGTCGTCGACGAGCTGACCGAGGGCCGCGGCGTCGACGTCGTGCTCGACCTGGTCGGTGGCGACTACATCGCCCGCGACGTCGAGGCCCTCGCCGTGAACGGCCGGGTCATGGTGATCGCCGTGCAGGGCGGCCCGTCGGCCACGATCGACCTGTCGCGCCTGATGGCCAAGCGCGGTCGGGTCTGGGCCACCACGCTGCGCGCCCGCCCCCTCGACGAACGCCGCGCGATCATGGCCGAGGTGCGCGAGCACGTCTGGCCTCTGGTCGAGGCCGGGTCGGTGCGACCGGTGCTCGACAGCGTCTACCCGCTCGAGTTCGTCGCCACGGCCCACAAGCGCATGGAGTCCGGCGGGCACAGCGGCAAGATCCTGCTCGCCGTCCGCTGAGGCTGGGCCTGCCGAGATGTCACGACGTGCCGCTCACCTTCGAAAGTGATCACCGGCCGGAAGGTCGCGACCAACTCGGAGTACCGCGCGACCCTGCGCTACCGCTCCGACGGACGCGCGGTCGTCGCCCTTCCCTTGCGCACCGCCGAGGCTCCGGTGATCTCGACGAGCACGGGCACGGTCTCGCCCAGCACGCGGTCGAGTCCGCGGGCGACGTCGGACGCCGCCGCGACCACGGGAGCCGGGGACGACCCCGCCGTCAGCCGGACGCGCACCTTGAGGGCGGGTCGGCCCGTGACCGTCCACGCCGAGACGCCGACCGAGGCCACGTCGCGTCGGTCGCGAAGTGCGTCGGTGACGGCGGTGTCGGCGAACGAGCTCGACACGGCGATCGAGCCGGTCGGGTCATCGTGGACGACGACGCTGTCGGTGCGACCGTGCCCGTGGGCGAAGATCGCGACGACGAAGACGATCACCAGCAGCAGGCAGAGCAGGGCGAGGGCCAGCGGCAGCCAGCTGCCGCCCGTCCCGCCGGTCGGGTCGATCGGCGTCGTCGCCACCGCGTCGTCGACGGCCGACGACGCGGGCGACAGCAGGTCGCGCAGCGCACCGCCGCCGGGCAGGGCGACGATCACGAGGAACACGCCCACGGCCACGGTGACGAGCCCGACGACGAACAGGAAGAGGCGGTTCGCGAACCGGTTGCTGGAGGTCATGCGCCGAGCCGTCCCTGATCGGTGGTGCGGACCCGGGCCGACAGGGCCGGGCGATAGGCGACGGACTCGAGCTCGGCACGGGCCGCGGAGCCGACCGCGGCGTCGTCGACCGTGAGGCCCGAGGACGGCGTGAGGTCGATCTGCGCCCGGCGTCTCGAGACCCAGGCCGAGACCTGCTGCTCGGACAGGCGACCCGATGTGCGGGCGGTCCGGGCGAGGGACGAGGCGATGACGCGGTCGTCGACCACGACCGCCACGCGGTCGTCGTCGATGGTGTGGCGTCCGCGGCGGCCGGCCGTGACGGCCAGGGCGACGAGGACGAGCCCGACGAGCGCTGCGACGACACCCGCGCCGAGCACGTGTCCCGACGTGCCGCCGCCGTCGACGGACGAGGTCAGCGTCGCGAGGACGTCGACCGGGGAGAAGAGCAGAGCCGGTCGCCCGAGTGCGGCGTAGACGGCCTCGACGCCGACGTACCCGACGACGAGCGTCAGCAGCACGAGCACGACGATGGTGCTGCCCGAACGGGAGGAGTGCAGCTCGCGCCGCAGGACGCGGCGGTACAGGCCGGGGTCGATCTCGCTCACGAGGTGTGCCCCGTCCGCTCGAGGCGGCTGCCGCTGACCGTCACGTCCACGCGGGACACGGTCCGCCCCGCGAGGTCGGAGACCCGGCGGGTCAGGGTGGACTGCAGGTCGCGCACGACGGCGACGACCCCGCCCTCGGGCATCGTCATGGCCTCGGAGAGCATGGGCACGCGCACCGGCGTCGAGACGCGCAGGGCGAGCTGCCCGGCATCGTCCGCCGCCTCGACGCGGACGTCGGCCCGACGGACGCGCAGGGTCTCGGCGACGACGGCCGTGGCCACCTTCTGCAGCACCTTGCCGGGGATGCTGACGTGCCCGGCGACGACGGGACCCGTGCCGCGGACGTCGCCGGAGGCAGCCGGCGTGCGCTCGACGGCGGAGGAGGCGGTGGCGGCGGCGGTCATGACGACGAGCGCCGTCCGCGCAGGGCGTCGAGCAGGCCCTTCACGTCGGTCTCACCCGAGACCACGCGTCCGACGAGCGCCCCGACGGCGATGAAGACCGCGACGAGCACGAGGCCCCAGAAGCCGAAGGCCAGGGCCGAGACGGCGAGCACGGCGCCGACGGCCATGCCCGTGGTGGTGGCGGTCACGAGACGCGGCTCTCGCGCGTGGAGTCGTCGTCGGCGTCGTCACCGGGGATGTGGACGTCGTTGATCGCGACGTTCACCTCGGCGACCTCCATGCCCACGAGCTGCTCGATCGTCCGGGCCACGGCGGCACGCACCTGCTCGGCGACCGTGTGCATGGGGGCCGGGTACTCGACGACGATCGTGACGTCGGCGGCGACCTGGGTCTCGCCCACCTCGACGCGCACGCCCTGACCGAGGTCGGTCGTGCCGATGACGTCGCGCAGGGCGCCGAACGCCCGGGCCGTGCCGCCACCGAGGGCGAAGACGCCGGGCACCTCACGGGCGGCGATGCCCGCGACCTTGGCGACGACGCCGTCGGCGACGACCGTCTTGCCCGGCGTGACGGAGACGCCGACGGGGGACGAGGAGGCGCTGGCCGCCGTGGTCGTGCCCGGCGCCTTGTCGACGCGGCTGGGAGCGGTGCTGCCGGGGACGGTGCTCTTCGGGGTCTTGTCGGTGGGGGCCATCGGTGTCTCCTTCTGCTCGGATGATGCGTGACGGGTCGGCGTCACCCCTCGGTCTTACCCGACGAGCCACCCGACGAGTCCGGGAACGGGCGTCCCGTTCCCGCTGATTCCGGTGTATCCATGGATGGGACGCGTTCCGGGGCCCGAACGTCACGGAACTCGTCGGCACTTTTCCACGGGTCGCGACCCGCGCCTCCTCGTCCTGGGGGCCCGGGCGGACGCAGCAGCAGAGGGGGCGGGCATGTCGGCAGACCTGACCGAGGCTTCCGACGCCGTGCTCGCGTCGCGCGCCGCCGAGGGCGACGAGCGGGCCTTCGAGGTGCTGCTGCGACGCCATCTCGGGCTGATGACGGCATACGCCACCCGGTTGACCGGCTCACGGGCCGACGCGACCGACGCGGTGCAGGAGGCGTCCATCACGATCTGGCGCGAACTGCCCACGCTGCAGACGCCCGCCGCGGCCAAGGGCTGGATGATGCGCATCGTGTCGCGGAAGGCCTTCGACCTGATCCGCTCGCGACGCCTCACCGACGACGTCGACGACCTCGAGCTGGCCTCGGCGACGCCGACGACCGATCCGGAGCGCCTGGCGTCGTCGAACGACGCCATGGAGGCGTTGCGTGCGGCACTGGCTCGACTGCCTGCCTCCCAACGGCAGGTGTGGGCGCTGCGCGAGGTCGGAGGCGAGTCGTACACCGAGATCGCCGAACGGACCGGCACCACCGTGACCGCGGTCCGGGGGCAGCTCGCCCGGGCCCGAGAGACACTGACCCGCGAGATGGAGGCCTGGCGATGAGTGACCGTCCTCACGGCACCGACCATGCCCACGAAGACCCGACCCCGCCCGACGTGCCCGTCGACCTGGGCGAGGCCGTCGAGGGTGCCGACGACGGCGTCTCGCCCGAACGTCTCGTCGACTACCTCGACGCCGGTCGGCAGCCCTACGACCCCGAGATCGAGGAGTCGCCCGAGGCCCGGGCCCAGCTCGCCGCCCTCGAGCGCCTCCGGGCGATGGGCGCCCGGCTGCTCGAGTCCGACGCCGCAGCGACCCCTGCACCCGACCCGAGCTGGATCTCGGGCGTGATGGACCGCGTGCGCCTCGAGTCGCGGGCCGGGCGGCAGATCCCGCTCGCCTCGATCGACGAGCGTTCCACCCTGCACATCACCGAGGGCGCCGTGCGGGCGCTCATCCGCGAGGCCGGCGACGGCGTCGAGGGCGCCATGGTCATCTCGTGCACGATCCACGGCGACGTCAGCGTTCCCGGGGCGTTGGTCCGGGTCGAGGTCGTCGTCAGCGGCCTGTTCGGCGAGCCGCTGCCGGCGCTCGCCGAGGCGGTCCAGGCGGCCGTGTCGTCGAGCCTGTCCCGTCAGACCGAACTGACCCTCGAGAGCGTGGACGTCGTCGTGGACGACGTCCACCTGCAGAGCGAAGGAGGCGCGGCATGAGCGACGAGGACGGCCTGCGGGCCCCCATCAGCCCGGCCGACCTGTCCCTGCTCGCCGCCGAGCTCGGCGAGATCGCCGCGTCGGTCGACGGCGTCGTGCACGTCCGGGCACGGCCCGGCTTCGGGAGCGTCGTGCGGTCGGCCCTGCAGGGGCTGAGCACCGTCGTCGGGGGCGGAGGGGTCGTGGGCTCCACCGTGCAGAGCGACGACTCGGTCGCGGCCGAGGCGGGTGCGTCGGCCGCGTCCGACGTCCCGGATGCCGAGCGTGCCGACCCGGCCTCGGCCGAGGCCGCCGCACCCGGGCGACCCGTGCCGCTCGTCGGCATCGCCGTGGCCGACCTCGAGACCCGCATCACCCTCGACATCGCGGTCGACGAGAGCGGCTCCGGGCCCCTCGTGGCCCGTGCGGTCGCCCAGGCGCTGCTCGACCGGGTGAGCGGGGAGCCCGTTCCGCCGGCCTCGGTCGACCTGCGCATCGTCTCGGTCGCGACCGGGGCCTGAGCGCGCCTCCTGCCGGTGCTGCGTGGAGTCGCACCGCCTGATGGACGTCGCACCGTCGACTTCGGCGGTGCGACGCCCGTTCGGCGGTGCCACACGCTCGGCAGGCCACAGGGAGCACCGGAGGCGCGGGCCGCTATAGTGGTCTGACGCGCCCTCGAGGCGCCGCGCGAGTGTAGTTCAATGGTAGAACTTCAGCTTCCCAAGCTGATAGCGCGGGTTCGATTCCCGTCACTCGCTCTCTTCTCGTCTCACGCGACGGTCGGGCTGACGGCCTGGTCACCGCCGTCAGGTCTCTTCCCGCGTCATCGGGGTACGCGCTCGTGGGGCGTTCGGCCGACGGCGGCCGCGTGCACCGTCCCCGTACGATGGACGTCGCCGCTACCGGGGGGAAGCCATGACCGACGACGACGCCACGACGACCGTCTCGTTGCTGCATCCGATGCTCGACACGCACGGGCCCGGCTGGGTCGAGTCGCGGTCGAGCAAGCCCGTCGTCGGGGTGTCGAGCGGCCTCTCGGCCCTCTTCGTCGACTGTGCCGGGCCGGGCACCCGCGTCGCGCTCGTCACCGCCCCGGAATCACGGCTCACGTACTCGCTGTTCCACCTGCTCGACGTGCTCGGCGGGGTCTGGCTGACCCGCGCCTCCGACGGTTCGTTGCGTCGGGCGATCACGCTCGAGCCGGTGCGCTCGCCGGCGCACGGGCTCGGCGTGACCGAGGACGGCTACCCGCTGCCGCAGGACGAGGCACCGTCGGCGGTCCGGCTCGACGAGGGGCGCACCGTCGACCCCGACGCCGTCCCGTGGACGCAGCTCGCCGTCGTCACCCACCACCGGGCACGGGCCGAGGCCCGACTCGGCGGGACGCTCGAACGACTCGTCGAGGCGCTCGCGCCCGGCACACGAACCCTGTGGGGGACGACCGAACCGGCCACCACGGCCTGGGACCGCGACTTCTTCACGGCCGCCGCGCGCAGCCGCATGCCGTCCGAGACGCGGTTCCACGTGGCCGGCGGCGACGCCTCCGGGCCGAGGTACCGGGGCTGGGTGCGCATCGCGCGCAGCGACGACGGGGTGATCGAGGAGACCCGCATCGTCGTGACCGGTGCCGTCGCGCCGGGCGTCGTCGCGGACGCCCTCGCCGACGTGGCCGGTCGACAGCAGGTCTTCCTGGCCACGGCGTGGTCGATGTCCGGCCGAGCCGACGCGACGGTGTCCGCCCACGACCGGGTGGCACCGCAGCCGCTCGCCGCCGTCATCGGGGCCCGGAGCGTTCGGGGCATGCAGCTGGACGTCGAGGGCCTGGTCCGTCGGGTGGGTGGACGGGTGCTCGGGTCGTCGCGGACGCCGTCGGTGCTCGTGTCGTTCTACGAGGGGCCGGCCGGTGACGCCGAGGTCGGTGCCGGTGCTGGTGCTGGTGCTGTCGACGGTGCCGCCGCCGCAGCCCGCTGGCACCGTTTCGCCGACGCGGTCGAGGTCGTCGGTGCCGACGAGATCCTCGCCGCGATGACCCCGCCGGGGGTGCGCCGTGCCTCGTGAGTACACCGTGGTGACGCCCGAGCCCGTGACCGCCGTCGACGGTGCCCGCGCAGCCGCCGAGATCGACCCGTACCTCGGCCTCGGCAAGCTCTGGAACGGCGGCGGGCTGCAGATCGCGACCGACGACGGGCTCGTGCTGGCCATCGTGCGCAGCACCTACGTCGAGGACCCGGCCGACGCCTCCGTCCTGCTCGGGGTGGACGTCGAGGCGGGCAGCTGGCTGACCGAGGCGTACGCGCCGGGCACCGATCCGGTGTCGGACGCGGTCGTCCAGGCGCTCGTCCGCAACACCGGGGGGCGGGTCGTGGTCGAGGCGGTGCCGGGCGGGCCGAGGCCCGCGACGGCTGCGCCCGCGACGGCTGCGCCCGCGACGGCTGCGCCCGCGACGGCTGCGCCCGCGACGGCCGCGCCCGCGACCACGAACGAAGGGGCACACTCATGAGCTCGTGGTCGATCTCACCCAGCGGTGTGCAGGCGGTCCTGGCCGACGTCCAGGTCTCGGCCGGCGAGCTCGGCACGGCCGCGGGCGGCCTCGCGACCGGTCACGAGGAGCTGAGCGGTGGCGTCGGCGACCTGCTCGTCGGTGTCGCCAACGCGGTGCTGGGGCTGATCGAGTCCGAGGCGACGACCCTCACGTCGGTCGTGAACCGCATCGAGTCGTGCGGCACAGGTGCCGCCGAGGCGACCATCGCCTACGTCGCCGGCGACGAGGAGATGGCGGCGAACGCCCAGTCCGCCGCCGTGACGGCGGCCGCCGAGGCACCCGCGCTGGCGAGCGAGCAGAGCGCCGCCGGCATCCCGCCCGTCTCGACCCCGGGGGTGCCGCGATGAGCCCCTCGCTGATCGTCCCCGGTGCGATCCCCGGCGTCACCATCGACCCGGCGGCGATCTCGACGTCCGCCGCCACCTTCCGCAGCACGGCGACCGCCATCGCCGAGAAGGGTGCGGGCGTCGTCACCTCCTGGTCCGGGCTGTCGGGCGTCTACGCGGCGCCCGAGGCCGAGCAGTTGTTCGTCGCCATGGACCCGGTCGGCACGAGCACGCAGACCCTCGGTGACACGTTCGGCCAGGTCGCGACGTTGCTCGACGACCTCGCCACGGCCGTCGCCGCGCCCGTCGCCCGGCTCAAGGAGCTCGTCACCGAGGCCGAGGCCTTCACCGCCGAGGTGTCCGGCGGCGTCACCTACAGCACCGAGAGCTACAACTCGTACATCTCGAGCGGGCCCGACGAGACCACGGTCGAGTGGTACGACCACATCCCCTCGCGCAACCGCAACGACGAGTTGCTCGGCGAGGTGAACGCCGAGGTCGCCAAGATCGATGCGGCCCGAGCCGAGTGCGAGAACGGCATCAACGCGTTGCGCACCGACCCGATGTGCTTCCCCGAGCAGGTCGGCCTGTCGGCTGAGCAGCTCGACTCGATGAAGGACCTGCCCTACGGCGCCCCGGGCGACCCGCACAAGACCTGTTCCGAGTCGATGGGCACGGGTCTCGGCATGTTCATCGCCGAGGCGGCCTACGGCGCCGGTGCCCTGGTGGGTTGGGACATCCAGGGCGGCACGGGCGTCACCAAGGAGTTCGGCCTCGAGGCCTGGGGCGGCCTGCTCCAGGGGCTCGGGGCCATCGCGATCACGAGTCCGGCGACGATCGCGCTGGCGTACGCACCTCCCGGCACGGTGCCGGCGGCCGCCCAGCCGGCCGTCGACTGGTACCGCACCACGATCGAGGGCGTCACGCAGGGCATCGTGGGCACGCCCGAGATGTACGACGAGGACCCGGTCGCGGCCGGCACCTACGCCACCCTCGGCGTGGCCTCGTTCTTCGTCCCGGTCGGAGGCGCAGCCGTCGGCGGGACGAAGGCGGCGACGGGCCTCGCACGGCTCGGTGGCGCCGCGGAACGAGCTGCGCTCCGTGCCCCCGAGGGTTCCCTGTCGCGGATCGGCCTGACACACGCGGGTCACGCCCTGAACGCCATGTCGGAGACCACGCGTCTGCTGACCGGAGGGCACGGCTCGGCCGGTCGTGGGCCGGACGCCGCGCCCTCGCGCTTCGACGAGCAGGTCGCCCGGCTCGACGACGTCGTCGGCGTCCGCGCCGACGGCCTCGCGCCGCCGCCCACCCGCGTCGACGGCCCCAACACGACGCCCGGGCCCATCCGCGGTGACGACGCGGCCGCCCCGCCCGTTCGCGACGACGCGTCGGCCCCGCCTGTCCGTGACGACGCAGATGGCGCGGGTCACGCCGACGACGCGTCCGCCCCTCCCATCCGTGACGACGCAGGAGGCGCGGGTCACGCCGACGACGCCCCCGCGGCCGACCAGCCCGGTCACGCCGACGGCGATGCCGGAACGGGCGGCTCGGGCGGCGACGCCCCTGGCTCGAGTGGCACAACCACACCGAGCGCAGTGGATCGAAGCGGAATGACCCGGGAGCAACTCGCGAACTACCTGGACGTGATCAACCGAGAGGCCGCCAGAGAGTTCCGTGAGGGCGGTGCATGGCCCGCCGACCAGCGTGTCCCCGCCGACGTCCGATTCCTCGGCACAGACGGCAAGGTCGACTGGACGGACATCCCTTGGAAAGGATTCGCGGTCGACGAGAACAAGGTCCCCATCGTCGAGGTCGATCCGTACATCCCTGACGGCACCTTGTTCGACAGGGCGGGGTCGGCCGATGGCGTCTTCGTCTCACCTGTCCCTGACAGTGGCGTTCCGTTCACGCACGAGCAGCGGGCGACGCCTTGGGTGCCCGATCCAGCCATCGAGCACGTCTACAGGACTAAGGGTGACCTCGGAGACATCCGCGGTGCCTACGATCGAAGCGATGCCCTGACCCGCGAGCGGTTCGACCTGTCGATGTCGAACCATCGGAAGACCTGGGACGACATGCATCTCATGCGCGGGCCCATTGCTCCCGGGTTCGGGCAGAGTGGTGGCGGGGTCCAGCTCCTGCTCCCCATGAGCGTCCAGGACTTCATGCGTCTTGGACTGGTCGAAGAAGTGAAGGTGCCGTCCGCATGAGCAGCATGGAATCTCTGGAGTCGCAGGTGCGGGCCCTCGGGCTCGGTCACCTCAATTACGTGATCGGTGATCCTGAGGCGAGCAAGCCTTATGCCCTCGTCATCGCCAAGAAAGCTGAGATCTGGACCACGTTCTTCGTCGATGAGCGAGGACTCGTCGAGGAGCAGAGCGTTCGGACTTACGGTGATCAAGAGGCTGCGAGCGCCGATTTCATTCGCCTCTTGCGCAACATGGCACGAATCGCAGAGATCGATGCCGAGCTGGCAGCCCGCCGCCGGGCCGCTGGGCAGAGTTGACGAGTTGGTCCGGTGGCCGGAGCTTTCTACGTCATGCGTTTGTCGGACGGAAAGCCGGACGTCGACGAGATCGGACGACACTGGAGTCCCCGAAGCGCGCGACGTGAACGGACTCCGAGCAGAAGTGGAAGCGGCCGATTTCGGGCATCTGAATTTCCTCATCGGCGACACCTCGCTGCGCGTTCCGGGTGCGCAGGTGGTCGGGCAGATCGACGGGGTGTGGGTGACGTTCTTGCGCGACGAACGAGGTCTCGTCGAGGAGCTGACACTCGTCGAGCATCCGGATGAGCGCTCTGCCGTGACGGAGTTCATGTCCCAGTTGCAGAACGTCGCCCGGTTGGAGGAGCTGCGGGCCCTCCTCGACACAGGCCTGGAGCCTCTTGACTGAGCGGGCTCGGCGAGACGGAAGCGGACGTCGTGCCGGCGCTTGACGAGACCCAGGCCGTCCGTGAAGAGAACGAACTCGCCTTCCAGGAGCGCCAGTGCAAGGGTGACTCACCCCATTCGGCGACGACCGCCGAGGGGCCCAGGGGATGACGACGCTCCAAGAAACGGTCGCCACGATCGAGGCCGAGGGGCTCGACAGGTTCGCCTACGTGATCGGAGACGATCACGGTAGTTCGGCGGACGCCCTGGTCCTGACCCGGCGAGACGGCGTCTGGACCTCGTTCTCGACCAACGAACGTGCCGGTGTCGAGAAGACCAGCGTTCGCACGTACGAGGAACTCTCCGACGCTCTGGACGACTTCCTGCGTCTCATGAGGCTGAGGGCTGACGAGGACGCACTCATGTCGCGCATCAGGGAGAAGAACAGGCTCGCCCACGAGACGTGGCGGGCGTCACAAGACGACCGGCCGGGGAAGGCCTGACATGGCGACGATCGAATCGGTGCAGGCTGTCATGGCGGCAGAGGGACTCGACGACCTAGGACACGTCATCGACGGTGACCACGCGAACAGGACGGACTGCCTCGTCGTCACCCGACGCGACGATGCCTGGGTGACCTTTTCCACCGACGAACGCGCGGCGGTCGTCGACGGGAGCGTGCGAACCTACCCGAGCGAGTCCGAGGCCCTGGAGGACTTCCTCGTCCTGCTCCGGCTGAAGAAGCTCCTCCGCGACCTGCAACGGGAGCGCGACCTCGAGCGCGTCGAACGTGCGTCGATGACCGACCTCGAGTCGCTGCCTGCGCACATGGAGGCGGAGGGCTTGAACCGCGTCCGTGTCGCTCTCGGTGACGTGTACCTCAGGCGCCAGGACTGTCTCGCCGTGGCGCGACGTGACGGCGTGTGGAGCACCTTCTACGTCGACGAACGAGCTGCCGTGGAGGAACGGAGCCTGCACACGTTCCCCGACGAGGTCTCGGCCGTGGCCGACTTCCTCGACCGTCTGAGGTCCCAGCATCGCAAGCTCGAGATCCGGGACGAACTCCGAGACCGACGCCGACGAGCAGGAGAACCGTCATGACGATGGTCGCTCGCACCCTGGCCGCCCTCCGAACCCAGGTCGACGCCGGCGGACTCGGCCACCTGAACGCCGTCATCGGGGACGCGACGACGGGGAAGCCCTTCGCGCTCGTCCTCGCTCGACGGGACGAGGTGTGGAGCACCTACTTCCTCGACGAGCGAGGTCTCGTCGAGGAACAGAGCATCCGCACCTACGACGACGTCGAGGCAGCCGCAGCCGACTTCCTCCGGCTGCTGCGCAACCTGGCCCGCATCGAAGAGATCCGCGCCCAACGGGCCGCCCGCCGGCAGGCGCAGCGTCCTCAGTGATCTCTCGGCAGCGTTCAAGCTGCGTTTGAGGTACGAAACGCTGGTCAGAGGTACATTCGTGTCGTCAACGAGCCGGGGCCACGGGGTCCCGGGTCACACCGATCAACCGAAAGGGGACTCTTCATCATGGCCATGTCTTTCGATCCTTTCACCGAGCTCGACCGTCTCACCGGCGCCCTCACGGGCATGCGACAGGGGCCCAGGGTCATGCCGGTCGACCTCTACCGCGACGGCGACCGCTACGTGCTCAACGCCGACATGCCGGGCATCGACCCGGGGTCGGTCGACGTCGACGTCGACGGTCAGCTGCTGACCCTCCGGGCCAACCGCACGCCCGACACCCGCGGCGGCGTCAAGTGGCTCGCGCAGGAGCGGCCGCACGGCTCGTACCTCCGCCAGTTCAGCGTGGGTGAGGGCATCGACTCGAGTCGCATCACGGCCCACTACGACAACGGCGTGTTGTCACTCGTCATCCCGGTCAGCGAGAGGGCGAAGCCGCGCAAGATCGAGGTCGTCTCGGGCCAGGCGCACGAGACCGTCGACGCGATCGACGCAAAACTGGCCCGCGACACGGCGAGCTGACCCTCTCGACGGTCTGGCCGTCGACCCCGACCACGCGGTCGAGCCCAGTCACCCCGTCGGCCCCGACCACCCCGTCACGATCCGTCGTGGCGGGGTGGTCCCGTTCCGTCGACACCACCGCTCGACCGCTCCACCCCTCCTCGGCCGGCACGCGAGTACTGTGCGGTCCCGCGGTGGGCGGCGTCACCCGCCACCTGACCGTTGCCTCCGCACGTGGGCGAAGCCGACCCGCGCCTCCTACCGTTCACGACAGGGCACGACGCCGACTCGGCGCCGCCCATGAATTCTGAACACCGTCAGCAAGGAGTGCACCATGGCACAGGCCATCGAGACCATCGACGTCAACGTCCCCGTCAGCGTCGCCTACAACCAGTGGACCCAGTTCGAGTCGTTCCCGAAGTTCCTCGACGAGGTCGAGTCGATCACCCAGACCACCCCCACCCTCACGGTGTGGAAGGTCAAGGTCGGACCGGTCGAGAAGACCTTCGAAGCCGAGATCACCGAGCAGCACCCCGACGAGCGCGTCGCCTGGAACAGCACGGGCGGCGAGGTCGACCACGCCGGCGTCATCACGTTCCACAAGCTGAGCGACGACGTGACGCGCCTCACGGTGCAGATCGACTGGACCCCCGAGGGCTTCCTCGAGAAGATCGGCAACACCCTCGGCGCGGACAACCACGCCATCAAGAAGGACCTCAAGAACTTCAAGGAGTTCATCGAGCGCGAGGGCAACGTCGACGGCGCCTGGCGCGGAGACGTCCAGGCCTGAGCCCGGGCTCGTACACGTCGAGGCCCCCGGTCGGCTCCTGTCCCCAGGACGCCCACCGGGGGCCTCGATCGTGTCAGCCGCGGAAGCCGAACGAGTGCAGGTCGTGTTCCTCGCTCAGCCGGCGGCTCAGCTCGGCGCCGCGGACGCTCGTCCCCTGCTCGTCGATCGGCGGGCTGAACACCGCCGCCCCGAGCCGGTTCGGCGCCGACAGGACGATCGCGCCCGAGACGCTCGACTTCGCCGGCACGCCGACGCCGCGCATCCAGCGGCCCGACCCGTCGTAGACGCCGCAGGTCGCCATGACCGACACCACGTCGCGGGCGACGCGGGCGTCGACGACCTGCTCGCCCGTCACCGGGTTGCGACCGCCGAACGCGAGCGTCGCGCCCATCACGGCCAGGGCCTCCGTGTCGACGACCACCGAGCAGGCCCGGGCGTAGAGCGCGACCGCATCGTCCGCCGAGCTGTCGAGCGTGCCCTCCGACCGCATCAGGTGTGCCAGCGCATGGTTGCGGTCGCCGTGCAGCTGCTCGGACTCGCTGACCTCGCGGTCGTAGTCGAGCTCGCGCCCCGCGAAGGCTCCCAGGCCCGCCAGAATGCGCGCCGTGCGCTCGTCGCAGGTGTCGCCGTCGACCAGGTCGGCCGTGAGCAGGGCTCCGGCGTTGACCATCGGGTTCGGCGGTCGCCCGGTGCCGCCCTCGAGCTTGATCGCGTCGAACGCCTCGCCGGTCGGCTCGATGCCGACCGCGTCGAGCGCCGCTCCGCCGGTGTCGGCGAGGGCGAGCGCGAAGAGGAACGGCTTGACCGCCGACTGGATCGAGAACGCGTGACCCGAGTCGCCGGCCGCGACCACCTCGCCGGTCGGCCGCACCACGGCGACCCCGAACAGCTCGGGGTCGGTTTCGGCGAGCTGGGGGATGCTGTCGTCCACCGCGCCTCCTCGGGTCGACAGGACGGAGGCGCGCAGGGCCTCGAGGGACGCGGCTTCGGGCGACGGGGTGGGGGACGGCATCGCTCCACCCTGACAGGCGGGGGCCCGTGCGTCCGGGCTCGTGCCGAGTCACCCACGAAAGGACGGGGTACGGGCCGGGGTACGCGCCGGGGGGACGAGGAGCACGTCATGTTCCCGACGTCAACCCCGCCCGTTGTCAGGTCGCGTGTCTACCGTGCATCTCGTCGGGCCGCATCGGGGCGGGCCGCGAGAGAGGCGACGATGCTCTTCGAGGGTGGCAGCGGCCGGTCGGGTACGGCCTGGCCCGGGCGGGGCCCCCTGGCGAGCGCGCTCGACCTGAGGCTCGACGTGGTCGGTCGCGGCCGCTGGCGGGTCGTCGACGTGCGCCGGTCGGAGCGAGGCGCCCTCGTTGTCCTCGGCACGGTCGCCCAGACCGAGGCGGGCTACGAGCTCAGCCTCGCCGCGGCCCCCGGACGTCGCTGGTGGTGCACCGACCTCTCGAGTGCCCTCGACACCGTCGTGCGCGCCTCGTGGAGCCTCCGCTAGTCGTCTCGGTCGTCGAGTGGTCCCGGATCGTGGTCCGGGCGCGCGTGAAGGACGATCCGCGACCAGTCGACCAGTCGACCAGTCGACCAGTCGACCGCCGGACCCGAGGAGGCGCGGGTCGCGCTGGTCAGGACGCCCGGCGCACCAGCGCGGCCGGCCGCCACCAGGTGACGCTCCGCCAGGCCCACTCGACCGGACCGTAGACGAACCGGGCGAGCCAGAGGCGACTGAGCACGGACTGCAGGGCGATGAGCCCGACGCTGATGCCCACCCCCGGCACGACGCTCGTCATGTGCCCGAAGTCGATCACGAGGGCGAGGCCTGCCACGACGATCGCCGCGACGACGTAGTTGGTCAGCGCCATGCGGCCCAGCGGCTCGAACACGGCGGCGACGACGCGGCGAGCGGGGGTGCGCCAGAGCAGGGCGAGAGCGGTGGCGTAGGCGACGGCCATGACCAGCCCGGCGATGCCGCCCGGCGTCGAGAAGCGCGGGTCGCCCGGGGTCGTGGTCTGCCAGAGCAGGGCCGGCACCGTGAGCACCGCGGCCGCGGCGAAGACCAGGGCGACGCCGCGCCCGGCCGACTCGAGCACGCGGGGCAGGCCGTACGCCGCGGCGCCCGCACCGAGCAGCATGAGGCCGGGGGTCGAGACGAGGCCGCCACCGGTCAGGGCGTAGGCCGCGACGGTCAGCACGGCACCGAGGGCCAGGGTCGCCCAGCGCGGGGCGAAGACGACGATCGGCAGCATGACGAGGCCCACGACGCCGTACTCGAGCAGCACGTTGCCGGGGTAGACGAGCATGAGCAGCCCGCCGATCGCGACGAGCCCGACCAGGCGGCGCACCATGACGAGCCCGGGTCGGGGCGAGCGCGACCGGGCGCCGGCGAGCACGAACCACAGGCTCATGCCGAAGAGGAACACGAAGATCGGCACGAACCGGGTCTGCACCGTGAGGTACAGCAGGTCGCGCACCGGGTCGTCGACCGGGTCGGCGGTCTCGATCACGTAGTCGATGCCGAGGTGGGTGATGTCGAGCGTGTTGACCAGCAGGATGCCGAACAGCGCGAAGCCGCGCAGCGAGTCGACGAACCTCCAGCGGGTGCCGGGGGTGGGTGGGGAGTCGACGGCGGGCGCAGCAGAGGTCATGTGCCCAGCCAAGCCGACCCGCGCCTCCTGGTCATCCCCCGCGGTGATGGCCCGCATCCGTCTGAAGTATCAGATGTGGGTCAGACGAGCGTCCACTCGGCGCGGTACTCGTCGCACGTGAGTCGGTCGAGGTCCGCCTCGATGTCGACCTTCGACTCGTCGGCGCCGGTGAGGCCCTGGGGAGCCAGCCGGTGGATCTCGCGACCGGTCGAGCGCTCGCGCACCACGACGTCGAAGCCCGGCCACTCGCCGTCGAACGAGCCGACGAAGAACGCGGCGAGGACCGAGACGAGCCACCGTCCGGCAACGAGCAGCCGCGGCCGCCGGGTGGTGACGATCTCGGCCTGCCACACCGAGGAGGCGCGGGGCGCGTCGTCAGGGTCGGTCACCGAGGGCATCCCCCGAGGCTAGCGGCGGGGTCGGGCGTGCCCCCTCCGTCGCCCGGCTGACCGTCGGACGACCGCGTCAGGAGGCGCGGGTCGTCACGGCCACGCGGGCGGGCGTGAACGAGACGCGCACCGACGACCCCGGCTCGCGTCGTTCGTCGGCCCGGTGGTCGAGCACCAGCAGGGTCTCGCGGTCCACGCGCACGCGGGTGCGGCACACGGCCCCCAGGAACGACACCGACTCGACGACGCCCGCGAGTCCGCCCTGCTCCACGAACGACACGTCCTCGGGTCGCACGTAGGCCCAGACCGGCCCCTCGGCCGGCGTGCCCACGACCGGCACCTCGGGGCAGCCCGCCAGGCGGACGAGCGCACCGATGACCTCGCCGGACACCCGGTTGCTCGTCCCGACGAACTCGGCGACGAACGCCGTCGCGGGGGCCGAGTAGAGCTCTTCCGGGGTGCCCACCTGCTCGATCGACCCGGCACGCATGACGGCGACGCGGTCGGCCACGGCCAGGGCCTCTTCCTGGTCGTGGGTGACGAACAGGGTCGTGATCGACAGCTCGCGCTGGATGCGGCGGATCTCGTCCCGCAGTTGCACCCGCACCTTCGCGTCGAGGGCGCTGAGCGGCTCGTCGAGCAGCAGCACCCGCGGTCGCGTGACCAGCGCCCGGGCCAGGGCGACGCGCTGCTGCTGGCCGCCCGAGAGCTGGTGGGCGTAGCGCTCGCCGAGGTCGCCGAGTCCGACCAGGTCGAGCATCTCGCCCGCCCGGGCGGCCCGGGCGGCCTTGTCGACGCGACGCATGCGCAGCCCGAACTCGACGTTCTGCCGCACGGTCAGGTGGGGGAACAGCGAGTACGCCTGGAACACCATGCCGACGTCCCGGCGGTGCGTCGGGACGCCGACCACGTCGCGGCCGTCGATCGTGATGCGACCGCCCGTGACGTCCTCGAGCCCGGCGAGGCTGCGCAGTGCGGTGGTCTTGCCGCAGCCCGACGGGCCCAGCACGGCGACGAGCTCGCCGGGCTGCAACTCGAGGTCGAGCCCGGTCAGGGCCCGGTGCCCGGCGAACTGCTTCGTGACGTCGTGGAACGCCACGGCGGCACCCGCACCGGCGCCGGTCGGACTCGTGACGGAGGGGCGGGGGAGCGTGGCGGTCACGAGAGGGCCTTTCGGGTGGGGATCGGACGGGCGGCCCCGAGGGCTCCGACCCGGCCGATCACGAGCAGCAGCACGAAGGCGAAGGCCAGCGAGATCAGGGCGAGGATCACGGCGGCGTAGGGGTCGGAACGCGACACCTGCACCAGGGCGGTCTGCAGGTTCACGCGGTTGAGCAGCGAGGCGATGGTGAACTCGCCGAGCACGACGGCCACGGTGATGAAAGCCGCCGCGAGCAGGCCCCGGCGCAGGCTCGGCACGACGACGAGGGCCATCGTGCGGGGCCAGCTCGAGCCGAGCGTGCGCGCGGCCTCGGTCAGCGTACGGAGGTCGGTGGCCGCCAGGTCGGACTGCACCGCGCGGTAGGCGTAGGGCAGCACCGTGACGCCGTACGCGAGCGCGAGCGTCCAGGCGCCCGAGCCGGCCACCCGCGACACGACCGAGTAGACCGGTGCGAGGCCGACCACGAGCACGATCGCCGGCACCGTGATCGGCACGAGGCAGACGAACTCGAGCGGCCGCACGAGGCGCGGGTAGCGCAGGTGCACGAGCACCATCGCCGGCACCAGCAGCACGAGCACGAGCAGTGCCGCGACGACGGCGAGCAGCAGCGAGTTCGTGACTCCCTCGACGAGGTTGCGGTACATCCGCTCGTTCTCGGGGTCGACGATCGCCAGCCAGTGGTTCAGGTCGTGGCCCGTGCCGTCGGCGCTGCGCAGCGAGAACGCGACCATCGCCGCGATCGGCACCGCGAAGAGGGCTCCCACGACGACCAGGGCGGTGCGGCGCGCGACCGTGCCCGCGCCTCCTGCGCTCGTCGACCGCGGAGCGCTGGTCGTCCGGGGAGCGCTCGTCGTCCGGGCGCTCATCGCTGCCACCGCTCCGTGCGGCGCTGCAGCAGCGAGTAGCCGATCATCAGCACGGCCATCACGACGACCATGCCGAGCGCGAGCGCGCCGGCGACGTTCTCGCGGCCGAGCACGGTCTCGCTGATCAGGGCGGCGCGGATCTGCAGCGGCACGATCTGCGCGCCCTGGCTGATCAGGGCGGCGGCGGTCGCGTACGACGAGAAGGCGTTGGCGAAGAGCAGCAGCAGGCTGCCGACGAACGCGGGGGCGAGCACCGGGACGACCACGCGGACGAGGTGCTGCCACCGGGTGCCGCCGAGCGTGGCGACGGCCTCGCTCCACTGCGGGCGGAGGCCGCTGACGGCGGGCATGAACGTGATCACCATCAGGGGCACCTGGAAGTACAGGTAGGGCAGCAGCAGCCCGGGCACCTGGTAGAACCAGACCCCGTCGGCGTAGAGGTCGACGCCGGCGACGTCGATCAGCAGCCGCGTGACGACGCCCTGGATGCCGATCGTCGCGATGAACGCGAACGCCAGCATGACGCCGCCGAACTGCGCGAGCACGCTCGACGCGGCGTCGATCGCGCTGCGGACGGCTCCGTCGGGGCGGAGCGAGGTGAGGCCCCAGCAGACGACGGCTCCGACGACGGCCCCGGCCACCGCCGTGACGGCCGAGACGGCCGCCGAGCTGGCGAAGGCCCGCACGATCAGCGGGTCGCCGAGTGCGGCGAGGTTGTCGAGCGTGGGGGCGCCGTCACCGTCGACGAAGCCCGTTCCGAGTGCGAGCAGGCACGGCACGATCAGGAAGAGGAGCACCCAGACGGCGAACGGGGTCAGCCCCCACCACGCCGCCGGACGGCGCCGACCCCGCGAGGGGCCGACGCCGTCGGAGGACGAGGAGGCGCGGGTCGACGGGTCGCCGCCGTCCCCCTCGTGTGCCGACCGCACGTCGGCGGTCGTGTCCGCCGCGCGGGTCGACGTCGTCACCATCAGCCGATCGCCGTGGCCCAGGTGTCGGCCAGGACCTTCGAGGCGGCCTCGGTCTGCTCGGCCGTGAACTGCACGGTGTCGGCGGGCTGCTCGCCGACCTTCTCGAGGGCGTCCTGGTCGACGGTGCCGGCCTCGGTCATCGCCGCGAGGCGCACGGGGTAGGCGCCGGCCGCGAGGTACAGGTTCTGCGCGTCGTCGCTCATGACGTACTCCTGCCACAGGCGGGCCGCGGCGGGGTGCGGTGCGTCGACGTTGATCGCCTGGTTGTAGTAGCTGCCGAGGGCGGTGCCGGGCAGCACGGCCGTCTTCCAGTCGCGTCCGCCGGCGTCGGCCGCGGCGGCCAGGTTGTTGTAGCTCCAGTCGAAGACGACCGGGGTCTCGCCCGAGGCGATGGTCGCCGGGGTCGGGTCGGTGGGCAGGAAGTTGCCCGCGTCGGCCAGCTTCGAGAAGTAGTCGACGCCCGTGCTGACGTCGTCGGCGCTGCCGCCGGACTGCAGCGCGGCCCACTCGACGGCCGCGGCGGCGGCACCGGCCTGGGTCGGGTCGCCGTTGATCGCGACCTTGCCCTCGTAGTCGCCACCGAGCAGGTCGTCGAGGCTCTCGGGGGCGGGCACGGCGTCGGCGTCGTAGCCGACCGACATCAGGCCGGTGTAGTCGTAGACCCACTTGCCGTCGGCGTCCTTGTGGTCGTCGGCGATGTCGTCCCAGGTCGACACCTTGTACGGCGCGAACTGGTCGAGGTTGTCGAGCGTCACGGCCGAGCCGAGGTCGAACACGTCGGGGGCGGTGTCCTGCCCCTTCAGGTTCTGGGCGGCGGTGATCTCCTCGGCGCTCGAGATGTCGGGGCTGTCCGAGTTGACGGTGATGTCGTACTTCTTCTCGAACCCGTCGATGATCTTCCCGTAGTTCGCCCACGTGTCGGGCAGGGCGATGACGTTGAGCTCTCCCTCGGCCTGGGCGGCACTGACGAGGGCGTCCATGCCGCCGAAGGCCTCGGCGCTGGTGGCGGTGGCGGCGTCGGTGCCGTTCGCCGCGCCTCCTGCGCTGTCGGCGTCGGCGCTCGCCGAGCAGCCGGTCAGGGCGAGGGCGGCGATGCTGAGGGTCGCGGCCGAGACGAGCAGGCGCTTGTCGATCATGCGGTGTGGGTCCTTCGGGTGCGGGGCCGGGGCTCGCCTCGATGAGCTGAGGGCGACGGGGGACCGGGCGGCCCGCTGGGCACGCTAAGGAGGCGCGGCGACGTCCCGGGAGAGGGTGCGTGAACGCGGGGCGAACAGGTGGTGGCGGGGTGTGCGGCCGGGGTCGTCGCCGCGCTGGTGCTCGGCGACGAGTGGGCAGAAGGTGCTGCTCGTCACCGCGGGAAGAGCAGCTTCTGCCCACTCGGACGAGGGGGCGAGGCGGAGGGGGCGGGGCGGGCCGCGTCAGCGGGCGGCGGCAACCGCGGTGAGGGCGACCTCGGCCACGGAGGCGACGAGGGCGTCGTCGTACCTCGCGGCGGGGTCGTTGCGCGTGGTGAGCACCGAGATCACCACGGGGTCGCCCGACGGGGGGACCACGATGGCGACGTCGTTGCGGATGCCGCCCGCGCCTCCGGACTTGTCGGCGACCTGCCAGCCGTCGGGAGCGCCGGCGCGGATCAGGGTGTCGCCGGTCGCGTTGCGCGACATCCACTCGAGCAGGGTGGCGCGGTCGTCGGCGGCGAGCCAGTCGCCGTCCGTGATGCGGGCGAGGGTGGCGGTGAAGGCGGCGGGCGTGCTCGTGTCGGCCGTGCTGCCCGGGGTGAGCCGGTTGAGCTCGGGCTCGCTGTGCACGACGTCGGTCACGTCGTCGCCCTGCGCCGCGAGGGCGGCGTCGAGTCCGGCCGGGCCGCCGAGCTCGGCGAGGACCAGGTTCAGCGCCGTGTTGTCGCTCTGCCGGACGGCCGCCTCGGCGAGCTGCCGCAGCGGGAGCCCGTCGGCGACGTGCGTGCTGGTCAGCGGCGAGTACCCCGCGGCGTCGACCTCGGCCTGGGTCCAGGTGACGACGCGGTCGAGGTCGGCGTCGTCGGTCGCCTCGAGCAGGGCCGCCGCGGCGAACGCCTTGAGGCTGGACGCGTACCCGAAGCGTTCGTCGGCGCGGTGGTCGAGGGTCGCGCCCGAGCCGGTGTCGAGCACGCTCAGGCCGATCCGCGCGTCGTACCGCGACTCGAGGTCGGCCAGTGCGGCCTCGACCTCGGGGGTCGCGAGGTCGGGCGCGGCGATCGGGCTGGGCAGGGGGACCGGGGTGGCGGTCGTGCTCGGGGCGGGGGCCGACGCCCCGGGCGTCGAGCACGCGGCCAGGCCGAGGCCCAGCCCGAGGGCGGCGGTGGTCAGGAGGGTCGTCGTCATCGTCGTCCGAGAGGTCATCGGTCCAGTCTCGCCGACGCCCGGGAGGCGCGGGTCGGCTCGACGTCGAGAGGCCGGGTTGCGGCACCGGGGTGAGGTTAGGCTAACCTAAGCGCGTGACCACCGACCTGCCCCTCGCGGCCACCGCACCCTCCTCGGCCGCCCTCCGCGCCGACGACGTCTCGGTCGCCTACGACGGCGTCGACGTCGTCCGCGGGGCCCGCCTCGAGCTGCGCCCCGGCTGCGTCACCGCCCTCGTCGGCCCGAACGGCAGCGGCAAGTCGACCCTGCTGCGCACCCTCGCCCGGCTGCAGAAGCCGCGCACGGGCTCGCTCACCCTCGCCGCGCCTCCTCGTGGCGACGATGGGGCCGGCGAGTGGGCGGAAGATGCTGCTCCCGGTCCGGCGAAGGACACTTTCCGCCCACTCGACCCGGCAAGCGGCGGCCAGGGCCACGACCAGAGCCAGGGCGAGGGCGTCGACGGGTTCGAGCTGTCGCTGCGGCAGTTCGCTCGGCGCGTCGCGCTGCTGACGCAGGGGCGCCCGACCCCCGGCGGCCTCAGCGTGCGCGACGTCGTCGAGTTCGGGCGCTACCCGCACCGCGGCCGCTGGGGGCGCTCCGACCCCGAGGGGCCCGCGGCCGTCGACCGGGCGCTCGAGCTCACCGGCGTGGCCGACCTCGCCGACCGCGGCGTGGACCAGCTCTCGGGCGGCCAGCTGCAGCGGGTCTGGCTCGCCAGCTGCCTCGCGCAGGACACGGGGGTGCTGCTGCTCGACGAGCCCACCACCTACCTCGACCTGCGCTACCAGGTCGAACTGCTCGACCTGGTGCGCGACCTGGCCGACTCGGGCCGCATCGCGGTCGGAGTCGTCCTCCACGACCTCGACCAGGCCGCCGCGCTCGCCGACCGCATCGTCGTGCTGAGCGAGGGCCGCATCGTCGCCGAGGGCGACCCCGGGGACGTGCTGACACCGCGCCTCCTGACCGACGTCTGGGGCATCCGCATCGACGTCGACACCGACCCCACCACCGGCCACCTGCGCACCCGCGCGATCGGCCGACACCACACCCGGGCCGAGACGCCCGTCCGATGAGAGAGACACCACCCGTGACCCAGCGCCTTCTGACGACGCCCCGCCACACCCCGACCTCCGGCGGCCCCGCCCGCCGCCCCGCCCGACGGCTGCTGACGGTCACCGCCGTCGCCGCCGCCGCGGCCCTGACCCTCGCCGGCTGCGGCACCACCGAGTCGGCCGACGCCGGCTCGACCTCGGGCAGCGGCGAGCAGATCACCCTGACCGACGGCACTGGGGCCGAGATCACCCTCGACGGTCCGGCGACCAAGGTCGTCGGCACCGAGTGGAACGTCGTGGAAGACCTCGTCGCCCTCGGCGTCGAGCCCGTGGGCGTCGCCGACGTCAAGGGTTACAACGAGTGGGGCGCGGCCGTGCCGCTGACCAACGAGCCGACCGACATCGGCACCCGCGGCGAACCGAGCCTCGACACGGTCGCGTCGCTCGCGCCCGACCTGATCGTCGCGACCGACGGCCTGAGCGCCGACGCCGTCGAGCAGCTGAAGGAGATCGCTCCCGTCCTGCAGGTCACCTCGGCCGACGCCTCGCGCCAGATCGAGCACAGCATGGACAACCTCGACCTCATCGCCGAGGCGACCGGCACCGAGGACAAGGCGACCGAGGTGAAGAAGGAGTTCACCGACGCCGTCGAGTCGGGCAAGCAGGCCCTCGCCGACGCCGGGCTCGCCGGCACGCCGTTCGCCTTCGCCGACGGGTACGTCGACGCCGGCCAGGTCAGCATCCGGCCCTACGCCAAGGGCTCGCTCGTCGCCGACGTCACCGAAGAGCTGGGCCTGACCAACGCCTGGACCGTCGAGGGCGACGAGGCGTACGGCCTCGCCTCGACCGACGTCGAGGGCCTCACGCAGCTGCCCGCCGACGTGCAGTTCCTCTACATCGACAACACGGCCGCCGGTGCCGACGACCCGTTCGCGGTGTCGCTCGCCTCGAACGCCGTCTGGACGTCGCTGCCGTTCGTGCAGTCCGGTGACGTGCACCGCCTCGACGACGGCATCTGGATGTTCGGTGGCCCCGCCGCGATGACCGCCTACGTCGACTCGCTGGTGTCGACCCTGACGAAGTAACCGGCACCGTGAGCACGACCGTCACCCCCACCGACCCCGCGCCGTCCCGGCTCGACGAGCCCGCCGCCGGGCCCGACGAGCGGGCGCTCCGCGCGGCACGAGCCCAGGAGGCGCGGCTCGCCGCCCCCCGTCGGCTCACGCCCGGGTCGGTGGGCGTGACGGTCGCGCTGGTCGCCGTCGTCGTGGTGCTCGCCCTCGTGGACGTCACGCAGGGCACCGCCGACGTCGGCGCCCGACAGGTCTGGCAGGCGCTGACCGGCACCGCGACGGCCGGCGACGCGTCCGTGGTGGTGGCCTCGCGCCTCCCGCGGATGGTCGCCGGCCTGCTGGTCGGCGTCGCCCTCGGCGCCGCCGGTGCGGCCCTGCAGCAGATGAGCCGCAACGTGCTCGCCTCGCCCGACACCCTCGCCGTGAACGCCGGCGCCTACGTCGCGCTCGCGCTCGCCGCCGTCACCGGGCTGAGCCTGCCCCTGCTCGCGTCGTCCGGCGTCGCCTTCGTCGGTGGGCTGCTCGCCGCGGGGCTCGTGCTCGCCGTGTCCGGGCTGGGAGCGGGCACCGTGCGGCTCGTGCTCGCCGGCAGCGCCCTCGCCCTCGGCCTCGCCTCGGTGACCAGCGCCCTCCTGCTGCTCTTCCCGCAGCAGACCGCCGGGCTCTACGCCTGGGGCCAGGGCAGCATCTCGCAGAACGGCTTCGACGGCGTCGTCCAGCTCGCCCCCGTGATCGTCGTCGGGCTGCTGGTGCTCGTCGCGATGAACCTCCGCGTGGACGCCCTCGCCCTCGGGGACGACGCCGCCCGCAGCGTCGGCGTCGACGTCCGCACCACCCGCGTGGTGACCGTCCTCGCGGCCGTGCTGCTCTCGGCCGCCGCCGTCACCCTCGCGGGGCCGATCGGCTTCGTCGGCCTCTGCGCCCCCGCCCTCGTCCGGCTGCTGCGTCGGGCTGTGCCCGCCGTCCGCCGCTTCCTCGTCTTCCTGCCCCTCGCGGCCCTGGCCGGCGCCGCCCTCGTGCTCGGCGCCGACGTGCTGCTGCGCGCCCTGGTCGGTGCCGAGACGTCGGTCCAGGTGCCGACCGGCGTGGTGACCTCGCTGCTCGGGGCGGTCGTCCTCGTCGTGTTGGCCTTCCGGGCCCGCGACCACGGCGGTGTCACCCCGACCGACCGGCACCCCGTCGTCTCGCGCCTGCGCTTCGTGGTCGTCCTCATGGTCGTGCTCGCCGCCCTCGTCGCCGTCGTCCTCGGCTCGGTGCTGCTCGGCGACGCCAAGCTGCTGCTCGGCGACGTCGCCAACTGGGTGGCCGGCCGGTCCGGCCGTGTCGTCACCTACGTGCTCGACACGCGCGTGCCACGGGTCGCGGCCGCCCTGGCGGCGGGCGCGGCGTTGGCGCTCGCCGGCACGCTCGTGCAGGCCGTCACCCGCAACCCGCTCGCCGAGCCGGGCATCCTCGGCGTGACGGGCGGAGCCGGCCTCGGGGCCGTGCTGCTCGTCACCACCGTGCCGCTCGCGACCGGCTGGGGAATCGCGGGTGGGGCGTTCGCCGGAGCCGTCGCGGCGGCCGTGGTCGTGTTCGGCCTCGCCTCACGCGGCGGCTTCCCGCAGAACCGGCTCGTGCTGATCGGCATCGGCGTCTCGACGGCGTCGGCGGCCGCCATCAGCCTGCTGATCGTCCTGACCGACCCGTTCAACGGCGCGAAGGCGCTGACCTGGTTGTCCGGCTCGACCTACGGCCGCACGTCGGACGACACGCTGCCGGTGTCGCTGGTGCTCGTGGCCGCTCTCGTCGTGGTCGTGCTGCTGCGTCGTCGCCTCGACCTGCTCGGGGTGGACGACGACACCCCGCGCCTCCTCGGGGTCTCGCTCTCGCAGTCGCGGCTGGTCTTCCTGTCGCTGGCGGTGCTGCTCACGGCGACGGCCGTGGCCGCCGTCGGCGTGGTCGGGTTCGTCGGGCTCGTCGCCCCGCACGCCGCACGTTCGCTGGTCGGACGACGGCACGCGCGGGTGCTGCCCGTGGCCGTGCTGCTCGGCGCGGTGCTGGTCTGCGCCGCCGACGTGCTGGGCCGCACCCTGATCGCCCCGGCGCAGCTCGGCGCCGGCCTGCTGACCGCCGTCATCGGCACGCCGTACTTCGTGTGGCTGCTCTGGCGCGGGCGGGCCTCGGCTAGCTGAGGCGCCGGCGCCGGCGCTGCTCTGGCGCTGGCCCTGGGGTCCGCGCCCGTGCCGGTCGAGTGGGCGGAAAACGTCCTTCGCGCCTCGACGAAGGACCATTCCTGCCCACTTGACCCGCGCCTCCCGGGGGTGCGGAGGTCAGGAGGCGCGGCGCAGGCCCCGGAGCAGCACCAGTCCCGAGACGCCCCCGGCCAGGTAGCCGAGCAGGTCGGTCGCCGCGAACGTCGAGCCGAGCACCCAGGCCGCAGGCGGGAACGCTGCCGAGGCGGCGGCGGGCAGCCCGGTCAGCTGCAGCAGCTCGACCCCGACCGAGGCCACCGTGGCGGCACCGGCCGTGACGAGGGCGGGCAGGCGCGGGGCGACGAGCGCGAGCAGCAAGGCGAGCAGCACCGTGTAGAGCGCCGAGCCGAGCAGGTCGCCGGCCAGTCCGGGCACGGCGAGCTTCGCGGCGACGCCGAGCACGACCGTGAGCGTGACGGACAGCAGCAGCGTCCGCCGCCCTGGAGCATGGTCCACCCCGCGTGCCCCTGACATGTCACATAGGCCAGTGGGCGGGGCCGGGCACCGCCAGGTCACGGCCCCGGGCAAGAGTGAAGCCCACGACCGCAGCAACGATCGTGGGCTTCGTTTGTCCTCCGAGTGGAAGACCAGGGATGCAAGCAATCCCGAGTTCACTACTCGGTCGATTGTAATCCAGGTCCGCCTGGATCGCATCCCTGGCACCTTCCGCTCCTCGTGTCCGCCGGCGCGCACACCAGGAGGTGATCCTCATGTCGAAAGACGCCGAGGGCCAGCCCAGGAAGACCGTGCCGTGGCTGCAGATCGCGACGTTGTTCGTGACTGTGACGCGGCTCGCGCTCGACCTGTGGCGTAAGGGCTATGAGAGGGCGCCCCCGTGGCCCTGCGTCTCGGGGGCGTTCCTCACCGACGCGACCCGCGCCTCCTGGGCTGGGGGGCTCAGGAGGCGCGGGTCGCGTCGGGCAGGTCAGGCCGCGTCGACGACGCGCGAGACGTCCGCGCCGACGCGCTCGCCGGCGACCGTGCCCGAGAGCCCGGCGCTCGCCAGGAAGCGGTCGGCGGTGCGCAGGCCGAGCGCCATGATCGTCAGCGCGGGGTTGGCGACGACGGCGCTCGGGAAGACCGAGTTGTCGGCGATCCAGAGGTTCGGCACGTCGAAGCTGCGCCCGTCGGGGTCGACCACGGCCGTCGCCGGGTCGGTGCCCATGCGGCAGGTGCCGATCGTGTGCGCGGTGCGGGCCAGCACGCGGATGTCGCGCCCGCCGGCCGCCTCGACGATGGCCGTCATCGTCTCGACGGCGTGGTCGTCGATCGCCTTCTCGTTCTCGCCCGGCGTGAAGGTGACGACGACCTTGGGCATGCCGAACTCGTCGACCTCGTCGGACAGCGTCAGGCGGTTCTGCTCGCTCGGCAGGCACTCGGCGTTGATGCCGACGCCGGCCATGAAGCGGTAGTCGTCGAGCGCCTTCACGAGTTCGGGCCCCCAGAGGCCGGCGCCGCGGGCGAGGGTCGTGGCCAGGGTCAACGGCATCGCGCCGAGGCTCTGGATCAGGTAGCCGCCGACGAAGTCGACGCCCTCGGGCCGCATGGTGTCTTCGGTGATGATCGACGACGGGTACCCGCGGTAGCCGCGCATCTCGGTGTCGAAGGTGCCCCAGACCTGGGTGGCCCCGTGGGCCATGAAGTTGCGGCCGACCTGGTCGCTGCTGTTCGCGATGCCGGCGTGCAGCAGCAGGCGCGGCGTCTCGACGCCGCCCGCGCAGAGGAAGAGCGCGGCCGTGCGCTGACGGTGCTCGACGCCGTCGCGCACGTAGACCACGGCCGACACCTCGCCGGCCTCGTCGAGCTCGATGCCCGTGACCATCGACTCGGGGCGGATCTCGGCCCCGTTCGCGACGGCCATCGGCAGGTAGCTGGTGTCCATGCTGACCTTGGCGCCGCTGCGGCACCCCTGGTGGCAGTTGCCGCAGCCGACGCACGCCGGGCGCGTGCCGACGTGCTCCTGGCGCCAGTCACGGCTGACCAGGGCGGCGGGGGCGTCGGTCGCCCGGATGCCCAGGGCCTCGCAGCCGCGGATCATCATGTCGCTCGACGCGTTGCGCGCGGGCGGGGGCATCAGGTACGAACGCGACGGGTCCCACGGGTAGTCGGCCGGCCCGGAGACGCCGACGAAATGCTCGACCTCTTCGATGTAGTCGATCAGCTCGGCGTGGTCGACGGGCCAGTCCTCGCCCTTGCCGGTCAGCGACTTCAGCTTGAGATCGCGCTCGTCGGGGCGGGGCGTGAACGCACCCCAGTGCAGGGTCGAGCCGCCGACGCCCTTGCCGCTGTTGTTCTGGCCGAAGGCGGTCGGGGTCTCACCGCCGCTGAGGCGCTCGTCCATCCAGTTGATCTTGACGGCCTCGATCTCGTCCTGCGTGTACTCGTCGGGCTCGAAGTTCGGGCCGGCCTCGAGGGCGACGACCTTGAGGCCCTGCAGGGCGAGCTTGGCGAGGATCGGGGCGCCGCCGGCGCCGGTGCCGATCACGACCGCGTCGACGACCTCGGCCTCGTCGTAGGTGCGTTGTCCGTCGAGCTTCATCGGGTGACCTCCATGGCTGGTTCCCAGCCCTCTCGTTGGCCGGCGCCGAGCCGGCTGAATCCTTGCAGGGCGCGACCGGCACGGCCGTTCGCGAAACCGTCGAAGCCGATGCGTTCCATCGTCGCGGGGTGGGCGAGCCAGAGCTTCACCAGGTCGACGCGGCAGTCCTCGAACCATGCGGCCAGCTGTTCGGCCGAGAAGGAGTCCGTGGCGGGTGCCTCGCCCGCGACGATCGCGGCGAGCCGCTCGTCCTGCTGCTCGTCCGTCAGGCCGGTGAAGTCGGCGAGGGCGTCGAGGCCCAGCGCGTAGGCCTCGGGGTCGCTCGGCAGGTCGGCGTTGCGCCAGCCGTCGCCGTAGCCGGCGGCGAGTTGGGCGTCGACCCGCGCGGCGAGGTCGATCGCATGCGTGGGGTCGTCCTGCGGCACGACGCGGGCCGCGACGGCGCGCAGCGTGGTCAGCTGCGCCTCGGTCAGCACCTGCGGGGCGTAGCGCGGGTCGTCGGCGACGGCGCGCTTCGCGAGGATGCCGCGCGTGTTCGACGCCGTACGGCTCGATGCGATGACGCGGGCGAAGTCGTCCGACATCGCCGGAGCCCGCCCGGCGTCGTCGCGCCAGAACGTGCCGATGGCCCCGGCGACCTCGGTCGGCCGCTCGAGCGGCAGCAGGTGGCCCGCGCCGTCGAGGGTGAGGTGCGTGGCGCGCGGGTAGACGGAGCCGTTGAGGCGACGCTGGGCGTCCTCGCCGAGCGGGCCGTCGGCCCCGCCGGCCACGATCAGGGCAGGCAGGTCGAGGGTGCCGACCTCGGCCGACCAGTCCTCGCGGCTGCCGCGGTCGAACCAGGCCGTCCACGCCTCGGGGGAGGTGCGGTGCAGGTCGGCGAGGGCCTGGTCGTCGAGCACCGCGGGCAACGGGTCACCCACGTTGTCGTCGACGAAGGCGCGGGTCGTGTCGGCGTCGAGCGGGCCGTCGGCGGCCGCGGCGATCATCTGCTCGCGGTTCGCCTCGTCCATCGGCTCGGGTGACGGCGGGGAGGCCGCGAGCAGCACGACCCCGGCGAGCCCGAAGAGGCCGCCCTGGCCGGCGAGCGTGCGCGACGCGACGATCGAGGCGATCTTGCCGCCCATGCTGTGGCCGACGAGCAGCCAGCGGGTGGCGCCGTGTCGGCGGATCTGCCGGGTGACCTGGCGGACCATGTCGTCGACGGTCACCCCGTCGGCCGTGGTGGCGTCGCCGAAGCCGGGCAGGTCGAGGGCGACCACCTCGAAGTCGTCACCCAGTGCATCGGTGAGGGGCCCGTACTCGAGACGGCTCATGCCGAGGGCATGCAGGCAGAACAGGGTGGGGCGGGTGGTGGTGGTGTCGCTGGTCACTCGGACTCCTCGGAGAAGACGTGGTGCCGGGCGACGTCCCCCGTCGTCCCGACTAGGACGACGCTACGTCCGGCCGCCGACATCGGGCCGAAAGAGGGCGTGCGGACCGTGCCGGTGGTACGACTGTCTGCCCGAGGACGGTGGTCGGCACGCTGGGAGGCGTACCCCGAGGAGGCGCGGGCGGCGGATGCTCAGGAGTCGCGCCTTGTGCGCGCCCCGCCGCCCCGGGAGGATGGGCGGATGGAAACCGTCATCATCGCCCTCATGGTCATCGGGTCGATCGTCGTCATCTTCGGCATCGTCTTCTTCCTGGTCGCGGCGGTGCTGCCCTCCCGTGCGCCGCGCGCCGACCGCCGCGGTCGCGGCGGACGCCCCGCCGCCCGCACCCGCTAGCCCGGGCCCGGGGCACGACGATGGACACGGGACTCGTCGTCCACCTCCAGCGTTGCGCGGCCCAGCTGGTGACCCGCCACGAGCTCCGCGACCGGTTCGACCTCGCGCGGACGGTCACGCACTCCGCAGACTTCCCGCGCCGCGCGGCTGCCGAACGGGCGGCCGACGAACTGCGCAGCTCGGGCTACGACGCCACGGTCACCCGGCACGGTCTGCTGGGGGCCGAGCTGCGGGCCAGCCGTGAGGACGCGCTCGACGACGACCGCGCCGTGACCTTCACCCGCGAGGTGTTCGACGTCGTGCAGAGAGCCGGCGGTCGGTACGACGGCTGGAGTGCCGAGGTCATCGCCGAAGCCCAGGCCTGAGCCGGCTGCCCCGTCTGTGCCCCCGCGTCGAACCACCGATGTGGTGTCGAACCGTCGATGTGCGTGGTTCGACACCACATCGGTGGTTCGACATCGGCTCCCGCCCTACGGCACGATCGCGTCGACGTAGCCGCCGTCGACCCGCAGCGCCCCGCCCGTCGTCGCCGAGGCGAAGCGCGAGCTGAGGTAGACCACCATGTTCGCGATCTCCTCCGGCTCGATCAGGCGCTGGATCAGCGACTGCGGCCGGTGCCTCAGCATGAACTCGTGCTGTGCCTCGTCCCAGGGCAGGTCGTCGCCGACCAGCTCGCGCACGAACTCCTCGACGCCACCCGTGTGCGTCGGCCCGGCGATGACGCTGTTGACCGTCACGCCCGAACCCGCCGCCGCCTTCGCGAACCCCCGTGACACCCCCAGCAGCGCCGTCTTCGACACCCCGTAGTGGATCATCTCGACCGGCGTCACGATCGCCGAGTCGCTCGCGATGTACTGCACCCGGCCCCAGCCGCGCTCCATCATGCCGGGCAGGTAGGCCCGCGTCAGCCGCACCGCCGACAGCACGTTCGTCTCGAAGTAGCGCCGCCACTCGTCGTCGTCGATGCTCAGGGCGTCGGCCGAGCCGAAGACGCCGAGGTTGTTCACCAGCACGTCGACCTCGGGGAAGGCCGCGACCGCCGCCTGGGCGCCCGTCTCGGTGGCCAGGTCGGCCGCGAGCGTGACGACCCGCGCCTCCCGGGTGTCGTCGTCGAGGGCGGCGAAGTCGGCGTCGCTCGCCAACGATTCGAGGAGGCGCGCCCGGGCCGCCCCCGTGGTCTCGGTCGAGCGTCCGTTCACGATGACGCGGGCCCCGGCTGCAGCCAGCCCCCGGGCGATCGCGAAGCCGATGCCCTGGGTCGATCCGGTGACGAGTGCGGTGGTGCCGTCGAGTTCGATCTTCATGGGTCCATCCTGCTGGCCCGCCCCCGGGTGCCTGCCGAGATGTCACGACTTGCCGCTCACCTTCGAACCTGAGCGGCAAGTCGTGACATCTCGACGCAGGGGGCAGGGGGCAGGGGGCAGGGGCAGGGGCGGGCTCAGCGGCGGCGGGGCACGACCATCGGCGACCCGGTCACGGGGTCCGGCACGACGACGCAGGGCAGGTCGAACACGTCGGTCACGAGCTGCTCGGTCAGCACCTCGGCCGGGGTGCCCGTCGCCACCACGTCGCCGTCGGCCATCACGATCAGGTCGGTCGCGTACCGCGCGGCCTGGTTGAGGTCGTGCAGCACCGCGACCACGGTCGTGCCCTGCCCGTGCAGCCGGGCGAACAGGTCGAGCAGGTCGTACTGGTGGGCGATGTCGAGGTAGGTCGTCGGCTCGTCGAGCAGCAGCACCGGGGTCTGCTGCGCGAGCGCCATCGCCACCCACACGCGCTGGCGCTGCCCGCCCGACAGTTCGTCGACCGGCACGTCGACCAGCTCGGTGAGGTCGGTCTCGGCCAGGGCCGCGTCGACGGCCTCGCGGTCGGTGCCGGTCCACTGCCGGAAGAGCCCCTGGTGCGGGTAGCGGCCACGCGAGACGAGTTCGGCGACCGTGATGCCGTCGGGTGCGGTCGAGGTCTGCGGCAGGAGGCCGACGATGCGGGCCACCTCTTTCGCCGGCACGCCCGCGAGCTCGCGTCCGTCGAGCAGGACCGACCCCGACCGGGGCTTCAGGAGGCGCGCGAAGGCCCTCAGCAAGGTCGACTTCCCGCAGGCGTTCGGCCCGACGATGACCGTGAACGAGCCGTCGCGCACGTCGGCGTCGACGGCCTCGCTCACCGTGCGCCGGTCGTAGGCGAGGTGCGCTCCGCGGGCGACGAGGAGGGAGGCGCGGGTCCCGTCGGAGGCGCGGGCGGCGTCGGTCGCACCGGTCACGTCGGTCGCACGGGTCGCGTCGGGCGCACCGGTCACGTCGGGAGCGGGCGGGCGGGTGGCGTCGTTCACGCGGACCTCCGGGATTCCGAGACGAGCAGCGTGATCAGGTAGATCCCACCGATCACGAGGGTGACGAGGCCGACCGGCACGGGGTTGGCGGCCACGTGCTGGGCGATCAGGTCGGCGACGAGCAGCAGCACCCCGCCGACGAGCCCGCCCGCGACGAGCGGCACCCCGGCCGAGCGCACCAGGCGTCGGGCGAGCTGCGGCGCGGCCAGGGCCACGAACGCGATCGGCCCGGTGCTGGCGGTCACGACGGCGGTCAGCGCGACGCCGACCACGACGAGCGCCAGGCGCGACCGTTCGGCGCTCAGGCCGTGCGACCGGGCGGCATCGTCGCCGAGCTCGAGCTGACGCAGCGGCCGCGACAACCCCATCACGAGCGGGGTCAGCACGACGAGCAGCACCAGCGCCGGGACGAGCTGCTGCCAGCCGACCAGCGCGAGCGAGCCCGCCCCCCAGAACGAGGCGGTCAGCGCCACCTCGGTCTGGGCGCGCAGCAGCAGCCAGCTGTTGACCGAGTGCAGCAGGGCCGTGACGCCGATGCCCACGATGATCAGCCGCAGTCCGTGCACGCCGCGGCGGTAGGCGAGCACGTAGACGACGAGGGCGGTCACGAGCCCGCCGATCAGGGCGCCGACGGCCGTGCCGATCGTCGAGGCCGCACCCGACACGATGACGACGATCGCCCCGGTGTAGGCGCCGGTCGAGAAGCCGATCACGTCGGGCGAGCCCAGCGGGTTGCGGGTCAGCGACTGGAAGATCGCGCCCGAGACGCCGAGCGCGGCGCCGAAGACGAGGGCCGCGAGGACGCGCGGTAACCGCCAGTTCAGCACGATGGTGGACGCGAACCCGTCGCCGCCGAACAGCGCCCGCACGACCTCGGGCGGGCTGAGCGGGTAGTCGCCGATGCCGAGGGCGACGATCGCGACGACGACGGCCACCACGACCAGCACCAGCGTCGCCGTGCGTCGCCGCCCGCCGGTCGAGCGCCACGAGCACAGGAGGCGCGGGCCGACACCCGGGGACGCCGACGTCGTCCGTGTACCCGGCGTCGTCCCCGTGCCAGGAGTCGTCCGTGTGCCCCGAGTCGAGCGCGTGCCCGGTTCGTCCGCCCGCGTCATGCGCCGCCCACCCGTCGGCGTCGGGCGATCGCGATCAGCACGGGAGCGCCGACGGCGGCCGTGACCAGCCCGGCGGCCAGCTCGCCCGGGGGAGCGACTACGCGACCGAGCACGTCGGCGAGCAGCAGCAGCACGGGCCCGAGCACGGCCGAGAGCGCGGTGATCCACGGCTGGCTGGGGCCGACGACGCCTCGGGCCGCGTGCGCGACCATGAGCCCCACGAACGCGATGGGCCCGACCACGGCGGTCGCGCCTCCGGCCAGCAGGGTGACGACGACCAACGAGACGACGCGGACGGCGGGCACCGAGACGCCGACCGACGCGGCGTGCTCGTCGCCGAGCGCGACGGCGTCGAGCGGACGCGAGGCGATCAGGGCGACGACGACCCCGGCCGCGACGAAGGGCAGCACGGTGACCACGGGCTCCCAGCCGCGGTCGGCGAGCGAGCCGACCTCCCAGGCGCGGACGGCGTCGAAGCGGCGGGGGTCGGCCAGCACGATCGACGAGGTGATGCCCGCGAGCACCGACCCGAGCGCGAGGCCGGCGAGGGTCAGGCGGGCGGGACCACCGCCTCCTCGTCCGGCGCCGCCGATCAGCGCGACGGCGACCGTCGCGACACCGGCGCCGACGAACGAGAACCAGACCCAGCCGCTCGCCGAGGTGACCCCTGCGAAGCCGACCGCGAGAGCGACGGCGAAGGCGCTGCCCGAGGTGACGCCGAGGATGCCCGGGTCGGCCAGCGGGTTGCGCGTCACGGCCTGCACGACGGCGCCGGCGACCCCGAGCCCGGCGCCGGCCACGATCGCGGCGACCGTGCGCGGCAGGCGGAGGTCGAGCACGGCGGTGGCGTCGGCCGTGTCGCGGCTCGCGGCCCCGGTGAGGATGCGCAGGACCTCGTCGAGGGCGACCGGCCGCGCGCCGACGGCGAGGCCCAGCACGACGGCGAGGGCCAGCAGGGCCAGGGCGGCCAGGAGGGCGAGGAGGCGCGTGCGGGTGCGCCGGGAGCCTCGCGTCGGTCGCGGGGCACGGCCGACCGTGAGCGCTCGGGGCATCGCCATGATGATTAGCTTAGGCTACCCTCACTTGGAGTCCTGTCGGGCGGCGCCCGCCGTGACACCCGGCACCCGACCTCCCGCCCGACACCACGTCACAGCACCGACGTCACAGCCCTGAGGAACACATGCGCAAGACACTCTCGATCGCCGCCGCCGTGGCGGTCGCCACCCTCGCCCTGGCCGGCTGCTCGGCCGACACCGACTCCGACGACGCCGCCGGCGGCGCCTCGGGCGGGTCGGGCGCGTTCCCCGTCTCGATCGAGACGAAGTTCGGCGAGGTCACCGTCGAGAAGAAGCCGACGCGCGTCGTCGCGCTGGGCTGGGGCGACGCCGAGGCGGCGCTCGCGCTGGGCGTGCAGCCCGTCGGGGCGTCGGACTGGCTGGCCTTCGGCGACGAGGCCGACGGCGTCGGCCCCTGGGCGCAGGGTCTCTACGACCAGGCCCCCGAGATCATCGGCACCCTGGAGCCCTCCTACGAGGCCATCGCGGCCCTCGAGCCCGACGTGATCCTCGACACCAAGAGCTCGGGCGACCAGGAGCGTTACGACCGCCTGTCGAGCATCGCCCCGACCGTCGGCGTGCCCGAGGGCGGCGACAGCTACCTGACCGACTTCGACGACCAGATGGAGCTCGTGTCGAAGGCGCTCGGTGAGGAGGCCAAGGGCGAGCAGCTCGTCGACGAGAACGAGAAGGCCGTCGAGGCCGTCGCCGCCGCCCACCCCGAGTGGAAGGGCAAGACGATCACCGCCGCCACGAAGACCAGTGAGGGCTGGGGCGCCTACGTCGAGGACAGCGAGCGGGTCGACCAGCTCGAGGCGCTCGGCTTCGAGCAGAACCCCGCCATCTCGGCGCTGCAGCCGAACGCCGGTGGCTTCTCGGTGTCGATCTCGAGCGAGCAGCTCGACCAGATCGACGCCGACGTCATCGTGGCGTTCCCGATCTACATCGACACCACCGAGATCACCGACGACCCGCAGTGGAAGGCCCTGTCGGCCGTGCAGGACGGCCACGCGGTCGTCATCGACGGTGACGTCGCCGCCGCGTACTCGCTCGGCTCGGCCCTGTCGCGTCAGTACGCGCTGGACAAGCTGGTGCCGCTGCTCGAGGGCGCCACGAAGTAGTCGCCGCGCCCGCGCCTGTCGCGGTTCGTGCCGCGACGAGCAGAGCGGGCGGGTTCGTCCGATGTGGGCGTCGTCGGACGCCCGCATCGTCCGGACCCGCCCGTTTCTGCGTGTTCGACAGCACCCGGGTGTGCCAGATCGCTGCAGAGGGTGAAAGATGTTCTGGTGACCCACGAGCTGCACGACCTGATGACCCCCGAGAAGAACGTCCAACGCATCATGTGGACCGGCACGATCTGGTTCGTCGCCGCGGTCGGCAGCGTGGCGGTGGCCCTGGGGCTGCTGCTCTCGTCCGGCTGGCGTCCGGCGTTGCTCTCGGCCGGTGTGGCCACGCTGTTCTGGGTCGGTGCCGCGCTCGTCGCCCTGAGCGTCGGCCTGATCGGCTGGTCGGGCTGCCCGATCCTCGAGGTCGACGTCCCCACGGCGGACCGCAACAAGACCCGCACCATGCAGGCCGGCACGATGCTCTTCATCGTCGGCGGTGCCGCCGCGCTGCTCGCCGTCCTGCTCGGCCCCGCGAGCTGAGCCCCGCGAGCTGAGCCCCGCCAGCCGAGCGGGGGACACCTCACGACGACCCGTCACTAGGGTGGCGCGAATGAGCGAACACGAGCCCACGACGACGGCCACCGCCGTGCCGGGCCCCGACTGGACCGAGCACGTCGTGTGGTGGCACGTGTACCCCCTGGGATTCGTCGGGGCGGACACGACGGGAGCGGACCGCTCGCCGGCACCGCGCCTCCTCGATCTCGTGCCCTGGCTGGACCACCTGCTGGCGCTCGGCGCCAACGGGCTCGCCCTCGGGCCGGTCTTCGCGTCGTCGACCCACGGCTACGACACGATCGACTGGTTCACGGTCGACCCGCGCCTCGGCACCGAGGCCGATCTCGTCACCCTGATCGAGGCCGCCCACGCGAAGGGCGTGAAGGTCATGCTCGACGGCGTCTTCAACCACGTCGGCCCCGAGTTCCCCGCACTGGTCGAGGCCCGTCGTGACCCCGACTCCCGCGAGGCCTCGCTGTTCCGACGCGAGGCCGACGGCAGCCTGGGCACCTTCGAGGGGCACGGCGGGCTGATCGCCCTCGACCACTCGTCACCCGAGGTGGCCCGCACGGTGACCGACGTCCTGATCCACTGGGCCGACCGCGGCGCCGACGCCTGGCGCCTCGACGCCGCCTACTCGGTGCCCTCGGAGTTCTGGGCGACCGTGCTGCCCCCGCTGCGCGAGCGGCACCCCGACGTGTACGTCGTCGGCGAGGTGCTGCACGGCGACTACGCCGCGGCCGTCCGCGACGGAGGCCTCGACTCGGTCACCCAGTACGAACTGTGGCAGGGCGTCTGGCACGCCCTGGCCGAGGTCAACCTGTTCGAGCTCGAGTGGGCGCTGCAGCGGCACGACGGGTTCCTCGACGACTTCGTGCCGCTGACCTTCGTCGGCAACCACGACGTCACGCGCATCGCCAGCCAGATCGACGACGAGCGCCACCACGACCACGCGATCGTGCTGCTCTTCACGCTCGGCGGCACGCCGTCGGTCTACTACGGCGACGAGTTCGGGTTGCGGGCCGTCAAGGAGGCGCGGGTCGGCGGCGACGACGCCGTGCGTCCCGCGTTCCCCTCGACGCCTGCCGAGGCTCCGGGTGCCGGCGTGCCGGACGCCCTCCCCGAGGTCCTCGCCCTGCACCAGGAACTGATCGGCGTGCGACGCCGGCACCCGTGGCTGCACACCGCCCGCAGCCGCACCGTGTCGGTCGCGAACGAGTCGCTCGTGCTCGAGGTGCGCGGGGTCTCGTCCGACCAGGCGCTGGTCGTCGCACTCAACCTCGGCGACGACGAGCTGCGCGTGGCGGACCCCGCCCCGGGCGAATGGCTGGCCGGCCGGGACGCCGGCCTCGACGGTGACGTCCTGTCGGTGGGGCCGCACGGCTGGGCGGTCGTCGCGCGCGCCTGACCCGGCCCGCGCCTCCCGGGGTCGCCGGTCGAGGTCGTCCGTCGCTCGTGGGCATCCCCTGGGAGTCGCGACGAACCCGGCCGGGCCGTCGCTACCGTGCCACGCATGGCTAAGACACGAGAGCTACTCATGACCTCGACCCTCGCCGTCGGTGCGCTGGTCGCCGCCACCGGGTGCACGTCCGACCCCGCCGTCACGGCCCCGACGGCCGCGAGCACGGGCTCGCCGAGTGCCACCGCGACGGCTGCCACCCCGGCCGACGCGCAGCAGGCCTCCGCCGAGCAGGCGATCGTCGTCCGCTACCTCGACGCGATCGCGGACGACGACACGGCCGCCGCGTGGGCTCTGCTCAGCCCCGAGGCGCAGCAGTTCTACGGCACCGAGCAGACCTTCGCGTCGTCCTCGCCGAGCGACGGGACGGTCACGCCCGACGAGGCGGCCGTCCTGGCCGACGCCGAACTCGCCTCCGCCGAGGGCCCCGAGGGCGCCTTCACCCTGGTGAGCGCCACGACCGACGACCTCGCCGACGCCTGGGTCGTACGCGAGACCTCCGACGGCCTCCGCGTCGACGACGCCGGCGTGCCGCCGACCGGTGACTCGCTCTACGAATGGGACAACCCGGCCGCCGGCGCCGAGGACCAGACCGCAGGAGGCGCGGCGTACGACACCACGGCCCCCGCGTCGATCTCGTTCGCCAGCCCGCAGAGCCAGGACCAGACCGAGCCGAGCGTCGTCGGCTACCCCGACACGCTCTGGGTCTTCCTCGACGGGCAGCAGCTGCCGTCGATCGAGGCCGTGTCGGCCGGCTCGGGCAAGCGCTTCACGACGGAGGTCGGCGCGTCGAGCGGGGCCGGCCGCGGCCTCACCGTCGTGTGGCAGACGGGTGCCGACTCGCTCGGCTGGCGCAGCAGCACCGTCCTGCTCTGAGGTCTGAGCTCTGAGGCCCGAGGTCCCAGTTCCGTGCTCGCGCTCGTGACGGCCGGCCGCACCTCGTCCTCGCCGCCCCATGAACCCGGTTTCGAACGATGAACCCAGAAGCTCGTGGGTTCATCGTTCGAAACCGGGTTCATGGGCGTGCGGCAGCCGTGCCGCCGCGGGCCACGGACAGTCGCGCGGCGGACGGCGGCGGGCAGCCGGGCCCTGCTCAGCGGCGGCGCAGCAGCGCCATCGCCTCGAGGTGCGGCGTCTGCGGGAACATGTCGAACACGCGCGTGGTGACCACGTCGAACGACGGCATGGCGTCCAGGTCGCTCGCCAGGGTGACGGGGTTGCAGCTCGAGTAGACGACGTGCTCGACGTCCGACTCCTCGAGCCAGCCGGCCAGCGTGGCGCCGATGCCGCGTCGCGGCGGGTTGACGATGACCAGCTCGGGAGGCGCGGTGCCGCTCCCCGGGGACCCCGGCTCCGCGGATGCGGATGCGGACGCGGATGCCGACGCGGTCGTCGCGAACCGGGTCGCGTCGTCCGCCGCGAAGCGCACGTGCTCGAGGCCTGCTCGACGGGCGCTGCGCCGGGCGCTGGCCACCGCCTCCTCGCTGGTCTCGATGCCGACGACCTCGCGGTGCCCGTGCCGACTCGTCCGGCCGGCGCCCGGGCGCGCGACGTGCAGGGCGAACCCTCCGACGCCGCAGTAGAGGTCCCACACGGTGGCCGGGTCGATCGTGTCGACCCACTCGGCGGCCTGCGCGTACAGCCCGGCCGCGATCGCCGTGTTCGTCTGGAAGAAGCTCTGCGGGCGCAGCTCGAGGTCGACCCCGCCGAGCTGCATGGTGAGCGTCTCGCGGTCGGTCAGCACGATCTCGTCGGCGCCCTCGAGCACGGCCTTGTGCTCGGGCAGCAGGTTGACCGACACGACCGCCACCTGCGGCAGGGCCTCGAGCAGCCAGGGCAGCTCGGCCCGTAGCCGCGGCAGGGCCTGCTCGCTCCGCAGCACGAAGCGCACCATGAGCTCGCCCGAGGGTGACTCGGTCACGTGCACGTACTTCGCCTCGCCGCGGCGTTTCGGCACGTCGTACGGCAGGAGGCGCGCGCGGGTCACGAACGCCGCCAGCGTCGGCAGCACCTCCTGGATGCCCGCCGTGTGCAACCCGCACCCGCGCAGGTCGACGCCCTGCCCGCGTCCGTCGAGGATGCCGAGCGTCGGCTCGTCGATCGTGCCGCCGACGACCATCTTCGCCTTGTTGCGGAACCCCGACTCGGGGCTGGTCAGCGTCGGCAGCCAGGCCGCGGGGGAGTGGCGCTCGCCGAGGAGGTCGCGGACGCGCGCCTCCTTCTCGGCGACCTGCACCGGGTAGGGGCGGTCGAGGAGCGTGCACGAACGGCACAGTCCCGCGTCGAAGTAGTCGCACTGCATGGCGGGCCGAGTCTAGGCGAGGGGCGCCGGGTGGCGGCCCGCGCCTCCTCGGCTGCCCCGCCCCTCGCGTCGAGATGTCACGACTTGCCGCTCAGGTCCGGACGTGAGCGGCACGTCGTGACATCTCGGCGGGATGCGGCCCGGGTCAGAGCTGGGTGATGCCGCGGACGAGGGCGAGGGCGCTGCCGACTGCGGCGAGCGTCAGGACGAGGATGCGGCCGACCCGGGCCGGCACGACCTTGCTGAGGTGGTGCCCGACGAACGCGCCGACGAACAGCAGGCCGAGGGCTCCCGCCCACACGGGGATCGGCTCGGAGGGGATGCCCTTCGTCAGCACCGAGGTCAGGTTGACCGCCAGCAGGAACACCTGGCCGGTGCCCACGAAGACCTCGCGCGGCCACCGGTCGCTCGTCGCGTGCACCGTGAGCGCCGGGCCGCCGACGCCGGCCGTCACGTTCATGAAGCCGCCCAGTGCCCCGGCGGCGACGGCCCCGACCCGGCCGGGCAGGAGGCGCGCGCGGCTCGAGAACGCCATCACCAGCACTCCGACCAGGGCCAGGGCGCCCACCGCGATGGTCAGCGGACCGGTCGGGGCGGTCTGCACGACCCACGCGCCGATCGGGATCGTCACGAGCGCGGGCAGGACGAGGAGGGCCGCCGTCCGCCACCGCACCGTGCGCCAGGTGCTCGCCAGCACGACGAGCGCGAGCACGGCGGCGAGGGCGTTGCCGACCGAGACGCCAGCCTCGGGGCCGAGGACCACGACGAGCAGGGGTGCGGCGGTGAGCGCGAAGCCGATGCCCGCCATGCGCTGCGTCAGGGCGCCGACCACGATGGCCGCGGCGGCGAGGGCGAGCGTCAGCGGGGTCACGCCGCCACGCTACCGGGCGTGGGTGCGGAGGCGCGGCGCTGTGCCAGCAACGGGCCACGACGCCAGGCGGTGAGCACAGCGCCAGGACTAGTCGTGGCGCTGTGCCCATCTCGTGGTGTTGTGCGGCGTCAGTAGGGTGGCGGCATGACCGACTCGTCGAAGACCGTCCAGTTGCGCCGCTACGAGCTCGTCGAGGGGGTGCTCGACGACTTCGTCGCCTGGTTCACCTGGACGCTGATCCCCGCCCGGCTGTCCGAGGGCTTCGAGATCGAGTTCGCCTACGCCGACCGCGACGCGAACCAGTTCGTCTGGGCCGTCAGCACCCCGGGCGACGCCGCGCGGTTCGCCGAGGTCGAGGCCGCCTACCTGCAGTCCGAGGCGCGCGCCGCGGCGTTCGCCGGCCAGCCCGTGCGGGTGGCGACGCAGCACGTCACGCTCGTCGAGCCCGTCGCCTGACCGCCCCGCCCGACGACACCGCCGAGTGGACAGGACGCCGCCGAACACCGCGGTGTCTCGTCCACTCGGCGGTGCCCCGTCAGCACGGCCGACGTCGGTGCGGTGACGGCTCCGGGCAGGCCCGACTAGAGGGCGTCGACGAACATCTGGGTCGCGAGCGGCACGTTCGTGGCGTTCGACGACGGGTCCCAGCCGACGACCGCGACGGCGTCGCCGCCGACGCGGGCGGTCAGGCCGACCAGGGTGAAGCTGCCGCCGCCGACGGTGCCCGTGACGCGCCAGCCGAGCGATTCGTCGGTGCCCGTGAGGGTCGGCTCGGTGGTCTCGACCGTGGTCTGCACGGGCTGGCCCTGCATCGTGAAGAGGGCGGTGCCGTCCGCGCAGCGGGTCAGGGCGTCGGACGCCTCGGCGACCAGGGCCGAGGCCGCGTCGTCGTCACCCGTGCTCGCGACGACGGCGGTCATCGAGCGGTCGTTGCTCGTGCCGAACTCGAGCGCACCGTCGGGGGCGGCGTCGTCCCAGCCGACGCCGAACGGGGCGAGGCAGCTCGGGTCGCTCGCGGTCAACCCCGGGTAGACCGAGTCGAGCAGCTGGTCGGTCGTGTCGAACTCGTCGGGCACGAACTGGATGCCCGTGAAGACGGACGCCAGTTCGGCGTCCGAGAGGGCGGCCGAGGAGGCGTCGGCGGTCGCCGTGGCCGACGGGCTCGCCGCGGTGGTGGCGCTCGGCGTCGTGGTCGGCTCGTCGCCGGCACCCCCTGAGCACCCGGTCAGCAGCAACACGAGAGCGGCGGCCCCGACGGGCAGCGTGATCCTGATCGACATGTCGTCCCCTCCGTCCGGGCACCCCCGTGGCCCCGCGACGCCCCGAGGCTATCAGCGGGTCGTGGCGTCGTGAGGCTCGTCCCGGGCTCCGGGGTCGGCGCGCGCGTGCTGTTCGAGACGGACGTTCGCGGCGGTCGCGGCCGCGGTCATCCGCGAGAGGAAGTCCAGGACGACCCGCGCCTCCTCGGCCGTGGTGGCCTTGAGGGCGCCGGCGATCTCGGCGCCGGAGAACGCCAGGAACCGACCGCTCTCGGCCCGCGCGCCGTCGGTGGGACGGAGGGTCACCCGTCGCCGGTCGCTGCTCTCGCGGTGCCGACCGACGTGCCCTGCCGCCTCGAGCCGGTCGATCAACACCGTCGTTGCGCCCGAGGTCATGCCGATCCGTCGCGAGAGCCGAGCAGGCGAGAGCGGTTCGCCGGCCTGCTCGGCCCAGACGATCTGGCCGAGGGCGTTGGCGTCCGACCCGGGCAGGCGCATCCAGGACGACAGATGGCGGGTGAGCTCGTCGAAGGTGACGGCCCAGTCCCGCAAGCCATGCATCACGGCGACCTCACCCTCGGACCATTCCGCGCTCAACGGGTCGATCTCGTCCATGCCTCAACCTTTACTGTGTAGTAGCTTTACTGTAAAGCACGGAGGTGCGGCGAGCGATCGCGAGCACGTCACCTCCCCGACGAGGACGGACGAGGGACGACATGACCGCACCGCACGCAGTGATCTCCGGAGCCAGCATCGCAGGACTCTCGGCCGCCTGGTGGCTGCGCCGGACCGGTTGGGCCGTGACGGTCGTCGAACGGGCGCCGGCCTTCCGCGACGGCGGCCAGAACGTCGACGTCCGTGGCGTCGCGCGCGAGGTCCTCGACCGCATGGGACTCGTCGAGGCGGTCCGGCGTGTCAACACGACCGAGACGGGCGCCGTGCTCGTCGACCGGGACGGCGCGGTCACCGCAGAGCTGCCGTCCGACGGTGCGGACGGCGCCACCGCCGAGCTCGAGGTGCTGCGCGGCGACCTCGCTCGGACGATCCTCGACGCGCTTCCGGACGGGGTGCAGTTCGTCTACGGCGAGACCGTCGAGGACGTCGACGACACGGACGGCGGTCTGGCCCCGGGGCGGGTGACCATCCGGACGAGCACCGGCCGCGTGCTGCACGCGGACCTGCTCGTCGTGGCCGAGGGCGTCCGCTCGCGGACCCGCGACCGTCTCTTCGCGGGCGCCGGAGCCGTCGACACGCGCGACCTCGGCGTGACCATGGCGTTCGGGACGATCCCCCGCACACCGTCGGACGACGACCGGTGGCGCTGGTACAACGCCGTGGGCGGCCGCCAGGTGCACCTGCGGCCCGATCCGTACGGAACCACCCGCGCGATCCTCGCCTACGCGGGCGACGACGACCTGGCGGGCCGGGACCGGGACGAGACCCAGGCGCGGCTCCGGCAGCGCTATGCCGACGCGGGCTGGCAGACACAGCGCGTGCTCGACGGATTCGCATCGTCCGACGACGTCTACGTGGACGAGTTGACGCAGATCCGCATGCCGAAGTGGCGTCGGGGACGCGTCTGCGTCGTCGGTGACGCGGCCTGGTGCGTCACACCCATGGGCGGGGGAGGCGCGTCGTTGGCCCTCACGAGCGGTTACGTGCTCGCGGCCTCGCTGTCACGGGTGGACACCGCCTCGGGGCCGATCGACCGGGCCGGGCTCGACGCGGCGCTCGGGGCCTTCGACGAGTGGATGCGGCCCCTGGTCGACAAGATCCAGGGCATCCCGAAAGGCATCGTGCGCTTCGCCTACCCACGCACCCGACTCGGGCTGGCCGCCCGGGGCGTCGCCGACAAGGTCCTCACCTCGGCGCTCGCCAAGCCCCTCGCCGCGAGGCTCACCCGCGTCGCCGACAGCGACCGTCCCCTACCCGAGCTGGCTGCGGGCGCATCGGCGTCGTCGGCCCGGGCGGCCGACGGGAGGGAGGCCCCGGACCGCTCGGCTCAGGGCAGCAGGCCCGAGCGGTAGGCCCAGACGACGGTCTGCAGCCGGTCGCGGGTGCCGAGCTTGGTCGTGATGCGCGTGAGGTGCGACTTGACCGTGCTCGTCTCGACCACCAGGCGCTCGCCGATCTCGTCGTTCGACAGCCCCTCGCCGAGCAGGCGGACGAGCTCGCGCTCGCGTTCCGTCAGGACGTCGGGCGACGGCTCGACCGCCGACGTCCGCCGGCGCCGCGTGAACTCGGCGATCACCCGCCGCGTGGTGGCGCCGTCGATCGCGGCCCGCCCCGACGCCAGGGCCCGGACGGCACCGACGAACTCGTCGGGCTCGACGTCCTTGAGCACGAACCCGCTTGCGCCCGCCTCGAGGGCACCGAACACGTACTCGTCGAGGTCGAAGGTCGTGGCGACGAGGACCGCGGGGGCGCTCGCTGACCCGACCCGCGCCTCCTGCCCGTCGACGGCATCCGCGCCGAGGGCCGGACCGCTGCCGAGGGGCGGGCCGCCGCCGAGGGCCGGACCGCTGCCGAGGGGCGCTGACGAGCCGAGGCCGCCGGCAGCGGCCGTTCCCGCGCCACCGGGCCCGACCCGGGTGTCGACGATCGCCCGCGTCGCCTCGATGCCGTCTCCGCCGGGCATGCGCACGTCCATCACGACGACGTCGGGGCGGGTGCGTCGCACGACCTCGACCGCCTCGCGCCCGCCGGACGCCTCGCCGACGACCTCGATGCCTCCCGCCGTCTCGAGCACGACCCGGAAGCCGGTGCGCACGATCGCCTGGTCGTCGACCAGCACGACCCGGATCATTCCGCACCCCCGCCGGCGAGCCCCGCACCGGGTCCGGGAGTCGCAGCGGGCGTCACCGTGGGAGTCGCAGCGGACGCCACGGCGGGCGCCGGCGGCCCGGCGTCGGTCTCGGCCTCGACCGGCAGCTCGAGCCGCACCCGCCATTGCCCCTCGGCGGTCGCCCCGGTGTCGAGCCGTCCGCCGACCAGGTCGGCCCGCTCGCGCATGCCGACCAGTCCGAAGCCGCCGCCCCCCGACGAGTCGCGAGCGACGGGCAGGTCGTTCTCGACGAGGATCACGAGGGACCCGGCCGTGGCGCGCAAGCGCAGCTCGACCGTCGCCCCCGGTGCGTGTCGACGGGCGTTGACGAGGGCCTCCTGCACCGTGCGATAGGCCGTCACGTCGGCGAGCGGGGCGAGCGACGGCAGGGTGCCGTCGACGTGCGAGTCGACGACGGCCCCGGAGGCGCGGGCCTGGTCGACGAGGTCGGCCACGTCACCGAGGCCGGGAACGGGCACGGTGCCGCTCGGTCCGTCGCCGGTCTCTCGGAGGATGCCCACGATCGACCGCAACGCGTCGAGGGTCTCGCGGCCCTGGGCGCGGACGCTGCGCAGGGACTCCTTGGCGCGCTCGGGGTCGCCGTCGACGAGGCGTTCGGCGGCACCCGCCTGCACGACGAGCCCGGTGAGGTGGTGGGCGGCGACGTCGTGCAGTTCACGGGCCATGCGCGTGCGCTCGGCGGCGACCGCGGCCCGGGTGAGCGTCGCCTGGTGCTCGACGCTCTCGGCCGCACGGGCCCGGGCGTCGCGGTCGTGGGCGCGGCGCAGGGCCACCCACGAGCCGACGGCGGCGCTCACGCCGTTGATCAGCACGGCGCTGGCCACGAGGGCGAGCGCCTCGACGACGACGCCGACCTCGCCGAGCCCCGCGGGGGCACCGAGCTGGTCCTTCACGAGGGCCGAGGCCCCGACGGCGGCCCCGACGGCCTCGATGCCGACGGCGGCGAGCACCACTCCGAGGACGGCCCGGGTCGGCCGCAGGGTGGCGACCGTGTACGCCGTGACGACGGGGGCGGCCGTCCACAGGGCGAGGCCGGTCGGCAGCACCGCGAGCAGGGCGGCCTGCAGGACGGCGACCGCGAGCAGGGCCGTGACGGGCCTGACGCGCCGGAGCGCCAGGGGCACGTGCTGGACGAGCGCCAGCACGATCACGGCGACGATCTGGGCGGTCGGGATGCTGCGGTTCGCGCCGTAGAACTCGCCCGCCGCGAGCAGCGTCGCGAGGAAGACGATCGTGACGAGCGCCCAGACGCCGGCGAGCACGACGTCGCGGCCGAGCACCGTGTGCACGCCCAGCCGGTCGAGGACGCGGCGCACCGTCGCGACGCCGGGCCCGGCCGAGCCGCCGGAGCCGGCCGGGCCGCCGGAACCGGCCGGGCCGCGAGACCCGCCAGACCCACCCGGTCCACGGTCGACACCCGCGGCGGGCGAGGGGTCAGGGCTCGTGGTCACGGTCCGAGCATGCCAGGTGCCGCGGCCCTCCCGGCCCCGGGCCGACGACGGCTGTGCACCGTCGGCCCGGGTGTCGCGCTGGGGGCGGGGCATCAGAAGCTCACGCTCGGGGCGATGAGGCGGAAGCCGAAGGCGAAGCCGGCGAGCACCACGAGCGACACGAGGACGAGCACGCGTCCGGTCACCACGGCCCAGCCTCGACGGTCGCGCACGGCCCGCCAGGCGACCAGGGCGGCCGGCACGATCGCGACGACGCCGAGCAGCTGCAGCCCCTGCAGCACGCGGAGGGTCACGGCCGACACCTCGGCGAACGACATGGCCTGCACCGCGACGACCGCCCAGCCGACGAGGGCCAGCAGCGTCGACGCCTGTCCCAGACGGGACAGCAGCAGGGTGCGGTCACGGCGTCGCGGGGTGGTGGCGACCGACCCGGTCGACAGGCCGGCGCGGAGGTCGCGACGGCGGCGTCCGAGCCCGGCGAGGGCGGTGGCCGGCCACACGATCACCGAGGCGAGCAGCACCACGACGGCCAGGACCACGCTCGGCAGCGCGGCCGACGCCGCCTGCCAGGGCTGCGCCCGCAGCATGGTGAAGGAGGCGCCCCACGAGATTGCCTCGACGGTCGAGTTCCCGTCGGTGCCGGCGGTCCGCGTCGCGAGCAGGGCGTCTCCGCCGACCTCGCGCCACAGGTCGGTCCCGACCTTCTCGTAGACGCCGGTGGTCACGCCGAGCGGCTTCGGGGTGACGGCGACCGTGCCGTCAGAGCGGGGCACGACCGTGGTCTGGCCGCTCAGGGCGAGCAGGGCGCCGGGGTTGGTGACGGGGGAGCGCGACGAGAGGTACGTGCCGGCCAGGTCGGCGGCCACGGGGCCGTCGGTGGTGTCGCCGGAGCCGGTGCCCGAGGCGACCGTCTCGGTGGCCGGGGCGTCGCCGTCGACCGTGCCCGCGCCTCCTCGGCTGTCCGCGTCGGACGCGCCGGACGAGTCGGACGCGTCGGACGAGCCCGACGAGACCGTCGAGTCCGCGGTAGCCGCGTCGCGCAGGTACCGGTCCGCGAACCCCTGCAGCACCGTGGTGCGCAGGTCGAGCGAGGCCGTGGCCGATCGTCCGCTGCCGTTCATGCTGAGGAAGATGCCGGTGTCGTGCTCGGGGAACATCCGCATCGCCGAGTGGAACACCTGCGTGTCGCCGTCGTGGCCGAAGGCGGCGAGGCCGGGCGTGCTGTCGTCGAAGAACGCGAGGTCCATGCGCTGACCGGCCACGAGCGTGCCGAGGTCGTCGGCGTCGAGGGCGGGGCGGTGCATCTCGGCGAGCGTGTCGGCCTGCAGGAGCGCCTGGTCGTCGGGCAGGTCGCCCAGCTGGGCGAGCATGAAGCGGGCCATGTCGGTCGCGGTGGCCGACATCGCACCGGCCGGCGCCGCGTTGACGACCTCGGTGGCGACGGCGGGCTTCGAGTCGTCGGGGTAGCCGTGTGCCAGGCGGGCGTCCAGGTCGGCGGGCAGCGGCTGGGCGAACGACGACGAGGTCATGCCGGCCCGGTCGAAGACGTCCTGCTGCAGCAGGTCGGCGAACGGGACCCCGCTGACGCGCTCGGCGACGTAACCGGCCAGGGTGGCTCCGTAGTTGGAGTACGCCGGGGTCGTGCCGGGCACGAAGACCTGGGCCGGGGGAGCCTCGCTGACGGCCTCGCGCAGCGTCTTCTCGCTGCCGGGCGTGCCGATCAGTCCCGCGATGACCTCCTCGAAGCCGGCCGTGTGGGTGAGCAGGTGCCGCAGGGTGACGGCGCCCTTCGGGGTGTCGAGGTCGAAGTCGAGGTACTGCTGCACGTCGGCGTCGAGGTCGAGGGCGCCCTGCTCGACGAGCTGCATGACGGCGGTGGCCGAGACGACCTTCGAGACCGAGCCGACGCGGAACAGCGTGCGCTCGGGGTCGACGGCCTCGGCGGGCGTCTCGCCGGTGCCGGTGTCGGCCATGCCGTAGCCGCGGGCGGTCAGCAGTTCGCCGTCGGCGACGACCGACACGGTCGCCCCCGGGATGCCGGTGGTCTGCAGCGCCGAGCCGACGGCACCGTCGAGCCACGAGTCGACGTCGTCCTGCGTCAGGGAGTGTCCGCCGGGCTGGTGCTGCGGAGGTGCAGGAGGCGCGGGGTCGGCGGTCGCGCCCGTCGCCCCGGACGCGCACCCGGCGAGCGTCACGCCCAGGGCGACGACGGCCGCCGCGGCGAGGGTCTTTCGGACGAGGAGGCGCGGGTGGCGCCGTCGGGACGGAGGGGCTTCTCGAGTCGGTGTCGTGATCATGCCTCTACGCTCGCGGCTGCGCCGCCGCGACACCGGGTGCAGGAGTCGGGACCTGTCCTACGACTTTCGTCGTACGCCGCCCCGCCGGCTCCGGCCGCTCGAGATGTCACGACTTGCCGCTCACCTCCGGACGTGAGCGGCAAGTCGTGACATCTCGGCGGGCCGGGCGTCGGTGGTCGCGCCTACGGTCACCGACATGGGCGTGCAGACGAAGTTCGAGAACGCGCGGGCGGCACTGCGCAAGCCGCCGGCCGAGCACCCGTGCGCGATCCCGCCGATCCCGGGTGGGCAGGGGCTGTGGCTGATCCGGCAGGGCGAGGCGGCTCCGCTCGGCTTCGTGCGCCAGCGGCCGGTCACGGGCGGCTTCGCCTTCGACGTCTACGCCCACTGCCGCGACGAGGGCGGACGTCGCCCGTGGCTGCACACGGCGTCGTCGCTGAACTCGGCCGTCGCGTGGACGCTGCAGCACGACGCCGACGTCCGCGCGCTCATCGCCCGCAGCACGGCCGAGCCCGACCCGTGGCCGCCCGCCGCGCCTCCCGAGCCTGCCTCCGGTCGCCGCCGCCGCGCCCCTTGAGCGCGAGGTCCGACTGCACGCGAAAAACCCGGTTTCGAACGATGAACCCAGAAGAAACGGGGTGCATCGTTCGAAACCGGGTTCACGGCTGGTCCGGGCGCCGGGCGCCGGGCGCCGGGCGAGGGGAGCGGGGCGCAGGGCGGAACACGGAAAAACCCCGCCCCGTGCGTGAGCACGAGGCGGGGTCCACCGGGATCGCCGACCCCGTCGAGCAGGGCGGGGCCGGTGCGTCGTCACGGAGACGACCCGGATTCCGGGTCGCACCTCGCCGAGCGGGGTGCGACCCTGGGGGCCGACGGGCGAAGCCCTGGCCCGCGGGTACTACTCCGTGGCGGCGGTGATCTTCGCGACGCCGACGAGCATCTCGTCCTGGACGGCGTCGGTCTTGAAGGTCTGGTTCAGCAGCGACGCGGCCGGGATGACCGGTCCTCGCCGAAAGGTGAGGGCGGTGCGTCGCCACGGAGACGACCCGAGGGGCCTGCCGACCCGGGGGCCGGCAGGCGGGGGTGTTATTCGGTGGCGGCGGTGATCTTCGCGACGCCGACGAGCATCTCGTCCTGGACGGCGTCGGTCTTGAAGGTCTGGTTCAGCAGCGACGCGGCGTCGGGGCTGATGTGGACGGTGGTGCCCTCGAGGACGGCGTTGGAGCCTTCCATCTGGATGGGCTTGAGGGTGCCGCCCCAGAGGTTGAASAGGTAGGCGTCCTCRGCGGCGACAGCACCGTTGGCGGTGACGGTGCCGTAGAGCTTGCTCTCGCCCGGGTCGATGCGGAAGTCGGTGAGTTCGACGACGGTGCCGTCGGCGGCGGTGAGGCTGATGCCSGAGCCGTCGTGGTCGATCTCGCCCTGGACGTARGGRCGSACGTCGCTGTCGGGGCCGTAGTAGTCGACGTTGCCGCCGGTGATCGGGAACGCGAAGGTTCCGTCGGTGAAGGTCGCGGTGCCCACGACGCCGGGGGTCAGGCCGAGGCTGGTGAGGGCTTCGACGAAGGACGCGTCGACGGCGACCTGGGTGTCGACAC